>OY970345.1:0-3976700 GCA_963717545.1 uncultured Verrucomicrobiae bacterium | reverse complement strand
CGGAGCGGGCAGCTTGGCGGCTTCGCGCTCCTAGTCCCTCCTTCCTCAGCGGGATCCCGACTCTCGACGTCGATCGCATGCCGTTTCGCCAGCGCCTGCGCGCGTGCGTCAGCCAGGCTCAGCGTGGGGTAGCTCCCGAGCGTGAGCCATCGCAGCTTGCCGCCGGCCCGGTAGACGAACGCCCAGGTCTTGACCTCGACCCGGCGTGACCCGCAGCGCCAAACCCCTGGCTTTGCTATCGAAATACGCAACGCGTTTGGAAGATCGAAGGCCCGCAACGAAGCGGTCTGTCAGGTTGGCTTTTCGAGCCATCGGCTGGATGTTAGCCCAGTGTTAGCCCGGACGCAAATCGATGCACTCGCGCAACGGCTCACAAAGCCCCAGTATCGTTAATTTTATTGAGCATTTTGCAATGCCGGGGGCGGGAATCGAACCCGCACGCCCCGAAGGTCACGGGATTTTAAGTCCCGAGCGTCTGCCAGTTCCGCCACCCCGGCGCTGGCTCGATTGTAAGCGGAGAAGAAGCCTGAGGCCTGATACGATCCCTGCGTGACCAAAGACGACGAGTTGCTCCGACGCTTCGAGGCCGCCGACCTCGACGACTTCCGCCACGCCGACCATATCCGCACGGCGTGGGCCTACCTCGAACGGGACGGCCCGGATCGTGCCCTCGCGGCCCTGCTCGATGGCTTGCGCCGCTTCGCGACCGCCAAGGGCGCACCCGGAAAGTTCCATCACACGCATGACCCGGGCGTGGCTCGACGCTGATCCTCGACGCGCGCGCCCGCCATCCCGGACGCCCGCACGGCCGACGCGCTGCTCGAATCCTGCCCGCTGCTCGCCGATCCGCGCGCCATCAATCGCTTCTATTCCGCCGAGTCGCTGGCCAGCAGCCGTGCCCGGGCCGAGTGGGTGCAGCCGGACCGCGCGCCTATCGCCGCCGTCGCCGTCGCCGTCGCGTAGCCGAGCGCAGCGCCCGACCCGGATCCGTTCACGCAGTTCGCCAACGCCGTGACGCGCGCCGGCGGTCTTGGCGTCGACACCACGCCGACGGCGCTGGCCACCGCCGACGCCGACAGGCCACCCGTCCGTCCGGATGGTGCTGCTGCGCGGCGCCGATGCCCGCGGGTTCGCCTTCCATACCAACTACACCAGCCGCAAGGCGCGCGAGCTCACCGACAACCCGTTCGCCGCGCTCTGCCTGCACTGGCCAACCCTCGAGGAACAGATTCGCATCGAGGGGACGGTCGAGCGGCTGCCCGCGGACGAGTCCGACGCCTACTTCGCCGGCCGGCCGCGCGGCGAGCCAGATCGGCGCATGGGCATCCGAACAGAGCACCGTCCTGCCCGGCCGAACGTGCTCGAGGCACGCCTCCGCGACTGCGAAGAACAATTCGAGGGACGGCCCGTGCCGCGGCCGCCGTTCTGGGGCGGCTTCCGGCTCGTCCCCGTCAGCATCGAGTTCTGGCACGGAGAAACCACCGCCTCCACGATCGCATCGTCTATCGGCGTGAGGGCACGGCGTGGAGAATCGAGCGATTGTTCCCTTAGCAGCGTGTCAAAAAGCCTGGTGCCCGCAGTCCCACCGGCCGCGCGTTCGCTGGAGACATGATTGCCGGCATCAGTGCCGGCGCGCGGCCGATCCCAGATCAGGCGCGAGCCCGCAGCACATCAGGGACACTCGCTGTTATCTCGCGCGCCGGAACCAGAAGAACACCGGCACGCCGAGAGCGAGCAGCGCCGCGCCGCGGAAGGCGCTGACCGGATCGGCGCGGACAACGCTGGCGACACGGCCGCGGCAACCACACAGAAGGCCAGCGGCAGCAGCGGATAGCCGGGACAGCGATCCACCGCGTGCGAGTCGGTGATCGCCGTGTCCGACCAGCGCGGCGCGTTGCGCTCGGCGAAGCGCAGGTAGGCCTTCGCGAGCGCGGGCCACTCAGACAGTTCGGCGGCCAGCCCGTCGACTTGATGACCGTCGGGATCCCCGCGCTGCGCGTGACGAGGCACATCGGGCTGTTGCCCGCGATGAAGAACAGCGCGACGTCGGGCCGCAGCCGCCGCGCGGCGTGCAGCGAGGACAGGAACGTGTGCGTGAACGTGTCGAGGTACTTGTTGCGCACCGCCGGGATGTGCACGAGCCGCGCGCCCTTGTGCTCCTTCAGGCGCCGGTCGACGACATGTGGGCGACAGTAGACGATCACCTCGTGGCCGCGCTCGGTCAGGCGGCTGGCAAGCTGCTCGGCGGCGGTCTCGAATCCGCTGTAGGACGCGGGGATGCCGCGCGTGCCGAGGATCGCGACCTTCATCGGAGCTCGCAGCGGTGGCGGGATTCGTGGCACGGGCACCTGAGCCAGGCTATATGCCTCGATGTGCGCGCGCGCTGACGCCTGCCAGGAGAACTCCGCTGCCGCTCGCCGCCGCGGCAGCAGCTCGGCACGCAGCGCCGGCTCGCCGCAACCGCGCAGCTCCCGCGACGGCCCGCGCCGGCGTAGGGATCGATGTACAGCGCGGCGTCGCCGCAGGTTTCGGCGAGCCCGGGCGAGCGGGCGGCGATGACCGCGACGCCGGCGTTCATCGCCTCCAGCGCGTGAGCCCGAAGCCCTCGTACAGCGCGGGCTGCACGAGCGCCGCGGCGCCGCCGAGCAGCAGGGCGAGGTCGGCGGCGCGCCTCGCAGCGCACGCCGTCCTGGTGGATCCGCGCGCGCCCGGCGAGGACGAGCTCGAGCGCGCCCGGCGCCGGCCTGCGGCGATAGCGCGCGTCGCCTCGAGCAGCAGCGCGATGTTCTTGCGCGGCTCGTCGTCGCCGACGTAGAGGAAGTGCTCCGCGCGCACCGCGCCGACGGCAGCGCTGCTGACCGGGCCCGTGCGGCGCGACGACGATCCGCGCGGGGTCCAGCCCCAGCGCGCCATCGCGTCCCAGCGCGTCGTCTGCGACACGCACACGACAGCGTCCGCGCCGCGCGCAGCGCGCCGGTGCGAGCCGACGCCCAGCGCCGGAACGCGGGCGCGAAGTGCTCGGGCAGGCGCTCGAAGGCGAGGTCGTGGAGCGTGACGACCTGCGGGCATGGCGCGCGCCGGCGAGCGCCGGCAGCGGGTGGTGCAGCACGTCGGCGCGCGCCGCCGCGCGCGCGGCGCGGCAGCTCGACCTGCGTCCACCACGCGTCGCGCGCGAGGTTGCGCGCGCTGCCCGCCCCGCCGCCCGCGGGCGGCGGGCCGGCGCACGTCCGCTGCCTCGACGACGTCGACGCCCTCGGCGCGCAGCGCCCGCTCGGCGCTCGACGTAGACGCCGGTGCCGCTCGGTCCGCGCCGCGCATAGGTCGTGTCGAGCAGGACGCGCATCGGTCGCGACTAGCCGCGGCACCGCGCGGGCGAGGATCGTCGCGCGCCTGACGCGCAGCTGCTGCGACGTCGAAGCCGAGGTCGTCCAGCAGCGCGCCCAGCGTGACCGGCGAGAAGAAGCGCACGTGGTCCGAGCGCGGCTCGAAGTGCGCGGCGAAGCGCCGCGGGCTGAGCGCGAGGCGCAGCATCGTCCGCGGTCCGTGGTGCGGCGTCGTGAGCAGCAGCGTGCCGCGCGGGCGCAGCACGCGGCGCACCTCCGACAGCCACGGCGCGACGTCGGCGACGTGCTCGATCACCTCGCCCGCCCAGACGACGTCGACGCTCGCGTCGTCGACCGGCAGGGGCTCGCCCTCGCGCCACAGCCGCAGGTCGCCATGCCCGGCACCCGCTCGCCGGCCCGCCGCAGCGCCTCGGGCGCGACGTCGACGGCGATCGGGTGCGCCCCCGCCTCCGTCAGCGCGGCGCTGAACTCGCCCGCGCCGCAGCCGAGGTCGAGCACCGCGTCGCCGGGCGCGACGTGAGCGAGCAGGTACTGCGGCGCAACACGAACCGCTCGGGCACGGCGTCGCGCGGCGCGGCCTCCCAGATCGCGTCGTGCAGCTCGCGTCACCACTGCCAAGTCTCACAGCGACCGCGCCCTGCGAGGATCGGGCCGTGCGGATCCTCGCGGTATGTGCCGTCGCCCATCCGGGCGGCGCCGAGATCGGGCTGCTGCGGCTCGCGAAGCGGCTGCTCGCGCGCGGGCACGAGCTGACGCTCGCGACGCCGGCCGCCGGGACCGATGGACGAGCCGGGCCTGCCGGTCGTCCGCCTCGCGCTCGGCGGCCTCGAGCGCGGCGCCGGCGCGCGGGCCCTGGCGAGCTTTCCGCGCGCCCGCCGGCTCGCGCGCGGCACGACCTCGTCTACCTCAACGGCACGGTCAGCGGCCGCCTGCTGCCCGCGCTGGCCGGCCGCCACAGCGTGCTGCACGTCCACGACATCGTCGATCGCGTGCCGCGCCACTGGTCGCTCGCCAACGCCGTGCTGGCCGACTCCGGCGCCGTCGCCGAGCGCCTCACGGGCCTGAGCGCGCACGTCGTCTACTGCCCGGTCGAGCTCGACGTCGCCCACGCCCCGGCGCCGTGGCCGACGGTCGGCGCAGGCGACGGTCCCGTCATCGGCTTCGTCGGCCGGATCGAGCCACGCAAGGGCGCGCTCGACCTCGTCCAGCGCCGCCGCGCGATCCGCGCCGGGGCTCCGGGCGCGCGGATCGTGATCGTCGGCGACGATCCGTACGCATCGGACCCGGCCTACGCCGAGCAGGTGCGCAACGCCGACGGCCGAGCACGTCCGCTGGGTCGCCGACGGCGCCGCCGTCATGCGCCACCTCGACGTCCTCGTCGCGCCCTCGCGCCAGGAGCCCTTCGGCACCGTGCTCGCCGAGGCGATGGCGGCCGGCACGCCGGTCGTCGCCACGCGCGTCGGCGGCCTCGCCGAGGTCGTCGCCGACGGCGTGACCGGCCGCCTCGTGGAGCCCGGACCGTCCGCACGAGCTGGCCGCGGCGGTGCTCGAGGTGCTCGCCGCGCGGGCAGCCCGCGGTGGTCGGTTTCATCCACTCGAAGATGAACGACATAAGTGCCGAACTGAAAAGCGAGGCGTTGGTCAAGAGTGTGAACGATCAGCTCGCCAACATGGAAAAATTGGTCGCATTCCAAACCGGGAAAGGACCAACCCTCGACGAGGTGAAGAAGCTGAATGACGCCGTCACCAAGTTGATGGAAGAAATTCAGCGGAAGGACGACGCAAAATGAAAAAGCGTTTCCTGATTCTCGCCGGAGTGGCGCTCGTCGCGGCTGCCGCGGCTGTTTGGGCGGAGAATGACGAGGAAGTCGAGGCCCACCGCCAGGCGCTGGATCTGACCGGCGCTTTCACGAACGAAGGTTTCAAATTGCGCGACGGGCATTGGGCGGGACAGATCAAACCGAAAGACCGCGCTCTGATCGCGGTAAACCTTTACGCCGGCAACCAGTATTGGTTTTCCGCCGCGGCCGCGAACGATAAGGCGAAGAAAATCGCGGTCGACATTTTCGACGAAGGCGGCAAGCCGATGACAAGCGAAAGCTACAGTGAAGGCGAACGCGCCTCGGCCGGTTTTTCGCCGGTGACAAGCGGCCAATATTTCGTCGCTGTCAGCCTTCTGGACGGCGAGACGTCTACCGTTTGTCTGGTCTATTCGTATAAGTAAAGTGGCGCGCCACGTGCTTAAATCCGCCGCGTGAATTACTCTCGACTTCTCCCCGCGCTGTCGCTGGTGGCGCTCTTTTTTGGCGCGTGTTCTAACGCCAACAAAACGACGCAGACCAAACCTTCTGCGAAACGCGACGCCAAGCTTTTCGTTGTGTCTGTCGAATCCGCGGCATTTTTCCGGCGTGGACCGCAGGCCGGCCGGGATCCGGATAAGTCGCTGACCCGCGAGACAGTCGTGAGATTGATCCGGCCGTCCTTCGGTTTCAGCAAAGTTGAAATCGCCGCGACCGGTGAGCAGGGCTATGTCTCGAGCGAAGATATTCGGCCCGCTTCGTCGAACCTGATCGCATCCGTCTCCGCGCCTAAAGTGGATCCGCTCGCGACCTCGTCCACGCCACCGCCGGTGGAGCAGTTCAATCTTAATTCCCAGGACCCGCGTCTGGTTCCTCCCCCTGAAGCCTTACCCCCCTCTGAACTGCCCGCTCCGTCGCCGGAGCAATAAGGCGCAGCGCGCTTGCCGCGCAGGGGAAGCCAGATCAATCTTCGGTGCGTGAGCGCATCGGTGCAGGTCTTTTACGAAGGCAATGTCCAGGGCGTGGGCTTTCGCTGGTCGGTCAGGAACATTGCGAAAGGGTTCGACCTAACCGGCGCAGTGCGCAATTTGGCCGATGGCCGCGTCGAGCTTCTGGCCACAGGCGAAGAAGAGGAAGTACGCGCCTTTCTCGCCGCGATTCTTGAAAGCGAGTTGCGCGGCCATATCAGAAAACACAGCGAGACGTCGCTGACGAACCCCCCAACTTTTCGCGGCTTTGAAATTCGACACGACTAAGCCTGCCGTCGCCCTCGCCGGCGTCACCAAGGTTTTCCCCCTCTCCTTCCAGCGGCGTTCAGTTGTCGCGGTGCGAGATCTCGATCTCGAAGTGGCGCCGGGTCAAATTTATGGACTGCTCGGTCCCAACGGCTCGGGCAAAAGCACGACACTCAAAATCATTCTCGGGCTCGTAACCCCAACGCGCGGCCACGCCAGAATTTTCGGACGCCCGAGCGACGAAGTGGCGAGCCGCGAATCGGTCGGATTCCTCCCGGAAAATCCCTATTTCTACAAGTTTCTCACGGGCGAAGAGACGCTCAAATTCTACGGCAAACTTTGCGGGCTCCGCGGTGCCGGCCTGAGACGGCGGGTCGACGAAATGCTGTCGCTCGTCGGCCTAACGAGTGCGCGCGATCGCCGGCTGGCTGGTTATTCCAAGGGAATGCTGCAACGGATCGGGCTCGCCCAGGCTTTGATTCACGAACCGGCGCTCGTGGTCCTCGACGAACCTACCGCAGGGGTTGATCCCGCCGGCGCCCGTGATATTCGCGACCTCATTCTCGATTTCAAAAACCGCGGCATAACAGTCCTGCTCTCCTCGCATCTGCTCGGCCAGGTCCAGGAGATTTGCGATCGCGTTGGAATTCTGGCGAACGGCAGCATGGTCCGCGAAGGGCCTTTGCGTGACCTGCTCGGAATAAACAACCAGACGCAGCTGATCTTACAGGACGCGTCCCCGCAATTTCTCGCCGAACTGGACGCGCAGGCGGCGCGCTCCGGCGTGCAGGTAATAGAGCGTGGCCAGCCGCTGACCTCGCTTGAACAGCTTTTTCTTGAAGCGACGGAACCGCGGAAGCGCCCGCCGAATGAATAGCTCCGTTCACCGCGCGTTCTCAATCAGGCGCGTCACCGCAATCACCGGCAATACCCTGACGGGACTCGTTAGGCTAAAAATTTTCTACGTCCTCCTCCTCTTCGCGCTCCTTCTCATCGGCGCGTCCGCGTTCATGGCCCAGATGACATTCCAGCAGGAGTTCCAGGTGCTGAAGGATGTTGGGCTGGGAGCGATCAGCATTTTCACTTCGCTCCTGGCGATTCTTGCCCCTGCGCGCCTTCTGCCCCAGGACATCGAAGAGCGGACTGCTTACACCGTCCTGGCAAAACCGGTATCGCGCTTCGAGTATCTCGCCGGAAAATTGTTGGGCGTTTTTCTTTTGCTCGCCGTGAGCATTCTCGCAATGGCGGTCATGTTCTTCATCGTCCTCTTCCTGCGGGAGCAAAGCGTCCTGGCCGAAACCGCGCGCCAGATGAGTGGTTCGCCGCCGGAACAAAGCACTGACGCCCTGCGTGCCGTCCGGGCCGCTGCCCTCAACCCGAATATCTTCCCCGGCATCGCCGTCATCTATGCCAAGGCTTGCCTGCTCGCCTCGCTCACCCTGTTCATCTCGACCTTCGCATCGAGCACCATCTTCACTATTATCGTGATGGCGTTCGTTTATTTCATCGGCCATCTCCAGGCCATCGCCCGCGAGTACTGGTCGCAGGTCAACGCGGCCGGCTGGTTCACCGAAACTTTTCTCGCGGTCGTTGCCCTCGTGTTCCCAGATCTTCAGTCATTTAATCTCACCGACGATATCGTCGCCGGAAATGCGATCCCGCTTCCCCTCCTGCTCAAGACGATTGCGATGGCGTTGTTCTACTGCGGATTTTACCTGGCGCTCGCGTGGGCGGCATTTTCCCAAAAGGAACTGTGAAACGCGGCGCAATCATCCTTGTGGCGGTCCTCGCCTTCGGTGCGGTGCGCTGGCCGATTGAACACACCCTGTTGGAAACGCAGCGCCGCTTTCACTTTCGCAGCGTCGATTTCAATCTCGGTTTGCGGGAACAGGTCAGCCAGCTCGGCTTCGTCGCAGCGCTGAGTGGTTTTCGCTCTCTGGTCGCGGACGCCTTGTTCGTCCAGGCTCACGTCGCCTGGGAACAGACCCAATGGAGCCGCGTCCTGCTCCTTTTCCGACAGGCGACGACGTTGCAGCCGCGGGCCGTTCTCTTCTGGGACATGGCCGCCTGGCACATGGCCTGGAATGCGAGCACCGCGGCCCTGAACGATCCAGCCCAGCCGCGCGAGGCGCTCCGCATCAAAGCCGCTCGTGATTATCTCGCGCTCGGAAAAGATTTCCTCGAGCGCGGAATAAAAAACAATCCGAGTCGTCCGGAACTCTATGAAGCGTTGGGCCGGCTTTACCGCGACAAATACGAAGACCACGCGCGCGCCTCGGAATTCTTTATGAGAGCGGCTGAACTCCCGGGAGCCCACAGCTATGTCCGGCGTTTCGCCGCCTACGAACTGGCCCAATGCCCGGGACGCGAGCGCGACGCCTACGAGCAACTCCGCGGGCTCTACGACCGCGGCGAACAAGAACGCCTCCCCGCGTTGCTCCGCCGCCTGAAGGAACTCGAAATCAAGTTGAACATTGCGCCAGATCAGCGGATACCCGAGTAGGGCGGCGAAGGCCGCGTTGTCCATGCGCTTCGCCATTCTCAGCGACCTTCACGCCAACCTCGAGGCCACCGAGGCTGTTCTGGCCGACGCGCGCCAACGCGAATGCACTCATTATGTTTGCCTCGGCGATATCGTCGGTTACAACGCCAACCCGCACGAGTGCGTCAAGATCGTCCAGAAACTCGAATGCCCCGTCGTCAAAGGGAACCATGACGAACAGGCCTCGATCTCAGAATCGACCCGCGATTTTAATGCGCTCGCCGAGGCGGCGATCAACTGGACGCGCGAACACTTGAGCGATGCCGACAAGCTCTGGTTACGCGAGCTCCCTTTTACCCGCCAGGTGAACGATTTCACCATCGTCCACGCCACTCTCGATACCCCCGAGGGTTGGGATTATGTCTTTAACAATCTCGATGCGGTCGCGAGCTTCACTCACCAGCAAACCACCGTCTGCTTTTTCGGCCACACCCACGTCGCCGGCGCTTTCGTCCGCGACGACGGCGTCAAGCGCGTGAGAGTCGATCAACTTGTGATCGAGCCGGCGAAGAAATATTTCATCAACACCGGCAGCGTCGGCCAGCCACGCGACGGCGACTGGCGCGCGGCTTACTGCATTTACGATCTCGCGGACAACTGCGTTGAGCAACGCCGCGTGAAATATGACGTCGCGATAGCGCAGGAAAAGATCATCAAGGCCGGTTTGCCGCAGCTTCTGGCCGAGCGGCTGAAGTTAGGCCGCTAGCGATCACAGCCCGGCGCTGATCGCCTTCACATAATCGGCCATGGTAGAGCCACCGCTAAGAATTCCATCCATGTCCCATATGAACCCCCCGCCCAAACAAGGTTCGGCTGCAAAACCGGAGAGGAGACTTGTAACTTGCGCTGGGGAGTCCTCGGTCCAATCGCTCGCGAGGATGAACCGATCCGTCGAAAACGAGGGCAGGGCGGCGGTGATTGCAGCGGCCCAGTCCTTTGGATCGTTGCCCTGTCCGCCATCGTAGCATTGCAGGTTCCACCATTTCACCGCGCCGGGATTTCCTTTCTCAAGTTGCGCCAAAGACCCGGTCCAGAATGACATCTCCCAGCTGGCATACGGGCAGAAGGTCACATCAAACCCCAAACCGATGACCATTTCGCAGAAGGCGACGAACGAGACCTGGTCGTAGTTATCCTCGCAATCCATGTCGATGCCCTCAATTGCCGGGAACGTGTTCTTCAGCACCTGCAAATTCGTCTCGAGCATCGTCCCGCTGAAAGAATTGCCGTTGCTCTGATATATTGCCTGGATCGATTGGTAATCCTCGACCCCTGTGCCGCCCCCCACCGATGCGTAAATCTTTGTCACGGCGGAGCCGCCTTGTTTCAACTTCGCGATCTCACCGGGCCAGGAAGAAGCCGCGAGATATTTTCCCTGCGAGATTGTGAGCGAGTCGTTAAAAATAATGTCGCCATAGCTCTGGCCCTGTATTTGCGGCCTTCCGACATGGAACAGGCCCAGGATGATCGTCGTCCAGCCCGCTTGCTGGGTCGCGGCGAGGTTCTGGGTGATTTCAGCAGGGCCAAGCGGTCCGCCGGCGTAGAGAGCGATATTTGGTGCGTTCATAGGGTTTGGGGCGGGAGAAATGCGTCCTTGTCTAACAAAAGACGCAACCGAAATTCAAGCCAATCATTCGCCCCGATCATTGATTGCAGGATTGATCGGCAGTTCGGGGTCGCGTCATTATTCGTTCCTCTTGAACTCCGAAATCAAATCGATCCTGATCATCAAGCCGAGTTCGCTTGGAGACATCGTGCACACGCTGCCGGCAGTCAGCGCGATCCGAGACGCGCATCCAGGCGCGGAAATCACCTGGGTGATCAATCCGGAATGGACCACGCTTTTGCGCGGGAACTCGGACGTGAACCACGTCCATGTTTTTCCGCGCGGGGAGTTCAACGGCTTGAACGCCCCGCGCACTCTCTGGCCGTGGATCAAGAAAACACGGTCACTACGACCCGACGTGGCTCTCGATTTCCAAGGACTGCTCCGCAGCGCCTTAATCGGGAAGATCAGCGGTGCCCAGAACTTTTGGGGAATGAACGATGGCCGGGAAGGTTCGCGGCTGTTCTATAGGCACACTGCCAAAGTGGATCGGCGAGCGCACGCGGTCGATCGCTATCTAAAACTCGCGGACGCCTTCGGTGCCACGATCCCAGAACAGCTCCGCTTCCCTTTGCCGACGGGGGACCCGTTGCCCCGCTTCGATCCCTATCCGCCGTTCGTTCTGCTCCATCCGTTCTCGCGCGGGAACCGGAAATCATTGCGAAACTCCGTCGTCGAAAAATTTTGCGAAGCATTTGACCCGGTGCGCGTCGTCATTGTCGGGAAGTCGTCGCGCAAAATCACCGTGCCGGAGAATTGCGTGAATTTGTTGAATCAAACAACGCTCCTCCAACTGATCTGGCTTATCCGGGCGGCGCGCTTCGTCATCAGTGTCGACAGCGGCCCGATGCACATCGCGGCGGCAGTGACCTCGCAACTGGTCTCGATCCATACCTGGTCCGATCCGCGCCGGGTCGGGCCTTACAACTCCGAAGCGTGGGTCTGGAAAAACGGACAGCTGCTTCGGGCCGGCGAGCTTACGCCGAAGATGAAACTGAAGAGGGGCCGCGCTTTTCGCGGCGCCGATGTAAAGGCCATCGTCGATCTCGTCGGCGACATTCCCGAAGTTCCGAGGGTTTAGGAACCGCGCCGCGCCATCGAGGCCTGGGCAAGAAGGAGGTCGCGGGGGTAAGTGATCTTCACGTTCCATTCGTCATTCGCGACGAGTACGACCTTTTCGCCGAGATGTTCGACGGCCGAGACTTCGTCGGTGATGGAAAGCTTGTCGGCAGCGACCGCAAGGTAAGCGCGCTCGAGGAGATCCCGCGCGAAGATCTGCGGAGTCTGCATGGCGTAGAGATTCTCACGCGGCACGCCCCCCATCACGACGCGGTTCTCGTCCGCGCGTTTGATGGTATCGGTGACCGATTCGGCGAGCGCAGCAGCGCCGTGATCGCGCGCACAGGAAAAGACGCGCTCAATTTGTTCCGGCGTGACCAACGGCCGCGCGGCGTCATGAACGGCAATGAAACGGCTCGTTTGGGAGACCCGGTCGATTCCAGCGCGGACTGAGTCCTGGCGCTGGTCGCCACCCGGAATGATCTGACGCACTTTCTGGAAACCGTTTTGCCTAACGAGTTCTTCAAATTCGGAAAGCCGGTCCCCTCGCGCGACCAGAATTATCTCGTGGACGGAAGCCGTCCGTTCGAAGGCATCGATCGTGTGAGCGAGCACCGGTTTGTCACCCAGCAAGGCCAATAACTTATCAAACCCCATTCGCTGGCTGCTGCCAGCGGCGACAATGATGGCGGTGAGCATGGTTGAGAGGTTGAGAGGTTGAGAGGTTGAGAGGTTGAGAGGTTGAGAGGTTGAGAGGTTGAGAGGTTGAGAGGTTGAGAGGTTGAGAGGTTGAGAGGTTGAGGGGTTGAGGGGTTGAGGCGAGGGAATTCTTCCTCCTCTCAACGGCTCAACTTCTCAACCACTCAACTGTTTCTGCACTTCCGCGCTCAGCGTCTTGCCATCAGCCCGCCCGGCGGCCTTGGCCTGCACGGCTTTCATCACCGCACCCATTTGTGCTTTTGAAGAGGCGCCAACTTCCGAGATCGTCTCGCGCACCAGTGCCGAAAGTTCCTCCGCGCCCAGTCCCTTCGGCAGGTACGCGTTGAGCATTTCCATCTCTTCCTTTTCTTTCGCGGCGAGCTCGGGACGGCCGCCTTTCTCGAAGCTCTCGATCGAGTCCTGGCGCTGCTTCACTTGTTTACGAATCACCTGGGTCGCGGTGGAATCGTCGAGAACGCCGTCCGGTTTTTCGATCGCCGCGTATTTCAGCGCTGACTTCAACATGCGAAGCACGGCGAGTTTTCCGGCCTGCTTCGCCCGCATCGCGTCTTTTAGATCGGAGTCGATTTGTTCTTGTAATGTCATTTGCCTATCCCCCGCCCAGTTTTTCCACGCAGGCGTGCACCGAAGCCGAATCGCTGACGCTGATTACGTTCGCGTCCTTGCGCAGACGACGCAGCAGACCCGTCAAGACTTCGCCCGGGCCTAACTCGATGAAGAAGTCGCAGCCGCGATCGAACAGACTTTCCATGCATTCGGTCCAACGGACGGTGCTGGTGACCTGGTCCTGCAACGCGGTCCGAATTTCCTCCAGCGTTTCCACCCTCCCGCCGGTCACATTGCTCATCACCGGAAACCGCGGCACTTGCAGGGTCGCTTCGAGCAACGGTCGCGCAAGCTGCTCGTAGGCGCTGTTCATGAGCCGGGAATGATACGCCCCAGCGACATTCAAAAGAGTCGCGCGCCGGATGCCGTGTTCCCGGGCAAGACTGACCGCGAGCTCCACTTTGGCGGATTCGCCGGAAATAACGATCTGACCGGGGGCATTGAGGTTGGCGATATCGACATCTGTGTCGGCCGCCAGGTTGCGAACAGTGTTCTCATCCGCGCCGATCATCGCGGCCATGGCACCGGCGGTTGCCGCGCAGGCGGCGTCCATCAGCTGGCCCCGCGTCTCCACGAGTTTCAAGCCCGTGGCAAAATCAAATGTTCCAGCCGCGGCGTGCGCAGTCCATTCGCCTAACGACAAACCAGCGGCGGCTTCGACCGTGAACTCGCCCAGGGCGCTCCGGAGAGCGGCGAGACACGCGAGCCCGTGGACGTAGAGCGCCGGCTGGCAGTTCGAAGTTTTGGTCAATTCCTGGAGCGGACCGTTCCATGCGATCGCGCTCAACGATCGTCCGAGAATCTGGTCGGCCTCTTGAAACAAGTCCCCGGCGGCGGGATGATGCACGGCCAGGTCCTGGCCCATTCCGACGCTTTGTGCTCCCTGGCCCGCGAAGAGTAGCGCGATCTTTCTTGCCATGTTAGGTTAGTAGTTTCTCCTCAGGCCGAGCGCAACTCGCGCGATTCAGCTTGCATTTTTGTCACGCGGCGAAAATACTTTCTGTATGCAGAAACATGCACGCAAAGCAGTGCTTGCGTTAGTAGCGCTGCTAATCGCATTGCCGTTATCGACGGCCAATGCCCGATGGCTTGAAAAGAAAGAACCGAACTTACCCTTCGGTGTCTACATTCAAGGTCTGAATGGGTCAGTCGTGTTGTCGCTGAAAATGAATACCAGCGGCCGCGTCACCGGCACCAGTGTGCTGCGAAGCAGCGGGCATCCCGCATTGGATGAACTCGCGCGCAACGCCGCCATGGGCTGGAGGCTGAGCCCGGATTCGGTCCTGCCTACGGACATCTCCAAAGGCCGGGTCGAGTTAGTCTCGTTCCACACCCAAGAAAGGGTGAAGAGCCTCCTTCCGGGGGATCGTCCTTATTGGGTGCAGATGAGGTAGGTTAATGGGACCGCGGCGCCATCATCTCGATGGCTCCGCGGAGTTCTGGCGGCGGAAGCCCCATCCGCCGCCCGGGGCAGGGATCCCCATCTGTCCCAAGACACCGCTTTCGTTCGCACGCCGTCCTGCCGCGTGCGCTTCCAAACCGAGTTTGCGCTTGCGCGTCGCGCGGCTCTCGCGAGCATAAACCCCGAGGCTGCCATGGCATTTTCCACGCGCGAAATCGAATCACCAGATCCTGTGACGCGCGTCGCGGCCGCGGACGCTGAGGCGCGCGAACATCTCGGCGACATCGGCGAGAAGATGATCCTGAATATGGGGCCGTCGCATCCGGCCACGCACGGAGTCTTGCGGCTGGTCCTCGAAATGGACGGCGAGACCATCACGAAGGCCACTCCGGACGTCGGTTACCTGCATCGGGGCGATGAAAAAATCGCCGAGAACATGCAATACAACCAGTTCGTCCCTTACACCGATCGCCTCGATTATCTCGCCCCCCTGGCGAACAATGTCGCCTACGCGCTCGCCGTGGAAAAACTGATGGGCTGGGAATTGCCGCCGCGCGGAAAAGCGATCCGCGTCATCTGTTGCGAGACGGCGCGCATTTCGTCGCACCTCCTCGGCCTGGGCGCGATGGCACTCGACCTGGGCGCGATGACTGCGTTTCTCTACACCTTCACCGAGCGCGAAAAACTCTATAACTTGTTTGAGCTTCTCACCGGCGCGCGTTTCACGACCTCTTATACTCGCGTCGGCGGCCAGATCCGCGATCTTCCACCCACGTTCATCCCTGCGCTCCGAAAATTTCTTGATGACTTCATCCCCCAGCTCGACGAAGTCGACAGCCTCCTGACCCGAAATCGAATCTTCGTCGATCGCACGAAAGACGTCGGCGTCATTCCACGCGACCGTGCGATAGCGTACGCGCTTTCCGGACCGAATCTGCGCGGGTGCGGCGTCGAACATGATTTGCGGCGGAAGCATCCTTATCTGGATTACGACAAATACGATTTCGAGGTGGTCGTTGGGACCGCCGGCGATTGTTACGACCGCTACCTCGTCCGCGTCGAAGAGATGCGGCAAAGCGTCCGAATTCTGCGGCAGGTCATCGAGAAATTGCCGGCCGGCCCGATCAATGTCGTCGATTGGAAAAATATGCCGCCGCCAAAATCGCGCGTGATGACGAAGATGGAGGAACTGATTCATCACTTCATCGTCGTGACCGAAGGACTCGATGCACCGCCCGGTGAGATTTACTTCGGTGCGGAAAACCCCAAGGGCGAGCTCGGTTTCTACATCAACAGCAAGGGCGGCGGCGTTCCGCATCGCCTCAAAATTCGGGCGCCGTCATTTGTGAACCTGAGCATTTTGCCAGAGCTTCTGCCGGGCTCATCGCTCAGTGACGTGGTTGCCATCCTCGGCAGTCTGGATTTCGTCATGGGAGAATGCGACAGGTGATGGAAATGACGAATGAACGAATGACGATTGACGAAACCGTGAGAATGACGGGAACGAATGCGGAGCAACCTTCGTCATTTGGGTTTCATCATTCCTTCGTCATTCGTCATTCGTCATTCGTCATTTGTCTTCTCGCGTTATTCTTCGCCTTCACCTTCGCGGCTTGTAACGCCTCGAAGAAGCTAACCAAAGCCAACGTCGATGAAGTCATCGAAGGAATGGCGAAGAAACAGGTGGAATCGATTCTTGGCCCGCCGACGACGATCGACACCAAAGACTTCGTTCTGCTAAAGAAGACGACTTATTTTTACGCGCAGGGAAAAGAATCGGTCACGGTGATTTTTAAGGACGACAAAGTGCAGTCGAAAGCGAGCACGTTGTCGGAATAATCGAGCGCTTTGTTTGCCGTGGAACCGACGAACAAACGCATTTCAGCCGAGCTGGAGCGAAAAATGGATGACGCGATTGCGCGTTATCCGGCCGATCGCAAACGGAGTGCCGCCATGCCGCTTCTCCATCTCTGGCAGGAAGAGTTCGGTTTTATCAGCGACGAAGCCGTCAGTTGGATCGCCACAAAATTGGAGCTGCAGCCGATCAACATCCTCGAGCTGGTCACCTTCTATCCGATGTATCGCCAGGCGCCGGCCGGGAAAACGCACGTCCGCGTCTGCCGGACATTGAGCTGCGCCATGGCCGGCAGTTATGAGGTGATGGAACGCGCTTGCTCGGCCGCCGGCATTGTTCGTCACCACGACGACAACGGGATGCACAATCCGGTTTCCGTGAGCAAGGACGGCCGATACAGCGTCGAATTTGTCGAGTGCCTCGCGAGCTGCGGCACCGCGCCTGTCTGCATGGTGAACGATGAGCTTGTCGAGCAAGTCCAGCCGGCTGCCGCCGCCGATCTGCTCAATCGAAATCCGAAAATCGAAATTCGAAATTTCGTGCACCCCCTCGAGCATCGTCTCATTTTCAAAAACATCGGCGCGGCCAATTACACGCCCGACATCGACTGCTATCTCCGTCACGGCGGATACGAGCAGTTGAAAAAGGCGATCGCCATGTCGCGCACCGAGATCGTGAACGAAGTGAAAACGTCCGGGCTCCGGGGCCGGGGTGGGGCGGGTTTCCCTTGCGGGGTGAAGTGGGGCTTTATCAAGCAGGACGAAAAGAAACCGATCTACCTTATTTGCAACGCCGACGAGTCGGAGCCCGGGACCTTCAAGGATCGCTACATCATTCATGAGGATCCGCATCAGCTGCTCGAGGGAATGCTGATCTCCTGTTTTGCGCTCAACGCGAAGACTGCTTACATCTACATCCGCGGCGAATTTCCAGAGGGCGCGAAGATCCTCGAGCAGGCCATCGAAGAAGCGCGCGCGAAAAATTTTCTAGGCCGGGACATGCTCGGCACTGGGTTCGACGTCGAAATTTACGTCCATCGCGGCGCGGGCGCCTACATTTGCGGAGAGGAAACGGGCCTGATTGAATCGCTCGAGGGCAAACGCGCTTATCCGCGAATCAAGCCGCCCTACTTCCCGGCGGTCCTCGGCCTCTACATGTGCCCGACGATCGTGAACAACGTGGAGACGCTTTGCCACGTGACGCACATCATCGAGATGGGCGGCGGTCGATATGCGAGTCTCGGTCGGGCCAACAACACCGGCACCCGGATCGTTTGCGTGAGCGGCGACGTCCAACGTCCCGGTTATTTCGAGATCGAAGTTGGCGCGGTAACGATGGGCCAACTCATTTACGACATGGCTGGCGGCCCACGTTATGGACGGCAAATCAAAGCCGTTATCCCCGGCGGAAGTTCGGCAAAAGTTCTGCGGGCGGACGAGCGATTCAAACTGAAGCTGAAACAGCCGGACGGCTCGCTGGCCGAACAGGAAGTTTCGCTTTACGAAATTCCGATGGACTTCGATTCATTGGCCGCGGCTGGATCGATGGCCGGCTCAGGCGGCGTCATCGTGCTCGACGATTCGCGCGACATGGTCTGGACGCTGAACAACATCAACGAATTTTATGCACACGAGAGCTGCGGCCAATGCACTCCCTGCCGTGAGGGTTCGCTCTGGATGCAAAAGATCACCGACCGCATGCTGCTCGGCGGCGGCGTAACCCAGGACCCCGATACTTTGAAGACCGTCGCCGATAATATCGCCGGCCGCACCATCTGCGCTTTTGGCGAAGCCTGCGCCTGGCCGACCCAAAGTTTCGTCGAAAAGTTCCGCGATGAATTCGCGGCTCGCGCCCAGAAACCGGTCCCTCCAGCGATGCCCCCTGAATACACACCAGGCGAGTTGATCGGCGAACAGACAGTCACCGAGTCCCCGTTGCCGCGCGATCCGGGTTGGGAGAAGGCAGGGACCGCAGGAAGAATTTGAAATGAATCTTCTTACTTTTACTCGTGCTCTTGCTCTTACTCTTCTGCCGCGCTTCGGAGCAAGAGCATGAGTAAGAGCAAGAATAAGAAAGATTAAATGGCCGATACAACTTCAGCTCCGCAGATGCTCAACGTCCAGATCAACGGGGTCTGGCATGAGTTCCCGAAAGGCACGCGGGTAATCGAAGCGTGCGAACAGGCGGGCAGTTACGTGCCGCGGTATTGCTACCACAAAAAATTGAGCGCACCGGGCAATTGCCGGATGTGTCTGATCGAAATGGGCCTGCCGAAGATGGGACCGGATCGAAAGCCGGAACTCGGGGCCGATGGTAAACCGATCATTAATTGGATGCCGCGTCCGCAAATTTCCTGTGCGCAGGACGTGGCCGAAGGGATGGGCATCCGAACCGATTCGCCGCTCGCGCAGGAATGTCGCAAGGGCGTAATGGAATTCCTCCTCATCAATCACCCGCTCGATTGCCCGATCTGCGACCAGGCGGGCGAATGCCGGCTCCAGGAATTCAGCGTCGAATACGGCCGGGCCGATTCGCGCTTCCTCGAAAACAAGGTCAAGAAGCCGAAGAACATCGAGCTCGGGCCGCGGGTGACACTCGATGACGAGCGCTGCATTCTTTGTTCGCGCTGCATCCGCTTTTGTCAGGAGATCGCGCAGGACGACGTTCTTGGGTTTATCGATCGCGGCAGTCACAGCGTCCTCACTGCGCATCCCGGCAAGCGGCTGGAAAACAATTACTCGCTCAACACCGTCGATATTTGCCCGGTCGGCGCGCTGACCTCATCGGATTTCCGGTTCAAGATGCGGGTTTGGTTTTTGAAGGAAACGAAAAGCTTCTGCACCAGTTGCGCGACTGGTTGCAACACGGTGATCGGGACGCGCGAAGACGTGATTTATCGCCAGACCCCTCGGGAAAACGACGCGGTGAACTCCTCGTGGATGTGCGACTACGGCCGGCTGAACTTCGCTTATCTCCAATCCGACAAACGTCTCCTCCAACCGGAAATTCTCGCGGGCGACAAGTTGATCGCGACTGATTGGAACACGGCGATCGCGCACGCGGCCGCGCAACTGAAGCATTTCAAGGGATGGGAAATCGCGATCCTCGCTTCCGGCGGGATGACGAATGAAGAGCTGTGGCTCACCCGGCAGCTTGGAAACCTCCTCGGCGTCGAGCTCATCGAGATCGTCCCTCATTTCGGCGAGAGCGACACCATCCTGCTCAGCGCGGATCGCAATCCGAACACGAATGGTGCGCAGTTGCTCGGCGTAACTGGATATCCCGGCGCGAGACTGCGCGAGATCGTCGAAGGCGTTGGGTCGGGTCGGATTCGCGCACTCGTCGCTCTCGGCGAAGACGCCGCCGAAATCGGGCTGACGCCGCAACAGCTTTCAGCGCTCCCGGCATTCATCGTCATGAGCATGCTGGAGAATGGATCAACTAAAGCTGCGACGGCGCTCCTGCCCTCGTTCGGTTTCGCCGAGAAACGTGGCTCGATGATCAACGGCAGAGGACGGCTCCAGCGCTTGAATCGCGCCATTCGCGGGCCCGGCCAGGCGCGGGACGATTGGGAAATCCTGCGCGATTTGATCCAGGCGTATTCCGGCCGGAACGGGATCTATTCGATCGAAGATGTTTTCCGGCAAATGAGCGAGTCGGTCCCCGTGCTCGCCGGATTGAGCCTGAGCAAGATCGGCGATCGCGGTGTGCAGGTCCTGCAGATTGAGCAGACGCCAGCGCCGCCCTGGGAACCCGCGAAGGAAGAGATGAAGAAACCGGAATCGGAGAAGGCAGCGCAATGAAAGGGCGACGAGACAAGCCAACTGCGGTAGCAACGACGCTCTGTCGTCGTTCATCACGGCGCGGCGACAGAGCGCCGCGGCTACAGCGCCCAACGAGGAAATGATGGACTACGGGTTTGTGTTTTCATCGTTGCTCAAGATCGCGGGGCTGATCGGTGTCGTGCTCGGCATCATGAACTACACGGTCTACGCGGAGCGACGGATCAGCGCCTTGATCCAGGACCGGCTCGGTCCCAATCGCGTCGGACCCGCGGGTTTGTTCCAACCGATCGCCGACGCCATGAAATTCCTTCTGAAAGAGGACTTCACTCCGGCTCACGTAAACACGTTTTACTACTGGCTGGCGCCCTGTCTGGCGATGATCCCCGCTATCACCACGCTCGCGGTGGTTCCGTTCGGCAGCACGCTTTTCGGCGTGCCGATGGTGATCGCTGATATCAACGTCGGAGTGCTGTTTGTTTTCGCCATCGCGTCGCTCGGCGTTTACGGGATCGTTCTCGCCGGCTGGTCGTCGAATTCGAAGTATTCCTTTCTGGGCGGCGTTCGTTCCAGCTCCCAGATGATTTCCTACGAGTTGTCGTTAGGTCTGGCCGTGATTCCGGTCTTTCTGCTCGTGGGCCAGCTGCGGCTCACCGAGATCGTGCGTTACCAGATCGAGCACGGCTGGCTCATCGCGCCGTTCGTCGGGGATTGGGGAAACGGTTCCAAATGGCTCCTGGCGATTCCGATGTTCATTTCGTTCGTCGTTTTCACCATTGCGATTTTTGCGGAGACGAATCGTTTGCCGTTCGATTTGCCGGAAGCGGAAACCGAGCTGGTAGGCGGTTACCACACGGAATACGGCTCGATGAAGTTCGGTCTCTTTTTTCTAGGCGAATACGTCGCCATGATTACGGGCAGCGCCATCATCGTGACCTTGTTTCTCGGCGGCTGGCATTTCCCCGGCGTCCCGGACGGTTCCCACGGCTGGGGCTGGGGATTGTTCAACATCTTTATCTTCTTCTCGAAGGTCGCCGTGCTGCTCTTCGTCTTCATCTGGGTGCGCTGGACCCTGCCGCGCTTTCGCTATGATCAGCTCATGCGGCTTGGCTGGGTTTTCTTCTTCGAGATCGCGCTGGTGAACATCTTCGTGATGGCGATCATTCTCGCTTATCTACCGCAATGAAAGGGACAGAATTAACAGGATTTTACTGGATTAGGGATCTGCAGCGGAGGTTTCCTGCTTCAATCCTCATAATCCTGTAAATCCTGTCTAATTTCCGATGGCCATCACCGTTTCACGACCGAAGCTAAATTGGCGCGAGCGAATCTATTTGCCCGCGATTCTTGGCGGCATGGCGATCACGATTCGCCATTTCAAAAACATGCTTCTCGGCCGCACCAAGGTGACGATGCAATACCCGGAAGAAAAATGGGACGCTAATCTCCCGGAGCATTATCGCGGCGCCCCAGCGCTGGTGAAGGATGAGACAGGTCGGGTTCGCTGCGTTGCCTGTCAGCTCTGTGAGTTCATCTGTCCACCGCGCGCGATCAAGATCGTTCCCGGCGAATTTCCGGGCGGGGACAAGTTTGCGAAGGTGGAGAAATACCCCCACGAGTTCGACATCGACATGATCCGCTGCATTTACTGCGGGTTGTGCGAGGAGGTCTGTCCGGAGCAGGCGATCTATCTGCGGAAAGATTACGCCATCACCGGGTTCACTCGCGAGGACATGGTGCACAACAAGGAGAAGCTGCTCGAACTCGGCGGGGTCATGCACGGGGTCGTCTTGAAATGGAACGACAAGAAGTGAGAAACCATTGCAGATTTCAGATTGCAGATTTCAGATTGGATTTCCGCGGCCTCTTCCAATCTGCATTCTGCAATCTGAATTCTGCAATCACCGCATGAGCGCCTTCCTCTTTTACTTCTTCGCGTTCCTGATGCTGGTGTTTGGCGCCGCCGTCATCCTCAATCGCAACCCGATCGCGAGCGCGCTCAGCCTGGTGATTTGTTTCATGGGTCTCTCGGCGCTGTTTATGTCGCTCGACGCGTTCTTCATCGGGATTATCCAGGTCCTGGTGTATGCCGGCGCAGTGATGGTACTGTTTCTGTTCATCATCATGTTGCTCGATCTGCGCGCGGAAAAGCTGCGGAAGGTGAACTATGTCGCCGTCGCCGGCGGGACGGCGGTAGCGTTAGCTTTCTTCGTCCAGCTTTGCTTTGTCGTGAAGCAATTGAGTGCGGCGCGCGAACCTTTCCCCCCACTAACTGGCAAGACCGATGACGTTCACAATATCGGCTTCCTCCTGTTCACGAATTTTAACCTGCCGTTCCAAATCATCGGCGTGTTGGTCCTGGTCGCGACGATCGGCGTAGTCGTGCTGAGCAAACGGCAGCTTCGTTAGCATGATCACGCTGGGCCATTATCTCGTCGTCAGCGGCATGCTTTTTACGATCGGGTTCGCCGGCGTTCTGCTCCGCCGCAACATCATAATAATTTTCATGTCGCTCGAGCTGATGCTGAACGCGGCGAACCTGTCGCTCGTTGCCTTCTCCCGGTTTCGCGTCACGGAGACCGGGCTGCCGAGCTACAACGCCCAGGTGTTCGTCTTTTTCATTATCACCGTCGCCGCGGCGGAGGTTGCAGTCGGCCTCGCTATCATCGTCGCCCTTTATCGAGCGCGGCAAACGACCCACGTCGAAGACATCAACGGTTTGAAATTCTGATGAAGATCTCCACGAACGCCTGCGTTGGAGACGCGCGCCTGTGGCGCGCGCCCGCGCGGTTCGCAATGATATGTCGATCCCGCGCCGGCCATAGGCCGGCGGCTACAAGATGAACGCACTGCCCTGGCTCATTTTGCTTTTGCCGCTCGCCGCGGCAGCGGTCATCGCGCTCCTGACCAAATCGTGGCCCAGCGTTTCGGCCTTTATTTCGGTAAGCGCAGCCCTCGCCGGTTTTGCGTTGAGCTGCTTACTCTTCGTAACTCCCGACATTCAAACCCTGGAGCTGACCTGGCTGGATATGCGTCCAGTGCTCTACGTCCCGATTGGGTTGGTGCTCGACGATCTGGCGAGGACAATGCTGCTCCTCGTCGCCGGCGTCGGCGCGGTCATTCACGTTTACTCGCTCGGCTACATGCGCGAGGACGCGAGCAAGTCGCGCTACTTCGCGTCGCTCTCGTTCTTCATGTTCTCGATGCTCGGCATCGTGGTCGCGAACAATTTCGTGATGATGTTCATCTTCTGGGAACTGGTGGGCGTCAGCAGCTACCTGCTTATCGGCCACTGGTTCGAGCGGGCAAGCGCGGCGGAAGCGGCCAAGAAAGCGTTCCTGACGAATCGAATCGGCGATTTCGGATTCATGCTCGGGATTCTAATGGCGTGGGTCGCGACCGGGTCAGTCGTGTTCACCGAGATGAGTCAGCAACTCGCGCGGATCGCGAGTTACCCGGATTTCCTGACAGCGGCCGTGCTGCTGATTTTTTGCGGCGCGGTCGGAAAGTCCGCGCAATTCCCGCTTCATGTCTGGTTGCCGGACGCAATGGAGGGTCCTACCCCGATCTCGGCGCTGATTCACGCCGCGACGATGGTCGCGGCCGGCGTTTACATGCTGGTTCGAGTCGGCTTTCTGATCGAGGCCTCTCCGCAAGCGCTGTGGGTAATCGCGTGGATCGGCACGATCACGGCGATTCTTGCAGCTCTCATTGCGACCCAACAAAATGACATTAAGCGCATCCTCGCTTACTCCACTCTTTCTCAGCTCGGCTACATGATCATGGCCGTCGGTCTCGCCTCCGGCCAGGCGGCGATGTTTCATCTTTTCACCCACGCGTTTTTCAAGGCGCTCCTTTTCCTCGGGGCCGGCGCCATCATCGTAATGCTCCATCACGAGCAGAACATTTGGAAGATGGGCGGGCTCGCGGGGCGGCTTGGCATCACGTTCCTCACTTTCATGGTCGGCACGCTCGCGCTTATTGGGTTGCCGCCGTTTAGCGGATTCTTCAGCAAGGACGCGATCCTGGCGCTCGCCTACGAAAAAGACCGCGCGATTTTCTGGATCGCGCTGACGACCGCGTTCCTGACCGCCTTTTACATGCTACGCCTGGTGGTCGTCGTTTTCTTTGGGAAACCACGGAGCGACAAAGCGCGAGCGGGGCGGGAAGCGCCGTGGGTAATGATCGGGCCGCTAATCCTACTGGCGATCCCGGCATGCGCAGCCGGGTTCTCTTTCGTTGCGCGAACCTTCGTGCAATGGCCGGTTGAACACGAAACCGGTTGGCTCGTGCCGGGTATGGCGCTCGGAGCGGCTTTGTCCGGCGCGATCGTCGCGATCGTTCTCTATCGCAATCGCCAGGCCGATCCAATTGATCTGGCGCCGCTTCGCCACCGTCTCTATTTCGATGAACTCTACAACTTCCTGATCCGCGCGACCCAGGGATTGCTCGCAAGCCTGACCGCTTTCATCGATCGCTGGATTCTCGATGGCGCAGCAATTCGCGGCGCGAGCGCGACGACCTGGGGACTCGGCTCGATCCTCCGGCTATTTCAAGTCGGCAATCTCCAAGGCTACGCGTTCCTGTTCGGCCTCGGCATCGTCGGGTTGATCTACTTCACCGTTTTCCGATGATCCTGCTTTTCGTTGTTCTGTTTCCAATCGTGTCGGCTCTGGCAATCCTGTTCGGAGCACCCGCTCGGCGGACCGCGCTCTGGACTTCGGGGACGAGCCTGCTGGCGACGGCGTTTCTCTATCTGGGCTTCGAGGAGGGCCAGAAAAGTTACCAGATGGTGACGTCGTTCGCCGTAAACCCTGATTGGCAAATCAACTTCACCCTGGGCATCGATGGCTTGAGCTTGATGATGCTGATCCTGACGGCGCTCGTGACGTTCGCCGCGGTCTGGTTTACCGGCGAAGTCGCGCAGCACCGGAACGCGTTCTACGCCTGCCTCCTCTTCATCTCCGCGGGCGCCATCGGGGCTTTTGCTTCGATCGATCTGTTTTTCTTCTACGCGTTCCACGAGCTGGCACTGATCCCGACATTCCTCCTCATCGGAATCTGGGGCAGCGGCAACCGGCAAGTCGCGGCGTGGAAAATCACGATCTATCTCGCAACCGGCAGTTTCGTTCTCCTGCTGGGACTCATCATGCTTTATCGCGCCGTCCCCGAAGCTGCGCGCAGCTTTGATTTTCGGAAGATGAAAGACACGGCCATTCTCATTCCCGCGGCTGCCCAGGGAAACATCTTTTTGCTTCTTCTCGTCGGGTTCGGAATCCTGGTATCGCTTTTTCCTTTCCATACCTGGGCGCCGGAAGCGTATGCGTCCGCACCGGCACCAGCCGCGATGTTGCACGCAGGCGTGCTGAAAAAGTTCGGGCTTTACGGTCTGCTTCGTCTGGCGCTCCCGCTTCTGCCGGCCGGCGCGCAGCAATACAGCACGCTGCTCATCTACCTGCTGCTCGGGAACATCATCTACGTCGGCCTGGTCACGATCGCGCAGAAGCGGCTCGATTGGATGCTCGGTTATTCGAGCGTGATGCACATGGGCTACATCTTTCTCGGGATCGCCAGCGGGACTCTGCTCGGAACCAGCGGCGCCGCGATCCTGATCTTCGCCCATGGAATTTCCATCGCGCTTCTCTTCGCTTTGGCCGGCGAAATTCGCCAACGGACCGGCACTCTCCTTCTCGAAGATCTCGGCGGCATCGGCAAATTGATGCCGCGCGCTGGCTTCGTCTTTGGCCTGGCCGCGTTCGCCTCGATTGGCCTCCCGGGCTTCTCGAACTTCGCTGGCGAAGTGATGGTTCTCTTCGGCACGTTCCGGAATGGGGCGAACCCGGAACGTTTCCAGATTTACCAGGTCGCGACTGTGCTCGGTCTCTGGGGCGTGGTCATGTCCGCGGTTTATATGTTGCGCGCTTACCGCGCCGTCTTCATGGGTTCGTTAGGTGAATCGGTCGGAGATTTGACCGATCTTCGGCGCGGCCTCCGTGTCCCAATCGGTTTACTGGTTGCGGCGACGCTCTGGTTCGGCTTCTTCCCCCAGACGCTCGTCAAATTAGTGACCCCGACCTTCAAGAGCTACTTCGCCGCCAAGCAATGACCATCGTAGCGCCCAGTCTCGAAATCGCGGTGCTCGTCCTTGGAGTGCTCGTCTTGCTCTTCGAAGTGTTCGCGGATCAAATCGACAAGCGCACCTTTGCCTACACGGCCATGCTGGGGCTCGCGACCGTGTTTGCCGCGACTTATTTCCTCCCGGCCGGCGGAACGGAAGCCGCCGAGAACGGTTTCTGGAGCTTTTACACCGCGGACCCGCTGGCGATTTTCTTTAAACGTTTCGCTTTGGTTACGACCATCCTCGTCCTGGCGATGATGGTCGATTACGCGCCGCTCGTTCGCGAATCGATTCACGCAGCGTCGCCTCAGGCCGGTCTGGGCGAATTTTTCGCCCTTCCGGTTTTTACCTGCGCCGGCTTGATGTGGATGGCGTCGGCGATCGATTTCGTGATGATCTTCGTTTCTCTCGAGCTGGTCACGATGTCCTTCTATGTCCTGGTCGCCTTCATGCGGCGAAACGCATTGAGTCTCGAAGCGGGCGTGAAATACCTGATCCTGAGCGCGCTCTCCACCGGCTTTCTCGTTTACGGCATCACCTGGATTTTCGGAGTGACCGGCGAGACGAACCTCAGTCGCGTCACGGCCGTGCTCCTCAATTCATCGACCGAAAGCGGACCTGCCTTGTTCGGAATGGTGCTGATCCTTGTCGCGCTTGGGTTCAAGATTGCGGCGGTCCCATTCCAAATCTGGGTGCCGGATGTTTACCAGGGCGCGCCGACGCCGGTGACCGCGTTTCTGTCCGTCGGTTCGAAAGCCGCGGGGTTCGTCGTGCTTCTGCGAGTGCTACAGCCATTTCTCGTCCTGCCCCAAATGCACCGGCTGCTTTTCCTCGTCGCGCTCGCTACCCTGATTTATGGCAACCTCGCCGCGTTACCTCAAACGAACCTCAAACGGCTCCTCGCTTACTCGAGCATCGCCCACGCTGGTTACCTGCTTATCGGTGTCGTCTGCCTTGCCGGAGAAGCTGTCGTCTATTATCTCGCCGCCTATTTGTTGATGACACTGCTCAGCTTCGCGATCCTGGTCGTCGTCGCGCAGCGGACCGGCGAAAACATTGAGGACTTCAACGGCCTCGCCAAACGCTCTCCGTTCCTCGCCTTCGGCATGATGATCGCGATGGCGTCGCTGGCGGGCGTGCCGTTCACCGCCGGGTTCCTCGGAAAATTCTTCATCTTCAACGCGGCCATCGCGCAACACCAAAATACCTTGATCGTGGCCGGCGTCGTCACGGTCGCGTGCGGCTTCTATTACTACTTCAAAGTCGTCCGCGCGATGTACTGGGAAACGGCCTCCGACGAGGGAGCTGTTCCGGTCAGCGCCCTTTCGCGCGTGACCATGACGGCGATGATTGCGGCGATCGTCTTCTTCGGGATCTATCCGCAGCCGGTGCTAAACGCACTTCGCTAGCCGGCGCTAATCGCTTAGCTCGACGTTCCAGTAAGCCAGGTCCACGAAGTGCCGCCAGCTTTCGTGATGCTGGGTGCTGAACGTGACGTGGACAAACGGCCGCCATTTCGGCCGCTTCGGCCGGCGGATCAACGTCATGTGGGCTTCGTGTGGGAGCCGGTTTCCCTTCCGGGTATTGCAGGGGATGCACGAGCAGACCACGTTTTCCCAGGTCGTTAGGCCACCGCGATCGCGTGGCAGGACGTGATCGAGATTCAAATCGGTCCGGTCGAAGATAGTGCCGCAATACTGGCAGGTGTTCTTGTCGCGCTCGAACACGTTGTGGCGGGTGAACTTTACTTCCTTCTTCGGCAGCCGATCGAAGAGCAGCAAGACAATTACGCGCGGGATCCGAATCTTCCACGAGATCGTGGTCACAACTTCGTGGTCCGGGGCTCCGACGGAGACATCGCGCCAGCTCTCGAAATCGTGGGTGAGAAAATTATCCGCCGGATCGGAGGAGACGACCTGGGCGTGGCCCTGGTAAAGCAGGGTGAAAGCGCGGCGGGCGGAGCAGATATTGACCGCCTGCCAAAGGCGGTTGAGGACGAGGACCTGCGTATTTAGGAGCGTCTGCATCTCCGGATAAATTGCGGCGACGGTATCACCCTGTTTTTTCCATGTCAACGCGGGTAATGCCCGGTGGGCCCGCGTCTAATCTTCGGGACTATTGGCGTTGTCGCTCCCTGGCTTTCACGAAATCACCGGGCGCTCTCCTTCGATCGTCCGGCGCCGCCCCGGCCGAATCGCCCAGCTCTTTTTCTTCCAGCGGCAGAAACTGTTTGAAGCCGCTCTTATCGATCGCCTTCATGAACGCCTCGTGCGGCGTGACAGCGCCCTTCTCCAAAAACGCGTAGATCGCGTCGTCCATGAATTGCATCCCCTGCCCTTTTCCCGCGACGATCACGTCCTGGAGCTTTTGGGTTGCGCCTTCTCGGATGATCGCCGAGACCGCGGGACTCGCGATGAGAATTTCATTCACGGCCAGCCGCCCGGACCCGTCCGCTTTCTTGAGGAGCAACTGCGCGAGCACGCCACGGAGGGAATTTGCCAGCATCGTCCGCGCTTGCGCCTGCTTGTCAGCGGGGAAAACGTCCACCATCCGGTCGATGGTTTTGCGGGCATTATTCGTGTGGAGCGTTCCGAAAACGAGGAGGCCGGTCTCCGCCGCGGTGAGCGCGAGCGAGATCGTCTCCAAATCGCGCATTTCGCCGACCAGAACGATGTCCGCGTCTTCGCGCAACGCGGCCTTCAATCCATTGGGAAACGAGTCGCTATCCCCTGGCACTTCGCGTTGAGTGATGACGCTCCGCTTGTTGCCATGCACGAACTCGATCGGTTCTTCGATCGTCACGATGTGCCGTGAAAAGTTCTCGTTAATGTAATCGATCAACGCCGCCAGCGTCGTGGATTTGCCCGAGCCGGTCGGACCAGTTACCAGAACCAATCCGCCGCGCAGGTGGCCGAATTGTTTCACGACAGCTGGAATGCCGAGTTGATCGAGCGTCGCGATCCTGGCCGGGATCAGGCGAAAGACGGCGCCGTAGCCGTTTGTTTGTTTGAGGAAATTGCAGCGAAAACGCGAGTGCCCATCCATCTCGTAGGCAAAATCCAGGTCGCCCCGCTCTTCGAACAGCTCCCAGCTTTGGCGTCCGCAAATCTCGCTTAACATTCCCGCCGCTTCGTCACGCGCCACGACTTCCTCGCGAATCGCTATCACGTCCCCATGCCGTCGCATCTTCGGCGGCTGGCCTTGTCCGATGTGCAGATCGGAGCCGCCTTCCGCGACGATGACGGCCAGGAATTGGTCGATGTAGGCCATGGGGGCTAAATGACAAAGCACGAATGACGAAGGACAAAGGAATGATGAAACCTGAAACCCACAGCCAAGAACGACGACTTCCTGCGACATTCGAGCTTCGTCATTGTTTCGTCATTCGTCATTCGTGCTTCGTCATTTGCCCAGCTTGTGCTCCGCGCGTGCGTCCGCTTCGTCGGCACTAATGAGTCCCTCGTCGCGCAACGCTGCCAGCGCATCGTCCATCAATTGCATCCCCTGCTTCTTCCCGGTCTGGATAATGCCGGGAAGCATGTAGGTTCGCGCCTCGCGAATGACATTGGCGACGGCTGGCGTATTGGTCAGCGTTTCCAGAGCGAGGACGCGTCCGGTGCCGTCCGCTCGCGGCACAAGTTGCTGGCTAATGATCCCGCGCAGGGACTCACTCACCATGGTTCGGATTTGTTCCTGTTGATCGACAGGAAAAACGTCGAGGAGGCGGTCAAGGGTCCGCGACGCGTTGCCAGTGTGGAGCGTTCCGAGGACGAGGTGGCCGGTCTCCGCCGCGGTGATCGCCAGCGAGACGGTTTCGAGGTCCCGCAGTTCGCCGACCATGATAACGTCGGGATCTTCGCGAAGCGCGGCGCGCAAGGCCGTGCTGAATGAGCGCGTGTGGGTGGACACTTCCCGCTGGGTGATGTGGCAACCTTTGGGTTCGAAGATATATTCGATCGGGTCCTCAAGGGTGATGATGTGTTCATGCCGCTCGAGATTCACCTGCTTTACCAAGGCCGCGAGCGTCGTCGATTTACCGCTGCCGACCGAACCGGTCACCAGGATCAAACCGTTTTGGTAACGCGTGAGAAGCTTTAGGCTCTCGGGTAACCCGAGCTCGTCCATGCTCCGCACCCGTGTGTTTATGATCCGAAAAACGAGGTCGACCCCGAGGCGCTGCCGGACCACGCTCGTCCTAAACCGGCCGAATCCATTCGCGTATGCGAAGTCGGCGTCCCCGCGCTCTTTGAGTCGAGTCTTTTGTGCGTCGGTTAAAAAGCTTTCAGCCAAGGCAGCTGTTTCGTCGCTCGTGAGCTTTGCCGCATCGGGCCAAATCGGTTGGAGAATTCCGTGCAGCCGCCAGATCGGCGGCGCGTTTACCCCGAGGTGGATGTCGGACGCGCCCGCTTCCTGACCGACGGCGAGGTATTCGTCAACGTCGCCGAGTTTGGCTGCTCGATTCGTGCCGGACATTTCTGGGGGCGTGCGGTTAGGCACGGGGGACATCATCACATCACGCAGTCTGCCAGTTTGCAACTTGGAACAACCTGGAGCGGAAATAATAGGCTTGCCGTCTTCGCGTTCTCCGCGTCTAACTCCCCCAACTCATGAAAACCAAATTGCTTCTCGCAGCTTTGTTCGTCGCTCCGTTCCTCGGCAACCTCGTCGCCGGCACGCCTGCCCAGGACAAGGAGTTTGTCGACAAATACAAGGCCGCCTACGAAAAAGGCGACAAAGCCGCGCTCGAAGCGTTCCTCTACACGAAGGACGCGAACCCGATGGCGCTGGAGTTCTACAAAATGATGGTGACCGAAGGCGCCGGTACCGCCAAGATAACCAAGATCGAGCTCGTCGATCTCACGCCGGAAGACGTGAAGAAAGCGGCCGAGGTCCAGACCGGTCCCGACGGGAGCAAAGCCAAGCTTCCCCTGACCCCGTCGAAGAAATTGAAAATCGGCATCGAGACGAAGGACGCCAACGGTAGCTCCACCAGCTCGTCGGAGAATTTCGTCGCCGAAAAAGACGGGAAATATGTGATTCCCGTCCCAGCGACGGCGAAGTAAGCTACAGATTAACGTCGCCTCCCGGTAACCAACGGGAACGGAAACACGATTCTCAGAGCGTCGAGCTAAGCATTGTCACGCCGCTTCATTCGCGCGCCCAACAGCACTCCAGCGCCACTTAGAATCGGGTTAACGACGTGCAGCCAGAAGGGGGACACCGCCAGTTTCATCGCTTCGAACATCCCGACTTCGCCCGCCCGCGTGTTCGGCTCGTCTGGATTGCGTTTCAGGGCTGAGAAGCATTGGATCAGCGCGAGGAGAAAAACGATCAACGCAAAGATCTGGCAGGCCCGCCAATTTTTGGAGATGGCCCAGCAAAGGTAACCGGCGAACATCGAGACGAGGAAAGCGATTACCAGCGTGAGAACGATCCAAAGCATCGAGACCTCATAACTGTCGGTCTGAAAAACGCGCTCGACGCCGAGGGCAAAGTAGAGGCCGGAAAAAATCGCCATGAAGATGACGAACATGGCGATGTAACTAACGATGATGGCCAGGATGGATTTGAGCATTGGGTTTGGTTGGGTTCGTAACCCGCGAGGATACCGAACGAGCTGCGCCAGAAGCGATTTAAATTTTCATCCAAGGGAGCGCATCCAGGTCGACGTTCCCGCCAGTCAAGATGACCCCCACGCGTTTTGAGCGGCAATCGATTTTGCCCTCAAGAATTGCTCCGTAGGCAACAGCTGCCGAGGGTTCCACTACGATCTTCATCGTCTCCCAAATCGCGCGCATCCCGGCGACGATAGACTCTTCGCTGACAGTGACGACATCGTCGACGTAACGCTGAATAAGCGCGAAGTTGATCGCTCCCAGATTGGTTCGCAGTCCGTCGGCGATCGTGTCCTTGCGTTCCTGCGAAACGAGCCGGCCCTGTTGAAACGATTCCGCCGCGTCGGCCGCGCCCGCAGGCTCGGTCGCGATCAGCTTGATTTCCGGGCGCAGACTTTTGGCCGCGACTGCCACCCCGGAGAGGACGCCGCCGCCGCCAACCGGACACAGGATGAGATCGAGGTCGGGGATTTTCTCCATCAGTTCCACCGCCACTGTCCCCTGCCCGGCCATGACGTCCTCGTTCTCGAAAGGATGAATCAAGGTGGCGCCAGTCTCTGCAATCACTTTCGCGCAAGCCTCTTCGCGGGCGCGCTGATTCGGCTCGCAAAAAACGATCCGGCCTCCGTAGCCTTCGACCGCGCGCACCTTCACCTTCAAGGTATGCGACGGCATCACGATATGAGCGGGGATTCCGCGAAGCTTCGCCGCCCGGGCGAGCGCGGCGGCGTGGTTACCCGACGAATGCGTGGCCACGCCGCGCCGCGCCGTTTCTTCATCGAGCGCGAAGACCGCATTCGTCGCGCCTCGCGCCTTGAACGCACCGACCTTTTGGAAGTTCTCACACTTGAAGAAGAGCGATCCGCCGCAGGCTTCGTCCAGGCGTGCACTGGTCAACACCGGGGTGCGGTGAATGTGCGGACGAATCCTGTCGTGCGCGATCCGAATGGCAGCGAGGTCGACAGCCATACCCTTAACCCCCGGGCCGCTCTTTTCCGAGCAGATTGCCCACCGTCATGCGGTCGGTGACTGGTTCGAGGCCTGCGATAAATTTGCAGAAGCGCTCCGAGAAAACGGCGCCACGGCGGTTCAAATAATGATCGATGCCCGGCGAGGCGACATAATGACGAAGAAGCTCGAGCCAGCCCTGCCAGAGTTGCGGGTCGAGCAATCCATAAACGTAATGGTAATGGATCGTCTCGAGCGCCTTCAGGAACTGATGGGCAGCGTGAAAGAACCGCGCCTGATCTTCGGGGGAAAGGGCGTCGAGATTCTCCAAACCGGTCCGCCAAATACGCGCAAGCTCCGCATTTTCCATGAACGGTTTGGTCACGTCGCGCAGAGCGGCCGCGGCGGCATCCATCGCGGCGACGCGTGCCACCCGGGTGCTACTGCGCAGTTGCACCGCGAGGTACAGCACCGAGACAACCACCGCGATCGAGCTGATCAACTGCGAGACCGCATTGATGGCGTCCCAATTCATCGTGGCGGAGCCTAAAGGAGTGACTCCCTGTTTTCACTCGCTAAATTAGCCGTCATCAATGGAACCCTACGCGAGACCCCATGAAAAAAAGGTCGGCGCAAACCGGCCAAAGATCTCGCATTTGCCGGCCGAAGTCGACAAACGGACGCGCCGCGAACGGCAAGCCGAGAAGCAGGCCGTCGCGGCAGAGCGCCGCGCCATCAAGAAATCAGCACGAAGGTGTCTAAAGAAAGAACTGGAAGCAGAAATCTCGAAGCTCGAAGCTCGAAATCCGAAACAATAACCGAATGGGGAAGGGCGAAATGACCGGAACAACAGGCCTATTCGGTCTTTCGTACGATTGCGCCGAAAATGTTTGTCAGTTCCTGGGCCTCTTGCACGAGCGAATCTCGCTCGAGGCCGGCGCGATCTGTCGCTTCGATTAGCCGCAACCAATATCGCGTTTCCTTCGCCTCTTTGCGGCAGATTTTAATTCGAAGAACGAAGTCCTTCTTACTGAGCCGCCTCGTTCGCTTCGATGTAATTCGCGCCCACCGACCCAGAGGATCGGACCAGTTGCCGCGCGTCCTCAATATTCCCAATTGTTTTCGTAAGTACTTTGACCAAGCCTCAACTCCGTTTGGCAAATGCGAATGTCCGGTCCTCGAGGTCAAAGCGTTTAGGATTTTCGTTCTGGGGCATTCTGATTTGTTTCGCATTTCGGGCTTCGGATTTCGAGCTTTAAATCTCTATCGGCTTGCATCCTGCTCCTTACGGGAATTCGCCATGAATAGCTCTTCTCAATCCCGCATCCTCTCGGACAACTTCATCGAAAGCCGCCGTTTGATTGCCGGCTTAAGACACGCGCTCGATGTCAGTTATGCGCGCGTCATTGACCGCGCAAGCGCGCACTGGGAACGGCATTTCGAAGGCAGCGATCCGAGCGATGCCTGCGTAAGCGTGCGAATCACTTCGGGCAAGGCATCGGCCGGCGTGATCCGTAACCCCGAGAAGTCTCTCCTCTACGGGACGCGCCGATTGACCGCCTGAGGTCACTGGGCACGGTTGTATTTCTTTAACAGCTCTCGCAGCCGATCGCGCGAGAGCGCTTCCACGCGATGATCGTCGCGGCCGATCATGGTCTGGTTGTCGATCAATGCGTTCAACACCGCCTCCTCAGTGGCCTGCACCGTAGCGTCGAAAATCGGGTCGAGCCGGTCGTTCGGAATCGTTTCTACCGATCGCGTGATCTTGTCGGGATTAGACGCTTCCGGGTTGGCGGTCGAGAAGGCCAGAAACAAGTCGCCGGAGCCATTGCCGGAAACAGTTCCAGTGCGCGCGAGTCCGAGCGACACGCGCCGGGCCAGCCGCTTCAACTGGTGAGGCAAGAGCGGCGCGTCCGTCGCCACGATGGCGATGCAGGAGCCGTTCTCTTTTTTGTAGACCGCACCGGGAATTTCCTTCCCGACCGGCACTCCCGCGATAGTTAACTGCGCCCGCCGGCCAAAATTTGCCTGGACCAAAACGCCCAAAGTGAACGTGCGCGGCGCGCTCTCCTTATTCTCGCGCATCTCGACCTTGCGCGAAGCGGTTCCCGTCCCGCCTTTGAATTCGTAACAGACCATCCCGGTGCCGCCGCCCACACTCCCCTCTTCGATCGCACCGCCGTGAGCGGAGTTCAGCGCTTCGAAGACATGCTCCGGCTTAACGTGAAATCCATTCACATCGTTCAGCCAGCCGTCCCAGGTCTCCGCGACTACGGGAAGGCTCCAGTAAAAACCGCCGGGATCGGCGCCGCCTTTCTTCACCCGCCAATCAATGATCGCGTCGCGGACCACGCCGACGCTGTGCGTGTTTGTGATCGCGATCGGGCCTTCCAGAAATCCGCCTTCTTCCAGCCAGGCGGTGCCGGTCATTTCGCCGTTGCCGTTCAAGCTGAAGACGCCGGCGTAAACCGGGTCGTCCACGTTTCCGCGCGGCAAAATCGCGGTCACGCCGGTGCGGATCGGACCTTTCCCTACCTCCAGTTTTCCTTCGCCGCTGACGAGGGTGGTGTAACCGACTTCGACGCCGGGGACGTCGGTGATTGCATTAAATTGGCCGGGCGTGCCCTCGAATGGAATGCCGAGGGCGCGGGCGCGGATGTGCTGGGCAGGCGGCGGGGAGGTTTGCGGCTCGCGGGCGAGGAGGAACGGAGGGATCGCAAGAACGAGAATGAGCGGTAGCTGGAGTCGCATGGAGGGGAAAACGTCCAACGTCCAACCCTCCTTCGCAAGCTACGGCGCGGCAGGCGCCCAACGTCCAACGCCGAAATCCTGAAGCGCGTTTCCCTTCCCATCCTGTAAATCCTGTTAATCCTGTCTGGATTTTCTGATTTCTGTTTTCGCGCGTGATTGAAGCGGATTAGATTCGGGGCGTGAGCTACCAGGTTTTCGCGAGAAAATATCGTCCGCAGACTTTCGACGATCTGGTGGGTCAGGCTCACGTCACGCGAACGCTGAGAAACGCGGTGGAACAAAACCGCCTCGCGCATGCTTATCTTTTCGTCGGGCCGCGCGGGATCGGGAAAACGTCGACGGCGCGGATCCTGGCCAAGGCGCTGAATTGCGTGACACGGGCCGACTGTGACTCCATGCGGCGTTTGCGATAGCTGCAAAGAGATTGCCGGCGGCAACAGCCTGGACGTTCTCGAGATCGACGGAGCGAGCAATAATGGCGTCGAGCAGGTGCGCGAGTTGCGGGACAATGTTCGTTACGCGCCGACCAAGGGAAAATTCAAGATCTACATTATCGACGAAGTGCACATGCTCACTTCGGCCGCGTTCAATGCTTTACTCAAGACCCTCGAGGAACCACCGGCCCACGTGAAGTTCATCTTCGCCACGACCGAGCCGCAGAAAGTTTTGCCGACCATCCTGAGCCGCTGCCAGCGTTTCGACCTGCATCGGATTCCGGCGAACCTGATCGCGCAACATCTCCAATTCATCGCGGGAAAGGAAAAGATCGTGCTCGATCCCGCCGCGGCCCACGCCATCGCGAAGGGCGCGGACGGCGGGCTGCGTGACGCGGAATCGATGCTCGATCAACTGGTCGCGTTTTGCGGGGACAAGATCGAGGAGCCGGACGTGCTTAACGTCTTTGGGTTCACGAGCGAGCAAACGGTCGCGCATTTCACGGAAAAGATCTTGCGCGGTGAGACCCCGGCTGCTCTCGAGCTGCTCCACGCGGAAGCCGACAACGGCAAGGACATGATGAAGCTCATGTCGGATTTGATTTCGTATCTGCGCGATTTGCTCGTGGGGAAGGTGAAGCCGGAAGCGCTCGCGGACGATTTGAATCCTGATCTACAAAAATCCCTCGAAGCGCAGGCTGGAATGATTGAGACCGATCGGCTCCTCGAATTGATCGATCAATTCGCCGCCGCCGAGGGCCGAATGAAATGGGCGCCGAACAAACGCCTCCATTTCGAGGTCGCGCTGATCAAGGCCATTCAGACGCTGAATCAGGTGACGTTGAACGAAGTGATCGAAAATCTGGCGGCGTTGCGTGATGGAAAAGCTGTAGCCGGGATCGCCGATCCCGGCCCGCGGGAACCGAAGAAGAAGGCCGAAAAAAGCGAGGCGACGCCACCGGCGGCCCCGGCCGTGATCAGCGATCCCGGCTCCAACAAGGAGCGTCCATCCCTCGATCCCAAAGAAGCGTGGGCGAAGACGGTAGAAAGAGTCCGCGCGACTCGTCGCCTTATCGCCGGCTGGGTCGAGGCGGGAACGGCCCTCGGCGTCGAAGGTCGCTTCCTGCTCGTCGGTTTTCCGCCGGAACAAAAAACGGCGATGGAATCGCTTTCGATTCCGAAGACACGGGACTACATCGACGCCGTGCTGAAAGAGGTGGGCGGCGGAGACTGGAAAATTAAATTTGTCTTAAAGGAAGGCCTGCCGGCCCCCGCCGTCACGGAGAGCGCGCCGCCAAAAAAGCCCGAGCCGGCGGCGACATTTAAGGACGACCCGATGATCCGGGAAGCGCTGGAAATTTTCAAAGGGGAAATCAAAACCGTGAGCGATTGACGCCAAAATTTCCGAAGGAACCGAATATGAATCTGAACAAGCTGATGAAGCAGGCCCAGAAGATGCAGGAGCAAATGGCGAAGACTCAGGCCGAGCTTGAAGACAAAACCGTCGAAGTGCAGGCCGCCGGCGGCAAAGTGACTGTGGTTGCGAACGGTGCCGGCGAAGTGACCTCGATTAAGATCGCGAAAGAGATCGTCGATCCGGAGGATGTGGAGTTTCTGGAAGAAGCGGTTCTCAGCGGCGTGAAACAGGCGATCGCGCAGGGAAAGGACCTCGCTCAAAGTGAAATGACCAAGATCACCGGCGGCCTGGGGCTGGGCGGTTTGGGATTGTAGGGCAAGCGCACCGCTTGCCGGCGCCGTGAATGGCAGGCGGAGCGCCTGCCCTACAACTTTAGAAGCTACGACTTTGGGGCTTGTGCTTCTCATAGACGCAAACTTCCTGGATACCGACCTGCTGCATTTTCTCCGCGAGCCGCTCGTAGTTTTCGCCGAGCTGCGCGTACGAATGGGCGTCGGACGCGGTCGTGAATCGAATGCCTTTATCGAGTGCGAGCCGGATAATTTCGTCGGAGGGATAAAGTTCGTTTACTGGTTTGCGCCAGCCGGCGGTGGACAGCTCAATCGCGAGGCCACGGCGGGCGATAAGGTCGAGTGTCGCGCAGACAAGGTCGCGAACCGGCGATTTCGAGCGATGGCCGTGGATTTTTATCAGGTCGAGATGGGCCAGGCAATCGACCAAACCGGTGGCAGCGATCTCGCGAATGCGGCCGAAAATAATCGCCATAGATCTCATCGATGTCCCGCCCGGCGAATTGATCGGCGCCCGCCGGAACGCTGTCGAACATTTGATCGGGTCGGTCGAGGTAATGGATCGGAGCCAAGAACGAAATCGAGGCGGTCCCAATTTTTCTCGACCCAGGCGCGACCGGCGGCGGAAGTTTCCGGATCGTTATCCAACTCGATCCCGGCCCGGATCTTGATGTCCGGATTCGCCGCCCGCAGTTTGTCGAACTCGTCGAAATCGATCCCTTCGTGGTAGCGATCGTGATCTGTAAAGGCAATGTCAGTCAGCCCACGCTCACGCGCGCTGTCTACCCACGGTTGCAAGAGCGCCTGCGTGTAAGGCTGCACGCGATGGCCCTGGGGGTGGGAATGGTAATCGGAAAACAGTTGAGAGTTAATAGATGAGAGTTGAGAGCCGCTTTCCTTCTCTCAACTCTCAACTAACAACTCTCAACTTCCCATTACGGCGAGGTCAGGAATTTCTGCCGGATGCGCAGCTCCGGGTATTGCGGAAAGAAAACTTCGCAGATGAAGACTTTGTTCGGCGAAAGATCGCGGGTCGCGATCGTGGCCGGATAATCGATGTGCTCCTGGGGATTAATTAAGACGGTTCCCGGTTTGTCTTCGAAGGCGTGGTTGTCCGACCAGATGGTGAGGATGGCTTCAGTTGAGTTCCGCAGATAAATTTCGAAACGTTGTTCGCTCGGAAAATCGAGAACAATGGCGCGTTTCGAAACGTTCTTGAGCGAGACATTCACCTGGAGCTGGCGCACTTCGGACAGTTTCACGGGCTCAGGCGAAGTCTGTAATTCCAGGAGCAGACCACGCAGCCGCGCGTCCTTGTAATTCGGCGCCGGGTTCGACGACTGAAAGGGATGGAGCATCCGGGAAAGCCAGCCGCGTTTTTCGGGGGTCGTCGCCGGCTCCTCCGCCGAGAGGTTGGCTGCGAGCGCGAAACTTACAATGGTGAAAGCGAGCGCACGGCTCATGAGCGGCTAATCAGCAAACGTTGCAAATCCTGTCAAACCCTTTATCGACTCGAAAATGAAGATGCGCCACGCCATAACTTTGCTGCTCGTCAGCCTGACTGCGGTTGCCGTCAACGCGGCGGAACCGCTGAATCTGGTCCTCCCGACGGATAACGACGCCCTTCTTCGCGGCGATGGCCCGGCGTTTTACCAGTATATCGACCGGGATTATCACGGTGAAAAATCGACGCCTTGGGAAGGCGGTCGCTACGGATTTGTGCGCAACCCTACGGAGACGTCGGCGGGAATCGTCTACACGCGCATGCACGAAGGCATCGATATCAAACCGCTCCAGCGCGACCCCGGTGGCGAGCCGCTCGACGCAGTGCGCGCGATCGCGCCGGGCGTGGTGGTGCACGCCAGCCTGGCGGCGGGATTGTCGAACTACGGCCGTTACGTCGTGGTTGAACATCGCTTTGACGGTTGCAAATACTACAGCCTTTACGGCCATCTTAGCTCCATCGCAGTGCGCACCGGGCAACGCCTGCAGGCGCGCGATCAGCTCGGAGTCATGGGGCATACCGGCGAAGGATTGAATCAGGCTCGGGCGCACGTTCATCTGGAGCTAAACCTGATGCTGAGCCGCCAATTTGAAGCGTGGCACGACGCTTCGTTCAAAAACGATCCGAACCATCACGGGCTCTACAATGGATTGAACCTGGTGGGAATCGATATCGCGCGACTTTATCTCGCGCTCCAAAAAAAGCCGGACCTCACAATCCCGGAATTCCTCGCGGGAGAAGAAACGCTTTACCGGGTGCTGGTGCCCCCAGCGAAACATTTCGATCTGCCGAAATTTTACCCGTGGATGGTGAGCGAAAGACCGGGCGGCGATCCGGCGAGCTGGGAGATTTCGTTCAATCGCGCAGGCGTGCCGCTGAAGATTCGGCCGGGGACGAAGCCGGTGAGCGAACCGGAGCTATCGTATTTGAAGCCAGGAGGGGTGGACGCGCGAGTGCTGACCATGGAACGGATCACCGGCCGCGGCACGAACTCGCACCTGACGGAGAAAGGCACTCAGTTCATGCGGTTGCTGGTGTTTCCGGATTAGGAACGACCAAAAGAAAGCGCGGAACGCCGAACGTCCAACGCCCAATCGGCAGAAATGTAGACGCTCTGAATTCGACATTGGACGTTCGGCGTTGGGCGTTCGGCGTTTCTTAACCCGGGCAGACCGCTTCCCACCCGAATAAGAATGTTCTATGCTCTGAATCCTGACCGATGAGCAAAATTAGCCGCCGGAAATTTCTTGGGCTGAGCGCGCTGGCTTTGCCGGCCACGCTGGGGGCCGGGGCCGGGCTTCGACACGACGATGCTTCGGATAACGAAGCTCAGGCACGGACCTGGCGCATGCCGTTTCGTTCACTTCAGCGACTGGCATTACAAAGGCGACGCGGATTACGCGGCGGAAGTCGTCCGTACCATCAACGGCCTGGCCCCGGACTTTGTCTGTTTCACGGGTGACCTGGTTGAAGAGGCACGCTTCGCCGCGGAAGCCTTCACCTTCATTCGCCAAATCTCGGCTCCCGTTTACGGCGCGCCGGGGAACCACGATTATCAATGTGGCGTTCCTTTTTCGGAATATGCGGCCGCGTTCGGAGCGACCGGCGGCCAGTGGCTTACGGACGGCGGCGCGTTTTTGCCGAAACACGCTTTGGAGCTAGTCGGGCCGAACTTTTGCCGCGAAGGCGCTTTCGAACAACCGGAACGCTCCCGGCAGATCCTGTTGCTGCATTACCCGCAGATAGCGCAGGGTCTGGAGCGCAAGTTCGCCCTGATCCTCGCCGGACATTCACACGGCGGCCAGATTCGACTTCCGCTCTATGGCGCGCTCGTTTTACCCAAAGGAGTCGGGCACTACGAACACGGGTATTACGAGACACCGGGCGGCCCCCTTTATGTCAACGCCGGCATTGGCACCTGGCGGATTCCGTTCCGTTGGAATTGCCGGCCGGAGATTACGCTGGTGACGATTTAGCTCAGCACGACGTCGGCACGCGCTGGGCCAACGCGACCGCGTGTGGGATCGCGCCCACGATAAAGCTGAGACACTCGACTGCGCCCGATGGTTTGCCGGGGAGCGCAATGACTAAGGCCCGGTCCACAATTGCCGCCAGGCTGCGCGACAAAATCGCGTTCGGCGTAATTCTCGTGGATTCGCGGCGCATCGTTTCGCCGAATCCGGGAATCTCCACCCGCATGATCGCGCGGATCGCTTCGGGAGTGACGTCCCTCACAGCCACGCCGGTCCCACCGGTGGCGAGAATCAATCCGCATCCCTGTTCTGAAAACGCACGAATCGTTTCCTGGATCCGGGCCATGTCGTCCGGCACGATCGCTTCGCTCAAGACCTGCCAGCCATATTTTTCTGCCGCTTCCTTCACTGCTGGTCCGCCGAGATCTTCGTATTCCCCTGAAGTCGCGCGATCGGAGACTGTGATGATGCCAACCGTGATTTGCATGTTGTAGCGGCGGTCTATGCCCGCCGTCTTGAAGCGTTTCGGCGGTCATAGACCGCCGCTACAATTTGCTTTGTCTTCTTCAGCAAGCGCACTTCCCCGATCACCATCTCGTTGTCCACCGCCTTGCACATGTCGTAAATCGTGAGCAGCGCCACAGAAACGCCGGTGAGCGCCTCCATTTCCACGCCGGTTTGGGCAACGGTCCGCGCGGTGCAACTGATCACAGCTGCGTCTTTTTCCAGCTCGATCTCTATCTTCACCTCGCTAAGCGGGATCGTGTGGCAAAGCGGAATCAAATGCGCGGTTCGCTTCGCTGCTTGAATGCCAGCCAGTCGCGCGGTTGCGATCACGTCGCCTTTTGCGATCTCGTTCTTGCGGATGACCGCGACAGTTCCCTTCGCGAGAGCGATGCGGCCTTCGGCCACGGCTGTCCGCGCGCTCAGCGGTTTCGCCGAGACGTCGACCATCTGTGCCCGCCCGTCGGCTGCGATGTGGGTGAGACGTTTCACCCGCCGATTGCCACCATCATCCGACCTGGTTGGTAATTTTCCCGGAAGTCGTGTTGCTCCGGTTTGCGCTCGACCACATCCAGGAAGAACTGCCGCAGTTCGTCGTCGCTTGCCCCTGCGCGCATGACCTTCAAAATATCGAACTCAAGATAACTGCCGAGACAGGGCCGCAGTTTTCCGTCGCAGGTCAGGCGCAGTTTGTTGCAGCTCTCGCAGAAATGCAGGTTTGTCATCGCGCCAATAAAACCGACCCGCTGGTCGCGCCCGCCGATCTTGTAATACGTCGAGGGACCGTTGGTGCGAAAACCCGGCTCGGGAATGAGCGCGCCGTAATGCGCTTCGAGGTTTCGCTTTGCTTCGGCGATCGGGAGGAAATTCGATTCGTCGAGCACTTCACTGTGGCTCACCGGCATGAGCTCGATGAAACGGAGGATGAGATTGCGCTCGGCTGCGAACTCAATGAGCGGAATCAGCTGATCTTCATTGCGCCCCCGCATCAGCACGCAATTCAGTTTGATCAGCGGAAACTGCGCGGCGCTGGCTGCGGCGATCCCGGCGAGGACTTGCGGCAGAAAATCGCGCCCGGTGGTTTGCGCATACGCGGCGCGATCGAGCGTATCGAGTGAGATGTTGATCGAATTGACCTTCGCCTCTCGCAATGCCTGAGCCATGGTCCTGCCGCTGCCGCTCTCCCGAGCAAGCAGTGTCCCGTTCGTCGACACGCCGATGTCGGTTAGCCCGGGGATCGAAGGCAACCGCTGAATAAATCCGAGCACGTCTCGCCGAGTGAGCGGTTCCCCACCGGTGATGCGGATCTTCGATACACCGAGCCCTGCGGCGATGCCCACCAGCCGCAGCGTTTCCTCGTAGGTCAGCACCTCCTCGCGCGCGAGCCACTCCTGGAGCTCATGCGGCATGCAGTAAGTGCAGCGCTCGTTGCAACGGTCCGTGATCGATACCCTCAAGTAAGAAATGCGATGTCCGTATCGATCTTCCATGAACGCCGCAACGTTACGGTTGCACCCGGGTTGAATCAAGACGGGGCGATTGACTGAACGACGCCACGCCGTATGTTTTTCGACATGAAGCGTCAAATTCTTTTGCGGGCGCTGACCCTCGGCTTTTGCGCCAGCGCATTTTTTATCACCGGGTGTGCTACTCCCGAACAGCGCATCACCGATAACCCGGCTATTTTCCAAAGCCTTTCACCGCGCGATCAGGAACTGGTGAGAGTTGGGAAAATCCGTGAGGGCATGACCCCGGATGCGGTTTATATTGCATGGGGAACACCGGACCAGAAGGCAACCGGGGTGGCGCGCGGACGGCCGGTTGAAACGTGGATCTACAGCGATTACACCTACGCGAACGCGCCCTATCCATATCCGTACGGCCCGTATGGTTACGGCGGCTATTTTGGCGGCGGCGTAGTTTTCCATCGGCATGGCGGTCATCGTTTCGCGGTCATCGGCAACCCGTTCTACGATCCGTTTTTCTATTCCTACATCCCTCCACGCGTTTCGTATCCGTCGAAGACAGTGACGTTCCAGAGCGGCCGAGTGGTTTCGATTCAGGTCTTAACTCCGCCGCGGTAACGCGCGGGACTTGTTGTTCCTTCGCGGAAACGCCATCTTTCCGCGATGGCGTACGGCTCGTTCCGGCAATTTATCGATGCGCTCGATCAGGCGGGTGAACTGACGCGCGTCACGGTCCCGGTCGAAACCGACCTCATCATCAGCGAATGGGCGAACCGCGAAATGAAATCGCCCGATGGCGGCAAGGCGCTGCTCTTCGAGAAACCGACGATTGACGGCAGGCCTTCGGCATTCCCGGTCGCGATCAATACGATGGGATCGCATCGCCGAATGGCGATGGCGCTCAAGCTAAACAACGTCGAAGACCTCGCTCAGGAAATTCAACTGATCCTGAAAGCGAAGCCGCCGACCGATCTCCGCGAAGGGTGGAGCCTCCTCAAACAGGGGCTGAATTTGCTTCACGCACGGCCCAAGCATTCCAAAGTCGGAGCATGCCAGGAGGTCGTCCACCAGTTCGAGGAAATCCCAAATCGCAAAACCCAAGCTCCAAAGGGGAGCGGCTCTCAACTCTCAACTCTTAACTCTCAACCTTTCTCCCTCCGCGATCTGCCGATCCTGAAATGCTGGCCAAAGGACGGCGGGCGTTTCCTCACCCTTCCGAATGTGCACACCCGCGATCCCGAAACCGGGGCACGCAACGTGGGGATGTACCGGATGCAGATCTACGACGACCTAACGACCGGGATGCATTGGCAGGTCCACAAGGTCGGCGCCCGGCACGGAAAACGTTATTACGAACGCGGCGAACGGATGCCGGTGGCAGTTTGTCTCGGCGGCGATCCAGCCTACACGTTTGCCGCGACGGCACCTTTGCCAGACGGGCTCGATGAAATTTTGTTCGCGGGATTCATCCGGAAAAAATCGGTCGAACTGGTGCCGTGCAAGACGATCGATCTGGAAGTTCCGGGCGACGTCGATTTCGTCCTGGAAGGCTATGTGCAGCCGGGAGAAATGAAGGCCGAAGGACCTTTCGGCGATCACACCGGCTTCTACACCGCGGTTGAGAATTACCCGGTCTTCCATCTCACCGCCATCACGCATCGGCGCGATGCGATTTATCCCACAACGATCGTCGGCGTTCCACCGATGGAAGATTTTTACATGGGCGACGCGAGCGTCCGGATCTTTCTCCCCGTATTCAAAATGAATTTCCCGGAGCTCGTCGACATGACGCTGCCGCCGGAAGGCGTGTTCCACAATCTGGTATTCGTCAGTATCCGAAAACAATATCCATATCAGGCCTTCAAGGTGATGCACGGGCTCTGGGGAATGGGCCAAATGATGTTCAGCAAATACATCGTGGTCGTCGACGAAGATTGCGACGTGCACAACACCAGCGAAGTCCTGTTTCGTTTATGCGCGAACACGGACCCGGAACGCGACAGCACGATTATTCGCAATCCGAGCGATTCGCTCGATCACGCGCCGAGCTCACAGAACATTGGGTCGCATATGGGATTCGACGCGACCCGCAAATTACCGGGGGAAAATTATCATCGGGAATGGCCGGAGTTGTTGAGGATGACCGACGAAGCGCAGTCGATCGTGGACGCGTTGCGGAAAACGTGACGCCAAAGGTAGGGCGAGACTCTGTCGAGCCGAACCGGAGAAACACGCCAAACACGGCGGCTCGACAGAGTCTCGCCCTACCAAGATCGCCTGCTCTACGGCTTGCGAAAGTAGCCACCGCCCACTTCGTCTTCGACGAGGCCGCCGGGCGGGACATGTCGCAAATCGTAAACCCGATGCGGTGGATAAGGGCTCACGTAGAGGCCGGGACGCTCTGTTGGGCGCGCGAACGGAAACCCGCCGCGCGGGCGCGGACCATAACGAACCGCGTGCGCTTCATCGATTGACGCACCAATAATTGCGCCCGTATTCGCGCCAATAATTGCGCCAATCGCGGCACCCTCGGCCGAATGATGATGCGACGTCAGGCCGCCAAGGACGGCCCCGGTGGTCGCTCCCCAGAGAGCGCCGGTGCCAGCGGCGGTTTCACAAGAGGTGAAGGCCACGGCGATGAACAACGCCACGGCAATGATTGGTAAAATATTCTTCTTCATAAATCTCCTGCTGAAATTTGGATCGAGAAGGATTCTGACGGGATTCTAGCGTCTCGCATTCAAGCAAAGTCGAAGAAGTTGTCCCGCGACCCGGCCGCTTTTTTCGATCTTGCTCAGCCTGTACTCCTTATCGAAGACGCGAAATCGATCTGCCTTCATTCGCCGGAGAAGAGCGTGGTAGACCGACGCCATGATTTCGGCGGCGACCATCGAACGACGGTCTTCGCGGGGTAACAACGCCGCGGCCTCGGAAAAGTATCCTTCCGCCCGCTCGCTTTCGAAGCTCATCAACTGGACGAACGCTTCATTATACTTGCGAGCGCGAAGATCGGCTTCGGAATAACCGAAGCGGACGAGATCTTCCTGCGGGAGATAAACCCGGTCGTTGTCGAGATCTTTGCCTACGTCGCGAATGATGTTTGTCACTTGCAAGGCAAACCCCAGGGCGATCGCATAGTCGCGGCAGGTCGCGTTGCGATATCCGAAAATCTCGATGCTCACCAGACCGACGGCGCTCGCCACGCGATAGCAATAGACCCGCAGTTCCTCGAACGATTCGTAACGGACATTGCGCAAATCCATTTCCACGCCGTCGATGATTTCGTCGAGCATTGGCGGCGTGATTGCGTACTTCGCGTAGAGGCCGCGAACATCACCCGAGAGGGGCGGCTCGTCGGCCCCGCTTTCGCGAATCCATCTCCGCCAGGCGGCCAATTGCTTCGCCTTTTCTTCGACACGAATGTCCGGCGAATCCGCAATGTCGTCGATCACCCGGCAAAAAGCGTAGAAGATCGTGATGTCGTTCCGTCGTTCCCGACCGAGGGCGACGAAAGCCAGGGCCAGGTTCGACTTGCTGGCACGCGTGATCTTGGCGGCATTCACGGCACGAGGGCTAATAACGGATCTCGGATTGAATCCACTTTTCCTGGGCGGCCCGCCTGGTCTCGCACTGGCGGAAGAGACAAACCCACGATGCCAGCAACCAGCCGGTGACGAATCCTCGCAGACAAACGTAAACGATTTTCCACGCGATCATTCCCACCGCCCGGTCGGCGATTGCCGTCCGGACTACGGCGTCGCAGGTAATGAGAAAAAAATAATGGATCGCCGCGATCAGCAAGAACCAGCCGACCCGAAAAAGATTGGTGCGGATGAATTCCTTGTGCGCGGCAAAAGCCGCCTTCAGCGTTTCGTTGTGCAAGACTAGCGAGACCTGCATCGAACAAAAAACGATGATGAGCGCGGACATGATGAAGCGTTCGCCCGGCAGATAATCGAGCACGTCCGGCACACTCATGAAATAGGCCAGGAGCAACGGCCCACGCACGATGACGGTGCCCACGAAAAGCACGATGCCGGCCCATTCCAGCACGTAGCTGAAGCGCCGCATCGCGAACCCGAACAAATCTTGTTCGCCGAAGCTAAGCCCTTTGATCCAGGCGAGACAAACCGTGATGAGGTAAACCTGAATGTAAACACCGCACAGATATTCGAAGATGAAGGCGACAGCGTCGACGGTCGCGGAAATCCGAAGCAATTTCGCAGCCGGCCCGGTCGCGCCCCATTCGGGCAGACGCCAAAACGCGATCGGTTTGAGCAACGCCGCCACGGCGCTGATCAAAACGACGAGATAGATTATGTAGCCCCAAAACCCGTAGCGTTTTCCAAGGGCGCGAACCAATCCGACATGGAGCCCGCGCCAGTTGATCAGCAACAACACCGCGGCCACGATGGAGAGCGGGTAAGTGGTCGTCGCGTTGTCGAACAGACCCGCTACGCCTTCCAGACTCGGCAATGGCACTTCTCGCCAGACTTCAACAAACGCCGGCCAGTCCCAGCTCCCGGGCGAGGTAACCTGGCTGAAATCCAGGTCCGCCATGCCATGCAGCGGAGTGAAGGTGGCAAATTGAAAAACTGAATAAGCGAACCCGAGAAGGACGAATGTGACCCAGATGCGTTTGAAACGCAGAATGCAGCGCAAGCCGTCACGCAGCGCCAGATGGATTGGGTTGAAAAAGAGAACGATTCCGTATCCCGCGAGCATCCCAAGCCACGGATAAATTCGAGGGACGGAATTCAGCATCGCGGTCCCCCGCAATCGGCCTTGGAGTCCTGGAGTGCTGGAGTGAAGGAGGAATGCGATCGGAGCCGAATCGGAGTCGCGTCGTCCATCACTCCACTACTCCATTCCTCCACCAATGCATTGCTGCCGGATCAGCGGATGAGACCCCAATGCGAGGTGAAAGGCCAGTAAACGAACAGCCCGCGACCAACGAGGTTCGGCTCCGGCACCGGGCCCCAATAGCGACTGTCAAAACTGTTGTAGCTGTTGTCGCCCATCGCAAAATAGCTGTGCGGCGGCACCGTGAAACTCTTCGAAGGGTCTGACATGTACGCGTGCCCCGGGGCATATCCGCGATAGGGCGGCTTCGCTGACATCACGCGCGCGAATCCAAAACCCTCCGCGATTTTGCCATTGGCATAGAGCAGCGGCGAATCGATCCGGAGATTGTCGTTCGGTACGCCAGCCAGGCGCTTGATGTAAAACGAGTGTTCCCCCGTCTCGGGATCACCCGGAATGGCCGGGATGTTGTCCGTGCGAAAAACAAAGACGTTGCCGCGGCTCGGGCTCACAAAGTTGTAGCTAAACTTGTCGACGAACACCTGGTCGCCCGTGTCGATGGCGCCACGCGCAATGACGTCCCCCTTTTTGTACTGGGCACCCGGGAAGACTTTGAAATCCTGTTTCAAGGTGTCCGGCGGCGCGTAGACGAGGTAATTCTGTTTCTGACCAATGATCTGGGTGAACGTGAAAAAGAACCCGTACTTCTTCGGGATGATTTGCTGGACTGAATCATCCTCGTCGGCGACGACGTTGATGTAATTGCGGCCGAACACGAAGTATTCCGCAATCTGCCGCAGGATATTTGGCTTCGAGCCATCGGATGGATAGCTCTTCAAATACCAGCCATCTGCCCGCTGCTCGTAGCCGCCCTTTTGGTCGACCGGGACCTCCTCTTCCCTCGCGATAAAAGCACGATGCCCAATGATGCCGTTCAGCGTCGGTTGCATCGAGCCAGTCGGAATTTTAAACGGCTGAAGAAAGTAGGAACGAATCCCGACCGCCACCACCACGGCGACGAGGATTACTTCGATATTCTCGCGCCAGGCGGCGTCCTTCGGCGCCGGGAGATGCTTCATGTAGAGATCGTGCAAGCGGTCGGAGTCCTCCTTCGCCTTGGCCTCGTTGCGCTCCTTCAAGCTTCGGCGCAATCCCTCCATCTCCCGCTTGAAATCGCCCACCGTGTTCTCCGGCAAAACGTCGCTCCGATAATGCAATAATTTGTGCGCGTGCCGGATCAGAATGTGCCCGTGCTTGATGTATTTCTTGGTGAACACTCGCGGAAGGTAGCCGCATCACCCGCTTTGCAAAACAGGATTGTCGGGGCTCAAACGGCTCCAGGGCCACTCACTGCGCTTTGAGAACTTGGATGAAGGCTTCCTGAGGAATGTTGATTTTGCCGATGCTTTTCATCCGCTTTTTTCCCTCTTTCTGCTTTTCGAGGAGTTTGCGTTTGCGGGTGATATCGCCGCCGTAGCATTTAGCGGTGACGTTTTTGCGCAGCGCGGAGACGCTTTCGCGGGCGATGATTTTGCCGCCGATCGCGGCCTGGATCGCGACCTGGTAGAGCTGCCGTGGGATGACTTCCTTCAGCTTGGCCGCCAGCATCCGGCCGCGGCTGTCAGCCCGGTCGCGATGGACGATCGTCGAGAAGGCATCGACTGGCTCGCCGTTTACGAGCAGATCGAGCTTCACCAGTTTGGCGGCGCGATAACCGGCGTGCTCGTAATCCATTGAGCCGTAACCGCGGGTCATGCTCTTTATCTTGTCGTTGAAATCGACCAGGATCTCGTTCAACGGGAGCTCGCAGTGGAGCATGACCCGGCGGGTGTCGAGCGATTCCGTGTGATCCATCAATCCGCGTTTTTCCAGAATAAGCTGGAGGATGTCGCCGATGTTTTCGTTTGGGCAAAGGACGTAGGCTTTCACGATCGGTTCCCGGATTTCATCGATGATGCTCGGATCGGGCAGGTGCGCCGGGTTATCAATGAGGAGCGTTTCGCCGCGAGTGGTGAAAATTTCGTAAATTACGCTCGGCGACGTGGCGATGATGTCCATGTCGTACTCGCGCCGGAGGCGTTCCTGGATGATCTCCATGTGGAGCAACCCGAGAAAACCGCAGCGGAAACCAAAGCCGAGGGCCACCGAGCTTTCCGGTTGATAAACGAAGGCCGAATCGTTCAGGCGCAGCTTTCCAATCGCGGTTTTCAAATGCTCGAAGTCGGCCGTGTTAATCGGGTAAATGCCGCTGAACACCATGGGATGAATTTCCTGGAAACCGGGAAGCGGCTCGGTGGCGGAATGGCGCGCGTCCGTGACGGTGTCGCCGATTCTTAATTCGGCGGTCGATTTGATGTTCGCGATGAAATAGCCGACATCGCCCGCATTCAAGCGCGGCTGCGGATACATTTTCGGGGTGAAGACCCCCACTTCCTTAATGTCGTAGCGCGCGTCGTTCCGCATGAGCTTGATCGCCTGGTCGTGTTGCATTTTACCGGAAACGACGCGGACGTAACCGACCACACCGCGGTAAACGTCGAACACGGAATCGAAGACGAGTGCGCGCAATACTTCGTCCTTCGGTTTCACCGGTGCGGGAATACGCGCGACGATTGCTTCGAGGATTTCCTCGATGCCGATTCCCATCTTCGCGCTGGCGTCGATCGCTTCTTCGGCAGGAATGGCGAGAATTTCCTCGAGCTGCCGGTGGACGGAAGGAACGTCGGCGTTCGGCAGGTCGATCTTGTTAATCACGGGAATGATCGTGAGGCCTTGCTTGTGGGCGAGGTGGACGTTCGCCACGGTCTGCGCCTCTACGCCCTGGGCCGCGTCGACGATGAGGAGCGCGCCTTCGCAGGCCGCCAAAGACCGCGAAACTTCATAGGCGAAATCCACATGCCCGGGCGTATCGAGCAGGTTGAGGCGATACTTTTCGCCTGCCTTGCTCGTGTAACGCATCGCGACCGGATGCGCTTTGATCGTAATGCCGCGCTCGCGCTCGAGGTCCATCGAATCGAGAAGCTGATCCTGTTTGTCACGCTCATGGATCGTCCCCGTGCGCTCGAGCAATCGATCCGAGAGCGTCGTCTTCCCGTGATCGATATGCGCGATGATGCAAAAGTTTCGGGTTAGCTCGATCGACATAAAGCGGTGCACTATGCGGGCGCGCTCCTAGTGGGTCAATGAGTGGTCCCGACTCTTCGTGCTTGTGATCGGGCTCCTGATCCTGATTTGTCTCCGATGCCGCGCTGTTCCCGGAATCATGAGCGGCAAAAAAAGGAGGTATGGCCCCTTAAACCAGTTCGGCTCGACATTTCCGCGCAAGGGGCTCATCCTCGGTTCGTCGCCGAACGAAGCCGCTTTATGAAGACCGCCTCGAAACTGTTGGTCGGTTCAATCGCTGGCGTCGCTCTTGTCCTGCTCGTGCCGGCCATGACCGGCGCGGCGTCGAAGGAGGCGCGCGTCACCCAGATCATCCGCGAGGTTAACCTTTTGCCGGCCAACGCCGACCCGCGCGCGGCGGCTTTGAACGACCAGGTAAGCGAGGAGACTGGGGTGCGCACGGGCGGCGATTCGCGCTCGGAGCTGACGTTTCCAGACCTGACGATCACGCGACTCGGAGCGAACACGATCTTCACTTTCAACAAGAGTGGACGGACGGCGAATGTCGACAGCGGTTCGATCCTTCTCCGCGTGCCGAAGGATTCCGGTGGCGGTTCGATTCGGAGCAGTGCTGTCACGGTCGCCATAACAGGAACCACGGTGATTTTCGAGAGGACTCCCGAAGGACAAAGTGTGTTGACCACGCTGGAGGGGACGGCGCGCGTTGCCCTCAACACAAAGCCAAACGAGTGGCGCAAAGTGCGCGCCGGTCAAATGCTGGACGTGCCTCCGGGCGCGACCAGTTTGCCGATGCCGGTCGACATTAACGTCGACGAGCTGATGCGAACCCATCCGCTGATCGTCGACTTCAAGCCGCTCCCGAGCGAACCGCTGATCAGGAAGGTGGTCGAACAAACTCAACAGCCCACCTACACCCGCTCGCCCGGCCCCGTGGTTACCCCCACCCCGCGCGCACCAGGATCGAATCCTCCGTCGCCTACACCTGCGCCAACCAACTCCCCTTCGAAAAGCCCGCCACCCAAGCCCACACCGAAACCAACCAAGGTGCCGATAAACAATTCGAGCCCCACTCCCAAACCAACTCCAAAGCCGACTCCAAAGCCCACGCCCAAGCCGACTCCGAAGCCCACACCTAAGCCAGTCAAGCCGCCAAAAGGCTCTGGCTCGGGCTCGGGCAACGTGAAAGTGACACCCACCCCCAGCCAAGGCCCGGTCATCCTGAAACAGAATCCAAACGCGACCCCGAAACCGACGCCGCAGTTCAAAAAGAAGAAGCAACCCAGTTCAAACGGTCCGCACTAGCCCTATGAGTTCATCTCGCATTTCGCTCATTCTGTCTGCGCTCCTGATCGGTTCGGGTTTGACCGCGGCAGGATATTTTGTCGGCAAAGGAATCACCGACCGTGGTTCGGCCAGGCGTGTCATTTCCGTGAAAGGCCTTTCGGAAAGAGAAGTAGCCGCGAGTGTCGCCACCTGGACGATCGGATATGCCGCGAGCGGGAACGAGCTTGGCGACATTAACAAGAAACTGGCCGACAGCACACAGGCGGTGGTGGCATTCCTCAAGCAAGCCGGTTTCGCCGAGACTGACATGGCGGTCCAGCCCCCATCTGTCCAGGACACGAGCATGGAAGACCGCGAAAAGGATGTTCCGCCGCCTCCGGAACGCTACAAGGCGTTTCAGTCGGTCTTACTAAGGACTTCGAAAGTCGATGCGATTAAACCCGCCCTGGCTTCAGCTTCCAACCTGATGGTTAGCGGCGTCCTTCTCTCTGGTAAGTCAGAGCCAAACTACATTTTCAACGAACTCAACAATATCAAGCCGGGCATGATCCAGGAAGCGACCAAGAACGCTCGGATCGCCGCGGAACAGTTTTCTCGCGACTCCCAAACAACTCTCGGAAAGCTCCGCAACGCCAGCCAGGGATGGTTCCAGGTGGAAAACCGCGACGCCGCTACCCCGGAACGGAAGGTCGTGCGTGTAGTAGTAGATGTAGAGTACGAAATAAATTAAGCGCCTGGTGTTCTAAGGAAAAATTTTCGTCGATTGACCAGGCTGCGTTCCCGACTCCTTATCTGCTCGACATCTCCGCGGGGAACTGGCTGTCTTTCGAAATGGCGGCCCCCGCTGCACCCTCAGATCTAAGGCACGCCCGGCTCGCCAATGAACAGGCCCAGGCCGAATACTATCGGAAACTGGTTCAAGGCACGCCCAAGCGTGACGTCCCGGTTTGGTTTGTGCCTTCGATTAGTGCAGCGTTCTCTCTCCTCGGAATCATTGCCAGCATTCTCCTAAGCAGCGCCGTCACCTCAAATAATGCGCAGCGCGAGCAAAAGCGAACGTACGCGCGTCAGAAAACTCAGGTCCGTTTGTCGGTCAGCGAACTGCGCGATGTGATGCGTGCAATTGATTCGGCGAATCCCTTTCCCCCGGCCTTCATCAACGAAAATTTTCTTTACGGGCAGCCTCCGCGCCCTCCGACCTTCTCGCCCGACGACCCATATTACCAAAAATACCAACTTGTAGACACGGTCTATCGGGTTTGTGCCCTCTTTGGCTGGTTGGAACTTTATCGGCGCGATCCTTCTTTCCTCAGTGGACAGCCTGAAGAAAAGGAGGTGTTCGAAGAGTGTTTTCATCGCATCCGTGATGCTTTTGGCGAGGAATTCTCCAAAGAGAAAAGAGAAGAGAATTTAGCCGAAGGGTGTGTGGATGGACTCATACTGAAGGACGATCAGCGGGCGATCGGCGAGAAGATGTTAGAGAAAGACGCGCCAGGAGTGGTTATCGGTTACGCCGCGTTTTGCGAACGCCTCTTTCGTATTCCACGAGCGAATGATCCAGTCGGGGCTTATGAGGGCAGTCAGAACTATTGGATTTGGAACGCGACACGATTCATCGTTGAACTGCGCCAAACGCCGCCGGTCCGTGATTTCAAACGGCAGCGGATAAAAAAGGTCCTCTTCGAGCTAGAGGAGCTCTTGAAGATTTTGGATGCAAAATAGCCTTAGTTCAAAGCATCTGCGCATTTCAATCAGTCATCTGGCCGATCAGCGGCGCGGATGATCGATCGTGCTTCTTTCCGCCGCGCTAGAAAGAAATCGAGCGCGTAACGATCCAGCTCGCGCGGGCACCAGAGGAGGAAAAGCAAGAGCGCGAGCCGCGGGATGACGTGGCCGCTGAAGTTGAACAGAGGGTCGTGCAAGAGGTGCCCGAAAGTAACGATGACCAGCACCGCGCCAAGAGCGATCAGTGCCTCCCGCGCTCGCAGGCCAAGGATCAGAAGGCCACCCGCGAGAAGTTCCACAAACGGCACCGTGACACCAATAAACCACAGAGACCAGACGGGCAGAAAAGTATCGGCAAAGGGGAGGAAATATTTTCGCGCATGTTCGATCGGCCCTAGCTGGAAGACCTTGCCCACGCCGGCCATGAAGAAAATCAGGCCCAGCACTAGCCTCGCGAAGAGCACCGCCCAGCCGCGCTGAGAGGCGAGGTCCATCATTAGTCCTCGGTCGCCGCCCCCGAAGGACTAAGGACGGGAGACGGTGACGGCTTGGGAATTCTGTTCAGCACTTTCTGAAACTGCGGTTTGTTTTCGTGCCACTGGTAGTGCGGATCGTCTACCACCCGGCCCCAGACGAGCCGGCCGCCGTAACGCCAGTTATCGAGAATAATGCCGTAGGAGAAGTCCTGGCCTTTGCCTGTTACCACGATCACGTTGTGTTCGGACGCCGTTCTTTCAAACGACTCGGCCCAATGAAACTCGACCGTCTCCCACTTTTGGGCAGCCAGGCGCCAAAGAAGCCTTTCCGCAAACTGAAAGCAGAGCCCGCCTTTGCGCTGGCCCGTGTTGACGAGAAAATTTTGGAGCCCGGGCGGCCAGGCAACTTTCCATTCCTTCTTTAAATCGCGCCCGGTGGTGTAGGCGATCTCAGCCACTCGTCGCGCTTCTTCCGGATCGATTCCAGGCGACAGCGCTATGATTTGCGCCCGGAGAACGGGATCGTTCGCCGAGGTCGCAAACGCCGGATCCTTTTTTCGCGCGTCGACCAGAGCGACCGACGCCATAAATGCCATCGCAAAAAATATCAATCGAACCAAGATGGGCATGTGCGGTCATATCTTAGTCGGCCCGGGCATACGTCAAGCGCGATGCACGCCCCGCCTGGTTCGGGACCCCCTCCTGGACTCAGGCGATTGCTTTTAACAAAATCGACTTGACGAAGAGGTCTGAAATCGGTTAACCCGCATCTGTCACGTTGCACCCCACCTCCAGGCCCATCGAACGTCGCGAATTCCAGCGGCAAGTCATCGCCGAACTACGCGACGCTAATGTCATTCACTTGGACGATCCATTCCTCGAAACCGTCGAGAAGAAATTAAACAAGACGTTTCCGCCCGGTCGCCGCATCGAACTGGGCGGGTTGTGGGCCGACGAACTTTTGCGCGAGCGCATTCTAGTAGCGGAGAAGGACGACTCAAAAAAGTTACAGCTCAATCCGCAGCCGATAGTAGGTGAAACCGCGTTGGAGCGGTTCGACAATTTGCCCGCCGATAGCATCGAGCAACGGCTCCCACTCGAGCTCCTGACTCTATACGCAATCAACTCCTTTCTCTTTCTCATTCTGTCGTTCTTTTTTCTTCCGGAATCAGTCGTGAAGGTTCTGGGGAGCGCCGCCGGCGTGGGATTAGGAGTGCTCGGACTTAAAAGCCTTAATCCACGGGAAACTAACAGCGATCCGCGAGTCTGGCCGCGCAGGTTCGTGGGACTAGCGCTCGCGGCTGCGGGACTTGTCCAAGCGGCGCTTCTCCTCCTTGGTTTCCTGAACCCGTGCCGAATTTACGCAGTTCCACATTCCACGATCTCTGTGGACGGAAAGTTCCTCGAATCCACCCCGGACCCGCCGGAGGAAGAGCGAAAGAAGGTCGAACGACTGCCGTCACCGGCGAATATTCAACCATGGCTCACTCCGTGGGTAAGAAAACACTACCTTCGCTGGGAAACGCACGAAATCAAAGTAACCAAGAAATGGCACGTCGATAACAACCAATCCGAAGAATCGCGTGACAATGTCTTCGTCGACCTGGTGCATCTTTGGAATCCGGCCAAGGCGTTTGACAAATGGACCATGAAAGCGGCTCTCAGGCCGCGATTAAAAATCGCGACTGGCGGCCCGGGCGCCCAACACGCGTCGACCCCCTCTGAAAGCGATGAAACCACCCTCACAGCCGAGGAGTTCAAGGAACTCGTAGGACAATGGAACGATATTTGGACGGCCGTTTTCGACGACAAAGATCTTACCGGATCCAGGCTAACCGAGCACTATACCGCGGCGCTCTTTATGGATCGGGAGCGGATTGACACATCACTCAAGTTTCAAATCCGTGACTGGATGGACAAGCCGGTGGCGCCGCCCAAAACTATCCCATCCAAGCCGCTAGAGATCGATGTCAGCGCCAAGAACCAAAACGAACAGCCTTTGAAGGAACGTTTTGCGACACTGCTCCGAGAACAAGTATTCGATCAGTTATGTGTCGAGCTGGATATTGCCGCCAAGATTGAGCCGACAGACACAGGACCGAAATTAGCGGCGGTGACACAGCGAGTGATCACTGCAAGTGTAACTCCCACGCCGACTCCCACGGTCTCCCCTTTGCCAGCCACGTCACCCGGTCCCAACCCAAGCGCAACCGAGAAGCCACAGCCTACGGCTTCGACTCCGGCGCCGGCAGCCAGCCCCTCCGCATCCGTTCCGACGCCGGAGTTGAAACAAATCGTCGATCTTGCGGCAAAAAATAATCAGCTCAATGTCGTTGTCGCCGCTCAACAGCAGCTGGCACGCTTTAACTCCGTAGATCCTTCCGATTCGCGGCATAACCAGAGTCAGCAACTCGAGACCACCCTGAAAGAGCTGATCAAGGAGAATACCGTAACCAACAAAGGTCGGGTTTACCTTCACATCGCCGATGAAACCCAGAGAGACCGCGCGGGTGCAATCGGCCTCCAGTTAAAAGCGCAAGGGTTTGCCGTTATCGGGATTCAAAATGTAGGCGGCGGTCGGGCGTACATCCCTGACACGGCCGAAGTTCGCTTCTTCGCCTATCCCGAACCAAAGACGACCCAGGAAACCGCAAAGGCAATTGTGCGATTGCTCGTTTCGACCGGCGTCAAAAAATCCCGGCCGAGTTATGTCGTTCCCTCGGCGCAAGAGAAACGAACCTCGATCGATCTCAACACGCACTTCGAAATCTGGTTTGCCCGCGATTCCTTTAGCACGAAGGGCGATTGAATTCACTTCGCCGGTCACGACCTGGGAAGCTGCGTCGCGCCCGCCAATAGATCGCGAGCCCGGCACCGAGAAGAAGAGCCGCGCCGCCGCCCAGTTTGAGTTCGTGCAGCCACACCTGGGTGGGGCCAGCCGGCGGAAAGAGCGCGACCACCATCGCGAAAAGCGTGATGCACGTGCCGGAGGTGCCAGCTAGGAGAGCTCCGAATCGCCCGCCCGGAATGACCAGGGCACCGCGGGGTTGTCTCCAACAATGAACCATGAAACAGATAAACAGGTAAAGGTAAGGGACAAAGTAGATCAGGAGGGACATGTCGATGAGAGTCAGGAATGCGGTTTCGACAGTCGTCCCTTTGCCGACAACAGAAAGAAGCAGGAACACTACGGCGATCGCGCCCTGGATGAGAATCGCAACATAAGGAGTGCGCCACCGCGGGTGAATTCGGCTGAAGGCTTCGGGAAAATACCGGTCCAAGCCGACGACGAACGCGACTCGGGACGAGCCAACCAGCCAGGCACCTACTCCACCTATCCGGGCGACAGCGAGCAACAACGCGATGATTGAAACCACCCACCAGCCGCTCTCGCCCGCGCCTCTCGCGATTGCCTGAAGCGGTCCGGCAACAACGTTGATCTGTTCGCGGGGGACTAACCAAAGCATGGAACATGTCCCGACAATGTAGATAAGAGCTACGATCGGGGCCGTGACATAGATCGATCGCGGCAGATTGCGCGGAGCGTCCTTGATCTCGCTCGCCATGGTGGACGAAAGCTCAAGGCCAGCGAAGGCAAACGCGATCGTCGCCCAAAGGTTCAGCATCGGCAGGTTGCCAAACTCTGGCTTCAGTTCTGCGAACCGGATCGGATTTGCGGGCGCACCGGTGCAAACCCGGTAAAAACCCAGCACCACGAGAAGAAGACCGGGCAGGAAAACACTTAGCCCACCGATGTTCTGTAACCACTTCCCCGTCCCGACGCCCGCGACGTTCAATCCTATGGCCAGGATCAATCCAAGGAGTGTGAATGGGAGAACGTAAGCCCAGTTATCCGCGAGCCCGCTTTCTCCTTTACCGATGACGAACGTGGCCATCACCGCCGCCGAGAGAAGGAGCGACGGATAATAGAGAACGTTGTTGACCCAGTAACACCAGCCGCAAACAAAACCGTGAGCTTCCCCCAACTCCTTTCGCGTCCAGGCGTAAATGCCACCTTCGTCCGGAAGATCTGCCGCGAGCTGAATGACCGCGAGTCCTTGAGGAACAAAGAAGAGCAAGGCTGCCAGGATCCAGAGCGTAATTGATCCCGGGCCAGCCTTCGCGGCGGTCGCTACCCACGGAATTCCGAGGATCGCAACGAGATTGAACAGGACCAGATCACGAAGCGTCAACTGTTGCTCAAGGCGTGATGGTTGTCCGGTCTCGGGATGTTGTTTGGGTGGCGACATCGTGGTTACCTGAGCATTCTAAGAGAGTGAAGCGATCGAAGACGAGCGCGGGATTGCTCATGTTTCGGAAGAAGAAAGGAGCCCTCGAAGTGCTCCTGGTTCATCCGGGCGGCCCGTTTTTTCGGAATAAGGAGAGCGGTGCCTGGACGATACCCAAGGGTGAAGCCGCGGACGGCGAAGAGCGGCGGGACCGCGCCCGGCTGGAATTTGGCGAGGAGCTTGGAATCGAACCGCCGCCGTCTGACTGGATTGAGTTAGGCACGGTAAAACAAAAGGGCGGGAAGACGGTAAACGCGTGGGCACTTGAAGGGGACCTGCCAGAGGATTTTGTTTTGGCTTCCAACACGTTTGCCATGGAATGGCCGCCGCATTCCGGACGGATGCAGGATTTTCCCGAGATCGATCGAGCGCAGTTCTTTCCCATCGAGCTGGCGAAGGAAAAGATCAACGCGGCGCAAATAGAGTTTCTCGACCGTTTAGTTGCGCTGATCGAAACGCGATGACTCCACCTTTTCTGCTTTTCGCTCCAGGCGCGGGCGCGCCCTCGTCACACCCGTGGATGCAAGCCTGGAAACAGAGACTCGGTGGGCTCGGCGAGGTCGAGACGTTCGACTACGAGTACATGGCGGCCGGACGCGGCCGCCCTGATCCCCTGCCTGTTCTTGTCGCGAGACATCGCCAGGCTCTGGCGGAAACGCGACAGTCGTCACGCCCGACGATCCTGATCGGGAAAAGCATGGGTGGAAGGATCGGTTGCCACGTCTCGCTCGAGGAAGCCGTCACGGGCGTCGTCTGTCTCAGTTATCCTCTCTGCGGCGGCGGCGATCCTCACAAACTGCGCGACAAAGTGTTGCGCGATTTACGGACGCCGATCCTCTTCGTCCAGGGAACTCGCGATTCGCTTTGTCCGCTTCCTCTGCTTGAAGAAGTGAGGCGCGAGATGACGGCTCCGAACTTCCTTCACGTCGTCGAAGGCGGAGATCATTCGCTCATGGTGGCGAAAAAGCAGCTTCGCGCTGCTGATGAAACGCAGGAGCAAGTCGATGCGCGGATTCTTGCCGCGATCGCCGATTTTATCTACGGCCGCTTTTCCGCCGCAACCGCGTCCTGATTAGTCGTTAGGCCAATTGCGGTAGTTGTCCCGGCGCACGAAGTAAGGCAAAGCAGCGCCGCCGCCAGGATTGCCATCACCTTCAACTTAGCGGCAACCAGTTGCCCGGTTGCGGAGGCGGCTTTCCCTCAGTGAGCGATAAATACGTGTACTCGTTCAAGAGCCGCTCGTAATCCGAGAGCAGCTTCATCGCATCGTTCGGCTTGAGCCGGTCGCCTTTGATCGCGCCGTCCACCTGGGTCTTGAGCAACCGCATCAACTCGACCTTGTCCCATTGCGTCATGGCGAGGACTTCGCCGATCGTGCTGCCTTCGATCACCTCTTCGATGTACCAGCCGGATTCTTCGTCCGGATCGAGAAAGACGTGCGCCTCGGTCACACGGCCAAAAAGATTGTGCAGGTCCCCCATGATATCTTGGTAAGCGCCGACCATGAAGACACCGAGATAATAGATTTCGCCGGGCAGGATCCGATGGAGCGGCAGGGTGTATTTCACGTCCTGGAGGTCGATGAACTTCGAGACCTTGCCGTCCGAATCGCAGGTGATATCGACAAGCATTCCGTTGCGATCCGGCGGGGTGGTAAGCCGATGGATCGGCATGATCGGGAAGAGCTGCCCGAGGGCCCAATGATCCAGAAGCGATTGGAAGACGGAGAAGTTGCAGATGTATTGATCGCCCAGCGACGTCTCGAGCTCTTTGATTTCCTCGGGCACGTAGCGCAGGCCTCGGTGCATGTTCACAATTTGCTGGGCCAGCTGCCAGTAGACGGAGTCGATCTTCGCCTTCGACTCCAGGTCGAGCAGACCGAGCGTGAACGTCTGTTGGGCCTCTTCCTTGATTTGCTGGATGTCGTGCAAGCTCTCCAGGCGATTGCCGCGCTTTAGCCGCTGCTTCACGTCGAGAATATCGCTGACCAATTTGTGGTCCTTGTCGGTGACATCGACTTTCAGCTTCGCCGTGGTTTTTTCGATGGAACTAAACGCTTCCACCACGAGCACCGAATGATGGGCCACGATCGCTCGTCCGCCTTCGTTCACGATCGCCGGATGCGGGACGCCTTCGGAATCGCAGACATCCATGATGTTCCAAACCACGTCGTTCGCGTATTCCTGGAGGGAGTAGTTCGCTGAGCTGTCGAAATCGCTCCGCGAGCCGTCGTAATCTACCGCGAGCCCGCCGCCGACATCGAGATAACCGAGATCGTGCCCGAGCTTGGCGAGCTTCGCGTAGTAGCGGGCCGCTTCGCGCACCGCCCGCTTGATCGTCGAAATGTCCGGGACCTGCGACCCGACGTGAAAATGGACGAGCTTAAAACAATGGCTGAGACCAGCCGCCTTCAGCATTTCGCTCGCGGCCACGAGACTCGTCGTGTCGAGCCCGAACTTGGCGTTCTCGCCGCCGCTCGGCGACCATTTGCCGGACCCTTTGCTGTAAAGACGGACGCGAATCCCGATATGCGGCTCGACCCCGACTTCCTTCGAAGCGCGGATCGCCTGTTCGAGCTCCTCCAGTTTCTCGACGACGATAATCACCTTCTTGCCGAGCTTCCGTCCGAGGAGCGCGATCCGAATGAACGCCCGGTCTTTGTATCCGTTACAGATGATCAGGCTCTCCGGGTCTTTATGCATCGCGAGGGCGGCGACCAGCTCGGGCTTGCTCCCGGCTTCGAGCCCAAAATGGAATTCCTGGCCGGCATCGACGATCTCTTCAATCACTTCCCGGAGCTGGTTGACCTTGATCGGGAAAACGCCGCGGTAATGGTTCTTGTAACCGAACTCCTCGATCGCCCGCTTGAAGACGCAGTTCACCGATTCGACACGGTGCCGGAGTAAATCCTGGAAACGGATAACGAGCGGGAAGGGCAGGCCGCGATTGCGCGCTTCGTTGACGACTTCGAGAATGTCGATGGCGCCGCCTTTGTCCTGGAGCGGGCGGACCTCAGCGTTGCCGGCCGCGTTGACCGAGAAGTAACCAGTTCCCCAGCCGTCCACGTTGTAAGTGGAAATGGCGGCTTCGACGTCCCAGTCGTTCTTCATTTTTTTTTTGCGGGCGCGACGTCAGCCGCGAAGCGCATAATCAATCAGTGCGGTGCACATGCAAGCACGATCTGGGACTCGTTTTCGTCGCTCGGGCTCGGCCTCGTCCTCGAAAGGAAACAGATCGATCACGAGCAGGAGTACGATCACGATTACGAGGCGGCCACTCGCTTGTTTTTCCTCTCCCGCCCGATTACGGTTTGCGCGGATGAACAAAACGGTCATCGAAGTGCAAGTCCGAGCCGTCTTGCCGACGAGCGGCGGCTGCGCGGTTTTCATCGGAAACAACGACAAGGTCTTCATCATTTACGTCGACCAGACCGTTGGGAGCGCGATCACAATGTTCATGCGAGATGTTTCGAAGGAACGTCCCCTCACCCACGATTTGATGGGCCACCTGATGACTGCGCTCGGCGCAAAAGTGGAGCGCGTGATCATCAACGATCTCAAGAACGCCACCTATTACGCGCGGATGATCATCCAGGCTGAAAACGAATTGCAGCAGAAAAAAATTATCGAGCTTGATGGACGCCCGAGCGATTGCATCGCGATGGCCATCCAGCAGAAAGCGCAGATGTATGTCAGTCAGGAAGTGTGGGATGAAGTCGACGACATGAGCGACGTCCTCCGCAAGATGGAAGAGGACGGATTGAAGCCCGACGTGGAGTCCGAGTCGGAATCCGAGTCCGAGTCGACGGAAGAAGAGTAGACAGGATTTACAGGATTAAATTGGATTAAGACGAATCCTGAAAAATCCTGTTAATCCTGTCCAAAAACTATCCCAATACTTCGCCATAACGGGCCTGCGCCAATTCCGTGCAACGCGCCAGGATTGCCGACGGCGTATCCAGTTCCATGATGTCGGCCACGAGCTTCTGACATTCGCTGTGGGTCAGACTTTGCACGGCGCGCTTTACTCGCGGAACTAACGACGCGCCGACGCTCAGCTCATCCATGCCCAACCCAAGGAGCAGCGGAGTGAGGGCAAGATCGCCGGCCATTTCCCCGCAGACGCCGACCCAGATGTCGTGAGCGTGCGCGGCATCCGCGACCATTTTGAGTAAACGGACGACGGCGGGGTGAGTGGGTTCGTAAAGGTGCGCTACCCGTTCGTTCGTGCGGTCGACCGCCAGCGCATATTGAATCAGGTCGTTGGTCCCGATGCTGAAGAAATCGATTTCGCGCGCGAGGCGCTCCGCGCACATCGCGGCGCCGGGGATTTCGATCATCGCGCCGACTTCCGTTTTCGGATCAAACGTGTGCCCTTCCTTGTGCAGTTCCGTTTTGCATTCGTGGAAAACCTCCAGGGCGCGATTGAGTTCTTCGAGCCCGGAGATCATCGGAAACATAATCTTAACGTTCCCGACCGCGCTGGCCCGGATGATGGCGCGCAGCTGGGCCTTGAAAATATCAACGCGTTCGAGTGAAAACCGGATGGCGCGGTGCCCGAGGAAAGGATTCTGCTCGTCGTCGCCGTCGAGTGCACCGGCCAGTTTGTCGCCGCCGAGATCGAACGTTCTGATGATGAGCGGATGGGGCTGCACTTGCTCGGCCACTTTGCGGTAAGTCGCGTATTGCTCTTCCTCGGTCGGAAGAGCACTGCGGTTGAGGTAAAGAAACTCTGTTCGGTAAAGACCGATCCCTTCGGCGCCGTTGCGAGGGGCGGCTTCAACTTCATCGGGCAGCTCGATATTCGCGGAGAGCACGATGTGCCGGCCGTCGCGCGTGGTGGATTTGGTTTCCCGTAATCCGGAGAGCTGCTGCGTCACGAGCGAGCGTTTCTGTTCCAACTCGCCGTAGTGCCAGAGCGTCTCCGGGGTCGGATCCAGAATCAGAAGGCCGTTATAGCCGTCGAGGAGCACTTCTTGACCGGTCGCCAGTTTTTCGCTGGCGTCGTGCAGGCCGACGACGGCCGGGATGTTCAACGACCGCGCCATGATCGCGGTGTGCGAGGTGCGGCTGCCGAGGTCCGTGGCGAGGCCGAGGACGTATTGGCGATTCATCGTCGCCGTGTCCGATGGCGTGATGTTGTGCGCGACCAGGATGTGGGGATGGGTGAGCCCGAGGAAATCCTTCGGTGCTTTTCCCTGGAGATTGCGGACCACCCGGCGGGTCACGTCCTGGATGTCGAGAGCGCGCTCGCGGAGATACGGGTCGTCGATCTCGCTCAGGGTATTGGAGTAGTTCGTGGCCACTTCCTGAAAGACGAACTCGACGTTGCAAAGGTCGGCCTGCAACTTTCGCAGGACCTCGTCGATTAACGTCCGGTCTTCGACCACGAGAAGGTGGGCATCAAAAATCCCCGCGTCCTTGGCGCCAATCGATTGGGCAATCCGTTCCTGCATTTCCAGAATTTGCGAGCGCGTCTGGATGAGCGCCGTTTCGAACCGGCCAATCTCCTTGGAAACGTCGGAAGGCTTGATCCGATGCCGCGCGACATCGTCGCGGTCGTCCTCGATCACATAGAGCGTGCCGCGAGCGAAACCGGGGGAAACCCCGATGCCCTGAATCCGCGTCTCATTTTTCGCGTTATCGCCGCTCATCAAGAGAGAGTAGCGCGAATGTCAAGAAAGTGGGCTGAGAGGTTGAGGAGTTGAGCGGTTGAGAGGACTCCAAATCGCGGCGAAATCCAAATCCTCTCAACCCCTCACCCCCTCAACCCCTCAACATTTCAACATTCACTCCTCGTTGAACTTCTGCTGGATCAACTCTTCCAGCTCTCCCATTACCTTGTCGGCGTCGGGTCCCTCGCACTTGATCAGGAGCTTCGATCCCTGGCCGGCTGCCAGCATCATCAGGCCCATAATGCTTTTGCCGTTGATCTGTTCGCCTTCCTTCGCCACCCACACTTCCGATCGATAACGGCTCGCGATCCGAACGAACATCGCCGCCGGTCTCGCATGCAGACCGAGCCGGTTAATGATCGTGATTTCTTTCTCGATCTTTTGGCTCGGGCCGGACGATCTGCGATTCAAGAGGCCCATTAGCTTTCCTTCGTCTCCATCAGGTTGAGCAGCTTGTCATTGAATTCCACCGCGCTGTTGCGCCCTAGACCTTTCAACTTTTGATCCATCGCCGCAACCTCGATTAGCCGCGCGATGTCTCGCCCCGGTCGCACCGGGATCGTGATGTGCGGCACTTTCAGTTTCAGGATCTCGTAAAATTCCTGGTCCAAACCGATCCGGTCGACTTCTTCGATCTCCTGCCAATCCTGCAACGTCACCACCATGTCCAGCCGCTTTTCGATCCGGATGCTGCCGATGCCGAAAATGGACGCAACATTGATGATCCCTATACCGCGCACCTCCATGTGGTAACGGGTCAGGTCCGGCGCCGTCGCCACCAGTTCGCGGCCCTCGAACGATTTTATTCTCGTAACGTCGTCCGCCACCAGACTGTAGCCGCGTTCGATCAAACCCAGGACGCACTCGCTTTTGCCAATGCCGCTTTGCCCGCGGATCATCACGCCGACTCCGAGAATGTCGACCATGCTGCCGAACTCGGTCACGGTGGGCGAGAAATCGCCTTCCATCGCGATGGTCGCCGCGTTGATGAAACGCATCGTTACCATCGGGGTGCGGAACACCGCGATCTCCAGCTCTTCGGCGACGGCCAGCAGGTCCGCGTCCAAGTGCGCGCCCCGCGAAGTTACGAGGCAGGGGATCTTTTCGGTGCAAAGCCGGCGAAACCGTTGGATGCGCTGACGCCGCGAAAGACTTTCGAGGTAGGATTGCTCGGCCGCGCCGAGGACCTGGACCCGTTTCTCCGCGAAATAATTGTAGAAGCCGGAGAGGGCGAGACCGGGACGATTAATGGTCGGCTCCCGGATTTTACGATGAAACCCCACGGGCTTGCCTTCCAGCTTCAGTTGCAGCTTCTCGCCGTGCGCCTTGAAAAAACTCTCAACGGTAACGATCGGGATGTTCTTCCGCAGATCGTTCCGCGACGAGATCGCCTGCGCTGAAGGTTTATCGGCCATCGCCCTTCCCTTTATCGCGGGAAGACCTGAATTTCCACCGTCGATCGCTTGCGCCTCCCGGCGAAGCTGGAGCTTCGCGGACAATTGCGTTCCCAAGCTGGAGCTTGGGAACGAGGGTATCGCGGGAAGACCTGAATTTCCACCGTCGATCGCTTGCGCCTCCCGGCGAAGCTGGAGCTTCGCGGACAAGTGCGTTCCCAAGCTGGAGCTTGGGAACGAGGGTGCCGGGAGAGGCATCGCGGCCTGCGAGAAAGCAGAATCTCAAAGTTCGGCGCCCGCGCGAGACTCGGCGGACCACTCGCCAGTTAATCGTCCTCCAAGCTCCCACTCCGTCCTCGTTCCCAAGCTCCAGCTTGGCAACGCACTTGTCTTCGAAGCTCTGCTTCGTCACCGTGGATTCAGGAATGCGTAGCCGCTACCGCGTTCACCACCCAGATCGCGCCTGTTTCGTGACGTGTACCGTTATCGAATGGCTTCCAGTTTTCACATCGCAGGCATGTTGTGAAATTGTCGTGATGTCCGTCCTCGTTCCCAAGCTCCAGCTTGGGAACGCACTTGTCTTCGAAGCTCAGCTTCGTCACCGTGAAAGACCCCGGAATGCGCAGCCGATACCTTGTTCACCACCCAGAGAGAGCCCACTTCGTGACGTCCACGATTATCGAATGGCTTCCAGTTTTCACGTCACAAGCATGCTGCGACATTATCGTGAAGTCGTTGCAACATTGCCGCGAGCGCAAAGGCTTGAAAATCTACGCGTGGGTCATCCTCGACACACATTTGCATGCAATCCTCGCAGCGCCCGATTTGTCCGCAGTCCTGCGTGATTTAAAGAGTTTCACCGCACACCAGATCCTGAAGCAATTGGAACTCGAAGGCCGGCAGTGGCTGCTAAATCAGCTTCGTTACTATCGAGCGCCGCACAAACCGAACGGTTATCAGATTTGGCAGGAAGGATCGCATCCGCAGGTCATCATGACCGACGCAGCGATGGAGCAGAAGTTGGAGTATCTGCACAATAATCCAGTGAAACGAGGTTGGGTGACGGCGCCTGAACACTGGCGCTATTCGTCGGCGCACGAGTGGCTGTCCGGAGCGCAGCCGCTATTGCGATGCGATCCCTGGCGGTAACGATTTTTCGAAGCTGGAGCTTCGGAGACAAGTGCGTTCCCAAGCTGGAGCTTGGGAACGAGGGTCTTCCAACGCTCTAAACCAGCTAATCGCCCCAAGCTTCACTCCGTCCTCGTTCCCAAGCTCCAGCTTGGGAACGCACTTGTCTTCGAAGCTCTGCTTCGTCGGTTGGAGTGGAGGGGCCCGCGGCGGGAAGTCGGACCGGGCGACTAATGGATCTTGACCAGCTCCACGTCGAATACCAGGTCGCCGTTGACCGGACCCTGGCCAGCGTAAGCCAGGTCCTCGGGAATCCAGAACCGGCGCTTCTCCCCTTCGACCATCAGCTGCAAGCCTTCGGTCCATCCGGGAATGACGCGATTCAGCCGAAAAGTCGCCGGCTCGTGTCGCGCATAAGAACTGTCGAACAATTTTCCGTCCGTCGTCCAACCGGAATAATTCACGGTAACTGAGCTCGTCCGCTCCGGATGGTCCGTGCCGGTGCCGGGCTTGAGGATTTTGTAACGCAATCCGCTTTCCGTGCGTTTCGCGTCGCTGGGCGCGCGTTGCACGTCATCCGGCGCTTTCGTCGGATCGGAAGAAATTTCTTTTGGCACCGCCGGCTTGAACGAAATCAACTCGACGTCGAAGACCAGCATGCCGGCGGGGCGACCTTCCTTGCCTTTGTAAGCAAGCTCTTCCGGAATCCAGAACCGGCGTTTTTCTCCCGCGACCATCAGCTGAACGCCCTCGGTCCAGCCGGCAATCACTCGATCGAGCGGAAACGTGACCGGTTTGCCTCCGGGCAACGAGCTATCGAAGTTTTTCCCATCAGTCGTCCAACCCGTGTAATGGACCGTGACCAGATCGGTTTTCCCCGGATGCGTCGTCCCTTTGCCGGTCACCAGGATTTTCGACGCGAGACCGGCCCCGGTTTTTTCTGCGTCGCTCGGCGCCGCGGCCACATCATCAGGCGGCGGAATGGGCTCGGCCGGCGCTGCAAAACCAAGAGCTGCGCTGGCCACGAGAATGGACGCAATGATTGTAAATCTCATGTGGATTCAGTTCGCCGTTGGTTCGATCAGGCCGAAGTCGCCGCTCTTGCGACGATAAAGGACGTTCACCCGAGCGTTGCGCGCGTTCAGGAAAACAAGAAACTGGCGGTGCGACATTTCAAGCTGCAGAACCGCTTCGTCTACGAACATCGGTTTAACCGGGACCCGCTCCGTCCGGACGACAGCGTGTTCGTGATGTTCGTCTTCCTCAGTCGGTTCCGGATGAAGAATGTGCTCTTCCAAATGCTGGACGATATCTTTTCGGGGCCGGTGCTTCCGCATTAGCCGCGTCTTGTACTTTCGCATCTGGCGCGCAACTTTGTCCGTCACCGCGTCGATCGCGGCGTACATGTCATCGGTCTCTTCGCAGGCTTCGATCGTGATGTGGTTCGAGCAAACCAGGACGACTTCGGCGGAGTGCCGATACTTCTCCACCTCCAGGATCACGTGCGCTTCAATGATCTTCGGGTAATCGAGGTGGAGGCTCTCGATCTTGCGGGTGCAATAATCGTTGATCGCGTCGGTCACCTGTAAATGCCGGCCGGTGACTTTGACGTGCGGGTGAGCGTTAGCGGTTATCACTTCGGTTCCTTTCGTTACATTTGAAAACGCTCGCCCAGGTAAAGCTGGCGACTGATGGGATCGTTGATCAGGAAATCTTTCGTGCCTTCGCTTTCGACCCGGCCTTCAAAGATGAGATACGCGCGGTCGACAATGGAAAGCGTTTCCCGAACGTTGTGGTCCGTGATGAGAATGGCGAGCCCGGATTTGCGGAGATTGACCACGATCTGTTGAACATCGTAGACCGCGATCGGATCCACCCCGCTGAATGGTTCGTCGAGCATGAGCAAGCTGGGCTGGGTCACGAGCGACCGGGCGATGGTGAGCCGGCGTTTTTCACCTCCACTCAGGGTGATGGCGAGGTTCTTCGCAATCCGTTCGATGCCGAACTGGTGAAGTAACTCTTCGCAACGCTGCCTCCGCTCGGATCGGCTCAAGGGTAATGTCTCAAGAATGGCGAGGATGTTCTGTTCCACCGTCATCTTGCGAAAGACCGACTCTTCCTGCGGCAGATAACCCATGCCGAGGCGGGCGCGCTTGTACATCGGGTAGCGCGTCACGTCCGTGCCAGAAAACATAACGCGGCCGCTGTTGGGCCTGATCAGTCCAACGATCATGTAAAAGCTGGTTGTCTTGCCTGCACCGTTGGGACCGAGCAGCCCGACGATTTCTCCTGCGCGCACCTTGATGTCGATCCCATTCACGACCGCGCGCCCGCCGTAGATTTTCACGAGCTGCTCCGTCGAGAGAACGTATTCCTCCGTCTCCGGTCGAGCGGACATCCCGGCGGTCATGGGCGCAGCGCTTGGCATGATCAGGGTGTGGGCGTGGGCGTCGTCTCGCTTTTGGGGGGCTGCCGAATCTCGGTCCGGCTCGGACCGGTGGTTTGCAATTCGCCTTTGTCGTTCAAAACCATCACCGTTTCAGGACTGGTCGCGACGTGAGTGTTCAATCCCTGTTGAACGCGCGGGTTTCCAGTGAGCTCGAAATTTCCAGTCTTCGCGATGTAGACCGCCTTGTCGGAGCGGCCGACCATTCGGCTCGGTGGACCACCAGCCGGATCGGGCCGGTCGCGAACGACGCCGACATTTCCCTCGACGACGGCTTTATCGAGTCCGCCGTCCTGCTTGTTGTTCAGATAAACCGTGAGCTTCTCTCCTTGAATCTGAAATCGCGGATCGATCACGATGATGTGTCCGGTGAAGACGCCCAGCGATTTTGTCGAATCGAAGATTGCCTTGTCTGCATAAATCTCCGTTACGACTTGTTCCTGCGCCCCCGCCGGGGAACTGCTCTCCTTCGGTTTTGGCGATGCACCTTTCTCGGGGTCAACTTTAACCGTCTTCGGCGTTGGCGAGGGAGTGTTTTCCGCCTTCAGGCGCGACGACAGGTTTGGCGGCGCGGTCCCCTGACCGCGGGCGGTGCCAGCCAACCCGGCCGCGAACAGCAGCACGCAAACCGCAAGAAGCTTCCTCATTCCGCCTCTTCACCGGGCGTGCGCGCTTTTCCTCGCACGATCATTTTGACGTTACCCTCGAGGGTGCTTAGTCGCGTCACCATCTCGAACCGCATCGTGTCGCCGGATACTTCAAAGTCCTCACGCTTCACCGTTGAACGAACGTTCGACGTCAACACCTGGGTCTTCAGGTTGAAGACCGCCTTGTCCACGCTGATCTGGAGGTTCGGTTTTTCCGTCTCGGGAAGGAAGGTTGTGAACTTGACCCCTTCGAACTCAATATTTTCGTTGTCCAGCCGGCGCGTAACACCCGCCTGTAATTTTCCTCGCATCTTGCCGTCCGCGCCGAAGTCGGGAAGTACCAGGCCCCTGGCATCGTGACCCTCGGTGATTGGCACATCCTTGATTCCTTCCTCGGGTTTCGGGCGCGACGGCTTTTTGTTCGGTGCCGGGGTGGCCGTTTTGCCTTCGGATTTGGGCGCTTTTTTGTCCGCCGCGACCACGGCGCAAGTGAGCAAAATGAGAAGCGAAAAAGCGGCAACGGCGCTGACGATTCCAGCGCGTCCGCTACGAAACGGCAGCATGAATAGCCTTTAACATGCGAAGATGCTTCGGCAACTGCTTTAGCGGAATCTGGTTCGGCCCGTCTGACATCGCTCGCGCCGGATTCTCGTGCACCTCCATGAAAATCCCGTCGCAGCCCGCCGCCACGGCCGCGCGCGCCAGGACCGGGGCCAGCTTCCCATCGCCTGAAGTCGCGTCCCCCGCTCCGCCGGGCCGCTGCACCGAGTGGGTCGCGTCGAAAATTACGCGGTAGCCTGCTTCGCGAATCCAGTGAAGCGATCGGAAATCGGCGACCAGATTGTTGTAACCGAAAGTCGTGCCGCGTTCGGTAAAGAGGAACTTGTTGTTTCCAAATGCCGCCAGTTTCTCTGCAATGTTTTTCACGTCCCACGGAGCCAGGAACTGTCCTTTCTTCACGTTGACCACGCGGCCCGTTTCCGCCGCCGCCTGGAGCAAATCGGTTTGCCGGCAGAGGAACGCGGGAATTTGCAGAATGTCGATCACGTGGCCGGCGATCTCCGCCTCCGCCGGCGAATGCACGTCGGTCGTCACCGGAACCTTAAGCTCGACGCCGATCTCGGCCAGGATTTGGCAACCTTCCTCAACCCCGATGCCTCGATACGAGCGCACCGACGTCCGGTTCGCCTTGTCGTACGAAGCCTTGAAGATGAACTGCACTGCCTCCCCTTCGCATATCTCCGCAATCTTTCGCGCCATCCGCCAGACGAACTTTTCCGATTCAATCACGCACGGCCCCAGAATGAACACCGGGCGCGCGCCACCAATGATGACCGAGCCGACCTTGAGCGGTTTTGCCTTCATCTTACGCGTTGAGAAACATTGTCATCCCGAGCCGCGCAGACGGCGAGGGACCCCACAGTAGCTCTAAGGTCACACAAACCAAAACCGGAGATGTTCGAAGCGTCCGCTCCGTGGATCGCGCCCGCGTTTTTGGGTGCGGCGGTCTGCGATTGTGAGGTCCCTCGCCGTCTGCGCGGCTCGTGATGACACATAAGTCACGCCGGGCGCCTTCTCACCGTCACCAGATCATAGAGCGCGAACGGCAAATAAAGGACAACGAAGAAAATCAGCGCAAGCAGGTGCATCTCGACAATGTAGAGAATGTGGTTGTCCGAAAGCGCGTCCAGGAGCGAGGCCGAAGCCGGTGGATGGAGCAGGTATCCGTAGTTCTCACCCGTAATCAGGTCGACCGTGATCGTGACCACAAAGTAAAGCTCCGACCAGGCGAAGACGCGCACGATCGAGAACCAGTGCGGTCGGAATCTCTTGATGACCATCATGAACGCGATCGCCACGACGATCCCCGAATGCGCCAGGAAGAAAGTGAGAAAGCGAATATCCGGAAACGCGAACTTCAGGTCGGGCGTGATAATCGCCTGGAGCGTGCCGCCTATTCCCCAGAAATAGGCGACCTCGAGCCAGCGATTGCGGCCGGTCAGCAGCGCCACGACGATCGCAATCATCGCCCAATCGCAGAGCTGGAAGGGCAGCGCCTTTTTCCATTCCAAGCCGACCGTCGCCGCCAGATAGATTTCGTAGCCGAGATAGTTGACGAGCAACATCGCGGCAAGCAACAGCCCGATCGTCCGCTCGCTTCGCGCCCAGCGCGATTTACGGACGAACGCCGCCAGGATAAATGGGAGCGCGATAGTCAGCGCGATGACAATGAGATGCGCCAATCCAAAAGGCCGAAACGCGTTCGGAGCGTCCACGGCCGCGATGAAATTAACCGGCCCGACCATCCACAAGAACTATCGCACCACCCAGAGATTGCACGGAATCACGTCCGTCACCCACTCGATGTGAGTGGGCAGGCCCACCGTGTTCGGCGCGCCCGGAACCACCAGCATCATGGCGTCGACCGATTGCACGAAATCGAGAACGGCATACCCAGTATTGCCGCGGATGCAGCGAGCTTCGATCGGGACGTCGGTGTGCCCGGCCGAGTCGATAAAATGTTCAAGCGCTACCTCTTCTTCGTCCAAGGTGCGGGCTCCTTCGTCGTCAATTTCGGGCGCGCTCTCCCGCGCCTTGGCCCGGGCTGCATCGAACGTGGTATAGAGGCGGATCACATAAAGTTTTTCGCAGTGCTCGAGGGCGGCGAGCCGGAGCGCTTTGTGGAGCGCGGCCCGACCGTGATCGGAATATTCCGCGAGCAAGACAATCCGGCAGAAGCGCTCCGGCGGGTGAGTCGGCTTCGTGAAAAGCATTACCGAACAGGTCGATTCCCGCACGAGGCGGCGTGCGACATTGCCGAGGAATTGACGAAGGACCGCCTCCTTCTCGAGCGCACCGGCGATAATCAGATCTATCTCATTCGCGCGCGCCGCTTCCAGAATGGCCTCCGCCGGGTCGCCCTCCTGATAATGGATGGGAGAATCGGCCGGCAACTCGAGTTCCCTCAATGCCTCAGTGAATTTTTGCGTGGTTCCTTGGTCGCGCGCGCCGACAAAAATGAGATGCATTTCCTGGCCAAGCCGGTCGCGAATCCGCTTCGCTTCCGCCAGCACCTTCAGAAAGCGAGGCGAAAACGTACTGGCCACGGCGACCGTGCGATACGGAGGATCAATCATTTCGCGCGGCTACCTTGCGGGGTTTGTCGAGCCTAGGCAACTGCAGTCCAATGGAACACCGCTCTACCCGCTAGAGTCTCGGCGCATCCGGCTAACTCCCGCCACTTTTCTGAATTCGACGTTGGACGTTGGGCGTTGAACGTTGGACGTTTTCCGCCAAATGATTCGCCGCGCCATTTACCCCGGCAGTTTCGACCCGGTCACCAACGGTCACCTCGACGTGATCGATCGCGCCCGAAAGCTCTTTGACGAAGTCATTGTCGCGGTCGCGCACAACGACCAGAAGCATCCGCTTTTTTCGCTCGAGGAACGGCTCGGCCTGCTCGAGACGGCGCTCGGGAAAATCAAAAACGTCGAGATTGCTCCGCTCGACGGATTACTGGTCAACTTCGCGATCGAGCGCAAAGCCACGGCGGTCATTCGCGGGCTGCGCGCCATTTCCGATTTCGAGTTCGAGTTCCAGATGGCACTGATGAATCGCAAGCTCGAATCGAATGTCGAAACGATTTTCCTGATGCCGAAAGAGGAATACACGTATCTCAGCTCGCGGATTGTGAAAGAGATCGCGCGGCTGGGCGGCGATGTGGCTGCTTTCGTGCCGGCGCGCGTGGCGAAGGCGCTCGCGAAGAAACTTGGAATGACGAAGCACGAATGACGAATGTCGAAGGAATGACTAAGCCCGAAATCCGAAAAGAACTTCGCTGGCGTCCCTTTGATCTTTGGTCATTGGGACTTCATTCGTCATTCGTCATTATTTTATGAAAGTCCATCTCCGGCAAATCCAGGCGGACGGTCTGCACCTCGAGGGCGAAGAGGAATGTCCCATCCCTGAGCTCACGACGGAAGGCGTGGCCTGCACCGGACCGCTTCGCTATTCGCTCGATCTCGGAATCTCGGAAGGCTCGCTCTGGGTAACCGGAAATCTTGCGCAACCAGTCGAGTTGAAATGCGTGCGTTGCCTGGAAGCGTTTCGTTACGACATCGAGGTCCCTGCGTTCTCCATTCACTATGAATTAACCGGACCCGAACTGATCGATCTCGCTCCCTACGTGCGGGAAGATATTTTGCTGAACTTGCCCGCGCATCCGCACTGCGATCGCGAAGGCGGGCGGAAATGTCCCGCGGCGGACGCGGTCGCGCCGCCGAGCGAACAGGCCGCCAAAGCGGCGCCCGACTGGAGCGCGCTGGATAAGCTGAAGCTCAGTTGAGGGGTTGATAAGTTGAGCGGTTGAGAGGAATCGCCGCCACACTCCGGTTTTCCATTCAACCGCTCAACCGCTCAACCGCTCAACCTCTCAACCTCTCAACCTCTCAACCTCTCAACCTCTCAACTCCTCAACCTCTCAACTCACCCTCCTTGTCTTTTCCAAAAACCCTGCTTTGGTTCCCGCTCACTTATGGGAGTCCCCAAACGCAAAACATCCAAGATGCGCCTGCGCACGCGCAAAGCGTCGCATCGCTGGTCGGCCCCGCTGCTGAACAAGTGCCCGCAATGCGGGAGCACGGTCCAGTCGCACACTGCTTGCGCTTCGTGCGGCTATTATAAAGGCCGGCAGGTGCTGAGCGTGGGGGCGTAAACAGTTCAGAGGTTGAGGTGTTGAGCGGTTGAGAGGACTCGCCGCCGCGCTTCCAGTTTCCTCTCAACCCCTTAACTACTCAACCACTCAACCTTTTTTGGTTTTGCTTTCGCGTCCCCTTCGCCGCAAATTTGCGGTTCGATGAAGATCGCTCTGGACGCCATGGGCGGCGATTTCGGCCCACAGAATATCGTGGGCGGAGCTTTGCTGGCTCTGAAAGAATACCCCCGCATCAGTAAACTTTACCTGGTCGGCGATACACCCCAGATCGAAGCCGAGCTGAAGAAGCACGACTGCAACGATGGGCGCATCGAGATCCACCACGCGACGCAGGTGGTCGAGATGAGCGACAACGCCATGCACGCGTTCCGGCGAAAGAAAGATTCATCGGTCAATCGCGCCGTCGACCTGGTGAAACATGGCCACGCGGAGGCAGTGGTCAGCGCTGGCCATACGGGCGCGGCTGTGGTCGCGACGACGATTAAGCTGCGAACCTTACCAGGAGTCGAGCGGCCCGGGATTGCCTCAATGATTCCGACCGAGACGAACCTTTTTGTGCTGATCGATGCCGGGGCGAACGTGGATCCGCGTCCGATTCATCTCCTCCAATACGCCATCATGGCGTCGGTATATTCCAAACACGTGCTCGGTTATAAAGACCCGCAGATCGGCTTGCTCTCAATCGGCGACGAAGACGTAAAAGGCTCCGATTTCACAAAAGAAGTGTTCAAGATGCTGCGGGAAAGCAAACTGAACTTCCGCGGGAACATCGAGGGCCACGATCTTTTCGAAGATCCGGCGGAGGTGGTGGTCTGCGATGGGTTCCTCGGCAATGTCGTCCTGAAAACTTGCGAAGCGATCGCGCACGCCATCTTCACCTGGCTTCGGCATGAGCTGAAACGGAGCCCGGTGCGCATGGCCGGCGCGATGATGGCGAAGGGGGCGTTCAAGGCCATTCGGAAGAAGATCGATCCGGAGGAATACGGGGGCAGCCCGCTTCTTGGAGTGAACGGCATTTGTATCATCGCGCACGGGAACAGCACGCCGCTCGCGATCAAGAATGCGCTTCGGGTCGCGGCTGAATCGATTGAACACCAGGTGAACCCGCATATCGTCGAAGAGGTTCGCCGTCATAATGAAAAAACAGCCCCGCTCGAGCCCGCGCTCCAGTAAATCTCTCCGCACTGTCTCGATCGTCGGCACCGGCAGTTACATGCCGGAAAAACGCCTGACTAACGCCGATCTGACGGCGATCGTCGACACCACCGACGAGTGGATCACGACCCGGACTGGCATAAAGGAGCGGCGGATCGCCGCGAAAGACGAGCAAACCAGCGACATGGCCTCGAAGGCCGCGCTAAAAGCGCTCGAGCAAGCCGGCGTCGCGCCGATCGATGTCGATATGATTCTGGTTGCGACCGCGACACCCGACATGCTGTTTCCGGCTACCGCGTGCTTCGTTCAACAAAAGATTGGCGCAACGAATGCCGCGTGTCTCGACATCGCCGCTGCCTGCGCCGGATTTCTCTTTGGAATTGAGATCGCGCAGCAATTTATCACTTCTCACACCCACAACACGGTGCTGGTGATTGGCGCGGAAAAGCTCAGCTCGATCACAAATTGGACCGACCGAAATACCTGCGTCCTCTTCGGCGACGGCGCGGGCGCAGCCGTGCTTCAGCACCGCGGGCGGGCCCATGGGGTCATCAGCACGCACATCGGCAGCGACGGGGCGTTCACGGACATCCTCTTCATGCCGGGAGGCGGCTCGCGTTGTCCGATCACCAAGGAAAACGCGGACAAGAACCTGGCGACGATCCACATGACGGGGAAGGACGTTTACAAACAGGCGGTCATCTCGATGCTGAGCGCATCGAAGATTGCCCTCGACAAGGCCGGTCTGACAACTGACGACATCGCTTGCGTTATCCCGCACCAGGCGAATTTACGAATCATCGAAGCGATCGCCGATCGATTGAAGATCCCGCTCGATCGCTTCTACGTGAACCTCGACAAGTACGGCAACACCTCCGCGGCAGCGGTAGCCATGGCCCTCGACGAAGCGAACCGGACTGGCCGGATCAAGCGCGGCGATTACGTCCTAATGGTCGTGTTCGGCGGCGGCCTCACTTGGGCAAGCACCGTGGTGGAATGGTAGCCGTTGCAGATTTCGGATTGCCGATTGCAGATTGAACCGGCAGCCAATCTGAAATCTGCAATCTTCAATCTGCAATGCTCATAGAGACCCACGCCCATCTCGATTACCCCGATTTCGCTCCAGACTTCGACGACGTGCTTCGTCGAGCCACCGACGCTGGCGTGACGCGCATTATCACGATCGGAACGTCGCTCGAGAGCAGTCGGAGGGCAGTCGCGCTGGCGGAAAAATATTCCAACGTCTTTGCGGTCATCGGGGTTCATCCGACGTATGTCGAGGAATCGGGCGAAGACGTCATCACGCCATTACGAGAATTAGCGGCGAATCCGCGCGTGGTCGCGATTGGCGAAACGGGATTGGATTATCACCGCTTGCCGAGCAGCGAGCTGGAAGACCGAAGAGCGGAAGGTCTTCCTCACCAGGCAATCACGCATGCCGTCGCGAAGGCGCTGCAATACACAACCGAAGAAGAAATCGAGGCCGGGATCCACGATGGCGCTTACAAATCGAAACAGGCGAGCCTGTTTGAACAACAACTCGATCTCGCGGTCGAACTGGGACTGAACGTGGTCATTCATCAACGCGACGCGTGGGAGGACACGCTGGAAATGATGCGGCCGTATGCGGGCAAAGTGCGCGGGGTGTTCCATTGTTTCGGCGGATCGCTGGAGCAGGCAAACGAGGTCCTCGCGCTCGATCATCTTGTCTCGTTCACTGGGATCGTGACTTTTAAGAATGGCGCGAACGTTCGCGAAGTAGCGGCTCAGGTTCCGCTTTGGAAGTTCATGGTCGAAACCGATTGTCCGTATCTGGCCCCCGTTCCTTTTCGCGGGAAACGATGCGAGCCGGCGCACACGCGCATCGTTGCCGAGACGATTGCGGCCGCGCGTGGAATTTCGCTGACGGAAGTCGCTGAAGCGACCACCGAGACCGCGGAAAAGTTTTTCCGATTCAATCGATGAAACACAAAGGTGAATCGAGCGCGCAGCGCTCGATGGAATGCAGCGCCGCTACCCAAACATCGCGCGCGGAGCGCACGATCCACCTCGGCTTACTCGCCATCGCAACTTTTCTCGTGGCTTCCTGTGCCACGCCTGACACGCGCCACCGAATCGTCGTCAGCATTCCTGAACAGCGGCTCGCCTTGCTCGATAATGGCGCGCTTGTCGCCACCTTTCCGATTTCTACGTCCAAATTCGCCATCGGCGATACTCCCGGGAGCCGGGGCACGCCGCTGGGCGAACTCGAGATCGCGAAGAAAATCGGCGACTCGGCACCGCTCGGCACTGTCTTCAAAGATCGCAGGCCTACTGGTGAAATCCTCGTGCCGGATGCGCCCGGCCGCGATCCAATCGTAACGCGCATTCTCTGGCTGCGCGGGCTCGAAGCACAAAATGCGAACGCCTACGGCCGCTATATTTACATTCACGGCACCGCCGAAGAACGGAACATCGGGAAACGCGCCAGCTATGGTTGCATCCGAATGCGCTCGCGCGACGTGATCCAGCTCTACGACGTCGTCGGCTGGGGCGCCCGCGTCACGATCCTCGATCAACCGCTCGCGGCCATGGTACCCGCTCTTGCCGCCGGCCCCCGGTCCTGGAGGGACGACCGCTGTGTCGTCCCCATGATGTACTCGGCGGTCGATACGACCGCCGCTACCACCTCACGGCAACTTCCCGAGTTGTTCCCGCGCTCCACTCCGCGACAGCAATTCCAAGTCAGCGTCCACCATGATCTGGACCAATTCCTTGAATCGCACCTTCGGCTCCCAGCGAAGAATCTTCTTCGCCTTCGAAGCATCGCCGATCAGCAAATCCACTTCCGCCGGACGCTCGTAGCGGTCGTCGTGCTTCACGTATTCCTTCCAATCGAGGTCCGACTCGCGCGAAGGCCGCTGCGACGAATTCCTCGACGGTGTGCGTTTCATTCGTCGCCAGAACAAAATCGTCGCCTTCGGATTCCTGCACCATTCGCCACATCCCTTCGACGTATTCCGGCGCGTAACCCCAGTCGCGTTTCGCGTCCAGGTTGCCGAGAAACAATTCCTTTTGCAGACCAAGCTTAATCGCCGCGACCGCTCGCGTAATTTTGCGCGTCACGAATGTCTCGCCGCGCCGTCGGGCTCTCGTGGTTGAACAGGATGCCGTTGCTCGCGGCGAGGCCGTAGCTTTCGCGGTAGTTCACCGTCGCCCAATAGGCGAAAACTTTGGCCACGCCATAAGGACTCCGCGGCCAGAACGGCGTCGTCTCCGTCTGCGGCACCTGCTGAACTTTGCCGAACATTTCGCTGCTCGAGGCCTGGTAAAATTTCGACCGGATTCCGGTCTCGCGGATCGCCTCCAAAATCCGGATCGTTCCGACGCCCGTCACGTCGGACGTGTATTCCGGAATGTCGAAACTCACCCGCACGTGGCTCTGCGCGCCGAGATGGTAAATCTCGTCCGGCTTCAATTCGTAAACGAGCTTCACCAGGTTCACCGAATCCGCCAGGTCGCCGTAATGCAGAAAAAGCCGGACGCCGTTGATGTGCGGATCGGCGTATAGATGGTCGATGCGCGAGGTGTTGAAGGTGCTGGCGCGGCGGATGATCCCGTGGACTTCGTAACCTTTTTTCAAAAGCAGATCGGCCAGATAACTCCCGTCCTGTCCCGTAATTCCGGTGATGAGTGCTCGTGTCATTTCGTTCCGACCATCAATGATGCCAGCACGGCGCGCTGCGCCGCAATCAATTCTCCGATTCCTTTCTTGCCGAGCGCCAGCATCTCTTCCAACTCGACCTTTGAAAAAGTCGATTCCTCGCCCGGAGCCCTGCATCTCGACGAACTCCCCGTCCTCAGTCGCGACCAGATTGAAATCGACCGTAACGGACTTGTCTTCCTCGTAATTCAGATCCAGAACGGAGTCCCGCCGAGAACCCCAGCGCTGACTGCAGCCACCAGTTTCCGAATCGGCGACGCCGCGATCTTTTTTCTCGTCCGTCAATTTCCGGCAGGCGACCGCCACCGCCAGACTCGCGCCCGTGATCGCCGCCGTCCGCGTTCCGCCGTCCGCCTGCAGACACGTCGCAATCCACCCACATCGTGCGCGGCCCGAGCTTTTCCAGGTCGACCACTGCGCGCAAGGAACGGCCAATCAGCCGCTGGATCTCGGTGCTGCGACCGTCGAGCCGGCCCTTGCTGATATCGCGCGGCTTTCGCGTATTCGTCGAATATGGCAGCATCGAATACTCCGCCGTTAGCCAGCCGCCAGTCACGCTTTGTTCCTTCATCCAGCGCGGAACGCTCTCCTCGATCATCACGCCGCAGATCACCCGGGTGTTTCCCATCGCGACGAGCACCGAGCCGGTCGCGTTCGGCGCGATCCCGAGCTCGAAGGAGACGGGCCGAATTTGATCGGCGGCGCGGCCGTCGGTACGTAGGTCGTCGTCTTCAAAATCGTCCGCAGATTACGCAGATTAGCGCAGATGACAGATAAATAATCTGCGAAATCGGCGTCAATCTGCGGACAAAGTCCTATCCGTTGACGACGCGCCCGCCATTCGGATGCAAGACCTGCCCCGTCATGTAGCGACGAATCGTCCGACGCCAGGAACACGAATGAGGTCGCAACTTCCTCCGGCTCGCCCGCGCGCCCGAGCGGCGTGTCCGACCCAAACGTCGCCACCTCTTTCGCCGGAAATGTTGACGGGATCAGCGGCGTCCAGATCGGCCCCGGCGCGACGGCGTTCACCCGAATCTTCTTCTCCGCCAGCGCCTGCGAAAGCGATCGGGTAAAGGCCACGATCGCTCCCTTCGTCGCGGAATAATCGAGCAGCTCCGGGCTGCCCTGGTACGCGGTCACCGAGGCTGTGTTGATGATCACGCCACCCTTCTTGAAATGCGGCATGACCGCTTTTGTAAGGAAAAACATCGAGAAAATGTTCGTGCGAAAAGTTCGCTCCAGCTGCCGCTCGGTGATCTTGGTGATGCTTTCCTGCGGATGCTGTTCCGCCGCGTTGTTGACCAGAATGTCGATCTGGACCGAGCTCACGTTTTGTTTCCACGACGGCCGAGCGGCAGAACTTTTCCTGGCCGATGTCGCCGGCGAGGAGAATACATTTCCGGCCCTGGGCTTCGACCAGCTGCTTCGTTTCCCGCGCGTCCTTGTGTTCGTTCAGATAAACGACCGCAACGTCCGCGCCTTCCTTCGCATAGAGGACCGCGACGGCCCGGCCGATCCCGCTGTCCCCGCCGGTGATCAATGCGACTTTGTCCCGCAGTTTCCCCGACCCCACGTAATCGCTGGCACCTGACCTGGGCTGGGGCCGCATCTTGTGTTGCTGGCCAGGCTGCCGGCGCTGATGTTGGGGTGGACGGACTTTTCTCTCTTTCGGCATGGCGAAATGGAATCGATTCTGGAGCGGTGGCCAGATGCGTTGCGCCTCCAGCTGCAAGAAAATCGCAAATTTTTCGAAAAAAATGCATTTTCGCCGTTGACGGTGCTGTTTCGGCTGGCTACTTTGCTGACCCCGCCTGAAGCGGGACTCCCGAGTCGCAAGACAAAGGAGTTGGTTCTCGCCTATTTTGGGACTGCAAATTGGAACTCAATTTTGTCCCGGCATGATGAAGCCCGCCTCGGCGGGACGAATGATCGCCGGAGACAAGATTGGGTTTTTTTGTGGGCCGAAACAGGCGCAAACCGCTGGTTCTTTGATATCTACATACAGGGTAGTAAATACAACTTTAAGAGCTGAGTCTGAAAATAAACGGCTGGGGAGGTAAGATGTCCCGGTCCAGAGAGTTTCAGTTATCAAGTTTGAGCGTCGAGATCGGAAACGATTTGGCGTTCTACAGATTGATCAAGCTACAAAGAGCACATAATGGATGCCTTGGTGCCAATAGGCGATGAAGGACGTGGCTAACTGCGATAAGCCTCGGAGAGCGGTAAACACGCTGTGACCCGGGGATTTCCGAATGGGATAACCTGAGTGGGGTAACACCTGCTCGAGTTCCTGTGAATACATAGCAGGAACATCGCGACACCCGGTGAAGTGAAACATCTCAGTAACCGGAGGAAAAGAAAGCGAAAGCGATTCCGTAAGTAGTGGCGAGCGAAAGCGGAAGAGACCAAACCAGCAGTTTACTGCTGGGGTTGTAGGAGCCCGATGTGGTAGTGCAACGGTTAGATGAAGCGAATGGAAAATCGCTCCATAGAGGGTGACAGGCCCGTAATCGAAAACCCGCGCACGCCTAGGGATTTCCTGAGTAATACGATGCACGTGAAACTTCGTATGAATCCACGCCGACCACGGCGTAAGTCTAAATACTAATTGGCGACCGATAGTGAACAAGTACCGCGAGGGAAAGGTGAAAAGAACCGCTGTGAGCGGAGTGAAATAGTACCTGAAATTATGTGCTTACAAGGTGTCAAAGCCGGCGCAAGCGGGTGATGGCGTGCCTTTTGCTTAATGAGTCTGCGAGTTATTGTCAGTGGCAAGCCTAAGTCGTTCTGCGATGGAGGCGAAGCGAAAGCGAGTCCGAAATGGGCGACCATAGTCGCTGGCAATAGACCCGAAGCCGAGGTGATCTACCCATGAGCAGGTTGAAGGTTGCTTAACCGCAACTGAAGGACCGAACCCGTGAAGGTTGAAAACTTCTGGGATGACTTGTGGGTAGGAGCGAAAGACTAATCAAACCCGGTGATAGCTGGTTCTCCCCGAAATAGCTTGAGGGCTAGCCTCGTGTGCTGACCTGCGGAGGTAGAGCACTGGATGAACTAGAGCCCATACCAGGGTATCGAATTCAATCAAACTCCGAATGCCGCAGGGTGTAACACGGGAGTCAGTGCGTGAGGGATAAGCTTCGTCGCGCGAGAGGCAAACATGCCAGACCAGCAGCTAAGGTGCCCAAATACCGTTCAGTGGAAAGGATGTGAGGTTGCTTAGACAGTGAGGATGTTGGCTTAGAGGCAGCCATCATTTAAACAGTGCGTAATAGCTGACTCATCGAGCGATCTCGCGCCGATAATGATTGGCGATAAGCGGTATACCGAAGCTCTGGAAGACGTTTGGTTTCGACCATTCGGATTGGTAGGGGAGCGTTGTAGCGACATTGAAGCGGAAGCGGAAGCAACTGTGGAGTTTCTACAAGTGAGAATGCAGACATGAGTAGCGACAAGACAGGTTAAATTCCTGTCCGCCGTAAACCCAAGGTTTCCTGGGGAAGGTTCGTCCTCCCAGGGTTAGTCGGGACCTAAGTCGAGGCCGAAGGGCGTAGACGATGGACAGCTGGTTTAATATTCCAGCACCGGCTGTGGTTAAGTGTAGTTGTGACATATGAGTGGAGACAGTCCGTCGATTGAAAGTGACGGTCCCGCAAGGCGGACGCTGAGGCCTCGGCCAAGGTGGATCTGTTAAAACTTGTATCAAGAAAACCAATTACATGTTCCCACGGTTGCCCGTACCGTAAACCGACACAGGTGGGTGGGTAGAGTATACCCAGGCGCGTGAGTGAAACCTCGTTAAGGAACTCGGCAATCTAGCCCCGTAACTTCGGAAGAAGGGGTGCCCCTCGCAAGAGGGGTCGCAGTGAAATGGGTCAACCGACTGTTTAACAAAAACACAGCACTCTGCTAAGTCGAAAGACAACGTATAGGGTGTGACACGTGACCAATGCGGAAAGATTATGGCAAGAGGTTAGAGCCGCAAGGCTCGAAGCTTTGAACCGAAGTCCCCGTGAATGTCGGCCGTAACTATAACGGTCCTAAGGTAGCGAAATTCCTTGTCGGGTAAGTTCCGACCTGCACGAATCGTGTAACGAGTTGACCGCTGTCTCAACGAGGAGCTCAGCGAAGTTGTAGTGGCGGTGAAGATGCCGCCTACCCGCAGTAGGACGGAAAGACCCTATGCACCTTTACTACACGCTGTTATTGTTGTTTCGATTTTGATGCTTAGCGTAAGTGGAAGACTGTGATCTCTACCTTTCGGGGTAGAGTGAGTCGCCAATGAAACACCACCCTTCGAAATTGGAATAACTAACCTCATGCCTTATATCAGGCTGAGGGACACTGGCAGCCGGCTAGTTTTACTGGGGCGGTATCCTCCCAAAGAGTAACGGAGGAGTACGAAGGTTGGCTCAACCTGGTTGGCAATCAGGTGTCGAGTATATGGATAGAAGCCAGCTTAACTGTGAGAGACACACCTCGAGCAGGTACGAAAGTAGGTCCAAGTGATCCGGTGGTTGAATGTGGAATTGCCATCGCTCAACGGACAAAAGGTACGCTAGGGATAACAGGCTGATCCTGCCCAAGAGCTCATATCGACGGCAGGGTTTGGCACCTCGATGTCGGCTCATCACATCCTGGGGCTGGAGAAGGTCCCAAGGGTCCGGCTGTTCGCCGGTTAAAGTGGTACGCGAGCTGGGTTCAGAACGTCGCGAGACAGTTCGGTCCTTATCCACTGTGGGCGCAGGAGAATTGAGGGGTTCAGACTCTAGTACCGAGAGGACCGAGTCTGACGAACCGCTGGTGTTCCAGTTGTCGTGTCAACGGCAGTGCTGGGTAGCTATGTTCGGAAAGGATAAGCGCTGAAAGCATCTAAGCGCCAAGCCTATCCCAAGATGAGTTCTCCCTGAAGAGTCGTGGTAGACCACCACGTTGATAGGTTACTGGTGTAAGCGTAGTAATACGTTCAGCTAAGTAATACTAATAACCCGTTTGGCTTGGTCATTTACTTTTCAATTAACCCGTCGTCCCGCGCAAAGCGGGACGGCGGCAAATTGAGAGGAATGACTTCTAAAACGATTAATAAAACGAAGCCTGAAAGTGCGGTAAATACTTCCTGTATGTAGATATCAGAGAATCAGCGGGATTGCAGAAGGCAGATTTCTGATTGAAGATTGGCAACGCAAGACAATCTGCAATCGACGATCTGAAATCTGCAATCCACCAGAAGTTAGTGCCGTCCGCGGCCCTAAGTTCTGGTGATCATAGCGCAGTGGCACCACCCGTTCCCATTCCGAACACGGAAGTGAAACGCTGCAGCCCCGATGGTAGTGCGACGATAGGTTGTGCGAGAGTAGGACGTCGCCAGAACAAAAAGCCCGCTGGGTAAACTCAGCGGGCTCTTCGCTTTTTCGCGGGTCGCCACGCCATTGACGCGGCGCGGGACTGGGCTAATTGAAGGGACACCCACGAAAGGTTCTTATGCTCACTAATCAGAAAATCATCGACGCGATCAACGAACAGATCGGGTACGAGTTCAGCGCCTCCATGCAGTATTACGCGATTGCGGCGCATTTTGCGGCCGAGGCGTTGCCGCAGCTCTCCACCCACTTCTTTTCGCAGGCGGAGGAGGAGAAGGAGCATGCCTTGCGCTTTATCAAATATGTAGTCGACGCGGGCGGCACCGTGGTAATCCCGGCGATAGAGGCGCCTCGGGGAAATTTCAAGAACCCGGAGGAGGCGGTGAAGTTGTCGCTCGACCAGGAGGTGAAGGTAACACACCAGATCAATGCGCTGGTGGAACTGGCGCGGAGCGAGAACGATTATATCACGATCAATTTTCTTCAGTGGTTCCTGACCGAACAGCTCGAGGAAGTCTCTTCGATGGATAACCTTCTCAAGATTGTGCAGCGAGCCGGAACGAATGTGCTTCAGGCGGATGAATACCTTGCACGGGTGGGCGTGAGGACGATGCCGGCGCCCAAGGGGGAATAGAAGAAAACGTCCAACGCCCAACGTCCAACGTCCAACGTCCAACGTCCAACGTCCAACGTCCAACGTCCAACTTCGAATTTAAAGACCACTTTTCCAGGCAGGCGGCGGAGTATGCAAAGTTCCGACCGCGGTATCCGAAGGAATTGTTTCAGTGGCTGGGGGGCGTAGCGCCGGCGAAGGAGTTGGCGTGGGATTGTGCGACGGGGAACGGGCAGGCGGCGATTGAACTGGCCGACGTCTTCGAGCATGTCATCGCCACCGACGCGAGCGAGAAACAGATCGGGAACGCGGAGCGGCACCCGCGCGTCGAGTATCGGGTAGCAACGGCGGAAGCAAGCGGTCTCAAGCCGCGGACAATCGATCTTATCACGGTTGCGCAGGCGCTACATTGGTTTGATCTCGCCCGTTTCGAAGCCGAAGCGCGGCGGGTGGCGAAGATCGGAGGGATCGTGGCCGCGTGGGCCTATAAGCTCGCAACGGTATCGCCGACGATCGATGCGGTCGTGGATCATTATTATTCCGACGTGGTCGGACGGTACTGGCCGCCGGAGCGAGTGCTGGTGGAAAAGTTCGAGGAGTTGCCGTTCGGATTCGACCGGATCGAAACACCGTCATTCGAGATGAGAGCGGAGTGGAATGTCGAGCAGCTGTTGGGTTATTTAGGGACGTGGTCGGCGACACAGCGATTTATGGCGGCCGAACAACGCGATCCGCTGGAGGAGATTGAGGCAGAGTTGCGCCATGCTTGGGGAAAAGACGTTCGGCGAGTGGTTTGGCCGCTGACAGTTCGAGTCGGCGGCGTGTAGACGTCGGCCTGTGGCCGACGCGAGAGCAATGTAGCAATGGGACCCCCGATCCCGCGCTTGGCGTAGCCCCTTGGGCTACAGCGTTTTCTTCCGCGCCAGCTTTTTTAACGCGGCGTGGCGGCGCGCGAATTCGGTAAAGGGAACCGCGGGCGAGCCCATCACCTTCGTATCGTCGGGCACATCCGCGAGGACCGCGCTCTTGGCAGCGACCTGGACGCGGTGGCCGATCTTGAGATGTCCGGAGAAACCGCTCTGCCCTGCGACAGCGACGTAATCGCCCAGCTCGGTCGAACCTGCGATTCCGACCTGCGACACGAGGAGGCAATGTTTCCCGACCTTCACGTTGTGGCCGATCTGGACGAGGTTATCGATCTTGGTCCCCTCTCCTATTACCGTCTCGCCGAGGGCGGCGCGGTCGATGGTCGTCCCGGCGCCAATTTCAACGTCGTCTTCGATCCGGACGATGCCGATCTGTGGGATCTTGTGATGTTTGCCGGAGTGGGTCGCAAAACCATAGCCGTCTGATCCAATGACCACGCCGGAATGAATGATGCAGCGATTCCCGATTCGCGTTCCGTCGTAGATGACAACGTTCGGATAAATGATGCACTCGTCGCCAATCGTTGAGCCGGCTTCGACCGAAACGCCGTGAAAAATGGTGACGTTATTCCCGACGACCACGTTTTCCCCGATGATCGCGAAATGGCCGAGCGCAACGTTTTCTCCCAGTTTGGCGGAGTCGGCCACCACCGCTTTGGGCGAAACACCTTTCGGCAGCGGCCGATTGGAAAACCAGCGGGTCATGATTTTCGCAAACGCGAAGTAGGGATCCTCGACGCGAATCCACCGCGGATCCGCTCCTTCCACATTTTTCGGAACGAGAATCGCAGCGGCCCCGGTCGTGGCCAGCTCCGCCGCGTACTTACGGTTGCTGAGGAAGCTGAGCTGGCCGGTTACGGCGCCCGCGAGCGGCGCGACCGAGACGATCTTTTGATCGCGATCCCCCCCAAACTCGCCGCCGACCAAATCGACGATTTCTCCTATGGAAACAGCTGGCATCGCCTGATTGTAGAAGATCGCGCCGAGATTGAAAGCCTGTGAGCAAGCGCGCCTTGCGTCGAAAAGCTTGAATAGATGAGCGGTTCTCCCCTTCTATAAGACTATGAAAAGAACACTACTCAGTTTGATTGCCGCCGGGAGCGTAGCTCTGAGCGGCGTGGCGTTTGCCGGCAGCCCTTCCAGTTACCAGGTCACGGGACCAGTTACGGCCGTAGACGACACCATGATCACAGTCACGAAGGGCGGGAAGGAAAAATTCGAGATCGCGCGCGACTCGAGCACCAAAGTGACCGGCGATGTCAAAGTCGGCGACAAGGTGACAATCAGTTACACCATGACCGCCAAGGACATCGAAGTGAAGAGCGCGGCGAAGACGGACAAAGCCGACAAGTTGAAGAAGGACGACAAGACCTCGGCGAACCCGAGCGCTTCTCCGAAGAAGTAAGGACTTTGCTAATGCCAAAGGATGGGGACGGCGCACAGCGCCGTCCCTAACCGGGCTAAAGGTGGATCGCGCGCTCCGTCGCGCGATGGGTGCACAGCTGCGATGCTCAATCTCATCGAGCGGCGGAGCGCTCGATCGACCTGCCTGCGCTATCGTCGACTGCCTCCTAAGAAACTTCCAAGGATTCCGCGCATAATCTGGCGGCCCATTTGACTGCTGGCAGCCCGGGTCGCGCTTTTGAGCATGCTCGTGGCGAAGGAATCGTGCTGGCCGCCGCGTGGGCCGATCGTCGGTTTGAACGCGCCGCCAATCGTGTCAAAGATTGATGGCTTCGCCTCCCCGTCTCCGGCCTCGGGTGGGATCGCGCCGCCCCTGGGTGTCGGGGGAGCGCCGGCCGTCGCCGCCTTGTCGGTCGCCCTTGCCTGCAATTTTTCGTAGGCGGACTCGCGGTCGACAACTTTTTCGTAATGTCCCGCAATACTCGACGACTGGATGATCTCTTTTCGTTGCTCCGGGGTGATCGCGCCAACCTGGCTCCGGGGTGGAAGAATTTTTGCGCGATCGACAATCGTCGGTTTGCCTTCTTCGTCGAGCATCGAGACCAGCGCTTCGCCGACTCCGAGCTCCGTCAGGATTTTCTCAACCTTCAACTTGGGATTCTGCCGGAACGTCTGGGCCGCGGCGGTCACCGCCTTCTGATCGCGTGGAGTGAAGGCGCGCAATGCATGTTGGACTCGGTTCCCGAGTTGTCCGAGCACGACGTCGGGAATATCCAGCGGGTTCTGACTCACAAAATAAACGCCGACGCCTTTCGACCGAATCAGCCGCACCATTTGTTCGATCTTCTGTTCCACCGCAGGCTCGATATCGGTGAAGATGAGATGGGCTTCGTCGAAGAAGAAAACCAGCTTCGGTTTCTCAGGATCGCCGATTTCCGGCAGGCGCTCGAAGAGTTCGGAGAGCAGCCAGAGCAGGAAAGTCGCGTAAACCTTCGGCGATTGCTGCATCAGCTTTTCTGCGGCGAGAATGTTCACAACGCCGCGACCGTTCTGGGTTTGGATCAGGTCGTCGAGGTCGAGCGCCGGTTCGCCAAAAAACTTGTCGGCACCCTGAGTTTCCAACTCCAGTAAACCGCGCTGGATTGCGCCGGCGCTGGCGGCCGAGACGTTGCCGTATTGAGTTTTAAACTGTTCCGCGTTATCGGCCACGAACTGGAGCATCGAGCGCAGATCTTTCAAATCGAGGAGGAGAAGCCCGTTCTCATCCGCGATCCGGAAAACCATGTTGAGCACGCCCTCCTGGGTGTCGTTCAGGCTGAGCAGTCGCCCGAGTAAGAGCGGGCCCATTTCGGAAACGGTCGCGCGCACCGGATGTCCGTTCTCGCCAAAGACGTCCCAGAAAACGACCGGGCAGGCTTGGCCTTTGAAATCATCAATCCCGAGCTCTTTCGCGCGCTCGATGACCTTTGGATTGTTCCCGCCCGTCTGGCTCATCCCGGCGAGGTCGCCTTTCACGTCAGCCATGAAAACCGGGATGCCGCGGTCGCTGAAATTCTCGGCGAGGGTTTGCAACGTCACCGTTTTACCGGTGCCAGTGGCGCCGGCGATCAGACCGTGGCGGTTCGCCATTTTCGGCAGGAGATAGATCGGCTCTTTGCCTTTAGCGATCAGAATTGGGTCGGTCATAAGGAGAAGCGACTTTGGCGGAACGCACCACCGCTGTAAAGGCGCAGCCTGTTGTGGCCGCCGTCCTGTGGACGGCGTGAAACCGGCGTCGCAAACAGCCGTAGGCCGGTGTCGGCCGTAGGACGACAGTTACACAAAGGGCGCTACGCGCCGCTGCTCCAGCGCAATGATTGTGCTACTCGGCACCCACCGTCTCGGGAATTTCCGTCAGCGAGGGATCCGGCGGAGTGACGTCGACGGGAGCGGCGTCGATTGAGATGATTGCGTAACGCCGCGTTTGTTCGTCGTCGCTAAGCGTGACGATTTCGCCGAGCTTGTGGCCGAGCATGGCCTGACCGATCGCGGTTTGATAAGAAATAATGCCGCGATCTGGATCGCCGTCCCAGGCGCCCAGAATTGTGAAGGTCTCTTCCTTGCCACTATCAGCGTCGCGCAAACCGACGATCGTCCCGATCGAGACCTGCGAAGTATCCGGGCTTTCGAATGCGGTCCCCCGCGCATTATGCAGCGCGATCTCAAGCTCCGACTTGCGACGCATCAGCACCGCCTGCATTTCCTTCGCCGCCTTGAATTCGAAATTCTCTCGCAAATCGCCATAAGACCGGGCGACCCCGATCTCCTTGCTGTTCTCCGGAATCTTCTTGTTGATGAGCTCCTCGTATTCCGCCTTGCGCTTTTCGAGGCTGCTCCAGGAAACGACCAGCGCCTCGCTTTTCTCTTCCTTCTGTTCGCCAGTGATCACGCTTTCCAATTCCGGATAAAGCTTGATGATCCGTGCCAGGAGCGAGCGCTTCGTCAGCTCATCGAAAACCGGCGTTAACATGAGCCGCCGCATCGCGTCGCGCGCCACGCCCACTTCTGCGCCCGCGAACATGTCGGGGATCAGCTCGCGGTCGTCGAGCAGGAGATCGCGGAGCTTGCTTCCCCGGCTATTTTCGTTGTGCTGGTCGCGCTCGAGTGCGGACAAAATCGCGCCCAGTAAATCCGGCATCATGAGGCTGCGCCACTCCCCATCGCGTTCCTTGCAGAGCCAGCCCAGAATCTCGCTCGTCAGCGAATGATCGCGGATACCGCGTTCCAAAAACGTCCGCAGCTCATCCTGTTTTCCTTCGTCGGCAAACACCCGCGGGATCTGTTGGACCGCCCGGGCGTGATTGCTTTGCATCAATTGCAAGGCGCGCGTACTCCAGGTGGGCCCGAGCGCCGTGGGCAGCAGTTGTAAAACGCGGCGCTCTTTGCCAGAGGGCAATTTCGGCAGAATAGCGCCAAGACGGGCCTGCTCGTCCGCGATCAATTTCGGAAGCGTGAGAGAGAGATTGGTCGATTTGAGACTGGGCGCGCGCTCCAGCAAATCGTCCCGCGCGATGACGAGCTCGAAGGTCAGCGGCGCATTCAAGCGCTGGTTCCTGGCCGCTGCATTTTCGATCGCAGTCACGATCGGCTGCAGCTGCGCCTCCGGTTTGTCGAATTCGTTGTGGAACTTGATGATCTGGTCCAGCGCAGCGACTTGCTCTTTCGGTTGCCGCGCCTGATCGAAAAACGCGATCAGCTCATTCGCGCGCGAGACTTTCTCGCCCCGGAGCTGGATCGGCTCCGTTTTTTTGGCCGGGAGATGGAAAAAGCCGTCCTTCTTGATGGCTTTGGTCGCCGAGGTCCACCAGCGTTTCCATTCGGTCTCGTTAAACAGATCGCCAACCATCAATTGGCTGATCTGCTGGACCGTCGCCGAACCCCCGAGGCTCTCGATAATATTGCGCACGACCGCGGCAGGGTCGCTTTTCAGGAGTTGTTTGAGTGCGGGCAGATTCGTCGCCTTCCGGGTGAGGAAATGCTCGGCGCTGAGCGGGGTGACATTGTCGGCGGCGTAAGGCAGCTGCATCGCGTGCCCTTTTTTCGCCGGAAAATCAATAAAGATCTGGTTAAGCAGAAGGTTCCATTCGGCGACCCGGCCAAACCCCCAACTCTTGTGAAGACAATAGGTTCCAGGCTGAAGCACTGACAGCTGATCCGCCTGGCGTGCGGTCAGTTTCCCGGCTTCGACGAGCTTCTCTAATTCGGCATCCATGCGGTCGAACACGTTACGGAAAAGGCTCCTTTTCGCGAGTGGAAAGTGGAGGCCCTTGTCTGCCACTCATGCTCATGATCCTGATCTTACTCCTGATCCTGGCATGCGGCGTCGCGACTCCAAGACCACGATCGTGATCAGGAGCATGAGCATGAATTGAAAAAGTCGTTTGAGATTGCGACCGCGCACGCGCCATGGAACGGTCTGCGCGGTGTCCACGAGTATCTGGTTTTGGGTGGCCTTCCACGTGGGCGTCTTCATCGCGCTGGCCGTCGACCTGTCCACTTTCAAGCGCCGCGACCGCGAGCTGAGCATGCGCGCGGCCGTCCAGAGAAGCCTTATCTGGGTGGCCCTCTCCCTTTGCTTCAACCTCCTGGTTTGGCAAACGCTGGGCGACGACGCAGGCCTCGATTTCCTGACCGGCTACGTGATCGAGTACCTCGCTCAGCGTCGACAACATCTTCGTCTTCGTCCTCATTTTCGCTTATTTCCGAGTCCCCCCGCGGTCGCAGCATCGCGTCCTGGTATGGGGCATCGTCGGGGCGCTCGTCATGCGAGGCGTGATGATTTGGGTGGGCGTAACCCTGGTCGAGAAATTTCATTTCGTTCTCTACATCTTCGGCGCGTTCCTCTTCCTCACCGGCATTCGGATGCTCTTCGATCGCGACGCTCAGATGGACTTCGAGAAAAACTTCTTCATGCGCTGGTGCCGCAAAGTCCTGCCGCTCACCCGGGATTTCCACGGCCGCCGTTTCACGGCGCGAGTGGAAGGCCGGCTCATGTTCACCCCGCTGCTTCTTGTCCTGATCCTGGTGGATGTGATGGACCTGGTGTTCGCGGTCGACTCCATCCCGGCCGTCTTCGCCATCACGACGGATCAATTCATCGTCTACACCTCGAATATCTGCGCCATTCTGGGCCTGCGTTCCCTTTACTTCCTCCTCGCCCGGATGATCGATCGCTTCATTTATCTCAAGACCGGCCTGGCCCTGATCCTCCTCTTCGTGGGAACAAAAATGATCGTCGGCCAGCGTATTCATATTCCGAATTGGATCTCGCTTCTGATCATCGTGGCCATTCTCGCAGTCACGATAACGATCTCGTTAGCCGCGACGAAGCCGCCGGCGTCATCAGAACCGCCGGCCGGCAAGGAATAAGTCGTGAATGGTTGCTTTTGCGCCGGAAAATGGGTTGACTGAAATCCCCATGAAAACCCTCCTCGCCACCGCCCTGATTTTCGGTTGTTCTTTCGCCACTCTCTTCGCCGACATCCAGGATCCGCCCGCGCACGAATACGGTCCGACCCGCAAGTTGGGTCGAGGATTGTCGAACGTCGCGTTCGGCATTGCCGAGCTGCCGGTCCAAATCGCCCGGGTAAATGCGACGGAAGGGAATGCCGCGGCCCTCAGTTACGGCGTGGTCCGCGGTCTCGGCCGGAGCTACTGGCGACTCCAAACCGGCCTTTGGGAGATGCTCAGCTTTCCGTTTCCGCGAAACCACGGCACGTATTACCCCATCCTGCCGAGCCATCTTCGCCATATTCACGGTGGCTACGAGGAGTTTCCGCCCGAGCTTGGGAACGAATCGAAGTATCCCTACGTCCGCAAATATTAGTCTTCCTTTTCCTCCTCCTCTTTGTCTCGATGAGCCATCGAGCTTTGATGCGATCTAGAAGGACAACAAAGAGGTAGCGGAAGAGGAAGATACTTTGGAAGCAGCTTCGCCAGGCAAGCAATCACCGTCGCGCGCGTGGGTCGCAGCCGGCATTCTGGTGGCGGCGTATTTCGTCGCCGGGAAGCTCAGCCTGAAGCTGGCGTTTTCGAATGCCAGCGCTTCGCCGGTCTTCCCGCCGGCCGGAATCGCCGTCGCCGCCTTGCTCATGTTTGGTTATCGGCTTTGGCCGGCCATCTTCGTGAGCGCGTTCCTGGTCAACATCACGACTGCCGGTAACATTCCCGCTTCGCTTGGAATCGCCGCCGGCAACACCCTCGAAAGCCTGCTTGGCGCGTGGCTTGTTCAGCAAATAGCCAATGGACTTCGCGCCTTCGATCACGCCTACGACGTTTTCCGCTTCGCCCTCGCCCTCGCGATAAGCACTCTGGTCAGCCCCACCATCGGTGTGACCGCCCTTTCCTTGTCCGGCTTCGCCGACTGGAAAAACTACGGCGACATCTGGCTGACCTGGTGGATCGGCGATTTCAGCGGCGCGGTGATCTTCGCTCCGGTCCTCATCCTCTGGCTCGGATACCCCTGGCGCCGGATCAATCTCATGCGCGACGCCGAAGTCGGCATCCTCCTGGTCCTCCTCGCCATCCTGAGCGAAGTCGTCTTTGGCGGCTGGTTCGCGATCAGCAGTCTCAACTACCCGATTGCTTTCATCCTCGGGCCGATCATTGCCTGGACGGCGTTCCGCCTTACGCCGCGGGAAACGGCCACCAGCATGTTCGTGCTCTCAGCCATCTCGATTTGGGGAACCCTCCACCGCTTCGGTCCATTCGTTAGGTCGGATGAAAACCAGTCGTTGCTCATCCTCCAGAGTTTCAATGTCCTGACCACGATCACAGCCGTCGCGCTGGCTGCCGGAATGAGCGAACGCCGCCGCGCCGAGGCTGCTCTGGAACAACAAAGCGCCACCGTCGAAGCCGCCAACCGCACCAAGGATAATTTCCTCGCCATGCTCTCCCACGAGCTGCGGACGCCGCTCACCCCGGTCCTCGCCGCGCTCGATGCCCTCAAGACCGAGCCCCATTCTGCCGCCGAGGTGGACACCACCCTCGCGATGATGCGTCGCAACATCGAACTCGAAAGCCAGCTCATCGACGATCTCCTCGACCTCACCCGAATCACGAAAGACAAAATGCAGCTCGACCTTCAGCCACTCGACGCGCATCTGACCGTGCGCAATGTCGTCGAGATGTGCGCCTCCGAGGCGAACGCGAAGCAGCTGCACGTTCGGTTCGACCTTCAGGCAACCGACTTCCAGGTCATGGCCGACCCGGCGAAGTTCCAGCAGATCATTTGGAACCTGTTCAAGAACGCGATCAAATTTACCGGCGACAATGGTGGTATCACGATCAGCTCCGCGAACCATCTGCCGCACATCCTCACCCTCGCAGTCACCGACACCGGCATCGGGATCGAACCGGAAGTCATGGAGCGGATCTTCAATCCATTCGAGCAGGGCGAGCGTTCGTTTCAACGCCGGTTCGGCGGGCTCGGCCTCGGTTTGACCATTTCCAAATCGCTCGCCCAGGCCCACGGCGCGTCGCTCATCGCCAAAAGCGACGGGCACAATCATGGCTCCAAGTTCTTGCTTACCATGAAAACGGCCGAGCTGGATAAGATCGCGAAACCGCCCGCCGCGGAGCCGCACGCCCCGCCCCGCGCGCTTCGCATCCTGCTCGTCGACGATCATCCCGATACCTGCGCCGCGTTGGAACGCCTCCTGAAATTGCGCGGGCATACCGTCACGGCAGCTCACGACATGCGCGCCGCTCTTGCCGTCGCGGGCGATGGCAATTCCTTCGATCTGCTCATCAGCGATGTCGGCTTGCCTGATGGGAACGGCATGGACCTGCTCCGCGTCCTCCGGAGCCGGAGTCCCATTCGTGGCATCGCCATTAGTGGCTTCGGCATGGACGCAGATATCGGAAAGAGCCTGGAAGCCGGCTTCGCGGAACATCTGGTCAAGCCGGTGAAGCTCGAGAAATTGGAAGCGGCGATTGCGCGGGTGATGGCGAGCTAGGTTCTTCTGTAGCCGCTTCGCTGGAGGAAGCGCAATAGCGACGGCAGCGTTCATTGCGTCGGCCGCAGGCCGACGTCTACATTGCGTGATGCGCACGGCTGAGCTCACAATCCACGACGTCGCCTTTGGCGGGAAAGGCGTCGCGCGCGACAACGGCAAAGCGGTCTTCGTTCCGTTCACCATCGACGGCGAGCGCGTGTCGGCGCGACTTACGCGCGAGAAAAAACAGTTCGCGGAAGCCGATTTAGTCGAAGTCCTCGAACCTTCCGCTCATCGTCTGGACCCACCCTGCCCCTACTTTGGCCGCTGTGGCGGATGCAGTTACCAGCACATCAGCTACGATCATCAGGTCGTCTTGAAAGCGCGCCAGGTCGAACAAGTCATGCATCGCATCGCGCGCCTCGCCGAGCCGCCGATGCAGCCAATGGTTCCGTCGCCTTTGCCCTATGCCTACCGCAACCGCATCACCGTTCATGTTCAGGATGAAGTTGTCGGTTTTTACCGGCGCGACGTTCACGAGCTGATGGATATCGCCGCCTGTCCCATTTCGATGCCCGAAGTGAACAAAGCTCTCGCCGAACTCCGAGCCGCGCGCCCGGGCGACGGGCACTACAGTTTGCGCGCCCACTCCGGTCCCCGCGTTTTCGCCCAAACGAACGACGCCGTCGCTGACGCGATGGCGATCCATATCGCCTCGATCCTCCCCGGCGATCGCGGCCTTCTGATCGACGCGTTCTGCGGCGCCGGATTTTTCGCGAAACGCCTCGCGCCGCAGTTCGAGCGCGTCATCGGCATCGACTGGGACCGGTTCGCGATCGACGCCGCCCGAAAAGACGCCGGGCCTAACGAGACTTATATCGCGGGTGACGTCGCCACAGAATTAATGAAAGCCGCAAGGAGCGGCGACTTTCCTGTCGCGGACGAAGGCAGTCGGCGGACTGGAGACCGCCTCTCCTTGAGTCTCATCGTCGATCCGCCTGCAACCGGACTTAACGCTGAAATGCGGCGCGCCATTCTCGATTCGTCGCCGCAAACCATGATCTACGTCTCGTGCAATCCCCCCACCCTCGCGCGCGATCTTGCCGAGCTGCAATCGCGCTTCGACGTCATCTCCATCACGCCCTTCGACATGTTTCCCCAAACCGCCGAGATCGAAGTAGTGGTGCATCTTCGGTTCGCTAACCACACGTAGATTCCCAACCGCGTTGCTCGGAACTTGAGCTTTCGGATTCCGTATTCACTACGGGACCTGTGGGACCGATGATATGAATCCGAAACCGTGCCCGGCATGCCGCGAAGTTGTTCCTGGCGAAGCATATCGATGCAAAAACTGTCGAGCGATCTGCTCCTATTGGAATTTCTTCAGATCGGCTCGCGTAATTTGTGCCGCTCTTCTTCTTCTCGCTGGGTTGGCCGCCTGGAAAGTGGTTATTCCATTGCTGGAAGGCTCCACGCGCAGCTACGCGAGCTACACGGACGGCGACATCATCCCCGATGCCGTTACCCGGACTTTCCTGCGTTTATCGGACAAAAAATGGCAGACCCCGCGGAACCACGTGCGCGGGAAAATTCTCCATTTGCGCCACCAGAATTTGCCCAACGAGCACGCCATCCTGTTCGTGCACGGGTGGAATGGGGACTACTTGTCGACGTGGGGCGATGTTGGACAAATGATTCAGGATCAGCGGCTGAACCGAATTTATGACTTTGTTTTCTACGGTTATGACACTGGGCTTCGAAAACACGTGCCTTTGCAAGAGGTCGCAAACGGACTGCGCGACGAAATCAACCTGCTCGGCCAGCGGTACAAGAGCGTCAGTATCGTCACCCACAGCAAAGGAGGGCTCGTGGCCTTACGCGCGATCCTCAATCAGCATCTGTTGGCCCAACCCTTTCGTTTGCACAAGGTGATAATGTTCGCTCCCCCCAGCGAGAATTTGTTTTTGGAAAATCTCGAATGGGTCAAACAACTCGGCGAGAAAGAACTCGCCGAAATGCGCGCCGGAGAAAAATCTGTCGTAGCCGAACTTGACGTCATCCATCGGGACATTGACGCGATTACCAGCCAGACCGACGGCTCGGAGGAGAAGCAACGCTTCCGAACAGACTTCTTAAACAGACTCTTCATAGTCCATGGGGCGCTAGATCGCGTGGTGGACTTCAAGGCCGACGGAAAAACCGTTTACCAGCCTTTGATAGATGATCCCTCCGGGACATCGCATTATACCCTTCTGCCTGAATTTGATCATGTGAATCTCGTGAAGATAGGAGGCCAGGCCGGGGCGGACTTCATGCATCAATTCGTCGACCTCCTCGTAAGCAGGCTGGGACGGCCCGACGAACGAGGCCCGGTCGACCATGCGCAACTCGCCCAAACCACGCGTGACTGGGTCGCGAACAAACTCTACGAGATGAACCGGATGGTTCTCGAGGTCCCCAAGCTGGGTCTTGTCTGGAACGATGTGGAGACGGCCATCAAGGAGCGTTATCCGCTACCGGAATCAGAGGGAGTGCGGAACGATTTCATCAAGCAAGTCTATTACATCTACATCTTCCTCGACATGTACGCGAAAATGAAAGAACTCCAGGGCCCTGGGGCCCTCGATGCCGATGAATCTCCGTTAAAAGATTGGCGGCAGGATTGGATTCCGCAATTGGTCCGTTCCGAAACCGGTCGTTGGATGCTGCAGAAGGAGTTGTACAAATACTATGACCCAAGCATTCGCTCCGAGATTGAAGAGGCGACCCGCTTTTCGACCGACGAGCTCATGGACTTCGTAAAGAAGGCCGGCGAAAAATTGAGCACCATCCCCGTCCAGGATGCGTTCAAGGAATTTAAAACCAAGGGCAGCGCTTGGTACTACGGGGAGACGTACCTCTTCGTCATCGGTGCCGACGGGAACGTGAGGATGCATAGTGCCGAGCCGGAAAGAGAACGTCAGAGTATCGTGGATTTTCGCGACGCCGATGGCCGCGACTTCCTGAAATACGCCATTGATGGAATGTCGGAAACAACGCCCAACAATTGGGCGTTCTATCGATACAAAAAACCGGGCGCGAAACAACCGCATCGGAAGGCGTCGTACCTGATGCGCGTAGTCGGTCAGGATAAGCAGACATATATCGTCGGCAGCGGCGTGTACAATCTCACCCCGGATCCGAGACTCATTCAGGAAATGGTCGATCGAGCCGCGCAATTGATTGAGAAACAGGGAGACGCCGCGGTCGCGCTACTCAAAGATCGAAAAGGCCCCTTCGTTTACGGCGAAACTTCGCTGATGCTGACCGATCCATCCGGCAAATGCCTAGTTTCGATCGACGAGAATTTTGCCAAGGAAGGGGATGACCTCAATCTGGTTAAAGGCGCCGATGGGCGGTCAATCGGCCAGCGGCTTACGGAAGCGGTAAAACAAAGCGCGGAGGGTTGGGGCTGGGACGAATGTCTCCTGAACAAACCGCGAAGTAATCAAAGTGCGATTAAGACGATCTACGCGCGGCGAGCACGCCATGCCGAAAAGGAATACATTGTTGCCGCCTCGGCATGGCAATGAGCGACCCCTCGTTTCGCGCGCGCCTCACGCTATTTTTCTGTTTGCGATAAGGCTACTCCGTCCGCAGCGCCTCTACCGGATTCAACTGGCTCGCCTTCCGCGCCGGGAAAAGACATGCGAGTAACGCCGCCAAGGCCAGCACGGCCGCGGTCGTTGCGAGCAGCAACGGACTATGTGCAGAGACTTGATAAAGCTGCGCTGCGATCAATTTCCCGAGTCCGAGCGCTGCCCCCACCCCAACCGCCAGCCCGATAATCACTGGCATCATCCCTTGCTTCACCACCAGGCGCAGCACATCCATTGTTTGCGCTCCAAGTGCCATCCGAACCCCGATCTCGCCGGTTCGTTGTTCCACCGTGTAAGCGACCGCTCCGTAAATTCCCACCGTCGCCAGGACCAGCGCAACGCCCGCGAAAACGCCGAGCAGCGTCATCATCAGTTTCGCCTGCCCGAGTGCCTGCGCCATGATCGCGGTGACCGGCTGCGGCTGAATTAGCGCAAGGCCGGGGTCGATCCCCTTCAACGCGGCTTGCACCGTTTTTGTAACCGTGTCTGTCGGTAACGGACTGCGCACCGTGATCGTGATGAAGGGGAAATTCTCCTGCGCAAACGGCCGGTAGAATTCCATGTCGTTCTGCTGGTCGAGCCGAACGGAACGCACATCGCCGACGACGCCGACGATCTCGACCGGCACGCTGCCGCTCGTGATGAGCAACGTTTTGCCGATCGGATTTTCATTGCCGAACACCGTCTTCGCGCCCGTTGCGCTAATTAGGATGACGTTCGGATGGTCCGCGATGTCCTGTTCGTTGAAGTCGCGACCGGCCAGGAGGGGGATCCCGAGCGTCCGCAGCCAACCGGGGGTGATGTCATTCGACGGCGCGCCTTGCCGCTCCGCGACAGGCGGAACGTTGCCTTCGGCGCGCGTGTAAAGCGTGGCGCCGCCGCCATTGAAAAGTGGGAAACCGCCACTGACTGATGCTTCCTGCAGACCAGGGGCGGCTCGCAATGCGTTCGTCATCTGGTCGGCGAAACGATTGCGCGACGCGACGTCGGGATATTGCGCCTGCGGCATCACCGTCAGGCCGATCCAAAGATTTTGCGGTTTAAACCCAGGGTCTTGATTGCTGAGGCGGGTGAAGCTCGCAATGAGGAGCGATGCCCCTGCCAGCAACGTTACTGAGAGCGCCACCTGCGCGCCGACTAGCACTTTGCGGAACCGCTGTTGTCGCACGCTCCCGGCCGTTCCGCGACCGCCTTCCTTCAGCGCGTCCACCATGTCCGCGCGCGAGCTTTGCAACGCGGGATACAAACCCATGACTAGTCCGGTAGCGAGCGAGAGTGCAATCGTGAAGACCAGGACCGGGAATGAAATCGCGGTCGCGGCCCCCGGTTCGATCGGAAGAAAGTTAGCCGCCAGTTTCGGGACCAACGGCACCAGCTGCCAGGCGAGAATCGCCCCGAGAATTCCAGCGAGGAGACTGATCAGAACGCTTTCAAACACGAAAAGCCGCAGCACACTTCCGCGCGACGCCCCGAGCGCCATGCGCAGCGAAATCTCGCGGCGCCGGCCGCTGAATCGGACGAGGAGAAGGTTTGCCACGTTGCTGCAGGCGATCAGCAGAACGAAAGTCACCGCCGCCAGCAGAGTAGCGAAGCCCGGCCGCAGATTTTCCGTCACCGCATCGGGCAACGTCTTGGCGATTGTGCCCGATTTCGCGTCGATCTTTTCCGGATATTGGGTGTGATAACTATCACCCAGAACTTTGAGAGCAGCCTGCGCTTGTTCCACCGAGAGGTTCGGTTTTAATCGCCCGACAGCGCGGAGGAAAGCTGTCCCACGCATCATCCGTTCATGCGAGAAACCCGGAATGATAAAGGGCTTCGTTGTCCAGATGTCCGCGTTCGGGCCACTCCACGAAATCGGCAACGTTGGAATCACTCCCACGATCGTGTGGGGCACGCCATCGAGCGTTAACGCCCGCCCAATCACGCTCGGATCGCTGCCGAGCCGCGCTTTCCAAAAGCGTTCCGAAACCACGGCTACATCCGCGCCTTCCTCTTCCTCCGCCCGGAAGGTTCGGCCCTGCGTCGCGCGCACCCCGAGCACATCGAAGTAATTCGCGGTCGTCTTGAAAAGCGGCACCTGAAAAGGGTCGCCAAGTCCCGTCACCGTCGTGCCCAAGCCGTTCTCGCCCGCGAACCCGTCGAAGACCTGTTGCCCGTCGCGAAAGTGCATAAACCGTGGCGCCGACAGCGGAAAATCGACTGTCTGTTCCTTGAAATGCGAGAAGACCTGGAGCACCCGCCCGGGTTCCCGGAACGGGAGTCCCTTTAAGAACAGATCGTTGATCAAGGAAAAGATCGCCGTGTTTAGCCCGATCCCGAGGGTGAGCGTGATCACCGCCAGCAGGGTGAAACCCGGGGCCTTCCGCAGCTGCCGCAGCGCAAACCGAAAATCAGTCATCATAAGCCTACTCCAGTTATTTTCGGGGCCGCAGGTAAATCATTACTCGGGGAACTGGTTTCTCCAAGAAAATACGCCGCGCCACTTTTTTGTCTCTCGGTTAGGATGCGCGAACTACGGCGGTTAGATTTAACGAGTGCCATTTCTTCGGAATCTTGGACAACGGTTGATGAGGGGACGGGGTCCGTGAAGTCAGCATCGGTCCGGCAAGCGGAGCGCTTGCCCTACAATTGCGTCTCGGAAAGCGGATCACCGTTTAGGACGATGAGTAATGGCGTGATATAGTCGCCGATGTCTGCTTTCTCGCGCCTGGCGCTTGCGCTTTTCTTTGTCCTCGCCGGCACCACTCATTTCCTCGCGCCCACGCCATATCTCGCGATCATGCCGCCCTCCATTCCGTGGCCCGCCGCCATAGTCGCAGTCACCGGCGCCGCGGCAATCCTCGGAGGTCTCGGCGTTCTCTTTCGGCCAACTCGTCGCGCAGCGGGGGTGTGGTTGATTGCATTACTGATCGCCGTCTTTCCGGCCAACGTTTACGCGATTACGACCGGTATGGAGGTCGCCGGTTATGCTGTGCCAGTGTGGGTGCTCTGGGCGCGTCTTCCCATGCAACTGCTCCTCATCGCGTGGGTTTGGCGCGCGTGCCTGGGCGGAACCTCGCGGCGGCCGAAATGGGTGCTGCAATCTGACCGCGGCTGGAAAGCGTCGCACTTAAGACTGTAGGGCAACCGCACCGGTTGCGACCGTCGAGCCCCGGCAAGCGGAGCGCTTGCCCTACAATTTTTCTGCCGTACCACTACACGCTGTGGTCGGGCGGAGTAGTCGAATGGCGGTGGAACAGGCGTTCGGCAAGGCGTTCCAGGGGGCGGCCGAGCAGCAGGGTGACCGTGGTGAGAGCGACGGTGACTCCGAGCAGTACCCAGAGACCGAGTCCGCAGACGATCCCGAGCACGGCACACATCCAAATCGTGGCGGCGGTCGTCAGGCCGGTAACGTGGCCGGCGGGATCGCGCAAAATGACACCGGCGCCGAGGAAACCGACGCCAGTAAGGATTCCCTGGACGACGCGGCTAAGCGCGTTCGCGTCGGTGGCGAGATGGCCGTCGGCCATTCGAAGGACAAGTGCGGTGGCGGTGGCCGCACCGAGCGTGACTAGCGCGTGCGTTCGTAGCCCCGCTGGTTTCCCGTGCAGCTCGCGATTCAACCCGAAGAGCGCGCCGACGACCAGGGCGGCGCCCAAACGCAACGCGGTCTCTTCGTTTCCGCTCAACATGATGCCAGCCATTCAGATCAAAGTCGGCGGAGAAACCAAGTTTTTTCGACGAGCGACGTGTAGCGCGGTTCTTTGGGACGCCTCGACAGAAAACCGCCCTAGTTGAAAGCTGAATTGGGATATTCTAGGCGCGCGCTGCATTCGCTTGCTGAGCTTCGAAGAACAGCGCGAGGATGCGTTTGTCTTCCTCGATCCGCGCAACTAATTCGTCTGGCTCTATGCGGCGCCCGGCGCGGAAAATAAACAAGGCGTCGTCGGCTCCTTCGATGGTCAATTGGTGAAGCGGTTCCAAAGCCTGGCGCAGCGCCGGGCTGAAAATTGCTCGGAGCGCAGCTTCGTCCTGACCGCGAAGGATGTATTGGTTGCTGAATTCCGGCGAATCGGGAAAGTTAACATCCCCGCCCCCGAACAATGTTTTTATTTTGGAGAAGATCGTTTCGGGAAAAAGAAGAAACGACGGCACCTTCAGTAAGGGCGCTTGGATTCTCGCGATTGTTTGATGAGTGGTGGTGCTCGTGTCGCCGTCGTCTGTCGTATACGCGTAATCGAAGAAAATGAATTTGAGTTCCGGCGTCCTTGCTACCTCGAGGACGTTCGTAACGGTCGGCTTGGAGCCGGTCTGCTCGAGGTAGCAGCCGATGACCAGCTCGCTGTCCGCAGCGGTCGCTCTGCGGCGGAAGGTGTACCCGAGCGAGCGCGCCAAAGCCCCGATCTTGTTCGCGCGGATCTCGGATTTGAAAAACCCGAACAAGCTCGAACCAATTAAGACGACAATAACGCCGCCAATTAAGAACCAGCTGAGTTCGGAACCTTCCGCGAGAAACACGCTACGTGCGTTAACCTGAGCGGCGACCGACTGTTGCGCGTAGAACACGAGAACCGCACCGACGAGAGTCGCAACCCTCATGGCAAAACGTACTCGCACAGCTGCCATTTTTCTCAAGCGCATCCGCGGTGACAAGGATTCTCGCGAGGCCCGACCGACTGGGGTTTCAATCGGCGGTCATAGACCGCCGCTACAGATTAGGTTCGGCAAGCGGTGCGCTTGCCCTACAATTACGTGAAGAGATGAAACCGATCCCGCTGCTGGATTACATCGGCAGCCCGATTTTCTGCGTACTCTTCGCGCTGCTGCTTTTCCTGCAATGGAAATGGCCGTTGCGGCGCCGGCATTTTTCGGTGGTGCGGCGGCTGGTCCGCAATTTCGTAATGTCGGTGCCCGCGTTCGTTCTGCTGCGGCTGGCGCTGGTGCCGATTCCGCTCGCGCACACCTTCTGGGCGCAACGGAACGGGATTGGATTACTCAACTGGGTGAAGCTGCCGCCGCTCGCCGCGGCGATCGTGGCGTTTCTCCTCATGGATTGGGCGTATTACTGGTGGCACTGGGCCATGCACCGCATCCCGTTCTTCTGGCGGTTTCATAACGTTCACCACACCGATCTCGATCTCGATGTCACGACCGCGGCGCGGTTTCATTTCGGCGAAATCCTTCTTTCGATTCCGTTCCGCCTCCTCGTCGTCGTTCTCCTGGGAATTCCGCCTTTGGTCTACCTGGGGTTCGAAATCGTGTTCGAATCGGCCAGCGTCTTTCACCATTCAAACTGGCGTCTGTCGTTAGGCCTGGAGCGAATTCTGAATCACGTCGTCGTCACGCCGCGAATGCATGGGATTCATCATTCCATCGTCGAGCGGGAGACGGACTCGAATTGGGGGACGATCTTTTGCTGGTGGGACAGGATTCATCGCAGTTTGCGCCGCGATATTCCGCAGGCAGACATCACGATTGGCGTCGCGGCGTTCAGAGAGGAGCACGAATTGACGGTGGGCAAGCTGCTGACGTTGCCGTTCAGGGAGCAGCGTCCCTGGCAATTGCCGACAGGAGAGATTCCAGAGCGAGAGCCGAAAGCCGCGGACCAGCTGCAATTGTAGGGCACCGCACCGGTCGCCACGGTTTTCGCTCGGCAAGCGGAGCGCTTGCCCTACAAATTAGAGGCGTGGACGGACCTGACTGGACGGCGCTAAGCGACGAGCAACTGCTCGAAAGGCGCATTTCTCAGCTCGGATTGAAACTGGAAGGGTCCGGTCTAGAGCCGCTGATCAAACAGCTCTACGACGAGCTCGCCGCAAAAGGGCTCGCCTTTCATCCGCCTTGCCACATCGGCGATGAATGGTTTGTCCCGGTCGGCATCCCGGCGATCTTCGTGCCGTTTTTCCTCGTCCACGATCGGCTCCGGGCGCTGGAAAAAACGATGATGCTGGAAGTCGAAGGGGGCACCCCGGAGTCGTTCATGAAATTGATCCGGCACGAAGCCGCCCATGCCTACAGCTACGCCTATTATTTGCCGCGGAAGAAGAAATGGCAGGAAGCGTTTGGGAAAACTTCGCGCGATCAGACGCCGGACGTCTATCACCCGCAACCGTTTAGCCGCAGCTACGTCGTCAATCTCGACGACTGGTATGCGCAGAGTCACCCCGACGAGGATTTCGCCGAGACATTTGCGGTCTGGCTTACGCCGGAAACGGACTGGCGCCAGCATTACACGGGTTGGAAAGCGCTCCAGAAACTGGAATACGTGGATGAACTAATGCGCTCGCTCGCGGGAAAGGCGCCGGTCCACATGCCCGAGTATCGCGCGGCCGAATACGATTGCCTGAACCAAAAGCTCAAGACCTACTACGCGCGGAAACGCAAACTCTACGAGGACACTTACCCCGATTTTTACGATGCCGATCTGCGTGAACTTTTTTCCACCACGCCCGGTCCAGGACGAATCACCGCCGCGGTTTACCTCCGCCGGCGACGCCGCCGGCTCCTGAACTCGGTCTGCCAGTGGACGAACGAGAGAAAATTCCGGGTAAACAAATTGCTCTCCCGCCTGATCGATCGGTGCGATCAGCTCGACCTCCTCGTCCTGAACGACGATCCGACCCAGGATTTCCGGATCACTTCTTTCATCACGACCCTGGTGATGAACTATTTGTTCACGGGCAAATTCAAGCGGACCAAATGACGTGAAGAAAAAACTGAAAGTCCTCGCCCTGTTCGATGCGATCCGGCCGACGAAGATCGACCAGGACCTGAGCAAGGAGATGAAGACCGACGATTGGAAAACGGAAGCGAACGTGCTCACCGCTCTCGGCACCCTCGGTCATCCGACGGAACATCTCGCCATCTTCGACAATCTCGATTTGCTCCGGCAAAAGATGGAGAGCTTTGGGCCGGACGTAATTTTCAACCTGGCGGACCAGTTCAAGAACAACCGCGGCTTCGACCAGCACATTGCGTCGCTCCTGGAGATGCAGGGAGTGCCCTTCACCGGCTGCGGGGCGACCGGTCTCGTCCTCTGCAAACACAAAGGGACGTCTAAAAAGATTCTCGGGTACCACCACATTGACGTCCCGAATTTTGTCGTGATCCCGCGCGGACAACGAATCGCGCGTTTGAAGCGGCCGAAGTTTCCGCTGCTCGTGAAACCGGTGAAAGAAGAAGCGTCTTACGGGATCTCGCAGGCGTCATTCGTCACGACGGACGAACAGTTCAAAGAACGGGTGGCGTTCATTCACGAGAGCCACGACAGCGATGTGATCGCGGAGGAATACATCGAAGGGCGCGAGCTTTATTGCAGTGTCATCGGGAACGCGAAGCTGACCGTGTATCCAATCCGTGAGCTGGTTTTCCGCGAAGTCCCGCCTAACGAACCGAAGATAGCCACCTACCGCGCGAAGTGGGACGAGGAATATCGCAAACGATGGGGCTTGCAGAACCAATTCCCGGAGGACCTGGCGCCGGCGCTCATCGCAGAGATCGAGGATGTGTGTAAACGAATCTATCGGTTGCTAACGATCGAAGGCTATGCCCGAATCGATCTGCGACTCACATCCGACAACAAACTCTACTTCATCGAAGCAAACCCGAACCCGATCCTCGCCGAGGACGAAGATTTCGCGCAAGCGGCAGCGAAGGCCGGAGTCGCGTATCCGCAGTTGATCGATAGGATCATCGGTATCGGGATGAGGACCGTTCGAGGGTGAGGCGCTCGCCTAACGAATGGCTAAATCGGCTGTTACTATTGATTTTCGATACAGATAGACGGCAGAGCTCAGGGGCGTAGCCTTCCGCAGAATCAGCGATTACGTCACCCGACGTTCCACCGCATCTTCGGCCTAACTAAGTAGCAACCGGCCGGACCTACGCTGCGACACCGCTTAACGCGATCTCCCATTCCAAAGGAGTATCCAGTCAACGCAGTTTACCAGCCCGTCTTCGAAACCGTCTTTAAACGGTTTTTTTCCTGGATAGCGGACTACAACCAGTTCGCATTTCCATGAAAAGAAACAGCAAGTTATTCAGTTCAACGAAGTTCTTGTTCAGTAAACACAGGCCTTCGCTGTTAAAGGCAGCGCTCGTCGCGTTACTATTCTTGATCACCGGCCCGTCGGTGCGGGCGAGCGAGTTGTTGTTCTCACAGTACGCCGACGGTCAGTCGGGCTATGGGCCCAGCCAGCTATGGCCGGCGACTGGGGTAAACAGCCAAATCGCCGACGACTTTAATGTGGTCGCAAACATCGACCGCGTAACAGCCGACGGCTTCGTCTGGGGCACGATCCAATTCCAAGGCGTGTACGTGCGCTTTTACGAATATGGGGCGGACAACAAGCCGGGCCTCTTACAACGCGAATATTTCTTCGGACCCACGGACCCGAACCTGAGTTTCAATTCGACTTCCGGCACGATCGACGTCTTGCTTCCCTCCCCGTTTGCGGCGAGCGGCCGTCATTTCCTCTCCGTTCAGCCGGTCACAAACTACTGGTATTGGTGGAGCGCCCACACGAACACGCCGAGCGGTCAGGCGTTCTACTTTCGCGATAACACCGCAGGTGAAACGTGGCATGTCGGCGATAACCTGAATTCCAACGTCAATTCAGACGTCGCCTTTCAACTTTACGGGACGGTGTCCGGACCCGGCGTCGTCGACAGTTTATCCGTCGCGACGTTGCCGCGAAGTGGCTTCCTCGAAATTCTTGGAAGCAACTTCGGCGGCGATGGCCAGGTGCTGGTGGGCGGGATCACCGCGCCGGTATCGAGCTGGAGCAGCACTCGAATTATTGCCTATGTGCCGGAAAGCGCGCCACTCACGACGCTTTCGGTGCAGGTGGTGAATGGCGGCGGAGCAAGTAATACCAAAGCGCTCGCCGTGACCGGTCGTCCCGCGCAAGCCGGTCGCGTAAACTGGCGTTTCCGCATGGACGCTCCTTATTCGCAAGTGCGCGCAGTGATCGGGCCGGATCACACCATCTATGCGGTGGACGGCTTCTTCCATCTTTACGCCCTCGCGCCGGATGGCGGACTAAAATGGGTCGTGCGCGGCGCAGGGGACAAGGGCGTCGCAGTTGGCGCGGATGGCAGCGTTTACGTAGCATCCGAGAGTTTCATCAACGCCTACAATCCGGACGGCACGCTCAAGTGGAATTTTGTGCAGACCCCGCGTTCATTCATTTGCCTCGGCGTTTCCGTTGGGCCGGATGGAAACATTTATTCCGTGGGAACGGAAGGGCCGGGCGTGTTCTCGCTCACGCCGGCAGGCGTCCTGCGCTGGCAAACTCCGGAAACGTACGACCGGCTAATTGTTGATTACGGCGAAATCGTTTTCGGGGCGAACGGCAGCACCCAGCAGCTCTACTTCTCCGCGAACAACCATCTCCGGGCGTTGCGGCTGGACGGCACCTCCGTGTTCGCTCTCCCCGGCTCGTTAGGTCAACCGGCAGTCGCGCCGAATGGAAGTGTGCACGTTCCGTTAGCGGCCTATTCCCCTGCCGGCAGCCAACTTTGGTTTTTTCAAACGCCTTACCCCGCGAATGTTTTCACGCCGCCGGACATCGGGAGCGACGGCTCCCATTACTTTGTTCAAAACACAGTTGAGCTCTTCGCTCTTAATCCAAGCGGAGCCCAACGGTGGCACAGGACGCTCTCGAATTACGTCGCTGGGCCGATTGTTGATCCGCTCAATACCCAGCTAGTCATGGGCAGTGCCGAAACGGCGGATCACGCCGGCTTCCTTATTTCTGCCAGTGCCAGCGACGGCAGGGAGCTCTGGCGCGTTACTCTGCCGCCAGAAGATCCCACGGTATTTAATCCGGCGATCGGGGCTAACGGGTTTAATCAATTTGTCAGCACCCGTGCCCGGTTCACCGCGGATGGCGAGACCGCCTACGCCATGACCGCAACGGCGACTGGCGATAACAACACGAGCCGTTCTTTTATTTACTCGCTAGCAACCGGGAACCCAGCGGCGCCGAGTCCCACGGCTACGGCGACAGCAACCCCGACCGCGACGGAAACACCTACGGCTACTCCCGCCCAATCGCCCGCGGCAACGCCGACAGCGACTGCGACCGCTACGCCAACCTCGCCTCCGATCCCAACCCCCTCTCCCACCCCAGGAGTCTCGCCAACTCCCATTTCCACCGCTACGGCGACAACAACAGCCACGGCCACGCCCACAGCAACCGCGACGGCGACGGCCACACCCATACCAGCATCGAAGGCGATTAATTTTTCGACTCGCATGCGAGTTGAGAGCGGGAACAACGCTGGGATCGGCGGCCTCATCATTACTGGAACTTCACCAAAGCGAGTCCTTATTCGCGCAATAGGGCCTTCGCTGACCGATTCCGATGTTTCCCAGATGCTAAGGGATCCAGTGCTCGAGCTGCATGGTTCCGGAGCGTTCGTTACCGTGACAAATGACAATTGGAGAGACACTCAGGAGTCGGAGATTCAGGCCACTCGCATCCCGCCGACGAACGATCTCGAATCCGCCATCATCACAACTCTGATTCCAGGGGCGTATACCGCCATCGTGAGAGGAAACGAGAGCTCGGGCGTAGCCTTGGTCGAAGTTTACGATCTCACCCAGGGAGTGTCGTCAAAACTCGGCAATATCAGCACCCGCGCCTTCGTCAGTACCGGCGACAACATCGTGATTGCCGGCTTCACCCTCGGCGGCAACAACAGTGAAGACAGGATCGTGGTGCGCGGGATTGGGCCCAGCCTGGCCGCATTCGGCATTGCTGACGGACTAACCGATCCGAGGTTGGAACTGCGAGATGCCAGCGGCACTCTGATTGAGGCAAACAACGACTGGCAGGACAATTCCGCTGCCGCCGCAGAGCTTGCCGGTGCGGGGCTCGCACCAACGGACCGGCGCGAGTCAGCCATCGTCGCGACGTTGCCGGCGGGCGCCTACACCGCGCTCTTGACGGGCCAGAACGGCGGCACGGGCATCGGAGTAGTTGAAGTCTACGACCGCGGTAGCTCGCCGTAGGTTCTCGGAAACCTGCAAGCGGATCGGTCGGCAGTTTAGAAACCGCAGTCGGATCACGGCGTCCCGGGGGCGCGGGAGAAGGTGCTCTTCCTTGATGTCAGATACCACATCATCAAGCCGCCGATGGGCAAGCCAACGAGCGTGCGTACATCGCCCCGGAAAACAGCGTTAAACACGTCGCCGGCGAGATTCACCGTGAGAACACCGATTGCCAGGCGGCGTCCCCACTCGACTCGCCGCGCCAAGCCGAAAGCGGAAAGGCCAAAGGCGACGCCGACCGCTGCCATAAGCGCGATCGCCCAGGTCCCGATCTCTTGAAATTCCGTCCGCGTATCGGGACGCAGGCGCCAGACTGGTTCCAATACTCCGCCGGGACAGGCAAGCGCGAGCATGACGACGCTGCAGATCAACGCCCCCGCGGCGAAAAAAATCACGAGGAGCTTGATGCCGAGGGGAAGGCGTTCTTGTTCCACAACCTCCGCCTACCAGAAAGTCACGATGGCATCCAGAGCGACGGTAAGCATCCCGTCGTCGCTCGAATCTTCGAATCTGGGAATGATTCTCGCGCCGGGTGGATTGTTTTCGCTTCGCTCCCCGGCGGCGAGTTGGTAGACGGTTCCACAAGGAAGATGTCGTGAAGCAATCAATCAGAAACCGAATTGGCGGCGTAGCGAGACTTCTCCTGGGCCTTTGCCTTCTGGCATCCGCCTCCGCGTCGCATGCCGTTAGTCCGCTCGTGACCGACGACGCCGACACGGTTGAGCCCGGCAAGTTACAACTCAACTGCGATTTCTTTGCTATCCGAACCGGTTCGACCTCGTTGTATTCTGGGCAGATCAATCCGGTTCTTGGCCTTGCTCCTCGCCTCGAGCTTGGCGCAATCTTCGGTTATCAATGGCGCTATGGTTCCGGGGCGACGCCAACTACCACCGATGCCGGCGACATCACGGACCTGACGATCGCTCCCAAGTTTCGCCTCTGGCAGGGTCACGACAACAAGCTGAAATTCAGCGCGCGCCTCGACTTGAAACTTCCGACCGCCTCGAAGCGAAACGGACTCGGCACCGGAGATCCGGATGTTGGATTGGTTGGGATCGCAACTTACAAGCTCGGTAAAACCAGCTTCGATTCCAACTTTGGCTATTACGCGATCGACTTTTCGCGCACCGATTTCGACAACGACCGCTGGTTCATCGGGGAGGCGATTCGCCACGAAGTGAACGAGAAGTGGACCATCGTTGCGGAAGCGTATGGCCTCCTTCCAAACACGCGGGCCGGTGGTCACGCCAATTGGTATTTCAGCGCCGGCCCGCAATGGTCCGTTCGCGACAACATTCTTGTTACCGCTCTCATCGGCTCCGCGGCCGGCCATCACAGCCCCGACTTGACCGGCACTTTCGAGATAGCGCTTACCTTTTGAGCGTTGCTCATCATCATGCCGCCGGAGCGTTTTAACCAAGCGATGAGCGCACTGCGAGTATGAAACAAAGATTGTTCGCGCTCGCTGCGTCGCTCATCTTGGTTCCTCGTTAGGCCTAATATCATGGTTAAATATCATATCTTGCTCATCACGACTGCGTTACTTTTGTCCTCTACAATCGGGGCAGCCCCTGTGGATCAGCCGAGTCCGGGTGCGGACCAAGTCCAGGTGACCGATGCCATTCGCTCGTTTTTTGCCGCCGCAATGGCCGATGACGCCGACAAGCTCGGCGCTGTTACCACGAGTGACTTCTACGCCTTTGATGCGGGAGGGCGTTTCACTCGCGATACCTTAATGGATCTGATCAAAGGAGCCCATGCCGCGGGCAACGTGTACGTTTGGAGCGTAAACGACCCTGACGTTCACATCTCCGGAGACATCGCCTGGATTACCTACGTCAACCGCGGTTCGGTAAAGGACGCGTCCGGCACGAAGGACGTGACCTGGCTGGAATCAGCGGTCCTTCAGAAGGACAAGGGTATCTGGCGCATCCACTTCCTTCACAGTACGCGCGTCCCTGAGAAAAAGTGACGGCACCGGACGCAGTGAAATAGGTCTCCGCTCTTGCGCCTCGCGTCTACGCGTAGACGATGAGATCGATTTCCTCGGGGAGAAAATCTGAGACTTCGCGGACGACATTGCCGCGCAGAATGTTGAGGAGGGCGTTGCGTTTGGGCGCGCCGAGAATGAGACGCGAGGCGCCCAGGGTGGCGGCGATGTCGACGATAGTGGCCGCGGCAGATTCGCTGACGGCATAACAACAAAGCGGCGGAGCGTCACCGGCTTGTTGCTTTGCGGCGGCAAACGTCTCGGCAGCTTCCGGGTCCTCCTGCCATTTGCGTTTCGCGTCCTGCTCGGTCATGAAGCGTTGCTCACGCACGAAGAGAAGATAAAGCCGCCGTCCTGTTTCACGTGCCTCGCGAATGGCGAAGTCGAGCGTCCGGCCGCTGCCGCGAATCGCACAGAGGATTGATTCCTGAGGATTCCGTCCCGCCATCGCGAGATCGGTGCCGTTAGACGTCGACACCTCGTTCAGCGGGTCGCGCAGTTGCGGGACGGCGTCCCTGCCGTTTTCCTTTTTCATCCGCCGTTCCTGAACGAGACCGCGCAAGATCAATCCGGCGGCGAGAATGGTCACCGCGAAATAACGCGCGTTCGGTTTGTCGATGAGCAACGACAACTCGATCGCGGCCATGACGATGAAGGTGGCGAACATCAACGTTCGCTCCCACGGCTTGATCGACAATTTCCAGTCCGTTGAAGTGGCTCCGAGATTGGTAGCGATGGCGCCGACGACACCGACGGCATAGAGATCCGCCAAACCGGCCATGTCCCTGACGAGGACGACCAGCGCCATCGGCACGAGAGTCGCGAGCAGCATTCCGGCGCTGGGCACCCCCCACTTATTCAGTCGCTGAAAAATTCCAGGCAGCTCGCGATCGCGCGACATCAGAAACTGGATCGTGATCAGATCGACGATGGCGGTATTGACCGCGGAAAGAAGGAGCAAGCCGAAGGTAATGCTGACCGCGAAACCAAAGGCATGTCCGAGCGCCGGCCCCATCGCGCCGCCGACGAACGTTTCGCCCATATAACGCAGCATGTAGTCGCGCACGCCTTCGGCGCCGGGCGCATTCACGTCTCCGTTCGCAGCCTGCAATCCGCCCAGCGCGTGCATCGCAAGACCGAGCAGCGCCGTGAAGATGCAGACTTCGACCATTACCCAGAGCAGCGCCGGAGTGGAGGTCTTACGCACCGACGGGCGCGCTTCCGTGCTCCCAGGATCGAGCCGCATGACGCCGGTGGCATTCGCAATCGCTTCTACCCCGGAAAGCGCGAGCACGATTCCGACGAACCCGCTCCAATTTTGCCAAAAGCCGCCCGCCAACGGTTGCAGGTTTCCCATCGCGACGCCGAGATGCGGAAGGCTGAACAGACCAAGCGTGAGGACGACGATGGCCGTCGGCACTGAGATCAGAAACGCCAGGCCGCCGGTGTGTTTCGGGCCGAGAAGATTGAGCAAACCGATAATGAGAATAGCTCCCGCCGCGAATCTCTCCGGATGCGCGACGCCGAGATATTGAAAAGCGGACAGCGCGCTGATCGCCGCCGTGACGAGATAATCGGCAATGAGCAGGAACGCGCCGACGATCGAGATGACTTCCGAGCGGTGCCGGACGCTTGCATAAACGCCGCCGCCATCAGGATAGAGCCGGCAGATGATCATGTAGTTGATCCCGACGAGCGCGGTGAGCACGCACATCGCCGCGATCAACCAAAACGAAGCGTAACCGCCAACGGCGAACGCCAGGCCGATCACGTACGCTTTGCTCGTCCCCCAGTCGCCGTACAAAATCGCCGCCGCGCGCGGGACATTCACGTTGCGCGGCCGCCGAACGCTGGTCGCGATCATCAGTAGTGAATGATGAAGTCCATCGAAAACGTAAACTGATTCCGACGCGTCCCGTTGTTAAAAGCGGGCACATCGTAGGAGTGATCGAAACGCACTTCCGGCCGGACAGTCGTAATTTTGTTCGGCCACCAGGTGACGCCGACCGAATGCTCCGAATAAAGCGTCGCAAAACCGGTGCGGCTGCCGACCCGGTCGTTCATGACTTCGTTGCGTACGCTGATGAACGCGCTGGGTGCGATCCGAAACATCGTGTAGTTCAGAATTGCCCACTCGGAGGCGTAGCCGTCACGGACAGGAAACGATCCGCTTTGAAACGGAACCTCCGCGGTTGGATGCGACTTCGCGTCCTCCATGTAAATGTACCACGCCTCGGTCGCGGTATAGACCTTGTCGTTGAACTTGTGGGTCCAGGTTCCGACGATCTGTTGGAGATTGTTGTACCCGAACTTGGCGTTATTGAACGCGTTGTCGCCGAAGTAGAGCGAGTCCTTTTGGTTCGGAGCGGTCCACTGGATCATGACAGTGCCCGTCGGCTGATTTCCCGGATCGTCCTGCCAAAGCGCGACGTCGGTGCCGTTGCAAATGCCGGCCTGGATCGTCCATTGCTCATTGAGCTTGGTCGTCGTGAAAATTCCCGTCTGCGTGTAGTTGTCGAACCCGTAAAGCAGCGAGTGGCTCGCCATAAGATTGTTTGGGGCGAGCTGCGCTTCGATGTCCGGCACGGAAATAATGCGGCCGATTCGCACATTCATCCCTTGGAACACCTGGGGAAAATAGAGGTCGAGATAGACCATCGGCATATCGAAGCCGTAATAGTTGTTATGCTCCAGAAGCTGGTCGCTGAAGAGCCCCCGCGAGATCATGTAGCGGTAGTCGAGGCCGTAAACGCCGGAGACGCGGAAGCCCCAGTCGACGTGATCGGTCTGCGCTTCGTTTGGGACGCGCTCGAGATAGAGAACAAATTGATTCTGTTCGACGCGATTCGGACGCAGATCGTAGATCAACGGAAAATTCGCGTTTTGACTGCGCGAAGTGCCGCGCGAGGTGCTGAGGTTAAAGGAGAAATTCTCCCAACCATAGATCTGGAAACGGCTGTTCTTCCACCATTGGCCACTTGAGCCGGCGTAAATGGCCTGCATCAAAGGCCATGGGGCCGGTTCGCCTGGATCGCCGATGATAGGCGTGCCACCGATCTGCCAGTCGCCCGCCGGAAATGGCGGCGAATCAAATGGTGCGGGCGGAATTCGTCGCTGCGTCGACAAATCTACTTCTCCGGCATACGCGCTCGACAGAGCAAGAGCTACAATGGCCGCACGAACGCCTGCTGGGTAACGGCGGAACAGAAATGCAATCCTCGTCAGACTGCGACTCGCCCATCCTCGCGCGGATTCTCGATGAACCAGGTCCAGAATGGCGGTGGAGTTTGGTCGCGCTGAAGGTGGCGGACACCGCTATTTCCGCCATTCAAAGCGGTCGCCGGTTCCAAAGGTTTCGGGAGCCGAATCCCGAGCACTGGTTCTGATGCCGCGTGACCGTTACTCGCCGGGCTGAACACAACCACCATTGCCTTCATGCCCAAATCTCGTGGTGCGATGAGCGAGAGCGTTAATTAAAATAGGGCCGCAAAGCGCTAAAAGTTCATTAACGGGGTTGGAGGGACGGGCACCGTCCTTAAAGGGACGACACAGTGGTCGTCCCTCCAGGGTCAAAGTTTGTCGATCGATAACCGGTAGCCGATGCCTACCTCAGTCTTGATCAGGCTCGGGGCGTTGGCGCTGGTCTGTAGTTTTTTCCGGAGATGGGTCACGTAAACGCGAAGGTATTGCGCCTGGGTCTCGGCTTTTTCTCCCCATACGGTTCGCAGCAGTTGCCGATGAGTCACCACCTTCCCGGCATTTTGGACAAGGACCCGGAGGAGAGAATACTCCGTGGGTGTAAGTCTGATTTCGGCGCCGCCGAGTTTTACCTGTCGCGCCGAGAAATCCACGCAGAAGCGAGCCGGAGGTAAAAACCGGTTCGCCCGCTTCCGTGAGCGAACGGCGTTGCGCGGCTCGCACCCGGGCGAGTAGTTCCGCGGTATCGAACGGTTTCGTCACGTAGTCGTCCGCCCCCGAATCCAACGCCGCGACTTTTTCCTCAGCGTCATCGCGAACGGAAAGAATCAGGACGGGTACGTCCGACCATTCCCGCAACCGACGAAGCACTTTGACTCCCTCCATGTCCGGCAGGCCAAGATCGAGTAACACCACGTCGGGGCGGCGGTGGACGATTTCTGAGAGACCAGCTTGTCCGGTCTCTGCTTCGTAAACCTGAAAATCCGCGCCTTCCAGGGCGAGGCGCAGAAGCCGGCGGATCTGCTTCTCGTCATCGATGATGAGTGCGGTGCGAGCCGGTTTCATGAGGTGCTTTCCAAGGCGTTCTCGCTCGTCACTCGAACTGGCAGATAAATGGTGAAGCGGGCGCCACCGCCGTCGCGGTTCTCAGCGGTCAATTTGCCGCCATGCGCTTCGACGAACCCGCGGGCAATCGAAAGGCCGAGCCCGAGGCCACCGGTCCTGCGACCGTCGCCGCGGTAAAATTTTTCGAAGAGCTTCTCGACTGATTCTACCGGGAATCCCGGACCGCGATCGCTTACGGAGACGATCAACTGGTCCTGTTTGTATTCCGCGTCGATCTCGATGGGCGACCTGGGCTCGGCATAACTGGCCGCGTTGGCCAGCAACTTTGCGATCGCCTGCTCGATCAAAGCGTGATCCAGGAGAGCCAAAGGAATATTGTCCGGCACGTCCAAACGGACGTCCCGGCCGTTGATTGATTCGCGCTCGATCTCGATCGCCGACTGCAGCAGCTCCTGAACGTCGCACCATTCGCAGTTGGGCTGGACCACGCCGCTCTCGAGTCGATTCATATCCAGAAGATTGTTCACGACGCGATGCAGGCGATGAGAGCCGTGATGGATTTCACCGGCGAGTTGTTTGAGCATCTCGGCGTTCTGAGGGTTCGGCGTCAATCGCAACAATTCCTGGCTGGCGGCGCCGATCGCGGCCAGAGGAGTTTTTAGTTCGTGCGAGACGCAATCGAGCAGAGTCTTGCGCAGGCGTTCGGAGTTCTTGGCCAGTTGGACCTGGGCGGCCAGATGCTCCCGCGCCTTCAGTTGCGCCGTCAAGCTTCCCACCGTCAGGGCGATGATGAAGTAGGCGGCGAAGGTCAGCGCATCTTCCAGTTTCTCGATGTGAAAAGTGAAACGAGGCGGGATGAAGAGAAAATTCCACGACAGCGCGCTGAGGGTTGCGACCAGCAGAACCGGTCCCGCGGCTGAGGACCATTCCCGCGAGCAAAACGCCCAGCAGGTAAATCAGGGAGATGGCTGCGTAACCGGTGAGCGGCGTCAGGAGCCAGCAGGCAACCGTGAGGGCTGCCACGCCTGCGACCGCCGTGAAATACTGTTTCAGTGGTACAAAAGAAGAGCGCGGTGAAACCAGTTCGTTACCGTTTTCCATCTCCTCAAAGAACAGTTGCTTAACTCTACGCGAACGGGAATCGCCCAGCACGCTTTGAATCTAGTCCATCTGGGCTCGGGGTGAAATGCAGGCGTCGGGGATTTTAGTACCGTTTTAATTATTCTGGCCACGCGCCCAGACTAAACTCGGAAGTGACCGTTGAATTCTGGACTTCCAACCCTGGCGCCTGCCATTCCTAAAGAGCCGCCGCGCGAGCCGGCCCCCGTCCATTCGGTGGCTCCGAAGAGCCGCCTTCTTTTGCTCTGCCTCGCCAGCCTCGGAATCGTTTACGGCGACATCGGCACGAGCCCGCTCTATGCGTTGCGCGAATGCTTCTACGGCGAGCACGCGCTGCCACCCAGCCCGGCCAACGTTCTTGGCGTTCTCTCGCTCATTCTCTGGTCCCTCATCCTGATCATCTCGGTCAAATACCTCATCCTGATTCTGCGCGCCGATAATCGCGGCGAAGGCGGCATTCTCGCCCTCGCCACTCTGGTCAGCGACGTCGTCGGACGGCATGGGAAATTTCTTTTGCTCCTCGGATTGTTCGGCGCCGCGCTTCTCTACGCCGACGGGATGATCACCCCGGCGATTTCGGTCCTGAGCGCGGTGGAGGGATTGCACGTCGCGACGCCGCTCTTTGATCCCTACGTCGTGCCGGTTGCGATCGGGATCCTGGTCGCGCTTTTTATCTTTCAATCCCGGGGCACGACCGGAATCGGCCGCGTCTTTGGACCCGTAACGATTCTCTGGTTCGTCTCGATCGCAGTTCTCGGGATCCATCAAATCGGGCGTGTGCCGGAAGTGCTGGGCGCAATCAATCCGCTCCAGGCGATTCAATTTTTCACCCGCAACGGCGCGCAGCGGATTCGTGGTCCTGGGCGCGGTTTTCCTGGCGGTAACCGGCGGCGAAGCGCTCTACGCCGACATCGGTCACTTCGGCACCGCGCCGATTCGGATCACCTGGTTCGTCGGTCGTGCTGCCAGCGTTGACCCTGAATTATTTCGGCCAGGGTGCCCTTCTTCTCCACCACCCAGATGCCGCCGTGAATCCGTTCTTCCGCATGTCTCCTGCCTGGGCGCTTTACCCCATGGTGGCTCTCGCGACCGCCGCCGCCGTCATCGCATCGCAAGCGATCATCAGCGGCGCCTTTTCTCTGACGATGCAGGCGATTCAGCTCGGCTACATGCCGCGCCTGCGCGTGAATTACACCTCGGAGCGCGTCATCGGCCAGATTTATGTGCCCACGGTGAATTGGGCGCTCATGCTTGCCTCGATCGGCCTCGTTCTCGGCTTTAGAACGTCGAGCCATCTGGCCGCGGCGTACGGCGTCGCGATCACCACGACCATGCTGATTACGACGATTCTGTTTTATGTCGTCGCTCGCCGGCGCTGGCACTGGCCGGCTGCCGCCGCCTTGCCCGTGGCCGTTTTCTTCATCACGATCGATCTCGCATTTTTCGGCGCGAACATGATCAAGATCGCGCATGGGGGCTGGTTCCCGCTCCTCGTCTCCACTTCGATTCTGTTTCCTCATGCTCACCTGGCGAAAAGGCCGCCGGGTTTTACGCCAGCGTCTCGGCGACATTTGCCTGTCGCTCGATGATTTCCTCCCGAGCGTGAAAGACCAAAGCATTCGTCGCGTGCCGGGCACCGCCGTTTACATGTCGGGCAATCGCACGGGCACGCCGCTCGCGTTGCTCCACAATCTCAAGCATAACAAAGTCCTCCACGAGCAGGTCGTCCTGCTCACCGTGCGCACTGAGGAAGTCCCTTTTCTCGCGGATGCCCGGGATCGCGTGTCGCTCGAGAAAATGGAGGAAGGTTTCTGGCGGGTGCAGGTCCATTTCGGGTTTCATGGAGAAACCCGATGTGCCTTCCGCACTCGAAGGCGTGAAGGAACCCGGCCTCCGTTTCAATCCGATGCGCACGACCTACTTCATCGGCCGCGAAACCATCCTCGCGACCCGCAAACTCGGTCTTTCAGCGTGGCGCGGCTCGCTCTTCGCCTGGATGACGCGAAACGCCGGCGACGTCACCTCGTATTTTTGTCTGCCCCCGAACGGCGTCGTCGAGCTCGGGCGCGCGGTGGAAGTCTGTTGACTTGGAGCCGGCTCGATCTGCCGAAGCCGCCGGCGTGCTGAGCACCGTTTTCCAGCGCCGGCCCACTCAGCAGAGCAAGGGGCCTTCGCGCGCCCGCCTGGCGCACAGACAAGAACTCGTGTTTCGCGAGGAGGCGTGCAGCGCGACGAATTCTGCTCATTTCCGGCGGGATGGTGCAACCTTCGCCGCCTGAAAACCTATGGCTATCATTCTCGACCCCACGGCGGTGCACCGGCCGCGCAATGTGGATTGGAAACGCGCGGCCGCCCTGCTCTATGGCGATTGGGGGACGAGCAAGGCGTACGTCATCGGTCTCGCCTTCGTCGCCGCGGGATTCGCTTCATTGCCGATCATCCTCGCGGTCTGCGTGCTGACCGCGGTGGTTGCCTATAACTACATCATCGTCTGCGCGCATTTTCCCGGATGGCGGCGGCGTTTATTCCGCGGCGCGGCAACAGAGCCGGTTTCTGGCTTCGACCGGCGCGCTCCTTCTCATCGCGAATTTCATCGTCACGGCCGCATTGAGCGGGTGGGCCGCCGTCAGCTATCTCGGCGTTCCGAGCGAGCTACGCGCCGCTCGCCGACGATGGGGCTGATCCTCGTCGTCGGCGCCATCAATTTCTTCGGCCCGAAACACAGCGGCAGCGTCTCGATCTGGCTGGCCATTCCGGCGATGATCATCGTGGCGCTGATCATCGCGTCTCAGCGCCCCCCACTTGAACCTTGCAATACCTCGAGCCGCCCCACGAGAATTTCGGGACACACCTGGATCGCGTTTGTCGGCGTGATTCTTGCGCTCAGCGGCGTGGAAGCCGTCGCCAACATCACCGGCGTGATGAAACTCGATCCGGACGCGACGCCGGAACGCCCGAAAGTTACGCGCACCGCGACGAAAGCGATCGTGCCGGTCGCGATTGAAGTGGTCCTGGGCACCGCGCTGCTCGGCTGGGCGATGCTCTCCTTGCCGCGAAATCTCCTGCCGCAACTGGCCGCGCACAAAGAAGACATGCTGCGCTTCCTCGCGGAAGTTTACGGCGGAATGGCGGGCGGCCTCGCGGTCGGTCAGGTCCTCAGCATCATCGTCGGTATTGTCTTCGGATTGCTCCTCCTCAGCGCGGTCAACACGGCGGTCGTGGCGTTGATCGGCGTGGTTTACATGATGGCGCAGGACGGCGAGATGCCGCGCCAGCTTGCGAAGTTGAATTCGCACGGCGTCCCCCGGATTCCGCTCATCGCGGCAGTCGCGGTTCCGATCGTCGTCCTGGCGGTAACAAAAGATTTCGAAGCGCTCGCCGGGCTGTATGCGATCGGCGTCGTCGGCGCGATCGCGGTGAATCTCGGTTCCTGCACTTTCAACAAACGGCTCGGCCTCCCCTGGTACCAGCGCTTCATCATGGGAGCCACGTTCGTAGTCCTGGCCGCCGTGGAAGTGACGATCGCCAAAACAAAACCGGAAGCGCTGTTCTTCGCGATGTGTGTGCTGCTCGCGCGGCTACGGGTTGCGCGCTTACTCGCACAAGGTCTCCGGCCTCAAGACCATGACCGTCGCCCGCCAGGTCGCCGAAATGGTAACGCCCGATCTGGCCGCGACATTGATCCCTCGCCTTTCCGAAGGGCAAAAAATCATGGTGGCCGCCCGAGGCGTAACGCCGGCTCTCGCCTTTGCGCTCGAAGAAGCGCAGCTGCGGAAAGCGACCCTTTGCGTTCTCTACGTGAAGGAAATCTCGGTTTACTTCACCGGCGCGCCGACGAATCTCGGCCGCGCCAAATGGCAGGACGATCCGGCGGCGAACGCGATCATGTCGCTTGACGATGAAGCTCGGCGCGGAACGCGACATTCGCGGTGCAGCCGGTCTACGCCGTGAGCGAAGACGCCGCCGCCACGATCCTCGATCTGTCCGCCACCCTCGGCGTCGATTATCTGATCATCGGCGCGTCGCAACGCACCGCGATGGCGAAATTGCTCGGCGGCAGCGTCGTGACCAGCGTCGCGCAGCAGTTGCCGGACACGATCCGGCTAGTGATCTACGGCTAAGTCAGCAAATGAATCCGGGCAATCAGATCGCTGAATGCTTCGAGCTGATGCAGCGGCTGATTGAATATCGCTACGACAAGCCGCTGCATCACCAGCTCATGAAGGCGGCTGATTACTCGATGCTCGACGATCGATGTGCTCGTTCTCATTTATCACATGGCGAAAGTTTGCGAGGGCAACATCCTTGAAATCGGCTCGTTCCTGGGCGCCTCGACTGTCGCCGCGGGCCTTGGGATCCGAGCCTCCGGTCGAGAAAAGAAATTTCTCAGCATTGAGCCGGGGGGCGAACTTCGCGACCACAAGCTCGCCAGCAGAAACATCTTCAAGGACCTGACGAAACATGTCGGACGGGCCGGCTTGACGAACGCCGTCACCCTTTTGAACGGTTCTTCCTTCGACGCGAACATCATCGCGACCGTCAAATCAGCACTTGGATCCCGGCGCAGTGGGGCTCTTCATCTTCGACGCGGATGCGAATGTGCGGCGCGATATCGATTGCTACGGCGCACTGCTGGCCGACGGCTGCTGGATGGTGATCGACGATTACATCAGCGCGACGAACAAGGCAGGGCCGACCCGCGAACAGGTGGACGAACTGACCGCTGCGGGCCGTCTCGTGCCGCTCGGATTTTACGGCTGGGGCACTTGGATTGGGCGGTGGTCCGTCAATCCGCGATAAATTTTTCTGCCATAACTTACGTCATTAGCACGACTTAGCCTCCATGCTGGGGAGCCTGAATTTTGACATCGCAGCGAAGGATGAAATGCTTAAGGGCGTTAAGTATGTCTCAGGCCAGCTTCGACCAAAGGCGCCTCACATTCTTCCGCATAAAAAGCCTATCGTTTAGTAAGTCAGTATCTCTACCGGCGCTCCGCCGGAAAACAGAAGTTCTTCGAGGAGCTTCTCGAGTCAAACCCGCTGCCTCGCATGGCATCCATGCCGCAGCTACCAATTTCGCAGTGCTCGAACACTGCCCCTTTCAAACTATGAAACCACAAATCTCAAATCTCACGACAACCTGGATCGCCCCGCGGCGACGGAATGCCGACGGCATCGGATCGTCAAACATCCGATCACTGATTTCGCTTACCAGCGACCGGCGTGGACTTCCGCGCAGCCAGCAGTGAAGCGCCGGCCCCTCGCATTCCGTTACGCGATCTCAGCAAGCGACTTCCTCGCGCGAGAGATGAAGCGCGACTACCTCGGCGAAGCGGTCTGCTTCCTCGATCATGGTGGGCGTTTCGGCGTGGCCGATCGTGCTCGATGGTGCGAGCGCTCTCGCTGCTGAAGTAATGTTCGCCGCCGCGAGCGAAAACGAACGCTTCACATTATGGTGCGCGCAAATTAACTTTGCGCCATGCATCACCGTTTGTTGTCGTTAAAAAAGACGGTCTCGCTCCTGGTCTTCGGCGCCGCGCTGGCAGTGATGGCCGCGCCCTCGCCGATCCAGGAGCGGGCCGATCGTTTCCTCGCGCTGGCGAACGCCGGGTTACCAGGGACTCTATCGGGTTAACAGCGAAGCCCAGTGGCTCGCAGTGACCGATGTCACGCCGGAGCACGACGCGGCGGCGGAAGCGGCCGGCAAGGCGTACGCGGCGTTTAATGGCAACCCGGCGCTTATCAACGAAGCGCGCGAGCTGCTGACCCATCGAAAAGGAATTGAACGAAATAACGGTGCGGCAGTTGAAGCAACTGCTGCTCAACGCCGCGGAAGGTCCGATGACCAACCCCGACCTCGTAGCCAAACGGGTCGAGGCGGAGACGAAGCAGTCGTCGATCCTCAACAGCTTCGAGTTCAAGTTGAATGGGAAAACCGATTACCGCGAACGACATCGACAACAAGCTCGAGAAGAGCACCGATCTGGCCGAGCGAAAAGCGGTCTGGGAAGCATCGAAGGAATCCGGCCCGGCGCTTAAAGCCGAATCTGGTCAAGTTGCGCGACCTGCGGAACGGCGTCGCCAAGGAGATGAAGCATCCCGATTACTTTGCGCTCCAGGTCTCGACCTACGGGATGACGACCGACGAGATGCTCAAGATGCTGGACGGCTTGGATGACGACGCTGCGCCCGCTTTATCTGCAGCTTCACACCTGGACGAAATACAAGCTGGCCGAGAAATATCATCAGCCGGTTCCCGAAAAAGATCCCGGCCCATTGGATCAACAATCGTTGGGCCAGGAATGGGACGGCCTGGTCGAGGCCGCGAATATCGACAAATCGTTTCGAGGGACGCCAGCCGGAGTGGATCATCAAGACGGCGGAGCAATTTTATACCGGGCTCGGTTTCACGCCGCTGCCGAAGACAGTTTCTGGACGAAGTCGGATCTGTATCCCTTGCCTGCGCGATTCCAAGCGCAAGAAGAACACCCACGCCTCGTGCTGGCATGTCGATCTCGAGAACGATATCCGGTCACTGCAAAGCATCGAACCAAACTCGCGCTGGTTTTTCACCGCGCACCATGAGCTGGGCCACGGCTACTACTTCAAGGCTTACACCCGCCCGGAGGTGCCGCCGCTCCTGCGCACCGGCGCCGCGCCCGGTTTCCACGAAGGCATCGGCGAGTTGATCTCGCTCGCCTCCAGCCAGGTCCCGTATCTGCAATCGCGCGGCGTTTTGCCGGCCGATTTCAAGCCGGACACGACGGCTTTCCTTCTCGACGACGCGCTCGCCCGCGCCATCCCGTTCATCTTTTTCTCCTGCGGAACGCATGCCGCATTGGGAAGCCGATGTTTACGCGCACAACCTGCCGCCCGAACAATGGAACGCGCGCTGGTGGAAATATGTTTCCGACTTCCAGGGCGTCGAGCCGCCCAGCGCCGCGCGGCGAGGAATTCTGCGACGCCGCCACCAAAACGCACATCAACGATAACCCGGCTTACTACTACAACTACGCCTTTGCGACTGTCTTTAAATTCCAACTTCACGATTACATCGCGCGCAAAATCCTGAAGCAACCGCCGCAGTCCTGTAATTACGCCGACAACAAGGAAGTCGGAACATTGCTGGAGAACATTCTTGAAGAAAGGCAGCACCGAAGACTGGCGCAAGGTGCTGAAAGACGCCACCGGCGAAGACATCTCCACCCGCGCCATGGCGGAGTATTTCAAGCCGCTGCAAACCTGGCTCGAGGAACAAAACAAAGGCCGCCAGATCGGGTGGGACTAGAAGTAACCCCACACAGCGATCCTGCCAGGATGAGATACCTCATCACTTCCGCTTTGCCTTACATCAATGGGGTAAAGCATCTCGGTAACCTCGTTGGCTCGATGTTACCAGCGGATGCGTACGCCCGCTTTCAACGCGCGCGCGGTAATGAAGTATTGTTCATTTGCGCCACGGACGAGCACGGCACGCCGGCGGAGCTGGCCGCGCACGAAGCCGGTCTTCCGATCGACGAATACTGCGCGAAGATGCACTCGATCCAGAAGGATCTTGGCAACCGTTTCGGTCTTTCCTTCGATCACTTCGGCCGCTCCCACTCCACCGCAAAACCACGAGGTCACCCAGCACTTCTATCACCAGCTCGATCAGAACGGCCTTCTCGAAGAACGAACGACGACGCCAGGTCTATTCGATCGACGATAAACGCTTCCTTCCCGATCGCTATGTCATCGGCACCTGCCGCCATTGCGGCTACGAGCGGGCCCGCGGCGATCAGTGCGAGAACTGCACTCGCGTTCTCGATCCAGCCGACCTGATTAATCCGCGCTCGGCTGTTTCCGGTTCGACCAAGATCGAGCTGCGCGATTCGAAACATCTGTTTCTCAGGCAATCGCAGATGGTAGGCCGCTTGCGGGAATGGATCGATTCGAAGAAGGATTGGCCCGTGTTAGTTACTTCGATCGCTCGGAAGTGGCTTGATGAAGGGTTGAAGGATCGCAGCATCACGCGCGACCTTAGTCTGGGGGATTCCCGGTGCTTATCAAGGCAACGGTCCGCTCCGGGCTTCGAAGGCAAGGTCTTCTATGTCTGGTTCGATGCTCCTATCGAATATGTCGGCGCGACGAGGGAGTGGGCTGACGCGACCGGGAACGATTGGAAACGCTGGTGGCGTGAGGATGAAGGCGCCGGCGATGTTCGTTACGTTGAGTTCATGGGCAAGGACAACGTTCCGTTCCATACCGTAGGTTTTCCAGTCACCCTCTTCGGCTCGCAGGAGCCATGGAAGGTAGTCGACTACATCAAGGGTCTTAACTGGATGAACTACTATGGCGGTAAGTTCTCCACCTCCGGCAACCGCGGCATCTTCATGGACCATGCCCTCGAGTTATTGCCGGCTGATTACTGGCGCTGGTATCTCCTGGCTAACGCGCCCGAGTCGGACGACTCCAATTTCACCTGGGAACATTTCCAGGCCACCGTGAACCACGAGCTGGCCGACGTTTTTGGTAACTTCGTCAATCGGATCGCGAAATTTTGCCACGCGCGGCTGGCGGCGTTGTCCCTGCGGATGGCGAATACGGGACACTGGAGGCGGAAACGACGGCAGCGCTCGAGCAACGCCTTGCAACTCTGACCGCCCGATGGAAGCGATGGAATTTCGCAAATCCGCGATAGAACTACGATCGATGTGGGTGATCGGGAATGAGTATCTCCAGAAGGCCGAGCCGTGGATGAAGATCAAGGCAGACCCGGTAGCCGCGGGCGTTTCGATTCGTTACGCTCTTAACCTGGCGATGGTCTTTGCCGCGCTCGCCCATCCTTTTATTCCCGATGCTTCCGCGAAAATAGCGCAGGCTTTCGGTAACGAATGCCACTCCCCTGGCCTGGCCGGCCGAAGTGAAGGACACGCTCACGCCTGGATCGAAGATCGAGGTGCCCGATGTGTTGTTCGCCAAGCTCGAAGACGCCCAGATCGCGGAGTGGGTCCAGCGTTTCGGCGGCGCGGAGAAAAATGACCGGCTTAACGACCCGTTGTCCGAACGGATGGGTCTGCAACCAAAGCTCCGCGGGTTGTTTGCCGTCCGGTCGCATCGATCTCCCGGCGATCAATAATCCGGATCGGTGAGAAGGTCGTCGTGCCGACCGCCTTCAGCTTAATCCGCTGTGGAATGAGCGAGCCTGTCACGAAAACCGTGCGTTCGATCCGACTGTTGATCGACTGGCTTATTCGCGAAAGCAGACCTGACAATCAGGCTCATCACTCCGATCGCGAGCAGCGTTCTCATGCAGAACGCTACGGCGCGCCATCGCCATGCAAACGAGAAAGTGTCAGCGTGGAGGGCGAAATCCGAATTCGGCCTGCAATTCTCCCCAGAGCCAGTCTACGAACCAATCTTTCTGGATTGATCCGGCCTGGGCGTTGGCGAGGGCTTCCGCCTTATCGACACTGCCAGTGTGACAGTAGAGATAAATCAGAAGGAAGGCGTCGTTGATGTTCGAGAAACCACGATCCTTTTCCTCCTCGAGCAATCGAATAGCAGTTCCGAAATCCCGGCGAGCCAGCGCACCCGCCACGAGATCGTGCGATGCGTCCGGCGAAAAGGAATGCGAGAGGACAACCAACCGTTGAGCGAGGGCGACCCGCAATTCGTCGCTGTTCTGGACGGCCAATACCGGATTGCGGAGCTGCGAATGGCGCAGGTAGAGATCCAGCTCCGCTAACCAATTACTGCCGGCCATTTCCGAGCGATAGCGCGTTTCGCGGACAACAAAGAGCTGCTCCAATAATTCCTTCCGCTCGTTAGGCCAAAGGTCGCGGATGAGGGAAGAAGCAAAAAAACGCTGCAAGGCGCCGGAGCTTCGAGATAGCTGTTACCCAGCCGGTAAGCCGCATTCGGATTCGGTGCCACTCGGTTAGACGCTTGGGATAAAAATCATCGAGCGGAGCCACTCCCTGAGTCATTCGATCGATCCCCTCGGCGTCCATGACGAAGGAAGCAGGTACTTGCTCGGGCACCTCCAGACCGACGCGCACCAAATCGGGTCCAGAAGCGGGATCAGTCCAGAGTCTGCGCGCGAGCTCTTTGTCAGGCTTTCGCAGAGGCGGTTTGAGGCCGATCATGACCCATTCCAAATCGGAGGTCGCCCAAACCGAGGCGTTGGGAAAGACATTATGGAAGGCGCGAAGGATTGCTTTGGTTTCGTCGGTAGTTAGTTGGTAAATGGGCAACCAGAAGCTGGCAATGCCTCCCTCCTTTAACCGGCCTTTCATCAGGGAGAAGAATTGCTGGGTGTAAAGATTGACCGTTCCTGCTGTTTTTAAGGGCGGCGGCTCCCCGGTAATGATGTCGTAACGAGTGGGACAGGCTTGGAGGAAGAATCGGCCATCCTGAACAAAGGTCGTGACGCGCGGATCGCGGAGCGGATTTGAGTAACCGGCGCCGGTATAGAAATCAGCGAGAGCGAAGACTTCGTTCGAGATATCGACGATGTCGAGATGCTTGAGACGCGCATTGCGAGTGAATGCATCCGCCGTCACGCCAACGCCGTAACCTACCAACAGAGCATTTTCGCTCTCAGGACGGAGCGCGGTGGGGCAGGTAGGCAAACAAGCGCATGTAACGCTGACTGCGGGGAACCGTCGCCGACATGGAGTAAGAATTTGTGACCAGTCGATAGTAGTAAGGCTGACCGTAGAGATCACGGCGCAGCAGTTGAAAAGTATCCGCAGTGCCTTCGATCTTCCTGACCAGGACGGAACCGTCCGCTTCGTAGGGGTGGCGGGCATTCGCGAAATGGGTATCGTCGCGATGGTAGGGAAAAAGCGCGAGGATTAGAACGAACGCCGCGCTCAGCGAAACCATCGCAATTCCAGGAATCCGTCGGAAGACCAGCTCTCTTTTTCACTCATTAACAAAGCAAGCCCGGCGTAAATGGCCGCGCAAAGAATCAAGCTCGACTGGAATCCAAGCCGGGGCAGAAGGAGAAATGCTGCGACGAAAGGCCCGCAAGCCGCGCCGATCGTATTGAAAAAGATGGTAAGGCCCGTGCTGTTCATCCGGCCGGCGACCTCGGATTGAACGCAAGTCGCGATCGCGGGAAGCAGCGCACCCGACAGAAAGGCTACCGGAAACATTAAAGCCAGGGAAAGTAACGCGACTTGTTGGGCGAAAGCGCGATCGAACGAAGGAACGTTGGGTGGGTGAACCGGCACAGGAAAAAACAGATAAGAAAGAAGCGTTGCACTGGCAGAGAGGATAAGGAGGAGGGGCAACAGTCCCCGTCGCGGCAGAATGCGATCTGGAATGAGGCTCGCGCTGATGCTGCCAAGGCCGATTCCGCCCAGGACGACCGCGAGCATGACGGAGAAGCGCAATGGAAGTGGAGGCGACGTACAAACGCAGTAAGCGAACCCAGATTACTTCGAGGCCGAGAAGAACCGCTCCGGCCCCCATGGTCACCAAGAGCAAACTCCAGGGCAGCCTTGTTTCAGACGATATTCGTAACCGCAATCGCACTTCAGCTTTCCTGGCTGGCGTCGGCTCGGTCCGGGCGAACGTCCAGGCGATTGCGGCTGCGGCGCAGCCCACGCCGGCAGCGGTCCATGCTGTTCCCATAGTCCGCACCTCTGGACGAGATAAATTTCGCCGAGCAGTGCGCCAACCATCGCACCCAGGGTGTTACCTCCATAAAGAGAGCCGAGGCCAAGCCCAAACTCCTGCCGTCTTAGAGCGGATCTTCCATCAGAACGGGAAGGGTTAGTCCCATGGCAGTCGTGGGAATCAGAAGAATCAAAAAGGAAACCGCGAAACGGAGGACGTTGAGAAGTTGCTGGTGACTCCAAAAAGCTTGGAAAACAGGACGCATCCATTCGCCGAGCAGCGGAATCCGAACACGAGGGTGCAACCAAAGATCGCCACGATCATTTCCAATCCGGCGTAGACCCGCAGCGGTCGCAGCCGCCCGAGGGTGACCGAAGAAGCGATGAGCCTGCCAAGCGCAAGGCCCGCCATAAAGCTCGAAAGAATCAAAGCCGCGGACCAAACCGAATTTCCGAAAGCCAGACCGCTCAGCCGAAGCCAGAGCGTCTGGAAAAGAAGCGCGCTGCATCCCGAGAGAAAGAGAATGGCAGAGACAATCGCGACACGCACTTGTCCGAAGCCCTATCTGTTCGCCGCTGGCGCCGCAAGAAGGCGCCGGAAGCGTCGCTGGTTTAGGCGCTCAGAATTTCTTCGTCAGACGCACGTAGTAGAAGCGTCCGGTTGCATCGTAGGTGAAGCCCGGATAACCGACCGAGTTTCCACCCTGGCCGGACGCGAACGGCGGATCTGTATCAAAAACGTTATTGCAGCCGATGGTGAAGGTAGTGCCCTTCAAGAGGTGATCCCAGAAGCTCATCTTGCCTGACGCCGATGTTGAAACAGAGGCCTTGCTGTCTTTTGAGTGCTAGGGCTGTTCCGAAGTTTCGTGAACCAAGGCGCTGAAATCGTAGGACGCTTGAAGATCGAAGAGCCATCGCCTGTCCACGTTAATGGTAACCAGATCAGGATCCTGCTCGATAAAGCCACTGATCAAACGAACCGTTCCGATCAGATCGAAGCCTTTCCAGGCCCACTCGAGGCTGCTGTTGCCTCTCCACCTGTAATAACCCTCTTGGGACTGCCCCGGGATCGGTCGTCACGCCGGCCAGTTGTTCCGTAATTCCGCCCTCGACGCGCTGCACTTCAAAAGAATTGAGATAGGTGACTTGGGTTATCGAAGTAAAGGTGCCAAAGCTCGAGGGATATTGATATTGCATCCCGAAATCGACGCCGTTGGCTTTCTGGGACGCTTCATTTCGGTTGGAAACGATGATTCGCGTAATAGTGCCGTCGGGCAGACGTTCCACGCTTTCCCCCGGCAGCAATGTGCCAGCCTGTTCGCGCGCCAAAACCGCATCGAGAAACGCGGACTGGACCACGCCAGTCCGCTCGATCTGCCAAATATCCGTCGAAATCGTCAGGCCGGGAACAAACTTCGGCGTCCAAACAACGCCGCCGCTGAAGGTCTCTGAATCTTCCGGCTGCAAGTCCGGGCGTACTCTGGATGAGAGTAGTAGTTTCCGGCTCGAACGCGCCGCCATTTTGCGGATCATGGGACGGCTGGATATCGGAGATGGGAGCGGAATAGAGCTCCTCTAAGGACGGTTCCCGGAACCCTAGTCCCCAGGTGAACCTCACCGTGAGCGAGTCATCCATCGGTTGCCAGCGCACTCCTATCTTCGGCACGGCGACGCTTGTCTCGTTATTGAGAAAGGCTTCGTAACGACCGGCGGCGTTGATATCGAGGGCGTGGAATCCGCCAATCGCATTCTTCTCGCTGAAGATCGGAATGCTCGTCTCGACGAAGACGGCGTAGGATTTTCGTCCGCCGCGCGCGGGGGCGATCGCCGAATTGCCCGCGATATCGCCGTTGATGTTGAGTTGGTCGGGATCTTCGTCCAGCGATTCACGCCGGAACTGGCCGCCAAGGGCGAAACCAACTCCGCCTGCCGGTAAGTCGAAAAGGGCGGTCGTATAGATGGTAGCATCGATAGTAGCGAGCTTCGAAGTGTCCATGTCTCTCGGATGGACGCGAGCGAACTCGACCGAAGCATCGTTGGAGGGAATGGGAACCCGGAAATCCCCGAAGGGATTGAAGGCCACTGTCGTCCCGATGTATTCCGACGAGGCCGGATTAAAGATCGGATCAGCCTGGTTTAGGATGCGGTTAAAACGCGAGATCGAGACCTGGGTTCCGGTGGTGGTGTTCTTGATCTCGCTATAGCGAAAGGCGGTGTCGTAACCCCAGGTCCCGTTAAAGAACTTGTCACCGCGAAACCCGATCGTGCCGAGCCATGCCTCACTTTGATTATCGAAGAGGCGGTTGCCGAACTCGGCCAGGCGCGCTCGCGTTCCGCCAGAAATGATTTGGTTGAATGGATTGAAGGGATTAAACGCGCCCGGAGCCACTCCGGTGTCGGCATAAGTGGGTCCGCCGAACGGAGTCGTTCCCGCGGGATTGGCCACCCGTGGGGGGATTGCGATCGTGACAAACCCGGGAGTCTGGAAATTCCCCGTGGCCGGAGCCGCCAGCTCATTGTGGGTCTTCACGTTTTGATACATCCCGTCTGCATAAATGACCATTTGGTCGCCGAAAATCTTGTGATCCATCGCGACGTAACCGCCATATCGCTCGGAGGACGGAAACGAGAGAGAGAATTCATTGAAGTTGAACCCATTTGGGCCCGACCTCGGCCGGCCGGCGCCGTAAAGGTAGTTACTCGCCGGAGCCAACCCGTCCGTGCCGTTGGGCGCGCTCGCGAACTGGTTCCCATTTGCGCTCGGAATCACGACTCCGCCCGCTTCCGCCACCGCGGCATTTGTCACCTGGAGGTTGTAAGGACTCGCATTGCTGCTCAGAAATGGCGGCACTGCGGAATAATCGCGGTCGTGATTGAAGATCGAATTCCGATGGTAGTAGTTGACTGTCCCGGAGACGTTCGTTTTTCCGTCGCCCACTCCAAAGGTCAGGGCCGTATTAATTGTTCCTGAGTCTTTGTCCGTCGTGTTGCCGTACTCGAACTTCGCCTCCGCGCCGCGGTAGTCGTGCCAGCGCTTGATGTTCACCACGCCGGCCACCGCATCCGCGCCGTAGGTGGTGGACGCGCCGTCCTTCAAGATCTCAATGCTCTGGATGGCTGACTCCGGAATCGTATTCAAATCGACGAAGACGACGCGTCGGTTACCGGTTGGATAAGGCGCAACCCGGCGGCCATCGAGGAGGATGAGGGTTGCCCGGGCGTCGAAGCCGCGCAGAGCGATGGTGGCCGCGCCCACCGCGGTGTTCGAGCCGTTCTCGTTGTTGGAAACAGGGACGCCATTCGCGTTTGCCACGGTAAGATTGCGGAGCACTTCTTCGGTGGTGCGGTCGCCTGTCTTGTTAATCAGGTCCCGCGTGACGTTCAGGACCGGATTTGCTCCCACCTCCGCGGCAGTCGGAACGGCCGGAATGGCCGACCCGGTAATGAACACGCGTTCTGTGGTGGCGGCTTCCTCCGTGCCGTTTTCATTAAACGAGCGGACGTTGGCCGATTCAGTCGTCGAAGGCGGCGGTGCCTGGGCAAGGACGCTGGTCGCGAGGACGAGGGGCAGACTGACTGCGAGGGACGTTCGGAAAAATCCGAGGTTCGCCAATCCGATTTTGTTCATAATGTTCCTTCGGTTGCCGGAGGATTACAAAACGCAGTCGAGACCGACAAGATATTTCGGAAGTTTTTTTGCGGGCCTAACGAGTCGCGACCCACCAGAGGGGACGCAGGAGCTATTTGACGATCGTGACCCTGACCGTCTCTTCCAACTCATCGTTGATATAGAACTCAACCCGATATTTTCCTTCGGCCCAACCATCCGGCGGACGCCCCAGGGTAAAACGAGCGCTCGCATCGGACGTCGGCGCGACGCTTTCGGTTTCGTCGACGACGAAATTCGGTTCCACCAGATCGCCCACGTCTTCGGCGATCCAAACCACGCGGACCCTGGCATTCTCCGGCAACCCATGGCCGTGCCACCGCACATAAATGTTTTCAGCGTCAGATTTGAATTCCGATTTCGAACCACCCGCCGGGTCCGTCGAAACTTCCACGGTCAGCTTCTTGCCAGCTTTGGCCGGATCGGTTTCGACAGCGGGACCGCGCATGGGCGCGGTCGGGGTTGCGCTAGGCGCCGGAACCGGGGTCGGTGAGACGATCGGTTTAGCGATGACTTCGGGACGTTTTTGCAAATCGAGGGTAGCGCGCTGGAGCAATCCCCCGGTCGGACCACGCACCACCGTGGTTTCTCTCACAAAACCAATCCCGGGCAAAAACCACCGATCGAGTTTCGCCGACATGACCGACGAATCTTCGCAATGGATCTTGAACGCGCGAAACGTTCCGGCCGCGACGGTCACCGGTTCCTCCTTTTCCACCACGAAGTGCTGGTGTATTTCCATCCCGGCCACTTCACCATCGGAATCCCACGAGTCCCCGGTCTTGATTGTCGCCGGAACGAGCGTCTGGGGCGGATCGAGCTTCGCCATCCTGCCATCCTTGCCGCCGCGGAAATGGCAAACCCACCCATGCTCGTCGAGCGTCATCAGTTCCGTTCTGGTCACAACATCGTCGGCGATCGTTACAAGTTTGATGAACTCTTTCCCCGCGAATGTTTCCCGGCCGATCCGAATCGTAACCGGTGTAGTCGTGGCCGGGCCCGCCGCCGGACCGCCCTGTTCCTCCCGCAACTCGTATTGCCAGGTGGTGCCGTCATCCGTGGGCAGGAGGGGCTCGGCGCGAGCAGCCGCAGCCGCCCACAAGAAAATCACAGCGAGGCCGACCTTTCTCATGAGCCGGCACTGTTCACCAACAGGTTTCGCTTGGCGAATCCGAGCTGGCCGGCGCCCCAAAATTTTTTCTCGCTCCTGTGTTTCCAGGACCTGCATCGTGATGTTACATCTGTAACACGCAGGCCGGCTTATGCGCATCCTCCTGATTAGCAACTCGACCGTTCACGGGCGCGGCTATCTCGACCACGCCGAAGGAGAGATAAAAAAATTTCTCGGGGACAGCAAAACGATTCTGTTCTTTCCGTTCGCCCTGGCCGACCGCGCCGGTTACGCGGCGAAGGCCACGGCCCGATTCGCGGAAATGGGTTACGCCATGAGCTCGGCACACGCGGCCAGTGATCCGCTCAAAGCGATCCTTGAGACTGACGCCATCTTTATCGGGGGCGGCAACACGTTCCGGCTCTTGAAAGCTCTGCAGGACCTTGATTTCATCGAGCCAATCCGCCGCCGTGTCCGCGAAGGCACGCCGTACATCGGCAGCAGTGCCGGCTCCAACGTCGCTGGCCCGACGATCAGGACGACCAAGGACATGCCGATCGTCCAGCCGCGTTCGTTCGATTCGTTAGGCCTGGTCCCGTTCCAGATCAGCCCGCATTTTCAGGACCCCGACCCGAATTCCACGCATATGGGCGAGACCCAGGAGGAGCGCATCATCCAATTCCTGGAAGAAAACGAAACGCCCGTGCTCGGAATGCGGGAAGGCGCCTGGGTGCGCGCCGGTGGAGGAAGGGTGGTCCTCGGCGGCTCTCGGGGCGCACGAATTTTCCGCCGCGGCGAATCCCCGGTGGAAAAAACAACTGGCGACGAAATCTCAAGCCTCGTCGGCGCGCCCGCATGAAATCGGAGGCGGTGTTACTCCTTTCGCGGAGTGAAGTCGCGCGTCTGCTCACAATTCAGGAGTGCATCGATGCCGTCGAAAAAATGTTTCGGCTTCTGGGCGAAGGGAAATTGCCGGCGCCCGGCATTCTCGGGATCAAATCGAAACAGGGCGGCCTTCACATCAAGGCCGGCCTGTTTCCAGGCGAACGCGATTATATCGTCGCGAAGCTTAATACGAACTTCCCGCCGAACCGGGCCGCGCACGATCTGCCGACGATCCAGGGATTGATCGTCGTCTGCGACGGTGAGAATGGGCGTCCGCTTGCCGTTCTCGATTCGATTGACATTACGATTAAGCGGACCGCCGCCGCTTCGGCGGTCGCTGCCAAATACCTGGCTCGCCCCGATTCCTCGGTTGCCACAATTTGCGGCTGCGGCCAGCAAGCTGTCGCTCAACTTCGCGCGATTTCTGTGACGCTTCCGCTGCAAAAAATTTATGCATTCGATTCCGACGGAGACGCCGCTGAAAAATTCGCTGAGATGCAGGCAAGGGAACTCGGCATTGCCATCAAACCAGTCCGCGACCTTCAATCCGCACTCCGAGGCAGCGATGTCTGCATTACGTGCACGACCGCTACCGAGTTTTTCATCAGACGCGAAGATGTCCGCCCCGGCACGTTCATCGCCGCGGTCGGCGCGGACGACAACCACAAACAGGAAATCGATCCGGCCCTGATGGCGTCGGCGAAAGTCGTCGCGGACCACCTGGATCAATCCTGCACCATCGGCGACACCCATCACGCCATCGCCGCCGGGCTGATGCGAAAGGAAGACGTTTATGCCGAGCTCGCCGCGATTGTTGCCGGCAGAAAGACCGGCCGGACCAACGCCGACGAAATCGCGATTTTCGACAGCACTGGGATTGCGCTCGAAGATGCCGTGGCAGCGGTCGCAGTCTTTGAGAAAGCGGACAGGGAGAAAACGGCGACGCGTTTCGACTTCGCTGCGTAAAGCAGCGGCTCAGACGGTTTCGACTGCGGCCTGGGCTTTCTGGACCATGGCGACAGCGCCGATCAGAACAATTGCGGCAACGATCTGGTAGGGACGAAGCGCGGCGTGAAAGAAGCCCCAGGTGATGCAGACGGCGGCGAGCGTTTGCATCATTTCAAAATAACCAGCGGTAGACGCACGCGTCAGACGCAGCCCCTCGAAGTAAATGAGCAGAGGAATGCCGCCGGAAATCGAAGCCAGGAGGAGGAGCGCGACAATCGCAGTCCCGGGATGAGCTTGGGCCGTGGCGGGCCAAAGCGACGAGCCCTGAAGTTTCCCGTATCCGGCGAGAATGCAGGTCATGCAGACAAGGCCGACGACGATCCGCAGACTCGCGGCGAGCCGAAGTGGCATTCCGATCATGACGCCGCGGCCGGCTACGGTGGAAAGTCCCCAGAAAACCGCGCAGATCAGAGCGTAACCCGTCCCGAGATTGAGCCCGGCCTGTGAAAAGGAAACGCCGATGAGGGCCGGGTGTTCGACTGACAGAAAAATGCCGGCGACGATCGCGATGCCGGCGAAGAGAAAGAATCGCGGCGTGAGCCGATCCCGGAAAAGGAGAAACGCGCCGAGAGTGGAGATGACCGGCTGAATATTCAGGATGACGTTGACCACGGTCGGGTTCCCGTTTTTCAAGGCGAGCGTGAAGAAGATTGTGCCGACAGCCGAGCCGGCGAACCCGGAAAAGATCAGGTAACCCCAGCTGCGTTTGTCGATCTTTCGGATCTCGCCGAGCTGCGAAAAAAGGATCGGCAAAAACATAAACAGGATGAGGACATGCTCCCAAAACACGATCACGTCCGCGTCGAACAGATCGTTGAGCGGTATACGCCACGCGCTCTCCGTTCCCCAAAGCGCCGCGCCCAGGCCAACGAGCCATGGACCGTAACTGGAACGCCGCGCCCCCCCTTTGTTCACGCGGTTGTCTTATCGGGCCGGCACGACGCCGTCAAACTCGTCGACCGTCGACGCGGAGCCCTACTCCAATCGCAACGCGACAATCGGATCGACCTTCAAGGCGCGGCGCGCGGCGATCCAGCAGGCCAGGAGCGAAATCATCGCGATCAGCAGGCTCACGACGGCGAAACTGATTGGGTCGCGTTCGCTCACTCCGTACATTTGATTTGCGAGAAGCTTCGCCAGGCTGAGCGCTATCACGACGCCGGCCGCAGTCCCGACTCCAAGCAGGAACGTTCCCTCTTTGAGAATCATCGCCCTGATACTTCCGTGCGTCGCGCCCAGGGCGAGGCGCACACCGATCTCGCGCGTGCGTTGTTGAACGCCATACGAGATCACCGCGTACAAACCCGACGCGGCCAGAAACACCGCCGCGCTCGCAAAGCATCCAATGAGTAAGAGACTGAATCGTCTCGCCGCCAGCGCCGCGCCCACGACTTCGCTCATGGGCCGGGCGCTACTCACGGCTATGTTTGCGTCGACCTTGCGGATTTCGGTCTGCAAGAACTGGTCGACGTCCCTCTCCCCGGGAGACATTTTCATGACCCAATAGGTGCTGTTGCGCAGGAACGGAACGCCGTCTTTCGGGACTTGCCGGAGCGGCAAATAGATGTCGGGTTTCGCCGGCATTTCCAAGTTCGTCTGTTTCACCGCGCCAACTACTCCAACGATCTCGACCGGCCTCGGCTCGGCGTCGGTGTCGTCGATTAGAATGCGTTGGCCGATCGGCGATCGATCGGCAAAATGGTTTTTCGCGAGCACCGCGCTAACGATCGCAACCGAAGGACGCTCTCCGTCGTCTTCCTCCGTGAAGTAACGGCCGCCCAAGAGCGGAATCCCCATCGCCCGAAAGTAATCGGGACTAATGATCCGATAATTGGTCGAAGGCGTGTCTTCGGGTTTTCCCGGGGGCCGATCGGGACGGGTAAAGTGAATGAAAGAAATGCTTTTGGGCGCGAGGGGCAAAATCGAGACGAGTCCCGCCGCTTTTACACCCGGCGCCGTGGCGACGCGCGGTTGAAGTTTTTCGTAGAACTGCACGATCGCCGCGCGATCGGCGTAGCCAACTTGCGGCAGCGAAAAGCGCGCGGTCATCAGCTCGGAGGAATCGAATCCCGGTTGTTCTTGACTGACCCGGACAAAACTCCGGAACAACAGACCGGCATTGACCAGGAGCACAAGCGCGAGGGCAATCTGGCCGGTCACAAGTCCCGTGCGAAGGCGGGATTGCGTTTTGCCGCCCGCGGAACCGCGCCCTCCCGAGAGAAGCGCATCACGAAGGTCGGAGCGAGAGAGCAACCAGGCAGGCGCGAGACCGCAGACCAGCGTAGCCACCAGAACGAGGAGACTGGTAAAGGCAAACACCTGCCAGTCGATGGAAAAGCTTTCAATCCTCGGCAGATCCGTCGGAACCAGGCGAAGAAGCGCGCTTTGCCCCCAAATTTCCAAAACCAGGCCTAACGACCCGCCGATCAAACCAAGGATGAAACTCTCCACCAACAGAAGCCGGGTGAGTTGACCGCGGCTCGCTCCCAAGGCGGTGCGCACGGCCAGTTCCCGCTGGCGCGCGGCCGCTCGCGCAAGGGAAATGCCGGCGATGTTGATGCAGCCGATTAGCAGAACTGCGCCGGCCGCGCAGAAAATCGTAATCAACACAGCCCGGATGTTGGTGACGATTTCCTCCGTCAGCCGAACCATCGTTATCCCAATCTTCCCAGTGTAAAAATCGGGGAATTGCCGGTGCAAATTCTGCCGAATGGCATCGAGCTCGGCGTGCGCCTGTTGCAACGTGACCGTCGGTTTGAGCCGGCCCATCATCCGCAGAAAATTTACCGAGTTCCGCGCGTTCCGACGCGGATCGGAATCCGGCTGCAAAGGGACGACGATGTCGCTGTCGAGATTAGGCAGGGCAAAATTGCCCGGCAGCACCCCGACGATTTCCCTCGTCTCGCCGTTCAAGTTCACGCTGCGGCCAATCACTCCCGGGTCTTTGCCATATCGCCGCGACCAGAGGCTGTGACTAATCACGATAACCGCGGGAGCGCCACTTCGATCGTCCGCCGCGACGAGCGTTCTTCCGATCAAGGGAGGGACTCCGAAAAGGGCGAAAGCGTTCGCGGTTATCCGGACCCCTTGGACCCGCTCGGCCCGCCCGGAGTCCGACAAACTCGGGTTGAATGAGGCGACGGCAGCCAGGCCCTCAAACGACGTATTCTGGTCCCGGTAATCACAGTATTCCGGCACGGAAAAATTCGTGCGCGGATTATCCGGCCGTTGCGAATAGATCCACAGTAGCCGTGCGGGCTCCGAATACCCGAAGGGTCGCAGAAGGACAACGTTGACCACGCTAAACGCCGCGACGGTAGCGCCGATCCCAAGCGCTAAGGTGAGGACTGCGACCAGGAAAAATCCCGGCGACCGGCGCAAGGTGCGGAAACTGAAACGCGCATCCTGAGCCAGCGCGTCGATGACATTACCCCCGAGTGCTTCCCTGCATTCTTCCTTGAACCGTTCCTGGCTTCCAAACTCGATCCGGGCCTGGCGCTCGGCCTGGGCGCGCTCCACTCCGGAGAGTTCCAGGTCGTGGGCGCGATGCTCGATGTGTGAGCGCAACTCTTCGTCGAGTTCCTGCTCCGTTCGGGAACGGCGAAGAAACTTCGCAACGAGCGATCTCAGGTAGGATCTCATGCGCTCTCGGGCTCCGCGGCAAGAACGGTCGCGACAGCCGCGGCGAGGCGATTCCACCATTCGGTTTCCTCGCGTAAACGCTTCCGGCCTTTGCGAGTGAGCTCATAATATTTCGCGCGCCGATTGTTCTCCGACTTGTCCCACTCCGTCTCGAGCAACCCCTGGCGAACGAGACGGAACAAGGCCGGATAAAGCGCGCCCTGCTCGATGAGCAACGCTCCCTTGGAAATTTGATTGATTCGCAGAAGGACGCCGTAGCCATGGAGCGGGCCGAGCGAGGCCGCTTTCAAAATCAGAAGGTCGAGCGTTCCCGGCAGGAGTTCGGCGGTTTCGTCAGACATACGGTTCCCTAAGGTGATTAGGAGAGTAGCTTTCTCTTTCCTAAGCTGTCAAGGAGAGAACGAATCACGGGGGTCTGGAGACGCTCTTCGATTGGCGACGCGCGGCTCGACAGAGTCGCGCCCGGCCGTTCATCTTAGGCCGTGGCAGCGACAGTTAATGTAAACGGCCGGGTCTCAGCGGAACACGAGGCGGTCATTCCTGTTTTCGATCATGGATTTCTCTACGGCGAGGGAATCTACGAAACCTTGCGAACGTATGGCGGCCGGCTCTTTCTCTTCGACCGCCACACGAGCCGGCTTCGCAACTCGGCGCGACTCATCGATCTCCCGATCCCGTTCACGGACGAGGAACTGGCCTTGCATATTCGCGATACAATTGCGGCCGCCAAGCTCGACGGGAACGAGGGGTACGTCCGCGTCCTGGTCACCCGCGGCGTAGGCGAACTGACCTACGACATACAGGCAACGCCGCGGCCGTCCTGGGTGATCATCGTTAAACCGCTCCCCTCCCCCGCGACCGAGATTTACGAGCGTGGCGTGAAGGTGGCGCTCGTCGACGTCGTCCGGAATCATCCGCAATCGGTCAATCCGATGATCAAGAGCAACAACCTGATGAACTCGGCGCTGGCTGCGCAGCAGGCTCTGAAGCGCGGCGCTTTCGAAGCCGTGATGCGGAATTATCGCGGCGAGTTAACCGAGTGCACACAATCGAATCTGTTCATCGTCAAAAACAGAGCCGCCCTCACACCCCCGCTCGAATCGGGTCTGCTGCCCGGGATCACTCGGGAGTTCCTTTTCGAAATCGGGCGCAACACGAACATCGAAGTTCGCGAGCAGATTTTGCGCGATGACGATCTCTTCGCGGCCGATGAAGCATTCCTCACCAGCACCACCCGCGAAGTGCTGCCGATCGTCAGCGTCGACAACCGCAACATCGGCGACGGCAGGCCGGGCCCGATCACGTTAAAACTTCTGAACGCCTTCCGCGCAGCGTGCGGCAGCGGTCTGTGATCGTTACGTTCGAGCAGCCAGTTCAACCACCAGCGGACGATCTTTTTGGAATCTGCTAACGCCGAACACGCTGAAGCCGATGATCCGGCCTTCGTCGTCCACGCGCTTCATCACCGCGTCGCTGCTAGTCGGGCGCATGTGGCCAGACGCGTCGGAAAAGGTCACTTCGAGGTAATCCACTTCCGGGTGGAACCACAGTTTCAGCTTATCGCCCATGATATTTCTTCTCCCTGTTAATTAACTCCCAGACTGCGCCGCGCTCCAAATCAACACCCACGAACCCCACGTCGTGTCCTCGGTTAACCGCGATCGCGAAGAGGTTATTCTTCGCTGTCGCCGTTTTGATCGCACGGCTCCCCAGCCGTTGGAACGCGGCGCTTGCGGAGCATCCTCCCGGGACGGGCCTAGCTCCGTTTTCGGCAACGTCGGAAAATGGGGATAGCGAAAGAGAGTCACAGATTAGCGTCCATCACGGGCTCGGCCTCCAGCGGCCGCGATTTCCCGGCGCAAAGCGCGACGGATTAATTCAGCGAGGCTCAGTTCTGTCCGCCGAGCTTTCGCGACGAGAAGTTTGTGGATTTGTCTAGGGAGTCGGAACGTCACCGGGACACTGCCCTGGGGCAGCTTCGTTCTGGGCATGGCGTTATCTGTATTATTGTATCATACACATTGTCAAGACTGAATTTCCTTGCCGTTCCCTCTCGATTCGACCACGGTCGGCGCCGTGCGGGATAAGGAAACCACAGCGATCACCATCACTCTTCCGCTTGCCCTCGACCGCGCTCTCCAGGCCCTGGCCGATAAAAAGCATTGCGGGAACAAGTCGGCAGCGATCCGCGAGGTGCTTTACAAGGAAGCGGGAGTGAACCCGAACCTCCGCCTGAACGAAAAGACCGACAGCACGGCCGTGGCTAACGCGGAGCGTCGTTCTCTCAAGTACGGTTCTCGCAAAAAGAAGACCCGCAAATAAGGCGCGGAAGTTTCCGCCTCGCAATCGTCGGGCGCTCGAGTTCTGCGTTGCATCGCAGTTGGAGCACAGCGATATCAATTGATTATGGGAACCAATACGATCCGCCTTCATCGAGTCCTTCGGGCAACACCGGAAAGAGTCTACCGCGCCTTCCTCGATCCGGACGCGATGGCGAAATGGCTGCCGCCTAACGGGTTCACCGGCAAGGTCCACGAGATGGATGCCAAAGTTGGCGGCCGCCACAAAATGTCGTTCACGAACTTTACCACGGGCAAGAGCCACTCTTTCGGCGGGACCTATCTCGAGCTCGCGCCTAACGAACGGATCCGCTACACCGACAAATTCGACGACCCGAACATGCCGGGGGAAATGCAGGTAACGGTGACGCTGACGAAGGTCATGTGCGGGACGGATTTGCAGGTCGTGCAGGAAGGCGTGCCTGACATGATCCCGGCCGAGATGTGTTACCTCGGGTGGCAGGAGTCGCTCGTTCTCCTGGCAAAACTCGTCGAGGCGGAAATCCCAGATTGATTCAATGCCGCGCTGCGACGCGTGTGTCGGATGGCGTTAACCGTTCATAAAAACGGAGCGCCTCGATGTCGCTCCCGAGCTCGCGAAGCGGATAAAGGCCCTTTGCCGCACCCGCACCGGGATCGCGGATGAGGTAATCGAATCCCTCCTTGCCGGCGATGACGACAAAATGTGTGACGCCGCTCGGGAAGCGGACTCGCACAATGACAGGATTGCCGCGGTCGAGGTTCGAATCGATCAACTGATACGACGCCAAATCTTCGTAGACATGCCGGACGCGCTCCGGCGCCCACCACGCGGCGCGATCCCAATAGAGCCAGCCTTCGTCGGTGTAACCGCCCGTGGCCGTGAGGAACCAGTTCAATGTGCTGCGGATCAACCTTTATCCCGTAAGACTGGAATACCATCGCGGCCGACGCGACGGCGCACCCCGCGCTGCCCATGGTTCCATTTTCCTCGACACCACCAAGGGGATCGTCGCTCCATTTCTCATCTCCTTGCCGAAACGATGGAACGGGCAGCTCCACCCGATGGAAAAAATAACGCCCACCGCGCGGCGAGAGCGGGCGCTTCCAAACCCAATCGATGTAAACGCCGGTCGCGCCGGCCAACACGAACAGGACGAGGATGAAGAAGAAGCGCTTCAGAGTTTCAAGTATAGACGCAGGCGCGTTCGAATTTCAATGAACGCGCGCTTCGCTACCCTCTCGTCCACGTTGCGGTTGGAGGCATGTGCCGAATGCCGAGCCGTCTACACCGGTCAAGCGGGGTGAAACCAGAATCCATCATCGGCACTGCGGGCTCATATCCGAATCATCGAACGAGCGGGCAGCAGCCTGCGTTGATCAGTCGGGCTTATTCGGCAGCGTAAACTGAAACGTCGAGCCAGCGCCTTCCGTGCTTTCTACTGTTACCTTCCCGCCATGGGCTTCCACAAACGTTTTCACAATAGCGAGGCCAAGACCCAAGCCACCCTCTCCGGGTGAATCGGTTTCCAGTTCGTCGAACACTCTCCCCAGCCGGCCCGGCGAGATTCCACTCCCGTTGTCGGTCACGCGGCACTCGACCAGACCTTCGGTCTCAATTTGCTGCGCTTTAATCAGAACTTTCCCGCGGGGCGTGAACCTGATGGCATTGGCAATCAAGTTTTGGAAAATCCGGCGTAATAGACTCGCGTCGGCAAAAACGACGAGACGCTGCGGGACTTTATTGATGAGCTGCGTGCTGCCCGTTCCGGCCACGGGCCGAAGATCGTGAATCAGACCCTGGACGAGCGGCCACAAATCGAGCTCACGCCGCTCTAGTTTGATCCCAGTCTCGGTTTGAAGATTCGTGTTCTCTTCGATTATCTTTTCAACAAGCCGCTGGAGATGTTGGACGTTGCGGGCCAGGGTTCTTAGCATCTGTCCGGTTTCAGTCCGCTGGGTCGGCTCGCGGTACGTTACTTCGAGAACTCTCGTAGCCAATGAAACCGCGTTGAGTGGAGTTCGAAGGTCGTGAGCAACGAAGGCGAGATATTCTTCCCGGCGGCGCTGCACCTCCAGGGCTCGTTGCGTAGCGTAGGTTTGGACGGCTAGCCCGATCGCCTGGTCGAGGACGCGATTTATAATGTGGAACGGCTCTCCTTGGAGACTTATCCGGTGTTTGTCCGCGAGATCGTGAATGCAGCCGCGGAGAATGTTGTACTCGGCGACGACTTCCTCCAGATCAAAGGCTTCCTGGAGCCGCTGCAAACCATGCGCCGGAGGGCTGCTTCCTTCCAAGGCCTCTGGAATTGTCGGGCGCGATTCCGATTCAAGCGCTTCCACCAGTTCCTCTAGGAAGTGTGGGATGTGGTCGTTAAGAGCAGGCGTATCGAGGTGCTGAGCGGAGGGAAGTTGCTCAATTTGCTGCCTCCACCGGACAAGCAACGCCGGGCCCTCCTCGTGGATGAGCCGCGCCAGAGTATGCAGGTTATCGCTAATTTTTTACTATGTTCGCTAACTGCGGTTTCGCAACCCATCTCAGCGCGAATGGCGCGCCTGAACAAAGGGGATGGGTGCGCGGTAGAGGGTTCCAGATACCGCTAGGTAACTTAGGTTAACGATTGTACCGTGCTGCCAGATGTCTCTCGAATCGTGTGTGGCCTGCGGCCACGCCCTCGCCATCGCCGACCACCAGTGCCGTCACTGCTCGCCGGCCAGCACTGGCAGGCTAAGAGGGGTAAAAAGCAGACCCTTTTACCTGCTCCTGGCGCTCGCCGCACTAGTTCTCGCGGTCCTGATCTACAACCAATTTCTCCGTTGATGCGGGGAGAGTTTTCGACAAGCTCGCTACGGATCCTGAACGAGAAGGCAGTGGCGTGGGACTCACGATCGTGAAATAAATCGTGGAAGCGCACGGCGGATCAGTCAGCGCCGACAATGCGCAGATTTCCGGAACAACGTTCCGCTTTAGCATTCCGAAGGCCAGAACAGTAGTTGTCTACTTTTTGCGGAGAGGCCATCGGAGATCAGCCAACTCTGGCCTGCGTGCCGCAAGAGCTTTGGTCAGTAGCCATCACTGATAGGCTCTTCCAGATTCTACCGTCGCAGGTTCCTTGACGTAGCGGCCATCTTTGGGCACCGCGATTTCATCGAAGTTTCGCGCGAGTTCCTTGAGAGCATTGCGCATTTCCGGTCCTTGCATCGCAGGCCCGTGCCCCGTGATGACCAACTCGGGCTCAAGTGCGGCAAGACGTTCTACAGACTTGTGAGCCGCATCCCAATCCTGAGTAAAATACATCGGCGGTCCGTGCATCTCCGGCTTCTGCGCCACCACCGCATACGCTGATTCCTGTCGCGTCGTGATGAAAGCGTCGGCCGCAAGGAGCACGCGATCGCCCTCTCGCCAGAGCGCGATCTGGCCCGGAGTATGACCGGGGACGTGAATCCACTTCCAGCCCGGCATATGCGGAATGCCGCCATCGGCCGGCAAAGGCTTGAGCCAACGAGCGACGTCATATGGAGAACGGGGATACAGCGGCGAAAGCAGCGCCATCATACCGCCGCCCACACTTGGATCCGCCGGCGGATAGGAAGCGTTGCCGTTCAGGTAAGCCAGTTCCAATTCGTGGGCGAAGATGGGAACGTCCCACTCTTCAGCGAGCGTCTCGAGACCGCCCGCGTGATCGAAGTGGCCATGAGTCATGATGATCGCCGCTGGCCGCGCTGCTTCGCCGAAACGTTCTTCCGCCGCCCGTCGAATCAACCCGGCCGACCCAGCTACGCCGGCATCGATCAAGACCCACCCATCGGGCCCGGCATTCGCTTTTCCATAGAATGCGACGTTGACGATCCCGAGGCGTTTGTAAGCCACATCGGAGAGCACTTCCCGGGTGTGATCGTCGCGTTTTGCATCCGCCTTCGGATTATCCGCCAAGGAAGATGAATCGAGAGGAATTTGTTCGCTCATATAAGACAAACGCGAGTCGACCGGCGATCAGACGGCGATTCCTTGGAGCCAATTCTCAGTCGCACCGATCTCCTGTATGAAACGCTATGGCGACGCGCATGGGTAACCGCCTACTCCCTCAGGCCGCCGCAGCGAAAAGCGGCTCCGACACGGCCGGGATGCGTCCCGACAGCAAGGCCTGTTTCGCCGCGCCCGCATCCCGGAATATAGGCATCGCGCGCTCGAGCCGCACGATTTCGAAGATCGTGCGGACGTTCTCGGAAAGGCCGCCGATGCAAAACCGGCCGTTGTAGGCGGCTGTGTCGCGGAGGTGCGCGAGGATGACCGCCAAGCCGGTGGAGTCGATGAACTCGACCTTCGACAGATCGAGAAGCAGAGCAGGGCACTGGGTATCACGCTTCCCCGACAAGAGCCGGCGCAGCACCGGGGCGAAGTGCATGTCGATCTCTCCTTCGAGCTCGAGCACATCGACCGGCCCTTCCTTGTATTCGCGAAGTCGCATAGACCACGAAGATCGTCATTGCCGCAGCCGCACACAATCGGGCGATCAACGTATCGTTTCGTGCGGCGAAACCTTACAATGTCGAGAGGCGCGAAATTGATTCGCGCTGCAGGGTGTTGGAGTCTCGTAGAAACCGTAGATCGGACCGATCCCCGGAACGACCAAGTTGCATCGGCTTGAGGAAAATATTGGCGCGGCTAAGGTCGATCTCACGACCCATGACTTTGCCGAGCTCGAGCGCGCTGCAGCCGACATCCAAATCGAAGGCGAGTGCTATCCAGAGCACCTCATGAAGACAGTGGGTCGGTAAACGGTTACTGGGCATGACGGGAAACTCAGCTTCGGTCGCGCGGCCTCTGCTCCTCGCAGTGCTCATTGCTGTTGCGATTCCCGGTTGCGGGCCAAAAGCGCCGCCCCCTCCCCCGCCTCCGGACGTCCTCGTCACGGAAGTGAAACAGCAGGATGTACCGATCTATAATGAGTACGTTGGCCAGCTCGATGCGTCGGTGAACGCGACGATCCAATCGCGGGTGCAGGGTTATCTCGTCTCGCAGAACTACAAGGAAGGACAGCTGGTAAAAAAGGACGACGTCCTTTTTGAAATCGATCGGCGTCCATTCGAAGCGGCGCTGGCGCAGGCGAAAGCGGCATTCCTCCAAGCGGACGCGTCCGCGAAGCAGGCGGAAATGAATGCGCAACGCGCCGCCGACTTATTTCAGCGGAAGGTGTCGAGTGAGCAGGAGCGTGATAACGCCACTCAAAGCGCCGCGGCCGCGCGCGCCCAGGCCGAAGCGCAGCGGGCGGCGGTGGAACAGTCACAACTGAGTCTCGATTACACGACCATTCACGCGCCGGTGGATGGGATTGCCGGGCTCGTGAAAGTGCAGGTTGGCGATCTCATTAGCGCGGGCACCACTTTGACGACGGTTACGAAGGTCGATCCGATCAAGGCCTATTTCACGGTAAGCGAGCAGCGTTTCTCGGAGTATTCGAGGCGCTACGCCGATCCGCAGGTTCGAATTGCGCACGAGAAAGAACTGCGTTTCGAGCTGATCCTCGCCGACGGTTCGGTTTACCCGCACACCGGCGAATGGTTCGCCGCCGACAATCAGGTCGACGTCCGCACCGGATCGCTCCGGGTCGCCGCGTTGTTTCCGAATCCAGGAAATATTCTGCGGCCAGGGCAGTTCGCGCGGATTCGCGTCCTTTCCGAAGTGAAACGCGGCGCGCTCCTCGTCCCGCAACGCGCGGTGACCGAGCTCCAGGGCACGACTCAGGTCGCGGTCGTCAGGCCCGACAACAAGGTGCACATTCAGCCGGTCAAAATGGGCCGCCGGATCGACCATGAATGGATCGTGGAAGAAGGCCTGAAGGCCGGCGACAAGATCATCGTCGAAGGGATTCAGAAGGCGCGCGAAGGCGGGACGGTAAACCCGAAGCCCTGGACGCCGCCGTCTCCGTCGCCGACGCCGACGATTCGTTAGGCCACGCGATGTCGAAGTTCTTCATCCGACGGCCGATTGTCGCGATCGTCATCGCGATCCTGATGACACTCGTCGGCGCCGTCGCGATGATTCAATTGCCGATCTCTCAGTATCCAAACATCGTTCCGCCGGAGATCCAGGTCCGCGCTAATTACACCGGCGCTGATGCCCAGACGATCGAGCAATCGGTCGCGGCGCCGATCGAGCAGCAGATGAGTGGCGTGGATAAGAGCAACTACATCCAGTCCGTCAACGCCAACGGTTCGATCCGGATGACAATCAACTTCGACGTCGCGACCGATCCGAACGTCGATCACATCCTGACCCAGATGCGAGTGAACCAGGCAAGCTCGCAGTTGCCGCAGGATGTCGTGAACGCGGGCGTGACCGTCCAGAAGTCGACGACCGCTCCCCTGCTCCTCATCTCGCTCAATTCGCCGAAGGGCACCTACAACAACGTCTTCCTCGCCAATTACGCGAACATCAATCTCATCGACCAGATCACCCGCGTTCCCGGCATTTCCAATGTCCAGGTGTTCGGCGCGGGCCAATACGCGATGCGCCTCTGGGTAAAGCCCGACCAGCTGGCGAAACTCAGCGTGACGGTGACCGACATTATCAACGCCCTGCGCGCGCAGAACACCGTCAATCCCGCCGGGCAAATCGGCGGTGAACCTGCGCCGCCCGGGCAGGAGTTCACCTACACCGTCCGTTCGCCCGGTCGCCTGACGAGTGCCGAAGAATTCGGCGAAATTGTCATTCGCGCGAATCCCGACGGCTCACTCCTGCGCTTGAAAGAAGTCGCGCGGATCGAGCTCGGCGCCCAGGTCTATACCTTGAATGGCCGCCTTGACGGAAAACCGTCGGCCGTCCTCGCCTGCTACCAGCTCCCGGGAACGAACGCGCTCGAAGCGGCGAACGGCGTGAAAGCGTTAATGGCGCGCGTCTCCCCACAGTTCCCCGCCGATATGTCGTACGTGGTTGGGCTCGACACCACCCGCGCCGTAACGGCCGGGATGCACGAGATTGTTCTGACGCTCATCGAAGCGCTCGCGCTCGTTATTCTCGTCGTCTTCGTCTTCTTGCAGGGGTGGCGCGCAACCCTGATCCCGCTTTGTGCGGTGCCGGTCTCGCTCATCGGCACGTTCATGCTCTTCCCGCTTTTCGGGTTCACCATCAACACCCTCGCGCTTTTTGGTCTCGTTCTCGCAATCGGTCTGGTGGTCGACGACGCCATCGTTGTCGTCGAAGCCGTCGAGCATCACATCGAGGAAGGCATGTCGCCGCGCGACGCCACCGTGCGCGCGATGGAGGAAGTGTCGGGGCCGGTCATCGGAATCGCGCTGGTCCTGTCGGCGGTGTTCGTGCCGACTGCGTTCATTCCGGGAATTACCGGACGCTTATATCAGCAGTTCGCGCTTACCATTGCCATCTCCGTCCTCCTCTCGGCGTTCAACGCGCTCACTCTAAGCCCGGCGCTTTCCGCACTCTTGTTGCGCCCGCGAAAAGCTGCGCGCGGTCCGCTCGGCTGGTTCTTCGAGCGCTTCAATCGAGTCTTCAAACGTACGACCGATCGCTACGTGAGCGTGTCGCGAATTGCGATTCGCAAGGGCGCAGTCAGCATGGCGCTGCTCGTCGTTTTCGCGGTGCTTGCCGGCCTCTTCGGTTCGCGGCTGTCGTCCGGCTTTTTGCCCGAGGAAGACCAGGGTTATTTGTACGGCTCGCTTGCCTTGCCTTATGCCGCGTCGATGGAACGGACGGGCGATGCCGCCCGCAAAGTCGAGCAAGCTTTGCTCAATACGCCTGGCGTAGCCCACGTCACCAGCGTGATCGGATTCAATCTGCTCAGCACCGTCCAGACAACCTTCAATGCCTTCTTCTTTATCACCCTTAAGCCGTGGGACGAACGAACCGCGCCTAACGAGCAGTACGCCGCGCTCAAACAAACGATCAACAAGAAGCTCGCCGCCATCCCGGAGGGGATCGGCTTCTCCTTCCCGCCCCCGGCTATTCCAGGCATCGGCACGTCGGGAGGCGTAACCTTCATGCTCGAAGATCGCGCCGGCCGCGACCCGGCGTTTCTCGGTGAAAATCTGAACCGTTTTCTCGAGGCCATCCACAAACGGCCGGAGATCGCCTCAGCCACAAGTACCTTCCTGCCTTCCGTGCCGCAGGTCTTCATCGATGTCGATCGCGACAAAGTTCTCAAGCAGGGCGTCGATCTCACCCAGGTCAGCCAGACGTTGCAGACTTTCATGGGAGGTTACTTCGTGAACTACTTCAATCGTTTCGGCCGGCAATGGCAGGTGTTCGTTCAAGCCGAAGGCGAATTCCGGACCAAGGCGGAAAACGTCGGACTGTTTCACGTTCGCAATTCGAACAACGAGATGGTCCCGCTCAGCACGGTGACAAGTGTCCAAACGCGGGCCGGGCCGGAGTTCACGATCCGTTTCAATCTTTACCGGGCCGCGCAGATCAACGCCGCCGCTGCGCCGGGATACAGCTCGCGCGATGCGATGAAGGCCCTGGAGCAAACCTTCGCGCAAACGATGCCGAGCGAAATGGGTTACGACTATTCCGCGATGTCGTTCCAGGAAAAGAAAGCGCAGGAAGGTGTGCCGCCTAGCGTGATCTTTGGCGTCTCGTTGCTCTTTGTTTTTCTCATCCTCGCCGCGCTCTACGAGAGCTGGACGTTGCCTTTCAGTGTCCTGCTCGGCACACCGATCGCAGTCTTCGGCGCTTTCGCGGCGCTCTGGGCCCGCGGCATGGAGAACAACGTTTACGCCCAGATTGGACTGGTCATGTTAATCGGCCTTGCGGCCAAGAACGCGATCCTGATCGTCGAGTTTGCGAAGCTTTCCTATGAACGCGGCACGCCGTTGCTCGAAGCCGCGCTCGAAGGCGCACGGTTGCGCCTGCGTCCGATCATCATGACCTCCTTCGCGTTTATCCTCGGTTGCGTCCCACTGTTTCGCGCGTCGGGAGCGGGCGCTGTCGGGAGACGCATTATGGGCACGACTGTTATTGGCGGCATGCTCGCCGCCACAATCATCGCGATCTTTCTGATTCCGGTGACCTACTACCTCATCGAGCGTTTCGCGACGCGCGGTCGCATCGCCGCTGGCGAGACTCCCGCGTCCTTGTAGCGGCTGTCTATGACCGCCGATCGGCGAACGACGCCGGCATCAAAAAACGTCGGCGGTCACAGACCGCCGTTACATCGATTCCTCCGTGCGCCGCGGATGCACTCTGCTAGCTTTCCGAATGCGAAATATTATTTGCGGATTTTTCCTGGCCCTGGCCTCTTTCGCATTCGCGGAGACATCCCCAGTCGCCGATCGACTGGCGAAACAGAATGCACTCTTTGACGAGTTTTATGAGACGGGCCTCAAGAACTCGCCGGAGCGGGCGACCTCCTTTGGCGATTACCGATACAATGCGCTGCTCAGCCAGGTTTCCCTGGCGGAAATCGCGCGGCAGCATGCGGAAGCGGACGATTTCCTAAAACGCCTCAAAGCTATTCCGACTGATGGAATGACCGACACGGATCTCCTGAGCCATCAGCTCCTGGAGCGGCAACTCGAGCGGGAGGACGTGAACTACGACCTGAAAAACTTCGAGATGCCAGTGAACCAGCAGAATGGCGTTCACACCCGTCTCGCGGATCTGCCGCTCAGCGTGCCGTTCGATTCGGTCCAGCATTACCAGGATTATATTTCCCGGCTGCACCAGGTCCCCCGCGTTTTCGATCAGGTCGCCGAAGTCCTGAAACAGGGAATGAAAGACGGCCTGATGCCGCCCAAGCTCGTTCTCGAGAAGCTGCCTGGCCAATGCGACGGCATCGTCGAAGCGAACCCGTTTGTCCTGCCAACCAAGAAGTTTCCGGCGACGTTTTCGGACGAGGACAAGAAGCGTCTGACCGACGAGATGACGAAAGCGGTTAACGACGATGTGATGCCCGCCTACAAAAAGTTCGCCGAGTTCCTCCGGACAGAATACCTCCCGAAAGGACGCCCGGAGATCTCGGTCGAAACCCTGCCGGACGGCAAACGGCGCTATGCCGAAGCCGTGAAGATGATGACCACGATGAACGTTACGCCCGCCGAGGTGCATGAGATCGGACTGAAAGAAGTGGAACGCATCACGGCTGAGATGACGAAGCTCGCCAAGGAACAGGGATTCAAGGATCTCGCCAGTTTCCGGGAGAAAATTAACAACGACGCCAAATGGAAACCGCAAAGCGAGCAGCAGATTGTCGATGACTTCAAAAAATACATCGACCAAATGCAGCCCAAGCTTCCGGAATTGTTCGGTCTCCTGCCGAAGTCGCCGGTGACGGTGGAGCCGATTCCTGGTTTTGCTAAGGCTGAGGCGACCCACTATGTCGCCGGCACGCCAGACGGCAAACGGCCCGGACGCGTAGTTGTTGCCGTGGCCGATCCGACGAAACGCACTTTGGTGCTCGACGAAGCCGTTGCCTATCACGAGGGCGTTCCCGGTCATCATATGCAAATCAGCATCGCCCAGACGTTGCCCGACCTGCCGAAGTTTCGGCTCCGCGGCGGCTACTCTTCCTATGCCGAGGGCTGGGCGCTTTACTCCGAGGAGCTCGGCAAGGAGATCGGCTTCTACAAGGATCCTGTCTCCGACTATGGCCGTCTAAATTCGGAGTTGTTCCGGGCCGTTCGCCTGGTGGTCGATACCGGCATTCACGACAAGAACTGGAGCCGCGACAAGGTGATCGAGTTCATGCACGCCAACGATGTTAACGACGCCCTGGCCCAGACCGAGACTGACCGTTACGTCGCCTGGCCCGGCCAGGCTCTCGCCTACAAGATGGGGCAGCTCACCATTCGCAAACTCCGCGAGCAAGCGAAGACCCAGCTTGGGCCAAAGTTCGACATCAAGAAATTCCACGACGAGATCCTGAACGGCGGCGCCATGCCGCTCGACCTTCTTCAGGAACGCGTCGAGCGCTGGATCAAAGAGCAGGAACCGAAGACGGCGAGCGTTCGTTAATGGAGGGGACGCCCGCTGTGGCGTCCCTTAATTGGAGGAACGTCGCTGCCGTCCCGGTGTTCTCAGGGACGGGACAGCGCCCGTCCCTCCAGTTTTCCGGACCTACTTCGGCGCGAGATCGGCGACGATTTTTTCGAAGCCGGATCGCCACGGAGCGGGTCCCAAAAAGGACTGCTCGGGCCGGCCAGTCCGCCGGTTCGGGAACGGGAATGATTGACATGGCCGCGCGGTTCTGAGAATCACCGTTCATGAAGCTAGCTCGTCGCACACTCGCAATCAGCACTCTCGGAATTATCCTGATCATCCTTTTGATCCTCGCCCTCGGCGGCGGCGGCTACGCCGGCGGCGGCTATTACTACGGCCCCGGTGGATTGCTCCTGGTGATTCTGATTATCCTGCTCGTGATGGGCAAGCTGTAGCCGAAGCGGCGGACGCTTCCGCGCAACGCTGTAGTCGCGGCGCTCAGCGCCGCGTTGGACGAGCGCGGCCTCTGGAAATTGTTGGGCAAGCGCACCGCTTGGCCTCCGCAATTGCTGTAGCAGTGGCGCTCAGTCGCCGCTTAGGAGCTCGAGATTTCGGCTCACGTCTTCTCGTGGACTAAGCTTAACTCCGGGATCAATGTCCGCCGTCCAAGCCTGCAATGTATGAATGACTTCATCGACGCTGCCGTGGAGCAGTTCGCCCGCGATCATACTGAGCCGGAGACCGATCTCCACGTCCGTCTCCGCGAGGAAACATATCGAGAGATGGACCGGCCCCAGATGCAGATCGATGTCATCGAGGGACGTTTTCTCAAAATGCTCGTCCGCCTCACCGGAGCCCGCACAATTCTCGAGATCGGAATGTTCACCGGCTACAGCGCGCTCATGATGGCCGAAGGTTTGCCGGACGACGGACGGCTCATCACCTGTGAGGTAGACCCGAAAGCGGAAGCGATCGCACGGCGTTACTTTTCCGAGAGCCCGCACGGACACAAGATTACTATTCGGATGGGACCGGCGTTAGAAACCATCAAGACGCTATCAGGCCCGCTCGACCTTGTCTTCATCGACGCGGACAAGGCAAACTACGCCAACTATTACGAAGCTTCCCTGCCCCTTCTCAAACCCGGTGGCCTCATCGTCGCCGACAACGTCCTCTGGAGCGGCAAGGTGCTCGATCCAAAGGACGCCGACGATCACGCGATAGTGGCGTTTGACCAGATGGTGCAGTCCGACCCCCGTGTCGAGTATGTCTGCCTAACCGTGCGCGACGGAATGATGCTGGCCCGGAAACTAGAATAACGACAACTGGAGGGACGCCCGCTGTGGCGTCCCTAAACATTACTGGCCGCGGCGCGCCCGCACTGAGGGACGGGACAGCGCCCGTCCCTCCAAATAACGCGCGCTACCAAATCTTCACCCGCGCTTCGTCGCCGCGATACATCTTGTCGCCAGGCTTCACGCCGAACGCTTCGTAGAACGGCACCATATTCGTGACCGGGCCGGTAACGCGGAGGAAGCTCGGCGCGTGAACGTCGGTCTTCACCCGGACGGCAAGATTCTCCGGACGGATCTGGTTCATCCAACCGAGAGCCCAGCCAATGAAATAGCGTTGCGCGGGAGTGTAGCCGCCGATCGATTTCCCGCTCTTATATTGCTCGGTTTTCTTGAAAGCGTCCCACGCGATGGTGATGCCACCCAGGTCCGCGATGTTTTCGCCCTGGGTCGCGCTGCCGTTCACATGCATCGTGGCGACCGCGACGTACTCGTTAAACTGCTTCACGATTCCCTGGGCGCGCTTCATGAATTCAGCCGCGTCGTCCTTTGTCCACCAATCCTGGAGATTGCCGCGCTCATCGAATTGGCGGCCCTGGTCGTCGAAGCCGTGGGTGAGCTCATGGCCGATAGTGGTGCCGGCGGCATAACCATAGACGATCGCGTCGTCGATCTGCGAATCGTCGATGCCGGGCAAAATGAAGATGGCCGCGGGAAGAACGATCTCGTTGTTGGAGGGGTTGTAGTAGGCGTTATAGGTCTGCGGAGTTATTTCCCACTCGGTCCGATCGACCGGCCGGTGGAGCTTGGCGATGGCGAATTCAGTCTGCCAGATGATGCCGCGGACGTTATTCATCAAATAGGAATTGCGATCGACCGAGTAGGTCGAGTAGTCCCGCCAGTGATCGGCGTAACCCACCTTTTTCACGACCGCCGCCAGCTTGCGCACTGCTCGTTCCTTTGTCTGCTCGCTCATCCAATCCAGCGCGCGGATGTGCTCGCCCATGGTGCCGAAGACCTCGTCGGTGAGCTTGGCATAACGCTCCTTCGACGCTGGAGTGAAGTAACGCTCGACGTAAAGCTGTCCGAGCGCGTCACCCAGGCACTCTTCCTCGGCGTCGAGCACGCGCTTGAAACGCTCGCGCTGCTTTGACGTGCCGTTGAGGATTTTGCCGAAGAAGTTGAAGTCCTCGGCGTCGAAACGACCACCTGCCTTGTCAGCGTAAGTATGAGCCAGCTGCCAGCGCAAATAAGTCTTCCACGCCTCGAGCGGCTGGCTGCCGAGCGATGCTTCCACCTGGCGGAAAAATTCCGGCTGGCCGACGATGACGCCATCGATGCCGGTGATATGGGCGACTTCAAGAAATTCGCGCCAATGAATCGAGGGCGTGACCGCGGTTACCTCATCGAGCGACATGGCATTGTAGTTCTTCTGCGGGTCGCGCAGGTCTTCGAGCTTCCGGGAGGCACCGGCCAGCTCGGTTTCCAGGCGCATGACTGTCGCGGCATTCGCTGCCGCCTTAGCGGCGTCATCGCCGAGAAGCCCGAACATGCGACCGACATGTTTCACATACTCCGCGCGCAGCATTGTCGCCCGACTGTCGGTATCGAAATAATAATCGCGATCCGGCAGCCCGAGGCCGCCCTGGTACAGATGGAACGCCCACCGGTCGCTATTCTTTTCGTCCTGCCCGTAGTGGGGCGAGAACATCGCGTAGACCCCGATGTACTGGAGGTGGGCAATCGTTTCGAGCAGGCCGCGCTGGTCTTTGATCGCGGCGATCCGCTCAAATTCCGGCGCGAGCGGAGTGAATCCCTGCCGCGCGTTCGTCGCCTCATCCATCCCTGCCGACCAGAAGTCCCCGATCTTCTGCTGGTTCGAACCGGGCTGCGCGGCTTTATCATCCGCGGCCGCTTTATTAAGGGTGACCAAGCGATGGTAAGTCTCCTCCTGCACCACGTGGGAAACTCCCCACGATTTCTCCGACGGAGGAATCGGGTGCGCCTTCAGCCATTTGCCGACCGCGAAATGAAAAAAATCGTCGCGCGGCGAGACCGAGCGATCGACGAATTGGTCGAGGTAGTTCTCGGCCGTGACGGTTGTCTCCGTCGCCTTCTGATCGCGAGCTGGTGCCGGCGATTTCCCCTTGGAGGGAATTGAGCTGAGCGCGATCGCTGTGAACGCCAAAAGAATGTTTCTCATAAATTGGATAGTTAATGGGGGGGAGGCACCGAAGCGCCGGGATCGTGCGAACGATATCCAATCAGGGAACAAAGGGCAAAGACTTAACCGCCAATGGGCGCGAATTGGCAGCGCAACAGGGAACGGGGATTTACAATCGCCGTCTGAAAAGCGGCGAACTTGACAGTGCCATGTCTGAATCAGTTGACAGTGCATTCTCTCACGTCGCCCACAGGGCGACGGCTACAGAAGAGCGGGACGCCTGGGCGTGCCGAGATTCGGCAGAAGGGCCGTGAGCAGTCCGATGAGCGGCAGATAGGAGCAGATGTGGAAAACGTACTGGATGCCGTGGTGATCGGCCATGGCTCCGAGGACGGCGGAGCCGATGCCGCCGAGGCCGAAGGCGAGACCGAAGAAGAGGCCCGACATCGTGCCGACTTTGCCGGGGACGAGTTCCTGCGCGTAAACGAGGATTGCCGAGAACGCGGAAGCGAGGATGAGCCCAATGATCGCACTCAGGACGGCGCACCAGAAAAGATTGGCGTAAGGCAACGCAAGGGCGAACGGCGCGACGCCGAGGATCGAGACCCAGATGACAGCTTTGCGTCCGATACGATCCCCGACGGGTCCACCGAGAAAGGTGCCGGCGGCAATCGCGGCGAGAAAGATGAAGAGATGGAGCTGCGAGTCGCGGACAGAGAGACCGAATTTTTGGATGAGAAAAAACGTGTAGTAGCTGCTCATGCTCGCGAGATAAAAATACTTCGAGAAGACGAGCACGATCAGGATGCCTAACGAGAAGATCACGCGTTGGCGGGTCAGTCCTGTCTCGCGATGCAAGGCCGCTTGGCGCTTTGCAGCGTGATGGTGGGCCAGATTGTTGCGATACCAAACGCCGATCCGCGAGAGCACGATGATGCCGAGAAGCGCGAGCAACGAAAACCAGATGACGGATTTCTGTCCGCGAGAGACGACGATCGCCGCGGCGAGGAGTGGACCAAGGGAGCTGCCGGTATTGCCGCCGACCTGGAAGACTGATTGCGCGAACCCGAATCGTCCGCCGGAACTCAAGTGAGCGACGCGCGATGCTTCCGGATGAAAAATGGAAGAGCCGATCCCGACAAACGCGACTGCAACAAGGACCAGCGTCAGGTTTGGCGCCAGCGAAAGCAGGACCAGGCCCACGAGGGTCGAAGCCATCCCGAGCGCGAGGGAGAAGGGCTGCGGGTATTTGTCGGTGAAGGCGCCGACGAACGGTTGCAATAACGATGCGCTGAGCTGGTTGGTCAGAGTGATCAGGCCAACGTGCGCGTAGTCGAGTCGCAGCTCGGTTTTCAGGATCGGGTAAATCGCGGGGATCAACGACTGGAGGGTGTCGTTGACGAGATGGGCGAAGCTGAGCGCGAAGAGAATGCCAAACACCGGCGCGGCAGGGACCGCCCCCGTCTCGCCCTCGTCGACGCATGCAGGCGGGCTGTTCGCTGGCGCTTCGCTCGTTGGGCGCATCGCGATAGTTTGGATGCACTTCGCGTTGCGGGCGAGACGGTAACCGCTGGTTTTGTAGCCGTCGGCCTGTGGCCGACGCGAGACTGGACGCGACTTCACTCACGCGCCCCACAGGGACGCGGCTAAATGGGCGCGGCTAAATGGGCGCCTCGCTCATTTCTCACTCACCGAAGAGGAACATGGTGCACCTCGTCCATGTAACGATCGGCGGCGGCGGTTGCTTCCTCTGGAGAGCTGCCGTTCTGACGCGCGCTGAGATAGGGCGCATACCAATCCCACCAATCATGCTCGGCGTGCGTGATCTCGTAGTGGTGGTGGTGCAATCCCGTTTCATGGAGGAGCTCCGCAAGAGTGGCGACATCCATGGCTTATCCTTTCTTCCACTCGCGACCTGGCAGCCGCTCACTGATCTCCTGCATTTGCCAGCGGTTCCCATCCGGATCTTCAAAAGAGGCAAACGAGAAGTAAGAACGGCCCGATGGTTCGCGGCCAGGGACGCGCGGATTTTCGTCGGAGTTGTTGAAAGGACCTCCGGCGTAGTGAAAGACTTCACTGACGTTGATGCCCCGAGCCTTTAAGTCTTCGCGGGCAGCGTCGACATCCTCCACGGCGAGGACCAGCTCCGCCGCACCTGGTTTAGCCGAGGTAATTCCCTTGCCGAAGATGATCGATGCGTCCGATTGCGGCGGAGTAAATTGGAGGGCGCGGAATTTTTCGTTCGCGGTGTAATCGATATCCAGTCGGAATCCCAATTTCTCGTAGAACGCTTTGGCGCGGTCGACGTCGGAAACAGCGATGATTACCACTTCCAGTTTCATATTCATAAGGTCAGCTCCAACCACAGTAGTGCGAGCGGGCCCTTCGCTCGCGGGTTACCGGCGGGAAGCGGGTCAGGTGGAGCTCTCTTCGTGGGAGACGCCTAACGGACTTGGCGCTAAGGAAATTGTCCAGGCTTGAGCGCGGAAAGTGAAGTCAAAACTTTGTCCTGCTCGCGATGCGAAGAAGAAGTCGTCCGCAGAGTGACGCAGATTAGCGCAGATTGGGGGAAAATTAATCTGCGTAATCGGCGCAAATCTGCGGATGATTTACTCGGCTGCACTTTGAAAACCTTTCGCGAACGATAGAATGGCGCGTCCACCGTTAACCCTCGATGACTTGCGGCGCTTCGCGGTGGCGCGGTCGCTCTTTGAACCAACGACGCTGCGGCGGGCGCTGACGCGAATGGGCTTTGTCCAGGCGGATCCGATTCGGGCGCCGGCCCGGGCGCAGGATTTGATTCTGCGGCATCGGGTGGCGGCGCGTAAAACGACTTCGTCTTCACCTGCGGTGGGGTATCGGGCAGGCGACCTGGAAAAGCATTACGCGGCGCTCGGGGTCGAGGAAGATTTCTTCATCAACTACGGCTACGTGACGCGGGCGGTGCAGGCGTTGATGCATCCGCGAGGGGCGGCGGCAGAGGGAAAACGGGAGAGGTTGCTCCTGGAATTCGTGGAAGCGCGCGGTGCCGTTCATCCGCGCGAAGTGGAATCACATTTCGCGCACGGAACGGTCAGGAATTACTGGGGCGGGTCGTCGCACGCGACCACGCAGATGCTCGATGCTCTGCATTACCAGGGGAAGCTGCGGGTGGCGCGCCGCGAGAAAGGGATCCGGCTTTACGCGACTCATCGCCATGAATCGAGGCTCATGGATCCGGCAGCACGCCGGGCCCGGATCGATGCGCTGGTCGATGTGGTAGTGAACATCTATGCGCCACTGCCGGCCGCGAGCCTTTCCTATTATGTCCGCCGAGTGCGTTATGCCGCGCCGCAATTGGAAAAGGAAATTGCGGGCGGGCTGGCTCGGGCGCGCGAACGATTGGCGCATGCGCGCGTAAATGGCGTGGACTGGTATTGGCCTAACGACGAAGAACCGCGGAGCGCGGTCGCGAAGGAGACCGTGCGGTTGCTGGCGCCGTTCGATCCGGTCGTGCACGACCGAGCGCGCTTCGAGATTCTGTGGGGATGGAGTTATCGTTTCGAAGCCTACACGCCGGTGGCGAAGCGGAAGCTGGGCTATTACGCCTTGCCGCTCTTATGGAAGGATTGGGTAGTTGGTTGGGCGAATCTTACGAGGGACGCTCGAACGGGATCCCTGAACTGCGGGCTGGGCTACTCCGCCGGAAAGCCCCCGCGCGATCGTGCGTTCAAGCGCGAGCTGGAAGCCGAGCTGGAGCGCATGCGTGTTTTTCTGGGCCTTTCCCAACGGCCTGAAGACAAGCGTCTTTAATACATCTCACGCGAAGATCTCTCCGTATGCGCGTTGGGTAATTGCAACCGCGGCCGGGTGCTTGACCCGGCGCTCAGCGGTTATCGCGTAAAAGTCGGTAGCACAATCGTTGACCTTCGCGATCACTCGCAAGCCGTAATGCTTCAACGCCGCGCGATCGACAACAGTATGAACGACCGTGAACCCGCGCCCGCCGGACGAACAAACTTCCATTAGGGCGGAGTCTTCGAACTCGCCGATCACGCGAGGACGGATGCCTTGCGCATCAAACCACGTTTCCAGCGCCATCCGCATTCCCATGTTCTCCGTCGGCAACAAGGCCGGCGCGCCATCGAGCGACTGCGGGAATTTTCGGCGAAGCTTTGCGGCCAGCGCCGGCATCGCGCAAAAGGTGATCCCGGACCGGCCGAGACGATGATTGAATGTCTTGGCTTTGAGAGTGCTCGAGGCCGGTTCATCGGCGAGGACAATGTCGAGCCGGTGGGCCTGCAACTGGTGCACCAGGGGGCCGATCTCGCCCTCGCGACAAATCAGGTGAATGGGGTCCGTGTAATGGAAAGCAGCCTTCAGGATCTCAAACGTGATCAGCTTCGAAACCGCGTCAGTGATGCCGACGCTCAGCCGCAACGCGCGTTTGCTCGGCCGCTGCTTGACCGCATCCATCAGTTCCCGTCCGGCGGAAAAGATTTCTTCGGCGTAACTGAGCACGACGTGGCCCATCTCGGTGAGGACCAGGTTGCGTCCGCTGCGTTTGAACAGTTTTTCGCCCAGCGTGTCCTCGAGGAGACGCAACTGCGCGCTGATTGAAGGTTGAGAGACGTGCAAAGCCTCGGCCGCCTTTCGGACTCCGCCTTTCCTGGCCACGGTCCAGAAATAACGCAGGTGATGAAAATTCAAGTATTCCACCCGGCACCATAGATAGTCGAAAGCTATCGGTCTAATCGATTCACAGTCTTAGTCGGAACCTCAAACCGCCCTACCTTGGAGAGGTGAAAAGGATTTCCATCGATCTTTCCGAACCATTCGAAAGCGTTCTGAAGCAGGCTCTCTCGCTTCCCGCCGGTGGCGACGGGAGTGGAATGAGCGACGAGCGAACGGCCGTGGCCACAAGCTGTCTTCACGAGGCTGCGAACGGCCGGGCCGTTGCTACCCCGATAGGACAGATCCCGATCGCTCCGGCGGTCGCTCCGTGGCTGAAAGCGGCGCCTCTGCCGATCCAGACACGCCGCGAACTTCTTCTGCTGGCGGGATTGAGCAGCGACTCCAATGCGAGCACCGCCGACTTCGCGGCCGTGGGATTTCGATGAAAGGCTATCAAACTCCGCCGTCTCCGCTCGACGATTCGAACGCTTCGGCACATTTCAAGGCTGGCTCGGCCCTCAGGGAATTTATGGCCGGCCGGCTGGGAGCCCCGGGCTGCTGGCCTGACGAGAACCATCTAACGACCACTTTCCAGCGCAGTCTTGACGAACTGTTGTCGTTCCAGCGCTGGGAAAACGACGGCGGGAAGACCGTTGTGACCCCCGCCTCGGCGAAAGCCGAGACGTTCGCACTCCAGCATTTCCATCCAACCCGACCCTTGCTGAGCCAACTGATATGAAAAAACCATCCATTCACATTACTTCACACAACACGGAGCTCAGCGCCGCGCTCCGCGAGTTCATCCAGTTGAAAATCTCGAGTCTGTCGCGATTCGGCGGCGACATTGTCGCGGCCGAAGTCGTGCTGCGCGGAAAATCGGGAGCAGAGCATCTGTTCTCCGTCAGCGCCCGATTGGCCTTCCCCGGTCGCGATGTCCACGGAAATGCGTCCCACTCGAATCCGTACGGCGCCGTCAATCAACTCGTGGCCAGGCTCGCCCGCTTGTCGCGCAAACGAAAAACACGACTTGGGAAGCTGTTTCGACAGGACGGGAAGAAGCGGATCAAGAGACTTTCTGGTCCGCCTTCGTTCGCTTTTCCATCTTCAGGTTGAGCAATTCGACGAGGAGCGAAAAGGCCATGGCAAAGTAAGTATAGCCTTTCGGGATGTGAAAACCGACACCTTCCCCAACCAAGTTTACGCCGATTAAGAGGAGAAAACTGAGGGCCAACATTTTTAGGGTCGGATGTCGCTCGATGAAATGGCTGATCGTTCCCGCGAAGATCATCATGGAAGCAACTGCGATGACGACGGCGGCAATCATCACGCCAATCTCATCCACCATGCCAACTGCGGTGATGACGGAGTCCAGGGAGAAGACAATGTCGAGCAGAACAATCTGAAGTAAAACCGCGGAGAATGACGCGGGCGCCGCGGTCGCCGCGGTCGGGCTGCCTTCCAGTTTGCGGTGAATTTCGCGAGTGCTTTTCGCCAGCAGAAAAAGGCCGCCGCCGATCAGGATCAAGGCCCGCCCGGAAACGTCCAGACGGCCGAGTGAAAAAACTGGCGCCGTCAGGCGCATAATCCACGTGAGCGAAAGCAACAAGAGCACTCGCATGATCATCGCGAGGGCCAGTCCCCAGAGCCGGGCTTTTCGTTGTGACTCGGCGGGAAGCCGGCCTGAGAGGATGGAGATGAAAACAATGTTATCGATGCCGAGGACGATTTCGATTGCGGTCAAAGTCAACAGCCCGATCCAAATCTGTGGGTTCGATAACCATTCCATGGGGTGCCTTTCCCTTCCGTGAGACCCAAGTCCTCCTATAGGAAAACTCTATCAAATGGATCAACTATCAGTCTTAGTCGCCCGCTGCAACAACCGTAAACTTCAGCATGACCACGATTGATTATCTTCTCCTGGGTGGGTTCGTTGCCGTCAGCGTTTACAGCATCGGCCGCTTGTTTGTCGGGCTTCGGAAGTCTTCTACCGCGCAGGTCCCGATGGAGAGGACTGACGAGGCTGCGGGATCGGCTCCTCCCGCCCTATCGCCGGTAACGGCCGGCCCGGGGCTGTCTGGAGGGCAAACTGAAAAGGGAATTTAGAACATGAAGAAATTACCGATCATAATCAACGCCGCGGATCACGACGAGTTGAGTTGCATCATCGCCGCCGCCGGCAAACTGAGCGACCGTGCGCGGGCCGAAGTTACCGCGCTGCGAAGCGAACTCGAGGGCGCCGAAATTGTCGCGCCGGACGAAGTCCCCCCGGACGTAATCACGATGAACAGCCGGATGCAGTTACTCGACCTGGACACAAACGAGCGGATGGAGTTCACGCTCGTGTTTCCGGCGCAGGCAGACATTGAAGAAGGCAAGATATCGATCCTCGCGCCCCTGGGCACCGCGATGCTCGGCTACCGAGTGGGTGATGAATTTGAGTGGGCGGTGCCCTACGGGTATCGCCGCCTCAGAGTCACGCGGATCGAATTCCAACCGGAAGCGACCCTTCATCGGGATCCGGCTGGCGCGATCGGCGTGATTGGATAGCATCTTCGAAAAGAATCCGCCGAACAGGCAAGACGGGCGAAGCCTGGAGCCGAAGCGCAACGGCGGCGGCGCTGACTGGGTGAAGGTGTCCGATCTCAATCGGGCTCCTTCCCTCGCGCCTGTATCCACCAATGACGACCATCCATGAACTGATCTTGCTCGCAGGTGCGCTCGGGCTGGTCAGCGTTGTGGCCGGCGCGATTGGGTCGCGATTCAACGCGCCGTTGCTCCTCGTTTTTCTTGGACTCGGAATGCTCGCGGGCGAAGACGGTCCCGGCCGAATCCAATTCGCTAATTTCGGGACCGCCTATCTCATCGGCAGCATCTCGCTGGCAATCATCCTTTTTGAGGGCGGATTAAAAACCGAACGCCCGATGATACGCGTCGCTCTCTGGCCGTCGCTCGTCCTCGCCACGGTGGGCGTGCTCGTGACGGCACTCATCGTAGCGGTCGTCGTCGTCTGGGTCTTCGGCATTCCGTTCATCGACGCGTTCCTGATCGGCGCCGTCCTGGCGCCTACCGATGCCGCCGCGGTCAATACGGTCCTGCGCGCGGCGAAGGTGGTCGTGCCGCCTCGCGTCATCGCTACGCTCGAATTGGAATCCGGCCTCAACGATCCGATGTCGGTATTTCTCACCGTGTTGATCGTTCAATTTCTGACTGTGCCCGAGGCGGCGACCGGGACGCACGTGGTTATCTTTTTCGTCGAGGAGATGGTCGGCGGCGCCGTTCTCGGGCTGCTCGCCGGTGCTGGTTTGCTTTTCCTGCTGCGCAAACTGCCGGTGCCCTCATCGATCTATCCGGTTCTGGTGGTCACGAGCGTGCTCCTGGTTTTCGGCGGCGGCCAACTGCTCGGCGTCAGCGGCTTCCTCGCCGTCTACCTGATGGGCGCCGTCGTAGGGGTGAACCGCTTTCCCGCGCAACGCGCCGTGGTCTACGCCGCGGAAGCTTTCGCGTGGCTCGCCCAGATTAGTTTGTTCCTGATGCTAGGCCTGCTCGTGACACCCCATCGTCTCGTTCCACTGGTGACGCCGATTCTGGTGATCACCGGCGTGCTGATCGTGCTCGCCCGACCGGTCGCGACCTTTGCCACGCTGCTGCCATTTCGGTATTCGCTGCGCGAGACCGCGTTTGTTTCGTGGATCGGGTTGCGCGGCGCAGTTCCGATTTATTTGACCATCATTCCGGTGCTCGCCGGATCGCGCAACGCCACTCTCCTGTTCGGCGCCACCTTTGGCGTCGTGATCGTGTCGCTTGTGCTGCAAGGCTGGACGATTTCGCCCGCAGCGAGACTGCTTGGGTTTAAAGGAAAAACGACGGAAGATTGATCAGGAACACCAGCCTTGGTCCTGCGTCTGCGGGACTACGACATGGCGGGGAGCGGCAGGAAAACCGCCGGAGTCTACGGGGCTCGAACCCGCAACCTCCGCCGTGACAGGGCGGCGCTCTAACCAATTGAGCTAAGACTCCTCGCGAAGGAACAGATTGTAGAGGCGCACGTCGCCAGCCGCAACTGCGGGCACGCGGAAATTCCGGGGCGTTCTGGGGGCGACGACACCGGCCGCTACATCCGCTTCAACCTCTTTTTCGGCGCGTTGACGATTGCCTGTTCGCCGGGCAGCGGATACAAAAGCGACGACTCCGGCTGGTATGGCGCACGACGTTTTCATTTCCCACTCCAGCCAGGACAAAACCGTCTCGGACGCCGTCTGCGCGGCTTTAGAGAACGCGGGACTTCGATGCTGGATAGCGCCCCGCGATGTCCAGCCGGGGCGCTCGTTTGCCGGAGAAATCACCCGGGCGATCGAGCAAAGCAAAGCGATGGTGCTGGTCTTCTCCGCGAATTCGAATAATTCGTCGCAGGTATTGCGCGAAGTGCAGCTCGCCGTCAGCGCGCAATTGCACATCCTTCAGTTTCGAATCGAGGAGGTGCTGCTCAACGACGATCTCAAGTATTATCTGAGCACGCCGCATTGGCTCGATGCGATGACGCCGCCGCTGGAAAACCATCTGGGGCGCCTGGCTGCTTCGATCACGACGCTCCTCGGCAAATCGGAGGCGGAGGCCGAGGCACGGCCAGAAATATTGCCCAAAGATCAGGCGCGGCCCGCTCGATCTCAGGCGAGCGGGACCAGATCACCTCGACGTAGACTCTTCATCTGGGGCCTCCTCGCGGCAGTGGTTCTCATCGCACTCGGGCTTGGTTTCCTCTTGCTGCGGCAACCAGAAGTCCGGACTCAGCCCACTACCACAACTCCCTCCCAAACTTCTTCGCCAACTCCAACCGGGGAGCTTCGGAAAGTTAACTTCAGCGTTTTCGCGCCTGGGTTTCTCGAACCAAACGCTTTCCTTTCTGAAGGCATCCGAAACCTGAAAACATTCGGCGGAAAACTATCAATCAACGACATCGAGCCGGACATGGTCGTTCCACGTGGCTACACCCGCGTTCTCAACGTCCGGGGTGAATATCCTGTGACGAAGGTGGTTTTTGAATTTGAGCCCACGATCACGAGCTTTAGCCTCACCCGGATTGGAGGGAACCCAACCTCGTTGCCGAAGTGGACGCTTGAAGCCACCGATTCAGCGGGCAAGCCCTTGGACACGGTTGAACAAGCATATGGCGACCATTCGGAGCCTCGCATTCGCCGACCCGAGACGTACTCCGTCCGGGGTGACCGAATCTCGAACGTGACGCTAACAGTGGATAACCGCTACAAGACCGGAACGCTCGCCACCTACAGCACTCTTCCAATCGTAGAGATTGAATTCCGGCGATGATCGCCTCAATGGAGGCTCGGGTTTACGTCGCGTTCGGCTCAGCTTATAATCGAACAGGTTTTTCATGAACGACGAGCGAAGCCCAGAGTTTGAGGAGCACGATGATGCGGCGGCGCGTCACGAGCTGAGTTTGCTGGAAGCGTTCGACTTGCTCGTCGCGTCGATCCCGCCGGAAAACCGCCGCCGCCGCGAGCTCTACATCCTGCGTTCACAGATCGAGGCGCAGGAGCAGACCATCGGCGAAGCGCGGAAGATGATCGAGAAGCTGGAGGAGGTCGTCGAAAAGGTGACGTCACCGGCGAATCGGATCGGGACCTACCTTGGCAATCCGACGCGCGACACGGCCCACATCGTAGTCGGGGGCGCGGATTATTATTGCAACGCCGACCCGCGAATTAAGCTGGCCAAGCTGCAGAACGGGACGCGCGTCCTGGTGAACGAAGCGTATGTCATCGTGGGCGATCTGGGATTCGATACGGCGGGACCGGTGACGAAGATCACGGAAGTGATCGGCGAAGATCGGCTCCGAGTCGGTTCGGAGCATGGTTTGCAATCGCTCGTCCTTCAGCGTTCGACCGCGTTGATGAAAACGGTTCTGAAATCGGGCGACGAAGTTCGGGTTGACCCGAATTATCGAGTGGCGCTGGAAGTCCTTTCCCACCCGCAGTCGCGCGAACATTATTTGGACGAAGTGCCGGAGCTGCCGTGGAGCAAAGTCGGTGGCCAGGACGCCGCGCTCGAGGCGATCAAGGACGCGATCGAGCTGCCGCTCATTCACGGTGAACTGTTCGCGAAATTTCAGCATGCTACCCCGAAAGGTTTCCTCCTCTACGGCCCGCCGGGTTGCGGCAAAACGCTCATCGGCAAAGCGACGGCCTACAATCTGACGAAGCAGCTTCGGGAAAAGTGCGGCGAAGACATGAGGGAATACTTCATGCACGTCAAAGGCCCGGAAATTCTCAATATGTGGGTCGGCGAATCGGAGCGGATCGTGCGCGAAATTTTCGCCACCGCCCGGGAGAAACGGCGTGAAGGGTTCCTCCCCTTCCTCTTCATCGACGAAGCGGAAAGCATCCTCGGAACGCGGCGAGCGTCGCGTTACTCGAATATTCTTTCAACGCTCGTGCCGATGTTTTGCTCGGAAATGGATGGGATCGATTCGCTCCACGACGTCGTCATCATTCTCGCGTCGAACCGCGCGGATCTGATCGATCCGGCGATCCTCCGGCCCGGACGGATCGATCGCAAAATCAAGGTGAACCGTCCGAACCAGGAAGGCGCCCGCGATATTTACCGGATTTATCTCACCGACGATCTGCCCTACGATGGCGCGCTGGCGAAGGAGGCTGCGAACATTGGCGCGGCGATCGATCGCCTCGTCGAGCGGGTCCTCGAAATGCAGTTTGCGCGGCGGGAGGAAAACAAATTCCTCGAAATCACGCTCCGGAGTGGACGGAAGGAAACGCTTTATCGGAGCGATCTGCTGAGCGGCGCGATCATCGCTTCGATTGTCGAGCGAGCGAAAGGGATGGCGATCAAGCGTTCGATCGCTTCGCAGGAAGAACATGGAATCAGCGAGAGCGATTTGCAGCAGGCGTTCGTGGCCGAGTTCACCGAGAACGACATCTTCCCGCCGACCGATATCACCGAAGATTGGTTCAAGCTGGTCGATTTCGATCCGGAGAACGTCGTGAAGATATCGCCGGTGCGGCGGGATGGTCAGGAGCGCCGGGCATTGCGCGGCGTGGTGATCTAGGCGAATCGCGCGCTGCCATCCTCGTTCGCGGACTCGGGTCGTTCCCTCGTTCCCAAGCTCCAGCTTGGGAATGCCCATGTCTTCGAAGCTCCAGCTTCGTCAACCGCGCGCTGCAAAGAACGCCAAGGAAGCAGAGCTTCCGGGACAGGTGCGTTCCCAAGCTGGAGCTTGGGAACGAGGATCTCCTGGTGGATCGCGCGCTCCGACGCGCGATAAAGGCGAGCGATGCTCTTTCTCACTCATCGAGCGGGGAGCGCTCGATCCACCAAGCAACGATTGCCGGCTACGGAAGACGGCGGTTTGTAAACGGCCGCTCCTTGTTGGTAGTATCCGCGCTATGAAAGCAATCATCGCGCTCAGCCTGCTCGTTACCGCTTCCCTGCTCGCTCAACCGACTCCGGAGCCAAGGACCGATGTTTCGAACAAAGCGTTGCTCACGAAGACGACACCTGCGTCTTCGAAATCGGGCAATGACGCCGCCGCGCTCCGAAAAATGGCCGATGACTTTTATGCCTGGCGAAACGAAAACTTCCCAGTCTTCAGCAGCGAAGCTGGGCTTCACACCTGGGATAATCGAATCACGGATTACGCGCCGGCGAAGATTTCAGAGCGGAGCCAGCACGTGCGCAAACTCCTCGATCAAGTACGCGCGATGCCCGGCGCGAAATGGCCGAAGGACGACCGGATCGATTGGATGTTGTTTCGAGCGCAACTGGAAGGCAGCGATTTCGGGAGCCGCGTTCTGCAGTCCGAGAAAACCAATCCCCAGGTCTACGTGGACGAATGTTCCAACGGAATCTTCACGCTGCTAAAAAAGGAATACGACGCGCCGCGGACCCGTGCCCTGGCCGCGACGGAACGGCTTAAGCAAATGCCGGCGATGCTTACGCAGGGCGAGAGCAACCTGCAGAAGCCGGTAAAACTTTTCGCCAGGCTCGCGATCGATTCGGCGCGATCGATCGATCCGCTCTTCACCGACAGCCTGATGACGCTGGCGCGGGATCTAGCGCCGAACGAACACGACACGCTGCTGAAAGCGCGGGACGCGGCGCTCGTCGCGATCCACGGCTTCGCCGATCGCCTGGAGAAACGGCTGCCGTCGATGGTCGATTTCGCACCGATGGGAGCAGCGAACTACAACTATTATCTCAAGCACATCCTCCTCCTCCCGCTCGACGCCGAACAGGTCGCCATGCTCGGCCGGGCTGAACTCGCCCGCTATCGCGCGCTCGAATCGCTCCTGCCCGATCCGTCGCTCGCTGATCCCGATCCGTCGCGGAGCAAAAACATTCCGCCGGACCAGGCTTCGTTCCTCGCGGCCTACGAAAGCCGCGAGCAGGAGATGATCAGCTTCATGAAGGAACACAAGCTGGTCACGATCCCGGATTACCTCGGCCGTTTCGAGATCCGCCAATTGCCGGAAGCGTTCAAGCCGACCAGTCCCGGCGGCTTCATGAATCCGCCCGGGGTTTATGACAAGGATGCGTCGGGGTTCTTTTTCATCCCGACGTACAATCCGCAGTCGAAAAACTTTTATATCCGCGCGGCGATCGAAGACCCGCGGCCGATTCTCGGACACGAGGGGATTCCCGGCCATTTCATGCAGATCTCGATCGCGAATCATTTGCCGAACGAGATTCGGCGTCAGCACGGCGACGGAGTTTTCGCAGAAGGCTGGGCCCTTTACGGCGAGGAAATGCTGATGCGGACGGGGCTTTACCCGGAGAACTCAGCGGCCCAAGGCCAGATTCTGCGGCTGTCGCGTTATCGTTCGGCGCGCATCGGCGTGGATGTAAATCTGCACACCGGCAAATGGACCTTCGAGCAGGCGGTCCAATATTTCATGGAAGGCGGCGGTCTCGATCGTGAGGCAGCCGAAGGCGAAGCGGCCGGCGCCGCGTCGACCCCGACGCAGAAAATCAGTTATATCGTAGGCAAATGGCAGATCATGAATCTGCTTGGCCGTTATCGCGATAAGGCCGGCGCGAATTTTCGCCTCGGGCAATTTCACGACGATTTGATCAAGAACGGCAGCCTGCCGCTATCGATCGTCGAATGGATCCTGCTCGATGATCCAACGTCGATCGAACAGGTGATGCGGTGATACCACCCGGTGCTCCGGTTGAATCGCGCCTTCAGCGCTGATGTTTTAGCATCGGACCAACCTGGGGCGTTGCCCCAGGCTGAAATATGAATCGCGCCTTTGGCGCTGACGCATTCGTCCAGATGATGATAGGTGGATCGTGCGCTCCGTCGCGCGATGATAGGTGGATCGCGCGCTCCGTCGCGCGATGTTTGCTTTGCAGCCTGACCGAAACCCATCGCGCGACGGAGCGCGCGATCCACCCTACGGCATCACGCGGGCAAACACTTCTGCGCTACACTTTAGGGATGCACTCGAACTCGGTCCTCGTAATCGGCGGCGGCCCCGCGGGGCTGCACGCCGCGGCCGTAGCGAACGCGGCTGGTGCGCGCGTCGTGGTCTGTGATGCGCAGCGCTCGGTCGGGCGGAAGTTTCTCGTGGCCGGCCGGGGCGGACTCAATCTCACTCACGGAGAGCCGGTGGAAAATTTTCCGGCGCGTTACGTCGATGAGCCGGAACGGTGGCGGGACTTGCTGCGCGATTTCGGACCGGTGGAAATGCGCGCGTGGGCAGCCGATCTCGGCGTCGAGACCTACGTGGGAACGAGCGGACGGGTTTTTCCGCGCGGACAAAAAGCGGCCGGTCTCCTCCGCGCGTGGGTTCGGCGATTGCGCGCGAGCGGCGTCGAATTCCGAACCGGCTCGCGATTAATGAATTTTCCCAGACAAGAGGGAAACTGGAACGCTGAGTTCCAATCCTCCGGCGATAACTTTTCCGTTTCGGCGGATGCGATCGTTCTCGCGCTCGGCGGTGCTTCCTGGCCAGAGACGGGATCCGACGGCGCGTGGCCAGAAATTCTTCGCGCGCAAGGAGTCGAAATCACGCCTTGGCAACCGGCGAACTGCGGCTGGAACGTCGAGTGGTCCCCGGAGTTGCTCGCCCGGGCGGAAGGATTACCGCTCAAGAACCTCACCGTGCGCGCCGGCGAGGAATCAGTTTCGGGCGAATTGCTCATCACGTGTTACGGCCTCGAGGGCGGAGCCATCTATCGCCTCGGTCGCCGGCTGCGCTCCATGCCGGAGCCGTGCCTGACACTCGATTTCAAACCGCAGCTCACCGTCGATGCGATGCGCGAGCGCACCGCGGGCATTACGGCGCCGGATCAATGGTTCCACGCCTGGAAGCTAAGCAGCGCGGCCATCGCGTTGCTCGAAACATCACCTAACGAGCGGACCGACGCCGAGCAAACGATCGCGCTCGTAAAAAATTTCACGATCGCTTTGTCTGGACCGCGCCCCATCGCCGAGGCGATTTCATCCGCCGGCGGCCTGCCCTGGCGCGAGTTGGATGAAAACCTGATGTTGCGAAAACTGCCGGGTATTTTCGCCGCCGGCGAAATGATCGATTGGGAAGCGCCGACCGGCGGGTATTTAATGCAGGGTTGCTTCGCTAGCGCGACCCGCGCCGGTCGAGCGGCGGCGTTCCATGCGATCGCCGATCGACGCCCAACAGTTGACGACAACCATAGACTGGAGGGACGGGCGCCGTCCCGTCCCTAACATTGATGGGGACGACACAGCGGTCGTCCCTCCAATAAGTTTGCCTCCGTTCTCGACGACGCGGGATTTTCTTCCTTTACGAGCCGCGAAATCCTTCTGATGCTTGCCGTGAATCCCCAGAACAATGGCGCAATACAAATACTCTCATTACCTGACTAATTTCTCGGACCCGAAATTCGACCCGGCTCACGAACCGGGCGCGTCCGCACCAAATGCCGGCATTTATAAATGCCAGGGCTGTGGAATCGAAGTGGTTTCCTCCGCTGGTGATCCGCTGCCGTCGACGTGCCACCATCAACATTCGCTCGCGCAGGGCGGAATCGGGTGGCGATTGATAGTGGCGGTAGCGTGACCTGGAGGGACGGGCGCTGTCCCGTCCCTGTTTGAAAGGGATGCCACGGCGGGCGTCCCTCCAATTCGCACCCGCGCCGTGGTGGTTTATGTTGAACCGCAATGAAGCGCGTGTTCGGGCTGGAGACGGAATACGGCATCACTATTCAGGGCGCGAGCTCCGTCGACGTGGTCGCGGAATCGATTGAACTGGTGCGGACCTACAGCGAGCAGGGCGCCCACATGAAATGGGATTACCGGCTCGAAGATCCGCATCGCGACGCCCGCGGCTTTCGCGCGCCGTCATTGCTTCAGGACACGGACGAGTCTGCCTATTACGAAATCGATCGGAAACGGCCGCTCAGTTTCGAAGAGATCAAGAGCGACCTCGTTCTCTCGAATGGCGCGCGTTTTTATAACGACCACGCGCATCCCGAATATTCGACGCCGGAATGCACCACTCTGCGCCAGATCGTGGCCCACGAAAAAGCGGGGGAACGGATCCTCGCGGAATGCGCGCGCCGGCGAAACCTGAAATTGAGCGGCGATTCGGAAGTTCGCCTCTTCAAAAACAACACCGATTTCGCCGGGCACAGCTACGGTTGCCACGATAATTATCTCATTCGCCGCGACCTGCCGTGGGACGACCTGGTCGCGGGTGTCCTGCCATTTCTCATTACACGACAAATTTTCGCTGGCGCGGGGAAGATGGGCATTGAAGCGGAAGGTGGCGGAACCGAATCGGGACTATTCCAGATTTCACAACGCGCGGACTTTTTCACGACGCTGGTAAGCATCGACACGATGAACAAACGGCCGCTGGTGAATACCCGCGACGAACCGCACGCCGATGCGAGCAAGTACCGCCGTTTCCACGTGATTATCGGCGACTCGAATATGAGCGAGTGGGCGACGGCCCTTAAAGTCGGCACGACTGCGGCCGTTCTGGAATTGATCGAGCACGGGAAAGCACCCAGGCTCGAAATCGCGCAGTCGGTGAACGCCACGAAATCGATCAGTCGCGATCCTGATCACCTCTGGATCATCGAGCTGAGCGATGGCCGCAAGATTTCAGCGATCGACGTGCAGCGACTCTATTTGAAAGCCGCGCAGACCGAATATGGGAGCGACCCGGAAATGGCGTGGCTTCTTCGGGAATGGGAAACCATCCTGGACGATCTCGAACGCGACGTCGGTTCAACGGCCGATCGCCTGGATTGGGTTGCGAAAAAGTTTTTGCTCACTTCGTTTCGCGAGGAGGAAAAACTGGCGTGGACCGATCCGTGGCTGCAGGCGCTCGACCTGGAGTATCACAACATCCAGCCGGACCAGGGATTGTTTTATGAGCTGCAACGCTCCGGTTCGATGCGCAGTTTCGTCGGCGAAAAAGAAATCAACGACGCAATCGTTACCCCGCCGCAAACGACCCGCGCGTGGTTTCGAGGCCGGGCGGTAGCGCGGTTCAAGGATGCGATCAGTTCCATTCAATGGGATGAGATCGCGTTTTCAGATGGAAGGAAGGCGTGCGTTGTTTCGTTGCCGGAACCGGGTGGAGATGAGCGGCTGGAAGGACTAAGCGAACTGGTCAATTCGGGGAACGGGTTCCCGGAGTTTTTTCGCTCGGTTGCAACGAGCGCTCGCTAGTTTGAGTCCAAGTTGTAGGCCTCGACGAGGGCGAGACCCTGATCGTTATCCTTCCCACGGACGATGGCCGTGTAGGTGCCAGGAGGGAGCGTCACGAGAAGCGCGGAGTGCACAGCCCGTTCGTCAGAACTTGGCGCAAGCATCGTCGCGAATATCTCGGCCCGTTGCGTATCCGCCCAATTATCGTTCGAGCCAATGACTGTCCCATTGCCGTCATGCAGTTCCAGGGTGGGATCGTACAACTCGTTAGGCACGCCATAGCCATAACGGGACCCCATTGCGCGAATCACCACGCGGCTGGCGCCCTCGGATCCGCCACCGATGATTAATCCGCCGATCAGAACCTCATCGGGACCGATCCCGACCCGGCCACGCGTGCTGATGTTTCCAAACATAGATGCGGAGGCTGGATCGACATCGTAAATCTCCACGACACCGATGCCGGTCGTCCCATTCTTTCCGGCAAGAATCGTCGTGTAGGCTCCGGGCGCTAAGGTTGCGACAATAGCCGATTCAGTTGCGATTGACGGCGGGATTCCAATTGCTTCGACTTCCTCCGCCTGCGTCGTCCAGTCGTCATTTGTCGCGATCAATTTCCCCGAGCCGTCATGCAATTCCAAAATTGGATCTTCGAGAACGGCATCCAAACCGTAGGCGCGCAAACTGGGACCGATCCCGCGAATTAAAACGCGCTTGCTACTGGGACCGGAAATGATGAAGCCGCCGATTACGACATTATCGCCCGTCCCAACACGGACACGCGTCGCGATGTTCTTGAAGGAGCGTGCCGGCCTGACGTGCAGCTCGAGGACTTCCGCGGCGTTGCTGACGGCTCCATTGGCAGCAAGATCGATCTTGAAATCCCCGGACGTTTCCGGGATGCCGCTGATTAGGCCGGTGCTCGGATCGACCGAAAGACCCGTTGGAAGCCCGGTGGCCGCAAAACCGGTCGGGTGATTGTTCGCTACGATTTGGTATTGAAATGGGAATCCTTGCCGCGCATTCGCACGCACGTCGCTGGTTACGACGTTTTCGGCGTTAAACCAGGCCCAGACATGCAACCACGGCGGGACATTGGAAGACTGCTGGAGCAAAACCCCGCGGAAATGCTCCAATCGATTGATGCTGTCGTTTGCCACCTCAAAGACAGTGAAGTTCCCACTTATCGCCCAAGGCGAGCTGTTCCACTGGGTGAGATAAATTCGCGGGCCGCCGCCCATATCCGTGGTGGCCCCGCTGTACGACCCCTCGGTAATCTGTTGTCCCGATGGAGCCGAACATTGGATCGACCAATAGCCGGAAGGGTCCCCTACCGTCCCCGCCGTGCTGTAAGATGTCCACGGTCGAAAATAAATACTAACGCTTGTCATTCCCGTCGCCCCGAAGTACCCGCCCGTGTAGGCGGTAACCGTGCCATCGTCTGGTGTCAGCAGATAGGTTTGGCCTTTGCCGACTGGTTCACCTGGCTCGCTAAAAATCCGCACGGCAGTGAATGGGCCCGTCGACTCATAGGCCGGCGTGGTCACCAGCGTCCATGTCTTGGTAACGGTCGCGGTTGGCGCGACGACCGATAGTTGGATAGGACCGGTCCCAACTTTTGTTGGGGCGCCGGAGATAAGGCCGGTGAAGGAATCTAATGAAAGTCCTGGTGGCAAGCCCGGCGCCTCGTAGGACGAACCGTGCTCCGTCGAGGTAATTTGGTATCGAAAAAATTGGCCTTTCGTGCTGTAGCTGACGTCCGGGCTAAGAATGCGATGAGCCGGCGGGAGCGGATCAGCCGAGTTGTAAAAGACTTCGCCCCGGAGCGGTGGCGCATGCTCTTCGCACGATTGAATAAAAGTCGCATGAAAAGACGTAACCGTGCCATCCGCGGCAAAGACCAGTTCCCGCACCACAAAACTGCCCTTTAGGATATTGCAACCTTGTCCAATCGCGCACGAACCACCGGACACATCCAACCCTGGTCGAACGGACGGTTGCGTGAGATCGTTTACTTCAAACGGGTATCGCATCGCGTTGTCGTATTGGCCCGTTTGCAGCAAGGCATAGTTTGGGGCGGAGAAATCCAATGCCCAACACTCCGAGCCCGTTGAAACATGGATGGTAACGCCGTTATGCTGGTTTTTGTTGGCCGCAAAAACAGCGCCAGGGGAAACATAGTAGCGGTGCTGCTCGGTGAGCAGATAATCGCCACGGTCGCCATCCATTACCAAGGCCGAGTTGACCGCAAAGGCAGAAGCCGCCGCGAAAAGACACATTGCGGCGTAAACAGTGAAACGAATGAGAGGAACCGGGCGGGAGATCATCAGTGGACGACGTAATTATCCCTGTCGTCGCTATAGCTCAAGGAAAATACTCGGCCGGAACACATGCCCCGGGTTGCAGCTGTGACGCGGTGGATGCTACGACCAAGTGATCAAACGCAGCTCGTGCGTTTGCATGAGGTGCGGGTGGACCGGGACGATGCGCACGCTGAAACCATAGGTGCCGCTGTCGGACGCCGGAACCGACCCTCGATAAGTGTAGTTCCCCTGGCCTTCCGCGGCCGCGCTGTCATCGAGAACCGTCACAGCAGGATTTTTGATACCGCCGTTATCGGCTTCCCCATGATAGGCCTCGACGCGGACGTGATCCGGACTCACCGCGCCAAGATGAACCCGCGCTGAAATCTGGAGCGCGTCGCCGACCTGAATATTTTGCCGGTCCGCGTTACCCACCTGGACGTCGATGATGCCAACTTGCGGCCAGTCCTTGCGCATCTTTGATTTCCACCGGCTCAGATTAGTCGCGGCGGCGCAACCGTCGCGGCCGAATTCCTGGTGGGCTTTCGCCGCCGGCGTGTAGAGCCGCTCTGTGTATTCCTTCACCATCCGATGAGTGTTGAACACCGGCGTCACCGTGCGAATCGATTCCCGCATCAGTTGGAGCCAGGCGAGGGGGAGTTTGCCGTCCGGCTTCGCGTAATACAGCGGGATGATTTGATTTTCGAGCAGCTGATAGAGACTGCTTGAATCGACTTCGCTCTGGAACTCGACGGTGCCGCCTTTAATCTCAGAGCCAATCGCCCAGCCGTTGTTGCCGTTGAAACTTTCGCACCACCAGCCATCGAGCACGCTCAGGTTCAATCCGCCGTTGGGCGGCAATTTCATTCCGCTGGTGCCGCTCGCTTCGAGCGGGCGGAGCGGATTGTTCAGCCACAGATCGACGCCTTGGACGAGCCGGCGCGCAATGTAGGTGTCGTAATCTTCAACGAACACCATCCGGTTTTCGAATCCGTGTTGCCGGCTGAATTCGTAAACCTGCTGGATCAGCGCCTTCCCGCCTTCGTCCTGCGGATGCGATTTGCCGGCAAAGATGAACTGGACCGGGCGGGTCTCGTCGTTCAACAAACGTTTCAGTCGCTCCTGGTCGCTAAATAAAAGTGCGCCGCGTTTGTAAGTCGCGAATCGCCGGGCAAATCCGATCGTTAGAATCTCGGGGTCGAGAATCCGATTGACGCTGCGGATCGATTCCGGCGATTCGCCGGAGCGTTCACGCGCTGCGCGCACGCGATCACGGACAAACTCGACCAGGCGCAGCTTTAATTTTTGGTGCGTCTCCCACAGTTGCGCGCCGGGGATGTCGCTCACTCGCCGCCAGAAGTCGGGGTCGGTGAGGTGTTCTTCCCAGTCGCCGAGATACTTTTCGTAGAGGGCGGAAAACTCCGGCGCCATCCAGGTTTTGGTGTGGACGCCATTGGTGATGCTGGTGATCGGGACTTCGTGACCGGGAACGCCCGCCCAGACATCTTTCCACAGGCCGCGACTCACCTCGCCGTGGAGCTTGCTCACGCCGTTCGAGTGACGGCTGGCCCGAAGCGCGAGCACTGTCATGCTGAAAGCATCGAGTGGATTGAGGCTCGCCTGGCCGAATCGCATAAGCTCGTCGAACGCGAGTCCGAGCTGATTGGCGAAATCGCCGAAGTACCGTCTCATCATTTCGCGCGGGAACGCGTCATTCCCGGCGGGCACCGGGGTGTGAGTGGTAAAGACGTTGGCAGAAGCGACCAGCTGGAGGGCGGAATAAAAATCGAGCCCCTTCCCCGCGACATGAAGGCGAATCCGTTCCAAGGCGAGGAAGGCGGAATGGCCTTCATTCATATGGAACACTTCCGCATCGATGCCGAGCGCGGTGAGCGCTTTTACCCCGCCGATCCCGAGGACAATCTCCTGTCGCATCCGCATTTCCAAATCGCCGCCGTAAAGCTCGGCGGTGATGCGCCGATCCTCCGGGTTGTTTTCGGCGATGTCGGTATCGAGCAGGTAAAGGTTCACGCGCCCGACGTGCAGTTCCCAGACCTTGGCGTGCACTTCGCGATCGAGGAGGCGGACGGAAATCAAGAGGTTCCTGTCGCCCTCGCGGACTTCGCGAATGGGCAGGTGATGAAAATTCTGGTTCAGGCTGCGGGCGTGCTGGACGCCGTCCTTATCGATCTCCTGTTTGAAATACCCGTGGCGGTAAAGCAGGCCGATCGCGACGAAATTCAAGTCGAGATCGCTGGCTGATTTGCAATGGTCGCCGGCGAGAATGCCGAGGCCGCCGGAATAATTCGGGATTGATTCGTGAAAACCGAACTCCGCTGAGAAATAGGCGACCGGCTTTTCGATGGCACGACCGGGGCCGGTTTTGCCGTAGGTATCTTTGCGCGCGAGATAATTGCGATAGGCGTCGTGCACCTCCTTCAGCTCGCGAAGAAAGTCTTTGTCCTGGCCCACTTCGACGAGCCGGGCCTGCCGGGAAAGCTGCAGCATGCGGACCGGATTGTGATTGGTCTTATTCCAGAGCTCGGGATCGAGATGGCGGAAGAGGCGGCGGGCAGCCGGCTCCCAGGTCCACCACAGATTGAAAACCATTTCCCGCAACGGCTCGAGCGCGGCGGGCAACGTGGGGATCACGTTGTAGGTGTGATAGGTCGGCATGGAGAAGCCTCTTTAAAGAAGGAGCGTGAATCTGGCAGCAAAAATTTTAGCATCAAGCATTCCATTGCTCCCCGCCGGGGGCAGACCATCGTGCTGCCCTTGCCTCCAACCCGCAGGGTGTAGACGCTCGCCTGCGGCGAGCGCGGTCCTGACTGTCATTTCGCCCCGGAGCGCGCGTCGGCCATAGGCCGACGTCTACAACCCGATCGAGCCCGAGTCATTTCGCTGGCGCCACAATCAACAAACCGAGGAGGAGGCCAGTCACCAATCCGCTCAGGTGCGCGGCCATGCTGATTTGCGGCGTGGATAAATCGAATGCGATTTGAATGGCCACGACGAGGACGATGTTTCGCAAACGGCGCCCGGCGAAAGGCTCGTTTCGATGCCTTAACAGGTAGCCGGCCCAAACTCCGACGATTCCCAGGACACAACCCGAAGCACCAACGAGTTGGTCGCGGCGCGAAAGGTCCCCCAGCTTGAGCAACAAAACACCGGTGCTCGATCCCAAACCAGCCAGCAGATAATAAGCAGCGAAACGAACGGGACCGATGATCCGTTCCAGGCCGGGACCGATGACAAAGAGCGCGTAAAGATTGAAGACCAAATGCAATGGTCCGTAGTGGAGGAACAGCGAAGCCAGCATGCGCCAATACTCGCCGCCAAACCGGATCTCCCACGCCTCGAGCGCCCCGAGCCGATGCAGAGTGCGCGGATTGGTTGAACCCCCGAGCCGGACTTCCGCGACGAACATCGCGATGTTTAATGCGATGAGAATCACGACAACGAGGGTGGGTCGCATCGCGCCGGAGCCAAAAAGCGCGACCGGCTCGCGATCGATTTGTTCGATTCGATCAAGCAAGGCGACCGTTGGCGGCGAAAGAGGGGCCGTGTCCAGTTCCTCACCGCTCGTCAGCCGATGCGCAACTTCGGATGCTAACAATTCGTTTCGCATGGAGGCCGGCAACTGCTCCAACCGCGCGCGCGCCGCGACGACGTTGCCGGAGGCGAATTCACTGGTCGCGATCCAGAATTCGCGCAGGTCGGAAGGAAGCTTTTTGAGTGCTGGCGAATCGTGTTGCGCCGCCAATCGACCGGCGAAGCCGAGCGCGGTCCGCCGGCAGGATTGATAATTCGCCATCGGCTGCCCCAGGCGACCTCCGCTGGAGAGCATGTTCGCGAATTCGAGGACCAGCTCATCGCGCCCGCCTACTTCGCCCAGGGCGCGCAGGTAGATCGCCATCAGGTTGAAGTCGTTCCGGCGAATTGGCGGTGGCACTTCGCTGCGGACCCAGCCCACAAGATTCGCCCACTCGCCCCGCAACCGAAACGACTGCGCAATCGCGAGCCGGCCGGCATTTGTGAAATTGTTTCGCAATGGAGTCAGGAGCGAAAGCGCTTCCGCGAAGGCGCCGGATTGCGCCACTTCGAGGGCACGGAACAAACGCGCTTGCGCTGAAAGATCGGCGGCGGGATGCAAAACGCGGAGCGCGGTCGCCCAGCGGCGCGCCGCTCCGTAGCGTTCCTGACCCGAGAGCTCCGCGATTTTCTTCAGTCCAATCGCCGGTATCAGGAGCAGCGCGAGCCACGCGCCGCCGCCGACGAATCCCGCGGAATCGGGGTCAAGCAGCCACGCGGCGCCTGTTACCAGCAAGACCGCAAACGACGCAATCCGCCAGGCACGAAACAGACCGCCTTGCCGAAAGGTTTGCGCAAGCATGACCAGGGGCGATATGCAGGCGATGAAGAGAAGAAGGTGATTGAGGTCGATCACGTTGAAACGAAAGGAGTGTGAATGGTGATCGGTGACTGGTGAATAGCAGACCCTTTACCGATCACCAGTCACTATTCACTTTTCGAGCAGGCAGCGACGTCGTAGAGAAGAGGCCCATGAAATTACGAGTAACGATGTACCTCGACGTCATCTCCTCCTGGTGTTTTTGGGCCCAGCCGGCCTGGGAGGAATTGAAGAAACGCTATAGCGATCGGGTCGATTTCGAATGGAAGATCGCGCTCATGGACGCGTCCGGTTTTCCAAAATCCGTGGAACAATCGGAATGGTTTTACAGACGGAGCGGGATGATGATGCGCTCACCCTTCATGCTCAAGCCGGGCTGGTTCGAGCCGAACCTTCAGGAATGTCTCGCGCCGAACCTGGTCGCCGAAGCCGCGCGCGATTTAGGGGTGGCCGACGATCGCGTGCGGATGGCATTGGCGAATGCCACGGAGCGGGAAGGCCAGCACACAAACGACTGGAATCTCTCGGCGGAAATCGGCGCAGCGGCGGGCGGTCTCGACAAACAGAAGCTCCTGGAACGTGCGCGTTCTCCCGATATCGAAGCGCGAGCTCGAGCGAGCACGGCTGATTTTCATGCGCTCCAGGTCACACAACGCCCGACGTTCGTAGTCGATAGCGAGATCGGCGATCGCGCGATCTTTTCCGGGTTCGCGAAGATCGAGCCGATCGCTGCGACCATTGAGGCGATGCTCGATGATCTTGCCGCTTACGCGGCGCACGCCGCACATTTCGGCGAACCGCCGGCGGCATGATTCCCGATTGAGAATTTGGAGCAGGTTCGTAAATTCGAAGCGTGAACCCAGAAGAGATTAGAAGTTTCCTCCGAGCGACTCCGTTCGTTCCTTTCCGCGTCCATACGAGTGATGGCAAACATCTGGATGTTCTCCATCCGGAAATGGCAATGCTGACACGCATGGCGCTCGTCGTGGGACGACCTGTTGCCGACCCAACGCGGGACATCCCCATTCGCGCAGAGTTCGTGTCGCCGCTACATGTCGTCCGGCTCGAGCCGCTCGTGCCGGCTTGACCGGCAAATTCGCCTTGCCACCGCCCGATTGTCGCTTACTACTTCCAGTCGGTTCGCGAAAAGCGGGCCTGTCATCGCGCGTTCGCAGGCGGGATGAGGCAGAAGTGGCCAGAAAGCAGCAACGGACTGGCGAAGATGCGGAAATAATTACGACGGCGCGGTTCACTTCCCACGTCGTCGGCCAGGAGCTTTGACTTAATCTGCAACAACAAATTCGTGTAAACGGCCGGATTCGCGCCCGCGAGGTGCGGGTGATCATGGGAGCCTCCGGCGAGCAACTCGGCGTCATGAAACTTTCGGACGCGTTGCGCAAAGCTCAAAGTCTCGGCCTCGACCTGGTGGAGGTGGCGCCTACTGCGAACCCGCCGGTCTGCAAGATCGTCGATTTCGGCAAATTCCGGTACGACATCTCGAAGCAGGAAAAGGAAAAGAAGACTTCGGGAACCAAACTCAAGGAGATCAAGTTCCGGGTAAACATCGACGACCACGATTACCTGACGAAGATCCGCCACGGCGAAGAGTTCCTCGACAAGGGAAACAAGGTGCGGGTCCAGCTGCAGTTCCGCGGCCGGGAAATGGCGCACCAGGAATTTGGGATGCAGCTGATGATCAAAGTCCGCGACGACCTTGCCGGCATGTCGCAAGTAGAAATGGAACCGAAGATCGCGGGACGTAACGTGACCATGACGTTGTCGCCGTTGCCGGCGGCGCGCCGGAAACGCCGTTTCTCGAAACGAGAAGACGATATGGATGAGGCAACGGCTGAAAGTGAAGCCGCCGCGATGCCGGACTGAGCGGCGCCGTCCGCTCCAATTTAGACTTTTCCCGGCGACGGAGGTGCAGGCGGCGCCGGGGCGGCCTCGGAAATCATTTCGTTCACTCGCGTAATACTCAGCGCGCGTCCGGTCGTTTCATCGATCGAAACGATCGCGCCGCACAACCGCACCTCGCCTCTTGCGACCGGGAACAAGGCCGGCAGGTTGGTAATGAAGCGGTTCACGATTGGCTCGATGGCTCGCCCTAAAATCGAGTTCGCCGGCCCGCACATTCCGGCATCGCAAAGAAAAGCGGTCCCACCGGGAAAAATCTGTTCGTCGGCGGTTTGAACGTGGGTGTGCGTCCCGACCACAGCGGAGACTTTGCCATCCATGAAACGGCCGATCGCAATTCGTTCGCTGGTCGTTTCACCATGCGCATCGACGAAAATGACGGGAGTCTCCGCGCGGATCGCCGCGACCGCGGCTTCAAGCGCCGGGAATGGATTTTCCAGGATCGGCTGCATGAAGGTTCGCATTTGGACGCTGATCACGCCGACTTTGCCCTTCGCCGTTTCAAGAACGATCGAACCCTGTCCTGGCGCGCCGGCGGGATAATTCAGAGGCCGGAGGAGCCGCGGCTCGGTATCGATGAACGAAATAATTTCCTTCTGGTCCCAGATGTGGTCGCCCGTCGTGACGACCGAAACACCGGCCCGCAACAGATCGATTGTGATCTTCGGAGTTATGCCACGGCCGCCCGCAGCATTCTCGCCGTTTACGATCACGAAATCGACCGCGTGCGATTCTTTCAGCCGGGGGAGATTGGCGATGACCGCGCTCCGGCCCGGCTCGCCCACGATGTCGCCCAGAAAAAGAATCGTCAGCATCGCGCGAGCATCGTATTGAAAAGCCCGAAATCAAAACCGTGATCTTTCGCCTCAGGGCCTCGGCGCTCTTCCTTACCGTCTTCTTCTGCGCTCGCTGTTTCGCGGCCGACCATCTCAGCAACCCGCTGGCCGATTCCCCGAACTGGAAAGCGCTTGCGCAGTTCCAGCAAACGATCACCCACGATGAGTTCGAGCGGTTGCTCCATGAGGTTTATTGCTCCCACGGCGTTAGCGAGGAATTAATTCGGGTTGATCCCACTGCCGCCTGCATCCTGACCGATCGCGATGCGCGAAGCTGGTTCACCTTGCGCTTCGCCAAATCCGACAGCGCTCGAAACGCTCTCCCTCGGCGATGGCGCCCCGCCAGTTTGTTGCCTCGACAAAGAAAGCGAAAAACCCTCACCGGTGTGAAGATCGCGCTCGACCCCGGGCACATCGGCGGCGCCTGGGCGAAAATGGAGGAGCGCTGGTTCAAGTCAGGCGACGCGGCCCCTGTCGAAGAAGGGGAAATGACATTGCGCGTCGCAACGATCGTCGCGGAGCGTTTGCGCGCGATGGGGGCTCGCGTCTCGTTCGTCCGGAGCAAGACCGAGCCGGTCACGCCCTATCGGCCGGCGGATTTCAAGGAGGCCGCGCGCGCCGTCCTTCGCGCAAATGGAACGGAAAATCCGCCCGACGAATTTCACGGGCCCGACGATCCGCTGAGGGAACAATCGGTTCGGTGGCAGAGCGAGATTTTGTTTTACCGGACCAGCGAGATCAGGGAACGGGCGCGGTTGGTAAACTCGAAGTTGCGGCCTGATCTCGTTCTCTGCCTTCACTTCAACGCCGAAGCCTGGGGCGACGAGCGGAATCCGACCCTGACCGACAAAAACCATCTCCATCTTCTGGTCAACGGCTCGTACCTTCCGGCCGAACTCGAATTCGACGATGTCCGCTTCGAGATGTTGCATCGCCTGCTCAGCCGCACCTACGACGAGGAGATCAAAGTCGCCGATGTCGCCGCGCTCGCGATGGCGAAGACGACGGCGCTCCCCGCTTACGAATACACGACCGACAATGTGACAAAGACCGGCACCAGCGGTTACGTCTACGCGCGGAACCTGGTAGCGACGCGGCTGTATCGATGTCCGGTGGTATATTACGAGCCCTACGTCATGAACAGCAATGAAGTGTTCGCCCGAATCCAGGCCGGCGATTACGAGGGCACACGCGCGATCAATGACGTCGAGCGCCCGAGCATTTATCGGGAATATGCGGACGGCGTGGTGGAAGGGCTGGTCGAGTACTACCGGGACGCGCGCAAATGAAGTGACATCACAATCGCGCAATCGCGCGCTCGATATCCGCGATCGACACGCCGGTTGCCAGGCGGGCTGATCCAATCTTTGGCACGATTACGAATCGCACTTCGCCGCGACTGAATTTTTTGTCCCGCCGGACTGCGTCTAGAATTCCGTCCTTCGGAAAGTCGGAGGGCAGCCGCGTCGGCAATTCGAAACGTTCGAGCGTCGCGACGATTCGCTCTCGCTCCGCCTCCGATAACCCTGCTTTCCTCACCGAAATTTCGCAGGCCGCAACGATTCCCAAACTCACCGCTTCGCCATGCAGAAAATCGCCGTAATTCCCGGCGCGCTCGATCGCGTGGCCTATAGTGTGGCCGAAATTCAGCAGTGCCCGTTCACCTGTTGTCTCGCGTTCGTCGGCCGCAACGATGGCGCCTTTGATCTCGACGTTTCGGCAGACCAACGCCGTCAGATCCGCAGTTTGGAAATGTTGCAATCGCTCGAGCATCGCGGCATCGCGAATCACGGCGTGCTTGATGATTTCAGCGAAACCCTGGCGAAACTCGCGCGCGGGCAGAGTCGTGAGCGTGTCGGTATCCGAAATAACGATCGCCGGCTGATGCCAGGCGCCGATGAGGTTTTTCCCGGTGGCTGTATTCACGGCGGTCTTGCCGCCGATCGAGCTGTCGACCTGGGCCAGGAGGGTTGTCGGCACCTGAACGCAGGGGATGCCGCGATGATAAATCGCCGCAACGAAACCGGCGAGATCGCCCACCATTCCGCCACCCAACGCGACGACGAACGACGAGCGGTCCAAGCCGGCGCCGATCATTTTGCCGCAGATAGACTCGGCGTTCTGGATTGTTTTGGATTGTTCACCGGCGGCCACGGTGAACAACGCCGGCCGAAAACCCGCCCGCTCGAGGCTTGCCAGGACGCGCTCACCGTAGAGCGCCCCGACCGTTTCATCGGATGCGACAGCGCACGCCCCGCTTTTCATCTTCGCTCCGCAAAGCTCGCCAATCCTGTCGAGTAACCCGTCGCCGACGCATACCTCGTAACTATCCTGACCGGTTTCGACGCGGACTTTGTTCACAAGTAAGATCGTACGGGCGCCGCTCCATGCGCGAAAGGGAAAACGCCAGGTCGGCCCTGCGCCCTTGACAACAACGCTCGCGCTTCCTCTAAGTGAGTCATGCCAGACCCTGGGAATCCGACTCCTGTTCCGCCGACGCCCGCTCCTCCGGCGTCCACGAATTTTCCTCACTCGAATCGCACTGGTTTACCGTCGAACATCGCCGCGGCGTTAGCCTGCATCCCGCTCTTTGGCGGCCTGGTCTTTTACATTTTGGAGAAGGAAGACCGTTTCGTCCGGTTCTACGCGATGCAATCAATTATTTTCGGCGGGCTTTGTCTCGTGGTCCTGGCCCTTGGCCGCGCTCTCACGGTATTGGCCTGGTCCATTCCGATCGCAAGCGTCGTCTTCGGGCCGCTCTGGAGTTTTGTTTTCGCAGTCGTGAAGCTGGGTCTCGTCGTCCTGACAATCATCGCGATGATCAAGGCGTTCAGCGGCGTCCGTTGGGAAATTCCATTCGCCGGCCCAATCGCGCGCAAGCAGATGGGCGAAGTCTAATTTTCCTGGAGGGCGGAGCTCTGCGACGCCGGTCTCGCAGGAGCTCGACCCTCCAGTCGCTCGCGGTCTCGCGGGAGCTCGACCCTCCAAGATCAGCAGGCCAATAACTTCACCACAATCTCGGTCAGGATCAGTTCGTGATCGAGCTGGCTGCTAACGAGACGAACGTTCGCTTCCAGGCAGGCTTCGAGGCCGGCGATCAGCTTTTTCGTTTGAAACCGATGCGCCTGCTGGGCGGCTAGCCCCAGCGCGTAACCGTTAATCGAGCCGTCCTTCTTCCGCGGCAAATGCGCGGTGGCTTCGGCCGGCAACCGATTCAGAGCGGAGATGAAACCGAACGGTGCGTGGGGACGCGGCAACCCGTGGCGTTCCATCAGGTCTTTCACGAGAAGCAAATTCCGAATCGTCGGCAGAATCGCTACTAGCAGAATGCCGATCGCGGTCTCGCCTTGATCGAGCAGCCGTTTCACGAGCCGCAACGCCCGCTCGAGATCGCACGCCGCGAGCGCGTTTCCGAGCTCGAAGATCACCCCAGCCCGGGAAAGCGGCACCAACTCGCGCACCTGCTCGGCGTTCACGCCCCGCTCGACGCCGCAATAGAGATCGATTTTTTCCAGCTCGTTATCGATCTGGCGCGTGTCGCCGCCGGTCAGGAGCACGAACAGATCGAGCGCCTCCTCGTCGAATTGGAGCTTTCGACCCTTCGCTTTTCGCCGCACAATTTCGGTCGCTTCCTCTTCCCAACCCGACCGCGACGAGTCGAGCCGATCGATCACCTGGACTTCGGCGCGCTTAGTCAGGGTTTTGTAAAATGAGCGGCGCTTGTCAGTTTCGGTGGCGCTAATCAAGAAAGTCACATCGGCTCCGAGCCCCGCTTCGATCAATTCGGCCAGCTCTTCGAGCGCGCCCTGGACCGCAGCCGACCGCCCAATCACGCTGTCGGCGAGGCAATTCGCGTTCTTGAACCAGACCAGCTTGCCTCCCCCGAAAAATGGCAGGGTCTGGAGCGCCTCGATGGCCAACCGAATTTTCGTGACCGCCTGGTCGACGTTGTCGGCGCAGGCATCGATCACCTCGATCCCGAATTCGCCGGCATCCGGCGGCGTCAGTTTCGCGGCCAGCTCGGCCGCGACGCGCTTCACCTCGCTTTCGTCGGAACCAACAACAGCCTGGATGTTGGACTCGATCGTCTTCTCTTTAGCCTTCGGCACGACATTGACTGTCGCGATCTTGCCGCTCCAGGGCAAGCGCGTCGCTTGCCAGAGATTCTCTGGCGATCCTGGCGTTGTAGGGCAAGCGCACCGCTTGCCAGACATTCGGCAGGCGGTGCGCCTGCCCTACAACTATTTGGATCGGGTCGCCGCGCCGGTCTTAGCCGCCGGGTTGGCTGGAAGTTCCGAACTCGCTCGCCGCGTATTCGCGAAATTTGTCCTCCAGCGCGGAGATATTCAGAAATTTTGTGCTGAAGGTCGCCGACAACGCCGACTCGAGAGATTGATGCCGCCCCATCGCGTCGAGAAAGGCAAGGAAGCTCGCCTTGTCCGTCCCGACGAGAAAGCGGACCAGCTTTTCCGATTCATCGTAGAACGTCCCGACCTGATCGGACGCCGGGTATGACATGGTGGCAAGCGTCTCCAGCGGGAAGAGCTTTTCGAGCGCGACCTTTTGCGAATGCGCCTTTGCGCTGTAATTCCGTGCGCGGTAATAACTCGCCTGCGCGCCTTTCGAAACATACTGCGCAAACCCTTCGTTCAGCCAGAGCGGGATGCCGTCCGGGTAATAGCGATGGAGAATGAGGTGGGCTATCTCATGCCCGAGCGCGTTGCTGCTTAGTTTGTAGGCAGGGTCGCGGACGATGAAGAGGCTGCCCTGCGACTGAATCCCACCCGTCCACTGCTCCAGCTTGCCTGCGCTTTGGAATTGCTCCCAGTCCGCCGGTTTTTGAAAAATATAAAGGTGCGATTTGACATCGCCCGCCGGTGACTCGCGCTGCAGCTCTTTTACGACCACCCGGTAATGAAACTCCGCCTCCACCGAGATCGGCGTGGCCACGAAGCTGTCGACAAAGTGATAAATGAAATGCTCGCTCTCGCCGTGTTTCCATTGCTCGCGATGAATGGCGAGCGCCTTGGCGCCGAGCGGGTTCGGATCGCGCTGGCTCAAGCGCGAAAACTCGACTTCAGGCAGGGCGTTCAAGCCAGGCGTCGGCGATTGCGCAAGGGCTGAGGCAGTGAGCGGGAACAACAGAGAGAGGAGATTGACCGACAACCGCATGCGCGGATCGAAAGCTAGTCGCGTGCGAGAACTATTGCGTGCCCTCTCTAAACACGCGAACGTCGTCGTCCGCTGTTCCGAGTGTACTTTACCGGCCTGCGTTTTGGTTCGATCTTCGTCAGGCCGGCCCCGCTCTTCACTTCCATGATCTGGTCGCGCAGGAGCGCGGCGCGCTCGAATTCCAAATTCGCCGAGGCGCTCTGCATTTCCTCTTCCAACTCCCGCAACAACTCCGTGAGATTGAAATCGCCGCCGGCTTCCTGGATCACCGACGCCGCGATTTCGCGGCCGCGCAAAATGGTGTGCAAGCTTTCCTGCACAGCTCGGCGCACGGTTGTAGGGGTAATGCCATGCTTCTCGTTGTATTCCATCTGCTTCGTCCGCCGATAGTCCGAGATCGACATCAACGCCTGCATGCTTTGCGTCACCGTGTCCGCAAACAGGACCACTTCGCCATTGATGTGGCGCGCCGCGCGGCCAGCTGTTTGGATCAATGAAGTCTGGCTCCGGAGAAATCCTTCCTTGTCTGCGTCGAGAATACAAACCAGCGACACCTCCGGCAGATCGAGCCCTTCCCGGAGCAAATTGATTCCGACCAGAATATCAAACTCCGCCGCGCGCAGCCCGCGCAAGATTTCCACGCGCTCGATCGTGTCAATGTCGCTATGCAAATAGCGAACCTTCAACCCGACATCGCGCAAATAATCGGAAAGATCTTCCGCCGTCCGCTTCGTCAGCGTCGTCACCAGGACGCGTTCCTGTTTCTCCACCCGCTGCCGGCAAAGCTCGATTGTCTCGTCGATTTGATTCTTCAACGGCTTGAGCGTGATCTTAGGATCGAGCAACCCGGTCGGCCGAATGATCTGTTCCACCACCAGCGGCATGCCCGGCGTGTGGACATCGAATTCTTCGACGGGTTGGTCCGTTCGCGAAATCGGAGGGACGGGCGCTGTCCCGTCCCTGCGTTTTAATGGGGACGACACAGCGGTCGTCCCTCCCGCCACCAAAAACGGAACCCCCTCATCCTCACCAATCCGCTCCCGCTTGTGCGGGAAATATCCGGTGTTGCCCACCACGCTGTTCGCGATCTCAAACTCCGCCGGCGTGGCGCTGACATACGCGATCTGGTTCGTCATCCCCATGAATTCCTTGAAGTTCAGCGGCCGGTTATCGAGCGCGCTCGGCAGTCGAAAACCGTATTCCACCAGGACCGTTTTGCGTGACTTGTCGCCCTCATACATCCCGCCGATCTGCGGGATCGTGGCGTGGGATTCGTCGATCACGAGCAGATAATCCTTCGGGAAAAAATCCAGGAGCGTGAAAGGCTTCGAGCCGGGCATTCGTCCCGAAAGATGGCGGGAATAATTTTCGATCCCGTTGCAGAACCCCATTTCCTGCAACATCTCCAGGTCGTATTCGGTCCGCATCTTGAGCCGTTGCGCTTCGAGCAATCTGCTCTGCGATTCCAGCTCGACGATCCGATGGTCCAGCTCGTTCCGGATCGAGGACAACGCGCGATTCAGTTTGTCCGCCGGCGTCACAAACTGTTTCGCCGGATAAAAAGTGATCACGCTCAGCCCCTGATGCGCGTGACCCGTCAAGGGATCGAAGCGCGTGATCGCGTCGATTTCGTCGCCGAAGAACTCGAGCCGGATCGCCTCTTCATCCGCGGTTGCCGGATAGACCTCGACCACGTCGCCGCGGACCCGGAATTTACCGCGGGAGAAATTCATGTCGTTGCGCTCGTAAAGCATGTCCACGAGCCGGCCGAGGACCGCTTCCCGGCTGATTTGCTGCCCTTTCTTCACCGTCAGCAACATCCGCAGATAATCTTCCGGCGAGGTGACGCCGTAGATGCAGGAAACGCTCGCCACCACAATTGTGTCGCGGCGCGAGAGAAGCGCGCTCGTCGCTGACAATCGGAGCCTCTCGATCTCTTCGTTAATCGACGAATCCTTCTCGATGTAGGTGTCCGAGCGCGGGATGTAAGCCTCGGGCTGGTAATAATCGAAGTAGCTGACGAAATATTCGACGGCGTTTCGCGGGAAGAATTGTTTGAACTCCGAGTAAAGCTGCGCGGCCAGCGTCTTATTGTGCGAGATGATCAGCGCCGGGCGATCCAGCTCGCGGATCACGTTCGCCATCGTGAACGTCTTGCCGGATCCGGTCACGCCGAGGAGCGTCTGGTGGCGGTTACCGGCCTCGATGGACTTCAGTAATTTGGCGATCGCCTGGCTCTGGTCCCCTCGCGGTTTGTAGTTCGATTCCAGCTCAAACGCCATTCGTGAAGATAGCACGCTTTTAACTGGCTATGCGGTTGAAGGGCGGTACTAATTCCCGCTAAGAGCGAATGAATCCTGGGAGTTTTTTTAGCGAATTGCGCCGGCGCAATATCTATCGCGTGGCGGCCGCCTACGCGATCGTTTCCTGGCTCATCATTCAAATCGCGACGTCGACCTTTCCGGTTTTGGAGATCCCGAATTGGTGCGTCCGGCTCGTCATCGTCCTGGCGGTATTCGGCTTTCCGGTCGCAATGGTTTTGGCCTGGGCCTACGAGCTGACCCCGGAAGGCCTTAAGCGGACCGAAGACGTCGCGCCGACGCCAGCCTCTCGCCGCCCCGTTACGCAGCGCCTCAACATCACCATCATAGCCGTCCTCGGTTGCGCCGTCGCTTACCTGATTTACCAGCGCTACCACCCGAGCTCTTCTTCGTCAGATATTCCGGAAAAAAGCATCGCCGTGATGCCGTTCGAGAACTTCAGCGACGATAAAGACAACGCGTTCTTCGCTGACGGAATTCAAGATGACATCCTGACCAGCCTCGCGAAGATCCGGGACCTGAAAGTCATCAGCCGCACCTCCGTAATGCCGTATCGAGGGGCGGCGAAAAACAATTTGCCGCAGATCGCCCAGGCGCTTGGGGTAGCGAACGTTCTGGAAGGCAGCGTCCGGCGAGGCGGGAATCAGGTTGTGGTCAGCGTTCAGCTGATCGATGCGCGGACCGACCGGCATCTCTGGGCGAAACGCTATGAGCGGACCCTTGCGGACTCGTTAGGTCTGCAGGGCGAGCTGGCGTCCGAGATCGCCGCCGAGCTGCGCGCGACATTAAGCCCGGAAGAAAAGGGGCGCGTCGAGACCAAGCCGACGGAAAATCCCGACGCCTACGTGCTCTATCTCAAGGCGCGCGGTTACGAAACGAACCCGGACCGGTTGTTCGAAGATCTCAGCCTGGCGGAGCGGCTTTACAGCGAAGCACTTCAGCACGATCCCTCTTTCGCAATCGCCCACGCCCGCCTCTCGGCAACTCTCGCTCGGATTTACCACTGGTTCGATCCGACCGAGGAACGAAAGACGCGCATCAAGAAAAGCGCTGATAAAGCGCTCGAGCTGAAACCGGACCTGGGCGAAGGCCATCTCGCTCTCGGGCTTTACTATTACTGGACCGAATCGAACTACGAAAAGGCGCTCGAAGAATTTCGTTTCGCTGCCGCCGCCCTGCCTAACGACGGTGAGATCGGTTATTTCTCGGCAGCCATCCGGCGGCGCCAGGGCAAATGGAATGAAACGCTCGAGCTGTTGAAGGCGACCCTGGATGTAGATCCGGGAAACGCCAACGTCGCCTCTGAGATCGCCTACACCTACGCTTTCCTCCACGATTGGACGCAGGCGGCGAAAATGTACGACCGGGTCACAACCCTGGCGCCCGATTCGCCCAACTTCAAAATCAATCGCGCTTACATCGATCTCTACGCGAGCGGTAATTTGGAAAAATTAAAAGCAGCCTTGGCCGAAATTCCTGCCGGGGTTGATCCGTCCGGTCTGGTCTCGCGCGCGCGCTGGGACCTGGCGATGCTCGAACGCGATTACGCGGCAGCGGACCGGGCGATGTCCGCCTACGCGCTGGATGTTTTTCAATCGGATGAAATACCTATGCCGAAGAGTTTTTTCCGCGGTTGCACGGCCCTGGCCCGGGGAGACGCGAGCGCGGCCCAGGCGCTTTTTGCGGCCGCGCTGCCGGTCTTTGAATCAGCTGTTAAACAAGCGCCCACCAGCAGTCTGCGCCGCGGGAATCTCGGTCTGCTCTATTCTTTCATGGGCCGAAACGAAGACGCGGTTCGCGAAGGCCGACGCGCCGTGGAACTGGAGCCGGAAACCAAAGACGCCCTGAAGGCGCCCTGGATGAATGGTTTCCTGGCGATGATTTATGTGCGCACCGGCGACCTGAATTCCGCCTTGCCCCTCCTGGAGCGCGCGCTGAAGTCGCCGTATCCGGTCGACAACACAAACTGCTGCATCACTTACAACGATCTTCGGAAACGGTGGCAGTGGGACCCGGCGCGAAACGATCCGCGGTTTCAGAAATTGCTGGATACGCGTTGATCGTTTTGTCCCGCCGCCCTCTGGCCGGCGCGAGCGCGGCTACCGCTGCAAATTCGATCTCGCGCTTGGCGATGTAACTGTCGGCCTGTGGCCGACGTGAGAAAAGACATCGCCATCCGAGAGCGCTTCACATAGCGAAACCAGTTTCGCGTTCGCCACAGGCGAACGGCTACAGCTCCGCAAACGCGCGCCCGAGATTCGCAAGAACGTTTCGTGGCAAAAGCGACTCCTCGCTTTCTCCCTTCTCGAAGATCGCGATCTCGGCGGCGCGACCACACGTCCACGCCCCCACCCGCGCCGCGTTGTAAAGCGACAGCCCCTGCCCGATCAGGGCCGCGCAAACGCCGGTGAGAACGTCGCCCATCCCGCCGGTGGCCATTCCGGGATTGCCCGTGGTGTTGTAACTGAGTGGTTGACCTCGCTCCGCGACAATCGTTCGCGCCCCTTTGTAAAGCAGCGTGACGGGATACGCGTCAGAAAAACTCCGGGCGGCGCCGGCGCGCGACATTTTTCCGGGATCGAAAAGGCGCTTCATCTCGCCGGGATGCGGCGTCACCAGGCGCGGACCCGCGCACCGCTTCAGAGCTTCGACGTCATCCGACAGAATGTTTAACCCGTCCGCATCCACAACCATTGGCGCAGTGGTCCGCTCGATCACCCGGAGAAGATCTTTCGCTTCGGTTTTTCCCAAGCCCGGGCCGAGCGCCCAGACATCGATTTGTTCCTCGGGAAGATCGCGGTAAGACCGAAGTGGTTTCACCATCGCTTCAGCGGGCGCGGCCGCAGCCACGATGGGGTAAATCTCCTTCGGCACGAAGAGTTCCACGAGACCAGCGCCACCACGCAATGCACCCTCCGTTGTCATCAGAGCGGCGCCGACGAAACCTTGCGAGCCCGCCACGATACCGATTCGCCCAAACTCATTCTTGTAAGCGCTGAATTTTCGGCGTGGCAACAGCGACCTGAGCGACGCGGCGCAAGCCACGAGGTCGTTAGCCGGGGCTGGCGCAATAATGAGTTCGTCGAGCGCGACGACCTGGAGGCGCCCGACGAAATCGATCGAGCCATCGGCGAGGAGACCGTGTTTTGCGTTGGCGATCGTGACGGTGCAATCAGCCACGACGCAATCGGGATCCGTCTCCCCGGTATCGCCATCGAGCCCGGTCGGCATATCGACGGCGAACACGAATGCTTTTTGTTCGTGGTGCAGACGATTGATTTGCTGCGCGGCGGTGCGCACCGGTTCGCGCAGCAAATGTTTGGACCCGAGCCCGAGGAGGCCGTCGAGAACGATCAAATGTGGGAGGGGCCTTTGTGCCGCGACCGGAAAATCTGTCGGGGCGCAAAGGCCCTTCCGACATTCGGCCCCGCGGAGCGCTTCGAGCTTCCTCCGCGTGAGTTCCGCGCAATCGGCTTCCGGAAAAACGATCCGCAGATCGATTTCCCAGCCGGCCTGTTTCAGGTTCGCGGCTGCGACCAGGGCGTCCCCGCCGTTGTGACCTTTGCCAGCGAAAACGATCGCCTTCCCCGGGCGAGGAAAAAATTGCCGCACCACCGCCGCGAGGCCGGCGCCGGCCCTATCCATCAGGCCTTCGGCTTTCACACCGCTGGCAAAGGCGGCCTCTTCCGCGGCGCGCATGACGGCGGCGCTCACGATAGGAGAGTCCAATCAGTCCTCCGAACTTTTCTTCCGCTTCTTCGACTTGCTGCTCTCGCTCTTCTTACTTTTGCTGCTGCGATGGGTGCGCGCGGATTTTGAGGATCGTTTCCGGCTCCGGTTAAAACTTTCCGCGGGGACGCGGACGAAATCGTTCCCGAGCGAGACACTTCGCAAGCTGGCCGTGAGCGGTTTGGAAGACGACGCCGGTTGCCGGTTTATTCCGCGCGCGATTTGCTCAGCTAATCTTTGGCGGTAATCCGCGCTCAATGCGAGCCGCCCTTCGGTCGGATTCGTGAGGAAACCGCACTCCACCAACACCGATGGAATCGCGGTGCGCCGAAGAACATAAAAACCTCGCCGTCGGATTCCGCGATTTTCGGAGGGAGAGATGGAAACCACGTTGCGATGAATGCTCTGGGCGAGGCTGGCACTGTCGCTCCGGTAATAGTAGGTCTCGATTCCGTTCGCGCCGACGCGCGACGCGCAATTGAAATGGATCGAAACGAAGCTCGCGCCGCGGTACGCGTTTGCGATTGAGCACCGGGTCCCCAGCGGAATGAAAACGTCGCTATCGCGAGTCATGATCGTGCGATACCCCTGCGCCTGAAGGATCCGCTTCAAACGCTGCGCGACATCAAGGGTTTTATCTTTCTCGCTGATCCGCTGGCCGGGCACGCCGCCTCGATCGAAGCCGCCGTGGCCGGCGTCGATCACGATGGTGCGCGACTGTCCGAAGGCGGAGGCAGCGAGCGCTGTCACGCCGGCAAAGGTGGAGAAAATTAAACGGGAAAGGTTCATCGAGAAAAAACGAAGTTCCTAATCGTCCGCGGCATCGGTGGGCGGCCGATCCGACACTTTCGCAGCTGGTCGGCGCTTCGTCTCGGCGATCGGAACATCAAGAGCGCCGCCACTCACGGCGATGTTGCCATCAGACCGGTGGCGCAGCCGCGGACGCGTTCGGGTCTCGTGAAAAGTCGAGCGCGCCAAAAGTTCCCCATTGCAACCCACGTGGGAATAAGACCAGTTTCGTGGCGCCGCGCAATGGAGAACATGCAACTGGTTGGCGCGGTCGACCTCCGCCTGCGGATCCTCGCTCGAGATCATCCGGCCTAACGAGTAAGTTGTGTAAACCACTCCGGCCTCTTTGTTTTCGATCCGGACGTAAAGCGAGGTGTGATCCACGAAGCGATTCGTCAAGAGCGAGTAAGTGCGCGTCTCGCCCGCACCCGGCATCCCTTCAGGAACGCCAATTGTCTTTTGCCAGATGGTCCGCCCACCACCCACCTGAAAAACTTTCGTGGACGAATAGAAGAATTTGTTCAGATCGGGGAAGTAAACATTGGCCCGGACGTGGTAGGTGCCGAAATCGTGCACCGGAAAGAGCGGGGTGAGGTTGATCCGGCGCGTAACTGTTTTTCCCGCCTCGACATGGAGAGAAGGTTCGGTTTGCTGATGGAATGGTGCGAGGAGGCGGCCTTCGCCGGCATTGATCTCAAAGCCGAACCAATGCTGGCCGCTCTCGTCGTGCAGATCGATGTCGCGGCCGGAATTGTTCACGATCCTGACCGTCGCCAAAACCGGCTCGTGCGCGATGTACTGCAAGCGTTTGAAACTCAGATCGACCTGGATTTGCCCGTGCGCCGTAACGGCAACAAGCAAACAAATCGCAGCGTGGAAACTGAGTTTCATCGGCGCCAAGAATAATGCATCTGCCAGAGCGAGGAAAGATTCGCGTCAAGGAACGGCGCTTTCCTAACCGCCGTCTGGGAACGGCTCGGACAAAAGCGGGCGGTTTGGAAAGCGCCCCTCCCTGGTCGCTGCATAGCGAAGCTCCGCAGCACGGCCACAAAATCCACGTTTACTGCGGGGCAGTCAGCGGGGGCGGGAACAAATTGAGCAATTTCGTCGGATCGGCGCGGACCGCTTGCAATTGCTCGTTGTAATAAATGCGCACGATGTAACCGAGATATTTTCGGTGGCCGGCATCCGCCGCCGCGTCGGTCGCCGGCGCTTTGGTCACCGGAGGTTTCTTCTTGTTCGTGGCCGGGGGCGTCACCGAGGAGGCCGCCGCCGCCAGCGCCTGGTCGGATGAGGTCTTGTTCTTCGCCCGGAGATAGGTCACGGCCAGGATTTCCGTATTCGCGCTCTTCCAATCGTGGTTCGGCGTGACCCACTCGTAACTCACGTCGGCATCGGTGAGGACCACTTCCTTGTTATCGACCGTGTCGTAAAAGAAGACCTGGATTTTGACCTTCGTGTGATCGATCGGCGCATTCGGGCGAGCCTTGACGCTGATCTTGAGTTTCATGTTGGTTTCCGCTTCGGCGTCAGGCGTGTCCGTCGAAGTCACTTCGGTGATCCCGAAGGTCGAGCCGTCAGGGATTCCGTCGGCGTCGTTCCGGGTCGTGCCGGCATCCAGCGGAGACGTGCCGGCCAGTCCTGGTCCGGTCGTGGTGGTTGCCGCAGTCGCCGGCGGGTTGACGCCGTTTTTCAATTTCATGTCGGCCAATTCGTAGAGCGGTCCAGCCGAGGGCCCGATCTCCAGGATCTTTTTCCAGGTTTCATTCGAACGCTCGGTAAGCTGGATCGATTCGTAAATCATCGCCATTTCGGCGAGCGCCTTCGCGTTTTTCGGATCGCGCTGAACCGCATCCTGAAGTCGAGCTAGCGCGTTGGTAGTGTCGCCTTTGTTCTTTAACTCGACGGCCTCCTTTAACATTTGCTCGGCTGTGGAAAGGGCGGCGGCGCTCGGAGTCGACTGCGTGGTTGTCGTCGCTGCCGTTGACGCGGCTGCGGGCGTGGTTTTTTCCGCAACGGTCGGCGCGCTCGGTGCCGGCGTTACAGCCGGGGCCGTCACTTTCGGGTGGGCCGCGGCATATTCGGCCCGCTCGGTCCGCCATTTTCCAATGTAAAAAACGCCGAGACCGGCCAGCTCGGCCGCGCCAAATGCGACGACCAACCAGACCGCGATCCGGAACATTCTGTCGGGCGGGGGCCCGGGTGACATTAAGTCCTCTCCATCCATAGCGTGTTGGGGGATTATGCCTTGGATTCCCGGAGGCGCAAAACCGTTCAAATATTGGTTCCCTCGGAATCGTGCTCTTGCTCGTGCTCGTGCTCGAAATCCGGGGCCAACAGATCGATCACGAGCAGGAGCAAGAGCACGATTACGAAGGAAACCCACTACCGCGAAATATCGCTCTGGCTGAGCAGCTCGAAACCTTCGCCGAGCAAAACAGAGGTCGCGCAATCCGTGTCATCCACGTGAAGGGCGAGGGCCGCGAACCCGCGAGGGTGAGTGAGGAGCGGGTAGGTAAAATGAACGTTCACCTCCGCCATCAGGAGCGCGGCGAGCAACTTCGCCAGTTGGGTGGCCACTTCGCGCAGCTCGACCACCACCATCGAGCAAACCCCGTAGGCAACATTGTACTGCTTGAACAGCTCCTCCACCGATCCCGGATCGCTTACCATGATTCGGGCAATCGCGGAGTCAGTCGATTCCGAGATGCTCAACGCCACCACGTGGGTGTTGTGGGTGTGGAGCAATTTCACAACGTCGAGCATCGCACCGACCTTGTTCGGCAGGAAAATTGAGAACTGTTTGACGAGAGGACCGTCAATTTTTGAGGTGGTCTTTGGCAGATCGACTTCCATGGAAAAGAGGCGCGCCGATGGCCGGCCTTTTCCGGCGCAGACGCCCGAGAGTATGCCATCGGGCGCGAATTCTTTGCAAACGATTTAGTGGCGCGGTCGGGCCGGCCGGATACGTCCTATGCGACCCATGGGTCCTATGCTAAACAACCGCAGACCAGAATGGACGAGGAAAACCAGCTCATAGCCCAACGCCGCGAAAAACTGGAAGCACTCCAGGCCCTGGGCGCGAACCCATTCGGCCACGCATTCGAAACTTCAGGAACGATCGCGGAAGTCCGGGAGAAATTCGCCGAAGGCACAACGCTCCGCACCGCCGGCCGCATCACCGCCCATCGCGACATGGGGAAAAGTCATTTCGTCGATCTGCGCGATTCGACCGGCCGGATCCAGGTTTACATCCACGGAAAGGAAGTCGGGCCGGAGATCATTGAGCTATTTATGCTGGTCGATCTCGGCGACTTTATCGGCGTCGAAGGCGATTGCTTTCTGACCAAGACCGGCGAGCCGACGCTGAAGGTGCATAAGCTGGAGTTACTGTCGAAAGCGCTCCGGCCGCTTCCGGAAAAATGGCACGGACTCCAGGACGTAGAGGCCCGGTATCGTCAGCGGTATCTCGATCTCGTCACGAACGAGCATTCGAGGAATGTGTTCGAAAAGCGGATCACGATCGTGGGCGAGATCCGGCGCTTCATGGAAAGGCGCGGATTTCTGGAGGTCGAAACGCCCATGCTCCAGGCAGTGGCCGGCGGGGCGGCGGCGGAACCCTTCCGCACCCATCACAAGGCGCTCGGACTGGATCTCTATCTGCGGATTGCCCCGGAGTTGTATCTCAAGCGGCTGCTCGTCGCCGGGTTCAACAAAGTCTTTGAGCTAAACCGGAATTTCCGGAACGAAGGAATTTCCCGGAAGCACAATCCCGAGTTCACGATGCTGGAAGGTTATTGGGCCTACGCCGATTTCGAGAAGATCGCGGACCTCGTGGAAGAAATGATCTGCCATCTTGCGGAAACGATTCGCCCCTTGGAGGGCGGAGATCCTGCGACGCCGGCCACTGAGCTTCGCAGGAGCTCAGCCCTCCAGCGCCCGTCCCTCCAAATCGAGCACAAGGACGCGGAGGGGAACGTCACGCGCACCCTCAACCTCGCGCGGCCCTGGCGGCGGGCGCGGTATCGGGATTTGATCCGGGAAATCGATCCGGAGTGGTTTAATTACACGACGGAAAAACGCAGGGAGCGCTGCGGCGAGCTCGGGGTCGAGATCAATCCGCGGATGGCCGATTACGAGGTCACCCAGCAGGTTTTCGAAAAGCTCGTGGAAGAGAAAACATTCGATCCCCTTTTCGTGACCCATTGTCCGAAGGAATTGGTGCCGCTGGCGAGACAGAACGTTGAAGACGATTCGCTCGTGGACGTTTATGAGCTGATCATCAACGGCCAGGAAATTTCGCCGGGTTACACCGAGTTGAACGATCCGATGGTGCAGCGTCAACGGTTGCTGGAACAGGCTGGCGAGGAAACCCAAAAGCTCGACGAAGAATTTCTGCTCGCCCTCGAACACGGGATGCCGCCCGCGGGTGGATTCGGCATCGGGATCGATCGGCTTGTCATGCTGCTAACCGGGGCGGAATCGATCCGGGACGTGATTCTGTTTCCGCTGCTAAAACCGAAAAGGCCATGAAACGGTTGGCCTTGCTCCTCGCGCTGGCGGCCACGACGGCTCAAGCAGAAACGTACTTCGTTTACGTCAGCAACGAGCGCTCAGGCGATGTGACAATCATCGACGGAGCAACCGACACTTCGCTCGGCACATTCCCAATCGGGAAACGGCCCCGGGGCATTCAGGCCAGCGCCGACGGCAAACGAATTTTCGTAGCGTTGAGCGGGTCGCCTCGAATGGCGCCTGGCGTCGACACCGAGCGCGCACCAGCCGACAAGAGCGCCGACGGCATCGCGGTGTTCGATGCGGCGGCGCGGCGGGTAGTGCAGCGCTGGCATGTCGGGTCCGATCCTGAACAGTTCGCGCTCAGCCGTGACGGCAAGTTCGCGTTTATCGCGAACGAGGACGAAGCCACTACGACCATTCTCGATCTCGAATCCGGCCAGTCCCGCGGCAAAGTGAAAGTCTCGGAAGAACCGGAAGGCGTTGGGGTCAATCCGGCCAACGGCGAAGTCTACGTCACCTGCGAAGAGAAGGGCGAAGTGTTCGTGATCGAGCCGACGCAGCAGCGCGTCCTCGCAAAAATCGAGGTCGGCGGGCGGCCGCGGTCGGTTGCATTTCTCCCGGATGGGAGCCGCGCCTACGTGGCCTGCGAGAGCGGTGGCTTCCTTGCCGTCCTGGATGCGAAGGTTCATTCCCTTTTGCAAAAGATCGATCTTGCAAAAGGCGCCTTGCCGATGGGCACCGTCGTTTCGCGAGACGGCAAAGAACTCTATGTCACGACGGGGCGCGGCAATTCGGTCTCCATCGTCGATACGGCGACAAATGCCGTCGCGGCCACGATACCGGTCGGAGGCCGCGCCTGGGGGATCGCGCTGAGTCCCGACGGCTCGAAGCTTTACACCGCGAATGGCGCGAGCAACGACATCTCGGTGGTTGACGTCAAGGCGCGCAAGGAACTAACGCGCATCAAGGTGGGCGACGGTCCCTGGGGCGTCGCGATCGGTCCGAGGCTGTAGCTTTCGTAAGGGCCTCACTTGTAGGTATAGAGATATGCGGCGATATCGCGCGCTTCCTGGTCGGTAAGTCCGATTTCCGGCATCGCGGTGTCGTTGTGGACCGCTCGCGGATGTTGAATAAAACGAATCAGGTTCGCCGCGTTATTCTGCATGTTTCCAGCGAGATAACTTCGCGCGGCCATGCGCGTGAGCGGCGGACCAACCATCGCTTCGGACGAAATGCCGTCGATCGTGTGACACGCCGCACAGCCGTGTTTCCCAATCGCTTTTTTTCCGTGCTCTGGAATTCCACCCGTGGTTTCTGAGGCCCAAAGCTTGGTCGCGCCGCTGGGTTTGCAGGCGGTAAGCGCGATAAGCAGGACCGCAACCAGGAAGCGCGCCGCTTTCATTTCGATGCTGTAGCGTGCGCTGTCCTCAGCGCACTTCCACTCGATCTTGCGGCATCCTGCGTTTTGTCTGCTGAGACAGCGGACGCTACAGCACGCCTCGTCCCGCGGCGCTCCGATCCGCGGAGCCAGGCCGCGAAGAGCGCGAGAGCAGCAATGATGTAAACGATCCCGGCGGGAATCCACATGATCAACCCGCCGAGCTGTTGGTCTTCCAGCGGTGTGAGCCCCCACGTTTGGGTGGTACCGTTATAAACCGGGTACCAGACGGTTCGGGCAAACGTGAGCAGTGCGCCTAACAAGCTGTTGTGCAGGCCGGTCGTGAACAGGTAGAGCACCGCCGCGCCGTAACCGAAAGCGCGCTCACGTCCGTGCAGGATTGCCCACCAAAAGAGCAGGGCGGAGCCGAAAAAGCTCGCGTGTTGCAGAGCGTGAACCCACTCGTTCTCGAGTGTCGCCTGAAAAAGGAAAGGCACATGCCAGCCCCACAAAACGATCGCGTGAATCAACCACGCGACGAAAGGCGCGGTGATCGCTCGCCAGAATCCTTGCCAGGCTGCTGCTTTCGTCCAGGCGCTCAGATGCCGCGCCGTGGTTTTCGGGAACGCCCAGAGGAAGGGGACCATCGGACGACCGAGCACGAGCAGCGGAGCGGCCACGAGCATGAGCAATTCGTGCTGCGTCATGTGCGCGGAAAACAGAACGCTTCCCCACGGGTGCAATGGGGACACCAGCGAGATGACGAGCGTAAGCCAGCCGGCCAGGAAACAAGCTATTTCCACGGCGCGAATGACGTGCGTGTTCACGCGGCGCAAACGCGCGACTCCGACCGCATAAAGCAACGCCGATAGGATTACCGGGAGCACAATGCCTGGATCAAAAGCCCACCAGTATCGCAGCTCGTTGAAATCCGCCGGACCAGCTTCGTGGGCGGAAGCGGTCCCTGCGGAAAACAGGCAAATCGCGACGAGCAGAACGATCTTTCGCCCGGAGGAGCCGTTCAATGCTGTAGCGTCCGCTGTCTCAGCGGACTTCCGCGCCAACCTACTCAAGAAAACAGGGCGCTGAGGACAGCGCACGCTCGCGCCCTGGTGATCGTTCTTCATCAGGTCGAGCACGGGTCCATGAGCAGCATCGCAATAACTTGCGCGATCGTGACCAGGGCAAAAAGCGACGCCGACATCAACCCAACGTGCGACATAAAACGCCGCGCCTTGTTTTGCTCACCGGCACCGGATTCGCGCAGCGCGAGAAAACCGCATCCGGCAGTCAGTGCGAGGCAAACCAGCGATGATGTGATCAGCCAAATGTTGCTTTTGATTGCGCATGCGGGAAGCACGCGCGCGTAGATGATTTCGAAATTCGTGAGCCAAATCGTCGGCGGGCCGAGCATGCCGAGCCAGGCGTAGAGATCTTCCTTCGTGTCGCCGGGTTTCGTAACGTTGAGCATGGCTTCAGATCAGGCGCGGCCCGAAATACACAATGACGTAGAGCGGAATCCAGATGGCCGCGATCCAGTACCAATAGACGGCGCCAACGCGCACATCGCGCGCGTGTTTATCGTCCATTCCTTTAACCCACAGCCAGAGGCAGAGAATAAAATTCTCGGCGGTCGCGGTGACCAAATGCAAAAGATGCATCCCGACCGTCGTCCAAACGATGCCGGCATAGGCGTTGTCGTCCCAGCGAAACTGAAGGCAGCCAAATTCCAGGAAACGCACCCCGATGCTCACGAGGCCGATGATCACCATCGCCGTCATGCAAATTTCCACGGTGCGCGTATCGCGGCGGAGGCAGGCGCGGTCCGCGATATACATCGGCACGACGCTGCCGAGGATGATCAGCAAATTGAGGGTCGGGTAGCCGAGCGCGGGATCGGTCTGGTAGTTTGCATTTGTCGCGCGCGGCGGCGGCCACGCGGTGTAATTCATGTGGATGTAGAAGTACGTCGCGACGAGAAGGGCGAACATGGTCGTCTCGATGCAGAGCAAGAGGAGATTGCCCCACCAGATCGGAGAACGAGCATCCATCACGTGAGGCTCGAGATGCGAAACGTCGATGGTTTTGGCGGGCGTGGTCATATGCGCGGCTGCATCAAGTCGTGGCCGGTTCCTCCGGCACATCTTCCGGCGCCGGCTCGCCTTCCGCCTGCTCGATCAGGTGTTTCGGCTCGGTTCCCCGCCAAAACCAGGCGAAGAGCACAAGCATTGAGGCGAACGCGCCGCCCGGTATGGCCCACGGGCTGAAAATGAACCAGGTCATCGTGAGGCCGACCACGATCGCGAGCACGACCGGCCAGATCGAATCCACCGCCATTTCGTAACGATGCTCGGGTTCCGCGTCCATGATCGTCGTGTTCAAGACCTCGCGTTTTTTGGTGCTCAATCCGACTACGACCGGCTGTTCGTCGGGATCTTCCCAGAGCGGATGGCCGCCGCGAACGCTCGGCGGATAATAGTAATTGTAGGCGGGAGGCGGCGACGGGATGGCCCATTCGAGGGACGGTCCGAACCAGGGATTTGCTTCAGCAATTTCGCCGCGTTTCCGGCTCACGAAAACATTCATGAGAAAGAGCAGGATACTGACCCCGATGATGCCGGCGCCGATCGTGGCCAGCAGGTTCAAGTTCCCCCACCCTGTCTCCTGCACGTAGGTGTAAATGCGACGCGTCATCCCTTTCAAACCCAGGATGTGCATCGGGAAAAACGCCAGGTTGAAGCCGAAGAACAGCGTCCAGAAATTCCATTTACCTAACGACTCGTTGAGCATGCGGCCGGTCCATTTCGGGAACCAATAATAGAACGCTCCAAAGAGCGGAAAGACCGCGCCGCCGATGAGCACATAATGGAAATGGGCGACGACGAAATAGGTGTCGTGCACCTGAATATCGAGCGGGATGGAGGCGAGAATAATTCCGGTCAGGCCGCCCATCATGAAAATGAAGAAAAACCCAAGGACGAACCAGAGCGGGACGCGGAGCCGGGGCCGGCCGCCCCAGAGCGTGGCGATCCAGCAGAACATTTGGACGCCGTTCGGGATCGCGATCATCATGCTTGAAGCGGTGAAGAAACTGCGGCCGAGATTCGGCAACGGGGTGGCAAACATATGGTGCACCCAAAGGCCGAAGCCGATAAACGCGGTGGCGATCAGCGACAGCACGAGCGCGGTGTAACCAAAGATGCGCCGGCCCGAAAACGTCTCGATCATGGTCGAAACGAAACCCGTGGCCGGAATGAAAATAATGTAGACCTCCGGATGGCCGAAGAACCAGAAGAGGTGCTGGTAGAGGAGCGCGTCGCCGCCTTCCGCGGGATTAAAAAAGTGCGTGTTGACGTGGGCGAGCCGATCCATCGCGAGAAAGCCGCTCGCGATCATCACCGATGGCATGGCGAAGATGACCATGAACGAAGCCACCACCTGCGCCCAAACGAACATCGGCAAACGGTTGAGCGACATCCCGGGCGCGCGTTGTTTGAAGACGGTCGTGATCACCTGGACGGCGCCGACCAGCGCAGAGATTTCCGTCAAGGTGATCATGTCCGCCCAGACGTCCACGCGATGGCCGGGTGAAAATTGCGGGCCCGACAACGGCACGTACGCGAACCAACCGACGTCCGCGCCAGTGTTCGTAAAGAGCCCACCCCAGAGCAGCAGACCGCCGGCGACGTAGGCGAAGTAGCCGAACGCATTCAGGCGCGGGAAGGCGACATTCCGCGTTCCGACCATGAGGGGGACAAAATAAATCGCGATGCCTTCCATCACCGGGACGGCGAAGAGAAACATCATGGTTGAGCCGTGGACGGTAAATATCTGGTTGTAGAGATTGGGCCCGATGAAATGCATCTCGGGAAACGCCAGCTGGATGCGCATGAGCAACGCGAGAATTCCCGCCAGCCCGAAGAAGGTGAACGCGGTAACGATGTAACGAATGCCGATGTCCTTGTGATTCGTGCTGCAAAGCCAGCCGATGAATCCCGGCGCTCGCGACCAGAGCCGGTCTAACGTGTGATGCGACATCGCATCCGGTGCGCTGATACTCGGAATGGGAGTGCGCGCGACCACGTTCATTTCAAGCTTTCCAAATAATCCAGCAGCGCATTGAGATCGTCGGACGGCAGCGTGTTCGGCGGCATCCGGACGCCGGGCTTAATGTTCTGCGGGTTCGCAATCCAACCGGCGAGATAACCGCGCGTATTGGGAATTGCCCCGGCCGCAAGTGTCGGCCGGCTGGCGATGTGGGTCAGGTCGGGACCGACGGTCGCACGCGCGTTGGTGCCATTGATCGTGTGGCACATGATGCATTGGTTGGACATGAAGACATTGCGGCCGCGCTCCTGCGTATCGGTCGCCGGCGGTGGCGCGTCCGACGAAGAGGACTTCATCCACTGTTCGAATTCTTCCGGCGTATCGGCGACAAAGGTCAGCCGCATATGGGCGTGCTGGAGTCCGCAAAATTCAGCGCATTGTCCGCGAAACGTGCCGCGGCGCGTCGCTTTCAGCCACATTTCGGTCGGGTGACCCGGCACGAGATCTTTTTTGCCGTGCATGTTCGGCACCCAAAAGCTGTGGATCACGTCGCTCGATTGGAGAGTGAGCTTCACCGGCCGGCCGATTGGCACATGAAGCTCGTTCGCCGTCGTCATCATTTTGCTCGGCTCGGATTTGTTCTCGTAATCGACCTGCCACCACCATTGATGGCCGGTGATTTTGACCGTGAGCGCATCGGCGTCGCCGGTGTTTTGATCGTTTAAAGCGTAGATCGATCGCCCGGCGAAAAAATCGACAAACAGGAGCACGAACAAAATGACGATGCTCGCAATGACGGCACCGATCACAACCTTCGCGATGTTACGCTCTCGCGGCTCGGGGGTTTCCACGAGTCCGCCCGGCCCTGGTTCGACCGGCGCGGCGCGGCGCGGGAGCATGGCCAGAAAAAGGAAGATGGCGACGAGAACGAAGATCACGGTCAAAACCCAAAAGTAGATCCACCAAAGGCGCGCGATGCTGCCGCCTTGTTCGCCGGCGGGACTCAGGGCGGACTGCAAGTCGCTGATCGCGAGAAGCAACCTCATATTACAACGCGAGCGTTGTAGACGTTCGCCTGTGGCGAACGCGGTGAAAGCGGCGGCTGTTGCGAAGCCCGGCTCGCGTCGGCCATAGGCCGACGTCTACAGGTTAACCTCCTTGGCGCGGATGCGCCGACACAGCGATGGCGCGTCTTTCGCCTCATGGTCGCTCGGCCGATTTGGGCAGCGAGGAATTCTGCGGCGTCTGGGCAGGACCGGAGTTCGGCGGTTTCGGTCCCTGCATTTCATCGCCGCGCCCAGGAGCGGTGCCGCTCGGCGCGAGACCGGCAAGGCTGCGCACATAGGCCGTAATTTGCCAGACCTGGTAATCCGTGATCTTTCCATGGAACGCCGGCATCCCATTCGGACGGCCTTCAACGATCGACGCGAAAATCTGCTGCGGATCGCTGCCATAAATCCACTCGTTATCCATTAAGGGGGGACCAATCCCTCCGCCGCCGTGGAAATGGCAGCCGACGCAGTTCATCGTGGTGTAAAGCTTTTGGCCCTCGCTAATCGCAAACGCGCTATCTTCGTAACCATTTTTCGAGGCAGCCGGCGTTGCTCCCCCACCCGGCTTGAGTTCGCTCATCGACGCGACAGTTAATTTATCGGCGGCGGGAGGCTGAACCCGAAAGCCACGTTCCTCGCGTTTGCAGCTCGCGAACCCGGGAACAAGGAGGCAACAGAGGAGAAAACCTGGAAGCCAGGAAACCAGGAAGGTCCTGACAAAATTTTTTCCTGGCTTCCTCGTTTCCAGATTCATTTTGCCGTAGCGATTTGTTTCGGTGGTTCCGGCACTCGCGGAACGCCGTATTCGCTCAGGATCGCGTCGATTTCTTTGTGTTTGCGCGCGAGCACCGCGTCGATTTCATCGTGCAACGCCTTGTCCCCTTTCCGCACCCCCATCGCGATGCTGAAGGTAAAAGGCAGGTTCGGATCGGCGGGGGGCGAAACCGGCACCACCTCCAGTGGAACCGAAGCCTGCTTTGCGAAATAGCCCGCGAGCGGTCCCCAAACGACCGCTACATCCACATCCCCTTTCACGACCGCGTCGACGATGCGGGCAGGTGGATTCGGATCGCGGTAATCGCCGTAGAGGGTGTATCCGACGACGTTGTCGACGATGCCGCGATGGGCGAGGGCGTGTGCGGGCGGCGTGTTCGTTTCGTCGTTGCCAATCATCTGGACGCCGATCTTCAACTTGTGGAGCGCCGGATCGTCTAACGAGTGGATATCGAGGTTGCGATCTTTGCGATAAACAAAGACGTAGCTCGACCGATAGTAAGGCAGAGTTGTCAGCGCCATCTCGAAGTGCGCCGGCACGCCGAGCACGAGATCGGCGCGATCTTCCTTTAAGGTTTCTCGAAAGAATCCACGGCGCTGGGCACGCCAGGAATATTCGATGTTCGCATCCAGCTCGAATGCGATTAGGGCCGCGATCTTATTCTCGAAGCCTTCGCGGCGCTGATTCGAGAACGGCAGGTTATTCGGATCGGCGGTGATCCGCAGAACGCGCTTGAGCGGCGGGCCTTGGACGGTGGGCGTTTCAGGGATCGGCACACAACAATCATTTTGAGCCAAGGCGCTCGCCGAAATCAGGAGGGTTACGAAAAGAAATCTGGGGAGCGCACGCGCCTCGCGTGCGGGTTTCGGCGCCTCGCCGAAACAGTCTTGGAAGTTCGTGATCGCGAGGGCGCGATCACCCGCACGCGAGGCGCGTGCGCTCCCCAGACGAAGACGGACAATTCTACGGCAGCGCGAAGACATAGAGCATTCCCCCCTTGGTTGTCTTGTCCGGCAAGTCCTTCATCGCATTCACGAAACCGAGGGCGCCCGTTGGATCTTTCGGGTCGAGACCGCCCGCAACGATCGCGCCCGACCAACCACCGACGCCGGAAAGAATCGCTACGTATTGTTTGCCATCGGGACCTTTGTAGGTGACCGGCTGGCCGATAATCCCGGAGCCGCACTTGAACTTCCACACCACCTCGCCGGTCTTCGCATTCACGCATTTAAACCAGCCGTCCATCGTTCCGTAAAAAGTCACGTCGCCGGCGGTCGCGACGGTGCCGCTCCAGACCGGCAAATCTTCCGGAATCGCCCACACCTTTTTCCGCGCGATCGGATCCCACGCGCAATATTCGCCGCGATTTTCGCCGCCGTTCGCGTACATCTTCACGTTCATGCCGACGTAGGGCGTGCCCTCGATGTAGTTCGCCTCCGTGCCTTCGTAATCCATCGCCAGGTTTTGGTGCGGGATGTAGAGCAGGTTGGTCCGAGGCGACCAGGCGCAGGGCTGCCAATCTTTCCCGCCGGGCGAAGCCGGCGCAACGTCGTGAATCGTGACCCCGGTATGCGGTTCCTTCTCCGGGTTCTCCTTCAACTTCCCGGTCTTCAGATCGACACCGAACGTCGCCGTGATGCGGATGAACGGATCGGCGGAAAGGACCTCGCCCGTCGCACGATCCCAGATGTAAACCATGCCGTTTCGCTGCGCGGCGAGGAGGATCTTGCGCGTCTGCCCATTGATCGGCAGATCGAGCACGAGGTTCTCATTCACCGCGTCGTGATCGAACAGATCGTGCGGATTCAGCTGGTAATACCACCGCGCCATCCCCGTGTCCGCGTCGCGGGCGAAGATGCCGCAGCTCCATTTGTTGTCGCCGGGCCGCAGCTCGGGATTCCAAACGCCGGGGTTCCCGGTGCCATAGAAAATTAGATTCGATTCCGGATCGTAGGTGACCCAACCCCAGACTGTGCCGCCGCCGATCTGCCAGCGATTCGGCGGCCAGGTGCTGACGCCGAGATCCTTTCCCTTGTCCTGGTCGTAGAACGGTTTGAAATCCGGCCCGATCAAAACGTCTGCATCCGGCCCAGTGCTCCAGGCTGTCCAAAGCACCTTCCCGCTATTGGCATCGAGCGCTTTCAGCCAGCCGCGCACGCCGAATTCGCCGCCAGCATTTCCGACCAGCACTTTGTCTTTCACAACCAGAGGCGCCATCGTCATCGACTCGCCGTGATTGATCTCGCCAACTTTGGTTTTCCAGACCTCTTTGCCGGTGGCCGCAACGACGCAAACCGTATGGTCGTCGAGGGTGTTGAAGTAGAGCTTCCCGTTCGAGAAAACGCAGCCGCGATTAACGGTGTCGCAGCAGGCGACGCCCTGCGCGGCTGATGCCGGCTGGGGCTTGTAAGTCCACTTCAGTTTTCCGTTCTCCTTCAGATCCAGGGCGTAAAGAATATTCGGGAAGGGAGTGACGACATACATCGTGTCGCCAACCACGATCGGGGCAGCTTCATGCCCGCGGTTCACGCCGGTGGAGAAAGTCCAGGCGACTTTCAGGTCTTTCGCGTTGGTCGCATTGATTTGATCGAGGCCGCTGTAGCGGGTGCCCTGATAATTCTTGGCGGGCATCGTCCACTGGCCGTCTTCGTGGTCCGCGCCGAATGAGTTAGGAAGCGCCGGAGCAGGCGTCGGTGATTGGGCCTGGCTCGTCCAAAGCGGGATGCCGACAAGTACGGCTGAGAAAATGGAGCGACACCGGCCCATCGACGATGAAACGCAGACCGGAAAGCCGCCACGTGTCAGAAAATCCTATAATTGCGGGTAAGAAAAATCCTGATCGCGAACAGCCGCGATCTTGACGCCGAATAAAAGCAAACCGCTGTCTCAACCAGTCGCGTTCACCACGGGCGGCGCGAACAATTCGCGGCGCAATTTGGATTCAACAAAGGGATTTATGAGGGCATTGTGTTGGTACGGAAAAGAAGACGTTCGGGTGGAACAGTACCCGATCCCACGATCGAAGATCCGCGGGACGCGATCGTGAAAGTAACAGCCTGCGCGATCTGCGGCAGCGACCTGCATCTTTACGATCATTTCATGGTCGGACTCGAGAAGGGCGACATCCTCGGGCATGAGTTCATGGGGGAAGTCGTCGAGGTCGGCAAAGGCGTGAATGGCAAATTGAAGGTTGGCGAGCGCGTGGTGGTGCCGTTCACGATCTTCTGCGGCGAATGCGACCAGTGTAAGAAGGGAAATTTCTCGGTCTGTGAACGGACCAACCGCAAAAAGGAAAACGCCGCCAAAATGTTTGGCCACTCGACCGCGGGGCTTTTTGGCTACACGCATCTGACGGGCGGCTATTCCGGCGGACAGGCAGAGTACGTCCGGGTGCCGTTCTCCGATACGACTCATATCAAGGTGCCGGAGAGTCTTACCGACGAGCAGGTCCTCTTTCTCGGCGATATTTTTCCGACCGGCTGGCAGGCCGCCGCCCAGTGCGAGATTGAGCCGACGGACACAGTGGCGATTTGGGGCTGCGGACCGGTCGGTCAGTTCACGATTCGAAGCGCGATTCTGATGGGGGCCAAGCAGGTTATCGCGATCGATCGCGTGCCCGAGCGGCTCGACATGGCGCAAGCCGCGGGAGCGACGACGATCAACTTCGAGACGGAAAGCGTCGTCGAGCGCCTGAACGATTTGACCCAGGGCAAGGGCCCGGAAAAATGCATCGACGCCGTCGGCATGGAAGCGCACGTCACGAGCACTCTCGATTCGGTCGTGGACCGCGCGAAACAGGCGATGATGATGGAGACAGATCGGCCGCACGTCCTGCGCGAGATGATGTACGTCTGCCGGCCCGCGGGGACTCTCTCCATTCCCGGCGTTTACGGCGGGTTGATGGACAAAATTCCGTTCGGCGCGGCGATGAATAAAGGACTCACTTTTCGCATGGGCCAGACGCATGTGAATCGCTGGACCGACGATCTCCTGCGGCGGATCGAAGAAGGCGAGATCGACCCATCATTTGTCATCACCCACCGAATGAATTTGAACGACGCGCCCGAGATGTACAAGACGTTCCGGGACAAGAAAGACGGCTGCATCAAGGTAGTGCTGACCCCTTAAACGGAGAAAAATATGCGTTACAAGACAAACGAATCGCAGCGCGGGCAGGCCGACTCGGCCACGTTCCGCCTCGCTCAATTCCTTGGTGTTTTCAGCATCATGCTCGGCGTAGGCGAATTGATTTGGGGCGGCGTCATCGCGCGTCACGTCGGGCTCGAGGGTTACGACTGGCTCGTTCGCGTCTACGGCGCGCGCGAGATTGCCAACGGCCTGCTGATCCTGTTTTCGAAAGATCCGACACCGTGGATTTGGCTGCGGGTAATCGGCGACGGGTTGGATGCAGCAACCTTGATCTGGGGTTACACGCGCGATCCGAGCCACGTGATGGGTGTTGTGATTGCATTCGTCGCCGTCACTCCGGTTGTGATCGCCGATATTTATTGCGCGATAAAGCTGAGCGGTGAGTCGAAACGGCCGTTGCCACCGGTAGACGATTACAGCAACCGCAGCGGCATCGAGAAGGTGTAATGTAGACGTTCGCCTATGGCGAACGCGGGTGAGATCGGTCGCTGTTGCCGAGTCCCGCTTACGTCGGCCATAGGCCGACGGCTACAGTTACAGCGTTAGCCGCACCTGCAACGTGACCAGTCGCGGCGCGCCGATGGAGACGAGGCCATCGGCGGACCGCCCGGTCTCGATCTGCTCGTCAAAGACGTTTTCGATCCGCACGGATGCCGACACGTGCGAGTTGAACTCGTAAGCAGCCATCAAATCGCAAACCGTAAAGGCGCGGAGCGTTCGCGAATTCTGATCGTCCTCGAATTGACTGGAGCTGTGACGAGCCTGGAGGCCGAAGGTCCATTTCGTCGTCGGTATCCATTCGAGGCCGACGGTGACGACGTGCTCCGGCGTCTGGGCGAGATGATTGCCAACCAGGGAATGATCGGCGGCGCGCTCGATTGTGGGGCGCGTAAAGAGATAGCCGGCTTTCGCGCGCAATGCCGGCGCGATCTGCCACTCGCCCGTTGCCTCGACCCCGGGCGCGACAACCAGATCGATGTTCCGCCGCTGCCGCAACACGCCGCCGGCCGGAATGAAGCCGCCGGGATCAAACGTCCCGGGCCCAAAGCCAACCGTGACGTTGCTGACGGCGTCCTCAAGTCGGTTCACGAACCCTGTCGCGGTCAACCGAAACGTCTGCGTGGCCTGCCATTCAAAACCGGCTTCCCCGCCGAGCAAACGCTCTGGCTGCAATGCGGGGTTAGCTTCGGTGACGTCGTTGCCCACGCGAAACGGCCGATAAAGCTCGTTTAGCGTCGGCACGCGAAACCCCGTGAAAACTGCGCTGTGCGTGGCGAACGAGTCGCTCATTTTTAAGCGCAGTCCGAGCCGGCCGTTTATCTCCTCACCGGCGCGGTTCGCGAAATGCGAATTGAGGCGAAACGCGCCTGTCGCGCGCTCGGTCTCGCGCCGAAATCCGTCGTTCAGCTCCCAATGGTCGGCGCGAACACTCCCGACAATCGTCAGAGGGGCCGATGGGACCCAGGTATCCTCCGCGAAAATGCCGGCAAAGAATTGTTCTCCCCCCGCTTCCCGGGATCGTGTGAACCTCGTTCCATTCCAGCTGAAGTACTCGTTCGTCTCCCCTTCCACCCAGCGTGCGTCACCGCCGAAAACCACGCGATGGTCGCCCGCGACCTCGCTCCAGACAACGCTGCCGCCCGCGGCATCGGCCGGAACGTCGAACTGATCGAGCGCCGGCGTTTCTGCGGTGCGCGCCGCGTTCACCGAGCTAAACGTACTGGCGAATTTTCTTCGCTGACCATACGCCGTGACCTGTAATTCGGCGGATTGCGACGGGATTCTGCGCGTAAGCACCGCGCTGAAATCTGACGCATCGGTCGAATTCTGGGTAAACGGAGTGCCATTCCCGCGGTCATCGCTGAACCAGCGCGCTCGCGTGGTAACAGTAGTATCTGCATCGGGCAGCCAGATCCCGCGCAGGTCGAACAGCCATGACTCGGCATTTGCATCGCGATCGATCGGCCCGCGTTGATTGGGCGCGATTACCGGATAACCGCCGGTCGAGAATCGATCGGCAATCACTTCGAAACGGAGCGAGCGTTCGGCGACCCCCGCAGCGAGTGTCGTTTCGTAAGTGTCCGCGGTCCCGGCCATCGTCTCGAGCGATCCGGAGGTCGTTTCGATCGACTTCGACAAAAGAAAAATCGTTCCGGCAAGCGCGTTGTTCCCAAATAAACCGGCGCCGCTCCCGGGTTGGACCAGCAGCGAATCGATCGATGCGACAGGGAGCTGGCTCCACAACACGTAACCGGCGAACGGATCGTTGACCGGTATTCCATCTAGGAGCACGAGCGTGCGGCCGGCACCGCTCGGACCAAAATTGCGGAGGGTCACGCCCTGCGTCGTCGGATTGGCGGCCCGGCTGCTGTTCCGACGAAAGAGGCTGAACCCCGGGACCTGGAGGCGGAGAATGTCGTCCAGACGCAGTTGCGGCGCGCGCCGAAGTTCTTCCGAATCGACCGCGGTCATGCTGAACGGGGCCGACGATAGCGCGTCCGGCAATCGATCCGCGGTAATGACGATGCGCTCGGTGCTCACTTCTTCAGCGCCGGCGGAGAGAGCAGCGCTAATGAACAGAAGAGCAACGCCGAGTTTCACATCGCAGGACCGATGCATGTGTTGCCGAGTATACGCAGGTCGCGGCGTAAGCGGCTCACACAATGTCCACGTTCGCCTGCCAGATGTAGACGTTCGCCTCCGGCGAACGCGAGAATTTGCGCGGCTGCTATTGAGCCCCGCCTGCCGTTGTAGACGTTCGCCTGCGGCGAACGCGAGAATTCGCGCCGCTGCTATTGAGCCCCGCCTGCCGTTGTAGACGTTCGCCTGCGGCGAACGCGAGTATTCGCGCCGTTGCGATTGACGCCGCTCTCGCGTCGGCCACAGGCCGACGTCTACAACCGCCGCTCTCGCGTCGGCCACAGGCCGACGTCTACAACCGCCCCCCTCGCGTCGGCCACAGGCCGACGGCTACAACCGCCCCCTCGCGTCGGCCACAGGCCGACGTCTACAACCGCCGCTCTCGCGTCGGCCGCCGGCCGACGGCTACCACAAATGTTGCGACCAACGGCGCGGCGCTGCGCGAGTAACATCGGAGCTTTGATGATCGAGGAGACCGACAAGGAAGAAGCGGAGGAGCGCAGCTCGCCCTCGGCCCACATCGTTTACGAAGCGATCCGCCAGGAAGGTCGGCACGAGCTCGAGCGCAAAGTTTCCTCGCTCGCGTGGTCCGGCCTGGCTGCGGGAATGTCGATGGGCTTTTCGTTTCTGGTCCAGGCGCTCCTTCGCCAACATCTGCCCGATGCGGCTTGGGCGCCCCTCATCACCAAGCTCGGCTACGCGGTCGGCTTTCTAATCGTGATTCTCGGCCGGCAACAGCTCTTCACCGAGAACACGCTGACCGTCATCCTCCCGCTGCTTCTCCACAAAACGAAAAACGATCTCTTCAAAGTGGTCCGGCTCTGGACCGTTGTCTTGGCCGCGAATCTCGTCGGCGCCTTCGCGTTCGCGTGGGTCGCGGCCGGGACGGGGGCGTTCGGCCCCGAGGTGCACACAACGCTCGATGCCATCGCCACCGAGGGCACCGCGCAAGCTTTCGGGCTCAACCTCCTCCGCGGCATCTTCGCCGGGTGGCTGATCGCGCTCATGGTCTGGCTGCTGCCGGCCGCGGAATCCGCGCGCGTCTGGGTCATCATCATTCTCACTTACGTTATTGGGCTGGGCCATTTCCCACATATCATTGCCGGAGCGGTCGAGGCTTTTTATGTGGGCATCAACGGGACGCGCAGCTGGGCGCAGCTCCTCGGCAGTTACGCGTTGCCGACGCTAATTGGGAACACGATCGGGGGCGTGACGTTGGTTGCAGTGCTGGCACATGCGCAGATTGTGGGAGACAAGGAGAAGCGCGAAAACGAGCCGTAGCCGCTCTGGACGTTGCCCTATCGCCGATGCGTGCGGTCACTGTAGACGTCGGCCTGTGGCCGACGCGAGGCCGGCGCTCAATAGCCGCCGCGCGAATTCCCTCGTTCGCCGCAGGCGAACGGCCACATCCGCTTGGAGTGCATCGCTGTCGCACCGGGATCACGTAACGCTCCCCACGTCTTGCGCGCGGCGAAGGACGTTGACGGCTTCCCATCTCGGGACATAACGTTCGCGTCCGCCTGCAAACCGAGCGGGCTACCGGCGACGTATTCGCCTTGAGCGGGTTCCATGCAAAAGCCATTTTCCTACCTGGCCCTTTTCTTCGTCCTGTCCGGAGCGTGGTCGTCCGTGAATGCGTGCGATCTTTGCGGATGTTACACGCCGCAGATCGAGGCCATGCCTGAGACCGAGATGTCGGCATTCGGCCAGCCCACCACCGCCAATGATCGCAGCACCGGATGGCTGAGCCGCACTTACTTTGCGGTCGCGGAGCAGTTCACGGATTTCGGCACGCTCCAGTTTGAAGGCGACGAGGTAGCGAACCCGACCGGCCAATACCTCGACAGCTCCATCACGCAGCTCGTTGTCGGTTACAGCCTCAATTCCCGATTCGCTCTCCAAATCAACGTGCCACTTATCTACCGCTCCTTCGAACGGCCGGAGGGTTTTGAGATCGATCGCGGAACGGAATCGGGTTTGGGCGATACCTCGCTCCTCGGAAAATTCGTTCTCTTCCACCATCAATCCGGTGGCAAGGTCTCGCTGAAATTCGACGATCCGAAGAATCCGCACTTCGAAACGCACGACCCGGATTTTACCGCGTCAGCCCTGCTGCTCGGTGGAATAAAATTTCCGAGTGGCAACACCGACCGGATCAAGGAGGAGTTCGACGAAGTCGAAATCCCCGGCGCGCCCCCGAGCGGGATTCACGGGCACGATCTCACCCTCGGGACCGGTTCCTACGATGCGATCGTCGGCGGGCAAACGTCGTTCCGTTACAAATCCTTTTTCTTCGAGGCGGACGCTCAATTCACCTGGCGCGGCCAAGGCGACTACGATTACAACTTTGCCAACGACATCAGCTGGAGCGGCGGTCCGGGTTATTATTTCGTTCGGAACTCGCACACGATCGTGGGCCTGCAATTTGCCTGTTCCGGCGAACACAAAGGAACCGATCGTTTCCGTGGCGAACCCGCCGAAGACACTGGGATTACGTCTGTCTTTCTCGGGCCGCGCGTTCTTGTTTCCCACGGAAAATTGAGCGGCGAGCTGGCGGTCGAGATTCCCGTCTCGATCGATAATACCGCTCTGCAGGTTGTCCCCGACTATCGACTGCGAGCGAGTTTCGGCGTGAGATTCTGAGGCAGAAGCACAGCGCCGCCACATCTCGGTTTTGCCTTGCAACCAGGGTCAGGGCCCGAACCGGTGGCGATACTCCATGGACTCAATGAAGGCCTGCACCATTTGGGCGCGGCTTTCGCGATCAAGCGCGGTCTGCTCGTTCCGGACATCCTCGCCAGGCATGCTCGCCTGGTTCATCTTCGCCAGCCAGAAGTCGAAGCCGGCGTAGTCGAGGGCCGGCTCCGGCGCGTCGTTCGGGTTGCGGCGGAGGTAACCGATGTATTCGCTAAGGACAAAACCGGCGTTGAATTGCCGGTTATAAACGGAACTGCTATCAGCTACGCTGCGCAAGGCGGCCGCGCGGCCGTTGACGCCTCCCGCTCCGAAGGCGGCGATCGCTGCGTCACGTTCTCCCTGGGTCGGGGTGACCTCTGCGTTAAGGAACAACTTGTCCACGAATTGCGCCGCAGTCATGTTGTTGGGAAATCGCGAAATGAATTCCGGGGCTTGCACCCATGCCGTGGCAAAATTTTGCTTGTTCGTCTCAAGTTTTTGTTCCCATCCGGGAGAGTTGACCACCACCCCGCGCGAGACCTCCTGCGTGTCCCTCAGAAATTCGCGATAACGCGGCATGCCGCGGGGCCGAACCGGCTCGTCCGTGAAGGTCTCCTTGTAAAAACGGAAGACAAGATATCCCGTCATCTGAAATTCGATCGAGACGAAGAAGGCGCGCGAGACATTGATTCTTTTGCGCTGGATGCAGGTCGGACCCGTCCCACAAGCGGCGATCTCGGAAGTCCAAAAGGCAAGGCCGGGGGCGTCGCCCTCGCGATTGAGAAAGTCGTGATAATGCTGCCCAACGAAGGTCGCAGGGTCATCGATAGCGTTCGTCGAGGGCTCGGCCGCGTCGTCCGTAATCTGCACGGTCGCGACGGCCGTCGGGCACGAGAGCGTTGCCCCGCCCGTCGGGTTCGAGAGAGAGACGGTGAAGGTCTCGTTCCCTTCGGTGAGCGAGTCTTCGCTAATCAGGATAGGGAAGGTCGCCGAGGTCTGACCGGCAGCGAAATGGAGCGTGCCGATTGCTGTGGTGTAATCGGAGCGCTCGGAAGCCGTGCCGTTGGTGGTCGCGTAATCAACCGTTACGGGGCCCGACGTATCCCCAGTGCGCTGCACAGTCATGGTCAGGAAGATCACGTCTTCCTGCACGACGGGGGCGGTCTGGGTGAATGCGAGCGCCGACGCCGGTCCCGCTGTGGCCTCGCTCAGCTTGAAGAGAAAGGCATCGCCGCCGGGCGGAGCCGTGCCGCCGAAGGTGCTCTGGATGGCGTTGACCGTCGGGAAATCTGCGGAACTCGTGAAGCCGGCGATGTAAGCGTTGCCCAAGGCGTCAAGCGCAACTCCCCGCGCCTCGTCGCCCGCGGCGCCGCCGAGGTAAGTCGAGTAGACAAGGGCTGACCCCGCCGCATTGAACTTTGTCGCGAAGACGTCGGCCCCTCCGGCGCGCGCGCATTGGAGGGCGTTGGCGGTTGGGAACGTGGTGTTACTGCCCGTGGCCCCGGCGACGTAGACGTTGCTCGCCGCGTCAACCGCGATGCCGAAGCCAACCTCACCCCCGGTGCCCCCGAGGTAAGTTGAGAAAACGAACGCCGACCCGGCGGCGTTGATCTTCGCAACATAGGCGTCCTGTAAGAGAACCGTGCCGCCATTCGAGCTCTGGAAGGCGTTAGCAGTGGGGAAGTTGTTTGATTCGGTATCTCCCGTGACGTAGGCGTTGCCGGCAGAGTCGATCGCGAGATCTTCGCACGCCTCGCGAGCGGAGCCGCCGAGGTATGTTGAATAGACGAGCGCGTTGCCCGCCGCGTTGACCTTCAACACGAAAGCATCGCCGTTGCCGCCGAGCGCGGCCTGGATGGGGTTGGCCGTCGGGAAGTTCGTCGAGAAGGTATCGCCGCCGAGGTAGACATTGCCGGCGGAGTCAACCTTGATGCCTTCGCCGCTATCGTTGGCGTCGCCGCCGAGGTAGGTCGAGTAGACAAGGGCCGACCCGGCGGCGTTTAGCTTCGACAGGAAGGCGTCGGTGGAGCCGCCCGCGTGCGCGGACTGGATCGGATTGACCGTGGGGAAATCGTCCGAGAACGTGTTGCCGGTAACGTAGGCGTTGCCGGCGGAGTCGACTGTGATGGCCTGACCGAACTCGGCGCTGTCGTCGCCGCCGAGGAAGGTGGAATAAACGAGCGCGTTGCCGGCCGCGTTTAGCTTGGTCACGAAGGCGTCATCGCCGTTGTTGCCTATCGTGGCGTCGAATGCGTTGGCCGTCGGGAAGTTGGTCGAGTTGGTGACGCCCGTGACATAGGCGTTGCCGGACGAGTCCACCGCGATCCCCCGACCCTGATCGTTGCCATCGCCGCCGAGGTAAGTCGAGTAGACGAGCGCGGTGCCCGCCGCGTTAAGCTTCGTTACGAACGCATCGAGGGTGCCGACGACGCCGCCGTTCGCGTCTTGAATGGAGTTGGCGGTCGGGAAGTCGGTCGAGGTGGTCAAGCCGACGAGGTAAACGTTGCCCGCAGAGTCCAGGGCAATGTGTAAGGCCTGGTCGCCCCCACTTCCGCCGAGGTAGGTCGAGTATTCCAGCACCGGGTCGATCACGAGCTGGAGCCGCGTATCGTATTCTCCGATCGTGAACCCGACACGTCCACCTTCCGCCACGACGTAACCGCCTTCGATCGCGCGCTTCTGCCCCGCCACTTCCTGATAAATAGTCGGCTTCGGCTGCCGGATAACCTTTTCACCCAAGGTGAGCAACAGCGCGCCGGTCGCGTCCACTTCCACCTTGTCGGCGCCCTCGAACCGAAGGCTCACCGTTTCGGGATCGGCGCCGGGCGCGATTTCGAAATCGTACTCGAGCTGCCGCTGGTTCCCGTAATACGTGAGATCGATCCCGGGATAAATGCCGTGATAGCGGACACGGCCGAATGTCCGCACGTCGGTGCGCCAACCAGCGGGGTCGTTGCCGACGAAGTAGTTCACCTTGCCCGGTAACTCTTTCACGCCTTCCGCCGGCGCAGCGTCCGCCCGGACGAGCACCATTCGCAGCAATGCGGAACTGGACCCGGCCGCCGCATGACGCTGGTCCAACCGGAAAATCGCTTCTGTTGGTTTCAGAAACAGCGCGTAGCCCGCGCCGCGCGCGAGATAGTCACACGCCTGTTCGGATTGCCCGCAATTGGCTTCGAAGCTCAATGGAAGCCGCCCATAGGAGTTGCGGGCCTCAGCCGTTGCGGCCTTTTGGTCGCCACGCTCGGACGTGGAAATGGAATGACGACTCGGGATCGCCGCGAATAGGGCGAGGCCCACGGCCGATAACAACAACACGATTTTCATGAGACCGGGGAAGTAAAGGCGCGCGGTGACAAATCTCATATTTCCTTCTCCTCAGGTTACGTCCGCACTCGTTTGAGAGCGTCCGGTTGGTAACGTCGCGAGGTTATTCGGGAAGTGCGGCCCCTGTAAACCCTTTTACGGATCAAACCGAGAAAGCAGAGCGGTGGCGTGAAGCAGTGCGCTCACACGGCGCGAGCACAAACCGAATAAGAGGCGAAGCCGCGCCAAGCTAGACGCTGCGCTCGGCAACCCACTGGACGGCGAAGCGCGCCACTTGCCGGGCGTTCTCGAGATTCAGTTTCTCTTTGATGTGCGTCCGGTGGGTTTCGACGGTTTTCGGGCTAAGATTCAGTGTCTTCGCGATCGCTTTCACTTCTTTGCCGGCGCCGATCATCTCGAGCACTTCCAGCTCACGATCGCTTAACCGGTCGGTGATCTCTTCATCGGGCGCGACGCGATTCACCACCACTTTCGAGATCACCTGACTCGCCATCTTCGGGCTGAGGTAAGTGCGGCCTTCCATGACTTCGCGGACGGCTTCCAGGACGCTGCCAAGCGCTTCCTGCTTGGTAACGTAACCGCGCGCGCCGGCCCGCAACGACCGCACGGCGTAAAGCGACTCGTCGTGCATCGAGAGGATCAGAACCGGCAACGTAGGAAATTCGGCCACGACCATTTTGGTAAACTCGATCCCGTTTGTTCCCTTCAAACCGAGGTCGGCGATGACGAGTTGCGGTTTTACTTTGCGGATCACGTCCATCCCCTCGCCCGCGCTACTGGCCTCGCCGCAAACGGCAAACCCATCGTCGGAATTCAAGAGCTGAATCAGCCCGTGCCTGAACAGTGGATGATCGTCCACAACGACGATCCTCGTCGATTCCGGGAGCGCACATTTCGGATTGGCGACCGGACCGCTGCCGAGACCGGCGGTCGATTTCACGTCCGGCTCGATCGCCTGTCGGCGGGCTTCCTTTGCGTCCGGGCCGGAGGTCGCGTTTTTTCCAGGATTCTTTGCCGTCTTGATCTTCTGCGGAGTGGCCATGGGTTACAGAACCATCGCTTTGCGGGGGAGATTTGCTCGCATAAATTGTTTTCCCGTTCGCCTACGGCGAACGTGAGAGCGGTAGCCGTTCGCCTGCGGCGAACGTGAGAGCGATGTAGCCGTTCGCCTGCGGCGAACGTGAGAGCGATGTAGCCGTTCGCCTGCGGCGAACGTGAGAGGGGCCTGGCAGGTATTTCGGGCCAGTCTCGCGTCGGCCACAGGCCGACGGCTACAAATACGCGACACGTGTGGCGGCAGTTATTTCACCCCGCTCTCCTCGTCGGCCTCAGGCCGACGGCGACATCAGCCCTTTACCGGAATGACGCAGGTGATGTCCATGCCGCCGGTGCGCCGGCGTTCGACCTTAAGTTCACCGCCGAGCGCGTTGGCGCGGTAACGCATCATGTGGAGCCCGAGGCCTTTTCCGCGCTTCCGCGGAGTGAACCCTTTGCCGTCGTCCTGGACACTGACGCAGACGTGTTCCGGGTTCCGGTCGAGATGAATCAAAATGTTCTTCGCTCCGGAATGTTTTACGGCATTGGTGACGGCTTCCTGGGCGACCCGGTACAAATGCAAAGCGGCCGCATCATCGGGCACGCGAACCCCGCGCGCGCATTTGAAGTGACATTTGATTCCCGTGTTCTGACACGCCTGGGCCGCCAGCTCGCGCAACGCATTTTTCAATCCGGAGGCCGTTAACTCGATGGCCTGCAAGCCGCCGGCCAATTCCCGCGCGAGCACGACATTGCGGTTTACCGTTTCCGCGGATTCTTCCAGCGTTTTGGCTGCGGCTGGGTTTGTTTTCGCGATGTTTTTGGCGCTCGATTTCAGAAAAAGCGCGGTCGCCGTCAATTCCTGGCAAACCATGTCGTGCAGGTCTTCGCCGATCCGGCGTTTTTCGCGCTCGCTAATTTCGAGCAACTCGCGCTCGAGTTGCTGCCGCTGACTCATCGTCTGCTCCAGCTCATTATTCATCGCGACCAGTTCCCTCGTCCGCTCCAGGACCCGCTGTTCCATCTCGTCACGAGCGTGGGCCAGCTCGTCCTGGGCGCTTCGCTGATCGGTGGCGTCGCGCGCGACCTTGGCAAAACCGCGCACGGCGCCATCGTCGTCGAGCCGCATAAGCACGCCGTCCGCCCAAAAGCGCGAACCGTCCTTGCGCACATGAAAGCGCCGATCCGGAGCGCGTCCCTCGGAGAGAGCGATGCCAATCTCCGTCTCGACCGCGCCTTTTGCTTTGTCCTCGGGAGTGAAAATAAGGTCCCCACCCTGCCCAATGGCCTCGTCCTGGGTCCACCCAAAGACGCGTTCCGCACCGTTGCTCCAAAAGGTGATGACATTCGCCGGATCGAGCAGGAACATCGCGTAATCGCGCGCTCCTTCGACCAAAACGCGGAACCGTTCCTCGCTCGCGCGGAGACGCGCCTCAGCTTGTTTGAAGTCGTCGATATCGGTCGCAGAACCGAACCAGCTGAGCACTTTCCCATTATCCCGCAGCGGAACATTGCGGCCGATGAACCAGCGATACGAGCCATCGTTTCCGCGGAGGCGATATTCCGCGTCGAACACTTCCCCTTTGGCGAGCGCTCGCTGCCAGCGTTCCACTGAGGCGGGCGCATCGTCCGGATGGACGATCGCCTGCCAGCCCGGCCCCGCGGATTCTTCGTAGCTCAAGCCGCTGTATTCATACCAGCGCCGGTTAAAGTAATCGGCCTGCCCGTCCCCGGTGTTGGTCCAGATTACCTGGGGAACATTGTCCGCCACCGTTCGCAATCGCTCTTCACTCAGGCGAACCAACTCTTCCGCGTGCTTCCGATGGGTGATGTCGTGCAAACAATCGACCGCGCCAATGATCTCTCCCTGGTCGTTCTTCAAAGCGGCCGGAGCAACCAGCACATTTTTCCGAGTGCCGTCCTGCGTTTCGAGGATCAGTTCGCAGTCCTGGGGCGGGACCGATTCGCCGCGCAACACGCGCGCGATGGGATATTCTTCGCGGGGCATCGGCCGGCCATCGGAATAGAAACGACGCCGCGAGCCGCAGAATTTTTCCCCCTTTCCTCCGGGAGCTCGGCCCCATAAGTCCAGGGCATGGTGATTAAATTCCTGGATCACCCCATCGGCGTCAGTCGTGTAAACCGCCACCGGCACCAATTCAAAAAGGGTGCGATATCGGGCGCCGGTTTCCAGGACTTCTTCCTCGGCGCGTTTCCGCGCGCTGATATCGATAAAGGTCGCGACTACGCCCGCGATCCGGTCTTCCTGCGTCCGATAGGGCGCGATCCGCACCACGTACCAGCTCTCCGGGCCGACCCGAACCTCTCGCTCTTTCGTCGCGAGATTGTCCAGCACGGCCTGCGCTTCCTCGATAAACTCCGGGTAAGTGAGCGTGTTGGTGATGTCCGAAAGCGGACGGCCAAGATCCGCCGGGAGCAAATTGAAAATCTTCTGTGCGCTCGGTGTGAACCGCTGGATGCGCAGCTGGCGGTCGAGGAAGACCGTCCCGATGTCGGTCGAAGCCATCAGGTTGCTCAGGTCCGTGTTAGCCTTGCTTAAATCCTCGACGCTGCTTTTCAGCTCGTGATTGACGGTGGTCAGCTCTTCGTTGACGGACTGCAATTCCTCCTGGCTCGTCTCGAGCTCTTCGGTCGCGGAACGGGTCTCTTCGTTCACTGCCTGAAGCTCTTCGTTCGAGGCTCTGAGCTCCTCATTAGCGCCTTCGTATTGCTCGACCGTGGCGTTGAGCTGTTCCTTTAGATACTGGACCTCCTCCTCAAGGCTGCGGGCGACAATGTCGTGCCGACCGGGTTCACTTGGCGGCGGCGCGGCCTCCACCTGCCGGTGGAAAAGCACGAGCGCGAAACCCTTTGCGTCGTCGGACGATCGCATTGGCCGCACTTCGAGTACTATCAGCTCTCGTTTTCCGTCCAAGTCGATCGTTTGCGGCGCCGTGAAGATAGTCTCCTGCTTTTGGGTCGCCTGGAAGAGAGCCGTCCGCAGTTCGACCCGCAGCTCTGGCTTTACGACCTTGAGCAAATCGGCCGTCGGCTCGCCGGCAATGAATTGCAGGTAACGCCCGGCCCGGGCCGAAAGATGAACAATGTCGTGGGTTTCGTTCACCACGACGGAAGGCGGGCCGTATTCCTCCAGCAGCTTCAGGTGCAATTCGCCGAGAAGAACTGAGCGGCGTTCCTGTCGGGCGTGATTCGATTGCTCCGTTTCGGAGGAAGCTTCTTCGATCCCGGTGCGCATTAATGGTCGCAGGGTGCGGGCTCCAAGCAACGACCGTGAGGGAATCCGGACCGTTTCATCGTCGGCGGGAAGCACCGGCACTCGCCAACTAGGCCGTGGAACCGAACGCCGCACAAAGAGCCGGTGCTTCGCGTCGACGGGCGAAAAGAGCGATTGGACGTTGCCCCCAGTCTCCGAGCTGCCGATGAAAAGCAGCCCGCCCGGCCGCAAGGCGAAGTGAAAAAGATCGAACACCCGATCCTGCGCGGTCCGATTGAGGTAGATGAGCAGATTCCGGCAGGAAACCATGTCCACGCGCGAAAACGGCGGGTCTCTCAGGAGATTGTGCGCCGCAAAGAGGATTTTTTCCCGGAGGTCCTTCTTGACCCGATAATGGCCGTGTTCCCTTTCGAAGAACCGACGTAATCGCTCGACCGACACGTCCGCCTCGATTGTGGAAGGATACAAACCATGCCGCGCCTCGTGGATCGCCTGTTCATCGAGGTCGGACGCGAAAATTTGAATCGATGGCGGATTATCAAGCCGTTCCGCGTGCTCGCACAGGAGCATCCCGATCGAGTACGCTTCCTCGCCCGAGGCGCAGCCGGCGACCCACACGCGGATCTGATCCGCCGACGTGCGCCCGGCGAAAAGCTGCGGCACATTTGCCTCGAGCGCGGCGAAGGATTGCTGGTCTCGAAAGAAATGGGTGACCCCAATGAGCAAGTCCTGCAGGAGCGCCCGCGCCTCTACCGAATGGGTGCGGAGGAAATCGCGATAACGCGGGATCGTATCCACGGAATTGACCTGCATCCGCCGCGCGATCCGGCGCAAAAGAGTCGCGCGTTTGTAGTGGGAAAAATCGTGGCCGGTCTGGGCGCGCAAATACGCGAGGACATCGCGCAAGGCGAGCTCGTCGGTGTCGGCGTGGGTGACCTCGGAAATCGTTTCGCCGCCCGGCGCCTCCGGGTCTTTCGCGTCCGGGTCCGTCGCCTCGGGGATCTCCGGCGGCAATTGCATCCGGCTCTCGTTCTGAACGAATTCCATCAGCTTTCCGGGCATGTCCGCGACCGGCAGAACCCAATCGATCATCCCGGTGCTGATCGCCGTAGCCGGCATGCTCTCGTGCTGCGCTTCGTTCGGATCCTGGGCGATTGTAACTCCGCCCTGGGCGCGGACGTGTTTCACTCCGATCACCCCGTCCGAATCGCTTCCCGAAAGAATCACAGCCACTGCGCGCTGCCCGTAAGCCTGAGCCAGAGTGCGAAAGAAAAGATCGATCGTGACCCGCCGCCCGGGCGCCTGCTGGGGCGGGACGAGATGCAGCGTGCTCTCCTCAAAGGTGAGCTGGTGATTCGGCGGGATCACGTAAACGTGGTTCGGCTTCACCTTCACCGGCTCCTGCACCTGCATGACCGGCATCGAAGTTTTTTGGGCGATCACGCCGGCGAGATTGCTCTCGTGTGCCGGCGAGAGATGCATGACCACGACGAAAGCGAGGCTGCTATCCGCCGGCATGTCGGTAAAGAACTGCTGGAGCGCGGCCACTCCGCCGGCGGACGCACCCAGCCCGACGACGGCGCAAGGTTCGGCAGGATCGCGACGCTTTCTCGCACCCTCGCGCGCGTTCTCGCTCGAATCGTCGCTCGCTCCCGGATCGAGCAGCTTTGCCGGTGGTTCGTGCTCGGACATCTTTGTAGAGTATGCGCCGCAATCGTATTGCTGGCGAGTCTTCCTCTGGAAACGCGGGTCGCGCTTCGGCCGGGTGTAGCCGTTCGCCTGCGGCGAACGTGGGAGTGGCGCTGCCAACTCTCGCGTCGGGTGTAGCCGTTCGCCTGCGGCGAACGCGAGAGTGACCCTGCCTCGTATCGAACGTTTCTCTCGCGTCGGCCGCAGGCCGACGGCTACAATGCGGCGTGCGCTTCCCCAGAACGCCGCGGCGGTTTCAATTCGTTTTTGCTGCGCGGCCTCTGTATTTCGTCACGTTCTGCAGCTACCGGAAGCGGCCATATCTGGCTACGAAAGCAGTCCACGACGCCTTCGTAGCCTTCGGCGAGCGGGCCTATGCCGAGCACAACATCGCGGTTGGTCGATATGTTATAATGCCTGACCACGTGCATCTCTTCGTCGGTGGCGACGCCAAGTTCGAACTGACCGCGTGGTTCCGGCTGCTAAAGCCGTGCCTCGGAAAGGCTGTTGTCCGTCCGGCAAGCGAAGATCCCATCTGGCAGCGAGGGTTCTTCGATCACGTGCTTCGCTCTGATGAGAGCTATGCCGAAAAGTGGAATTACGTCCGCGATAATCCCGTTCGCGCCGGACTAGCTCAGGCCGCCGAGGATTGGCCATACGCGGGCGAGATCGTGGAGTTCGTAATGTAGCCGTCGGCCTGCGGCCGACGCGAGAGCGATGTCCAATAGCTGCCACGCTTTCCCTCGCGTTCCTGTAGCCGTCGGCCTGTGGCCGACGCGAGAGCGACGTCCAAGAGCTGCCAAACCTCTCTCCGCGTTCGCCGCAGGCGAACGTCTACAATCGATCGTGAGAGCGACGTCCAAGAGCTGCCAAGATCTCTCCCACGTTCGCCGCAGGCGAACGGCTACAAATTAACCGCGCCGATAATGTGAATGGCTATAACCCGCGTCATGCCGTTTTCACGAGACTCGTCTTCGCTCAAAGCCCGGATGACACCCTCGTACTTTAGTTGCCGAAGCGGTTCCACCACCTGCGTCCGGAAAACATCGTAACTTCCGCTTGGGGCGTACGACCACGAGCGTTTGCCATCGCGGATTTGCGCCAAAACTTGCTCTCGATAAGAAGGGATCATTGGATCAAAGGGGAAAAGCGGCCGGAACTGATGCCCCGTGCGGGATACGGTGCATGTGTCCGGTTCCGGACACAAGGGGTTTTCGGCGTGAAGCGGACGGACGTTTAGCCAAGCAGCCGCCGGTACTCGCGCGCTACCACCTGGTAGCACTCGCAAGAGATTCGTTCGAGGCCGACGCGATCGATTACGCTCATCCAGCCGCGGCTGTATTTTATCAGGCGCTTGCGCTGTAAACGTCCCGCCACCTCGCTGATTCCGGCGCGGCGGACACCAAGCATCTGGCCAAGGAACTCCTGCTTCAGCGGGAAATCGTCGCCCGGAACGCGATCGTGGGTCATGAGGAGCCAGCGAGCGCAGCGCTGCTCGACATTGTGAAGGCGATTACAAGTGACCGACTGCGCGATCTGGGCGAAGAAACCCTGGGTGTAAATCCCCAGAATCCTGGCGAACGGAGTGCGATTCCGTTTCTCTTTTTCCAAAAACGCAGCATCGAGCCGGAAGGCAGTTCCCGCGACCTGCCAGAAACTTCTGGCCGGCGACTGGTTGGCGCCGAGAAAAACCGGCAAGCCGACCATCCCTTCGTAGCCGATTGTCGCGACCTCGATTTCCGTCCCGTCTTCCATCACATTGACCACCGACGCGATGCTTGTCTCGGGGAAATAAACGTAATCGAAAGGCTTGTTCGGCTCGTAGATCTCGTCGCGGACCGCGGCTTCGACCTCGGTTAAAGCTCTTCTGATCCGAGCAAGCTCTCTGCGGGGCAGACGATCCAGGATGCGGTTCCTAAACCCCTTTCGCGCGACAGGCTTGATCTTCACCCATCAAGCAATCGCCTGGCGGCAGTCGTGCAAGTGCGTTTTATCGGTGGAGCGGTCGCCGTCGGCCCGCGGCCGACGCAAGAGTGACGTTCAATAGCTGCGATGCTTTCTCACGCGTCCCTGTAGCCGTCGGCCTGCGGCCGACGCGAGAGTGATGTCCAATAGCTGCGATGCGTTCTCACTCCCTGTAGCCGTCGGCCTGCGGCCGACGCGAGAGTGACGTTCAATAGCTGCGATGCTTTCTCACGCGTCCCTGCAGCCTGCGGCCGACGCGAGAGTTTTCCAATAGCTGCGATGCGTTCTCACGCGTCCCTGTAGCCGTCGGCCTGCGGCCGACGCGAGAGTGATGTCCAATAGCTGCGATGCTTTCTCACGCGTTCGCCACAGGCGAACGTCTACAATCGACGCGAGAGTGATTTCCAAGAGCTGCGATGTCTTCTCTCGCGTTCGCCACAGGCGAACGTCTACAATCGACGCGAGAGTGATGTCCAAGAGCTGCGACGTCTTCTCTCGCGTTCGCCACAGGCGAACGTCTACAATCGACGCGAGAGTGATGTCCAACAGCTGCGATGCCTTCCCTCGCGTTCGCCACAGGCGAACGTCTACAATCGACGCGAGAGTGATTTCCAAGAGCTGCGACGTCGTCCCTCGCGTTCGCCACAGGCGAACGTCTACAATCGACGCGAGAGTGATGTCCAAGAGCTGCGACGTCCTCCCACGCGTTCGCCACAGACGAACGTCTACATCAGCGCGTCATCGCTTCTTTTTCGACGTCGCCCCGCTCGCGTTTCTGATCTTCGGGCGGTACTTCTTCGTAGAACTTCTGGTTTATCTTCGCCTGCGCGCCTTCGGATAAAATCCGCCGCGCTGCGACCAGGGCCTTGTTCATCCCGCCCGGGACAATGAAGAGCTCGCCTTTCATCAGTCCCTCGTAGCCGGCTTTCGCCACGTCCTGCGGCGCGGACACACTGGCCGTCTGAAAGGCGCGCGTGTCGAGCATGCCGGCCTTCGGAAAGAAATCGGTGTCGGTAGGCCCGGGGCAGAGGGCCGTGACCGTAATGCCGGTCTTTTCCAATTCCACCGAAAGCGCTTCGCTCCAGGAAAGGACAAACGCTTTCGTGGAATGATAAACATTCAGGAGCGGGCCGGGCTCGAACCCGGCGACAGAAGCGGTGTTCAAAATGCGGCCGCGCTCGCGCTGGAGCATCGGCGGAAGGAAAAGCTTTGTGAGCCTGAGGACCGCTTCGATGTTGAGGCGCACCATCGAGATGTCGTGCTCGATCGGTATCTCCCACGATTTGCCGCGATAACCGTGCCCGGCGTTGTTCACCAGAATATGCACGTCGGTGGCCTTGCGACGCAGCTCGTCGAAGATTTCCTGAGCAGCGTTTTCGTTTTCCAAGTCCTTCGCGATCACGGTGACATTCACGCCGTGTTCGGCGGTCAGCTTGGCTGCCACCTCTTCTAACTCCGCCTGGACAGGGGCAACGAGGATGAGCGGATGACCGTGGCGCGCAAATTCGTGGGCGAGATGGAGACCAATCCCACTCGAGGAACCGGTGATAAGAGCAGTTTCAGCATTCATTGCCCAGAGATCGCGGCTGGGGCCCCGAGTAGATGCAAAATAGAGGTTCGCCTGCGGCGAATGCGCGACATCGGTAGGGCAGTTCTTTTAGGCCGCTCTCGCGTCGGCCGCAGGCCGACGTCCACAACTGCGATACGGAATTGCTGCGCGGGCGCCCGTGGCACATTCGCTGGAATCACCCACCGCAATCACCCGCGCAGCTTCCCAGTAAGACCCTGCTAAGGAAACGGCCGGATCGCGCGGAAGCAGTGCATTTTATTTCTTCGAAAACGACAATCAGATTTCAACCGATGGAGCTAACAGCGGAGCGCCCGATTGTGCCGCGAATCGGCCTTTGGCAACTTGCGTGGTCCATGAGTGCTTCCACCCCTTTGCGACTGCCGCCGGAAGACAAGCTCGATGTCCTGCGTTACCTTGACGAATTCCACTACTGGCATTCGCTCGACGACGAGCGGATCTGCAAACGCTGTGGCCACACGATCACGGGCGGCCAGATTCTCGTGATCGAGTTGCAGGGAACGCGCGGTAAACTGCAGCTCAAATGTCCGACCGCCGGCTGCGTGGCGACCCCGGGAGATTGGACCTACGCGAATCCCGTGCAGGCCGCGAAACGCCTTTCCGAATCGCGCGCGGGCATTGAGAAAGCCGAAACCGTCGCGAACCAGCGGACGCACCACGGTGAGCGAGCGGCGAGACGAAAACCCACCGCGCCCCCGAAACGCACTTCCATTTTCGCGCCGGCGCCATCGTTCCGCGCCGCGCTGGCGCGGCTGCTTCTGGTCAGGCCCATCGCGACCGCGCTCCACGCTTTCCGGCCGATCAGCTGACCGTTCGCCCGAACCGACCAGCGTCGACGCTGGTTATCCTTCAGTTATCTCGCGTGGCCGGCCGCGCGGTTGCGTCAGGAACGCAGCCGCAAATGCGACGACCGCCATCACGACGAGGAGCACGGTCGCCGTGAGGGATCGGCCGGAGATGCCGAAAAGAAAGGGCGCCAGTAAAAGCACGGCGCCGATCGCATAGTCAGCCATCAAATGCATCGCGATCGGAATCACCTTCACCAACCCCAGTTCGTAATCAGTCATCAACGCCTGAAGCAGGATCGTCAGGCCTACGATGCGCGGCACCCACGCGGTCGCCCCGCCGATTTCGGCAAAGCCGAGCAGATTGGGCGCGGCCAGGAGCAACAGAGCGCTCATATAATCGAGCACCCCATGATAAAACTTCGGAATGATTTTCATAATAGCTCTCCTTTTCTTGTGTATGGGTCTGGCTGACTTGATCTAAGACGCCGGCTGAACTGCGCTCTCGGGCTTAATTCTTGGGCGAGGCACCGCGAGAGCGCGGTACGCTACCGAAAAGAAAAGACAAAATTCGAAGTGCGCGAGAAAGGTGTGCAGCTCGTTAGCCGGGATGCCGCCCAAAATTCTGAAGAAAACACAATTCAATCCCCACAGGGGCAGCGCCAGGCCGACCCCGAGAGCAATCCCGGCGCCGGTTGGTTGCGGGTAAATAAAAGCTGCAACGATCCATCCATAGAGCAGCGCCAGCAGGAAGTGTCCGACCAAATCAACCAGAAGGATCGGGCTCACGATGCGGCCCATTATGTTCGTGAACGCTTCGTGCGACATCCAGGGACCGCCGGAAGGAACAACATAGACGAAAAGACCGGCGAGCAGCGCGGCCTTAAACAGAGCTGGACGGCTCAATCGACTTCGGGCCCGTAGTTCTACTGATTCATCGGATTCGACTTGTTCGGGTTTGAGCATCTTCATCTCTGATAATACGGGAGCCACGCGAATACCGTGTTTCGGCGAAGCTCTGAACGGCGACTCCGGTTTTTCCCGACGTCAATGGGAGCGTGCGCTCTCGCCGTTCGGTCGTGCGAGCCTGTAGCCGTCGGCCTGCGGCCGACGCGAGAGCGACGTCCGATAGCTGCCACGCTTTCTCCCACGTTCGCCGCAGGCGAACGTCTACAGGGTGTAGCCGTCGGCCTGCGGCCGACGCGCGAGACGCGTCTCTAGCTGCCACGCTTTCTCCCACGTTCGCCGCAGACGAACGTCAACAATCACGAGCGGGAGATAACACCTACCTCTTACACCGGCGGCACTTCACACCGCGGCAAACACGACGGTGCCGACTTGAGATAAATCCTGCGACCCGTCGCCTCCAAATCGCTTCTCGTTACTGGAAAGCACCTGGCTCCAATCGCGTCCGCCCCCGGCGGCGAAACGTGCGCTGTCCATGTTCGGCGCGTCCGCTCCACCGGCTAGATTGGCGACTACGGCCAGGCTGAATTGATTGTCGGCACCGAAAAGAATCGCCACGATTCCTTCGCCTGCCTTTGCCACTACGTATGAATCGCGGCGCGGACCTCGAAACACCGGCGAGGTCCGTCGCAGGCGAAGGCATTCGCTATGAAGGAGCAACAGCCCGGCCGCCGCGGGCGCATGGATCTCGTCCCAGTCCAGCTTGGAATTTAGGAATGTCTCTTCTGCCTGCGGGTCGGGAATCGTCTCCAAGAGCGCCGGGTCCTTGAAGGCCGAGAAATTTCCAAACTCGCGGCGGCGCCCCTTAGTGATCGCCTGGCCAAGCTCCCCGGTGTGATCGGTGAAAAATTGAAACGGGGTCGAAGCGCCCCACTCCTGGCCCATGAACAGCATCGGGGTATGAGGCACCAGACAAAGCAACGCTGACGCGGCGCGATAAGCAGCAGGCGAAATCCCATGATGCAGGCGCTCCCCGAAAGCTCGGTTGCCAACCTGATCGTGATTGGAAATGCAATAGACAAATTGCCGCGGCGCGAGCCCGGCCGAACTTGTGCCGCGTGGTCGCCCGTTTATCGGCTGCGGTTGTCCCCGAAAGTACCAACCGTGCATGAGCGTTTCGGCGAGCTCCACGGTGCTCCCTTCAAAGTTCCGATAGTAACCTTCGTTTTCGCCCGTCAGCAGAACTCTCACAACGTGGTGAAAATCGTCGGCCCATACGGCGTCAAATCCCCAGCCCCCGGTTTCGCGCGGCGACACGATCGATGCGGCGTTTCGCTCATCTTCCGCGATGACGAACCCTCCTTCCGCCTGGACCGCCTCCGCAATCTCGGCCAACAGATGACGCGGTGATGGGTCATCGATGGTATGCGTCGCGTCCAGCCGAAACCCGTCGACATGGAAATCCCGCATCCAATAGAGAGCATTGTCGAGAAAGAGGTCGCGGACGAACGGCGCAGCGTAGTCGAGCGCCGCTCCCCAGGGTGTTTCTCGTCGAGGCTCTGCGTAATAGGCCGCATCGAAGAGGGCCAGATAGTTACCGTCAGGCCCAAGATGGTTGTAGACCAGGTCCAGGATTACGGCGACGCCCTGCTTGTGAGCGGCATCAACCAACGCGCGCAGTTCGTCCGGCGTCCCATAAGCCCTCGACGGCGCGTAGGGCATGACACCGTCATATCCCCAGTTCCGTCCCCCTGGAAAATCAGCGATCGGCATTAGCTCCACCGCCGTGATCCCAAGCGCGGCGAGATGCGGAAGCCGGGCGATGGCACTCCGGAACAGTCCTTCCGGGGTAAATGTGCCGACATGCAACTCGTATATAACAAGCTCAGACAACTCGGGCCGCGACCAGTTCCCATCAGTCCAACAAAACGCCTCCGGGTCGATGACGGCCGAAGGACCGTGAACTCCGTCCGGTTGATAACAGGAAGCGGGATCGGGCCAGGTCTGCGGGCTTCCGCCAAAACGATACTTATAGAGGTCCCCGGCCGCGCCCGCTGCGTCGAAGCCGCTGACGTATCCGTCGGACTCATCTTCCAGGACGATGGACCGCAGAACCGAGCCCCTGCTGTCGAGCACCACAACTTCGGAATCCGGGTGCGTGCACCTTGTTCGGTAATGAACGCCTTCTTTCGTTAGGACCGCTCCTTGCGATCGCGTCCGTCGCGAAAATCCCAGGTTTGCGGACAGCGTAGCCAAAGGTTGGTGCACCAGTCTTTTTCTCTGACCGCGTGGCCGGCCGCAATCGGTTCGAATCACGAGCGCTGCATCGTGCAAATCCCGAGGGCTTGCGTCAAAGCGCTTTTCTGAACCGAAGCTGTCGGGCTGATGGGAAATGGACAGGATTGACGGGATTATGCAGGATTGAAGTGGGAGTGGTTTGCTTCTTCTCTCTGGAAATCCTGTTCATCCTGTTAATCCTGTCCAATTAATGACTACGGCAAAACATCTCCGCGAGTTGATCGCGCACGGCTGCGTTGCGATGCCGGGCGTGTTCAATGCCGCGACGGGGCGGCTGGTGGATAACCACAATCTCTTTATCCGAGTCATCCGCGTGATCCGCGGTTTGAAATTCCAAAAGTTCACTCAGACGCGCTGTACTCCTCGTCGGTCACCTTCTCCATCCAGTCTACTACCTTCCCGTCGCGATTTTCCTGAATGGCGATGTGCGTCATCGCGGTCTTCGGCGCCGCGCCATGCCAATGCTTCTCGTCCGGCGCGAACCAGACGACGTCGCCAGGGCGGATCTCCTCAATCGGGCCGCCCTCGCGTTGGGCTCGACCGCAACCCGCGGTCACGATCAGCGTCTGACCTAACGGATGAGTGTGCCACGCCGTGCGCGCGCCCGGCTCGAACGTTACCCTCGCCCCGGCAACGCGGGCCGGCTGCGGCGCCTGGAATAACGGATCAATGCGGACCGTCCCGGTAAACCAGTCAGCCGGTCCTTTGGCAGAAGGTTGTGAACCTATTCGTTTTATTTCCATGTGAGTTTCTTCGTTTGGAGTTAGAAAATTTAAATTGCGTCGCCTGTCATGTGGCCGAACTGACGTCGATGGACAGGTGGTGACGCAGGCGCGCCGCATACTCGTCGCGCGTCTGCTGATCCGCTACTCGAGGTGAATCTGGATAGACTCGCAGCACTCCGTCATCTTTCAGCCGGGGATGCACATGGATGTGGAGATGCGGGACCTCCTGGAACGCAGCCTCCCCGATCGAGTGCCAGAGACTAAGGCCCTCGTTCGGAAAGGCGGCGGAGACGGCACGTGTGACACGAGCGACAGTCGCCATCAAGGCCGCGCCGGTCACATTGTCCAGGTCACGCACGTCGTTAAGATGGCGGCAAGGCATCACTAACGTATGACCGGGGTGAAACTGCCGCACATCCACGAACGCCATCGTCAGCGCATCCTGATACACGATGCTGGCAGGCACGCCACCGGTAGCGATCTCGCAAAAGACACATGGCGCGGTGAGCTGGCTCATTCGATGTTAACGAGACGGAACCAAAATCGACACTACGCACAGTTAATCTTTCAGCATAAGCGATCAAACGCCGCTTCGATTGCCGGCTTTTCTTGCCAGTCTTGGGCCGATAGCGCGCGATCTAAGCACGGAACATGAAATAGACGGCTCCAACGATGCAGAGGCCGGCCCAGACGAAATCAAGCCGGAAGGGCTGGCGCATATAGAAAATCGCGAAAGGAACAAACACGAGAAGGGTGATGACTTCCTGCAGAATTTTTAACTGGCCCAGGCTGAAGTGCGGATAACCGATCCTGTTCGCCGGCACCTGGAACAAATATTCAAAGAGCGCGATCGCCCAGCTCGCTAAGGCAGCCACATACCACTTCCGCTCGCTCAAGTTCCGGAGATGCGCATACCAGGCAAACGTCATGAATACATTTGAGATTGTCAGCAGTGCGGTGGTGCGAATGAAAATCGACATCGCGCACACTTACCTTTTCAACCTAAGCGATCAAACGCGGCTGCGCGGTGTCGGTCAAAGAGAGCCGTCGCCCGCGAATAACGCGAATAGACGCGAATGACTTCTCTTGGTCCAATCAGTCGCGTTCATTAGCCCCATTGGCGGGCAAGAGCGGAGCCGGCCTGCGAATGGAGCGCGTCGTTCGTTAGGCCGCCGATTTTCGGACCAGATTCAAGAGGGTGCGCAGTTCGTGAAAGTCGAACGGCTTCGTCAGGTAATGATCGAACCCGGCTTTCTTCCCGAGCTCGTAATCCTGTTGCGAACCGCGCGCGGTAAGAGCGATCGTTTTTATCTTCGGCTGAAGCGACTTCGCCCTGGCCACCAAGTCGAGCCCGTCACCATCCGGGAGACCGAGGTCGCTCAGCAGAACATTCACCCGCATGTTGGCGAGCAATTGGAGCGCATCGGCGACGCCGGTGGCCGTGATGATTTCATGGCCCGAGCGCCCGAGGAGCGTAGAAAGCACACGGCGCGTGTCAGTATGATCTTCGACCAGCAGAATATTCACGGGTTCCGTCTGCAATCGTTTGCGGAAAGCCGGTTGAGCGCATGCCGCGGGGTCGAGGCGGCTGAATCGTCGGCGCAAAAAAGTGCCGCCCTCCACACTTCGAAGAAGCGCAAAGGGCGGCTGTTCCCCCCAGAACAATTCAAGTAATCCCTCAGCTTTTGTTTAACGCAACCGCAAAGATCAAATTTCTCACTCCCCTCCGGGACCGCCCGGGCTCGGTTCAATTCAGTCTTTGGAATTTTCCCTTTCGCCGGCAGCTTCATTCAAACCCTGCTTGATGTGTTCGAACGTTTTCGACAGGTCCGCGACTTTCCGGTGCAGTCTCTCGGCGCGCTCGCGAACATCCTGGGTTGTTTGACGCGGCTCCGAGTCCGACGCGTGAGAATCTGATGGCGATGAATTGGTTTCGGTCATGCGAAAAGACAATCGTCTGAGCGGGCGATGCGCAATCGGAGTAGACCAACCACTGTTTTGTCGGGCAAATTCTGTTGGGCCACTCAGGTGCGCGTCTTTTGCCGCCGCTTCAATGCCTCACGGCTCTATCGGAACAAGTAAGGGAGAGTCGGATTTTCTCCGACCTCTCGTTAGGCAAGCATTCCCGGAGCCGCGATGTTATCATCTCACGTAGTAACGGATGAAATGAACGCGAAATTCCTGGATCGAGTAGCGGCCAGACAACGCGCCGAGCTGTATTGTGAATCCCATCCCGGGAGTCCGTCGGCGGTCCGAACGCCAAGAATTTTCATGAAGTCGGGAGTGTGGACAGCTCTTCTGGGGGAGAGTGTTCGGCAGGGCATAGCCGGCTTCGGCCCTACGGTCGAAGCCGCGCTCTCCGCCTTCGATCGGCAGTATCTTGAATACTTGCGTCAGCCACGGGAGACGCCGGCGCTTGATCAGGCGGCCTGACCGCTCGCGCCGGCGCCTTCCAGGATAATCGTGGGCGGGACCGGGGAACGCCCGCAATCGCCGCCATAAATTGTCACGCCGCCGCGTGGATTTCGCCCGGCCGGGACCAGGCAGGTCAGGCGCAGAACGTTTCCGCCGTTATGCGCGACCACGTGCCGGAGCAAATCGCCTTCAACAGTCGCGTGCGCGAGATATCCATAAGCGCCGCGGCCATTTCGCAGGTAACTGAGCGCGCCCGCGGCATCGTGCGGATGGTTCGGCAGGATCCCGCTATAAATCCGCACGCCGTTTATAAGCATTCGAAACTGCGTCGGCCAGGCGAACGAATCTGTTTGCGGCGCGCCTTCGCGATGGGAAGAAGCTTCACAAAGCAGACCGATCCTCGTCGCCTTCCTCAGCTCGTCTGGCTCGACAGGGAACTCCCAGTCGAACGAGCCTGCGCCGATGCCGAAACAGGCCCCGGCCTGTTCCGCTTCCCCACGCTCACTCATCCCCCCGCTCCATTTGGCGGCGCTCCAGGAATGGGTCTGGGCCCGGAGAATCGTGCGAGCAGATGTTTGTTCCCGCGCGGGAAAGCCGGCGTCGACGAAGAACTGGACATAGTTGCGCGCCACCAATTCTCCATCCGGTGCCAGCGCCCGGACCCATAACGTGCAGAGCATCGTTTTTTCCGGCAGCCGGAGCCTGACCCGTTCCGCGAGGTTTACTCGATACTGCGGAAAGGCGATGCTTTTACTGCCTTGGAGCAAACGGTCGTGGGCCCAGCCTAACGAGTCGATCCCGCTCAAGGTCCAGTAGAGAGTGACCTCCGCGCGCTTGCTCCGTGCGAAATGAGAGGAATAGACATCGATCTCGAGCTCTTCCCCGGCCCGGTGCCGCGCGATCGGCGGGGCATCGATCGGAAGGACGTCCCCCTGGTTCACAATCGTCGAATCGTACCCGAACGTTTTCGGGGTCCGATCGTAATTCAGGAATCCATTCCGCTCCCATTCCACGTCGTGCAATTCGGTGAAAATATAGGCGGACAGCTTTCCGTGGCGGCGGAGCTCGTTCGTCAAAAACTTGAAGCTCCAGCTGATATCGATGTCGCCATCAAGCGCCCCGACGCCGCCGTACTCGCTGTTAATGAGCGGCTGCGACCCTTGCTCGAAGCCCGGCGTGTAATTGAAGTTGGAACCGGCGTAAGTTTTCTCGACGACTTCCGCGATGTGCTTCTTCGCCTGCTCGTAATTGTCGGTGTAAAAATGCCACGAATTCACATCGGTCCGGCCGTGCCCGAAGTTTTCCAGGTGGTCCCAGGCGACGACGCTCATGTCTTCGACCAGGCGGGTCGGATCCAGCGTCTTGGCCAGGGCCCACATCTGGTCGACCCAGACGAAGGAGAGCTGGTTATCGATCTTTGCTTCCGCTGAACCGGCCCCAGAGCCATCGCTCATTGTGGGCGGTTTCGGATTGATCAGCTTCACGAATTGAGATTGGCCACCAAACCCCCAGGTCTCGTTGAAAAGACACCAGCCGATGATCGATGGGTGATTGAAGTCCCGCGCGATCGCACCGCGCATGGTCTCCTCGAAACGACGCCGCCCTGTTTCGGTGTCACCTCCCTCACCGAAATTCGGGAAATCGGCCAGCAGCAGAATTCCAATCGTGTCGGCATAGTGGAGCACGAGTGGATCGTCGATTTTGATGTGGATCCGGAGGAGATCGAATCCGGCGCGTTTGGCGAAGGCGATGTCGTCCTTCAGCGTCTGGACATCGCCGGCGGTGTAGATGCCGTCGGGATGATATGATTGGTAGAGCGCGCCGCGGACGTAGATGGCCTCGCCATTCAAGGAAAGCGCAGCCGGGGCGCCGACATCTTCGGCCGGCGTGGTTTCGATGCTCCGCATCCCGAAGTAGCCGTGCACGACATCGGTTTCGTCGCCAGAGCGGAGAGTGAGCTTCAACTTGTAAAGTTGCGGATTGCTCGGGTCCCAGAGAATCGCATTCGGGAGCGAGACGGCGGCTGAGGCAACGCCGTCTCTTATAGTGAGATTGTCCTGAAACACCCGGCCATCTGGAGCGGTAACGGTAACCGCGCAGTCGCTTCCGCCGCAGGTAAAGATTTTAATAAGCGCCTCGCTCCGCGCCAGATCGGTCACTACTTCAAATCGGTCAATGCAGGCCGTCGCCCGGGGCTCGATGAAAACGGTCTGCCAAATGCCGCTGACGCTGCTGTACCAGCCCCATTGTTTACCGACCGGTTGCTCTCGATTGTCCGTCGCATCTTCGACCCGCAGAACGATCGTCGCGCAAAGGTCTCCTTCCTCGTTCGCGCGCAACGTCTCGGCGAGATCGAACTCAAAGGGAATGTATCCGCCCTCATTCCGACCGAGATAGATGCCGTTGCACCAGCAGTCGGTGAAAAAATCCGCCGCGCCGATGGTGAGGATCGCCCGCTTCCCTAGCCAATGCTCATTCACCGGAATTGTCACGGTGCGGCGGTACCAGCCGACTTCGTAGCGCTCGGCGTCGCGATAGTTGAAGCGATCGACGTGCAGGGGATTGCGATAGACACGACGGGAAAAATAATTGTCGTTGTTCGCGGCGTCGGCTTCGCCCCAGGCCGCCAGGGATTGCCAGCAGAAAGGAACGGTGATCTGCTCCGTCCATCGCCGTTCGTCCGGCACAAACCATTGCTGGTCGATGCCGGAGCGGTCTGGATCGAAGCGGAATTCCCAGGCGCCATTGAGATTCAGCCAATCGACGGTATGGACGAAACCTCGCTGCCGATCGGGTCGCGGATATTCCGGCCGCGGCAGGAAAGTGTTCGTCGCCATTCGCTTTACCGACGGCGAGCGGGCAACGCGGCGCAAGGCCGAATTAGCGCGACCAGCCCACGGCGGCCCCATCCGCCGCGCGACAAACAAAGACACCGGCCGCGTGCGGCTGCAAATGGGCGACGAGATTGGCAACCTGCGCTGCCTTTACCAGGGTCACAGTTCCACCGCCGAAACCGCCTCCAGTCAGGCGCGAACCGAAAACACCGGGCACCGAGCGCGCCATTTGCACGAGGCGATCCAGGTCACCGGTCGAGTTCTCGAAATTGGTCCGCGAGCTTTCGTGCGAAGCGTTCATCAGGACGCCAAAATCGAGCGGACTTCCTCCCGACTCTAGAATTTTCACGGCCCGTAAAACGCGGTCGTTTTCGCCGACGATATGCGAAGCGCGGCGCCGAAGAACCGGGTCGAGCTTCGGCCCGGCCCTCTCAAGTTCCGCTGGGCTTACTTCCCGGAGGCTGGCCACACCGAGCGCACTGGCCGCAGCCGCGCATTCGTCGCGCCTTTTGTTATAGAGGCTTTCGAGCAGGTCGTGCTGGCCGCGCGATCGCGCAATGACCATGGCCACCTCCTTCGGGAAGGGGATCGTCCGGATTTCTTCGCTCTGGCAATCAAGGAAGACGACGTGATCAGCGCGGCCAAAAACGGAAGTGACCTGATCGAGCAAACCAGACTGGACGCCGACGAAATCGTTCTCGGCCCTGCGGCAGAGCCTTGCAACGGCAAGCGGGTCGAGGTGGAAATCGTGGAGCGCCATAAGAAAACCAGCCATCGCCACTTCGAATGCTGCCGAACTTGAAAGGCCCGCGCCCACTGGGAGATCGCCGGAAACTTCCGCGGTGAATCCGCCGATTTGGCAGCCGGCCGCGCGAAACTGTTCCACTACGCCGAGGGCGTAGTTTGCCCACCGACCCCTCCTCTGCGGACGCAACTCTGACAATGAAACGCTGATCGGGTCGTCGATCAGTTGCGACGAGAGCTGGAGGACGTCGTCGTCTCGCCGAGCCCCAGCCACAGTCAATCCCCGATCGATTGCCGCCGAGAGAACGACCCCCTGGTTGTAATCGGTGTGATTGCCAAGCAGTTCGACGCGGCCGGGCGCGTAGCCAGAAGCGAGTGTCACGTCGCGGAAGATTGCGCGGCGCAGCTCCGTTGTCATCCCGAGCCGCGCAGACGGCGAGGGACCTCGCAGTTGTCAAAAGGCGCTACCGCTAAAGGCCCGGCGGTTGATTGACGGCGGACGCGTCGGATCTCGCGTCAGCGGCTGAGCGCCTGAGAGGTCCCTCGCCGTCTGCGCGCCTCGGGATGACGGCACAGATCACGCCACCTGCACCAGCCGCTCCTCGCGCTCCCACCAGCCCGGTGTCGCCAGAAACGGATGCTCGAACGTGCCGCGCGCGATTATCTCCCGCACCATTTGTCCGAGCAGGGTTTCTTGCGGTTCGCCATCGTAAACGTCGAACACTCCCGGTTCGTAGTATCCTTCGTCACGCGTCACCAGACTGTTCCAATCGAATGATCCAAGGAGCGACCAGATCGTGACGGCCTGAATATCTACACCTTCCGTGCGCGCTTCGTTCGCCGCATTCCAAATTCCCATGAACCAGCGCACTTGCTCATCGGGCGTACAACCGAGATGCGCCTCGGTAATGGCCACCGGGGTTTGGTAGCGTTCGGAAAGTTCCATTAACAAATTCTTCGGCCCGGAAATATCGCTGATCTCAGAACGGACCGCAGCTATATCGGCGTAAACGTCGCGGCCGTTTCCGCCTCGGCTTTCAACAGGATGCGCGGAAAAGTTTTCATCGAGAAAACGCTCGCTGGTGACGTAGTAATTCGCGCCGATGACGTCGGCCGGGCACGGCTCGCGCAGAAACACGTCGAGCTCTAAGTCAGAAATGCCCGCCCACTTGAAATAGCTCCAGAGCGGATGCGCGCGATCCACGATGCCCGAGAGGAGGTCCCAGGTGATCCATCTACGCTCATTCTCGAACGCGGCCTGATATGAAAGGGCCGGGGAGCTAAACGTTTTCGCGAGGTCGTCGGTCTGAATCAGTTTCGCTTGCGGATTAGCCTGGCGGATTGCGCGCATGGCCAGAACAGTGCCGCGGCATTGGTTTAGAAGCGCGCGCGCGAAACTGTTGTCGTCCCGAGCGTGAGGATACCAATGGCCGTAGAGCGCGCTGAACCGCGCTGTCGTGAGCGGCTCATTGATCGGTGTGTACGCGTCGATCCACGGGTATCGCCGCGCTACGCTACCGGCGTAACGCGCAAACTTTTCGGGAAAGTGGGGATCGAGAAGGTTTGTGTAAACCGGCCCACTGCCGTGATGCAACAAACCTGCAATCGGCCGGATTCCGAGATCGCGGGCCCGTTCCAGACGATCGTCCGGCCACGACCAATCTACCTCGTCGATTGAATCGGGCGCCAGCGTTTCCCAAAGCAAAGGGAACCGCAAAGTATGCAGACCAATCGCGGCAAAACGCTTCAGATCGTCCGCACGCTCCCAATGGCCATTCCGTTCGAGCTGGTTGAAGAACCGGTCACCGACCCGGTTAATCGTGCATTCAACCCCGCCCCAGAGCTGGAGCGATTTCTCCATTTCGGTGTCCATTCCTAATCTCCCGAATGCCGGCTTCCCCAGCCGCAATCTTTTTGTAAACGGTCAACGCCTGCGCGATGACCTGGTCCATGTTGTAATAGCGGTAGGTCGCGAGCCGCCCGACAAGGCGCACGTCCGGCGTGGCTGCCGCCAACTCGCGATACTGCTGATAGATCGCGGCGTTCGCGGCCTGCGGAATCGGATAATACGGATCGCCGTCCGCTTTCGGAAATTCGTAGACGACGCTGGTGTGGCGATGCTCCTGCCCGGTCAGGTACTTGAATTCCGTGATGCGAGTGTAGTCGTGGTCGTTCGGATAATTAACGACCGCGGCCGATTGGAACCGCTCCCGATCGTGGGTCTCGTGTCGAAATTCCAGCGACCGATAAGGCAGCTTTCCAAAACGCAGATCGAAGAACTCATCGATCGGCCCGGTGTAGATCATTTTCCGATACGGAATTTCATCGGCGATCTCCCGGTAATCGGTATTGAGCAGGATCGAGATGTTCGGATGGTCGAGAAGATTCTCGAAGAGCCGAGTGAATCCGCGCCGCGGCATGGCTTGGTACTCGTCCGTGAAATAACGGTCGTCCCGGTTCGTCCGCACCGGAATCCGCGCGGCGACTTGGGCATCGAGCTCGGATGGATCGAGGCCCCATTGCTTGCGCGTGTAGTTCCGGAAAAATTTTTCGTAGAGATCTCGGCCGACCCGGCTGACGACGACGTCCTCCGAGGTGCGGATGGCGGCGCGCTTCTCCGCGACTGACGCGAGAAAACCTTCCACTCCTGTCGAATCGAGATTCAATCCGTAGAGCCGGTTAATGGTATCGAGATTGATCGGCATCGGCAGCAGCTGGCCGTCGACACTGGCAAGAACCCGATGCTCGTAACCGCGCCAATCGGTGAAGCGCGACAGATAATTGAAAACCTCCGCCGAGTTTGTGTGGAAAATGTGCGGACCATAGCGATGAACCAGGACGCCGGCGGAATCGTACTCGTCGTAGGCATTGCCGCCGATATGCGCGCGCTGATCGCAAATCAGGACGCGCTTGCCCGAACCACGGGCCAGTCGCTCGGCCAGGACGCTGCCGGCGAAACCGGCCCCAACTACCAGGTAATCAAACATCTGGTTAGGCCGCGTCGGTCGCGATCGACCGGCTCCTGTTAATGATTTCGAGAACGTGCGCTTCGAGCTTCTCGACGATCGATTCCCATGAATTCCGCGCCGCCAGTTTCAGCCCGCGACGCACTCCGACCCGGTTCGGGCATTCGGCGGCGCGAAGGCATGCAGCCACAAATTCATCCGGCGTCGCCACGACTTTGACGACGTCCTCGAACTGCCGAATTACATCTTCGATCGGCGTCGAAACGATCGGGCGTCCGGTCGCCATATATTCGAGCGCTTTGGTCGGGTTGATGAATTCCGTCGCTTCATTCAAGGCGAACGGCATCAGACAAACATCAAAGCGGCTGGCGTAGGCGGGGAGCTCACTGTAATCCCGCGCGCCCAGCCAGTGGAGGTTCGCGCGCTCCGGAAACTGCGAGCGGTCGACTTTCGTCCACGGTCCCACCATCACTACGCTCCCTTCGCGGTTTCCGTCCGCAAGCCTGGCGATTAGTTCGTAATCCAGGCGCTCGTCTACCACGCCGATGTAACCGAACACCGGGCCCGGCAACTCGGCAACGTCCGGCGGAGGCGAAATCAGCGGATCGTTCGCCTTGGCGAAGTGGGCGGCGTCGACGCCGCAGCCGATCGAATAACAATTGGCGTTGTGCTGGCGTTTCTCTTCACAAATTTTCGGCCCACCCGCAAAAACCACGTCCGCGATCGCCAGCAGCTCGCGTTCGCGTCGGACGAGCTCGCTGGGCGCTCCGTGGAACTGGGACAACTGGTCCATGCAATCGTAAACAATGGCCGTCTCGCCGAGGTGGCCGGCAAACGCAGTGACCGCCATTGGATCGTAAAACCATTGCACCGGCTCGGCGAAATCCGCGCTCAGCGGACCGTTCAGGACCGACTGGACGAGACGGCGCCGCTCCTTGTCCACCCAGGCGCCGTCGTGCCAACGCTGCTCCGGCATCGTCATCTGCAAAACCACGATGTTCGGATAGTCGGCGACTTCGCGCAGTGATACCCGCGCGGCTTCGAGGCCCGGCTGCGGCACCGGTCCTTCAATGAAAAGGATCCGGTGCCGTTTCGAAAGACGGGAATGAAATTGCTGCGGCCGTTGCCAGACCCAATCCCATCCAAGGTGCGAGTGCACAATAATGGGAAACCCGGGAGCGGAAGAAATTTGGCAGGTGTTTGCGCCGTGAGGACGCGACAGAATTAGAGTCGGTTTGAACTTCATGCGTGTGCAGCAAAAGAACGTGCCGGACGCAGACCGCGGCTGTCATCAAAGCTCTGACAATGCACTACGGGTTTTCCCGACCGAACCACGGAGGGAGCGCAGTCGATTCAGCCGACGCAACTAACGCCTTGCTTTCGGCGCATGCTGGGCGACAGTGCCGGCCATTGGATTAAGTCTGTTCTGTCTCTTTGCTTGGTAGATCGTCAGTTGAGTTTGGCTCTTTGGTGATTTGAAACCCGATTCGCGGGAACGGCTCGTAACTGGCAGTGATTGCTCCAAACCTCAAACATAATGAAACTCTACGTAGGAAATCTTTCCTTCGACACGACTGAAAACGATCTCCAGGATCTTTTTGAAAAACACGGCCAGGTCAGCGACGTGGCTCTTATTAACGACCGCGCCACCGGCCGCTCACGCGGCTTCGGCTTTGTCACCATGCCGGACTCTGTTTCGGCCACGGCCGCTCTGAATGCGGTTAACGGCACCGAGCTGCAAGGCCGGACGCTGACGGTGAACGAAGCGCGCGCTCGCGAAGAGCGCCCGCGTAATTTCGCCGATTCGCGCCGCTAACCACGGTATTTTCGCAACGCCGGCGTCCCGCCAAACACGGGACGCCGGCAGCAAAACAAAATGAAGCAACAGGAAGAAGCAATCGAACTCGAAGGCACCATCAAATCGGTGCTCGCGGGGACGATGTTCCGCGTCGAGCTCCCGAGCAAACACGTGGTCCTGGCGCATATTTCCGGACGCATGCGCAAACGTTTCATTCGCCTCACTACGGGCGACCGGGTCAAACTCGAGATGTCGCCCTACGACGTAGACAAGGCGCGCATCGTTTACCGCCTAGGCTAATGCGTTTCTATTTCGAACCTCCTGCGCCGCGGAAAGCGAAGAGCACAATTCGCCGCCTCCTCGTCCGTTGTCCCGTCACCGCAAAACTGGCGCCCGTCGGCGAAACGATCGACGAAGCTTTGTGGGACCGCACCCCGAAGAAAAGCGGCCGCTTTACCTGTCCGCATTGCAGTCGTGTTCATGCCTGGGCGAAAAAGGACGTCCTGCTTGCCCGATAACTATTCGATGTTCTCACGAATTCCTCTCGACCGAATCAACTGGACGACCAGCTCGTTCCTCATCGGCACCTTTCTCCTCTCGATCACCGCGGTTCCCCTCTACTTTTGGTATTTCGGTTTCGATTGGTTCCACCTCGCGCTCTTTGGCGTGTTGGTCAGCGTAACGGCCCTCAGCATCACGCTCGGCTATCACCGGCTTTTCTCGCACATCTCCTTTCAGGCCAAGTGGCCCATCCGCCTCCTGGTTCTGATTTTTGGCTCGGCCGCGTTCGAGAATTCAGTGCTGATGTGGGCGAGCGAACATCGCCGCCACCACAAACACGTCGATCACGAGGAAGATCCCTACGACATCAGCAAAGGTTTTTTCCACGCGCACATCGGCTGGCTCCTTTTCAAGCTCCTGCCGCAGCCGCCGTTTGATAACGTGAACGACCTAAAAAAGGACAAGCTCGTGATGTGGCAGCATCGCTATGTTCACCTCCTCGCGGTCCTGACCAGCTTCGGGTTTCCGACTCTGATCGGCGCACTTTGGGACGGTTGGGCCGGTGCGCTTGGCGGATTTCTGATCGGCGGCGTGGCTAAGGTCGTCGTCGTCCAGCATTGCACCTTCTTTATCAACTCCGCCTGTCACACGGTGGGTCGCCAACCTGTACTCAACCCGCTGCAGCGCCCGCGATTCTATGCTCATGGCCGTGCTGACGTTCGGCGAGGGCTACCACAATTATCATCACGAGTTTCAGCACGATTATCGGAACGGAGTTAAACCGTGGCAATGGGATCCAACAAAATGGATTATCTGGACCCTGGCGAAATTGAAACTCGCCGATTCCTTGCGACGCGTGCCGTCCGACACGATCGCCTCGGCGCAAGAGCGCACTCGCGCGGGCGATCAGGGCGCTCTGCAACCGCAGGCTACGGAGCAGCCATCTGCAAACTGGCCCTCCTCGAAGCGGCAGATGGCGCGTTGATTCGGCGGAACCGGCGATAGATTCTGTTTAGCGTGCCGATCCGTACGCCTAAAAGGTAGAGAACAAGGATTAGGAAGTAATACGCCGTCGTGCGATAGCGTCCGTTTTTTTCGAAGGCGCGCGGATCGCTCACGATTTCGTCAGGGAGCTGCACCATCCGCCCGCTCCGCACAAGGGCCCGGTAAAGTTCCGCGTCCTCGAGTATTGGCACGATGGGATAGCAGCCGGCGGCCAGGAACGCGTCGCGCCGGCAAAAAATTCCATGATCGCCGAGCGCAAATCCAAATGCTCTTACACCGATGTTCCCGAGTGAATCGCTCACCCGGTAGATCCATTCCTGCCTCGGATAACGCAGGCTGAAGCAGCCGCCGGCATTCCGTGAATCGGTTAGTGCCGCCCGGATTGCCTCCGCCGCATTCGCCGGCGGCAACGAATCGGCGTGAAGAAACCACAGGATTTCAGCGTCAGCGATCGCGGCGCCGGCGTTCATCTGGGAAGCGCGTCCGCGCGGCGCCAGGATCAGCTTGTCCGCCAAAGGTTGCGCGATCGAAACGCTCTTATCGGAGCTGCCGCCATCGACCACGATAATTTGCAGGCTGGGACCTACGTTCCGAAGCCGGCGCAGAAAATTTCCGATCAAAGCGACTTCGTTGAAAACCGGAACGATAACGGAAACCGACGGCACACTCGGATTCGACGGCATAACAATACAACGTCCTCCACGACGTTTCCCGCCGTTTGAAAGATAAGCAATCATGAAACCTAACGATGAGAGCGGACATCTCCCGGGCGCCCGGGCACTTGCTGCGCGACATAAAGCTGGCCTGGCGCGATGTGCGAATGCGCGCCGGCCGTCCACCGGAAAACTCATCGCCGGAAAAACAACAGGAGCTTGGTCTCAACCGGGACGTCACGTTCGATCCGGCAAAAGGCGAGGGCGAAAAACTGCGCGAGGAAAAGACTTAAGCGGCGCCGTTAACCGGTCCGTCTCCATTGCGTCGAACGGTCGAATCGATGCGTTCGAGAGCGTGTTGCAGAGCCGCAAGGTCAACTGGCTTGGAGAAAAACATATCGAAGCCGGCATCGCTTCCGCGATCGTGCTCGGCGGCGGTAAAATATGCGCTCACCGCGATGGTCGCCAAACTCGGCCGGCGCCGCCGAGCCTCAGCCACGAGATCGTAGCCATTGCGGTCTGGCAGGCCAATGTCGCTGACGACAACGTCAACCGAACGTTCGTCCAGCACTTTCAGAGCACTCGCGGCGGAATCGCTGGTGGCAACTTCGTGGCCCCAGCTGCGGAGAATTGCCGCAAATGCTCGACGAGTATCGCAATGATCTTCGACCAGTAGGATCGAGCAGGCAGGGTGGAGCAAAGCAGCCACTATTATTAATCGGAAAAAGTTATGCCGGTGGACGGGCTTTTTCTGACAATAGGCTAAGGGTTTTCCTGATGCCACCCAAAATGATGTGAATAACCGATTCTGGGTGAGAAGCGATGGACTCTGTCGAACCAACCCCGAACGCCGAAAAAGCCCGGGCCGCTCTGCTCGCGCGGCTCGATCAACTCTGTCATAAGCCGGTCAAACCACCCAAGTCGTTGCAACCGACTCCGGAAGCGGCCAAAAGCAGAATCCGTCGGCTCCGGCGGAAACGGCAACTCTTGATTCAGAGGACCAAGAGCCGCGCTTAATCGAGCTTAAGGTTCGCGGACGACTTCGCGCGGCGTCTTGTCGTCGCGCAGACCTTCGAAGGCCGCGTGGCGAAGCAGGCCGTAATTCGTCCACTCGGTAAAACTGACCTGCGCCAGGAGCTTTGGTTTGAGCCAACAGAGCTCGGACATTTCGTCGATCGTGATTCCTTCGCCAAAATGACTCTTGCGGCTCGTGGGCAAATTCGCGAATGGGCAGTCACTGGTCAAAAACGGGTTCATCTCTTTCAACAGACGCGCGCGTCCGACCGGATTAAATCCCTGCCGCACTTTGCCGGCGAAGATCAGCTTCTTCGCGTCGTAATAGCCGACGAGAATGGATTGGAAACTCCCGGCATCCGGTTTGTAGCCACCGATCACGAATTCCTGCGCCTTGTTTAATTTGAACTTCAACCAGGTGGTCACTCGCGCGCCGGCGCGATAAAGAGAATCGCGCTGCTTCGCGATCACCCCTTCGAGTCCAGCCGCCGCGACGGTGCGGATCACAGCGCTTCGCGTCCCGGATAGCTCGGCGCTATAGCGCAAGATCGGCGATCCGGTTTTCGCGATCAGCGCTTTCAATCGCGCTTTGCGCTCCTGCAGCGGGAGTTGCTCCAAGTCTTCCCCTTCCAGATTGAGCAGGTCGAATGCATAATAGACGACGGACCAGCCGCGCCCTAGCGTCTTCCGGTTCTGCAATACCTGGAACGACGGCCGGCCCCGCGCATCGACGGCAACAATCTCCCCATCCACGATGGCCGTGTGCGCTGCCAGAGCGCGCATCGCTGTGGCGACCTCTGGAAAATCGCTCGTCAGATTCCTTTCTTTTAGCGAGAACAAGCGCACATCGTCGCCATGCTTCAGGCTAAGAGCGCGATAGCCGTCCCATTTAACTTCGTAAATCCAATCGCCTTCCTCCGGGAGCTCGGTCACCGCGGTGGCCTTCATCGGTTTAATAAATTCCGGGGAGCGCACGCGCCTCGCGTGCTGCGGTGTGCGCCCTCGCCCACCGCTCTTCCCGTCTTTTGGCGAGGCGCCAAAAGCAGCACGCGAGGGCGCGTGCGCTCCCCAGACCGCCGTCCGTTGCCCCGCAATCTGTTCCATCGTGCGCTCCGTGAGGGCCGAAACTGATTCGCGCTTCTTCGGAATGGATTTCGCCATGCCGCCGGTCTTCTTCACGAACCATTTCGCCTTCCCACTTTCAGAGTCTGTCCTCTCGAGCGTCCATTCCCCTTTCAGTTTCCTGCCGGAAAGAAAAACCGTGAGCGTCCCCTTCCAATAATTCCCCTCCAACACTTCGTAAGTGCCGATGTCCCAAACCATGACGGTTCCCCCGCCGTATTCGCCCTCCGGAATCACGCCCTCGAACTCCAGATAATCGATCGGATGATCTTCGGTCTCGAACGCGGTCCGCGTCTCGCCGTCTTTCAGCGATAGATTTTTGGGGACCGCCCACGATTTCAGAACGTCGTGCATCTCGAGCCGGAAATCGTAGTGGAGATGGCTGGCGGCATGTTTCTGAATGACGAAGCGCCGCCGGCTTCCTTGCCGGCTTCGGCGCGGCGCGCTCGGGCCGGGCTCATCGGTCAGCGAGAAATCGCGTTTGGCCGCGTAGGTTTCGAGCGCGCGAACCTTGGGTCGGAAGCTCGGTTCCGGAGTCGCGCGAAATTGTTTCGGCAATTTCTGTTTCAACTTGAGGACCGGTGCGAAAAGATCGCCAAGCTTCTTCAATCGCTTCAGCGCCGCGGGCGCCTCGAAATAAAGGGCGTCGACCTTTGCCTTCTTCAACTCCGCCCAGGCGACCGGCATTGAAACAAACGGATGATCGTTCTTCGCCCGGAGCGAATAAACGCCCACGGTGGTCTTGTGATCCGCGTTCTGGCTCCAGTCCACGAACACCTTCCCGCGGCGAAGATTTTTCGCCATGTCCGAAACGACCAGCGTCGGATGTTCGCGCTCGAGTAACTCCGCGATCGTTTTCGCGAAAAGCTGAGTGGCGCTATAAGGCGTTGCTGTATTCAGCGGCACGTAAACCTGGAGCCCTTTCGAGCCGGAAACTTTCGGGAACGATTTCAATCGCAGCTTGCTCAGCACGTCGCGAAGACGAAATGCGACCTCAATGCATTCCGGAAGGGCCGCCCCTTCGCCCGGGTCGAGATCGAAGACGGCGTGCGTCGGCCGGTCCAGACTTGGAACGCGGTGAAGGAACGGATGCAACTCCAGCGCCGCGATGTTCGCGGCCCACGCCAGCGTCGCGGCATCGTTAATAAGAATGTAATTGATGTCGGGACCACCTTCGCGCCGAGGAACCGGGAAAGTCTTGACCCAATCAGGCGTGAACGAGGGCGCATCTTTCTCGTAAAAGACGTCGCCGTGGATTCCGTTCGGGTAGCGCTTCAGGGTCACTGGCCGCCTCCGGAAATGCGGGAGGAGAAATGGCGCGACCCGCAGGTAATAGTTAATAACGTCGAGCTTGGTGAATTTGCCCGCGTTGTAGAGCACCTTCGCTGGATGGGAGACTGAGACGTCGCGGCTCCCAATCTTAAAGATTACGCCATCCGCCATTTCTGATTGATACGCGGCCAGCGGCCAGTCCGCGCGTCGGACCAGTGATCTCAAAGCCTGAACTCGGAAAATGACTGAGATCACGATCGGGCGGTTTACCGATTGGTAGAGCCGCCGTTGACTGCGACCGTCACGCCGTGGAAACGACCCTGGATTCCACCAAGAAACTGAAGCTCTTGCAAAAGCTTGATCCTTTCCGGCCGTGGCAAGACACCCGCCAGCGCCGGCTCTGTCTCGGCTGCGGGAAGATAATCAGTGGGTCGGAGATCAGACTAATGCGCAGCCTCTGGGGCCTGGGACTTTTGGAGCTTCATTGCCCAACGGAAGACTGTAAGTCGGGGCCGGTCGATTGGGTGGACCCGCAGAGTCGGATCTAACCGCTCTTATCGCTTCACGTCGCCGCGGTCGCCCTGCCCTTTTGGGACCTTCGTCTTCGCTTTGCGTTTCCGATCGGCGGCAAGGGAACGTCCCACGCTCACTTCTTTCTTGAACTCGCCTTTCTTGTTGCGCCTGACGTAGCGCCGATCGCCTTTCTTTGGCTCGATGACAGTGCGTTTGCTGGTTTTGCTTTTCTTCTTCGCTGGCATTTTGGTCTCCTTTTTTCCGCCGGTAATTCGCGGCGCACAAGCTAATCGGTCGGGTCTATGTGCCGCCCAGTGAGGAGATCGATCTCAGTCGCTCCAGATGCTGGCCTCGCTCATCCGCAGGGTGGAGGCCTTCGACGAGAAGCCGGTTCCCTGGTAAAACCAATCGCTCGGGACGGCCGGGCAATCAGACGTCGGACAATGCACCGAGTAGGTGCCGTTGAGGGCAGGGGTCACTTCGATCTGGCGGCCAGTGATCACCTCGCCGCATAGAACACAAACGCGTTGGTCATCTAACGACACCCATTTTCGCCGCGAATCCGTGGCCCTAAGAACGGCGAGCTTTTCTTCTGGAAGGAGTGAGGTCGTCATCATGGAGGCAAATTACATCGGACCGACGCTCGATTTGGAATCGGCATGGCGGCTGAAGCGCATATCAGTAAAACCCCTAAAACGCCGCAGAGTTTCGCGCTCACCGCGAACATCCCAGTGGGAAACCGGGATCAGGGTTTCTCCTACCGAAAGGTAATGCCCTGAGCCGATGGCCAAGGCCCGAACGACCTTCGAACTTCAAGCATTATGGCAATATTCCCGGAAATCATTCCTTCGCTCGATGGCGCGGACGGCTCCTTCCTCTGTGATGAAATGCTCATGCAGCAAATCACACAACGGCGGCAACAGGCGTTGAAAGAACTTTATTCCCGCTATGCGCGCTCGCTCCGCGCGCTCATCGGCAGTGTGGTCCACGAGGAATCGGAAGCCGACGACGTGCTCCAGGAATCGTTTCTCCAGATCTGGCGCGAGGCGCACCACTATTCGCCGAAGGCGGGCAAGCCCCTCGGTTGGGTAATCACGATCGCGCGACGGCGCGCGATCGATCGGGTGCGGCGGCGGGACAGTTATCGCCGCGCGAAGCAGCGGTTCGAAGACGAAATCAAACCGCAAACGCAACCGGTCCGGACCAGCGCGACCGATACCCAGGTGACCCAGAGCGACCTCCGCAAATTCCTCGGTCGACAAATGAAGACGCTGCCCAAGGTTCAGCGAGAGGCTGTCGAGCTCGCGTATTTCGGAGGGATGAGCCAGCGCGAGATCGCGGCAAGGACGAATACGCCGTTGGGAACCGTGAAGACCCGGCTGCAACTAGGGCTGCGAAAACTAACGCAGTGCGTCAGGCCGATGCGGAATAAGATCTGACTCTCTTTTCGTTACTCTTGCTCTTACTTTTACTCTGCCGCATCGAGCAAGAGCAGGAGCACCACGTTTGACCGCCTGCTACACCAAATCGCACGCTTCCCCCGGCATCCAATGAGCGTCGCGGCCTTCCCATTTGACGTTGCACCCAATCGGGTTGGTTAAGGGCACGCTGACCGGTTTCCCGGCAAGATGTTCTTCGAGCGCGCGATCGAGATCGTGCGTCTTCGCCTTTTCCGCCTGGCGCGGATAGTCGACGGCACGGCCGGTGTAAATGAGACGGCGCTCGCGATCGAACACGTAAAAGTGCGGGGTGCGCAGAACGCCGTAGGCGCGAGCGATGTCCTGAGAAGCGTCATGCAGGTAGATCCAGGGAAACTTTTCCTCGCCCATTCGCTCGACCATGTGCGGAAAATCATCCTCGGCGTATGTATTCGCGCTGTTGGAATTGATTGCCACGAAACGCGCTCCGCGCGGCCCGAACTTTTCCGCCGTTTGTCTCGTCGATTCGTCGGACCCGATCACGTACGGGCAATGGTTGCAGGTGAAGAAAATCACCAGCAGTGGATCGCCCGCGAAATCATCGAGGGCGTAGGTTTTTCCATCCGTCGCCGGCAACTTAAAATCCGGCGCGCGTTCGCCAATTCGCAGAGTAAAACTCATCCCTTTTTCTAACGCCGCGAAGAGCGAATGCAAACCGCCGGGGCGCGTGCTACGTTCCCGCATGGATACGCCAAAGATCACTGCCTACCTCAAGACCACCTGCGGCTGGAGCGCCGGCGTTCGCGCCGTGCTCGCCAAATACAATCTTCCTTACACCGAAAAAGACATCATCCAGAACCCGGCGTTTCGCTGGGAGATGGAAAGCAAGACCGGCCAGCCGCTTTCCCCCTGCGTCGAGATCAACGACAAAATGCTGGCCGACGTGAGCGGCGACGAAGTGGAGCAATATCTCACCGAAAACAAGCTCGTCGAGCAGAACGCGGCTGACGCTGGCGTCCCGACGAACGCTCCCTGCGCCCACGAGCAGCACGATAGCGCGGTGCAGATGCGGTTTTGAGGAACAGCGAAGGTTGAAGCGTTAAAGCGTTGAACAGTTGAAGCGTGGCGCCTTTCTAACGCTGCAACGTTTTAACCCTTTAACGCTGTAACGATCAACCATGAAGCTCCTCGCTCGAACGCGGGCTGGCGCCAAAAGCCGGACGCGGATTCGCCTTCCCTGGAAGCTCACGCTCCTGGGATTGCCGGTCGTTCTCTTCTTCGGCGTCGTTTTGTTCTACGCCGTCTGGGCGCAGACCTTCGACCTGAAAAAGGTGGACGACATGCCGGAGCGAAACACCGTCTTCGACGTCGACGGCAAAATCTACAGCCGGCTGGCGGGCGCCAACCGGGTGAAGGTGGCGCTCAACGAAGTATCGCCGTTCTTTGTTGACGCGCTCCTGGCGCGGGAAGACACGCGGTTCTTCGAGCATGGCGGGATCGACTGGCGCGGGATCGCGCGCGCCCTCGTCCGCGACATCATGAGCGCGTCGGCGAAGGAAGGCGCGAGCAGCATTACCCAGCAACTGGCGCGGAACAGTCTCCCGCTCGGCGGCCGAACCCTGAGCCGAAAGGTCCTCGAAGCGATGGTGGCGTTGAGGATCGAACGGGATTTCACCAAACAACAAATCCTCGAGGCTTACATGAACCGGATCTATTTCGGGGCAGGTTGCTATGGCGTCCAGACGGCGTCGCTGGCCTATTTCGGAAAAGACGCGGCGAAGCTGAACCTTTCGGAGTCGGCGACTTTGGCGGGCTTGATCCGAAGCCCGAATCGGTTCTCGCCCTTGAGGAATCCGGAAGGCGCTACCCATCAGCGCGACACCGTGCTCGATCGGTTGCTCGAGCTGAAGAAAATCAGCCGCTCCCAGGCCGACGAGGCAAAGATAGCGAAGGTGACGTCGCACCCGAAGCGGATGCCGCTAATCCAGGAAAATTACGCGATGGATGCAGTACAACGCGACCTGAACCTGCTCCTGACGCCGGAGCAGATCGATGACGGCGGATTGTCCATCTACACGACACTCGATCCGACGGTCCAGAACGCGGCGACGCAGGCCTTGGAAACGCAGCTGGCAAAGATCGAGCATCAATCGGGATACAAGCACCCCTCGAAGGCCAGCTATCGAGCGCCGGCAGAGGGAGAGGATTCGTCGATGCCTTATTTGCAGGGAGCGCTGGTCGCGATCGACAACGAAAGTGGCGGGATCCGCGCGCTGGTCGGCGGCCGCGATTACGCGCAAAGCAAATTCAATCGCGCCCTCCCGCCGGCCAACCGCCAGATTGGTTCCTCCTTCAAGCCCTTTGTCTACACCGTGGCGTTCGCGCACGGCTTGCTCCCGGGCGCCGCGGTAAGCGACGGCCCCATCGAACCGGGAGAGATTCAGGGCGCGGGAAATTGGGCTCCTGGAAATTCCGACGGCACTTACGGCGGCATCCAGCCTGTTTCCTACGGCCTCATCCACTCGCGCAACACGATGAGCGTGCGCATCGGTCAGATCGCCGGTCTCGATGACGTCCAGAAAATCGCGATGACGCTCGGTCTTGGCCAAACCATCCCGCACGGTCCCGCCATTTACATCGGCTCTTTCGAGACGGACCTCAAAGATCTCACCGCGGCTTACACCGCCTTCCCGAACGCCGGGGTCCGGAAACAGGCTTACATCATCGAGCGGATCGACGATGCCGATCACAACCCGATCTATCGCGCCGCGCATGTCACCGTGCCGGCGCTCGACCCCAGCGCGGCATGGATGACGTCCCAGCTCATGGAACAGGTTTTGGTTAGCGGAACGGCCGCGAGCGCGAAGTCGCTAGGCTTCAAACTTCCAGCAGCCGGCAAAACCGGGACGACGAACGATTACAAGGATGCCTGGTTCGTCGGCTACACAAACGCGATCACCTGCGGCGTGTGGGTCGGTTTCGACCAGCCGCAGACGATCATGGCGCGCGGATACGGCTCCGCCCTGGCGTTGCCCGATTTGGACGCAGGTCATGACCAAGGCGGCCCAGCGTTATCCGGCGCGTCCGCTCGAACCGACGATGCCGCAAGCCACGCGTCGCGGTTTGTTCCATTTCGAATCATCTGGCCACGACCGGTTGCAACGCCGCCGCGACCTCTTACGACATTACGTTGCCCAACGACAAGGTGCCGACGGTGGCATGCGAGATTCACGGCGGCACCCAGACGCAGTTCGCGCAGAAGCTGCAAGACATCGGGCAAAAGGCCGACAACGTTCCCGAGCCGGGTCTTCCAATCCTTCAAAAAATTCTTCGGGGGGAAATGAACCGGATCACGCTTCTTCGGATCGCGGCAGGGTTCTGTTTTTTGGCTGTCGCGCTCGGGGCTTTCGGGGCGCACGCCCTCAAAGACGCGCTGCAAGCGAGTGGGATGACCGATGCCTGGAATAAGGCGGTCCTCTACCACCTCGTTCACGCCGTGGCGTTGGTCGCCCTGGCGCTATATGGCGCGGGCAACCGCGCGAGCTATTTTCTGCTCGCGGCCGGCATCCTTCTTTTTAGCGGGAGCCTCTACGTGATGGCGCTCTCAAATGTTCGATGGCTCGGCGCCATCACGCCCGTCGGTGGACTGTGTTTCCTGGCGGGTTGGGCGTGGCTCGTGATTGCGCCGCGGGCGTAGTTACTCCTGATCCTGCTCCTGATCGTGATCCTGCTCCTGATCTCTCCTTGAGGCACGGATCCCTCCAAAAATTATGAGCACGATCATGATCAGGAGCATGAAGAAAACAGGGACCCAAAGGCTCACGCTTGTCCCAACCGCCCCGCCGCTGATATTCTGCCGCCGCTGATGTTGCAATTGCATCCAAACGCAGAAAACGCTCGTGACGATCGTCATCTTCATCGCGACGTTTTTCGCGACCCTAACCATCGGCCGGCTGCTCAAGCGCCGCGCCGGCGTGCCGCTCGGCGTCCTCTTCCAGCTCTTCTGTCTCACCCTCGCGTTTTACGCCGCGATGTGGTTCTACGGCGTCCAGGCGGACTGGCGGAATCACGTCGGCGCCGGCCTTTTCCTTCTCAGCACCGCCTTCGTCGTCGCGCTTCTCGATCGCTATTTCTGGGATTTGTATTGGGAACGAAAGCGGCGCGCGACCATTCCCCACTTTCTCCGGCAGGTCGTCGCGCTCTTCATTTACCTGATCGCGCTCCTCCTTGTCCTGAGCGTCGGTTACCATGCCCAGGACGAACTGCAAGGCCTGCTCGCCGGCTCCGGCATTGCCGCCATCGTCCTCGGTTTCGCTACCCAGGATTTGTTTGGCGGAATCATCGCGGGCATCGCCCTGCAAATCAGCAAACCCTACAAGGTCGGCGACTGGCTCCACATCCAGGACAAATACGCCGAGGTCATGGAGATCAACTGGCGCTCGACCCGGCTCCGCACCAACGACGGGATTTATCTCGACATCCCCAATTACCAGATCGCGCGCAACCCGATCATCAACCTCCATTACCCGACGCGAGGTCCACGCGATGCGGCTGCGGGTCGGGCGTGGATTACGATGTGCCGCCGAACCGGGTCAAGGACGCGCTTCACCGCGCCACCATCTCGGCCGAAGGCGTTCTGCCCGATCCGCCCGTGAAGGTATTCGTCATGGATTTCGCCGACTCAGCGGTGATCTACGAAATCAAATTCTCGATGGGCAATCACCGCTTTTACAACGATGTCTGCGACGCGATTCGAACCAACATCTGGTACGAATTTCGACGCCAGCAGATCACAATCCCCTTCCCGATTCGGACCCTGCATGTTCAGCGCGGGCCGAAGCGGGTGAGCGACGGCCGCGTCCGAAGCACGCGCGATCCTGCGGGCGAAGGGCTCTTCGATTGCATGAGCGACGAGCAGCTCGAGAACCGTGCTCCAGAATGCGCAGGTCCATCGCTACGGCCGGGGCGAACGCATGATTCAGGAGGGCGACCCGGGCGATTCGATGTTCGTGATGCTGCGCGGGACGGCCGCGGTATCGATCGCGAGAAACGGCACCAGCGTGCGCGTCGGCGCGATGCGCCAGGGCGATTGCTTCGGCGAATTCGCGTTGCTCACCGGCGAGCCGCGCACCGCCACGGTGCGGGCGGAGCATGATTGCGAAGTGCTCGAAATCGGCAAGCCGATCATGGCCGGGATTCTGCGCGACTCGCCCGAATGCTTGAGCGCCCTGAGCGCTTTGCTGGCGCGACGCAAGCTCGAAGGCGAAGGGATTGTCCGGGACGCCACCCTTCCGGCGGACCAGGAAGAAAAGGAATCCGAATACCGCACGACTTTCCTGCAGCCGGCTGCGATCCGTTTTCGAGCTTTAGCCGTAGCGGCGGGTGTCGCCACCGGCAGACCAAACTTCTGCTTTGCGGGGAGGACATGCGCCGCTCCGCCTTATTTACCCATTGCCAGTCCGGGAAACCTAACTAAAGTCCCCCACTTTCAACGCCGTCATCATGACTTTTCTTGCCCTCGATCTTCTTAAATCCGGCCTTCCAATCTCGATGGTTTGCGCCGCCATCGGGCTCGTCGCGGCCTTCGTTCTCATCCGGATGGTGACCCGGCTTTCGCCTGGCAACGAGCGAATGCGCGAGATCGCGGCGGCCGTGCAGGAAGGGGCGAAGGCCTATCTGAATCGCCAGGTTATTACGATCAGCGTGATCGCCATCGTGATCTTCGTGCTCCTGATGATCTTCAAGGATGCTCCCACCGCGGTTGGCTTTCTCGTTGGAGCCTCTTGTTCGCTCGCCGCCGGCTACATCGGAATGCGCATCGCAGTGCTGGCGAACTGCCGCGTAACCCAGGCCGCGATGACCTCGCGCGGAGCTGCGCTCCGGGTCGCGTTCAACGGCGGCGCCGTGACGGGTCTGCTGGTGGTCGGGCTCGCGCTTCTTTCAGTCGGGGTCTACTACTACATTGCGCGCCGGTGGGTGCCCGGACACGAGGTGGCAAGTCTCGTCGGCGTAGCGCTCGGCGCCAGTTTGATCAGTGTTTTCGCGCGGCTCGGTGGCGGCATTTATACCAAAGCGGCTGACGTCGGCGCGGATCTCGTCGGTAAAATCGAGAGCAATCTCGAGGAAGACGATCCGCGTAACCCGGCCACGATCGCGGACAACGTGGGCGACAACGTGGGCGATTGCGCCGGAATGGCGGCCGACGTTTTCGAGACCTACGCCGTAAGTTTGATCGGGGCGATCCTGATTGGCGCGCTTACCCTCGGGACCGCTGCACCTGAGCTGGCGCGCGCCGCGGTCGTTTACCCTTTTGTGCTCGGCGGGATTTCCGTGCTGGGCGCCTTGATCGGCATTTTGTTCGTTAACCTGACCGGCGGTAAGCCGACGGCGACGTTGATGGGCGCGGTGGTGAGCAGCGGCCTGGTTTCGGCGGTGCTGTTCTGGCCGGCGACCCACGCGCTGTTCCCAAAGGGTTTCACGCTTAATGGCGTGGCCCACACCTCGACGGATCTTTACTATGCGTCGCTCATTGGGTTGCTCATGACCGCCGTTGTCGTCGTGATTACGAATTACTACACGTCGATGAAATATTCGCCGGTGCGCAAAATCGCCCGGGCCTCCGAAACTGGGCACGCCACCAACATCATCGCGGGGCTCGCCATCGGCCAGCACGCCACGGCCTTGCCGGTTGGTTTTATCGGCATCGCAATTTTGCTCAGCAACCATTTCGCCGGCCTCTATGGCATTGCCGTCGCCGTCATGAGCATGCTTTCGATGGCTGGCATTATAATCTCGCTGGATGCGTTCGGTCCCATCACCGACAACGCCGGCGGAATCGCCGTGATGAGCAACCTGCCGAAAGAAGTCCGCGGCGTAACCGACGAGCTCGACGCCGTCGGCAATACCATGAAAGCGGTGACGAAGGGCTACGCGATTGCGTCCGCCGGACTCGCGGCCCTGGTGCTCTTCGGTTCCTATGTTGAGGAACTCAAGGCCCACTACGCAGCGGGACATCGTACCTACAATTTCGCATTCACGCTGACCGACCCGAAGGTCGTCATCGGCCTTTTCATTGGCGGATTACTGCCCTTCATCTTCACCGCGTTCAGCATGGATGCGGTAGGTAAAGCGGCCGGAGCGGTCGTGCGCGAAGTGCGGCGCCAGTTGACGGCGAAACCCGGGATTCTGCGCGGCGAAGACAAGCCGGATTACGGAACCTGCGTCGATATCGTGACCAAAGCCGCGCTCCGCGAGATGATTGTACCTGCGCTTCTTCCAGTCCTGGTGGTCGTGCTCGTCGCCGTTATTCCGCAGCTCGGCCCCGTGGTTCTGGGTGGCGTGCTCGTCGGAACGATCGTTACCGGGTTGTTCGTCGCGATCGCGATGACTTCCAGCGGCGGTGCCTGGGACAACGCGAAGAAATTCATCGAAGAAGGCAACTTCGGCGGGAAGGGTTCCGCGGCTCATGCCGCCGCGGTCACGGGCGACACGGTCGGCGATCCTTACAAGGATACCGCCGGCCCGGCGATCAATCCGATGATCAAGGTCGTCAACATCGTCGCGATCCTGATCATCCCGATCTTTTTCTGATGATTTGGCTCTAGCGGCGGTCTATGACCGCCGAACGCGACTGCTGAAACATCCGGCGGTCGTAGACCGCCGCTACAGGGCTACTTCTTGTCGGACGCCACCTTCGTCAGCTGCGACGCGACCGCCATCCATTTGCCGTCTTTCTTCTCAAACACGTCGATGGCGCGATAATCGCCGGAAAATCCCTGGCCGTCTTCGGTCCCGTCTAGTTTCAAGGTCGCGGTTACGCAGGCAGCGTTGTCGCCCAGCATCCGGCATTTGTAATCGCTCATCGTAGCCGACTTCAGCACGAACGTTTTGTCGGTGACGGATTTGATGTCCTGGGCTTTGTTCGAAACTGTTCCGTCAGGTTCCGTGATCGAATAGTCTTCCGCTTCCGTGTTCTTCAGGAAGGCCGCGTCGCTCTTCATGTAGGCATCGAGCCACTGCTGCTCGATCGCTTTCAATTCCGCATCCGCGCCGGCGCCAAAACCTGTCGCCGCCGTTCCCAGCACCGCGAGCAACGTGATCAAAGATGTTTTCATGGCGGCGATTCTGGTTTGACAGAATATCGTGGTCAATCCACAAGTGACTTCGCCGAAGGAGGTCCCCTTCCGGCCTCCAAATGGACGAACCTCGCGATTATCAGCTCGTCTCCTCCGATCAAACGACTCTGAAAAAGGAGCTGGCCAAGCCCGATCCCGGCGCGACGCCATTCAAGGTCGTGGTCGATCCGGAAATGCGGATAAAGCTGCGGCGCGCGCTCGTCGAGCTGATCGATTATCACGACGAAGCTCTCGCGGAACATTTCGCGGAAGGAAAATTGGCGCTCGAATCCTACAAGGAATACATCGAACTCTTCGCCCGCAGCCTTAAGGAAACAATGGAAAGCCGGGAAGGCGTCGCCTATCTGCTGCGCGCCGTTGGGTTCGAGGTGGCGCCGGAAGAAATCAATCTTCATCCGGACCTGCGCTGGAAACGCGGCAAGCCCGGCGCCTTCGGTTCAAGCTTGCTGTAGAAGCGCACAAATCGTTCGGCGAAAAACGCTTGTTTCCCCTCGCGGGACTGACAACAATCCCGCCCTAACGACCATGCCGACGGTTTTGCTCATCGAGGACGACGTAGAAAGCCGCAAGCGGCTGGCGCGTGTTTTTGTCAAACACGGCTGGGAAGTGATCGAGGCCATCGAAGGCAAAGCTGGGATCGAACTGGCCGTTGCGAAACGGCCAGATGCGGTGGTTTGCGATTTGTTGTTGCCGAAGATGAGTGGTCTCCAGGTCGCGCGGGCGATTCGCGAGAAGCTGGATCTCACGCGCATCATCATCATCGCGGGCCGGCGTTACAACATCGATCGGAAAGCCGTCCTCCAGGCCGGGGGCGACGATTATTTCGTCAAACCGTTGAAGTGGGAAAAACTCGCGGCCGCCCTCAAACGCTCACGGCGGCGCGGGAAACTCGCCTCGCAAACATCAAAGGCGGCCAAATTTCATCCGCCGACAACGCGGATAAAATTCTGGGGCGTTCGCGGTTCAATCCCGGTTCCCGGGCCTACCACGATCGGCTACGGCGGCAACACCACCTGCGTCGAGGTCCGGACCAACGGCAACGTCATCATTCTCGATGCAGGCTCGGGCATTCGTGAGCTCGGCCTCGCTCTCAACGCGGAATTTGGGAGCGCCCCGATGAATCTAACGCTCCTCCTTACCCACACTCACTGGGATCATATTCAGGGGCTGCCGTTTTTCCTTCCCGCCTACCAGGCGAAGAACACGATCAACGTCTACGGGTATCAGGGCGCGCGCGCGGGGCTCGCCACGATCCTCGCCGCCCAAATGGAGCTGCCGTTCTTTCCCGTGAGCTGGAAGAACCTCCCCGGCACGATCAAAGTGCGCGAGCTCAAGAAAATGGAGTTCACCGTCGGCGATGTCCGGGTGCGCTCGCGGTTCCTGAATCATCCGGGGGTCTGCGCCGGCTACCGGCTTTACACCAAGGAAGGTTCGATCGCTTTTCTTCCCGATAACGAGCCGTTCGAGCCATTGAAAATGAAACTCGCCGAACGCGACGGCGTGCATGCCCAGCGCGCCCGGTCGCAGGCGGTCGTGCAACGGTCGCAACTCGTCGAATTCCTGAAAGACTGCGACGTTCTAATCCTGGACACGCAATATACCGACGAAAAATACCAGGAACACATTGGCTGGGGGCACGGCGCACTCAGCCGGGTAGTTTCACTCGCCCTCGAAGCGCGCGCGAAAAAACTGTTTCTGTTTCATCACGATCCCAGCCACGACGATCGGAAGATCGATGAAATGATTGAGCGCGCTCGCCTCCTCATCCTGGAAAGCGGGCGGACTCTGGAAGTAGATGCGGCCCGCGAAGGCGCCGAGATCTGGTTAAGCGGAGAAGCGCCGGCGCGCTGAGGCTGTTTTCTGTAGCGGCGGTCTATGACCGCCGAATCTTCCGTGGCGGAGCGAATTCGTCGATCATAGACCGGCGCTCCAGCACTTGCGAAAACCGCCCAAACGGCTTAGGTCTCTCGCCCCGAAACGAAGCCTCGTAGTGTAATGGTAGCACCAGAGATTCTGGATCTCTTTGTCTAGGTTCGAATCCTAGCGAGGCTGCCACGCCGAAGAATTTTCGAATTTCGATTGGCGATTTTCGATTGGAGGGACGGAAGCTGTCCCGCCCTCGTTGAATCACGGACGAGCCAGCGGTCGTCCCTCCGTTACGGAAGATTCAACGCCCGACGGACCGGCACTGTCAGCTGTCCGTTCACCCGCTGGACGTAGTTCTTCTGAACTTTCGCGATGGCGTCAGAAACGAGCTCCGACATCACGCCGTCGATCGGGCCGCAATAGTAACCCCGGTTTTTCAGCACCGTCTGGAGCGAGGCGACGTAGGCTGGATCGCGCAGCAGTTCCTGGCGGGATTTGAAATAATAGTACCAACGCGAACCGGAGCGATGTTCGTAATCCGTCGGAATCACGTTCGGCATTTGATGGAACCGGCCCCACTCGTCCCGCGGCGCTAGCGGATTGCTTGAGTGGAAGATTGGATCGTCATCGGAAGCGACTGCCGGGATGGCCAGCAGAACGGTGGCGACGAAAAGGAGACCGAGGCTTTTAGTATTCATATCGGAAGCAACGAACAAAAGTTAACCACCAGTTTCGACTCTGGCGAGCGCGAAGTGAATCCTCATTCGCCCCGAGTGCGAGCATAACAAAAGCAGTCTCGGGGAATTTCGGAGACATTCGGATGCACCGACCATTTGGTTAAGACGCCTTCCTGGCGAAATCCGTTTCGTTCGAGGAGGCGCGCGGACGCGACGTTCTCGAGATCGCAGACGGCCCAGACGCGGAAGACCGATGGAATCGTGAACGCCCAGTCCACGACAACGTTCAACGCTTCGCTCATGAAACCCTGGCGCCAGAATGGACGGGCGAGAACGTAACCAAGATTGATTCCCTGGTCGTTTCGCGCCGAGATCGCGCCGAGTAACTTCTCGTCGTCGCGACTGAAGATCAGCCAGCAGTACGATTTACCAGTGCGCCAGCTTTCCAGAAATCGTTCCACGGCTTCGTTCGCTTCGCTCACCTCCCGGTGCGGTCGAAACGTGAGGTAACGGGTGACTTCCGGGTCCTGCGCGTAGGCTGCGAAGATGAGCGGCGCATCCTCGGGCCGCGGTTTCCGCAGAAGCAGCCGCGCCGTGAGGAATGATTCCGGCGGCGAGGGGCGAGGGTCAGGCATCGGGCACGCTGGCGCGCCGCCGCGCCTGGAAAAAACTCTGGAGGAGCCCGGCGCATTCCTCATCGAGAACGCCGCCGCGGATTTCGCAACGATGATTCAGACCGGGCAGCTGAAGCAGGTTAATGGTCCCTCCCGCGGCGCCGCTCCGGGGATCGGGGCATCCAAAAACAACGCGGCGCATTCGCACGTGAACGAGCGCGCCGGCGCACATCGCGCATGGCTCTTTCGTCACGTAGAGGTCGCAATCGCTCAAGCGCCAGTCACCGACGGCGGCTTCGGCCTGGGTGATCGCCAGCATCTCGGCATGCGCGGTGGCATCCTTGAGCATCTCGACCTGATTCGAAGCGCGCGCGATGATCCTGCCAGCGCGAACGACGATCGCGCCCACAGGCACCTCTTCTTTTTCGAAAGCTTTTTGGGCGAGACGCAAAGCCTCGTTCATGAAAGCTTCGTCGGTCGGCTGCTCGATCAAGTTATCCATGTTCCCGCTGGCCTAACGAACCGCACGGGGGGCCATACGTCCATTCGGCGTCGCTTGGTCGATGTAAGGTGTACCATGAAAACCATCTGCGCACTGCTCGCCATTTGCTTGCTGCCGATTGCGGGTAATGCCGCGACCGAACAGGAAGTCGTTAATCAATCTGCCCGCATTCTTCGTCAATTCCGAAACATGCCCGAGCGCGGGATCCCGCGCAGCGTGCTGCGAAATGCGAGAGGGCTCGCCATTCTCACCGTGGTTAAGGTCGGCCTCGGGATCAGCGGAAAAGGGGGACAGGGCGTAGTCGTCGCGCGGACCGGTAATGGCTGGTCGGGGCCCTCTTTTGTCGGCACTGGGGGCGCGGGATGGGGACCGCAAATCGGCGCCCAGATCACCGAGTTCGTCTTTGTCCTCAATACCAATCGAGCCGTGCGCGCTTTCTCGCGCGACGGAAATCTCACGCTGGGCGCGGACGCGAGCGTGGCTGCCGGGCCAGTGGGGCGCGAAGCGGCAGCGGCGGTAACGCCGACGGCCGCGGTCTATACCTACAGCCGGACGCAAGGATTGTTTGCCGGCGCTTCACTCGAAGGGGCCGTAATCGCGACCCAAAAAACCGCGAACGACCGCTACTATGGCCGGCCCGTGAGCGCCCGCGACATTCTCAGCGGCAGCGTCTCTGCGCCGCCTCGAGCGGGCGTGCTCCAATCCGCTCTCGGTCGTTGATCGCCTTGTAGTGACGGTCCCGCGGACGCGGGATCGCCCGTGAGGATGTGTCCTGCAGTCAACGATTCTTCCGTCGATAGGGGGCGCCGTTCAACCGAGTCGAAATTTCCTTTACAAGCGCGCGGCTCGTTCGGCACGTTCGAAAACGTGCGAGTCGTCTTCGCTATCGCAACGGTGTGCCTCGCCGCGGCCTCGGCCTTGGCGCAGGAGCAGGAAGCCAGGCTCGTCGACCGGCTCTTAAGACCGAATCTCGCGCTGGAGAATTCGGCGCAGAAAAAAACATTCGCGGATAACCGGACGACCGTATTCGATAAATCAGCGCGGACCCAGAGTTTCCCTGTGGTCCAGATAGGTGCGATCAAAGCATGGACTGGAAACCGCGCTTTAAGTCCGCGACAATTTGCGGGGCATCATTTTCGTGCCGGCGGCTCCGCGGCGAATATTTCCACACGCTCGCAGTTAACAAATAATTCGGTGATCGCGACGCCGGCTGCCAACGCGGGCACTCGTGTCGCGCCGGAGAGCAGCGAAACCGTCGCAGCGCGCGAATACGCTGGCGTCCGGCCATTCCTCGGAACGGGCAAGAGTCAGAAAGCACTCCAGGCCCAGAACAAACCGCTCACCATCGAGCAGGTGCGCGAACTGTTGAACAAGAGTAAGTAGCTTCCAGCTACGAAACTCACGCCGCGGATCATGCAAACGGACGAAGCTTTTTCCCTTCTCAAACAAAGCGCTGCCCAGATCATCAGCGAAGCGGAGTTGCGCGCGAAACTGGATCTCGGGCGACCGCTTCGCGTTAAGCTCGGCGTCGATCCAACCAGCCCCGACCTCCATCTCGGCCACTCGATTATCCTGAGGAAACTCCGGCAGTTTCAGGATCTCGGGCACGAAGCGGTTCTCATCATTGGTGATTTCACTTCCATGATCGGCGACCCGAGCGGCCGCTCCGCGACGCGACCGCAACTTTCGCGCGACCAAATCGCCGCCAACGCGGAAACCTACCGCGCTCAGGCGTTCAAGATTCTCGACCCGGAACGGACTCGCCTCGTGGCCAACGGCGATTGGCTGGGGAAAATGGGATTCGAGGACGTAATTCGCCTCAACAGCATGGTGACCCTGCAGCAAATGCTGCAGCGGGAGGATTTTCGGAACCGGATCGACGAAGGCCATCCGATCCATGCTCACGAGATTCAATACCCCATCATGCAAGGATGGGATTCGGTCATGGTCCAGGCCGACGTTGAGCTCGGCGGTACCGATCAACTTTTTAACTGCCTGGTCGGCCGCGATCTTCAAAAACACGAGGGCCAGCCACAGCAGATCGTCCTGGTTTTGCCGATTCTCGAAGGGCTCGATGGCTCGATGAAGATGAGCAAGAGCCTAGGCAATTATGTTGGGCTCGCCGAACCCGCGTCGGAAATGTTCGGCAAGCTGATGAGCATCTCTGACGAATTAATGGCGCGCTATTACCCGTTGCTGCTTGGTAGACCGCTGGCACCTGACGCTCATCCGCTCAACGCTAAGAAACATCTCGCAGCCGCGATCGTAGAATCGTATCACTCAAGGGCGATCGCGGATAAGACGCTGGAAGATTGGAACGCGCGTTTCAGCGAAAAACGTTTGGCCGATGCCGATCTGCCCGCGTTTTCGGGACAGAAAGGCGATTTGATGTCGATCGTTAAGGGCGCCTATTTCACCGCTTTCACGATTCTAAAATCAGGCGGGGAAGCGCGCCGCCTAATCGAACAAGGCAGTGTTCAACTCGACGGCGTTAAACTGATAGATCCGAAAGCCGCCCTGGAATTGAAACCGGGGCAGATACTTCGCCTGGATAAAACGCATGCGGTTCGGATTTCCTAGCGCGACATCGGTACAACAAAAGAGCGCGAAGTCCCCCGAATTCGCGCTCTTTGCCTGAGACAGCTGTCCCTCTATGCCGTTGCTGTCTCAAACATCGAAAGCATCGGCGTGCGCTCCACGACGGGCGCCGCAATGCCTTCGAAATGGGAGCGGATGCTGCGCAACTCCGAGTTGACGAATGCATCCACAAAATGAAATCGCCGGTCCAGCCAGGCGAAAAGCTTGTTCTTGATCTCGTAATGCAAGGCGAGGGTGACCTCGGTGCAGTTCGACCGGATCTCGGTGAACTCGACCAACCCCATCACGTCGAGGTTGCCACCAGTGGATTCAAACGCGAACTGCTCGGGTGAATCGCTTTCCACCGCCAGCAGAACGGTTCGCGCTTCGAAGCCGAGCGGTCCCCGGAAACTGAAATCCACCGTCTTCGAAGAAGTAACCGTGGCTTTGGTGACCATGACGAACTGGCGCCGATACGATTGAATGCTGGCCAGACGGTCTTTGCACTCGTCCAGCGACTGATTCATGTGAAGAGTTTTTTGTAGCAACATAGGTTTGTGCCAGCTTTTCGAGCAATCGAGGTGCCCGGCAACTCTCTCCTAGGTAAGGCCTTCCGGAGCGGCCTAAAACGTGTATCGATGTTTTACACTTGTGTAAAATTCGAGCCGAATTAGGCATCCACTTTGGCAGTCGGTTTCGAACGTTGCCCAGCCCCAAGGAGCGGCGCTGTCCACACCGCCGTCAGCTACGGCCGCCTGAGCGACGTTCGTCGGCGGTTTGTAAACCGCCGCTCCTTGAAGCTTTGCCTCGCGCAGCGCTCGATCCACCTACGCCGCGCGAGCCCGCCGCGCTTCGATCGTCTCCATCATCGACTGAAAAACCTTCAAGCCGTCGGCGCTGCCAAGCCGCGCTTCACAAGCCCGGTCCGGATGGGGCATCAGCCCAAAGACATTCCCTTCACGATTACAAATACCGGCGATGTTTTCGATTGAGCCATTTGGGTTCGCCGAGGGCTCGATCTTCCCCTCGGCCGTGGCGTAACGCAGCACGACCTGGCGCCGTTCGTTGAGCTCGCGCAGCGTCGCCTCATCAGCGAAGTAACAACCCTCGCCATGGGCGATTGGCAGACGGAGGAGCGACCCCTGCGAACAACCATGAGTGAACGCCGAGTCCGCCACTTCGACGCGCGTCGTGACCAGGTCGCAGACAAAATGGAGACCCCGGTTCCGGACGAGCGCGCCCGGGAGCAGGCCGATTTCACAAAGAATTTGGAAACCGTTACAAGTCCCGATGACCAGCGTTCCCTTGCCCGCTTGTTCAACGACGCTCGCCATGATCGGAGAAAAGCGCGCAATCGCTCCGCAACGCAGGTAATCGCCGTAAGAAAAACCGCCCGGCAGCACGATCGCGTCGTAACCGTCGAGCGACGTTTTCTTATGCCAGACATATTCCGCGCGCACGCCTGCGATTCCATTGAGCGCCGCGACGCAATCCTGGTCGCAATTCGATCCTGGAAACTGAATCACCGCGAATTTCATCTGTATGCCTCTTCTCCCCTCAACTTCTCAACCCCTCAACTCTTAACCACCTCGTAGTCTTCGATCACGGGATTCGAGAGCAGGTCGCGGCAAAGATCGTTCAGCCTGGAATCGAGGTCCGGCGTTTTATCGTCTACTTCGATCTCGAGATACTTGCCGATTCGCACCGCAAGCACTTCAGGCATCCCGAGGTGCTGCATTGCGTCGCGCACGGCCGCCCCCTGAGGGTCGAGGACTGCGGCTTTCGGCGTGACGAGAACTTTGACCTTCATGTCCCAATATCAGGAGCACGCCCGCGCTCGACAAGTCGAATAGTGATCGCCAAACGACGCAATTCAGTTGAGCGCCAACGGCGCTCTTACGCTGCCGCCGACTCGCGCACCACTTGCGTCGGCTTTTTGTCCTCGCGCAATCCAAGGAAAACCGGTTGCCGCAATTTCGCGTCGCGCGTCCATTCGGCGAATTTCACCTGACAGACGAAAACCGGATTCACCCACTCGATTTTGCGCATCATCGAAGGGGTGATGCCCTGGACCCATTGCCCGCCTTGCTTCGACGGCAGATCGGCAAACGGGCAGTCGTCGCGCTTCTCGCTTTTCAATTTCTTGTGCAACGCGGCGAGCAATTTCGTGTTGAACCCGGTCCCCACCTTCCCAGCGAAGAGAAACTTCTTTTTCGTGTCGTAGTATCCAACGAGGACCGCGCCGAAATGCTGACGCGCTCCCTGGGGCGGGGTAAATCCGCCAATAACGAATTCCTGTTCGTTCACGCACTTCAGCTTGATCCACGCGCCGCTGCGGCGTCCGGCTTCATAGGTCGAATCACGCAGCTTCCCAATCAATCCCTCGAGACCGCGCCGTTGCACTTCCTTCAACAGCGTCGCCGCATCCCCACCAATTTCGCCTGAATAGCGAATGGGATCAGCGACGCCGTCGCAAAGTTGAGCCAGCATTTCTTTGCGCGCCGACAACGGCAGCCCAGTCAGACTGCGCCCGTTCAACTGCAGCAAATCGAAGACGTAAAATCGAATCGGCGATTTGCGGCCCTCCATCTCGAGGCCTTGAAGCAATTGAAAGGACGATCGTCCTTCATCGTCGAGTGCGACAACTTCACCATCGATCACGCATTCATCGATCGGCAGCTTCTTCATAGAATCCGCGACTTCGGGGTATCGCGCCCGCAGCTCGTTCCCGTTCCGCGAAATCAGACTGATCTTTCCGCCGTCCTTGACCGCACAGGCCCTGATCCCATCGAACTTGAGCTCATAACTCCAGTCGCCGCCGGTCGGCGGCGAATCCATCAGCCGCGGCTTCATCGGGTCGACGAACCGCGGTTTAGCCTTCGGCAGTTTCGCGAGCGCAGTTGCAGGGCGACCGCTCCGGTTGCCACCGCTCTTTTTTGTCGGGCGGTGCGCCTGCCCTACAATTTCATTTTCTTCTTTATCTTTTTTTTTAAGCGCCGCTTTGATTCGCGTCTTCAAGGTCGGCTTCTTTTCTTCCTCGCGATTGGACTGCCATTCCGCGTCTTTCTGCGCCGCAATCTGCGCCATCGTCCGCCCCGTCTTCACCGACTGATCGTCGCGCTTCTTCGAGATCGGCTTGATTCCCGTCCCGCTTTTCAGCAACAGCCATTGCGGCTTCCCCGCGTCCATCCGCGTCCGGATCAGCGACCATTCGCCTTTCGCTTTTTCCCCGTCCATCACCATGTGCATCCGGCCGTCACGCAACGCCTTCATCGGGTCCTCGCCATAAACATGGTACTGGCCGCGGTCCCAGACCATGACGGTGCCGCCGCCATATTGGCCTTGCGGGATAATCCCTTCGAAGGTCGCATACTCGACCGGGTGATCTTCCACTTCGACCGCCAGATGCTTCTCCCCTTTTTCCCACGGCAAGCCTTTCGGGACCGCCCACGATTTCAACACTCCGTCCATTTCGAGCCGGAAATCGTAGTGCAGCCGGCTCGCGTCGTGTTTCTGAATAACGAACCGGCACGCTCCCTTCACCAGTTTCGGCAACGGCTTGCCGCTCGGCTCCGCAGTGACTTTGAAGTCCCGTTTCTTTTTGTATTCGGCTAATCCCATCGCTTCGTACTTATCCGCTGAAATTGCGTTTCACGCGAGGCGGATCAAGAAAATCGCCACCGCAGTCACGCGGACTGTGGTGGCGATCGACCAATAATCTCTCTGGCGGTTAGCGGCGGCGGGTGGATTTTTTCGCCGCCTTGCGTTTCGGCTGTTCTTCCTCTTCCGCTTCACTCGCTTCGACGTTGATGACCGACTCGGCCAGTTTCGTCAGCTTCTTGTCGGCTTCCGCCTCTTCGTTGAGGGTCCGCTGGAGCAATCCCATGGCGTCCTCCTCACCAAGCAAAGACGCGAATGTCCGGACCACGCCGTACCCTGCAATCTCGTAATGCTCGACCCGTTGCGCGGCACCGATAAGAGCGGCGTCGAGCACGGAATCGTCGCCGTCTTCTTCGATGACTTCCTTGCCCTCTTCCACGAGTCCCTTCATTGCTTTGCAGGTCTTGCCCGTCGGCTTCTCGCCGAGCGCCTTAAAAATCCGCTCGAGCCGTTCCACGTGACCCTCAGTTTGGGCCAGGTGATCCTGAAACGCCTTCTTCAGTTCCGGCGCCGAAGCCTTCTTTGCCATTTTCGGCAGCGCCTTCAGCAGCTGGTTCTCTGCGTTGTACAGGTCCTTCAGTTCGTCGATATACAAATCTTTCAATGAATCCATGCTCATAAGTATTTTCTCCGTCGTTGATGTTTGAAGGGCCGGGAATAGGAACCTCAGCACTCCGCGCGACATCAGAATGAAACCGCGCCAAGATAGAAACGCACTGACGACGCCAGAGCGCGCGTATTTAGTTTCTGTAGCGGCGGTCTATGACCGCCGATCACGAGAAACCTTGAGACGATTCGGCGGTCGCAGACCACCGCTGCAAAAAGAAGCCTAGGCGGCCTGTTCTGTTTGTTCCTGGACCGGCGCTGCCGCTTCTCCCACCGGCTCGCCCACCAAATAGCGCGTAAAACGCCGAATCACGATGTTCTCGCCCAGCTCCGAGATCTTCGTCGCGACGAGTTCCTTGACCGTTTGGTCGGGATTCTTGATGAACCCCTGCTCCATCAGGCAAACCGTGCTGTAAAACTTGTCGAGCTTCCCGCTGACGATTTTCTCCACCACGTTTTCAGGTTTACCCTTAACCTGTCCGGCGTAGATCGCTTGCTCCGAGTCTACCAGCTTCGCCGGCACTTCCTCCCGATTCACGTAAAGCGGATGCGCCGCGGCGATATGCAGCGTGATGTCTTTGACGAATTCGCGGAACTTCTCGTTTTTCGCCACGAAATCCGTTTCGCAGTTCACTTCGACAAGAACGCCGACCTTCCCCTGCAAATGAATGTACGAGGCAACAATCCCTTCCTTGGTCGCCCGTGAAGCTTTCTTGCTCGCGCCTGCGATTCCCTTCGTCCGTAAATGCGCCTCGGCCTTTTCCAGGTCGCCGCCACATTCTGCCAGCGCCCGCTTGCAATCCATAATGCCGGCGTTGGTCTTTTCTCTGAGTTGCTTAACGAGTTGTGGGTCCATGAAAGGTTGAGTGGTTGAGAAGTTGAGCGGTTGAGAGGATAACGAGCGCCGGAGTCCTCTCAACTCCTCAACCGCTCAACCTCTCAACGTTTCTGCTACGCAGAAACACCGGCCATTTCGACTTGCTCGCGCGCGCCGCGATCAGCGCTCGCCGACACGATTGAGTCCACGAGTTTCTGCAACATCACTCGGATCGCGCGAATCGCGTCGTCGTTCCCGGCGATCGGGTAGTCGATAATTTCCGGATCAGCATTCGTATCCACGATCGCCACCGTCGGAATACCGAGCCGCCGCGCTTCCAGGACCGCATTCGATTCCCGGGTCGTATCGATGACTACCATGGCGTCAGGCAGCGCCGACATTTCCAAAATCCCGTCCAGGTTCCGACGCAGCTTCGCCCCTTCGCGATTCAGGGCCGCCAGCTCCTGCTTGCCCATCTTCTTGTAGTCCGGCGATTCCTCGATCTGCTCGATGTACTTGAGCCGCCCAATGCTCTTCCGGATCGTCGCCAGATTCGTCAGGGTCCCGCCAAGCCAGCGCTGGTTCACGTAAAATTGTCCGCACGCGGTGGCCGCTTCCTTGACCGCTTCCTGCGCCTGCTTCTTGCAACCGACAAACAAAATTTTCCCGCCGCGCCGCGTAATTTCCTGGAGGAACTCCGTCGCGCGATTCAGTTGCCGCGCCGTTTCATCGAGGTTGATGATGTAAATCTGGTTCCGCTTCTCGAAAATGTACGGCTTCATCTTCGGGTTCCAACGCTTGGTCTGGTGACCAAAGTGGACGCCTGCTTCGAGAAGCTCCGGAATTAATTCTGCTGCTGTTGCCATAGGTAAAACGCTGCGGGTCCCGCGACTGCAGGAGCGGACGTGGAAGATGCACTACACCCCCGGGGAACGCAACCGGAAATTCCTCAACTTTCCCTGTCGCGGCGGGTGTCCCACCCGCAGCACTCCCCCTACTGCGCCTACTTCTTGACCTTGATCGAGTTCAGAATCCCCTTCAGCACGTTCATCGTGCTGGCGTCCGCATCTGCGTCGTAATCGGCATATACGATGCCCGCCTTGCCGCCGCCCGCGTGGAAAATGCCCACTAGGAATTTCACCTTCGTCCCGGCCCGCTTATCCACACCGCTGCCGGTGACCAGGTAGAAATGACTGCCGTTCTGGTCGGCCTCCTTCTCCTCGTAGCCCGGGTCGATGCTCTTCATCGAGTCCTTGAGGGTCCCGTCCAGGTCCTTCACGAACGTCTTCTCGTCGCCCGCCGCGATCCACGCGCTTACATACGCGCTGTCGTCCGGCGCACCCGCTTCCGCCGATTCGTCGTTCGGATCGCCCTTCGGCTTCCAGTCCGACGGCACATCGAACGTGAACATCGCTTTCTCCTTGCTCGGCACCGACATCGTCTCCGCCCGCGCCGGCACTGCGAGGCCGAGCAAAGTGACGAAAAGAACTAGCTGAGGGATTTTTGTGATTTTCATTTTTGGTTTTGGGTTGTGGCTCTTGTTCGCCCCGAGTCTGAAGGGGCGATCAACCCGGCACAAGCTTCTTCAGGGGGCGGCCTGTTCGGCAACTCGAGCCAGGAGCCAGCAGAGATCCGAAAGACGATTCAGGTAACGCAGCAGTTCGCAATTGAATTTGGGATCGGCGGACATAAGCGCGGCGACGCGGCGTTCCGCGCGGCGGCAAATGGTGCGGGCGAGGTCTAGGGTGGCGGCGCTGAGGGTCTTGCCGGGGGTCACCCAGTCTTTGAACTTCGCGAGGCGGTTTGCTTCCAGGTCGTCGATGACGGCGGTGAGGCGGTCGGTCATGGCGGCGGTGGTGAGGGCGAAGCCGTCTTTCACGTAGCGGTCTATGTCTTCGGCGGCGGTGGCCAGCTCGCCCATGACGGTGACGAGTTCTTTTTGGATGGCGAGGATTTGTTCGGAGAGGAATGGATCGTTCGCGGAGGCGCGGGCCAGGCCGAGAGCGGCGTTCAGCTCATCGACACAGCCGTAGGCGTCGACGCGCGCGTCGGTCTTCGGGACGCGGCGGCCGTACATGAGCGACGTTTCGCCCTCGTCGCCGGTCTTCGTCGCAATCGACATCGTCTAAAACGCGAATGGCGAACCAGCACTTGCCGATTCGCCATTCAACATTCGCATTTCGGTCCGTTATCCGAGGGCCGGCTGCGGCTCGACGTCTTCGACCAGCGATTCGCCGATCGGCTCGCCCTTCTCGACGAGCTTGATCTCGCGCACCGCCGGGAAACCGGTTCCCGCCGGGATGAGATGGCCCATGATGACGTTTTCCTTAAAGCCGCGGAGACGATCGACCTTTCCGAGCGTCGCCGCTTCGGTAAGGACGCGCGTGGTGTCCTGGAACGAGGCCGCCGAAATAAAGCTGTCGGTTTCGAGCGAAGCCTTGGTGATCCCAAGCAACACCGGGGTCGCTTCCGCGGGCTTGCCGCCCTGCTCGACCACCTTGGCGTTTTCCGCCTCGAAATCGAGCCGGTCCACCTGGTCGCCCCAGAGGAGCGAAGTGTCGCCCGGATCGGTGATCTTCACCTTCCGCAACATCTGGCGCACGATGATCTCGATGTGCTTGTCGTTAATCTCGACGCCTTGGAGGCGATAAACTTCCTGCACTTCGTTCACGAGGTGTTCCTGCAAATCCTGCGGCCCGCAGACCTCGAGGATCTCGTGCGGCACGACCGGACCTTCGGTGAGCTGCTGGCCCTTCTTCACAAAGTCGCCCTTGAAGACGATGATGTGTTTGGTCAGCGAGATCAGATGCTCTTCTTCCGAACCCGTCTCCGGGTCCTTCAAAATTAGTTTCCGTTTGCCGCGGACCGTGCCGCCCATTTCAACAATGCCGTCGATCTTCGCGATCTCGGCCGCGTCTTTCGGGCGGCGCGCTTCGAACAATTCCGCCACGCGCGGCAGACCGCCCGTGATGTCCTTGGTCTTCGCGATTTTGCGCGGCGTCTTGGCCAGCAACGCACCGGCGCGGATCTTCTGGCCTTCGTCGACCACAACGTGTGCGCCGGCGGGAATCGAGTAGCTCGCGAGCACTTCCTTCTTATCGCCGACCACGACGATCTGCGGATGTAAATCCTCCTTGTGCTCGATGATAACCGTGCCCATCAGGCCGGTCGCCTCATCCACGTCGCGCTTGATCGTCACGCCCGCGATCATGTCGCGGAATTCGATCTTACCGCTCTTGTCGGTCAAAATAGGAACGTTATACGGATCCCACTGGACGAACGTCTCGCCCTTCTTTACCTGGGCGCCATCCGGCTTCGAGATAACGGAGCCGATGACGACGTTGTAGCGATCGAGCTCGCGTCCTTCTGAATTATGCACCCCGATGGACCCATTCTTGTTCAGGACGATCCAGCTGCCGTCGAGCGCCTGCACCGTTCGGAGGTCGTTGAATTGAAGCGCGCCGTCGTTCTTCGCCTTAATGATTGGCTGTTTGAACGTCTGGCTGGCCGTTCCACCGATGTGGAAGGTCCGCATCGTGAGCTGCGTGCCCGGTTCACCAATGGATTGCGCGGCGATAATACCCACTGCTTCGCCGAGCTTCACGTATTGACCGGTGGCAAGGTTGCGTCCGTAACACATGGCGCAGACTCCCCGCCCGCATTCGCAGGTGAGGACCGAGCGAATCTTCAGGCTTTCCACACCGACCTTCTCGATCGCCGCCGCAATGTGCTCGTCGATCAACTGGTTCGCCTTCACTACTTTCTTCTTCGTAACCGGGTCGACGACCGACTCGCAGCTCACCCGCCCGATGATGCGGGTCGAGAGATCGACGACTTCTTCGTCGCCTTCGTAGATCGAGCGGACCACGATGCCGTTCACCGTCCCGCAATCCATCTCGTTGATGATCACGTCCTGCGACGCGTCGACGAGCTTGCGGGTCAGGTAACCGGAGTCCGCGGTTTTAAGCGCGGTGTCGGCGAGACCCTTGCGGGCGCCGTGAGTAGAAATGAAGTATTCAAGCACGCTCAAACCTTCACGGAAGTTCGACGTGATCGGCCGCTCGATAATTTCGCCGGACGGTTTCGCCATCAACCCGCGCATGCCGGCGAGCTGTTTCACCTGCTGGCGGTTGCCTCGCGCGCCCGAGTCCACCATCAGGAAGACCGGGTTCAATTCCTTGCGGCCCTCGTTGTGTTCGAGAGTGCGGAACATGACGTTCGAGATCTCGTCACCCGCGTGGGTCCAGATATCGATGATCTTGTTGTAACGTTCGCCGTCGGTGATGATGCCCTTGCGATACTGTTGCTCGACCGTTTTGATCGACTTGTAGGCATTCTGAAGTTCCGTCTCTTTTTCCTTCGGAATGATCATGTCGGAAATTCCGATGGAAATCCCGGCTTTGGTCGCTTCCGCGAACCCGAGTTCCTTCAGGCGATCGAGCGTCTCGACGGTGCCGTTCTGTCCGGCAACCTGATAACAACGCCAGATGATGTCGCTGAGCTGCTTCTTGCCCGCGGGCTTGTTGAAAAATCCTAGCTTAACCGGCCAGATCGCGTTGAAAATGACACGGCCCGCGGTCGTTTCCATCACGCGATCGGTCGGGTTTCCGTAAATGGTCTCCAGGCCGACGTCCGGGTTCTTATAGCGAATCCGATCATGAGTTTTCACTTTGCCGTCCGCCATGGCAAACTCCACTTCGGTCGCGTCTGCGAACAGCGGGAGTCGCGATTCCTTTTCCGTGCCGGCAGCGCGCCGCGGATTCTGCGTCAGGTAATAGCAACCCAGTGTGATGTCCTGCGACGGCGTCGTGATGGGCTTCCCGCTCGACGGCGAGAAGATGTTGTTCGGCGCGAGCATGAGCATGCGGGCTTCCATCTGCGCTTCGACTGAGAGCGGCACGTGGACCGCCATTTGATCGCCGTCAAAGTCGGCATTGTAGGCGGTGCAAACGAGCGGATGAATCCGGATCGCTTCGCCTTCGATGAGCAGCGGCTCGAAAGCCTGGATGGAAAGGCGATGCAACGTCGGCGCCCGATTCAGCAGCACGGGATGTCCACGCGTCACTTCTTCGAGAATGTCCCAGACCTCCGGCGTCTGGCGTTCGATCATTTTCTTCGCGCTCCGGACCGTGTGGACGTAGCCGAGATCCTTGAGGCGGCGAATGATGAATGGCTCGAACAGGACGAGTGCCATCTTCTTCGGCAACCCGCACTGGTTAAGCTTCAGCTCCGGCCCGATCACGATGACGGAACGGCCCGAGTAATCGACGCGTTTGCCGAGCAGGTTCTGGCGGAAACGGCCGCCCTTGCCCTTGAGCATATCGCTAAGCGATTTCAGCGGACGATTGCCTGCACCCGTGACGGCCCGGCCGTGGCGGCCGTTGTCGAAGAGCGCGTCGACCGCTTCCTGCAACATGCGCTTCTCATTGCGGATAATGACGTCCGGCGTCTTGAGCTGGAGCAAATTTTTCAACCGGTTGTTCCGGTTGATCACGCGGCGATAAAGATCGTTTAGATCGGAGGTGGCGAACCGGCCGCCTTCCAGCGGAACCAGAGGACGCAAATCCGGCGGGATCACGGGCAAAACATCGAGCACCATCCAATCGGGACGCGCATGCGAGGACGCGAAGCCTTGGACGAGTTTCAAACGCTTCGCCAGTTTCTTGCGAATCTGTTTGCTCTTGGTGTTCCCCATCGCCTCTTCCAGCTCTTTGTTGAGCTTGTTGAGGTTGATCTCGGAGAGGAGCTTCTTCACCGCGTCAGCGCCCATGCCGGCAACGAAATCTTCGCCGTATTGTTCCTGCGCTTCGCGATACTCGACTTCGTTCAGGAGCTGCGTCTTGGTCAGCGGCGTCTTGCCTGGATCAATGACGATGTAGTCCTCGTAATAGATCACGCGCTCGAGCTGGCGCGCGCTCATGTCGAGCATCAAGCCGAGGCGCGATGGCATGCACTTGTAGAACCAGATGTGAGAGACCGGCACCGCCAATTCGATGTGGCCCATCCGTTCGCGGCGCACGCGCGCCAGCGTCACTTCCACGCCGCAACGATCGCAGATCACGCCCTTATGCTTGATCCGCTTGTATTTTCCGCAGGAGCATTCCCAGTCCCGCGTCGGTCCGAAAATGCGTTCGCAAAACAATCCGCCCTTTTCGGGCTTGAAGGTCCGGTAATTGATTGTCTCCGGATTCTTGACTTCGCCTTTGCTCCACGACCGCATCGTGTCCGAGGAAGCGACCCCGATCGCCACCTGGTCGAAGCCGACCGCGCGTTCTTCACCGACTAGTTCCCGCCAGGAATGTTCGTTCATTTAGTTTGAGAGATTCTTGTTTGAAAAAATTAGGCCACGTTTTCCAGGAAAGCGCTCGGCGCCTGGCCGCCGACTTTCACGTCCAGGCCTAACGACTGCATTTCCTTGATCAACACGTTGAAAGATTCCGGGGTGCCGGCCTCGAGCGAGTTGTCGCCTTTGACGATCGACTCGTAGATGCGCGTCCGTCCCTGGACGTCGTCCGACTTCACGGTGAGGAGTTCCTGCAAAGTGTAAGCCGCGCCGTAGGCCTCGAGGGCCCAGACCTCCATCTCGCCGAAACGCTGGCCGCCATATTGCGCCTTACCACCCAGCGGTTGCTGAGTGACGAGCGAATACGGTCCGACCGCGCGCGCGTGAATCTTGTCCGCGACCAAGTGGCCGAGCTTCATCATGTAGATGTAACCGACCACCACCTCCTGATCGAAGGTGTCACCGGTCCGTCCGTCATAAAGCCGCGCCTTGCCGGTTTCCTGCACCCAACTAAAGCCGTCCTTCTTTTTCGCGTCGTTGAGATATTCACGGATTTTCGCTTCCGAAATTCCGTCGAAAACCGGGGTCGCGACTTTGAACCCGAGTGCCTTTGCGGCGACACCAAGGTGAGTCTCGAGAACCTGTCCTACGTTCATACGGCTCGGCACGCCGAGCGGGTTGAGGACGATCTCGACCGGAGTTCCGTCCGCGAGGAAAGGCATGTCTTCTTCCGGCACGATCCGCGCGACCACGCCCTTGTTGCCGTGGCGGCCCGCCATTTTGTCGCCAACGCTCAACTTGCGCTTGCTGGCGATGAAGACTTTGACCTGCTTGATGATCCCAGGATCGATGTCGTCGCCGCTTTCGACGCGGTCCATCGAACGCTCCCGCTCCAGTTCCAGCTCCGCAAACTTGTGTTCGTAGGAAGCGATGATCTCGCGGATTTTGTTCCGGATCGGACTCGGATCGATCTCAATGTGATCGTAAACCGTCGCCAGCTTGCGGAGCAGGGTCTTCGTGATCTTGCGGTTTGCCGGGATGATGATCTCGCCGGTCTCCGCGTTGACCACGTCGAGCGGAATTTTTTCGCCGAGCAGTATGTTCGAGAGCGAATCGGTGAGTTGCTCGGTCAGCTCGTCCTTTTTCTTCCGGTTATCTTCCGTGATTGACTTGAGCTGTCGCTTGGTCTCCGACGGCGTCAGCTTCTCGCGCGACACTTCGTGGCGAGACGAAACTTTCACGTCCATCACAATTCCGTAGGTGCCGGACGGAACCGTCAAGGAGGTGTCTTTAACGTCCGCCGCCTTTTCACCAAAGATGGCGCGGAGCAGACGCTCTTCCGGCGCCAGCTCCGTTTCGCTCTTCGGCGTAATTTTCCCGACGAGAATGTCGCCGGGCTTTACTTCCGCGCCGACGCGCACGACGCCGTCAGGCCCGAGGTTGCGGAGCGCTTCTTCGCTTACGTTTGGAATGTCACGGGTGATTTCTTCCGGCCCGAGCTTCGTGTCGCGGGCGCCGATCTCGAATTCATCGATATGAATCGAGGTGTAAATGTCCTCCTTCACGACCTTCTCCGAGATCATGATGGCATCCTCGAAGTTGTACCCGTTCCAGGGCATGAATGCGACGAGCACGTTGCGGCCGAGGGCGAGCTCGCCCTGGTCTGTGTTCGGGCCGTCGGCAATGACCTGGCCACGCTTCACATGCTGGCCTTTCTTCACGATCGGCTTCTGGTTCACGCAGGTCCCCGCATTCGAACGCATGAACTTCCTCAATTCGTAAACGTGAACGCCGGCTTCGACGTCGGTCTTGAGCTTCCGCTTGCCTTCCGGCATATGGCCGTCCTTCGTCACCACGATCTGGTCCGCTGTGACCGACGCTACTTTTCCGGCTTCGGTTGAAATCAGGACCGCGTGCGAATCGCGCGCGACCTTACCTTCCAAGCCCGTGCCGACGAGCGGCGATTCCGAGACGATCAGCGGAACGCCCTGGCGTTGCATGTTCGACCCCATCAGCGCGCGGTTCGCGTCGTCATGTTCGAGAAACGGAATCAAACCGGCGGCGACCGAAACGAGCTGTTTCGGGGAGACGTCCATGTAATGGACCTTCGACGGTTCGACTTCCAAAAAGTCGCCGCGATAACGAACCGAAACCTTCTCCTGGGTAAGATGGCCCTTCGCGTCCATGGTCGCGTTCGCCTGAGCGACGAGGAAATTCTCCTCGCGATCGCCCGTCAGGTAATCGACCTGGTCGGTCACGCGACCCTTGTCGACTTTGCGGTAAGGGGTCTCGATAAAACCGAATTCGTTGATCCGCGCGAACGTGCTCATCGAGCTGATGAGACCGATGTTCGGACCTTCCGGCGTTTCGATGGGGCAGATACGACCGTAGTGCGAAGGATGCACGTCGCGGACTTCGAATCCCGCGCGATCGCGGCTCAAGCCGCCTGGCCCGAGGGCGGAGAGACGGCGCTTGTGCGTCAGTTCCGCCAGCGGGTTCGTCTGATCCATGAACTGCGAAAGCTGCGACCGGCCGAAGAAATCGCGGATTACGGCGCTGAGCGCTTTCGGGTTGATCAACTTCTGCGGCGTCATCCCGTCGATGTTGATGTCGAACAACGTCATTCGCTCTTTGACGAGACGCTCCGTGCGAGCGAGACCGACGCGGCACTGGTTTGCGAGCAATTCGCCCACCGTCCGCACCCGGCGGCTGCCGAGGTGATCGATGTCGTCCAGCGTGCCTTCGCCGCGGCGGAGATTGATCAGGTACTTGATCGCACCGATGAAATCCTTGTCGGTCACGATGCGCTCGCCGAGATCGACGTCGATCCCGAGCTTCTGGTTGATCTTGTAACGGCCGACTCGCCCGAGGTCGTATTTCTTCGGGTCGAAAAAGAGCCGCTTCAAAAGCGCCTTCGCGTTCGCCACTGTCGGCGGATCGCCGGGGCGCAGCTTGCGATAAATGTCCTTGAGCGCTTCTTCCTGGTCGTGCGCGGGATCTTTCTTGAGCGCTTTCACGACGGTGTCGTCGTGCGAAATGTCGATCACCTTCACGTCCTTGTGTCCAAGGCCCATGATCTGGCGCACCGTCGCCGCGGTGAGCGGCTCAAAGGCGCGAGCGACAGTCACCTCGCCGTCGAGGACATCGGCAATGAGAACTTTCGTTGCGAGTTCTTCTTCACCGAGTTTTTCGCTCAGCTTCAGGGTTTCGATGCTGTAGAAAAGCTTGATTACTTCCTCGTCGGGGCCGTAGCCCAGCGCGCGGAGGAAGGTCGTCGCGAGAAATTTCCGCCGCCGTTTGCGGCGATCCAGATAAATGTAAAGCAGATCGCTCGTGTCGAATTGCACTTCGATCCACGAACCGCGATCCGGAATAATCCGGAAACTGTAGAGCACTTTGCCGTTGAGATGGATGCTCGATTCGAACGCGATCCCGGGTGAACGATGAAGCTGCGAAACGACGACGCGCTCGGCGCCATTGATCACGAACGTCCCCTGCGGCGTCATGAGCGGGATTTCGCCCATGTAAACTTTCTCTTCCTTCGTGCCCTTTTCCTCGCGAAGCTGGAAAGTGACGTGAAGCGGAGCGCTGAAAGTCTGGCCTTCCCGCTGGGCCTCGAGCGCGCTCAGCTTCGGCTCGCCAATCTCGTAGTGGCTGAAATCGAGCGTTGCCTTTTCGTCGTAGCTCTCGATCGGAAACACTTCCTTGAACACGGCCTGGAGGCCGGAATTTTTCCGCTTCGAGAACGGGACGTCTTTCTGGAGGAAATCGACGTAGGAGTTGAGTTGAACCTCGATGAGGTTGGGAGGCTCGATGCCTTCCTTGATGGTTCCGAAGTAGATGCGTTCCGACATAATTACTGGGCCAATCTCCGAAGTTGTTAACGACACCCCGTCCGCTCACAGGTTGTCGAAGTGACAGCTCACGCTTTCAAGGCGCGAGCAAGAAGCGCAAAAATAGCAGCAAAACAGAGGCCGTCAAATCGCGACGCCACCGTTTTGTTGCCTCGTTAAATTTTGTCCGTCAGTTGCTGGTTTGAAAATATTCCGACTGCTCTAACGCTAAAAGTTCTGACACAGCGACCACAGCCGCGCAAGCTTTTTTCGCCTGCCTGTATCCGTCGCCGTGTGGGCGGCGCGGGACGACGTCGGGTCGCGCTCGCGCGCCGCACAGCGTCGCGGTCCAACGATGCTACTTGATCTCGACCTTCGCGCCAGCCGCTTCGATCTTCTTCTTGATCTCTTCGGCTTCCGCTTTGGTCACGCCTTCCTTGATCGTCTTGGGAGCGCCTTCGACGAGCGCCTTGGCTTCGGCCAAACCGAGTCCCGGCACCGCGCTGCGCACTTCCTTAATCACGCCGATCTTGTTCGAGCCCATCTCTTTCAAGATGACTTCAAAAGCGGTCTTCTCTTCCGCCGCCGCCGGAGCCGCGCCCCCACCCGCTGATGGAGCCGCTGCTGCCGCGACCGGAGCCGCCGCGCTGACACCCCATTTTTCTTCGAGTTGTTTCACCAGTCCAGCAATCTCGAGAACGGTCAGGCCGCTGAGTTGCTCCACGATTGTATTTGTATCCGCCATATTATTTTTCTCTCATGCGCCGCCTTCGGAAGCTTCCGAAGAATTAAGCCCGAACGCTTTCGGGCCGGACGTTGTTGTTGGTTAGTTGCAGGGCAGTCCCGCCCCGCGGGATTTTGCCAGCGGCAGGCGATGCGCCCGCCCTGCAAAATTCGTTAGGTCGCCTCCTCGGTTTTAGTCTCCGCTGCTGGAGCCGCCTCAGCCGTTGCCGGCGCCTCCTCTTTCTTCGCCTCCGCGGGAGCATCCTCTGGCTTCACTTCCGGCGGTGCCTCCTCTTGCTTCGCCTCCGCGGGAGCATCCTCTGGCTTCGCCTCCGCGGCAGTTTCCTCTTTCTTAGCCTCCGCCGGAGCCGCGGACTCGCCCTTTTCGCCCTTTGCTTTTAGTAAACGCGCGAACGCCGCCGCTGGCTCATTCAAAACTCGAACCAAACGCGTCGCAGGCGCCTGAAACAGCCCGAGCAACTGCGCGAGCAGAATCTCGCGCGCCGGCAGTTCCGCCAGCGCTTCTACATCCGAGGTCGAGATCACCGCTTTGTCGATGACACCGATCTTCAACGCCGCGATTTTGAATTCCGCGGCGAACATCTTCAAAATCTTCGCGACCGGAGCGACATCCTTCTCGCCCAGGACGATCGCCGTCTGGCCGGTTAGTTTGTCTCCCACGTCCGGCATTCCCGAGTCCGCCATGGCGCGCTTCAAAAAACTATTCTTCACGACTCGCACTTCCGCGCCGGCCGGTGCCAGGCGATTTCGGAGCTCACCGAACTGGTCCACCTTCATCTGCTTGTAATCGGTCACGAGCAGGAACGGCGAACGATTGAGCTTCTCGGAAAGATCCGCAACGATTGACGCTTTTTCTGGTCTCATGACGATTGGCTCCCGTTAGACAGTAATGTAGGGCGATGGATCGACGCGCACTCCCGGCGTCATTGTCGCGCTCAGGGTCACGCCTTCGACAAATCGGCCCTTCGCCGTCGCCGGACGCGCCCGGACCACGGCTTCGATCACCGCTGTTCCGTTCTCGACCAGTTGATTCTCCGCGAATGAAAATTTGCCTACCGGCACCGCGACGTTGCCGTTCTTATCCAGCTTGAACTCGACTCGGCCTGCCTTCACTTCCCCGACCGCCTTCGCCGTGTCGTCGGTCACCGTGCCCGTTTTCGGATTCGGCATCAGCCCGCGCGGCCCAAGCACCTTTCCGAGCTTGCGAACTTCCGCCATAGCGGCCGGAGTCGCGATCGCGACATCGAAATCTTGAAAACCTTCCTGGCATTTTTGGATCATGTCCTTGAAGCCGACAAACTCCGCGCCCGCTTCTTTCGCCGCCTTCGCCGCCGCGCCTTCGGCGAAAACCAAAACGCGCACCTGCTTTCCGCTTCCGTGCGGCAGCGGACAAGTGCCGCGCACCATCTGATCAGACTGTTTCGGATCGACTCCGAGGCGGAACGAAACCGTTACCGTCTGGTCGAATTTCGTCGGCGGCATTTTCTTCAACGCCGAGACGGCTTCAGGAAGATTGTAAGCCTTGTTGCGGTCCACCTGCTCGATGGCCGCGCGATAACGTTTGCTGCGATTTTGTTGCATGATCTTGTGCAGTGCCAGCGTCCCGCGGTTGCGGGACTCCTGCTAAATTTAATGCGCCTTCGCGGCGCGGGACGTGGAAAGTAGCGCCCTTGCGCCTGCTGTCAAAGCGATTCTTCGCGGGCCGCCGATCAAAAAACAGATCTCGCACAAAAGTCACCACGGATTGCAACGGCAACCCAAAAAAATCCCTCCTCGTCCCCCTTTGTGGTCGTTGCGTGAACCTCTTCAATTTGCGTTGCCAACGCAGAAACCGACCTGCTAAACCTGCGGCATGCACTCCACGAAAATTATACTCATTACGGCTATCACTGTTTTAGCCGGAGCATTCAGCGCCCTCGCCGCTCCGGTCAATTTTAACGAAGTCTCCCTTTGGGTCCGCGCCAAAGAGACTGACAAATCGATCCTCAACGAGCTGAAGGAGCGCAAGCTCGCCAAAGCGCTGACGCCCCAACAGGAATCCACGCTGAAATCCCAGGGCGCCAGCGATTCTCTGGTCCAATCCCTCCGCAATTCCGCGCTCGTCGCTTCCTCCGCCGAAGTTGCCGCGGCTGAAACCAAAGCGCCTGCGCAGAAGACCGCATCCGTTCCAGAACTAGACCGCGAGAATGGAATGGAAAATCTCGAGATCGTGGAGGTCACGGCAGGACATCCCATTAACCTGAGCCAATGGGGCGGCCCCGATTACGAATTCGCCTTTAACATCTACCGCTACGCCGGCGAGAACATCGTCGAACCTGTCCTGGTCGATACCGTGCGCACTTACACCGATGTCGCCCATTACGTCGGCGTCCTCGGAACCGGCCCGCGCACCGCAGCTCCGTATTTTCGCGGCGGCAAGCGCCTCATGCCCTATCTCGGCGGCGACCTCAAAGACGATTCCTACATGATCGGCGATTACATTGCCGTCTCCTCGCACTCCGCGAGCCGCGGGATGTCGATCGACCGCAGACACCCCGTCGTCTTCAAAGGCTCGCCCTACACCCTGTATCCGATCTACGGCGCCGGAGGAACCGAGCTTTACTATATCGGCCACACCAGCGATTCCGTGAAGCTCGCCGTCCGCGTAGCCAGCCGATAGGCCGCTCTACGGCTTCGCGCCGCCCTTAAAGATCTTGCCTTCCTTCATCACGAAGGAAACGCGTTCGGTGGCGGTGATGTCGGTCGTGGGGTCACCCGGCATCGCAACGATGTCGGCGAGTTTGCCTTTTTCGAGAGTGCCGACTTTGGCGGAGATGCCGAGGAGATCGGCATCCGCCGAGGTCGCGGCCCGGAGCGCTTCGATCGGCGGCATTCCTAGGTCGACCATCAGCTTGAATTCTTTAGCGTTCATTCCGTGCGGATAAACGGCGGCATCGGTGCCGAACCCGATCTTAACTCCGATTTTGACGGCGTTCCGAAACATTTCGGTCCGCGCGGCGCCAGCCGCCTTGCCTTTTTCCTGTAAGAGAGCGGGATACGAGCTCAGTTTGGCCAGGACCCATTCAGTCGCCATCAAGGTTGGCACCAGGTAGGTGCCCTTTGTTTTCATCAACTGGAGCGCTTCTGGTCTAAGAAATGATCCGTGTTCGATGGAGTCGACGCCGGCTTCGATCGCGTCCTTCGCCGCCTGATCGCCATGGCAATGGACAGCGACTTTCTTGCGAAGGCGATGCGTTTCGTCGACGAGCGCCGCCATCTCAGCCGGAGTCAATTGCGGAACATCTACTTCGTCGTGCATCGAAAGAACGCCGCCGGAAACAGCGGCCTTGATAACGTCGGCGCCGTTCTTGATTTCGAATCGGACGGCCTTGCGGATCGCATCGGGTCCGTCGGCAATTCCTTCCTCGGAACCGGGCTCGTGGCCGAACAACATGTCGCGGAAGCCGTTCGTATCGTCGAAATGGCCGCCGGTGGCGCCGATGCCGAAGGTGGCGACTAGCATGCGCGGTCCGGGAATTACTCCTTTCGCAATCGCGTTGCGCATCGAGACATCGACGAAGTCCCGGCTCCCTTCGAACCGGCTGCCAAGATCTCGCACGGTGGTGAAGCCCGCTTCGATCGTGGCGCGCGCGTTCGGGATTGCGAGGTAAGCGAGCTCGGTCACATTGAGCTCGAGACTTTTCAGGCGGCGCTCATTGTAATTGCCGCTGAAATCAGCGGTGAGATGCGTGTGCGCGTCCATGAACCCGGGCGAAAGCGTCGCATCCCCCAGATCGATCACCTGGGCGCCTTGCGGAATCGGAAGATTGCTGCCTGCATCGACGATCTTGTCCCCTTGAACGACGACAACGCCGTTCGTCACCAGCGCCTTCGATTTGCCGTCGAACAGCCGGGCGGCCTTGAGTGCGATTGTAGCGGGCGCTGGTTCAGCGGCTCGGACCACCCCCGCCGAAAAAAGGAGGCAGACAAAGAGAATAAGAGGCGGTTTCTTCATGGCTTCGGATATGAAATTGCGCGCGCGAAAGCAAGACGTGGATCGAGCGTTCCGCCCTCGCTGAGATTGGCGTTCAGGTTTTTTGTCATCGCGCGACCGAGCGCGCGATCCACCTGTTAAGTCAGCAAGCCGAATTCGCGGCGGGCGACCGGTGTCTGGAGAAGGATGAAGGTGGCAACTCCCAGCGCCGTCCCCCACGGAATGAATGGACAATTCAGAGCCGCCATCACGTAAATGAACGAGCGATAGGTGCGCTTATGAACGCAGCGCCCAGCGTAAATCGTCAATCCACCCAGGGTCCAGCCAACCAGGATAATCGCGCCAATTACTCCCGCAAAAATCCGGAGGATTACAACTGGCGGTCCCTGATTGACTGCGCGGGGCGACGGCGACGGCGTTACTGAACGCAACTCGGCTGTCGGGGCAGGTGTGGGCGGCGAAGTCCAAGCCGATTCCGGCACGAACGAAATACCGAGCATGAAAATGAAGTGAAAGATGAGGAACGAGACGAAGATCGCGCTGACGGCGCCCTTCACATAAAAGCCGATGGCGAGCAGCCGTAGGCGCTCACGCGTGATGATTTCCTGCTCCGCTTCGGAGGGAGCAGAAACAGTCATGCGACGACGTGTTTCCTAATCGACGATCTCGAGGCCCATCTGGCGGGCGGTGCCGGCGATGACGCGGAAGCCGGCTTCGTCGCTGCGTGAATTCAGGTCTTTGCCCTTCAACTTCACGATGTCCATGACCTGTTTTCGCGTCACTTTGCCGACCTTCGTCTTGTTCGGCTCTTTCGAACCGGCGGCGATGTTCGCGGCTTTCTTCAACAGGATCGCGGCGGGCGGGCTCTTGGTGATGAAAGTAAACGACTTGTCTTTGAAAACCGTGATGACGACGGGGAGAATGTCGCCGGCCTGTTTCTGGGTGGCAGCGTTAAATTCCTTGCAGAATGCCATGATGTTGACGCCGCGCGGTCCGAGAGCGGTACCGACTGGCGGCGCGGGATTGGCCTGGCCGGCCGGGATCTGCAATTTGATGTGAGCTACGATTTCTTTGGCCATTGGAAGAAAGTTGAGAGTTGAGAGTTAATAGTTGAGAGCAATGCCAGTCCGGCGTCGGACTTAACCTCTTTCGACCTGCCAGTATTCTAGTTCTACCGGCGTGGCGCGGCCGAAAATGGTGACGGAGACGCGGAGTTTGCCGCGGTCGGGATCGATCTCTTCGACGATGCCGTTCTGGTTCTGGAACGGGCCGTCGGCCACCTTCACGGTCTCGCCGACTTCGAAACTGACCTTCGGTTTTACTTTTTCCTCACGCTCGCGCATCTGGGCGAGCATGTTGTCCACTTCCGCTTTCCGCATCGGGATCGGCTTGTCTTTCGTCCCGGCAAAACCGATTACGCCGGTCGTTTCGCGAATGAAATACCAGGTGCGACCGACGAGCTGATTGTTCTCGTCCAGCAGGTGCATGTTCACGATCAGGTAACCGGGGAAAAACTTCCGGGTCGTCTCACTCTTCTTGCCCCGCTTGATTTCGGAGACGCGCTCCGTCGGGACGAGCACTTCGAAAATCACGTCGCTCATCTCCTCGGTCTTGACGCGCTTTTCGATGTTGTCGCGCACCTTGTTCTCCTGTCCGGACAACACGTGAACGACGAACCACTGATCTTTTGGAGCGAGGACCGAAGGCATATCAGTGGAGCCGGGTGAAGTAGTGAATGAAATTAATGATCACGAAATCGAAGAGCGCGACGTAACCACCTAGCAAAAGCATGGCCACGATCACGACCACGGTGGAATCGGTCAGTTCCTTATAGCGGCGGATGCCCTTGTCTTTGGATTCCCAGGGCCACGACGCTTTCCCGAGCTCGGCGCGGACTTCGCTGAAGAAAGTTTCTCGTTTTCGTGATCATGGGAACGTTTCAAAAAACCAGGCCAGGAGGGACTCGAACCCCCAACCGACGGTTTTGGAGACCGCTACTCTACCAATTGAGCTACTGACCTAATGGGATTTTCGATTTTCGATCGTCGATTTTCGATTTCAGACAAGCGACAACGCTCAGTTTCAATCTGCAATCTACTATCTGCAATCTGCAATTCTCGTTAGTCCAGAATCTCCGCCACGCGACCGGCGCCGACGGTTTTGCCGCCTTCGCGAATCGCGAACCGGATGGTCTTCTCCATCGCGATCGGGGTGATCAATTCCACCTCGACCGAAACGTTGTCGCCCGGCATGACCATCTCGACGCCCTCGGCGAGTTTAACGGTCCCGGTTACGTCGGTCGTGCGGAAATAAAATTGCGGCCGATAATTCGTAAAGAACGGCGTGTGACGGCCGCCTTCCTCTTTGCTCAGCACGTAGACTTCCGCCTTGAATTTCTTGTGCGGGGTAATGCTGCCGGGTTTGGCGATGACCTGCCCGCGCATGACGTCTTCTTTTTTCACACCGCGAAGGAGCACGCCGACGTTGTCGCCCGCGCGCGCTTCGTCGAGAAGCTTGCGGAACATTTCGATGTCGGTCGCCGTCGTCTTCATCGTGTCCTTGAGACCGACGATTTCGACTTCCTCCATTTTCTTGAGAATTCCGCGCTCGGCACGTCCGGTCGCGACAGTGCCGCGGCCTTCAATGTTGAACACGTCTTCGACCGGCATCAGGAACGGCAGATCGATTGGGCGTTCCGGGACGGGGATGTAATCGTCCACCGCCGCGATGAGATCGAGAATGCACTTGGCATCCGGATGGGTGGGATCGCCGGCGGCCAGGGCCTTGGCGGCGCTGCCTTTGACGATCGGGATTTTGTCTCCCGGGAATTCGTATTGGGTGAGCAGATCGCGCACTTCCATCTCGACGAGGTCGAGAAGCTCGGGATCGTCCACCATGTCGGTCTTGTTCAGGAACACGACGATGGCCGGGACGCCGACCTGGCGCGCGAGGAGAATGTGCTCACGGGTCTGCGGCATCGGACCGTCCGCGGCCGAGACGACGAGAATGGCGCCGTCCATCTGGGCAGCGCCGGTGATCATGTTCTTGACGTAGTCAGCATGGCCGGGGCAATCGACGTGGGCGTAGTGGCGCTTGGCGCTCTGGTATTCCACGTGGGCGGTGTTGATCGTGATGCCACGCTCTTTTTCTTCGGGCGCGTTATCGATCGAATCGTATGCGCGCGCCTCAGCCTGGCCGGTCTTTGACAGGACGGTGGTGATCGCGGCGGTGAGAGTGGTCTTGCCGTGATCGACGTGACCGATTGTGCCCACGTTAACGTGCGGCTTATCGCGTTTGAATGCTTCCTTAGCCATCTGGTGTTCCTCTTTTTAAAACTAACTGCGTCTTTTTTTGGGTTTCTGCTCCGGCTGCGAGCCCATTGCTGGAGCCCATGATCGGGATTGAACCGATGACCTCGTCCTTACCAAGGACGTGCTCTACCAACTGAGCTACATGGGCCGCTCCCTCTCCTTGCTCGCTCGCCCCGCCGAAGCGGTGCGAACCGGTTGCTTCCTCGGTTGAGAATCAAAAGTCCCAGAGTCGTCAAACTTCTGAACGACCATGGGACCGCGTTTCGTTCTTCGAAAAAGCGTCGGCAAGCTAGCAGCGGGCCGGGGGGTGTCAAAGAAATTTCGTGCGCCGCAGCGTCAATATCCGCGGCCTTTCCGGCGCACGATCAGGACGATGATGATGAACAGGACCAGCACCGCGCCGGCCCCGAGGCCAATCTTCATCCGCGGGTCCATCGGTTGCGGGATAGGCGTGGGGGCGGGCCCGACACTGACCTGGGGTGCGGCGGTGGAACGCGGCGCGTTCGCCATCGCCATCTTCTGCTTCACGAAATTGACCCGATCCTGCGCCGCGATGTCCTCCGGTTTCGCCTTAACCAATGCCTCCAGATCCGGCAGGGCTTTGTCGAATTGTCCCAGGGCCACATACGCGTCGGCTCGACGGCTCAGCCCGAGTGGACTATTTGGGTTCTGGGCCAGCGCATTATTATAATCGTCGAGCGCCGGCTGATAATTTTTCTGGCGATAATACACGAGCCCGCGCCGCTCCAGGGTCTGCGGGTCGTTAGGCTTGAGCTCGAGCGCCTTGTTCAAGTCCACCAGGGCTTGATCAAGTTGCAGCAATTCGCTTTCCGCGGCGCCGCGCAGGGAATATCCCGCGTAATCCTTCGGCGCGAGCTCAACTGCTTTCGCGAAATCGGCGACCGCCTCCGGAAAGCGTTTGGTCGTCAGATAAACCCCGCCCCGGTCGCGGTAGAAACGTGCGTCGGTAGGCGCAAGCTTGATCGCCTCGGTAAATTCCTGAATCGCCTGGTCGAAAGCCCCTTGCTGGGCCATGTCCACCCCTTTCTTGGCGTGCGCGGTCGCACCGCTCTCGGCCGCATACGTGAGAGGCGCCAAGGCGAAACCAACAAGACTGACGGCCACTGAGATGAATAGGTTCTTCGGCATGTTCATATTGATCCTTCGGATGAGATGAGACGCGGGGTCGCCTTTTTAGATAACGCCGCGCCTAACGAAAAGCTTAATTGTCTCGATCCGTCCCGCAACTAATGCGGCGACGCGGCTGGCGGCGCCATTGAGGGCGCGGTCGCCGGTGTGGTGCCGGGTGGCGTCGTGGCCGGCGAGTTCGCCCGGGTCTCGAGCGCTTTCAGCCGGCTTTGCGCATCAACGTCGTCCGGCTTCATCTTGAGGATTGCTTTGAAATCCTCGGCGGCTTTCGCGTTGTCGCCCGCCAGAGTGTAGGCCTGGGCCCGGTGACGATAACCGTCCGGATCTTTCGGATCGGTCGCGATCTCTTTCGTGTAATCGGCAATCGCTTCCTTATATTGCTTGAGATTACGATGAGCGAACGCGCGCCGTTCCCAGGCGCCGCCGTCGTTCGGAACGCGTTGGACGACCACCGTGTAGTCATCGATGGCCTTCTGCCATTCGCTTTTCGAAACGTAAACGAAACCGCGGAACCGCCGCGCATTCGGGTCGTCCGGCGCGATTTGGATCGCCTTGTCAAAATCGGCCAGGGCGTTGTCCAGTTGCTTCTGCTGGAGCATCACCTCACCGCGGCCGACATACGCCGCCGCATTCTGTGGCGTCAGCTCGATCGCCTTCGAGTAATCGCTGAAGGCTTCCGTGAATTTGTTCAGGCCTCGATAGGCGGTGGCCCGGTTGAAATAGTTCTTTGCGTCGCTCGGTTCGGATTGAATCGCCTGGGAGAATTCCTCGACCGCTTTGGCGTATTCTTTTTTCTTCGCGAACTCGACTCCCTTGGCCGAGTGACCGCCGGGATCGTTCGGGTTCGCTTTGGTGTTCCCCTGGGCCTGCGGCGCGGGCGCGCGCTTCTTCGCCGCCCACAAATTCTCTCCTGGAAACGCGATGAGCGCGCAGGCCAGACCGACCAAGATCCCGATTCTATAGGTTTTCATATTTGTGTTCCGGGTATTTAGAGGGAGGCGTTTGACGATTGCAAGCGGCGCCTGATCCGTTTCGAATCGGCCTGTCGAACTAATCCGGAAAAACATGACCCAATCACGGAGCCAAACCCTTTCCACCGGCTATCTCGCCGTCTTCGCCACGGTGGTGATCTGGTCGACGCCGTCGCTTTTCCAATTCTATCTCATCCGCTTCTACGAACCGTGGTCGCAGAATTTCTACCGATACCTGACGGCGTTCCTGGCGGTGTTGCCCTTCGTCCTGCTGCGCTTCCGTCGCGCCGGTCCGCGGCTGGATCGCCAGGCATTCGTGGCCTGTCTCATCCCATCGCTGCCTAACGTCGTCCACCAAATCAGCCAGACGGTCGCTCTGTATCACATGGGACCGGGCGTCTACGCGATCTTTGGTCGCTCCACCGTTATCTTCACCGCCCTGCTCGCTCTCGTCTTTTTTCCGGAAGAGCGAGGAGTCATCCGGCAATGGCAATTCCAGGTCGGGACCGCCCTCGGATTGATCGGCGCGGTCGGCGTAATTTATTTTCAGGAAGGCTGGCAGGCTGGAATGCTGCACTGGCGCGGGTTCGCCATTGCCCTCCTCGCGAGTTTCTGCTGGGCACTTTACAGCGTTCTGGTGAAACGCCCTTCGGCGCGGCTCGGCCCGATCCGCAGCTTCGGCGTGATCAGCTTCATCACTTCCGCGCTTCTCCTTCCGCTCACGATTTTGTTCGGGAAAATTGGAACGCCGCTTCACGTCGGCTTGCATGTAAATCTGATCCTGATCGTTTCCGCGGTTACCTGCATCAGCCTCGCCCACGTTCTGTATTACGTGGCGATCCGGAAAGTCGGCGTCGCTCTTTCCCAGACGCTCCAGCTCATTTGCCCCGCGGGCGCGCTCGGGCTCTCGGCCCTATTCTTCGGAGAACGGCTCACTCCGCCGCAACTCTGGAGCGCAGGCCTGCTCCTTTCCGGCGCGTTTCTCGCGATGCGAGTGAAGCCCGCGGGCGCCGAACCAGCGGCGCTCGAGGAAGTCTAAGCTTCGCAGCTAGACAAGGAGCGGCGATTTACAAATCGCCGACTTCTTATCGGCGGCTTGTAAACCGCCGTTCCTTGGCAGACAAAATATTCGGCGCGCAAGATCAGAGGAGAGCTGCTCGGTGCCGTACCATTTTTCCAGGCAGCGTTTGTCGAACAGATCGGAATTCTCTCGTTTAAACTCGCCCCAAGTCTGCGCCGCCGCGCAGGCGCGTCGTTCGTTGATCAATGCCAGGAATGCGACGGTGATGGTCTCGTGATAAACCTCCGGCTTGCCCGCCTTCGCCACGAGCAGCTTGAGTCCACCCGAAAACCGCGAGACCGCTTCCCCAAAGGAATAACGGTCCAGCATTTCGTATCCGAACCGGACATGCTCGGCGTGAGGAAATTGCGCCGGGTCGAGCCCGCCGCTTTCAAAAGCGGACAGTTCTTCCGCCGTCGCTGCGTCTCTCATTTCCGCTCCTCGACCAGCTGATGACTGTCTTTCGCCGTCAGCGTCAACCCATGAACTGTCTTGAAGCGCTTTACGTGCGCGAGGGTTTCGGCCGAGAAAGGCGTTTTGCCCTCCAGGGCATGCAGGGCGATTCCTTCGAGCAGATCGCCAAGCGACAGGTCCAGGTAATCGGCCAGGCCGCGCAACACCTTGACCAGGCTCTTCTCCATCCGCGCCCCGATCTGGACGCGCTCGACCCGTTTTAAGCTTTCTTTGGCTTTGCCCATGTTACACTGTTACCAGGGTAACGATGTAACGCAAGCCGAGAGTTATCCTTCGCGCGGCTTTAGCGTCTCTGCTTTCCGCGCCATTTCGATGAACCCAGCGCGGTATCCGGCCGCGTCCCGGCCCTTGCCTTCCTCCGCCCATTCGATGACTGCACCGAAACTCCCCTTCCCTTTGAACTGCGAATCGCGCAGCAGCATCCCAAACTCCGCGACCGCGGCAGCAAATTTCAGGTCGGGCGCGGCATTCTCGAACTTCGAGCCGTTATCGATAAACGATTTCTCCGTCAGCTCACTCACGTCGCCGTCCGGTTTCTTGTGCCGCAACTTCACCGTCACCATTTCCGCCGATCCCTCCGTTTTCGCGGCGGTCGTCGCCGCCGGCGATTGATACTTCAAAGGATCGACTGGTGGAACGCTGGCCGCCGGGTCGGTGAGGCCGGCGCCGGCCGGGACCACTTCGTAGAGAGCCGTCACGGTGTGGCCCGCGCCGATCTCGCCAGCGTCCACCTTGTCGTTGTTGAAATCTTCCTTCCGCAAAAGCCGCTTCTCGTACCCAATCAATCGGTACGACGCGACCCTGTTCGGATTGAACTCAACCTGGATCTTCACATCCTTGGCGATCGTCATGAGCGTCCCGTTGATCTGTTGGACGAGGACCTTGCGCGCCTCGTCCACGGAATCGAGATACGCGTAATTGCCGTTCCCCTTGTCCGCCAGCTTTTGCATGGTCGAGTCCTTCAGGTTGTCGGTGCCGACTCCGAGCACGCTCAGAAACACGCCGGTCTTCGCCTTCGTTTCAATCAGCCGGATCAGGTCGCCTTGGTTGGTCACGCCAATATTGAAATCACCATCTGTCGCCAGGATCACGCGGTTCACGCCACCCTTGACGAAATTGTCCGCTGCCACTTTGTAGGCGAGCTCGATTCCTTCCGCGCCGTTGGTCGATCCGCCGGCCTGCAATTCCTCGAGCGCCCGAAGAATTTTTTCTTTCTCGTTTCCAGGCGTCGCTTTTAAGGCCAACCCCGAGCCGCCGGCATAGATCACGATCGCGACGCGGTCTTTTTCGGTCAGTTTGTCGACGAGCAGGCGCATCGCCTGTTTGACCAGCGGCAATCGCTCTGCCGGCATCATCGAACCGGAGACGTCCAGGAGGAAGACGAGATTGCTCGCGGGCCGTTTCTCGTTCGCGACCTCGCGTCCTTTCAATCCAATTCGGAGAAGCCGGTGGGTCGAATCCCACGGGCAACTCGTCGCATCCAGGTCGATCGAGAACGGCTTGTCGCCTTCAGGCTCTTTGTAATCGTAAGTGAAGTAATTGATCATTTCCTCCACACGGACCGCATCCTTGGGCGGGAGCGAACCCGAGTTGATGAAGCGCCGGACGTTCGCGTAGGAGGCGGTGTCGACATCGATCGAGAAGGTCGAGAGCGGGTTGGTCGCGGCGGTGAGAAACGGGTTTTCCTCCACTTTGTCGTAGGTCGCCGTGTTGAAGTCGTCGCGATAGCGCGATGGCGGCTCGGCTTCTTTCATCTCGCCGGCGCCCGCCGCATAAGAACGCGCCATCGACATCGGCGCCGGGGGCGGCGGTGCGGAGGCGAACTTCCGGTTCTTGCCCGCTGCCGCGAGCTCGCGACCGGCGCTCTCTTTCTCTTCAACAAATTCCGGAGCGGTGCTGGCTTGGGGACCGACCGGTTGCTGCGCGACGTCCATTTCGACGCTCGGCTCTGGGATCGCCTCGACCGGCGCCGGAAGGTTTTGCTTGTCCGGTTTCGGAACATCGCCGATCCGCTTCGAAAGCTTTCCGCTTTCGCGCTGAATTGTGGAGATCGCGACGGCGCCGATCACGGCAAACATCGCCAGCGCGGCCGCCAGCGAACCCCACTGAAACCGCGACGAAGATCGCCGCTGCTCCTCTGTCCAGATAGCGTTTGTCAGGTGGGGACGCTCGTTCGGAATCGGCGCAGCCGGCTCCTGGCGGTCCGCTTCGTATTCCGCTCGAAGGAGTCGCGCGAATTGTTGGGTCTCGACAACGTAGACCTGCGCTTCAGGCGAATCGGCGACGGCCTCCGCCATTTTCGCGTGGTCGTTCGGGGACAGCTCGCCCAAAGCGAACGCCGTCAGATTTGGATCATCGATATTTACTTTCATGAGACGGTTCGAGGTGTGAACGGCAGGAAATCCCGGGAGGCTTGCCCGTAACGTTGCCGCAGAGTTTTGAGCGCGTTATGGATAGTCACGCCCACGTTGCTGACCGAGAGCTGGGTGATCTCGCTGATCTCCTGGTAGCTCAGGTCGTTTTGAAATTTCAACTGGAGCAATTCCTGTTGCCGCGGCGGAAGGGTGCTGAGAATTCGGAGGAGGAAGCCGCTCGCCTCTTTCGTTTCCAGCTTTTCGGACGGCGCCGGCTGCTCGCTTGCCCGAGTATCGAGCAGCTCCTGGTCGAGGTAAGTCATCCGTTTTTCTTTCCGGCAAACGTTGAGGGCACCGTTGCGGCAAACGGTGAAGAGCCACTTCGCCGGTGCGTCGTCGATCTCATTTCGCTTTTCCTTTTGCAATTTCACGAATGTCTCCTGGACGACGTCGCGGGCCCGGTCGCTGTCGCCTAAAATCCGGGTCGCGTATTGGAGAAGCGGCCGCTCAAAGCGTAGGAGCAGCGCGTCCATCTGCTGGCCATTCATTGTTTCCGCGTGAACTCCGACGTCGTGCATTTGCTTCTCATAGAGTCTAACGCGCGAGTTCGCGGAAAATTAACGGGTTTCGGAGGGAGGTGCTTCTGCACGCCGGCTGGTCGACGGCTGCCCGCCGAAAGAAATCGGTGGTGCGGAAGCACGTTCTCTCCGGTACAAAAAAACGCCGGGAACACTCACGGTGTTCCCGGCGTTTAGAATTATACGGCGTTGTTTAGAACGCGAAGTTGATGCCGGTGCGGGCCATTCCGAAATTGTTATCCGCACCCGAGACGACGTTCCAGCTGAAGTCGTTGGTCCAGCCGACATGCGGGGTGAAGCGAACTTCGAACCCACCGCCTACCTGGCCGACGAATTTAGCATTGCTGTCCTCGAACTCGCGACGGACGACGCCCAAGGGCTGCGTGGAATCGAGGAAGAAGTCGTGATCGCGACCGCCACCCCAGACACCACCGCCGCCAACCCACACATAGGGAGCCCAGCGGGAGCAGCTGATCGGGAAACGCAGCGTGAAGGTGCCGAGGATGCCGCCACCAAAGCGCGACTCTTCGTCGCCCCAGACCCGACTAAATCCGTTGTCGAAGATCTCGTGCGAGTTGATGCGAGCACCCCAGACCTGCGCTCCGAAACCGAAGTAACGGTGGACGAAATATTTCGCGTCCAGCGCGCCGCCCCATCCGTGATCGACCGCGAAGTATCTGTCATCGCGCCAATCGTTCCCGGTCGCCATATAGACGCCACTCAGGGTGAGGTTAAATTCGTTGTCCGCGTACCACTGCGGGCACGGCGGAGGAGCTACGCTCTTCGATTCCTTGGTGTAGGTCTCGCCAGCATAAGCGGCGGACGTCATCGCGATCGCCGCGAACAAGCTAAGTGTCAGTTTTTTCATGTTGTTTTCTCCTGTTTGGTTAAGTGGCCATGCAGCTTTCTAGCCTACATATGTTCAAGAACGCATTGAGGGGTTCCCCTGGATGCGGCGATCTTGCCATGGCCGTATCGTTTTGCAACCCCCAAATCGCGATTTTTTCCCCGGTGTCAAGGCCGTAATTCGGCCCCGGTGTTGGCGTCGGTAATGACGAATTTCTCATGGTGATAGGTCGGGTCGCCGCGGAAAGCCAGCCGGCCAGCGTAACGGCGCTCCAATTCGACCAGAAACTCCTCATCCTCCTCCTTCAATCTCTTTAACACGTCCGGATTCAAAATGACTCGGAATTCGTGCACTGTGTCCTGATATTTCCGCATCACAGTGTTGAGCGTCCGGTGCAACTCCACGCTGGTGGTCATCGACGTTTTGACCACGCCGCGGCCCGTGCAGTACGGGCAGTTCTCGTAAATGGAATCGCTCAAACTTTCCTGGGCGCGCTGCCGGGTCATTTCCATCAACCCCAGGGCCGAGAGCGGCAGGACATGGGTCTTGGCCTTGTCCCGTTTGAGCCGTTCTTTCATCAATGAGTAAACCCCCTGCTGGTCCTTGCGGCTCTTCATGTCGATAAAATCCCCAATGATCAGGCCGCCGATGTTCCGCAATCGAAGCTGTCGCGCGATTTCATCAGCCGCTTCCAGGTTGGTTTGGAGGATCGTTTTCTCGACGTCGCGCCCGCCCTTGTTGCGGCCCGTATTGACGTCAATCGCCACGAGGGCCTCGGTCTCATCAATCACGATGTAGCCGCCGCACTTTAGCCAGACCTGACGATGAAACGCGTCGTCGATTTGTTTTTGGACGCCGAACGCCTCGAAGATCGGCGCCGTCCCGTCATAGAGCCGGATCCGGCTCCGGGCCCGCCGCGAGATCTGACCCACCATCTCGTTCATCCGATCGATCGCCGGCTGGTCGTCGCACATTACTTCGTCGATTTCGTCGGTGAGGAAATCGCGCACGGTCCGATCGACCAGGTCCGGTTCCTCAAACAAACGGCAAGGCGCCGGCTCGTTTTTGATCAGCTCCTCGACGCGGGCCCATTGCTCGACGAGCATGCTCAGGTCGCGCACGAAATAACGGGCGCGCTGTCCTTCGCCGACGGTCCGGATAATCACTCCCACGCCTTCGGGTATTTCCAGGCTTCGCAAAATTTTCCGGAGCCGGTCCCGCTCCTTCGGGTCTTCAATCTTGCGCGAGATTCCGCTGCGATCGCTGTAGGGCATGAACACCAGGTAGCGCCCGGCGAAACTCAGGTTCGTGCTGACCCGCGGCCCTTTCGTGCCGATCGGTCCCTTCGTCACCTGGACAATGACATCCGACCCTACGGGATAAATGCTTGGAATATCTTTTGCCGTGATCCGCTTCTTCGGCTGACGCCCTTTCGGGCGGTCGATCTCCTCGATCCCGCTGTCCAGCGCAGCCGGAATTGCGTCCCAGAAATGGAGGAATGCATTTTTCTCGAAGCCGATGTCGACGAACATCGCCTTTAACCCCATCTCGATGTTTTTGACCTTACCCTTGTATACGCTGCCGACGATGTTCCGGGAGGTATTCCGCTCGACGTTATATTCTTCGAGCCGTCCGTTCTCGAGCAGCGCCACTCGCCGTTCGAGTTTCTCGACGCTGATTATTAATTTGTTGCCGGTCTTTGGCGCACCAAGACCCAAAATTCGTCGTACTTTGTCCATCATAAGCGGGGAGATTGGATGCGATCAGGAACGAAGCGGGCTGGGGATGCGCTAAGGTTCGATCAAGAGGTTTCATCATCTGCGCACCGGTTTTTGTTTTGGCGGTGGCGTGGGTGCTGGCGTCGGCTTCGGGCGGGCGCCAAAAAGTCTTTCAAAAAAGCTAAGCTTGCGAGGCGGCGGCGTGGCCACCACCACGGGGCGCATGACCTTCTTCTGGACCTTGCCCCCGGCGTCGGCTTCCGGTTCCACGGAGGGATCGGCGGACGTGTTCGCCATGTCGGTATTGCTGTTCCCATCCAGATTCTCTTCGTCGGTAGCGTCAATCTTCACGTTTGAGTCCTTGAACGTGACCGCGGGAATCATCTGAAACGGATTGGATTTGTGAGCCGGGGCAATCCAGGCGACCTGCTGCTGGAAATTTCCCTGATCCATCGCCAGCGCCCGCTCGAGGATGCGGGTCGCAATCGGCGCCGCGACCGAGCCGCCGTGCTCACCACCCTGGACCATCACAACGATCGTGTACTTCGGATTATCGAAAGGAGCGAAACAGGCGAACCACGCGATCGTGTCCTTCTTGCCTTCCGTCATCGCCTGGGCCGTTCCCGTCTTGCCCGCCACCTGCACTCCGTTCAAACGCGCCGCACGGCCAGTCCCGCCGTCTTCATTTACGACTTTCCAAAGGCCGCGGCGGGCCAGCTGAATTTGTTGCGCCGGAAAATCGAAGCGCAAATCGCGATGCACTTTCGGTTTGTCGCTCACGACCAGCTCGCCCTTTTCATTGACCAGCGGTTTACCCTCGAAGCTGGTCACGCTTTGAACGAGCTTCGGATAGTAGGAGACGCCGCCGTTCGCGACCGTCGCATAAACCATCGCCAGTTGGAGCGGCGTGACCAAGTCATAGCCCTGGCCGATCGACACGTTCGCGGTGTAGGCCTGCGACCAGCGCTCACGCGGGTAATGAATTCGCATCCAGTCCGGCCCAGGCAAGACGCCGGGCGATTCGCTCGTGATCTCAATCCCCGAAGTTTTGCCGAGCCCGAGGTCGTCACCCGTTTGATCGATCGCCTCTATCCCCGCGGCGTTGCCCATTTGGTAGAAGAACGAATTGCAGGAAACCTTGATCGCATCCGCCACTCCAATCGTCCCGTGGCTGCCGCCTTTCTCACCGATCCAGCAATGGAAAAAGTGATCGCCGTAACTGACGCCGCCGCCGCAGTTGAACGTTTTGGTGGCGAGCCCTTTTCGCAAACCGGCGAGGGTCGTCACCAACTTGAAGGTGGACCCGGGCGGAAACGCGCTCACCGCCCGGTTGACCATCGGCGTCGCTTCATCCTTGCGGAGCGTTTCCCAGTCTTTCGCTTTAATGCTCGGGATAAATGTGTTGGGATCGAATGACGGGACCGACGCCATCGCGAGAATGTTGCCGTTGTTGGGATCGACCACGACCGCGGCCCCGCGGCCAACGGCCCGAAGCGCTTCCTCCGCGAGCATCTGGATCCGCGCGTCGATTGTCAGGTTCACGTTCGCGCCCGCGGTTGGCGGGATTTCGCGGAGGACGCCGTCGATCTGGCCCTTGGCGTTCCGCCGCATATAACGAATCCCCGGCTTGCCCTTCAGGTATTCATCCATCGCTTTTTCGACGTTGGATTTTCCTTCCACGTCCGACTGATAGAACGTGAACTTTTTCGCTTCCTCTTTGTTCGTGTCGTCAGGCGGACCGACGTAACCGAGCAAATGGGCCGCGAGCGCGCCATACACGTACGAGCGCACCGGCTTGATCGTGATGTCCACCCCCGGCAAACCGACGTCGTGCTCGGAAAACTTCGCCATCGTCTCGAAATCGATGTCCTTGAGGTACGAATAGGGGACCTCGGTGTTCGTCCGGAAATGGCGCTGGAGCTGGACCGAATTATAATCCCGCGCCAGGTCGAGATCATCGAGCCGCGGCACAATCCCTGTATTCACGATCTTCACGATGTCGGGCTCCTTCAAATCTTTCGGCATTCCGTTGATCGTGCTTCGATATTCGGTCAGCGGCGGCGGGCCAACCCGCTCACGGAATCCCTTCACCATCTCCGGCAAATAAAAATCGACCTCGTAGCTGGCACGGTTTTGGACCAGGGTTGTGCCGTTCCGGTCCCGAATTTCGCCGCGAACGGACGGGATTCGCACCGTCGCCTCCGAGCTGCCTCGGATTTTTTCCGTCCACTCCTTGCCGTGGGCGACCTGCACGTACCAAAGCTTGGCAAGAAGGGCAGCCAGTCCGAGCAGGACAAAGAGCCCCAGAAATTGCAGGCGCCAGCGGGCATTGAAACGTCGTTGATTCATTCGTAAGCCTCGTAGGACTCGCGGTCGGGACGATATGGACTTCTCGTTAGGCCGGCGAGCCAATGCAGAATCCAGAAAGCCAGCGGCGCCATGATCATCGCGATGATGCCCGGCCCGAGGATCTGCCACCACGCTTCACGGGTGAAGAAGATCGAGCTCCGCCGGAAAGAGATCATCAGGTATTGCGAGAGCAAGATGGCGGAAGTGCAAACCCCAGTCATTATGCAATGCACTTCCCAGCGCCCCCGAATAAACAACGGCCGAAGCCCATGCATAATTGCCGCCACAACGGCGTAGAGCAGTATTGACCATCCGGGTGAGATTTCAACCCGGTTGCCGAGCACCTGGACGGTCAGCGCGTCGAGCATGAAGCCCGCGAAGAACGCGAGTCCCATCACCGCCGGAAAAGGCAGCGCAATCGCGCCGTAACAAACGATGATCGGCACGATGTAAATTCGAGCATTATCCATCCAGTCCAGCGGCGGAATGAAAAACTCCGCGACCTGCGCCAGGAAGGTGAGGACCAGGAGTACGACGAAGAAGATCATCGCGACGCGCAGGAAATCCGAAATCCGAAATCCGAAATCCGAAACAAATCGAAATTTCGAATCACTGAAGGCTCGAAACGAAGTCGGTCCCTGGTCATTTGGTATTCGGTGATTGTTTCGGATTTCGAGATTCGGGTTTCGGATTTATTCCTCATCACTTATGTCCCGTGACCACAAACACGTCCTCTAAGTGCGTGAGGTCGACTGCCGGAATTATGCGCGCCTGGCTGTCCAGTTCACGGACGCGAAAACTCTGCACCGTCCCCACGAGCAGACCAGAAGGAAAAACGCCGCCCACGCCGGAGGTGTAGACCTTCGCCCCGGTCGGAAGGTTGGCCTGTTTCGATAAAAAGTTCAGGTCCAACATTGGCGTGACCGAACCGGAAACGCGTTCCCCGGAAACGATTCCCTGCTCGCGGCTGCCTTCGACCGTCGCGGCAACCTTGCAGTTCTCATCCGAAATCAGAAGGACGATGGTCACGTTGTCGCCCACGGTTGCTGTCTTACCGACCACGCCCTCATCCGTGACCACGGCCTGGTCGGGCTCGATTTTGTCGTTCTTGCCGCGATTGATTGTGATCGTGCGCCACCAGGTGGACGAATCGCGCGCCACGACTTCGGCCGGGACCAGACGGAACAGCGCGCGTTCCCGGTAATTCAGCGCCTGCCGCAGCCGATTCACCTCGTGCTCGACGTCGCGCAAGGCCTGGTTGGTCGCTTTCAACGAGCGGTTCTCGACCTGCAAGGAAGCGTTGTCTTTCTCCAATTCCTCCAGCGTTTTCAACCCGGTGCTGACAGTGCTGAACTGTTTCTTCAACCCGAGAAAGGGCGAGATCACTTTGTAAAATCCCGCCTGCATTTTTCGCGTTCCTTCCGTGCCGAAGGTCAGGAAATAACCGAGAATCGCGGCGAGAACAGCGAGCGCGATGATGCTCGAGCGATTCATTGGATTGCAGATTTCAGATTTAAGATTTCAGATTCCAAGAATTGCGCGTCGACAGGCGCAATCTGAAATCGGCAATCTGCAATCTGCAATTCCCTAGCGCCAGTTGCGATCGCTCGAGGCCACCTGACGCAAAAATTTAAGTTCATTGAGGCATTTGCCAGTCCCTTCGGCGACCGCGCTAAGCGGATCCTCGGCCACGTGGACAGGGAGACCGGTTTCTTCGCTCAAAAGTTTGTCGAACCCGCGGAGCAACGCGCCGCCACCGGCCAGAACCAGGCCGCGATCCACGAGGTCCGCGGACAATTCGGGCGGGCAACGTTCCAGAGTAATCCGGACCGAATCGACGATGGTTGAGATCGGTTCGAGCAACGCTTCGCGCACTTCTTGCGACGTGATCTGGAGCGTCTTTGGAAGTCCGGCCACCAGATCGCGGCCTTTTACTTCCACGCTCGTTTCCTTTTCGCTCGGGTAGGCGGAGCCGATCTTGATCTTGATTTCTTCCGCCGTGCGTTCGCCGATCATCAGATTGTAGGCGCGCTTCATGTACTGGACGATCGCTTCGTCCAGCTCGTCGCCAGCTACGCGGACACTCCGGCTGAACACGATTCCGGAGAGCGAGATGAGGGCGACCTCGGTCGTGCCGCCCCCGATATCGATGATCATATTGCCCGCCGGATCCTGGACCGGAAGTCCGACGCCGATCGCCGCCGCCATCGGTTCTTCGATCAAATAAACCTCACGCGCGCCGGCATGCGTCGCGGATTCGCGGACCGCGCGCTTCTCCACTTCGGTGATGCCCGACGGGACCGCGATGACGACCCGGGGCTTCACCCGGACGCGGCGACCGTGAACCTTCGTGATGAAATGCCGGAGCATTGCTTCGGTCACTTCAAAGTCCGCGATGACGCCGTCTTTTAAGGGTCGCACCGCGACAATATTGGAGGGCGTGCGGCCGAGCATCCGTTTCGCTTCGTCCCCGACCGCGAGGACCTTGTTCGTCCCGGCCTGGACCGCCACGACCGACGGTTCCCGCAGGACGATGCCCTGGTCTTTGACGTAAACGAGGGTGTTCGCAGTTCCGAGGTCGATCCCGATGTCGCTGGATAACCAGCCGAAGAGTCCGTTAAACATGAAATGTAGATTGGTCGTTCAACCGCGTTCCAGTCGAGCGAGGCGGCCTCCGAGCGCGATAACATGAAACGCCCCCCTCCATCGTCAAGGGAAAGCTGGCGGCCTTCGGCCGGGACGTCCAACGCTCAACGTCCAACGTCCAACGTCAACGGCAGAGACCTCGTTGAAATCGTCGCCGGACTCATGCTTCGGGATACCAAGATATTGCTGCCTTAAACCCTCGTTCTTCTCATCAATTGAACGTTGGACGTTGGACGTTGGACGTTGGACGTTCTTTCCTTCTTTCTCCTTCGTTGTTATGACGCACCCGAAAGTTCTCATCGCGCCTTCCATCCTCGCCGCTGACTTCTCGCGGCTTGAAGCGGACATCCGGCGAGTCGAAGACGCGGGGGCGGATTGGCTCCATCTCGACATCATGGATGGACATTTCGTGGACAACATTTCCTTCGGACCGGCGATCGTCGCGACCGTCCGCAAGCACACCGAATTGCCGCTCGACGTTCATCTCATGATCCAGCACCCGGATCATTATCTGCCGCGCTTCGTCGAGGCCGGCGCGAATTCAATCACCGTCCACGTCGAATCGGAATCGAAGCACGACGTCCCGCAAACCCTCGCTGCCATTCGCGCGGCCGGATGCAGTGTCGGGTTGACGTTAAATCCGGCGACGCCATTCGAAGCCGTCGAACCGTATCTCGAAACAATGGATCTCCTCCTCATTATGACGGTCCATCCCGGCTTCGGCGGCCAGGCGTTCCGGCCCGAAATGATGGAGAAAGTTCAGCGCGCCAAAGAATGGCGGGACGCGCATGGCGGGAAACTCCACATTGAAGTGGACGGCGGCATCAAACCCGAGACCGCGCATCTTTCGATCGAGAACGGCGCGAACATTCTCGTCGCCGGCACCTCCATCTTCCGCGCCCCGGATTACGGCGAGGCGATCCGGGAGTTGCGCGCCGGGGAGTGATGGAGGGACGGGCGCTGTCCTGTCCCTTTGCCGCAGGGACGACACAGCGGTCGTCCCTCCAATCCGGGCGGAGCCCTCGTTCCCAAGCTCCAGCTTGGGAACGCAAGTTGTCCCCTCGAAGCTCTGCTTCGCCCACGTTGAAGAGCTCGAGCCCAGACACGGGCATTCCCAAGCCAGAGCTTGGGAACGAGGAGGTGGAGTGATCGAGTGATGGAGTGACGCGGCAGCGCCCATTGCTCCAACACTCCACTACTCCATTACCCCAACCCCACCGGCGCGTGGGCCGGGATGGCCGGAGCACTTTCCAACTGCGTCTCGGCCATCGACTCATCCGTCTGCGTCACCCGCACCACTTCTTCGATCGTCGTTTTACCTTCCGTCACGCGGCGCCACCCATCCTGGCGCAACGTAATCATGCCCTCTCGAATCGCGCATTGCTTCAGCTCACCGCCATCCACCTTTTGCATGATCAGGCGCTTGAGCGGTTCACTGATCAGACAAATTTCGTAGATGGCCATCCGGCCCTGATAGCCAGTGTGCCGGCAATTTTCGCAGCCCGCACCGCGATACAGCTTGCCGCCCGGCGGAATGGCGGCGCCGATTTCGTTAAGATATTCGGCCGGATATTCGACCTGCTCTCTGCAGTCAGGACAGATCGTTCGGACGAGGCGCTGGGCAAGAAACGCTTTCACGACTGAAGCGAGAAGGAACGGCTCTACCTCCATATCGAGAAGGCGGGTGATGCCGCCCACGGCATCGTTTGTGTGGAGGGTGCTGAAAACGAGGTGACCGGTCATGGCCGCGCGGATCGCGATGTCCGCGGTCTCGACGTCGCGAATTTCTCCAACCATGACAACGTTCGGGTCCTGCCGAAGAATGTGACGGAGCCCTTTCGCGAAGGTGAGATCGATCTCGGGCTTCACATCGATTTGCGACACCCCGGGCAGCCGGTATTCAACTGGCTCCTCGATCGTAATGATCCGGCGCTCGACCGAATTGATGCTGCTGAGAAAACAGTAAAGCGACGTCGACTTTCCCGAGCCGGTCGGCCCAGTAACGAGAATGATTCCGTTCGGCTGCGCGAGCAGCCCCTTCATGATCGCGGTTTGTCGCGGGCTCAGATCGAGACGCTCGAAGCCAAAGGCCTGCTCCTGATCCCGGCTCAGCAAACGCAAGCTGATCGATTCGCCATTCACTGTCGGGATTGTCGAAACGCGGACGTCGATATTCTGGTCGTGCGCCTGCAAGTTGATCCGGCCATCCTGCGGCAGACGGCGCTCCGCAATGTCCATATGCGCCATGACTTTCAGACGCGAGATGATCGCCGATTGGAGCAGGCGCAATTGCGGCGGCACCGCGACCTCGTGCAGGATCCCGTCGATCCGGTAACGAATCCGCAGGTCGCCTTCGAGCGGTTCCACGTGAATGTCGGTCGCACGTTCCAGGATCGCTTCGCGAATGATCTGGTTCACGTATTTCACCACGGACGCTTCGGGATCGTTCGCGTCGAGGTCCGTTGCCGTCTCGATATCCTGGATGCCTTCGAATGAACGGTTCGTTTTGAGAATTTCGTCGAACGTCTCCGCCCCGACACCGTAAACGGTTTTCATGGCGCGAAGGATTTGCGCCCGCGGCACGAGCACCCATTCCGTTGGGCGTTTCAAAAGCTGCGACGCGAGCTGGCGCCCGACCGTGTTAAACAAATCGTAAGTCGCCAGCACGACCGTCTTATCCCGCGTCTCGATCGGTAAAATGTGGTGCTGGAAAACGAATCGGCTCGGGAGCAACGAGAGCGTCGGGCGCTCGATCTTTTTCGCGTCGATCGACATTACCGGGACCTGGAAAAAATTCCCGATCGCTTCGAGAAACCGCTGCTCGTCCACCTTGCCCGAGTCGAGCACCTGCGTCGTCCACGAGCCACCATTGAGATTTTTCGAAAGCTCCACCGCTTCGTCGCGAGAAGGCACTCCGCTGGCGAGCAAAAGTTCGATAAGCGAATTGCTGATGGCGGCGTTCACGGAACGGATCTTACGCGAAATGGATCGAATTGCCACCCTCGGGTGTGTCCAACGCGAGACTCTTCGTTGCACATCCTGAGTTCCGGGATGAAAATCGGGACCGCTCTTCTTCGCGACCAATCCACGTCAATTTGCATGACCCCGCCGCTTGGAAACTTCTTTGTCGATCGCGATCAGGCCGAGTTATCTGCGGAGGAACAAGAAATTGTTCGCAAATTCCACGAGCTTTACTACCGCGTTTGGTTTGAGCACCGCGTTGACACCCATACCTTGAGCTGGTTCGGCTACGAGATGATGAAATGTCCTCTCGACCTCTGGATCTATCAGGAGCTGCTCGTGCGAACCCGTCCCGATTTCGTGGTCGAAACGGGCACGTGGCGCGGGGGGAGTGCGTTATACCTCGCGATGCTTCTCGACCAGATCGGTCACGGGCAGGTGGTCACGGTCGAGGTCGACGTCAAACCCCATCTGCCGGAGCATCCTCGAATCTCGTATATCGTGGGATCTTCTCTCGACTCGGCCGTCATCGCCCAGGTGCGAGGAAGCGTCGGCACCCAACGGGCCCTGGTTATTCTCGATTCTCATCACGAAGCCAGCCACGTTTACAACGAGTTGATCGCTTACAGCCCGCTCGTTCAAACCGGCGATTATTTGATCGTCGAGGACACGAACATCAACGGGCACCCAGTTTATCCGGAGTACGGTCCCGGGCCGACAGAGGCGCTCGATCGATTCCTTTCCGAGACCGACGAGTTCGTAATCGATCGGCATTGCGAGCGCTTCCTCCTGACCATGCAACCTAAGGGTTATCTTCGGCGAACCCGGCCCAGCGTTTCGCCGGTGTGAATTCGCCGCGGCCGGCGGCAAACGCGCCTCACCAACCAATGCCAGCTAATCAAACAATTTCCGCCGAGTATCTGGCACAGCAGCAGGAGTTGCATCGCAACCCGACCTACGGGCTCGCGTCGCTCAGCTTCGCGCCCCTCGTCAAGGAGCTGGTCGTGCGCTACGACGTCCACTCGATCTCCGATTACGGCGCGGGAAAGCAAAATTTGTTGCGCGGGCTTAACGACCTCGGCCTTGTCCAATTCGATTATTTCCCGTTCGACCCGGCCTTCCCGATTTACGGCGAACCGAAACCGGCGGACTTGGTCTGTTGCATCGATGTGCTCGAACATATTGAGCCGGATTTCCTCGAGGCCGTGCTCGCCGAGTTGCGCGCGATCACGGTGAAGCGTGGATTTTTTTCGGTGAATTGCGGGCCGGCAATGAAATTTCTACCCGACGGTCGCAACGCCCACCTGATCCAGGAACCGGCCTCGTGGTGGCTTCCGCGGCTGCGTCAGCATTTCGAGATCACTCAGTTCGAAAACGTGGCCAACGGGTTTTGGATCGTGGTCGAGGCAAAACAGACTGCGACGGTGTGATGGCAGATTCGCTCATTGTTTTTTACATCGCCCTGCCTCAGGACGTGCCGATTCTCCGGCCATTGATTCGGCTGGCGCATTCGCTCCCGGGAAAACGCATCGAGTTGCTTGTCTCAAAATATTTGATCGGTCTTCCCGTTGGCGAAGAAGTCAACAAACTCAGTTCTGAGTTAGGCCTGCCCAAAGTTTATTGTGAACCGGGGAAAGAGGCCGCCGGCGAGTTGGAAGGACGCTCCGGCATCTTGATCGCCGGGCACGAATCGAGCGTCCCGCCCCATCATTTGACCCATGATTTATTTAAGGCGTTGCCCGACTTTTTTCTGAAAGTCGCGCCGCAACAGGGCTTCGAGAGCATCGGTTTTCTTCACAACGCCGCGCATGAAGCCGCCTACGGAAGCGATATTCGATTTGCCGCCGATGTCGTTGCCGGCTGGTTCGCTGAAGAACGGCTCAAGAACTTTCCTGAGGCCGAACGCGCGAAGCTTTTCATCGCCGGCCCGCCGAACATGATCGAACCGCGGCCGCTCGGCCCAAGGGCCGAACCGTCTCATTTTGGAATGGTCTGCGAGAATCTTCACTCGCTCCGGTTCACCGGCCCAGCTGTTCACGAATATTTCCTCGCCCAATTTTTCGCGTTTGCCGAGCGCGTCCACGCGGCCGGCGCAACCATTGATTTTCGTCCGCATCCCGCCGGCCAATTTACGGATAAGATGGGATTGAAGCTCCCTCCTGGCGTGCAGCGAAATGGCCGGCCGCTTTACGAACAGGATCTCAACGGCTTTGGCTTCGCCATCTCCCCCCCATCCTCGATTGTTTTCGACTTCGTGGTCGCGAAAGTTCCGGCGGCGGTTTGGATCGATTCGGAAGGCCGGATGGACCACGCGAATTTCGCCGGGCTGGAAACGGTCTCGTCCGCCGAGGAATGGTGGTCGTTCGCCCAACGATCCATCAGCGAACGTGACGCCATGATCGCGAATCAGGAACGATTTCTGGCAACGCTGGGGATCCCCGATGATGTCGCCGGCCGTTACGCCGAACTTATGTCGCGCTCTTTGTAGCGGCGGTCTATGACCGCCGATGATTGCCGCCGGTTCATCGGAGGAAACGGATTCGGCGGTCATAGATCGCCGCTACAGGGGTCAGCGCCTGAAAATAAATTCGGCGACGCCCTTGAACGGTCCTTCTTTCCGAGCCGCCCGTTCCACCTGCGCTGGATCGTGGCGGAACCCAATCGCATTCAGCGTTTGCACCATCTCGCGATGGTCGGCCAGCGCCGGATTGACCTCGATGAGCAGTGATTTTACCGCGTGTTCCCTCAACGTCTGCTCTGCTCCCGCGACGACCTTTGGCTCGATCCCGTCGACATCGATCTTGATGTGATTCGGAATGGGAATCCCGCCGCTCGATACGAGATCATCGAGACGAAATGCCACGCAGCCCTGCCGAAAACCGACGACCATCGGGTCGCGCTTGTAATCGACGGCTTCCCCTACGTTATGGGTGGAGCCGCCGGCGATCATTCCCGTCATGTATAGTTCCGTCACGCCCTGCTTGTCGGATAATCCCAGGCAATAGGCCTTCACGCGGTCCTTCAAGTTATTGTGCAGAAGGTTGCGGTTTAGCAGGGCGTAGTTTTGGGATTCCGGCTCGAACGCATAAACGCGCATCTGTCGAGTGACGGCTGCCCAGATCGTATACATGCCAACATTCGCTCCGACATCGAACAGGATCTCGTCGCGACCCAGAGCGCTGATCCACTCGAGGGTGGATGGCTCCTTTTGGTAGATGGTGTCTACCCGCCATTTAGTACCGGCGTTGGGCGTGAAGAAAACCATTCTGAATCCCGCGTGCTCGATCTCCGAACAAGGACTCAGCTCGGCATACTGTTCCAGACTGAGGTTCGGCGGAAGTTCCATCGAGTTGGCAATAGACTGCGGCGTGTCATACTCCACGCGCAACCTGACAATTGGAATATGATTGGTGCTTCGAAAACTGCCGAGACAACTTTGCCGTCCGCCGAGTTGCATTTGACCGACAAGATCGCAAGCGCTCCGATTAACTCCGTCCCCTACCCTCACTCCTACATCCAGGAGGTGTTTCCGCCCGCATTCTATGCCGAGATGCAGCGTCATTTGCCCGATCCGATGGCCATGATTCCCATCGAACAAGCGCGTGGCGCCAAGGGATACAAAGAGCGGTTCGTTCTGGAATTGAATCCTGGAAGATTGAGCGCGCTGCCGGGCGCTCAGAAAAATTTTTGGAGCGACGTCGCGGCCTGGATGCTGTCAGGCCGGCTCCAGGAACTTATGCTCCAAAAATTCGGGCCCTTCATGGAGAGAAGCGCCGATGCGTTTGAGTTCTACGCCGACGCGATGCTCATCCAGGACATTACGAACTACAAGATCGGCCCGCACTGCGATGCTCCCGGCAAAGTCATTACGATGCTGTTCTATCTGCCGGCCGACGATTCACAGGCGCACCTGGGCACATCGATTTACGTGCCGAAAGATCCAGCCTTCAAATGCCCGACTGGAATCCACCATTCGCCCGACGGGTTCAATCGCGTCGCGACCATGCCCTTTCTGCCGAACTCCCTTTTCACTTTCGCCCGAAGCGACACTTCATTTCACGGCGTGGAACCAGTCGGCGATCCCGATTGCCGGCGGTGGCTCCTGCTTTTCACCATCTACGCCCGTCCACGGGGGTGAACTGCCGCTCGTATCCGGGCTGCAATGCCTCACGGCAGAATCTTTCCATTCGCTCGCGCCGTTCCGGAGTGAACAACCCTTCGCGTTCCAGAATCTGATTGATCTCCGCGACCTCCGCGCGATCCGCGGGAACGCCGGTCGCGTGATGGGTGCTGTCGTAAAGCCCGATGTGCGCAACGTAGTCAACGGCACCGACCGCGCTTTCCCGCGCCGAGGTCGAGCTTGGGTGCCAGCGCATGAGCTCCCAATCCACATTCATATTCGTGTGGTGCGGGAACGGGACACAGGCCGCCAGCGTTTCTTCTCGCATGAGCAGGCAAAGGCCGCGCTCGATCGATTTCACGCGAACGACGGTCGTTCCATGAACAAACTGCCTCGCGCTTTCGTGCTCCACGGAATCGTGCCCGCTCACGATCGCCAGCTCGCTCCCTTCCAGGATCTCGATCAGGTCGCGGACCGGCTTCTTGAAGTAGGCGTCGGCATCGGCCAGCATCACGTGACTGGGTGAGCGATAACCGGCGTAGTCGCAATTCTGGGTGACGAGCTGGGAGAAAATGTTGGCCACAAAAGGCAGGCCCATGTTTTGCGGGAGCAAGACCTTGAAGAGCCGGTGCTCATCGCTCGTTAGGCCGGCAATGAACCGGCGCGTCTCCTCGTCGCTCCCATTATCGAAAATCCAGATGGCAACCTCGATCCCGTCGAGCTGTCGCAAGAGCGACCGGTAGCTGACCTCGAAAAGATCGAGCCGATTCCACACTGGATAGCAGACCGCGAGCGAATGCTCCCCTTTCATCCCATCACGGCTTCCGCTCGGGCGCGTTCCGCCAGCCAGAGGTCGGCGTAATCCACATTCTGCCATTGCTCGAACCACGGGCCGCCGCGCGTGAAATGCACCGCCCTCGGCGTCCCGGACGCCGGGCGCTGCGACCAGCCCTCGAGCCAATTCCATTCCTCCGGCAACGCGCCGATCTCGTCATCCGCGAGCCATTGCAGCCGGTGCAGGTAGGCCCCCGTCTGGCTGTTCACCAGCTCCGGAGTCAGCTTGCGGACCGCTGGATGATCGCAATTAAACAGCATCAGCGACGACCAGTTCTTCCTCGGATAAACGCTCTGGACTTGGCCATCCATCTTCGTCGTTTCGGTCGGGCGGTAATCGTGTTGAACGCAAAAGAGCGCCTTCCGTTCATCGGCGAATTCGCGCAGCCCCGCGACATCGCCGAGCCAAAGAAAATCGCAATCGCAAAACAACGCCCAACCTTCAAAGCCGGCCAGGGCCGGCGTGAGAAAACGCGAATAGGTGAACTGGGTCGCAGCCAGCGGGTCTTCCCCGCGCCGATAAAGCCCGCGGGCGCGCAGCTCATCGAGCTTGATCGGGGTGACCTCCACCGGAATCGAAGCGTGCCGTTCGAGAGAGAACCGCGCTACCTCATACGCCTCCGGCTCCCGCTCGTCCCACCCGATAAAAACACGAAATGGAGGGGCGGCCATCTTGCGACCTTAACCGGTACGCCCTGAGTTGTCATCCCCGCGGCTTGAGGCATGCACTGACCGAGCTGCTTAGTGGAGCGCGTAAATTTCTACTACCCCGACGCCGGTGTCGCCGTATTTAATCGCGCTATCGTCTACTTCGACCAGCGGGAGACCTATTATCCATGGGTTTCTGGTCCCAACATTCCCAGTGGTGAGCGTACCGAACTGAATGGTGAAATCGCTGGCGCTTCCGGTAACGACCGGTTCGCGGCGAGAGCCTTCGTTGCCAGCGATGCCAAGGCCACCGCCACTATCAAACAGAGCGTGAAATTCATCCGGCCCGGCGGTCAGATGATTGTTCTGATCGTACTTGAGGAACTTGGGCGCTGCGATGATCGCGGCCTTGATGTCATCCGCAGTAGCGTTCCAAGGAATCGTGATCGTGCCCTTGAGCGCGGCTTTGTCCCCGGGCTGCCCGGCCACGATAGAACTCGGAAGAGTGAAAAAGAGGTTAAAGGTCCCGCCGGTTGGCTCACGGGGGAGCTGAACCCGCTGAACCTCCACGGTACTGGAAGATCCAAAGTGTATTCGACTAACGGTCGGCGAGCCCACCTTAACGACGCCGCGAACGATAGCAGTGTAGCTAGCCTTATTTCCCAGCTCATTTCCCGGTAGTGTTCGTATGATCGCCGATTCGAGCGGATCGCTTGGCGCTAATCCGCTGTCGATAATGGCCTGCTTGTTCGGGCTATCCCCCCAATTGTCGTTCGCCTCGATCAATCCGCCGTTCGCGTCTCGCAGTTCGAGGGTGGGATCTGCCAGTTTGCCGGGTACCGATAGCGACGGCCCGATCGCGCGGATAATCACTCCTAGCGACTTGGTTCCTTGGATAATTGTTCCAGCGATCAACACGTTGTCGCCGTTTGAAACAACGCCGCGCGTGGAAATGTTCGCCAGCTCTGACTCCGCCGCACCATCAAGATCGTAAACTTCCACTACGCCAATCCCGGTCCCTCCATTCAATCCTTTGAGGATGGCCGTGTAACTCGCCCCTTTAGCCGGCAGCGTCGCGATGATTGCGGATTCACGGTCATCTGTCGGCTGGATGTGGGTCGCTTCAATGTCAGCCTCCTGACTGGACCTCCAATCGTCATTTGATCCCAAGACCGTTCCATCCGAGTTCCGCAGCTCCAACGTCGGGTCGGCGAGACGCTTCCCTACCGACATGGACAACGACGGGCCTAGCCCGCGAATGATTACCTTCTTGTCTTTTGCGCCTGTCACGGTGAATCCAGCAATTAGAACGTTATCGCCGGATTCCACTAGGGCTCGGGTCGAGATGTTGCCAAGCCACGCCGAGGGGGTGGCAGCGGCACTGGCAGTCGCGCTGGCGGTGGCAGTGGCGGTGGCGGTGGGAGTCGCGGTAGCCGTGGCGGTAGCGGTGGGGCTGGGGGACGCGGTGGCGGTAGCGGTGGCGGTAGCGGTGGGGCTTGGGGATGCGGTAGCCGTAGCGGTGGGAGTGGGAGAGGCAGTGGCAGTAGCGGTGGGCGTGGGAGTGTCGTTGGCTGCGCCGAGTGCGTTGCGCGAGCTCGCCGAGAATGCTGCGCAGGCCATCAGAAGGGCACTAGTGACAACAGTGAACCTACTCGGGCAAGGGAACATAAAACTTGATATACGGGTTTGCTTTTCGGCCAGCAAGAACAATTCGGATTCAAGTGACGTGAGCGCCAGCAAAGCTGTCATCCCGAGCTGGCGCAACGCGCCGAGGGATCTCACGATTGCAAGCCGGCGCTTGCGCATAGGTCAGAGCGAGCGCTGACGGCGGACGCGTCTGTTTTCGCGAAAGGGATTGACCGCTTGAGAGGTCCCTCGCCGTCTTCGCGGCTCGGGATGACAATCGCAGCGGAAGCGGCTCCGCTACTGCATTCCCGGCAGATCAGGACCGGGAAGGACGATCTGTTTGTCATCGATCGGCTCGGTCTTCGGACAATCCGGACAATCGTCCTGTTCAAGCTCCGGTCCGAAATGTGTCTTGTCCTCGTGCTTTTGTCGCAGGCGATGAAGATCGAGATTCGTCAGCGCCACTTCCGGCCGCATTAAAACGATCAGCTCGGTTCGATCAGTGATCTTCTTGGTGTTTCGAAAGAGAGCGCCAATAACGGGGATTCGATTCAACAAGGGTATTCCAGACTTCTGCAGCCGTTTGTTTTCTGTGATCAATCCCCCCAGCACAATGGTCGAGCAGTTCGGGGCGGAAACGGTCGTTTTGATATAGCGCGTCGCAATAGTCGGGATCGCGTTCCCATCGATAACCGCGGGATCAGCGCCCAGACTGTCGACCTTTTGAAGGATATCGAGCGTCACTTCTTTTTCCGAGTTGATCAACGGCACTACTTCCAACTGAAGCGCGACCTTTTTGTACTGAATGCTGGATTGAGTGCCGAAATTCGTAACGTTTCCCGTCGTCGTACCCGTACCGTCGTCGTGGGAGCGAGCGTAGACAGGGTGCTGACCGGGACAGGGATCTCCTGGCCGGAGGCAATAATCGCCTTCTTATTGTTGCTGGTGAAGACAACAGGACGGTTCACCACTTTGAATCGTCCCGTCGAGTCAAGCGCGCTGACGATCGCCGCCAGGCCATCCCGCGCGCTGCTCAAAAGAAGCGTCGTCCCGCCCCCGGCCGCCGCGGCCTGGAGATCGGTCAACCTTAGGATATTCGCAGGGTCCACGATGTTGGCAGCCGAGTTGCGGGAGAATCCACCGAAGCTCGTGTCCCCCTGCGTGCGGGGCAGGACGTGGCCATTAATATCTGTGTGAGGAGTGCCCCCCTGTTTAAACCAATCGATCCCGAATTCCTGGTCTGAATTTAAGGATAGTTCGCCGATCACTGTGCTCAACGCGACTTGAGGCGACTTCATATCCATCTCGTCGAGGAGCTTGGACACCTTCACCACCACCTCGCGATTGCCCAGCACGATGATCGAATTCGATCGCTGGTCGGCGATGATCTTCGCGTTGCCGATCGTGACCGCTTTCGGGGTCGTGTCGACAGCCTGAGTGGAAAGTTCCTCCGAAAAATTCTGGCTGCCGCCGCCGGAACTCGAGTTGGAATCGAAACCACCGCTGCTCGGATTGGTCGTCCGTCGCTGATTCTGATTGGCCTGTTGCTGGGCCGCGGCTGGGTTGCTGCTATCGGCCCCCGCCCCCCTGGTTCGTGCCCGGTTCGGTCAAGGTCTGCACGATCACGGGCAGCACTTCCGCCGCGCTGATGTAACGAAGTGCGCGCGTCACCGGCTTTCCAAATTCCACGTTCGCGTCGAACTCGGAGATCAGCTTCTTGATGAACGGCATGTTAACCGGCCGGGTAATGACGTGGATCCGGTTCGTCCGCACGTCCGCTGCGATCTTGATCTTGCCAACGACGATCGAGTCCTCGCTCAAGGCGGTGAATGCGCTCAGGTCGCCTTCGAACTGAACCTGATTGGTGACTTGCTGCGGCTGCGGCGGCACATTCGGGCGCACGGGACGGACCCCGGGCGCAACCGTCGTCGTGGTCGTGGTGGTCGCTCCACCTTTATCGAAAACTTCTTTCAACATCTCGACGACCTTGGTGGCATCGGCGCGCTCGAGCTTGATGAACTCGCTCACTACCTGGGCCGGCGGCACGTCGATCTGGTCGACGATCCGGATCAGCGTCCGGATGACACTGGAATTTTCCGTGATCAGAATGCTCCCGGCTTTCGGCAACGCCAGGAAAGAGGTGTAAGCCTGGGGCGGCGAAAGATATTGACCGAGCACCTGCTGGAGCTCGACCGGATCGGCAAAGCGAAGCTTGAACAGAAAACTGATGACGTGCTCCCCTTCAGGAATGTCCGCCTCGTCGGAAATGAGCGGGATGCCGGCGTTCCGCGGGCTGCGGCCGGTGCCAATTACTTTCACGATGTCGTCGCCCGCCGGCACGAGCGAGTAGCCGTTCATGAGCAGGTTCATCTCGATGATCTTGATGGCTTCGTCGCGCGGGACCGGACGGCTAAGGGCGATGTTCACCTTGCCCTGGACGAAGTTGTCCATAATCAGCTTTTTGCCGGTGATCTGTTCGTAATAGCGGAGCACGTCCACGACGTCGCTGTTCGGGAATTGGAGCGTGATGGTCTTGTCGGGAAGAGGCGTCATTCCCGGAATGGAGGGCGGCGGGTTGGTCCCCGTTACCGGATTAGGCGCCGGCGTGGGCGTGGCGGCGGTTGTCGACGGAGCGGTCGTAGTCGGGAGAGGCGCGATCTCTTCTCTTGCCGGCGTGGTTTTGGTGGAAGGCGCGGGCGTTGATTTTGAAGTAAGCGGTTGAGAGGCGGCCGGCTTCGATGCAGGCGGCTTGGAGGCCGGCGACGTCGACGGAGCAACAGACGGCTGCCCAGCAGCGATACTGAACGCGGCTAGCGACAGCGCCACGAAACAGGCAGGGCGAAGCACGCGCTTTATGTAAATGGTGGGGGGGACGAGGTCAAGATTATAGAGGATGGCGAGATACGCGAGGCGGGATGCGAGATAGAAATCAAGCGCCGCATCTCCTCTCAGCGCCGGAGGCGCGAGGGATTAAAGCCCGGAGTGAGCAATGCGAACTCCGGGATCGGTCCCATGAAACGATCTGAACCGCGTCAACGGGGCGATGGAAAACATGGCGGAAAGATCAATCCAACCGGCGTTCCGCCGCCCCTTGTCAGGGGCTTGTTCGACACACTGAATGCATTACCCGGAGTTTTGCTTCGCATCACTCCGGGCTTTATTCCGTCGGCCCGTGGGGCCTACTATCCCAGGCCGCATCCCGCATCCCGCATCCCGCATCCCGCATCCCGTATCCCGCATCCCGCATCCCGCATCCCGTATGAAACTATTCGCCATCGCTCTTTTGGTTCTCGCGGCGGGCAGTGTTTCGGCCGCCACTAACTCTAACTCTAACGCGAACGCGGAAATCCTCGCGGTCTTAAACACCCAAGTCGCGGCCTGGAACCGCGGCGATATCGACGGGTTCATGGACGGCTACGTGCGCTCGGACAAACTGGAGTTTGTCTCCGGCGGGAAGATCACCCGGGGCTGGCAAACCGTTCGCGACCGTTACCATCGGAAATACGACAACGCAGCGAAAATGGGGCGGCTCACCTTCTCCGACATCCAATTCAATTCCGTGAATGCCAAACATGTGATGGTGCTCGGGCGATGGAGCCTGCGGCGCAAGAATGATAATCCGCATGGCACCTTCGATCTGATCTTCCGCCTCACCCCCGCCGGATGGCGCATCGTCCACGACCACACGGAGTGATGTTATTGTAGCGGCGGCCGATCCCCAGAACGAGGCGCTGCGTTGTAGCGGCGGTCTATGACCGCCGAACGCTGCATCACTCGCGATATTCCAGCTGCCAAATTTCGCCACGATAGGGCCAGTCGTTCCATTTGTTCCGCAATCCGGCGCGCACCGGATTATCGCGAACATATTCCCACTTCTGCTCGTAGGATTCGCTGCTCCGCAGAACATGGTCGAAGAATCCCTTCTGCCAATGAGGCGCTGAAACTCCGCTTCCTCGCATTGCCTTCGACAACGAATTCTTTAGCGATTTCATCCAACTGGCGATCGTTCGCTCTTCTTCGAAGGCGACGAACAAATGCAGATGATCAGGCATCAGCACATACGCGCCGACGTACGCACCGTGCGTCTCCCCAGCTTGAGCGAACTCGACGAATCTGTGATGAACCGAGTCGTTTGCCAGTAGGGGACGGCGATCAAAGCTGCATGCCGTAGCAAAGAAAATAGGCGAGGGCGCGAAGATGCGGTCGAGGCGCCGGAGACGTTCCTTCTGCGGTTCTTCGTTCTGGGGATCGGCGGTCATAGACCGCCGCTACAACGCAGCGCCTCCCTCTGGCGATCGGCGGTCATAGACCGCCGCTACAACGGAGCTTTCAACGCTTCCAGCAGCTTCCCGTGAATCCCGTCGAAGCCGCCGTTGCTGAAGATCGCAACCACGTCGTTCTCCTTCACCAACGGCACGAGCTTCTCTATAATATGGGCGGCGTCCGGTTCGTAGAAGGCGGCACGGCCCGCGGCGGCGATCGTTTTGATCACAGCCTGCGGGTCGAGCCGGTCCTTTTCCGGGAGCTGGTCGAGACGCGCGATCTGCGAAATGAAAACGCCGTCGGCCAGCTTCAGCGCTTCCGGCAGTTCCTCCTGGAAAATCGCGCGGCGCGTCGTGTTCGACCGCGGCTCGAAGACCGCCCAGATCCGCGAGCCAGGATAACGCTGCCGGAGCGCGCGCAACGTTTCCCGCAGCGCCGTGGGATGATGCGCGAAATCGTCGATCACCTTGATCCCCCGGACTTCACCGCGCAGCTCCTGCCGGCGCGCGATTCCCTTGAAGCTCTTGAGCGCCTCGCGAATTTTCTCCAGCGACACGCCGTAGAATCTGCGCCGCCGAGACAGCCATGGCCGCGTTGCGGACGTTGAATTCGCCGATGAGCGGCATCTCGAATTTGTCGCCCCCAGGACGAAATCGACCCGTCCACGAATAAGAGTCGCGTCGCGAAATTTGGCGCGCGCAGTTCGGTGAAAAGCCGACTTCCTCGATCTGCGCCATCAACGGCTGCAATTGCCGCGCGACATCCACGCAGTTCGGTCGTCGCCGTTCAACAGGATCATCCCGTTTTGCGGGCACGATGTTGAAAAGCCGGCGGAAGCTCAGCTTGATCTCGTCGAGGTTGTTGAAGATGTCCGCGTGATCGAACTCGATGTTGTTCACGATGAGCAGCTCGGGCAGGTAATGAACGAACTTCGAGCGCTTATCGAAAAACGCGGAATCGTATTCGTCGCCTTCGATCACGAAATACTTCGAATCGTTGAAAAGGCGCCCTGCCTGAAGATTCGCCGGAAGACCGCCGATGACGTAACTGGGTTCCAGCTCGGCGACCGTCAGGATCCAGGTAAGCAGCGAAGTCGTGGTCGTCTTTCCATGCGTGCCGGTCACGACCAGATTGTGCCGGCCCCGCAGGAACAGCTCCTTCAGCAGCTCCGGCAGCGAGACATAATAGAGCTTCCGGTTCAGGACCGCTTCCACTTCGGGATTGCCGCGCTTCATAGCATTCCCGATCACGATCACGTCCGCGTCCGCAGGCATGTTCTCCGGCCGGTAACCGGAGCTGAGCGTGATTCCCTTGCTTTCGAGAAAGGTCGACATCGGCGGATAAACGCTTTCGTCCGATCCGGTGACCGACAAAGCCGCGCTCGCGCAATGCCGCCGCCACCGATCCCATGGCGGTGCCGCAGATCCCGAGGAAATGAAATTTTCTCGCCGCTGATCACGCGGATTCCTTTACGCCGCGCCGTGCGAATTTGGCTAGCGACTTGGGGGAGGAATGTCGAGAGGTTAGGAGTTGAGTGGTTGAGAGGATTCTGTCGCCACGTTTTTCCTCAACCCCCCTCAACCCCTCAACCCCTCAACCCCTCAACCCCTCAACCCCTCATCCCCTCATCCCGCCCCTGGACGATTACGATTGGCAACGGCTCAAGGCTGGAAAAAGATTAGCCCGAACGATGCCAGCCCCGAAAATCGTCGCTATCATGCCGGCCTACAACGCCAGCAAGACCCTCGAGCAAACCTTTCGCGAGATCCCGCAAGGCAGCGTCCAGGAATGCATCGTGGTCGACGACGTCTCGGCCGACTCGACGGTCGAGGTCGCGCGGAAGCTCGGCCTGCGGGTTTTTCTGCACCGCGAAAATCAGGGCTACGGCGGGAACCAGAAAACGTGCTATGTCGAAGCGCTCAAGACCGGCGCCGACATCGTGGTCATGCTCCATCCCGATTACCAATACGACCCAAAAAAGATCCCGGACATTGTGCGACCCATCGTGGAAGGTCGCGCCGACCTCGTGCTCGGCTCACGCATGGCCTATGCGCGTCGCGGGCGGCATGCCGTTCTACAAACGGCTCTCGAATCGTTTCCTCACCTGGTGCGAGAACAAAGTTTTCGGGCTTCGACTCTCCGAATATCACACCGGCTTTCGCGCTTTTCGCCGAAGTCTTCTCGAAACCACGCCGTTTCTTCTTAACTCGAATGATTTCATCTTCGACCAGGAAATCGTGGCGCAGGCGGTTTGGTTCGGCGCGCGTCTCGAGGAAATCTCAGTGCCGCACCGCTATTTCCCGGAAGCGAGCACCATCGGTTTCGGCCGATCCGTGCGTTATGGACTCGGAGTGCTCGCATTGCTGGCGAGTTTCTTTTAAACCGCAACGGGCTCATGCACTCCCGAATGTTTCGCCCGTTGCATCACGCTTATGCCGAAGTCGTCAGCCTGGTCCTTCCGGCGTCCGGCCTGTTTCCTGAACCTTCGCCATGCTTCGCTCTTCATCTACCTGGTCCTCGCCATCTATCTCGGCGATCAGGTTTGCCGTCGTTTTTTCCGATTCCTTTCCGTCGCCCAACGGTGCGCCACCGCCGTGCTCGTCGGGTTCTTGCTCAGCTTCCTGGTTTACCTACCTCGCCGCCTGGGTCTTTAGCGCACACCGCCCGACCCCGCTGCTCTGGGCGAACCTTTGTTTCCTCGCGCTGGCCCGTGGGCGCGATCTGGACTGATCCGGCGGCGCTTGCCGGCCGAAGCTGCGCGCTTCGTTCGCCGCGCGTTCCTGGTTCTGCTTTGTGGGACTGGGTCACGCTCCTGGCTTTTCTCGCTTCGCCTGCTGGATGATGTTCGCCACCCTCAACTACAAGGACGGGACCTTGCTGATCGGCAATAACGAATGGAGCGACTTCGGGCCCTAACACCGCGATCATCCAAAGCTTTGCCGTCGGTCATAACTTCCCCACCCAGTATCCGCATTTTTCCGGCGAAACCTATTCGCTACCACTTCCTCTTTTACTTCCAGGCAGGAAACCTCACCTTCCTCGGACTTAACCTCGCGTGGAGCCTTAACCTTTAAGCATCCTCACCCTCGTTTCGATGCTTGTCCTGGTGATGGCGCTGGGACAGTCACTCTTTCAATCTCGCGACCGTCGGCCGGCTCGGCGCGGCCCTCTTTTTCTTTCATGGCACCCTTAGCTTTGTCTCGTTCCTTCAGCGCCCAGCCCTCGCTCTCGGCGGCCTTTCATTCGATCCTCGGACTAAAGGATTTTCTTCCTTCGGGCTATCCCTATCGCGGTGAGTTATGGGGGATCTGGACCCAGGTCGTCTACCTAAACCAGCGCCACTTCGCCAGCGCGGTTGGGATCTTTCTTGTCGTTCTCTTGTTCCTTCTCGATCGGTATCGGCAACATGCCGCGGCGAAAGTAGCAGCAATCGCTCCGGAAGCCCTGATAGGTCCCATAGGTCCTTACGAGACCTATGCAGAGATCTGCTCCCGCCAGACGCCCCTCCAGGCCATTCCGCTTCTTCACACGACTCCGCGCAGCTCAGCCAGTAACCTTGTTGTCTTTGACAAAAGCTTCCTGTTCGCCGGCTGCCTCCTTGGGTTGCTGCCGTTCTGGAACGCACTTGTCTTCACCGCCGCCTTCGCCATCCTCGCCGGACTGTTCGTCCTGTTTCCTTGCCGCCGGCAAATGGTCGGGCTCGGATTAATGGCAGGACTGGTTGCTCTGCCTCAGCTGGCTCTCCTTGAAGTCTGGCGGGGCACCAACGCCCACTCATTCGTTGCTGCATTGGGGCTATATCATCGACCAGCCCACCTGGTCGAATGTCATCCGTTACATCGGATTTTCATTTCGGCCTGAAATGGGGGCTGGTAGCCGGTCGCGCTCTGTTTCGCGACCTGGTTTCAACGCCGGTTCTTTCTCACTCTTTGCACCATGTTCGTGATGACGTTCTGCCTCGAGATAAGCATTGAGACTCTCGCTAACCACAAATACCTCAATATCTGGCTCATCATCAGTAATCTCTTTGCGGCCTACGGGATCTGGCGGCTCTGGCTTCTCAAGCCATCCTGGTTCGCGCCTTCTGTTCCCGCCCGGTCGCTTTCCTCGTCCCAGCTGCCATCATTCTCGGCGGCGCTCATCGACCTGTTTGCGATCCACAACTGCGTCTGGATCCAGCTGAAGCATGTGGGAGATCCCGTCGGTCAAATGGCTCCAGGAAAATACCAAACCCCATGATATTTTCCTCAGCGACCGCTTCGTTAATCACCAGATCCTTCTGGCCGGCCGCAGCATCTTCTATGGCTGGCCCTCCTTTTCCTGGAGCGCCGGCTACGATACAACCCAGTCGCGACCAGGAATACCGCCAGCTCTTTGAAAGCACCGATCCTTATGCGGTCTTTCGTCTCCTCCACAAACATAAGATCGCTTATGTGGCGATCGATGACGGTATCCGGCGCAATAACGAATTCATCAAGCGACCTAACGAAGAATTGTATTCGTTGAATCTTCCCAAAGTGTGGGAGGACAAGACCAACCACTATTACGGCCTGGTTATCTACAAGGTGCCGGACCCGCCGCCCAAAGTGTTAAAGCGGCCGGACCCCAAGAAGATAAATCAACGCATCTTGCAGCTGCCACCTGTCTCCGTTTTCCAAGGAGGAAAAGGGGAGGGCCGAGGACAGTTCGATTTTCCCCGCGGTATCGCGGCCGATCGGTCTGGAAATATTTTTGTCGCCGACTCATCTAACAACCGCGTCCAGAAGTTCGCGGCGACGGGAGCCTTCCTATCGATGTTCGGCGGAAGGGCCCTTCCCGGGCGAATTCCAGGAACCGAATGGTCTTGCCGTTGACAGCAAAGGCAACATTTACGTGGCCGACGTTAGCAATCATCGCGTGCAAAAGTTCACCGGTGACGGCGGTTTCATCACTCAGTGGACTGGACCGGCCCCGGGTTTCTATGGGCCGCGTGATGTCTGGATAACGCCTGACGACTTCGTTTACGTCGTCGACCAGGGGCGGTCCCGGGTAGTAAAGTTGGATACGAACGGCACTGTCCTGGCCACGTGGGGTTCTCAGGGCGCGGGCGATGGACAATTTGACGAACCGACCGCCGTGACGGTCGATCCCAGGCGGCAGCGCGTGTATGTCGCTGACCCTCACCACCGCCGCATTCAGGTCTTTGATACAACCGGGAAGTTCCTCTCGAAGTGGCAGGTAGATAGCTGGCAGGTTAGTGGCTGGTCGTTCCAGGATCTGTGGTTCGACTCGCAAACAGACCGCCTTTACGCCACCAGTCCTACGACTGATGAGGTCCTTGTGTTCGACCCGGAAGGCACCCGGCTTCAGGCACTGCAGCCGAAACCGCCTTCCAAACTCGACGGGCCATCGGGGCTAGCGGTGTTCCATGGAAAGGTTTATGTCCTTTGCGCCTTTAGCGGTCGAGTGACGACTATCGATCTGCCACGCAACTAGACTAGGCCTGACTCGCGGGGCCGGTCGTGTCCGTAGATTCGGTGATCAGGTAACGAGGGCGCCGCTTAACCTCGCGGTAAATGCGAGCCAGGTATTCTCCAATGATGCCGAGACTTATCATTAGGCAACTGCCGATTATAAGCTCGAGGAGAATGACCGTAGCGAATCCGCTCACGGCCTGGCCGGAAAGCTTCAGGTAGATGGTTTGCGCCCCGAGGATGACTGAAAAGACGAGGAACAACCCGCCGGCAAATGTTACTAGCTGCAAAGGCACAGAAGAGAACGCGGTTATGCCGGTAACGGCTAGCTTCAACCGTTTCAAATAGGACCAGGTCGACTGGCCGCGCGCGCGGTCGACCACCTCAAATGGGATCTGCACGGTCGTAAAGCCCATCCACGCTGTCATCCCGCGGAAGAAAACATTGCGCTCACCCATCCGTAACCAGCTGTTTACAGCCTTCCGGCTCATCAACTTGAAATCCGATGCTCCTTTGAGATGGAATCCAGAGAACTTCTCCAAAACGATGTAGAACAGAAGAGCGCTTGCCTTGTTCGAGAAGGATTCCCGCCCCCGGCTGCGTTTTACGGCCTGCACGATATCGGCGCCGGTGGTCTGCCACATTCGGATCATTTCCGGCAACAGGGATGCCGGATGCTGCCCGTCACCGTCCATAACCAGGACGGCGGCGCCTCGGGCTTCCTCGAGTCCAGCGCAGAGCGCGGCCTCTTTCCCGAAGTTCCGGCTGAGACGGAAACCGCGAACTGACGACGATGCCTTCGCTTCCTCGGCAATGATAGGCCAGGTGTTATCGGACGAGCCGTCATCGACCAACACCACCTCGTATGAAATCGCGGCCTGACCAAGGGCATGACGAACCGAAGCCAGGAACGTTCGCAGCGCTTCAGCCTCCTGAAAGACGGGAACTACGACGGAGATGAGGTTGGAAGATGGGTCATTCATGAAGGCAGTTGTCCAAAGGCAGCGACCGTTGTAGCCGGAACCCAGAGATTAATCCGACCCAGGGCTTTGGGCAGAGACAAACCGAACTTACCGGCGATCAATCCCAGAGGAAAGGCATGCGGATATGGCAACCTCGCAATCTTGACCAAGCCGGCTTCGCTCATCAATTTTTGCAGGGAATCGAAATCAAAGTAGACGACGTGTTCCGGGACCTTGAACGAGGGCCAGCTTCGCCCCATCAGCTTGCGCAATGCTCCTCCGATGTCCGGCGTTGCCAGGAGAGCGTAGCCGCCGGGCCTGAGGTGTGCCACGATCTGCTTCATAAAGCCGACGGGATCGTAGATATGTTCGATGACCTGGATGGCGAGCGCGCAGTCGAACAGAGCTTCTGCCGGCACCTGCTCGATACCTCCAACAAAAATTTCGGCGCCGGTTTCGCGCGCGCGGGCCGCCGCTTCCGGCGAAAACTCGGTTCCGGTTCGCCGTCGAAAGTAAGTCCCGGCCTCATCCATCAGGTATCCATAGCCGCAGCCAACTTCCAGCAAGTCGCCCCGCGCAATTCCGCGCTTCTGCAAATTGTCCAACACGCATTTGAAAGTAGCTCGCAGCGCCGCTTCCTGGTCGGCGTAGCTCGTATCCGCATAGCCGCTTTGTCCGCCCTGGAAATAGGTCGGGTCCTGATAAACCAATTGCATCGCTTCCTCGGTCAGTCGCGGATAGAGATAATGGACGCCACAATTGTGGCAACGCGCCAGCCGGTAACCTTCCGATAGTTCCCAGGCAAAGTCGCGTTTCTCGCTGCGACAAACCGGGCAAGCGGGATGTTCCAGGTCAGGTTGGGCCGGGACGGCATGGAGGCTCGTTGTCGTCATTTTTTCTTAAACACCTCCACCGCGTCCCACGCTGCCTCGGGAGGTTGCTTCTCGTATTCGAGCGCGCGGTCGAGGTACATTTTTGCCAGGAAATCGTCAGAATAAAATTCCAAAAACTGCGAAAACAGGATCTTCGCCTCGCTGAAATCGCGTTCCCGGAATTTCCGGAAGGCGGCCTCATACGTCTCGAGTCTTTCGAGGAACTCCTTGTCGGTCGGATCGTTCTTCGCTCCAATCAAAGTGAAAATCTCGACCGGCTGGGTCTTACCTTTCACCTGGACCAGGGCCACACTTCGGAGATCGAATTCATCGCGGATTAACTCTGCCGCGCGCACTCCAACGAGAATGTCGACGGAATAAGTTCGGGTCAACGACTCGAGGCGCGACGTCAGGTTCACCGCGTCGCCGATCACAGTCGGGTCCGCCTTCTCTTGCGAGCCGATGTTGCCCACCAGGACATCGCCGTGATTGATCCCAATTCCGATGTGAAATGGAGCAATGCCTTCGGTGGCCCATTTTTCATTGAGCGCCTTCAGCTCGCGCCGCATCGCGAGCGCGGCCCTGGCGCAGGCTCTTGCGTCCGCCGCCACGCCCCCACTTTTCACATTTCCCCAAACCGCCATCACCGCGTCTCCGATGAACTTGTCCAGCGTGCCTTGGTTTTCGAACACGGTCGCGGTCATTCGACTCAAATACTCGTTGAGTTGCGCCACCAATTTCTCCGGATCAGCGCTTTCCGTCATGCCGGTGAAGCCGACGATGTCGGAGAAAAGAATCGTGGCCGGCAGACGAACCCCGCGGAGGCTGCTGTAAAAGCTGTCAGGATTTTCGAGAATCTCTTTTACCAGGTTCTTCGAGACATAGCGCTCCAGAGTCCGCCGCGTCCGCACCTTCTCCATCCGCTCGATCACGTACTCGAAGAGCAAGGACAGGAATCCCCCCACCAGGAACGCCGAGAGCACCGGGACGACCAGGACGAGCAGTCCGGTGCGGTCGAAGATAAGACGGGCGAACACCAGGTAAGCCGCGGTCACTGCCAACATGGCAACGACGCTGACCAGGGGCCGGCGGATGAGGGCGATCAAACACCACGCCAACACGCCGGCCATCGCCACTAAGATCAGGTTGGTGCGTCTCGAGGTGGACTGGAGAAAGTCATGATCAATCGCCGCCACCATCGCGTGGATATGGAGGAGCGGGCCCGGTGTGGCCGGGTCCATTGGCGTAGCCACGAAGTCGTGGGCAACCTGCGACGATGCTCCCACCAGGACGATCTTATCTTTAAAGAAAGCGCCCTCCGCATAGTTGGCCCGCCAGAGCTTCGCATCAAACATTTCGTAGAGCGGCAGCGCCGGATAAGCGCCGTTGGGCCCAAAACGCAACTGATGAGGGAGAAAGTCCTGGGGCACGTCCGCTCCGTGCCCGATCTTTTTCAACATCCGGGCGGACATTGCATAATAAACTTCCTGGGACGGATGGGGCGGCAGATCGGCCAGGAGCCGATCGGTGAGCTGATAACGAATCGATCGAACCTTCCGGTCGAGAGAGTCCGCGAAAAAATTCACGAAACCGACCCGTTCGTCCAAAATAGCGGGGGGCGGAATCAGCTCGGCGTTGGGAACGACTGTTTGCATGCCGCGCGATTCATCGAAGTTCGCGCCGAGCACCACCCGATCCCGGTATCGATCGAGGGCGGCATGGAAAATCGCGTCTCCGTCGTTTGGCGGGTTGCTGACAAGATCGAAAATTACTCCCCTGGCGCCGGCGGCGAAGAGGCGATCCAGGAGGAGCGCCCAGATTTCACGAGACCATGGATAAGGCCTCTCGGTCAGGAGCTGGGTTCCGCGGCTGCTCGCGATTTCCTCCGGCGTCGGAGGCGGCAGCTCCAGCGTCGACTGGTCGATGCCCAAAAATACAAACTCGGGGTGAATCCTGGCCTTGCGTCCCTCGCGCTGGAGGAAATCCTCGAAACTCTGTTCCTGCTCCCAAATCCCGGAGAGAAAAGGAAGACTCGGGAAAACGTGTCCAAGGACAACGATCCCCGTGCAGAGCGCGCAAGTTGCCGCCACCACGCTCCGGCGATATCGGGCGAGCCAGTTCAAGCCACGATTTTAGGAGTCGCGGCCCGCGCGGCCAATGCGAAAATTTTTGCCCTCGCGATGTAGACGCTCGCCTAGGGCGAGCGCGGCGCGGATTGGCAATGTCCCAGCCAGCGTCGCGTCGGCCACAGGCCGACGGCTACAGCGATTACGAGGTTGCACCCATCCGGCACTTCGTTACCTTTCCGGCCCGCGAACGCCGAATGGCCTCGCGTCGATCTGCCCACCTGGTCCTGCCATAGCGGAGCCAAATCAGCGAATGAGGTCGCGCAGATCACCAACCAAAGAACAATTCGCTGAAAGAGGAGCCTTGAAGCAATTCGGGGCAAAACAAAATGCCAAGAGCTACTAATGCTCCCGCCAGCCGGGAGCGACGCAAACGCGTCATCGACGCGGCCAAGGGTTACCGCGGCCGCCGTTCCAAACTGTTTCGCTACGCCAAGGATGCGACGATGAAGGCCAAATATTGGTCGTATCGCGATCGCAAAACTCGGAAACGGACGTTCCGTTACCTCTGGATCCAGCGGCTCAACGCGGCCGTTCGCGCCCAGGGTATTACCTACAGCCGTTTCGCCGAGGGCCTGAAAGCGGCGAACATTGGGCTCGATCGCAAGATCCTTTCCGATCTCGCGATTACCGATGAAGCCGCGTTCAAGGGAATCGTCGAGCAGGTGAAAACCGCGCTCGAAGAGAAAGCGAAGACGAAGAAGAAAGCGGCTTAGTTGTAGCGGCGGTCTGTGACCGCCGAACGCGCCGCGAGAAATCTTTCGGCGGTCACAGACCGCCGCTACAGTTTCACCATGCCACACGAGCTGGAACAACTGCGCGACGCTGCGCTGGCCGAAGTTAACGCGGCCTCCGACGAGCAGGCGCTGGAAGCGGCCCGCGTCCGCTACCTCGGGCGGGCGGGCAGCGTTTCGGCCTGGGCCGAGCGAATGAAATCGCTCGGCAAAGAAGACAAGCCCGTCGTCGGGAAACTGCTGAACGAAGCGCGGACGGCCGTGACAGCCGCGATCGCGGAACGAGTTGAGCGGCTCCGCGGCGAAAAGGAAGCGCGCGAGCTGGCGAACATCGACATCTCGCTCCCCGGCTCCGCTGCGGAGGAAGGAAGCCGGCATCCCCTCACCCAGATGCTCGATCGCAGCATCGGCATATTTCGCCGGATGGGATTCGCCCTCGCGGAGGGACCCGATGTTGAAACCGAATGGCATTGCTTCGACGCCCTCAACACGGCGCCCGATCACCCGGCGCGGAACGAACAGGACACATTTTATTTGCCGGATGGCCGGCTTCTCCGGACCCACACCTCGACTGTCCAGATTCGGACCATGGAAAAAGCGCCGCCGCCGATCCGCATCATTGCGCCCGGCGGGGCCTATCGCCGCGACGAAGTCGACGCGACCCACAGCGCCCAGTTCCACCAGATCGAGGGTCTTTACATCGACGAAAAAGTGAGCGTCGCCGACTTGAAAGGCACCTTGGAATTTTTCCTGCGCGAACTTTTCGGCGCCGAGACCCAGATTCGTTTTCGGCCCCATTATTTTCCGTTCACCGAGCCGAGCCTGGAAGTCGACGTGAAATCGAAAGCGCTGAGGGGCGGTGAGCAATGGCTGGAAATGTGCGGCTGCGGAATGGTGCATCCGGCCGTTTACGAACAGGTGAATCGCGCCCGCGGCGATAACGCTTACGATGACGAAAAGTGGAGCGGCTTTGCTTTCGGTCTCGGGATGGACCGTCTCGCCATGATCCTTTTCGGCATTCCCGACATTCGTTATTTCGCTGCGAACGATCTGCGGTTCCTGAGGCAGTTCGCATGAGAGCGAGGCACGTTCGCATCACCGACGTGTCATCCCGAGGCTGGCGTAGCACGCCGAGGGACCTCACAAGCGCTCAACCGCTCTCGCGACAGGTTTATGCGTCTACGTCAGAGCGGACGCTCGCGCTCGCTTGCGCCTTCGAAGTTGCAACTGAGGGGTCCCTCGTCCCGCAAATGCGGGACTCGGGATGACAGCGGCGGAGTATTGCTATGAAATTCTCCGTTAATTGGCTGCGCGAATTCGTGGAGCTGCCGTCGAGCGTCGACGAACTGGCGGACCTGCTCACGATGGCCGGAGTTGAGATCGAGGGCGTCGAAAAAGGCGGAGCGAACTTCGACAACGTCGTCGTCGCGCAGATCAAAGCTTCGGAGCAGCATCCGAACGCGGACCGCCTCAGCGTTTGTCAGGTTGACGACGGCAGCGGCCAGCTGCGCCAGATCGTTTGCGGCGCGAAGAACTACAAGGCAGGCGACAAAGTTCCGCTGGCCTTGCCGGGAGCGGTTCTGGTCGGCGGCCTAAAGATCAAGCCGAGCAAGCTCCGCGGCGTCGAGTCGCAGGGAATGCTGTGCAGCCCCAGCGAACTCGGACTTTCCGAAGACGGCGACGGTCTTCTCATTCTGTCGCCCGAAGCGAAGATCGGCGCACCCATCGCGTCGCTGTTTCCCGAAGACACGATCTTCGACGTGGAGATCACGCCGAATCGTGGCGATTTGCTGAGCCATTTAGGTTTGGCGCGCGAGATTGCGGCGCTTACTGGAGCAGCCACAGCCTCGCCCCGGCCGGGTGACGGGGCGCCGGGATGGGCCGGTTCCATCGCGATCTCCGCGCCGAAGGAATGTCCATTCATCTCCTTTCGCAAAATCGAGAACGTAAAGGTCGGGCCGAGCCCGGAATGGTTGCGCGCCAGAATCGAAAGCGTCGGCATTCGTTCGATCAACAATATCGTCGACATCTCAAACTTCGTGATGGTCGAGCTGGGCCAGCCAACGCACGCCTTCGACGCGGACAAGTTGAAAGGCGCGATCAACGTCCGTCTCGCGCGGGATAACGAGAAGGTTCTCGCGCTCGATGGAAAAACTTATGCGCTAAAACCCACCGACCTTGTCGTCGCGGATGAGGAACGAGCCGTTGGAATTGCGGGCGTGATGGGCGGCGAAGAAACGGGCGTGACCGAAGCGACGAAAAACATTTTGCTGGAAGCAGCCTGGTTTTTGCCGGCGAGCGTTCGGCGGACGGCGCGCAGCTTGAATCTTCCGAGCGACGCCAGTTATCGCTTCGAACGGCGCGTCGATCCAGGAATGGTTCTCGCGGCATCGAATCGTGCGGCCGAATTAATGCGCGAGATTGCCAGCGCGAAGCCGGCGCCGGAAATTGCGACAGGGGGAAAACTTCCACCGCCGCCTCCGGATGTTTCGCTGCATTACGAGCACGTTGACGAACTGATCGGCATTTCAGTTCTGCCGACCCGCGTCGATGAAATCTTGCAGGGCTTCGGTTTGCAGCGAGTCAGTTCGAGTAAAGACCGAAGTTCGTGGCGAATTCCGAGTCACCGTTTCGATCTGCAACGGGACGTCGATTTGATCGAAGAGATTCGTCCGCGTGTTTGGCATCGACCATGTCCCGCTGCGCTATCGCAGCCGCTTCACGCCCGAATCTGGAGCGGATCGAAGTCACGATTTTGAGGCGAGCGTTCGCGCGCGTTTGGTAGGCCGGGGACTGAATGAAGCGCGGACGTCAAAATTGATTTCCCGCAAAGCGAGCGTAGCGGAAAGCGCGGTTGAATTGCGCAATCCGCTGAACGAAGACCACGTCGCGCTCCGGAAAAGTTTGTTTACGCCTCTCCTCGATGTCTGGGCGCGCAATGTCCTGGCCGGCGCGGAACGGGTCGCGATTTTCGAATTGGGCCGCGTCTTCCTTGAACCGGACGCGAAGGAAGAGCGCCATCTGGGAATTGCGCTCTGGGGAAAACTCGCGCCTTCCGTTCACTGGCGTTCCCAGGATCGGGCTCTGGATTATTTTGATCTTAAAGGCGTGATCGAATCGGTTATTGGTCCGGCGAGTTTCAAGCGCGTGGATCGGTCCGATCTCGTCCTCGCTGCGGAAATTTTTTCAAATGAGCAACCGGTTGGGTTTGCCGGCCAGGTCTCGACGGAACAGACGAAGTCGATTGGCTCGACGCATCCAGTGTTGTTTGCCGAGCTGAATCTAGAAACTCATTCCGCCGCCCGGCCGGCTTTTCGCGAGATCGACAGATTTCCGGCAGTGACGCGAGATATTGCGATGATCGTGCCGGAAAATTTAGCGCACGAAAAAATTGTGACGACGATTCTCGCTGCGCACGAACCACTTCTTGCGAACGTGGAGCTGTTCGATGTGTTCGGCGGAGAACAAGCAAAAAATTTCGGCGCCGGAAAAAAGTCGATGGCATATGCGTTGACATACCGCGACAAAACTCGCACACTCACGAACGAAGAGATCACCGTGGTCCACGCGAAGATTCGCGAGCGGTTGCAACGGGAGTTGGGCGTGGAACTAAGGGAATAGTTCTTTGTCAGAGTCGGGAGTTTTTAGTTGTGGGTTGAGAGTGGAACCAGAGTTTCCGACTCTCAACTCTCAACTGAAAACTTTCAACCAATTTACCCTGCGATGTTCGAGATTACAGGTGTGATTCCCGAACCGATATTTCATTAGCTAAGGAGGCTGAGGCGCGCTGTGGAAGATGACATGCCTTAATTGGAAGTCAGACGCTCTCGTGCCGGTCGTCCGCCCGTTACCGAAAGGGAACGGGAGATCCGCCTAAACGGCATTTGCGGGGTAATAATTTAAGAGCCCGGGCTGCGAACGCTGCCCGGGCTTTTTCTGCGTGCTCGTAATCGTAATCGACGGGGATCGATCACGAGCAGGAGCACGAGCACGATTACGAATTGAAGATTGACCGGCTCGGCCCTTTCCCTTTCCTTCACTTCACACGCGAACCAAGCTCATGAAATTTACCACCATTATTCTCGCAGTCGTCCTGGTCCCTTTGCTCGCCAGTGCGAAAACAGCGCCGACACCCGATCTCGTGATCGAGAAAACGACGCAGACCTCTTCAGATTTTTGGACGGTCAAAGTCAAAAATGTCGGCAACGGCGATTCCGCCGCCACCACTCTGAAAATGACCGCGACGCCGGGGGGATCGTATTCCTGTCCGGTCGCGGCGATCAAAGCGGGCGGCACGGCAGATGTCCCATGTAAGATGCCGTTCAAGAGCAAGGCAAATATGCGCTGCGAGTTCGTTCTCAATCCGGACAAGAAAATCGCCGAGAGCAGCTACGCGAATAATAGCAAAGTCAGCGCGACCAATCCGAAGTACAATTAGGCGGCTTTGCGGCACCAAACTTTACAAGCGTGGCCGAAACTGCCTGTCATCCCGAGCGAAGCCGCTCCGGCGGCCGAAGTCGAGGGACCTCCCAGTCGCACGTTCGATCAGGCATGTCCGCTTGCGCGATCCACGCAGATCGGCGTGACGAAGACAGTCGCGAATAATTTGGGTACCCGATAGCGAGCGGGAGGTCCCTCGTCGTCTGCGCGACTCGGGATGACGCGCTAAGCGCGCTAACGCCGTCGCTCCAACCTAGATCGCGGCGAACGCGGTCTTCAGGTCGTCGATCAGGTCGTCGACTTTCTCGACGCCGACTGAAAGGCGAACGAGTGAATCGGTAATTCCGAGGGATTGCCGCATCTCCGGCGGGATCGAGCCGTGGGTCATGATCGCTGGATGATTGACCAGGCTTTCCACCCCGCCCAGGCTTTCCGCGAGTGAGAACAGGTGAGTGTTCTCGAGAAAACGGCGCGTGCCGGCGAGATCGGTTTTGAGAACGATCGTCACCATTCCGCCGAAAGCGCGCATTTGTTTCTTCGCCAGTTCGTGCTGCGGATGCTGTTCGAGACCCGGGTAATAGATTTTCTCAACCTTCGGTTCCTTCTCCAGCCAGCGCGCGATCTCGAGCGCGTTTTCGCAGTGGCGTTCCATCCGCAGCGCCAGGGTTTTCAACCCGCGCAAAGCGAGAAAGCTGTCGAACGGCCCGGCAATCGCGCCCACCGCGTTCTGCAAAAACGCAATCTGATCGCCGAGCTCCTTGTTCTCGCCGACGACGATCACGCCGCCGACCATGTCGGAATGGCCGTTCAGGTATTTCGTCGCGGAATGGATCACCATGTCGAACCCGAACTCGATCGGGCGCTGCATCCACGGACTCGCGAAGGTGTTGTCGGAAACGCTGATCGCCTTGTGCTTGCGGGCGATTTTCGCGACGGCCTCGAGATCGATCAATTTCAGCAAGGGATTACTCGGCGTCTCGACCCACACCATCCGGGTATTGTCGCGCATCGCCGCTTCGATTTTCGCCGCGTCGCTCATATCGATAAACGTGAAATCGAGGTTGGCGGAACGGCGCCGGACCCGTTCGAACAATCGAAACGTGCCGCCGTAAAGATCATCGCTGACCAGGACGTGTGCGCCGCTGTCCAATCCGTCGAGCGCCGTGGCCATCGCGGCCAGGCCCGAGGCGAACGCCCAACCGCGCGTGCCCCCTTCGAGGTTCGCGACGCAGCGTTCATAAGCGCTCCGGGTCGGGTTGATCGAGCGCGAGTAATCGTAGCCCTTATGTTTGCCCGGGCTTTCCTGGACGTAGGTCGACGTCTGATAGATCGGCATCATGATCGCGCCCGTCGTCGGATCGGGCGATTGACCGGCGTGGATCACGCGTGTGGCGATGTCGTGTTGCTTTTTCATGGGAAAAATCTTTTCAACCGCGGATTACACGGATGTCGCGGATGGGAAGACAAAATGCAAAATCTTCCACGCCGGCAGCCCTGTTTCCTCTATCCGTGTCATCCGCGTAATCCGCGGTTCAAATTTCATGGCATCTGGCGACGGAGGTACGATAGCAGGTCGCTCCGGGTGATGAGCCCAAGGAATTTATCGCTGTCCATGATGATGGCGACGCGACCGCGCTCGAAAACTTCGAGCAAGTCTTTCATTTTCGCCGAGGGCGAGAGCGTTTCGAGGTTGTCGGTCATCGCGGTGTGGACGGCGTGATTGAAGCGTTCTGGGTCCTGATGAACTTTCAGGAGCACGTCCGATTCGTCGAGAAGGCCGACCACCTTTCCGCTTTCATCAACCACCGGGACCTGGGAAACATCGGCGGCCCGCATCCGTTTAACCGCGGTTAGCAAAGAGTCCCCCGGCCCGACCGTGATCACTTCGCCCGCTTCGTAACGGTGACTGATGAGATCGCTGAGATCGCCCTGCGCGGGCCGGCTCACGAACCCCTGCTCGGCCATCCAAAAATCGTTATACATTTTCGACAGGTATTTGTTCCCGTCGTCGGCAACGAACGTCACGACACGCTTCTTCTCGGTCTGGGCGTGGCAATAGCGGAGCGCGCCCGCAAGCAATGTGCCCGAGGAGGAGCCGGCGAGAATTCCTTCCTTATAAAGAAGCTCGCGCGCCGTCGCGAAACTCTCCGCGTCCTCGATCGTATAAGCTTCAGCGACCCGCGACAGATCCGCGATATCCGGAACGAAATCCTCCCCGATACCTTCGACGGCCCAGCTGCCGGCCGTGCCCACGTTCCCGGTCTTCACAAAATCCACCAGGATCGAGCCCGCCGGATCGGCCAGGACCATTTCCAAATTTGGCTGCACGCGAGCGAAGAAACGCGACAACCCGGTGATCGTTCCGCCGGAACCGACCCCGCAAACGACCGCGTCAAGATGATGCCCCATGGCTTCCCAGATTTCGGGGCCGGTCGTCTTTTCGTGAGTGCGCGGGTTCGCCGGATTACCAAACTGGTTCACGTAAAACGCGCCGGGGATCTCGGCGGCCAAACGCGCCGCCATGTCCTGGTAATACTCGGGATGACCGCGAGTAACGTCGGAGCGCGTCAGCCGGACTTCGGCGCCAAGCGCACGGACGTGCGCTATTTTCTCCTGCGACATTTTGTCGGGGATCACGAGGATAGTGCGATAACCTTTCGCGCCGCCGATGAGGGCCAGACCCAGGCCGGTATTGCCCGCGGTGGCTTCAACGATCGTCCCACCGGGCTGCAATTTTCCATCGCGTTCAGCCGCTTCGATCATCGAGAGCGCGATCCGGTCCTTGATCGATCCGCTCGGATTATAATTCTCCAGCTTAAGGAAGAGCTGGCACAGGCCGGTATCGAGCCGGGTGATCTCCACCAGCGGCGTATCGCCGATCAACGAAAGAATCGACGGCGGTTTCTGATGCGAAGTGTCGTGCGAAAGGATCATGCGAGGTCGCTCACCATTCCGATTTGCTGTCCGCGAACATTTGCTGAAGAACGTCGAACCGGATTTCGCCGTAGTTGAGCGCGTAGCGAAGGTCGCCCCCTTTGTAGATCCAGGTTGTGGGAATCCAGCTCAATGGCAAATCGAGGAAACGCTTGATCTTGTCGTCTCCTTTTCGCGGGCCCGGATCGGCGAGAATGGTGACGTTTGGCTGGGTCGCCAGCTCGTATTTCGTGAGCATCGCCTTCCCGTCATCGCCGCTGTTCCAGACTGAGACGAAATAGAATTTCACGTCTGGGTTGTCTTTCACCGTCTTGAGCCAGCCGCCGCTCTTCAATTCCGACTGGCAATTCCCACACCATGGCGCCCAGAGATGGACCACGCTGAGGCCGGGCGCTTTAATCGCTTCGGCCAGCTGCTGTTCGGCCGGCGAGGCGGCGAACGCCGACGTGACAATGGACAACGCTGCGAGGACGAAGAGTGTTTTCATTTCGAAAGCGTCCGGCGTTGAGCGAGGGACACGCTTCGGGCGGACAGGTCAATATGCGGAGAAATTCACCACGCTCAAGATGCTCTCTCCAATTCGTAATCGTAATCGTGCTCGTGCTCGATCCCTTAAACACCCTGTTCGATTACGATTACGAGCACGAGCAGGAGCACGAGAACAGGCGGGGCGCTCCCAGTTGACCTGCCTCCTATTCGCGCTAGTATTCGGTCCCCATTTCTGACCGTAAGCCGGGCGTAGGAGCGCCGGGCGAGAGACAGATAAGCGGCTCGGCGCCGACCGGGGATATTTACTCTATGTTAATGCAGGAATTACTTGCGAAGTCGTACCGCGACTTCAAAGAAGGTAGCATCGTCAAAGGACGCGTTCTCGAGATTCGCCCGCGGGAAGTCCTGGTCGACATCGGCTACAAATCGGAGGGGGTCATTCCCTCCGCGGAGTTCGAAGACATCGATTCCATGGAAGTAGGCGACGAAGTGGAAGTGCTTCTCGAACGCCTCGAAAACGACGAGGGCATGGTCGTCCTCTCAAAAGAGAAAGCGGCCTACCGGCAGAATTGGAACAAAATCGCGCAGGTCTTTGCGGGCGACGGCCTGATCAAGGGCAAGGTGAAGTCGGTCGTCAAAGGCGGCCTGATGGTGAACATCGGCGTGGAAGCGTTCCTGCCGGCGTCCCAGATCGATATTATCCCGCCGAAAGATTTGCAGCAGTTCGTCGGCAACACCTACGACTTCAAGATCGTCAAAATCAATGACGACCGGAAGAACGTCGTCCTGAGCCGGCGCGAGCTGATCGAGCAGGAGCGGAGCGAGAAACGCCAGAAGTTCCTCGAGAGCGTGAAGGTAGGCGATCGAGTCACTGGCAACGTGAAAAACCTGACGGATTTCGGTGCGTTCATCGACCTCGATGGCATGGATGGTTTGCTCCACATCACGGACATGACCTGGGGCCGCCTCGGACATCCGAGCGAGCTGCTCAAGGTCGGTCAGCCGCTCGAAGTAGTTGTCCTCGACATCAACAAGGAGAAAGAGCGGGTCTCGTTAGGCCTGAAGCAGACTCAAAAGAATCCTTGGGACCAGATCGAAGAGCGTTTCCCGGCGGGTCAGCACGTCAAAGGCAAGATCACGAATCTCGTTCCTTACGGCGCGTTCGTGGAATTGGAGGAAGGCGTCGAAGGTCTCATTCACGTTTCCGAACTCTCATGGACGAAACGCATCATGCGGCCGTCCGATATCCTTACCCAGGGCCAGGAAGTCGAAGCGGTCGTGCTCGGCGTTAATAAGGAAGAGCAGAAAATTTCGCTGGGCCTCCGCCAGCTCGAACCGAATCCGTGGGATGAAATCGAGAAGAAATTCACGATCGGCAGCCATGTGAAGGGCGCGATCCGGAACATGACCGCGTATGGCGCGTTCGTGGAGCTCGAGGACGGCATCGACGGAATGATCCATGTCTCGGATTTGAGCTGGACCCGGAAAATCAATCACCCGAGCGAGGTCTTTAAGAAGAACGACGACGTGGAAGCAGTCGTGATCGACATCGACAAGGTGAACCAGCGGATCAGCCTCGGCATCAAACAGCTGAGCGACGATCCGTGGAAAGAGATCGACACGAAATACAAGATCGGCGATCTCGTCACCGGCAAAGTCACGAAGCTCGCGAGCTTTGGTGCGTTCGTGCAATTGCAGGACGACATCGACGGCCTCGTTCACATTTCCCAGCTCAGCGAAGATCACGTCGCGAAAGTGAAGGACGTGCTCAAGGTCGGCCAGGAAGTCGAAGCCCGTGTCATCAAGGTGGACAAAGTCGAGCGCCGGATCGGTCTCTCGATCAAGGCCGCGAATTATTCCGAGGAAGAGCTCAAGCGCGAGTCGGAAGCGTTCGACAACCTGCGCCCCGGCGAAGACATGGTCGGCCTCGAGAAAGCGTTCGAAGCCGCCGAAGAAGATTACCGCCCCGGCGAAGGGAAGAAGAAGTAGCCTCCGCGCTTTCCGGTCTGACGAACCCCGACTTTGGGAAGGTCAGAGAGGATTAACAGGATTGGACAGGATTTGAAGACACTCGACTTACGTCGATCTGGTTTTCTCTCCCTATCCTGTTAATCCTGTAAATCCTGTCTAGTTCCGCGCCCGCTACTTCCCCAGTTCATAAAGGTATTCCACGAACGACATCACCGCGCCGTCGAATCCCTGGATCTTCGGGTTCGTGGATTCGATGACGTAATATTCGTCGGGCGCGTGCGCTCCGCTGCCGTGGCCCAGGCCGAAATGGCCGGATGCTAACTTGAGCGGTTCGCCGGTGAACACGAAACCCGGATAAGAGCCGGCGTTGCGCGGCCACATGACCGGGTCGATGCCGGCCCGCTTCAACACCGCGACCTGCGCTTGAATCAACGGCGCGCTCGCCACCGTCTGGGTGGGATCATAACCGCCGCTCATGTTCACTTCGATGTCGCCGAAGCCGCGTTTGGCCAGGTGAGCCTTGATGGCCGGCACCACCTCCGCCGCTTTCATGTCGGGCACCAAACGGAAATCCATCTTCGCAACCGCCTTGTGCGGCAGCACCGTCTTTCCTCCGGGCCCGGTATAACCGCCCACCAGTCCTTCGATGTTCGCGGTCGGCTGCGATTCGAGGCGGATATTCGCCTGCTCCCACGGGAGGTCGTTGATCCAATGCTGCACGCTCATCTGCTTCTTCGCCTGCGCTTCGTTCCGGACCTTCGACGCGGCCGCGATCATCTTCTTTTCCTCATCGTTGATCGGACGCGGCTTGGGATAATTATCGATCGCGATCTCGTTGCCATCTTCCGAGACGAGGGTGTTGAGCGCTTTGACCAAATGCCAGGCCGGATTATCGACCATTGCTTTCAGGGACGAATGAATGTCCTTCCCCGGTCCGCGCCCCCATTTCTCGCCACTCGAAACGAGCTCCAGCTCAACCACACCTTTAGCCCCGAGGCTTACCGTGACAATCCCATCGAGATCCTGCATCGAAGAGGGCATAAACACCCCCACAGTCTTCGCGAGCGCTGCCTCCACTTCGGGCTTGTGCACGATTTGGCCGATGTGCGGCGAACCGATTTCTTCTTCGCCTTCCGCGACCATCACCAGGTTCACCGGCATCTTTTTGTTTGCGCCTTTGATCGCATGCAGGGCGGCGAGAAAGGCGGACTCCGGCCCCTTCTGATTCACCGCGCCGCGACCGACGATCGCCTTCCCTAATCCTGGTTTGTCGACCAGGGCCGCATCCAACGGAGGGGAGGTCCATTCCTTGGGATCGAACTGTTTCACGTCGTACATGAAATAAAGCCCGACCGTTTTTGCGGCGCCCGCGTCGAGGGTCGCAAACACGCCGGGCTTTCCATCGGTCTTGATCACGGTCGCCTGCTGGAATCCCGCGTCCTTCGCGAGCTTGGCCATGTACTCGGCGCCTTCCGTCGAGTTGAGATTCTCCGCCGCAATCGACGGAAGCTTGATCCAATCCTGGAGACGCTTCACGGCTTCTTCGTGCCGTTTCGTGATTTCCTGTTTGATCGGGCCGAGATCTTCAGCAGCGCTGGCGGAAAAGGCAGTGGCCAGCGCGACGACGACAACAAGCGGAAGACGATTGTGAGTGCTCATGAAGATATCTCTCACAAAGGACACCAAGGATCACAACGAAAATCTTGCTCCTCCCTCGTTCCAAGCGCTGTAGTAACGGCGCTCAGTCGCCGTTCCGATCGATGCGCTGCAACATGGGATTGACCCTCGTCGTTAATCTTCCCCTCGTTCCCAAGTTGCACTTGGGAATGCTCCTGGCCTTGGAAGCTGTGCTTCCTCCGCGTTTCATCACGCAGCGGAGCGTGACGAAGCCGAGCTTCGACGACAATTGCGTTCCCAAGTGCAACTTGGGAACGAGGAACGGCAAACAGAGTTTGGGAACGAGGGGCTAGTCGCTACTCTTGTTTTGAAGCGCTGTAGCGACGGCGCTCAGTCGCCGTCCGACCGACGCGGCGACAGAGCGCCGCGACTACAGTGCGGCGCGCTTCACACAGCGAAGGGGCTACGAAGCGGCTTAAAACTCCGCGCTGCCTGGGGTACGCGCGAACGGAATCACGTCGCGGATGTTCGACACGCCGGTGACGAACATGAGCATCCGCTCGAAGCCGAGCCCAAAACCGGCGTGCGGGACAGTCCCATAGCGGCGCAGGTCGAGATACCATTTGTAATCCGCCGGATCCATCTGGTGACGGCGCATGTTTTCTTCCAGGACCTCGAGCCGCTCCTCGCGCTGGCTGCCCCCGACGATCTCGCCGATCCCCGGAACGAGCACATCCATCGCGGTCACGGTCTTGCCGTCATCGTTCAATCGCATGTAGAACGGCTTGATCTCCTTCGGGTAATTGAAAACCGTGACCGGAGATTTGAAGTGCTTCTCCGTGAGCCAGCGCTCGTGCTCTGACTGCAGGTTCGCGCCGTAGGTAACTGGAAATTCGAACTTCTCGCCGCTCTGCTTCAGGAGCTCGACTGCGTTCGTGTAGCTGATCCGCTGGAACGGCCGCTCGATGACAAAATCGAGGCGAGCCATCAGCTCCTTGTCGACGAACTTCGAGAACAACCCGAGGTCTTCCGCGCAGTTTGAGCGGATATCGGCGATGAGATATTTGACCATCTCTTCCGCCAGATCCATGTCGCCCTGCAAATCGCAGAACGCCATTTCCGGCTCGATCATCCAGAATTCGTTCGCGTGCCGCGAAGTGTTTGAATTCTCCGCCCGGAAGGTCGGACCGAATGTGTAGACGTTCGTCAGGGCGCAGGCGAACGCCTCCGCTTCGAGTTGGCCGCTGACCGTCAGGTAGGTCGAGCGCGCGAAAAAATCCTGGGCGTAATCGATGGAACCGTCATCGCGCCGCGGCGGATTTTTCAAGTCGAGCGAAGTGACTCGGAACAACTCGCCGGCGCCCTCGCAATCGCTTCCGGTCACGATCGGCGTGTGGACGTAAACGAATCCGCGTTCCTGAAAAAACCGGTGAACGGCGAAAGCGAGACGGCTCCGGACCCGGAACACGGCGCCGAACAAATTCGAGCGCGGCCGCAAGTGTGCGATCTCGCGGAGAAACTCCGGCGTGTGGCCTTTCTTCTGGAGCGGATAGGTTTCGTCGGACGCACCGACGATTTCGATCTCACTCGCGACAACCTCCCACGCCTGACCTTTTCCCTGCGACGCGACGAGCTCGCCGCGAACCGAGATCGACGCGCCGGTCTGCAAACGCTGAACGTCCGCGTAATTCGGCAGCGTGCTCTTCGCGATGATCTGGAGATTGCGGAGGCAGGAGCCGTCGTTGAGCTCGATAAAGGAAAAGTCCTTCGAGTCGCGCCGGGTCCGTACCCACCCCTGGACCTGAACGCCGGAGACCGGGGCGGTGCTGGCGAGCGCAGTTTTGACGGAGGTCGGGCTGGACATGGGGTGAAGGTTGCCGCGCCTTGGGAGTTCGACAAGCAAGTTGTAGCGACGCCGCTCTGTCGGCGTAACAATCATTGCTGCAATCGACGCGTTCGTACGGCGATCCCGCCGTCGCGGGACCGTCGCTCCAACAAGAAATTTCCAATTTCCGAAATTCCAATTCAGCCTAGCGTGTCCGCTCTTATGACCGAACGCCGCCTCATCCTCTGGGACATTGACAGCACGCTGGTCAATACCGGTTCAGCCGGGTTGCATGCGCTGGTCCGCGCGACGATCGAGCGCTTCGGTGGCAACGGGGATTTGGATGGAGTCGAGATTGCCGGGCGGACAGACCGTTCGATCGCCCATCAGATTCTGGAGAAATTCGGCGAGCCGGTTACTGAAAAGAACGTGGGCTCATTTCTCGATCGCTACGTCGCGCTGCTGCCCGACGAATTGCCCAAACGGAACGGCCGTGTTCTGCCTGGGGTTCGCGAGTTACTTGAAGACCTCGCGCAGCAGCCGGACAAGACGCTGGGATTGCTGACGGGGAACCTGGAACGAGGCGCACAATTGAAGCTCGCCCATTACGATCTCTGGCATTTTTTCCCCTTTGGCGCGTTTGCCGACGATCATCACGACCGCAACGAGCTCGGACCTTGCGCGGTTCGGCGGGCCGCCGCTCATGCCGGTTTCGAATTTCGTCCCGGCCAGGTGGATGTCGTGGGCGATACCGGGCACGACATTGCCTGTGGAAAAGCGTTCGGCGCGCGGACCGTGTCGGTGGCGACCGGGTCGTGGTCCCGCGAGCAGCTGGCCGAGCAACAACCTGACTTTCTCTTTGATGATCTCGCGAATGTGAACGAAGTGAAGCGAACGCTCGGCTGGTGACGGCCGCGAGACCGATAGCTTCCGAACCTTAACCGTATGAGTTTTCCCGACGCACCGAATGTTCTGCCGCTGGAGGGCGAGATTGACCTGCACGTTTCGCCCCGGGTGTCTGCGGCGCTGGGGGCGATGATCGACGCGAAACCACCGCGCCTCGTGGTCGATCTCGCGAAGGTCACTTACATCGACAGCTCTGGGTTGGCGGTGTTGATCGAGGGAATGCAGAACGTCGAGGCCTACGGAGGGAAATTTATCCTGGCTGGGATTCAGGAAAACGTGAAACCGATTTTCGAGATCGCGCGGCTCGACCAGGTGTTTATCATTTTTCCGCACGTTGATGCCGCCCTGGCGGCGATCTGATTGCACTCGTGGAGGGACGACCGCTGTGTCGTCCCTAGTTTGTCGCCGATCTTTTTAGGGACGGGACAGCGCCCGTCCCTCCAGGTTTAGAACGCGCAGCGTTTCGCTAACATTCCTCGAAATATCGAACTGCGTGGCCAGGGCGAGATTGTCGATCTGGGCTTGCGCCCGCCGGTCCGGATCGGACCAAAATTCAACCGCTGTGCTCATCGCATCGATATCGTCCGCCCGCTCAATGAGGGTGCCATGGCGGCCGCTCTCGATGATCTCGGAAAACCCATTCGCGCGGGTAGTGATGACTGGCCGCCCGGCGGCGAGCGCTTCGAGACAGGCGTTTGAGAACGGGTCGTAGAGAGTCGGCAGCAGGAAAATATCGGCAGCGAGGTAAAGCGAAGGCATCTCGCCGACGACCCCGAGGAATTGAACACGGGACGATCCGAACTTTCGGTGATCGCCCTTACCCGCGACGAGCAAACGCACCTCCTTGTCGGTCCGCTCAATCGCCTCGATCGCGAAGCGTAAACCTTTTCGCTCCCAGCCCGAGCCTGCGAACAGAATGGCTATATCGTCCTTCCCAAGACCGAGCGAATTCCGGGTCGCCGTTCGATCTTCTTCGCGGCGCACCCCCTTATGGACCGGGAGGCCGTTGTAAATGACGTCGATCCGCTCCTCGGGATACCCGTAGAAGCGGACTATTTCCTCCTTCACCATTCGCGAATTCGCGATAACCCGACCTGCGCCGCGTTTCGCGAAAAGCGATTCTTCCAGCTCGAGGGTGGCGGCGTGTTTGCGATTGAAAAGCCAGCTCAGCTTTTGCAACGGTCCGGCCAACTCGTGTCGGCGCTCCAGCCAGGCTCGATGGACACCGTCTCCGGCCCGAAACGCGTCGCACTGCCAGACTCGCTCAAGGCTGAGCAGGACGTCACATTTGCCGGGCGCCATTTCTTTTAGCGCGTCGGCAAACGCAGTCGCGGACGAACCTTCGACCCGCTCAACTGCCCCGAGATTCCATTCCTCCGGCGGCCAGTCCGCCGCCGTAAATAGCGCCACGTTATGACCCGCTGCCACGATTCCCGCGGCCAGCCGTTTCAAATATGCTTCCGCGCCGCCGCTTGAAGAATAGCCGCGCCGAACGATTCCTATGGTAAGATCATGACGTGGAGACATGGACTCTTTACGTGGCTGGCGAACACCACAATACTTGTTAGCCGATGGTGGGTGAAACTCTAAACGCCCCTCCGATTTCTGAGCCTCCCGCGCGGGAGCAACGGCTGCTGCCGAAGAATCTGCTTTACTCGATTTTCGCGCGGATCGGCGGCTCGGGCCTCGATACCGACGCGTTTGAAACCCTGCGCGCCTCCCATCGCGGCGGGTTCCTCGGCCGCGCCATTGCCTACGATAATCGGCAGAAGGAAATTCCCGACCGGCTGATCTACTCGCTGCGCTGGCATCCGGTCCGGCTCATTTCGTTTTTGGATCGGCCCTATTATTACGGGGCGAAAAAGAAGTACCTCGACTGGGTTGCGTCCCGGCATCTCGCGACCGGGCGCTACGATCTTTTTCACAGTTGGTCGGGCGACTGCCTTCAGTCGCTCCGGGTCACGAAGAAGCTCGGGATTCCATCCATAGTGGAGATTCCGACCTGGCACCGGGACCGGGGCAAGGTCGGCGAACGAGCCGCCCCTCCGCCGCCGGAACCGGGACGCTCCTGGAAGGAAAACCTTCTCCAGACCCGCGAACGTTTTATAGAGGAATACGACCTGGCCGATCTGCTCTTCGTCCTTTCCCAAAAAGCGGCCGACACCTTCCGCGTCCAGGGTTTTTCCGAGGACAAACTTTATTACCTGCCGCGCGGAGTGGATGTGGAGCGGTTCAAGCCGGGGCCGCGCCCCCCGATTTTTCGGGCGGTTTTTTCCGGGGCGCTCATCGAGCGCAAAGGAATCCATCACCTTCTGGAAGCCTGGCACCGCCTCGATTTAAAGGACGCGGAGCTCTGGCTGGTCGGCTCCGTCCACGATGAAGCCAAGCCGCATCTGAAGAATTTCTGGCGAGACAATATCCGCGTCGTCGGCTTCAAGCGGGACGTCGAGAATTATTTGAGCCAGGGAACCATCCACGTTTTCCCTTCGCAGTGCGAAGGGAGCGCGAAAGTCGTTTACGAAGCGGCCGCCTGCGGCTTGCCGCAGATTACGACGCGGGAAGCGGGCGATGTGGTGAATAACGGCGTGGAAGGGATCATTGTTCAACCTGGAAACGTCGGCGAGCTCGCAGCCGCGATCCTTGAATTGTACCGGCACCCGGAAACCGTTGCGCGAATGAGCGAAGCCGCCCGGAAGCGTGTGGTGGACAATTTCACCTGGAACCATTTCCGGACGCGGCTCCTCATCGCGTATGAGAAGGCGATGCGGATGAAACGGTAGGGCTCTGTCGTAATCGTGCTCATGCTCGTGATCGATTCTGCCGTGCTTGCGTTCGATTACGATTACGAGTGCGATCACGAGCACGAGTTTGAATGAATATTCTCCTCATCCAACTAAAGCGGATCGGGGACCTGATCCTCACCACGCCGGCCATCGCCGCTCTGCGCAAAAAATATCCAGACGCCTCGATCTCACTCGTCGTCTCTGCCGCCGTGAAAGAGTTGCGATCGGCGATAACCGGCATCGACAAGGTTTACGAAGTCCGGGGCAAGACCGACGATGCGCTCGACTGGATCGCGCTCTCCCTGGGCAAATTTGATTACTGCCTCGATTTCACGCGCAACGACCGCTCGGCGTTCCTGACTTTTTTGTCGGCCGCGCGGAAGCGGATCACGGCGGACCATCCGCAGCTCCGGACGAAATTGCGGGCGCGCAGTTATAACGAGCTGGTTGAGGCGCCGGTCGGATTCCTTCATACCGTCGATTATCATCTTGCGCTCTTGAAACCACTCGGGATCGAGAATGCGTCCCGTGCGCTTCACCTGGTGTTACCCACCGAAACCATGAGCAAGGCGGACGCGCTGCTTCGCGCAAACGGCGTTGGCCCCGACTTCGTCTGTTTCCATCCTGGTTCGGCTCGGGCTGAGAAATTCTGGGAGCCGGCCCGTTGGGCGGAAGCGATCGATCGCTGCGCAGATGAAACCGGCATGACTTGCGTTTTATCCGGCGGTCGATCTTCGATCGAACATTCGCAAATAGCCGCAATCAAAGCCGCCGCCCGCTCCAGACCGGTCGATCTCTCCGGAAAAACGAGCCTTCTTACCCTGGCTGCGCTGGTTCGCAAAGCCAGGCTGCTGGTCACGGTCGATTCCGCTCCGATGCATTTCGCGGCAGCCTGGAACACGCCCCAAGTTGTCCTGTTCGGCCCAACCAACCCGTTCCACTGGCATCCGCGCTCGGAATCCGCGATTGTTCTGGTCGGTGCAACCGGGGTTCCGGTGACCGAATTTAACCCAAAACAACGGGCCGTGGCGATGAACCTAATCTCGACGAAAGCGGTGATCGATGCTATGGAATCGCTGCTGTCGGCTCCGGCGGCACCCGTGCCATGAGTGAATCGCAAGCCGCACCTGCCAAGCCCTCGTTGTTCCAGCTGATCCGCATCGGCTGGCGGCCGTATCGCCGGCTTTATAGCTATGTAAAGCCGTATCGCTGGCGTTTCATCGTGGGCATCGCCAGCGGTGGACTCTTCGGCATGATCGCCTCGCTCATGCCGCTCGTCCTCGCGAAAGTGACCGGCGTTATTTTCCAAGGCGGCGGTCAGGTCAACCCTCAGCAACTTGCCGCGAACCCCTCCCTCCTGAATGCAGGCCCGAAGCTGGATAGCTCCGTCATCTGGATGTGCCTGGCCCTTCCAGGGATCATGATCGTCCGGAGCGCCTTTTCCTATTGCAATGCCTACTACATGGCTTGGGTGAGCAACCGCGCCCTGACCGATATTCGCGACGAGCTCTTCAGTAAAATGCTCTACCATTCGATGGATTTTTATAACCGGATGCACTCCGGCTTCCTGATGTCGCGCATCACCAACGACACCCGGGGGATGCAGGCCGCGCTCTCGACCATCAGCAGCGATCTGTTCAAGCAGCCGATTACCATCCTTAGCACCATCTCCGTTCTGCTCTACATGGACTGGAAATTCACCGTCGTGACTCTGATCCTGTTTCCGAGCTGCATGGTGCCGATTGCCTATTACGGAAAACGGGCCCGCAAAGCCATGCAGCACCAGAATGAAGACTTGGGCCGGATGCTCGTGACGATGCAGGAGACGTTCGCCGGGATCCGGGTGGTCAAGTCCTTCGCGCGCGAGAAGCACCAGGAAGACCTGTTTCGGCGCAGCAATCGCCTGCAATTCCACAACATGATGCGGATCATCCGCGCGATCGAAGCCACGGGCCCGCTCGTGGAAGTGATCGCCGCCTTTGGCATCGGTTTGGCCCTGCTTTATGTCTATTACGCCAATCTGAGCGCGGCCCGTTTTATCGCGCTCAACTTCGGAATTGCTCTGCTCTACGAGCCGATCAAAACCTTGAGCCGGATGAGCGTGGTCATGCAGCAGTCGATCCAGGCGACCACGGAAGTTTTTGCGATCATGGATACGGCCCCCACTGTCCAGGACACGCCTAACGCCAGGGAATTGCGGCATTGCGAAGGGTTGATCGAGTTCGACCATACGACTTTTCGCTACGCGGGCGGCGTCACCGACGCCGTGACCGACTTGAATCTGCGGATCGAGCCCGGGAAAACCTACGCACTCGTCGGCGCGAGCGGCGCGGGCAAGAGCACCATTCTCTCCCTCATCCTGCGGCTCTACGATCCGACGGCAGGCCGTATCCGCGTCGATGGTCAGGATCTGCAGACGCTCAAGCAACAGTCCCTCCGCGAACAAATCGGCCTCGTCACGCAGGAAACATTTTTGTTTCACGACACCATTCTCAGCAACATTCAATTTGGCCGGTTCGATGCGAGCACGGAAGAGGTCTATGAGGCGGCGAAGACCGCTTTTGCACATGACTTCATCATGGCGCAGCCGCAGGGTTACCAGACTATCATTGGCGACAAGGGTTGCCTGCTCTCCGGCGGGCAGCAGCAACGGCTGGCCATCGCCCGCGCGCTCTTAAAAAACGCGCCGATCCTTCTTCTCGACGAAGCGACCTCTTCGCTCGACTCGGAATCGGAAAAGCAAATCCAGCAGGCGCTGGAAACGCTCGCAGCCGGCCGGACCGTGATCGCTATCGCGCACCGGCTTTCAACGATCTTGTCCGCCGATCAAATCGTCGTGATGGATCAAGGCCACATCAAGGAAATCGGCACGCACTCCGAATTGCTCGACAAGTCCGGCTATTACCGACGCCTCTACGACCTGCAATTCAATCGCGAAAGCGAGACGTTGCCCGCGCCGGAACCGTATCTGGTCGAAGCAGTCGGGTAGGTTTTCTTTCTTCTCGTGCTCGTGCTCGTGCTCGTGCTCGAACCACGTAATTCTCCGAGCGCCTTGGCGCTCGAACTTCGCATTTAGGAACGCCCAATCACCTGAAATCGACGAGCAATCTCATCATGCTTTTCGTCGGTGAGCACCGGCTCAAATGGCGTTCCCGCCGGACAATCCGGAAGATTTACCCAGGAACGGCAACCGCCGTACGCAGGTTTGTCCGGGAAGACCCACGCGCGCTCGAGCCGAAAAACCCGGACGAGCGCAACGTGTAACCCAGCGCCCTGATATTCAAACCGTTCCCGGACAACGGACTCCGCCAGAATGTGGAGCGGCTCCAAGGCCGCCGCTTCCTTCCACGAAGCGATCTCCCGTTTGGACTCAACCTTCGCGAAGTAACGAACCTCGATTTCGCCCTCGCGCTGTGCGGGAATCGCGGCGGCCGGTTCTCGCACCTTCACCAGTTGCTCATGGAAGAATGTCGGGAAAAGAAAGAATTCCGAATGCCTAAAGCCGAATCCAGCGCGCCCTTCCGCAATCCCGCCTTTACGCAGGAGAACACTCTGTCTGCCTGCACCGAGCGCTTCGCAAACCAGCGCCCACTCCTTGAAACCGACACTTTGCATTTCGCGCCGCCCAAACTAGCCTCCCCCCGATGGCCTTCAACATCGACCTCCACACGCACACCTTTTTCTCCGGCGATGGTGTTTCCAGCCCGGAGGAGAACATTGCGGCTGCCCGCGAAAAAGGGCTGCACGGCTTCGCCATCACCGATCACAACACCTGCGACGCCATCACTTATCTCCTCGAAAAGGGGCTCATGCGCGAGGATGGGCAGGCCGTGGATGGGTTCCTCATTATCCCGGGGGTAGAGGTCACGACGGCGGAGGGACATCTTCTCTGCGTCGGGGCGACGTTACCGTATTTGAAGGGCACACCGGCCCGGGAAGTCTGCGAAATTATCCACGAACGCGGCGGGCTCGCCATTCCGCCCCATCCCTACGACTTGTTTCGGGCCGGGATCCGCTTTCCGGTTCTCGAAACATTGCCGATCGATGCGCTGGAAGTATTCAACGCCGCTACGACCCTGCGCCGCTACAACCGCTACGCCTTCAAGTACGCCCAGGTGCGCGGACTTCCCATGACCGCCGCCAGCGACGCGCACCACGCCGAGGCCATTGGCGTCGCCCACACTATTCTGAAAACAGACGACCTGTCGGTGCGCGGGATTATCACCCAGCTCGTGAAAAGCAACGAGCTCAACGAGCATTACCTGACTCCGCGCGACAGCATGCGTAAAACCTGGAACAACTGGATGCGGCTGCGGCGCCGGAAGAAATTGCCGCTGGCCAAGGCGACCCTGAACGGCGGGAACGAATAGTCCGCGCCTGCAGATCCAGGTGGATCGAGCGCTCCGTCGCTCGATGTGAAGTAATGTCCGCCAAATCTGCAAACATCGAGCGGCGGAGCGCTCGATCCACCTAAGGGTGTTCCTCATTCCCAAGTTCCAGCTTGGGAATGCGCCATGGTCCCGGAAGCTCTGCTTCCTGCGTGTGCATTGCCACCGACGCCCGCCGAAGCTGGAGCTTCGAAGACAATTGCGTTCCCAAGTGCAACTTGGGAACGAGGAGTTTTCCGGCAGCTCCGCAAACATTGAGCGACGGAGCGCTCGACCACCTACCGCCGAGCGTGTTCCTCGTTCCCAAGTTCCAGCTTGGGGACGCGCCATGGCCCCGGAAGCTCTGCTTCCTACGTGTGCATTGCCACCGACGCCCGCCGAAGCTGGAGCTTCGAAGACAATTGCGTTCCCAAGTGCAACTTGGGAACGAGGAGTATCTGCAAACATCGAGCGGCGGAGCGCTCGATCCACCTACCGCCCAGCGTTGGGCTACTGAAGCAATTCGGCGAGCTTCGCGGGATCCGTTACCGGCGCCTTGCACGTAAAATTTTCGCAGATATAAGCCGCGGGTTTTCCCTTCACGGGCTTCATCCCCCGCAGTGCCTCGAGTTTCTCTTCCAGATAAAGCTGCCCCTCCCCGCCATCGGCGAGCAACAGAACTTTGTTCGGAACGAAGTGACGATGCACTTCCGAGACGAGGGAGCGCGTCTCCGGCGAATCGTGCTGGCCCGCGATCACAATTTGCCGCGGCTCACTGAGCGACAGATCCAGCGCCACCAGCATTTGCGGCATGGCGCTCGCAAAATGGCCGATTTGGGGAGCAAAAGCGTCGATTGTTTTCTCGGCGCGTTCGTAGGAGCCGGCATCGTTTCGGATTTGCGCCAGCCGAAGAAGATTTAACGCAGCTATCGAGCTAGCCGCCGGCTCCGCGCTATCGTTATCCTCCTTTAACCGGAGCAAGATGCTCGGATCGTTACCGGTCCCGTTGAAGTATCCGCCACGTTTCGAATCGAAAAAAAGTCTGTCCTGGATCTCCTGAAGCTCGATTGCAAAACGCAGCCAGCCGACATCGAACGACGCTTCGTAAAGATCAAGCAGGCCCTGGATATAAAACGCGTAGTCGTCCGCGAAACCTTCCACCGCGCTCCGGCCTTCCCGGTAATTTCGGAACAGGACTCTTCGCGAAGCATCATACAACTCCTTGCTGAGAAAGGTCGCGGCTCGGATCGCTGACTCGAGGTAAACCGGATCGTTGAGGACCTGGGCGGCGCGGGCGAACGCGGAAATCATCAGGCCGTTCCAAGCCGTGATGATCTTGTCGTCGAGGTGCGGTCGTGGCCGTTTCGCGCGCAAACTGAATAACGTTTGCCGCGCCGAAGCCAGCAACTGCCGCACTTCCCCTTCGTCCTTACCGAAATGTTTTGCGGTCGCCGGGACGTTTCCCAGTTCAATTAAAATATTCTTCGCGGTGAACTCGCCATGGGGATCGCCTCCGGAGGGAACGTTGCCCCCGGCTTTCACGGCATAGTGGAAATTGAAGACCTCGGCGCCGGCTCCAAGAGCGGTATCGACCTCCTCCTTGCTCCAAACGTAGAACGCGCCTTCCTGTTTTTTGTGCTCCGTCGATCCAGGAATTTCGCTATCGGCGTCTTCGGCGGAGAAGAAGCCGCCCTCCTTCGCGGCCAGGTCGCGGCGAACATAGTCGAGCGTATCGCGGACGACCTCTTCGAAGAGTCGCTCGTGAGTGATTTGAAACGCATCGAGATAAGCGACGGCGAGCTGCGCCTGGTCGTAGAGCATTTTCTCGAAATGGGGGACGTGCCAATAGGCGTCGACCGAATACCGGTGAAAGCCCCCACCGATCTGATCGTGCATGCCGCCGGCGGCCATTTTGCGGAGCGTAAAGAGATTCATTTCCAGCGCGTGCTGGCCGCTGTCGGAGCCGGGATTGCGTGCGTAAATACGGGTCAGAAAATTCAACGTCACCGGCCGCGGGAATTTCGGCGCGACGCCGAAGCCGCCTTCATGCGCGTCGTAACCGCGGGCGATTTGCTGGTAGGCGGCGTCGAGAGTTTTGCGACCCAACTTCGAGGTGGAATCGCCGTTTGCAGCTCCGGCCCCCTGCTCCAACGCGGCGATGATCTTCGTTCCCTGTTCGGAAATTTGTTCGTGATTTTGTTTCCAGGCGGCCGCGATTTTCTCCAGCACTTTTGTGAAACCCGGCTGGCCCCAGCGATCTTCCGGGGGGAAATAAGTGCCACCGACAAACGGCTTCAGCTCCGGGGTTAACCAGACACTCATGGGCCAGCCACCCCCGCCGGTTGTGGCCTGGACGAACGTCATGTAAACGCGGTCGACATCGGGCCGCTCTTCCCGGTCGACTTTGATGTTCACGAATTCGCGGTTCATCACCGCCGCTACCTCCGCGCTCTCGAACGATTCGTGCGCCATGACGTGGCACCAGTGACAGGTCGAATAACCGATCGAGAGAAAAATCGGTTTGTTTTCCTCGCGCGCTTTCGCGAATGCTTCCTCGCCCCACGGCAGCCAATCCACGGGATTATCCGCGTGCTGAAGCAGGTAGGGCGATTTCTCGCGCGCGAGACGGTTAGGCATCGATCACGTTATCGTGTTGGACGGCTATGCCAAGGATGGGCCATTAAAAATCCACATTACCCAGGTGGATCGAGCGCTCCGCCGCCCGATCTGGGAACGGCCTGCAGCAGCTGAGCATCACACATCGCGCGACGGAGCGCGCGATCCACCTAGCGACACCTTGGGTGCGTTAGCCGGGCTCCACGGGTTCTGATATTTCTCGACGTCGACAGCCCCGCGATAACGCGACAGCACCTCGCGGAACCGATCGAGATCGAGGTCGTGCCGGGCCGGCCCAAACGGCGCGAGATTTTTCTCCGCGAGCCGGAACAAGCGCACGGCCGGCCCCAGCCGTCTCCCATGCTTCGGGTGCGTCGGGTGTTCGTAATGCTTTTGCAAATGGACGAACGCGCCCGCGGCCTGGATGAGACCCTTGAAGTATTGAGCGTCTTCCGGCGTAATCGGGTCGTGGAGCCAGACCTGTTCGAGGACATCGTGCGCTTCGTAGTAGTGCTGCTCGTTCCAGCAGCGGAAAAACGCGCGGTAGTAAGGATGCGACGCGATCTCAGTCGACCCTTTCTCTTCGCCGCCCAGCGATTCGACGAACCGCGAAATCCTCTCGCCTTTGCTCATGAAGGCCTTAACTTGACGGCGCCTGCGATGATGGGCAAACGACGACGCTTCAGTCTTCGCGAGGAACGGTCGCTCCGCCTCCGCCGCCGCAGCCGACCATGACGCCGCTGGCACTTACCGTTTTTCTTTTTCTCATCGCGATCCTGATCTTTTGGTCCGCGCTCTTTTCCGGGCTGGAGACGGCGCTTTTCTCGCTCAAGTCCCACCAGCTCCGCCGGCTCGAGGAACGACACCCGTCGCTGAAGGAATTCATCGGCATGTTCCGCGAAAATCCACGGCGCGTCCTCAACGTTCTCCTGCTCGGAGATATGTTCGCCAACGTTCCCATCGTCGTGCTTTGCCTCTTTCTGATTTGGAACGGCCCGCTGGCTGGCAGCGTCCCCGCCTGGGTCGCTGCGACCGTCATCTTCGCCATTGTCGTCCTGCTCTGCGACCTCGTGCCGAAGCTTCTCGCTCTCTCCGCGCCCTATCGCCTCTCAACGCTCGGTGTTTTCACCCTGAAAACCACCATGCCGTTGCTCGATCGAGTCGGCAGCCTGCTCGAGCGCGTCAGCACAATCTTCGTCGATCGCCTCACTCCGCTTCACCTGCGAAAACGAAAACGGCTCAGTGACGAGGAACTCGAAACGCTGGTCGAGATTGGCGAAGAGCAAGGCACGCTCCACGAAGCCGAAGGCGAGATGATCCAGGAAATCATCAAGCTCGGTGACAAAATGGCGAAGGATTGCATGACCCCGCGAGTCGACATGTTCGCGCTCCCCGACGACCTGACGAACGAAGAAGCGGCCGCGCAACTGCGCCAGCGCCGGCACCATCGCGTTCCGATTTATGCGGACACGCCAGATCAGGTCGTGGGCGTGCTGGATGTGAAGCTGTTCCTCCTCGATCCGGCGGACCATTACACTGAAATGATGGGCGCGCCTTCCTACGTCGCCGAGACAATGAAAGCGCTCGATCTCCTGCGGAGTTTTCTCAGCCATCCCCAAGGTCTCGCCATCGTGGTCGACGAATTCGGCGGCACTGAAGGGATCATTACTCTCTCTGACATCACGGAGGAAATCATTAGCGACGCGCTCCCCCTGGGTGACGCCGACCTTTACATCGAGCCGCTCGAAGACGGCCGCTTTCTGGTCAGCGGGAACGCGCGGCTTGACGACCTCAGCGAGCATCTCGGCTTTGAGCTGGAAGCAGAAGGGCTGGACACCATCGGCGGGCTTGTTTTCAACCGCCTCGGTTACTTGCCTACGTCGGGCACAAGGTTCGAAATGCCGCGACTCGCGGTCACGATCCGGCGCGCCGGACGAAAACGAATCGAGGAGATTCTTCTCGAAAAAACTGCCTGCCTCGATCCGGACCAGGAAGGCAATGGAGCGGCCGAGCCATGATCTACGGGTTCGCCATTTTCCTCCTTTGGACGATCTCGTTTTTCTTCGCCGGAATCGAAGCGGGCCTGCTCTCCATCGAACCTGTTCGTCTCCGCCATCAGGTGAAACAGAACCTTCCCGCGGCGATCCGGCTCGATCGCCTCACTAAACAACCGGAGCGGCTCCTGGTTACCGTTTTATTGGTCACCAATTTCGCAAATATTCTCGGGCTCCTTCTCCTCACCAAACTGCTCGTCGCCCGTTTTGGAATCAGCGGCTACCTCTGGGCTCTCATCATCGCGCTGCCAATTTACCTTTTCGTCCTGAGCGTCCTGCCTAAATCGCTCTTTCGCCGCTTCCCGTTCCGCGCCCTGGCGAAACTGGGCGGAGTGCTGGAGGGCGTCTCGATTTTGCTCTGGCCCGTCCTTGAGATCGGCGAACGAGCCCGGAAAATCATTCTGCCCCGCCGCGCCGAAGCCGGCCGTCTCTTTATCGCGCGCGAAGAGTTGAAACAGATCGCAGTGCAAAGCGAGCGCGAAGGCGCTCTCACTTCCACCGAACGCGCGATGATCCATAACGTCGTCGATTTTCGCAACGTGCGCGCCGCTGACGTAATGGTGCCGCTCGCCCGCGCGGTAACAGTGCGGGCTGACAGTTCCATCGACGAAGCGCTGCGGCTGAGCGCGGCGAACGGTGTCGACCGCCTGCCGGTCATCTCAGAGGAAGGCGAAGCGATCGGATTGGTGAACACGCTCGACATCCTGCTGGACGAGACCCGTCGCGAATCACTCAGCCGCTACATGCGACGGATCGTGAGCGCGCGCGATGCTGAGCCGGCCTATCGGATCATCCAGCGGCTCCGCGCTGCTCGCGTCGGTCTGGCCGCCGTCACCGATGCGCAACGCAAGCTCATCGGCATCGTCACCGGCGAAGACGCGATCAAGCGTCTGGTGCAGGTGGGGCGCTTTTAGGGACCGTCGCCCCGGCGGTAAACGTGAAAGTTACCCGCGGGAGCGCTGACGACTAACGAGAAATCGTGAAAAGAGGCGTCGCGCCAAAGTGCCGGCAACACATAGTACCGATAATTTGCGTCTCGAAGGAGCGGCAGGCCGGGCGGCAGATGCATCGTGTAGAATTCCGCCTGCAAAAGATCGAAGCTTACTTCCTCCGGGAACACCTTAATTCCGCAGATGATCCAGGCGTAGCGGTTATAGACACTCTCGTATCGCCGACTGGGATCCAATTGGCGAAGGAGTGGAAGGTCCGGAACGATCTTTGTCCCGTTCAACACTGGCGCACCTGTCGCTTTCACTAACTGCGCGGTCACATAGTCGCCAAACGTGATCCACTTCGCTTCGGGATCAGCGGCGTGAATTTTTTGCACTTCCATAAAGGCGGCCGATTCAGTCAACGGGCCCAGACCGCGCATGACTGGATTGATGAGGGCGTTACTGCACACCAAAAGGACCGCGAACGCCGGTGGCAACCAGGGCCGAACGCGTTCCCAAAAGAACATCGTCACGAGAACCACGTTCACGAGGACGAGGACGGCAAAGTGGGATCGATCAGAAAAAAAAGCGCTATTGCGCGCGTCGATGGCGTGGAAAAGAGCTGTCAGAGCCAGGGCGGCAGCGAACCCCCCGCCCCAAGCCCAATATTTTCCGAAGACCGGCTGACGATAGCGATCAAGAAACACACAGACGAGTAGAATGCCGGCGAGACCGATGGTAAGCAGGGCCCGCGCTTCATGCACCTGCGCCAGCAAGGTCACTTGCAATACCCATTCCGGGAGACGCACTACGCAATAAACACTCAGTCCCACGATCACCGCCGTGAGCGTCACCGTCACCGGCGGAATCGAAACTTGTCCTTTCACTTTTCCTGCCGCGATGCCGATCAGTGCCAGCAGCCAAAAAGGATAAAAATTGCTCGCCTCGCAAATGTTGGGGAAATCGGGCGGCACTTTGTCTTCGGACTCGAAGAAGCCGATGGGACCCGAGAAGAGTTGCCAAAGGGCGTAACCGCCGCCCGTGTTGTGACGCCGCCCCGGATACTCCGTCTGCGCCACGACTCGAAGCGTGGGCCAGATCTCGATCCAGAAGGGCATGAGGACGAGGAGCAGGGCGGCGATGGAAAGCGCACAAAGCACCCAACCACGCCACGTCCGAAATGGCGCGTCACTCTTTCGTCTTTCCAGCCAGAGGCCGCCCAACAGGGCGCAACCGAGAAACAGCAGAGGAATCTGAAAGGGCAGATAAAGACACAGAACGAAATTGATTCCGAAAAAGACGAAGCCGACGGCGGCGAGGGCGAGTCGCCATGGTTTCGTTTCCTCCCAGAAGACAATCACGCAGCCCAGGCATACAGACCAACTCGCCACCATTTCCGGGAGCATTGCGGGGGAGGAGAACCACCATTGCACAAAACTGGAAAAGAAAATCCAGACCACGCCAAAAAGGATGATCCCGCGGTTCCTGATCCCTATCTGGCGAAGCAGCCAGGCGGACGCCAGGAGCAGGCCGAAGACTTTCGCGCACCAGTAGAAGGAAAAGCCGCGCTCGAAATCGAATAAGAAAAAACCCCACAGCTGAGGGCGAAAAAAGGTTGTGTAGTACGCGACCGGAATACTCATCAACAACGGCGCGCGTCCGTAGCCGAGGTTTGAATTTTCGATCGGAAACGGCGGCGTCTGCCGGGCCTGCGACAGGATCGATGGCGTCCAGACAACCCACTCATCGCTCCTGATTTTTTTCGGAGTGGAAAGAAGCAATCCGCGAACTGGTTCCGGCTCCCGCAACACATGTTGCCACAGACCAATGGAGGAGCCATTGAGCTTGAGTGCGACGCAGCCAAAAAAAACCGGGATCACAGCGACCCACCACCAGCGAAGAAACAATCGCACCATGAAGTCTGCTTACTAAATTTCAGTTGGCGTTTCCAGAATTACGCCAGAATGCTCACCGTGAAGAGGTTTCCGCTTTCCTCGCTAACCGTTGTGCGGTGTTAATCAATGCCACATGAGTGAAGGCCTGCGGGAAATTCCCCAGCTGGCGTTTCGCTCGCGGATCGTATTCCTCCGCGAGCAATCCAAGATCATTGCGCAAGGCGAGCAAACGCTCGAAGAGCTCGCGCGCCTCGTCTTCGCGTCCCATCATGTGCAGGCAATCCGCCAGCCAGAACGAACACGGCAGGAAAACGCCTTCACCAGCCGGTAACCCGTCCACATTGTTTTCCTCGGTGCGATAACGCAGCACAAATCCATCGTGCACGAGTTCGCGTTGAATCGCCTCGATCGTGCCGGCGACGCGCTCATCGGTGACCGGCAGAAATCCGGTCAGCGGCATCATGAGCAGGCTCGCGTCGAGCTCGTCCGAGCCATAGAACTGGGTGAACGCTTTCCTCTTCGAGTTGTAACCGCGCTCGCAAACTTCGCGATGGATCTCGTCGCGGATCCGTCGCCAGCGCGCGAGGTGCTCCTGTTCCGCGGCGCAATTGCATTTCTCCACCAGCTTCACCGCGCGATCGAACGCGAGCCACGCCATCATTTTCGAGTGAGTGAACTGTCGTGCCCCGCCGCGGACTTCCCAGATGCCTTCGTCCGGGTCGCGCCACTTTGTTTCGAGAAACTCCATCAGCCCGACTTGCAAGCGCCAATCGGCCTCGTTGGTCTCGATCCCGGCGCGATGCGCGACGTACATGGCCGCAAGGATTTCGCCGTAAACGTCGAGCTGGGATTGTTCTGACGCGGCGTTGCCAACCCGAACCGGCTTGGAGTTTTCGTAGCCGGCCAGCCAGGGAAGCTCGAACTCGCTGAGGCGCCGTTCGCCCTGGACCCCGTACATGATTTGCATCTGTGAAGCGCTCCCGGCCACGGCGCGCAAAAGCCACTGCCGCCAGGCTCGCGCTTCGTCGAGATAACCGGCGTTCATCAAGGCATAGAGAGTGAAGGTCGCGTCGCGCAGCCAGCAAATCCGGTAATCCCAATTGCGAACGCCGCCGATTTTCTCCGGTAACGACGTCGTCGCCGCCGCCACAATGCCTCCGGTCGGCGCATAGGTGAGACCTTTGAGAGTGATCAGCGACCGCACGACTGCTTCGTGCCATTCACCCTGCGGCTGGCATTTGCCCGACCACTCTTTCCAGAATGCGATTGTCTCGCGTAACGCGTGCTCCGGATTGATCGCGCGCGGCGCTTCTTCGTGCGACGCGAACCAGGTCAGGACAAACGGAACGCGATCGCCTTTCGCGACAGTGAATTCGGCCAGGGTCGTCAGGTTTTCGCCGCGGGTCTCTATCGGCGTGCGCAGAACGAGCGCGTCCGGTCCGGCAATCGCTTCCAGCGAGTGGTCGAGCTTGCGCACCCAGGGAACGATCCGTCCGTAATCGAAGCGGATGATCAGCTCCATCGTAAGCGGGACTTCGCCGCGAACTCCTTCGACGATCCGAACTATGTCCGGGTTCTCGCCGCGTGGCGGCATGAAATCGATGAGACGGACCGCCCCGCTGGCGGTCTCGATTTCCGTTTCCAGGATCAGCGTTCCGTCGGTGTAACGCCGGCGTGTCGCCGTGATTTCTTCCGCCGGGGAAAAACTCCAGCGGCCATTGGTTCGATCGCCCAACAACGCGGCGAAACAGGCCCCGGAATCAAATCGCGGAAAGCAAAGCCAATCGACCGAACCGTCGCGCCCGACCAGCGCACCCGTCTGGGTGTCGCTCAGAAACGCGTAGTCCTCAATCTTCATTTCGGCCGCTCCTTGTTTCATTGATTGGCGCTGTCATGTTTCGCGGGATGTCTAACGACAAGCTCATCGACCTTAGCCACACGGTCGAGGACGGGATGATTACCTACAAGGGCCTTCCCGCGCCGATCATCTGTGATTACCTCAGTCGAGAAGCGTCGCGCGCTCGTTACGCCCCCGGGACCGAGTTCCAAATTGGCAAGATCGAGATGGTCGCGAACACTGGAACTTACCTCGACAGCCCATTCCATCGTTATCCCGATGGCGACGATCTTTCGCAGCTGAAACTCGAGGCGCTCGCGAACCTCGACTGCATCGTCGTCCGCGCCACGGACCGCCGAAATCGCGCGATTGATCGCCTATCGGTCGATATCGCAACCTTGCGAGGAAACGCGCTCCTCGTTCACACCGGTTGGGACGCCCATTGGCGGACGGACAACTATTTCGAAGGTCACCCACATTTAACCGGCGAATTAGCCGCGCAATTGGTGGAAGCCGGGGTAGCTCTCGTCGGGATCGATTCCTTCAACATCGATTCGATCGATGACGGCACCCGCCCCGTGCACTCCGCCTTGCTCGGCGCCGGCATTCCTATCGTCGAGCATCTGTGTAACCTCGATAAAATTCCCGACCGCGGCGCCCACTTCTTCGCCGTTCCGGTGAAAGTAAAGGGAATGGGAACCTTCCCCGTGCGCGCCTTCGCCCGAATTCCGCAGCGAACAATCCGACAGGATTAACAGGATTCTACAGGATTGGGGAAAGCAGCCGCGTTGGTCTCTCTGCAATCCTGTTCATCCTGTTAATCCTGTCTTTCCCTTTGCCAGCTCCGCAATCCCCTCATCTGTAAGACGGAACACGGTCCACTCATCCATCGGCTGCGCCCCGAGCTTCCGATAAAACTGGATCGCAGGATCGTTCCAATCGAGCACGGCCCACTCCATTCGCCCGCAGCCTCGTTCCTGCGCGATTTGCGCCAGGCGTTCGAGCAGGGCGCGCCCGTACCCCTTTCCCGCGCTTTTCCGGCCTAACGAACAGATCCTCGAGATAAAGACCGGGTCGGCCCAGCCAGGTGGAGAAATTGTGGAAGAAAACCGCGAACCCGATCGGCTCCGTGTTCTCCAGCGCCAGCAAAACTTCCGCCGCCCGCTTGGATCCGAACAAGACTTCCCGCAATCCCTTTTCTGTCGCCACCACCGCATCCGGCGCGCGTTCATACTGGCGAGGTCGCGGATCAAACCCAGAATCACAGGAATGTCCGCTTCCGTCGTCGGTCGAATTTCCAAATTTGTCATGTCGGGCAAATGTGAATCAGGAACGGCGATTTCCAAATCGCTCTCTTAGCCAAGGAGCGGCGGCCTCCAGTCCGCCGTTTCCCTCGCTGGCGGTTGGTAGTCGCCGCTCCTTGTCCCGATGCTCACGGCGATGAAGGCATCAGTTTGTAGATCGTGAACTCGGGCGTCTGCTCCACCATCGTCGCGGTTTTCGCCAGGTGCCCGGCGAACTCCTGGTAATAATCGAGCCACCACTGGGTGCCCGCGTAAAAAACAAGGTGCGTCGCGCCCCGGCCTCGGAGCTTCTCCAGGTTCGAGATGATTTGCGCGCTCTCGAGCGGGTTCCCGTCGTAAACGCCGTCTCCGAGGAAATGCCAGCCCTTGCGATGCGCGTAATAGAAAACGGTCGGGTCGCCATCGGTCGCGGCGATGATCAACGCGCTCGGCGTTGTCGCCTCGTTTAGTTCGAGGCCGAGATTCCGAAGCGCCGCGGCCGCCGGCCGGACGAGTGGCTGTGTGCAATAAAACGACGACACGACAAAGGACGCGATCAGGAGGGCCGCTCCGACTGAGAGCAGCGTTTTCGAAAATCCGAACCGCGTCGCGACCCAGGCGCACGCGCACCCGGCAAAGACCGCCGCGATCGGAACCAGCGGAAGTTGGTACCACTGGTGACGGTTCCCGTAGCCGACGAGGACAACGAAGAGCAGCATCGCCGCGGCCCACCAATGAAAGAGGCGCGTGTATTTGCCCCGCCACCCGACAATCGCGCCAATAATGGCGAGGGCGAAGAGCACCAGCGTGAGACTTGAGAATGCCGTCTGCCGAACGATTCCCCAATACCAGGCGAAGCCCAGATCCTAAAACCGCCCGCGCCGAAAAAATGATGCGGATAAAACTGTTCCGCGATCCGATGCGCATGCCAATACCAAAGCGCCGAGGGGATAAGCGCCACCGCCGCGAAGAACCAAAGCTCCCAGCGTCCGAAAATATTCTTCCAAGGAGCGGCGGTCTCCAGTCCGCCGTTTTCTGTCGGCGGTTTGTAAACCGCCGCTCCTTGATTCCGGCGCAGCGCTAAATAAAACAAAGGCGCTCCGATGATCGCCGTCGGCAGCTTGATCAATAACGCCAGCGAAACCAAAACCGCCGACCAAACCAGCCAACCGAACCGCTCCTCCTCCACCCAGCGCAGAAAAAAATAAAGGCCAATGATCGCCAGGCTGAGCGACGGCACATCTGGCATGAAAGCGCGGCTCGCCACGATGCTGAGCGGCGCGAACGCGTAAAAAAACGTCGCCCACAACGCCGTTACCTCGCCGAAAATCCTCCGCACCAATCCGAAAAAAAAGGGCAGTGCCGCGACGAAAAACAAAACGCCTTCGCCGCGTCCGATCCATTCCTGCACACCGATAACCTTGTAGAAAAGAGCGGCCCCAAACGGCAGAAGCGGAAACTCCGTTCCCACGAATCCGCGCTCGTTCCCGGCCCAATCGATTTGGGGCCGGGCAAAATGAAAACCGTTCTCGTAATAATTCCGCGCAATCGCCGCGACGTCGCTTTGGCGCCAGCTCCACGGATCGATGAATGGCTGGTCGATGCCGATCAGCCGCACAATCAGCGCGGCCGCCACGATGAAAAGAAGCAGCCATGCAGAGCGCGCCACGTATCGCGTCTTGACAAACCGCCCCATTAAAGTCAATCGAGTACACGCGCCAGGCGCTAATCCCGGAATGAAAACCGCCGCTACCTTGCTCGCTCTGGCGCTGGCCGTTGCTCTCGTCGCTCGGGCCGCGGAAGAACCGCAATTGGCCGAGGTGGTCGACTTTTCGAAACTGCTTCCAATATTCCCCGAACCACCGGCCGGCTGGACAGCGGATAAAGCGGAAGGCACCACCGAAGACGCCGGCGGCACAAAAATAACGACGGCCCACCGCGACTATAAAAAGGGGGAGGGCGACAATTCACCGACAACTTCCATCAGCATTCTTGACTGCGCCGCGAACCCGGAATACGTCGCTTCCACGACAGCCGCCTGGACCATGAGCACATCGACCGCCGAAGGTTATACCAAGCCGCTCACCATCGAAGGAATGCCGGGCTACGAGACATTCGAGAACGAAGGGAAAAAGGGCACGCTTTGGTTGGTGGTAGCAAAGCGCTACGTCCTTAGCATTGAAACTCAAAGCCAGGAGTCGAAGGATCTTCAGGAATGGCTGAAGCGGGTCGACATCAAGAAATTGGCGGAGGTTAAGTAAGTGAATGGTGATCAGTGACTGGTGAATAGTTGATTCCCATTCACCGATCACTAGTCACCATTCACATTCCCCGAGTCGCTAGGGCTTGAGCACCACTTTCACGCAGTTGTCTTCCTTGTCCCGGAAGATTTGATACGCGTGCGGCGCCTCGGCCAGCGGCAGACGATGCGTGATGATGTCGTCGAGCTGGATCTCGCCCCGCTCTACGATCCCGATCAGTTCATCGATGTATTTCTGCACCGGCGCCTGGCCGAACGCCATTTTGATTCCCTTGTCGAAAATCTGGCCGAGCGGAAAAGCATCGTAGGGCATTCCGTAAACGCCCACCACGCTAACGACTCCACCGCGCCGCACCGCGCTGATCGCCGCTTTCAGCGCATTCAGGCTCCCCATTTCCATGTGCCAGATGTTTTTCAATTTGTCCGTTAGCTTTCGATCCGCTTCCAACCCCACCGCATCGACACACACATCAGCACCCCGCCCCTCGGTCATGTCTCGTATCGCCTCAACCGCATTGCCATCCGCCGCATTCACCGTCTCTGAATTCGCGGCGCGGCGTGCCATCTCAAGCCGATAAGGCTGAATATCGACGCCGATGACCCGTTTCGCCCCTTTAAGCCATGCGATTTTCTGCGCCATCAAACCGACCGGGCCGCATCCGAACACCGCGACGGTCTCGCCGCCTTTTAGGTTTGCCCAATCGATCGCACTCCAGCCGGTGGGAAAAATGTCCGTCAGAAAAAGAACTTCCTCGTCCTGGAGCCTGTCCGGCACTTTGCGCGGCCCGAAGTTCGCATACGGCACCCGGACGAATTCCGCCTGGCCGCCATCGTATCCGCCGTAAAGATCGGTGTAACCGAAAAGTCCCCCGCCCTTTTGATCCAGCAATCCGCCTTCCGGCCCGTATTTTTCCGGATTCGAGTTTTCGCAATGCCCGGGCAAGCCGTCGCCACAGAAAAAACAGTGGCCACAGGCGATGGGAAACGGCACGACGACGCGATCGCCTTTCTGTAACTTCCTAACGCCGCTCCCGGTCTCTTCCACGATCCCCATAAACTCGTGGCCCATGACCATGTCGTTCTTCTGCAGAATGAACCCGTTAAAAATGTGGAGGTCCGATCCGCAGATCGCCGTCGAAGTGACCCGAACGATTGCGTCCTCCTCGTGTTCGATCTTCGGAACTGGAACTTGATTGACTTCGACGTGCCCCGGCCGGTGAAAAACGACTGCCTTCACGTGGAGAGAAACGAAAATCGCGGCGGTTGCGGATGCGGAAAATTTCTCGCGCGCCATTCGCGCCTCACTAGATTGCTCGCCGAACCATGGCCGACGAACGCAAGACTCTCGAGCAACGCGCCCAGATGACGGACATCGAGCGGCTCCGTCACTCGGCCGCCCACGTTCTCGCGACGGCGATCCTCAAGATCTGGCCGGAAGCTCAATTTGCTGCCGGGCCGCCGGTGGAGAACGGATTCTATTACGACCTGGAACTCGAGCACCGGATCTCTCCCGAAGATTTCGAGAAGATCGAGGCGGAGATGAAAAAGGAAATCAAAGCGAACCACACCTTCGAACGCGTCACCGTCTCGCGCGACGAAGCCCTGGACATGGCGGCGCGTGGTGTCCTTGGTGCCCTTGGTGAGAGAACTTCTCCGTCGAAGTTCAAACTCGACATCATCCAGAACATTCCCGAAGGCGAAGAAATCTCGCTCTATCGCAACGGCGAGTTCACCGATCTCTGCGCCGGCCCGCACGTCATGCGCACGGGCAACGTCGGCGCGTTCAAGCTCACCAGCGTCGCCAGCGCTTATTACAAAGGCGACGAGAAGAACCCGCAGCTCCAGCGCATCTATGGCACCGCCTTCAAGAACAAGACCCAGCTCGACGAATACTTCGCGATGCTCGAGGAAGCGAAGAAACGCGACCACCGCAAGCTCGGCAAAGAACTAGAGCTTTTCACCTTCGACGACGACGTCGGCCCCGGCCTCCCTCTGTGGCTCCCCCGCGGCGCCGCTATCATCGAAGAACTCGAAAAGCTCGCGAAAGAAACCGAGTTCGCCGCCGGGTATCAACGCGTCCGCTCAACAAATCTCGCTCGAGAAAGCCTGTACCAAAAGAGCGGCCATCTGCCCTACTACGCTGATTCCATGTTTCCGCCGATGACTCTGAAAGGTGAAGGCCATGCTGGTGGGTTTTGGGCGAAATATCAGGATGCGGTCGAGCAGGACGACGCACACCTAGCAGCTCAGATGGAACGGGAGATCGAGCGCTTCAAGCAGGAAGTAAATCTTACTCCTGAGGATGTCATGGACCTACCCGGACTTGCACAAAAATTCTATGATTGGGCTCCACCCGAAGGTCGTGTTTTGATGGACAATCGAGGCCGGCAACACCTCGTGCTCGATTTGTTTCTCCGGCAGGTTGAGCGCGGAGCCGAACGCTACTACCTCAAGTCGATGAACTGTCCGCATCATCACAAGATGTTTGCGGCATTGCCAAGGAGTTATCGCGATCTGCCATTGCGATTCGCCGAGTACGGTACCTGCCATCGTTACGAGCAAAGCGGCGAACTGTTCGGCCTCATGCGAGTGCGCTCGTTGCAGATGAACGACGCCCATCTCTACATGACACCGGAGCAATTCGAGACGGAGTTCAACGCCGTCAACGAGATGTACCTGAAATACTTCAAGCTTTTCGGGATCGAACGCTACGTGATGCGATTCTCCACTCACGATCCGGCCAAGCTCGGCCAGAAATTCGTCGATGAACCGGAACTTTGGAAACAGACGGAGGATATGACGCGCCAAGTCCTGATCCGTTCTGGGATCAACTACGTCGAAGTGCCTAACGAAGCCGCGTTCTACGGACCGAAGATCGACGTCCAGGTCTGGAGCGTGATTGGACGCGAGTTCACCATCGCGACTAACCAGGTCGATTTCGCGCAGCCGCGCCGGTTCGATCTGCGCTACAAGGACCGGGACAACACCGAGAAAGTCCCGCTCTGCATCCATCGCGCCCCGCTCGGCACCCACGAACGTTTCATCGGGTTCCTCATCGAACATTACGCCGGCAATTTCCCGCTCTGGCTCTCACCGGAGCAGGTCCGCATCCTCCCCATCGGCGACGAACCGAAGCTCCTCGAGTACGCCAGCGCCATCCACGCGGAACTTCGCTCCCACCAGGTCCGCGCCGAGCTCGATGCCAGCAGCGATCACATCAAAACCAAGATCGCCAACGCCGAACAAATGAAAGTCCACACCATGCTCGTGATCGGCGGCCGCGATATGGACGCGAACGCGATCAGTGTCCGCGTCCACGGCCAGGGCAATCTCGGCGCCAAACCGCGCGCCGAAGTCCTCGCCGACATTTTGCAGTCGATCAAAGACCGTCGTGCCTAAGCGCTCAAGCGATGAATAGCGTATTCTGCCGCGCCCTCTTCGTGTGGTGCTGCACGGCGGCGATCGCGCTCGAGCAAGACGCGCGAGCAGCCGAGTCGCAGGAGACTTCTATCATGGACTACTTCGTCCAGCTTCCGCCGCGGACCTTCGAAGGGCCAACCCAAGAGATGCTCCACTTCCTCGACCAACCAGGCACGATTATCGATAAGAAGAATGGTTACATCCGATGCAAAGGCGATGGAGCTCAGGGGGACTTCCAAGTCGCGCTCTTCCGTTATCGCGACCGCCGGCCGCTGATCGTAGTTTCCACAGGCAGCACGGACGGGGAAAAGGGAACGTATCTTCAGTTCTTCAAAGGTGGTCCCGATGGTAAAATGCAGCGGATCGACAACTCAATATTTCCCATGGCTGACGTCGGTCAGGCGGAGAACGGCGGCCCGTCAGAAAAATGGCATTTCGACTTGCCGCGCTATGGGACGACGATCCTGGTCCGGAGCACGCGGTCCGGAAAAGTGGTGTCCAAGGTCACCTGGAACGGGGAAAACTTTCAGAAGGAAAACTAGCTCCCCAGCCAGGCCTGGCGCGGATTAGCGTTTGCCTGCCTATTCCCATCGATCGGCAGGCATGTCGATGCGGGCGGCGGTGACGTCGGCGAGAAACTGGAGGCGGCGGTGCGGTTTTTCGGCGGCGGGGAAGAGCGAAACGTAGAGCTTCTCGCCGGCATCGCGTTGCTTGAGCCAACTGCGTTGCCCGTCGCGGACGACGGAAACGCGGTCTTTCCCGGTCTTCGCCAGGACCTCGGCGTATTTCACGTTCAACTGCTGGTCTAACGAATCGAATCTCTTTTTCAGTTCCGCTTCTGCCGGCAGCGGATCGACGGGCTCGGCGCAGGCCTGCATCTCGGACTTTGTCTGGTTCAGTCTCCGCACATAATCGGTCAGCTCGAACTTCTGCGTGCGGGTGTTGAAGTAAATGCCGCGCTCGCTCATCTCACGTTTGTGCTCGCCGCCGCGCAAACTGACCAAGAGCCGGGCCGAATCGCCGCTCCAAGCGTAAAACTCGATCATGTTGCACGCGCCTTCGTCCGAAAAATTCTTCGCGAAGAGGCCGAGCTTCACCGCACTCTCCCACACGTGACTATTGAATTCTTCCACCTTGTCGATGTTGCCTGGGCCGGCGCGATGAAACAGCTCGCTTCCCCGCAGGCACGAACCGATGTGATGCGCCGTCCAAATCCACTTCTCGTCAGGCGACGCATGGAATTCGCTCGGTAAATTTCCGATCTCCTCCGGATCGTCCGGCAATGTCACCGGCAACTTCACGCGTTGTCCATCGCTGAATGTTACCCAAAAGTCGGTCCGGTCTTGCTCGACCCGCAATCCACTCGGGCTGACGGCGACGATCTCGCTTTTCTCCTGATCCGCCCCCGAAGCATCGGCCGCCGGGAATGTCCCAATGAAAAACAGCCAACTGAAGATCGCCAAGAGAGGCCTTTTCACGGTCGCACTCTGGAGATTTTGGCACTCGCTGTCGCTTTTAAAATCGACAAGGCCGCCAATTATCGCTTATGAGCGGAACCTTCGATTGAAAAGACCAACCATGAAAAACATCATGATAATTGCGGCCACGATTGTGATTGGTTTAAGTGGCCCGGCCTTCGCGCGCCTCGGGCAGACCGAGGAGCAAGTCAACGCGCTTTTCGGAAAGCCGATTGACCCAGGCACACCGGACAAAGACGGCGTGACGACAAACATGTACAAGAACCCAAGCGGTGAGTACCATGCTCTGGTTCAATTTCTAAAGGGTCACAGCATCGCCGAAGCTTATTCGCGAGTGGATGGGGCCAAGCTTTCCGAAAAAGAAATGTCGATCTTTCTCCAGGGAAATTCTGGCGGCAAGGAATGGATAAAAGATCCAAGCAAGCTCGCGTGGGAAAGAAGCGACCATCGCGCAAAGGCGTGGTCCGAAACGCTCTCAGGACGGCCGACCTTGCTTATCCAGGCGAAGTAGGGGATCCCCGCGATCTCATCTTTCGCGTTTGCCGTCGCAGCCGCCACGAGTTACGCCAGGATTAGATGAAATTTCTCTCGTTGCTGCTAACTGCGTTGTTCATTTCCCTCGTTGCCGCGAAAACAGAAGAGAGCCGCGGCAATATTACTGCCTTCGCTGATCTCGAAAAACAACGTGCTGGCAGCCGCATCGGCGTGGCGGCGATCGACCTTTCAACAAATCGCCGGGTCGATTACCGGGCGGATGAACGCTTCATTATGTGCAGCACATTCAAAGTGCTGGCGGCCGCGGCGGTTTTGAAGCGGGTGGATGAGGGCAAGGAGAAGCTCGACCGGTTTGTTCCGTATGGAGAGGCGCAGCTGCTGAGCTATGCGCCGGTAACACGGGCGCATGTGAAGGAAGGCGGAATGACGCTGGAAGCGCTTTGCGCAGCGGCGATTGAGATGAGCGACAACACGGCCGCGAATCTTCTCCTCGATACGATCGGCGGCCCAGCGAAGTGGACCGAGTTCGCGCGGAGCCTCGGCGACAATGTCTCGCACCTGGATCACACCGAGCCGGAGCTCAATATCGCGATTGCCGGAAAGGACAATGACACCACTACGCCGGCCGCCATGTGCGGGGTCCTCCAGCGACTGTTTGCATCGGATGCGTTGTCGACGTCGTCCCGAGCGAAATTGGAAGGCTGGATGCAACAGGGGCAGACGGGGATAAAGATGATTCGCGCAAGTGTTCCGCCGGATTGGAAAGCCGGCGACAAGACCGGACGGAGCGGCGATGGTGCGACGAACGACATCGCTGTCCTGCGGCCTCCGGGTGGCGGCCCGATCTTTCTCGCGATCTACACGGTGGACCCGGCAGAACCCCAGGACGCGCGCGATCAGCTTGTGGCGGAAGTGGCGAAGGCAGCCTTGGATGCTCTCAAGAAGTAGCCTGATCGCGCGGCTTTGCTCTGCGACGCTCCTGACGAGCGCGGGCACGCCTGGCCTGAGCGAGGCTGCCGGCCCCTGCGAGGACGCGATTGCACGAGGCGCACTGTGCCAGGCCGCGAGCGATCGCGCGCTCGAACTCATGCGCGCCGGCAATCTCGAAGCGATCACCGTGATCCAGGATGTGCGCAGCGGAAGCCTGGTGGCGTTCGCTGCATCGGTGCCGGAGAACCTTGATGTGACAACAGCGGTTCTGCCGCTTTCCACCGTAAAACTGATGGTGGCCGCGATGTGGTGGAACCACGAGAAAGCGAGCAGCGCAAAGTTGGAAAACAGCGAGCAGGTTCTGGCCGACGCACTCGTAAGCGGGAACGACAACGCCGGGCGACGACTCGCGTCCGCGCTGCGCGAGGCGATTGGAACGGAGACCTTCTTGAAGGAGTTGGAGCGTTACGGTTTTCCAAGCGGAACTAATGCGAGCGCTGGCCGGAAAGATGAAGCTTTCTGGGCGGAGTTATCCGCGAGATGGAAAGAAAGGCTGACTCCGGCGATGGCGTACCATTCCTTAGGCAAGGAGACTGCCCCGAAGGATTGGGAGGACACGCTGTCGCTGGGAGAGGAACGGTTCGTCGTGACGGCGCTGCATCTGTCGCGGTTTCTTCAGGCGGTCGGCAATGGAGGAGTGATGCTGCCGGCCGTCGCGAAGGATGAAGCAGGACCGGGATCGACGATCCCGGCTAGAACGCGGATAATGTCGGAACAGGCGGCGCTCAAATTGCAGGCGGCAATGCGGGGCGCAGTAGAGCGCGGGACGGCGAAGAGTGCAGCGCCGATATTGGCTGGAACGGGATGGAGCATGGGGGGCAAGACCGGGACGGGCCCGGAACCGGGGACCCACGCGGCCGGTCCAGCTTCCGATGGCTGGTTCGCGGGTTTGATTTTCGATCCGCAGGGCAAGTCCCGGTTCACGATCGCGACCTTCGTAAAACACGGTGGTTTCGGCGGCGGGAACGCAGCGCGCGTCTCGGCCGAGTTGGCGTTATTCCTAAGTGGAGCGCGGAGCAGCTCCGCGTCGCATTGATCGAAAATTCGGCGTGCTTTCTCAGCGGATCGGTTGCTAAGCTGCGCCTGATGGGCCGCAGACAAATCGCGATCGGAACTTTGTCGGTGCTGTGCGCCTCTGTGGCGCTGGCAGCGAATCCGTTCCTGGACGCGGCGAACGATAAGCCGGTTTCGGTGCAATTCCGGGGGACGGAATGGGGCGAGGGATTAGCCGGCGACAGTCCGTTCAGCGCACGGGTGGTTACCACGCGGGTGGCCAAGACGAACTGGGGTGCCGTCTTTAAGATTGAGTTCCTCGATCTCAAATCGAAGGCGCGAAAGAAACGCAAACTTCCGTCCGAGTATTTCATCGTCACAGATGAGCGAATTGTTTCACTCAATGGAGAGAATAAGGAAGCGGCAGTGAAAACAATCGAGAAGATGGCTGAACCGCCATCATTTGAACCAGGCGATGTGTTCGGCATCGCGGCCGGCGAGTTCAAGCACGAAGACCGTCCGTGGGAGACAACCATCGAGGTCAAAGGCGATCTTTGCACATACCTGCGAAGCCATAATTCCGGCCACTTCTCGAAAGTGGTCTGGAAGAAAGGTGTAGGTATGGTTGAATATGCCTACGGCTACGGAGCTCTCGCGGACGGCTACCGGCTGAAGCGCGCAAAATAAAATCCTATGAAAATATTTCTAAAGCTCGGTTTCATCGTCTTGTTGTCGATCCTGCCTGTCGTGAGCAGGGCGCAGAACGATCCGCAGGCAGCGATTGCGAAAAAACAGGCGGATCTGGAACGACAAAGACTCGACTTGGAAAAGAAGAGCCTTGATCTGCAACAGAAGGAACTCGACCTCGAAAAAGCGCGTCAGGAGTTTCAAGCGCAGCAAAGCGGCCGTTCCCTCAGCATGAACCTGTCTGGCGATGTGCTGTTCGATTACGACAAGTCGGCGTTGAAACCGGAGGCGGAAGTGGCGTTGAAAAAAGTGGCGGTTGTTCTTTCGCAGTTTCCCGAGAGCCGGGTCACGATTGAGGGTTATACCGATTCGAAGGGATCGCAGCAGTTCAACAAGCAATTGTCGATCGAACGCGCCCAGGCAGTGAAGAATTGGCTGGTTAAGAACGGCAATGTGGCGGAAGCGAGCATCTCGACGAAAGGTCTTAGCGAGCAATATCCGATCGCGCCGAACAAGAACGCTGACGGCACCGATAATCCACTCGGGCGCGCTTTAAACCGGCGCGTCTCGATCATCGTCGAAAAGCCGGCCGCGCCGGTGCCGGCTACACCTTAACAATTACTATCGAGGCAACTGCCTTCAACTGGAGCCGATTGGTCGGAACGACCGCTCCGGCGTCATTCGTTAACGTTATCGAGTCCGGCAAATTTCCAGCCGGTTGAAGTTAGCTCGAAATAGAAAAGAATCGGTGTGTTTTCCCAGTCGTTGGGAGTCGCCTTAAACGGGCAATAAACCTTATATTCACGAGCAGACTCTTTTTTCGGCTTGGCCTTGGCAAAACATTGGGCGGCATTGGCTTCACCATTAAATATTTCATCGTACCGGCGCAGGAAATCCGCTTTGTCTTTCACTTTCTTTTGCAGGTAAGGCATCGCTAGCGGAAATTTTGTCATCCCCACGACGGCCGACTTATCGCCGCTGACAACTGCCGAGCTAAATTTCTTCCAGAACGCCGGAAAATCCGTCTCGGCAACGGCGTTTGAAAACAACAGCAGACTTAAAATTCCGGCTAAGAACGATTTCATTTTCACGGCTTGTCTCCATTTTCTAGTTAGTTCGCGGCCCTCAGTTCGACGCGACCGCCTTAAAGTTGAGCTGATCGCCCAGATAACTGGCGAGATAACGCAAGGGGTGGGCCCGGTCGGCGCCCGATTTCTCGACAAATTTTTTCAGGAGTGGAATCGCGGCGGGACGAGCCTTGATCGCCGCGAGGAGATCGGCCCGGAATTGCGCGTCTTCGAGCGCGGCGAAAATGTTGGCGAGCCGCACGCCGGCTTCCGGAATGAGCTCTCGCTTGGTCGTGTCGACGAACTGAGCGAGGGTGAGATCCAACGCACCAGCCCAGTCGTGGGTGCGCCAGAGCGTCATTGCGCGAAGATTGCGCACCTCGGCGGCGTAACGGCCCTTTGGAAATTCGCGATCGTAATCATCGAGCGCGCCCAGGACACGCTTCGGGTCGAACGGCTCGCGCTGGTAGGCCTTTTGCTGAATCTCGGTCAGCGCGTCCTTCGGTTCCACGCCGGCAATGGGCGCGCCGACAAAGACGAAGTAAGGCCGGGAAAGCGCCTGGATCGACCGGGCGAGAATGAACATCGCCGCTTCGCGCTTCCTGCTCTTCGGATATTTCGTCATAAAATCGCGCGCCATTTTTTCCATGCTGGGATAATCGCGCGACATGTAAACCGCCTTGCCGTCGGTTTCCTTGGCGTCAGGAATGTCGGTCTTTACTTCCACGCGGGCGCCACCTTTGAGAGCGAGAAGACACATGTCGAGATACTCGGCGATTGGCTTGTTCGCGGGATCGCGTTGCGCCTCCTCGATTTCGGCGGCAACAGCTTCGTCGGTATCTTCTTTCGTGGAGATGGGAGGCGCAGTGCGCCACGATAAATTCGTGCGATGCAAGACATCCAGCCGGATGTTCACGTAGGTTTGTTGCATCTTTGGCGTGAGATTTGGTTCCGCGAAAAACTGCGCGAGGTCATCGAGCAGGTTGATCCAGTAATCGTCGCCCGCGTCGACCATCGCCTTCTGCGTTTTGGCCTGAAGCTCCCGCACGATTGTCCCCATGGCGGCGACGTCTCCCTCGTGGAGATGATCGCGCAAACCGGCCACCCGCTTCTCGATGTCACTCCATGCTTCCGTCAGCTCTCGGCTATCGTCTGAGTAATCGTTCCGGTCGGGGACGAGCGCCCCAAAATCGTGAATCGGATAGCCCATGATATTGGCATCGCGCAGATCTGGATCGCCTGAATAGCCGGCGTAGTCCGGTTTGTCTGACTTCGGAAAACTCCAGTATGCCGCGAGACGCGTCGCCTCCTTGGACTGCGGGCTTTCCGTGCGGAGACGCTGGAAAATCTCGCGCGACACCGCTTCGCCGTTGATTTCGCGTGCCAGCTGCTCCGCGTAATCGGAAGCGCGAGCGAGCTTCGGCATTGCTTCCAATGCTTTGAAGCGCGCTTCGGCCGCGAGAGGCGAACCGGGCCGCGCCCGAGCGGCATTCATCCACCAGCGGGAAGCGTGACGAAGCTCATCCCGCTCCGAAAGTTCCGTGTCGGGATTCTTGACCCCGATCGACCGCGCATTGTCCCGCCGATGGAGCAAAGTCAGCGCGGAATTCAGCTGCAAAAGCGTGACGGGAGTATCCGCGGGATGTTCCGGCCGGATGGAGTTGAACGTCACGTTCGGCGCCGCCGCGTTCGCATCGAGCGGTGCGCGCAACAATTTTCCGCGCCCTTCAGCCCACGCATTAGCCAGCTCCATCATCTGGTCGGCCTTGTCGCCCGACGCGGTCGTTGCGGCCGCGGTGAGCTTTTCAAATTTCGCGGCGATTGATTTCGCGTCAGCGTTCGTAAGGAACTTCTGCGCTTCCCCAAAGTTTTCCTGCGCCAGGTAACGCTGCGCAATTACCCGTCGCAGTTCGTCGCGGGCGGTTGGGGCAAGGCGATCGTTCGTCACCGCCGTCGCGAGCTCCACCAGTGGAGCGAAATTCAGGAGCGTGTCGATTGCCTCCTGGATCTCCTCGAATTCCGCGCCGGTGATGTTCGGATAGACCGCGCTCTTTTGCATTTCCCAGTCGCGCAACGAGTCCGGATAATTCGTCCCCGAAACGTATCGGCCCTGGTCGAGCTCACTCGATTGCTCAACCCGAGCCGGAGACTCCTCGTCGTCATCGCTCTTTTCTTCCGCCGACGGAGAAACGCTCGGAGAAGGCGACGCGGCCGGCGTCGGGTTATTTGCTTCGTTGGTCTTGAGCAGCTGGACGAGCTCAACGAAAGCCTCGCCGGCCTGATGATTATCCTGGAGCGCCAGGGCCAGCCGGAGCCGCGCGCCCGGCGCGAATGTGCTGTCGGCAAAATTCTGCAACAAGATCCGATAGGTCTCGATCGCTTCCGCCGGCTTTTTTGCGCGCTCGAAAGCAATCGCGCGGATGAGCAACAAGTCGTCGCTCTTCGCCAGTTGCTCGGGCGCCAGGTTGGTTAACTGCAAAGCTTCCGGCTGATTCCCCGCCGCGCTGGCGGCCTGAGCGAGGAGAGCGAGATAACGCGGCTGCCAGTCGCCCGCCTTGTAGAGGTCCTTTTGCTGGGCAACCGCGGCGGCGATCTTCGGCAGAACGGTGCGCCGCCATTTTTTCACGGCCGCGGGCTGATCGAATTTGCCATCGTAATTATCCGCCTCGGGCGCGCTGAGAACGAGATAGGCAAAGCCCATAGCAATCCGTGGATGCCGCGCGACCAGCGCATACCCGGCCGGCGCCTCGGGTTTCGCCGCGATGCGGACGAGACATTCCTCGCACATGAAGACGGCCGATTTCAGGGTCTCGGGATGTCCCGGTGTTTCCGCCTGCGCGATGTAATACTCGAGCGCCTTGAGATAGTTGCCGCCGTCGAACGCGAGCGCGCCCAGCCAGCCGAGAGCATCGGCATCGAAGCGGCCGTGCGGATACGCGGTTCGAAAGCGTTCGAAGAGGACTTGCGCGTCGAGTCGCAGCTTGGCCCGCTTGCGTTCGTCTTCGGCGTTACCGGACGAATCGTCGTCGCGGCCTTTGCGCGAATCGAAAAAGGAACAGCGCGCCAGGAGGAATTGGGCCGCCTCCGCCCGCGGATGTTTCGGAAACTCTTTCACGACCTTCTCGAACGAGGGCCGGCATTCTTCTCGATCGCCCGCGGCGTATTTGAGGGCACCGGCAAGGAAAACAAAATGGGCGCGCAACGGGCCTGTCGCCGCTTTTGTCTTTCGGGCCAACTCCGCTTCGGCATTGGGCGCGGCCGCGGGCGTTGCTTCTTCTTCGTCCGCGTTCCGCTTCTCGGACCTGAAACCGAAATAGTCGCGATGCGCTACCCGCCATTTTATGTAATCAGCCGCCGCGCCCCGGTCCGCGGAGGAGCCGGCCAGCACGTCATGCACATCGTGCAGGAGTGGACACCACCATTTCGCGGTTGCGTAATGCCGGCGCGCCTGCGCGAGCAAATCGTCTGCTGTTTTGGCCAGCGCCGCAGGCGATTCGGAGGCGAGCCGATCGGCGATTCCGTTTACCTCACGCTCGAAATTGGGCTCAGGGCTGTCGGTCTTCAGTTCGGGTGAGGTCTCGAGAAAAATTTCGCCAAGCGATTTTCCCGGGAGAAAGTCGAGCGTCTCGCCGAGGGTCAGGGGCGGCTGGTCGAATTCGTCGCCACCAGTCGCATAGGCGGCGATGGGCGCGAGCGAAAGACTGACTGCGATAAGGAGCAGGTTTCGTATTTTCATGGAAACGGTTGCCACTGCGATTGCGGAGCGAAGTTCAGGATGCGCCATCGAGCTTCTGAAAAGTTCGCGGCCGGTGCGAGCCGAATCGCTCCGGTGCGGAGGGCTTCGTGGGCGCGCAGATGGCTGAACCAAAACGTCAACCGCGTCGCTAACGGAATCGTCACGGCGCGGCCCTCGGCGTCGCCGGCCGCGCGCCAGAAGTCGCCTGCAGCAGCGTCGCGAAAAATCGCGGCTGACGCCTCGATTTGCACGGCATAACCGCGCCCATCGCCGGGCGCGGAAAACGGTAGGTCTGCGTCGCCGTTGTTCACGAGCTCGATCGTCCCCGTCTCGGGATTTATCGTCAGCGACAAGTGCGGGCCGCTTTCAAGGTGCCCAATCTGTCGCAGCGACCAGCCGCTCGGGTCGGTCGAATCTGGAAAACGAAAGAACACCAGGCCGCGCGCATTCGTTTTTCGAACTGCGGCGACCGCGCGCGAAAGGGCCTCGCGATCGGGCAGCCGCGTTGTCACGAGTTGTCCCGCGCGCACCGCGGCACTCTCGACCCGGGTATCGCGTTTGGCGCGCAGCGTAGTTACGCCAAGGGTTGTCGGCGTGGCGATCTCGAGCGCGCTATTGAAACAGATGTCGTCCCAACTCCACGATCGGACATGGCCGCGCGACGTCCCCGCGGCGTCGAACACCGTCACCCGCGCGAATACAGGCAACCCGGCGCGCCACGGGAGCTGGGCATCGTTCCATTCCGTGAGATACCGGTCGATCTTTTCCGGCACAATCAGCGCCAACGGCGCCGCCCCCTTCCGGTCGGGCTCGAAGTCGTAAAGCATCACCAACAGCTCGTCGGTCGCTCCGCGGAATTTGCCCACCGCTGACATATGGGCCCAGTGCGGCAGCGCCGTGATGCCGAGACGCGGCACCACCTTGTGCAGCTCTTTGAGCATCGCTGCGTAATCGCCCAGCAACCGGTCCGGAGCATCGTAGTCGATCTGAAGCTCGTCGACTCCTCGTGCGGACGCCGTCAACGCCGATATGAGCGACGCGGTCGCCTCCGTTGAAAACGGCGCGCGCTCCCTGGATTCGAGCCGAACTACCGGCACGAAACGCAACTCTGACGTGTTGGGCGGTAGCTCGAATCGCGCGGTCCATCGCCAGGTCGCGCCGTTTTCGACGAGCTCGCCAATCTGCCAGTAAACCGTCCGCACGCCCTGCCCGGAAAGTTCCTGCTTTTCAGTCGCGCTCGGCGGCTCGTTCCGCTGCCAGCCCCAATATCCTGTTTCAGATCCCCAAGTGGTGACCGCGCCCACGATCAGAAACAGCACGGTGACGCCAGATCCTTTCCAGCGACGACCTCTGATGTGACTTACAAAGGTCTTAGCCAAAACGGAAGCGCTCTCCCAAATAAAAAGGTTCACCGCGACGGTCGCGATTGGGGCGTCACTCCGGGGCGCTCTCGGACTTCGCTGCAAACCGCTCCAGGTCGGAGATAGACACCTTCTGGTCGATTTCGTCGAGGACCCATGTGTTCGCCGCGCGAACGAACTTCCAGAGCTCAGTGAACTCTTCGGCTTTGTTCCGGTCACCGGACAGGACACGTTCTGTTCTGTCGTCGATCGTATAATCAATCATCGAACCTTTGATGTGAGCCCAGAACAGGTCTTTCTTGTTATCCAGAAAATCCTCCACGTCGACGATCCTCACCTCAATCAGGTTGATGTCCTGCAACACATTTTTCCGATTCTGGGCGATCAGTTGATCGGTCTGGAGCTTATGCTTCTGGTAGAGCGCACTACTCATGTAGTCTTTCGCAAGGTCCTGGTTCCGTTCCATCCAGGCTTGCTGGACTTTGAAAAACACTTGATCCACTCGATGTCGAATACCGTCGAGGTCCCACGCGGGGTCGAGCTTTTCGAGGCGGGCAAGCAGGTCCTTGCACGCCCGGCTTTTCGTCCTCAGCTGGTAGGTGATGATCGCGGAGTAAACTATAAAGAATGGGAGTAGGACAATGTTAACCCAGCTGCCTTTGCCCCCGCCACCACCGCCGCCGCCGCCGCCCGCGCGCGCCCAGCAGGTCTCGGCGGCCAGAAAAATCACGAGAGTGAGCAGGGCCTTTGACAGACGGAATCGTGCGCGGTCTGCGGTCATGGATTACTGCCTCCTTGCTTTTCTTCCGTGTAGGCGACTGGTTTCCCGTCGACGCCAAAGTAGGTTTTGTCGGTCTGCTTCCCGTTCTCATCGTAGGTCAACGAATAGCCGTGATAAGCCTTCTTGTGCAGGACCGGTTCTCCATTCAAGCCATGATAGCTCAGCCGAACGACGTTCCCGCGCGAGTCGAACACCTGTTTGATGGTCGCAAACTCCCCATAGACCAGCGCAGGCTTCCCGTTTAATCCGAGGAACGTTGTCCCGGTCTCGTTCCCGCGATCGTCGAATTGCGATTCCCAGCCGTGATACTCCCCATTATAAAGAGTCGGCTCTCCATTCACCCCGTGATAGGTTTGGCGGATGAGGTTGCTGCGGAGGTCGTAGGCTTTCTTTACCATGCAGAAACCAAGGCGCAGCACAGCCGGTTTCCGATCCAGCCCAAGGTAGGTCTGGACCGTCATGTTCCCTCGCTCATCGTACTCCGATCGCCAGCCTTGGTACGATTTCTTATAAAAGATCGGCTCCCCGGAGGTTCCGTAGTAGCCCTGCTCAGTAAGCCGTCCTCGAGCGTCATAACTCCATTTCACGGTCGCATAGTTATCCGGTAACAGAATTGGCTTGTCATCGAGTCCGAAATGGGTGGAAGACGATTTCCGGCCGCGGTCATCGTATTGCATCGTCCAGCCATGATGCCCATCCTTGTGTAAAACGGGCTCGCCCTTTTTCCCGAACAGACTCATCTCGATCTGGCGTCCGGCGGCATCATAAGCTGATTTCATGGTCGCAAAGCCGGAGGCAAGCAGGCAGGGCTTTTCGTCCATGCCGAGGTAGGTGATAGCCACCTGGTTCCCGCGCTCATCGTATTGCGCGTCCCAACCGTGATTACCGTCCTTGTGCAGGACTGGTTCTTTGTCGGTCCCTCGATAGCGCTTCCCGATTACGTTCCCGTGAGTGTCGTGGCGCATTAGCACCTGATGCACGCCAGATTCGAGCTCTAAAGCCGGTTTCCCGTCCGTTCCGAAATAGGCTTCCTCGACCTTGTTCCCGCGCTCGTCGTATTTCTCTTCAAAGGCGTGATAGCCCTCCTTGGCGTTAACCGGTTTGCCATCGGTGCCATAGTAAGTCATCCGAAGCAGGCGTCCCGTCGGGCTGTATTCGGACACGGCGGTCGAAAACGCCGATGAAAGAAGAAGTGGCCTTTCGGCGGTGTCGAGATAAGTGATCTTGGTGCGGTTCCCTCGCTCGTCGTAGTCGGCGTCCCAGCCGTGCATGCCATCCTTGTGCAGGATCGGCTCATTTTTCAAACCAAGAAAGCGTTTCCGGATCACGTAACCGTGCTCGTCATAGGCCATCACGACTTTATGAATCTGCGATTCCTTCGCCAGGGTCGGTTTGCCGTTGGTATCGAAATACGTTTCTTCGACCTCGTTGCCCCGCTCGTCGTACTCAGACTTCCAGGAATGATACCCGTCCTTCTGCAGGACCGGCTCGCCATTCACGCCGTGGTAGCTGGTCTGGGTGGATTTACCCTGGGCATTGTAGGTCGTCCGATAGGTGGCATAACCTTCGGGAGCCAGAATGGGCTCGCCGTCCGTCCCGACATACGTCGCCGCAATTCTGTTACCGCGCCGATCGTATTCCGCATCCCACCCGTGATACCCACTCTTGTGCATGACGGGTTCGCCGTCGACTCCCTGAAACCGCTTCCGGGTGATCTTGCCGCGGCCGTCGTAAACGTTGAAGACGCGATGGACAGCCGACTTCTGTTCTAATGCCGGCCTGCCGGCGGCGTCGAAGTAGGCCAGTTCCAAACCATTTCCGTCCGAGTCGTATTTCTTCTCGAAACTGGCGTAGCCTTCCGGGCTAAGGATCGGTTTGCCGTCGAGCCCGAAATAAGTGGTGGTAGACTTGTTTTCCTTTGGATCGTCCTGGACTCCCCAGGCATGGTACCCCTCTTTGTGGAGGACCGCCTCGTCGTTGAGGCCGTAATAGCTGGTCCGGATCAGTTTGTCCTGGGCGTCGTAAACGGATTTCGAGGTAGCATAACCTTCCGCTACCAGAATGAGTTTCCCATCCAGCCCGAGGTAATGGCGGGTTAGTTCGTTCCCGCGCTTATCGTATTCCGCTTCGCCGGTATTGTAGCCCTCCTTATGCAGGACTGGTTCGCCGTTTACCCCCGTGTAGCTCCACCTGACCATCTTCCCATCGGCGTTGTAATCGGACTTCTGCAAAGCGTAACCTTCCGCGACAACAGCAGGTTTCCCATCGAGCCCGAGGTGAGTAAAAACTACCTGATTCCCATGTTCATCATAACGAGATTGAAACCCGTGGTACCCGCTCCTGTGCAGGACTGGTTCGCCTTTCAGCCCGTAATAGGTGCCGCGAATGGTTCGTCCAAGATCGTCACATTCCGCCTTGAACACCGTGAAGCCCTCCTTCAACGGCATTGGTTTTAAGTCAGGCCCCAGGGAATGCTCCTCGGTCAGCCACCCTTTGGCGTTATAAATAAGCTCCATCCCACAGTTGCCGGCGGTATCGATCATGTTGTTCCCGTCAGCATCGACGGAAAGCAGGCGGGTGACCTGGCCAGACGCATTGTGACTCAGCTTCTGGCCGAATGCCCCATCCAGCCCGGCCGCGGGAAGGTTCTTCCCGTCGCGATAGGTCACCTGGTCTTCCCACCCATCCGCATCGTAGTGGATCAACACGTATTCCGCGTCGGAGCGGCGTTGCAATTGCGGGAAACCCTCCGGCCCAACGAAACGCGCCAGCCTGGTGTGGGCCGGTCCGGAACCGGGTGGCGAATAAATAAAGCCGTAGACCATCCGGCCATCGCGATCGAGGGCACGCTCGTAAATGATCTCGCCGTTTGCGTTCGTGTCGAACTCCCATTGGCAAACGGTGAGAAGCCCCAGGCGTTCTACTCGCTTCTGGGATTGTTCTTCCTCCTCCGCGGCAGCATCCTTTTTCCACAGGTAGGTGCCTACCGAATGGTTCGAGGTCGGCTGCATCTGGCTATTCAGCGCAACCATCCGATAAGCAGGTTTCCAGCGAAACTTCCATCCGTCCCGGGTGATGCCCTTATGATAGAGGGCGAAGGAAACACTGAGGCGGCGCGCCTGGGATTCGGAAACCGGAAGCACGCCCACCGGGAAACCATTCTCTTTCGCGAAGGAGCTGTAGTAGGCCTTATGCTCCTTGATAAAGAAGTAGTAACTACCCCATATCGTCGCGATCAAGGCCAGACCCAGCACACCGGCCAGGATGAGGGTCACGCGCTGTTTACGTAACTGTGCGACTTGCTGGGCGCGGAGACGTTCCGCCTGGGCCAGCGCTTCCCGGGTAAGGCGCGAATCGCGACTGGCCTTGATCACCGGCACGAGCACGTCGTGAGTGAGTTCCACTCGCCGGGTGTGGTGCCGGTCCTCGTAGGCGAGGAGGCGACGATTCACCAGTTCATTCAGGATCGGCAGAGTGACGTCCGGCCGGGTGAGCGCGTCATCAAGGGCGCAACTGTTCCGATGGCCGCTCGCGGTGAGCAGCTCGTCCTCGATAAAGAGGCGCACGTTAGGCGGGAAATCGGCCAGAGTCCGAAGATAAAAGTCTTCGAAAATCTTGTGCTGCTCTACGTCGAGCAGGTCGGGCGTGATCTTTGCGTCGGCCCCGCGGGCGAGCCGGCGTTCATTCAGCTCGCGCAAAACGAGACTGAGAAGGGCGGGCGCGACGGTCACCTCCGCGGCGTCGGCGGCGCCACCGGCGACGTATTGGATGATGCGCTCCTCGACTCCCGGCGCGAGCAACGGTTTGCCCAGGGCAATGACCTGGCTCGCTTGCCGTTCACCCATCGGCAAAAGCCGAAGACGATTCTGGCCGAGGGCGCGGAAATGCGAGCGGACGCGGTCGAGATCGGCGAGATAATCCTCGCGCATGGCGAGGAGGACTTTTACCGGCACCGGCTTGAAGTTGAACCCCTTCGCGCGCGCTGGATCCTCGCGCAGCGCAGCCGGGGGACGGTTCTCAACCAGGTCCGCGAATTCGACAATGAACGCATTCGCCCGCGCGGCTCGCGCCGGCGTTTCCCTCCCGAGGGTAAAGAACTCCTCGAACTGGTCGAACGCTAGGAAAGGCGTAACGAGATCGTTCCGGGCGCTCCAGAAATGATTTTCCTCGCGGTGAAAATATTCCCACAACGTCTCGTTAGGCCGAGGCAAGGGCGCTTCCACTCGGGCCGCCATGGCCGCCGCGCCGATGGCGTTCATGATTTGATGCGCGAGCGGTTGCGCGCCCTCGAGGTAATCGAGCCGAATCGGCACGGGCAACACGTTCTCTTCGCGCAATGCCGGGAAGAGTCCGGCCTGGACCAGCGACGTTTTCCCGAGACCCGACACGCCGTAGAGCAACGTCAGCGTGTCCCGCCGCACGAGGCGGAGCAGATCGTCGATCTCATCGGCGCGGCCGGCGAAGAAAGTGCGGTCGCTTTCGGTGAAAGAAGCGAGCCCGATCCAGGGATGCTGGGCGTCGGCCCGATCGGCCGCGTAATCGTTCATTGGGCGGCCGCTTTCAAACGCCGCTCGCGCACAATGTCGGTGAGCGTCTTGATGAACTCCGGCTTGGCATCCCCACCGGTCGCCCGGGTGTAATGGAACTCGCGGAAGCCGCTGAAACTGACCGCGTTCTCCGGCGTCTCATCGATGATCACCGGATGGATCAGACGCGCCGTCGCCCGATCCATATCGCGCAAGCGTTCCAGGGCCCGGTTCCATTCCCGAATAAAAATACCTTCATCGCGCCGGTTCGTGTTCGCCGAAATGACCGGCACGAACACATCGCAGCTGGCGATGTTCTGCTCGATCACCGGCCACCAGGGATCGCCGGAGCCGAGCCGGCCTTTGTCGAACCAGACATCGAGCCCGGCGTTGCCCAGGCTGGTTTGCAGGCGCTGGACCGACTCCACATCCTGGCTCGCATAGCTTACGAAAACAGCGGGCGGCTTGCTCGTGACCACGGAAGCGTGCACTTCGGTTGACGCGGGCTTCTCTCCAAATGCTCCCCACTTTTCCGCAAGCTGATCGACGAATTCGATCGGGTTCGCCACCCCGAACGATTTCGTCTGAGGGCTGAAGTTCTCCAGGAAATCGCGCAGGTGCGCATCGGAAACGACCACGCCGTCCGCGACGAATTCGCGCGCTTCGTTCCCGGCGTAGAGGCGCTCGCGCCGATTGAGGCGAACGAAAAACCGCGCCAGCCAATCGGGATGAGCATTGCCGATAAGAAGAAGCCGCTTGGTTCGGAGCTCGTCGAAGAGATTGGCGAGGCGGCCTGACATCGATTCCTCGTGCAGCTTCCAAATGAACTCGAGCGTCTCCTCATCGATGAGCGCGCTATCGGGAATGCCGGAAATTTTTCCGAAGAGATGAAACACCACCCGATGCGGCGAACGCGAATAATCCCGCGGGATATCGTCGAGCGCCGAGTTCGGCGCATAGGCGAAGACGTGGTCGACCGGAGACCCGAGCGCCCGCGCCAGAAGCGAATCAACCGTCGTGCTGACGAATAAGCGGAACGGCTCGATCGTCGCGAGTTTTCGCAACGGCTCGGGGACTGGGATCTGTCCCTGCACTTCGCTCAGAATCTCGAATGTCTTGACGTTGACGTCGTCGCGCGAATTTCGGCGGCTCGCGTTGAGATAGGCCGCCACGACCTGGTCGAGACTCGAGCAGGGATCGCATTCATCGACCTCGAGTTCCCGGGCGAGCCGCTTCGCCAGATATTCATAGAGGAGCTGGGATTTGCCCGCGATCTCGACGCGCAACACGTCGCGCCCGATGATCGGGATCACGACTCCTTTCGCGATGGATTGGAGCAACTTGCTCCACTGTTTCGAATCGTCGGTCACGTTGCGGGCGAGATTGTCAGGGTTCGCGGAAATTCGCAACGGTGGATCGCGCTTCGTCATGCGATTGCGTACGCCTCTCGCCGCCGTTTAACCCATCGAGCGGCGGAGCGCTCGATCCACCTTGCTCTCGTCGTACCATGTGGTCGTTCGGTGGATCGCGCGCTCCGTCGCGCGATTGCTGACGCCTCCCGCCACATCTAATGCCATCGAGCGCCGGAGCGCTCGATCCACCTTCGCTTCGTCCTCGTTGCGGTGGAGCGCGCAACAATCTGGAGGGCGGAGCTCTGTGACGCCGGGCCGAGCGCGCCAAAACACGTTGGGCCTCGCAGAGCTCGGCCCTCCATTAGCGGTACGGCGCTTTCCTGTTGCATTCCGCGCGGAGAATCGTTCTCCTCTCGCAAGCGCAAAGATTCGCCGCCAGCCGAATTCATTCAAAACCGGACGCACGACCATGGACCCGCAAAATCCACCGACAGGCTCTCCCGACTTCACCGAACGACAGCGGCCTGAGCTTACTGTCCGCGGCCTGATCGTCGGCGTGATCATCACGCTGGTCTTCACGGCCGCCAATGTTTACTTCGGCCTCAAGGCCGGCCTGACGTTTTCGACCTCGATTCCTGCCGCCGTGATTTCGATGGCGATCCTGCGCAGCTTCAAAAACGCGACCGTCCAGGAAAACAACATCGTCCAGACCGTCGCCTCGGCCGCGGGCACGCTGTCGTCGATCATCTTTGTGCTGCCCGGCTTGATCATGATCGGTTGGTGGACCGGATTCCCGTTCTGGATCTCGTTTTTGATCTGCGCCCTCGGCGGAATTCTCGGCGTGATGTATTCGATCCCGCTGCGCCGCGCGCTGGTGACGAACTCCGACCTGCCGTATCCGGAAGGCGTCGCCTGCGCCGAAGTGCTCAAGATCGGAAGTGGCGACAAGGCGAATGCGGGCGAAGTCGAACACAGCCGCGCCGGTCTGCTCGCAGTGGTCTGGGGATCAATCGTAGCTGCGGTCTTTGCCATCATCGTCGCGACTCAAGTCTTCGCGGCTGATGTCGCGCAGACTTTCCGCATCGGCAAACGCGGCGCGGCGAGCGGTTACGATTTCTCACTTTCCTTCGCGCTCCTGGCGATCGGCCACCTCTGCGGCCTGTCCGTCGGCATCGCCATGCTCATCGGCGCCGGCATCGGCTGGGGCTGGCTCGTGCCGCATTACTCAGCGCTCAGTGGCGACCTAACGACTGCGGCCGGCGCGCTCGCGCAAAGCACCTGGAGCCACAAAGTGCGCTTCATCGGCGCGGGCGCGATTGGTGTTTCCGCAATTTGGACGCTGCTGAAGCTGGTCAAACCTGTCGTGAGCGGTCTCGCCGGCGCGATGGCCGCGTCGCGCGCGCGCAAGGCCGGCAAAGCCGACACGCTCCCGATCACCGAGCGCGACATTCCGATCGGTATCGTCGGCCTTGTCACTCTCGCTTGCATGGTGCCGATCGGCTGGGTGCTCGGTTACTTCGCAAATACGAGCGGACTCGGCGCGCACATGTGGACGCTCGTCATCGGCGGCGTGTTTTACGTCTTCCTCATGAGCTTCTTCGTCTCCGCCGTCTGCGGTTACATGGCCGGGCTGATCGGTTCGTCGAACAGCCCGCTCTCCGGCATCGGCATTCTGGTCGTGATCGGCGCCGCGCTGCTCCTCGTCGTCGGCGTCAAGCCCTACGTCGGGCCTGACGCGAGCAAGGCGCTGATGGCCTTCGCGCTCTTCACTACCGCCGTCGTCTTCAACGTCGCCGCGATCGCGAACAATAACCTGCAAGATCTGAAGACCGGGCAGCTAGTCGATGCGACGCCGTGGAAACAGCAGGTCGCGCTCATCATCGGCGTCCTCGCCGGCGCGGCCGTGATTCCGCCGGTGCTCAATCTCGTCAATCAGGCGTACGGTTTCCTCGGCGCGCCGGGGGTCGAATTATTGCATAAGACGCCGCTGCCCGCGCCGCAGGCCGGCCTGATCTCATCGCTCGCGCAAGGCGTCATCGCCGCGGACATCGATTGGAGTCTCATCCGGATGGGCGCGATGATCGGCATCGCCATCATCGTGCTCGACTGTTATCCTCTCGCATAACGACGAAACACATGCGCGTCCCTCCGCTCGCCGTTGGGCTCGGAATTTATCTGCCGACCGCGAGCACGCTCATGATCGTGGTCGGCGCGATCGTGGGCTGGTTCTTCGACCGCGCCGCCGACCGCACCGCCGCACCCGAAAGCGACGAAGGACCTGGGCGTGCTACTCGCGTCCGGGCTTGATCGTCGGCGAAAGCACCATCGGCGTCGTGCTCTCCGCGATCGTCGTGTTCTCCGGCGTGGCCGCGCCGCTCGCGCTCGTCAGCCCGGATTCGAAACGGCCGGCGAAAATTCTCGGCGGCGTAGCTTTCGTCGCGATCGGGTTCCTGCTCTATCGCTGGATCCTGGGAATGGCGACGAAACGAACGGCGTGATCGCATTCAGCTGTAGCGGCGGTCTATGACCGCCGAAATCGTGATTGCAATCTGGAGTTCGGCATGGTCATAGACCATCGACCCTGTCGAATCCGCCTAACGAATTTCCGGACATCGTCGGTACAGCGCCGACGAACCCGATCCTCGGCCGCTTCCGGCCCTTCATTCCGCGCGACCGCGCGGCTGCGCGAGCTGACGCCGCTGCCGCTCATCATCGGGCACGCTGCTCGGGATGGTCTTCGGCGCTTCCTCGCTTTATCTCGTCCTCAAGGTCGGGCTGACCGTGAGCGCGTCGATTCCTGTCGCCGTCATTTCCATCACGTTCTTTCGGTTCTTTCCAAGATCTCGAGAACAATATCCGCGACGCCACCATTCTCGAGAACAACATCGTGCAGACCGCGGGCTCGGCCGGCGAATCGATCGCCTTCGGTCTCGGCGTGACCATGCCCGCGATCATGATTCTCGGGTTCGATCTCGAGATCACCCGCGTCATGCTGGTCGCCATCCTCGGCGGACTGATTGGAATCCTGATGATGATTCCGCTGCGCCGCGCGCTCATCGTCCAGCAGCACGGTCACTTGAAATATCCGGAAGGCACGGCCTGCGCGGAAGTGTTGAAGGCCGCCGCGTCGCCGGAATCCCGCGATGCCGCGCATGCCGGCGATGCAGTGGCGCGCGCCGCGGCGGACGAAGCGGTCAGCGGCGGCAAGATCATCATCGGCGGCTTCGCGATCGGGTTCATCTACTACGGGCTCCAGCAGATCTTCAAAATCATGAAGGAAGTGCCGGAGAAAATTTTCGGAAAGCCATTCGAAGGCGCCTCCATTTCACTCGAGAACAATCCCGCACTGCTCGGCGTCGGTTACATCATCGGGCCGCGCATCTCGGCGCTGATGATGGGCGGCGGCGTCCTGTCGTATCTCGTTCTCATTCCCGCGATCAAATATTTCGGCTCCGGCGGAACGCTGCCGCTCGCGCCGGAAACTGACGCACATCATTGCCGACATGTCGGTCGAGGACATTCAGAAGCGCTACATCCTCTACATCGGCGCGGGGGCAGTCGCGGCCGCCGGCATTATCAGTCTTTTCCGCTCGATCCCGCTCATCTGGCACGGATTGAAAGGCGGTCTCGCCGATCTCCGCAGCTCGGGCACGGTCCGCGAAAACGTGCCGCGCACCGATCAGGATCTTTCGATGAAATGGGTGGTCGGCGGAATCATCGCCTTGCTCATCGTCATCATGATCGCGCCGCAATTGAACCTGCGCTTTAACTTGTTAGGCGCGCTTCTCATCGTCGCGTTCGGGTTCCTTTTCGTCCTGGTCTCGTCGCGCCTGACCGGTGAGGTCGGCTCATCTTCCTGTCCCGACCTCCGGCATGATGATCGCGACCGTGTTGCTGACGTGTTTCATCTTCCTCATCATCGGCTGGACCGCGCCGCCTTACTTTGTGACCGCGCTTTCGATCGGCGGCATCGTCTGCATCGCGTCGTCGAACGGCGGCACTATTTCGCAGGATTTGAAAACCGGTTTCCTGGTCGGCTCCACGCCGAGGTCTCAACAAATCGCGATCCTGATCGGCACGCTCGCCTCCGCCCTTATCCTCGGGCCGATCCTGATGCAGTTTAATGAATCCGGCACGGTCTACCTTCCGGTCGCCGGCAATGAAGATTTCGCGTTCCCCTCGAGTTTTCACGCGGATCCGGCCGATTACCTGAAAGACAGCAACGGCCATGCCGAAACGCGAACGCTTATCCGGCGCGCAAGCGGGCGGCGATCCGACACGAGTATTTCGTTTACCACAAAACGGATACCGACAACGGACCGGCGGGTCGCTACCTGGTGAATAACGACGGGCGTGCCGGTTTATCTCGCCGACCCCGGCATCAACGGCGTTTACGACAAGCGGCCCGACGGCTCGAGCGTTCGAAAATTCACCGCGCCAAAAGCCACCCTCGTCTCCTACATCATCAAGGGAATTCTCGGCGGCGGGCTTCCGTGGGGCCTCGTCTTGCTCGGCGTCTTCATCGCCATCGTGCTTGAGCTTTCCGGCGTTTCGGCTCTCGCCTTCGCCGTCGGAGTTTATCTGCCGATCTCGACCTCGGCGCCTGTCTACGTCGGCGGGATGGTGCGCTGGCTCGTGGACAGATACACCCGTCGCAAACACGCCGGCGCCACTCTCACCGAAGACGAGCTCGTAGCGGAAGGCGACAAGAGTAACGGCGTCCTTCTCTCATCCGGTTACATCGCGGGCGGAACTCTCGCCGGCGTGCTCTTCGCCTTCATGGTCATCCCCTGGAAGCAGCGTCTCGACGTCTGGCAGAACTGGGCGACCGAGCACAACCCAGTTTTCGACGGCCCCTGGTCGGACTTACTCGCGATGATTCCCTTCCTCGCCCTTGCCGTGCTCCTCTATTTCGTAGGCCGGGATGTCGTCTTCGCTTCCAAGCGAAGTTAAATGGAGGGACGCCCGCTGTGGCGTCCCTAAAAGGACGCGGCGATTTTCAATCGCCGCCGCAAACATAGGGACGGGACAGCGCCCGTCCCTCCAAGTGGCCGCGCCGAAACGAACGAGGTAGCGTGATTGTAGGGCGTCCTTATCAGACGCAATCGTTGGCTTCATTGGCGATTCCGCGCTGTTCTGCGAGAGTACGGACATGGGCGATAAATCACCGAAGACCAAAAACAAACAGGCGGCGCAGAAACAGGCGAAGGCCAATGCTTCCGCCAAACAAAAAAACGATAATAAGGCTGCGAAGTCGGTAGTGAAACCGAAGCGGTAGCCGGCCCTCCAATCCTCGTGTCTCCTCGTTCCCAAGTGGCACTTGGGAACGGCAGCGGTTCCAGCAGTTGAACTGCATGAGCGGGATGGCGCGACGCAACAAAGAAAACGCGGCGCGAAGCCGAGCTTCGGAGACAGTCGCATTCCCAAGTGCAACTTGGGAACGAGGAGAGACGACAATAAGGCTGCGAAGTCGGTCGTGAAGCCGAAGAGGTAAACGGCGCGGCAAGATCGCCGCGGCGACCGCTTGCCTACAAAATCTCAAACGTCGCGAACAGCGGCGCCAGATCAATGACGGCGTTGGCGGCGGACTTTAATCCGCTGCCGAGGTTCTGCGCGACCGACGCGACTTCGACGCGAATCCCGCGCCGGCGTAACTGCAGCGCCAGATAAGCAAAGTCCGCGTCGCCCGTGACGAGAATGATTACGTCGGGCTGCATTTGGTTGGAAAGCTCCACCGCGTCGATCGCCATCATGACGTCGACGTTTGCCTTGTAGTGACCTTCTTCGGCCGGCGAGCCATCTTTCGTCACTGCCAGGAATCCATTGGAACGGAGCCAATGAACAAACTTGTTTTTCTTGTCGCGTTCCTCTTGCCACAGCGGGATGGCAGGCGGCAGTCCCGCGTAAACCACCATCTCGATCAGCGACCGTCCGGTTTTGCCGCCGACGAGAAATTCGCGCAGCTTCAGCCAATCCAGGCCGCGTCCCAGGGTCCGAACCGAGCTAACAACATTAGATTCATCGACCAGCACCAGGACTCGTTGCCCTGCGCCCTTCGTCATCCTTCCGCGCCCGTTTCGTCTGGGACCACAGCCGGGTCGGTCGCATCCGCGTTCTCCGCCTCCGGGTTTTCTTTCGCGTGCAGCTTGCGAAGCCGTTTCTCTTCCTTCTTCGCCTTTTTCGCTAAATCTTTCCGGCGCTTTTCTCCAGAGTAATTTGGTTTGGCCATGGCTAATCGTGTGTCGAGGGTTTCTCTCCTTCGTCACCCTCCCCCACGCTGGCGCGAGGGCAAGCAGTGGTTTGAGAACCCTCGCCCTCAGTCCAATGCATTGCGATCTCAACTGGAGGGACGTCCGCCGTGGCGTCCCTAAAAAGGCGCGGCGATTTTAGATCGCCGTCCAAACCTAGGGACGGGACAGCGCCCGTCCCTCCAATGCAGACCGGGCCTACTCTTCGCCTTCGTAGTAATCGGCGATCTCTCCTTTGACGATTTCCTCTTCAGCTCCTTCGGCCAGCACCGCCCACTTTCCACTATCCGGATAATAACACGAGTCGCCCCGCGGATTATCGGCGATGACATAGTAAACGAAATCCTGGTCACCTGCGTTTGTCAGCTGGTGCGCTTCCCCTGGCCCAAAAAAGAACGCGTCTCCCGCTGCAACTTCGGTCGTTCCGTTCTTGTCTCGAACACTTCCGCGGCCAGCGACCACCAGATAGAGCTCCGACTCCGCGCCGTGCGCGTGATACGGGCAATACGTTTTGTCTTTTGGAATCCGCACCATCGCCAGATCGAATGGATGCCTCTTCGCCAGATCGAGCGATTTCTTATCCCGCCCGAGCGCGATCGAGATGTCCTTTACAAACTTATGGTACTTCCCCTTCGGCGACTTCCGTTCCTCTTCCGCCACGTCGTGCATATTGACTTTGTGCATTTTGGAAATCCACTGACCTCCAGCCTCCCAAGTCTACGGGCTGCAGGTCTTCTTAATTCTTAACTCTTCCTTCTTAATTCTTCCTTCAGATTCTCGCCGTCTCCCACGCCATGAACGTGTCGAGATCCATCCGCACCGACTTGAGCGCGAGACTGACGACGAATGCATCATCGATGTGCCCCAGCACCGGCACCCAATCCGGGATCACATCGAACGGCGACACGAAATAAAGGATCGCCGCAATGATAATCAGCAGGTTCGGCTCGGAAATATCGCGGTACTCAGCCCGTTGATAATCGCGGATCAACCGGATCATTCCCATCAGGTACGGCCAGGTATCCGCGAACGGCCCCCGCGGAATGATGCTGATCTTCCCCACCGCATCCTCCACCAACTGCCGCAATCGCATCGAATCCCGCACGCAAGCTTCTGCGTCGATCGCCGCCCGTCGAAACGCCGCGCTCTGCGTGATCTCGTCCCCACCCGGGAGCGGCCGGTCGGCCTTCCTTTGCGCCGCCACGGGCGTCTGCCTCTTCTTCTTGCTCGTTGAACTGCGGGCGCTGGATGTTGCCTTGGATTTCTTCATAACGAATGGAAGCGCAGCCTACTCGTACGCCGCGCGTAACCACAACGCGAATCATCGCGTCCGTCTCTTCGCGGCAACCGGAGCGGTCGCCTTACAATTTCGGACTACAACGCGTGTCCGCCATTCGATATTGGGCGTTCGGCAGCCTCGCACGCCTTCTTTACGGGGTTGACGTTCGGCGTTTTCTTCGCTCCCGGCCCTCGTTTGTAGGGCAGGCGCATCGCCTGCCATCCCGTTAATTGCGGCTAGCGGAGCGGTCGCCAAAATTGCGGCTAGCGTAGCTCGTGCGCGAAAAACTTCGCCACCTTCGGTCTCACTGTCGCCATGGCCGCTTCGCTGAACACGTGCTCTTCACCCGGCTGTGGGACCAAATTCAGTCCCGCGTTTTCTGAGTGATAAAAGGAATTACCCAAACCAAGCTCCTACCTTCGTCTTCCACTTTGTCAGCAGAATAGCTGGAGATTGCCAACTCCCTCTTGCTCTCGCCGCAACGGAATCGGGGGCGTCATTCGGCCCGACCGTTATATAGAGAGTGTCCTTGCTCCGACGCTTGGAATTTATTCTTGTTACTAATGCTATCCCGGCGCGCTGAAATGCGTGGAGGATTCTGTAGGCATGACTTAGCCGAATGGTCGGGTCGGCGACCGTCATCTCCACACCCGCTGGGATTTCCTCGGCAGCCGACCGCCCCTTTATGTTGACGATGTCTACCTTGAAACCCGTGTCCTCGAGCACGCTGGCGATTTCGTGTTCATAACCAACCGCTTCTGAATCGGATGCCGCGGCCGTCATTGAGATGGGCCCTGGGGTCGAATCTTTCAGCTGCTCCGAGATTTCTTCTCGCTGATCCAGAGTGATATGGCGGTCACCCGTTGGATGAGAAATTTCATTTGGCAGCTGTGGTGGTAACGGGGGCGCGTTAATCACCTGCTGGAGGCGACGTTCGCATTCGGCGAAATCGAAAGGGGGGGCGGCCATGGCACTTTTCAAGCCTGTCGCATGCCACTGGTTGCTTTGGTTCGGAAGCGGTAACCGCGAGGCTTCGCTTCACCGATGATCTAGTCGAGAACCCTCCGCGACGCCTTTCCTCAAGTGTCTCGATGAGGCGGCATCGATGCGATCCCCCATGCCGGCGGTCTAGTTCCTTGAGGGCGCACAGCCGAGCAGCCCGCCATTTTCCCAGGCGCGCCAGAAAGTGATCTCCGGTTAGCGAAGTCCCTCCATCGGCAGTCCATGGATACTCTCAGGAGGCGAGATTTGCCGCATGTTCGCAAGATGTCCCTGTAACAGTGTGCGGACTTCGGGACCGCTCAGATCGTCTCTTCGAATTTCCATGTTCTCCGGCCTAGCCACGCCGCACTCTAGCGGAGCGGGCCCGCCACGCCGTAGCTTTAGCGAAGGCGCGCGAAAAACTTCGCCAACTTCGGCCGAACTTTCGCCATGGCCGCTTCGCTGAACACGTGCCCTTCACCCGGCACAAAGTCCGTCTCCACGTGTCCCCCGCGTTTGCGCAAAACGCCCAGAAGCGGCTTTGCGAATTTCTCAACCGGCACGCGTTTGTCTTCCAGGCCGTGCACCATCAAGACCGGCGGCATTTTGCCAATGTGCGTTTCCTGCCAACCCCAAATCCCACCCGCCTGTTCGGTCACGGCGCCTACCAGCGGATTGTCGGACGCCGCCGCGATCGCCAGGAAACCGCCCAGCGAATATCCGTAGATCCCGATCGGCTTTTTCTGCTCGCGGCCGTGCACCCACGCGATCCCGTCGCGCACAGTCGCGAGCCACTGCTGAAAATGCCGTCGCATCGTGGAATCGAGCGCGACGATCGTCCCCGTTCGGTTGTAATAATGGATCAAATAAACCGTGTCGCCCGCCGCGAGCGACCGTGCCACCCGCTTCATGCTCGGCCCGTCAAAGACCATTCCGCCCGCCCCGTAGAGCACGATCACCGCGCGATGCGATGGCGTCCCGACCGGCGCATAGCGATCGGCCCGGATCTTCCTGTTCCCACTTTCGAAATACAACGTCGCCGGCCGAGCGTTCATCGCCTCGGCCGCCGCGACCCAGCCAGGAAACAACCAAACCCCACACAACCCCGCCAAAATTCGTCCAAACATCGCGCACCTTCGCTCATCTGCGAAACAGCTGCATTCGTCTTCCGCAATCTAACGCCGGTGGATCGAGCGCTCCGTCGCTCGATGAGTGAAGGGCGGCAACGTTTCAATTGATCCAGTGACGTGTGACAAGTGACGAGAGTTTTCCCCGTTCCCAAACTCCCTCGGCCCGCCATAGCCTCGGCGAAGGCGGCTGTTTGGTAAGGACTTGTCTTCGAAACTCCGTTTCGCGCGGCTGCGATGGGCCAACCGAGTTGGGGCGGAACAATGGCATGCCGGTGGATCGAGCGCTCCGTCGCTCGATGAGTGAAGGGCGGCAACGTTTCGATCATCGCGCGCAGAGCGCCCGATCCACGGCTTCCACAGACGGTTCACCTCCGCTGCGGCACGCAACCGGTGCGGTAGCCCTACAATTGTGTCGCTGATCAGCCTCTCATTCGATATTGGGCGTTCGGCCTTGGACGTTCGGCGTTTTCTTCCCGTCTTCGCGATTAAGCGTCTCATTCTCAAACTCCCCTCCACGTCACCCGTCACCGTTTTCAGGCCCTTGCGTCCTGGGCGCGCTAACGGATGCGCGAGTAGGTTACCTTGCTGGAATCGAGCGTTCCTTTTGAGATATACGTCTCGCCGCGCGTGAAAGAGTCCGGCGAATGGATCTGAATCTCGAACCGATGCTGATGGGTGGCGGCGGGATCAGGCAAATTCGTGGCGGAGACAAACTCGAAGAAGAACCCCTTATCAGGTACTCGCGGACGTCAGCTTCAATCGGGGCTGGTTCCCGCGCGGGCAATAGTGAGTGGCGATCAAATCGTCGCCGTCGCGGTGATACACCGTGAGAGCTTCGCGCCCGGAACTGAGGACCCACGATTCCAGCAGGACCGTGTCAGCCGCGATCAACCGATAGGTTATCTTTTCCGCACCACCGCTCGCCGTCGTCCCCTTCCATTCACCGCAGAGCTTCTTCAATTCCTCTAGCGTTGCCGCGGGAGTCAAAGCCTTGGTCTGCTGCGCCTGCAGTTGAAACACAGGAGCGCTCGACACCAACAGAAGCATAACCATCAGCCTGGTGGTTCTCATATAGGGATTACCCAGATCGTGCGCGCGCCGGGTCAAAGATTCGCATCCTGTGGGGCTCAAACGAATCGATTTCTTGTTTGATGGCCTACGGCGTGGCTGGGTGCGAATCTCCTTTTGCGCTCGGCGGTGTAGAACCACCATGGGCGCGCGGGGGCGCCTTCCATGAAGCGAACGGCGGAGATGAAGGTGTCGAGAACGCATGGGTCCTGCCGGGTGCGCGTTCGATCGCATAACGCCCGGTAAAGGGAGTACGGGTTCCGGCCAACCAGGTCCTTCGGTTGTTTGATCCCGATCGATCGCAGATCGCGAGCGATCGATACGCCGATGTTGGGGATCGCTTCGAGGACTGTGGCCAGTCGCGCATGGGTCGCCTTGCGGGTGCCCCTACTGGACGGAAGGCGGCTCTTCTTGGCCGAAGATGGGACTTTGTTATCCACAGATTAACGCAGATAGACACAGATTTTCAGGAACCCAAAACGGAATCTGCAAATCAATGGAATCTATGGACCAAACAAATAGGCAGCTCGACTAAGCGGAATTGCCTCACACAACGCGCGCGAAGGAACGCAAAGGCTTGTGTTTTAAGCTATGACCCTTTGTGGTCGCAGTGTGAGACGATGTTCCAGACGCGGTCTTCCCAACACGCGGTGGCGACGGTCATAGACCGCCGCTACAGAAGATCACTACTCCGCCACGACGCTGTTGAGGATTGCGGTGATGTCTTCCTTATTCTCTTCGACGCCTTTGCCGCGCTGGATGAACATCACGCCTTTGTCTTTCGTGACTTCGAGGCTCGTCAGGGTGAGTTTCATTGGGCCGCTGTCACCTTTGGCGTCGACGGTGACCAGCGTGGCGTTCATGCCGTTGATCGTGGTTTTGGTGTCTTTATAGGAATCGAAGTCGGGTTTCACTTTGAGCAGGGCGAAGGCGTTGTCGTTCGATGGGCCGAGCATGTCGGGTCGGGTGACGATGACGTCGATGAGGACGTCGCCCTCCTCGGATTTCGCCGCGATCGTGTCGCCCTTCACCGTGGCTTCCCAGCCTTCCGGGAAGGTGATGGAGGCGAATGGCTTGTCCGCCGGGAATTTCACGGTCTCGGCGAAAGCGGGAGCGACGAGGGAAAAGGCGAGTGACAGAATTGTGACTGACTTTTTCATGTTGGAGATGGGAGTGTTATCCGCAGATTAACGCGGATAGACAAAGAATTTCAGGAACCAGCAATCAGAAATCTGCGCAAATCGCTGAAATCTGCGGACAAAACCGCATCCCGCTTACCGAGCCATAGTGGGATCGATGGATTCGGCGAAGGCGAGATGGTTGCCATCAGGATCGGTGATCATGACCGTCTTCACCTTTTCGCCGGAAGTGGCGTTGCTGGTGTCGATGCCGAGACTTTGCAGGTGAGTCGTTAGGCCAGCGATGTCGGTCACGGCGAGCGTGCAGGACCCTGCGCCGGCGCGCTCCGGCAGTTGGTAAACCTGGAGCCAGCCGCCCCGCGCGAATTTCCATTCGGCGACTTCCGGCATTGGACTTGAATCGGGAGGCCGGCGGAAAAGCTTTTCATACCAGGCGGAGGCAGTCTTCAGGTCCTTCACGGCGACGCTGGCGATGGCGTTATCGATTTTCATAAGAAACCCTCGCACAAATGGAGGCAGCGGGAAGCAAAGGAACACGAAGGAACAAAAAGGTTGGTTTTTTATTTGCAGAGGCGAGGAGATCCACCGTCGTGGGCCTTTGTGACCTTTGTGTGAGATCTTAGCAAATGCCGCGATTGATGATGTTGGTGGCGGTCCGGTGGTCGGCGTTCCTGGACCGGCTGCTGGTTCGACGGAGAGCAGGTGGGGTTTTCTTCGGACCGCTCTTGATCGATCGTGGCCGCGGTTTGCTCTATGACGTCGAACGCGACCTCACGTGGCTCCAGGATACCAATTACGCGAAAACAAGCGGCCACTCATCCGATGGACAAATCCCGTGGGATAACGCGAAGGCCTGGGTGGCGCGATTGAACTACCGCGGGATTACGGGATGGCGCCTGCCGACCGCGCGCAATCTCGATGGAAGCGGACCCTGCATTGGCGATAATTGCAGGGAAAGCGAGCTGGGCCATTTGGTTTTCACAGCGTTCACGCGGCCGGCACCCGGAACGAAACTGGTGAACTGGCAGCCGTTCAGCATTTACTGGAGCTCCACCGAAGCGTCCGCGACGGAAGCGTTCGCCTTCAAGATGACTGGTTTCAAACAAGGGCGCCTGGCCAAAAATCCCTGGGCGCCCGACCCGGACTTGGGTATTGCGCCACCGCTCGCAGATACCGTGCTGACATGGCCAGTCCACGACGGCGATGTCGGGGCCGGTTTCGTGCGCCGCTTACTTGAGGCGGTCTTACAACTATTCTGGTCGCGGTAGCTTCCGAGCAACTCAGCACACGTCACTCGCCACAGTCACTTTCCGAAACTGCTTACCTCGCCATGGTGGGATCAATCGCTTCGGCGAAGGCGAGATGATTGCCATCGGGGCCGGTGATCATGACTGTCTTTACCTTCCCACCTGGGTTGGAATCGCTGGTATCACGCAAAGGCGCCAAGCCGCAAAGAGTTGGAGCACATCTGAAAAGGCTTAGCGCCTTCGCGCCTTAGCGTGACACCTCGATGCCCAAAAGTGTGTTCGCGACCGCGCACGCCACAACGCAACGCCTGTCCCGTCGGTATCTCGAAGTGAGACGATTGACTGCACCTGTGCGTTCGCATTCCAACCGCTCGTAGGCCCACTAACGAAGATTTATCACGCAAAGGCGCCAAGACGCAAAGAGAGTTGGAGCAAATCAAAAAGGCTTCGCGCCTTAGCGTGACACTTCGACTCCACAAATGCTTGGCGACAGCGCACCACGACGCCTGTCGCATCCGTATCTTGAATTCAGGAAAAAAATGATAATACAAAGCGGGCCCTTCCTGGATTCCTGGGTTCCTGGGTTCCTGATTCATCCGTTCTCTTCACGGCATTCTTGAGTGGCACTGCGAAGCCTGAAGTGCTGTGATCGAACGTAATGCAGCCGAATTCGGACGATCGCTGGAAGTTCATGCGCGACGTGGTGGTGTTCCAACTCAAGTTGTTCCTCGATAACGTCCGCGACCTGGTGCTGATGCCGGTGTCGTTGGTCGCGGCGTTGATCGATCTGATTTTACGGGGTGATCGCGAAGGAGCGCGGTTTTACCGGGTCCTGAGATGGGGACGGCACAGCGAGACGGTCATCGATGTTTACAGCGCCATCGAGCATCATCCCCCGGATGACTTCGAAATCGGCCAGGCCTACACGGTGGACGCGGTGATCGCGCGGCTGGAGAACGTGGTTGCGCGCGAGGTGGAGAAAGGCGGGACGGCCTCGAGCATCAAGAGCGCGATGGACCGCGCGATCGATCAACTGCATGCCACGACCGGCAGCGCCCGCGATGCGGTGGTTCGGACTGCGGATAAAGTGCGGGAGAAGTTTGAGGGCGACGTTTCGCGAGAAGAAGAGTGAATGGCGATCGGGTGACTAGTGAATTGTAAGCGACCGACAATTCAACTAATCACCAGTCACTGATCACTATTCACGTTTCCCCGTCCCTTACCGCCGGTGCTCGGCTTGATAGTCGTTGACCACCAGGCAGGCGTGAATCACTCCGGGGACCCAACCGAACAAGGTGAGGAAAAGGCTCAGGATAAAACTCAGGAACCGGCCGGTCATCAGGACGGCGATCGGCGGGAAGGCGACGCAGAAAAAGTAGCGGAGAGCTTTCATGAGGAGTGACGTGTGACGAATGACATGCGACGAGACTCAGACGAGAATTTAGTTCTCAGCGCGGCGAAACTCTGACAGCTGGGTCAGTTTTTTCCAGGGCCGGGCCGGTTTGTGATTCGCCACTTTTCTTCAATTCTTCCTGGGTGTGCACTCGCTTGGTGGTCTGATCGGTCTGCGATTGCGTGGTCGTGGTGGAGCTCGTGCAGCCACCGAGTAAGCCGGCGCTTATGGCCAAAACCGTGCAAACATATCGAGTCTTCATTCCAATTATTAATCCGGATACGCCGACTGGACAATGGCGGCGACGAGACCCATCCGCTCGGAGGTTCTGATGCGTTTCCTTTTCACAATGAAGAAAAACCTGATTGCACTGACGTTCCTTGGCCTGGTCGCAATTTTCCTCGGCGGTTGCACGACCACGACGGAAACCACCACAACCCGGACCCGCGAGCAAAGCTCGATGTACGCGCGCTAAGCGCACGTCATCCGCATTGCGACGATCGCGCGCACGGCCCTGCGCGGTGATCGGTGCTACTCAAACGTCCATTCGCTTTCACCCAGTGCGATCCGGGAAAATCCCCCACGCCAGATGAAATAAACGGGAATCCCCGTGAGCACGAGCAGGTAACCGATGCCCGAAGTCGTGGGAGCGAGATAGGCGAGATCGACGATCAAAAGCGCGGCGAGAACCACGGAGATAATCGGGACGAGCGGGTATCCCCACATGCGATAAGGGCGCTCTGCGTGCGGCCGCTTTTTTCGAAGCACGACGACCGCGACGACGAGGAGAACATAGAAAACGAGGTCGGCGGAGACGATGTATTCCAGGAGCTGCGTGTAAACGTTGCCGTAAGTGACAGCGCCGGTAGCGGGATTGGTGATCACGGTTCGCGGCAGCGTAAGGAATACCGTCCAGATAGCCTGCGCGACGAGCGCTGCGGCGGGAACATCGTGGCGGTTGATCCTCGCGGTGCGGCGGAAAAATAATCCGTCCCGTGCCATTGCATAATAGACGCGGGCGCCGGCGAGGATCAGGCCGTTGTTGCAACCGAAGGTCGAGACCATGATCGCGGCGGCCATGGCCAGAGCGCCCGGGCGGCCGAAGATGGAATTCATGACCGCGACCGCGACGCGGTTCTGCGGTGCGTGTTGAATTTCCGGAAGCGGCAGCACCGCGACGTAGGCGAGATTCGCGACAACGTAGAGGGCGACGACGAGCGCGCAGCCACCGAGTAACGCACGGGCGAGGTTGCGACCGGGATCGCGAACTTCGCCGCCGATAAAGGTGACATTCGTCCAGGCCGTCTGCGCGAAAAGCGGGCCGACCATCGCTTTGCCAAGAAGCAGAATGAGCGCGAACGCGCCGACCGCCGTCAAACCGGGTTGCGCGACCCGCGGACTCCAACCGTTCGCCCACGAGTCCCACCACGCGCTTGCGCGCGCGGCGCTTTCCGGTTTCCAGCCTAACGACAAGCCAATGACGATGACTGCGAGGAGCGCCGCAGTTTTCGCGAAGGTGAAGGTGTTCTGGACCAACTTTCCCGTCTCCAGTCCGCGCGTGTTGGTCCAGCTAAGGAGCACGATTAACGCGATGGCGACAAGTTGCTCGGTGGAAACGCTGATCGCATATCCGCCGAGATGGATTGGGTGGACAACGTAATGGTCGGTGGCGATGGCGGGAGCGAAGACGCCGGTGAACTTGGCGAACGCGATCGCGACCGCGGCGATCGTCCCAGTTTGAATAACGAGAAAGAGCGTCCAGCCGAAAAGAAAACCGAGCGACGGGCCGTAGGCTTCGCGCAGAAAAATATAAACGCCACCGGCGCGCGGCATCATCGCGGCCAGCTCTGAGCAACAAAGCGCGCCCGTCATCGTCATGACGCCGGCCAGTGCCCAGGCCAGGATCAGCCAACCAGGCGCGCCGGTGAGCCGGGAAGATTCCGCCGAGGTAATGAAAATACCCGAGCCGATCATCGAGCCGACGACAATCGTCGTCGCGTCGAGCGGCCCGAGACGGCGAACCAAATGCCGATCCTCGCTCTGCGCTGGCGTTTCCATCAGACGGATGTTGTAGCCGGGATCGGTGATCCCGGTCGAGCGAAGACGCGGATCGGAGCTGCTTGGTCGCCTGGTCTCGGGCCAGGATCGACGATCCCGGCTACAACGGAGCCGCCGGCGCGGCGATCTCGATTTCCTCGAGCTCAAGGCGCTCGCGTAACTTTCTGACAAACTCCACGGCCTGCGGATTATCGCCGTGCACGCAAACCGTCGTCGCCCAAATGGCCACGTCGCTGCCATCGATCGCCCGCACCTTACCTTCCATCAGAATCCGAATAATCCGTTCGGCCGCTTCAATCGGATCGTGCACGAAAGCCCTGGGATCCGAGCGCGGGACGAGCGACCCGTCCGCGAGATAATTTCGATCGGCGAAAACTTCGGAGGCGGTAATCAGCCCAAGCTCGGTGGCGGCGTAATCGAGCTGGCTCTCGAGAGGGGCAAACACGATCAGCTTCGGATCGAGCGCCGAAACTGCATTCGCGATCACGTCCGCCAGCGCCCGATCGCGCGCCGCCATGTTATAAAGCGCGCCGTGCGCTTTCACGTGATTCATCCGCCCGCCGGCGGCGCGCGCCAGGGCTTGGAATGCTCCGATCTGATAGGCGACGGTCGCGTAAACTTCCGCGGGTGGCATCGCCATTTCCGTTCGCCCGAAATTCTCGCGGTCGGGAAAACTGGGATGCGCGCCTAACGACACCCCGCGTTCGAGCGCGGCCTGGATCGTGGCGAAGATCGAGGCTGGATCGCCGGCGTGAAAACCGCAGGCGATGTTCGCCGAGCTGACCAGATCGAGGATTTCGTTGTCGTGGCCCGGCGCCTTCCCCCAGATCGGAATTGAGATCGATGACGGGATTCATCGCGCGTGCAAACTGAGGCCGACGCGGAAGCGGGCGAAATCTTCTTCTCGTTCGCGCAAAAGACCGGTGCGCTTCGGCGAGTGACACTTCCTCGAAACGAACTTCATTTCCCGGCCAAAGCTGCGCCGCCAATCGGCAGATCGACTGTGATCACGTGCGCGATCTTTGGATAACCGCCGATGGTTTGGCAATCACCGAGCAACAGGATTGGCTTCGCCGTTCGGCGGGACCTGAAGCGTCCCTGGGGCGACCGCTTCGGACAGGAGGTCGCTGGTATGCATCCTATCGAGCGGCGGTCCGTCGAGCCGCGCCCCCATCCGATCGGAATCGCGACGTGACGGTGAATGACCTGCTGGCCAGCGTCGTTGCGCACGCGACAGTAAAACGGTCCCAATCCGTTCCGCTCACGATGCGCAAGCACGGCATTGACGCGTGCGGTCGACGCCCAGTCCGGTGGGCGCACTCCATGCGACACCGTGCGTTTCTAATCGGCCATCGTCTGCGCGGTTTTGAACCGCCGTCATGCCCAGCGGAAGCGCATCACCGTCGCGGAGGGCGCGCCCTTCGATGACCGCCGAAATTTCCCCGCAGATCGGTGGAGCGGCTGCCGAGGACCGAGGGCACATCGATCCCGCCGGAAATCGCCAGCCAGGCGCGAGCCCCGGCCTGCGGCGCGGTCATGACCAGCTCCTCGTCCCTGCCAACAAAACCGGCGTGGCCGGGTGGAAGATTTTGCTTCGCCGATGCGAGCCGTGAACGCGCCGCCGCACCACGCGACCCTTCGCGAGTCTTCAAAGCGCAATCGCAGTTTACCCAAGCGTCAGCTCGAGGCCGGCGGCCTGGTCCGGCATTGCCGACCAACGCGTTCGCCACTCGCATCGCATGCGAGTCGAGCGCGCCACCCAGCGAAACGCCGGACTGCCGAAACCCGGTGCGCCCGAGGTCCTGGACCGAAGTCAAAAAACCGGCGGAAAGAACCTGTGCGTTCATGCGGAGCACTGTTCGAATTCTTCCCGCGAAATCCGGCGAAAGCGCACGCGATCGCCCGCGTGAAAAAGCGCAGGCGGATTGCGTTGCACATCAAATAAACGCAGCGGCGTTCGCCCGATGATATTCCAGCCGCCGGGAGAAATGCTCGGGTAGATTCCGGTCTGCGTTCCGCCGATGCCGACCGAGCCCGGTGGGATTCTCTTCCGCGGAGAATCGCGCCGGGGCGTGGCCAGCTCAACTGGCAAACCGCCCAGATACGGAAATCCAGGGGTAAATCCGACGCAGCTCACGCGATAGTTGGCGCTCGAATGGCGTTGCACTACCTCTTCCACCGACAATTCGGCATGCCACGCGACCTCGCGAAGATCGGGCGCAAATTCAATTTCGTAACAGACCGGTACTTCAACAGCCGATCCGGTTCCGGCACTGGAGCGAGCCGGCTCCGATCTCTCGGAGCGCCTCTTCGATCGCTGTTCTGAGGACGTCGATCTCGGTTCGCGCCGGATCAAAAAAAACTCCGATCGTTGTGTAGGCCGGTGCCAACTCGACCACGCCGGGGAGTGCTGCGGTGTTCAGCGCCTCCGTCGCGCGGAGCACCACATCGAGCGATTTGTCCGGATCAAATTCGTCCACCAGCCGAACGAGCAACGCTGAATCTCCGAGCGGCTCGATTCGCATCCTGGAGTCGCTCAGTCGCTTTTGCTCCGAAACTTTCTCGGATACGTCTTTCACCGATTCCTTGATCTGCTCGACTTTCGGATGCACTTCCTGAATCAGATCGTGCTCAGCCTTTGAGAGTTTCTCGATCCGTTTCGTCACGTCGTGCAATTCCTTGAGCATCATCTTCCTGGCGCGACCGAAAACCGGTGCATCCACCAAAAGCAGATCGCCCAGCAGGCGGTCCCGACCCAGGCAAGAAGCATCGCGATCGTCATTTTTCCGTGGCAGTTGATTTGAAAAGCGCGCGCATTGAGGTGATAGCCTGACAATTATTCGCCGCAGTCGGCGAGAAAGCCAGCCCGCGTCACAGCCCGTCATCCATGCCTGAGGAGCTCATCACTTGTTTAGCAGCCGTCGCCGCGAATCTCGTCGGAATGGTTGTGATTTATTCCGCTATGAGTTGGGCCTTCGCGCGTCGCGGCGGCCTGCTGCGGCGATCGTCGCGCTTATTGTGGTTTGACGCAGTTGTTCTGGATCGTGCCGGCCGTGTGGATCGTCGAACCTGCACGCGCCAGTCACGCCGGCTCATATGCGTTATGGTTCGGTAACTGGCTCGTTTCCGGATTCAGCATCGTGGTTTTCTGCCAAGGCGACGGCGAAAATTCCAGCCGGCACTGAACGACACGGCGCGGATGGATGGACTGGGCGGTTTCGCGGCCTGGCGGCAGACAGTGCTTCCATTCGTTAGGCGCGATCTGTTAATCCTGGCTGCCTTTACGGTCATGGCTACGCTCCTCCCATTCTGGGGCTGCCTCACCTGCCCGAAGCCGGAAGCTCGATCGTGTTTTTTCCAACGCATTCTCAGCACCATCCAGCCGGCTTGCGTTCATGGCCGCGCTGTCTGTTGCGGGCGCCGTCCCGCTGATCGCAATTTTTTTCTCGTGAAGCGCAGCCCACTGGAGGGACGGGCGCTGTCCCGTCCCTAATGATTGAGCGACGCCACGGCGGGCGTCCCTCAATTACCTGGCCTCGATCTCGATCTCGACGGCGACTTCATCCGCGATCATCGACACCGTCTCGGCGCTTTTGCTGAAGACCAATCCAAACTGGCTTCGTTTCAACGGTGCGGTGGTGACGTGCCAGCGGTTTGCCACGAGCTCGCACGTTCAAAACGATCGCGCGGGTCACGCCGTGCATCGTCAAATCACCAATGATTTCGCCGGAGCTGTCGCCCGGTTTGTTTCATGCGCCGGCTCTGAAGGTGATCTCCGGATATTGAGCACATTGAAGAGCTCGTCGCGCAGATGTTCGTCCCGTTTGCGATGCCGGTATCGATGCTCGCAGCCGCGATCTTTACCACGACGGACGATTGCTCGGGATGATCGCGGTCCACGACGATCGTGCCGCTGAACTTCGAGAACTTGCCTTTCGCCTCCCGAGCATGTGCCGGACTTTGAAGGCGATCGTTGAATGCGCTGGATCGATCTTGAAGGTCTCGTTCGCCTGCGCAGTGCACGGAGACAAACACCGTGGCACCGACAGAACCAGGCGCAGACAGTTTCACTGGCGATCAGCGTAGGTCCGCCAATTGTCAGCGACAAGGCGCCGAAGGTAACGGCGGCTGTTACTTCGCTTCTGTAACCACGGCTACATCAGGCCTTCGCGATCGCCTTCAGCAGCTCGCCGCGCGACGAAGGCAATCGGCCGAACAAATTGGCGAGCGCAAGCGCCGGATTGCTCTTCAGCATCTTCGTGTCGTGGACGCCGGCGATCCGCGCCAGCTCCGTCTCGAAATGGAGAACCGCGCGAAGATCAGGATCGTGGCTGTTCAAGTAGGTGAAGGCGCGGCGCAACAAGGAAAACAATTCGGGCTCGTGGTGATCGGACTCGGTGCAAAGCTCGATCAGCTCGACGAAATACGAAGCGGCCTGGGTCCGGCGAAGGTTCTCGCGGATCCCGCTGAATGGATTTCTCAGCGCGACTTCAGTGAGCGAATGCAGACTCGATTTCCGGCTCCGGGCGATCTGGATTTCCGCTTCGAAAAACAGGTCGAGCTTCCCGGCAAACGGACTCTTCGCGCGGCGCGCGCCTTTCGCGGCGGTCTGGATGCAGCCTAACGACTCGGTGCACCACGAAACGATGAGGCTCGTGTCGCTCAGCTTTCGTTTCCGCAAGCAGGATGGCGCTCGTGGTTTCCACCAGAGAGAATTAGACACGATTAACAAGATTTACAGGATGGCTTTTCCTTGATGCTGTTAATCCTGTCTAGTTACGGTGGATCGAGCGCTCCGTCGCTCGATGTTTGATGCCGTTTTCCTCTCATCGAGCGGCGGAGCGCTCGATCCATCTAGTCCCACTTCTTTGTTTTTGGCCAAAGCGCCTGCAACGTCGTGTTGAGATCGCGGCAAAGGAAAATGTCGAAGTGCTCGTCGCGGCGGGAGTAAGGATGATCGGTCCGGCCCATCGCTTCAACGGTAGCGAAATGTTCGCGGTCGCCGCTGCCGTCGCTCCCGAGGACGATCACGCTTTCGCCGGTGTAATCGCGCGGGCCCCACAGCCAATAGTTCTGGTGGTTGCTGATCGCTTTCGGCAACCCGTACTTTTTCCCGAAGAAATCGATGGCGCCCGCCTGGCCGTAGCTGTTCGCGAAGATCGCTGTCTTCGCGCGTTGCTCCGGCGGGAGCGCGTTGTAAACTTCGCCGACTTTCCGCGCCATCTCCTCCCAGCCGAATTCGTCCGCGAAATGCTGCGGCAACGGGCCGGTCGGCTGGTTTTCTGCCTTCGGCGGCTCGATCCCAAGCGCCTGCTGGTAACGGATGTAATTCTCAGCGGACAAAACCGGCACGGCCAACGGCGCGAAGACGCAAGTCACGAGCGACAATGGCCGCGACGTAAACCGGCCGACTCCATCTCATCCTCAACTGCGGTCAGACTTCTCAAAGGCGACGCCGCCCGCCGCGAAAAGCATCGGATAAGCGGCGGCGAGATAATAATTTTTCCCTTTCAGGACGATGAAAGCGATGAGGAGCAGCGACGTAGATCCAACCGAGAATGCGGAACCGGCCGCCTTGCCGGCCGAGGAATAGCCAGCCCAGTCCGCCCACCCAAAGCGGAAACAGGATCGGGTTCATCATCTTCGCCTGGTCGATGATGAAAGCGACCGGCCCGCGGACGATATCGCGATGTCCGCTCGCGAATGTTATGCATCAATTCCAGGAACGGAAAATTGTGGCGCACAGAGCCAGATCAGGTTCGGGCAGGAAAATCAGGAGGGAGCAGAGCGCGCCGATCCAGATCCAACGGTTCGCCAGGAATCGTCGCTGCGGGGTGAGGAGCAAGGCCCCGACGACGGCGAACGCGAAAAACGCAGTGCTGTATTTTGTTTTCCATCCCAATGCCCACCAGGACGCCGAACCAAAGCCAGTAGCGCGGCTCGTCCCGATTGATCGCGCGGACAATGCACCAGGCGCAGCCGAGCCAAATCAGCGGCTCGAACGCGTTCATCGTGAGCCAGTGATGCATGAGGAGAAACACGGGCGCGGCGAAGGTCGGCCAGAGCTGCGAGCGGCTTGCGCGAATGCGCCGCCGCCCAGTCGCGCGCAAGTTTTCCGGTTAACCAGACCGTCACCGCGCCCGGCGAGCGCGGGAAGGAATCGCAAACCGAGGAGCGACTCGCCGAAAAGATGGCGCGCGATCCAGGCGATGAACGCGATCAGCGGCGGCTGATCGACGTAGCCGGCATCGAGATGCTCCGAACAGGCGAGATAATAAAGTTCGTCGCGAAAAATCCCGTAGCGATTCGCGATGAGAAGATGGAAGAGAAGATTCGCGCCGGCGATCGCGAGGAGAATTAGCGACCCGCGTTTTTCATTTGCGGTAACGTCGCGCATCAAGCCTCAAGGAGCGGTGATTTGAAATCGCCGAAATCGACGGCGGTTTGGAAAGCGCCGTTCCTTGGTGACTGATTGCATCTCCGTATTAGCCGGTTTGCCGAAACCAGCGGCAGTTGTCAATCAGCGGTTGCCGATGTGGATCGCGCGTTTCTCGACGTGGAGCGCGGCTTCTTTCACCGCCTCGCTCAAGGTCGGGTGGGCGTGAACGGTCCGGCCCAGATCTTCCGAGCTCCCGCCGAACTCCATCACGGCGACTGTTTCCGCGATCAGCTCTGAAGCGGCGTGGGAAAGAATGTGCGCGCCAAGAATCCGATCGGTCTCCGCGTCGGCGACGAATTTCACCACGCCTTCGTAATCTTCGTTCGCGACAGCGCGGCCATTCGCCCGGAACGGGAACTTGCCGACTCGCACGTTTATCCCCTTCTCTTTCGCACCGTCTTCGGTCAAGCCAGACGCCGGCCAGCTCGGGATTTGTATAAATGATTCCCGGGATCACCTCGTAGTTCACGTGTCCGGCTTTACCGGCAATCATCTCGACGCACGCGATCCCTTCTTCCTCGGCCTTGTGCGCCAGCATCGGACCCGCGATCACGTCGCCAATGGCGTAAACGCCTTCGACGTTCGTTTTGAAGTGCTCGTCGACTTTGATCCGGCCGCGCTCGTCCATCGCGACTTTGACGCTCTCGGCGAACACGCCTTTGGCGAAGGCGCGGCGTCCGACCGAGACGAGGACTTTGTCGGCTTCGAATTTCAGTTCTTCTTCGCCTTTGGTCGCGGTGGCAACGGCTCGACCGTTCTCGACTTTTACCGAGCTGACCTTGGTCTCGAGATGAAACGCCATCCCCTGAGCGGTGAGCGATTTCTGGAGCATGTTTGCAAGCTCGAGATCGAATCCGAGCGCGATCCGCGGCAGAAATTCCAGCACGATCACTTCCGAGCCGAGGCGGCTCCAGACGGATCCCAGTTCGAGGCCAATCGCGCCGGCGCCGATGACGAGCAGTTTCTCCGGGGCCTTCTCGAAGGTGAGCGCTTCGGTGCTGCTCACGATAACTTTGCCGTCGAACTTCATGTTCGCCAGCTCCACGGGCACGCTGCCAGTTGCGATGACGACATTCTTTGTTTCGATTTCCTGCGCGTCGCCTTCGGCGGGCTTGATTGCGACGCGGCCCGGCGCGGTCACGGTTCCAAGACCCTGGAACGTCGTGATCTTGTTGCCTTTCATGAGCATCTTCACGCCGCCGTTCATCGTCTTCACGACCTTGTCTTTCCGGCCGAGCATCTTGGCCAGGTCGAGCCCGACGTTTTCCAAAACGATGCCGTGCTTGGCCGCTTCCTTTTTCGCAAAGACGTAATGGTCGCTCGAAACGAGAAGCGCCTTGCTTGGGATACACCCCACGTTCAGGCAGGTGCCGCCGAGCTCCTTGTCCTTTTCGACAATGGCCGTCTTAAGGCCGAGCTGCGCCGCGCGGATCGCCGCGACATATCCGCCCGGGCCCGAACCGATGATGACGACGTCAAATTTTTCCATGAGTCAGTATCAATGCGACCGCGTCATCTGCAATTAATGTGGGAGGGGCCTTTGCGCCCCGACGACCGCTGCCACTGTCGGGGCACAAAGGCCCCTCCCACATTCAAAAATCCAGCGGCAGCTTCTTCGGATCCTCGATGCACTGCTTTACCGTCACGAGAAAGGTGACCGCTTCTTTCCCATCTACCGCCCGGTGATCGTAGCTCAAGGCGAGATACATCATGGGGCGAATCACGACCTTGTCCTCGATCGCCACCGGGCGCTTCTGGATTGTGTGCATTCCAAGAATTCCGCTCTGGGGCGGATTCAGAATCGGCGTGCTCAGGAGCGAGCCGTAAACGCCTCCATTCGAAACCGTGAACACGCCGCCCTGTAAATCCTCGATCTTCATTTTTCCCTCGCGCGCTTTGGTCGCGAAATCCGCGATATCGCGCTCGAGGTCCGCGAAGCTTTTCTTGTCGGCGTCGCGGACGACAGGAACGACCAGCCCGCGCTCGGTCCCAACGGCGACGCCGATGTCATAGAAATGGTTCTGAATGAAATCCTCGCCTTCGATCCGGCTGTTGATCGATGAGACAGCTTTCAATCCTTCAACCGCAGCCTTGATGAAGAACGACATGAAACCGAGCTTCAGTCCGTGCTTCTTCGTAAAGGCGTCCTGTGACTTCGCGCGGAGTTCCTGAACAGCTGTCATGTCGCACTCGTTGAACGTCGTCAGGATCGCCGCAGTCTGCTGAGCCATGACAAGCTGGGCCGCGATTTTGCGTCGGAGCGGTGACATTTTGCGGCGAGAGAAGCGGCCGCTCTCCGGTTGCGCGGCCGGTTGTTTCTCTTCCGCGTGATCGTCTTTCGCCTTTTCCGCAGGCGCTTCCTCGCGCGGCGCCGCCCGGTTCTGCGCCGCGGTCATCGCGTCGTTCTTTGTCACCCGCCCGCCTTTTCCGGTCCCGCGAATCTCCTGCGGATCCAATTTCTCCTCGGTGACGACGCGGCGCGTCGCCGGCGACAGAGCCGTTGAAGATTTTTCAGCAGACGCGTCTTTCGGCGCTTCTTTTTTCTCTTCTGGCGGCTCCGCTTTCTTCTCAGTCTTCGCTTCGCCCGCCGTCCCGTCTTCGATAGTGGCCACGACTTCGCCGATCTTCACCTCGGCCCCCTCGGCTACGAGAGTTTTGAGCACGCCGTCTTTCTCCGCGTTGATCTCCGTTGAAACCTTGTCGGTCTCGAGGGTGAAGAGCGGATCGCCCGCGTTCACCTGTTCACCCGATTTCTTGTGCCACACAGAAACGACACCGCTCGAGATCGATTCACCGACAGCCGGGACTTTTACTTCGATGCTCATGAAGGAGTTACACTATGCGCAAACCGCGCGAACGGTCGAACAGTTTGCACGCCCCGGCCCGGGGTGCGTGGCGAGGAAGCTGCTATTTTGCGAGAGAACTTCTCCATGGCTCTCTTTTCGTCTTTTCAACGTCAGCGTTCCATCCTGATTTTTCTTGAGGCGCTGCTCGCCGTCACGATTATCGGTTTCTTCGACCTGATCACCGGCTATGAGGTGAGCCTGGCCATCATTTACGGCGTTCCAATTTATACCGTGGCGTGGTGCCTCGACAAGAAAAGCGGGATTCTCATGGCCTTGACCAGCGGCATCGTTTGGTGGTGGGCAAGCATCGCGGGGGGGCATTCCTACCCGAGTAATTTCCTCGAAGCCTGGGAGACCTTTGCTCGCCTCTGTTACTTCGTCTTCATCGCCATCGGAGCCGCTTCTTTAAGGCGGGAACGCGATACGGCGGAGTCGCGGATCGCGTTGCTCGAACATTCGCGGACCTTGGAACGCGAGATCGTCGACATAAGCGAGCGCGAACAGCGCCGGATCGGCCGCGATCTGCACGACGACCTTTGCCAGCATCAGGCCGCACTCGCCTGTGCGGCCGCGTCATTGCATGCGGACCTGGACAAGAGACAGTTGGTTGACGAAGCGCGCCGCGCCGATCAGCTGGCCAAGCGACTGCGCGAAGCGGTCGTGCATACGCGCGGCCTCGCCCGTGGTCTCGTGCCTGTGGAAATGGACGAAAAGGGCCTTGTCTCTGCTTTGCACGAACTGGCCTCGACGGTTTCCGAACTCCATTCCGTCACATGCCACTTCTACCTCCGCGGAGAAGCGCCGCTTCTTGAAAATAGCGCCGCCACCCATCTCTACCGCATCGCCCAGGAAGCGATCAACAACGGGTTGCGCCATGGAAAGGCGGAGCGCATCGAGCTCCTGCTTAACGCCGATGACGGAGCCACCACTCTCCGAGTTAGCGACAACGGCGTTGGAATTTCGAACGTCGCGCCAACCGATCGCGGCATGGGCATGAATATCATGATCTATCGCGCCAAGCTGCTCGGCGGCAATCTTGTTGTCGAGGAGCCGGGAGAAGGCGGCACCGTTGTTTCGTGCATAATTCGGATGAATGACAAAACGGAGTATGAACGCGCCGCTTAATCTCGCACGACACCGGGTCGTGATCGTCGAGGATCACCCGCTTTTTCGCGAGCAGCTTCGGCTCCTGATCGATAAGGAGGACGATCTGGAAGTCTGCGGGGAGGCGGACAACGCCCGCACCGCGCTTACCCTGATCCAACAACTCGAACCACACCTTGCGATCATCGACATAACTCTGAAGGGCGGAAACGGTCTGGATTTGTTGAAGGATTTGCGCGCACAAAAAATCGACGTGCCGGTCCTCGTTCTCTCGATGCACGACGAATCGCTTTATGCGGAACGCGCTCTGCGGGCCGGCGCGAGTGGTTATATTACCAAAGAGGAAGCGTCCGCCAGTGTGATGACAGCGATCAGGCAGGTCCTGAAGGGCGACATCTATCTCGATCCGCACGTCATGCGTCGGATGGTCCACAAAGTCGTAGCTAAAGACGATCTGACCACGGCGCCGCTTGACCGATTGACCGATCGTGAGCTGGAAGTTTTTGAGTTTATCGGCCAGGGGCGGACCACTCGCGAGATCGGCATCCGGCTTTGCGTAAGCGTAACGACCGTTGATACCTATCGCGCTCGCATCAAAGAAAAACTTCGTCTCGCGAATGCGTCCCAGCTTCACTCCGCCGCCAGCCACTGGGTAATGGAACGGACAGTTTCCTCTAACTAGGCGTCACCCTGACCGGGGTAGTGGATTCCACTACAAAAGAATACTGGCCTGTGTGGTGGGGTGCGGGTCTCCCGCTTGCTTTACTGAGCAACAACAAAAATGAAAATTCTAAAAATCTCCAAACGCGGATTCACCCTTGTCGAAATCATGATCGTGGTGGCGATCATTGCTCTCCTGGCCTCGATTGCGGTTCCTGGTTTCTTGCGCGCGCGCAAGCGATCCCAGGCGAGTCGAATCATCAACGACTTACGCCTGCTGGATAACGCAGTGGACTTGTATGCAATCGAATACAACAAGACCAGCGGGGTGAACCCACTCTTTTCCGACCTGAAGGTTTACATCAAGAAAGGGTCGACCCTCTACAACACCGGAACCGACATTTTAGGGCATACTTATGGACCTTTCACGGTCGACTCCACGCCGAAGGTGCCTACCGCCACCTTCGCAGCGCTGTCGGACGTGACCACCACCTCCTTTTGGTCACCCTATTATTAGGAGCCGGCTTAGACCGAAAAGGCGTCCGCAATTAGCTGAGCCTGCTCGCGCTTGTGGATAGCGAGCGAACCAACGGCCGGGCTCGCGCTCGCATTCCGCCCCGCGTAAAGGATTTTCCGCCCGAAGAGCGCCCACAAACGCGGTTCCATGAAGCTCCACGCGCCCATGTTCTGCGATTCTTCCTGGCACCAAATGAGTTTTGCGGTTTTCGGAAACGGCTTCAGCGCCTCGCGGAGTTGTGCTTCGGCCAGCGGATAAAGCTGCTCGACCCGGATGAGCGCGGCGTTCGTAATTGCTTCCGCCTGCCGGTAACTCAGGAGGTCGTAATAAACTTTCCCCGAGCAAAGGATCACCCGTTTTATTTTTTCTGCCGGCCCGACTTCTGGCGAACCGAGAATCTCCGAGAACTTCCCTTCGGTGAAGTCCTGCGCGCGTGATGAGGCCTGCTCGGAGCGGAGCAGGCTTTTCGGCGTCATGATGATGAGCGGCTTGACGAACTCGCGTTTCATCTGGCGCCGGAGAACGTGGAAATACTGCGCAGAGGTAGTCAGGTTGCAGACCTGAATATTCTCCTCGGCGCACGCCTGCAGGAAACGTTCGAGCCGAGCGCTCGAATGCTCCGGCCCCTGGCCTTCGTAACCGTGCGGCAGGAGAAGCACGATCCCGCTGGGCCGTTGCCACTTCGATTCCGCCGGTACGATAAACTGATCGATGATGACTTGGGCGCCATTCGCGAAATCCCCGAATTGCGCTTCCCAAAGGCAAAGCATCTTCGGGTAATCGAGCGAGTAACCGTAATCGAACCCGAGGACCGCAGCCTCAGAAAGCAGACTGTTGTAAACGCAAATGCGCGCCTGGTCCGGCGCGAGGTGGAGCAACGACATATGGGGCCGGCCAGTCTTCGCGTCGTAGATAAATGAATGCCGCGTGCTGAAGGTCCCGCGCCGGCTGTCCTGGCCCGAGAGCCGCACCGGAATTCCCTCTAACAAAAGCGACCCGAAGGCGAGCGCTTCCGCGTAGTGCCATTCGTAGGGACCGCCCGCTTCGAAAATCTCACGGCGCCGATCGAGCACGTTCTTTTGGATCTTCGGGATGACCGCGAAGTCTTCCGGCACGCGGGTGAGGCCATCGACGATTTGCTTCAGCATCTCAGCTGCGATCGCGGTCGGCGTTCCCTCCGCCGTGTATTGCGGTTGAAAGACCGCGGTCGATCCCTGGAAGCGCGCCTTGTCCGTCGCCTCTTCCGCCTCGATCGACTTCACCTCCTGCAAGACAAGCTCGAGGCGCATCTCAAACTCCGCTTCCAGGCTGGCGGCTTCGTCGGCGCTCAGCTTGCCGGCATCGATCAGTTCTTTTTTGAAGAGCTGTGCGACCGGCGGGCGCTTCTGGATTTTTGCGTAGAGATCGGGCTGGGTGAACGACGGTTCGTCGCCTTCGTTGTGGCCGTAGCGGCGATAGCAATACATGTCGATCACCACGTCGCGGCCGAATTCCTGGCGGAAATCGAGCGCCATCTCGGTCACGAATTCCGTCGCGACCGGGTCGTCGCCGTTCACATGGAAAATCGGAACCTCAATCATCTTGGCGATGTCGGTAGCGTACATCGACGACCGCGCATCCTCGGGCAAAGTAGTAAAGCCGATCTGATTATTGACCACCACGTGGACCGTCCCTCCCGTGCCGTAGCCGTGGAGCTGCGACATGTTAAGCGTCTCGGCCACAACACCCTGCCCCGCGAACGCGGCGTCGCCGTGAATCAGCAACGGCAAGACCTTGCGGCGTTTCTCGGTGTCTCCGCGGATTCGTTGCCGGGCGCGTGCCGTCCCTTCGACGACCGGATTCACCGCCTCGAGGTGGCTCGGATTTGCGGCCAGCCGAATCTCGATCTCGGAGCCATCCAGCTTCCGAACCGTCCGGTAACCGAGATGATATTTCACGTCGCCGTCGCCGGCCACGAGATCCGGAATGTAGTTGGTGGAAAACTCGGTGAAGATGACCTGGAGCGATTTCTTCAGGAAATTCGCGAGAACGTTGAGCCGACCGCGATGGGCCATTCCCATACAAATCTCCTCGATGCCATGACGCGGGCAGCGTCGCAGGATTGCGTCGAGGATCAGCATGAGCGACTCGGCGCCCTGGAGCGAAAAGCGTTTCTGCCCGACGTAACGAGTGTGGAGAAATGTCTCGAACGTCTCCGCTTCGAGTAGAGTCCGGAGCATCCCGATCTCCGCTCCACGCGAGGTGTCATTTCTCTGCGGGCGCGTTTCGAGCCGGTGCCGGACCCAGTTCCGGATGCGCGGGTTCTGGATGTGCTGGAACTCGGAGCCGATCGACTCCGCGTAAATGCTTTCCAGGAGGGCGATCATTTCCCGCAACGTCATTTTGCGGCCGTCAAAAAAGAATTTAGAGGAGACGACCAGATCGAGGTCCTTCTCGCTGAAGCCGAGCTCGCGGAGACTGAGGAGCGGATTCTGCGGCCGCTTTTCGGCGAGGGGATCGATCCGGGCAATCGTGTGGCCGAGCGTTCGGTAGGCGTAAACCAGGCCGTCGACGCGAGTCTGGAGCGGTTGGTCGCCGAGCTCGGCCGGGGGGGCGGCAGCGACCGCCGCTGCGCCATTGCGCATTTTTAAGTCGCCCAGCTCGAACCCTTCGAAAAACGCCAGCCAACTCGGATCGAGCGACTCTGGATCTTTCTGCCAACGCTCATAATTTTCCTCGAGCAAGTCGAGGTTGGCGCGGGTGGCGAACAACGGGTGCATGACGCCCCTACTGTGCAAGCCATCGCAGACCCGGGCAAGTTGACAGTCCCGAGCCCGCTCAGTTACTTGCTGGCCCCGACAATGATTAAGATTTCCCGGCTCATCGCCGCCATCGCATTGCTAGGTCCGGCCTCCCTCTTCGCGCAAGCCGATCCGGCCTCGGAGCCGGCGGTGCTTGCCGTCGCAAAGGTTTTGCCGGCGGTGGTAAACATCAATACCGAGCGGGTCGTGCGGCGGCGGGTCCGAGATCCGTTCGAGGATTTTGCGACCCAATTTTTCGGGAATTACCGGAGCCAGCCGCGCGAGATCCGCCAGACGCTGCAAAGTCTCGGCTCCGGCTTCATCGTCGATCCTGCCGGTTACATCGTAACCAACGAGCATGTGGTCCAGCGAGCCGCCGATTTGAAGATCGAGGTCACGATGAACGACGGGAAAGTTTACAATGCGCGTTACATCACCGGCGACGAGAAGAAAGACCTCGCCTTTCTCAAGATCGAGGCGAAAGCGGATTTTCCGTTCATCGACCTCAACAATATCTCTCCGAATTTGCTGGGACAGACGGTGCTCGTCGTGGGGAATGCCATGGGCTACGGCAGCTCGATCAGCCGCGGTATTCTGAGCGGAAGCAAGCGCGACATCACGATCGAGGATGTCGAATACAAGAACCTGTTGCAGACCGATGCCGCGATCAATCCGGGGAACAGCGGCGGCCCCGTCATTGATCTTTCCGGAAAACTGGTCGGAGTCAGCTCGGCGAAAATGGCTTTCACCCCGCAGGGCGTTCCGACCCAGGGATTGGGGTTCGCCATTCCCGCCGATGCCGTCCGCGACAACGTTGCCCAGTTTAAAGAAGTCGCGAAGAACCAACCTCCGCCGAAGACAAAACCGAGCCAACCCTCCGAGCCCAGCTCAACTGCCCAACGGCTTTTCGGCCTGCAATTGCAAAATCTCACCCCGGATTTGACCGACGCGCTTGGCTACGCCCCGGGCAAAGGCGTTCTGATCAGCGCGGTCGAGCCCGACAGTCCGGCGGATCGGGTCGGAATGCAGCGTGGGCTCGTGATTTATCGGATCGGAAAATACAACGTCACTTCGGTGAAACAGGTGGAAGGTTTGCTGGCGCGGGCTGGATCGGGCAGCCAAGTCGATTTCACTGTAGGCATTATCCGCGCGAACGGCGGTGGGCAGGCGATGGAAACAGTTCCGTTGACCGCGCGCTGAAACGCAATAAATCTGCAACGCTTTCTGTCCCAGGTTGTCTGACAGCATTACCGCCTTCATGATCAAAGTCGAAAATCTCACCAAACGTTACGCGGGACAGACCGCGATCCAGGACCTTTCCTTTGAGGTGGGCAAGGGTGAGATCATGGGGTTCCTCGGCCCGAACGGCGCCGGGAAGAGCACGACGATGCGGATTCTCTCCAGCTTCATGCCGGCCACTTCCGGGCGCGCGTCGATCGCGGGATTCGATGTCTTCGAGCAATCGCTCCAGGCCCGGGCCCATCTCGGTTACATGCCGGAAAGTGTTCCGCTCTATAACGACATGCGGGTCACGGAATATCTGAATTACCGGGCGGCGTTGAAAAGCGTTCCTCACCGCCGGATCGCGGAACGCGTCGGGGACGTGAAGGAACTTTGCGGGTTGAAGGAAGTAGAGAAGAAAATTATCGGCGCACTTTCCAAGGGTTACCGACAGCGCGTGGGATTGGCCGACGCGCTCGTCCACGAACCGGACCTCCTCATCCTCGACGAACCGACCAGCGGGCTCGACCCAAACCAGATTCGGCAGGTGCGCGACCTGATCAAAAACCTCGGCAAACAGCACACGATTCTGTTGTCCACCCACATTTTGCCCGAAGTGGAAATGACCTGCAGCCGGGTCATCATCATTAATCGCGGCCGGATCGAGGCGTGCGACACGCCGGAAAATTTGCTCGGGCGAATTCGGACAGCCGGCGGCGTCGTAGTGGAGGCGAAGGTTGGCAACGACGACGGCGCCGAAGAACTCAAGAAGATCCCCGGTGTGCGCGACGTGACGGTTACGATAGAGGGCGACTGGCATGTCTTCGCGTTGCGCGTGGAAGCAAACACCGACGTGCGGGAAGAAGTCTATCGCATGGCGAGCGACCGTCGGTGGACCCTCCGCGAGTTATCCCAACGCCGCGCGACCCTCGAAGACGTCTTCGTCGAGATCACCCATCCTGATGAGGTGTGAGCGGAGTAATGGAGTGATGGAGTAATGGGGAATTACGAAACAGCGCTGCGGAACAAGAATCGCGGTTACATGAATTTGATCGTGTGGCAGAGAGCGTTGGAGCTGTTCGAGCTCGCCTGGAAGACGGCATTTGTTGAAGCGAAGATTGATTTCAAACTTCGCGCTCAATTCGCCGACGCCGTTCAATCAATTGCTGCCAATATTTCTGAAGGCTACGGTCGGCGCTCCGTAAAGGAATACATCCAGTTTCTCTATGTCGCTCTCGGGTCCGCGGGAGAGGCGATGACTCGCGCAATTGGCCTGAAGCAAACTGAGCAGATTTCCGCTTCTCGGTTCGATGAATTCAACACATTGCATTACGAGGTCGAAAACCGATTACTGCGCCTGATCGAGAAGCTCGAACAAAAGCGCGATGATGAAGATTGGATTGCCCGCATCTCCGAAGATCCATCGGAGTACGATGCTTCCCCCATCACTCCATCACTCCATCACTCCATCACTCCCCCGCTCCGCATCCATGCGTAAGTTTTACACACTCTTCTCCCGCGAAATTCGCAGCTATTTCTACTCGCCGATCGCGTATGTCGTGCTCGTGTTCTTCCTCTTCGTGGCCGGGGCGGACTTCTATTTCCAAGTCTCGTTCATGAACGGGAAACCGGTTCCGTATTCGATCGAGGAAGCGTTCTTTAACTCGATCTTCTTCTGGTTCGCGTTCGTCCTGATCTTTCCACTCATCACGATGCGACTTTTCGCGGAGGAATTTAAGCTGGGCACGATCGAACCGCTGATGACGGCGCCGGTTCGCGACTGGCAGGTGGTGCTTTCGAAATTCTTCGGCGCGCTGGTGTTCTACCTCGTGCTTTGGCTGCCGACGCTGATTTATTTCTGGGTTTTCCAGTCGATTACGCATCAGCAGGCCGCTGGATCACGCGGCGCTTATCTTGGCTCTTATCTCATGCTGCTCCTGCTCGGAATGTTTTATGTTTCGCTCGGCTGTCTGGCCTCGGCCCTGACGAAGAACCAAATCGTCGCCGCGGTTATTTCGTTTTGCGCGATCACGCTCCACTTTTTCTCGGGGCTGATTTCGTTCATCCTGCAAGAGATCAGTTCGAGCACGCGGCAATTGCTCGGTTATTTCTCCGCCATCGAACAAATGGGGACACTGTCCCGCGGCGAGATCGATACCCGGCCAATGGTCCTCTACGTCAGCATGACGATCGTGATGCTGACCCTAACCCATATGGCGCTCCAATCCCGGAAATGGAGACTGTGACGATGCCCGACGACACGCCTGCGCCGGAGAAGCCGCCGAAAATCCATCGTTTGCGGATTGGGGCAAACCTGATCGTGCAACTGGCGCTCCTGTTATTTCTCGCCATCGCGGTGAATTATCTCGGGTTCGAGCACTACCGGCGGTGGGACTTCACCCGCGACCACAAATACGCGCTCTCCGACAAGACGAAACGCTTTCTCGACACGATCAACGGCAAGATCCGGGTGACCGTTCTCTTTTCGCCGAATAATCCCATCGGCCAGGATGTCACCGCGCTGCTGACCGAGTATCAATACGCCGCGAAGGGCAAGATCGACGTCGAGCAGGTCGATGCGGAACGCAGTTATTCGCGCGCGAAAGCGCTCGTCGATAAATACAAAATCGTCAGCGACGAGAGCCAGGTCATCCTCGATTACGACAATCGAAACAAGAGCGTTAAAGCGTCCGAGATGGCGGAGGTCGACCAGGGGAATCCGATGTTCGGCGAGCCGCCGCGGATGACAGCGTTCAAGGGCGAACAGGCGATCACGAGCGCGATGATCGATCTGGTGGAAGGAAAGAAGAACGCTGTTGGCTACGTGCTCGGCCACAAAGAAGCGCCGATCGCCGACACGGCGGCTAGCATTACTCCGTCGATGGCCCCGGACCCGGGCGCCCCCAGCCCGCTTTCGCTCGTAAAAACCGTGATCGAAAACGAGAACATCAAGTTCCAGGAACTTAACCTGTTCGAAGTGCCGGCGATTCCCGCGGATCTCAAGACGATCGTCATCAACGGTCCGCAATACGATTTGTCCGAGCGCGAGATGAAACTGCTCCATGACTTCTGGGAGAAACAGGGGCGCATTCTGGTGTTGCTCGATCCATCGGCGAAGACTCCGAAGCTGCTCGCCTTTCTCAACGAGCTTGGAGTGAAGGTGAACGACGACCGCGTTTTGGCCTTCATGAAAACCGGCATCCAGGAGATCGCGTTGGTCCACGATGTCGTCGGCCGTTTTTTACCGGACAGCCCGATCACCAAGAAGCTCGCGGAAGCGCGCGGAATATTTGTCGGCGGCACCTCGTCGTTGACCTTGGAACAGGAGCGAGTTCAGGCGGCGAACGTCCGGCTGCAACCGTTGATCCAAGCGGAGAAAGGATATTGGGCAGAAAAAGATTATACCTCGACCGATGAAGCGAAGCTCCAGGCGAATGCAGCCCAGAATCCAGGGACGGCGCTGATCCTCGGGGTATCAATTGAGAAAGGCGGGAGCGGCGACGAACGCGTCCAGACCAACTCAGCGCGCATGGTGGTAGTGACGAACTCGGCGTTCATCCAGGACAGCGCAATCACCCAAGAACAACAGGCGCTCGATTTCATGTCGGGCAGCATCAATTGGTTGCTCAGCCGGGAACAGCTCATTGGCATCGCGCCGAAGGTGCCGAAGACGGTGACGTTTAGCCTCGACGACACAGCGATGCGGAATTTGCGATGGCTGATCCTTGTGTTTCTGCCGCTCATCCCGGCGGTGCTGGGATATGGCGTTTGGTGGTATCGCCGCGCGTGACGAGAGCGTTCCCGGACCGATGAAAACGAGAACAACGCTGATTCTCCTGGCCCTGGCGGTCGCCGTGGGGGTCTACATCAAGTTATTCGAGAGCAAAGGCCCGAATACGGAGGAGGCGAAACGCCTGGCCGGCAATGTGGTGAATTTCGAACGCGACGCGCTCGAAGGGATCGTAATTCAAAATGGGGACGACAGGGTCGAGCTGAAAAAACAGGACCAAAAATGGCGGCTCGAAGCGCCCTTTAAAGACCAGGCCGATCGCGGCGCGGTCGATAATCTCATCGCGGATCTGGATGCCTGGCAACAATTTCGGTCGATCCCAGCGAGCGAGATCGACAAGGACAAGAAACTCCTGGATGAATACGGGCTCAGCAAAGGCAAGCTGAAGCTTAAACTGCTCGGCAAAGGGGCGCCGCCTGAGATTACTTTTGGCAATGACGCGGCGCTTCAGGGAAAGATGTACGTCCGCGTCGGCGATACCGGCGACGTGATCGTCGCGGCGCAATCGGTTCGCAACGATATCGCGAAGAAGCCCGAGGATTTTCGCGACAAGAAGCTAACCGATCTGACGACAGCGCAGGTCGTGCGGGCCCTGGTGAAGACGTCGGCGGGCGAGATGGAATTCGAAAAGAAAGCGGACCATTGGGAAATCGTGAAGCCGCTCCGCGCGCGCGGCGACGACCAGAAGATCGCCGATTTACTCGCCCAGATCACGACGGCCCAGATCCAGCAATTCATCGCGGAAGATCGCGGCGATCTGCGTCCCTACGGCCTCGCGGAACCGCGTGGCTCCGTTACGCTTTTCAGCGCGGACGATAAGACTGGGCAAACGCTCCAGATCGGCGGTCCGGCAGGCGCCGGCGAAAAGGACAAGGACCAGGTTTACGTTCGGTTCACGGCGCGTAACGCCGTTTATACGCTGCCGAAAAAGATTGAGGAAATTCTTGGATTAAAACCGGCAGACTTGCGCGATCGCCATTTGGTCCGGCTCGACACGAACATTCTGGATCGGATAACGATCGATGCGACCGGCAAGGGCAAGACCGTTCTGGCACGCAAGGAGGAGAACTGGACAATCGCGAGCCGGAACAATCAGCCGGCGAACGCAGGGGAAGTGACCCGGATGCTCGATCTGATCCGCGCAGAGCAGGTGACGCAATTCGTGGAAGACGTCGCCTCCGATCTGCCGAAGTACGGGCTCGATAAACCACAGCTTCAGGTGACTTTCAGTTCGTTCGCCTCCGAGAACACCGCCGAGACCACCGCCGGCGAACATCCAATCGCCACGATCGCTTTTGGAAAGGTGGAGGGCGAAAATGTTTTTGCCCGCTTGGGCGACGAGCCGTTCATCGTCGCGGTGCGGCGCAGTTTGCTCGACAATATTTTCGCCGATCCGTTGCAGTGGCAGGAGCTCGCGATCTTCCGACTTAAGCCGGATGAGGTCCACCAACTGACGGTGACGACCGACCGTGAATCCACTCTGGTGCGGAACGACAAAAAGGAATGGACCTGGGCGAAAGGAACGGACCCGATCAACTCGGTAAATGTCGCGTCGCTCCTGAATACGCTGACGGCCTTGCGCGCGGTGCGCTGGGCAGGCGCGCCGACGCCCGCTCACGGACTCGACAAGCCGCAGGTAACCGTCACGTTCACAATTTCGCCGGACGACAAGAGCACGCATAAACTCGTGGTCGGCGCTGCGGCCGGAGAAGGCATGTGGTTCGCACGGACCGACGAACGAGAGGGAACTTTTGTGATCACCAACCCGGATCTGACGGCGTTTAAATTGCCTTTGGTGGCGGTGCCAAGTCCGAGCCCGGCGGCAAGTCCTGCCGGAACCGGGACGCCATCGCCGGCACTGAGCGCGTCACCGAAGCCGTAAGCTTTTGCAGCCGCTTCGCTGTGCGAAGCGCGAGAGCGACCCCGCCGCCCCTCACGCATTAGGTGGATCACGCGCTCCGTCGCGCGATGTTCTTCCGGGTAGCCGCAACTCTCAGATCGAGCGACGGAGCGCTCGATCCACCTCGCGCTTCCGCGCCGTGTAGATTGTCGCGATGCCGCCTGTTAGCGGCGTCGCCGCACCGTTCGTGAAACCGTTGTTCTCGATCAACTCCAGCATTGCCAAGCCGCTCGGAAATTTTTCGATCGAACCGCCGAGATAATCGTAGGCGGCTTTCTGGCCAGTGATGGCGGACGCGAAGAACGGGAGACAACGATGCAGATAAAAACGGTAGGCGGGCCGGAGCGCGCCGGTCGGCAGCGAAAAGTCGAGGACGAGGAGACGACCGCGATCGCGGAGAACACGCGCCATTTCCGCGAGGGCGCGGTCCCAATCCGCCATGTTGCGCAGGCCGAACGCGACCGTGACCGCGTCGAACGATCCGTTCTCGAATGGAAGCTGCAGCGCGTCGGCCACGACAGTATTGACCACGCCTTTACCGCGGGCGATCTCGAGCATCTCGGGCGAGAAATCTGCCGCGACAATACTCGCGTTGGGCAATCGCGATCCGATCGCCAAGGCCAGGTCGCCGCTCCCGGTTGCCAGATCCAGGACCTCGCGCGGTTGCCAGCTCGCCACGATCTTCGCCGCCCGCCGGCGCCAGAGAAAATCCGCGCCGCCGCTCAGCAGATGATTCGCGAGATCGTAACGCCGTGCGATCCGGCCGAACATCGATCGCACCGCCTCCGGGTCGCGCGAGATATTGGTCACTCCAAAGGCGGCTCGACGTTGTCTTCTTCCCGTGCCGTCAGACGATTCTTCTCGATAATGCGCGCACAGGTGTTCCAACGCAGCAGGGCATCGTCGTTGCCGGGCGGCCGCAACCCTTCCGCTTTTTCGAACCAGGCCATCGCGTCGCGGAAACCGTCATAGGCGTAATGGCGCGAACCAGGAGTGCCTTGAGCGAGCTTCGCCTTCGCGCGCCGCTCGGCCAGAATGCCACTGTAATACGCTCGCTCGTAATCGCCTTTGACGCGACTGAGCAATTCCTTCGTCTGCGTGTCGCTGACCCCGTAACCTTTTCCAAAACGATCCGTGACCGCGAGCAGGAGCGTGATCAGAGCGGATTGGTTTTCCGGATCGGCATGGAGGACGTCGAGACAAATGCTCTCCGCCTCTCCCGGCTCATTGAGTAACCGGTAGCGCTCCGCTTTCTCGAGGGCGGCCGGGATTGCTTCGCGGGAAAGTGGTTTGAGCTCGGACATTGCGTCAGCGGTTTTTCTTCAACTTCTTCCAAATCCAACCGAGCGGATCGTAGTGATCGTCCACGACCCGTTCCTTTAACGGGATGATCGCGTTATCGGTGATGTGAATGTCTTCGGGACAGACCTTCGTGCAACACTTCGTGATGTTGCAGTAACCGATCCCATGCGCCGTCCGCAATTCCTCGAGACGATCCTCCGTATCGAGCGGATGCATTTCGAGCGCGGCCGTGTAAATCAGGAACCGCGGTCCGATAAACTCATCGTGCTTTCCATGATCGCGCAGGACGTGGCACACATCCTGGCAAAGGAAACACTCGATGCATTTCCGGAATTCCTGAACGCGATCGATATCTTCCTGCGCCATCCGCCAGGTCCCATCGGCCGCGTCCGGCGGCCGCGGCTTGAACTTCTTGATCTTCTTTTTTACCCGAAAGTTCCAGGAAACATCGGTAATCAAATCCTTGGTGATCGGGAACGCCTTCATCGGCTCGATCGTCACCGGCTTATCGAGCGGCAGATCGCTGAGACGCGACATGCACATCAGTTTCGGCATTCCGTTTACTTCCGCCGAACACGAGCCGCACTTGCCCGCCTTGCAGTTCCACCGGCAAGCCAGGTCGTTCGCCTGTTTCGCCTGGATTTCGTGCACGGCATCGAGCACCACCATGCCTTCGGAAACTTCGGTATTGTAATCCTCGAACCCGCCGCCCTTCGCGTCGCCCCGCCAGATTCGAAAGGTGGCTTGCATGGCGAAAGAAATTAACCGCGGATTACGCGGATACCACGGATGAGTTTCTGGACATCAGCGTAATCCGCGGTCAAAATGATCCTTTCTCGATTCATTTCATCTCCTCGATAATCTGTTTTAGATAATCGGGCATTTCCGGCAGCGGCGCGAGCTGAACGTCCATCGTTCCGTCACTCGTCTTGCGAATGATCGTATTCACTTTCGAGAACTTCTCGTCCTTCTCGGGATAATCATCGCGGAACTGGGCGCCGCGGCTTTCCTTCCGTTCCAACGCCGCCCGCGTGACCGCTTCTGAGACAGTGAGCAGATTTTTTAGGTCGAGCGCGGTGTGCCAGCCGGGATTAAAATCGCGATGTCCGATCACCCCGACGCGACCGGCGCGTTCCCACAAGGTCTGTAACCGATCGAGCGCCTCCAGCATTTCGTTTTCCTGGCGGACGATGCCGACGTTGTCTTGCATCAGCTCCTGCAGATCGCGCTGCACCGCATAAGGGTTCTCGCCCGCGCTGTTCTCAAACGGCTTTAATGCTTCCTGGGCGTAGCCGCCGATCTGCCGCTCGTCGACGGTTCCATGTCCATTTTCTTTCGCGAACTTCGCCGCGTATTCGCCGGCTCGCTTTCCGAACACGACCAGATCCGACAACGAATTTCCCCCGAGCCGGTTCGCGCCATTGATGCCCGCGGCGCATTCCCCTGCGGCGAATAGCCCCGGCACATCGGACATCTGGGTGTCGGCATCCACATGCACACCGCCCATGATGTAGTGCGTCGTTGGGCCGACTTCCATCGGCGCCTGGGTAATGTCGATATCGCCCAGCGCTTTGAACTGGTGATACATGCTCGGCAGCTTGCGCTTGATGTGTTCCTCGGAGTTCGACAGCTTTTTCTTGATCCAGGCGATGTCCAGATAGACACCGCCGTGCGGGCTCCCCCGCCCTTCCTTGATCTCGCGCACGATGCAGCGGGCCACGTGATCGCGCGTCAACAATTCCGGCGGCCGCCGTGCGTTCTTGTCGCCCTGGGTGTAGCGCCAGCCTTCCTCTTCGTTGTCGGCGGTCTGCGCTTTGTAGTTGTCCGGGATGAAATCGAACATGAAACGCTTCCCGTCCTTGTTCGTGAGAATTCCGCCTTCACCGCGGACGCCTTCGGTGACAAGCATGCCGCGCACGCTCGGCGGCCAGACCATGCCCGTGGGATGGAACTGGATGTATTCCATGTCGATCAAACCGGCGCCCGCGTGGTAGGCGAGCGAGTGCCCGTCGCCGGTGCAATCCCAGCTGTTGCTCGTGATCTTGTAGGCTTTGCCGATACCGCCCGTGGCGAGAACGACAGCCTTTGCTCGGAAAATCTTGAACCGGCCCCGCTCGCGATCGTAACCGAACGCGCCAATCACGCGCTCGCCATCCTTGAGCAACGCCACGACGCAAATCTCCATGTGAACGTCGATGCCCTGATGAACGCCGTGATCCTGCAAAGTTCGGATCATTTCCAGACCCGTTCGATCGCCCACGTGGGCCAGGCGCGGATACTTATGCCCGCCGAAGTTTCGCTGGAGAATCCGGCCATCTTTCGTCCGATCGAAAACCGCGCCCCATGCTTCGAGCTCACGGACACGATCGGGTGCCTCCTTCGCGTGGAGTTCCGCCATTCGCCAATTGTTGACGTATTGCCCGCCGCGCATCGTATCGGCGAAATGGACTTTCCAGCTATCGCGGTCGTCGACGTTGGCGAGGGCGGCGGCGATCCCGCCTTCGGCCATGACCGTGTGCGCTTTCCCGAGGAGACATTTGCACACCATTCCAACCGAAACGCCTGCCGCCGATGCTTCAATCGCCGCGCGCAATCCCGCGCCACCGGAGCCGATCACGAGAACGTCGTGCTCGAAAGTTTCGTAGTCGGGCATGCGCTAGAAAATTCTCCAGTCGTGCCAGATGCCCATCGCGCACAGCCGGACGTAAAGATCGCTGAACCCGACCCAGAACAAGCTGAGCCACGCGAAAAGCATGTGGCGCCGATTGAAGCAGCTCACGCAACGGTACGCTTGATAGCAGGCGGGCGACTTCGAGAGCTGGTCGCGAAACCCTCCAATCAAATGGCGCAACGCATGGCAGCCAAACGTGAAGGCACCGAGCAGATAGACATTCAACGCCAGAACGAGTGTGCCGACCCCGAGGCCGAATGAACTTTTTCCAGTCGCCGGCTCGACGAACCAAAGCGCTTTCCAGACATCGATCGCGAGAACGACGACAAACAGAATGGCGAGATAGAGAAAATAGCGGTGCACATTTTGCATGATCAACGGGAACGAGCGCTCGCCCAGATAGGTTTTGCGAGGCTCGCCGACTGCGCAGGCGGGCGGGTCGGCCCAAAACGCCTTGTAGTACGCGCCGCGGTAGTAGTAGCACGTCAGCCGCAATCCACCCGGCGCCCAGAGAATCAGCAGCGCGGGCGAAAACAGGAGCCAGCCCGGCCACCACCCGGGTTTCGGGCCGAACCAGCTGTGGGGCGAATCGCCGAAAATTTCGGGAGAATAGAAGGGCGAAAGATACGGGCCGAAATGATAATGATTTCCCTGGAACGCGGCCCAGGTGGAATAAACGACGAACGCGCCCAACCCGATGAAGACGAGAAGCGGTTGCGCCCACCAGGCATCCGGCCGCTTGGTCTGGCCGAAGCCGCGGGGAGCCACCGTCGTCGTTTGTGCTTGAGCCATTGGCGAGAGAATCCGCCGTCTAGATAGCGACGCGACCTGTTGATTTCAAGACAAGTTCTTCCACGGTTCGCCATTCCGCTTCTGTAGAAATATTCCGACCCGACTTCGGTTTTTTTCCTTGAACTGAAGCTCGCGTCTTCGCAGAATTATGTCTTCACCCTCAACCGAAAGGACCCCCGACCCCATGACAGTAAAATCCCCAGCGCAATCCGCGTTCTTCAATCCTCGCGGCCTGATCGGCCTCGGTCTCGGCGCGACTAGTCTCCTCCTGGCGTTAGCCGGGTTTCTCACATTCCCGAGTACAGCCCGCGCCACGCCGCAATGTTCGGCGCCCGAGTTCACCGAAAGCAATGGCGAAAACTACGGTTCGCTCTACGTGCAAATGAGCAGCGACCCGGGCTGCACCATCTATTACACAGTCCATTACTGGACGCTCCCGTCGGCGAATCCGACCCACAGCTCGGCGGTCTACAATCCGTCGGGCAATCCAAGCTACGAAGGCCTCGGCATCCCACGGGGCTACGTCGTCTGTTACAAGGCGCTCGCTTATAACGCGTCGGCCACGCCTGTCGATTCGCTAATCAGCGGCTATTGCGCCGACAATACCGGGAACTGATCTGGCCGCGGAGGCGGTCTCGGCCGCGGAACCGCCTCCAAGTCGGCTAAGTCACCGGTCGCCTCGTCGAACGTGCGACTCCGCACGACGATTACGTCGTCGCGATCGGCTCGAATCCGGCGAACATCGTCTCCGCTTCCGGGACCATTTTTAGCGGAACGCAATCGCAGACCGCGAAAAACTTATCCCACATCGCGAGCACCCGCGGGTTCCGGTGGGCTTCTTCGATGGCCTCCCGCGATTTCCATTCGGACACTTCGATGATGGTGCCGTCCTTCGCCCGCATGATTACTGGCAGGCGGTCGGTCACCAAATCTTCTTTCCGCAAAGTGGGAACGCGCGCGCGCACCAGTTCCAACAACTGCGCCTCCCCGCCCGCCTTTGGCCGATAAGCCACGATCACAACAATTCCCTCCATGGCTTTGAACCCTATCCGGTCGCGCCTTCCGACTCGACAAAAACTTTCCCCGCTCAGTAAGCTGGCCGCATGGCCACCAAAGATCCGAGAATCGATGCTTACATTGCCAAGTCCGCCGACTTCGCCAAACCGATCCTGAAGCATTTGCGCAAAGTCGTTCACGCCGGTTGTCCGGAGGTGGTGGAGACCTTGAAATGGTCGATGCCGCACTTCGATCACAAAGGGGTCATGTGTGGGATGGCGGCATTTAAGCAGCATTGCGCCTTCGGATTCTGGAAAGCGGATCTGGTCCTTGAGCGAGGAGAGAGCGCCGACAAAAGCGGAATGGGCAGCTTCGGCTCCATTAAATCCCTTGCCGATTTGCCAAACGAGAAAACGCTGGTCGGTTACGTCAAAAAAGCCGCGGCGCTCAACGAGGCCGGCATCAAAGCGCCTGGGCGAACGCAGCCGAAGAAGCGGGCTCCCATCCCGGTGCCGGATTACTTCGCCGCCGCGCTCAAGAAAAACCCAAAGGCGCGCAAGACCTTCGAGAGTTTTCCCCGAGCCACCGTCGCGAATACCTCGAATGGATCACCGAGGCGAAACGCGAGGAGACCCGGAACGAAAGAATGGCGACCTCGATCAAATGGCTCGCCGATGGAAAATCGCGGCATTGGAAATACCAGCCCGCAAAAACTCGCGATCTCGCCAAGGCTCGCGGACGATAAGGAGCCAAAGTGACTCCGGTTCCTCCTCGTACTTTCCCGGGCGTTTTTATCGAAGAACAACCCGGCGGCGTTCACACGATCCCGGGAGTTGCGACCTCGATCACGGCATTCGTCGGCCGGGCCAGGCGCGGCCCGGTCGAGTCGCCGATCGCGATCAACAGCTTCGCTGATTTCGAAAGCCGGTTCGGCAGACTCTGGAAGGAGAGTGCGCTCGCGTTCGCGGTGCGCGATTTTTTTCTGAATGGAGGACGCGAAGCACTGATTGTGCGGCTTCGCCGCCCGGACGGCGGTCCTCTCCGGAAGAGCGACTTCATCGGCGCGGGCAAGGAAAAGACCAACAAAGGACTCTACGCTTTGAACAAGGCGGACTTGTTCAATTTGCTTTGTATCCCTGGCTACAAAGAAACGGGGCTCGGCGTCGACGTGGATAAGGAAGTTATTTCGACCGCGGCGAAGTATTGCGAAGTGCGCCGCGCCATGTTGTTACTCGACTCGCCAGTTTCGTGGCGCACGAAGGCGGATGCCAAAAGCGGCATTGCCCTCGGCGTCGGCACGACGAGCCGGAATGCCGCGCTTTTTTTTCCGCGCCTGCGCCAACCGAATCCCGAACGGAACAATCAAAAGGAAGATTTCGGACCGAGCGGCGTGGTGGCCGGAGTTTTTGCTCGGACCGATGCTCAGCGTGGGGTTTGGAAAGCGCCGACAGGATTGGAAGCCACGTTAATCGGGGTGCCCGAATTAGCGGTTCCCTTGACCGACGCCGAAAACGGCGAGCTGAACCCGCTCGCCGTGAATTGCCTCCGGAACTTTCCGGGTATCGGCAAAGTATTATGGGGAGCGCGCACCCTTGCTGGCTCGGACGAGGCGGCTTCCGAATGGAAATACATCCCCGTCCGCCGCACGGCACTTTTCATTGAAGAGAGCCTTTACCGCGGCCTGAAGTGGGTTGCGTTCGAACCCAACGGCGAGCCGCTCTGGGCGCAGATTCGGCTTAACGCTGGCGCGTTCATGAATGGTTTGTTCCGAAACGGCGCCTTCCAGGGACGGACACTGAAAGAAGGTTACTTCGTCAAGTGCGACGCGGAAACCACCACTCAAAACGCCATTAACCTTGGCGTCGTCAACATCATCGTCGGCTTCGCGCCGCTTAAGCCGGCGGAGTTCGTGGTCATCAAAATTCAACAAATGGCCGGGCAAATCGAAACCTAAGCGCAAGAAGAAAATCAAATGGCAGACCGCGACCAGAAATTCAAAATGCCGCGAGGCGTCGCGAAAAAGATCGTTCCCGGGTATACCTGGAACGACCTCGTCCTGCCGGCGACGGCGCGCAAAGCCTTGCGCGAAATCGCTTCGCTTGTCCGCCGGCGCGGCGTCACGGCGTTGTTCGTCGGCCAGGGCGGCACGGAAGCGAGGAAGGCAGCCGAAGTTCTCGCGAACGAGTTGCAACTCGATCTTTATCGCATCGATCTCGCGTCACTCGTCGACAAATTCATCGGCGAGACCGAAAAGAATCTCGCCCGCATTTTCGCGCTCGCCGAGGAACGCTCCCCTATCCTTTTCTTCGATGAAGCCGATGCGCTTTTCGGCAAGCGGAGCGATGTGAAGGATAGCCACGACCGCTACGCCAACATCGTGCTAAATTATCTACTGCGACAGATGGAGCAGTATCGCGGCCTCGCGATCCTCGCGACGAACCAAAAGTCGGCGCTCGATTCCGCCTTCCTACGCCGGCTCCGCTTCGTGGTGAAGTTTCCCCTTCCGCACGCCGACCCGCGATAGAAAGCGATAATTGAATCTGCCTGCGTGGCCCGCGCGCCGCCCGCAAATGGACACTCCGAGAAGAACGGGGAGCGCGCGGCGCTCCAAGAAAAGTGAAAAGGATCGGTTGGGGAAAAGTCCGAAATTCCCCCCGAGAGAATGTCGCTGATCAGAAGCCGGCCTCGCGTGTCGCGCTCCCTTGAACCCTCTACCCATCCGGGACACAGAACGTTCCGAAAGCACGCCTTGAAGCAATTTTACCAAAATGCATACTGGGGGCGGCGGGGGGAGAATAATGCTGAGATCGTCTTTGCTTAAATGCGTCGGAGCAACTTTGCTTTACGCGAGCTTGTGCGGAGCGGAGGCTCGCGCCGCCGCTGGCGATCTTTATATCTCGAGTTTCAACGCTGGAACGGTGTCGCGCCAAACCGGGGCAAATCCATCGACCGTGTTCGCCGACATGCTTGCCCACCCCGCCGGGCTGGCCTTTGACCGGGCAGGAAATCTTTTTGTCGCCGAAGGAACGTCGAATCGCATCCTGAAAATCACGCCGACCGGGGATAGCACTCCGTTTGCCCAAGGATTGAATGGTCCGCAATCCGTCGCCTTTGACAGCAGCGGAAACCTTTACTCCACCGATCTCAATGGGAACGTCGTTTACAAGTTCACTCCTGACGGGACCCGCACAACGTTCGCGTCGGGTTTCAACGGGCCATCCGGCCTCGCCTTTAACAATACGGGAGATTTGTTTGTGTCGGAAGTTCGTGCCGGCAAGGTTGACAGGATCGCCCCGAACGGAACCAAGACGCAGTTCGCGTCCGGTCTCGATCTGCCTACAGGCGTGGCCGTCGATCATCTCGGCAATGTCTTCATTGCGGAGTTCGGCCGGCATCGGGTCATCAAGTTTGCGCCAGATGGGACGCCCCTGTCCTCGGGCGTCCCGCTGTTGAACCGTCCCTTCGTTCTTCTGTTCGATTCGGCGGGAAATCTTCTGATTGCCGACAATGCATCTGGGGTGGTTTATTCCTTCAGCCCCAGCGGGGACCTGAGCGCCATCGGCGGCGACGACGCTCCCGCAGGATTAGCGCTGGAGCCGCCGACAAGCCCGCTCCTCAATATATCGACTCGCCTGCGCGTCCTCACGGGCGAGAACGCCTTATTCGCCGGATTCATTATCGCCGGCACGGAATCGAAACGAGTGATTATCCGCGGGATAGGGCCATCGCTCGCCAACGCCGAGATCACGGATCCGCTGCTCGACCCGATGCTCGAACTGCACGACGGGTCCGAAGGGGTGATCGCGACGAACGATGACTGGAAAGAAAACGAGGCCGAGGTCTCCGCGACCGGCATCCCGCCCGGCGACGATCGGGAATCGAGCATCGTGAAAGTACTCGCGCCCGGCAGTTACACCGTGATCGAGCGCGGAAAATCCGGCGGCACCGGCGTGGGAGTCGTCGAGGTCTACGATTTGGAACCGGGATCGCAGTCCAGTCTCGCAAACATCAGCACCCGCGGGTTTGTCGATACTGCCACCAACGTGATGATCTGCGGATTCATCGTCGGCCCGGGCAATGGCGGGCGCGTTCTGTTGCGAGGCATCGGACCGTCCCTCGCCAATGCGGGGGTATCAAGTCCGCTCACCGATCCGACTATCGAATTGCGCGATCAGAACGGCGCGCTCCTGCGAGGGAACGACAATTGGAAATCGACCCAGCGCTCCGACATTGAAACGCCCGGGCTCGCACCGAGCGCCGACTCGGAAGCGGCGCTGGTCGCTATTCTTCCGCCCGGAAATTATACAGCTATCCTCGGCGGGGCCGCCGGAGGAACAGGAGTGGGGCTGGTCGAACTGTACAATCTGAGGTAAAACGAAAGGCGCGGTGGCGCACGACGTTTTCATTTCTCACTCGCAAGCAATCGCGCTCCGCAACTGCGGGCGCGGCGCGGCGAGGCCTTAAAAATGGTTCGCCCTAATTCGATGAGATATTCCGGCGCGACGCCGTCGCCCTAACTCGATACCGAGACAAATGGCTATGATTGCTCTTATCGCTCTTCCCTACGATTCGGGAAGGCTGAACGAAAGAATGGGACGAGGTCCCGGCTCTTTACTCGAGAGCGGACTGGCGGACCATCTTCGTGCCCAGCAGCACGATGTCGAGGTTCGCACCGTTCAGCTTCCGGAAACATTTCATTCTGATGGCGAGGCCCTGGTGGCTTTGCAAAATCTCGCGACGCCAATAATTCGCGAGGCCATCGCCCGCAAGAGACGCGTGCTGCTCCTGAGCGGTAACTGCGGGCCCGCGGCCCTCAGCGCAATCGGCGCGCTCGATCCGGCGACGACCGGCGTAGTCTGGTTCGATGCTCACGCCGATTTCAATACACCCGAGACTTCCGCTTCCGGGTTTCTCGATGGAATGGCGCTTGCGATTTTGACCGGACGTTGCTGGCCAGCGTTGGCCGCGCGCTTTGCTGGCTTCAGGCCGCTCCCGGAAAGCAATGTCGTTCTCGTCGGCACGCGCAATCTCGATTCGTTGGAGGCCGTCGCACTGAATCAATCCGCGGTTACGACCATCGCCTCGTCGAAAATGGACACGTTTGCGCGAGCAGTGGAAGCCTTGTCTGCCCGGGTCGAAAACATTTACGTCCATCTCGATGTCGACGTTCTCGATAAGTCTGAAGGAAGCGCGAATTCGTACGCTTCCCCTAACGGCCTCTCGGCCCAGGCACTGTGCGACGCGCTGGAACTTTTGGACCAATCGTGCCGAATTCGCGTAGCCAGTATCACCTCCTATGATCCGGCGTGCGATGGTCTTGGAAGTATCCGCGCCATAGCTCAAAACGCGGCTACAATCCTGACCGGCGTTCGTGAACGAACGGCCTCGTAGCAGAAAAAAATGCTCACGAGAGGAGTCGAACCTCCACGGGTTTCCCCATACGGTCCTGAGCCGTACGCGTCTGCCATTCCGCCACGTGAGCGCGAGCGGTTGGTAAAGTGCGCGGGGGGTTCGCTCGCGCAAGCGGAAAGGGCGAACCGATGCCCGATGCGCAGCCGAATGTGAATGGTGATCAGTGACTCGTGAATAGTTTCCATTCACCGATCACCAGTCACTATTCACATTACCGTTTATTTGGCGCGATCCACCTACGAGCGCCGCTTCTTTCGGGCGCGTTCTTCGATTTGGTTCGCCTGGCGGGCTTTGCCTAACGAGCGAAGCAGATCGGCGTAATTCGACGCCACGATCTCGTAGTCCTCGGGAGGTTTTTCGCTGGCAGCTTCCCAGGTTTTGATGGAGGCGCGGTAGAGCTCGGAAGCCCGGGCGTAATCGCCATTGGAGTGATACACCACCGCCAGGTTGCACTTCGATTGGGCGATATCGGGGTGCGTGGGGGGATGGAATTTTTCGCGAATGGCCAGCGCGCGCAGATGGGTCTTCTCCGCTTCGGCGAACCGGCGCTCGTTCGTGTAAAAGACGGCGAGGTTGTTCAGAACCGAGGCAACGTCGGGATGTTCCGGGCCGAGCTGTTTTTCGTAAATCTCGAGAGCGTGAAGGTAGTACGGCTCAGCCGCTTTTTGCCGCCCGGTCTTGCGGTAGATCAGGGCGACGTTGTTCAGGATCGTGCCGAGATCGGAATAAGGAACGTCCGGCAGGCGCGCGCCGGCCTTAAAGGCGGCCTCGTAATATCCGAGGGCGGCTTCGGTTTCGCCGAGGTTGTCGCAGACAAAACCAAGCCGCCGCGCTGAGCGAAACAACGCCCGGTCATCAGGCGGATCCGCTTTTTCGACGAAGGAATGCGCTTTGACCAAATACGGCTTGGCCGCGGCGCGATCGCCCGCCTGGTCGTGAAGCTGGCCGAGTTTTTCGAGGCTAAGAGTGTAGTTCGCGTCGCCCGGTTTAAAGGCGCGCTGGGCCAGAGTAAGCGCGGTTTCGCCGACCCGGATCGCTTCCGGCAGCCGACTGCTGGCGCGCAGCATGTCGAGCTTGTCGTTGAGAATGCTCCACAGCTTTTCGTCGCCCTTCATCGCGCATTACCAACCCTCGCTCAACTGGCTCACCAGATGACGCGCCATCTCTTCGGCCGCCAACGGCAGCGCCTGGCGCTCATCGGTATTTATGTCGTTCCCCACAAAGAAATTGGTGCTGCCGTTCGCCGAGCCGGGAGACAACACCTGGCCGTCGCGGCCGATCAGGGTGTATTTCACCGTGAGCACGAGATTGAATTCAGTCGTAGCAAGCACGTTCCCCCGCACCGATCGCGCCGGGGCCCGGCCCACTCCTGTGATCTCAGCCTTCAGGGTCGCATCGGCGGCGCCCGTATTCACAATTCGAAAGGTACCGTCCTGCTGGAATTGCTTGATCACTGTGCTCGTGACCAAAACTTCAATCCGCGGAATCAGGGTGGTGTTCCCGAAAGTTGGAATCGCAATGCTGTGAATGTTTTTCAGGTAACCTGGGGTGGCGGGCCCGAGGGTGTAACCGGCGCATCCATCGAGGAACAACGCCAACAGGACCAGCAGCGGAGCTTTTTTCACTACGGCGTAGCCGCACTTTCAGGCGTTGCTTGCGGCGTAGCCGACGGCGCGGGCGATTCGGTCGTGGAAGACGGCGCGGTCGTTGTATCCGGCAGGAGCGACGCGGGCGGCGGAAGCGAAGCATCGATGTCCGACGGCGGAAGCGGGGCCATCTCGTTGGACGAAGGCGGCGGGCTGTTGTCGTTCGAGTGCGATTTCTTGCGATTCTTGTTCGAGGCAGCTGCCGTTACCGCGGGCGGCTGTAAATTCTGGTCCCCGACTTTCTTTCGTAGCTCGCTAATGCGTTTCTTGGCTTTCTCACCCTGAGTCGAGCCCGGTTGTTGCCGGATCACTTCGTTATAGTAGATGGCGGCAGCGCGATATTGTTTCTGTTTGTCGTAAAACTTGGCGATATCGTAAGCAGTGCTTGTCTGTTTGGACTCCGTCTTCTTGAGATTCTGCTTCGCCTGGGCCGCCTTCTCGCTATGGGGGTAACGCGCGAGAAAATCTTCGAAGGCGATCTTGGCGTTGGTGGCCGCGGCTTCATCGTAGGTGCCCGAGTTTGAAGCTTTCGACCAGATGTATCCGATCTGATACTGCGCATCGACCGCGATCGGGTCGTCCGGAAATTTTTCAACCACGGCCTGGTAGGCGGCAATGGCCGCTTCGTTGCGTCCCTGTTTCTCCCGGGCCCGGCCCAGGTCGAACTGGGCCCGCGCCGTGTATTTGCCGTAGGGCGCCACCCGAATAATCATCGAAAAAATCTCGGCCGCTTGTTCCGTCCCGGACTTGATCGTGATGCCGAGCAGTTTCGTCTTACTCCCCGAGAGATACGACTCGCCGATCCGGAACATCCCTTCGACTGAATCCTCGAAGTGCTCGCTTTTCGCGTATTTCTCACAAAGAACCGCGTAGGCTTGGGCCGCCTGGATATACTTGTGAGTCTGCTCCAACACCTGTCCCAGGCGATAACAGGAGCCGGCCGCGAGCGCGTCATGCGAATGCTTCTTTATAATGGTGCGGTAGGCTTTGGCCGCGCCGCCGAAGTCCCCACGGCGTTCTGCATCCTGCGCCCGATCGAAAAGCTGCTTCGCCGAGCCGCTCACCTCTTCATCGCCAGGTGCTCGATAGTGGGCATTTTCGTTCGGTTTGAAAACAACGGCGGCCCGCACCGGCGCGGCCAGGACGAGGCAGACCAGAAACGAGAGAAAAAGGGTGCGAAAGGAGTATTTCATCGCGATGCGCAGGGTAGTGAACTTACCCGCTCAGTCAAGTTGACGGAGCCACAAATGCCCGCCGAATCCGTCCCCGTGGGTAGGGCTTCCCTCCGGGTGGGATGCGAATAATCTCGTGAAATCTTGAATCTCCTCGCTCAACAGAAAATCCGGCTCGGGACCTGCGCCTGGAGCTTCGAAGGTTGGCGCGGCAATTTTTACCCGGCCGACCTTCCTCCGGGACGCTGGCTGGAATTTTATTCGCGCTATTTCCCGGCCGTCGAAGTCGATTCGACTTTCTACCATGCCCCCTCGGAAACGACCGTCCGCCGCTGGGCGGAAATCACCCCGGCCTCATTTCGTTTCGCCTGCAAACTCCCGCGCGAAATCACGCACGAGCGTAGCCTGAAGGATTGCGACGACCAGCTCGTCGCCTTTCTTCGCTCGCTTGAACCGCTCGCCACCAAAGCGCACGTCGTGCTAATCCAGTTGCCCGGTTCCTTCGGGCCAAAAAACGGGCAGCCTGCGCTGCGAAAATTCTTGGCACAACTACCGCGGGATTTCCGGTTCGCGATCGAATTCCGCCATCCCGGCTGGCACCGGCCGCAAACCATCCGGCTTCTCGAGAAACACCGGGTCTGCTGGGTTTGGGCGGACACCAGCCCGCTCAACGAGCGCAATCTCGCGCCGTTCGAGTTTCTGCCGAACACCACCGATTTCATTTACCTTCGGCTATTAGGTGACTATTCGACCAAGTACGATCCGCGACGGCCAGCATCTCCATCGCTACGGGAAATTGCTTTGGAAACGCGAAGCCGCGCTCGAAAGCTGGGCGCTCAAAATCGAGCGGCACCTTGGCGACACCCGCAGCATCTGGGGTTTCGTGAACAACCACTTCGAAGGCTTTTCCCCGGAGACCTGCCAGCGCCTCGCCGAGCGCCTGGGCTTCCAGCTCCCGCTTCCCTCCGCCGAAGAAACTGCCTCCGTCCGATCCCGGCCAACTCGATCTGTTCGCCGGGAAAGACCCCGCTAACTAACTGCTCAGGATCAAGAGCACAGTTACCGAATCTCCGCCGCGCCGAAATACGGCTGCAACTTCTCCGGAATCGCAACCGAACCATCGGCCTGCTGATACGATTCAATCAGCGCCGCGAAGAATCTCGGCAAGGCCAGCCCCGACCCATTCAGCGTGTGGCAAAAGCGGTTTTTCCCTTCCGCGTCCTTGAATCGCAGATTCATCCGGCGGGCCTGAAAATCCTCGAAGTTCGAGCAGCTCGACACTTCGAGATAAGCGCCCTGCCCCGGCGACCAGACTTCCAGGTCGTAGGTCTTCGCCGAGCCGAACCCGAGATCGCCCGTGCACAACTCGATCATCCGATAATGCAAACCCAGGAGCTGCAGAACGCGCTCCGCATCCGCCGTGAGCGCTTCATGCTCGGTCGACGAACTCTCCGGCGCCGTGATCTTAACCAGCTCCACCTTGTCGAACTGGTGCACCCGAATAATCCCGCGCGTTTCCCGGCCAGCCGACCCTGCTTCCCGTCGAAAACACGGAGTGATACGCGACCAATTTCTTTCGGCAAATCCAGCGCCGCCAGAATTTCTTCCCGATGAAAATTGGTCACCGGGACTTCGGCGGTCGGCGCGAGGAAAAGCTGCTGTTCCTCCAGCCCGTACATGTCCTCCTCGAATTTCGGCAGCTGCGAAGTGCCGATCATGCATTCGCGCCGGACCAGGAACGGCGGGCTCATCTCGAGATAGCCGTGCTCGCGAGTGTGCAGATCCAGCATGAACTGGATTAAAGCTCGCTCCAGACGCGCCCCGGCTCCGGTGAAGCAGATGAATCCGCTGCCGCTTAGTTTCGCCGCGCGTTCCAGGTCGAACAGCTTCAACTTCGTCCCCAGCGCGACATGATCGAGCGTTCCCTTCGGCTCCGGTTTTTCTCCCCAGCTCCGAACAATCGGATTGTCGCTTGCCTCCTTGCCGACCGGGACTGATCCCTGCGGCAGATTCGCGATTCCAAGAAGCAACCCTCGTTGCTCTTCATCGAACGTCGTCGTTTGTTCGTTCAGGCGAGATATTTCGTTCCCGATTTCCCTGCACTCGCGCTTCGATTTCCTCTGTCCCCTCGCCCTTCGCGCGTTTCGCGCCGATCTCTTTGCTCAACCTCTTTGCGATCGGCATTGCCCTGCTGGAGCGCGGTCTCAGCCTTCCGCCGCTCCCCATCGACACGCAGCAGCTCATCGATCTTCGCTGCGTCGTCACCACCACGAGTCGCGAGGCGGCTTTTCACAAAGTCGGGTTGTTCGCGAATGAGACGAATGTCGAGCATGGGAGAAGAAAACAGACAGGATTAACAGGATTAACAAGGATAAAGCCTCTGCAATCCCGTAAATCCTGTTAATCCTGTCCCCTTCAAACTGCCCCTTTGACAGTTCGCCGGGCGGGGTCTGATATTTCGCCGTGGACCGATTCAATTTACTGAGCGTGGCGCTCGGCCTGGCCTGCCTCGCCGGCATTAATCTTTACCTCACCGTCTTCGCCACCGGCCTCGCGATTCATCTGCACTGGATCACGCTCGCCCCGAGCTATCAGTCGCTCGAAGTTCTCGGCCAGCCTTGGATAATCGCCATCGCAGGCATCCTCTACGCGCTCGAATTTTTTGCCGATAAAGTTCCCTGGATCGATACCGCCTGGGACACAGTGCACACCATTATTCGGCCAATCGGCGGCGCGCTCCTCGCGATTCAGGTTCTCGGGCATCACTCGCCGGTGATGGATGTGCTCATAATCCTGCTCGGCGGTTCGGCCAGCCTGGTCACTCATACGGCGAAAGCCTCCACCCGCCTTATCGCGAACAGCTCGCCGGAGCCCGCATCGAACATCGGTTTGAGCGTGGCTGAGGACGTGGCCGTGTTCGGCGGTCTCGCGCTGATTCACTACAATCCGATCCTCGCGGTCTCCATTTTCCTGGTCGCGATCGCCGCGTTCCTTTATTTCGCGCCGAAAGTTTTTCGCTCGATGAAAGCGAAAATCTGGCTCGCGCTGAACAAACTCAACGCCGCCGCAGACTTTCGCCGGCCTGCGGCCTTGCCCATCGCGCTGCCATCAAGACTGGCGCCCGTTTTCGCAAAACAAAATCTGCTCGGCGAAACCATCGCGTGGGCCGTTCCCTGCGTCAGCGGTCGTGGCCGCCGTATTCCCGCGAATCTTTTCGGAGCGCTTGTCGCCACTAACGAAGAGCCGCACAAACTCGTGTTCGTCGCGCGGAAGAACTGGAAACCGTTCGGCCAGGCCATCGAGCTCGAAGGGTCGACTGTCACCCGCGAGCCGCAGTTTCTTTCCGAGAACCTCGTCATTGTTCCGAGCGAAGGCCGCGGGCCGAAATATTCTTTCCTCTTTACCCGGTCACGGGCCGCGCTGGTCGAACTGATCGCGGAGGATTTGCGGGAAAAGCTCAATGCGCGCGCCCCTCTCACCCACAGCGCGCTGTTGCCAGAACCCGTGGCCCACGTTTAAGGGCGAAGGCGCAAAACATCGCGCGTCATCCCGAGGCAGGCGCAGCACGCCGAGGGACCTCTCCAGCGGTCAAACGCTTCCGCGTCACATCATGCATTCGCCGTCGCTTTGACTTTGGCGGAAGCCCGGAATTGCAACCGCGAGGTCCCTCGGCGCGCTTCGCCTGCCTCTGGATGACTACCGTTTTTCCTATCGCCAAACGAAGGCGCGTTTTGCAGAATTCTCGCAACCATCCCCCAGATGCAACTCGCCGGCCGCTATTCCGAGCTTCGCGATTCCGCGCGTATCCGCGAACGCGTCCTCTTTCCGGTGTTACGGATGCCGGGCGAATTGGAACTGCAGGCGCGCTGGTTTGCGGGCGATTTCGGCCGCCGTTTCTCCTCGGTTATCGGCCAGGAAATTGAGATCGTCCAATTCGGCACCTGGAACCGCGAAGCCGGTCCCGATTTTTCCGATGCTGCCATTCGCATCAATGGGAGCGAGCCGATTCGGGGCACGATCGAATTCGATTCGGCCGATCGCAGCTGGGAAACGCACGGACACTCAACCAACCCGGCGTTCGACGACGCGATCCTGCACGTTTTCGTCGAGCAAAGTGAGCGCGCCTTTTTTACTCGCACTCAATCCAACCGCAACGTGCCGCAGGTTCGCGTAAACCTCGCGGTCTTGCCGGACAAATTCTCCGCGGCCGTACCGCTGGCGCGCCCAGGCCGCTGCCACGCACCATTAAAAGATCTGTCGATCGACCGACTCGAAACGATCCTGACGGCCGCTTCGCAATTCCGGCTCCAGCGCAAGGCCGCCCGCATCAAAAGCATCGTCGAGAGTCACGGGCGCGAGGCCGCGCTTTTCCAGGAATTGGCGGCGGCTCTCGGCTACAAACAAAACAAGCTGGCGTTCACCCTCCTCGCCCAGCGGCTCCCCTTGGCATCACTCCGGTCCCAAATTGAAGAGATCGAAGCGATCCTGTTTGGCGTCGCCGGCTTTCTCGGCGGGCCCGATCTGGCCGAATATCCCGAAAAGACACGCGGCTATGTGCGCGAACTGTGGGACCGCTGGTGGCCGCATCGCGATGAAATGCAACGTCTCGTTCTTCCGGCCAAACTCTGGCAGCTCGGCGGCGGGCGCCCGATGAATCATCCGCAACGCCGGCTCGGCGCCCTCGCGCTTCTGGCGAAACAGTGGCCTGCTTTCATGAAGGTGCTCGCCCGGCGAAACGACAAAGCCGCGCACGATTTCTTCGTCGCTTTGCACCATCCCTTTTGGAGCTTTCACTACACTCTCACTGCCAAATGCGCGCCCGCTGAAATGGCAGTCATCGGCGAATCGCGCGTGGCTGATATCATGGCCAACGTTCTACTCCCCTGCTTCCTCGCGGATGGTGCTGACATCTGGGCCGTTTACAATAAATTGCCAGCGCGCCTCAGTAATCGGCGGTTGGAAACCGGTGCGACACGCCTGTTCGGTGGCGATCCTCGCCGTCCGCAGTTCACAAAAACAATCGCCCACCAGCAAGGGTTACTTCAGATTTACGAAGACTTTTGTTTGCAGGACAACTCCGATTGCGCCCAATGCCCTTTCCCGGAACAAATGCAGAGATGGAAATGAACCGCACTCGCGCTTTTACCCTCATCGAGCTGCTGGTTGTCATTCTCATCATTGCGATTTTGATCGGCCTCGCACTCCCCGTCTTCCAAACCGTTCAAACGACCGCGAAAAAAACCCAGGCGAAAAACGACGTGACCCAGATCGTCACGGCCGTGAATGCGTTCTATACGGAATACGGCAAGTATCCGACAGCCGAGGTCACCGACGCCGCGGCGACCTATGGACCCGGCAACAAGAACGCAGATGTGATCTTCAACGAACTGAGAGCGAAATCGAACGCTGCCCTCAATCCTCGACAGGTGGTCTTTATTTCTCCAGCCGAAGACACGAGCCAGACAAATCCGAAAGGAAAGATCGGGATCGACGGCCAGTTCTACGACCCCTGGGGTTCCGCTTATTCCATTCGAATCGATGCTGACTATGATAACCAGGTGGCCAATCCGTATGGCGCAAACGGTGGAGCCGGGCCGCCTCAAATTCGCCAAGGAGTGATCGCGTGGTCACTCGGGAAAAACGGACGACTAGGCGGCGGAACTGCCGCAACTGCAACTTTCTCCAAGGAGAGCGGGAGCGCTGACGTTTACACGACCTCCGGTGACGTCATTTCCTGGCAATGAGTTTGCCGCTTGCAAATCGCCAAGCGAAAATCGACAATCGAAAATTCTTCCGCGGGTGTAGTTCAATGGTAGAACGCCAGCTTCCCAAGCTGGACACGAGGGTTCGATTCCCTTCACCCGCTTTTCCATCGAGAGGTCAGGCGGCTTTTTAACTGGCGCGGCCGGAATGATTCGGCTGGCCTAAATCTTCCTCGCAACGTTAACCTTCCCAATCGTTACAGCGAGACACCGCAACGTGATAAGAAAAACGAATTTCTCAGTGCGAAGCGCACAGGACAGACTCGAACATAAGTCCATCTCATCGGGTGATGGGATGGCGACCTAAACCAGAAAACGAAAGGAAACATCATGGCTGACGAAAAATCTGGCAAGAAACCCGACGAACAGGGTGGAACAGGAAAAGACAAGGGCGGCGACTCCGGGGAAGCCGGCGGTCGCGCGAAGACCGATCTTTGGACCTGTTTCAACGATGGCGCGGGTAACTACGTGGATCCGGGATGGACTTATTTCATCTGCTGGAGCTGCGGCGCCCTCAACTACATGAATCGCTAAACGCGATTACCGACCAAACGCAGGATCTTCCCGATCCTGCGTTTGGTTGCGGGGCTGCCTCCGCGGCAACCCACCCGTCCCGAAACGACCACCCTCGGAGACCGTCGTTCCACCCAGCTCAAGCGTGGTTGCGCTTGGGCCCTACTCCTGCGGTCAAAGCGTCTAATTGCGCTCTTCCGCCGCGCCGAACCGTGCGGTAACGTCACGGCCAGCCAATGATTTTCCAAGCGCGCGCTCACACTGAAACTTTGGCTGGATGACGCGGCGAATCTGGGACCGGTCCGGCTTGCTCCTCGGGTTGCTGGCGCTCGCGCTCTTCAAGCTGTGGCTCGTCCATACCGAGGACATCTACGGGAGTGCGACCGAATACGACGCGCTCTGGTATTTGAACGCGGCCAGGAATTGGTACTGGGGTTCGCCTTATAGCTGGACGGCGTTTGCGCGGCCGCCGGCTTATCCGTTGTTCATCGCTCTGGCGCATCTCTGTGCAATTCCTCTTCGGATCGCAATCGAGTTGTTCCAGATCGGAGCGTATCTCGTGTTGGTGTCGGCATTTCGGAAAGCCGGCGTTCCCCGCTGGGTTTGTCTGTTGGCATTCGCGGTCATGGTTCTGCATCCGGCCAGCTTCCTGTTCAACAACCACACGATGAGCGATTCCTTTTACGCTGGAGTTCTACCCTTGGCTCTCGGCGGGCTTCTCCTGACTCTCTTCACGGGCAAGCCTGGCCACGCCATCTGGACCGGTGCGACGTTGGGGATCGTCTGGAATACCAGGGAAGAGAGCATTCTGATTCCGGCCATGCTCGCCGTCTTCTTTTGGGTCGCCTTATTCCGCCACCGTTCCGAGACGGGCTCATGGAAGACGGCTGCGCGTTTTTGGATAAAGCCCGCGGCTGCGATGCTGGTGCCTCTGGTGTTACTGGTGCTTGCGGTCGATGTCGCCAACTACCGTACCTTTCACAGCTTTTCTAAATCGGATCTAACATCGCCGAGCTTCCAGGCTGCTTACAAAGCCCTGCTTCGAATCAAGCCCAGCCGCGAACAGCGTTTCGTCTCTGTTTCAACCGAAGCACTCGAAACAGCCTACAAGGTCAGTCCTGCCTTTGCGCGGCTGAAGCCACAATTCGAAGGTGACCTGGGCCACAACTGGCAAGTCCCGGCTCTTAATTCCCTGGGTCTTCACGAAATCGGCGCTCCCTGGTTCTTTTGGGCTTTGCGCAGCGTCGCCGCCAACAGCGGAGACTTCCATGACAGCGCGGAAAAGGCAGACCGGTTCTACCGCGATGTGGCCAGAGAAATCAATAGCGCCTGTGACGAGGGCCGGGTGCCGACTCGATTCGTCTTCTCCACTCTTTTGGACCCAGGAGCGGTCGCGAGCCTTCGTTACCTGCCCGAATCATTCCCCAGGATTGCCGGCTTGTTTCTCCAGCAGTACGAAACCGTCGCAGAGCGCGACGATGCCAATCTCACTCCGCCACAGCGGGCCCTCTATGATGAGATGACTGGCCGCCGTGCTCACCCCATCCGCTCGAAACGGAAGTCAGAAGCGCTGGAGAACTTTATCGGGCGTTACCACCGAAGTTTCGTCATCGGCATGTCCATAACCGGCTGCGCCGCTCTCCTGATCATCGTTTGGCATTGGCGCAGACTTGGGACGCGCGACGCTCTCAAAGCCTTGCTCGTTCTTTTGGCGGGTTCGATCCTCCTCCGGGTAACTCTCTTTTCGTACCTCGACGCAACCTGGTGGATAGGCGGTTATGAACGCTACCTGTTTCCCGTGATGCCCCTCTATTCCTGTTTTCTTGTCCTCCTGATTTATCAAGCCGTGGTGGTCTGGCGGAATCGAGATCGGGGCGCGAGCGCTCTCCTCCAAGGCAACCAGCGCGACATTCTCGCGTCGTGATTCGCTATCGACTCCGCCCACTTGCTCTTTAGCATTCTGCCAGAATGACGGCTCCGAAGATTCTGGTCGCAGATTCCATTTCTCAACGCGGCATCGATGAGATGACGCGCGACGGCGCCTTGGAGGTGTTAATCGAAACTGGCTTGAGCGAGGCCGCGTTGATCGAGAGAATTCCGGAGTTCAGCGGCATCGTCGTGCGCAGCCAGACAAAAGTGACGGCGCCGGTCGTGAATGCCGCCACGCGATTGCGAGTGATTGGGCGCGCGGGAGTCGGGGTGGACAACGTCGACGTGGAAGCGGCCACGCGCCGAGGAGTCATCGTGATGAACGCGCCAGGGGGAAACACGATTTCCACGGCTGAGCATGCCTTCTCGCTGCTGCTGTCCGTCGCGCGGAAAATTCCCCAGGCGGATGCGCTTCTGCGCGGCGGAAAGTGGGACCGGAAAAATCTCGAGGGCGTCGAGCTCTTCAATAAGACGCTTGGCGTGATCGGCATGGGGCGGATCGGGAGCGAGCTGAGCCGGCGGGCGATCGCGTTTGGGATGCGCGTCCTCGCGTTCGATCCTTACTTGTCCGCAAGCCGCGCGCGCACCTTGCAAGTCGAGCTCGTTGACGATCTCGACGACCTTCTGGCGGGCGCCGATTTCATCACGCTCCACACTCCGCTCACGCCGCAAACGCACCATTTGCTCGACACACCTCGGCTGGCGAAAACCAAACGGGGCGTGCGCGTGATTAATTGCGCGCGCGGTGGATTGATCGACGAAACGGCACTGACCGAGGCCCTCCGGTCCGGACAGGTCGCGGCGGCGGCGCTCGACGTATTTGAAACCGAGCCTTTGCCGAATGATTCACCGCTCCGTGGGTTGTCGAATATCGTTCTCACCCCGCATCTCGGCGCGTCCACGGCCGAGGCGCAGGAAAGCGTTGGCATCGAGATCGCGCAATCGATTCGGGCGGCGCTGCTGGAAGGCACGATCCGCAACGCGGTTAACATGCCGAACCTCGACGCCAAGACTCTCGCCGTCGTCGGGCCGCATCTGCGCTTCGGCGAAAAGCTCGGCCGCTTTCTGTTCCAGCTTGCCCCGCAGCGGGTCGACCGTCTGAATGTAAACTACAGCGGCAAGGTGAACGAAGTGGATACGACGGCGATCACCCGCTCGGTCCTGAAAGGATTCCTCCGCGGCGCGGGCGGCGATGAAATCAACGAAGTCAACGCCCCGGCCTTTGCCGAAAGTCTCGGATTAAAGGTTACCGAATCGCGTCTGAGCGCGGCGGGCGATTACACCGATCTGCTCGAATTGTCCGCCGACGCCGAAGGCAAAACCGTTTCCGTAGCCGGCGCGTTTTTCGGCGCGACGCCGCGGATCGTTAACGTAAACAGCCGCCATGTCGAAGCGCGACCGCACGGGGTGGTTCTGGTCTTGGAAAATACAGATCGACCGGGCATCGTCGGCCGGATCGGGACTCTGCTCGGCGATCACGGCGTCAACATCGCAACGATGTCGCTGAGCCGGAACCAGGCCGGCGGCACGGCCTTAACCGTTCTCAATCTCGACACGATCCCTGACGAAGCACTTCTCGAAAAGATTCGCGGCAGCGAAGACATCAAGTCCGCGCAAGTGATCGAGCTCTAGGACTGCAATCCGCCTCATTGCAGGATTGACCGCGCCCGCGAAAATCTCCAAACTTCTCAACATGGACTACAGCTCTCACGGAATTATTTGGATGTTGTGTGCCGGCCTTGTCATCGGTCTGATCGCAAAGCTGCTCATGCCGGGCAAGGATCCTGGCGGCTGTATCATCACGATGCTCCTCGGCATCGCGGGGGCGTTTATCGGTACCTGGATCGGAAAAATGGTTTCCGGAAACGATGCGTATACCGCGCACTGGATCATGTCGATCGTCGGCGCGATGCTCCTGTTGTTCCTCTACCGGATGATTGCCGGCAAGCGGAGCTGAAGCTTTAAGAGGCGCGATCGGGCCTCTTGTTGTAGCGACGGCGCTCTGTCGCCGTAAACACACGTGTCGACTGTTGGCGCGCTCTTACGCCGACAGAGCGGCGTCGCTACAACCGCTCTACCGCGGATCAGGATTGACCTGTGAATGCATGCGTTGCGGGGTGGTCAGACAACGATAACCTCACGGATGCCCGCGCCGAGCAGATTCGCCATTATCTCCGCGTTCGGCGCGCTTTACCTGATCTGGGGCTCGACCTATCTCGCAATCCTCTTCGCCATCGGCACGATCCCGCCGCTGCTGATGGCGGGCGCCCGCTTCCTTCTGGCCGGGTCAATTCTTTACGGGCTCGCTCGCTGGCGAGGCGCGCCGAAAGGTTCGCTGGCGAACTGGCGCACCGCCCTGATCATTGGGGCTTGTCTGTTGCTAGGAGGCAACGGCGGGGTGACCCTGGCCGAGCAATATGTTTCCTCCGGCCTCGCCTCGGTGATCGTGGCGACGGTCCCTATTTATATCGCGCTCTTTGCGTGGTGGGCCGGGGTCGCTCCAAGGCCGACGCCCATCGTCTGGCTAGGGCTCGCTGGAGGGTTGGCCGGCGTTGTCATTCTCCTCGCCCCTGAAATTCATTTTTCGCACGCGCAGGACGGCCACGCCGCCACTGGGATTCTAATTCTCCTTTGCTCTTCGCTGGTCTGGTCGGCCGGCTCCATTTATTCGCGCAAAGCAAAAAGCATTTCGCCGCCACTTCTGCTTGCGGGACAGCAAATGATTTGCGGCGGCGCTCTTCTCACGATCGCTGGGTTGTCGAGGGGCGAACACCGAGCGTTTGATGCCCGGCACATCTCCGCGCTTTCGGTTGGGTCATTTGTGTATCTTGTTATCATCGGCGCGCTCGTGGGCTACACCGCTTACATTTTCCTGCTCCGCCACTGCGAGCCGGCCAAGGTGGCGACCTACGCCTACGTCAACCCGATCGTCGCGGTGATCCTCGGCGCTCTCTTCGCCGGAGAAACGCTTAGCCCGCGGACCGCACTCGCCGCCGGGTTGATCATCGGCTCCGTCGCGCTGGTGATTACGGTGCAGCAGACAAGATCAAAACCAGTTCCGGCTCCTGTGGCATGTTTGGAGACCGCAAACGAAACATGAACGATCCGGAATCCATTGAAGCGCTGAAGGAAAATTGGAAGGCGGAACTGCAAACCGCCCGCGTTTATCGTGAGCTGGCGGACCGCGAGAAGGATCAGAAGCGCAAAGAAATTCTGATCAGGATGGCAGAGGCGGAGGAACGACACGCCGCCCGCTGGGCGCAAAAGCTCACCGAGCTGGGCGAGCCGCCACCCGAACTGAAGGACTCGTTAGGCCAGCGCCTCAGTCGCTGGTGGAACCGCATTGCTGGAATCGACGTCGCCATTCGCCGGATGGAGGCCGCAGAGGATCGACACGAAGCTCGCTACCGCGCCCAAAGCGAACGCGCGCTCGCCGATGATCCGGACGCGTTGAAATTCCTCCACGAAGCGGCGCTCGAGGAGAAAGCGCACGCTCGGGTTCTGAACGCGATGGCACCGGCGGCCCCGGCTGGACCGCGCGCTGCGCTCGACACCATTCTGAAACGAGAGCGCTGGCACGGCCGAGGCGGCAGTTGGGTGGCCGACGCGATTTACGGCGTAAATGACGGACTCGGCGCGGTATTCGGAATTGTCTCGGGCGTTGCCGGAGCGACGAACAACCAGCAGCACTACGTTCTCATCTCCGGTCTCGCTGGAATGCTGGCCTCGTCGTTATCCATGGGCGCCGGCGCTTACCTCGCCGCGAAGAGCGAAGCGGAAGTTTACGAAGCCGAGATCGCCCGGGAAAAACGCGAGGTCGAAGAAAATCCCGAGGAAGAGATCGAGGAGATGTCGCTCTTCTATCAGCTCCAGGGTTTCAATCCCGAGGAATCGCAGCGCATGGCCGAACGCCTTGCCGAACAGCCCGACCAGATGGTCCAGGCGATGGCGCAACACGAGCTTGGCCTTTCCGAGCATCGGTTTCCTAATCACTGGAAGTCGGCGACTTCCGCGGCCATCTCCACCGCCGTCGGGGCGTTCATTCCGATCATCCCGTTTTTTTTCATGAGCGGAATCGAAGCCGTAATCGCCTCGTTCGGCGTCAGCATCCTTGCCCACTTCGCCGTCGGCGCCGTGAAATCGCTAATCACCATCCGCTCCTGGTGGGCGTCGGGTTTGGAAATGACGATGGTCGGCGTAATCGAAGCCGTCGTTACTTACGGACTGGGCCTCGCCTTCGGCGCAATGGCGTAGCAGTTGACTCTTATGAGAGGATATTAACCGCTTTGAAAAAACTGATTGGAACTCTCCTCGCAGTTGGTTTCATCGGAGGCGTTGCTTCGAGTTCTCTCACCTTCGGCGCTGCCGCGTCTGATTCGATCACTCAGGCCGAAGCCGAAAGTTTTGTCCGGTCGTTCTATCACGCTATGGAGGGAGATGATTTAGATAAGGTCATCGCTCACTTCGATAAGACCGTTTCGTATTACAGTTTCGGCGCAAAGGATCGGGACTACGTGACGAGCGATCTCGGAAAATATTGCGCCTCGTATCCGACCCGTTCTTTTACTATCGGTGAAATCAAAGCGACGCCCTCGCCAAACTCCGGCGGTGTCTTCGTCAAATTCGATCTCCGGTTTTTCATTAGAAATCCGGAGCGGGACATCACCAGATACGGTCTCAGCCATGTGGATTGGGACCTCGCAAAACGCGATGGCGCGCTGAAGATTACCCGATTCGACGGAGCCGCGGCCTCGGAACCTACCGCATCTCCTTCCCGGTAGAGTTCCGCACGCCTTTGGCGCTTGTGCGGATTTCACCGACCGCGCAAAATCACCCCATGAACCGAAGGACTTTGAAAATTTTGGCGACTGTCGCGGCCGCCTTGGTTTCCACCGCGGGCGTGGCTGCTCCGGCGCCAGCGGGCCCCGGCACGTATCGCGTTTGGCATGACGTCGATGAAGTCACGATCATTCAGCCGTTCAATGCCGCCGCCTACAGCCAGATAGCCGTCGAATCGTTCGATAGCACACGGGTTAAGCTGCCGCCGGCGAACGACAACACCTACCGCGCCGTCCAATCCGCGATACACGTGATGAAACCGGCTTTTATGGACGGATTGGCCGAGAAGGCACGGCGCAAGGCGAACCCCAATGCGCCCGGTAAAATGCTCGTAGTCCGCGCCCGCCTGACCAAAGTCGATCCCGGTTCGCAAGCCGCTCGTTATTTCGTCGGGTTCGGCGCCGGTGCCGTGAAGATCGCGATCGCCGGCGAAATCGTCGACCGATCTTCCGGGAAAGTCCTGGTCCGCTTCGCCCAGGAACGGCGGTCAGCCTTCGGCGCTTTCGGCGGCGGCTACGGCGAGCTCTTCCAGCGCACCGCACGCCAGTTGGGCGGAGACATCGGCGAATTGATTAATGCCTTCTAGGAGCGCTTGAACGCATTTTTTGCTTGTGCGGGGATTCCTCTCAATCTCAAGGTAGAGTGAAAGCCCCCCGAACACCGGTGCGACGAGTGCCTGAGTTCCTCGGTGGCTGAAACCCCACCGCGAAGAACTCCCCAAAAAAACCCGGACACCCCTGCCTCGAAAACCCCCACCCCCTCAAATCAGCCTCAGAACGGAGGCTAAACCCCAACTAAAACCCCGATCTATGAACAATGCTTTGTCGAAATTCTTTTCCTCGCTGCTCTGTCTTCTTGCGTCAGCGATCTTGCAACCCGGCCTGCTCCACGCCCAGGTAAACGGGAACGCGACAATTAGCTCCACGGTCTTTGGGCAGACATTGACGCTCAGCACAAAAACTGAGTTTGCCGGCGCCGTTACGTCCTTGGTTTGGAACAACAAACAATTTGTAGACTCGGCCGATCATGGACGTGAGTTCCAATCCGCGGCATCGTTTTTTCAACGCTACGAGTGCTATAATCCCACGGAAGCCGGCGCCCAGTTTGACCCATCCTGGTACAGCTCCAGCAGGCTCCTTTGGCTCAATGCGAGCAGCGGAATCTTGGAGTCCCAGACGCTGATGGCCTTTTGGCGCACCGATAACGGAGCCGATGCCTTCTGTGGAGATCGCAGCCACTGGGAGGCCGCCCCTCCCTTCAGCGGTCAACCTTCGAATTATCAGCTCCATAAAAAGATCACTCTTGGTTTCGCCGGGATCCCAAACGCGATCGAATACCTGACCGATCTTTGGATTCCCGAATATGTGACGAGCGGCCAGGTGCAATCGCTCGACGCCATCATGCCGTATGAGTTCGCGCCGGTGTGGAACTACGATGTGATCTCGAAAACCTACCGGCGGATCTATTCGACGGGAGGCGAAGACGAGTTTGTTAAAGTGCGGGTGGCGGACGATGGCCACGCGCTTGGGTTCTATTCTCCCGAGCTATTACAGCCGTACGATGGAAACGCCGCCTTCCGCTGGTCCCACGGGCCGGAATACGGCGGATACGCCACGATGGGAGGACTGTTCCGCTTCCCGGTTTTTAACGGGCCCGGGTATCTCGGTTACCGCTCATATATGGTCATCGGGAGCAAAGACCAGGTGAGGACGGGGCTGGACAGCCTGAATTTTCAATTTCGAAATCTCGATCCCGAAGTCTTCAATTGGAAAGAGTATCTGGAAATGTACCCAGACGTGGCCCAGGCCTTTCAGGGTCAAAGCGGAGCTGAAACCCACTGGACTTACTACGGCATCAACGAGGGCAGAAACGGCTCGAAAACATTTTCGCCTTCCACCTATCTTCAGCTTTACCCGGAGTTAGGAAATCCCGGCAATTTTCAGTATGCCATCGACCATTATATCCTGTTTGGACGGGATGAAGGCCGAAGCACGGTAAAACGAGCGGAAGCCGGCTTCCGGCACGGGACCACCCTTTCGAAGGCCATTCCTTATAGTGCAGGGCTGAACGCGAACGGCCAGCTCGGCAATGGAAGTTTCACTAACTCGATGACACCGGTCGCGGCCTCCGGGCTCAGCCAGATCACCGAAGTCGCCGATGGCGACTTTGCTACTCTGGCGGTAAAAGCCAATGGGACGGTGTGGGCCTGGGGTTCCAATCAATACGGGCTGCTTGGAAATGGCAGGTACTGGTGGTTCTGCCACACAGCCACTACAGGTCCCAAATCTTTCCGGCGTTGTAACGCCTAGCGGCTTGAATCGTCATGTCATTTCTATCGGTTACACGGCGGCGGCGGCAGTGGATGATTCCGGATACGTCTGGACTTGGGGGCTGAATGGAAACGGCCAGTTGGGAGACGGGACCACCGTGGCTCATTACATGCCGATGAGAGTCAAAAAATCGGCCAGCGAGTATTTAACCGATATTGTCTCGATTTCCGTCGGTTCCGGCCACATGGCTGCTCTGGACGCCGAAGGGCAAATCTGGACATGGGGCTCAGGATATAAGGGAGCGCTTGGAATGGGATCGGAGACGGATTCGCCCTACGCCGTTAAGATTGTAACGGACGCCAACGGATACGTCATTAATTCAATCACGCAAATTGCCTGCGGCGGCACTAGCTTCGTCATAGCTCTCCACCGAAACGGCACCGTCTACTCGTGGGGAAATAACAGTTACGGACAGCTTGGCTTGGGTGACACCGCCCCGCTGATGTGCACGAGGCCGACACCAAATGGGGCGATTTCCGGCTTCAAGAAGATCGCAGCCGGAATGTACCACTCGTTGGGGACATCCATTTATTATCCGGGGTCCGTGGTTGCCTGCGGCTATAACGGCTTCGGCGAGTTGGGCAGTACGAGCGCGAACACGACACAGAAGTCCTGGCACCTGATGGATGCGGGGCCGGATGGGATGAACGGGATCACCGATGTGGCGGCTGGATGGTATTTTAGCATGATGATTCGCGGCAGTGATCGCGCCGTCTTCACCGTCGGAGATAATGCTAACGGCCAGCTCGCGATTGGAAATCAGACGACCCAGTTCTCGCCAAGACGCAGTAGTTATTGACGAATTGGTGGAGGTAAGGGGATTCGAACCCCTGACCTCTTCATTGCGAACGAAGCGCTCTACCAACTGAGCTATACCCCCCAATTTGCGGGCGTCATGTTAACCGCGCGCAGGCGCTTTTCAAGAAGGGCCGGTCAGGAGCCGGAATGACGGGGCCAGTCTAATTCGCGGCGGCGAGCGGCGTGATGGAAGCGATCGCAGCATCGACCTTTGCCGGAAATTTTTCGTTGTCAGGCCCCATGCTGAGGACCACAAAAAACTTCTCGGCGTTCAGCTTGAAAGCGATGGTTTTGATGATGGTCCTGGCACCTTTCCTCGTGCCGTGGGTGCTGATTCTCAAGAGCTGAAGCTTATGGGGTGTCGTCGTCTCCTCCAGGTCGGTAACCTTTAGGTCCTCAAAGTTCCAATCCTGACCCGATTTGCGCGCCATCCCCGGCAGATAACCCTTCAGGTATTGCCAGGTCTTATTTTCCCCAACCGGGATAATCGAGAAATGTTCGCTACCGTCGGCGCTTGAGCAGCTCAGGTTCCCTTTTGCGTCCCATCCCGCCTTCCAGTCGTCCGGAACGGTAATGGTGAACGCCGGCTTGTTCTTCGGGTGTTTGATCTGCCCAGCGTCAAGCCGGGTGAAGGCAGTAAGAAAAACTATGGTCAGGACCGCGGTTAACTTGCTCATTCTAATTATCCAGTTTGTAGGTTTCCGACAGAGCGATGCCGACGGGGTCGTTCGCGCCGCGGACCACCGAGGTGTAATTGCCCGCGGGCAGCGAGAGGAGGACCGCTGATTCCTTGCTGTTAGACGGAGCCAGGCCGGTGTCCTGAATTTCGGAGGCGTTCGGCGCCTGCTGCCAATCGTCGTTGGCGAGGAGCAGGCCTCCATTTCCATCGCGCACTTCCATGGTGGGATCTGGCAACGTCCCAGGTACGGGCTGGCCGCCCGATTGAATCGACGGGCCGAGGGCGCGGAACAAAACGCGTTTCGGATTTCCTCCGCGCATGATGATGCCGTCGATCAGGATATTGTCGGCGCCCTCGACCTCGGCGCGCACGGAGAGGTTACCGAGTTCGACGGTTGCCTGCGGTGCATCCGGTTCGCCCAGGCGCTCTGCGCGTTCCTCTTCCGCCGCCGCAGAAGTGGTCGTGCCAATATCATAGACCTCGATCAAACCAAGGCCGAACTCACCATTCTTCCCGCGAATGATGGCGGTGAAACTTCCGGCCGGCACGGTACGAATTATCGCCGATTCGTGGTCGTCGCTCGGAGCGATGCCGGTGGCCTGAATCTCTGCTTCCTGCCCGCCAGTGCGCCAGTCGTCGTTGGTCAGGGTGGCGCCATTGCTGTCGTGCAACTCCAGAATGGGATCCATCAACCGGCCGGCTACCGGGTTGCCATTTACTTTCATCGACGGGCCGATCGCACGGACGATGAAGCGCTTGAACCCGGAGCCTTTCACGATGAAGCCGGCGATGCCGACTTTGTCGCCCGTTTGAACGACGACGCGGCCCGAGATGTTGAGGAGCTCAACGTCGGCCGGCGTGCCTGTGGCGGTCGGCGTAGATGTGGGCGTCGCGGTAGCAGTGGCGGTCGGCGAGGACGTGGCGGTGGCGCTCGCGGTAGCAGTCGATGTGGGAGTTGGGCTCGCGGTGGCCGTCGATGTCGGAGTAGGACTGGCGGTCGCGGTGGCTGTGGCAGTCGCCGTGGCAGTGGGCGTGCCGGTGGCCGTGGCCGTCGGAGTCGACGTGGCGGTGGCAGTCGCGGTCGGAGTCGGCGAAGGCGTAACCGATCCATCGAAGAGATAGCTCTGGGCGACGTCGATGAGGTTAAAGAACGAGCCACCGATACCGCCGAAGGAGGTAACCGTGTTAGCGGGTTGCTGGAGCGTCATCGTGGACGCAGTGACTTCGTGCAAACGGTTATCGAGCGGATCAGTCTCGCTCACCATCGATTTGGGAACGTAAATCGTGATGTTGCCGTTGGGCCCGAGCGCCGACGCGCAATTCGCTGCCGGCAACTGCGTGTTGCCCGGATAGGTCAGGGACGCGCCACCGCCTAAAAGCATGATCGCGTTCTCGCCCACAAAGCATTGCAAGGCCGCGCCATTAAGCGATTCGGCGTAAACGTGAAAATTTTTCCCGCCGGTCGGATCGGTGGTCGACGGGACGAACCATTGCGTCGACCAAACCAGATCGGGATCGGGATCCTGGGCAGTCGCGGGCGTGAGGCTCAAATCGTTAAGCTGCATCACGACCTTGTAACAAGGCGCGGCGGCCGAGCAGGGAGCCGTGGTCACTTCGCTGATGCTGGAGTTGATAATGTCCAGCTGCGGCATGTTCGCGCTGCTCACGCCGCTTGCTTCGAACTTTCCGTCGCCCGTCGGATCGCTGGAGGAATTAAACGGAGCGAGTCCCGGAATGTTGACCGGTGTATTCGCGAGGAAAACACTGTCTCCCCCGTTTTGCTGCACGAACATTCCGTGTGGGACCAGTGCCGCGTCGATGTTGTTCGAATCGGAATACGAGATGCGCGCTTCGCCCTGAGGTCCGAGCCGGATTTGAATAAAATCACCCAGAGTGCGATCGCCGGCCTGACCGCCGATGAGGGTGTTCATGCTGCCGCGATGATTGAAATGCTGGCTTGCCTGGATCGGCGCCGTAAAGGTTGGGGTGGCAGCGTGTCCATTGAGAGTTTGCACCATCCAGACACTCCAATCGCAGTTCGTGCCGCATGAATCCGGCCCGGCGGACGGATGGGTTGGCTGCCCCGGTGTTCCGTACCAAGCGATATCAACCCGACCATCGTCGCCTGCGACCGCCCAAACAAAAACATTCGTGTGAAGGACGCCGAAGGGTGAACCGCTGGTGTCGAGCTGGATTGGTGGGGCCCAGGTGTTTCCCTGGTCGGTCGAGCAAGTGTACTTGATAACGGTGTCGCCGACGACGTTCCCGCTGGCATCGATCGGCGCCTGGTTCCAGACCGCGTAAAGATTGCCAGCTTTGTCGATCGCCATGCTCGGGAAATTTGCGCCCGTCTTCACGTTCGCACCGAGATCGGCCACGGGAAGATCGGTGCAGTTCAAACCACTCGGGTCGCTGACGTTCGCGACCGGCGCGCCGAAATCGACGGGAAAACAGCGGCCAATAAGGATCCGGTTCAACGCCGCGTTATCATGAATGACAAAGATGTGTTTCACGGGCGTCGGCAGGGTCGCATAGACACCGGGGGCGCCGGTCGGCTGGCCAAGAGTGGTGGCGACCGGGCTCAATTCGTTGTTGCCCATGATCGCCTCATCGCAGCTGCCCACGGCGCTGACGTGATACGCCGGACCAAACTCGATTCCGGCCGAGGGCCCGAGCCCAAGGACCGGGGAGCGATACATCACGAGCACGTTGTTCCCTGTGCTATTACCGCACATCACGCCGCCCGGCCCGATCTCGTCGTTGGCCAGATAAATGGAACCGCCGTTCGTCGGGTCGCCATCGATCGTGTACCATTGCCGGTCCACCGCGGTGTCGGGGACGCCCGTGTTGCTGCAGGTAAATGTCGCCCCCTGATCATCCGAACGGCTTGTGCTGAAGTTCGCCAGGGTCAGATCGTTGAAGTACAGGTGGCCGGCTGAATCGACCCCCAGCTCGGTATCGCCGCCGCCATGGCAAGTGGTGGCTTTTCCACTGAACGGCGCGGCGTTCGGCGCCCACTTGAAAGTCTTCCCGGCATCGAGCGAACGCCAGATCCAGCTCGTGTCTGACGAAAGAGCGCCGGGCGCGCTCATATAAATGCGATTGCCGTTCGAGGGGTCGCTCCGCACATCGATCTCGTATCCGCTCCCGCCGATGCCGGCGATGACGGGATTCCCAAAGGTGGGCACCGCGGTTGGGGCATTGGGCGCGGCGGATGACGTAATGCTGTTCGCTTGCCCGGCCGAACCAAACAGAGCCAGCGAGACGCCGCTCAGGCAAAGTAGAAACGCGATGAAAACACGTGGGTGAAAGATTCCGGATTCAGCCGTCAGTTTCTTGCGCATAGATTTCCTTTCGCGGCGATGGCCGCGCCCGCTTAACTAATTTGGACCGGCTCGAACGGTCATATTTTTCTCCTGCGTAATTCATCGAGGGCCGGCTCGTCGCGGGTTATTGCTGCACGTCGTAAATCTCGACAAGCCCGTTCCCGGTGGTGTTGTTCTTGCCCCGAACGATTGCGGTGTACGGGCCCGGCTCGAAGTTGGTCAGGACTACGGCCGATTCGCGCGAGTCGCTCGGTGCCAAACCGGCGGCTTCGATCTCCGCTTTCTGGTCCGTCTCCCAGTCGTCGTTGGAACCGACGAGATCGCCATTGCCATTTCGCAGCTCGATGGTCGGATCTTGCAACGGCTGCGGAACGTTGAACGCCGCGAGCGATGGGCCGATGGCGCGGAAGACCATCCGCGTAACGGACGCGGTTTGAGGGCCGGCGAAAAAGCCACCGATGAGAATATTGTCACCGGTGCCGATGAAGCCGCGCGAGCTGACGTTGGCCAGCCGCGAATTAGCCGCGAGCCCGATGTCATACATTTCGACAACGCCAATCCCAGTGCTGTTATTTTTCCCGCTCATCACCACGGTGTAGAGACCGGGAGCCAGTGTCGTTACGAACGCGGATTCGCGATCGTCACTCGGCGCGAGTCCGGTTGATTCGACAGTCTGCTGGTCGGTCTTCCAATCGTCGTTACCGCCGATGTTAACCCCGCCGCTGTCAAATACCTGGATCATCGGGTCGTCGAGTTTACCCGGCACGTTGAGGCTCGGGCCGATTCCGCGCAGAATCACTTTCTTGGGTTCGCTCCCGTGAATGATAAATCCGCCGATGAGCGTTCTGTCGCCTGGCTGAACCTGGAGGCGGGTTGAGAGGTTGAACAACTGCGCCGCTACTTTGATCGGCACGCTCGCGATATTTACACTTTGCAGTCCGTGCGAATCCTTGACCGTCAAAGTGGCGAAGTAACCGCCGCCATGGGTGTAGGTGTGGCTGATCGTGGGACTGCTCTGGGTCACATCCGGAGACCCATCGCCAAAGCTGAACGTGTACGATGCGATCGAATCACCTGCATCCGGATCAACCGACCCCGACCCGTCGAATGCGACCGTGAGCGGCGGATTACCGTGATCGGGATTGGCCGCTAACTTCGCTATCGGCGCGACATTCGGCGCGCAAAAGGCGTTGCCTTTGATTAGGTAGGCGCCATCCGGGGCGAGGCCGTCCGGCATGTTATCCGGCGTGATCGTATTCGCGATCCGAACCCGAATCAGGAAGCCTTGCATCGCCACGCCCGGAGCAGGATTGCCAATCTTGCTGCGCGAGAGAACGATCGTGATCGTCCCATCGGGAGCGTAGTTACTCTCTGCATCCGCCTGGCCTACGGTGGTATCCGGGGCTCCGTATGCGCCGGCTGTCACGACAAACGTTCCATAGTTGAACGTGACCATCCCGGCGGCGTCCGAGCTCATGTCAACCCATCGGCCCAGGTTGGCAGGATCGGTCGCGAGCCGGAACTGGACAGGCCACCGCGTATTTGGTGGAACTGTAGTAAGGTCCTGGACTTTGATCGTGAAGACCAGCTTGTCCACCATCGCGAACGGCTCGGCAATCGCCAGACTTCGCAAATCATAACCAGGATAGGTCGTGACGCCGATCGGCGTGATCAGGTCACCGGCCGGATCGGCCAGAATAGGGACTCCGGGCGGCACACATGGGTCGGGCACCGGCAGGATCACCGGCGCGATATCGTGGCAGAAAGGTCCTTCGCCGATCGCGTTCACCGCAGTTACGCGGTAACTGTTGGTCACGTTCGGATCGAACGTCGTGTCGGAGTAACTCGTTTGTGTGACGGTGGCGAGAAGGACCGGAGAGCCGGCTCCCGCGGTTCGATACACGTTGTAGCCGGTGATATCCGAGCCGCTGTTATCCGGCACTTCCCATTTCAAGGTGATCTGCGTTTTCGGGGCATCGATCGATGCGGTCACATCAGGTGCACCCGCGACGGCAGGCTCCACTGGATCGTACTGCGCGACCATCCTCTTGCCGCCGGATTGCCGGGTAATAAAGCCTTTGGCCGAAAACGTATTTCCACCACCCTGCACGCAAGCTCCGACGCAGCCATCTTCGCCGGCGACGAGGATGCGGCCTTCCTTATCGATTTGGAGATCCATAAAATCCAGCAGGTTCCGGCAGGTGCTGCCCCCGCAGATTCCGCCACGCTGGATCGGATCGCCCGGCGTCACGTTTTGCGTCGTCCAAGTCTTGCCGCCATCGAACGTGGTCGAGATATACAGATACCAGACGCCCGTGAACGGGTCGCGGGGGAACAAACCGGTATCCCCGGAGCAATCATCGCTTTCACCACAGGCCCAGTTATTGCCGCCGGTCTCGGTCCCGAAGAAGGCGACCGCAGCCCGGCCGTCGTCGCCAGCCGTTGCAGTCACGAAGGTGGCGTTGCGGACGGGCGCGCCATTGAGAACGTTCGCGCCGACGTCAATGCTCGGCTCCCATGTCACGCCGTTGTCGTGCGAAACGGCGACCTTCGGATGAGTATCGCCAGTTTTATCCGCGGGATCGGTTACCTCCGACAGGCGATCTTCAGCCTGGTAAACAAAGTAGACGTTGCCGCCTTTATCGATCGTGACGGACGGATCGCGCGTCTGGAGGTGGGTGTTCTGCTCGTTGCCGTTCCCGTGCGTGGTCGAATCGGGAATCGGCCGCACCGCCCAGGTGACTCCATTGTCTTCCGACACGATCACCGCCTGCTTCGCATCCACGTCATGAAACGGCAGGGCGCCGCCGCAACCGACATTCGGCACAAAAACAGTCCCGTCCTTCGGCGAAACTTTGATGTGGCCGTGAAGTCCAGCGCATTGATCGATCGTGTACATCGGGAACGCCGGTCCGAATGTCACGCCGCCATCGTCGCTCCGCGCCGCGCGCGCATCAGCCACACTCTGGGAAGCATAGTAAACCGCGTTCGGGTACGCGCCGACGACGGTCGGCGGAACCGGATCATGAAAACGGCCCCCGCCGAAAGTCTGGTGATCGACGTCCGAGGGCAGACTCGAGCCTTCGCTCGGCGAAAAATTGTCGCCATCGTCATCGGTAATGATCAGTCGTGCTGCCAGCGGGGGTCAGGCCCTCGAGTTGCGAGACAAACGTCCGGCCCGTGTCGTGGTCGGTGAAGAGGATCGGATCGCCCGCAGCCCGCGGAGTAGAGGCGAGCAGGAGCGGCTTCGCCTCCCAGTTAGGCTTCGCCGGCGAGGAGCAATCGTTAAAGGTCGCGCGATAAAGCTCGGGCGAAAATCCGCCGAACAACATCACTCGTCCTCCGTTCGGAATGCTAAACATGCTGTTGCTATTGGTCGTCTCGGACTTCCAATTACAGCCGATTGAAGGCTCGCCCACATTATCGGCAATCCCCGCGGGCGCCGGGTAGTTTTGGAATCGCGGCACCCCTGGAGTTGTCGCGGCCGCCTGATTTATTTGGGTCGAGGCTCGCGTGTTTGCGGTTGAAATGCCCGCACGCGCGAGCAAAGCGATCCCGCTCAGAATCAACAGCGTAGCGAGCAGCGGACGAATGACGGAACCGAACAAATGAGACGATTTTGCGTGGCGCTTCATGAGAATTCTCCCGTGTTTAGGTTGAATGAGGTTGGCGCAGGGACGGCGCCGGACCACGGAATCGATTCGTGACCGGACTTCCTGCTGGTTCCCACGCCTGGGTTACATTTGTGCAATGTGGGGACCGCCAGCCACTGAGCCGCGCTGCCTGGGGCAACATATTTCTCGCATTCAGCCGCCAATTGTTTTCTGTTCCTGCTCCGATGCGACGCTACCTGCCCTATTTGATTGTCGTTACCGTCGCGCTGATCACTTTCGGCAGCGGCTTCGCCCTTTTTCGCGCCAGGAAACTGGGCGCGCCGAAAGCGCCTACCAGCGCGCCCGCTTCCGGCAATCACGTTCGCGGATCGAAGTCGGCGATCCTGACGCTCGAGGAATTTGGAGACTTCCAATGTCCTCCCTGCTCGATCATGGCCACTAACTTGAAAAAGATAGAGGAGGAATACGGGACGCGACTGCGTCTTGTCTTCCATCACTTTCCCCTCGTGAATCACATCCACGCTCGCGAGGCGGCCGTCGCGGCCGAGGCGGCTGATTTGCAGGGAAAGTTTTGGGAGATGCACGACGTGCTTTATCGCGAGCAAGCTCTCTGGTCGAAGGCCGATAAAGTGGAGCCGCTCTTCGAGGGATATGCCCAAACCCTTGGCGTCGACGTAGAGCGCTTCAAGAAGGACATGCAAGATCCGGCGGTCTCGGCGCGCGTGGATGCCGACCAAAAGCTCGGGACTTCGCGCGGCGTGACCAGCACTCCGACGTTGTTCGTGAATGGGGTTGTGCAACCAGCCGATCAGCTTGCCCCTCCAAATCTGCATAAAGCGCTCGACGCGGCCCTAAACGAGAAACCGAAGCAATGAGCAAACGCCCGAAACACGCATCGCCTTCGCGGGGGCGCGTGATCCTTTACAGTATCGCGGCGTTGTTTTGCCTGCTCGGTCTCGCGGACGCGACCTACCTTTCGGTCTTGGCGTTGAGCGGCGAAACCGCGGCGTGCGGCGGTCAAGCCGGGTGTTCGGAAGTCCTCGGAAGTGCTTACGCCAAGGTCGGCGGAATCCCGGTCGCGATGTTCGGTGTCGCTGGTTATTTCACCGCCTTCGCGTTCGCCACTTTTTCAGGGTTCGACTACGCGCGGGCCCGAAAATTTTTCGCCCTTACCGTCGGCGCGCTCTTCGCTGCCACGCTCTGGCTGCTCTACGTCCAGGCATTTGTGCTCCATTCGTTCTGCCGCTTTTGCCTGTTCTCGGCGGCGATCACTTTTCTCCTGATGGGACTAGTCGTCGCCACGCCTCCGTCATCGGCGTCGAGAGAATAGCCTGCTCGAATTCGCAGTATGAATTTGAAGCGCTATCTGGCCGCTCGGCAAAAAGAAGTCGATCGCGCGCTCGACCGGTATTTGCCTAACGAGTCTGTCGCGCCTGCCACCATTCACAAGGCCATGCGCTACAGCTTGTTTGCCCGCGGGAAACGATTGCGCCCCATCCTCTGTCTCGCCGCGGCGGAAGCTTGCGGCGGCAAATTCGCTACCGCGCTGCCGCACGCCTGCGCCGTCGAATGCATCCACACTTACTCTCTCATTCACGACGATCTGCCGAGCATGGACAACGACGATCTCCGCCGCGGCCGGCCGACCTGCCACAAGGTCTTTGGGGACGGCATCGCCATTCTCGCAGGCGACGCGTTGCTCACCATCGCTTTCGAAATCGCGTCGCACGCCAAGCCGGTTCGGCGCCACGATCTGCGCGCTGTTTTTCGCGAAATCGCGGTCGCCGCTGGAAGCAGGAAACTTATCGCGGGTCAGGTGGCGGACCTTGAAGGCGAAGGCCGCCGTATTAGTCGCACAGAGCTTCGCTACATTCACGTAAACAAAACCGCGGCGCTCCTAACCGCTTCCGTTCGTTTGGGCGCGATGGCCGCCAATGCCAACGCAAAGCAACTGGCCGCGATCACCTCGTTCGGTGGGGCGCTCGGCCTCGCCTTCCAGGTCATCGACGATATTCTCGACGTCACTCAAACCTCGGAGAAGCTGGGGAAAAGCGCGGGTAAAGATGTCGCCGCGAAGAAAGCGACTTATCCGGCTGTGATCGGCTTGGAGAAATCCCGCGCGGAAGCAAAACGCCTAACGAGTCGGGCCGATGCTGCGCTCGCAAATTTTGGCAGGAGCGGCGATCGACTAAGCGAAATCGCGAAATACCTTCTCGGGCGAGAATATTAGCGAGCCGTTCGACCGATGAAGCAAGCGACTCCATCGATGGTTACCGCCCACATCTTTTTCGTGGATGCGGTCGGCTACTCGACCCTGAACAGCGATCAGCAAACCGTCGTTTTTCGCCAGTTGCAGGAGTTCGTCGGCGACTGCTCGGCCGTGATCGACGCATCCGCGCAAGATAAACTGGTCCGCTCGCCTTCCGGCGATGGCATGGCACTCGTCTTCTTCGATCATTGTTCCAGTCCGTTGCGTTGCGCTTGCGAGCTGATGGACCGGATCGAAAAAGAGGGCGCTTTCAAAGCGCGAATGGGAATTCACACCGGCGAAGTCGCGCGCCTGGTCGATATCAATGGCGTCGCATCGGTTAGCGGCGATGGCATCAACACCGCGCAGCGGGTGATGGATTTTGGAGACGGCGGACACATCCTGATGTCATTGCAGCACGCCACCTGTCTGCAGGCGGCCCGCGATCCGGCGGCGAACGAGTGCCACGACATCGGCGTCGCTACTGCGAAGCACGGCAAGCGTATCCATCTCTTTAATTTCCACCGCCCGGCCGTCGGCTCGCCCGATGTTCCGATCAAGGTCAGACAGGATGATGAATGGCTACGCCCAAAAACACTTCGTCTCGGCACCTCCGGCCGTAATTCCTTTCTCGCCTCGCTCCAGATTCTCGGCTGGCTTCTCACCCAGCCCTTTCGCTGGCGCACACACGTCAGCCAGATCGATCCGCGTCTCACGCCGAATTTCAGCGTGATCGACCTAACGGGGCCGCAGATTCGTCGCAACCGCGACCTCCGCCAACTCCTGATCCAGGTTTATGTAATTTGTCCCGCCATATTGTCCCTGCTGATTTGGGCAGTGCTCGCGCCACTCGGGCTCAACCCTGCTTGGTGGATCGGCACGATGTGGGCGGCAGGCCTGGTCACAAGCGTCCTGCTCGGCGTGGGCGCAAGTCTGGTCTTTATTTGTCTGCTCACTTTCGATGCCGTGGTCCAGGCGCCGATCATCGCGATTTTCGGTTATGCCTCCGCTGCGAACCAGATCGCACTAACCATGGTCGTGATCTGGGCCGCCATTGCCTGGTCCGCGGTTTTTCCTACGCCTCGGCCACCCTCCGCTCTGCGCGAAATCCTTTCAGCGATTGGCACCTTCTTCCTTGTGCTGGTAATCGCGACCGGGCTTGTCGCGCTTGGGATCGGAAGTCCTCCGCTTCAGGTCGCCGCAATCATTGCCGCCTCATCATTCATCCTGATCAATGTCGTAATCGGCGTGCGCTGGAAACGATGGTCGCGAGGATTTGTTCTGGGCCAGGTCCTCGGGGTTCTGGCCGCCGGTGGATATTTTGCGATTGCCGGGGCGACGGGCGACAGTTTCCTGCTGCGGCTGCAACAGGGGATCAGCAACGGCGTTAGTGACGCGATTTGGTGGGGGCTGACGTTTGCGCTTGGGGAAAAAATGGCGGGCGCGCGGGCCGCAATCATCGCGGGACTGATGTTATCCGCGTTCAAGAACATCGTCCCAACGCTGTGGACGTTGCTACCCTTAATCGCGCTTTGGACAACCTACGCACTTATCCGGCGGCGCTCGCTCGCGAAGGCTCGCATGGAGAGCGAGGCAGTGGCGGTTTCGTGAGCGGAATTGCGCCACAAACCACGCGCCTCCCGGTCACACCAACGCCAGATTCGGATCGATCTCCTCGCTGACTTCCGAACTTTGGCCGGCCTGAAATCGCAACGCGGCCGCGAACGCGATCATCGCCGCGTTATCCGTACACAAACGCGGGGGCGCCGTGAGCAAGCGCAGCCCTGCCTCGCCGCAGCGCAGCCCCATTTCTTTTCGCAGTGCCTGATTGCAGCTGACGCCTCCGCTTAGCGTTACCAATCTCGATCCACATTCCTTCGCCGCGCGCACCGTTTTTTTCAGGAGCACGTCGATGACAGCGGCTTGAAACGACGCGCTCATATCGGCGATCAACTGCGGCGTCAGCGCTTCGTGTTGAAATTCCGCCAGTCGATAACGCACCGCCGTTTTCAACCCGCTAAAACTAAAATTGTGATCGCGCGAATCGAGCATGCTTCGCGGAAAATCGAAGCGCGCCGCATTTCCGGGGAGCGCGTGCTGTTCGATTTCCGGGCCTCCCGGATAACCGAGCCCGAGTAACTTCGCGACCTTGTCGAAAGCTTCCCCTGCTGCGTCATCGACTGTTCGACCGAGCACTCGATAATCGTTCACACCGCGGACCTCGACCAGAAGCGTATGCCCGCCGCTCACAATGAGGGAAACATTCGGCTCGATCTCAGTGCTCTCGAAAAACGGAGAGAGTAGATGACCTTCGAGGTGATTAATCGCGAGGTACGGTTTCCCAGACCCGAGCGCCAGACCCTTCGCGATCGAAGCGCCGATCATCAACGAGCTGGCTAATCCCGGCCCCGACGTTGCGGCAAAGGCATCGATTTCCTCGACCGTTAAACCGGATTCTCCAAGGGCATGTTCCAGGAGCCGCGGCGCGTGCACCAAATGATTCCGCGACGCGACCTCCGGCACGACCCCGCCATACGCTTCGTGTTCGGTCTGCGATGCCACCTCGCTCGAGAGCAGCTTCGTTCCGCGCAGGATCGCGACCGCCGTCTCGTCGCACGAAGTTTCGAGGGCGAGAACGGTCCTCGCGGACGGTGAATCGTGACTAGTGGACGGTGAATTGTGCAAAACCATTCACCAGTCACCGATCACCATTCACTTCTTCTCTGCATCCTTCTTCGGCGCCGTCTGCTGGGCGTAAATCATGACGCCTTTGAGCGCGTCGATCGCGCGCATCAATTGCGGGTCCTTCGTCTTGATGAGGTTCTTTTCCTCTTCGGGCTTCAGGTTGTCATTGCGCGACACGAAGAGCGCCCGCTCCTGTTCCGCCGTCATCGGCACGCGAATGTTAGGGGCGACCCCGGCGCCGTGGATGACCTGCTTGCTCGGCGTGTAATATTTCGCAGTCGTGAACCGCAATGCCGAGCCGTCCGGCAGTTGAACGACATTCTGGACCGACCCTTTCCCGAACGTCGTTTCGCCCACGAGAACCGCCCGTTTCAAATCCTTCATCGCGCCGGCCACGATCTCGGAACCGCTCGCGCTTCCTTCATTCACCAAAACCGCTAGTGGAAAATGCGGCCGCTCTTTCGCCGTGCTCGACGTCGAATAGTCGTGCTGCTGCGACGCTACCCTCCCCTGGGTGGATACGACTTTTGTGCCGGGCGGGACAAACTGGGCACAGACATCGACGGCCACGTTCAACAGGCCGCCCGGGTTGTTCCGCAGGTCGAGCACCAGCGCCTGCATCCCTTGCTTTTGCAATTCATCGAGCGCCTTCGCCAACTCTTCCGCAGTCGGCTCATTGAATTGAACGATGCGGATGTAACCGATCTTGAACGGGCCGCCCAAATCCACATCGAGCAGCTTCGTTCCTTTGACGCTCTGGACTTTGATCTCCGTCCGCTCGAGCGGGTAATCCTTTATCTCCTTCGTCGACGGCCGCAGGATAGTCAGCGTCACTTTTTGTCCAGTCGTGCCACGCAAAAACTGAACGGCATCCTGCAGATCCATCTTTTCGGTCGAGTTGCCATTGATCCGCAGGATCTGGTCGCCGGAAAGAATGCCAGCCTTCGCCGCGGGCGTGTCTTCCATCGGCGTGATCACAGTGAGGAGCCCGCCTTTGACCGCGACTTCGATCCCGAGCCCGTTAAAGCGGCTCCGGGTGTCGTCCTGCATCTCCTTGAAGTCGTTCGGATCCATGAACTGGCTGTGGGGATCGAGCGACGCGAGCATGCCTTTCATGGCCGCGTAAATCAGGTCGTGGTAACTGGTCTTGCTCCCATCGACATAGTCCTGGCGAAGAAGCTGGACGGCGCGAGCGAAGACGGAGATCTGCGAGTAACCGCTGTCCTCTTCGTTCCCAGCGGCGTGCGCGGTATAAAAGCGGACACCGAGAAGGAGGTTGAAGAGGATCAGGCACGCAAACGTGCTGAACAAAAGCCGGCGCTTCATAGGCAGATAGGTGGTTTGGGGCGACCACGATGATCGCCCATGCGGAAATTTTTGGCAACGCGCAAAGCGTCGTCTAAAGTTGGCGCTCCGCAGCTTCCATGAGTTTACGCCGCTCCATCTTCACGCTGCTGCTTTGTTTCAACGCCTTCCTTCTGCTCGCGGCCACTCCAACGCCGACACCCTCCCCGACCCCCAAACCGAAACCGGCGCCGCCCCTCAAACCCACCGGCCCGGTAAAACCCCTCCAAAATGCGTCGCCCACCCCCTCCGAGAAACCGACTCGGACGCCAAAACCAAAATCCTCGCCGTCGACCTCACCCTCCGCTTCGCCCGAAGGGTCTTCCTCTCCCGCTTCTACTTCTTCTCCTTCTAAGTCCCCGAAACCCGCCCCTACTAAAAGTCCGCCGCCGCTCAAACCGGACGCCGAGCTCGACCTGGTCGCCGAGGAATACATTCGCGGTTATCTCGCCGCGCGCCCGCTTCAAGCCACCGCGCTTGGTTTCCACGAATACGATGGCCGCATCAACGAGCACACCCGGCTCGCCATCGATGCCGAGCTCGCCCGCCTCCGCCGATTCGACGAGCGCCTCGCGAAATTCGACCTCGCGAAGCTCGGCGCCCGCGCCGCGATCGATCTCCGTTTACTCCAGGCCGCCGTTAAGAAGGAGCTCTTCTTCATCCAGGACCTCGGGATCTACGATCACAATCCGATGACTTACGCGCGCGCGATCGACGTCGGCGTTTACGCGAAACGCAAATACGCGCCGCGTCGAGGATCGTGTCCGCAGCATCGTAGTGGTCGAGAACCAGACGCCGAATATCGTGATCGCGGCTAAGACCAACCTCGGCGGCGTCCTCCCGAAACCGTACGTCGAGCTGGCGATCCAAAACGCGCGCGGCGCCGCTGAGTTTTTGAAGAAGGATCTCATCGAAGCCCTCGCCGATCTGAAGGATGAGACGTTACGCGCGACCTTCCTGCAATCGAACCGGCGCGCGGCGACGGCGTTGACCGATTACGCTGGCTGGCTCGAAAAGGAAAAGTTGCCGAAAGCGATCGGCGAGTTCGCCATTGGCGAGGAAAAATATCAACGTTTCATGGCCGAGACCGAGCTGGTGGACCTGCCCCCGGCGAAATTGCTCGAGCTCGGGTTGGCCGAACTAAAAAAAGAGCAGGACGTCTTCGCGGAAGCGGCCAAGAAAATCGATGAGACCCGCCCGGCAGACGTCATTTTCAAACAAATTCAGAGCGATCATCCCACCGCGCCCGAGCTGATCCCACAAGTTACGAAGCGCCTCGACGCCGTGAAAAAATTCGTCGTCGATCGCAAATTGGTCACGCTTCCCGGCGACGCCAAAATGCAGGTGAAAGAGACGCCGCAGGACAGGCGCGCGACCAGTTTCGCTTCGATGGACACGCCGGGCCCTTTCGAGAAGCGCGCCAATGAATCCTATTTCTACGTAACGCCGCCAGAGGCCGATTGGACGGAGCTCCAAAAGGAGCAATGGCTTACCTCATTCAACTATTTCACGAGCGACCTCGTGTCGATCCATGAAGTTTATCCCGGGAATTACACGCAGATTTCTCCATCTGAACGCGTCGAAGGCGACCAAGGCGGAAAAAGTTTTCGGCGCGACCTCGTTCGTCGAAGGCTGGGCGCATTACACGGAGAAGATGATGATCGATGAAGGCTTCGGCGGCGCCGCGCCCGGCACAACTCCTTCGGAAGACGAGGCCCAGCGAGCCGCCAAATACCGGATGGTCCAGGCCCAGGCCGCGATGGTCCGGCTTTGCCGGCTTTGCGTCTCGATCAAAATGCACACCCAGGGAATGTCGATCGATGAGGCGACGAAATTCTTCCAGGAGAATTGCTATTACGAAGAGAAGCCCGCGCGCGCCGAAGCGATGCGGGGGACCTTCGATATCGGCTATCTCAACCTACTCGTTAGGCAAACTCCAGATCCTGAAATTGCGCGCCGATTACCAGGCCCAGGAAGGCGACAAATTCTCGCTCAAAAAGTTCCACGACGAATTGCTCAACCACGGCGATGCTCCCCATCCGCCTGCTCCGTGAGCTGATGCTGAAAGACAAAGCGAAGTGGAACGACGTGCTGTGACGCATTTGTAGCCGCCGTCCTGTGGACGGCGTGAGACCGACTTCCGATAGCACGACCGCACTCGCGGTCGCCGCAGGCGACCGGCTACAAGTCGTCGCTCGATAGCAGCTCCGGGAACAACGGCTGCGGGTTTGCCGGTAATTCTTCGACGTCGCGCAGCTTGCGGGTGATCGCGCGTGAGCGGACATCGACCTCTTCCATTTTTCGCGCGGCCTGATCGAGCTTGTCCTTCACATTCGAAAGCGCTTCGCCAAATTTCCCGAACTCCGTCTTCACGCCCGCGAGCAAACTCCATACTTCGCTCGAACGCTTTTGGATCGCGAGGGTGCGGAATCCCATCTGCAAGCTGTTGAGCAGCGCGGCCAGAGTCGTCGGCCCGGCAAAAATCACCCGACAATCGCGCTGCACTTGTTCGACCAGCCCCACGCGCCGGATCGCTTCGGCGTACAGGCCTTCCGTCGGCAGAAACATCAGCGCGAAATCGGTGGTTCGCGGCGGGTTGATATATTTGCTGCAAATGTCTTTCGCACTTTTCCGCAACTGCGTCTCGAGGCCTTTCATCGCGACTCTCGATCGACCCAGCATCGCCCTTGTCCTGGGCCGCGAGAAGACGCTGATAATCTTCGGTCGGGAATTTTGAATCGATCGGCAACCAGACCGGCGCGCCGTTTTCGTCGCCCGGGCAACTTGATCGCGAAATCGACGCGCTCGGTCGCTTTCGTCGCGGGTCTGAACATTTCGCGAAAACTGATCCGCCGTGAGCAGTTGCTCGAGCAAATTGCCCAGCTGCACTTCGCCCCAGCCGCCGCGCGTCTTCACGTTCGCGAGGACCTTTTGCAGACCGCCGACGTCGCTCGCCAATTGCCGCATCGCGCCGAGCCCCTGGTGCACTTGCTCCAGCCGCTCACTTACCAGCTTGAAGGATTCGCCGAGCCGTTTCTCCAGCGTTCCCTGCAACTTCTCGTCCACTGTCGCGCGCATTTTCTCGAGCTGCCCGGTGTTCTCTTCCTGCAATTGCTTCAGGCGCAGATCGACGATTCCGCGCACGCTTTCGAGCGAGGCCGTTAGCTCACCGCGCTGGGTCTTGGCCGCGTTCGCGTTTTCTTCGCGGCCTCGCGCCATCTCCTCGCGGATCAACCGCTCACCGCGCTCCTGCGCGCGCTCGAGTAATTCGAGACGCTTGATCAATTCCGCATCGTCCTTCTTCCCACGGCGCGCGATGACGAACGACGAGCGCGCCAATCCCCGCGCCCGCGATCAATCCAATCAGCGCGTAAAACAACGGGTTCACAGGATTGTGATTAACCGCTGCGGCCCGGATTCTCAACTGGAGCCGCTGCGGGAGGGCGAGGTTATAGCTTCGCCCGCAAAGCGTTTCGGCGAGGGGAACGGCAGGATGCCGTCCCCCTTAGCCTTGCGCTTACTGGACGTTGTAGACCTCGACGACCGCTACACCCGTCGCGCCATTCTTTCCGCGCACGATAGCGGTGTAGCTGCCGTTCGGAAGAGAGAGGGCGATCGCGGATTCACTCGGATCGGTCGGCGCCAGCCCACTGGCATTAATATCACTCGCTTGCGGCGATTGTTGCCAATCGTCGTTGCTGAAAAGAGTGGAACCGTTGGCGTTCTTAACCTCGACAGTCGGGTCCGGCAGGAAGTTAGTAATTCCAAAAGCGCCCAGGGAGGGCCCGAGGGCCCGAACAATCACCTTCGCATCGACGCTGCCGAGGTCGCCGATGCTGAAACCCGCGATCATTACCTTGTCGTCGGATGCCTGCACGATCCCGCGCGAACTGATGTTAGCCAGCTTCGATTTAGAAGTCGGCGCAAGATCGTAGAGTTGCACCGTCCCGACGCCCGTCCCGTTGTTCTTGCCCCGGACAATCGCGGTGTAAGCCCCGGGCGCGAGAGTCACGACGACAGCGGATTCCAGATCGTGGTTGGGCTTCAATCCAGTGGCGGCGATCTCGGCCTCGGCGGGAACCTTCCAGTTATCGTTGCTCGCGATCAGCGTGTTTCCCTGGTAAAGCTCAAGAACAGGATCAGCCAACACCCCCGTGAGACCGAACGCGGCCAGTGAAGGTCCGGTAGCTAGCACGATCACTTTTTTCGGCTCCGAACCGGTAACAATGAAGCCGCCGATCAATTGATTTGGATCGGTCCCGACCTGCATGCGCGTGGAGACATTAGAGATATTCAGCGGCTGGTTGGGCACGGTTTGGACCGTGAGCGTGATCCCATTGCTGGAATAATTAACGGTCGCTGTAAAACCCGTCGTGTTAACGGTGGCGAATGCGCCGGCAAATGCATTGGGCGCGATGATTTTGAAAACGTCACCCACCGCCGGCTGGAAGCCGTTAGTCAGCGTCACATTCAACGTTCCGGCCAGGGTGGCCGTCCCGCTTACTTGGAGCTGGTCGTACCCCGTGCCCGCGGTGGCACCGCCGATCTCCAAATCCAGAACCGCGTTCGCGCCTTGAGTGTAATTGCCGTTAATCGTGATCGTGCCCGGAGCAAATCCCGACGACGCAGTAGCGCCGGCCGAGTTGCGATTCGTCGCGCGTTGAGTCAGCGAAGACCCGGGAGAAAAGGTCGAGCCGTTGTTTTTTATGTTGCCGGTAATGGTGCCCGTTCCGACAAGGGAGCCGCCGTCGAAAACGGCTTCGTTTGAGAAGGTGAGATTCCCCCCGTTTAATTCGGTTATGCCGCCGGTTTGATGGAACTGCGCGAACTGAATGGTGCCACTGCTCACAGCCACCCTGCCGGCATTATCGAAAGGAGCCTCGACCGCCGAGATTCCGGCCCCGGCGGATTTCTTAAAGAGACCGAAGTTACTAAGGCCGGCCCCGTAACCAATGTCGGCGTCGCTTTGCAGATCATAGGTGGCGCCCGAGTTATTCCTGAAAATTCCGCCGCTATTCGGGGCTGAAACAAACAGCGTTCCGCTGCCAGTGTGAAGCATGATGCCGTTATTATTGAAGTTGCCGTAGGTGGCTTTGTCCGCGCTCCCTGCCAGTGTCATCGTGCCGGCGTTAGTGACCGGGACCGCGCTTTGGTAGCCGCCAATGGCGCCTCCGGTCCATTGAAACATCGTGCCCGGAAAATTAAAAGTGACGCCGGTATTAAAAACATCAGGCGCAAGATTGCCTCCGCTCATCACAACTGTGCCTCCCCCGGACCCCGTATAGGTGCCGTGGTAAACCGCGTCGTTCGTGCCATCGGCTAACGCGAGGGTCGCGCCTGGCGCCACGAAAAATGTGCCGCCGTCACCCGTTCCGCCTCGAGTCGTCATCCCATTGCCAAACACGAGCGTGCCGCTATCTACCTGGATCGTCCCTTGGATGTTGTTGAAGGTGATGGAATGATCGATCAACGAAAGGCCGGTTCCGGCAGATTTGCGGACTGTCCCGCGATTGTCGAAAAACGGGTTTGGGCCACCTCCGCCAATCGCGGTGAGGCCCTTGTCGTTTTGAATGTCGAATGTTCCGCTCGCGGCATTAGTGAGGCCGCGGCCGAATGGAAGATTGAACGCGCCGGCTCCGCTTTGAGCGAGCGTCCCCTGGTTTATGAATCCCTGACCGTGCAGAAAAGGCGCGCCGGTAATGTTCATCGTCCCCGCATTGATAAAAGGGTTCGTTGCCGAACTCTCGATTGCCCCGCCCTGCCACTGGAAAGTGTTGCCGGCGAAGTTGAAGGTGGCCCCGTCGCTGCCCGCAAGTGTTGAAAGGTAACCGTCCTTTAGGCGAACCGTTCCGCCGACGTTGCTGCCCGTGAACTGACCGTTGATTCTCACTCCTCCCTCGGCGGGAGCGAGGTCGATCACCGCGCCGGCTGCGGCGTTAAAATTGACGCCGCCAGCATATGTGGTCGTGGTTGACGGGAGTTGGAGCGTCCCCGCGTCGCACGCGATCGTGCCGCCACTGAGAACTTGAAGGAAAATCGCGGGATCGATCGTATAGGTGCCGCCGCCGCCGCTCTTCTTCAAGATGCCGCCCGCGGTGAGATTAAACGTCGGGTTCGGGCCGCCGCCTCCCGCTGGCACGAGCGAGCCGTCCCCCTGAAAATCAAATACAGTCGCCGTCAACCTGCTGCCAAACTCCGCCGTAAGCCCGCCGACATTAAGGATGGTTAACGAGTGAAGCGTGATGGGAGCGGCTCGGTCGAGGCTCGTCGGCGCGCCGCCCGAGTTGCCGAGGATCACGTCGACGCTGGCGCCATTCGGATAGGTCGGCGTGGTCCAGTTGCTCGGCGCGGCTTCGAAGGATTGGTCAGGATCGCAGAGGTTGTCGATATCGAAGCGCTGGGCCTGGCTCCAGGCGTTATTATTGGGCCAGTTAAAGGTGGAGGGGTTGCACGGATACGTTCGCGCCTGGCCCAGGGCCTTGCGTTCCCAAACCACCGTCTGCGCTTCAAGCGGTTCGACCGCGGCAAGCGTCAGGAGTGCAAGGGTGAGAGCCTGAAGATGGAGTTTCGTTTTCATATTCTGTTTTGGTGAGGTTTGTCCTTCACCGGTCGAATGTGGAAACCGCGTCCCGGAATGGACATTTTTCTGAAAAGAATTCCTATTTTCTGCGAGATCAGTAGGATTGCGCCTCGTGCAATCGAGCATCCCCGCAGAGACCGACGTCACCCGGATTCTCCAGGCTTGGAGTGAGGGCGACGACTCCGCGCCGAGCCGCCTCATGCCGGTGGTCTATGCGGAACTACGGCGCCTGGCTGGCGATTATCTCCGGCGCGAACGTCCCGATCACACGCTGCAGGCCACCGCGCTGGTCCACGAAGCGTATCTGAAGCTCGTCGATGAAACGCGCATCACCTGGAAAAACCGTGCCCACTTTTGCGGCATCGCCGCGCGCCTAATGCGGCAAATTTTGATGGAACACGCCCGGGCACACAACGCCGACAAGCGCGGCGGCAAGCTGGAGAAACTTTACCTCGAAGAGACCCAACACCTCGCCGCATCGCGCGCGCCCGATTTGATCGCGCTCGATGACGCCCTGAAAACGTTCGCGGCGTCGCATCCGCGCGAAAGCGAAGTCGTCGAGCTAAAATTTTTCGGCGGGCTTGAGGCACGAGAAATTGCCGAAGTACTCAAAGTTTCCGCGAAGACGGTCGCGCGCGATTGGAGTTTCGCGAAGGTCTGGCTCCTCCGGCATTTAAGCGACGCTGCCTGAATGATCGACCGGCAGCAGAAAATCGCGGAGGTCGTTAAGTCGGCTCTCGAGCGACAGCCAGCGGACTGGCCGGCCTTCCTCGACAATGCCTGCGCCGATGACCCGGAGATGCGCGTCGAGGTGGATTCGTTTCTGCGATTTCAAGCCGACGCTAGCCAGTTCATCGAACAAGGGGCGCTTCACGTCGCCGCGGAAACACTCGCCCGGGGCGGCCCCTTGCCCTTTCCGCATCGGATTGAGGATTACGAGATTGTTTCGCGAATTGGCGTAGGGGGAATGGGCGAAGTCTACCTCGCCCAGGACATCAAACTGAAGCGGCGCGTCGCTCTGAAACTCGTCCGTGCCGGGATGGACTCCGCTGAAATCGTCAGTCGTTTTCGCCATGAAGAGCAGATCCTGGCGAGCCTCAATCATCCAAATATCGCACAACTCTATGGTGCCGGGGTCACTGTTGGCGGCATCCCGTTCTTCGCGATGGAATACGTCGAGGGCGCCCGGCTTAATGAGTATTGCCTGGCCCATGCGCTCTCGACCGCCGCGCGGCTCGAGCTGTTTCGGAAAGTTTGCGCAGCCGTCCATTACGCACATCAGCGCCTGGTCATTCACCGCGACCTAAAGCCGTCGAACATTCTCGTCACGGCGGAGGGCGAACCGAAGCTCCTCGACTTCGGGATCGCGAAGCTGGTCGAAAGCCGGGAGGGCTTCACCGAAATCCAAACCCTGCCCGGTGCCATGACGCCGGACTACGCCAGCCCCGAACAAGTGCGCGGCGAGACGATAACTACCTCGAGTGACATCTACTCGTTAGGCGTGCTCCTTTACGAGCTCCTGACCGGCCAGCGCCCATACCGTCTCAAGACCCGGAGCGCCGCCGAGATCGCCAGCGCCATCAGCGACCAGGAACCGGAACGCCCCAGCACAGCCATCGCCAGAGGCGATGGAAATTCGAAATTCGAAGTTCGAGATTCGAAATTTCTTGAGGGCGACCTCGATCACATCGTCCTGATGGCGCTGCGAAAGGAGCCGCAACGCCGTTACGCCTCTGTCGGCCAGTTCGCAGAAGACATCCGGCGGCATTTGGAAGGCCGGCCCGTGCTGGCTCATAGAGACACGCTTTCTTATCGGGCGGGAAAATTTATCCGGCGAAATAAACTCGCGGTCGCGGCCGCGACCCTGGTCGTGTTATCGCTCGTAGGCGGCATCATCGCGACGGTCTGGCAGGCGCGCCGCGCCGAGGCTAACCAGGCGAGGGCTGAGAAACGGTTCGATGACGTCCGCGGCCTCGCCAATGCCCTCCTGAATGATATTGCGCCAAAAATCGAGCGGATCGAAGGCTCGACCGAAGCGCGCCAATCTCTGGTCACACAATCCCTGAAATATCTGAACTCCCTCGCGGACGAATCAACGGACGACCTGACTTTGCAGGGTGAGCTGGCCGCGGCCTACGAGAAAGTCGGTGTGTTGCAGGGCGATTCACGTAAACCGAGCCTGGGCGATTTTCGGGGCGCGATCGCGAGCTTGGAAAAAGCGCAACGGATTCGCCGCCGCCTGCTGGGAAACGATCCGCACGATGTGGAAAACCGCCGGCTCCTGGCCGAAAATTTACGGCTGCTCGCGCTTCGCCGAATGGCCCAGAGCGATGTGGACGGCGGTTTTCGTGATAGCAACGAGGCGCTCCGAATTTACGAAGAATTAACGGCGAAAAATCCAGAGACGCTCGAGCTGCAAAGGGCGTTGTCCGAAACTGAGGTCGAAAACGCCAACAGTTATATCAACCTAAGCAAGTTCGCCCAGGCGATCGAACCGCTGAAGCAGACGGCGGTGAAACTCGAAACGTTGCGCAAAGCGCACCCGGACGATGTCGAAACAGAACGCATCCTGGCGCGGTGTCTCTCTTCCCTGGGTCTCGCCCTTTCCTGGGAAACGCGGCAGGCGGAGGCGGAGGTCGAAATGGCGCGCGCCGTTACTCTTTCGGAAACGCTGGTCGCGCGGTCTCCGAACGATACGAATCTTAAGCAGGAACTTTGGAAAACATACGAATCAGCCTCCAGCATTTTTGAAGAAGTCGATGACGCGCGCGCCTTTGAGCTCTGCGACAAATCGCGGCGGGTGGTAGAGGAAATTATCGCAGTCGATCGCGCTAACGCCCAAGCGCGGCACAACCTTTCGAAGAGCCTGTCGCGGCTCGGGATTTCGGCTTCAAATCTGGACAAACCGGTGGAGGCTCTCGGCTTTCTCGACCGGGCCATGAAGATCGTTCTCGAGCTGCAGGAACGAGATCCTCTCAACCGCGGCTACGATCGCGACCTGGGCGCACTCTATATCAGGATCGGCGTCGCCCGCACCAAGTTGCCTGATCTTCCCGGCGCCATCGCCGCTTATCAAAAAAGCGCGGAATACTACGAGAAACTACTCGCCGCCGATGCCGCAAACACGATCGCCGTTCGCGACATCGCGATCGCCTATCAGCGAGCCGGCGCAGTGCATGAGCAAATCGCGAAAACCAGCGACCCGGAAACTCGCAAAACGCAATTCGTGGCCGCCAAGGAAAAGTACCAGCTTGCCTTAAACGCTCTCGTCAAAGCTGACAGCCAAAAAGCTCTTCCTGATGTAAACCGCAAACTCCTCGACGAAGTGCGACGCGATGTCGAAGAATTCGAGAAATACGGTGAACGGCGGGAGCCGGCCGCAGACAAAGCGAAGTAAATTTGGGCACGGCTAAAAACCGCACCCTGAATCCGGCAGACGCCGTTCGGCCTAGCGCCGGAAAACCAAAGACTTCGGAGTATTGTTCGTGCGCGGTCACCAGCGCATGCCTCAGTTCGCTGAGAGAGCGAACGCTCCAACGGTTCGCCCAGCGAAGCGGCTACAGAAAACGACTACGGCACGTTATAAACCTCTACCACCCCCACGCCACTCGTGTTGTCTTTGCCGAGCAAAATGGCGGTGTAATTGCCGTGCGGCAACAAGGCGACGAGAGCGGATTCACGGCTATCGCTTGGCGCGAGACCGAGTCGATTGATCTCCTTCTCTACAACAGATCGAAAACCAAAGTCGATTACCGTGTAAGGAACATCGATCTTTTGGCCGATGTGTTGGTCCGGCCCTGAGAGCCGCCGCCGCGTTCATTAGAATCGTATCTTGAATCCGCCGTAGGCGGTTCGTCCTAGCGCCGGGAAACCAAAGACTTCGGAGTATTGTTCGTCGCCGAGATTGTTGATGCGCGCGAAGACTGACACGCATGAATTGATTTCGTATTCTGCCGCGACATTCACGAAAGCGTAATCCTCGACGTCGAAGTTCGGTCCGCCGAAATTCAGCTCCTCGCGCGCGTTCACAAATTTCGCCTCGATCGTGGTCCGCAGTTTTTTCGCCCAGAGATAGGAGGCCGAGATGTAGGCTTCGTTCCGCGGCCGCCGCGGCAGGCGCGAGCCCGGGAGCTGCGTAATGTCCGCGGCGGACGTGTTCTCGGCGTCGAGATAAGTGTAGGTCGCGACGAACGTCAGGTCGGTGATCGGAGTTACACGCAGTTCCGCTTCGATTCCCTGCGTCCGCGCCGCGCCCAGGTTCAACGTTTCGAAGAGCCCGTTGAATCCGATCAGGTTCGAGAGGTCGTTGTGGAAATAGGTGAGCCCGATCATTACCCGGCCTTTGCAAAAGCGCTGCTCGACCCCGACGTCCCATCCCAGGTTTTCCTCCGGCTCGAGCGGCTCCACTGGTATCCCGGGATTAGGATTGAAACGGAAGATTTTATCCTGGCTGCTCGGCGGACTGAACCCGGTCGCGACACTCGCGTGCAAATGCGTGTCCGTTTTCGCGATGAGATAACTGCCGGCAAACCGATACGTCCAGATATCGCCGAATTCGTCGAAATGATCGTAGCGCCCGCCGGCGACGAGGTTCAGCCCCTGGAACGGCGTCACGCTCGCCTGAAAGAACCCGGACGTCTGTTCCGTTTCGTCGGTGATAAACTTATCCCCGAAGAGGACGAACGGCCGTTCCTGCCCAGCCTCCACTCGGCTGTAGAAAAAACCGGAAGTGAGGGTCAGCCAGGAGACCGGCTTCAGATCGTTCTGATAGTCGACGGTGGCCCGTTGAAACAAAGCTCGGGTCGCGAAGACGAAATTGTCCGCTCGTTCGGATCGTTCACCTGTCGTTCTTCGTCGTAGCTAAAGATCAAACGATGCTGCCACCACTCGACTGGCTTGTAATCGAGATGCGGCGCGACCAGCCAGCGTTCCGTCAGGAAATTATCGCGCGGCCGCGGATCGAAGACGGTGTTCGGAAGTCCAAGGTCGGCCAGGGAATAGGTAACCAGGGCGCTGACGCGTAACTGTTCGTTAGGCGACCAGCCCACGTTCGCAATTCCGTTCCAGAGCCGATATTGGTTATTCGGCCGCTCGTTGTCGGTCGTGAGCCCGCTCAGCCCAACCGAGTAGTCGAATTGTTTCGCCGAGCCGGAGCTGGTCAGTGTTCCGCGCAAGGTCGAATTCGAGCCCCCTTCGAGACTGAATTCGCCGGTCGGATCGCCGCTCCCGCGTTTCGTGAAAATCTGGATGACGCCCGCTAGCGCTCGCGGGCCATAGAGTGTGCTCTGCGGTCCGCGCACGATCTCGATCCGGTCGATGTTTTCCGTCGCGATATCGCCGAAATTGAAAGCGCCCTGCAATCCCTGGTTGATCGGGATGCCGTCGAGCAGCACCTGAGTGTGTTGGCTGCGAAGGCCGCGGGTGAAAACGGAGGTGAGCGATCCCGGCGGCCCGGACTGGACCACCGAAATGCCGGGCACCTCGCGCAACGCGTCAGCCACTCGGCGGGTCTGCTTAATCTCGAAGTCATTCGAACGAAGAACGTCGATTGTCGCCGGTGAGTCTTCCTCCAAGGTCTCAATTCGAGTCGCGCTGACAATGATCCCTTCCGCCTCCGCGGTCTGAAGCCCAAATGAAATCGCGTCTTGCGCGCGAGTGATGAAAGGCAGGGCCGAAAGAAAAGCCGCTGCCAGAAGCCATGAACATTTCCGCATAACAAGTTACCCCCAACTTTTGAGAGGCAGACTTGCTCCCGCCATCGCGGGACGCCGTGTCCACAGCTCTCATTCTTCTTTTTCGCGAAGAAGTTTTATCGAGTCTCCGCTCCGCAGAATGGTCGGCCCCGAATGCTTTCGGGGCCGCTACCGAGCGACTCGAATGAGGTGGAGACGGGTAAATATTCTGGCTTCTGGCTTCTGAAGAAAGTTGATGGTCTTTGGTTGAGAGTTGAGAGCCGTCATTTCGCCGATCGGCGGCTCTCAACTCTCAACCATCAACTCTCAACCTCTTCGTCCTCTTTCCCGCCTTCACCGCTGAGGTTTTCTCAACGATTGGCCCTGGGAAATCGTATCCAGTCACAGCAGCGCAACTGCTCCCGAATCTCACGGGAATTCCTCACGCCGCTCCACGACTGCAACTAACAAAGAACTGCTGGCAGACATACCGGGCCGGATTCGCGCGCTCAAGACTTATTTGCGCGGTGCTTAATGCTTGCTCAAGGAGGGCGCTTTCCAAACCGCCCTCTGGTTTTCGCTCGGCGGCGGTGTAGACAGCGCCGCTCCTTGGAGCGCAAGGCTTGCGCTTGGGCGAGCACGACTTATTTATCTCAGGCGCTATCGCCGCGTCATTTCCCGATGTCTTCTGCAACTTCCATTCTCGTGACCGGTGGCGCCGGATTCATCGGCTCCAATCTCGTTCTCACTTTGCAGGAACGAATGCCGGAGGCGCGACTCACCGTGATCGACGATTTTCGCTCGGGTGATTTCAAGAACCTCGCTGGCTACACGGGTGACTTCGTGGCCCAAAATCTCGCCACCCTCGATTGGGAGCAACAGTTCGGTGCCGAGAGATTCGACGCCATCTTCCATCTCGCCTCGATCACCGACACCACCCTGCACGATCAATTCGTCCAGACCCACGACAACGTGGAGAGCTTTCGCCGCCTTCTTAATTTCGCGAAGCCGAGCAAGACCCGGGTGATCTACGCTTCCTCCGCTTCCATTTACGGACCGGCGAGCGCGGCCAGCGTGGAAACGAACGGCGCCGCGCCCGCCAACGTTTACGCCTTCTCGAAAGCGATGATGGACAATCTCGCGAACCGCGCCGCCAAAGACGTGAGCGGCTGGATCATTGTTGGCCTGCGTTATTTCAACGTTTACGGGCCGCGTGAAGCCCACAAAGGGATTCCCGCCAGCATGGTTCTCCAACTCTCCCGGCAGATGAAATCCGGCCAGCGCCCGCGCATTTTCAAGCACGGCGAACAGCAACGCGATTTCGTTTACGTGAAGGACGTGGTCGAGGGGAGCATCGGCGCGCTCGACGCGAAACTGAGCGGCATCTACAACCTCGGTTCCGGCCAGGCTCGTTCGTTCAATGATCTGGTGGACGTCCTCAACCGCTCGTTAGGCACGGACCTTAAGCCTGATTACATCGAGAACCCACACGCCCATTACCAAAACTTTACCCAGGCCGATTTGACGAACGTGCGCGGCGCATTGGGCTATCAACCGCAGTTCCCCCTTGAAACGGGTGTAGCCGATTACATGCGCTGGCTCTATCCGGCCTGACCCAAGGTCCTTAAACGATGAAAGCCAAACGGCGAACAAAAAGCCCGGAAGAGATCAACGCCGCGCTCGCGGCCAAGAAAGGTCCGGTCTCAAAATTCATCGCGAAGAATTATCGCCACTTTAACGCGGCGGCGTTGCTCGACGCGGCGAAGGGCTACGAGACCCATCTCGCCGCCGGCGGCAAAATGCTGATGACGATCGCGGGCGCAATGTCCACCGCTGAACTCGGCATCTCGCTGGCGGAAATGATCCGTCGCGAAAAGGTGCACCTGATCGTCTGCACCGGCGCGAACCTCGAGGAGGATATTTTCAATCTTGTCGCGCACGACCACTACGAGCGCGTGCCGCATTACCGGCAACTCACGCCTGGGGACGAGGAGCGATTGCTCTCGCGGCATATGAATCGCGTGACCGACACGTGCATCCCGGAGATGGAAGCGATGCGGCGGATCGAGAAGGCGGTGCTCGAAGAGTGGGTCGCGGCCGACCGCGCCGGAGAGCGTTATTTTCCGCACGAGTTCATGTATAAGATTCTTCGGAGCGGGAAGCTGAAGAAGAGCTATCAGATCGACCCGAAGCATTCCTGGATGCTCGCGGCTTGCGAAAAGAACCTGCCGATCGTCGTGCCGGGCTGGGAAGATGCGACGCTCGGAAACATGTATGCGGCGGCGGTGATGCGCGGCGACGTCAGGAACGTGCACACCGTGCGCACGGGCATCGAATACATGACCTGGCTCGCGGACTACTACACGAAAAACGCGAAGAGGCTGCGCAATCGGGAGGGCTCGATCGGCTTTTTTCAAATCGGCGGCGGGATCGCCGGCGATTTCCCGATTTGCGTCGTCCCGATGCTGCACCAGGATCTCCAGCGCACCGGGGTGCCGCTGTGGGGTTATTTCTCCCAAATCAGCGATTCGACGACGAGCTACGGCAGTTATTCCGGCGCCGTGCCGAACGAGAAAATCACCTGGGGCAAGCTCGCCGCTTCAACTCCGAAGTTCGTGGTCGAAAGCGACGCCACGATTTGCGCGCCCTTGATCTTCGCCTGGGTGCTCGGGCATGTAGACGCTCGCCTGCGGCGAGCGCGAGAGCACGGCTTTATTGGAATCAACGATTCTTCTCACGTCGGCCACAGGCCGACGGCTACAAAAAAGGCCACAGGCCGACGGCTACAAAAAAGGCCGCTGGCCGATGGGAACAACTACCCTTCCCAGAAAAATTTCGTCGGGCGCTCGATCTCTGGGGGGAGACTTTTGTGGACCGGGCAATTCAGCGCGGCGTTTTCGAGAAGCGCTCGTTGTGGTGTGTCGCTCCGCAACGGGATATGCACTTCTGACGGTAAGCCCACGATCCGCCGGGGCGCGTCTTTCGACATTTCCTTGGCGACCCTCACCGTCATGCCTTTTACGTCGAGACCGTGCTCTTGCGCTGCCATTGCGAGGATCGTGCTCATGCAGGTTCCGAGCGCGGTCGCAACCAGATCGGTCGGCGAAAACGATTCGCCTTTTCCCTTGTTATCAGTCGGCGCGTCGGTCGAAATCGTCGCGGCAGAGGGTCCGTGGACCGCGTCACAATGCAGATCGCCGGTATAGGTGATGGAAACGTTGACCATGAGTGAATATGCGAGCGCGCGACCTCGCGCGCAATCGTGCTCGTGCTCGTGATCGTGCTCGAAATCTAAATGATCGATCACGAGCAGGAGCACGAGCACGATTACGAAGATGGTCGGACGATCGGCGCCGGCTGGAGTTCTTCGCGCGTGTTTCGCCAGCTCCTCCCGGAACACCCTCGTTAACCCGGCGTCGTGCAAAATGTTCATGTCGGTATTGTGCGAGCGCACGTCATCGTTCTCCCACGTTTCATTCCACCAGCAAAATCCAATAACCGCCGGCCATCGGCCGGAAAAGAGATCATCGAGAGCATTTCTCGCCCACGCGCTCGCGTTGACCTTTCGATGGTTGAGCGCGCAGCCGATCTCGGCGATTACGATCGGTTTTCCAGGTGCGACCTTGGTTAGCCGCGGATAGGCGGTCGCCATTTTGAATCGAAAGCTCTCAGTGCCGTCGGGGGTTTTCGGGGTAAGCGGTCCGTAGGCGCTGAGCGCCACCCAATCACAATAGTTTTCCCCCGGGTAATAATTTTCGAACCGATTCCATTTCGCTTCGGGCTGATCAAGCCAGTTCACATGCCAGACCCATTGCAGATCGCCCGCGCCCTCGGCGCGCATGAGGTCGACAATGTGGCGATACGCGGCCACGTAGCGGGCCGGACCTTCCGTCGCGCCGCCGTTCCACCTTCCGTTCCAGGAAAACCATTTACCGTTCGGTTCCATCCCCCATTCGATCAGGATCGGCGAGCCGAACTCGGCGGCGTGCCGGGCCCAGGCCTTCAGATCGTCGTCGAACGCGCCGGCTATGATCCGGGCCAGCGTAAATGTTTTTTCCGGACGATCCTGCTCGGCGTCCGAGCGCAACATCAGGCGGATATATGGCACCTTCCCGAGGCCGCGGATCCAATCGCAGGTTTCGCGCGGAAATTTGCGGGACTCGAACCAGTTGTTCGAAAAGAAAACCCAGCTCGTCTTCGCACCGGTCGCTTGTTCGAAACGGGTGACGTCGGCCGCAGTCACGTCATGTTCCGTCGGATCCTGCCCTGCGCCGGGTTCGTCGAAATAGAGTCCCTGATACAGCTTTCCCGCCGGTGGCGTTGAGATCAGTTGTCCGCCGCAGACAGAGGAAGTCGCGAGCAAAGCAATGACCGCGCAGCGGACTGGAAGCATCGCGCGAACGTAGCACGCCGTAGCCGCGGCGCTCAGTCGCTGCGCCTTGCGTGGAGACGGCGACAGAGCGCCGTCGCTACAGTGAAAAAAAAGCAGGGCGCCGTAATGCGGCGCCCTGCTAGATCCGAAATTCGATCGCGCCTAGTTATTCTTCGAGGCGTCGCGCAACGACTTGATCCGGTCGTGGGCGCTTTTCACGTCGGTGTATTGGCGCGAAATCGTTTCGCGAATGGTCGAGGAAAGCGTGTCCTCCTCCATCGCCTTCTTGTATTCCGACACGGCAGAATCCTCACCGCGCTCGCACTCGGCGAGAATGGCGTGGTCGTCCTGGCTCGTGATCGCCGATTTCAAATTAATCCAGGCCCGGTGCATCGCGCCGGCCGTGCTGCTGCTGTCTTCCGGATTCGATTCGCCGAGGCCAATCGCCTCGCTCTGAAGTTCACCTGCGAACTTCGCCCGCTGCAGCGAGTATTCGCTAAAAAGCGATTTGAGCGCCGAATCCTTGACCGCTTCAGACGCTTCCTTGAAGCCTTGCTGGCCGTCTTTAAGCGTTTCGATCAACCCATTGATCGTCGAGATAATTTCCTTTTGTTGACTCATATACTTCCAATACGGATTTCGCGGGAAATTAGATGCATTTTTCGCGGCATAGTTGGCAGTGGGATCGGACGGCCGTAAGTTGGTCGATGAATAAAACGGGCAACGATCTGACGAAGGAAGCGCCGCGCAGTCCGCGGGTGCGAATCGGCGGTTACGCAATTCTGGCGCGGACTTACGACAAATGCCGCGCATTTCTCTGGGGGAACATCGGCGAATACCATTTCGATTGTCCCCTCGACAACATGCTTTTCGGTTTCAAAGGCGTGAAGGGCGACGATTTCAAAGCGGAAGTCGAAAACGGCGCCAGTGTGGAAGAGATGGCGCAGTGGCTCGACAGCCACGGCGACAAGAAAACGCCGGACGAAGTGAAGGCTTGGAGTGACCAAGTCGAAGCGTCTAATCCCTACAATGATCCGGAGAAGCGCGATTGGTTCGTCGAGCAACTACAGCCGCACCGGCTCAACCCGCTAACGACGACGCTGTTCGACTGGCTCGAGGCGGACGACAAGGCGAGTTACCAAAAAGCGGCGTAAAGGTGGATCGAGCGCTCCGTCGCTCGATAAGATAACACAGCGAGCGGGGACTAAAGCATCGCGCGACGGAGCGCGCGATCCACCCGGGCTCCCCAAGACCGTTCTGCGCACGAGATTCGTTTCAGTGATTGCATGGCCATTTCTCTAAAACCGCAGCACCTCAACCGTTATCGCCAGATCGCGTGGCTGTTCATGAAATACGGCCGCTCGGACCTGGTGAAGGAGAGCGGCCTGGAAGGAACGCTCGCTGCCGAGCAGCGCGTCAGCCCAAAAGAAGCAGCAAAAGCAGACGAGCTGGCCGACGACCTGGAGAAACTCGGGCCGACATTTGTGAAGCTCGGCCAGCTTTTGTCGACTCGCGTCGAGCTGATGCCGAAAGCATACCTTGAAGCACTGACGCGTCTGCAGGACAAGGTCGAGCCGTTCCCCTTCGATGAAGTGGAAAAGATTGTTACCTCAGAGCTCGGGGTGCGGATGTCGAAAGCGTTTTCGGATTTCGACGTCACGCCTTTGGCCGCGGCGTCATTAGGCCAGGTCCACAAGGCCCGGTTGCGCGACGGCCGCCAGGTAGCGGTAAAAGTGCAGCGGCCGGGAATCCGCGACGCCATGCTGGAAGATCTCGATGCGCTCGACGAGATCGCGGAATTCCTCGATAACCACACCACGGCCGGAAAGCGCTACGAGTTTTGCCAGATGCTCGATCAATTCCGCAAGAGCCTGTTGCGGGAACTCGATTACCGGCAGGAAGCAACGAACCTAACGACCATCGGGCGGAACCTCCAGGAATTCGAGCATATCATCGTGCCGGAGCCGATTTCCGATTACAGCACGTCGCGCGTTCTAACGATGGAATACGTGCACGGGAAAAAAATTACCGACCTGAGTCCCCTGGCCCGAATGGAGTTCGATGGCACCGCCCTGGCGGAGGAACTTTTCCACGCCTATCTCCAGCAGATTCTGGTCGACGGTTTTTTTCACGCCGATCCGCATCCGGGGAATGTATTCCTGACCGACGATTACCGGATCGCGCTGATCGACCTGGGCATGGTCGGCAAGATCATGCCGGGATTGCAGGAACAACTCCTGCAACTCCTCCTCGCCATCGCCGAAGGACGCGGCGACGACGCGGCCGATATCGCAATCAAGGTGGGCGACCGGAAAGAGGATTTCGCGGAAAAAGAATTCAAGCATGCCATCGCGGAGATCGTCGCCAAACAGCAGGGCGCAACCGTCGAACAAATGCAGGTGGGACGCCTCGTCCTCGAAGTCACGCAGGTCGCCGGCGAAAATGGAGTGAGGGTGCCGGCCGAACTGACGATGCTAGGGAAAACGCTATTGAACCTCGATCAGGTTGGGCGAACGATCGCGCCTGATTTCGATCCGAACGCTTCCATTCGCCGCAATGCCGCCCAGATCATGCAACAGCGGTTGTTGAAAAGTTTGTCGCCTGGAAACCTGTTTAGCGGTGTGCTGGAACTGAAGGACCTTGTCCAGCGTTTACCCGCGCGCCTGAACAAGATCATCGATGCGATCGCGAATAACGAGATGAAGATTTCGGTCGACGCAATCGACGAGAAGACGCTCGTCCTGGGTTTCCAGAAAGTGGCAAATCGAATTACAGTTGGCCTCATCATCGCGGCGCTGATCGTCGGGGCGGCGATGATGATGCGGGTCGAGACCTCGTTCCGCATCTGGGGTTACCCCGGGTTGGCGATCCTGCTTTTCCTCGCGGCCGCTGGCGCCGGAGTAATTCTGCTCATCAATATTTTGTTCTACGACAAGGGAGAAAAAGATTGAGTAACTATATGCGCTGTAGCCACGGTCCCGCGCCTGCGGGATCGCCGTCACCGCGCGAACGACGCGGCGACAGAGCGCCGCAACTACAGCACTTCGCTTAATGGCGACGAAAATCGATCCCGGCACGCGCATTGGCCATGTTCATCTGAAAGTCGCGGACATCGAACGCGCTCTGAAATTCTATTGCGGGGTGCTCGGCTTCGAATTGATGCAGCGCTACGGATCGCAGGCGGCGTTCGTTTCAGCCGGCGGCTATCATCATCACATTGGGCTCAACACCTGGGAAAGTGAAGGTGGCTCGCCGCCGCCGCCGAATTGCACCGGCCTCTTTCACCTCGCAGTCCTTTATCCGACCCGTGCCGCTCTTGCAGATGCGTTGCGTCGATTGACCACAGCGAACATTCCACTTGATGGCGCCAGCGACCACGGCGTAAGCGAAGCGCTTTACCTGCGCGACCCCGACGAGAATGGGGTCGAGTTGTACTGGGACCGTCCAAAAGAATCCTGGCCGCGCGGCCCGAATGGCGAGCTCGCAATGTTCACCCGGCCGCTGGATTTGGACGACCTGCTACGGGCGTAAGGCATCGCGCGCGCTGCTTTGAGGTGGATCGCGCGCTCCGCCGCGCGATGGGAGCGACGGCGCAATTGGTCATCGAGGATCCACCTGCGCGCCGATCGCGAGATCGAATTACGTTTTCACGATCGGCGGAACGATATCTTCCGTCGGGCCTTCATCGATTCCTTGCCTGAGCCGGCTGTGGCGAACGCTGTACAAGAAATAGATGACGAGGCCAATGATGAGCCAGACAATGAAACGGACCCAAGTTTCGATCGGCAGGCTAAGCATCAACGCTACGCACAAAATCACGCCGAGAATTGGGAACAACGGCACAAAAGGAACGCGGAAAGGGCGGCGGCGGTTCCGATCGGTGCGGCGCAGAACCAGAACTCCGAGGCACACCAGAATAAAGGCAAAGAGGGTCCCAATGTTCGTGAGATCGGAGAGCGAGCCGATGTCAGTGACCATGGCAACACCGCCGACGATCAAGCCGGTCCAGATCGTTGTGATGTGCGGTGTCCGAAATCGCGGGTGAATCCGCGCGAAATAACTGGGCAACAGGCCGTCCCTGGCCATTGCCATGAAAATGCGCGGCTGTCCGAGTTGAAACACGAGAAGGACTGACGAGAGCCCGGCCAGAGCGCCGGCGCTCACGAGCGCTTGCGCCCACGGCTTGCTCGCAAACGCGGTCGCGACCGCGGCGGAATCCCCAAGGTAGGTTGTGTATTTCAGGATCCCGGTCAGCACGCCGGACATCAGCACGTAAAGCAGTGTACAAATAGCGAGACTGGCGATCATTCCGATCGGCAAATCGCGCTGCGGATTGCGGGTTTCCTCGGCGGTCGTCGAGACCGCATCGAAGCCGATGAACGCAAAAAAGACGATGGCCGCGCCGCTCATCACACCACCGAAGCCGGAAGGCATGAAAGGCTGCCAGTTGGTCGGATGAACCATGAAAGACCCAAATGCGATGAAGAAAACCACGACCGCCACTTTGACCACCACGATCGCCGTGTTGGTTTTCGCGCTTTCGCGAATGCCGTAAACAAGCAGCGTCGTGATCGCCATGACGATCAAAAACGCCGGCAGATTAAAGGCGACGGAGTGACCAAAAAGATTTGGCAAATCCAGCGACGAGTAATACTGCACGGCCTCACCGCCTTGAGAAACTTTGGTCGCCGCCGTCGTAGAATCGACCACCAGCCAGAGCGGAAATTTTATGGCGCCGTGAGTCAGGCTGTAGAGGAGCTTCACAAAATAATCCGACCACCCGACGGCGACGGCCATGTTACCCACGGCATATTCCAGGATAAGATCCCAACCGATAATCCACGCGATCAGCTCACCCAGGGTCGCATACGAATAAGTGTAGGCTGAGCCTGAGACCGGAATCATCGCAGCCAGTTCCGCGTAGCAAAGGGCCGCGAACCCGCACGCGACCGCCGCCACCACGAAAGATATAACTACCGCGGGTCCGGCGCCCGGCCGCCCCAGTACCAGGTCGGCGCCGCTCACCCAGGACTGAATCAGATTCAGAATCGGAGTTTTCCAAAGCGACGAGGCGGCGACTTGCTCGCCGGCGGCCGCAGTTCCTGCCAGAGCAAAAATGCCAGCGCCAATTATCGCGCCGATCCCGAGACACGTTATGTCGAAGGCCTTGAGCGACCGCTTCATCAGGCGATCGGGATGTTCCGATTCCCGCATCAACAGCTCCGGACTTTTGGTTCTGAAAAGTTTCGACGCCACGTGGTTCCCTTCGGTTTGGTTGAAGTTGCGAGCGCGAATCGTGGCATCGCGACGCGACGAGGGTCAATCTTCAAGTTTCCTGGCTGTAGCCGCGGCGCTCAGTCGCCGCACCGCCTTTAGCGGCGCGGTCCGCGGGTGACAGAGCGCCGCGGCTACAGGTCCAAAAGGCACGCACAAGGGGCGTCGTCCATTGGCCTGAGATTAGCTCGGAAAATGGTCATGCCAGTTTTCAGCGGCGCGAATCTCATTGGCGGACTGCTCTTCGGCTCGATCGGCTTCGTCGCGTTCATTTACGGAAAGCGAATGCACGTCTGGAAGCCGATGTTCCTGGGGCTGGCATTGATGGCGTATCCGTATTTCGTAAGCAACGACATTGCGCTCTTCGCGATCGGGGCGGTTGGGACGGCCGCTGTTTCTCTTCCGCGATTGAGCGCTCAAGCGTTTCGCTCGAAATCCCAATTCCCAAATCCCAGGGAAGTTCCAAGCCTCAATTCTCAATGGAGAGTTACGAGACTCGTTTGGTAGGTTGAAGTTTGGGATTTCCTTGGGGTTTGGGAATCGGGATTTGGAAATTCCTGCGCGTCCCCCGCAGGAGCCCTCGCTTGCTGATGCCCGCCGCACCTGTTAAACCCTCCCTATGGGTCGCCAATGGTTGCATGCGAAGCGCGAGGTCGCGGGCCTGAAGAAAGGCCAGGTCGTCGGCAAGCTCGTAAAAGAAATCATGGTCGCTGCAAAACTCGGCGGTGCGGAGATGGCTGGAAACGCCCGTCTGGCGGCGGTCGTCGAGAAAGCGCGCAAAGCGAGTGTTTCTCGCGACGTAATCGAGCGCGCGATCAAAAAGGGCGCGGGCATCGGGGACGACAAGCTCATGATGGAGCACGTCGTGTTCGAAGGTTACGCCCCGAACAAGGTGCCGATCATTGTTGAGGTTTTGACCGACAACAACAACCGCACTGCTCCCGAGATTCGCGTCCTCTTCAAGAAAGGTGGCCAGCTCGGCGCGCCCGGCAGCAACAAATTTCTCTTCGATCACGTCGGCCTCGTCGACGCGCACCATGCCGATCCGAACGCGGACATCGAAGCAGCCGCGATCGAGGCCGGCGCCCAGAATGTCGAACCGCTTTCTCCGGCAGAGAACGACGACATTCCGGAAGGAACCGCGGGCGCGCGGTTCATTACCGAGCGCGGAGATCTGCACGCGGTCTCCCAATGGCTTTCCAGCAACGGATGGACGCTCGTGACCAGCGAGCTCGGTTACATCGCGAAAAGTTTCCCTGAGTTACCCGACGACCAGCGGCAGCATACCGGCGAATTCCTCCAAACCCTCGAGGACCACGACGATGTCCATCGCGTCTGGGCCGCACTGAAATGACGCTGATCCGATGAGCGACGAAATCGAGCAGATCATCCTCGCCGATGCCGCGTCTTCCGTCGCCGAAGAGCCGCCCAGACGGCGAGGAATATTTGGCTTCCGGCGCCGGTCGAAATTGCCGATCGAACCGCTCACCCATTGCGAAAATTGTGGCGCCCCATTAACGGGAGAATTCTGCGCGCAATGCGGTCAACATGCGATCGACTACCGGCGTTCGATTTTTCGAGTTTTGCTGGATGCGGCGGATTCGTTTCTGAACTGGGACACAAAATTTCTCCATTCGATGAACCAGTTGCTGATCCACCCGTGGCAGTTGACGAACGATTTCAACGCCGGACGCCGCGCGCGCTACGTCCATCCGCTCCGCCTTTATCTTATCGCGAGCATTGTTTTCTTCCTCCTGGCCCGGGCGATCAACTGGGATTCCGACGGTCCAATTCAATTGACTGCGCAGGACCGCACTGAACTCGTGGCGACTATGGCCAGGATGATTGAGCCGAATTCTCCGCTGACGCCCGAACAGCGCGCGCAGGTGGAACTGGCGCGGGTGAAACTGGCCGAACCGGAGGGTGCTCTCACTACTGAGGAACGTGCGGAGCTAAAGAAGACGATCCGCGCCTATGTTAAATCGCAAGTGAGTAAAAGTCTTGGCGCCGAGGAGCGCGCGAAGATCGCCGCGATGGTGGCGCGGATTCCAAAAGTGCGGGACCCAGAGAAGGAAGTCACGCCCCCACTTGTGCCCCTGCCGCCTGATCCCGTGGTTACAGCGCCGGCGATCCCTAACCCATCGATCTCGATCCCGCCCATCGCCTCGACGCCGAAGGCGCAGCATCATTTCTCTATGGGTCCTCCAGGCGAGAAGAAGTCTCCGTTCGCCTTGTGGCTCGAAAAGCAGGTCAAAGAAAAGATCGGCGAGGACGGAGCCAGGGCGAAACTTTTCCTCGAAACGCTGAGGAGCAACATTCCCGCGATGATGCTGTGTTGCATCCCGCTTTTCGCCTTCATCCTGAAGGTTCTCTACATCCGGAAAGGTCGCTTCTACGTCGAGCACCTGGTCTACGCGCTCCACATCCATACTTTTCTTTATGTCGCGGTGATCATCACGTCGTTGGCGGTGATGGGCGCCAATCGGACTGTGCCGGCGTTGGGCGGCTGGATTACCGGGCTGATGGCCTGCGCGATCGTCATCCAAATCTTTCTGTCGATCCGCCGCGTCTACAAACAGGGTTGGATCATGACGATGATGAAGTTCCTCTTCGGCGGCCTGGTCTATTGCATAATCCTGGTCCTGGCGGTGGGCGCGACCGCGTTGGTGACGTTGATGTTGCCGAGCTAGCCTCTCTTGTAGCGACGGCGCTCAGTCGCCGTAACAAAGCGTGGCACGGCGACTGAGCGCCGTCGCTACAACAGAATTTCGCGCGCTCGAGCGAGGGCTTCGTCGATCTTCGACGGATCTTTCCCGGCTCCCTGCGCGTTGTCCGGCCGGCCCCCGCCTTTGCCGCCGACGATCGGAGCGATCTCCTGAATTAGTTTGTTCGCCTGGAACTGCGTGGTGAGATCTTTCGGAACCGATGCGATCATGGCGACGCGACCCTCGGAAGAACCGGCCAAAAAGATTGGGCCAGTGAAATGCGATTTGAGCGCGTCCACCACGCTTTGGAGGAGTTTGCCGTCCGCGTCGGCTACTGCCGCTACCATCGCTTTGGCGTCGCCGTGGGCTGCGCGGAGTTCTTTCGCGGTGGCGGAGGCGCGACTCTTCAAATCCGCTTCCGCAGCCTTGCCCTGCTGCTTCTGCCATTCGTGAACTTCTGCCTCCAGCCTTTCGAGATGCGCGGCGCGCGCGTCAATCGCTTGCAACATCGCGGAGGTCTCGGCGTTCTCACTCAAAGCTGGCAGCGCGGCGATTTCGCTCTTCTTCCGCGCCAGCGTCTCGAACTTTTCCTGCTGGCGCGCCGCTTCTTCCTTCGCCCAATCCTTCGCCGCCTCGCCCGCGACAGCTTCGATGCGCCGAATCCCCGCCGCGATCGCTTCCTCTCTTACGATCCGAAACGAACCGATGTCCCCGGTCGCCCGAACATGCGTCCCACCGCAGAGCTCCATTGAATAGCCGTTGAGCTGCACTGGTTCGCCGCCGATCTGCACCACGCGCACGGTCTCGCCGTACTTGTCGCCAAAGAACTGCTGGATGTCCGAACGCTTCTTCGCTTCCACGTACGGGATTTCTGTCCACGAAACCGCCGCGTTCTCCGCGATCTTCTCGTTCACTAACGCTTCGACTTGTCGCTTCTGCTCGGCCGTCAGCGCCGCACTCGAAAAATCGAATGTTAGCTTCTCCGGGCCAACGTAGCTGCCTTTTTGGACCGCATCCTTGCTCACTTTTTCGTGGAGCGCCCAATGCAAAACGTGCGTCACCGTGTGATGCCCCTCAATCGCGCGTCGGCGGGGCGCATCAATCGTAACGGTGACGTGTGTGCCGGGTTCTGGGGCGTCTTTAGCTTCGAGAAGATGGACAAAAGCGGACCCAGATTTCTCGGTGTTCGCAATTTTCCAAGTGCGACCTTCGCTCTTCATGAGCCCCTTATCTCCGACCTGTCCCCCCATCTCGGCGTAACAAACCGAATTGTTGAGAACCACCGCTGGCTTTCCGTTCGCCAACGCCACCGCGAGGACGTCAGCGCCGGTGTGATCGTGGTCGTAACCAAGAAAATTCGTCGCCGCATTTCCGTCGGTCTGGGAAAGCTCTATCGATGTTTTCTTCTGAGCCGAGCGGGCGCGCGCACGCTGTTCCTCCATCAAGATATCGAAGCCAGTCGTATCGATCGTTAGGCCGCGTTCACGGGCCATCAGGTCGGTAAGATCGAACGGAAAACCTTGTTCGTCGTACAAACGAAAGGCAAACGCGGCCGAAATCCTCCCGTGGCTCAATTGGGAAACCTCGCTCTCAAACAATCCGATCCCTTTGTCCAAGGTCTTGTTGAAGCTTTCCTCCTCCCGGCGCAGGGTTTCCTTGATTTGGGTTGCCTGGTTCCGCAATTCCGGAAAGACGTCGGCCATAGTGCGGACGAGAACGTCCGTAAGGTTGAAGAAGAATGGTTCGTGGAATCCCAGGGTGCGGCCGTAACGGACGGCACGTCGTAGGATCCGGCGCAGGACGTAGCCGCGGCCTTCGTTGCTCGGCTGGATGCCGTCCGCAATGGCAAAGCTCAGGGTGCGGATGTGATCGGCGATGACGCGGAAGGCGATGTCGATCTTCTCCTGCTCTTCATTTGTAGGGCGGCCGCTCCGGCTGCTGTGTTCGTCCTCCGGCAAGCGGAGCGCTTGCCCTACAATTGGGAGGGTCGAGCGGTATTTCTTTCCGCTTAACTTTTCCAGCTCATCGAAGATGGGGCGGAAGACGTCGGTCTCGTAGTTCGAGACGATGCCCGTGAAATCACTGAAGTTCTTCGTCCCCTGGATCATCGCGGTAATCCGCTCCAGGCCCATCCCGGTATCGACGTGCCGCTGCGGGAGCGGTGCAAATTCCATCCGGCCGGGATCGCCGATCCCGGCTACAGGTTGCGCGTTGAACTGGATGAAGACGAGGTTCCAGATCTCGATGCAACGCGCGTCCCCGGCGTTGACGAGCGAGCCTTTCGTGTCGCCTGCCGGGGTGAGATCGACGTGCAACTCCGAGCAGGGCCCGCACGGGCCGGTTTCGCCCATCATCCAGAAATTGTCTTTCTTGTTCCCGTTGACGACGTGGACGGCGGGATCGAGCCCGGCTTTTTCGAAGAGCCGCGCCCAATGATCGTGCGCTTCCTGGTCAAACTCGCTCGGCTCGTTAGGCCCCGGTTTGTAAACCGTGGCGTAAAGCCGGGTCGCCGGAAGTTTCCAGCGCTCGACGACCAGCTCCCATGCCCAGTCGATTGCTTCCTTCTTGAAATAATCGCCGAAGCTCCAGTTCCCGAGCATCTCGAAAAACGTGTGGTGATACGTGTCGAGACCGACGTCATCCAGATCGTTATGTTTGCCGCCGGCCCGAATGCATTTCTGGGTGTCGGCGACGCGGGGCGGATTCCAAGCCGGCCTTTTGTTGCCCCAGAAATATCGGGACGAATTGGTTCATCCCCGCGTTCGTGAAAAGCAGATTCGGCGAATCCGGCAGGAGCGACGCCGAGGGCACGATGGTGTGCTGTTTCTCGCGAAAGAAATCGAAGAAGGATTGGCGAATTTCGGCGGCGGTCATGATTAATCGCGAATCTGACGGTAGCGCAGCGGCTTGTAAGCCGACGTTCGTCATTTGATTCACATCTCGCTCCGAGGCGACGGTTTTGCTGAACGGCGCCGCCTCATAGAAAAGCGCATGGGTCTTTTCAGGATTGGCCACTTCGCAAAGAGCATCACGTGGGCACCCGTGCCGTTCATGATATCGCCGGGCTCGAGCTCGGCCGGCGAGGAGAGTTTCTCGCAGATCGAGGGCAGTGATTCGGTCGAATGCCGCGTCGTCAACTTCCAGCAACGACAAATGAAACCGGAACAATCGATGCCGACAGCCTCGCCGCTGACTGTTTTCCCACCGCCCTTGCGTTTCGCGTCCGTGTAAACATCACCCGCCGCTTTTCCGGCGCGGACTCCGGCGCTGAAACTCTGCGGGCTGTCGTTTCCGCCCCATTTGTAAGCGACGCCAATGTTCTCCGCGTCCGGGACCCAGCATTCGCCCGGCGGATTGCCTTGGCCGCCATCCCGGTCGGGCGTCTGAACGTCCACCCCGGCACCATCCCTTCCGTGCCGCACATTTTTTGCGGACGCCTGCCAATGATGTTCGATGAAAGACTCGGCGATCTTAAGTGTTTCGGCACGGGTGACCGATTGCGCGGCAACGACCGAGCCGTGGGCGTAGACGGACGCCACGAGCAAGACGACGAGAAATCGCGTCTGTTCGCGAGGACGCCATTTCGGAAAAGGCAACGAAAGCATGACCGGCGGAATAAAGCGCGACATCTGGGGCGACGCGAGAATTACTGGGACGACCGCCGAAAATACTGGCGGGACGCCCGCCGGGGCGTCCCCCTTGTCTTTTCCGGGGACGGGACAGCGCCCGTCCCTCCAAGCGGCTACTTCTTCTCCTCGTCTAGCTTCGCCTTGACCGCGGCCTCGATCTCTTCGTAAAGCGCGGGGTCGTTCTTCAATGCGTCTTTGCCCGCGTCGCGGCCCTGGGCGAGCTGGGTGCCTTTGTAGCTGAGCCATGAGCCGCGTTTCTCGATGATCTGTTTCTCGAGCGCCAGATCGAGGAGAGCGCCGGTCGAGGAAATGCCCTCGTTGTACATGATGTCGAATTCCGCTTCGGTAAACGGCGGAGCGACTTTGTTCTTCACCACTTTGACCCGCGTCCGGTTTCCGGTGACCACGCCGTCGGTCTGCTTGATCGCGCCGATCCGACGAATATCGATGCGAACGCTGGCGTAGAATTTCAAGGCCTTGCCGCCGGGCGTTGTCTCCGGATTGCCAAACATGACGCCGATCTTTTCGCGAATCTGGTTGGTGAAAACGCAGCAGGTCCGCGCCTTTGAAATCAGCGAAGTCAGCTTGCGCATCGCGGCGCTCATCAGGCGCGCCTGGGCACCGACCGTGGAATCGCCGATCTCGCCTTCGAGCTCCTGTTTCGTGACCAGGGCCGCGACGGAATCGAGGACGATGACGTCGAGCGCGTTCGAACGCACGAGGGTCTCCACAATCCGCAGCGCTTCTTCGCCGGAGCTCGGCTGCGAGACGAGCAGATCGTCCATGTTCACGCCGAGACGACGGGCGTACTGCGGGTCGAGCGCGTGCTCGACGTCGACGAACGCTGCCAGGCCCCCGCGCTTCTGGGCCTGGGCGATGACCGTCAACGTGAGCGTCGTTTTGCCCGACGATTCCGGCCCGTAAACTTCGACCACGCGACCCCGTGGAAATCCGCCGACTCCGAGCGCGCGGTCGATCAGGATGTTACCCGTAGGAATGACGTCAATGTCGACAATTGTGGCGTCGCCGAGCCGCATAATGGCGCCGTCGCCGTAGTCTTTCGCGATCTGCTGCAGCGCCAGATCGAGGTTTTTGTTGCGAGCCGCGATGACTTTGTCTTCGGCAGTTTTCTCTTCAGTTTTTGTAGCCATAGGGAGGGGCCTCTTAAGTACGTGCGGTCGCCGAGTTCGCCAAGTAGAAAAGCTCGGTAAGAATACGACAGGCCGCAAACCTTCCGGCTTGCGGCCTGCGTAACTAACCCAACAATTTTGTCGCTTAAGAAACGGCGATCTTGCGCGGTTTGACCTGTTCCGCTTTCGGCAGCGTCAGCCGGACGACCCCCTGCTCGATCTTCGCGCTGATTTTCTCGGCATCGATCGAGGGATCGAGCTCGAAGGCGCGCCGGAAATTTTCCGAACGCGACTCGCGGTGGAGGAGCGTCCCTTCGACCGCGGGCATCGAACGCCGGCCGACGATGGTCAGCTCGTTATTCTCCACCCACATTTCGAGGTTGTCCTTGCTCACACCCGGCATTTCAACTTCCAGGGTGTAACCATCCGCGTTTTCGAGAACGGTCGCTGGCGGAGCGATGAATTGTTCCGGGGCGCGCTCGCCATTGCTCGCGCCACTACGATTTTCACGAACCAAAGTATTCATTCGGTTTTCCTTTCTTTGAGATTGTTAGCTGACGTTGACCTGGATCTGTTTCGGCTTGGCCTCTTCGGCCTTCGGAAGCGTGACGGTGAGGAGGCCGTCTTTGTAGGTAGCGTTCACCTTGTTCGCGTCGACTCGCGTCGGTAGCGTGATGCTCCGGCGGAATTTGCCAGTGAAGCGCTCAGTGCGGCTCGCGTTCTCGCCATTGCCGCCCTCTTCCGATTTGCGTTCGCCGCCTATCGTCAACATTCCGTCCTGCAACGAAATTTCGATGTCTTCCTTCCGCATGCCGGGAAGCTCGACGATCGCGACCACGTTATCGTTGTTCTGATACAGATCGAGCGCCGGAGTCCAACCGGTGAAAAGTTGGGCCTGCCGGGCACCGCCGGTCAAAAAGGGAAGCTCGAGCAAAGTGTCGAGCTCGTCCCGCAGGTTGGCCCAGCGGTTAAGCGAAGGCATGACAGAACTCGGGGTTTGATAGCGAATTAAACTCATAATCAATTCTCCTTTTGCTTGGTTGTTTAAAGAGCAAGTCGATGACTAGCGAGAGAAATGCCAGGCCGCGTAGAGCCTTCGGATGTCCGTGCAAACGACTGATGTTTCCGGGCTTACATAAATCTACGGCATTTCGCCGAACGACCAGGCAATGACGAATTGGCACAGCTTCCCCGTGCCGGCATCCAAGGGAACTGCGCCAAACTTTCACATCGGATCAACTGTGCATTCACTTGCTCACCGCAGGTTCGGACGATATGTCTGCACCGATGACTACTCGTGCGCGCGACGCGACCTTCATGCAGGCCGCTCTGGCTGAAGCGCGGCGCGGCCTTGGCCTAACGAGTCCAAATCCAGCCGTCGGCGCCATCCTTGTAGTCGGTCAGAAGATCATCGCGCGGGGACATCATCGGCGTGCCGGCGCGCCGCACGCCGAAGTAGAATGCCTTGCCCGATTTGGCCGGCGGTTGCCCACGACCGCGACCATGTACGTCACCCTCGAGCCCTGCTCCACGACCGGTCGCACGGGCCCATGCACGACAGCCCTGGTCGAGGCAGGACTGAAACGTCTGGTGATTGGGACGGTCGACCCGAATCCGAAGCACGCCGGTCGCGCGATCGATGCCTTGCGAAAAGCGGGGATAGACGTGGAGACAGGCGTCCTGGCCGATGACTGCACGAAAATGAACGAGGCCTACAACAAGTGGATCCGGACGCGGCTTCCTTTCGTTATCGCCAAATGCGGGATGAGTCTGGACGGCCGTTTAACGATGCCGCCAGGGGAAGGCCCGTGGGTGACTTCGGCGCGGTCCCGCCACCACGCCCACCAGCTCCGGGCCAGGGTCGATGCGATCCTCGTCGGCGCGGAAACCATCCGAGCGGACAACCCGCGGCTCACCGTTCGCGGACAATCGCAGACCAGGCAGCCGTGGCGAGTGGTGGTGTCGCGCTCCGGGAAATTGCCGCGGCACGCTCGGATCTTCGCGGACCGATTTCGCGAGCGAACTCTGGTTTATCGTCAAATCGAAATAGGCGCTCTTCTGCGCGACCTCGGCGAGCGCGAAATCACGAGCGTCCTGATCGAAGGCGGTGGCAACGTCCTTGGTCAGGCCCTGGACGAAGGCGTGATCGACAAGGCGCAAATCTATGTGGCGCCGACGTTGACCGGCGGTCGTGCGCGAGCGTTTGCAGGATCGGGCGCGGGCTCGACGGCAGAAAGTGTGCGGCTCCGCGCGGTCGTTTACGAACGAATCGGATCCGACGTTTGCATCACGGGTTATCCGGTGCGCGTTACAGACCGCGCTGAATAATTTTCACAAACAAAGCGTCCAAACTCGTGTTAAGTTACGACATATTCACACGGAGGATTAAGCATGAACTGGAAAAAATTAGTTCTGATTGCGGTTGCAGTGGGAGCTTTCGCCTTTGCCGCGGTGCCGCGAAGTGAAGCGCGCGTATCGATTGGCATCGGCTTCGGGTTTCCGGTCGGGTACGGATATGGTTACGGTTACCCCTACGCCTCGAGCTATTATCCGTATGACTACTATGGATACCCGCGCGCGGTCGTTTACGTCGGGCCGCGGTATCACCGGTATCATCACCGTTACTACCGCTATAACCGATATCACCGGGCCGTTCGCCCGTACCGATACTACTAAAGCGCGGCCGAAGGTCGAGTCGCCGGGCTGGCGCGGTTACAGTAAAACCGCGTCGTCCCAGGCGGGGCTGTCTTCAGGGCCGACCAGGTCATCAAGGTCAGCGAGGAGATCGTTGTCCTGGCTCTCAGAAAGCACTTCAGCCGTTGAAGCCGAGTGGGGCCGGTCGATGAGATGACTTGGGAAGGTGAGCGCGGCAATGACTACTGTGGCGACGCCGGCAGCGGGCACCAGCCAGCGCAGCGCCCACCCGCGTCTCGGAGCATCTTCACTTTTCGCTTCGCGAACCTTCCGTAACACATTGCGCGCGAAGAAGGGGGACACCGCGGGCTCGGCTGAATGGCCGAGCACGTCCCATAATTTCTCGTCTTCTTCACGCTTCATAAGCGCCGATTAAACTCCATCCCGAGTGGGAAGTTGCTCGGGATCAGGTTTCCGCCGCTTCCAGGAATCCTTCGAGCTGCCGGATCCGGGTCGGGTGTCGCATTTTGCGCAGGGCTTTGGCTTCGATCTGTCGGATTCGTTCCCGGGTAACCCGAAATTGTCGCCCTACTTCCTCCAGCGTCCGGCTGTAGCCGTCCACCAATCCAAACCGTTGCTCGAGCACTTGCCGTTCGCGGTCGGTCAACGTCTCCAGGACATCCTTAATCTTCTCCTTGAGGAGAACAATCGCCGTCATGTCGCTCGGGTTTTCGGCGCCCTTGTCCTCGATGAAATCGCCGAAGTTCGTCTCCTCGCTTTCGCCGACTGGCGACTGCAACGAAATCGGCTGCTGCGCCATTTTGAGGACGGCGCGGACACGGTCCACCGGGAGCAGGATTTCCTCCGCGACCTCTTCCGGGGTCGGCTCCCGCCCGTATTCCTGAACGAGCTGCTTCTGGACGCGCATCAATTTGTTGATCGTCTCGATCATGTGGACCGGGATGCGAATCGTGCGCGCCTGGTCCGCGATCGAGCGGGTGATGGCCTGCCGGATCCACCACGTGGCGTAGGTTGAAAATTTGTAGCCGCGCCGGTACTCGAACTTTTCCACCGCCTTCATCAACCCCATGTTCCCTTCCTGGATCAGGTCGAGGAACGACAGCCCGCGGTTGGTGTATTTCTTGGCGATGGAAATCACGAGGCGGAGATTGGCCTCGACCATTTCGGTTTTGGCTCGCAGAGCCTTGTGCAACCAGCCCTTTAAGGCCCTGTATTGCTCCGCGTATTCCTGGAGCGAAAGCCAGAGTGAAGTCTCCAGGTCCCGTGTCTTAATCCGTGAGCGGCGAGCGGGCCGCGTTCTCGCGCGGGTGTTTGCTGATCTCGCCTTGCAAATGCGTCAGAGCCTGGAAGCGTTCATCCGCCAGGTTGACGAATTCCTCGGTCACCTTCTGTTTGAAGTAGAATTTCGGATAAAGCTTTTGTAATCGCGGCGACCCCCTTTTGGAACGCCTTCACCTTGCGAGGATCGCGCCGGGCCGGCCCGTGGAGGATCTGGGCAGTACTGCTGCCGAATAGAGGCGCTCGCCTTGTCGACCTGCTTGCAAAGCCGCGGCAGCATCTTCATGTAGCGCTCGCGGCTCTCGATTTTCTTGTCGAGAATCACGCGGTCGAAACGCTCGCCGCCTTCGTTCAATTTCTGGGCGAGATCGAGATGAGCCTGGGCGATGAATCCAAAGCGGTTGATGAGCCGCTGGACCATGATCTCCGCCTCCTCGATGCGCTTGGAAATTTCCACTTCCTGTTCCCGGGTCAGCAACGGCACCTGGCCCATTTGCTTGAGATACATCCGCACCGGGTCGTCCAGGATATCGAGCTTTGGCTCCGGCTTTTCCTCTTCGTCTTCCTCGCTCTCTTTCTTCCCGTCCTTGTAGCGGTCGACCTCGGACGCCTCGATGATGTCGATCTCCATCCGGCGGAGGCGAGTCAGGATCGCATCCAATTCGTCGGCGTCGCTCAGGTCGGGCGGCAACGCTTCGTTGAGATCGTCAAAGGTGAGATATCCCTGCTCTTTCGCGAGTTTGATCAGCTCGCGAATCCGAGTCTGCACGTCGGTGGCAGCCGCCAATGGCTGAATCTCGTCGGCGTCTGGTTCGGCCGAGTTATTTGAGGGACGCGCTGCTGCGGCCGGACGCGAAGTTTTTTTTGGCCCCTTTATGCATCGACTGACTTCCGCGAATGGCGCGGCTTTTTTCACCTTCGGCTTGGCCGGGTGGCTTCGTTTGGCTTTGGCCGGCTTTTTGGGAGAGGGCCGGGCTCCGCGTCGTGCCTGTTTTCTCGGATGAGTTGCCAAAGTTGGGTGCTTTTGAGGTATTGCTGTTTTCAGCCGGCTTGCGCTCGGCCTTTTTGCCTGCCCCCTCAGCGACAGGGTTCAGTTGTCGAGCACGCGGGCAGGCGAAAACGCGGAAAGTTCGCGGAGTTGCTCCGTGAGGTCAAGAATTTGTTTCTGCAAAGTTGACCGCTTCACCCGTGGTCAGGCGCGGCAGCTTCATTCGACCTTCGGCGATCTGGAGTTGACGGCGCAAGGCAGCCTGCCGAAGACCATTCCAAAAGCCTTGCACGACCTCGACCCCATTGGGCGGCATCTTCTGGAGAAGCCAGCCCGAGACGAGCGCTTCTTCTCCCGGGCTTAGACCCGCCATGAAAGCGTTCAGCGACGCTGGGTCATTCGGTCGCAGATCGCTTTCCAAAATCCGAGTGAGCATTTGGGCGTCGGGAGTGTGGGCGAGCATCTGCTGCCAGGCTTGGGCGAGGAGAAACTGCCGCGCCTCCTCGTGGCGCAACGCCAGGACGCAAAGCATCGCTACATCATGTCGGGGCGGAGCCAGCCGTTCGGGCTGGGGAGAATCGTCATCAACCGAAAACCGGTCGCGGCCCGGTCTTGCCAGGAGTCGTTCGAAATCCATCCGCGGCACCCCGATCCGGGCGCTGGCCCGATTCGCGACTTCGCCTCTCATGAGCGGGTCCTGGACGCGCCCAATCGTCTCCGCCAGCTTCTGGGCCAATTGCATTTTCGCAGTGAGCGAACCCAGATCGGCCGCAGCCGTTTCTCTCTCGATCCACCATTCGAAAAAATCGCGCGCGCTGCTTACCAGCTTTTCGAATTCCTCGCGACCGCGCTTACGGATCATCGAATCGGGATCTTCGCCGGCCGGAATTTCCGCGACGCGGACGGCGAGATTGTTCTGGAGCAACGCGTCCAGCGAGCGTTCCGCCGCTTTTTGTCCCGCCACGTCCGCGTCGAAACAAAGGACGACTTCGCTGACAAAGCGTTTCAGGATTCGCGCCTGGTTGTTCGGTGAACGCAGTTCCCTGCGGCGCGACGACGTTTGCAATTCCCGCCTCAAAGAGCGTGATCAGATCCAACTGCCCCTCGCAAACGATCGCGCAATCCGCCTCGATTAAGCCGCGCTTCGTCTTGTGCAGGCCGAACAGGACGCGGCCCTTCCGGAAGAGCGGCGTCTCCGGCGAGTTCACGTATTTCGCGGTCTCCGCATCCTTGTCCAGAATCCGTCCGCTGAACGCGATCACTTCGCCAACGTCGTTGTGGATCGGGAACATGATGCGGTTCCGGAACCGGTCGTAGCCTTTCTTGTCGCTCCGCCTTTCTTCGCGCCGGGTGACCAGCCCGCTTTCCAAAAGCAGCCGCTGCTGATAACCGCGCTCCAACGCCCAATTCAAAAATGCATCCCAGCTCTCCGGCGCGAACCCGAGCTGCCAGTCCTTCGCGATCCGTCTGTCGATTCCGCGCCCCTTCAAATATTCGCGCGCCGGTTCGCCGACTTTTGTCTTCACCAAATTCTCGTGAAACCATTCCGCCGCTTCGGCGTGCAATTGGAGCAACGCCCGCCGCGTTTCGTGTTGCCGATCGTCGTCACCGCCGCTCGGACCGCGCTCTTCGATCACCGGGATGCCAACCCGCGTGGCAAGCTTCTTCACCGCCGCCGGGAATTCGAGATGCTCGTAATCCATCACGAAGCGGAAAACGCTGCCGCCCGCGCCGCACCCGAAGCAATGAAAAGTCTGGCGTGACGGGCTCACCGTGAACGACGGCGTCTTCTCCTGGTGAAACGGGCAGAGCGCCTTGAAGGTCGAGCCCGCGCGCTTAAGCGGGAAATACGTCCCGATCACCTCCACGATGTCGTTGGCAGCGGCGATTTGCTCGATGGTCTGTGTCGGGATCGTTCCCATGCGCGTTTACTTTTCGCTCGTGTTCCTGCCGGTCGCGATTCAAATTAAGCGAGAAGCGATCCTTTGATGAGAATATTGTTCCGGCCTTTCCTTTTGCTCCTCGGCCTGGCCGCCCTCGCGCAGCCGTCGTCGCGCGCGCGAAATGGTGCGGAAAGGCGACACCGTCGTCGTCGCCGCTCAACGGAGAAATTTCCCCGGCGATGCATTTGTTTTTGCGGCGCGCGATCAAGGCCGCCGAAAGCGCCGGCGCCGGCGCGATCGTCATTGAAATGAACACGTATGGCGGCCGGCTCGATGCCGCCGAGGACATCGCGAGTGCGCTGAACCGCACGACGATCCCGACTTACACCTTCATCAACACCAATGCCGGTTCCGCGGGCTCGCTCATCGCCCTGGCTACGCGTCATATTTATATGTCGCCGGTCAGCGCGATCGGCGCCGCTGCTCCGGTTCTTGCCACGGGCGCCGATCTGCCCGCGACCGAAAAAGAAAAAACGCTCTCCTATTGGTCCGCCCTCGTCCGCAGTTCCGCCACGCCGCAATGGCCACAATCCCGACGTCGGCGAAGCTTTCATGGACAAGGAAAAGGAAGTGAAAATCGGCGACCGCGTCGTGCACGCGAAAGGGACGCTGTTGACCTTGAACGCGCAGGAAGCCACCGAGCATGATCAACGGCAAACCGCTCCTCGCCGACGGGCTTCGCCGATTCCGTAGGCGATCTCGCGAAGAAGGCCGGACTTGCAAAGGCGCGCTCGTGGCGATCGAGCCGAGCGGATTCGAACGCCTGGCCTTCTGGATTACGGCGCTCGCGCCGCTTCTGCTTCTCCTCGGGATCATCTGCGCTTATCTCGAATTCAAGATGCCGGGCGTGAGCATGCCCGGGATCATCGCGGCCATTTGTTTCGCTCTTTTCTTCGCGGGCCATTACCTGGCGGGACTCGCGGGCTGGGAAGTGGTCGCGCTATTTGTTCTCGGAGTCGTCTTGGTTCTGGTCGAAATTCTTTTCTTCGCCCATTCGACCATCGTGTTCGGCGTCGTGGGAGTGTTCCTCATGCTCGCCTCGTTGCTCTGGGCGATGATCGATCGTTATCCGGGCGAAACGTTTTTCCCGACCGGCGACATGCTCGCGATTCCGTTGCGGAACCTTTTCTCACCCTTGTCGCGGCGATGGCGGTGATCATGGTGCTGGCGCGTTATCTGCCGAAGACCAATCTCTACCGCCGTTTCGCGCTGATGACCACCAACCCGCCGGGACCATCGCTCGCGGGGATGCCGCGCGAATTCGTCACCGCGCTCGATGTGGCGCCCGGCATGGAGGGCACCGCCCAAACGACGCTGCGCCCCAGCGGCAAAGCCCGTTTCGCCGATCACGTCGTCGACGTCGTTACGGACGGGGAATTCATCGCGGCCGACACCCCCATCACCGTCACCCAGAAAGACGGAATGCGCGTGGTGGTAAAGGCGCGTTAAACCCGCCGAACGCGGCGCCAATCATCGCCATGTTTGGAATCCACGATTTCGCCTTGTTCGTCGCGACCGGGATCCTGCTCAATCTCACGCCCGGCCCCGACACGCTTTACATTCTCGGGCGGAGCATGGCGCATGGGCGGCGGGCCGGCGTGGCGTCGGCCCTGGGCATTTCCGTCGGCAGCATGTTTCACACGGGCGCGGCCGCCCTGGGACTTTCGGCGTTCCTCGCTACTTCCGCCTGGGCGTTCACGTTTGTGAAGATGGCCGGCGGCGGCTACTTGATTTTTCTTGGCGTGCGCGCGCTAATCGAACGTCAGCACGAATTGTCGATGCCGGCGCATTTCAAAAGCCGCGGCGTCGGAGCGGCCTTTCGCCAGGGAATTCTGACGAATATCCTGAACCCGAAAGTGGCCCTGTTCTTTCTCGCGTTCCTCCCGCAGTTCATCGATGCAGCGGCGCCGTCGAAGACTTTCGCGTTCGTTCTCCTCGGGCTCACCTTCGTCATGACTGGCACAACCTGGTGCCTGATCCTGGCGTGGTTCTCGAGCGCTTTCAGCGCGCGGTTGCGCGAAAGCCCGACGGTCGCTGCGTGGTTAAATCGCGCCGTCGGCTCGCTCTTCGTTTTTCTCGGGCTGCGCCTGGCCTTGGCGGTGCGACGCTAGGTGGATCGAGCGCTCCGTCGCTCGATGTTTTTGCCGCCATTTCTCCCATCGAGCGACGGAGCGCTCGATCCACCTAGCCGCCGGCGACGACGCGAACGAACTCGATCCGGTCCCCCTCCCCTAACTTTCGCTTGGCCCATTCGCGGGGGTGGAGTGCGGTCTGGTTGTGCTCGATCAAAACCGTATTCGGTTGCAGGCCGTAATGCTCGGCGAGCTCCGCGACGCTCGTTAGGCCATCGATCTCGGCCGGCGCGCCGTTCACCCAGAACTTCATGTCGCGAGCAAACCGGCATCCCAATCTTTCCAGACCGGCTCGAACCCACGCCGGCGAAGAGCGCTCGCTACTTCCGCAGGGGAACGGCCATCGCTGATCTCAAACTGGCCCGTCGCTGACCGACCTTCTCCATCCTCGAACTCGGGCGCAACGATCCGGCCGCGCACGGTCCGATGCAGTGCTTCCGCACCCTGATGCGTGTAGCCGCCCGGCTCGGTATGGCTGCCTGCGCTCATCATCGTTACGCCCAGCGGCGCCAGAGCGTCACGCAAGGCGGCCCGCTCCCGCGTGCTCAGAACGATGCCCACCTGGGGAAAACAGATCCGAAACGCGCAGATCAATTGGGCCATCTCGCGGTCGTTGATTGAAAATGGCGGATGAAATTCGCCCGCGGCCGGACGCAACCGCGGCAAACTCACTGTGACCTGCGCCTTCCAACAATGTTTGAGGAGGTATTCGACATGGGCCGCGAGCGCCACCGCTTCCTCCGGCCAGCGACACAGGCCGAACAAGGCGCCGATTCCGAGGCGGCGAAATCCGGCGTCATATCCGCGTTGGGCGCAATCGAGCCGCCAATTGAAATCGCGTTTCGGGCCGGCGGTATGCAGCTCCGAGTAGATTTCGCGATTGTAGGTTTCCTGGTAAACAACGAGCCCCTCCGCGCCAGCGCCGACGATCGGAACGTATTCCGCCGTCTCCATCGGTCCGACCTCGATCGAGATCGAAGAAACTCCGGCGCGAGCGCGCGGACGCATTCCGCCAGATAATCCTGGCTCACAAATTTTGGATGTTCGCCGGCGACGAGGAGAACGTGGCGAAAGCCTTCCTGGGCCAGGTACCGGCCTTCCGCTGCAACCTGATCGAGACTCAGGGTGACTCGCAGGATCGGGTTATCCCGGGAGAAGCCGCAATAACTGCAATTATTGATGCACTCGTTCGAAAGATAGAGCGGCGCGAACAACCGCATCGTGCGACCGAAGTTTTTCAGGGTCAGCGCATGCGCTTCCTGCGCCAGCGCTTCCAGTTCCGCGTCCGATTTGGACGAAATCAGCGCCTCGAAGCGGCGGAGAACCGGCGACTTCCGCAAAGCCAGACTATCGATTACTTGCGCGAACGACATTGCGAATAATTTCGCTCGTCGACGCGGTTTCGCAATCAGCCCTGCGTCAATACTCTGCGGGAAACACTTCGAGGTTCGGATCCCATTCCAGCAAGGCCTTTTCCGTTTCCTTGCCATTCGCCTTCAACCAGGCGTTCATTTGTTCGGTCGCCTTCTTCCCGTAGAAACGATGCGAATAAATCAGCGAATAGCCCCGGGCCCCATAGAGCTTGAACCGCGCGAATGCGGCCTCCACGAAATCCGATCGGGTAAACACGGCCACAATCAAATGCTCGGCGGGGCTTTCTTCAGTCCGTGGCACGGACCGAGTATTGAGAATTTTAGCACCATGACCTTTGTAATTTCCCAACACGGTGTCGGCCACCTCGGCGAGTTGTTCGCCATCCCCGACAGTCTGATAGCCATTGATGGTGATCAGATCGGACCAGTGCTCGAGGTCTTCCTGTTTAGCCGGCGTGAATTCGTATTGCGCGTCTTTCGTCCAACGATGGAAATAATCCACCTGCCTGAAGCTAAAGTCGGGCTTGGACGGATCGGCCGCTGTCAGCGTCAGGGCGCCGCTCAGGACGAAAATAAAAATTAAATTCCGAAGAACAACCATGCTCGTCGGTTTTGGTGTGGGACCTTCGACGCCCGATTTCAGCGGTTATCGCAACCGCAGCGCCTGGGTCACCGCGCGGTCGATGTTCCCGGTCACTTGCAGGCCGCGATCACGTTGATACCGACGCAACGCGTTTCGAGTGGCCGGGCCGAGATTGCCATCGATAGCCCCGTCGTAATATCCCTCGCGGGCCAGCGCCCTCTGGACATCGTTCACGCGCGCATCGCCGGCGTATGAGGACTGGTCTGTGTCGGGCGCCTGCGAATATTCGTCGGTCGCATAGCTATCGTCGTAGTACGCGGAGTCATAGTAGCCGCCGTAAGGATAATAGCCGTACCCGTAGAACGGAAATGGATCGTAGACGAACCAGAAACCGTTGCGAAAATGGCAACGGTGTCCGTGCCAGGAGTGGTCGCGATTCCGATCCCAGTGGCGATTCCAGTTCCCATTGTGGCGGGCGATGACACGCCCGCGATCGATCCCTGCGAACGGTTAACGGTGGTCCGGTTACCCGGCGTAACTCGCGCCGATGAGCGCGTATAGTTTCGCGAATTGTACGCGGTAACGCGATTGCCGTCGAACCGGCGCGCGTTCGAAGTGTAGGTCGGGTTTCGTGCGATCGTCGTCGGCCCGAATCGTGCACGGTTCCCGGCGTAAGTGCGATAGTTCGGCCCTGAAGAAATTCGCGGCGCTGAATAATGGCGAGCCGCCCCATTGAGTAGCTGCGGCTCGGGGCCGAATGGTAGCTCGGCGCCGAAAAATGGGGTGTCGATCCGGAAGACCTGCCCCCGCGTGCCTCGACGGATTGAAGCAAAGCGAAACTCACGATCGCTGCGACTGCAAACAGATAAACCTTTTTCATTCCATGCGCCCTCCCGCGCTGCCCGGAACTTACCAGTCAAGACCGCAGACGGAAAGAAAAATCGCTCGCTCTTGCCCCGACAACTTCGCAAAGCGCTTTGACGCTCGATGGTGAATCCGCGACGATTGTCGGAACAAGATCACCATGCGAATTTTCGCCGTCCGCTTGTCTCTCATTTCGTTTCTTTTGACGGCAGTCGTCAGTTGCCGGCCCGCGCAACGAGACACATCGGGCCCGGATGTGCCGACGCAGCTCCCGCGTAATGCGCGCCCGATCCATTACTCGATCTCTGTCGTGCCGGACGCCGTTAATCTTCGGTTCGCCGGCTCGGCCATTATCGACATCGAAATCCTTCAACGAACCGACAGCATTACGCTGAACGCGGCGACGCTCGAATTCGGACCCGTCACGCTCACGGACAGTCGAAACAAGAGTGTTGAGGCGCGTCCATCCGTGGATGCCGATAAGCAGACCGCCACCTTCAAACTCCCTTCGCCCCTGGCCCCGGGAAACTATCGGCTCGCGATTAACTACACCGGACCAATCAACCGGCATGCGACCGGTTTTTTCGCATTGGACTACGAGTCGGCGGAAGGCCGAAAGCGCGCTCTCTTCACTCAATTCGAAGCGCCTGATGCGCGCCGTTTCATGCCTTGCTGGGACGAGCCATATTACCGCGCGCCGTTCGACCTGCGCGTTACTGCGCCGCCCGGCCAGGACGCGATCGGTAACATGCCGCAATCTTCTCGCACCCAAAAACCGGATGGCAGCAGTGAGATCGCTTTCGCCACGACACCTTCGATGTCGAGCTACCTGCTCTTCCTCGCTGTAGGTGAATTCGATCGCATTACGACGACGGCGGCAGGTACCGAGATCGGCGTGGTCGCAAAGAAGGGCGACGGCGAGAAAGGGCGCTGGGCGCTTGAAGGGTCGGCGAAGATTCTGCCTTATTATAACGACTACTTCGGCGCGCCCTATCCATTGCCCAAGCTGGATAACGTAGCGGGTCCGGGAAGCAGCCAATTCTTTGGCGCCATGGAAAATTGGGGCGCGATCTTCTCATTCGAGAGCGTTCTTCTCAACGACCCCGCGATCACGAGCGAAGAACGCCGCCAGGCCATCTTCAAGGTGGCGGCGCATGAGATGGCTCACCAATGGTTCGGCGATCTCGTGACCATGGCCTGGTGGAACGACTTATGGTTGAACGAAGGTTTCGCTTCCTGGATGGGAAACAAAGCGACCGGTGTCATTCACCCGGAGTGGAATCCTGCCCTCGAGCGGATTGGCAGCCGTGAGTCGGCCATGAACCTGGACTCACTCTCTACAAGTCATCCCATCGTCCAGAACATAATGACAGTGGAGCAGATCAGCCAGGCGTTCGATGCCATTACTTACAGTAAGGGCGCCGCGATCATAGCGATGCTGGAAGATTACGTCGGCGAAGATGTCTGGCGACAAGGTGTTCGCGACTATATCGGGACCTATCGATTGAAGAACACCGTGACGGACAACCTCTGGAACGCCGTCGAGCATGCCGCCGGGAAACCCGTGACTGCGATCGCGCACGACTTCACCTTGCAGCCGGGCGTTCCACTTATTCGCGTCGCAAACGTGGCGTGCTCCGATGGCAACACCAAGGTCACATTGCAACAAGAGGAGTTCAGCCGCGATAACCCAAAGAAGAAGCCTTTGACCTGGCGCGTGCCGGTGATTGCTTCAACGCTTGGGGGAGCTGAGGTAAGAACCCTGGTAACCAACGGCGCGGGCGACCTGACCATTCCTGGCTGCGAACCGCTTATTATCAACAGCGGGCAAACCGGCTACTACCGCACTCTTTATCCTCCGCCGCAGCTTGAACGCCTGAAGAGTGTCTACGCGAAACTGAATCCGGCGGATCAGATCGGCCTGCTCGCGGACAATTGGGGCCTTGGCCTTGCCGGATACGAATCCGCTAGCAACGCCTTGGACCTGATCGATCAAATTCCTGCCGAGGCCGCTGACGATCTTTGGTTGCGGGCCACGCGTATTCTGACCGAGGCCTACGACGCGTACGAAGGAGATCCGCAGGGACAGGAACGGCTCGCCCAATATGCTTCCTCGAAACTCAGTCCAATCCTCGAGCGCCTTACCTGGACCGCGATCGCCGGCGAGAAACCAAATGACGATGTGTTGCGAACTGAACTTATCAGTGCCCTCGGCAAATTCGGTGACGCTAAGGTGGTAACGGAAGTTAACCGGCGTTACAGCACTGGCGATCCTTCCGTCCTTGAAGGCCCACTCCGCACAACCATTCTCGAGGTCGTGGCCCGGCACGCGGACGAGCCCACCTGGGAGCGTCTTCTAAACCAGGCTCGCTCCGAAAAGAAACCGCTGGTGCGAAACACTCTTTACAGGCTGTTGGGCGGCGTGCGTGACAATGTCCTTGCGCAACGCGCCCTCGACCTCGCTCTCACGGACGAACCCGGCCCGACCAATAGCAGCCAGATCGTTGCGGCGGTCGCGAACTTGCATCCGGACCTTGCTTTCGATTTCGCGATCCAACATCGGGAAAAAATGGAAAACCTCGTGGATGTTTCGTCGCGCTCTCGCTTTCTGCCGCGTTTGGCCCAGCTCTCCGCCGAGCCCGGGACGGTGGAAAAGCTTGAGGATTACGCGCGGCAGTTCATGACGCCGCAATCGCGCAAACCGGCCGATATTGCGATCTCCATGATTCGCGATCGGATTCGAGTAAAGCAAACACGCCTCCCCGATATCACGCAGTGGCTCGAAGCTCACGCCTCGTTGTCAGCGCCAAAGCGCGACTAGTTTGAGGCCAGGCGAGCTGTCCGAGTACGTGAATCCAGCTTCGCGTGCGCGACGGCTGTGCCGAGGCCCGTGTTGGCCACTTCGATCCGCGTTCCCAGCGGGACGGCGTTGAAGAGCTGGGCGACGTCGCGCGATCGCATCCGGATGCAACCGTAGCTCGCCGGTCGTCCGATGAAACGTTCCTCGGGCGTGCCGTGAATGTAGATGTTGCGGCCGTAGGCGTGCGCGTTCGTTCTTTCCAGACCGCGCAACCAAAGAATGCGCGTGACGATCGGATCGCGCCCGGGCGCATTCGGCGGCAGAATTTCACCAGTCATCCGCCGATTCTTGAACACAGCGCCGAGCGGCGCGTTTGCGCCAATCTTCGACGCCACGGCCATCTCGCCTAGCGGAGTGGCGTAGGTCCCGGAACGATCGCCCAACCCAAACTTCGAGGTCGAGACGCGATACCGGGCGATGACAACACCGTCGTTAATTAGGGCGAGCGTTTGATCGGGGACGCTTACCACGATGGACGGCGTTGCCATCGCCGGCACAGGGCTGAACAGAGCCGCAGTCAAGCAAAGCGCAGCAGCAAAAACAGAGAGATGGAGAAGCCTCATTGCGGGGGTTAGTAAAGCCGTCTCCGTGCCAACGACTGATGTGACCACGGCGCACCCTGTTTGCGGATGTGCGATTGCGTCTTCGCCGCTGCTCGAAGCGCGACTATTCCTCAGACGCCGGCGTGTTATTTCATTCGTTTCCTGCCGCGGTTCTTCATCGCCGGAATGCAAAGGAGACTCTGTGGCGACCGTCGCCTCGCGCGCGGCGCGTTACACAAAAGTAAGGTGACAACATCGGACTGCGTTCGAATTTTGGTGAAACCCCGCGACCCCTGTCGCTATCCAACCCACCTCCAAATATATGAACCCATCCCTAAACTCTCGTTCCGCCTTCTTTACGCTCCGGCTTGTGCTGGCGCTCTCCTTCGGTTCGGCCGCGCTGTTGCTTGGCTTGCTCAGCCTCGGCCTGTTCTCTGGCTCGTCAGTTTCGGCGCAAGGGCCGAAGGCCGAAGCCAACACTGTCCACATCGGCACTTCCTACAAGAACGACGTCTCGCGCCCCGTCCGCGAAATGCCGCCGTGGAGCGAGCGCGATGGGAAGAACGAGCACGAAGCGAACGAAAATCCAAAGGTCCCTTTTCACCACATCGATAGCCAGGACCCAGTGATTCAAAATCAACACGCCAGTCAGTTCTCGACGCTTGCCGCGGTTTCGCCCGCCATCGCTGCGGCGCTGAAAAATTTCGACGGCATTCCTTTTCCAGGTGTGGGATGTAACTGTGCCCCGCCGGATACCAACGGCGCGGTCGGCAAGACTCAGTACGTGCAGATCGTCAACGAAGGCTACCAGGTGTTCGACAAGAACACGACGGCCTCACTTCTCGGTCCAAACAGCATCGCATCGATCTGGGCCGGCTTCGGCGGCGCCTGCGAAACGCGGGGTGCCGGCGATCCGGTCGTGTTGTACGATCGGCTGGCGGATCGCTGGCTCATTTCGCAATTCGCGAAAGGCACCAGTACTGGCCCCGTGACCGATGAATGCGTCGCCATTTCCACGACGAGCGATGCCACCGGCAGTTATGCCCGTTACGGATTTCATCTCGGATCGAATTTTTACGATTACCCGCACATCAGCGTCTGGCCGGACGGCTATTACATGAGCATGAACGTCTTCAACGCGGCCGGCACGTCCTACCTCGGCCCGCAGGCGTTTGCCTTTGATCGAACCAAAATGCTCGCAGGGCAGCCGGCGACTTTTGTTAGCCCTGTCGGACCTCTCGGCGGCTCAGTTGATCCTTTCCTGCCGGCGGACCTCGATGGCCCCACTCTTCCCCCGGCAGGCGCACCCGCGACCTTTATCGGTTTTCCGGGACAGGCTTCCAACCCGAACTACACGACCTACCATTTTCACGCCGATTTCACGACGCCTGGTAACTCCACTTTTACCACGTTCGCTTTCCCACCGGCGGCCGGTTACACCGCGCTTTGTCCCTCGACGCGGGCTTGCGTTCCTCAGAACGGCGTCGCTTCGAGCAGCAATCTCGACGGAATTGGCGACCGCCTCATGTTTAGGCTCGCCTATCGCAACTTCGGCGACCACGAGTCGGTCGTTGGCAACTACAGCGTGAGCTCGGGTGGCGTTGCTGGAATTCGCTGGTTTGAGTTGCGCAATGTCAGCAGCGGACCTGTCACGGTTTATCAGCAAAGCACCTATCAACCCGACACGACCTGGCGCTGGATGGGCAGCGTTGCCATGGACGGGCAGGGAAACATGGCCCTCGGCTTTAGTGCCTCGAGTTCCGCTATCAAACCGCAGCTTCGTTATGCCGGCCGCTTGGCGACGGATCCTTTGAATACCCTCGGGCAGGGAGAAGCTCACCTCTTCGACGGCACGGGCAGCCAGAGCGGCACGGGCAATCGCTGGGGCGACTATGCTTCGCTCACGGTTGATCCGGTGGACGACAGTACGTTTTGGTTTACGAGCGAGTATTATTCTACCACCGCAACGTTCTCGTGGAGGACGCGGATAGGAAGTTTCAAGCTGGCCACGGCGAACCCTTCGCCTACTCCAACGGCAGCCCCCACCGCTACCGCGACAGCTACAGCTACCGCCGCTCCAACCGCAACAGCGACGGCCACCCCCGTCGCAACCCCAACTGCGACTGCGACAGCAACAGCAACCGCTACCGCGACTCCAACAGCGACGGCCACCGCTACTGCTACGGCGACTCCTACCCCGGCGCCTAACTTCACCTTATCTGTGAGCCCCTCCTCGCGTTCGGTCGGAAGATTTGGCGGCACCGCAAATTATACAGTGACGATTAATCGCACGAACGGCTTCAATTCCCCTGTAACCTTGAGTGTGACCGGTCTTCCTTCGGGCGCGTCAGCCACTTTTACTCCTAATCCAGCGACCACGTCGTCGACGATGAAAGTGACCGTTCCGTTGAATGCGGCACGAGGCACATTCACGCTCACGGTCAAGGGTGTAGGCGGAACACCACCTCTTACTCGAACGGCGACGACTTCGCTTACTCACAGGTAGCGTCGCCGCGAGCAACGACATACGAGCCTGAGGTCTGGCGTCGGTCTAACACCGACGTCCGATCTCGGTCCTACTTCTTGCCCAGCAACCCGTCTTTCAACTCCACGTTGGGCGGATTCTTTCCGATCCAGCAGCGGATCAATTGATGGCTGAATGCCTTGTCGCCTATCTTCCCCATCTTCTGTCCGCGGATCATCACTTCCACTCCGTCGGAAAGAAAATGGCAGGCCATCGTCTCTCCCTTTTTCATGTCCTTGAGCAAACCCTGGAGCTTGCCGATGTGTGGCTTCAGCTCCGCGCAACCGGCCACGCAATTCTTGTCGAACCCTTCCTGGAACGCGTCCGCCATCTGCTTCGCGCTTACATCGCGCATGAACACCATTTGGATGCTCTTGAGCTGATCGGAATTCGCGATCCCATCGCCATCATGACTGGAGTTTTCCAGATACAACCCCGCCGCGTAGGCATTAATCTTGAGAATAGTCGCCTGCCTTAGTCCGGCGCCATTCAACTTGAGACTCTTGCCTCCCACAGTTACCTGGTCCGGCAATTTCACGCCGCTGATTTCGGCGGCGAGAACAGTGGCGCTCGACCCCAGAGCGAGTGAGCAGATCAGAGTAACGAACGTTTGGGCGAATTTGCGGGTCATTATTTTTGGGCCTCCGTTTGGGGTTTGAATTGCCACGTTAGAGATAAATGGCGGCGGAGTTCGAGAACAAATTCCCTTGCTTAGTGTTCCCGAGAAAATGGCAACGGTTTGCGATCGTCGGCGCATCACTGGGGCGTCGCAAAGACCCCGTGGTCTTCGGCCCACTTCCAGAGCGAGAGGAACTGCCCAGGCGGTGGTCGTTTCTCAGCCGCGTATGATCCCGCTGTTGCGTTAACTTTTTCGCCAGCGTCATGCCGTCAGGCGCAACCCGGTGCGGATCGGCGCCCCGCTCGAGCAGATGCTGCGCATACATGTATTCCAAGGGATCGTGCCAACCGTTCAGCGTCGTGTAGAGCACAAGGGTGTACCCGGATTCCGGTTCTTTGTCGGGCACGATCGCGTTGATGTCCGCGCCGTGGTCGAGCAGGAGATTGAGCCGCGTCAGCTCTTCGTTTTGGTAATAGCCGAGCTTGTAGTGCATGAAGACGAGCGGCCATCCGTAATTGTTCACCGCATTCGGATTGCCGCCCGCGTCGAGCATTGCGCGCAGACCCTCCGCCGGCCCATGGATCGAGTAGCCAAGCGCCAATGATCGGTCATGGCCGTTCGTGTAATTCGGATCCGCGCCAAGCGCGAGCAACGTCTTTACAGCTTCAACTAACTCCCGGCGCTGCCACGTCTGCCTCACTGTCCAGCAAAGCAGCGTTGCGCCATCGCGTCCGGACGCCTGCAAATCCGGAACGGCTTTGGCCGCGGCCCGGATCGCTTCCTGATCGTTCGCCGCAATTGCCTGCGCGACCGCGAACAACGCCGGTTGTTCCCCGAAATCATATCTTCCCGAGTTCACCTCTGCGTTGCCCTGCAGTCGATGCACGCTGGCTCGTTCCTCCTCGACCCAGAATGCGCCGAACAACAGCACTGGCCCGCCCGCACAAAGCACTCCGGCCGCAATGACCAGCGTCCACCACCATTTCCTCGCCAGCCAAACCAGGAGACCGGCCAACAGGCCGATGACAAGGATCATCGCCCCAAACACCGCGGAAGCGCGCCAGATCGAATCGGCTTCGCGCGCATTGTTGATCAAGCCCGCGATCGCAAGCCCACCGCCCACCACATAAACGCCCGCCACCGCTCCGAGGCCGATTTGGAAAATCTTTCGGGTCACACCGACCGTCTTATCAGCGCGCCGACCTCGAGACAAGCAACGGGCTTGAGAGCTCCGGAATTACGTGTTCTCGAAAGAATGATTCCTGCTCCAAAACCGGGTACTCCGAATCCCGATCACCGGGCCGGACAACCCACAATCTCATGCCTAAACACGCGTCAATTGACGAGCGTTTCCCTCACGAACTTGAAACTCTCCGCCAGTTGGCGGATGGCCTGCCTCAGATCGTCTGGGTAGCACGCCCGGACGGCTCCCACGAATACAGCAATCAGAGATGGTACGACTACACCGGCCTCGCTTTGGATGATTCGACCGGTGAAGCATGGCGAGAGCTTGTTCATCCCGACGATCGCGAACGCGCCGAGACCCTGTGGGCGGACGCTCTCCGTGCCAGCACGCCTCACGAGATCGAGTTTCGCCTCAGACGCGCGTCCGACGGCGAATTCCGCTGGTTCCTGGGCAGCGCCATGCCCCACCGCAACGCCGCGGGCAAGATTGTGAACTGGTTCGGCACCTACACCGATATCCACGAGCGCAAGCTCACCGAGGACGCACTCCGCAAGACGACCGACGCATTCAGGCGCGAGAACGAACAAAAAGATGAATTCCTCGCCTTGGTCTCGCACGAGCTGCGAACCCCCTTGAACGCCGTGTTCGGCTGGACGCGGCTCATGCAGGAACATGTCCTGGGCGAAGCCGAACGCACCCAAGCTATTGATTCAATTATGCGGAACGCCGAGGCACAGGCACGCCTCATCGAAGATGTGCTCGATATCACTCGCATCGTGAACCAAAAGCTCTCGCTCGATCGCGAGATCGTGCAGCTCTGGCGCATCGTTACCGAAGCGATCGATGCCGTCGTGCCCGCGGCGGACGCCAAGGGAGTCTCGCTCGTCAGCGAAGTCGAGTCGCACGATCTTCTTGTCCACGCCGATCGGATGCGGCTCGAGCAGGTTGTGATGAATCTTCTCTCCAATGCGGTCAAGTTTACGCCGCGGGGCGGTGAGATTCGCATCGCAGTCGTGCAACAGCGCGAGTTCGCCACCATTGTTGTCTCGGATACCGGGCAGGGCATCGACCCGGAATTGTTGCCTCACATTTTCGAGCGGTTCCGCCAAGGCGATAGCAGTTCGACGCGGCGTCACGGCGGGCTCGGCCTCGGCCTCGCCATCGCTCACCAGCTCGTTCGCCTTCATGGCGGAGAAATCGAAGTAGAAAGCGCGGGTTTGAATGAAGGAAGCCGCTTCACGGTGCGTCTGCCCATCCTCGCGGTCGGCAGCCTGCCATCCTCGCACACCGATCCATCTCACTTCTGGATTGAAGACGCGTTTCCGGCGGAGCACCTGCGCGGCCTCAACGTCATGGTTGTCGACGACGAACCAAGTGTGCGGGAGCTTCTCGGGCTAACCCTCGCGAAATGCGGCGCTTCAGTCACGCTCGCTGCTTCCGTGCAGGAGGCCCTGGCCGGGTTGGCGAACCTGAGTCCCGACGTTGTGGTCAGCGACATCGCGATGCCCGGGATGGACGGATACGAATTCATCCACAAACTTCGGGAACTCGTGCGGCCCCGCGATGGCCGCGAAGTGCCAGTGATCGCGTTGACCGCGTGCGCAAGCGGGCAGGATCGCGATCTCGCTTTACAAGCCGGATTCGATCGCCACCTCACCAAACCGGTCGATCCCGCCGAGCTCGTTCGCGTCATTGCCCAAACCCATTCCGCTCGGCGGACAATTTCAATGCGACCTGTCGCCGCAGCCGACGAAATTCTTTCCGAGCAGAATCGGCTCGCGTAAACGGCGAGCACCTAATTTCCATTAGTTAATGGCGCGGGGCGTGGCAGAGTCGGCCATGGCTAAGACAGCAACGAAATCTAAAGCGAAAACGAAATCCAAACCGGCGTCGAAAGCAAAGCGGCCCGCTGCTTCGAAGACAAAGCGTAAACCGAAAAAGGGCGTCGTGGCGCGGATCGCATCGTCCATCGCGGGTAGCGTTGCTGCCGTAATTCCTTCGCGCTCGAAGAAAACAAAGAAGAAGCGGTAACGGTCGCGCGGTCGCGCCGCTGATCTGGAATGAGAAACTCCCGTCGGCGCGGCGACTATCCGAAGAGCGGTTTGTGCTTGCGCTTGTTCCGGGCGTTATCGGGCTCCACTTTCAGGAGCGTCCCGGTTTCCGTCGCGTAAACCTTGGTCCACTTGCCGTCGGTCCCCTTAACTTCGGCGCAATAAATAGAACCGTTGGCGGTCGTGACCTTTTGCGTTTCTTTTATTTTCCCGCCGGCGGCTGCGGATTGGATCGTCGTCTGAGTCACGGACGGAACTTCCCTCCACGACACAAAAACGCCTGCCGCTTTCTTTTTGTCCTTGGCCAGGGCCGGATTGGCGAATGCGGCCAGGAGTAGCAGAAGCGAGAGAATCTTGGCACCCATAGGAACTGAAGTCCGACCATAAGTTAACCCCGAACCCCGCGGTTGGTCGCGGTGAGCGGGCGGAGCGTCCTCAGATCGAAAAGCGTTCGCGGACTTCGGGAGGGACGCGGGTGGGTTTGGCGGTTTGGGGATTAATCGGGACCCAGAGCGTGCGGGACTGGGCGAGCACTTTGCGGTCGCTCTGGCGAAGGACCTCGACGAAGCGTTCGAAGGTGACGCGGGTGGCTTTGCCTACCCAGGTTCGGAGAACGATTTCGTCACCGAGGCAAACGGGCGATTTGTAGTCGATCTCATGCCGCAGCACGACCCAGCCGATGTCGTCGCGCGCGGGCACGGGAGCGGTGGCGTTCCAATGCGCCGTGGCAATCTCCTGGATCCAGCGAACGTAAACGGTGTTGTTAACGTGGTTCTGCCGGTCGATATCCGCCGGCTGAACAGCGATCGCCATTTCGAAAGACGCTGCGGTCTCGGTCACGCGACATTGTAGGGCAACCACTGTGGTTGCCGAATGGAAAATGCGCCAGTCACGCGCCGGAAAGGAATCGAGCCCGGCAGCATTGAAAGCCGCCGGGCCCGTTCCTATTCCTAGTTGCTCCGAGATTAACGGTGATCGTTCAGATGAATCTCCGCGTTGACCCGATCGTCGTGATGATGATGACGATGTTCGCCGCGGCGGTAATGGCCGTGGAGCCAATGATGACCGTGCTCCGACCAGTGGCCTGGAACCCAGATCATCTCATATTCACCCTCCCAATAGCGCGGGCCATGGCTGTAGTATGGCCGGTCGCCCAGTTCGATGTGAATTCCCGCCGTTGCCGTCCGGGCGGTCCCGAAATTGAGCCCCGCCGCGACGAGCGCAACGAGTAATACTGTTTTCTTAATCATATTAACCAATCGGATGGGAGCCCTTCCGAGGTCGGCCTCGGAGAAAAAAAATACCAGGCAAATCTCCGGGCGTGACAACGAGGAATGAGCCGCGCTATTCTCGCGGTTGGTTCGCCATGAAGACGCTGCAACTCGCTCTCGCGCCGGGCGCTATCGCCGGAATTCTCTCGATCTTTACGAGCTGGCTCTGGATAGGCGTGGTGTTTCACCGATTCCAAAAATTAACGCCGAATTCCTGGCGGCTGGAGAACAACCGCAGCTACGCGCTCTCCTCCGCGATCACTTTCCTAAGCTGCATTGCCATCGCCACGGTGTTTCTGCTCGTGGCACGAATGGGCGGCGTATTCGCGGGCGGGTTACCGGGCGCGCTGCGTTTCGCGGCGGTGATGTGGATGGCTCTGGCTGCGCCGCTGATCGTGAACGCGGCAATTTTCATCAATCTCCATCCCTGGTTCGTCGTGGGACAAGTCGTGAATGAGCTGACAACCAGCGTCCTCGCCTGCACCATCACGGCATGGTGGCGCGCGACGTAGCACGTCAACTCACGGGAGCCGGTAGGCTTCGACCAGCGCCACGCCGGTCGCACCATCCTTGCCGCGCACGACAGCGGTGTAGCTTCCGGGAGGAGTAAAAGCCACGATGACAGCTTCGCTATCGTTGCCGGGTGCGAGCTGCGTGGCGATCACCGATGGCGCCTGGCCCTGTTTCCAGTTGTCGTTGAACGCAAGGCTGACGCCGTTCTCGTCGAACAATTCAAGAGTCGGATCGAGCAACGGTTCAGCGATGCCGTTCGCTGAAAGGGTCGGTCCCAAGGCTCGGATGACAACGATGGGATTTTCGCCGCTTCCGATGATGACGCCGCCGATCAGAACGTTGTCGCCAGAACCGACGAAACCGCGGGTGCTCACATTGCCCAGCGAGGAGGCACCGCCGGAATCGAGATCGTACACTTCAACCACACCATTGCCGGTCCCGCCATCCTTGCCCTCGAGAGAGACAGTGTAACTACCCGGCGTCAAGGTGGAGATAATCGCGGATTCCTGATCTTCTTTCGGAGCGATCCCGGTGTTCATGATTTCAGCCGCGTCGGGTGAGTTTTTCCAATCGTCATTGGTCATCTGCACCGCTCCGGTGTCGTCGAACAACGTCAGCATGGGATCGACGAGCGGCCCTGGAACGCCGTTCGCGGCCAGCGACGGTCCGATGCCGCGGATGAGAACTTTCTTTGGGGCATCTCCCGTGACGAAGAATCCCGCGACAGCGACGCGCTCACCGGTATCGACGAAGACGCGAGTGGCGAGATTGACTGCCTTGCCCGGCGGCGTGAACGGAAGGGTCAGGGCATCGTTTGCGCCCTTGGCGGTCCAATAATGTCCAGCCGTGGTGGGATGTTTTTCATCCCAGAAGAGATATTGGTCGGGGTTAACGCTGGACTGGCCCTGGGCCGCGGTGTGGATGTTAATGAACCCGTAACGCGATGGGTAAGTCATGACGCGGATAGTGTTCGTCCAAACATCCAGGGGATAAAGCGTCGGCATAATTCCCTGCGATGCGAGATCCGCCAAGGCGGCGCTCAGATCGGCGCTCAACTCGTTCCGATAATCGGCGGCGGCCCGGCTCAACGACGTTTGTTTCGCGGAATCGCCGGCATATTTCGGAATGAGGCCGAGCGGCGGAACGTTCGGCACCATGATGTATTTCGCACCCGCATTCGCCAGCCGCGTCATCAACGCGGTCGCGCGCGTCGCGGTCGCGGAGACGTTGTCTGCGCTGTCGTCATTGAAAAGATCGTTGCCGCCGCCCCAGACCACGTAGAGCGCGTCGGGATCGATCGCGTGAGACGCGAGGTAGTCGTCCATCTGCCGGCCCATGTCGTCGATCGTAATGGTGACATCCCCGAACACGGAGCTAGACACAACCGTTTCGTCGTGGGTTCCGTCGTTCGTGGTCGCCCCACCGAAAGCGTAGTTGGTTCCGCCACCCAGACTGAACGTCGCGGCCGGGATGTTCAAAAAAGTGCGAGCAAGCTGTTCGTGCCAGACGCCCACGTACACCCCCTGAACCCGGATCGGTGTCGCTGCTATTAGTCCAACGGCCGTCACTGTAATTGAACGAGCCGCTCGGATAATCGACAGTGCCGCCGCTCTTCGAGTCGGTCCGGTCACGGACGTTGCCGGTATCCGACAGGCTGTCGCCGAAAATGACAATCTTACTGAACGCCGGCGCGGTTTGGCCGAAAAGCGATCCTCCGGCGGCCGATAGACCGGCGAACGTGATAAACAAACTGGTGATGTAACGTGCTAAACTCATATCCCTCCCTGGTGTCCCCCTATGGGATACTGTTGAATCGGTCCCTTAACGGTTTTTGCGTGGAAATGTTTTAAAGAACCGACGGAATCCGAATCCGCCAGGTTGCCATTGCCCCCTGCCCCGTGATTGGATGAAGCATGAACAGACGTCGCTTTATGCAGTCGAGCGTGGCGGGCGGTTTAACATTGGCGGTGACTCCTCGCGCCCTCTTCGGGCAGGCTCCCACCGTGATCAGCTCCAAATCAGCGAAACCGGTCGTGATCGCGTCGGCGAACGGCAACAAATTCAAAAACGGCGGCGACATGACCTGCGTCCAGAAGGCGTTCACGATGATGACGAAGGAAGGCGCGGACGTCCTCGACGCCCTCATTGCCGGGGTGAACATCGTGGAGCTGGATCCGCTCGATGACAGCGTAGGTTACGGCGGGTTGCCAAATGCGGATGGCGTCGTGCAGCTCGATTCCTGTTGCATGCACGGACCAAAACGGCGCGCCGGCGGCGTGGCCTGTATTGAAGGAGTGAGAACGCCGTCGCTCGTAGCCAAGGCCGTGATGGAACAAACGGACCATCATTTGATCGTCGGCAAAGGCGCGCAGGATTTCGCGCGCGGAGTCGGATTCAAAATCGAGGACGACCTCAACACCGAACATTCACGAAAGCTCTGGCTGGATTGGAAACGCCGGATCGATCCCTTGCACTATCTCGATCCGCAAAAGCGGGCGGAGGCCGGACAAAAAGCGATGCGGGACATGGTCGCCGAAGGGCTCATCGATCCGCGCCACATTTATGGGACGATCAATTGCGACGGAGTCAACGCGAAAGGCGAGATCTGCGGCGTCACGACGACCAGCGGGCTGTCCTGGAAAATATCGGGTCGGGTTGGTGACTCGCCAATTCTCGGGGCCGGGCTGTACGTGGACGGCGAAGTCGGCGCCGCCGGTTCGACCGGTCGCGGCGAAGCGAATCTCTACAACCTTTGTTCGTTTCTCATCGTCGAGAACATGCGCCGCGGCATGCATCCGAAAGATGCGGGGATCGAAGCCTGCCGTCGGATTAAGGCGAACACCGTCGAGAAGCGTCTCCTCAACAGCAAGGGCAACCCGAATTTCGGAATTAACTTTTACATCCTGAATGCGAAGGGCGAGTACGCCGGCGTATCCATGTATCCGGAATATCTCCGAGAGAGCACGAAGGAGGTGGTCCAAACAACTTACGCCGTCTGCACCGAGAAAGGCCCGGAGACGTTGCCGTGCGAGGCGCTGTTGCCAGGGAGACCGGAGGACTAATCGAGAACGAATCTCGGAACGTCGAATTCGCAAGATCCCCGCATCCACCATTGCGCTCTCCCTTCGAACCCGATACAACGAGAGCTCCAAACCCAACCTGACCTATGAAAAACAAACTTCGTTTCATCTCTGCCTGCGCGGCGGCCTTCGCCTGCTGCCTGCCTTTCGCCGCGAACGGCGCCACCAAGAAATCGGCGTCGCCGACTCCGAGCCCCATGGCTTCGACTTCGCCGAACGCCAAGGCTTCCCCTGCTGCCAAGACAACGAGCTCGCCCGCCGCCAAAACAATGAGCTCGCCCGCGGCCAAGACCACTGATGCGAGCAAGACAACGACCGACGCCACGAAAGCGCGCGCAATTCCATTCCACGGAATGATTTCCGCCGTCGATGCCCGGGCGAAGACGTTCACGATCGCGGGGAAAGAGCATTCCCGCACTTTCAAGATCACGGACAAGACTGTGATCACGAAGGCGGGCGCACCGGCGACGATGAAAGACGTCGTGGCGAATGAAGAGGTCCGCGGTTCCTATTGGAAGGTAATGGACGGAACGCTCGAAGCGAAGACGGTGAAAGTCGGGCCGAAGACCGACGCCGAAAAAGCCGCCGACGAAAAGCGCAAGACGAAGAAGAAGGAAAAGGAGAGCGCAGAGCCCAGCCCCTCTCCGAGTCCGTAGTCTACTTCGCGGCCTTCACCGCCGCGCGGAGATCGGCGACAAACAATTTGTATTCGCGCTCCCGCGACTCTTCGTCGGGCTGGCGTAACAACGACGATGGATGCACCGTCGCGAGCACTTTCGCGGCGACATCCGACTTCAGCACCTTTCCGCGATCGCGAGTGACGCGAAACGCTGGGCCGAATACGGCCTGCGCCGCTGTCGCGCCGAGGCAGACGAGCAAGCCGGGATCGACGGCGCGGAGCTCGGCCTCAAGCCATGGCCGGCACGCCGCGATCTCCCGCGAGTTTGGCTTCTTGTGGATCCGGCGCTTCCCGCGCGGCTCCCACTTGAAGTGCTTCACTGTGTTCGTGACATAAACGTGCGTTCGATCGATCCCCGCTTCTTCCAGCGCGCGGTCCAGGATTTTTCCTGCGGGTCCGACGAACGGTTTACCGGCAAGGTCTTCCTGGTCGCCGGGCTGCTCACCCAGCAGCATCAGCTTCGCGCCCTTCGGCCCTTCGCCGAAAACGGTCTGGGTCGCGTGTCTGTAGAGATGGCAGGCGGTGCACACCTTCGCGGCATTACGCAGCGTAGTCAGGCTCGCGCTATCTGGCGCCGGTGCGGGCCGCCAATCTTCGTCGTCTTTCGCCACAAATTTCGCCGCGCTTTTTTTCATCATCTCGTCGACGCGTCCCGGCGCTTCCTGCAACAGCGTCGAAATCAACGCCGTCTCCGGCAGGTTGCGCCAATACTTCTTCGGCATCTCCGCCTGCATTGCGTGCACTTTTACGCGGGCCGGATTGAAAATGTTGCCGTAATACGTGAGCCAGAGTTTTTCGATCTCGTCTTCGCGCGGTGCTTTCGATCGGTCAACGCCTTCGGTGAACGTGAGCGTGTCTCCGTTCCAGTGGGCGCAACGATCCGGCGTGAGAATCGACCAGCACATCGAGGCGAAGCGATCGACGAAGAACGCGGCGTTGTGTTCGACAATGTGGTGTTGCGGCTCGAACCACGCCACGAAACAGCCCCGGCCATCCCGCGAGATTTCCCGAAAGCGGACGAACGCTCGCATCTTGTGAATGTCGTGGCGGACGGATTTATGCCATTCAAAGGCGCGGGCAACCTCGGGATCGATCACGATCTCGAGCAGCTTCGGTTCGCCGTGGGTAATTCGCCAGAGCAACCGGTAGAGCAGTGCCCAACGACGGTCGTCCGAATGGAGCGCGACCAGCTTCGCGATCTCGAGAAATTTTTTTGGAACACGAAACTCGCTAACTCCGTTGCGCTCCGATGACGGTTCCGCTTCGTCGAATAAATCCAGGGCCGGCGCCTCATGACCGAGCTGTTGCCAGGCAGCACGATCCGGCTCCAAGCCTTGCTGGAGCGCTCTCCGCGCCGCCTTCTGCCACACGGAGAAACTGGGCGCGAAGCTAATCTGTTCCACTTAAATCTGCCCGGAGACGGTTGAGACGGAATCGGAAAACAGATTCATCTGGCTTTCGGCAGGCCGAAACCTTTCCAGCAATCGATCGGCATCGACGGTGAGGGCAGCGGGGTTGTGATCCGCGACAACGACGAAGGGCAGGACCTTCCGCATGCTGATGTGCAGGCGCGGCAGATCCGCGAGACGAATTTTATGCCAGCGTCGAACCTGCAAAATCCGATTAACCGATTTCGTTCCGACCCCGGGAATTCGCAGGAGCAGCTCACGCGGCGCCTTGTTGAGATCAACTGGAAAAATATGCCGATTCCGCAAAGCCCAGGCCAGCTTCGGGTCAATTCCCAGATCGAGATTCGGAAGCGCCGGCGTCGTCAGCTCGTGAACTTTGAATCCGTAAAACCGCAGGAGCCAATCGGCTTGATACAACCGGTGTTCGCGAACGAGAGGCGGCGCAATCGCCGGCAGTTTAGAGGAGGCATCGGGAATCGGGCTAAACGCGGAATAATAAACGCGACGCAGTTTGTGTTCGGAATAAAGAGAGGAGGCCTGCTCCAGGATTGTCGCGTCCGGCGCGTCGGTCGCACCCACAATCATCTGAGTGCTTTGTCCAGCCGGCGCAAAGGGAGGAGCTTTCCGACTTTCCTGTCGGTTGGCTTTGGCCTCAGTAATTCGCTCTTCAATGCGGGTCATCGCCGCGCGGGTGCGCTCCATATTTTTTCCGGGCGCGAGTTGGGCCAGGCCCGCGGCCGTGGGAAGCTCGACGTTCAAGCTGATCCGATCCGCCCACCGACCGGCTTCTTCAATCAAGGCCGGGGACGCCTCCGGGATTGTCTTTAAATGGATATAGCCGCGAAATTGATGGTCGACCCGCAAAGTCCGCGCCACGGCCACAACCTGCTCCATTGTGTAGTCGGGATTGCGAATGATTCCGGAGCTGAGGAACAGGCCTTCAATGTAATTGCGCCGATAAAAATCCAGCGTCAGACCCACGACCTCCTCGGCCGTGAAGCGCGCGCGCTGAACACTGCTCGAAACGCGATTGATGCAGTAAAGACAATCGTAGATGCAGTAATTCGTGAGCAGAATTTTCAGAAGCGAAACGCAGCGGCCGTCCGGCGTGTAGCTGTGGCAAATGCCAGTTCCGATCGTGGAGCCGAGTCCGCCGGACGTGCGGGAATCCCGTTTCGTGGTTCCGCTGCTGGCGCAGGAGGCGTCGTATTTGGCGGCGTCGGCGAGGATTGCCAGCTTTTTACTCAGCTCCATTAAACACTCTACACAAAGCCAAACAGCTTTGCTTGAAAAATGTTCGAGTGAACGTAGTACTGACTGACTACGCGCGCTGAAATCGTGAGAGCGCGCGGAAGGACGACGACGGTTTCAAGGAACGGCGACTTGAAATCGCCGATTCTTCAAGACGGCGATTTCAAATCGCCACTCCTCGACGTTGAATCAACGACCGCCATTCCGTGACGCTCGATGAATTCTTTCGCAAGCGCTCGATAGGCGCGAGCGCCGGTCCCATTCGGATCGTGTTCCAAAACCGATTTGCCAAAACTAGGCGCTTCGCTCAGGCGAACGGTTCGCGGAATGACGGTCTCGTAAACGCGTTCGCCGAAATGGGCGCGAACGTCGGCGACCACTTGCGCGCTCAAGTTCGTCCGGCTGTCGAACATCGTCATGACAATACCGCCGATCTCCAGCTGGTCGTTCGCGCCGGAATCGCGCACCTGTTCGATGATCCGGACGATCTTCACCAGACCTTCGAGCGCGAAGAATTCGCATTGGATCGGAGTGAGCAACTCGTCCGCGGCGGCCAGAGCGTTCGTCATGAGAATGCCGAGGGAAGGTGGACAATCCAGCAGGACAAAATCGAAAGTGTTGTCGGCGCGGAGCGGCACAAGCGTGTCCGCGAGACGGGTGAGATGATTATCGAGCCGCGCGATTTCCACTTCAGCGCCGGCGAGATCGAGATCGGCGGGGACAATGAAGACGCGCTCGACGCGGGTCGGCAGGATCTTGTCGGCGATTGCTGAGTTGCCGAGAAGCGGCTCGTACAAACTTTCTCCTTCGAGCTCCTGGAGTCCGAATGAGCTGGTGGCGTTTCCCTGCGGGTCGAGGTCGATGATGAGAATGCGCAATCCTTCTTCGGCCAGGGCGCAGCCGAGGTTGACGGCGGTGGTCGTTTTGCCAACGCCACCTTTCTGGTTCGCGATCGCGATGATCTTCATGGATCGAAAATCCGAAATCCGAAGTTCGAAACTCGAAGCAAATTCGAAATGCGAAGGCTGGAAAACGGAGCGCCCGCGTTTGGAAGTTTCTCCTCGGTCATTGTTTCGGATTTCGCGCTTCGGATTCCGAGATTATCGCGGAACAATCTGCGTGCGAAGTTCGAAAGTCCGCCGGCCATCCTTTTCCTGCCACAACAGGTGATCGGGGTCGGGCAACATTTCGCTCACTTCAAGCTCGCCGGCTTTGCTGAGCCAACCATGAAAGATTTCGAGAAACAGGTAGCTCTCGAAATCGATGAAGACCGGTTTGGTGTCTTTGTCGCGGCCTTCGGCACCGCTGCGGCGAAGCGCCTGTTCGCTTGGGCGAATGTAAACGTAGCGGGGCCACCCTCTCGCGGCGCGGAGCCGTTCAATCGCGACGAAGAGATTACGGGAGATGCCAGTGTAATCACCAGGCGGTAATTCCTCGAAACGCACCGTCCAGGACCGACGTTGCACAATCACTCTGCCGCAACGGAGCCGCGGCATCTGCGGTGCGCGCCCAAACAGAAACGGGTGGAAGCCGAGGGGAATGACCCACGCGCGCGCGAACGAGCCCAGATATTCACGCGACCCGCGCGTCCGCAAACCAACGTCGCCGGTAGCTTCGTCCACAAAGACGTCGATCTCCGCCGGCGAAATTGTTTTCCAGCGCGGATTTCCCCGTTGCGGCGCGACGAAATAAGCAAGCTCCGGCATTGCATCGAGAACCCGGACAACCGTCGTGGAGGTGAAATCGATCGCAAAAAAACCGAAGTGAAAAGTTGGACGCCCTTTGGTGGTGCTCGCGAAAGCGCGCGCGAGCGCTTCTTTATCCGGGCACGACCAATAAAAGCCGTGGTGCAGAAGCGCCACCGGCGGATGAAGCTCAGCCAGGACCCATTCGTATTCGCCCCGCCCCACCGCTTCGACCGATTTCGCCGAGAGCTGCATGTCCGCGGAGGGGTAGGTGTATTCGTCGAACTTCGGGTACTGAAAATTCGCGCGAACGAAATGGCAATCGTCGGCGGTGAGCTGCACTTCCTCCGCGTCCGCGCGGTCGCCGAGTTGCGCCAGAAATCCGGCCTTCACTTCCTGGAACGCCATATGGGCGAGGCCAACCATAGCCGGCCCGGTGAGCGGCATCCGAAGCTCTTCACAAACGCGCAGAAACGCCGCAAGAGGTAGAGCGCCATCTTTCGTCGGGGCCTTTTCCAGGAGGCCGCGCAAGCCGGCGGAAACACGGCTTGCAACAAAGGCATAACAATCCCGCCAGAGATCGATCCATGGCTCGGCGTCACTCGCGACTTCGTTGACGAGATCTTCGCCGATCGTGAACTCGCATTGTCGGAAACACTCTTCGCCAATCGGATTGCTCGCGGAATAAAGAAACCGATCCGCGGTCAGGCGCGTTGCACCAAGATCCTGCAGCCGTTCGCGGGCTTCATCCATGATCTCCGCCCGCGCGGCGGTAGAGGGCGCGTGGGCGAATTTTTCGGACAACGCGGCGATCGGCTCGAGCAGGTTTAGCCACGACGTGCGAACGGGTCTGTCGCGCCACTGCCGCACATCGGAAACAAGGAGACCAAAGGCGTGGGGTTCGAGCGCGGGCACTTCGACTTGCCAGCGAATCACACCTTCGCTGGCCAGGCGATTGAGCAACCCGTCATCAGCAGCCAAAGCGTGGGCCGGGGTCCGACCATCGATGCGGCCAAGGAATTCGAGGGCGGCGTTATCCAGCGAAATTCGACTGCCCGTGTCCGTAAAGACGAACTGGTTCTCTTCGATTCGGCCATTTGGATTGAGACGCGGCGCGAGCTCGGAGCGTATTTCGGGATCGGAATTCAGGGCTGCCGCCAGCCCGTGCGCGGTCCACCGTTCAAAAAAGCTCTCGCGTTTTGCGATGCCCGGCTCCGGCGCCAACCGGATCCCCGGCGCTCGATCGACTCTCCCCCACCCGCCTGGGCCAAATTCGCTCAACGTGTCGTTCTTGGCGCAAATGCGCTGTAAGTAGAGAAGAAGATGCCGCTCGCGCGCGCGCTCCCGTTTTTTGCGCGGCGGCAGCGGACCGCTTCCAGACACCTCCTCGGTAAGCAAGCCGGCCAGGACTTCGCGAACACCCGCGCCCCCGAAGACGAGGTAGCGAGCCGAGACAGTGCGCGTTGATTCCAACAGGCTCGTCCGCGCCTCGGTAAGCTGGCCTTGAAGAGATTGCTCCAGCCGCTCCTCCGCGGCCGCGAGTTGGGAAGCGCACTCCCAGCAATGAGCAAACGCTTTCGAGGGCTGATCGGCGGCCGGAGGCATCGTGCCGGAGCGGATTGCTTTGCGCCATGCCCGAAACAGTTCTTTCGAGAGACCGTGACGGCGACTGTCAAGCACGCGTTCGACCTCGGCCTTCGCGCTCGCGAATTCGTCTTGCCTAACGACCACTTCACGCGCGAGCTGCGCCGTCTCGCCCATGGCCAGCCGGTCGAGGACGTCAAACGGCACGCCAGCCATTCGGATCAGGAAAATGGGGGCAACGCGATAAGCAGACTCTGACACTCGCTCAACTGAACGAAACCGGCTGGGCCTGACAAGCGAAAGTCGCTTGCTGAGTTATTCCGGGAGCGGCAAACGAATTGTGAAACTCGTGCCGACGTGCGGCGTACTGTCGACTTTGATCGAACCGTTGTGGTCTTCGACGACTTTCTTTGTGATGTAAAGGCCGAGACCGGTCCCGCTCTTGCCTTGCTTCGTGGTAAAATACGGATCGAAAATCTTCGTGAGTTGTTCCGGCCCGATGCCCTGGCCGGTGTCCTCGACGCGAACGTCGACGTAAAAATCCTTGCGCACGCAACTGACGGTGACTCTGCCCTTGCTCTCGCCCGCGGCCTGAACGGCGTTGATGATTACGTTTTGAATCGCACGCGTCATTTGGACGGAATTTCCCATGAGGGTGCAGGGGTCTTCACTGATATCACCTTTTAGCTCGATGCCGTTCTGCACGGCCATTGGCCCGACACCTTTTACGACTTCGCGGACGATCGCGCAGATCGAGATCGTCTTATGCGGAGCCGCTTCTTCGCTGCCATAGCTTTGCCACATCGTAAGGAGCTCGCGGCAAAGGCGAACATTCTGTTCGATGATCTGAACCTCCTTCGCCGAAGTGGCTTTCGTGCCGTTTTCTTTTTCCGATTGCTCGAGCTTCTTCCCGAGCAACTGGACGTAACCCCAAACGATCGTCAACGGATTACCGAGATCGTGGACGAATTCGGCCGAGGCCTGGCCTAACGAAGCCAGCCGCTCTTTCTGCGCGAGCTCTTTCAGAAGGCGGTTGTTGAGCTCCTTGATTTCTTCCGCCGCATTGAGGCCGGTGCGATGGAGCCGGGTCCGTTCGACATTGCGCCCAATCACTTCCCGCATTTCGCGGGCATCAAATGGTTTGCTGATGTAATCGTTCGCCCCGAGCCGCAACGCTTCCTGAGCTGTCTCCAAGGCACCGAAACCGGTGAGCATGATCACCGCGACGTGAGGATCGATTTCGCGGATCCGCCGCAAACCATCGATCCCGCTCGCGCCCGGCATGCGAATATCGGTGATGACAGCATCGGGATGTTTTTCCTTCAACAGTTTGATGCCGGCATCGACGCAGTCGGCCGTGTAAACCTGATAATTCGGTTTCAGGAGCATTCGCAAACTTTCGCGTGGCCCCATCTCGTCATCGATCACGAGAACTTGGGGGAGGTCGGAGGCAACAGTCATGGTGCGGGAAAGAAAGCTAAGGCCGTACCGTGCACAAGGTGTATAATAAGACGCCCCTCGCCACCGATGGCGTCCTTGGAGTGTGAAACTTTTTGGAGGTCACACAAGAAGCAACTTGTGAATAAGTCGAAAATTTGGTGAATAAGGTCGACAAAGAAGGCAAGAAAAACATAATGACTGCAACCAGCGTAATCGCTAGAATGGGCGTCGTTCTCCCCAAATCCGATTCCTAGTTAAACCCTCGAAACCATGCCAAAGCACAATCGCGTCGTCGTAACCGGCATGGGCGTTATCGCGCCCAACGGGATTGGCCTCGACGCCTTTTGGGACTCGCTCATTCACGGGCGCAGTGGCGTAGGCCCGATCACGCATTTCGATGCGAGCTCTTTCAAGAGCAGGATCGCTGGGGAAGTGAAAGGATTTCGAGCCGCTGGATTACATCGATCCGAAATTCAAACCGAAGCGGATGGCGCGCCACACCCAATTCGCCTTCGCCGCGATGAAGATGGCCCTGGCTGACGCCGACTTCGAGCCGGCGAAACAATTAGTCGATTACCCGATCCCCGTGATGCTCGGCGTGAGCACCACCGCGATGGATATTCTCGAGGATTGCTGGGGCGACCTCTCACGACGTGGTCCGCGCGGGGTTTCAGCGGGCGTCGTGGATTGCCAGCCGCAGGCCGCCACCCAAATGCTGACGATGGCCCTTGGAATATCGGCGCGCGCGACAACTATCGCGTCGGCCTGTCCGTCAGGGCTCGATGCAATCGCATCCGCGGCGACGATGATACGGCAAGGGGAAGCAGATGTTGCGGTAGCGGGAGGGACCGATGCCACAATCACTCCACTATCGATGGCGAGTTTTTCAGCGGCCGGGTTGAGTTCGACGAGAAACACCGAACCCGAACGTGCAAGTCGGCCTTTCGATCTTCTGCGAGATTCTGGCGTCATTTCGGAAGGCGCCGGAATGCTGATTCTCGAGAACTATGAGACCGCGATTGCGCGCGGGGTAAAACCGTACCTGGAAATCACTGGCTATGGAACACAAGGCGATAACTATTCCAGCGATGAAGTTTTTGGGCTGGGTCAAACTATGCGGGCTGCTCTTACCAGCGCGGGAAGAACGCCTGAGGAGATAGATTATATTTGCGCCTATGGTCCGGGTCATCCGGCCCTGGACGTGGTGGAAACGGACATGATAAAGCGCGTCTTCGGCCGGCGCGCCTACGGGGTTCCGATCAGCTCGATCAAGGGCGTCACCGGTAATGCATTGTCCGCCGCTGGCCCGCACCAGGTCATCACGTGCGGTTTGTGCTTTAAGCACAACATCATTCCGCCAACCGCCAACTACGAGGTATCCGATCCTCGTTGCGACCTGGATTATGTCCCGGGACGATTTCGCCCCCGCAAGATTAACACGGCCTTAATCAACGTCCGTGGCTTGGGCGGAGGGAATAGCAGCCTTGTGGTTGAGCGCGTCGTCGGATGAACATCGAATCCGTCCCATTATGGCTGGCGCTTTTTCTCCAGCTCGGACTCGGCCTGGCAGTTTATCGGGCGAATTCCAGGAATTACGTTAACCAGAGCTTCCTTCTCGTTTCGGTAATTCTGTCGGTGTGGCTCGTCTCGCTTCACTTCGCATTCCAAGCCAATCAGGCCGGCCAGGCGGCCTTCTGGATCCGCAACGCGTCGGCGAGCGGAACTCTCATCGTCCTCGGATTCAATTTGCTGAGACTCGCAATTCTTTGCCGGGAGAAAGGATGGCGGGAAATTTTTAAGCGTTCGGCTCTCCTGGCAGCCTCGATCCTGGCCGTCATGGTGATCTGCTACACGCCGTGGTTCCTGCGCTACGCCGAAATCCGAAGCGGGGAAATTCCTCGGCCTGTTTACGGGCCTTTGTTTCCTTTCTATCTGGGATTCTGGACGCTAATAGTCCTCACCGTAATTGGTCTCTATGTTCGCGACCTCCGTCGCACGAGCGGCATGCAGAAGGTCGAGCTCCAGTTCGTCGTCGCCGGTTCTGTGATTTTGGCGGGGTTGATCGCGTTCACGCCGGTTTTTGTGAACCGAGACATTGCGGTGAAATTCGCACCGTTCAGGGTCGTAATTTTTAGTCTGATTATCGCCTATGGCATCTCCACTCGGAAGATCATGGAGGTGGGATTTTTCTTCCGTCGAATGACGTCCTACGCGGTTTTGACCGCGTATCTCCTGGCGATTTACACCGCGGTCTGGTGGCTTGTTTCTACCGCGTTCCACTCGTCATTTCCCAGTGAGAGCCGCACTGTCGCGCACGTTGCCGCCGCGCTGGTCTTGGCATTTGCGATGGCTCCGGCCCGAGGCGTTTCCCAATCGCTCGCGAATCGTTTGTTCGTCGGCACCCGCGGAATCGATTTTCAATCCACCATGCGTGAGGCCGCCGGGATTCTTAAATCGGTGACCACGCTTCAGGATCTCCTTGATCGCTTTGCCAAGACGATCGGCGAAGCCGTCGGCACCGATCGCGTTCTCATTCTGCTGCCCGAAAAAGACCTCTACATCCAGCATTACCCGGCGTTCCACCCGGATTCGAACGACGGCGCGTTACGGCTGGAGCGAAGCGATCCAACGATCTCGCACCTCGATGCTAACCAGGAGGTCCTGGTTCTTGACGAGTTGTATCGGGTCCGCCGCACGGAGGAGCTCGATCAGGTCGCGGACGAAATGGAAAGACTGAAGACCGCGGTCGCGCTAGGGATTTTTTCCCGGCAACATCTTGCCGGGGTGATGCTGCTGGGGCCGCGCCTTTCCGGCCGGATCTATGGGTCCGTCGAGCAAAACGCCTTGCAGGTTTTGTGCGGCCAGCTGGCTGTGGCTATCGATAACGCCCAGCTTTTCACCGAGGTTCAGAACGCGCGAATCTACAATGAGACGCTCCTCGAGAACCTGACGACCGGTGTCATCGCGGCCGGCGCCGACGAGCGGGTCACTGTTTTCAATAATGAAGCCGGCCAAATCACCGGGCTGAATCCGCGCGACCTCATCGATCATTCGCTTGACCGGTTGCCAACGGAGCTGCGGGGCATTCTGAGGGACACGCTCCGGACAGGCGATCGACAGGAAAACAGCGAGCTCGTCCTGCCCCTCGACGATCACAACGCCGTCGTCCGCGCGAGCAGCTCGATCTTCCACGGGCAACAAGGCGAGATGCTGGGAGCCCTGGTCGTGCTCACGGACATCACCGCCTTAAAACGCCTTGAATTACAAATCCGCCGGAGCGACCGCCTGGCCAGCCTCGGGACGCTGTCGGCCGGAATGGCCCACGAGATCAAGAATCCGCTCGTCTCGATCAAGACTTTCGCGCAGCTCCTGCCAGAGCGTTATCAAGACTCCGATTTCCGCGACACTTTCTCGAATTTGATCGGGCACGAGATTGATCGAATTGATTCGCTCGTGAATCAATTGCTTCGGTTCGCCCGGCCCGCCAAGCCGGTTCTCAAACCGATGCACGTGCACGACGTTCTGGAAAAATCGCTCCAGCTCGTTGGCCACCGCCTTTACCAGAAGGAAATCAAATTAACTCGTTCCTGGCAGGCCGATGTGGATACGATCCGCGCGGATGCGGACCAGCTCGAACAGGTGTTCCTTAATTTTTTTCTCAACGCCATGGAGGCGATGAAGCACGGCGGGGAACTGAACGTTCGAACGGAAATTCACGCCGCAACCGAATGGGTAGCGGCGATCTCCGGAACCAATGGCGGCTTTCATGAGGTGTTGCGGGTGACGATTCGCGATGATGGCGAAGGCATTCGCAAGGAGGACATCCCGCACGTGTTTGATCCGTTCTTCACCACGAAAGATTACGGGACGGGCCTGGGATTATCCGTCGTCCACGGGATCATCCAGGAACATGGAGGCCAGATCGAAGTCGAGAGCGAATTGAAGAGGGGCACCGCATTCCATATTCTGCTGCCGCTGGTCCGTTTCGCCCGGGAGGTCGCTGCGGCATGATCTCGACCTCGCCCCCAATTTGCATCCTTTATTCGCAGGATGCCGATCTCGTCCGGCGCACAAAGGCCTTCCTGAGCGCGCTCGCCCAGGTGCGCCATGTCACCTCACCGGACCGGCTCGACGCTGTGCTCCAGCAAAATAGCCCGGCAATTCTCGTGCTCGATTTACGCGCGAAAGAAGCGCTCGATTTGCTCGAACAAATCCAGGCCGCGCTCCCCGACATTCTCGTGATTGCGCTGGGAACTCTGCGTTCGGAGCCGCTGCGCGAAGTGGAAAATTCCGGCGTCTACGCGACCGAAGATTTGCAAATCGATCGACGCCGGTTGCAGGCCCTCGTGATGCGCGGCTTCGAGCATCTGCGGATCCTGCAGGAAAATCGCGACCTTCGCGAACACGCGATCGCACCCTACGCACCGGAGGCGGTGCGCCGCGGCGAAACGCAGCCGGACCGGCGTGAGCATTCGATGCCGCTCCTGCGCTTTCCCCGGGTCTTTCGCCGTTTCGAAAATGTCGAAGCGCTCCTGGGGAATCTTGTCGAGAGCGTCGCGGATGCCACCGGCATCGGACGGGTCGGCATTTTTTCCAAGATCCGCCAAGGCGACAGCTACCGGTTGCGGGCCGGCTTGCGCTGCCTGCCCGAGACACACGATATCGAATACGGGGAGCGCGATGCGCTGGTCCGATGGTTCGAGTTGCACGCTCACCTCATCTCGCGCGCGAATTTGCCGCACGTAGAGGCGGCTCAACGGTCCATCATGCGGCGCGCGCTCGACACGTTCGCCGCGGAAGTGATTGTTCCTCTCCATGCTGGCGGCCGCATCATCGGCTGGGTCTTTTTCGGGCATCGCGTCACGGGCGAGCGCTTTGAAGCGAGCGACCTCGAGGGGTTGATGGCTCTCGGCGAACATGTCGCGACCGTTCTCGAAAACGCACTTCTGAATGAAGAAGTGACGGTGCAGAAAACGCTGGCCGAAACGTTGCTCAAATCGATCCCGCCCGGAATCGTCGCGACCGACCACGAGGCGAATATCCGCTGGTTCAATCCGACGGCGGAGCAAATCCTCGGCCTGAATGCCGGCGACGCTTTGGATCAACCGGTCGAAGCTGTCGGCAGCCGGCTCGCGGCATTTTTGCGCGAAACGCTCGAGAGCCGGGAGAATTTACCGCCGCGCCAGTGGATCGATCCCAACACACGACGTTCCCTCTCAGTCGAAACGCGTCGATTGGAGGACCACAAAACCTCCCTGGGCGCGGTCGCCGTGGTTCATGATCTCACCGCGGAAGATAACCTTCGGCAAAAGCAGGATCTCGCCGATCGCGCTGCGTTTTGGACCGATCTCGCCGCCAGCATGTCGCACGAAATCCGCAATCCTCTGGTTGCGATCAAAACATTCGCTCAGCTATTGCCCGAGCGATTCGAGGACCCGGATTTTCGGAAGGACTTCAACGAGATCGTCGTCCAGGAGATCGATCGGCTGGACAAGATCATTACCCAAATCAACAACTTCGCGCACCCCTCTGAGCTGGTGATGAAGCCGGTAGACGTGCGCGCGTCCGTGAAGAAAGCCATCGAGTTGGCCAAGGCGCGGGTCACGAAGACTGGCGTCGCAATCGACACCACCCTGCCTAACGACCTGCCCCGTGTCCTGGGGGACGAAGACGCCCTGGCCGAGGCGTTCGCTCATATCGTTGCCAATGCGGCCGAGGCGACTTCGGGCCAGACCAAACCCCGGATTACTCTCGCCGCGAAACCGATTCGCGAAGGCGGCCGAGCAAGCGGGGTAGTCATCACTGTCCACGACAACGGCCGCGGTATTTCACCCGACCTTCGAGAGAAGATTTTTTCCCCCTTCTGCACCACGAAAGCGCGCGGCATGGGGCTCGGGTTGCCGATCGTGAAACGAACGGTGTTCGATCACAACGGCCGGGTCGATATCGATTCGAATCCACACGGCACTTCCGTCAGCATCATGCTCCCCGCGGCGACGAGCGCGAACTAGGATTTTCGATTTTCGATTTCCGTTTTTGGATTTAAGGTGCCGTCCCAGTTCCGGACGCAATCCAATCAACGAGTGTAAATCGCATGATCGTTACCACTTCTCAGCTCTACAAAGTCGCCTACAAAAAATTCGCGGTCGGCGCCTATAATATCAACAACCTCGAGCAGACCATGGGGCTTTTTCGGGGCTGTATGCAAAGCAAGGCGCCCTTTATTATTCAGCTCTCCAAGGGCGCCCGCGGCTACACCGATAAGCGAATGCTCGAGGCGATCATTCGTACCGCCGAGGAGATTTTCCCCGACGCAATCTTTGCTGTGCATCTGGATCACGGCGATGAGCAGACTTGTTACGACTGCATCGATTCGGGCTTCTACAGCTCGGTAATGATCGACGCCAGCCATGAGCCGTTCGCCGAAAACGTCGCCATTACCAAACGCGTCGTCGATCGCGCTCACGCCAAGGGGATTAGCGTGGAAGCGGAACTCGGCATGCTGGGCGGCGTCGAGGAGGATATCAAAGTCGATGAAGGACACGCTTGCCTGACGAATCCGGAGGAGGCGGTCGAATTCGTCAAGGAGACGGGGTGTGACTCACTGGCGGCCGCGATCGGGACCAGCCACGGGGCTTACAAGTTTCAAGGCAAACAGGGCCTGCATTTCGACGTCATCAAGGACATCAGCGACAAGATTCCCGGACTGCCAATAGTCATGCACGGAAGCTCCAGCGTCCCGAAGGAAGAAGTCGAACGCATCAACGCGGCCGGCGGTACGCTGAACCCGAACGCGCGCGGCGTGAATGAAGAAGAATATCTTCCCGCCGCGAGACTCGGGGTAACCAAAGTTAACATCGACACCGACGGCCGCCTGGTTTGGACCCGTGTCCATCGCGAATTCTTTCGCGACAAGCCGTCCGAATTCGACTTCCGCCCGCCTGGAAAAATCTTCATGCAGGCGTACGCCGATTTCATCGCCCATAAAAACGAGAAACTCGGCTCTGCCGGCCAGCTCGATACGGTGCGCGAGAGCGTCAAGCAGTAGGCGCCGGGAGCCCGGCACGGGCGACATAGTTCGTATCGGTTAAATTACCGTTTCGCGACAGCGGGTTGCGCCGGAAACGGCGTGGAGAAACAGCCTCAGTTTCGCTTGGCAAGGTTAGTGCTTATGGAGGTTATAGTAATTATAACCAAAGGTTCACATGAAAGTACTCGCCCGCGATGCCGTTGAATTTCTCTTGATCGATGATGATCCAGCCATCACCAAGTTTCTCGTCACCTACCTCAAACAAAAAGGCCACACCTGCGAATTCCTGACCGAAGGATTCAAGACCGCGGCCTGGCTCGAATTCCATCGCTGCGACGTCGTGGTAGTCGACCTCAACATGCCCAAAGTCGACGGCATCTCGCTTATCTCCTTCATCCGAGAAATGAGCGAAACGCTCCCGATCATCGTGTTTACTGGCGTCGGTTACGACGAAGAGCGGATGCACGCCGCGCTTCGCGCCGGCGCGAACGGTTACGTCAGCAAGAATCTCCCGATCGAGCAGCTCTATTGCGTCCTGTCCCGCGTTTTGGCCACCTGCCAACAGCGCGCCCGACGCGAATCGCTTGCTCGCCCGCAACCGGTCCTGGCCGGCGCTGCGTAACGTCCCAGGCTATTCAACTTGGTCTGGCTTCGTCGAGCAGCCACCGCAGCGCCTCCACTGAAATACATTCTGCCCCACATGCTGCGGCAGTTTCCTGCTCCAGGACATCGCTGGTCGCGACCAGCAACTTAAACTTTTCCCCGTACTTACTCGCCAGCCGCTCGACTATTGAATCCGCGGTTTGTCCCGCACGGGAATAGAAAACCTGGATCTCCCCAGGATCCGAAGCGGCGCTGACCGAACTTCCCTTTCCGTCAAAAACTACGGCCACTCGAATGCCGGTCCAATCCTGATAATCGCGCAACCTTCTGGTTAACGCTTCGCGCGCGAGAGAGGTCCGTTTCCCATGGAGTTTGCGGAGTTCCGGCCAGGCGAAAATCACGCTATGGCCATCTACGATCAGGTACTCAGCCCGCACGTGGTCTCGGCGACCGGCAGCGACCTGGCGCTAGCTCTCCGCAGCTGCCGCGGCCTGCTTTTTTGATTTTGGTTTCGCTGGCTTCGGCAACTCGCGGCGAGGTGCAGTAGCTTTCGCGGCTACTTTCTTTCGTTCCAAATAAGCCGCGCGCCGCCGCCGCTTCACTCTCACCCGATGTTGCTGACCCATATGCGCGTTCTATAGGGCGGAAGGGAGCCGGGCGCAACGCGAAATCCCGGCCCGAGCCAACCAGCGATCCCAAACCCAAATCAGATTGCCAAACAGGCTCGGCATTAATACGATGACCCAATACCCCCCGGTTCCCCCGCCCCCAGTGATCACATCCAAGCACTTGATTGTGGCGACAGTCGCTCTCCTCGGAGCCTCCGCGATCTTCGCCATGCTGAATTTGCAAAGAACGCGCGGGTTGCAGACCGCACTCATGCAGGGCGAAATGGCGCGGCAAAACGCAGAACAACAGCGCGCCACTCGGGAAAAACAACTCAAGGATCGTGAAGCGGCCGTTGCTGCGGCGAGCGCCAAATTCGGAGACACCCAGGCCAAGGTCGCGAGCACAGAGGCCGAGCTCGGCAGGGTCCAGACTGAAAGGAACGACCTCCAGGTGAAACTTCGCGCGAACGAAACAGAGATCGCCGACCTACGCACACGAGTCGAAAATGCCGAGTCCAAACCGGCGACCGGTCCTTCACCTCGGACTGCGACTGCGGAACTTCAGGCAGAGTTGGACGACGCGAAAAGGCAACTCGAAGCCGCCGAGCGCGAAAAAATTCTTCTCTCGGACAAACTAAAAACCACGCAGGAGAAATCAACGCAGTTCGAATCCGAGAAAAAACAGCGCCGGCCTGGGCAGGGGCCAAATGCCCCAGGCATTCGCGGCACCGTCCTGGCAGTAAACCAAGCCTACAATTTTGTCGTCTTAAGCCTGGGTGCGCGGCAGGGAGTCGAAGCCAACACCGAAATGCTGGTTCTGCGGGGCGGTTCTTTCATCGGCCGGATCCGGATTTCCTCGGTTGAACCAGCCACGGCCATCGGCGATATCATTACCAGCACCTTGGCCCGCGGGGTCCAGGTGCAACCTGGAGATATCGTCGTCTATGCTGGCAACAATCCGTAACCGAAGTTTCTCTCGAACCGCCGTCCGTCTGTTCGCGGGAAGTTGGATCTTCGCGCTCATGTCGTGCGCGACGAAAGACCCCGCTCCGCTAATCGAAGATCCCAGCGCCAAGAAAGAAACCGCCCTCCCCTGGAACGAGCAGCAAAAATGGGAGCGGGAAGGCGAAGCCGCCGCGCTCAATCAGCAGCGCCGTTAAATCCAAAAGCCAGCGGGGATGACCGCGTTCTTCGGCACAACCACGATGCCGTCGCGGATGAAGTAATTGCTCGCGTCCAAATCCGCCGGTTTTCCTTCCGGCGTAATCACGACGCCATCGGCGATCCGCGCATTCTTATCGATGATCGCCCGGTCGATCGTGCAGTTACGCCCGATCCCGATCGGCGGCAGGCGGCGATTATCCGCCATCGCGCCGCCGGTTTCGTAATAGTCCGCTCCCATGACGATGCTATTCCGGATCGTCGCGCCGCTCGCGATAATGCTGCGAACGCCAATCACTGAACGCTCGATATGCGCGTCCGAAATAATACAGCCATCCGCGATGATCGCCTGCCGCAAAGTCGCCCCGTTCACTTTGCTGCCCGGCAGAAAACGCGGGTGCGTGTAGATCGGCGACGCTGGCTCGAAGAAGCTGTAGGCCGGCACGAGATCGGTAAGATCGAGATTCGCCTCATAAAAGGCGCGGATGGTTCCGATGTCTTCCCAGTAGCCGTTGAAAATGTAACCGCTCACGTTCCGGCGCTCGATTGACTCGGGGATCACGTGTTTGCCGAAGTCCGCCAGGTTGTTGTTCAGGCATTCGACCAGCACGTCGCGGTTAAAGACGTAGATACCCATCGAGGCCTGGAACAATTCGGCGTCCGAGGCCAGGCCGATCGATTCCAAAAGCTCCGGCCCCATTTTGAATTCGTTTTGGACCGCTTCGTCCTTCGGCTTCTCGACGAACTTCGTCACCCGCCGGTGTCCATCGCTCTGCATGATGCCGAAATTCGGCACGAGACTGCGCCCCACCGGCTTCGTAGCGAGCGTGATGTCCGCGCCGGAACGGATGTGCTGGTGGAGCAGCCCCCGAAAATCCATCCGGTAAAGCTGGTCGCCGCTGAGGATCAGGTAATAATCGAACGGCCGCTCGAGAAAGTAGCGCATGTTCTGGCGGACGGCGTCGGCCGTGCCTTGGTACCATTGCGAGCCTTCCGGAGTTTGTTGCGCGGCGAGAATGTCGACAAAGCTGCGGGAGAAATTGTCGAATTTGTAGCTCGCCTGGATGTGGCGATGAAGCGACATGCTGTTGAACTGCGTCAGGATGTAGATCGACCGCAGACCGGAGTTCAGGCAATTGCTGATCGGAATATCGACGAGCCGGTATTTCCCACCGAGCGGCACGGCCGGTTTCGCGCGGTCTTTGGTCAACGGAAACAGGCGGGTTCCCGCGCCACCACCCATGATGACGGCCAGGGTCCGCTCGATCGTGCCGGGAGGCAGTGCGGGAGCGTAGGTCGGCATGGTCAATGAATCGCGCGGTGAGCGGCTCCCGGTTTCCACAGCATTCAATTACGATGTCAACGCGCTTGTGCCAAGCGCCGTCCTCCTCAGCGCTGGGATACAGGCCTGCGCACCGTAGGTTGCGCCCCCTGCCCCTTAGTGTCACGCTTTCCCAATGTGCGGCATAGTCGGTTACGTCGGGCGCTCCGAGGCGGCGCCAATCCTCCTGGACGGCTTGCGTCGCCTGGAATATCGCGGTTACGATTCCGCGGGCGTCGCGATCGTGGACGGCGACAAAGTTGAGACACGCAAATGCGCGGGCCGGATTGCCGAGCTTGGAAAATTAATGGCGGAACGCCCGCCTACCGGCACGTTCGGAATTAGCCACACCCGCTGGGCCACCCACGGAAAACCGACGGACCAAAACGCGCATCCGCACTTCGACGCCACCGGCCGCCTGGCCCTGGTCCACAACGGCGTCATCGAAAATTATCAGGCGTTGAAAGATCAATTGCTCCGAGACGGCGATGGTAATTTTACGTCTGATACCGACACCGAGGTCCTGGCTCATCTGATCGGTAGAATCTACGACCAGTCGATGGCGGCGGAGCCAGGTTCAAATGGGAACAAAACGACCTTGCCAAACAAGAAGGGCAAGTTGGTCGAAGCCGTGCGCACCGCCTTGCGCCAGGTCATCGGCACCTATGGAATCGCGCTCGTCCATCAGGACATTCCAGACTTCATCGTCGGCGCGCGGCGAGGTAGTCCGCTGGTTCTTGGGGTCGGGAAAAAAGAAAATTTCCTGGCGAGTGACGTGAGCGCGATTGTCGCCTACACGCGCGACGCGGTTTACCTCAACGACTTCGACGTTGTCGCCGTTGAGCGCGACAAATTCGAGATCAGCTCGGTGGCAGGCGAAGGGGGCAATTACCAGCTGAGCAAAGTCGAGTTCACCGACCAGGACATTAAGAAGGGCGACTATCCGCACTACATGCTCAAGGAGATCTTTGAGCAGGCAGGCTCGGTCCGCGACGCGATGCGCGGCCGGCTCAGCCACGAGGAATGCACCGCGAAGCTCGGTGGATTGAACATGACTCCCGCGCAGTTGCGCGACGTTGGCAGGGTCGTGCTCACCGGATGCGGCACCGCTCTCCATGCCGGGATGATTGGCGAATATCTAATCGAGGCGCTCGCGCAAATCCCGACCGAAGTCGAATTCGCGAGCGAGTTCCGCCATCGCAATACTCCAATGACGCGGGATACGCTCGTTTTCGCCATCAGCCAGAGCGGCGAAACGGCGGACACGCTCGGCGCGATGCGCGAAAGCCGGCGCAAAGGGTACCGCACCCTCGGCATCTGCAACAACGTCGCCAGCAGCATCGCGCGCGAAAGCGACGGCGGCGTTTACATGCACGCCGGCCCCGAGATCGGAGTCGCCGCCACGAAGTCTTTCACTTCCCAGGTCGCGATCCTCACCGCGATCGGTCTGCTCCTCGGCCGGATGCGACATCTCTCCACGTCGGAAGGAACGCGAATCATCGACGCGCTGGAGGAGTTGCCCGATCAAATCGAAGAAGTCCTGAAGCTCAGCGATGAAGTGAAAGCCATCGCGAAGAAATACGCCTCCGTGAACGGCATGCTCTTCTTTGGGCGCCAGTTCAATTATCCGGTTGCCCTCGAAGCCGCGCTAAAGTTGAAAGAGATCACCTACCTCTTTGCCGAAGGCCACCCCAGCGCCGAGCTCAAACACGGCATTATCGCCCTCGTCCGCCCCGATCTTCCCTCTGTCTTCATCACGCCTGATGACGCCGTCTTCTCGAAGAACCTGAATAACATCGAGCAAGTCCGCGCCCGGAAAGGACCCGTCATCGCCGTCACTTCCGGTAACTGTGCGAAGCAGCTGAAAGGCATCGCCGACGACATCATCACCGTCCCGAAGGTTCCCGATTTCGTCAGCCCCATCCTCACCGTCATCCCTCTTCAACTCCTCGCCTATCACCTCGCCGTCGAGCTCGGACGTGATGTCGATAAGCCGCGGAACCTGGCGAAGAGCGTGACAGTGGAATAGCCGACGGTCGGACCCCCCGCCATAAAGGCCGGACTGAGGGCGCCTCGGCGGTACGAATCAAAATTCGTCGCGTGTCTGTCGGCAGATGCGACCGCGATGAATGCGGTCCGCGAAGACAGGGTGAAATTAACTGGGCCGGAGGAGAAAAGGGTGGAACATGGATATCCGCGAGGGCGATAGCCAGAAGAAGATAGTGCGGCGAACGCGCCGCCGGAATAACGGTCACGCGTGTCGCGCCGGCTTCTCCGACCCGCCGACGCGGGATTCGTTCAGCCGCACCCTCGCCCTGGTTCGGGCGGCGCTGAGGGCGTGGGAGGCGCGCCACCCGTATCTCCAGTCAGCGCCAATCTGGCGGACGCGGAAGTAGGCGCAGGGTAATTGTTTTCTGAGGCGGCCCTGCACGTCAGGTACCAAGCGTCAGATACACCGGTTGCCGCGCGCGGAGTTGTCAGAGCCGGCGTTCCCCACATCCAGGGAACCCCGGCCTGCTAAACAACAGACGGAAACAGCCGCCGATCACTTCTTGGATTCCCTCTTATCGATTGCCCGGAGACAACTTCCCCAGCCGGAGAAGCGCAATCCGCTTTCTAATGATTCGGATGAAAATGGCCGCACCGTTCCCCGAGCCGCCGCTTTTCATCAGGACGTGCTTTGACAACCCGGCCTTCGCTTTGCGAAGCTGCCCGTCCCCGAACAGGGATCATGGCGAGCACGAAAATTCTGATGATCGATGACGAACAAGACGTCATCGATCTGCTTTCGCTGCATCTGCGGAAGGCCGGATATGCGCTGAGCACGGCAACGGATGGCGCGGCCGGACTGCGGCTCGCGCGGGAGGAATCGCCGGCGCTCATCATTCTCGATTTGATGCTGCCGAAAATGCCGGGCTTGGAAATCTGCAAAGTGCTAAAGACAGACGCGGGGACCCGGCACATCCCAGTCCTCATGTTGACCGCTAAGGCGGAGGAGATCGATCGCATCGTGGGCCTCGAATTCGGCGCGGATGATTATGTGACCAAGCCGTTTAGTCCGCGTGAGCTCGTTCTGCGGGTGAACGCGATTTTGCGCCGGGGAAAAGGCGAAACCGCCGAGGACAAAAAGTTGACGATTGGATCCATCACGCTCGATCCGTCTCGCCACCTGGTCGAAGTAGCCGGCCGGGCCGTGCGCCTGACCAGCGTCGAGTTCAAGCTGCTCGGCATGTTGATGCGAAGACAGGGGCGGGTCCAGGAGCGCGATCGGCTCCTCAACGAAGTTTGGGGCTACGAAAGCGTCATCGACACCCGCACCGTCGACACTCATGTCCGCCGGCTTCGCAAGAAGCTCGGAAAAGCGGCCGACGCCATCGAAACGGTCCGCGGTTTTGGTTATCGCATCCGGGAAGCGAAAAGGTAATGGGATGGATCGCCTTTTACGCGCTCGTCGCGGTCGGCGTAATTGCCGCGCTCGCCGTCTGGCGGAAATGGATCGCGCCCTGGAAAGATGCGCGGGAACTAGCGGACGACATTGTCGAGCAGCGGGCGCCGCGAAAATTCCTCATCAGCGGTAATCCCGAGGCGCGGCACGTCGGTCTCGCGCTCGAAAAGCTGATGGATCGCCGGGGCGACTTGGAAAAGCGCGTGGGCGAAAGCGAATCGAGTGCGCAGACAATTCTTGGCGCGATGCTCGATGGGCTCGCGGTCGTGGACGACCGCCGGAGCGTTCGCCTGATGAATCGCGAATTTCGGCATATCTTTGGTGTCGCGGACAACGTTGTCGGAGGCACGCTCCTGGAACTAGTCCACAATGCCTCCGTCGATCGCGTGACCGTGGAAGCGCTCCGCCGGCAGGAACCGCAAAGCGATTCGATCGAGATATTGCGTGGCGCCAGCGAACCGCGCGAATTCGAGGTCACCGCAGTCCCGTTCGGCGAGAATTCGGCGGAGCCGAAGGGCGCTGTCATCTTGTTCCGCGACATCACCCATTTTCGAAAGGTAGAAAAAATGCGGCGCGATTTCGTCGCCAATGTGTCGCACGAACTTCGGACTCCACTTTCCATCCTGCGCGGCTACGTCGAGACCCTGCTCGACGAACCCAATCAAACGCCCGGTGAACTGCGTCGCATCCTCGAGGTTATGGAGCGGCATTCCGATCGCTTGAATGCGCTGGTGGAAGACGTTCTGAGCCTGGCCCGCCTGGAATCGCCGAGAATAGAACTTCACCGCACCGAAGTCGAGCTGCCTGCATTGCTTCACTCGATCATGCGCGATTGGGAGAAACGCTTCGCCACGAAACAACTGAAATCGCATCTGAATTTTCCGGCCAACCTGCCGCACCTTCAGGCCGACGAAACGCGGCTCCAGGAGCTCATCTACAACCTGCTCGATAACGCGGTGAAATATTCGAAACCCGGCGGCACCGTTTTTCTCCGCGCCGAAGCAGCCGACGACGCAGTCCGGCTGAGTGTTCGCGACGAAGGCATTGGCATTCCGCAGGACGATTTGCCGAGAATCTTCGAAAGGTTCTATCGCGCCGAAAAATCGCGCGCGAGCCAGCAATCGGGCACCGGCCTCGGGTTATCGATCGTGAAACATATCGCCCAGTTGCACGGCGGAACAGTCGAAGCGAACAGCCAGCTCGGCGATGGAACGACGATTGCGGTAGTGCTGCCGGCACGGGCTGCCGCGGAAGACAATCGCGTCACACAAACGTAACACTAAACCCGTTGCCGGAACGACAGGCCTTCCGCGAAACTTGGCGTCGCATGGAGGGCGTCGCTCATTCGCGGATTCTCATTCCCGCACGAAAAAAATCGCGGCGCGCACAGGCTGTGATCGAGCAGGGCATCAAGGCGTTTTTCGGCGGGAATGCCCTGGTCGCCGTCGTTGTCCTCGCGCTCATAACTATTTTTCTTTTCCGTGAAGGCTTCGGGTTCTTCGGACAAAACCTGGCGAACCTGCGGCTCTACCGCCAGGCGGGACTCGAATATGTCGACATCATTCGCGGGGTCACCAACCAACATGAAGCGCTGGTCCGGAGACTAAGCGATATCCGGCTCCGCGAGGTGCGCGCAATGCAGGCGCGCAATGCATCGGCGGAAGAGATCGCCACTGCGCTCGCTCCGTTCGATGATTTCGCGTCGCGGTTCAGCGATTCCGCGGAGGATTTGCGCGGCCTTGTTTCCGACCTCACCGAACAGGCAAGTGCTTTGAAAGAGCAGCTGGCCGCAGGCGACAACAGCACGCGCGACGCGGCCCTGGCTGCCCTGCGGCAAGGCGAGGCGGCGTTCCATTCCATCAGCGCAACGACATACTCGCAGGTCGGCGACCTTCTCGTCCACGCACCCGCGTTGCCGGATCCAACCGAACAAAAAAACTTCGAGCAATGGAAAGCGGCCGCGCGTGTCTATCTCGCCTCGTTTCCGGAAGCGGCGGGAAAGTTGCGCGCGTGGACACCGGATCAATCGATCCCGTGGTATCGCTCGATCACCTCGTTTCTGATCGGGCGTGAATGGGTGACCGCCAGTTTCTGGCAGGATTGGTACGGGATCGTGCCGCTGTTTGTCGGCTCGGCCATGGTGTCCCTGGTCGCACTAATTATTGCGGTGCCGTTCGGGGTCGCCTCTGCGGTTTACGTGAGCGAAGTCGCAGGAGCCGCCGAGCGCCGCCTGATCAAGCCGTACATCGAATTCATCTCCGCTATCCCGTCCGTCGTGCTCGGCTTTTTCGGGATCGCCGTTGTCGGTCAGGCGGTGCGGGCGGCTTCGCAGTCGCCATGGCTGAAATGGATTTCGTTTTTCCCAATTAGCGAGCGGCTGAATATTTTCACGGCCGGCTGCCTCCTCGCGCTGATGGCGGTGCCAACAATTTTCACACTGGCCGAGGACGCGCTGCGCAATGTGCCGCGCGGCTTCAAGGAAGCGTCCTACGCACTCGGCGCCAACCGTCTTCAGACTATCGGGAGAGTCATTGTGCCGGCGTCGCTCTCAGGAATTGTCTCCGCCGTTCTGCTCGGGCTCGGCCGTGTGATTGGCGAGACAATGGTGGTCCTGCTTTGCGCCGGGAACCGAATTGCCATCCCTGATTTCTCGCAAGGTCTCGGCGCCGTGTTTCAACCGGTCCATACGATGACGGGGATCATCGCGCAGGAGATGGGCGAAGTCGTTCGCGGCAGCGTCCATTACCGCGCGCTCTTCATGGTGGGGCTGGTGCTGTTCACGATCACGCTCGGGATCAACTGGCTCGCGCAGCGCTTCGTCGCGCGGTTTCGGATGAGCATTGGGTGATAAAAGCGAGGATGGAGGATAGAGGATTGAGAATAGAAAAAGAGCGGCGCAGCAAATCGCTATCCTCCATCCTCCATCCTCTATCCTCCAGAGGGCGCGCTCGGCTGCTTCAAGGGACTCTCTTCTGGCTCTTCCGCCTTGCCACGTATCTGGTCCTGGCCGCCGCCACCTACATCTTCCTCGACATCGGCATCAAAGGCGGGCGCACGGTTTTCACGAGCAAGCCACCGTTCATCAATGTTCCGTTCCTCACCGAGCCGCCACAGACGCTTTACGTTTTCGATTTCGAAGGGGAGAAGATGACGCTGAGTGACCGGCAATTTCGCCAATGGAAAACGGAACACGCCGGCCTCGAAGTAGAAGCGACGAGCATCGCATATTCTGCCGGCGGAATCTGGCCGTGCATTGTTGGGACGGCATTGCTCGTCATTGGCTCGATGGCGGTGGCGCTCGTCATCGGGATCAGCAGCGCGATTTATCTTAGCGAATACAGCCGCAACGGGCCGGTGATCCGCCTGGTGCGCGTCGCGATCCTGAACCTGGCCGGCGTACCCTCGATTGTTTTCGGGCTCTTCGGCTTCGGCCTGTTCGTAATCTTTTTCGGTTGGAACGTGTCGCTCATCGCGGGGTGGTTCACGCTCGGCCTGATGGTGCTGCCCGCGATCATCACCGCCAGCGAAGAATCGCTTCGCGCGGTGCCGCAGGGTTTGCGCGAAGGTTCGCTCGCTCTTGGGGCGAGCAAATGGCAGACGATTCGGAAGAACGTCCTGCCGTATGCGCTGCCGGGCATTCTCACTTCATCGATCCTCGGCATCGCGCGCGTCGCTGGCGAAACGGCGCCGATCATGTTCACCGCCGCCTACGCGATGAAGGACGAAATGCCGTGGCAGGTCCAGCGCTTCACCGACTTCTTTTTCCAGGGCGTGATGGCCCTGCCGTATCACATCTACGTCGTCAGTTCGAAGATCCCGCAAAACGAATACACCGAGCGGGTCCAATACGGGGGCGCCTTTGTCTTTCTTTTTCTCGTGATGCTGATCGCTCTCACTTCGATTGTATTGCGAGAGCGAAGCCGGAGCCGTCTATCATGGTAACCATCCTCGAGATGCCAAAAACCAACTCACCGCTCATTCTTAACCAGCCGGCGCCGCCGCCGAAACCGGAAATCGAACGCGGCATGATCGAGATCGAGAATCTCGATTTCGCCTACGGCAGCCATCAGGTGCTTCACGGCGTGAAGCTCAGCATTCCGTCCCGGGCCGTGACCGCGTTCATCGGTCCGTCCGGTTGCGGCAAAACTACCCTGCTCCGGTGCTTCAATCGAATGAACGACCTGATCGACAGCGCCCGCATCACCGGCGGCTCGATTCGCATCGCGGACACTGATATCAACGCGCCAAGCGTCGATGTGGTCGATCTCCGGCGGCGCGTCGGAATGGTCTTCCAGAAATCGAATCCATTTCCAAAATCGTTATACGACAATGTCGCTTACGGGCTGCGCATCGCGGGCGTAACGAAACGCTCGTTGATCGATGAAGCCGTCGAGAGAAGTCTCCGCTCGGCCGCGCTTTGGGACGAAGTGAAAGACCGATTACATGTCAGCGGTTTCGGGCTCTCCGGCGGCCAGCAGCAACGCCTTTGCATTGCCCGCGCCCTCGCTGTCGAGCCGGAGATCCTGTTGATGGACGAACCGTGTTCCGCGCTCGACCCGATCGCGACTGCGAAAGTGGAGGAGCTTATCGGGCAATTGAAAGAGCAATACACCATCGTCATCGTCACTCACAACATGCAGCAGGCCGGCCGCTGTTCCGATCTTACCGCATTCTTTTACCTCGGGCGGTTGATCGAGTTCGACCGCACCACCAAAATCTTTTCCAATCCGGCCCAGCGCCAAACCGAGGAATACATCACCGGCCGCTTCGGTTAATTCGCCTATGCTTCTGCAACCTCTCAACGTCTAGCGCCAATGATCGCACCCAAACACATTCTCGGGACGTTCGACGAAGCGCTCGCCTCGTTGCGCAACAACGTCCTTCTCATGTCGAGCCTGACCGAACGCAGCCTCGGCCGCGCCATTACGGGATTGCTGCAGCGCGACGACGAGCAATGCGCCATTGCCATCGCCGACGACGAAGAGATCGATCAACTGGAAAAGCAGGTCGACAAGGACGGGATCGATCTTCTGCTTCGCTTTCAACCGGTAGCGTCCGATCTGCGTCGGGTCGTATCCGCGATGAAGCTTTCATCAAACCTCGAACGGATGGCCGACCAGGGAACGAACATCGCGCGGCGAGCTCGTAAGCTGAACCAGCATCCGGCGCTGCCCGAGGTCGAACTGATCCGGCCGATGTATGCGCACGCCATGGCGATGTTCAAGGACTCCATCGATGCTTACATCCGCGAGGACGTGCAGCTCGCGCGTTCAGTCGTGCCGAAGGACGAGGCTCTCGACGAAATGAACAGCGCAGCCGGTCGTCGCCTGATCGAGCGGATGGCGGAAGATCCCGATCAGCTTCGTGGTTACCTGAACTTGATTTTCATTTCGCGTTGCCTCGAACGCGTCGGCGATCACGCCACGAACATGGCCGAGGACGCCGTCTACGCCGCGGCGGCGGAGGATATTCGGCACCAGCCTTACGTTCCGGCGGAGTAACCACCGGCCGAGCGGCAACGGCGCCCTCAACATTAGCCTGGGCAACGCCCCTGGAACCCCTAATCACCTAACAACGAGCGCCGGAAGCGCGATTCATGCGCAGCCAACGCATTTTGAATCGCGCTTTCAGCGCTGGCAATTTTTGCATTGGGCCCATTCCTGGGGCGTTGCCCCAGGCTAGGAATGAGGCCGCGCCTTTAGCGCTTCGTGTTGGATCCCCCCCACATTCGCTGGCCAAGCTGAGTCCATCATTAAGCCGCCCCGTCTCACCGCCGCCGAGACATTCGGACCCGGCATTCCGTTCCGGCGAAGTAAGCGATCGCCGCGCGGACTCGCAGAGCGCCAAAGGCGCGCCACACCATAGCCTGGGGCAACGCCCCAGGAACCAGATTCACGAAACAGCGAGCGCTGAAAGCGCGATTCGATCGGCGAAGCGCTTCTTCATAAAACAGAAGCCCCCGCCGAATTTCTCCGGCAGGGGCTCCGCTTATCTATCAGCTGCGATTATTTGCGCAGCAAGGTGGCTTGATCGGGCAGCAGGCGCCGCCGCCGCAGCAATCAGCCGAACGCGAGGTCGCGTTCGCTGTGCCGACAAGGGCGATCGCCGCTACGATCATCAAGAGATATTTCATAGTATCCTCCTGTTGAATTTTCATTCATCTCGTCCGGTGAAGGGACGAGCCGACGCGTTAAGCGATCGAACGGCGCGGCGGCGGAACTTGAGGACGATCCGAACGGATCAGCTCGCGAACAAGAAACCGCGCAAATGATTCGTCGCCAGTCGGCGGATAAACAAAGGCCTCGGCAGGCGTGACGAGAGCGGCGAGGCAAAAGACACATCCTGCACAACATTGCCTTTCCTGATCGGACTTCGGAGCGTGCTGGGCGCAATCGTCGCCTCCCGCCTTCGCGTTCATCTTCGCGCAGCATTTGGCTTTCTCGATCTTGGGAACTGCCGCCTGCATCGGGACGACCGCAAGTAGCAGCGAAGAACAAACGATGGAGCTAATTACGAAATGCAGAATCGCTCGCATGCCATCAAGCCTACTCCTACGACCCCGAGCAATCAATGCGATACCCTTGCGGTTGCGGACGAACAGCAACCGGATTCCCGGACACATCGACAGCCGATAACGCCAAGCGCTGCTCCTACGATCGGCGCCGCAACATAGATCCACAAGCTGGCCAGGTGTCCCGACACAACCGCTGGCCCGAAAGAACGCGCCGGGTTCATAGAAGCACCGGTAATCGGACCGGCGAACATCGCTTCCAGTGCAATCACCGAACCGACCACGATTCCGGCGGTAATTCCTTTCTCGCGCGCGCCGGTGGAGACGCCAAGGATCGCGAACATGAGCAACGCGGTGAGCAGGAACTCCAGGATGAAGGATTGAAGGGCAGACCCAGCGGGCTGAGTGGCGCCGAGAAAGTGGTTCTCCGGAAAGAGCAAACGCATGAGGCCGCTGGCAAGCAAAGCCCCGGCGCACTGGCTTACGATGTAGGGCACGACTTCCCGACTGGCCAGGCGGCGCGAAATCCAAAAACCAAGTGTTACCGCCGGATTAAGATGCGCGCCGGAAATGTCCCCGAGCGTGTAGATCATCACGAGGACGACGAGACCGAAGGTCAGCGCCACTCCAACGTGGGTGATGGCGCCGTGGCTCGTTTCGTCGATCACGATCGCGCCCGTCCCCGCAAACACGAGCGCGAACGTTCCGATGAATTCAGCAGCAAATTTCTTTATCTGAGGAGTTGTTTTCATCGGTGATTCAAAAGTGAGGCGGCTTCCTGCGACCAGGAGCATCGTCACGACGAGTGCTCCAATGCTCCAAAGGCTGATGCCCGAATTGAAATACAGACCCAGGGTCACGAGAGCCATCGTCATCTGGGCGATTCCGACGACAAACCGTAGCCATCCCACCGCCTGGCGATTCACGTAGTGGCGCTCTCCCCTTCGTTCGCGCAGACCGTTTCGCACCACTGCTCGACCCGGGTCCGGATGCTATCGCGGATGGCGCGGACCTTTTCCAGGCGCTCCGGCTCAGTCCCGGTCACTCGTGAAGGATCGGGAAACGGCCAGCTCAATCGCCTCGTTATGCCGGGAAAGACGGGGCATCCCTTCTCTTCCGACTCAGCGCAGACAGCGATGACGTATTGAAACAGCTTCCCGGATTTCCAGACGTCGAATACCGCCCGCGTCTTCTTCTGTGATAGGTCGATGCCGGCTTCGCCCATCACTTGCACCACGATCGGATTGATGGTCCCAGGCTCAAGTCCCGCGCTCTCCGCCACGAAATGATCGCCGCAGATCTCGTTCACGAACGCTTCCGCCATTTGGCTGCGGGCGCTGTTATGAACGCAGATAAACAGGACGTTTTGCTTTTGCATATCGGCTGGATTCCGCTTTTAGAAACACGGCACTTGGGTCGCAACAATTCTCCTGGAGATTCCTAAGGTTCTTGAGGTCCCGCGCGAAAATCCGGTCCGATTGCGCGCAGTCCTGGAGGCATTTAAGATTGGTCTTCAGCTCAGGCGATAGTTTTCCCGGCAGCGAATACATCATCCAGTTCTTCTCGCGCTTCACCTCCACCATTCCCCGTTCTCGAAGGTAGGCGAGATGTTTTGAGACCTTCACCTGCGGTTCCCCGAGGATGGTTTGGAAATGGCAAACGCAGAGGGGCGACTGGGTCAACAAATGCAGGATCCGCAACCGGGTGCGGTCGCAGAAACACTGGTAGATTTGGACCAGGTCCATCGCGCTTAGCAGCACGTTGCAACTGCTGACGGGGCGCAGCAGGCGTCCACTGCCGCTCCGGCGGCTTTTTGCCGTTCCTGAGCGAGGCATTGGGTGCGGCGCTTGCCGAGAATCAGGTCGAGATAATCGCCGGCGGGCCTGACTTCCGAGACCGGATACTGGGCTACGACGCAGCAATCGTATTCGACCTCGACCTCAAGCTGATCGTGCGGCAGGAGGCGCTCGCCGAGTTTCAGGATCTTGGCGAATGTGCCGGACGTCAGCCGGTGATCGACGTCCTGACCAACGTGGGTTTGGAGCACCACGCTCTCGCTCATTCCGGTCACTCCACCGCAATCGATGAAGTTCTTAACGACATGGCCGACTTCGGTCACGTGAGCATGGGGCGGGATGGATTCACCGTCCGGCAGGATAAAATGCGGGAGCGTGTTCGGATTCTGTTCGAGAACAGAGCAGAGCTGAGACAGTTTCATTCCGCTTCTATATTCCTGTCACGGAATATAGTCAAGCGCCCCGATTCCCGCGCCTTACTTCTTAATTTCGCCGCACGTGGGCATCTTTTTGCCCATGTACGGATTTGATACTTGTTTGCTGTCCGTCTGCAGCCAGTCGGCTTTTGCCATCGGGCAGGTGAAGACAAACTGGCCCTCAATCCCCGCGGCCATTTTGATGCACTCTTCGCTGATCGCCTTGAAATGCTCGCGCGCCTTCTCCAGCGAATCACTCTTCGCCAGCTCCGCCGCGCGCTGTGGTGTCGTCGCGCATTTCGCAGCTGTGGCTTTTTCCGCCAGCTCGCCCGCCGATTTCTTCGCGGCCGCAAGATCGTCTTTCGCCAGGGCGTCGTAGACTTGATGATAGGCCTTCAAACAGGCGGCCTCTTCGCTGCTTGCCTGGCGCGCCGATGCCGGAGCGGCAAACAACGCTGCCGCCAGAATACAGGTGATTGTGCTCAATGTTGTTTTCATCCTGCCCCTTTCATTACTTTCGTGTGACTTTCCAAGGCTGCGCACCTTCACGATAGAACATGCGGTAGAGCGCCGGCAGCACAAGTAACGTCAGAAAAGTGGAACTGATGATCCCGCCGACTACCACCGTTGCGAGCGGACGCTGCACTTCGGCGCCCCGTCCATGAGCGAGCGCCATCGGAACAAAGCCAAGCGCCGCGACCAGCGCCGTCATCAGCACAGGACGAAGCCGCGTGATCGCGCCTTCTGAGATCGCATCGTGGAGCGGCCTGCCTTCCCGCCGGAGTTGGTTGATGAAGCTAACCATGACGACGCCATTAAGAACGGCCACACCACTAAGCGCGATAAATCCTACGCCAGCTGAGATGGACAGCGGGATACCGCGCAGCCAGATCGCAAGAATTCCGCCAGTCAGCGCGAGCGGTACCCCGGTGAACACAAGCAGCGAATCCTTCACGCTGCCGAATGCCATGAAAAGCAGGACAAAAATCAGGAGCAACGCGATGGGCACGACGATTTCGAGTCTCTTCGTCGCGGATTGAAGCTGTTCGAACTGGCCGCCCCAACTAATCCAGTATCCGGGTCCAAGCTTCACATCGTTCCGAATCTTCTCCTGAGCTTCGGCAACAAAAGAGCTGATGTCGCGACCGCGAATGTTACAGGTCACAACGACGCGGCGCTTTCCACTCTCCCGGCTGATTTGATTCGGTCCCGGCTGTTCATCGATCTCGGCAACTTCCCCGAGCGGAATAAATGCGGAACGTTCGAGCGACGCGTTTCGAAGCCCATCATCAGAATTGTCCGCGCGAGCCAGGGCGATCGGCAAACGTCTCAATGCATCAATGTCTGTCCGCAAAGTCTCGGGCAACCGCACCACGATCGGAAAACGGCGGTCGCCTTCGAAGAGAACCCCCGATTCCTTCCCACCGATCGCGGCCTGGATCACTTCCTGGACCTCGGCCACCGTCAGCCCGTAACGCGCCATCGCCGTCGGCTTGAATTTGACGGTCAGCATCGGCAACCCGGTGACCTGCTCGACCTTGATGGCGTCACTGCCGGCCACTGTGCCAAGCACTTTCGCGACGGCGTCGGCACTTCGCCGAAGCACATCCATGTCGTCTCCGAATATTTTGACGCCGATATCACTGCGCACTCCCGAAATCAATTCATTGAAGCGCATCTGGATCGGCTGCGTGATTTCATAATTGCTGCCAGGAACTTCCTCGGCCGCAGCCGTGAGCTCCTCTTCGACTTTGTCCTTGGTTTTGCCCGGGTCAGGCCACTGCGAACGCGGCTTCAGCATCACGTAACAATCACCCGTGTTCGGCGGCATCGGGTCGCTCGCGACTTCCGCCGTCCCAATCCGCGTGAAGATTTCCCTGACTTCCGGCACCTTGAGCAGGCGCTTCTCCAGGATCGCCGACATTTCGGTCGACTGCGTCACGCTGGTCCCCGCGATTCGCACCGGTTGGATCAACACATCTCCTTCATCGAGACTCGGGATAAATTCCCGACCCATCCCTGCTGCGAGAAGCAAGGTGAGCACGACCAGACCAGCGGCACTCACAGCGACCAACCGCGTCGAACCGAGACTGCGTTTCAAAAGCGGCTCGTAAATTCGCCGCGCGAACCCGATGACCCGGTTCTCTTTTTCCGTGACCTTCCGGCTGACGAAGATGGCCACCGCCGCTGGAACAAAAGTGAGCGCGAGAATCATCGCGCCGGTCAGGGCGAGGAGAACCGTGAACGCCATTGGGACAAACATTTTTCCCTCCACGCCCGTTAGCGTCATGATCGGCAGATAAACAACCATAATGATCAACCCGCCGAAAATGCTGGGCGTGATGACTTCCCGGGTTGCCTTGAAAACAATCCCGAAACGTTCCTGCGCCTTGAGCGGGCCGGCAGCGCCATGCTGTTCCATGGCAAGTCGCCGCATGCAGTTCTCCACGATGATGACCGCTCCATCGACGATGATTCCGAAATCGAGCGCACCGAGGCTCATCAGGTTTGCGCTGACCTTATTGATCACCATTCCGGTGATGGTGAAGAGCATGGAAAGCGGGATGATGGCCGCGGCGATCAAGGCCGCCCGCATGTTCCCGAGGAGCGCGAAAAGAACCACCACGACGAGCACGGCGCCTTCGAGCAGGTTCTTTTTTACCGTGTCGATCGTGGCGTCCACCAAGTCCGTCCGGTTATAAACTGTCTGCGCCGTTACGCCGTCCGGCAGCGTCCGGGCCACCTCGCTCATCCGCTCGTGAACGCGGCGGGAGACGGTGCGGCTGTTTTCCCCCATGAGCATGAAAGTCGTGCCGAGCACGCATTCGTGGCCGTTATGCAATCCCGAGCCGCTGCGCAGTTCGTGCCCGATCCCGACCTCCGCAAGATCGCCAATGCGCACGGGCAATCCCTTGCGGCTCGCCACCACAATGGCGCGGATGTCAGCGACGTCGCGAACCTGTCCCGGCACCCGAATCAGATATTGCTCACCGTTCCGCTCGATGTATCCGGCGCCGACATTCGCATTGTTCTTCGCCAGCGCTTCCATCACGTCATGAAAACTGAGCGCGTAAGCGACCAGCTTTCTTGGATCCGGGGTGACGTGATATTGCTTCTCGAATCCGCCGATTGAATTTACTTCGACGACACCAGGAACGTTGCGCAGTTGGGGCTTGATCACCCAATCCTGGATCTCGCGCAGATCGGTCGCCGTGTATTCGGAACCGTCCGCCTTCTTCGCCCCGGGCTTGGCATCGACGGTCCACATGTAGATTTCACCGAGTCCGGTGGAGATCGGGCCCATCTGCGGCTCGATGTCCGGCGGCAATTGTCCTTTCGCCTGCTGGAGCCGCTCCGAAACCTGTTGGCGCGCCCAGTAAATATCGGTGCCGTCTTCAAACACGACCGTCACCTGCGACAAACCGTAACGGGAAAGAGAACGGGTGGACTCCACCTTCGGAATTCCCGCCATCGCCGTCTCGATCGGAAACGTGACGCGCTGTTCTGCTTCAAGCGGCGAATACCCGGGCGTGCTGCTGTTCACCTGCACCTGGACATTGGTGATGTCCGGGACGGCATCGATCGGGAGACGCTGGTAGTTGTAAACGCCGAGCGCGCCTAAGCCGAGGGCGGCAAACACCACGAGCCAGCGATGCTTGATCGAGAAATGAATGAGCTTGTCGATCATGAGCTAGTCCTCGTGCTCCGCTTCGCTCTTCCCTAGCTCCGCCTTGATCACAAAACTGTTCTCCGCGACGTAGCGTTCGCCTGCCCGAAGGCCGCTGGTAATTTCCGAGCGCTCGCTATCACGCACGCCCACTCGCACCTCGCGCGTTTCGAACGCATGGCCTTCAGCCACGAACACGACCGTTTTACCTTCCAGTTCTTGCAGCGCTCCATTGCGCACGGTCGCCGTCGCTTCCACCTGGCCCGTGACCACTTCGCCATCGACATAGAGACCCGGTCGCAGCAGCCCTTCCGGATTCGGCACGACGCAACGCGCGAGCATGGTCTGTGATCCTTCGCTGCCGAAGGGTGAGATGTAATTTACCGTCGCGTGGATGTGTTTCTGCCCTGCGACATGGCCCTCGCCGGTGTGGAATTCGACCTCCGATCCCACGGCCAGCGAGCCGAAGTCCCGCCGAAAAATACTCAGGTCGATCCAAACCGTTTCGAGATTCGCGACGGTGAAAATTGCTTTGTCGTCTTTCACCAGCTCGCCCAGGGTCACGTCTTTTTGGATGACCGTTCCGCTGATCTCCGAAGTGACGTCGTAGGTCTTCAGGCTTTCGTTGCTCTCGATCTGCGCCACGACTTCTCCGCGGTCGACGTTATCTCCCAGACGCTTCCTGACCGCTTTGACGATTCCGGGGAAACGCGGCGTGACGCGGGCCAGCGCTTCTTCATTCGCAACCACCTTGCCATAGACGGCCACCATGGTTTTGATCGTGGCCGGCGCCGCTTCCTCGATTTTCAGGTTGGCATTCGCGAGTTGAGCCGAGGTTAGCCTAACGTGCTGTTCGGCATGGTGCTCGTCATGCGCCGCACCCGAATGTTCAGCCACCGATTTTCTTGCCTTGGACTTAAGCAAATACCAGCCAGCAAAGCCGAGGATGACCAGTCCAATCAGAAGGATGATGTGGGAACGTTTCATAGGCTTGGTTCTAGGGAAGATTGTGGGGTCGCGGATCGGCGGTAAGCGCTTCGATCACGTGGAGCGCTTTGTGGTAGTCGGTTATCGCCTGGAGGTATTGGATTCGGGCCACGCCAGTCGTGCGCCGCGCGTCGAGGATGTCGAGATAACTGAAGCGCCCGGCCTCGTATCCTTCCGTTGTCGCCTTCAACGCATCGTCGGCGCCCGGAAGGACGTTCTCTCGCAGGATCAGGATCGCGGCCCGGGCTCGCTCGAGATTCTCATAACCCTCGGTTAATTCTGTCATCAACGTAGCGGCCACAGCGGCTTGTTCGGCACCTGCTCGGTCAATGCGCTCACGCGCGGCGCGAATATTCCCCTGGTTGCGATTCCAAAGCGGCAGCGGAACGGAAAATCCAATTACGGCTGTCGTGTCGTTCGTCTCGTTGATCTGCCTGCCACCGGCGCGCAAGGTCACATCGGGAACCGCCGCCGCCTTTTCCCGCGCGAGGGCTGCTTCCCGTTGCGCGACCTCCGCGCCGAATCGGGCCAGCTTCGGGTTCGCTGATAATCTCCGCGCCAGCGAATCGAGCGCGGCGGGAGCGGGAGTCGCGTCGAGATTGCCGGTCGCCGAGGAAAAGCGCGGCTTCAGCGCTCCCCATCGGCTGGCGAGACGCTGGCGGGAGCAGGCAAGATCATGCTTCGCCTGTTCGAGGTCGATTCGAGCGGATCCAATCGCCACATCGAAGCGCGTCTTTTCGAGAGTCGACGCTTTGCCCGCCTCAATCCGTTTCACGACGACGGGAATGAAATCGTTCGCGAGCCCGACCAATTGCTCGTTGATCGCCACCCGGCGTTGCAGCGCCAGCACCTCCACGAAATCCTGCGCCGTCTTGAGAAAGACTTCGCGTTTCTTCGTTTCGTAATCGAACTCCGCGAGTTCGCGACCGGACGCGGCCTCGCGAACACGAGCGCGCCTTTTTCCGCCCAACTCGAAGAGCTGCCCAAGCAATAGCGTATTTTCGGAAAGGACCCCGCCGGAATACTCGCCGCTACCGGCCACGTTCTCTCCCGTGAATTCGGCCTCGGGATTCGGCAGCAGCTTTGCCTGGAGAAGGCGTGCCTCGGCAATCCGAATGTCATAACTCACTGCCGCGAGCTCAGGGTTATGCGTCAGGGCCAGAGCGAGCGCCTGCCGCAGCGTCAGCATGCCCGCAGGCTCCGCCACCTCGAGCGTCGGACCCGCAAAGCAAATCACTGCACTTGCGATTAATAGACTGACAATGGTTTTCAAAAGTTTCGAACGGTGGGCTGAAGGGAACTGCGCAGCCCGCGCAGGATTGATGGACCGGACACCGCACCGGGTGACACGGAAAAGGCCCGTATTACGAACGTCGTCGCACCACCAGGGCACGACGGTGCGCGTCAGGCGCTAGGAGAGCTGAGGCGGATGATCGATCGAGACCGCGAGCCGAAGCGGCCTGCCTTCATCTTTACCTGGCAGAAAGCTGGTGGGATGGACGTCGGTGCCGAGGGGCATTGCAAAATCCGTCACGATCACGGCGCCGATGTGCGCCGCGCAAATGCACTGGCACGGGGCCTTGTCATGATCCGGAGCGGACTGCGATGTCTCGGACGCGCAACGCATCTCGCATACTTCGGCTACCGACTCGGCCAGAAGATCCCCAACGAAAAGAAGCATCGCTAGAAAGGCGAGAACGCGCAGAAACTCGTTACGACGCAGGGGCGACATCAGGTCGAAGGGATAAAGCCGGGCGCACACGAAGTCAATGCGATGCGCGCGAAGGCAGCGCCGAAATGTTCGCCAGGCCGAATCGATCAGCTCTTGCGGAGAGTCCGGAGATAATTGACGAGGTTCCAGCGTTCCTCATTCGAGAGGCGCAAGCCGTATCCTGGCATCGGTCGTTTCCCGAACGTGATCTTCCACCATAAGGCGCCATCGGTTTGCGCTTGAACTGTCGCGCGCGAAAGCACGGCAGGCGGCACGACAAGGTGGCGCGAATCGTCGCCATCACCGTCGCCTCGGGCTCCGTGACAGCCGGCGCAACTGATCGCGAATCTTCTCTTTCCGGCCTCGATCGAGTCGGGCGTCGCGGGCACCGGATTCCGCGTGAAGAAGCACGACTTCGGCGGGTGCCAGGTTCGAGACGCGCGCGGCCGGTCCGGCTTTGCGGCGCCACCGATAAACCCGGCAACCACCACCGCCACACACAACCAGGATGCGCGCGCTGTTTGGCGTCTCTGCCGGGCCGACTTCACGCGACGACTAATCCCTGATCTTCGAGGGATCAACCACCGAATTAACGTAACGCAGGTGTTACTTACGCTAAAGCGGGCGCGGCATTATTAACATCCTCGGAGTCAGAAGCGTGTCAGCACCGACTCATCACGACCCTGTTAATAGGCAGTTCATCTGGCCCTTCGCCGATGAAGTTCGGCGCAGGATCATTGGAGGGACGACCGCTGTGTCGTCCCTAAAATTAAGGGGGACGGGACAGCGTCCCTCCATTTGAAGCCTACCGCTTTGCTGTTCTACTGAATCGGAACGAAGCCGACTTGTTGGGCGATCTTCTGGCCGGCGGCGCTGATCGTGAAATCGAGGAATTGCTTGGCCAGGCCACCGGGCTCGCCATTCGTGTAATAGAAGGTCGGGCGCGCGTAAGGATAAGTCTTCGCGTGAACGCTTTGGACCGAAGGCAGAACGCTGTCGATCGCCATTACCTTGATCCCGCTCGCCTTCGTGTAGGCGAGACCGACGTAACCGACACCGTTCGGATTCTTGCCGACCTCAGCGGCGATCTGTTCGTTCCCGGCCATCTTCTGCGAGCCGCCGGCGTAATCGCGCTTCTTCATCGCGAGCTCCTTGAAATCGGAGTAGGTCCCGGACGACGTATTGCGGGTGTAGATGGAAATCTTTCCCCCGGAACCGCCGACTGCGCTCCAGTCGGTCACTTCGCCGGTGAAGATCTGCTCGACCTGTTTCTTCGTCAGGCTCTTGATCGAGTTCCCGGAGTTCACGATCACCGCGATGCCGTCGTAAGCGACGATCGTCGGCTTCATGTTCACGCCTTTGCCGGAGGCGGCGCTTACCTCGGCCGGCTTGGCGCGCCGGCTCGACATTCCGATCTGCGCGGTGCCGTCGATGATCGCCGCGATGCCGGTGGTGGAACCTTCGGCGGCGATATCGAAAGTGGTCCCGGGATGCTGCGCTTTGAATTGCTCCGCGAGCTGCGGCACGAGTTTCGCGCCGAGAGTGTCGGAGCCTTTGATGACGAGTTTCTCAGCGAACGCTTCTTTCGAAACGAAAGCGAGCGCGAAAGCGGCGAAGAGGTGAGTGAGTTTCATGATCGTTGGAGTGTATTTTGGTTTTCGGGTTAGAACTTCACGTTCAGGTCGGCTTGAAAGATCTGGTATTTGTCGAGCGGGTTGATGGCGATATCCGCTACCCCGCCGGTCCCAAGCGTTTTGTTCGAGCGACGGCCGTAACCGTAACTGAGGTTAAAGGTGACTGCGTCGGTGATCGCGTAACCGCCTTGCACGACGACGCCTTCCATGTTTACGCGGCTATCGAAGAAGTCGGAATCGACCAGGTTCGGATCGAGCGCGTATTGCTCGGTATGTTGCCAGAAGGCCTGGATCTGCCAGTCATGCTTCGCTTTGAGTTGTCCAACGCCAACGCCGATCTGGTAGGCGTAACGTTCGTCCTGCGCTTCCGGATGTCCCGCGGCGATCGCCCGATCGTCGGCATCGAAGTTGACCGCGAAATCTCCAAAGATGCGGAACGGCAGTTCGCCGATCTTGAATCCGAACTCGGCGGGCACTTCCAGCACCATCAGGCTGTTGGTCCCAACCTGGTTTGTCGCCATCGACGCCGTGTTGGTCAGGCCCTGCTGACCGCCAACGAAGAACGTGTTAAAGCTGTCGCCATTCCCGGTGTAGGTGTAGAGGACCGGCGCGACCTGGAAGTAAACGTTCTTCGGGAAATTGAGCCTGGCGCCCATCTGCCACGCCAGGAGCCATGAGTCGCTGTTTGGCACCAGCCGCCCGCCGGACACGCTGCGCGGCCCGAGTGGGTTCTCGGGATTTACATCGTCATACAGGAATTGCGCGAGGTTGACGAAGAAATCGAGCTTCACCTTGAAAGGCTCCGCCTCAACTGCGGCGACGACATTCTTCCCGTCCTTGCTATACGGTTCTACCGCCGCCGTCGTGCTTCCACCGCCGAAATTCAGGTTGTAGGAATGCTTCCATTGCTGGGCCAATCCCTCGGGATTGATGTCGCCGTCCCAGACCATGAGGGTTGTGACCAACGGGTTCGGCATTTTACCGACAGTCAATCTTACGTCGCGAATCCCGCTGTAACCCAGATAGGCCTGGCCAACGCCAAGCGCGTCACTCGCTTTTCCGAACGGGCCGGCGTCGTCTCCGAAAGTTATGTTGGTCGAACGCGGGTTCGCGCTCGTTTCGATGCGGAGGCCGAAGAACCAGTCGTCCGCGAGAATGCCGCGCAACCCGAGCCGGAGCCGGTAACGTTCGCGGGAACGCTTCAAGGTATCGTTAGGCCCAGGACTACCAGGGAGCACATCCGCGGTCGTTCCCTGGCGCTGTTCGTAGCGGACTCGCATGTCACCGTACAATTCGACTTCGTTGATCGGGGCCGAGAGTTTCCATTTTCCGGCCGACGTAGCGGCGACTTCACGCGTCAATTCGCCGCGCACCTCCTCTGCTTCCTGATCGGTAATAATCTTTTTCTTAACCAATAGGTCGAGCAAGGCGCCCGCATCCTGAGCGCGGGCCACGATGCTGCTTAGGGTCATGCCGAAGGCCACAGCGACTAACACGAAATAATTCCGTAACATTTCTTCTCCTTGTTTGTGCGGTTGGGTTAAGGCCTGAGAGCTTGGGGCTCCGCGGCGTGTTCTCTGAACAGGGCAAAGATGAAACGGGATTGTTACGAACAGATGGCGGTCAGGTAACAGTTCGGTGAATTCCAAAAACTCCGTCGGCCCCGGCGAGTATCCGTGCGACCAAAGATGGATTACGGTTTCGCACCGACGACGATGAGAAATTCGACGATCACCCTCTTATTCGCCACGCTCCTCGCCGCGCGAAACATCTTCGGCGCATTGCCGCATCCGGACCACGTCGTGATCGTGATCATGGAGAACAAATCGTTCGGCCAGATCATCGGCAACGTTGCCGCTCCGAACATCAATGCGCTCGCGACGGAGGGCGCGAACATCGTGAACGCGGCCAACGATCCCAACGCCCTAACGAGTGGTTCGCACGCGTTGCGGCATCCGAGCCAGCCAAATTACCTCGAGCTCTTTTCGGGCAGCCACCAGGCCGTTCTTTCGGATGGACGCCCAGGAACATTGTCGGAACCGGGGTCGGCGGCGCTTCCCTTCAACACGCCAAACCTGGCGGCATCGTTGATCGCCGCCGGTCTGAGCTTCGCCACGTACTCGGAAGATCTCCCCTCAGTCGGGTTCGACGGCGACAGTTATTCGACCGATCCGGGGAAGACCCAGTATCAGCGCAAACACAATCCTGTCGCCAACTGGCAGGCGGCCGACTCGCCGGCGAACTACCACGTCCCGTTCTCGTGCAATCAGCCGTTCAGCGCGTTCCCCACCGATGCCGCCGGCTACGCAGCGCTCCCCACCGTTTCGTTCGTCATTCCGAACCAGCAAAACGACATGCACGACGGCTCGGTCGCGCAGGGCGATGCCTGGCTCAAAGCCCACATCGTCGACGGCTATTACCAATGGGCAAAGACCCACAACAGCCTCCTCATCCTCACCTTCGACGAGGACGCAACGAACACGCCGACGAACCAGATCACGACCATCTTTGCGGGCGCACTCGTGAAGTCGGGAAATTTTCCCGAATCCAACATCAACCCGCCGGACGCGCGGCCACCGGACGGATGGATCACGCCGACCGGCACGGCCATGAATCACTACAACCTGCTCCGCACCATCGAAGAAATGTTCGGCCTCGTCCCACTCGGCGGGTCCGCGAACACGCCGCCAGTCACCGACGTTTTCCGACCCGCGAATGTGTCCATGGTCAACAACTCCACCCGCCTTCACACCGGCGCCGGCAACGACGTTCTCATTGGCGGCTTCATTATTGGCGGTCAAACAAAGAAACGAATCCTGGTGCGCGGTCGCGGTCCCTCACTGAAAATCAACGGCACCCCAATTCCCGGCACGCTCTCCGACCCTGTGATCGAGTTGCATCGGAGCGACGGCGCGCTCGCGGCGGCGAATAACGACTGGAAGGATACGCAGGCGACGGAGATCCAGGCGACGGGTATCGCCCCGAGCGACGATCGCGAGGCGGCGATTGTCGCGTCGCTCGACCCTGGCGCGTACTCGGTGGTGCTCTCCGGCCGAAATAACACGACCGGCATCGGCCTCGTCGAAGCTTACGACGTCGACCCAACCTCGGCAGCGCGGTTGCTCAACCTGGCCGCGCGCGGGCGAATTGAAACGCAAAATAACGTCATGATCGGCGGCGTGATTCTGAGCGGGGCTGATTATGCCCGCGTGATCTTTCGCGGCCTCGGCCCGTCAATCCCAGTCGCGGACCGGCTCTCCGACCCGGTTCTCGAGTTGCACGACAGCAACGGCGCTTTGATTCGGTCGAACGACGATTGGAAACAAGATCAGAGCGCCGAGATCCAGGCCAGCGGCCTCGCACCGACGAACGATCGCGAAGCCGCGATCATCGGCAATTTCCCACCCGGCCCGTACACCGCCGTCTTGCGCGGGAAGAATGGAAGCAGCGGGATCGGCCTCGTCGAAGCCTACAAGCTCAACTAAGCAAATCTCGAAATCCGAAACTCAAAATCCGAAACAATCGTTCGAATTTCAAAAAGACGAATGATCCAGACGCCGCCCGTTTCGAATTTTTCTATCTTTTGAACAGTTGAGAATTGTTTCGGGCTTCGGATTTCGAAATTCGGATTTGCGTTGCTGACGCTGGAAGAGCGACCGCTTCTCCAATTTTGCCGAGCTTCCGCCTGTGGTGACGCGGCCGCAGAAAAAAGTGAACGCTCATCTTTGCCCGACATCTAACCACTGGCGGCGTGGCGGCCGATCCAGGCGGTCTTATCTGCAAAATGCAAAACATTGTGTCCCCGACCCTCCGCATATTTGCCACCGCTGTCGCGTGTGCCGCCGGGATTGCCCGAGCCCAAACCGATGAGTCTCCCGCAAAAGCGAGTACCGAGCATTCTTCTTCTCGACCCAACCCCGATTACGCTGACCGGCCGCTTTCAAGCGCCGGCCGCGCCAACAACCTTCGAGCGGGCGATGCGCTACCTCGAGAACGAAATCGACCTGAAACGATCGGCTCCCGAACCCAAACTCTCTGTCGATAGTCTTTGGACGGGGTCATTCCTTCGATTCATACCAGTCAGGCCACCCGGCTATCCTGGCCCGATGAAGCCTCTGCGTGAACAGGATGAGGACCTGATGCTCTTAACCTGGCACCTGGACCGCGAAGTGGCTATCGCAGACAAACGGGCCAAGTGGTTCTTCGGACATTGACGCTGCCGTTCGCTCAGCGATCGAAGAGCGACTGCTTCTCCGATTTTCGGAGCATCTCCTCGGCGTGTTGATTATCCAGGTCGAGATAGCGCGGCATGAAAAAGAGCGCTGGATCAGTCGACGACGATTCGAACCGCATCGGAAAGTAATTCCAAAGACGCGAGTAATACCAGGGCGAACGGGCCTGGAGTTCTTCGATCTCGCGCTTCGTCTCGATTTGCTTCAACAAATGCTGCGTGAACAGGTCCGTCACTGACGGCTCTTTTCGCAACTCGAAGGTGCCGGTCACCACGATCGGCGCCAGCTCCGCTTCCTCCGCCGGTAACGACTGCGCGGCCGCAAATGCAACCCAGATCGCTGCGACGGCTGCTTTCATTGGTTCCAAATGTGCGGCGCTTCAGCCCAAGCTGAAAGGCTGTTTTCGTTCGATCTTTCGGTGCTTGGATTCTCGCGAACTCTTTCCTAGAGTTCCAAACAGCAGTGCACCCCCCGGAAGAGTACGTTCTCAAATTGCTCGTGGACGCGCGCGTCGTGTCCCGGTCCGAGATCGACAAGGCGAAGGCGCGCCTCAACGGCAACGGCAACGTGGTCGATCTGCTGATCACGGATGGAACCATTTCGGACACGGATGTTTCCCGCAGCCTCGCGGCGGAGGCGCAGATGGATTGGATCGATCTTTCCGCGAAGATCATTCCGCCGAAGGTGATCAATCAGGTCTGCGCCGAAGACGCGCGCCGGTTCAAGGTGGTGCCGGTCGGATTCGGCGAAAGCGGCCTCATGGTGGCGGTGAGCGATCCGCTCGACATCGATACGATCGACAGCCTGAGCTTCATCTTGCAACGCGAGCTCGAGCTGGTCTGCGCGAGCCCGGAAAAGATTCGACAGGCACTGATCAAGTATTACGGCACCGCCGAGGAGGCTTCCGACATTCTCGTCCAACACATCGGGCACGACGTCGATCTCACGTTCGAAAGCAGCGAAGGCGGAACGCTGGAAAATGCGGACGAGGCCGACGCGCCGATCATTCGAATGGTCTCGATGCTCTTAATCGAAGCGCACCGGCTCGGTGCGAGCGATGTGCACCTCGAGCCGCTCGAGAAGAAATTCCGCGTCCGTTTCCGGATCGACGGCATGCTCCAGGAAATGCAGGCGCCGCCGAAGCGGTTGCAGTCCGCCATCGTGAGCCGGCTCAAGATCATGACGGGTTCGATGAGCATCGCGGAAAAGCGCCTGCCCCAGGACGGGCGCATCCAGGTGAAGATTGGGCGGAAACCGATCGACCTCCGCGTCTCGACGATTCCGACGAACCACGGCGAAAGCATCGTCATGCGTGTGCTCGACAAATCGAGCCTGATGATGGGGCTGCCTGAGCTGGGATTCTTCAGCGACGACCAGGAAACATTCGAGCGCCTCGTCCGTTTACCGGACGGCATCCTGCTCGTGACCGGCCCGACCGGCTCGGGCAAGACGAGCACGCTCTACGCCTGCCTCAATCACATCAACAAACCGGACCGCAAGATCATCACGGTCGAGGAGCCGGTCGAATATCAAATGAGCGGAATCAACCAGGTGCAGGTGAATACGGATGTCGGGATGACCTTCCCAGTCGCACTCCGTTCGATCTTACGGCAGGCGCCGAACGTCATCATGATCGGCGAGATCCGCGATCTGGAGACGGCCGCGATCGCAACCAATGCGAGCCTCACGGGCCATCTCGTCTTCAGCACGCTCCACACGAATGACGCGCCCTCGGCGGTCGCGCGCCTCATCGACATCGGCGTCCAACCATTCCTGGTCGCCTCTTCCGTCCGGGCGATCGTGGCGCAACGACTCGTTAGGCGGCTATGCTGCAACTGCAAACAGACGAACGCGTTGAGTGAAACGGAGCTGCGCGCGCTGAATCTCGAGCCCGGTCAGCTGGCCGACGCTCAAGTTATGAAACCGGCCGGCTGCGAGGAATGCCGCGGCACCGGTTACAAAGGCCGGATGGGCATCTTCGAAATTTTTGAACTCGACGACAACGTCCGGCACATGATCAACAACCGGCGCTCGACCCTGCTCCTGCGCCACCGCGCGCGCGAGCTCGGGATGCGGACCTTGCGCGAAGACGGCATCCGCAAAGTGTTCGCCGGCCTGACTTCAGCCGAGGAAGTGATCTCAATCACGCTGGGAGACTTAGACTGAGATGAGCGCGGAAGCATTTGGTCTGGGGAGCGCACGCGCCTCGCGTGCTGGCGATCGCGCCGTCGCGATCACGAACTTTTCCGAAAACGAGATTGTTTCGGCGAAGGCGCCAAAACCAGCACGCGAGGCGCGTGCGCTCCCCAGATCAAGAACATGAACGCGCAACAAGTGGCGGACATTTTCGTCGAGCAGCGCGTGCTTCAGCGGTCGCAGGCGGAAGACATTTTGCACGAGGCGCAGCTCAACGGGAAAGAGATCGACCAGGCCTTAATCGATAGCGGGTTCGTCGATCACCGCGGATTCTACCAGACCATCGCTGATGCTCTCGCCACGGATTTTGTCGAACTGCCGGTGGATGAGATCGCTCCGGAAATTCTGCGGCTCATCCCGGCAGGACTGGCGCGGTTACACGGAGCGCTGCCGATCGGCGCGAGCGATAATACCCTGAGCGTCGCGCTGGTCGATCCACTCGATCTGCGGGCGGCCGAGGACTTGCGTTTTGCGCTCGGCAAAGACGTCCACGTCGTCGTGGCGCCGACGGAGAAAGTCGAGGAGCGGATCAGGCGTTACTACGGCACGGACAACTCAACCATGGAGGAGATCCTGCAGCAGCTCGGCGAAACCGGCGAGCTGTTGGCCCTGCGCGGCCCGGACGAGACTTCGGCGACAGTCGAGGCCGAAGCGAATGCGACGCCGATTATCCGCTTTGTCGATTTGATTCTGTTCCAGGCAATCCAGGACCGGGCAAGCGACATCCATTTCGAGCCGTTCGAGAACGAATTCAAAGTCCGCTATCGAGTGGACGGTGCGCTCTATGAGATGGCGCCACCGCCGCGGCATCTGGCGTTGCCGGTCATCTCGCGCGTGAAAGTGATGGCCAATATGAATATCGCGGAGCGCCGGCTGCCCCAGGACGGACGCATCCAAAAAAGTTTCGCGGGACGCACTGTCGATCTCCGTGTTTCCACTTTGCCGACGCAATTCGGCGAGAGCGTGGTGCTCCGCGTCCTGGACCGCTCAACGGTCAATCTCGATCTCGAGGCGCTCGGCCTTCCCGATTACATTTATGATTACGTCGTTCAAGTCATTCACCGGCCGAACGGCATCTTCATCGTCACGGGGCCAACCGGCTCGGGAAAAACAACGACGCTTTATTCCTGTCTGCGCCGGATCAACACACTCGACTCGAAGCTCCTGACAGCGGAAGAGCCGGTCGAGTATGACTTGGAAGGGATCGTTCAGGTCCCAGTCAATGAAGCGATCGGCCTGACCTTTGCGCGAACGCTGCGCGCGTTTCTGCGCCAGGACCCGGACCGCATCATGGTGGGAGAGACGCGCGACCTGGAAACGGCGCAAATTTCCATCCAGGCGTCGCTCACCGGGCACCTGGTCTTCACGACGTTGCATACGAACGACGCGCCGGGAGCTATCACGCGCCTGATCGACATGGGCGTGGAGCCCTTCCTCATTTCCTCAACGCTTGAAGCGGTCCTTGGTCAGCGCTTGCTCCGGTCCATTTGTCCGAATTGTAGGACCGCATACCAACCAAACGAAATGCTGCTCGCGCAGCTCGGCCTCTCCCGGCGTGACATTGGCGACCGGCAATTTTTCCACGGAAAAGGGTGCGATGCCTGTAACCAGACGGGCTCCAAAGGCCGCAAAGGAATTTACGAATTACTCAAGATCACCGACCCGCTGCGGGAATTGATCAACGAACGCGCGCCCTCGGTGACGCTGAAAGAAAAAGCGATCGAGCTCGGAATGGTGCCGCTGCGCCAGGATGGATTGCGGAGCATGTTCGCCGGCGACACGACGATCGAAGAAGTGTTGAAGTATACCTGAAATACGAATGACGAAAACGAAGGACGCGAATTGGACTTCCCTCTTCATTATTCGCATTCGGCATTGGTATTCACCTACATCGCGCTCGACTCGACGTGGCCAGGAATCGACCGGCCTGGTCGAGGCTTCGACGAGCGACCGACGCGATAGGCGAGCTGCGCCGCGCCGGATATTTTCCCGACGCACGTTTACGAAGAGGCTGGCCGCCGCGCAACCAAAGGCGGCGCGACAAAAAACCAAAGCGCCTCCCGCGGAGCGAAAGGCTGGCGGAATGAACATTGTTTTATTCCAGCGCAAAACCGTGAAGCCGAAGGTGCTGATGATTTTCACCAGGCAACTTGCGACCCTTATCGATGCGGGCTTGCCGTTGCTCCGCGGATTGAACGTCCTGGCGAAACAGGAGCGAGACGCAGTTTTGAAAAATACGATCAACAAGCTGGCCGATTCGATCCAGGGCGGGAGCACGTTTTCCGAGGGGCTCGCCCAGCACTCGCGCATCTTCAACCACCTTTACGTCAACATGGTCAAGGCTGGCGAGTTGGGCGGCGTCCTCGAAGTCGTGCTCACTCGGCTGGCCGAGTTCCAGGAGAAGGCCCAGAAAATCAAGAACAAGGTCGCCGCCGCGATGGTCTATCCCCTTATCGTGATGGTGCTCGCGTTCTCGATCATGGCTTTCCTGCTCGTATTCATCGTCCCGCGGTTCCAGGCGATTTTTCACGACATGCTGGGCGACAAACCGCTGCCGGCGATCACAGTCCTGGTAATCAGTGTCAGTAATTTTGTGCAGGAACACTGGGCAATCCTGCTCGGGGCACTGGCGGCGATGATCGCCGCCTTCAAATTGACGGCCCGAACGCGCAGCGGCAGAAACGCGCTCGACCGGATCAAATTGCGCTTGCCGGTTTTCGGCGACCTGATTCGGAAGACGGCGATCTCGCGTTTCACTCGCACTCTGGGAACGTTAGTGACGAGCGGCGTGCCCGATCCTGCAGGCGCTCATCATTACGCGAGAAACCGCCGGCAACAACGTCATTGCTCGCGCTATCTCGCAGGTGCACGACGCTGTAAAGGAAGGTGAATCGATTGTCTTGCCGCTCGAAACCAGTGGTGCTTTTCCGCCGATGGTGATCAGCATGATCGATGTTGGCGAAGAGACCGGGCAGTTGCCCGAAATGCTGCTGAAGATCGCGGAAGTTTACGATGACGAGGTGGACAATGCGGTCGCGGCGGTCACTTCGCTCCTCGAACCGATGATGATCGTGTTCCTGGCCGTCGTGGTCGGCACGATCGTGATCGCGTTATTCATGCCGTTGATCAGCATCATCAGCGGGTTGCAGGAGCAGAGCTGATCGGCTTCGTCGAAATGACGAATTCCCGAATGACGAATGACGAAGAAATGCTAAGGCAGGCAGGTTCGTCATTCGTCATTCGTCATTCATCATTGCGCGCCGTCGGCGAGTCCGCCTTCACGCTCTTGGAACTGTTAATCGTGATCGCGATCATCGCCGTCCTGGCTGGTTTGATTTTGGCGACGGCGGGCTACGTGCAGAAAAAGGGAAGCGTTCGCGAGCGGAAGCCGAGATTGTAGCGATGTCGGCCGCGCTGGAAAACTATAAGGCCGATAACGGCGCTTATCCGACCGACGCGGTCACGAATAGTTTCGACGTCACAACCAGCAACATTTCCGACTACGAAGCGCCGAGTTTGAAATTATATGACTACTTAAGTGGCGATGCCGACCACGACAGAATACCTGAAGCGAAAGGTTATTTTCCTTTCAAACCAAACCAGCTAAGCCCAGTCGAACAAACTAAGACTGTGACCTCGCTCCGTGATCCGTTTGGAAATCCTTACGGCTATTCAACCATGAAAGCATCCAACCCAAGTCTGATCGGCCACAATCCAACGTTCGATCTCTGGAGTGTCGGCGACGGAACCCCCGGCACGGATGAAACAAAGTGGATCAAGAACTGGTGAGGGATCGCGCTCTGGCTGCAGCGGCGGTCTATGACCGCCGCTCCAATCATCGAGCGTCCGTGTGGACCACGATGACGACGCGGCGATTCGGGCGCTGGCGCTCGATCTCGATCTGCTCTTCGGGCGAGTTCACCGGGACCATCCGCGGCGAGATCAGGAACTTGCTCGCGCCGTAACCCCTCGTCTCGATCTGCGCGGGGTTAATCCCCATCACGCTCACGAGATATTCTTTCACGCTGTCGGCGCGGCGCTGGCTCAGCTCGAGATTGTAGTCGGGCGAGCCTAACGAATCGGTGTAGCCCTCGACCGTGAAGGTCGCCTTCGGGTTGCGCTTGATGAGGGTGCCAAGCTTTTGCAACTGCGAGATCGAGCTCGGCTGCAAGTCCGCGCTGTCGTAGCCAAAAAGCTGGTCGTCCGGCATCCGCAATTTCGTTCCCGAACCGAGCGGACCTTTTTGGGAGAGAAGCGAATCGAGATCGCTGAAGCCGGGCACCTTGTTGCGGGTGGGGCCAGCGCTGTCCCCGGGCAGTTTGTTGAACGTATTTGGTCTCTTGATCGTGGTGCTCGTCGCCAGCTCGGTTCCCGTCAGCGCCGGCTGCGGCCGGCCTGAGGTCGCGGAATCGTTTAACAGGTTCTGCTCGCGGATCGCGTTCGGGTTTTTCGTCAGGGTTTGCGCGCTGCTCTGCTCGATCTCCTTCATTACCGAGTCGGCGTTCTGTTCCACCTTCGGCGTCTCGGGCAAAACATCGCGGGTGTCATCTGGCAACGCGGTGCTCGCGTGAACATCGTCCAGGAGCTGGTCGAAGGATTTCTTTTCCCCCGGCAATTGCACGTCCGTCTTGTCCGGCTCCGGTTTGGCGGCCGCGTTCGACTGATCGGCGCTCGGTTTATCGAGCGGCTCCATCTCGACATTCTTGACCTTGAAAGTCGGAACCTGGACCCGCTCCTCGAGCTGCGTGTTTGGACCGAGAAAAACGGTCCGGTAAAAGTAACCGCAGAGGGCACCGTGAAGAGCGAGCGAAACGACGAGCCCGAAGAGCAGCCAGCTCCGCTGCCGCTGGCCTTGGAGCAGCGCCTCCTCGAAATCGAATTCGGATGTCCTCATGCCGTTGGGTTAGAAAGCAACCGGCACCAGCCGTTCAATGTCAAATAGGTGGATCGAGCGCTCCGCCGCTCGATGGGTCAATCGCTGCAGCGTAGCCCGGCTAAATAACGCAGCGCGCGATCCACCTACTGTTTTGTTCGCCGAATAAAGGCCTGGGCGGCCCGGCGAATATCGTCAGCCACCCGCGCCTCGGGAGAAACGAACTTGGGCGTGAACCACGGAAACAATCCAATGAGATCGTGGGTAACGAGGATTTGCCCGTCGCACTGCGAACCGGAGCCGATCCCGATGGTGGGGATTTCAAGGAGTGTCGTGACCTGGCGAGCCGCCTCCGGCGTTACGATTTCGAGAACGACCGCGAACGCGCCAGCACTTTGGACCCGCTTCGCATCCTCGAGAAGCAGCTCGAGCTCGCGAGGCGATTTCCCCTTCACCTTGTACCCGCCTTCTTCGCGCACATGCTGCGGCAACATTCCTATGTGCGCCATCACGGGAATGCCGGCGGCCGAGATGGCTTCGATCTTGCCGCACTCGCTCGCGCCTCCTTCCAGTTTGACGGCGTGCGCGCCGGCCTCGACCAAAGCCCTGGCTGTGGCGACCGCCTGCTCGTTCGTTTCGTAGGAATGGATCGGCATGTCGCCGACGAGTAACGCACGCTTCACCCCACGCGCCGCAGCCCGGGTGTGATGCAGCATCTCGGCCAGGGTCACGCTCGTCGTATCTTCATAACCGAGGACAACCATGCCGACCGAATCGCCGACCAGAATGATATCGATCCCGCTTTCATCGAGGAGCCGCGCCGTCGGGTAATCGTAAGCCGTCAGCGCCGTGATCTTTTCGCCGCGCCGTTTTCGCTCCCGGAAATCTTCCATGGGGCTGGAGCCTACCACTCCAATTCCAGACGCACCACCCCGCTTGCCGGCAAACGCAGGAGCAGCGTGGAAACGCTTTCGGTTTGCTTCGGGAGCACGAAATCCGGCCGGATATCGGCGAGCGGACGCAGAACAAACTCGCGATCGACGATTCGCGGATGAGGCAAGCGCAACTCCGGCGTTTCAACGATCAGCTGGCCGAGATACAGCAGATCGAGATCGATCGGACGGGAAACGTTTCGTTCGTGAGTCGCGGGGCGGCCCAGGATTCGTTCGATCCCAGCCAGCGCGCGGCGCAGTTCTTCCGGTCGTCCGGCATAGCCAAATTCCACGACGGCGTTGAAAAATTTTGCCGCACCTTTTTCGCAATCGACCGGCTCGGTTTCGTAAATCGCGGAGCACCGCAAAGGAGGGAGCGCGCCGTTCATCGCGGAGATTTCCCTCCGGGCATTGCGCAAGTTCGCAAGACGCTCCCCGAGATTTGAACCGAGCGCGACGCCGGCTCTCATGTTGTAGCCGCGATCGGTGATCGCGGTCCTCTTGCTTCAATTCTGGGGAGCGCACGCGCCTCGCGTGCTGGTTTTGGCGCCCCCGCCAAAACGCTCTTCCGGCCGCCGGAAAAAATTCGCGGGGGCGCGATCGCCAGTACGCGAGGCGCGTGCGCTCCCCGGAATTTCACCGACCCGCTACAATCCGAGGACATCTTCCATCGAGTAGAGACCGGGCGGTTTCCCGACGACCCACTGTGCGGCCCGCAGCGCGCCGGCGGCAAACGTTTCGCGGCTGGCCGCTTTATGGGTCAATTCCAGTCGCTCCCCTGCTCCAGCAAAGGTCACCGTGTGGTCGCCCACAACGTCGCCGCCCCGAATTGAATGGAGTCCAATCTCGTTCTCCGGCCGCTCGCCCACCAAACCTTCGCGGCCGTGGCGAACATTCTTCGCGTAATCGAGTTCGCGCACTTCGCACAAAATCTCGGCGAGCTTCTTCGCGGTCCCGCTGGGCGCATCCTTTTTCAATCGGTGATGCATTTCCGCGATCTCGAGATCGAAATCGCCGCCCAGCATTTCCGCCGCTTTCCGCGTTAGCCAGAAAAGCGCGTTCACTCCAACACTGAAATTCGGCGAAAGGACTACCGGGACCGATCGGGCCAGGGAGTCGATTGCGGCGCGTTCTTCCTTCGAATGGCCGGTCGTTCCAATGACCGCGGGTTTTTTTGCCTGGCCACAGACCCGGCCCAAATCGGTGCTGGTATTCGGATGGCTGAAATCGACCGCGACGTCGCAGTTCGCGATCTCTTTTGTCAGGTCGTCGCCGAGATCGAGACCCGCACTTATTTGCGCGCCCGCTCTCGGAGCGGCGGCCGCGATCGCCAGCCCCATCCGGCCTTTCGCGCCGAGCAACAAAACGCGCAACGGTGTCTTCACTCTGGTCCGGCAAACGCTTCGAGCGTTTTGCGCAACCGCGCCAGGTTCGCCGCGCTCATTTCGCACAACGGCAGCCGGCATTCGGCCGACATCACCCCGCGCCACGAAAGCGCGGTCTTCGTCGGCACCGGGTTCGGCTCGATGAACAGGTCCTTGAACACCGGCAACATTTTGAGGTGCATCGCGAGCGCACTTTTCGTGTCGCCCGCACGGAATGCCTGGACCAGTGAAACAACTTCCGCTGGAAATAAATTCGAGGCTACGCTCACCACGCCGACCGCGCCCACGGAAAGAAAGGGGAGCGTCAGCGAATCGTCCCCGCTCAGGATCGTGAACGCATCCGGCAAACGCGCCCGCAATTCGCTCACCCGATCGACGCTTCCACTCGCTTCCTTGATCGACACGATGTTCGCGCAATCCATCGCCAGCCGTTCGACCGTTTCCGGGCCAATATCGACCGCGCAACGCCCGGGGATATTATAGAGCATGATCGGTGCGCTCGTGGCTTGCGCGACGGCCTGGAAATGCCGGAACAATCCTTCCTGGCTCGGCTTGTTGTAATACGGCGCGACGATCAGCATTCCATCCACGCTCATCTTTTCCGCCGCCCGCGTCGCCGCGATCGTCGCGCTGGTCGAGTTCGATCCGGTTCCGGCCAGGACCTGGCAACGTCCCTTCCCCACCTCGACGGCAATGCGGATGACCTGCTCGCGTTCCGCCGCGGAAAGCGTTGGCGATTCGCCGGTCGTGCCCACCGCGATAACGCCACTGACCGCATCGGCGATCTGGCCTTCGATGAGCGCCTCGAGCGCCGGCACGTCAACTTCCCCGTCGCGAAACGGGGTAACGATTGCTGTGTAAGTGCCGCGAAACATTTTCGAATTCGTCAGACTTCGATTGCCCCTTCGAACACGAAATCCGCGGGACCGGTCAGCGTCACCTGATGAAATTGATCGCCGGCCTTTGCGAAACCGACCTGCAATTCGTTTCCGCCGCGCACCAACACCCCGATGGGACCATCGACATTCTTCATCGCCGCAAAAATTAGGGCGCTCGCGACCACGCCGGTTCCGCAAGCGAGCGTTTCGTCCTCAACGCCCCGCTCGTAAGTGCGGATCGCGATTTGGCGCGGCCCGCGTTCCTTCAGGAAATTCACGTTCGCGCCTTTGGGGGCAAAGAGATCGTGGCGACGAATCGCCGACCCGAGACCGCGGACATCGACATTGTCCAGGTCGTCCACCGGCACAACCACGTGCGGGACGCCGCTGTTTACGAAATGAGCGGCGACCTGACGTTCGGGCAACGGAATGCTAATTCCGAGCCGCAGATCCTTTGGCTCACTCATCTCCAGGCGAACGAGTTCGCCTTGCAGTTCCGCGCCAATCACGCCCGCTGGCGTTTCGAAGGACAGCTTATCCATGGGGCCGGCAACGCGACTCGCGTAGCGTGCGAAACAGCGGGCGCCGTTGCCGCACATCTCGGCTTCGCCACCGTCGGCGTTGTAATAGCGCATCCGAAAATCCGCGCCGTTCGCCGCCGGCTCGAGCACCAGGACCCCATCCGCGCCGACGCCGCGATGGCGATCGCAGATCTGCGCGATTTGCTCCGAGGCCAACCGCACTTCGCCGCCGCGATTATCGAGCATCACGAAATCGTTGCCAGCGCCGTTCATCTTGGTGAATCGCAGCATGGGAAGTCTGGTTACCACAAAGTGCGTCCGAAGCCAAATGTGGTAGGGCGAGACGCCGTCGAGCCAGTGGCTTACGGTTCAACACCCCGCGGCTCGACAGATTCTCGCCCTACCAAAGGGTTGCGGATCGGCGCTGAGGTTTTATTTGTTGCGAAGCACTTTGAGAATATTTCTGGCTACGATCGTTATTCTTGCTTGCGCCTGCGGCGCCTCGACGGCTCAGATCGCTCCGGGCCGCTATAACGACCTCGTCCTGGAACAGATTCGCCAGATGCCCCAGGGGGAAGGTATTCGGCGTCGCGGGTCGCCACCATCCGGCTCCAGTCCGCGGCCCATTTCGAGTCAGGCAAATTTTTCGTGCTGCCGGACGCCGCGTCACCGAGTTATTGCTCGGGGGCGACGTACCTCGTCTTCATGAAAACGATCGAAACGCTGCGCGAGCGCGGATCGTTGCACCTCGATTACGCGACGCTCGAAAGCCTCATGATTCGCGGCCAGCGCGACGGAGAAGGCATCTGGGGACGCTGGAATGCGAACGGGCCGGGCACCGCGCGGCTCTTCTACGAAATGAATCTCGGCCAGAACTTCGACGATTTTGCGCAGGCGGAGCCGGGCGATTTTATGAAGATCTTTTGGTCGCCCGAGGTGGGCAAGGCCGAGCACGGTCACTCCGTGATTTATCTCGGAATGGAGCGCAAAGAGGGGCTCGATTACGTCCGTTTCTGGTCGAGCAACATTCCCGCGGGTTACGGCGAACGGAGTGTGCCGCGATCGAAAATCGTCCACGCAATTTTTTCACGACTCGACTCACCGGCGAATTTGTCGCGCTCCTCCAGCGCACCTCTGGTGGACAAATATTTGGCGAGCCTGGTCAGCACTCGTTCCAGTTACCCGGAAGCAAAATCGAAGTGCGGCATGTGAGGCGGCGCAGCCGCCGCACTCCTGCTCATGATCCTGATCTTGCTCATGATCTTTCCGGCAAACGCTGATCACTCACAGGATCAGGAACACGATCATGAGCAGGAGCAGGAGTAGTCGGGATGGCGACCGCGACGCTGATCAACGGATTCATTATCGGCTGGTCTGTCGCGTGGCCGCCGGGGCCGATCAACGCCGAGATGCTGCGCCGCACTCTGTTGCCGCGGTCGGAGGGCGGCGGATTCTGGCCGGCCTGGCAACTCGGGCTGGGTGCCTGCACCGGCGACTTTCTCTGGGCGCTCGCCGTGATGCTGGGGGCAGGCGCTCTTCTCAACACACCTCGGATTCGGCTGGTTCTGGGGGTGGTCAGTTTCGTTCTGCTCTTGCTGCTCGCCGCCATGTTTGCGCGCAACGCCGGGCGATCGCTTCACAAATCAAACGTTGCAACGGCTGAAGGAATTCCGAAGCCGAAGCAAACCAAATACAGCGGGTATCTTCTCGGTTTAATTATCGCGCTCACGAGCCCATGGAATCTCGGCTTCTGGCTCGCGATCATCGGCGGGCAGCAAAGCGTAACCAGCAATTCGAGCTTCGGGAACTCCCTCGCCTTTGCCGTTTCCGTCGTGCTCGGTGCAACGGTGTGGACGCTTGTTTTCTCGCTCGCGATTAAACAAGGCGCGCGAATTTTCGCGCGCCCAGCGTGGCAGGCGGCGACGCAAGCGATCACCGCTCTGCTGATGCTTTTCTTCGCGGCGCGGTTATTGGTCAAGCTCCTCTAAGCCGAGCAATGGTCGTTCAACTTCAAGGAACGGCGATTTGAAATCGCCGACGTTTGCCGTTAGCGCGCCGCAGTCGGCGGTTTATAAACCGCCGCTCCTTGGGGCTTAGTGGCCTTTCACGCCGGTAACCAATGGCGTGACAAAGTCTTCAATCCGCGCCGCCAGATCGGCCTCCCCCGCGTTCTCGCTGATCTTCTGCACGATCGCGCTGCCGACGACGACGCCATCGGCGACCTTCCCCACTTCGCGCGCCTGCTCTGGGGTCGAGATCCCGAACCCAACGGCGATTGGCAGCGTCGTGTGCCTGCGGATTTCGGCGACGCGATCAGCCATCGTCGATGCGACGGTGCTCTGGACGCCTGTCACGCCCTCGCGCGAGACATAGTAAATAAAACCCGCGGCGCGAGCGCAGATTCGTTCGATTCGTTCCGGAGGCGTAGTTGGTGCGACCAGGCGGATATGATGCGGACCGTCGAGCGGTTGATCTTCTTCGGGTGGCAGATCGAGAATCAGAAGTCCATCCACCCCAGCCTTCGCGGCTTCATGGTGAAAGCGCTCGAAACCGAACTGAAAGATCGGGTTGAGGTAAGTGTAGAGAACGACCGGAATTTCCGCACGAGCGCGGATCTGGCGGACGCAATCGAGCACGCCGGAAACAGTGGCGCCAGCCGCGAGGGCGCGTTGGGCCGCGAGTTGATTTACGGCGCCGTCCGCCAGGGGATCGGAGAAGGGAACACCGATCTCAAGGATATCAGTCCCGGCCTTCTCGAGGGCGAGCGCGAGCTCGACGGTCCGAGCAAGATCGGGATCGCCAGCGCAGATAAAGGCGATGAACGCTTTTTCGTCTTTGGAACGGAGCGCCGCGAAACACTGGTCGATTCGATTTTCCATTCGGGCGGCTTACCTTGTCGAACCGGAAGCCGGAGGGAAACGTCCAACGTCCAACGTTCAACGTCCAACGTTCAATGAAAGAGCCTCGAGCGGAGACGCTCACGATTAATGAAATCTATCACTCGATTCAGGGAGAAAGCACCTGGGCCGGTGAGTCCTGCGTCTTCGTCCGGCTGACGTTCTGCGATTTGCGCTGCAGCTATTGCGATACGGAGTACGCGTTCTACGAAGGGAAGAAACAGACCCTCGAGGAGATCGTCGCCGGAGTAGCCGGTTTTGGATGCAAACTTGTCGAGATCACCGGAGGCGAGCCGTTACTCCAAAAAAACGTGCTGCCATTGATGACCATGCTCGCGGACGCCGGCTTCACGGTGCTGCTCGAAACCAGCGGAGCGCACGATATCGGGTCGATCGATCCGCGCGTTCATCGGATCATGGATCTGAAAACGCCGGGGAGTGGTGAGTGCGAGCGGAATTTGTTCTCAAACATCGACCACCTGACAGAGCGCGATGAAGTGAAATTCGTGATCGGCTCGCGGGAAGACTACGAATGGTCGCGCGAGCAGGTGGCCAAGTATCGGCTCCACGAGCGGTGCCAGGCTGTCCTATTTTCGCCGATCTTCGGCCGGATCGATCCCCGCGAGATCGTAGAATGGATTTTGGCGGATCGGTTGCCGGTCCGTTTCCAACTACAGATGCACAAATTCATCTGGACTCCGACGCAACGGGGCGTGTGATTTCTGTCATCCCGAGGCCGGCGAAGCGCGCCGAGGGACCTCTCCAATTGGAATTAAGGCTACCGCGAAATAGGACGCGCCCCTCGACGGAATAAGTCTGACTTTGCGCGCAAGCGGAACAGCACTTGAGGGGTCCCTCGCCGTCTGCGCGGCTCGGGATGACACGCGCGATAACAGATGCGAGTTTCGTGGCCGATGCGCGTGCGTCTGACCAAAGATTTTCAATTTGAAGCGGCCCAGACGCTGCCCAAAGCACCCGAGAACCACAAGTGCCGCCGGATGCACGGCCATAGTTTTAAGGTCGAAATTTCCGTCGAGGGTGAAGTCGAACCAGCGACCGGCTGGTTTTACGATCACGCCAGAATTTCCGATGCGATGAAGCCGTTATTGCAGCAGCTCGATCATTCCTACCTGAATGAGATCGCAGGCCTGGAAAACCCGACGATCGAGAACATGGCCGCGTGGTTTTGGGAAAAACTCCAGCCGCTTTGCCCTGGTCTCTGCGAAATCGTGGTGCACGAAACGCCGACGGCGCGTTGCGTATATCGCGGAGAATGATCGCTTTCTGGAGCGGCGGTCTTATGAGCCGGCGACTAACAGACAGGATTAACAGGTTTTCTTCTCTGATTAATCCAGTCAATCCTGTTAATCCTGTCTAAATTTTTCCTGGGATTCCCCCAGCCGCGCAACAAAATCAGCGAATAACTCCTCATAACCATCGCCCCGCTCGGGATGGTACTGAACGGCCAGGGCAAACGGATAATCGCGCAACCGGACCTGCTCAATGACATCGTCGGTGGCGCACCAAGCTTCGACCTCGAGGCCTTCGCCGAGTTTGTCCAGGGCCTGGTGATGCGAGCTGTTGACGCAATCGAGCCGATGAGTGGCAGAGCGGTCCGTCCGCAGCGGCTGGATATTTCGGTCTTTCATCTCCGGAGCGTTATGGCCGGGAATATCGAGGTGGAGCGTGCCGCCGAGCGCGACGTTCAGGAGCTGCATTCCTTTGCAGATCGCGAAAATCGGTAACTGCCGTTCGAGCGCATCTTTGGTAGCCGCGAATTCCCAGCGGTCGCGGTCGGGTTCCATATCCGTGTCCAGGATCGAAGGATCGGGCACCGGTTGATGGAGAAACTCCGGCGCGACATCCGGCCCGCCGCTCAAGAGCAGACCCTGCATCTTCTCCAGGGGCACCTCCTGAGTCCGCGCGTTCCAAAGCCGCACGTTGGGATGTTTCGCAAACGCGCGACGAAACCATTTATCGTCCTTCTCTCGAATCCATGTGGCCACGTGCGGCATGGCCCGACTTTCCGACCCTTCATCTCTGTTGTAAATAGCAGCCCGCCCGATGATGGATGCCGACGAGAAAACCGAAGCGTTGCGCAAGGCCTGCGAACGCATCTTCGAAGAGAGCAACGCCGTCGCGTATGCGATCGCGCTCCACGATTACGAAAGCGGCCTTCGATTATCGATAAACGCAGACCGTCGTTTCCACGCCGCCAGTACCGATGAAGGTCGTGATTCTGTTGGCGATCGGAAAGGCGATCGACGAGGGCGGTGTCCGGCCCGGTGACACTCTCCACATTCGCAATCGTTTTCTGAGTGCGATCGATCAAGCTCCGTTCCGGATCGATGCGGAATCGGATGGTTACCCGCAGCTTCACAAGCTAATCGGCCGGACGGCAAAGATCTCCGACCTCACGGAATGGATGATCGTTTCGAGCAGCAACCTCGCGACCAATCTTCTCCTCGATTACATCACCGTCGAAGCGGCCCAGAAAGTCTTGCGCGACGCCAGGATCAGCGGGATCGATCTCCGCCGGGGCGTGGACGACACAAGGGCGCACGAGCAAAACTTCAATAACGAAACCACCGCGGCCGGATTACTTCAGCTCTTTGCGACGCTCCGCGGCGATTTCCTTTCGAAGGCGTCCCGCGACATGGCGATCAACATTCTTCTCCAACAGCGCTTCAACTCGATGATCCCGGCGCACCTCCCCTCGCACGCCAGCGTCGCCCACAAGACCGGCGAAATTTCCACGGCGTGCCACGATGCCGGCATCGTCTACCTCCCCGAGCGCGAGCCTTACATTCTCGTCGTTCTCACCGAACTCGCACCAGAGGCGAACGGCCGCCGCGAAACCATCGCGAAAATTTCGCAGATCGTGTTTGAATCGTTGACCGGCCATGAGGTGAAAGCGTGACCGAACCAGCTGAATTGCGCGCGGTCGACGGCGTGAGCCTGTCGCCCGAACACCGGGCCGCGTTGCGACCGGGGGAAACAGTCACAGACGGGAATGGAAAACTGCATCACCTCCCGCGATTTTTCTTTGAAGTTCCCAGTTGGGAAGAGGCGCACTCGTTGCGCGTTGCGAGCCACTTTGCTTTATCGGAATTGATCACGGTCGATTCGCGCGAAGCGGAACTGCTTCTGCGCACCTTTCCCCACTATGTCCCGTGCGCGATCCTGGCCCTGGCGCGTTACCTGGAAGATTTTCGCCGCCAGGTCGACGCGCCTGTCTTTGTCAGCGCGAACGGCGGCTATCGATCGCCTGCGCACCGGGTCAATCGCGGCACGTCACTCCATAACTGGGGCACCGCGGCGGACATTTTTCGAGTCGGCGACACTTATCTGAACGATGAAAAATCGATCACGCGTTACGGCGAGATCGCGGCCTCGCTCGGCGCGGAGGTTCACGTCCGCGCCTACAAAGAAGGCGACGATCATCTCCAGGTCGATCTTGGCTATCTCACCCTCGTGCCACGGGAATGCAGCGAATCGTAAAACAGGGTCGCTCGAAAACCGGAACGCGGATCCACCTTCCGCCGCCGCGCGCGGTCATCGGTCTGGAGGCTGAGTTCAGCCTCATTATCAACGACGTCCGACAGCTCCCGGAAAAAATCTTCGGAACCGCTCAAAGACTTATCCGGCACAAAATGCTGCCGCGGACCGGTCGCTCGTTCCAACTGCCTTCGGGCGGCGCGATCTATTTCGACACTGGCGTGATCGAGGTTGCGACGCCAATTGTCGAACTCGAACCGGGCTGTTGTTATCGCGCCACGCGGCTTTTGTGGGAACAGATCCATTTTGTCGGCGAAGAACTTCGGCGCTGGGCGCGGCGGAAGAAGTGCCGGGCGCGGTTGCAGGGATTCAGCACGCATTATAACTTTTCGTTTCAGGACGAGCACGCCTCGCCGGTGCGCGACGCGCAACGCCTCGGATCTTTGCTCGCGCACATCCTGCCCGCGCCCGTCATGTTGCTCGCCGCGAATCGGGAAAGCACGGCCGTCGGTGTCCGGCCCCGCGGGAAACGGATCGAAGTGACCGCCGACTTTACCCCGGACGCCGCGCTGATGCTGGCGACGTGCGCTTTCATCGCGGGGGTAGCCGGGGTGGCGAGCGCGTGGCCCGATTACAAACTGGCGCGGGTCGAGGAGAATAAGATTCCGCAGTTTGAGCCGTTCCGTCTCCGGAAACATTCATCACGCAAAGGTTGGCGGGTCACAAAGCAATCGCTCGCCCGCGATCCGTTCGCCTGCGATGTGAATGCGCCGATCTGGAAAATCCGCGACGGGCAGCATCTGAGCCTGCGCGAGATGGCGAAGGAAACATTGCGACCGTTTCGCGCCAGCATCCGGCGAGTCTCAGATTTGGAGACGTTGCGACACATCGAGGCCGTATTCAGCGGCGACGCCCGATCGCTCCTGGATTTTCCCGAGCGACCCGAGGCGTATGACGATGCCGGCCGCGCGTGGAATTGGAACCGGCGCCGGATGCGGCACTGGCCGCGCTCAGCCTACGAGAAGGTGATTCATCGCGTGATTGCGCGGCAGCCGATTCAGATCGGCGGCAAACGCTACGTAGCGGAGCGCATGCAGGGTTGGTACGAAGTGGTGTTTCGCGAGACGAAGACCGGCGTGCGTCGCGTCTTCAATCTGGATCACCTCGCGAAGTTGAGGGCGAAGAAGCGCCCGTAACAATTTTCCGATTCTCGCCATCCTCCTTCCCAAACTCTGTTTGAGTGAAAATGTCCCGGCAACTCTGTTGCCGTGCTGTAGCGACGGCGCTCTGTCGCCGTACCAACGCGCCGCGTGCAGATTGAGCACTCGAACGGCGACAGAGCGCCGTCACTACAATAAAGCCTACAGGCCCATCATCTCGCGGACGAATTTCACCGGCGGGCTGCCGAAAGAGAGAACGGTGTCGTTATATTTCTTCAGGTCGAACTTCGCACCATCGCGGGCTTTGGCTTGCTCGCGCAGCGCGAGATGTTCGGTCACGCCGACGAAATAGGTCGAAAGCTGCGCGGAGCTGAGCCGGGCTCTTTTCCATTTCGCAACGGCTTCGCCTTCCTGCTGGAAGCCTTCCTTCATCATCACGTCCAGCGCCTCTTGTTCGCTCATGTTCCCGGCGTGGATTGATTGGTCGATGATCGCGTTGCAAATCACACGGAGCCGCATCTTGAGCTGTTGCATCTTCACTTCCGGCCCGCCGTAGCCGGCCTCCGCCATGACTTGCTCGGTATAGACGGCCCAGCCTTCGATGAAGGTGCCACTCTGGAAAATCGCCCGGACGAGCGTTGGCGCCTTGAACTCGTTCGAATGGGCGAGCTGCAGGTAATGGCCTGGCATCGCCTCGTGCACGGTCAGGTCGCGGATCATGTAATTGTTGTACTCCCGGAAGAACGAATCCTTCCGTTGCTGGTTCCAGTCGTTAGGCGTAGGTGCGACGGCGAAGAAGGTCTTGCCGCTCTTCTCGAGGGGCCCGGGTGAATCGCAGTAGGCGATGGCCTGGCCGCGCTTGAACTCCGGCATGACGATGATATCGACGGGTGTCGTCGGCACGGTCACCACGTTCTTCGCTTTCACGAAATCGGTCGCCTCTTTCAGGACCGTTTTGGAATAGCCAACGATCGTGTCGTCGGTCGGCCGCTGTTCGGCCAGCTTGTCGAGGACCGCCGCTGTTACTTTCTTGCGATCGGCCAGCGTCGCTTCATCGGCATTCGGGGACTGCTTTTTGTAGAGCGGCAACGCCGTTTCGTAGATCGCCTTCTGCGTTTGCTCCAGATCGGTGCGCGCCGCTTTCATCAAATCTTCCATCGACATCTCGGAAGCGAGAGCGAAACGGAGCTTTTTCCGGAACTTGTCCGCGCCGATCCGGAAATCCGCGGTGGAACGCGGGAGCAGATCTTTTTGCAACCAGGTCTTGTAGTCGTTAAGCGCCGCGATCGTTTTTTCCTGCAAGGGCGCGATCTCCGCCTTGGCCTTCGCTGCTTTGTCGAGCGTTTCGTTGAGGCCTTCCTTGATCAGCGAAATCGCACCGGTCGTTTGGTCGATGGCCGTCTCGGTGTAAACCTGCGGCGGATTTTTCAGGTTCGCCTTCGCCTGCGCGATAACCGCTGGAATTTTTTCCAGACGCGCCTTGATGCTGGCGGCGCGCTTCTCGGCCGGCGCGAAGTCGCGCGCGACCAGGAGATACAGGCTGTTCGCGAGGCTCTCGTTATAGAGGAGGGGGTTCCATTCGCGCTCTTTGAGCTCTTCGATCCCGAAGATCTCGTTATCGATATTGTCCTTGAGCAGCCGGACATCGACCCGGTTCGGCCCCGTCAGTTTGGTCAGGTCGCTAAATGCCTCCAGTTGCTGGCGGAAGTCTTTCGCGCGCTTTAATTCCCTGGCGACAGCGTCGTCGGAATAATCGGTCAGCTTGTCGTCGAAGCGATGGTCCCCGAGCGAGGTCGCATATTCCGGATTCGCCTCGATCAACCCCTCGATGTAGTCCTTCGCGAGTTTCTGGAACTGATCGTCTTCCGGCGTGGCCTTGAGGTTGAGGAGCGGTGCAAGTGCGAGAGCCACCACGGCGAAAATCGTTTTCATAGGCGCGGCACAATAGGGATCCGCAACGTTCGCGGCAATCCAAATCCCGCACTCCGAATCCGCCGAGGCGTTAGCTCTTGCCGGATCCGGTCTCCAATTGCTCCAAGGCTGCCGTCAGCTCTTTCTTGCGGCGCTCGTCCGGAGTTTTCGCGATCAATTTTCGAAGCGCGGCTTTGTGCGCGGCGGCCAGTGCCTCGCCTGCCGGGACCGGAATATCCGGCTGAACACCCACGGCTTCCCATCCCTTCCCCGAGCGCGGGTGCTCGGGGCGACCGTACGAAACCGAAAACGCCAAGCCTTTGCCGAGCGGAACGATGATGTTGTTATAACCGGCGCCGGCCGTCTTCTCTCCGACGATCTTCGCGCGCCCGTCCTGTTGCAGGGCATAACTGAACGCTTCGCCGGCCGAAGCGGTCCGCGAGCTGACCAGAATATAGAGATCTGCCTCGGACATTCGTTCGCCGGGAACGTCCGTAACCGTAGTGTCCTGCACGCGTTCGTTCGTCGGCCGAATGTAACGGTTCATCAGAACGCGCGGCTCGGCGTCGAAGAAGTAGCTCGCAAGAAAGTTCACCATCTCAGCGGAGCCTCCCGGACAATCGCGAAGGTCGATGATTAAGGCGTCACTTTTCGCCACGGCGCTCATGGCCTGCGCCGCTTTTTCCTCGGCCGCGGGACCTGGAGCAAATCCTCCGAGCTCGAGGTAGCCGACGTTCCCAGCCAGGGTTTTCGTTTGGCGAAAATGATAATTATCCTGCTCGAGCCGCGCGATCATCCGCTGATCCGGAACCGGCCCGCGCGGTCCGCTGCCGCTGTCGCTCGCTCGAGGAAACATCGCAGGCTTTTGTTTTTCGAACGACTCCGGAGCGAGGATTGAGTCGCCGCTCGCATCCGGGTCGTAGCGAACATTCAAATGCCGGTCGCTGGACCACTCGCGGAGATCGCGGGTCAGCATCTCGGCGAGCTCCGTCTGGTTTGCCGCGCTCGCGTAACTGCCGGCCTCGAATTTGTCCTTGAGCTGCCGCGCCAGCCGCGTGCCGATCTCGGGCGAAACGTAAATCGTTTCGAGCAGATGCGTCATGATTGTCTTGAGCTGAGCCAGCGTCGCCGCATCGAGAGCAGAACCGCTGGAGGACTGATTCGGCGGTGGCTTGCGAACGGGAACACGTAACGCGGGATCGGCCCCGGTCGAGGGACCGCCCGTTAACGGCTCTCGCTTGAGTAACTCGTCCGGATACGACACCCAGTCGATGGCCACTTCCACGACCACACCGTTGGCATCGCGCTTGAAAGCGAGCTGCGCGTCCTCGGCGAGCGCGAACTTGTCTTTCCCGATCGGACGCAATACGCCACCGCGACCGCCAATGCGCTGATAGTACAATCCGCCATCGCGGACGAGGATCTCCTTCTTGCCATAGCGCCCGGCGTAATCGTTTAACGAACCGGCGGTCGATTCTGCCGGCTGCTTTTCCTGCGCCGGAATGCTTCCCGTCAGAACCAACACCGCCATGGACACGATAATGATGACTCGATTCTTCATGCGATGACCTGCGTTTCTCACTTGGCGGGAATGAGCTTATGAAGCTGCGTGACGACCGGCATCATGGCGGGTGGATCCGCGTTCATGAGGATCACGGCGGTGTAATTCAGCTCCGGATACATCTCGAAGTTCGCGGCCACGCCCGGCCAGCCACCGTTATGGCCGACAATGTGTTTTCCGTCGAAGAGGCTGTCACCAAAACCATAGGCGTATCGCCCGATCGGTCCCGCATCGACCTTCCCTTCGGTCACGAGCTTCGCGTGCTCACGGTCGAGCAGTTTGAAGTCGCGGAGCGCCAAGTGAAACTTGACCAGATCACCCACGGTCGAGTACCCGCCGCCGGCTGGCCCGCCTCTTATCTCAATCCGGTCGTTGTTGTCGCGAATCTCTTCTGTTCGTTTACCGTCGGGCCCCATTCTCGTGTAGCCGATGGCAAGATTCGGAATTTCCTTTCCCGGCTCGTAAAATCCCGAGTTGTTCATCCCGGTCGGCGTGAAGACGTGTTCCTTGATGAAGCTGTAGTAATCCTGGCCCGACAGCCGCTCGATGATGGCTCCCAGTACCATGTAGCCCGCATTGCTGTATTGGAATTTTTCGCCGGGCGAAAACAAGAGCGGATCGTTGACGAAAAGCGGGAAATGCGCGGCGACCGTAGTCAGCGTCGCTCGCTCCGCGCGATACTTGTCATTGATATAGGTGCCCATTCCGGAGGTGTGAGTGAGCAACTGATGGATCGTGACCTTCGCGCCGACTTCTTTGTTCGGATAATCGGGCAAATGTTGGTTTATTGAGTCGCTGAACTTGAGCTTTCCCTGCTGAGCGAGTTGCGCGATCGCGACACTCGTAAACATCTTGTTGAGCGATCCCAGATTGAATCTGGTCTCCAAAGTGTTTTGGAGGTTCGTTGCTTTATTCGCAATTCCGGCGGCTTTGCTCGCGACCGGGATACCATCTTTGGCCACAACGATGGCGCCAGATAACTTATTCTCCGTGGCGAGAGAATCGAGGTAAGCCTGGATGCTTTGGCCAGGCGGGCCCGCCGCCTTCTCCACGGGATCGGACTTTGCGGGCGACTGGTCCGGCGCCGGCTGCGCGAAGGCGACGCCGCGCAAAATCAGGAAGATGAGGAAGCTCGAGACAAGGGTAGTTTTGACGGTTGTGGTGTTCATTCGTGCGTACTCGTGAAACGCCGCCTCCCGTCGGTTTTGTCTAGGCAGTTGACTGAAAAACCCATTCAGTCAAAAGTTTTAGCCATGAGCAAGACTGGCGACCCAAAAGACCTGGCGGACCGAATTCTCGACGCCGCGGACCGGTTGCTGGCGCGATACGGCTACGAAAAAATGACGATCGATGACCTGGCCCGGGAGGTCGGCATCGGGAAGGGCACGGTTTACCTGCATTTCCGGAGCAAGGAAGAGATCGTTCTTTTCCGGGTCGACCGCGTGGTGCGCCGGCTGGTGGACCAGCTCCTGGCGATCGCCCAGAGCGACGCCGCGCCCGGCGCAAAAATTCGGCGAATGTTGCTTTTGCGCGTGATGTTCCGCTTCGACAGCGTGCAACATTATACCGAGAGCATCAGCGAGGTTCTTCGAGCCTTGCGGTCAGGTTTGCTCGAGCGACATCAAAAGCATTTCGAACAGGAGGCGCGGGTTTTCGCGAAAGTCCTGAAGGAGGGCCAGGACGCCGGCGTCTTCCACAACGTCCAAGGCCTTCCGACCGCGCGCGTTCTTCTAGTCGCCACGAACTCGCTCCTCCCGTTTAGCCTGAGCACGCGAGAACTAGGCAGCCGTCGTGAAGTTGAAAACAACTGCAAAAAAGTCGCCGATCTGCTGGTTCGCGGGCTTCTGACGCCCGCTAATAAAAAGAAAACTTAAGGCCGGCCCCTTGGGCTTTACGTCGGCGCCCCGGCCGCAAGGATCGGTTCCTCCGGATGCGCCTCCTGCGACTGCAGATAGGTCCGCTCCTTGTAATGGCGGGAGACATACACGTAGATGATGGAGGTGGCGAACATTAGATAGGTGAAGAACCGGAAGTAGTTCGCGCCTTCGAGGTTCATCCCCATCGATTTCAGTTTCGGGATCAGGAAGCTGATTATCGATGGGATCTGGTTTCCCAGCGAAATCGATAAGAGCCACATGGCCATGAGAAGGCTCTTCATCCGGTTTGGCGCCTGGGTATAGGCGAACTCGAGCCCGGTGATCGACACCATGACCTCGCCCGCCGAGAGAATGATGTAGGCGAGGAATTGCCAGCCGACTCCGGGGCGTCCGCCATGATCGATGTCGAGCTGGATCATCCAGATTACGACGAACGAGATAGCGGTGAGGAACAACCCGATCCCGATCTTGCGAATCGGCGTCAGCGGGAAGACGGCGCTGATCGCAGGATAGAGCCAGTAGTTGAACAACGGAATCATCGCGAGGATGAACAGACCGTTTACGACGTTGACCTGTTCCGGCAGGAAATTGAGGCCCATGAAATGGAGGTCCATTTTCTGGCATTGAATCGTCCATTCGCCGCCGCTGCTCTGATCCCAGAGCGCCCAAAAAATCATCGTGAAGGCGAAAATGATCCAGACGCGGAGGAGCACGCTGCGCCCTTCCTTGCTTTTCAGGTCGCGCAAAAATCCCAGCCCGGCCGGAGGGATGTGGACCATCTTCTTGCGACCGAGCCAAAAAATGACGGTCGCTAGAAACATTAGAATGCCGGGCAATCCAAAAGCCCAACGGGGCCCCCAAGCGGGATTGTGGAGCAGAACCGGGCAAAGCCAGATGGAGAAAGACGAGCCGAGGTTGATGGAAAAATAGAACCAGCCGAAGACCCGTTCGAGCAGGTGCCTGTTCGATTCGCCAAACTGGTCGCCCACGTTTGCCGAGACACATGGTTTAATCCCGCCCGCGCCCATCGCGATCAGGATCAATCCAATTCCGAGCACCCATTTCTGACCAAAAGCGATGCCGAAGGAGGAGTCCATCATCGCGAGGGTCCCGTGACCGAGGCAGTAAACGATGGATAGATATAAAATCGTCTTATATTTCCCCAACCAACCGTCTGAGATAATCGCGCCGAAAAACGGCATCCAGTAAACCGACGACACGAACTGGTGGAACCAGCCCTGGGCTTCGTTCTCTGGCATGCCCTGGAGTACACCCGACTTGTTGACGAGGAATTGGGTCATGAACCCGATCAGGATGGTCCGCATCCCGTAAAAGCTGAAGCGCTCGGCGCCTTCGTTGCCGATGATGTAAGGGACGCCTGGCGGCATGCCCTTGAGATTCGGGGGCGACGTCGCGTACTCTGGATTAGCCATGCGGCGGCCCGGATCTAATTACGGCTTCGGCTTGTCCGGGAAAAAGTTCGCGGGCGAGTTCCGCGGCGCCGGCGGTTGCGAAGTATGGGATGTCTGGGTGGTTGCGGTCGGCTGGTCGGACTTCGAGTCCTTCTCATGCGAAGGGGCGTCAGTTTCGCCGGCCAATTCCCGGACGTGATGCCGCTCGCAAGAAAGGAAAAAAACTAACGAGCCGGTTGCGAGGACGAGACCGGCTCTGCGAAGAAAAAGTCGCATAAGTTCGGCACAGTAAGCGCCGAGTCTCAGCATCCGCAAGGGCGAAAAGCTGGATGCCATTCGTTCTCGTGCTCGTGCTCGTGCTCGGCCGAGCGAATTCGATCAAGAGCAGGAGCACGATAACGATTACGAAGGAAGAGTGATTGCGAATTGAAAGGGAACCCCGTCGCATTACTGTGAGCGCAAGTGGCCCGTTCGGTTAAAAGCAACGCCTGGAATGAAGTCTTCGCTCTGATTCTCCTCGGCGTCGGCACCCTGCTTTTTCTGGCGCTGATCTCTTACAATCCAAAAGACCTGCCCGGTTGGGTGCCGTGGAGTTACCTCTCGCCGCCGAATCGGCCCGCCCAGAATTTCATCGGCCCCTTCGGCGCGATTTTCGGAAGCGTCTTTTATTTTCTCATCGGCGCGGCTTCTTACCTTCTTGCCGTCGTGCTGCTGGGGTTCGGTGGGGCGAAATTGTTTCACGCCCAACTACGAGTCGCACCGCGGGTCGGCTGGATCGTCCTTTTCCTGGTTTCGGGCGCCTGCCTCCTCCAATTGCAAACGTCGCATCTCCAGGGTTGGCGGACATTGTTCAACATTCCCGGGGCAGGCGGCTGGATCGGTTATTTCATAGGGAAAAAAATGCTGCTCACCTGGATGGGTGGCGTCGGCTCCATGATTCTGCTCACCGGCATCTACGTCAGCAGCCTGATCCTGATGACCGGGCTGCGGCCGATTCACATTGTCCGGGAAACGATCGCCGCAACGAGCCGTGGAATGACGGGCCTCCGGCAATGGAGCCTGAAGCGGCGACTGCGAAAATCGGATTTGAAGGAACGGCTCGCAATTAGCCAGCAGGAGCTGACGAAGCAGCAACGGGTGATCGAAAAGCAGTTGAAAAAGAAGGGAGCGTCCGTAGCCGAGCCGGCGGCCGCTGTTATTCCGCCGGAAGAATTGTTGAACCGGCCAAAGCCCAAGGTAGTGGATACGACGGCATTGCCGAGCGAGCCGTCGCCGAAGAAAAAACCGTCGCTGGCGGAGCTCCGCGGCGCGGAAGCGAAGGCGAAAACGCAGGCGGGCCTAACGAGTAAGACGTGGAGCGCGGAGAACTACATTTTGCCGGGCTTCGATCTCCTCGATGTTCACGATACCGAAGGCAGGACGGCGGCTGATCCAGCGGAGCTGGAGCAAATTCAACAAGTTCTCATCGAGACTCTCGGCCAGTTCGGCATCGCGGTGGCAGCGGGCGACATTACAAAAGGCCCCACCATCACGCGCTTCGAAGTTTACCCCGCCAAGGGGGTGCGGGTGGACAAGATCGTCGCGCTCGAGCGCGATCTGGCCCGGGCCACGCGCGCGGAACGGATCAATATTCTTGCGCCGATCCCGGGCAAGGACACCGTCGGCATCGAGCTCGCGAACACGCGGAAGGTAAAAGTGACGTTGCGCGAGCTGCTCCAATCACAGGATTGGGAAGAGACGCGAGTGAAATCCAGAATTCCTCTCGCGCTCGGGAAAGACGTTTACGGCAAAACGATCATCGCCGATCTGGCGCAAATGCCGCACCTGCTCGTGGCCGGCACCACCGGCAGTGGCAAGAGCGTCTGCATCAACGCGCTCGTGGCCAGCATGATCTTTCGGTTCACTCCAGACGAGCTGCGCTTCATTATGATCGATCCCAAGGTCGTCGAGATGCAGATGTTTAACGCGCTGCCTCACCTCGCCTTCCCGGTGGTGACCGACCCGAAGAAGGTGCTGCTCGCCCTGCGCTGGGTGATCGACGAAATGGAGAAGCGCTACAAAATTTTCGCGCAGGCCGGGGTCCGAAACATCACCAGCTTCAACGGGCGGCCGCCGAAGAAAACGCAGAAAGAGCTGGATGAAGCCGCTTCCGAAAATGGAGGGCGGAGCTCCAGCGACGCCGGCCGCTCCCTCAGCGGCGCCGGCCTCGCAGGAGCTCGGCCCTCCAATGAAATCAAAGTGCCGCGCGACGACGAGGTCGTCATTCCCGACCACATGCCGTACATCGTCATAATCATCGACGAGCTGGCGGACCTGATGCAGACCGCGCCGGCGGACACGGAAAGCGCGATCGCGCGGATCACGCAGATGGCGCGGGCAGCGGGTATCCATCTTATCGTCGCGACGCAAACTCCGCGGGCCGACGTGATCACCGGGGTGATCAAGGCGAACATCCCGAGCCGAATTGCCTTCCAGGTTGCGTCAAAGATCGACAGCCGCGTGATCCTGGATGAAAACGGCGCGGACCGTTTGTTAGGCCAGGGCGACATGCTTTATCTGCCACCGAGCACTTCCCGCCTGATCCGCGCCCAGGGCGTGCTCGTGACCGACGACGAAATTCATCGCCTGGTCGAGTTTGTCTCCGCCCAAAGCCCGCCGACGTTCGATGTTTCCATGCAGGACAAACTCCAATCGACCAGCACGATGGACGAGGAAGACGTGACGGAAGAAGACGAGGAGCTGGTCGAGAAATGTCTCGAGATTATCCGGCAGGAAAAACGCGCTTCCACTTCGCTCCTCCAGCGGCGATTGCGTCTGGGTTACACCCGGGCGGCGCGCATCGTTGATATTCTGGAACAGCGCGGCATATTGGGACCCGGTGAGGGCGCGAAGCCGCGCGAAATCCTCGTCGACCTCGACGCCGCGGTTTAACCGGCGCTATTTTTCATGGAAGGTCTTGGTAAAAAATTACAGGAAGCCCGACTTGCTCGCGGTCTCACTCTCGATGAAGCGGGGCGGCTGACGAAGATTCGGCCCACCCAGCTCAACGACATCGAGAACGAAGATTTCTCGCAGTTCGCCAGCCTCGCCTACGCGAAAGGGTTTCTGGTTATCTACGGGAAATTCCTCGAGGTGGATGTAACGCCATACCTGGAGGCGTTTGAAATTTCGGAAACGCTAACGGTTGACGGCTATTCGTATTTGCAGGACGCACCGGATCCGGAACCAACCCGGCCAGTCGTCGTGCGACGCCGCAGCAGCAGCCCGGGTGGCGGTGGAAGCGGCTCGTTCGTTCCTTTTATCATCGGGGTGCTCGTCCTCGTGGTCGGATTCGTCGTCCTGAAATGGTTTTTCCAGATGCAACGGCTTAAACCAAGGCCTACGCCGGGTCCCGGCACTTCACCGACGGCGACCGTTTCTGACCGGATTGTCGCGCCGCACGCGCAACCGGCAGACACGACTGCCCCGCCGCCCGCTTCGGTTGCGCCGGCCTCGCCGACACCAACCGCGACAACGGCCTCGACGACGACTCCCACGGTGCGGGAGGCGCCTCCGGCCGAGCCGGAAGTGCGCCGCGCGGAGCCGGTCAATCCCAAGGACGCCGCCCAAATTCCAACGCCGACTCCTTCACCAAAGCGATCTCCGCGACCACCGCGCCCGACCCCGTCGCCGCGAGTCAGCCCGACGGCGGCCGTTCGCCCGCGTTAACGGCAATGTTCGCGGATACGGCATCGCCGCCGAAAGTCGGCATGATCAGCCTCGGTTGCGCCAAGAACCTGGTCGATGCCGAGATCATGCTCGGGAGCGTGTTGAAAAACGGAATGCAAATCACGGCGAATGCTGACGAGGCTGACGTGCTGGTCGTAAACACGTGCGCGTTCATCGACTCGGCAAAGGAAGAATCAATCGACGCGATTCTTGAAGCCCATCAGCAACGGGGCTTGAACAAACGGCCCGGGCAAAAACTCATCGTGAGCGGTTGCATGTCGCAGCGATTTTCGCGCGAGCTGCGTGAAGCGCTTCCGGAAGTGGATGCGTTCATCGGTTTGGATCAGGTGGGTGAAATGGGCGCAATTGTTCAGCGCGTCCTAAGCACGGAGAATGATCGCGGTCATTCGTTCGTAACCGACCGGCCGACCTACATTCCCAATTACGATACTCCGCGGTTCCGGCTCACCCCGGCGCACAGCGCTTATCTCAAGATCGCGGAAGGATGCAATCATCCGTGCAGCTTCTGTGTAATCCCGCAAATGCGCGGACGCCATCGAAGCCGTCAGCCCGGTTCGGTGTTGTCGGAGATTCGCGCGCTGGTCGCGGAAGGGGTGAAGGAAATTAACCTGATCAGCCAGGACACGACCTATTACGGAATGGATTTGTGGGCGGAGAAAGCGGGGCCGCGTCAGCCGGTCGATTCGGGACGCGGGCCGACGCTCGCTGCTCTGTTGCGCGAGATCCAAAAGGTCGAGGGCGATTTCTGGGTGCGGCTGCTTTACACGCACCCCGCCCACTGGAGCGATGAGCTTATCGAGACGATCGCGGGCTGCGATAAAGTCGCGCGCTACGTCGATATGCCGCTCCAGCACATCGAGGAAGGAATGCTGGGACGAATGCGGCGCGAAACGAGCCGCGCGCATATCGAGGAATTGATTAGCCGGTTGCGCGCTGGGATTCCAGAAATAGCGCTGCGGACGACGTTCATCGTCGGATTTCCAGGGGAAAGCGACGAAGCGTTCGCGTCGCTTCTCGAATTCATTGAAGCAAGCCGGTTTGAGCGCCTCGGCGTGTTTAAATATTCGCAGGAAGAAGGATCACGCGCCGCGAAAATGCCGGACCAAGTCCCGGGCCGGATCAAAGGCGAGCGTTACCGCCGCGCGATGACCATGCAGCAGCGGATCGCGCGGGAGATGGCGGCGGAAAAGGTCGGCCGCGAACTGCGTTTGCTCGTCGACCAGCCGTTAATCGCCCGCACCGAAACCGACGCGCCCGACGTAGATGCGCGCGTGATTTTGTCCGAGGCGGCCCCGGTAGGGGAATTCGTCACCCGGCGGATCACCGGCACCCGGGGCTACGATCTTCTCGCGTAACGCCGGCGAGACGCCAGCCCCTCTTCACCGAGGAGTGCCGTGCTACAAAAATCGTGACAAGCACAACCTCTTTGTGCGATTTTTCCGGCTCAGCTCCCCCCATGGCCGAACCGAATAAGGAAACTGTTCGTATCGCGTTATCGCCGGCACCGATCCGTCGGTTGCCGCCGAAGATTGTGCCGTCCCCGTCAACCGGTCCTGCCTCGGCCGTACCCCGGCAGCCATCGCTGGTCATCCCCGCCACCTCCCCCACTCTCCAGCCGCGGCCGAAGCCGCCCGGACAAGCAAAAGAGGGTGAAGCAATCGTCGCCCCAGCGGCTGTAAATCGCGGCCCGAAACCGGAGACGGCGCGCGTCAACCTTCTCCCGCGCCCTGCCCCACCAGGGGCAACAACTCCGGTCGCGCCCGGGGTGATTACTTCGACACCGGTCGCCTCCGTCGAAACAATTCCACCGTCTCTCTGTTGGGCCCTGGCGGGCATTTCGGCCGTGATTTTTCTAATTCAAATTTGGAATTACGTCGTATCGTAGGGGATGGAAAACGCCACTACGCTTAATCTCAACGATTCAAATTTCGACAAGGAAGTCACTCAAAGCGAGCAGCCAGTCCTGGTGGATTTCTGGGCCGATTGGTGCGGCCCGTGCAAAATGATCGCGCCGCTCCTTGACGAGATCGCGAAAGAAAAGGCGGGCTCCGTGAAGGTCGCGAAGGTGAACGTGGACGAAAACCAGGGACTCTCGATGAAGTACAACGTCCGCGCGATTCCGGCGCTGCTGTTTTTCAAGAACGGCCAACTCCGCGATCAGGTCATCGGAATGACGAGCAAGAAGGATTTGCTGGGGCGGCTGGAGGCTCTCGCCTGAGAGAATTTCGCTTCGCGAAATCCTGGTGAATGGTGACTGGTGATCGGTGAGTGGTTAAGATCTACCGGCTATTCACCAGTCACTGATCACCATTCACATTCTAAAAAATGCGCCCGGCGCGGCTCGAACGCGCAACCTACAGCTTCGGAGGCTGTCACTCTATCCAGTTGAGCTACGGGCGCAGTGCGTCCGGAGTATAGAGGGCAGTGGCGAAAGCTCAACCGGAGCCGCTCGCATTTGCAATTCTCTCGCGTCTGATTAAGAGTGTCCGCCGCTGTAGCAACGGCGCTCTGTCGCCGTTATCGCGGAAACGCGATTCGACCCAGCGCCTCGACAGAGCGAGGCGACTACAGCGCCGGGAGGAACCATTATGAACAGGATCATCGACGCCATTGAGAAGGAACAATTCAAGACCGACGCCACCAAGTTCAAGGTTGGCGACGGAGTTCGCGTGCACACTCGGGTCGTCGAAGGGGACAAGGAGCGGATCCAGATTTTTGCCGGCATCGTGATTGGGCGCAAAGGTCGCGGGCTGAACGAGACCTTTACCGTTCGCCGCATTTCCTACGGCGAAGGGGTCGAGCGCGTGTTCCCAATCCATTCCCCGCGCATCGCAAAAGTCGAAGTGGAAAAAGAAGGCCGGGCGCGTCGCGCCAAGCTGAATTATCTCCGCGGCCGCAAGGGCAAGGAAGCGACGGCGGTCAGGGAATAGTGAATGGTGATCGGTGACTGGTGAATAGTGGAGCTATCTCCATTCACCGATTACCAGTCACCATTCACACTTTCGATTTCCAGTCGGCGCAGCATTAGCTACGATGTTTTTCGATGTATCGTCGCTGCGGATTCCGGCATGAACGAAAGCTCCGCGCTTTCGGTATCTCGACGATTGCGGGCATCGATGAAGCGGGACGTGGCGCCCTGGCCGGCCCAGTCGTAGCGGCGGCAGTCATTCTCCCGGAAAAATTCCGGCACCGAAAGCTGAATGACTCGAAGCAGCTTCTGCCGGAAAAACGCGAAGAGATTTACCACGATCTGATTGCGAACAACGCGATCGGCTGGGCGGTCGGCATCGTCGACTCGATCGAGATCGACACGATCAATATTTTGCGCGCGACCCACAAAGCGATGCGAATCGCGATCGCTGGCCTGGCTTTTCAACCGCAGCATGTGCTCATCGACGGACTGCCGGTATTCCCCTTTCCCTTGCCCCAGACTGCGATCATCGACGGCGATTGCTACAGCCTCACCATCGCTGCCGCGAGCGTGATCGCGAAGGTCACGCGGGACACGATTATGCGCGACTTCTGCGCCCGGTTCCCGGAATATTGCTTCAGCCAGCACAAGGGTTACGGGACGGAACTTCACCTCATCAAATTGCATGAACACGGGCCTTGTCCGATTCATCGACGGTCTTTCGAACCGGTGGCGCAGCCGGTTTTCGGCTTCGCAGCCCCGGCATCTGCGGCTTGGGACGCGCGGGGAGAACCTGGCCTGCCGGTTCCTGAGGAAGAACGGCTACAAAATTCTGTACCGTAATTTCAAGGGGCGCACCGGGGGCGAGATCGATATCGTCTGCCGCGATCGCGATACCCTCGTCTTCGTGGAAGTGAAAACGCGGACGCGGGAGGATTTCGGCCGGCCCGTCGACGCGGTGAACCGGGACAAGCGAAACCGCATTTCTCGCGGCGCTCTGGCCTGGCTCCGGTTGCTGGATGATCCGGATATTCTGTTTCGGTTCGACGTCGTGGAAGTGATCATCGCAGAGGGCGGCGAACCGCGGTTGGAGATTCTTCGGAACGCGTTCTCGCTGCCGGACGGCTATATTTGTTAAGCGATTAACTCGTACCCTACACCAGCAGCTCGTAGGAGAGAACGCTCAGGCAGTAGATTGATGCCGTCTCAACGCGCAGGACGATGGGACCAAGCGTGATCGGACGGCAGCCGTGGCTCCGGGCAAGCGAAAGTTCGGCTGGGGTGAAATCACCCTCGGGACCAACGAGCATGAGAACGCTTCGCGGCCGGTCGCCGTGTTCGCGCTCGTAATCCGCGAGAATCTTTTTCAAATGGACGGCGTCGGATTGGAGCGACCCGATAAGCTGCAGATCGAACCGCCGGCGCTCATTAAAAAACTGCGCCATCGTTTGCGGCCCATGAACCGCGGGGAGCCAATTTTGTCCGCATTGTTTGGCGGCTTCGATGGCCACCGTTTGCCACTTCGTCTGCTTTGCCGCCGCGTTTTCTTCATCGAGCCGCACCACGGTCCGATCCGAGATGATCGGCGCGATTTCAGCGGCGCCGATCTCAACGGCCTTTTGGACGATCAGGTCCATATTTTTCCCTTTCGGGATGGCCTGCGCGAGCGTGATCTGGCAGAGGAGCGGCGGCGTTTGCGCCTCGTGCAATTTGCGGAGCTCAATTTCGCTCGAACCAGTCGCGATAATCTCGCCGGTCAGCTCGCGGCCGCGACCATCGAACACGACCACTTTGTCGCCGCGTTCCAGACGCAAGACGTTTCGAGCATGGTGCGCTTCCGCGCCGGTAAGGGCGAGCGCACCGGCGTCCCACGGTTCCGGCGCGAGATAGAATCGATGCATCAGCGGAAGAACTCTTTCGCGCGATCGAAGAAGCTCTTGTGCAGCGGCGTGTTCTCTTCGCCACAAAGAGCGGCGAATTCTTCCAGCTTCTGGCGTTGCTCGCCGTTAAGACGCGTGGGCACTTCGACAAGAACGCGCGCGAGCAGATCACCACGATCGCGGGCATTTACATTCACGACGCCTTTGCCGCGGAGTTTGAACACCTGACCGCCCTGAGTTCCGGCCGGCACTTTAAGATTCGCTTTTCCCTCCAGGGTCGGGACCGCGATTTCACCGCCGAGCGCGGCGAGGGTGAAGGAGATTGGCACTTCGCAGTAGAGATTGTCTTCGTCGCGTTGAAAGATCGAATGCTCTTTGACGTGAATGACGACGTAGAGATCGCCGGGCGAACCGCCGCGAATCCCAGCCTCGCCGTTGCCCGAGGAGCGGAGACGCGAACCATCGGCAATCCCCGCCGGAATTTTCAGTTTGATCCGGCTCGCGTTTTCCGCGCGCCCTTCCCCATCGCAGGCGCGACACGGCTTCTCGATGATCTGACCAACGCCGCGGCAACGCGGACACGTTTGCGAGACCTGGAAAAACCCACGCGAACTAATGACCTGACCGCGGCCGCCGCAGGTGGGACAATTGATGGTGCGTGAGCCGGATTCGCCGCCGGAGCCGTTGCACTTGGCGCAGGTGTCGAGCTTGCGGACCTCGATCTCTTTGTCGACGCCGAAGGCTGCTTCTTCGAGCGTGATCTGCATGTCGTAACGCAAATCTGAGCCGCGCTGGCGTCCCGAACGGTCCGCGGTCTCGCCACCGCCGAAGAAGGTCTCGAAGATCCCGCCGCCTCCGCCGCCGCCGAAAACTTCTCGAAAAATATCGAACGGATCGTGGAACCCCCCACCGCGCCCCGGCATTCCCTGAGCGAAAGCAGCGTGACCAAAGCGATCGTAGGCGGCGCGCTTATCGGCATCGTTGAGAACGTCGTACGCTTCGCCGAGCTCCTTGAATTTCTCTTCCGCGTGCGGGTCGTCCGGATTCTTGTCCGGGTGATACTTTACGGCGAGCTTGCGGTAGGAGCGTTTGATCTCTTCGTCGCTCGCACTTCGCGAAATCGAGAGAACTTCGTAGTAATCGCGCTTTTCGGTCGGCATCGCGGTCAATATGTCGAATGGGTCGTAGGGACCTATCGAGATGCGCCACTCGAAACTACGACGCTCGACGGGCGGAGCAGGCGATCCTTCATCCGGTAACCGCGACGCGTCTGGCGAATCACGGTGCCTTCGGGAACCTTGTCGCTCGCCTCGTGCGCGATCGCTTCGTGCAAGTTCGGGTCGAACTTCTGCCCGACGGCGTCGATCGGCTGGAGGCCGCTATCGGCGAGAAAATCCATGAGCTGCTTGAGCACCATGCTCATTCCCGAAAAGATCGGCGATTTTTCGCCCTCGGCGCGCGCCGCTTCGAGACCGAGCTCGAAGTTATCGACGATCGAGATCAGCTTCTCGAGAAGAGAACTATTGGCATATTTGATCGCCTCCTCTTTCTCGCGTGCGGAGCGCTTCTTGTAGTTCTCAAAGTCCGCCTGACTGCGAAGGGCCAGGTCGCGGAAGCGTTCGAGATCTGCCTGCAACCCTTCGGTATCGTCTTCGTTCTGTTCGGCCGCGGGATTCGCCAGGTCGGCGTCGGCAGGCGCCACTTCTTTCTTTTCAGGTTCGGGTTCAGTTACCGGGATTCGTTTCATGTTTTGCGAATGGCAATCAAAGTAATGTCGTCATTTTGCGGCTGCGCCCCAACGAAGTTGCGGAGCTCGTCGATCAGCTTCGTGATCACGGCTGGTGCTCCTTCGCGTGCGCTCGTCCGCATGCATTCGATCATCCGGTCGGGCCCAAATTCGTCTCCGTTTGCGTCGAGCGCTTCGGTGACACCATCCGTGTAGAGAAGCAGGCAATCGTCCCGTTTGAACGAGAGCGCGAAGTCGCCGGTTATCCTATCGAACACGCTCCCACTGTCAATCCCGAGGACCATTCCCGGCGGCTTCACCGGGGCAGTTGTGCCCGTCGCCGAGTCGAAGAAAATCGGTGCATCGTGGCCCGCGCGCGAAAGGATCGCGTCGCCGTTGCCGCGATCGAGAATCAAATAAGCCATGCTGATAAACATGTCTTCCTTGATGTCGGGATAAAGCTGGCGATTTACTTTCTGCAAGACGTCGGCCGGCGACGGATTCCCGGCCGCCTGGCTGCGCAATACGCTGCGGCAAATCGCCATGATGATCGACGCCGGCACGCCCTTGCCCGAGACATCGGCGATGGCCACGCCGAGCTTCTCGCTGTCCACGTCGAGGTAATCGAAATAATCGCCGCTAACGTGGCGGGCCGGAATGTTGATTCCGCTGATTTCGTATCCCGAAATCACCGGCGCCTCGCTCGGCAGCAAGATCCGCTGGATATCCCGCGCAATTTCCAGGTCGTGATCGAGCCGTTTCTTTTCGTTCGCCTCGGAATAAATGATTGCGTTGTAAAGGGCGAAGGCCGACTGCTCCGAAATCGATTTGAAAACGACGAAATCGCTTTGCGTGAAGGAGGGACTGGCCGGCCCGTTGCCGAGCGCGAGCACGCCCATGTTTTGTTTTCCGTAGAGCAACGGCGTTACCATGACCGAGGCCGCACCTAACGAAGTGCCGCGCAACCCGGCGAGCTCTGGCGCGTTCGCCAGATCGGTGAGCAGCACTGGCTCGCGCGTTTGCCAAACCCGGCCGATCAATCCTTCACCCGGCGCGATCGCATGGAGGCGAAGATAAGCCTCCAGGGTCGATGGATTGGCGGCCGCCTGTTGGAGGACGTGAGTCGGGACATCGACGAAAGGGGGACAACCCTTCGAAATAAAAGCCGGCGTCAGTTTGCCGCCCGCCCGTTCCATTCGAAAGAGCGCTCCGCCCTGGGCGTCGAGAATCCGCCCCGCGCCTTCCACAATGAGCCGATGGAGATCGGCGGCCCGAATTGTTTCCGTGAACGCTTCCCCCAAGCCGTGGAGAAAATCGAAGACGAGCGTTTCCTCGATTTGAATTTCCTCTTTGGAATGCTCGAGAGCCCGGATCCGAATGCGTTGCGTCCACCAGGTGAAAAGCCAGCCCGCGAGCGACGCGATGAGCAGGCCGAAGAAAACAATTGGCCACATGCGCCGCGGAGGGAATCAGTTCGACGGCGACTCGTGATGGAGGTCTTGCTTCAGATAATCGAGGACGTCTTTGAACCGGGAAAAATTCTGAGGCACGGCGTCGCAGAGCGCCTGGTGGGCATCGAGCATATCGGCATTGACCTGTTTCTTATCGGCAGAGCCGTTCGCCGCTTCGCGTTCCAGTTTCTCGCATTGCGGCGCGGCGCTTCCGTTCGCATGGATATCGAAGATCTGATCGAGCCCGAGACCGGTGAGGAGATTTTTGCTGCGCTCACCACAATGGACAACGTGGAGATGACCGTGTCCCAGCTCCTTCAGCCGCAGAGCGACGCCCGCCATCGTTCCCATGAAGGTAGAATCCATCATGGCGCAATTCTCCAGATCGACCACGAACTCACGGTAACCGCGGTTGACCATTTCCCGGGTAAACTCCTTGAGGTTGCCGCTGTTAAGGAAGCTGCCCTTTCCCTCGACCTTTACCCAAACGGCATCGCCGTTTACCCCGACTTGGATTGACGACTGCACTGCGAAGTAAAATTACAGGGTCGCAGGGGGTAATGTCAACCTGAGGTAAGCGTCGGTAGTGTCCTAATTTGAGCGGCGGTTCAAAAAGCCACTCGTTAATTCGATTGGCAGCGAGAGCAAAACCGCAACGACAATCCACTTTCCCGCGATCAGCCAGCTAAAGCCGTCGCCACGGAAATAATACACGGCAGAGGCTATTAATCCGCCAATCGCGCCCACCGTGGCCGCTCCCCAAACCGCATTTCGACCCTTGGCTGCGAAGACGCTCAGGCCGATTGCGGCAATGATGGAGAGAGCAACCCACACGGCAAGAATTTCAAACTGACCCACTACCCTTTGAGTTCATCAAGAGAGGCATCAATTGCCGGGTCCTCAGCCATCTCAGCCGAGGCGAGAATACGAGCTTTCCAAACCTTCAGGGTGCTAATAAAGATTTCCCAATCCTGCTTGGACATTCCTAGCGGGACTGGCGCATCGCCAACTTCAAGCGGAATAGAAAGATAGCGGGTGTTCTCGCTCATCGGAGGCATCCCCTGCGGTTTTGGTTTGGGCGGGATTGACTGCGTGCTGCGAGCCGTAAGCGGCACTTGCGGGGGCCTAATGTCCGGTTTTTCATCTTCAACACCGTTATCACGCAGTTTGGCGAAGTCAAATGTATCGCGGTAATTCGAGATCAGCTCGCCAACCGCCGCCGAATTGAAGTTCTTGTCCCGAATTAGGTGGTTCTTGATTGTTTCATCATTGGGCAGGATCGGGCCGTAATGCTCCCAGAGATGCTGGAATATAGTCGGCTTTAGAGCCGCTTGCCGCACAATCCCAAGGCGCTCTTGGTCATCAGTCGCGTGAAGGTAATTGATAGCCGCGTCTGACAAGCCAATCATCCGCGAATCCACGCTCCCCGTCTCCCTGGTAAGGCCGAATTGATGCAGAGCGGACACGGCACGCAGCGAAGGGCCTGTTTTCTTGGAATAGCCAATCGTCGTCATCACGGCCTCCATGTGCGCCGAATGCTTTTGCTGGGCATTCCAGATCGCTTGAACTTTCTCCAGCGCAACGCGGAGCGATAACGACGGGTAGCCCGGGCTACGTGTACCGAGGAGCCTTCGGAGGGGGTGCACTAGGCGGTTTTTCGTTTTGCATTCCCCTAATTCGCACATCGGCGGGTTACCGTCCAATCTTTTTATCAGATTTTATCGCGATAGGGGTTGACAGGACGTTCCGCCTCCTTCAGTGTGCCCTTGTGAAAACGAAAAAAGCCGAGGAAGCGGTAACTCCCCCGGCTCTTAATGGGCGCTTAGTGTCAATGGTAGCACAGGGGTACTTACAGCCACCGAGTGCCGGTTCGATTCCGGTAGCGTCCAACCAAAACCGAACATGGGAAGGGTACCAGCAATGAACATCCTTGGCAAAGAAAAACAGACCGCTGTAATTAGCGCCCTCGCCGAGGGCAACTCGATTCGCTCAATCGAGCGCATGACGGGAATCCATCGTGACACGATCATGCGCCTCGGCGTACGCGTCGGCGAAGGCTGCGGGCGCATCATGGATGAAAAAATGCGCAATCTTTCGTGCCGATTGATTCAAGTCGATGAGGTATGGGGTTATCTGAAAATGAAACAGAAAACCGCAAACCAAAATCGCATCAGTGGCGCGGGCGACGTGTGGACGTGGATCGCGCTTGACCCCGAAACCAAACTTGTGCCGACATTCGCGGTTGGCGACCGCTCTGGATACATGGCGAATTGTTTCCTTGAAGATTTGGCGGCTCGCCTTTCTCACCGCGTGCAACTCTCAAGCGATGCGTTCCCCGCTTACATTGACGCTGTGGAGCGTGCATTTGGCGGGGCGGTGGATTACGGCTCGATTGTAAAGACATTCAGCCACACCGACCTTGAGGAGCAGCGTAAGTATTCCCCGCCCGATGTGCTCAGCGTTAAGCGGATTCCAGTCAGCGGCAATCCGGTTCGCGGTCGCATCTCAACCAGCCACGTCGAAAAACAGAATCACACTTGCGGATGCACTGCCGCCGTATGACTCGCCTGACGAATGCGTTCTCCAAAAAGTTCGACAACTTCAAAGCCGCCATCGCGCTGCATTACGCATATTACAATTTCGTGAAAACCAATATCGCGATCCGATGCACGCCAGCGATGGCGGCTGGCGTCGAAACTTCCGCGTGGACGGTGAGTGATTTGGTCGCGAGAATCGAAGGGTGAGCGAGCGAATCGAAAGTCTCAGGCGCTTGGTAGAGCGTGCCTACAACTGCAAGGCTCGCCATTCATCATCGACGCCTGTCCTCGAAACGTTTAACGGCGAGACCGTTTGGGACGGCGTTGTCGAAACGTTCGATCTGGACGGCTACGCGACCGCAAGCCGCTGTTACGCATTCCAATTCGTGCGGGGCGATAAGCCGGAGATAAAGACGGTTCTTGCCGCGCCAGGAGTCGATTCGCCGCATAAGGCACTCAGGGCCGCGCTCGCTGCATCCGCGAAATAAGGATTGACGATTCGCGCGGCGTTTCGGCTCTTTTTCGCAACTTCTCGCCCGCAACGTCGTATTACAGGTGAATGAGTTGCGTTTGCCCTTCGCGGGCTTAAATTACAGACCGGTAATCTTCCGGCAATAAACTTAATGCGATTAAATCGTGACAATAGGCATCGGACTAGCCAAAACGGTGCGATTCTTCTAGGCGGCGTACTAGCTGCTTAAAACACCACCACCAATGAGCGTTCTCGAAATCCAGCAGGCAGTTGAGTCAATCAGTGATTTACCAGCGAAGGATCGCCTTCGTGTGTCGCAATGGGCCATGGCAGAGATCGAACCCCAAACTGCGTACGCAATGTTCGACGAGGCTTGCGAAGCCGGGTATTATGACGCCGTCATCAAAGAAACTGATGATGATTTCGAGGCCGGACGCGCGCTAGATTCTCTTGATTGAAAGTCTGGTATTCCCCCCGGTTCAGTCGGCAGTACAAACAGCTTCCGCCAAGCGCGAGACAGCGTTTCGACCTCATTAATGCGCAGGTAAAGAACGGCAATCTGACCGTCCTGCGACAGAACGCGTGGGTTTATTACGCCGGTCTTGGCGCAGGGTTCATTGCGTGGGGTTCGCCTAAACCGTCGGGGTTTTACTGGCGAGCTGTCGATGTTCCAGCCGCCGTTCCAATTATCCTTTAAGGGGTAATTCAGGCTATTTCGGCCTGCTTCGGTCAAATTAGGACACTACCTAAGCGTCACTCCCAGAGATAGGAGCGGTTCTCGGCCACAATTTTGCCGTTCTCGATTAGGAGACAACGCCACGCTGTGACCCGGCCATCCTGAAGGTAATCGTCCCCGATGATCGCGAACTCGGTTTTATTGTTACCCTTGGCGCTGGGGTACGAAATCTCGCGCGCCTGGATGAACGACCGCAGTTTTTCCTGCCGGTATTCCAGACGAATCGTGACGTTCGCCGGGCGTTTCACCCGCCAAAAGAAATCCATGTAATTGCCGTAACGCTGGTTTCGGTCGGCGTTCGAGATCGCCCCGTGCAGGCGATAGGTTCGTTCAAAGCCGAGCGATGCCGCCGCAATTCCGGCGGTTGGATTATCGGGATTGGCCGACACGCTTTGGGAAATGGATTTTCTTATTCGGGGCGGAGTCACAGTCAGCTCGAAAAGTTTGGTCTTTCGAAACTGGAAATCGTCGCTCAGCGCGACCGGGAGCCGATCGACTTTCGTCAGGATCTTTACCGCGGGCGCAGCCGAGAGATTGGCCGCGCACAGCGCGGCGAGAATCGAAAGCGTCGTCCCTTTCACGACGTAATGAAAAGGGAACAGCCGTCAGATGTCAAAGTGCGCATGCCCGAGTAAATTCGGCAGCGTGATTGAAGTGCGATACGAACGCGGCGTTTACCTGCCCGACCAAGCAGTCTGGCTCGACCCGTGGGATGCGAAGCCGTTTGCGTTCGTTTCCCATGCCCACAGCGATCACATCGCGCCCCATGATGAGATTGTCGTCTCGGAACGAACGGCCCGGCTGATGCAGGCCCGGATGCCGGGCGAACGCCGCGAGCACGTGCTCAACTTTGGCGAGAAAACGACCATTCGCGGGCTTGATATCACGTTGGTGCCCGCGGGCCACATCTTCGGTTCAGCCCAGTTCTTCCTGGAGACGGAGAACGGATCGCTGCTTTACACCGGCGATTTCAAGTTGCGGCAGGGACGTTCGGCCGAGCCGGCGGAATGGCGGCACGCCGAGACGCTCATCATGGAAACCACGTTTGGCCTGCCGCGCTATCGTTTCCCGCCCACCGAGGAAATCGTTGGGCAGATCGTCGCCTTTTGCCGGGACGCGCTGGAGAGCGGGGCGGTGCCGGTGTTGCTCGGTTACTCGTTAGGCAAAGCGCAGGAGATTCTCTGCGCCCTTTCGGGAGCGGGCCTCAAACCGATGCTGCACGGCACGGTCCATCGCATGACGCGAATCTACGAGCAGTTTGGGCAGGAGTTCTGCGAATACGAGCGCTACAACGCCGACGACGTCGCCGGCAAAGTGCTGATCTGTCCACCCAACGTGGCTCGCTCTCGGATGCTAGAAAAAATCAAAGACAAACGGGTCGCGATGATGAGTGGATGGGCGGTGGATCCGAACGCGATTTATCGTTATCAGGTCGACGCGGCTTTCCCGCTTTCGGATCACGCGGATTATCCGGACTTGATTCGCTACGTCGAGCTGGTGAAACCGGAGCGCGTGCTGACGTTGCACGGGTTTGCGGCCGAGTTTGCCCGGGATTTACGCGAACGAGGGATCGAGGCGTGGGCATTGAGTGAGGAGAACCAGTTGGAGCTTGGTCTTAAATCCGGGGAGCGCACGCGCCCTCGCGTGCCTCTTGCGGTGCCCCCGCCGCAAGACGGAGAAGAAGCTCGCGAAGGCGATGGCGCCTTCGCCGGCACGCGAGGCGCGTGCGCCCCCCAGTCCGAATTCCATGCATTCGCTACGGTGGGGGAAGCGATCGCAGCCACCCCGGCGAAACTCGAGAAGGTGCGTTTGCTCGCGGAATATTTGCGGACGCTGAACGCCGAACAGCTTCCTGTCGCGACGATTTACTTTACCGGAAAACCGTTTCCACAAAGCGATCTGCGCACGATCCAGGCGGGCTGGGCAGTGATTCATCGCGCCTTGATGGGCGCCACGAAATTAGCGGAGCCGGATTTCCGCCGAATTGCCAGCTCCCACGGTGACGCCGGCAAGACGGCACTGGAAGCACTGGAGGGGCGCACGGTTGCCGAACCATTCCCGCTCGCTGAATCACGAGAGCTTTTCGAATCGCTTCACAAAACCCGGGGACCGCTGGGGAAAACAGAATTGTTGCAGAAGCGGCTCGGGAAATTGTCGGCCCGTGAAGGGCAATACGTCGTGAAAATTCTGACCGGCGATCTCCGGATTGGATTGCGCGAAGGTCTCGTCGAAGAAGCAATCGCGGCGGCGTTTTCGGCGCCGCTCGATGGAGTGAAAGAGGCCAATATGCTGCTCGGGGACATCGGGGCGGCGGCGGTCTTGGCGTCAAAAGGCGAGTTAGAGCGAGCCGAGCTTTCCTTGTTCCGCCCAATTAAAAGCATGCTGGCCAGTCCGGAACCGACCGCGGAGGCGATCTGGGAACGCTTCGCCGGCGGAGCGGCGGCTGTCACTAGCGGCAAGGATGATGCAGCTGCGGGTGAGACACCGGCCCGCACGCCGACGATCGTTTATGTCGAAGACAAGTTCGACGGCATTCGCGCCCAGCTCCATCGCGGTACGGGTCGGGCAGAGATTTTCTCGCGCGATCTGCGCCGCATGACCGATCAATTTCCGGAATTGGCCGATCACGCCCGGCAGTTCCGCGACGAAGTCATTCTCGATGGCGAGATCATGGCGTTCGAGCACGGGAGGAAGCTCACCTTCTTCGACCTGCAGAAACGGCTCGGCCGGAAACACGAGGGCGGAGATTTATTCGCCACGGCATCCGCAGACGTGCCGGTCGTCTTCGTAGCGTTCGATTTACTTTGGATAAACAGGGAGTCGTTCCTGCGGCGGCCGCTCCGGGAGCGGCGCGATGCTTTGCGCACCCTGGAATTGCCGCCTGGTTTTCTGGTCGCGCAGGTTTATCCGGTGCATTCGCCGGACGAGATCGAGAGCGCCTTCCAGAAAGCACGACGCCGCTCCAACGAAGGACTAATGGTGAAGGATCCCGAGAGCATCTACTCGCCGGGCCGCCGCGGAATGTTTTGGTTCAAGCTCAAGAAAGAGCTGGCGACGCTCGACGTCGTGGTCGTTGCCGCCGAGCTCGGGCATGGCAAACGCAACCACGTCTTGAGCGATTACACGTTCGCGGTGCGCGATGAAGCGAGCGGGGATTTGCTCACGATCGGCAAGGCTTATAGCGGATTGACCGACGTCGAGATCGCGGAGTTGACGGAACACTTCAAGAAACAGACGATTGCGAACCATGGCCGCTATCGGGAAGTAAAACCCGACACAGTTCTCGAAATCGCGTTCGACTCCATCCAGCCGAGCACGCGGCACGAGAGCGGGCTCGCCCTGCGTTTCCCGCGGATCAAGGCCATCCGGCGCGACAAGAGCGTGGATGCGATCGATACGGTCGCATATGCGCGGTCGCTCATGCAGCAGCAGAGTAAACGTGAATAGTGACTGGTGATCGGTGAATAAAATCCATTCACCAGTCACTGATCACCATTCACCTCCCTACTCCGGCGCGGTCGACGGCGACGGAGTAGGCGATCCGCCGGGCACCGGCGGGTGAGGCCGACGGTTCTTCGGAGGCTCGTTTGTTATCGCGGGCACGGAGGCGGCCGGAGACGTCGTTGCGGCCGGAGTCGAAGCCACGGGCGGCGGCGTCATGGGGGGAAGGGTGGCCCGAGGAGGCATCGTGCGGCGGGGAATATCATGCGGCACTGGCGGTCGCGCGGTCTCGGTGGTGCTCGCGTCGGCGGGAGTCGCTGTCCGTACGGGAGGATGAGGCGGCACCTGAGGACGGCGCACCGGCGGCGTGAGCGTAGCGCCGGGCGTAGTCACATTTTCCGGCGGCGCGACGGGCTTGATCTTAGGGGCGGGTGTGATAAGCGGCAATGAAGGCGGCGTCTGAACCGGGCGCGGCGGTCTCGAGGGCGACGGCTTGATGGACGGGGCAGTCGATGCCGCAGGCGTAGCGATTGCCGCGACGCTCGGGGAAGCTGCGGCCGTGGCGACGGGTGTCGTGAGCGGCAACGAGGGCGGCGTCTGAACCGGACGCGGCGGTCTCGAGGGCGACGGCTTGATGGACGGCGCAACCGACGCAGCAGGCGTAGTCGTAGCCACAATTGTCGGGGAAGCGGCGGCGGTTGCGGCCGGCGTCGCAGTTAACAACGGAAGCGGCGTCCTAACCCTTGGCGTGTTGTCAGGGACGACCTTAGGCGAAGCAGAAAGGGCCGGCGTTGCGCTGGCCGCGGTAGTGGCTGGCGTTGCGCTGGCTACGGCAACCGTTGGCGAGGGGCTCGCTTTCGTAATTGCAGGTGTCGGGCTTGAAGTTACCGGAGTCGGGCTCGCCGTCGTCTTGGCCGGCGTCGGACTAGCGACGGCCGGCGTGGAGCTCGCGGCTGGAGTTGCCGGGGTGGTCGACGCAGTTGCCGTCTCCACGGGTTTCACAAACTTCTTCGAAGGTGCGTTTGGTGGAGGCGTGGCCTCGGTTCGGAATTTCGTTCGGGCGCGTTCGGCTGCGGAACGATCGGATACGGTGGTCCAGCCGTTCTCGACGTTCACATCGACGACGCGTTCCTTTATTCTGCGCGGCTTGAAAATATTTCGCACCGCGCTCAGAACCGGGACCGAAACCTCGAGCTCATCCCCACGGACTCTCGCCTGAGCCTCCGTATTGCGTTCCCGGCGCAAACGATAACGCTCAATCTGGCGGGGACCGCGCGAGCGCAACTCGTCGTAGCTGGGCCCTTCGTTCATGATCATCGTGTTTGCGAACGTAATGCGGGTGACGTTCGTGGTTTCAATCACGATCGAGACGTTGCGTTCAGTCGGAACGACGGAGCGGCGAACGTGTTCCGCGCCAAAGTCATTACTCGACACAAAAGCATACTGGTCCGGGCCTATGTCATAATAATTGTCGGCCCAATTTCGAATGCCGCTGCGGCGATCGAAGCGCGCCTCCGGCGGCAACGGAGCCCAGCCGACGTAATCCTTGCTCGTGCGCCAGGAGACCCAGGCGGGCGCCCACTCGTTCCCGGGAACCCAGACCCAACCAATCCGGCGCAGCCGAACCCAACGGCCGTAGTGATAGGTCGCCCAACCGAAGGGCTCGTCGGAAATCCAGGTCCATCCGGCGTCACTGTAAGCCCAGCGGCCTTCCGTATATGGACGCCAGTCGCGCGCGGTTTCAGCTTCCCTGGGTTGCCAAACGTAGCCGTAATCGTTGGTCTCGCGCCATTCGCCGTAGGAATCGAGCTTCTCGTAAAACATTCCGTAGGATTCAGTGGTACGCTCCTCGGTCGACGTCTCCGTGGGCTCGGTCACCTCCTCGGCGGGTGGGGCTTCCCGCACGCTGGCTGGTGTGTTGATTGCCACGGCTGCCGTCTCGCGATCCGCAATCGCCTTCTCCCGCGCGTCCAAGGCGGCGCGTTCGTCGGCCAGGCGCTTCTTCTCTGCGTCCGCGCGTTCCGCGGCGAGCCGATCCTGAACCTGCCGCTCCACCTCGGCCTTTCGTTCTTCGTCGGTTTGCTGTTTCTGGCACGAAACGAAAATGGCCAGGGCGGCGAGCAACGGGATAAGGCAAAAGTTCTTCATGGTGTGATTAGACAAGGTTGGCAGCGCCTTATTCGAACCGAGCCGGATTATTCGGGGGGAACCGGCGAAACGGCAGGCGTTGCTGAGACAGGAACTATCGTCACTTTCTCGATCTTGTCGCGCCGAGCTTTCTGCACATTCGCGTAGAGCGCCACCAAGGCGAGCGCGACCACGATCACGACCATCAGGATCAGGCCGCCCCGCGGCGCGCTGGAAATGTCCGGTTGCTGATCAGGCGATGGCACTGAGCAGCGTGTCTCGCGCCTGCCCACAGCGCAAGCGACTCATTCCAGGGAAAGCCCCGCGATCGCATCCATCACACGCTGGCTGAGCCGCTGATACACTTCCTTCCCGCCCGATTCCAGGTCTTCCGCGGTGAACCGAATTGGCTCGCCGACCACGATAGTTACCCGACCCGGGCGCGGCCATTTCCGGTGGATCGGCCAGGCAGAAAAAGCGCCGAAAACTCGCATCGGCACGACGGGCGCGAGCGTCTTGGCGATCACGAGGCCCAGGCCGGGTTGCGCCGTCTGAAGCTCGCCATCTGCGGTGCGCTGGCCCTCGGGGAAAACCACGGTTCCCTGTCCCGCCCTGAGAATCCGGATCAACGCCTTTAAGGCGGTGCGATCGCGTCCCGTCTCGGAGTCCACCGGAATCACGTTCAACTTGGGCAGGATCCATCCGAAAAACCAGCCGTCCAAAAGCGTTTTGCGGGCGAGAAAATAAACGCCGCGATCGGAGACGCTGCCCACCAGTGGCGGGTCGAGGAAGCTCTGGTGATTCGAGGCCAGGATCACCGGGCCGTGATTGATCATCCGCTCGCGATGAACAACCCGGAGCCGAAAGAAAATCAGCGCCAGCAATTTGCTAAGTTGATAGCCGACCCAGTAGTACGGATTCAAAACGCGCTAACCGATTTCCATCCCTTTGATCTTCAACCGGCCAATGATTGCGTCCACGACCTCCTCGATGGTGAGGTTCGAGCTGTCGATCACCTGCGCATCTTCCGCGATGATGAGCGGCGCTGCCTGGCGCGTCGAATCCGCCAGGTCGCGCGCCGCGATCTGGTCGCGCAACCCCTGCGCCCGACGCCGCTGCTTCCGCACTTCCGGCGAAGCATCGATATAAAACTTGTAGGGCGTTCCGGGAAAAACAACCGAACCGATGTCGCGGCCTTCCATGACGACGTCGCGATCGCGCGCGTAACCGCGCATTTTTTCCACAAGGATTTCGCGAAGACGCGGCACGCTGCTCACAAGCGAGACTGCGGCGGTTACCTTATCGTCGCAAAGGTGCGGCGTTGGATCGATACCGTCGAGCAGGATGCGGGCACTGTCACCGTCCCGCGGACAATCGATGACAGTCGCTTCCATCATGCGGGCGATGGCCGCGCCGTCGCCCGCCGGCACGCCTTTTTCCAAAATGTACCACGTCGCCGCGCGATACATCGCGCCGGAGTTCACGTAGTCGAAGCCAATCCGCTTCGCCAGCGCCCGGGCTACACTGCTTTTCCCGGAAGCCGCCGGGCCGTCGATTGCGACAACGCGATAAGCGCTCGCGCGCGTGCTCATTCCTCGTCCGCTTTTCCTGGCGTCAGCGAGCTGATCACAGGCGTGGTAACACGGACCCTCTTCGCGCTAACGAACTCCTCCAGCATCTTTTCGAAGCCCGGATACGATTCGCGAACGCATTCGACGTCCTGCACGATCGTCTCGCCGTCCGCGAACATACCGGCAATCGCGAACGCCATCGCGATCCGGTGATCGCCGAAGCTCGCGACCCGGGCACCGCGCAATTCTCCGCGGCCATGGATCTCGAGGCCGTCTTTTTGTTCGGTCACTTCAACACCCATCGCCCGCAAATTATGCGCGATCGCCGCAATCCGATCGGTTTCCTTGACGCGAAGCTCCTCCGCCTGGCGAATGATCATGGTGCCGCCGGCCAGCGCCCCGGCCACCGCGAGGATCGGCAATTCATCGATCAGCTGGGGTATTTCCTTCCCCTGAATGACAGTACCTTTGAGCGGCGCCCCGGTCACTTCAACGGTGCCGCTGTGCTCCACCTGGTCGACATCGTCGACAGCTTCACGCACCTGGGCGCCCATCCGCACCAATACCCCCAGCACGGCAGTGCGCGTTTCGTTTAACCCGACGTTCCGGACAAGAAGGTGACCTCCCGGTTGCGCCGCCGCGGCCACGAGCCAAAAAGCCGCTGACGAAATATCACCCGGGATCGTGAAGTCCCGCGATTCCGGCACCTGGTCGCTGAAAATGCTGATCGCGCCGTTTTTCTCCCGGGCGATGCGAACGAGAAAATAATCGAGCATCAACTCCGTGTGGTTCCGACTGAGGAAAGGCTCGCGAACGGTGGTTTTCCCTTTCGCAAACAGGCCAGCCAGGAGCAGGGCACTCTTCACCTGCGCACTGGCTATCGGCAGATCGTGCTGCGCCCCGCGCAACTTTACCCCGTGAATTTTCACGGGCGCGGTCTCGTTAGGCCCCTGGGCCGCGATGTTGGCGCCCATTTTGCGGAGGGGCAGGATCACGCGGTCCATCGGGCGCGCGGAAAGAGTCGCGCCACCGACGAGAACGCTGTCGAAGCTTTGCCCGGCGAGCAGGCCCGCGAGAAGTCGCATCGTCGTCGCGGAATTCCCGCAGTCGATTTCGGCCGCGGGCGCCGTGAGCAGCCGTTTCTTTCCGTGAACGACGAGCATGTCGGGCTCCGGATGTTCGATCTTAATTCCCAGGGCACGCATTGCCTGCACCGTGCGGAGGCAATCATCGCTCGGGAGGAAGCCGCGTATGACGCAGACGCCATTGGTCAAGCCAGCTATGATAACGGCGCGATGCGAAATGCTTTTGTCGCCCGGGACTGTGATTTCCGATTCGATCCGAGGCGCGCGTTTGATGCGAAATTCCATGTGGCGATAAATATTCGGTTCGCGGCCAGCGGGTGCGCGCGCGCAACCTCACCGGCGACAAGCGACGCTCAGCATCGGGACAATTGCGAAGGTTGTCCAGCGAAGCTAACGCAATCCCAGCTTCCTGACGAAAACGTCAGGGAACGAGGAATATTTTCCCAGTATATGGGTCTTTGACCTCGGTCCCCGGAGGGAAACCGCGGACATCAACGTAACCGGAATTCGGTGAGTATGGGCTCGTGACGAACCCGGGCTTGTTCGGAACCGGAATGCCGTAGGGCAAATCGCCTTTTGTCGGCTTGTTCACGGTCGCTGCGGTCGGCTGCGGGGTCGAATCCGGAGGCGGATTGTTCGTCACCGGGGGCGGCGGGCCGGCGTTCACATCGTACGGTTGCTGGTTGGGCGGATAGGGAGACGGGGTTGCGGCCGGATATCGCGACGGGTGGCGGGTCGGACGGACAGGCGGTTCGTCCTCGCAGGCTGTAAGCAAAGCAAAGGCACCTAGAAGCGACAGCGAGAGCGAAAGTTTCATAAGCGGTTTTGACGACATCGTATCGGTTGTAATTCAATGTCGGCCTAGTGACAATGTCTAAATGCGCGTTGGCCGCGGCGATGAAATGGGGAACCGCGGAGAAAAATACAGTTCCAGCGGCATTTCATTGCGAATGAAAGGGAAAGGCGGATGGCGAAAAACTTCGGCGAGCGAATCCTGGTGGCAGACGATGACGCGACGAGCCGCAGGCTGCTTGCGCGGATTCTGACGCGCGCCGGATTCGCCTGCACCGAAGCGCCAGATGGAATCGAAGCGCTGAAATTACTCCAGGCCGATCCGCCCTCGTTACTCCTGCTGGATTACGACATGCCGGGAATGGATGGCGCGGAAGTCCTAAAACAACTGCGGCGCGACGGCGACGCGAACATCGCCCAGATTCCGGCAATCATGCTGACCGGGCATGGCGGAGAAGAGAGCGAAGTGCTTTGCCTGGAGGCCGGCGCCGACGATTTCGTAACGAAGCCGATCAATGAGGCGGTGCTGCGGGCGCGAATCGACACCCAGCTGCGCTTGCGCTCGATGCGGAGCCAGTTGCAGGAACAAAACGACGAGTTGGAAGCCTGGCGACGAAACCTCGAACGCGACCTGGAGGCGGCGCGGCTCACCCAGCAATCGCTGATTCCTCAAAAACCGCCGGTGCTCCCGGGCTGGGAGATCGCCGCCTGCTATCGCCCGGTCATCCAGGTGGGTGGCGACATCTATGGCTGGCTGCGAATGGCAGACGGCCGCACCTTATTCTGGATGGCGGACGCGACGGGTCATGGCGCATCGGCGGCGTTGCTCACGACTTTGGCGAAACTGCTCTTCCATCACGGGACGGCGGAAAATAATCAACCGTCACAAATCATGGAAGCGGTGAATAACGATTTTCGCAGCATCTTCGGCGCGCGCTCCTTCATGACGGCAATGTGCGTAGCGCTCGATCCTACGACCGGGCGGGCCGGCATCGTAGGCGCGGGTCATCCGCCCTTGTTAGTGGCTCGGGCAGGCGGGCGAACGGAAGCGATTTCCTCGTCGGCCCCGCCGTTGGGATTGCTGGAGCGCTCGGAATTTGTCGAGACGAGCATCGACCTTGATCCGGGCGATACGTTTCTCCTCTACACGGATGGCATTTATGGATCCACCCACGAAGAGAACCCGCGACTCTCCGCGGCACGGCTGGCTGAAGGGCTCCAGCCGCTCGCGAAAAGTGCGCAGGCTTTGCTCGATCGGGTGCTGGACCAGGCGGCAATCGGGGACGATCGCGAAGCGCTCCCAGACGATGTCGCGGCGATCGCGGTGAGACGATCACTCTGACGCGGCCCGTTTTTTCAAGAAATTTATTATTGCCCTCTTACGAGTGAAGGATTAGTCAACCCTTATGCCGAAAACCAAAGCCAAAAAGACAGCTTCAAAACGAAAACCGAACGCCGCCTTCATGAGACCGGTGCAGCCTGACGAAAAACTCTCCGCAATCGTCGGTTCCAAACCGCTCCCACGTTCCGAGCTCACCAAGAAACTCTGGGACTACATCAAGAAGAACGGCTGCCAGGATAAGAAAAAGCGGACCATGATCAACGCGGACGATGCGCTCAAGCCAGTGTTCAACGGCAAGAGCCAGGTCAGCATGTTCGAGATGACCAAACTGGTCTCCGGACACCTTAAATAATTCTTTCGGTTAAGTTTTCTTAGCCCGGCGTGTATGCGCCGGGCTACCTTTGTACGGGAAAGGCGGCACGCTTGCGGACTAACCCAAGGTGCCGGAGACTTGCCGCGTGAAGACCCTGCGAGTTTGCCTCGTGTTCGCCGCCACCCTGGCGATCTCTTGTTCGCAGAAAAAAGCTGCGGACACGAAAACCGACGCACCGCCGGAGGCTACGCCTGAGGCCACCCATGACACCGCCGTTGCGGCGGCGAAGTCCGGCTGGCTTACAAGTTACGAGCAGGCGCAGAAAGAAGCGCAGTCGAAGAACCGGCTGCTCCTGATGGATTTCACCGGCTCGGACTGGTGTGGCTGGTGCATCATGCTCGACAAGGAAGTTTTTTCGCGGCCGGAATTCAAGGAATACGCGAGCAAGAACCTCGTTCTCCTGGAGCTGGATTTTCCTCGCAAGAAACAAATGCCGCCGGAAACGACGGCGCAAAATGAACGGCTCCTGATGAAGTATCGGCATCCAGGGGTTTCCGACCGTGGTGGTGTTCGACAGCAGCGGCAAACCACTCGGGGCGCTCGGATATCAGGCCGGCGGACCGCAGGCCTTCATCGCGGAGCTCGAGAAGCTGCGCAAAGGTTAGGAGTTAGTTCGCGTTGCTTTACTTCGAAGGCGCTCTGGAGCGCGTCCGCCAGTTCAGACCGCGTAAACGGCTTCGGGAGCGCGCCGCGAAATCCGATAGGCGAGAAATTCCGAGAGCGCGGCTTCGTCGGAATATCCACTGCAAATGATGGCGTTCACTTTCGGGTCCATCGAGCGCAGGCGTTCGATGGTGGCCACGCCGCCCATTCCGCCGCGAACGGTCGCGTCGAGAATGACCGCCTGGAAATGTTCGCCCTTGCGCAATGCTCGTTCGTAAAGCCGGACCGCTTCGAGGCCGTCGGGCACCGCTGTGACTTCATAGCCGAGGGTTCCCGAGCAATTGCGAAGTCAATTCGCGAATCGCTTCTTCGTCGTCCATCACCAGAATACGCTGGTGATTGTAGTGAAACGGCCGCCGGCTGGTCCGCGGCTCCGTTCCTGCCGTCGCGTGCTTCTCGCTCGCCCGCAGATAAAAAGCGAAAACCGATCCTTCACGCGGATGAGCTCTCGAGAAGCAGCAGACCGCCATGCTTCTTCACGACCGAATAACTAATGGCAAGGCCGAGCCCGGTCGCGGCGGGCTTGGTGGTGAAATAGGGATCGAAGATTTTTGTGCGCAGGTCGTCGCTAATCCCGGGGCCGCGATCGCTTATCGTGACCTTGACGTAGCGGCCAGACGGCAACGGCGCGTTGCTATTCTCCTCGAAGACGACATTGCGCGCCCGGATCCGCACCGTTCCCCCGCGGGGCATGGCCTCGCGCGCATTCAGGATAAGCGCGTTGATGACCTGCTCGATTTGGCCGGCATCGAGTTCGGCCTTCCAAAGATCAACGGAAATGTCGAAATCACGTTCGCAAGTTCGATCCATAAAGCGCGAACTCGGCGGAATGCTCGAGCAGTTGGCCAAGCGAAACAATTTTCTTCAGCGGCGCACCGCCCTTGGAGAACGTGAGCAACTGGCTGGACAGATGGGCCGCATGTTGCGCCGCCTGGCCCGCTTTCGAAAGGAAGCCGAGGAGACTTCCGGAATCGGCCGGCGCCTCGATCTGAGCGAGCCCAATGTTTCCGGAAATGACCGTGAGAATGTTATTCAAATCATGCGCGATCCCGCCGGCCAGGGTGCCCAGAGATTCGAGTTTGCTCTTCGTGAGCCGCTCCGTTTCCGATTTCTTGCGCTCGCTAATATCGCGGAAGAAAGCCGAGACGCCCCCGTTGCTAGGATACGCGCGGACCTCGTACCAAGTTTTGCCATTCGAATCAATCGCTTCAAATTCGATCGGCGCGTGTTCAGCCATCACCTTTTCCAAGTTCTCCTGAAAGGCCGTCCCGATAAGGGCGGGAAATTTTTCCCAGAGCAGACCGCCGAGAAGATTTTCGCGTCTGCAATTCACCATCGCTTCGGCTTCTGCATTGAGGTAGGTCAGCTTCCACTCCGAATCGACGGCGAAAAATCCGTCGGTCGTTTTCTCGAGAATGTTGGTCATCGTCCGCGCCGATTCGATCAGGGCGGAGCGCGCCTGATTGCGTTCCGTCAGTTCGCGGATTTGATTTTCGGCGACAGAAATGCGGACGTTCAATCGCCCGACGTCCAGCGGCTTGGTCAGGTAATCGTTCGCGCCTGCTTCGAGCGCCTGTTCCAGGTCCTCCGTGTCTGCGCGGGCAGTGACCAGGAGAATAAACATTTCGTCGCCGTTCGGACGGGACGCGCAATTCGCGGCAGAGGTCGACTCCGCTCTTGCCGGGTAACATCCAGTCCAGGATTAAAAACGGATAACGTTCGGCGGCCAGAGCCGCTTCGGCCTCCTCGGCGCTGCCGACGGCGGTCACCTCATGACCGCGCTTGGCAATAAGGCGCTGCAAATTGCGGCGGCTGCCGGCGTGATCTTCGACAAGCAAGATTTTCATTTAAGGAGAAGCCATTAACCGACGTGGGGGCCGGGCCTCACCGCGCGCCCGGCGCCACTTCGCTCAAGCGGAGTGAGTCATGTCTGTGTTTCAGCAGGATAACTGCCAATAAAACCGATTCTGTCGGTAAAACATGGCTGCCTTAAGATTCGTTTGGCGAGTTCGGTTTCGGCCCTTTCGCGACATCAATGCACGGTTGCTTGCGTTGCAGATCGGGTCTGCTAGATAAACGCAGGTTTTCGCTCCGGGCTTTCTTGTTCATGTTTTTTCGAAAATTTATCGCAGTTAGCGCGATTGCGTTTTTTATCGGACAGACTCTGCTCGCTGAGGAGACGAAGCCGGATGTTCCCGTAGAAAAACCAGTTCCGTCGCCTGTCCGACCCAAGGTCACGCCGACTGTGGCCGAACCGCCTATTACTTTTAACTCGGTCCACGTCGACGGGCCTTTCATCGCGCTAACGTTCGATGACGGACCGAATGTCACCCTTACCCCGAAACTGCTGGACCTGCTGGCCGCCCGGCATCTCAAGGCCACCTTTTTTGTCGTTGGCCAAAATGCGGCCGATCATCCCGAGATCCTCAAGCGGGCGGTTCGCGAAGGACACGAAATCGCGAACCATTCCTGGTCACATCCTAACCTTGGCAAAATGTCGGACGACGCCGTTCGCCGCGAACTGCAGAAAACGGATGATGCGATCGCCGCTGCCATTGGAAAGCGGCCGACGTTGATGCGCCCACCATATGGATCGATCACGGCTCACCAGAAAAAGTGGATTCATGAGGAATTCGGGTACCGCATCATTATTTGGGACGTCGATCCGTTGGATTGGAAACGGCCTGGCCCCAGCGTAGTGACGGCTCGGATTTTGAAGGAAACAAAGGCCGGCTCAATCGTATTGGCGCACGATATTCACCCGCCGACCATCGAAGCGATGCCGAGAACCTTCGATCAACTGATCGACAAAGGTTTCAAGTCGGTGACCGTTACAGAACTCCTTGGAATGGCGACGCCGATTCCGCCGAAGCCGAAGCCGTCACCTTCCGCGCCGCGAGCGGTTGTGGTTCCGAGTCCGACAGAAGCTACGTCGCCAACAGCGACGCCGTAGAAAGAACTACTCTTTCTTCTTTTTGTCGGTCGCTTCCTGGACGAGGCGCTGCTCGGCCTGGCGTTTGGCAATAACGAACTGGTTGTTGTCCCCGTAGGTGCGCCATGGCCCGGGCGGCACGTCGCGAACCTCAACGAATTGCCAGTCTGTGACATCAGTCGGCTGAAGGCCCAGGTAATCGCGCACCGCGGGCGAGACATCGAGGCCGGCACCGCGGTTCAGGTTTGGCTTCGGCCGTTCGTTCTGGAAGACGTACTGAAAATGGTCGGTCCGAAATGGGCCGCAATCTTCCCATTGAGCGTAGGCTGTCTTATTTCCTTTGCGAACGGCGATCCAGCGGTCTTTGCAAACAGATCGGCCTGGCTCGGTGTAAGCCTGCTTGAACCAGGGAATAACCAGAGCCGCTTCCGGCTTGAACTGGCCGTGGGTCACATCGTTATAGGGAAGCGCACAATAGAAGGGGTTCTGCCGCGGAACGAACGAGACCGGGACGTAGTTCTTGCGCGAGCCGGCGTCGGGGGTGTCGAATCCCGCCGTAGTTCGAGGTCCAGTTCGCATCCCAGGAACTCTTCACATTCGGCACCGGATTATTACCGCCGGCGGCTTCGCCGATCCAGAATACCGTGGTCACAATGTTGGTCTTCCAAGGGAAACGGGTCATGCTCGCCCGCGAGGTGGTCGGGACGAAAACCTGTGGCTCGACTTTCAAGAGGGCCTGCTCCCGCAGCTTCATCGCATACTTGGCAAAATCCGCGCTACTCTCGTACGGCGATTGGGCGCGAACCGCCACAGCCGTCAGCAGCACAAGGGGCAGGAGAGCAAAAAACCTTCTCATTGAGACAATTGGCGGCAGATTTCTAGCGGAAAATTCCCCTGTCGGCAAGCCCTTTCCCAAGGCCGCCGCCGGGCATTTTCCGGCGCCTCCCCTTTTAGCACTAAGTGAGCCAGCACTCAGTTGCGGCTGATCAGGGTATCTCGCTTGAAGCGTTCGTCCGAGAGCCCAGGATAATCGAGGGTGAAATGCAGGCCGCGACTCTCTTTCCGGCTCAAAGCTGAGTCGACGATCAAGGCGGCGACCGTCGCCAGGTTGCGCAACTCCAAGAGATCGACTGAGACTTTGAAATTCCAATAAAACTCGCGTATTTCCCGTTGCAGATTGCGCAACCGTGCCGCGGCGCGCTGGAGACGTTTGTCCGTGCGAACGATGCCAACGTAATCCCACATCAACCGGCGGATTTCATCCCAGTTGTGATAGATCACGACCAGTTCGTCGACATTCTGCACCTCTCCGGACTCCCATTCGGGGAGAGAAATCTCGCGGGCGGGATGAGAGGTGGGCTGTTCGCGCAACAGAGCGTCACAAGCCCGGTGCGCCATGACCAATCCTTCGAGAAGCGAATTGCTCGCGAGTCGGTTGGCACCGTGCAATCCCGTTGATGCCACCTCCCCGATCGCATACAGCCCCGGCAACGACGTGGCACCGCTTACGTCGCTCTTAACCCCACCGCACTGATAATGGGCCGCGGGGACCACTGGGATGGGCTGTTTTGCCATATCCACGCCAAACCGCAGACAGGTTTCGTAGATGTGCGGGAATCGCTCCCGCAAAAATTCAGGCGCCTTATCGGTTATGTCGAGGAAGACGCACTTCGACCCGAGCCGCTTCATCTCGGCATCGATCGCGCGGGCGACGATATCGCGCGGCGCCAGCGAGCGAAGCGGATGGTAACGCGCCATGAAATCTTCGCCGCGATCGTTCCGCAGGATTCCCCCCTCACCTCGGACCGCTTCGGAAATCAGAAACGACTTAGCCAGCGGATGGAACAAACAGGTCGGATGAAACTGGACAAACTCCATGTTGGCGATGACAGCCCCGGCACGCCAGGCGATCGCCACTCCATCGCCCGTCGCGATGTCGGGATTCGTCGTGTACAGATAGACCTTTCCACACCCGCCGGTGGCGAGGAGGAGGCGGTCGGTTCGAATCGTTTCCACTTCGCCCGTGATTTCATCGAGCACGTAGACGCCGAGGCAGCGATCCTCGGTCGCGAAGCCGAGCTTGCCCGCGGTGATGAGATCGACCGCCATATGGTTCTCGAGCAACTCCACCTTGGGAACGCGCGCCAATTCGCGCAGGAGCGTTCGCTCGATTTCCAAACCCGTCACGTCCTGGACGTGAAGCACGCGCCGCTTCGAATGCCCTCCCTCGCGACCGAGGTCGGGTTCGCGATGATCTCCGATCTCGCGGTCGTCGAAATGCAACCCCAGCTCGACCAGCTCGCGGACGCGTTGTGGTCCCTCCATGATGATCGTGCGCACGGCGGCTTCGTCGCAAAGCCCGGCCCCCGCCTCGAGCGTATCAGCCACGTGGAGCTCGAACGAATCCTCGTCGCTCGTGACACACGCGATGCCCCCCTGGGCCCAGGCCGTATTCGAATCCACGCCTTTGCGTTTCGTGATAACAGCGACAGAGCCGTGGTTCGCGGCTTTGAGGGCAAAAGTCAGCCCGGCAATTCCACTGCCGATGACGACGAAATCGTATTGCTTCACGAGAGCCGCAGATTATCGATCAGCCGAGTTTGTCCGAAAAAGGCGGCGACGGCGATGAGCGAATCTGGACCGGCGTCGGAAATTGACTGAAGCGTTGCTGCATCTACGACTTCGAGATAATCGATCCGGGCCAGCGACGCCGTCGCGACAACGTTGCGGGCGGCCGCCACGATCGCGTCTGCCGAGCGTTCACCGCGATCGACCAGTTCGCGCGCTTCCCCGAGCGCTCGTTGCAAAACGGGCGCTTGTTCTCGCTCTGCCGCGCTCAGGTATTGGTTGCGTGAGCTGCAGGCCAAACCATCGGCTTCGCGCACGGTCGGCGCCCCGATGATTTCAATGGGAAAATTAAGATCGCGCACCATCCGCCGAATAATAGCGAGCTGTTGAAAATCCTTCTCGCCGAAGACTGCCGCATCCGGGGAGAGGAGGTGAAACAATTTAGCGACCACAGTGCAGACCCCACGAAAATGACCGGGACGCGAGCGACCGCAGAGCGTATTCGCGAGCAAAGTTTCCTCGACTGAGACAGAAAAATCGGCGGGATACATTGCCTCTGCAGTCGGTCGAAAAACGAGGTCGACTCCGGCTTCGCGACAGAACTCGTCGTCCTCCTCCTCTGGCCGCGGATATTTCTCGTAATCACCTCCCGGCGCGAACTGGATCGGGTTAACAAAAATGCTGACGGCAACTTCACCGCTCTCACCGGCTGCTTCGCGCGCGATCCGAATCAATTCGCCGTGGCCGCGATGCAATGCGCCCATTGTCGGCACGAGCACTCGTCGCAGGCCGCTCGGCCGTTCCGATATCCCAGATGCCACGGTTCGCCAGATTTTCATGATTATTCCAGCCAGATCGCTTGCCGAGCGAAGGCGAACCGGGCGTGGCCAAAATTCGTCCAACCGGCGTGTTCCGCGAGGACCCGAAATTCGCGAAATGAAAACGCACGCTCGGCCGACAGCCGCGCATCAACGCGCGTCATCTTCTCGCGAAACAAGAGACTGGTCAGCAGAAAAACGCCGACGCTAGCGAGCGCGCCGCGCCGAAGATCGGAGACGAGCAACGTACTGCTTCGACAATTCGCGGCACCGCTTCAGCACGGCTACGGCGTCCGCCTCTGAGAAATGATGCAGCGCAAGCGAACAGACAACCATGTCGGACGGCTCGCGGTCCAGGGTGAGAATATCGCCCTGGAGAAATTCGATTTCCGGATAAGCCGCACTTAAGCCACGCGCGATCTCCACCGTAGAGGCTTGTTGGTCGACGGCATTGACCGTCACGTGCGCACCCACTCTGCGCGCATAATCGACGATGAACCGGGGGATATCCCCCGACCCTGTCGCCAGATCGAGAATCCGCATCCGGCTTCGCGGCTTGAGCCAGCGCCGCAGAAAATGCTCGATCAACCTGTAACTGCCGAAATAACGGTTGAGCTGGCGCAGGTTCCGCAAATCGACTTCCAGCTCGGTGCTCACCGGCTGCGGCCGATCCATCAATTCCGGTTCCGCCGGGTCGAATTTTCTCACTTCAGGAACTGTTCCCACGATTCGGGCAGTGCCGCCGTCTCGACCTCACTGCCGATACGTCCCTCGAACTCGGGATGAAACGAGGTGCTCGTCCCGTAAACCATGATCACGTCTTCCGATCCCTCCACCCGAATCGCGTGCGCGATTCCCGGCGGGACCACGATGCCGACGTTGTTCGCGCCGGGCCGATCGTCGCCATCAACGAAAAAGCGCATCGTCCGCGTAGGTAATCCTGCCCGGACATCGCGCAAGATCATTTCCGCCACGCCTTGGACGAAAAACATCACGTCCCATTGCTCCTCGGCGTAACGTCGCAGCGTGTAGTTCTCGGGCTCGTCGATAAACTGACGCCGCATCCAATCTTCCGGCTTCGTTCCGTCCGGAATGCTCGGCGGATGGACGTGAAAGCCCTTTGCCGTTTGCGCGAACATCCGGGCGTTAGCCCATTGGCCTGGCCAAAAACCGATCCGCCGAAGCAGGCCCTCATCGCGACGGACGAACTCACCGAACACGCCGCGATGCCGTTGGTGATGGATTTTTCTCGGGAAAATTTCCACGCCGGGGATCCAGCTGTCGCGATTCTCGGGAGCCGTGCGATCTGCCGCAGCGAGCAGGCCCGCTTCGACGCCCGCGCCTGCCAGGCGGTCTCCAAACGATTGTGGCGCGTAGTCCCGCATCACCAGCGCTTGTTGCGCTTCCGCGCTGAGTCCCTGCCAAAGCTTTTTGTCGAACGTCGCCATGAAGAAAACTGTAGCTCGTTATTTGCCTAACGAAAAATCGGCGCGCTCGCGAGAAAGATTTGGATTGTAGTACGGATCATAATCGAGCGCGACGGGCCAGCGCTCGCGCATCACGCCTGTCTCAAGCGGCTCGACCGTGCGGCGCCGCGTTCCAGACTCGTGGTGGTAAAGCTTGGCGAATGGAGTGTAAACCACCAGGTAACCGGCGCGCCGAATTTTCAGGCAAAGATCCACGTCGCTAAAAGTGACCGGCAATCTTTCCTCATCGAAACCGTGAACCTCGTTAAAAACCTCGCGACGTGTAAGCAGACACGCGCCTGTGACCGCGCTGTAATTGCGGGTGACCTGCAGTTGCCGGCAAACGCCCGGCGCTTCCGCTGGAAAACCACGGAATGCGTGTTCCGCGATTCCCCCGACGCCCACCACGATCCCGCCGTGTTGGACGGTATCGTCCGGATAAAGAAGGCGCGGTCCGACGGCGCCCACCTCTGGCCGCTGGATGTGCTCGGCCATGACCGTGAGCCAATCGCCATCGATCACTTCAGTGTCGTTGTTCAAAAACAGCAGCCAGGGTGCGTTGGTTTGCTCGACGGCGAAGTTATTGATCGCGGAAAAATTGAATGGGCCGCGGTAATTCAGGACGCGATGCTTGACGGTGGAAAGGTAGGCGCGCGCTTCATCGCTCTGGCTGTCGTTATCGACAATGACGATTTCGTAGGGAGCGTAGCTGGTCTCGCGGGTGATGCTTTCCACACAGCGCGCCAGCAGCTCCACGCGATCGCGGACTGGAATGACGATCGTGATCGGCTTCGCCTCGATAAGGTCGCGCTTAATCCAATACGCATGGGTGCGCCAGTCCACTGTGACGTGTCCTCTCTCCGCGACACGTTCAAGATGCGATTCGAGAGCGAGCCGGCCGGTCTCGAGTGAGCCGGGTTTACGCCGGATATTATCAGCCGTGGAACCACGGCTCCGCCGCCAGTGATACAGGACTTTCGGAATGTGATCGATTCGCGTGGTGCGTTCGACGATGCGCAAAAAAAGATCGTAGTCCTGGGCGCCATCGAATTCCGAGCGAAAGCCGCCAACCTGACTCAGGACGTCGGCCCGGATCAAAGTGAAGTGACAAATATAATTGCAGGAAAAAAAATAATCGGGTGACCAGTCCGGTTTGAAGATCGGAGCGTCCAGGCCGTCGTCAGTCAGTTTGTCTTCGTCCGAATAAATTAAATCGGCGTCGCGATGATTCTGGAGCCATTTCACGTGCTGGAAAAGCGCGTCGGGTTCGAGCAAGTCGTCATGATCGAGAAACCCAATCCATTCGCCGGCGGCGACCTCAAGACCGCGGTTGGATGCGGCGGAGATCCCGCCCCGGTGGTCGAGCCGGCGCAGGATGATTCGCGAATCGCTCGCGGCCAGGTCCGCGAGAGACGTCGCCAGGTCTGGATCGTCCGAACCATCGTCGACCAGGATCAACTCCCATTTTTCGTAGACCTGATCGAGAACGGACCGGACGCACTGCTCCAGCCACGGGCGCGGCGTGTTGAAAACGGGCGTGACGATGCTGACACACGGCTCGTATTCGAAGGCGCGAATTTCTTCGCGTAACCGTCCGTAATCGGATTCCTGCGTCCGATGCGCTTCAAACCACGACTGGTATTCGCTCGCCGGTCCACTTACCCGCTTGGGCGTCGTGCTTTTCGGCATCCGTTTCCGGATTCCGCGCACCAATTTCTTCGGCAACAAATAAGGGGCCAGGAGCACCTGACCGAGTTTGCGCTCGGGTGATTTGCGCAGTTCCTGTTTCTCCGCTTTCAGTTGCTTGAGTTGAACTCGCGCTTCCTTCAGCTTGAGCAGCTTCTCTTCGAGCTTCGAAATGTGACGGTCGGCCGCCTCCAGTTCGGCCATCCGCGTGCCCAGGCTGCGCTCCAGATCGCGCACGTGTCGCTGAAGCCGCGCCAATGCTGATTCTACCGCGGGAACGAGCGCTTCTGCGGAAGCGGGCGCGGTCCTGACCAAGCGGAGCGCGCTAGGCTCCAGGGCACCGAGGTCGCAATCATAGTCAGGCATGAGCCCCAACTGGCCAAACGACCGAACTAATTCGGGACGGCGACCGCTCGCTTCCGCTCCGAACTCGGGAATAAGAAGAATGCTTCTCACGGCACCGGCCAGGACGCGCGTTGAGCGATCATCGGATTTGCTCTCGCGCGGATAAAACCAAATCGCGAGCTCGGCACCAGAGCCAGCATCATTCGGCAAGGCCGTCGCAGATTCGAACCACACGGTCTGCGCTCCGGCCGCCGTGAACTGGCGCTCGAGTTCGTTTCGATCCCCACCGACAATCACAAACCGGCCACGACCGAATTTCTCGACCAGCATGCGGCCGAATCCCAATGGTAAAGAATGAGAGCGCGGCCGCAACATAGGCGACATTATATTGATTGAAGGCTGGCGCAGGCAAATTTACCCTTCGACGCCAATTCGCCGGCTAGCCGCTCCCGCATGCTCGATTTTAGCATTTATCTTTTGTATCGTGCGGGCACGGCCATCGCGAGCCTTCTCCCAGTTCGGCTGCTGTTCGCGATTGGAAACTTCCTCGGGCTCGGCGCGTGGCTGCTCCTGCCTCAATACCGCCGTCTGGCGCGACGTAATCTCGCGATCGCATTTGCGAACGAAAAATCTTCCCGGGAATTAGGCCGGATCGCACGCCGGAATTTTCAATGCCTTAGCGCGAATCTGCTTTGCAACCTGAAGATGGTTTCCATGCCGGCGGAAAAACTGGCACGTTACGTCGAGCCGGAAAACCTCGACGCCGCCCATAATGAACTGAGGAGCGGGCGGCCGGTTGTGCTCGTCCTAAGCCATATCGGGAGCTGGGAGCTGGCCGCCCAGCTTGTGCCGCATTACCTGCCTTACCGGATCGGGTCGCCCTACCAGAGCTTAAGGAACCGTTATATCGACCGCGATGTTAGCCGGAGACGGGCTCGCACCGGCGCCGAGCTGTTCGATCGAAGCGAAGGATTTCATAAGCCAATTGAGTTGCTTCGTTCCGGCGGCCTTCTCGGGATTTTTGCAGACCAACACGCGGGCGATCACGGGGTCTGGACCCCTTTGTTCGGGCGGCTGGCCTCGACCTCGGCGCTCCCTGGCCTCCTCGCGAAACGCACCGGCGCCACGGTCATGGCCGCAGCGGTCCATACCGTGGGGCCGGCGCGCTGGCGGATGATTTTCACGACGCGCCTCGATTCGCCGGGCGATTCCGTGAACGCGATCACCTGGAAAGCGAACGCGACCATCGAACAGCAGGTTCGGAAAGCGCCAGAGGATTGGCTTTGGGTGCACAATCGCTGGAAAACGCCGCAGCCGCATTTCCTCCTCACCAATTACAAGCGCGGGATCTATCTGCCTCCGGAGATTCCAGCGAAGAATTTGAAACCGTTTCGGATCTTGATCCGCGCCGCGAACTGGCTCGGGGACAGCGTCATTACGGTGCCAGCGGTGCGCGCGATCAAAGCAGGCCGGCCCGATGCTCACATCACCGTCGTCGCGCCGGAGAAAATCGCGTCGGTCTGGAAGCTGGTGCCGGATATCGATGAAGTGCTGCCGATCAACCCCGACTCGTTCTTTTCCGTCGTTCGAACGATTCGGCGGCAAGCTCTATTTGACGTCGCGATTCTTTTTCCCAATTCGCTCCGCGCCGCGCTCGAAGTCTGGTCCGCGGGCATTCCACGCCGGGTGGGTTTTCCCGGGCATCATCGCCGCTGGTTGCTTAACCAGATCGTTCCCGAAGAAGAGCGGCGCGGTCCCATTCGGCATCAGGTTTACCGCTATCTGCATTTGTCCCGCGAACTGGGCGCCCCGCACGCCTTGGCGGAGCTGAGGAAGTTTCTCCCACGGATCAAAACAAACGGCGCGCCGGCCAAGGTTGGATTGTGCCCCGGCGCCGAGTACGGTCCGGCCAAACGCTGGATTCCGGAGCGATTTGCCGAAGTCGCTCTCGCCATCACTGAGCACCGCGCCGTGCAATGGGTCCTCTTTGGCACGGCGGCGGACGCCGAACGCGGCGCTCCCATTGCGAACGCGCTCGGCAGCCATTGCGTGAACCGAATCGGGCAAACGACGCTCGAAGAGCTTTCCGCGGAGCTTGCCGAATGCGCCCTTCTCCTCACGAACGACACCGGCACCATGCATCTAGCGACGCTCATCGGGGTTCCGGTCGTCGCGGTGTTTGGCTCAACCGAGCCGCGCTTAACTGGCCCGCTCGGAACTGGCCATGAAATAATTCGGCACCAAGTCGAGTGCAGCCCCTGCTTTCTCCGCGAATGTCCGATCGATTTTCGTTGCATGAAAGCCGTGACCGTCGACGAAGTCGTCGCGGCGGTTTCCGCGCAGCTCGATCGCTGGCAAACGCCGCGCGATCCTGTTGCGGCAGGCTCGCTCGACAACTGACAATTCCGTTGCTTTCCGAGGCCGTTCGGAAATGCTGAATTCCCGATGTTGAACGCAAACGCGCCCCGGATCCGCACGGAAGTGCAGGTGATGTTTTTCGACACCGACTGCGCGGCAGTGGTCCACAACATCGCGTATCTGCGTTTCATCGAAATCGCGCGCACGCTTCTCGCCGAGCAACTCGGGCTCGGCCTCGCGACGATGGCGGAGAACCAGAGATATCCGGTCGTCGTCCGGACCGAGATCGATTACCGTCGCGCGGCGAAGCTCGGCGACAAGCTCGTCATCGAAGGCTGGGTCGATCAACTCGAGCGGGTGCGATTCTGGTGCGCGTTTAGAATCATCCGCCCATCGGATGAAACCCTCATCGCCGAATGCCGCCAGATGCTCGCCATCATCCAGATGCCGGAGGCGAAGCTGCTGCGCGTGCCAGATGATTGGGACCGGTATCGCGCCGACCCGGGTTAGCTAACATGGTCGCCGGTGCTCGCACGTTTTCCCTCGAAGACACGTTTCTCCCGGCCCACGTTCTGAATCCGCCGCCGACGCGGCACGCACTCCTGGCATTTCTTCTTGCCCTCGCCGCGGTTCTCCACGTCGGCACCGCTGCGTGGGGCGATCTCTACGACGGCATCGAGGGCCAGGTCGCTGCCGGCGCGCGCGAAATGGTCGGTTCCAGGGAATGGCTCGTTCCCACGAACAACGGCGTTCCCCAGCTGCAAAGTCCGCCGCTCGCTTACTGGGCCGTCGCACTCTCCTTCGAAGTCTTCGGCGTCGGTCCCACCGCGGCGCGCGTGCCGATCGGGCTTGCCATGATCGGAACCGTCGCGCTGACTTTTCTTATCGGCGAACGCCTGGCCGGTTATTGGCGCGGCTTCACTGCGGGACTGGTCTATCTTTCGTCCGCGGGAACGTTCGTGTTGGGGCGATTGGTTGCACCCGACAATCTGTTGTCCCTCTTCGTCGCAGCGGCCATTTATTGCGCGGTCTGCGGTTATCAGCGGAAGAAATTTCGCGCAGCCTGGTTTGCCGGTTTTTGGATTGCGGCGGCGCTGGCCGCCCTGACGAACGGACCGTCCGCCCTCATTTCGCTCTTTGGGATCGTGGCGCTTCTTTCGATTTCTTTTCGCGAAGCACGCTTGCGTTTCGCTGGCCTTTTGCACTGGACTAGTTTGCTCCTCTTCATCGCGATCGTTGCGCCTTGGTTCGTCTGGGTTCACAGCAAAATCCCCGAATTCGCGAGTCAGTTTTTCGGCGCCACGGAGGGCCCGGGGATTTCCCGCAGCCGTTTTCTCGTTTTGCTCTTGGCCTGGTGGTTTCCCGCGCTGTTCCTGATTGGACCGGGTTTGATTTTCGCACCGCGAAAGATTCTGCGGCCTAACGAACTGGCAATCGCCGACGTAATTCCTCTTTGCTGGATCGGGGTCGGCCTCCTCACCGGCTTGCTGATTGGCGAGAGACGCTCCGCCTTCACGGTACTTGGACCTGGTTTTGCGCTGTTCGCGGCCTGTGCCTGGGAACGCATGTCGCGCACGCTTCGAGCGGCTGGCGTCGGTCTCGCTCTCGTGGCTGGCATGATCGTCGCGACAGGGGCCTGGGTCGGACCCGCCCTCCTTGAGACTTTCCTGGCGCGTTCGCTGAGCGACGCCGCTTGGCTCTCCCTTCGGCTACTGGTCCAGATCACGATCGCGGCCCTTTTCGTCTCAGCGCTAGCAGCGCTTTTGGTAGTCCGGCAACGCGGCGAGGTGATGCTTGTGCTCGCCCTGGCCGCGATGGTGCCTGCTGGCTTTTGCCTCATCGAAAGCGGCGCCCGCGCCACGCCGTTCCTTTCGCTCGCCGATGTTGCCCGGTATCTGAATCCGCGACTGGGCCGCTCCGGTGAAGTTGTTTATGAAGGACCGCTCCGAAGCGGAAGCAGTTTGAGTTTCTATTTGGAGAAGAAGTTTTTTCTGCTCAATCAAAGGCCGAATGCGTTTGAGCGAGATGCCGCATCGCAAGCAAAATATCTTGATGAACATTTTCTGCTCGAAGCCTGGGCCCGCTCGGATCCGATTTACCTGATCATCGACGAGAGCCGCGTTTCTTATTGGCGCGACCTCATCGTGCAGCGGGTGCACATTTACCATCAGGTCACGACGAGTGGCCGGCGCGTGGTCTTGAGCAACCAGTTGTAGCGACAAGTCACTGAAGAGGCGCGCGGACGTCGTCGTCCAAAAGCCGGCCCCAAAAGCCGTTAAAAGGATGGACCCGGGTAACTCTCTCGTTTCCCTGGACTAGCGGACGATGCTCGTTCGCCCATTCGAAGATCGAGCCCTCGAGGTTGCGCACGTTTGTGAACCCGGCCGCGCGCAATCGCTCGGCCATTTCACCCGACCGATAACCAACCGCACAATACGTGACGATGGGCCTCTCTTTCGTCAGGCCGTTCGCTGCCTTCTCAGCCGTCGCGCCCGGTTCAATGCGGCGCGCGCCCGGCAAATGGCTTACGTTCCATTCCTCGATCGTCCGAACGTCGAGAAGGAACGGCGCCGGCTGTCGCTTGTTCGCTAGCCAGTCGGCCAGCTCGCTCGTGGAAATCCACTCTATTTTCGCGAACTTGTGCCGGAGCGATTTTTTGAGGAGGAACCAATCGACGCTCCGCAAACCGAGCAGGGCGCAAACGCCGACGAGCAAACCACCGATGGCCAGAAGACTGCGAGCGAGCGGGCGAAGCGGCATTTTCCGCCCTAGCTTTGCACGGATGTTGAACGCATTCTAACCGCGATGAACGTCCACGGGCAGCATTACCGCACCATCTGGCCGAAACCGGGAGACGAACGCGTGATCCAATTGATCGACCAGCGTGCCCTGCCACATCAATTCGTGATCGAAGATGTGCGGACAGTGACGGAAATGGCGGCAGCAATTCGTGAAATGCATGTCCGCGGCGCGGGATTGATCGGCGCGGCTGCGGCTTACGGGATGTATCTCGCGACGTTCGAACCCGACTTAAACGGGGCTGCGGAACAACTGAAAGCGACGCGGCCGACCGCGGTGAACCTGGCCTGGGCGATCGACCGGCAATTGGATGCGATCGCAGCCGCTGACTCCCTCGCAGAAAAACGAGACGGTCGCTTTTCGGACCGCGCAACAAATCGCCGACGAAGATGCGGAGTATTGCCGGCGAATCGGCGAACACGGCCTCAAATTGATGCGGAGCCTGAGCGCAGAAAAAAGACGGCGGCCGCGTCAATGTCCTCACCCATTGCAATGCCGGCTGGCTGGCGTTTGTCGATTATGGGTCCGCCACTTCGCCGGTTTACGCGGCGCACGACGCCGGGATTCCGGTCCACGTCTGGGTGGACGAAACGCGCCCGCGCAGCCAGGGCTCGAAGCTCACCGCCTGGGAACTAGGCGAACACGGCGTTCCGCACACGATCATCGCGGACAACGCCGGCGGCCATTTGATGCAACGCGGGAAAAGTCGACGCCGTAATTGTGGGGACCGATCGCACCACTTACACCGGCGACGTCGCCAACAAGATCGGCACCTATCTCAAGGCGCTGGCGGCGAAGGATAACGGCGTGCCCTTTTACGTCGCGCTCCCCTCCTCCTCTTTCGATTGGAACATTCGTGATGGCGTAAAGAAATCCCGATCGAGGAACGCGGGTCCGAGGAAGTGAGTCATGCCGACGGATTGCACGGCGGCGCGCATGTCGAAGTGCGAGTAGCTCCGGAAACAGCCCGGCGGCGAACTACGGTTTCGATGTTACGCCCCGGCAGCTCGTGACAGGCCTGATCACCGAGCGCGGGATTTGCGAGGCGAACGAAGCGAGCATCCTCGACCTCTTCCCCGAACATCGCCGGTTATCGTAGGGCGTTTCTGTGATACGCCGGGCCTTCCCTCGGCGTCTGTCACAGACCCCCTGCAACTGGCGACGCGGCTGCGGAAGACGGGCTGAAAATGCGGCACAGCGCTGTAAGGTGCGCGCTCCCCATCCCCGAAAGAACAGGAGCAATTTATGTCGCAACATCGCAGTCTCAAAGGAGCCAGCACCATCACGGCGAAACGCAACGTCCTGAAACGTTTCGAGCGCGTCGAACTCTTGAAGAAACGCGGTCAATTCAAGGACGGCCAGAAAGTTCTCGGCCTGCCGAAGACGAAGCCGGACGTTTAACGTTGAGAGGTTGATCCGTTGAGCGATTGAGAGGAGTCTATCCTCGGAATCCTCTCACCTTCTCAACCCCCCAACCGCTCAACTCTTCGTGCGCCTTAATCGTTTCCTCGCCGCGGCCGGGCTCGGTTCGCGCCGGCATTGCGATGAATTGATCGCCGCCGGCCGGGTCACAATCAACGGCCAGGTCTGCACCGATTTCAGCGTTCAACCCGGCGAACGCGACCATGTCAAAGTCGACGGCAAGACTGGTCCACGCGGAGCGCCGGCTCGACCTCATGCTGCATAAGCCGGCCGGGTTTGTTTCGACCCGGAGCGATCCGCACGCTCGCGACACCATCTTCGATCTGCTTCCGCCGCATTTGCCGCGGCTCTTCAACATCGGCCGGCTCGACGCCCAGACCGAAGGGCTTCTCCTCCTGACGAACGATGGCGACCTCGCGCAACGGCTGACTCATCCGCGTTACAAGGTCGAAAAGGAATACGAGGTCACGCTCGATCGAGGCGTGGGACGCGGCGCTTGGCCCCAAATTACTTCAGGGCATCATGCTCGACGGCCAACGCGCGCGCATCGAGAAAATCAACTTTGTTAAGCCGACTCGATTGCGCGTGATTCTGCGGCAGGGAATCAATCGCCAGATTCGCCGGATGTTTTACGAAGTCGGCTATGAGGTGAAGCGGCTCGTTCGCATTCGCATCGGCCGACTGCGGCTCGGCGATTTGCCACGCGGCCATTGGCGGCCGCTGAGCAAGGATGAACTGAAGTCGCTCGAATCCGAGCGCAGCGGCGCGCCTGTCGGCGTTCATCGCGACGTTGTAGCGCTGCGGCACAGTTACTCTGCTTCCGCCCGCAAGATCTCCAGCGGCGGCGCGCTACCGACGCCGCGGCTCGCGATTAACCCGACTGCCACCGTCAATCCGCTCACCGCCGCCGCCGCCACGAACAGCGGGAGAACCGACGGCGCGTAGCCAAGCTTGAAAACAAACTTCGCGAGCCCCCAGCTCGCCGCGACGGCCAGCGCGATCCCGGTCAGGCTCGCGAACAACCCGAGCAGGAAATATTCGGCGCAAAGAATCTTCCAGATCTGGGCGCGAGATGCACCGAGCGTCCGCAGCAGGATGCTTTCCTGGAGCCGCTGATAGCGCCCGCTCCAGATCGTGCTCGCCAGCACGATTACGCCTGCCCCGACGGTGAAGAGCGACATCACGCGGATCACCAGCGCGACTTTGCTCAGGATCGAATCAACCGTCTGGATCACCGAAGTCAGGTCGATCGCCGAAACGTTCGGGAACTTCGCGACCATCGCGTTCTGCAATTTCGCCGAATCGGCCGGCGTCGGGACGCGGCTGACGAGAACATGAAACGTCGGCGCGTTTTCCAGAACGCCCGCCGGGAACACGACGAAGAAATTCGTCTGGAAGCGTTTCCAATCGACCTCGCGCGTGCTCGCGACAGTGGTCTTGATCGGAACTCCCTGGACGTCGAAGACAAGTTCGTCACCGATCTTCGTGCTCGAGATCCTTCGCGATGTCGCCGTCGAGCGAAATCGGCACCGTGTCGCCGGGATGATAATCGACCCGCCCAATCCATCGGCCGGCGGTGATTTTCTCGGTGTCGGTGAGGTGGTCTCGATAGGTCGTCCGATATTCGCGCTCCAATTCCCATTCCGGCGTTTTCCGCTGCGGATCGAGGAGAATCTCGGTCGTGCGCCGGCCCTTCACTTCCGCCAGCCGCATCGTGACGATGGGCGCTTCCTGGATGACCGGCATGCCCGCAGCGCGCACAAGCTCAGCCACGCCCGCTCTTTGATCGGGCTGGATGTCGAAGAAGAAAATGTTCGGCTGGTTGTTCGTCCCGATCGAAGTGAACTGCGAGAGCAACACTTCGCGGGTGAGATAAAGATTGAGCAGCAGGAACGTGCCGAGGCCTAACGAGAGCGTCAGGAGCAGAGTGCGGTTGTTCGGCCGGTAAAGGTTCGCCAGCCCCTGCCGCAAAACAAAGCTCCAGCCGTGCGGGAAGAATTTCCGGATTCCGACGATCAGGAGCTTGGCCACTCCGGCGAAAATTCCGACGGCAGCGAACAAGGCCAGCGGCGAAGACCAGGCCGCGCGTCAGGGTGTCAGTCTGCGAAATCGAAAAGGCGGTGATGCCGGCGACGATCAAGCCGTAGACCGCCCAGAGAACTGGATCGCGCCGCCGTGACGCGGGCTCCGCTTCGACCGAGGCGCGAAAAACCCGCAGCGGCGAGAGCCGCCGAAAACGAAGCAGCGGCGGGAGCGCGAAGAGAATGCAAACGCCGAAGCCGATGAAAAGCCCCGCCAAGATCGGCTGCCAGGCGATCGAAGTCGAGATCGGCAGCGGCAGGAACGATCTGAGAATGCGCGGGAAAATTTGTTGCATCACCACCCCGAGAGCGGCGCCGAACCCCGCGCCGAAAAGGCCCATCGCCGCGGTTTGCACGAGATAGACCGAAACCGTCCCGCGCCGAAGACATTCCGAGACAGCGCAGGATCGCGCCGGTTCTGGTCTTCTGTTGGAGGTGCGCCTGGATCGCACTCGCCACGCCGACCGCGCCGAGTAACAGCGAGATGAAGCCGACCAGGTTCAGGAACCGATAAAGATTTTCCAGCGCGCTGCCGAGATCGCGCTTTCGCTTCGCGACCGTGTCGTAATCCATTCCGAGCCGCTTGATCTGCGGACCGAGCATCTCCATTCGCGCTTCGACGTCGGTGTTCTCCGGAAACTTCACGTAGGCGCGGTAACGCGCGAGGCTGCCGGGTTTCAGCAAATGGGTCTCCTCGAGGTCCTGGAGCGGAATGTAAACCCGCGGCGCAAAGGAGCCGGCGGCGGAAGCTTCGCCCGGCATCTTGCGCAACGCGCCGGCAACGGTGAATTCGAGATCGCCGATCTTGATTGGATCGCCCGGCTCGGACCTGAAACTGAAGAGCCAGGCTTTCTTCGATGACCGCGCGCCCGCCGTTGCGAAATTCGCCGGCCGCCTCCTTGGCGGCACGGTTTCCATCGGCCCGTAAAAAGGAAAATCGCCGCCGAGAGCGCGGACGTGCGGCGAGCCGGGTGCCGTTGCTCTTCGGAAACGTCGCCATGGTGGTGAAGCGGACCTCGCGCGCCTGCGCTTCGCCTAACGAATGCAACAACTGCTCGTCCTCCGGCCGGAACGGCCGGGTCGAATCGATGACGAGATCGGCGCCGAGCAAGCGTGCGCGCCTGATCGTCGATCGCGCGAGCCAGGCTGTGGCGAAACGAACCGATGCTCACCAGCGCCGCGATCCCGAGCGTGATCGAGATGGAAAAGAGCAACAGCCGCCGCCGGCTCGACCGGCTGTCGCGCCACGCCATTTTCCAGATGAACGAGGAGATTCATCTCAGCAGTCGACGCACTCTTGTTGTAGCGACGGCGCTCTGTCGCCGTAACACGCGTTAAAACGGCGACAGAGCGCCGTCGCTACAACTGCCTTCCTCATACCATCTCCCCGTTGCGCAGCCGGACCGTGCGCTCGGTCAGCCTGCGCGACGTCGGCATCGTGCGTCACCAGGACGAGCGCCGTCCCGGCGCTGCGATTCAGTTCCAGCATGATCTCGATGACCGCAGCCGCTCGTTTCCGCATCGAGATTTCCGGTCGGCTCGTCGGCGAAAAGAATCTTGGGACGATTGATGAAAGCACGGGCGAGCGCCACGCGCTGCTGTTCGCCGCCGGAAAGCTGGGCGGGATAATGATCCACGCGCTCCGCCAATCCGACCCGGCCTAACAAGTCCAACCCAGCTGTCCGGCGCTGCGATCGCCGCGCAATTCCATCGGCACCGTCACATTTTCCAGCGCGGTCAGCGTTGGGATGAGCTGAAAGTTTTGGAATACAAACCCGACATGCTCGTTTCGGATCCGGGCCCGCTCGTCTTCGCTCTCCTCACCGAGCGTGATGCCATTGAGCAGGACCGAACCGGAGCTCGGCCGGTCGAGCCCGGCACAGAGACCGAGCAAAGTCGTCTTGCCGCTACCCGACGGACCGAGGATCGAACAGGTGCTGCCGGCGGGAAGAGTGAACGAAATGTCCTTGAGCACGGTCAACTTGCCCGCGCCCGTGTCGTAGGTTTTCGTCAGATGCTGAACGTCGAGGATCGACAGGGCGCTCATTAATGATGGAATCGGGTTTTGCTTACGCGGAGAGGAAGAAGACAATGCCAGCAATTTTCACAATTGCTCTGGCGCTTTCGCTTTTTTTCGCCGGCGGACGCGCCGCGGACCAGCCCAAAAAGACGCTGGTATTTCTCGGCGATAGCCTCACGGCCGGGCTCGGGGTCCAGCCAACGGAAGCTTTCCCGGCCATCGTGGCCGAGAAGATTCGCAGCGGCCGGCTTGCCGTTCGAAGTCGCAGAACGCCGGCTTGAGCGGCGACACCAGCGCGGGCGGCCTGCGCCGGATCGACTGGCTGTTGCAGCGACCAATCGATCTGCTCGTGCTCGAGCTTGGGGCCAATGACGGATTGCGCGGGCACGATTTGAAATCGATGAAGGCAAACCTGCAATCGATCATCGACAAGACGAAGGCGAAGAATCCGCAGGTGAAAATCGTGCTGGCCGGAATGCAGATGCCGCCAAACATGGGCGACCGATTACGCGAACGGATTTGCGCACGTCTACAGCGAGCTCGCGCGCGAAAACAACGCCACCCTGATTCCATTTCTGCTCGAAGGGGTTGGCGGCAATCGCGAATTGAATCAACAGGATCAGATTCACCCAAGCGCGGCCGGCCACCGCGTCATCGCCGAGCTGGTCTGGCACACGCTGGAACCGATCCTGCGCCAGCCATGAATGGGTTCGACGTGGCCGGTTGCACCGCGCTGATCACCGGCGCGTCGGCCGGGATTGGGCGGGAATTTGCGCGGCAACTCGCCGGTCGCGCCGGTGCGCTTGTCCTCGTCGCGCGGCGGTTGGATCGCCTCGAGGAACTGCGCGACGAGCTGACAAAAACAGATCCGAACTTCAATGTGCACTGTCGCGCCGTCGATCTTTCGCAGCCGGACGAAGTCGACGAGTTATGCGCATGGCTGAACGGCGAAGGGATCGCGATCGATTTCCTGATCAACAATGCCGGCCTGGGCGATCGCGGCTCGTTTGCGACGGCTGAGCCCGAACGGGTGCGACGAAATGCTCGCAGTTAACGTCGTGGCGCTAACGATGCTGACCCGCGCGCTGCTGCCGGCAATGATCGATGCGCAAAGCGAGGCGCGATCTTGAACGTCAGCTCGATCGCCGGATTTCTGCCGATCCGCAAGATGGCCGTTTACGCCGCGAGCAAAGCGTACGTGACCAGTTTTTCCGAAGGCATCCGCGCCGAAGTGCGGAAACAGGGAATCGTCGTAAGCGCGCTTTGTCCCGGCCCGGTCGACACGGAATTCAGCTCGGTCGCGCAGCGCGCCGCATGGGAAAGCAGCAAACGCCGAGTCCTTCGTTCATGCACGTGCCGTCGAAGACGTCGTCCGCGCCGGGCTTCGCGCGATCGAATGCGACAAGCGCTCGTCGTCCCCGGCGTCGTAATGAAAATCGCGATGCTGCTCGTCCGGCTGACGCCAATGGCGATCCTGCGGCGCGTCTAGCCGAACTAACTCACTTGTATTTCACCGAGCAGCCGTACGGCTTCGTGTTCGCGTTGGAAACCGCTTTGCCGGCGAGCGATTCGTCGAGAGCGACCTTCACGTAGTTGGTCGCGTTCGGGATATCGGAGGGATTCGCCGATGCTTTGCTGTCGATGGCGCCTTCGTAAACGATTTTGCCTTCAGGATTAATGACAAACATGTGCGGCGTGTTCTTGGCGCCATAAGCCTGGCCCGCTTTTCCATCGGGATCGAGGACGAGCGCGGTCTGCTTCGTCTTCCACTCGGCCATTTTGGCGTTCGCCTGGTCGGCGGTGAGGTTGCCTTCGAGCCCTGGCGCAGACGAATCGATGGTCAGCCAGACGACGCCTTTCTCCTGTAGATTCTTCCTGCAGCTTCTGCATGTTGCCGCTGCCGTAATGTTTTTTCACGAACGGGCAGTCCGGGTTGAACCATTCCAGCACGACATACTTGCCTTTGTATTGGGAAACGGACTGCGTCTTGCCCTTGGAATCGGCGAGCGAAAAGTCGGGGGCGTTCGTGCCGACAGCGGGAGAATCGGCGGCGAACAGCGCGGTGGACGCAGCGGCGATAGTGAGAAGAGCGGTAATCAGTTTTGTTTTCATATTTTATTCGGCCGCGACGTGCGGTGAGACAGTTTCGAGTTTCTCCAGAACGTGGCTTTGGGTGAGCAATTCCGGAAACAAAATCGGTTCGGCGTTGTTGCCCGGGTAAAGCACATACATTGGGACACCGGGCCGGCCAAATTGTTTCAAAATTTTCGTGATCGCGGGATCGGCGTTAGTCCAATCGGCCTTGATCTTGGTGACGCCGTGACGCTGAAAAGCTTCTCGCACCGCGCTCGCTTCGAGAACACTCGCCTCGTTGAATTTGCACGTGAGGCACCAGGCCGCGGTGAAATCGACGAAGACGGCGTGACCTTGCTTGAGCTCCGATTCGAGGAGCTGCGGAGTGAAGCGGCTGCCAGTCGCCTGCGGACGCCGAGGATTCGGAAGAAGCGACTTTCGATTCGGCAAATTTCCGGCCGATGAAATACCAGCCGCTCCCGAGCACGAGCGCCAGCATGAGTACGACCGAAATGAAACGCGCGCGCGCAGAAGCAATCGGAGTAATAAACGCGCCTTTCATCCAGCATGCGAGACTGAGCGCGAGGAGAAAACAGGAGCTCCAAATGATCGCTTCGCTGCCACGTTCCGCGCCGAGCACCGCCAGCAGAAACACCAGCGTCGCCAGGAGCAGAAAACCCATGAGCTGCTTCACGCTGCACCATCCATGGGCCCGGCTTGGGCAAGCAGACGCAGCCACGCGGGTTGGGCCGAAAGCAACAAATAGGGCGAGGCCATTCCGGCCGCGATCGCGACGAACATGAGCAGAATCGTCCAGCCCGATTGGGTGAAAGCGAACCCAAGCGCGGTGCCCGAGGAACGGTGCCGTGCACGGAGTGGCGAGGACGGTGGCGAAGACTCCCTGAAAAAACGATCCGGCATCGCCTTCTTTCGCGCTCATCCCGAGCACCCTTCGACTCGCGAATTGCGGCAGCGAAATTTCGAAGACGCCAAATAGATTGAGCGCGAAGACGAGCACGATCGCGCTCATCAACAGCACGAAATAGGGATTGGTGAACTGAAACGCCCACGTGATCTCGCGGCCCGCGGTCTTCAACCCGATCAACAAGAGGGCCAGCCCAATGAACCAGGCAAAAATGCCGGCCACAAACGCAAGCCCGCTCCGCAGAATCCGCCGGCGATCCTGTCCGGCATGCTGAATAAACCCGAAAATCTTGAGCGAGATCACCGGCAACACGCACGGCATCAGATTAAGAATAAACCCGCCGATGAAGCCGAAGAGAAGGAACCTCGCCAGGCTGCCGGAGATCGAGGGCGCGGCTGATGACTGCTGGACGGACGCTGTTGAATTCCCACGCGTTCCGGTCCGGCCCATTTTCCTTCTGGCCAAAGACGACAACGCCATTGAGCGCGGAGACATTTTTGTCCGCGGTCTCGATCGGGATCCGGAAGGTAATCTCTGCCATCGGTCCCACGCTCAGTGGCTGGATGGCCGACCACGATCTTTGCCTCGGGCGCCGGGTAAAAATCCAGCCGCCGGATAATTCGCCAAGGCCGCGCTCTCGACCGTAAGTCGGAGCTCGGCTACCCTCGCGCCGCCAGCTCGGGTTCGCGATTTTTTGTTCGGGCCAGCCCTGCGGAAGCGATCGCCGATAACGCGCAAACAGTTCTTCGTTCGCCACGGCGGGTTGCCCTGCCGATCGGCAAATCCAGTTTCAACTTCGCGCTTCCCGGGAATGCAGATCTTTTCGCAAACCAGCCAGCTCGCTTCCGCAGCGAGCTGCACTTGGGAATCTTTCAGCGAGGCGGGCGGCGTGATCTCCTGGAGAAGCAGAACTTCATCGTGGTACCCGTAGATCTGAATACCGCCCGGCTCGTCGAGCTTCAGTGGAATGGGCCACTGAATTTCGCCGGCTTTCCAACCGTCGGGCAGCTTCCAATTTATCTCGGTCGGAATGACCAGCGTCGCCCGGAAATTTCCAATAGGTGTGCCAGTTCGGGACCATCCGGAGAAGCAGACCAACCGTGAACGCTTTCCCAGGGACGACGCTCGTCACATCCGCGAGAAGTTTGGCTTGGACGAGCTCCCGGCCTTCATAAGTCTGAGCGCCCGGGCCGGACACACAGGCCGCAAACAGCAGCGTAGCGCCAGCAGTCGCGGTCCTACAACTCTCCCGATTCTCATGGCGTTATCTACCATCGCGCACTGGTGGCAGCAACGCGGAAGGCGTGGCTCGCTGCGTGCTCATTTTCCTCGCATGCGAAAGTTTCTCGTTATCGCTGTCCTGGCTGGGTTGACCTGGCTTTTTGTCGCGCAAAAACGAGGCGAGCCGCAGAAAGCCGTCGCCACCAGCCAAATCTGTCGCGCAGGTTTCCGGCTCGCCCACGCCACGGCCAGCCAGCGAACACAATTGGATGAAACGCTCCCTCGATCGGACGAACGAAGTAAAACGCCAGGTTGCGGAGCAGCGCAAGGCCGACGCGAACGCGCTAACTCTGTTCCGTTACTTGGTCGCCTTCTCGGCGAGCTTCTGGCGGATGGCGGCCTTGAATTCCGCTTTCGACATTGCGGTGCCGGTCACCGCCGCGCGTTCGTCCTGACCGAGCTTCGACGACATTGGCGACCGTTGCGCCATTGTCCTTCGCGATTTTTTCAGTTCGCGCCGTTCTCGTCGGCCTGAACGTGGAACCGCCCATGCATGATCCCGACCAGAGGAATGAATTGGGTGCCGTTGTGATCGACGAAACAGGATATCGCGATCATCGACTTTGAACCGCGGAGCATCCGTCACTTCCATGGTGTGTCCGTCGACCGTGCCCCCGAACATCCGAATCGTGTATTCAGCGCCGAGCGCGCCTTTGATCGCGTCCTCCATCTTGAACGTCACGTAGGTAACGATGTGCCGATCCGCCCCTTCTCCCGTCCACTCCGAATCGCAGCGCGGTCACGGTGCCTTCGAAAATCATCTCCGCATCGGCGACGAGCTGATCGAATGTGGGCGGAATGACAGTGGTGGCGCGCAGACGCAGGCAGGGCAAGCGCAAGCAAGCAAAGGAAAGCCAGAGAGCGAAGCAGTTTCATAAAAGGATGTCTTAGATTATCGATTGCGTCGCCACGACGGCCGCTGAGGCCGCAGCTAAATTCGCATGATTTCCTGGCCATATCTAGCTTGGTTGACGCACCTAATGTATACGGGTCGAGATCGAACACTTCCACCAGCGCAACCCCGGACGTTCCATCCACGCCGCGCACGATCGCAGTATAATTTCCGGTCGCCAAGCGTGGCGACGATTGCCGACTCCAATGGATTCGACCGGCGGAATGCCGGTGCTCAGAATCGCGGCTACCTGTGACCCCGAGCTCCAGTCGTCGTTAACGGCAACCAGATTGCCGGAGGCATCGCGAAGCTCCAAGACCGGATCCGCCAGTGCGCCAGAGACGGCGTTAACCCCAGTGCCGAGCGACGGGCCAAGGGCGCGAATGATCACTTTCTTCGCGGCGCCGCCCTGTGCGATCAATCCGCCGATCATCGGCTCGTTGAGCGTCCCGACGCGCCCGCGCGTGGAAATATTAACCAACCGCGAGGAGGTCGGAATCGACTTCGTAAGCTTCCACCAAACCATTGCCAGATCCGTTGTTATAGCCACTTACGACGGCCGTGTAGCTACCCGGGTTGAGCGTGACGAGGATAGCGGACTCAAGTGAATTCGTGGGAGCAAGCCCGATCTGTTGAATTTGGGAAGCCTGGGCGCCGTCGTGCCAATCATCGTTCGAGGCCACAACGCCACCGGCGGAATTGTGCAGCTCGAGCGCCGGATCATCCAGGACGCCGAGCACGCCCGCGGCGCTAAGGGATGGGCCGATCGCGCGCAGAACGAGCGTTTTCGATTGCGAACCGGTGATGATAAAGCCGCCGATCAGGACGTTCTGGCCGGTGCCGACGCTCATGCGCGTGGAGATATTGACCAGGTGGCTGGTCCCGCCGCTTGGCGTGGCAGTGGGAGTCGCGGTAGGTGTCGCGGTTGGAGTCGGTGTGGGAGTCGGCGGCGCGGCGGCGCCGTAAAGAAATTGCCCGCCCGCGATATCATCGGTCGAGAGCACTTCCTGATTGCTTACGATCGAGTTCATTACGGCGGTCACGTGTTGGCCACCCGTGTCGGGATGACCGAGGCCAAGGGTGTGACCCATCTCGTGGAGAAAAACTCGGCGGATATCGGCGATAGCCGGCCCGTGGGCGACGAATTGCAGCGGTCCGCGATATGAGTCGAAGGTGGCGGCGCGATTAAACAGCGTGTCGGACTCGATCATACTGCCGCCCGAACTCGAGTAATAGGTCACTGCCAGCGTGCCGGAACCGAATGACTGGCCGAATATCGAATTTGAGAAAACAACCGCATTGATTCGGTCCCCGGCAACGACCGGCACCGCGGGATTAACAATCGTGGTCACCTGAACGCGCTGGATTCTCTCGTTCCACATCCCGGCCACGGGCAAGACGGCGTTGTCCCAGGAGGTGTTTCCATCCTGGAGAGTTCGTCCGGCGCTTCCGAGATTGAGTTGCATAAGGACCGTTGATCCTGACGACCAGTCTTCCCCTCGAGGACATAAGCCTCGGTTGAGGCGGAAAGCGCCACCAACCCGAGCGCCGCGAGCAGCGCCCACTTGAGTCAGGGTGGAAAATGGAAAACGACGGCCGAAACGACGCATGAAAGCTAGGGAGCAGATACCGTACGCGTGAGGAAGAGTTGCGGAATTATTTTCACGAACCTCCGTAAAAAGGCGCCGCTCCTTATACCGCGATTGCGACCACGGGTCAAGCAACTGCGAATCAGGGGACGAGAAAGATTTTTCCGGAATAGGGATCCTTCACTTTCTGGCCGGAAGTGTAACCGGTGACGTCCACATAGCCGCCGCTCGCATCGAACGGACTAAAAACGTAACCGGGCTTGCCCGGGACCGGCTTCGCGGTCGGAATCGGGTCTGCGTGGAAGTCGTGCGCGATGGGCTCGGCGACGGTTTCGATTTTTCCGTAACAGTGGAAGGCGAGGATCGTGGGCTGGGGCTTGGTTTGGTGGTCGATCGCGGCGGATACTGCGTGGTCGTCGTGCGCCGTTGCTCGGTCGTGGGAGGCGTAACCGTTCTTCCCGGAGTAGTGACCGTGTCGGAGGAAGCGGTCGTCGTGGTTGTGGTTGTAGTCGTCTGACTGTTGCCGTCGAATTTTACGGCGAACATAATTCGCCGGCGCGTCGAGAACGTGAAACGAACTGACGGCTACGTCGTGCGCGGCTCGACAGCCGGGGAGCAGGGCCAGGCCGAGCAGGAGAAATCCCAGCCGTTTCACGCGTTACATCTAGGCGTCATTTCCTTTCGCCGCCAGAGAATTTCCTAACGTCGGCGACGAACTCGTCGATCTGTTCGTTCGGTCGTCGACCAGGCGCACATCAACCTGTATATTCCGGCCTCGATGAAATTGTAAAAACGCCAGCCGCGCTCGCGCAGATGGGCGCCGAGTCGCTCGGGCATTCGCACAAAGACAGCGCTCGCCTCGCAAGGAAACACAGGTTCCGTCCCGAGCACGTCGGCTAAGTTTTTGTGCAAGTCGTCGGGCGCATCGGTTCGAGTGCCGGGCGTTCTCGATCCACGCATTGCCGCTCAACAACCCCGCCCAGGGCGCGGCGAGAAACCGCATTTTCGATGCGAGCTGGCCGCCCTGCTTCGCGCGGTAATCGAATTCGTGGGCGAGGCTCCTTTTCAAAAAAGACGACGAGCTCTCCGGCGGCAGTCCCGTTCTTTGTTCCGCCAAAACAGAGAACGTCCACGCCCGCCTCCCAGGTGATCGCTTTCGGAGCGCAGTCGAGCGCGGCCACAGCGTTCGCGAACCGCGCGCCGTCCATATGCACGAGGAGCGACCGCGCTCGCGCAAACTCGCAGATCCGCTCAATCTCCTCACGGCGGTAGACGGTGCCCAGTTCGGTCGCCTGGGTCAGACTCAGCGCCCGCGGCTTCGGAGAATGGACGTCGCAATGTCGGCTGAGCGCTGCCTCAACGTTCGCGAGGTCCAGCTTGCCGTTCGCACCCGGCGTCGGAATCAGCTTCGCCCCGCCGGAGAAAAATTCCGGCGCGCCGCATTCGTCCGTCTGGCTATGGGCGTTTTCGTGGCAAATTACGCCATGATAAGAGCGGCAAAGATGCGCCAGCGCGAGCGCATTGGCCGCGGTGCCATTGAAGATGAGGAAAACCTCGCAGTCCGTCTCGAAAATCTCGCGCACCCGCGCGACGACGCGGCGGGTCCATTTATCGTCGCCGTAGGAAACCTCGGCATCCGTATTCGCTTCCGCGAGCGCCGCCCAGGCGGGTGGACAAATCGCGGCTGTATTATCGCTGGCGAAATCGAAGCGCTCGGGTGCAGCCATTGCGGCTCTTCCCTAGCCGACTTCACGCGACCGAGAGCAACGAACGAACGCCCGATCTCCGCCTACTCGAAGCCCGCGCCCCCAGCCACTTCACGTCAAGCGGCTCCCAACTCGCGTCCGCTGCTTCTATGTGCAACCGCGCAGCAGAAAAAACAAAAGCAGAACCGGAATCGGCACCCCCAGAAGCCAGAGCAAGATGTACCCTGTCGCTGCCAACTCCTCGATTTTTTCTTTCAGTTTCATACCCTTTTTTCCCTTTCCCTCCTGAGTAATTTCGCAAGCCGAGGCTCGCGTGAGTGTCTCGCATCGCGCATTTTTTTTCTGCCGACAGTGCGCTAGCCTAACGAAGTCGGCTTTCCTTAGCGCTCGAACTGCGTTTCGAGAGCGTCGAGATAAACCGAAATCGAGTCCTTTCTCGTTCGCTCCGGCTGGGCCGCGCGTTCGCGGCTTTCATGTAATCGGCGAATTGTCCGCTCGGGCTCGACCAGGTTTGTCGCCTCAAACCAGTTCAAGTAATCGTCGATTTCCTGCATTTGCGCTGACATCGCCTTTCGCGTCGAATGCGAGCTCCGTCCAGGCGCTTCGGAACATCGAGTGTCCTTCCGCGTTCGGATTGACGAGACGATCTGCGCGTATTCGGCGATAATCGGCGCATAGACCGGATGGGCGCGGGTAGCCAGATGCCGTGAGATTGTTCGCCAGCGCAACCAGAGCTTCTGCACGCCGTGTCGTGCTTCAGAAAAATCGGGAACTGCAGTAGATCATAGCTTTCTGCTGCCCCGCGATCCGAGATTCCTAAGCCGCAGGATCTTGTCGAGCTGCCGTTCCGTTTCCGCGCTCGCTGAGCAACTGATACGGTTGATCGGTGGAAAGACGAGCGATCTGTTTTTGCCACGCCGTCTCGGCGCTCTCCGTCCCGAAGATTTCCGGGAAATGAGTGCGCAAATCCTCCATCGGATCGTTCGACGCACGCGGCAAATCCAAAATAAACTGCGCAAGACGACGCGGGCCGTCCGGTCGCACGGCCCAGCAAATCGACCAGAGCGCGAAGGAATAGGCGCGATACAGCTTGCGCGCGGCGGCATCGAGCAGCTCCGTCCGTTGCGCAAGAAACTTGTGGAGCGGCCAAACAGCTCCCGGAGCCAGCGGACAACGCCAAAAGCGCCGCTGACCCGTTCCCGCGGAGAGATCGGATTGCTCCGATGGAATTCCGTCCAACAACCAGTCCGGCGGGGAGACGTAGGCGTGCCCGGAGGGAAGTTGCGGTTCGCGGCGATACATCATTTCGAGAATGAGCGCCCGAAGAAGCTCGCGCCGGATTTCCGGCCGGCTCATCGCCGGATCGATCACCAGATCAAGCTGAAGTTTCAGTCCGAACCGGTCTGGCTCAGATCGACGCTGCAAGCCGCGGCAATTCCGGAAGATTAGCCTGCGGATATCGCGCGTTGATGACAATCGGCGTGGTCCATTCGTCCCGCTGGCCGATCAAGCCGAGCAATTCGCCGTTTGGTGCGCTCAGCGAGGTCGCAAATCGCGCCGCGCATCGCGAGGTCCGTTCCGTAGACGATGAATTGGCGCGACGTGCTGATGCTTTGCTCGACCGGCGCTGCCGGCGCAGCGCACCGCCAGCGAAGCAAATCGAGCGCGATCGATCCAAACAGAACTGGGGACGCCCATTGCGGCAGCGTTTCAAATCAAGACCTGCGCCAAGCGAGTGCAAAGTGTCGTTATGAATCTTTCCGTTTCAGCGTAATTGAATCGAAACTTTTTCGAGCTCGCTGGCGTCTAATCGATAGGAGGCAATCAAATGAAAACAACCAAACTTCTTATTATCGCTCTCGTGCTCGGCGCGATGGCCGCATCATCCGCGGTCGCCGGCAAACCGTCACGAGAACAAACGCCCGCACCTCGATCAACGGCTCGAGGTTCGGCGGCGCAGCAATTGGAACCATCATCGCCATTACCGGCATCGTTCGAACGTCTACTTCGGCATCGGCCTGGGCTACCCGTACGGTTACGGATACGGCTATCCGTACTACGGCGCATATCCGTATGGCTACGGTTATTACGTGGCCGCGCACCACGGTTTACGCGAGCAGCAGCATCAACGATGACGCGACGGTCGCGGCCGTCCAGCGCCGGCTCGCCCGTGGCGGTTACTACCACGGCTCGATTGACGGCGTGATCGGGCCAGCGACGCGCAGTCGCGATTCGCTCCTTCGAGCGCAACAACGGATTACCGATCGATGGCGTTATCGATCCCCAGTTGCTCCGCACGATGGGATTGGCCTAAGCGCCAAGCTTTCGTTGGGTTGGCGTTTGGCCGGGTTCCCGCGAAGGGGCCCGGCCAGCGTTTTTTTATCGGCTTTCGGAACCAACACCACGGCCTGCGGATGAAATTCGATCGCGCTCATCTTCGCGACCGATTTCTTTTCCCGGTCCAGCGCCGCCCAGAGATCGGCGAAAAGCGCGTCGCCGTATTTCATGATCAGCGGATGAATCGGGAGCCGGCCGATGCTGCCGCCGATGTTTGTGGCATTCAGCTTCCCGTTCTGCGACGGTGACCTTCGAAGAGGTGCTGGTGTAAACGGAAAACCCGAAAAGCGATCGTTCGGCGGTGATACGGCATACGGTTTCATCGAAAGCTCACGACCGCGCGCTCGAACTGGAGCAGCTTGCTTAACGCTGCCTGCTTGCTCTTGAGGGCGCTGCCGAGATACGCGTTCACCTGCGCCTCGGTGTATTGCAGCGGCGCCGTCTGGTGATTCATCGCCGCATTCTCGAGATCGAGATTGATCTGCGGCGGGAACTCGCCGGTTTTCGCGCCGCGCCGGCAGATCCGGCGGCAACACCATTTGGACCAGCGCCGCCGCCGCCAAGGCGCCCAGGATCATCTTGCTCACTTTGAAAAACAGATGCCGCATCTTCGCCCGCTGCGGATCGAGCAGGGTCCGCAGCCGCCGTTGCGTTTCCTTCGCGTCCTCGCCTTTTGGCGCAACTTTAGCCAGCGCGGTTCGATCCAGGCGCGCGCCGCAATCGTGACAATAAATTCGCTCGGCCTCGTTTTCGCGCCGGCACTCCGGACAGACTAAGCTTGATCATTCCGCGGTTTGTTTCTTCGGTTTCGGCTCGGTCTTGGCCGGCGCCGATCGCTGGAGCAGATGCTTTGCCTTCCTTTGCCCCAGCAGGTTTTCGGCGTCGCGGCGCGGCCGGCGCGTCTTTCTTCGCCCCTTCGCGGTAAGAATCGCTTCGATAATCGGTGATGTAAAAGCCAGACCCTTTGAAAATGAGCCCGGCGCCGGTGCCGATGAGCCGTTTCACTTTTCCGTGTCCCCATTTTTTCTGCTGGCAAAGCTCCTTCGGACATTCCTTGAGCGCTGCATCGCGCATTGATTGCACGGTTTCGAAAGTGCCACCGCACTTCTCGCAGGAATAATCGTAAGTCGGCATGAACGGTAGCAGCGGCGGACGGTCGCCATTCTCTCCGAGAAAAAGCAGAATACAAGCCAGCCTCTTTCCGTCAGAAATGCTGGTTACACTCGTTTCCGCGTGGTGGTCATCTTGACTTTCAACTTACGGAGACGTAATGGCCTCGTTCTATTTTTCGCATATGTCGTATTCAATTTTTCGCCGGTCCTCGCTCTGCCTCCTGGCTTCCGCCGCGCTTGTCTCTTGTCGGCTGCGACGGCGACGATCCCCGCGTAGCGCAAACCCAATATCTCGGCGGCGTTTACGGCAATACCCCGGTCTCGACCGCGGCGCCGCGCGATACGATCTCGTATTGGGAAGGCGACGGCGTCTCCGGAAGCCCATCGATCAAAATCAAACTGAGTGAGCAGCGCGCCTACTTTTACAAAGGCGGTCAGCTGGTGGGCATTTCTCAGCTTTCGACCGGTCGCGAAGGGATGGGCACCACCACCGGGTCGTTTAAGATCATCCAAAAAGATCAAAATCACGTCTCGAGCCAATACGGCGATTACGTCGATTCCGCCGATAACGTCGTCGTCGCGAACATTGACGTCGGCAAAGACCCGAAGCCGCCCGGCACGCATTTCAAGGGCGCGCCGATGCCGTATTTCATGCGGATCGTCGGGGGCACTGGCCTGCACGCTGGTTATCTCCCGGGTTATCCCGCTTCGCACGGCTGCATCCGAATGCCGGAGTTTATGGCGGAAAATTTCTTCCGGTCCGTCTCCGTCGGCACGCCAGTCTCGGTAGCGCATTAGCCGGGAGCCGGGCTAACGACCGGCGGTTCGCGGCTTGCACTTCATGGTTTGCGGCGACATGCTCGTATTCCCGCTCGCCGCACCATGATTATCATTACCCAACCGAACGCCACGGAAGAGCAGATCGAACGCGTCGTGGCGCGGGTCCGCGAGTTTGGCCTCGATGCCCAGATTAGCCGCGGCGCATCGCGGGTCATCATTGGCGTGATCGGCGCGGAAGATCGGATCCGGGAAAAGCCGCTGGCCGCCATGCCGGGCGTGGAAGCGATCGTCCCGGTCGAGAAACCGTACAAGCTCGCCTCTTACGAATTTCGCGGCGTCGCCTCCTCCGTCGCCATTGGGGGCGTGAAGATTGGCAGCGACGAAAATGTCGCATTGATTTGCGGACCCTGTTCGGTCGAAAGCCAGGACCAGATTTTATCGATCGCGCAGCACGGTCCAGGACTTGGGCGCCGACATTCTTCGCGGAGGCGCCTTCAAACCGCGGACGTCGCCGTATAGTTTCCAGGGGTTGCGCGAAGACGGACTGCGTTTTCTAGCCGAAGCGCGGCGGCAAACCGGTTTGCCCGTCATCACCGAGATCATGGACGCGCGCGATCTGGCCTTGGTCGAAAAATACGCCGACTGCCTCCAGATCGGGACGCGCAATATGCAGAATTTCTCGCTCCTGAAAGAAGTCGGCCGCAGTCATCTGCCTGTTTTGCTGAAACGTGGTTACAGCGCGCGAATCAGCGACCTGATCATGAGTGCGGAATACATCTTGAGCGAAGGGCAACATGAACGTCCTGCTCTGCGAGCGTGGTATTCGCACCTTTGAAAATTCCACTCGCTACACGCTCGACCTCAACGCGGTTCCGCTATTGAAATCGAAAACGCACCTACCCGTCGTGGTCGACCCGACGCACGGCATCGGTTTGCGGGATCTACGTTCCGCAAATGGCCCTCGCCGCGGTCGCAGCCGGCGCGGATGCCGTCATGATCGAGGTCCATGATTCTCCACATTGCGCCAAAAGCGATGGCGAGCAGGCCATTGTGCCCGAAGTTTTCGCCGATCTCGTCCCACGTTTGCGCGCCGTCGCCGAAGCGGTTGGCCGCCGGATGTGATTTGCGCCGTTTGAAGTTCGCCCTGTTCCGGCGAAACATGCGCGGTGGAAGAATCGTCCACCGATCACCTTCCCTCGACCGCCGCCCAGACTGAAGCGATCTCGCAAAAAATTCGCGAGATCACAGAAGGGGTGCGCCCAGTCGCCTTTTCTCACGTCACCGAGCCGGCGCAAGCCTTCCTCGTCGCGGCGTTAGCGAAGGAAATTCGACGAACTCTCTGGGTCTTTTGCCCAGCGTCCGCGCCCAGGAATTTCTTTACGAGAGCCTGCTGAACTGGAATCCCACAGCCCTCTTTCTTCCGGAAGCGGAATTGGCGGCCGTCGAAAATATTTTGCCCGATCCGGAGATTGCGGCCGAGCGGCTGGCGCTGCTGAACCGCGTCCAACGCGAGAAAGGCCCGCATCTCATTGTTGCGACGCGCGCTGCGCTGGATCAACCAGCCCCGAATCCCGCTGTTCTGAATGCCGCGGTTCTCGTTCTGCGGCGCGGAAAAACACAACCGCTGGAGCGCACGATCGAAAGGCTCGTCGCCGCGGGTTACGACCGCACGGCTCAGGTCACCACCCGTGGCCAATTTGCCGTCCGCGGCGGCATCCTCGACATTTTTTCCTGGCAAGCCCAGCGTCCGGTCCGCATCGAATACTTCGGCGACGACATCGAATCGCTTCGTGAATTCGACGTCGATGCGCAGACCTCTGTGCGCAACCTCCAGAACGTCGAGGTCCTTCTCGAGCCAACGGAAAACCAGACCGCGCAGGTTCGCGACTACATCAAGCCGGATCACCTTCGGATCGAGATCGAGCCCGACGAGGCAGGGACTGATGCCGACATCCTGATTAGCGAAGGCTGGCTTGGAGGGGCGGGCTCTCTCCCGTCCCAAAATAGCAGGGACGACACCCAGGTCACCCTTCAAGCAGCCCGGAAGATTTCCGGGGTTCGTTTGACGCGTGCGACATCGGCGACTTCGCGGTCGGCGATTTCATGCTTGTCGAAGCGAAGCGCGCTCACTTCACGGCGCGGTTACGCGACTGGCGCGCGGCGGACTTCCGCATCGCCATTTACTTCCAGACCGAAGGCGAGATCGAGCGTTTCCGCGAAATCATGGGTGACGCGATTGCGGGTATCGACCTGCTCGAGGGAACGCTTCCGCGTGGATTTGTATTTCCTGATGGGAAACTGGTAGTTCTTTCAGGGGCCGAATTGTTTGGCCGCTACACCACCCACGGCCGCCGACGGCTCCAGCGGGCCGAGCAACTGAGCCGCCACCGCGACCCAGATTGATTTCAGCGAGCTCAACGAAGGCGACCTCGTGGTCCACCTTGAGCACGGTGTCGGGCGTTTCCTTGGGCTGATGAGGCTACCCGCGATGGAGGGGCGAGCTCCGGCGAGTCCGGCGTCGCTGGAGCTCCACCCTCCAGACCAACGGGCCACGGCGGAAAGGGAAGCGCTGGCCCTCGAATTCGCGAATGACGCGCGCCTCTACGTCCCGCTCGAACAGGCCTATCTCGTGTCGCGCTACGTCGGCGTCGGAAAAAAATCGCCGGCGCTCAGCTCGCTCGCCGACGCGAAGTGGGCCCGGGCGAAGAAGAATGCCGCTGCCTCCATTTTCGATTACGCGGGCAAAATGCTCGCCGTCCAGGCGGAGCGCGAAACCCAGGTCGGCCACGCCTTCGGTCCCGACACGAAATGGCAGCGCGAATTCGAGCACTCATTTCCCTTCCGCGAAACGCCGGACCAGCTCACCGCCATCACGGCGACGAAACGCGACATGGAACAGGGCCGCTCCATGGATCGCCTCATCTGCGGCGATGTCGGTTTCGGAAAAACGGAGGTCGCGATTCGGGCCGCTTTCAAGGCAGTCATGGAAGGCAAACAAGTCGCCGTCCTAGCACCGACCACCGTGCTGGCACAGCAACACTTCGAGACGTTTCGCCAACGGATGCTCGATTATCCAGTGCGGACCGAAATGCTGAGCCGTTTCCGGTCGCACGGAGAACAACGCCAGGTGCTCCAGCTCCTCCGCGAAGGCGGCGTCGACATCGTGATCGGCACTCACCGTCTCATCTCGGGCGATGTCGTCTTCAAGGATCTTGGCCTGGTCGTGATCGACGAGGAGCAGCGTTTCGGCGTTCTCCACAAGGAAAAATTCAAGGAGCTTTTCAAGCTGGTCGACGTTCTCACCCTTTCGGCGACACCGATCCCGCGCACGCTTTACCTGTCACTCGTCGGCGTGAAAGATATGTCGACCATCGAGACGCCGCCGCTCAATCGGCTCCCCGTCGAGACGGTCGTTTGCGGTTACGACGAGCGGATCATTCGCGACGCGATCAACCGCGAGCTCGACCGCCAGGGCCAGGTCTATTTTCTTCACAATCGAGTCCAATCGATCGAGAAGATGCGCGAGAAGATCGCCGACCTTTGTCCGCGGGCGCGAGTAGAATTCGGCCATGGGCAGATGGACGCGGACGAATTGGAGTCCGTTATGTCGCGATTTGTGGCGGGGAAGATCGACGTGCTCGTTTGCACGACCATCATCGAGAGCGGCCTCGATATTCCGAACGCGAACACAATCGTCATCGACCGGGCCGATCGCTTTGGACTGGCAGACCTCTATCAACTGCGGGGACGCGTCGGTCGCGCCGAGCACAAGGCCTACGCCTACCTCATGCTCCCGCGCGAAATGATGACCGTCGGCGCCGCTCGAAAGCGGATCAACGCGATCAAGCAGTACAGCTCGTTAGGCGCCGGATTCCGGATCGCGATGCGCGACCTCGAAATCCGTGGCGCTGGCAGCATTCTCGGGACGGCGCAAAGCGGACATATCATGGCGGTCGGGTTCGATCTCTACTGCCAGCTTCTCAAACAGGCTGTCGCGCAATTGAAAGGCGAAAGGTCCAGGGCTCGCCTAGAAGTCGACCTTCGGCTCGATTTTGTGGCGACGAATGAGGCCGAATTCGTGAAGACCGGGCCGGAAACGCGGGTGGCGGCATTCATTCCCACGAGCTACGTCACCGATCCCGCCCTCCGGATCCAAGCTTACCGGCACCTTGCCGAGGTGACGACTCGGGAACAGCTCGACCGCCTTCGCAAAGAATGGAGGGACCGGTTCGGCAAATTCCCGGAAGCGGTTGACAATCTGCTGCTTCTCACCGAAATCAGGCTCTCCGCCGCCAAGGCCGGCCTCGCCCGGGTCGAGGTCCGCGAAGCGAAATTGATGCTCACTCGCCGAGGGGATTTTATACTTGTGGGAGGCAAATTCCCTCGCATAAGTACCAATAGAATCGAGCGCCAATTGGCGGAAGTTTTGGAACTAATCAGGAAACTTTAGATCCCATGATTCGACCTTTATTCGCGGCCGTAGCCGCCGCGGCGATGCTGGTGGCTTCGCCGCTCTGCCAGGCCGCCCTCGCGGCGGAAGATAACTCACCCCGCATCATCGACGGTATCGCCGCGATCGTGAACGGCGATATCATTACCTATTCCCAGGTTCGCGGCCTCTCCGGTCCGCATGAGCGTTTGCTTCGCCAGCAGTACCGCGGGGAGGAACTCGAAAAGAAAACCCAGGAAGCCCGCAAATCCGCGCTCAAGGATCTGATCGACCGGCAGCTCATCGTCCAGTCCTTCCACAAGGAGAAATTCGAATTGCCAGGTCATTTTGTCGACGAGCGAGTGAACGATATCATCCGCGAAGATTTCGGCGGCGACCGCAATACTTTTATCAAGACTTTGCAGGCCCAAAATTATTCGCTCACCGAATTCAAAAAGCAGGAGATGGAAAAAATTATCGTCGCGGCCATGCGGAGCAAAAACGTGAAGCCGGTCACGATGATCTCGCCGACAAAGGTGATGGATTACTACAAACAGCACCGGTCGGAATTCACCGCGAAAGAGCAGGTTAAGGTGCGCCTTATCATGATCCCGACGCACGCTGCGGAAGGAAACGCGCCCGCCCAGAAAGCGATCGCCGAGGAAATCCTCGGAAAACTTGCGGACGGCGCGCCGTTCGATCGGATGGCACAGATGTACTCGGAGGATGCAAGTCGCGACTCCGGGGGCGACTGGGGTTGGATCGATCGCAAAACCCTGGCGCCGGAACTCGAGAAAGTGGCGTTTAATCTCCCGGCGGGCCGCGTCAGCCATGTGATCGAGCTGGGCCCGAATTTCTACATCCTCAAAGTCGAAGAAAAACGCGGCGGCGATACGCCATCGTTCGCGAAGCTGCGCCCCGACATCGAAAAGAAATTGATCCAGGAAGAGCAGCAGCGGCAGCAGGAGATCTGGCTCGCCGGTCTCCGCCAGAAGGCCTACATCCAAACCTTCTAGGTTCTCGAGAGAACGCCTGGCATCACTCTAAGCTTTAACGAGCGGCGGTTCCTTGATGGTCGTTCCGCCTTGCGGCGCTTCCGTTGGTTGGTGACAATGCGCGATGAGTTGTCGCGTAGGCATCACTCTCGGCGACCAGGCTGGAATAGGCCCGGAGATTGTTCGGGCAGCTCTCGCTTCCCACCGACTCCCCGAGGACGCGGACTGCTCCATTATCGGTCCTACGATTAACTGTTCGTTAGGGCATCCCACTCCCGAAACAGCCCGAGCCGCGTTGGCTGCGCTCGAGGAAGCCGCACGCCTCGCCCTCCGTGGCGAATTGGACGCGGTCGTAACCGCGCCGATTCACAAGGCCGCGATGTACAGCGCCGGCCTCGGCTTCCCGGGTCAGACCGAATTTTTCGCCGCCCGTTGCGGGGTGAAGAATTTCGCCATGCTTCTCACTGGCGGGAAACTCACCGTCGCTCTCGTCACCGTCCATGTCCCCTTGCGCGTTGTCGCCGACGCGCTGAAAACCGAAGAAATCGTGCGCGTCGGTTTGCTTCTCCTCGATTTTCTCCGCCGCCGCCGGATCGAACGGCCGCGCATTGCCGTCGCCGGCTTGAACCCCCATGCGGGCGAATCTGGCGCGCTCGGCCGTGAAGAAACCGAAATTATCACCCCCGCCGTCGAACAACTCCAATCTGCACTCGGCAATCTGCAATCTGCGATCTTCGCCGGCCCCTTTTCTCCCGATACAATCTTCCATCACGCCGTGAACGGCGATTGGGACGCCGTCCTTTGCATGTATCACGATCAAGGTTTGATCCCGCTGAAACTGCACGCCTTTCACGACGGCGTGAACGTTACCCTCGGTCTTCCTTTCCCGCGGACCAGCCCGGATCACGGGACCGCCTTCGAGATCGCCGGAAAAAACGTGGCCCGTCCCGACAGCATGATTGCAGCGATCAACCTTGCCGTAGATCTCGCGCGAAAATGAAGAGCATCCCGCGAAGTCATCTCGTGCTGTTGGCCGCGGTTGTCGCCGTCATCTTCTGGACCGGGTGGCGCCCCTACGATCGCCTTACCTGGTGGCTGGAAGCGAGCCCAGGGCTCGCCGGCTTGATCATTCTCTCTACAACCTACCGCCGATTTCGTTTCACCACGCTTTGCTACACGCTCATCGCGCTCCACATCTGCCTGCTTTGCGTCGGCGGCCACTATACCTATGCGCGGGTGCCGCTCTTCAACTGGCTCCAGCCGATCTTCGGCTGGCAGCGGAACGAATACGACCGGCTCGGTCACCTCATGCAGGGTTTCGTGCCGGCCATCATCGCGCGCGAAGTCTTAATCCGGTTCGAGGTTCTGACGCGAAAAAAATGGCTCACGTTTCTCGTCCTCTCCATCTGTATGGGGATCAGCGCATTTTATGAATTGATCGAATGGTGGACGGCCCTGGCGAGCGGCGCCGCCGCGATCGATTTCCTCGGCACCCAGGGAGATGTCTGGGATACCCAATCGGATATGTTCTGCGCCTTCCTCGGCGCGATTTCCGCGTTGCTCTTCCTTTCCGCGCTGCACAACCGGGCGATCCGGAAACTTGAGGGAAATTCGGCGTGAGGAAATACCTGACGGTTTTTAATCTGGGGCTCCAGAACACCTTTGTTTACCGCTGGAATTATTTTCTCCGCGCGGTGTTCGGATTGATCCCGCTGGCCGGCACAGTTTTCCTCTGGCGCGCGGTCTTCAAGGAGCCCGGCGGGGGGATGCACGGGTACACCTACGGCTCGATGATCTATTACTATCTCCTGACCATCGTGGTTTCGAATCTCGTCACGCCGACAGAAGACGAATGGCAGATCGCGGGCGACATCAGAGAGGGACAAATCAATTCGTTCCTGACCAAGCCGCTGAACTATCTTGCCTATCGTTTTAGCATTTTCCTGAGCGGGCGGCTGGTCTTTACCGCCGTCACCATCCCGCCGATCGCGCTGATCCTGTTTTATTTTCGCGAATATCTCGCGCTCCCCTCAGATGCCGTCACCTTTCTTTGCGCGTTCTTGTCCTTGCTGATGGCGGGGCTCATCCAGTTCTTCATCACTTACACCATCGCGTTGGCGGCCTTCTGGATCCTGGAAATTTCGACGATCGTTTTCATTGTTTACTCGTTCGAGTACTTCCTCGGTGGCCAGATGTTTCCGGTGGACATCATGCCGGCCGGGATCCAGGCGGCGATGAAGTGGCTTCCATTTTATTACGAACTGTTTTGCCCGATTGCGATCTTCATGGAGCGGTTACGCGGCCTCGAGATGGTGCAGGCCCTGGCGATCCAGGCAGGCTGGGTCCTTTTCATGTGGGCCGCCGCGCATTGGATGTGGAAACGCGGGTTAGGGCACTATCAGGCCGTGGGCGGTTAAGGAGTGTGAATGGTGATAAGTGGCTGGTGAGATGGACTCCGGCACGATTCACTCCGACGTTACAGACGGCAGCCCATCTTCCTTCCACTCGCGGAACCCACCGGCGAGCGATCTCACATTCTCGTATCCCATTTTGTGCAGACTCTCGGCGACGAGCGCCGACCGACTGCCGCCGCCGCAGTAACAAATAATCGGGGTCTTCAGGTCCGGCACCTGTTCCTCGATCTCCAGCTCGACAATCCCGCGCTCAAGATGCTTTGCGCCTTTTGCGTGATCCTCGCGCCAATCGGCCTCTTCGCGCACGTCGATCAAGACAGCATCGCCGCTCTCCGTCTGCGCCTGCGCTTCGCGGGCAGAAATCTCAGCGATGTTCTTTTTCGCCTCAGCGACCAATTTCTGAAATCGATTCATGGTGAGCGTCTACTGCGGTCTCGCGACGGGTCAACTCGGTCGGCTCGGTCACAATTCCATTCCCTCTTTGATGCGTTGTCCGGTAAGTTTGCGACCAGAGATGAAAACGTTTTTGCACCGCGGGCCCTCCTAGGCCTGTTTCTCGTTTCGGTTTCTTCGCGTCGGCTCGCATCGGGCCGGGATCTCGGCTGGCAACCGCAGAAAACATGGGTCTTCGGCGTTGGCGTTCTGAGCTGGAAACACTCCGAGATGTACGGCTCCTTCCCGGTTAAAAATCGGCGCGATAATGCGCTTGTCGTTTATTTCAAGGAACGCGGTGTTCCTGACTCGCAGATCGTTTATCTCCAGGACAAACAAGCCAGCCAGGCGCGGATCGACTCGGCCTTCACCGAGCAATTGAAGAAGCTGCACCCCGACGATCTCCTTATCGTCTACTATGCCGGGCACGGGACGAAATTCGGACCAGGGCAACGACGTCTATCTCGCCTCCTACGACGCCGGCGATGACGACGTTGACGGCTGGTCGATCAATTCCATCCCGGGAAAAATCAATGCCAGCAAATGCGGCCGCGTTCTTTGGCTGATCGATTGTTGCTACTCGGGCCAGGCCGGTCTCGCCATCACCAGGCAATCAAAAGGTCCGGCCTACGCAGCAATTACCTCCTCTGCCGCGAGCGAATCGTCCACCGAACATTGGACCTTCACCGAAGCGCTCCTCGACGCGCTCCGTGGCGTTTCCTACGTGGACCTGAATCACGACGGCACCGTCACGCTCGCGGAATTCGCGACCCACGTTGAAGCCGACATGAACGCGGCGGAAGAACAGCGCTCCGCGTTCGAGCACACCAAAGGATTCGACCCGGAAATGGTCGCTGGCCGCGGCGAAGCCGCTGGCGAACCCGCGGATCGGAGAACGGGCGAAAGCGCGGGACAACGACGGCGATCTCTACGCCTGCCGCATCATCGATGCGCGGAAGGAAGAAGTTCGGAATTCACTTCATCGGCTACGAGGACGATGAAGACGTCTGGGTCGCGCCGGAAGATCTCCAACCGCATCAAAGCCGGCCGTTTACGCGAAAGGGACGAAGGTGGAAGTGCTTTGGAAAAAGCACTGGTACCCGGCGACCGTCTTGCAAACGAAAGACGGCGTGCACCTGATCCATTACACCGACTACGAGGCGAAGTGGGACGAGTGGGTGCCCTCGCGCCGGATCCGCGAGCAGAAGTCGTAACGCTATTCGTAACGCAACGCGTCGATCGGATCGAGCTGCGCGGCTTTGCGCGCCGGATAAAATCCGAAAAACACGCCGACTGCCGCGCTCACCACGAACGCGATTACAATTGAGCCGGCGAGATCAAAGACTGGCCAGTTTTTAACCGCTGCCAGAATTTTTGCCGACACGATTCCCAACACAATTCCGATCACCCCGCCGATTACGCTAAGCGTGATCGCTTCAATCAAGAACTGCGTGAGGATGTCGCGACCGTGGGCGCCAACCGCCATTCGCGTCCCAATTTCGCGCGTCCGCTCCGTCACGCTCACCAGCATGATGTTCATAATCCCGATGCCACCTACGACGAGCGAAATCACCGCCACGCCCGCAAGCAACGCCGTCATCGTTTCAGTAGTGGCGGTTTGGGCCGCGGCGATTTCCTCCTGGTTCCGAACCGTGAAATCGTCGTCGCGGCCTTCCCGGATATTGTGGCGCTGACGAAGCAGCGCAATGATCTGCTGCTGCGCCGGGGCCAGATCGCGCGTGCTGGCGACCTGAGCGTTGATATTCCGCAACGTCGTCCCGCCGCCCATAACGCGCTTCATTGCGCTCGTGTACGGCATGATCACGATGTCGTCCTGATCGGTTCCCTGCGAACTCAGACCCTTCGTCGTGAGAACGCCGGTAATTTGAAACGGCACATTTTTGATCCGCAACACCTGGCCGATGACGTCGTCGCTACCGAAGACTTGGGTCGCGGTCGTACGACCAACGACACAGACTTTGTTCGCGCTCCGGACATCCTGTGGCGTGAAGGGCGCGCCGTCCGCCAGCGCCCATTGCCGGAGATCAAAATAATCGGCGGACTCGCCATAAATCCGGGTGAACCAGTTCTGGTTACCCGAAGCGACCTGGGCGGTGGAAACAACTTCTTCGCTTACCAGGGTGACCGACGGGATCTCGCGACGAATCGCTTCCGCGTCCTCAATCTTGAGGGTGCCCGCGCCTCCCCATCCGGTCCGAATACCACTCGAGGTCGTGCTCCCGGAAAAAATCAGAATCACGTTTTCCCCAAGGCTCGCGATCTGCGCTTCTACCTGCGCCTTCGCACCCGTCCCGATGCTGACCATGGCAATCACGGCGCCGACGCCGATGATGATACCGAGAGCGGTGAGGGCGGAGCGTAGTTTATTTCGGCGCAATGCCCGCGCCGCGATCTTGAAGGTCGAGGCGAGTCTGATTCGTCGGGCAAAGGTTCTGGCCGGTCATGCGGTAGCCTCCAGCGCATCGGTTGCCGAAATTTTCTCCAGCTCACTCGCCGCGTGCAGCCGGCTCATCACCATTGATCGCTTCGCACAAGGCCGTCCTTCATGACGATGTTGCGGCGCGCATACGCGGCGATATCCGGCTCGTGGGTGACCATGATGATTGTAATCCCTTTCTCGTTCAACGATTGGAAAATCTCCATCACCTCGACACTCGTCCTGCTATCGAGATTTCCGGTCGGCTCATCCGCCAGCAACACTTCCGGTTCGTTGATTAACGCGCGGGCGATTGCAACGCGTTGCTGTTGCCCGCCGGAAAGCTGGCTGGGAGTGTGATCCCCGCGTCCTTGCAAACCAACTGCCGCCAGCACCTGCTCCGCCTTGTCGCGCAATTGCGCACTAGTGAGCGCCAACTCGGAGTAAAGCAAAGGCAGCTCGACGTTCTCCAGCGCGGAAGTGCGCGCGAGGAGATTGAAATTTTGAAAGACGAATCCGAGTTTCCGATTGCGCACGTCCGCCAGTTCGTCGCGGCTCAACGACGACACGTCTTCGTTATCAAGAAAGTAGCGGCCCGAGGTCGGCCGGTCGAGGCAGCCCGAGAATATTCATCAAGGTCGATTTCCCCGACCCGCTCGAACCCATGAGCGCCACGAATTCGCCCTGCCCTATTTCGATGGAGACGCCGCGCACGGCCTGCACTTCCACTTCGCCGGTCTGGTAAGTCTTTCGCACTTCCTCGAGCCGCACCGCGGTGCCGTTCGAAGAACTGCTCATGGTCCCCGGCGCCGTGGACCGCTGAATGGATTCGTCGCCGGTGCGTCCGCTGACGCATTCTCCGTCATCCCAATCACCACTCGATCCCCTTCTTTCAAACCCTCCACGACTTCCGTCGTAATACCGTCGCTGATCCCGGTCTTAATCGTTGCCGCCGTCGGTTTCGATTCACCCGACGCAAGGACAAAAACTGTCCGCTCCGTCCGGCGTCTCCGAGTCGATTCCCGCCGGGCTTGTTTCCGCCGCCGGGCTGGCGCGGAGCGGACGATGGATCGCGCCGCGGCGCCGCTGTCGGCGTTTGGTCCGGCGGTCGGAAACGCAGGGCGCTGTTCGGGATTTTCAAAGTGTCATCGCGATGTGCGGCCACGATCGAAACGTTCGCTGTCATTCCGGGCTTCAGTTTCTGATCCGGATTGCTGACGCCGATGACGGTGTCGTAGGTCACGACGTTCTGCACTGTAATTGGCGCGTTGCGGACCTGAACGACTTTGCCTTGAAAGGTCCGCGTCGGGAACGCATCAACCGTGAATTCCACGTCCTGGTCGACTGCGACGGCGCCGACGTCCGCCTCCGCCACGTTCGCGTCGATCTGCATTTTCGAAAGGTCGTTCGCGATCTGGAAAATCACCGGCGCCTGCAGACTCGCTGCAACCGTTTGCCCGACATCAACGTTTCGCGAAATCACGATTCCATCGATGGGCGACGTGATCGTGCAATGATCAAGGTCGGCTTTCACTTTTTCGAGCGCGCCTTCCTTAATTTTCACGTTGGCTTCGGCCTGATGAAGATTGGCGATCGCCTGGTCGAGATCCGATTGGGCGGAGTTTTGTTTCGCGACGAGCGCCCGGGTTCGCCCCTCATTCAACTGCGCCAGCTCAAGCGCCGCGCGAGCATTTGCCAGGTCGCCTTCGGCCTGATTGACGCTCGCCTGGAAAACAACCGGATCAATCTGCGCGATCACCTGGCCGGCTTTCACGATCGAATTAAAATCGGCGAAGAGCTTCTGAATGTTGCCCGACACCTGGCTGCCAACTTGGACATTTTGGACCGGATTCAGCGTCCCGGTCGCCGTGACCGCCTGCGTGATCGGCCCGCGCGCGACCGGTGCGGTTTGGTAAGAGGTTCCCGAGCCACTGGTGCAACGCCGAAGGAGCAACGCCGCGCCGATCAATACAACAGCGGCGATAATGATCGGAATGGGTCGTTTGAGCATTCGGTTTAGTGCGGTAACGATGGTTCGCTGTAACTGTAATTACAACCTCCAGCCAGCCGCGAAGTTGTGGTGGATCGCGCGCTCCGTCGCTTGATGATTAGTCTTCCTCGGAAGGCCGGGCCACTGCATCGCGCGGCGGAGCGCGCGATCCACCATTGACTAACGATGCGCCCCGCCAGAACCGTCATCATGCGCCGCTATCTTGAGATCTGGGGAATCATGCTGCGCAATTCGCTTATCCGCGAGCTGAGCTTCAAGGTGAACTTTCTCCTCTGGATGATCGTCGAAGTGCTTTGGTTCTGCGGCCAGATCGTTTTCTTCGGAATCATTTTCGGACAGGTCGACCGAATCGGCGACTGGTCGAAATGGGAGGTGATCCTGCTCGTCGGCACGCACCAGATGATCGCGCAATTATTCCAGGCCTTCTTCTTCGTGAACGTCTCGAACATTCCCGAGCTCGTCCGCACCGGCCGCCTCGATTCACTTCTTGTCTTGCCGATCGACAGCCAGTTCGCTGTCTCGACGAAGCAATTCGGCCTCGACAGCGTCTTGAACGCGATCCTCGGTGCTGTCGTGGTGATCGTCGCCCTGACTAAGTTGCAGATCATGCCGGGCCTCGGGATGATCGCGCTTTACCTCAGTCGCGATTTGCTTCGGCGTCGCCGATCCATTACTCGATCATGCTCACCCTGGCGGCCATCAGCTTTTGGATCGTCCGGGCACAGGGTCTCGTTTACGGCTATTTCAACTTCCTCCACATTGCTCGCTATCCCGGACGTGATTTTCCCGAGGCTATTCCGGTTTATTTTCGGCTGGATCATTCCAGTCGTGATTGTTGCGAACATCCCGGCGCGCCTGCTCATCAAGCCGCTAGATCAGCCGGCCTGGTTGATGTTGCACCTCGTAATCGCGGGTTCGATCGCCTTCTTTCTCTCCCGAATCTTCTGGCGATTCGCGCTCCGGCATTACTCCAGCGCCAGCTCGTAAACCACTGGGAAAGCCGGCTTTCTTTGCTCGTTTTCCACGGGGAAATCTCCTCTTGCGCCCTGCTGGAAATGCTCTTTAGTATGCGCTCCGCTCGTCCCGGCGAAAGAGAGCGATTCCACATTATGGCCACCTCCGCGAAGAAAAAGAGTTCCAAAACGCACGCGAAACCTAAGAGTTCCGCGAAGAAAAAGTCGCAGCCAAAAGCGGCGCGACCGGCGAAGAAGAAGGCAATGGCCAAAACCACGAAAAAGCCCGCAGCGAAAAAAGGAAAGACACCCAAGGCGAACGGGGCCCGGAAAGAATTCGCCCCGGCTAAAGGCGCGCCAGGAAATCCTCGCGACCAAGAATCACAAACAGAAGAAGCTCGACCCGTTCGTCCGGGGTCAAAAGGAAAAGCTCCTCCAGTTGCGGGATGCCATGGTCGATTCCATGGCCGGAGTCGCCAAAGACAATTTGCGTTCCCGCGCCGAAGGCAGCGAAGCCTCGGCCTTCGGCATGCACCAGGCGGACGCGGGCAGCGATGCTTACGATCGCGACTTTGCGCTCAGCCTTCTTTCGCAAGAACAGGATGCGCTTTACGAGATCGACCAAGCTCTGAAACGGATCGAGCTCGGCACCTATGGCGTTTGTGAGATGTCCGGCAAACCAATTTTGCACGCTCGGCTCGAGGCGATTCCGTTCGCGCGCTTCACCGTTGAATGCCAGTCGCAGCTCGAGAAGCAGAACAAGGCTTCACGCGTCCGGCAATCGGTCACGTCGCTCTTCGGCCTGACCGACGAAGAAGGCGCCGAGGGCGAAGAAGAGGAAGCCAAGCCCGCAGCGGACGACAAGGATTAAATTATGGCGCAGGAAATCATCACCCTGGAATGCACCGAAGCGAAGGCGCTCGGCCAGCCCGCTTCGCGTTATATGAGCACGCGCAATAAGAAGAGCCCTCGGACGCCGAATCGGCTCGAGAAAAAGAAATACAATCCGTTCTTAAAGCGGCATACTCTCCACCGGGAGACGAGGTAACCAGCCATGCAACCGAAGACCGCCAAACGCCGTTCCGCTTTTCGCCGCGCCAATCGCACCATGCCGCGCCGGCGGATCGACATCGCCACCGAGGCGATTGATTACAAGAATCCCGATTTGCTCAAGAAGTTCGTGACCGAAAGCGGAAAGATTTTGCCCCGCCGGGTGACCGGGATGCCGGCGCACATGCACCGTAAAATTACGCGTGAGATCAAGCGCAGCCGTTCCGTGCTGCTGATGAAGTAAGCGCGGTCTTCTCGAGCTGTAGCGACGCCGCTCTGTCGGCGTGACCCGCGCAGCTTCGAAACCTAACGCTCCTTACGGCGACAGAGCGCCGTCGCTACAAGTGCTGGATCAGGAGCTCCGCGACCCTCCCGATCTCGGCGTCGGTATTGTAGAAGTGCGGGCTCACTCGCAGCCAGCTGCGATTCGCCCGATCGAATCGCAACGAGACCACCACTTCATTGTTCGCTAAGGCGTCCCAAAGACGCTGCGATTCAACGCGCGGATGACGAAAGGTCAGGATACCGCAGCGGTTCCTTTCTTCTTCGGGGCTCAGGAACTCGAATCCGCTCGGTGCGATTCGATCGCGCAGCAATTGAGTAAGAGCATCGATCCTCTCCGTGATCTGTCTAAGCCCAGCTTGCAGCAGCAGTTCCACCGCGGCTCGGAGCCCCGCAATGACACTATGAGTGTAAGCGCCGGGCTCGAATTTGCGGCCTCCGGTTTCAAACTCGACTTTCGGTTGCGCGATGAAATTGGGCGAAACCACGTTCCAGCCGCCGAGAATGGCCGGCCGCAACAGCTCCTGCCGGCTCTTTTTAACGTAAAGAATGCCAGCGCCGGACGGCCCGAGCATCCATTTCTGCGCACCCGCGCTGAGAAAATCGATATTCGACAGCGGGACCGGAAACGCGCCCAGCGTCTGGATTGCATCGACGGAAAATAGAATACCGCGCTCGGCACAGAGCGCCCCGATGCCATCGAGGTCGACGCGATAACCGCTGCAATAATTTGCGCTCGCCAACGCGACGAGCCGAGTCCGCTTCGTCAGGGCCCGCTCCACAATTTCCGGCGTGATCTCTCCGATGCGTGGCGTGTCCAACAAGACGGGCTTAACGCCCCGTCGCTCCAGAGCGAGCCACGGATAAACGTTCGCCGGATAATCGTCCAGGTAGCAGACGACCTCGTCCCCCGTTTTCCAGTCGAGACCGTTCGCGATCGCGTTCAAGCCGCTCGCCGTCGGGCCGGTGAACGCGATCTCGTCTTCCTCGGACCCAAGCAATCGCGCTACCAGCGTCCGCGTTTCCGCGATGCGTTCCAGCTCGCCATCGTAATTTCGCGAATCGACCGACGCGCGTTCGACACATTCGATCATCGCCGCGGCTACTCGCCGCGGGAGTGGCGCGTCAGCCGCGTGAGCGCAATAAATCTTCAGCGCACAAATCGGGAACTCGCGCCGGCGCAATGCCTCGTCCGCCAACACCTCCGCGATCACATTGGCTTCCGGGTTCGTTCGCCTTGCTCGATCAACTTCCAAAACTCGCGGTGTTTGCCAAGCTGATCGTCTTCCGCCATCGGAAGTTTGCTGCGAAAAAGGAAATCGCGAAAAGTGTTTTTGTGGAGAACGCGATGGACGGTGATCCCTTCCGGGCGCCGTTCAAAATAGATCCGGTAATCCTTGGCCCGGTAACGATGCAGCTTCTTTCCTTCACGCTCGATCACGCCGAATCGGCTCGAGTCTAGATTGTCGAGGTCCTCGGGAAGGATCTGAAATTCAGCGAGTAATTCGAGTTGAAGCGATTTCGGCAGAGCGGCCATCTCGGCCGCGCTCAGCTCATTGAAGATGATCTGAAACATCGCCGGTCACACATACACGCGCCGAACCCGGCTGCCAATGCGCGTGACAATGTCCCAGGTGATGGTCCCCGCCATCTCGGCGAGGTCCGTCGCGGAAATTTCTTCGCCGCCCTGCCGGCCCATCAGCACGACCTCATCGCCCACTTCTGCTCCGGGCAAATCGGAAACATCGATCACCATGAGATCCATCGTCACCCGACCCAGGAGCGGGCAGCGTTTTCCCCGCACCAGCATCGCCACCCCGCGATTCGAAATCTGGCGTGGATATCCATCCGCATACCCGGCCGAAAGCGTCGCGACTCGCATCGGCCGTGGGGTGATAAATGTACGGCCGTAACTGATCCCGTGGCCTGCAGGCATGTTGCGAATGAGCGCGATCCGCGTCTTCCAAGTCATCGCCGGTCTAAGCAACCTCTGGAATTCCGGCAACGGCGAAATTCCGTAGAGCATAATCCCCGCACGAACGATCTCTTGCGGCGAGTCGTTGAACGCAAGCGTGCCCGTGCTTTGCAGGACGTGCGCCTTGTAGTCGCCCGGAATTTCCGCACGAAATTGGGCGAGGACGTTTCGAAACCGCGCCAGCTGGCCACGTGTGAAATCGGCGTCCTCGTTTGAGACCGGCAGGTGCGTCGAGACGCTGTGCACCCGCACGTTGCCGAGCGCCGTCACTCTCTTGAACACCGCCAGGCTTTCAGCTTCCGGCACTCCCATGCGGCCCATGCCGGTATCGACTTTGAAATTGATCGCTACCGGTCCGATCCGGTCGAACGCTTCGGCGTCTTCGAAAGCGGAGATCGTGGGAATGAATTCGCGCTCAACGATCGTCGAGCGCTCTGCCGCCAAAGCGGGTCCAAGAATGATCACCGGATGAGACAGGCCTGCCTCGCGAAGGGCGACCGCTTCCTCGAGATTGGCGACGCCGAAAAGTTGGACCTCGGTCGCCAGGGTTTCGGCCACACCGATGAGGCCGTGCCCGTAGGCATTCGCTTTCACCACCGCAAGCATCTCGGCGGACCCGATTCTTTCGCGGACGACACCGGCGTTATAACGCAGCGCATCGCGATCGATCTCAGCCCAGCATCGGTGGGTTCCTGTCATTTGGATTTCGGTTTGGTGATGTGGGGCTCGCGCAGATACATCGGCTCGAGCGGCGGCAAAACAAACGCGCGATTTGGTTCCCGGGCAAGCCGGGCCAGGAGCCGCGCCGCCGGATGCCGGACGATCACACCGTCAAACTGCGGCAACGGTTCGACCGCGAAGATCGGCATTCGTGCCCTAAGCCGATCGAGCGCGGCGCGAAGTTCGGTTTCACTTTGGAGGGCCGGCGGAGCAGACATGATTTGATTGCGCACCTCTGCCAGGAAAAACGATTGGCGCCGGGCATCGCCCACCACCGCGTATTCCGCACGATCGCATTCAATCGCGCAGAGCGACGATAGACCCACTAGCTCCGCCTTGGAAGCGAGCTGCAATCCGATCGCCGCCGAAATTGCGATGCGAGTTCCGGCGTACGACCCCGGCCCGAGGCCAACCACAATCCGGTTCGGACGATGAAATTGCTTCTGCACTTCCACCAGGCATTGAAAAAAATCGCCTGAGTTTTTTCGATCGTTCGCCCAGTCGCGCGTCCATTCGAAATCCTCGTCGAGCCAGGCGACGCTTCCCTGGGCACTGGAAAGTTCGAGCGCCAGGATTTTCATGAGATCACGATCGAGCGCGCGGTCTCGGATTTGGAATCGAAGGAAATCCAGCGTGTCTCTGCCGGTAGCAGGTCCGGAAATTTGTCCGCCCATTCGACAACCGAGATGCCGCCGCCAAAGAAATATTCATCCAGCCCGAGGCGCTGGACGGACTGCCGTTCTTCGAGACGAAAGAAATCGAAATGGTAAACCGGAAGACGACCGCCGGGGTATTCGTGAACGAGCGTAAACGTCGGACTGGTCACTGCGACCGGTGCGCCGATTCCCGCGACCAGGCCCTTGACGAACTGGGTCTTCCCGGCACCGAGGGGGCCCACCAGCGCGATCACATTTCCCGCGCGCAAGCCCTGGGCAAAATCCCGACCGACGGATTCCGTCTCCGAGGGACTATCGGAAATGTACGTAGCCACTGGGGAATTTTCGATTTTCGGATTTCGAGTATCGCGTGAGTCGACCAATCCGAGTGAGAGGCAGGTTCGGAAATTTTTTCCGCCAACGCGACGGGAGCGAAGCGGAATCTTGCGGCGAGATGGCAAACAACAATTCGTAATCTTCTCCGTCGGAGATCGCCTGCTCGATGGTGCAACCAGGCTCGCGCGGCAACGTTTCTCGATCGATTTCGAATCCAACATTGCTCGCCCGGGCCAGGCGCGGCAGATCGGAGCCGAGCCCGTCACTCAAATCCATCAGGGCGTGGAGGCGAAAATTTTTCGTGAGCCAGCGGGATTCGGTGAGGCGCGGCACGAAATTGAAGTGATGGCCGCGAAGCGAACCGCCCAGCCGGCCAGTAACGTATAATTCGTCCCCCGGTTTTGCCCCAGCACGCTCCACCCAGCGTTTCTTTTCAACGAACCCGGTGACGCTGATCGATATGACGGCCGGTCCTCTGATGTCGCTCGTCTCACCGCCGACGACGGCGACCTTAAAAGCGGCGGCCGCTATATCGATGCCGCGGTAGAGCCGCTTCACCCAGGAAACATTTCTGTCCGACGGAACAATTAGCGTCACGAGCGCGAACTGCGGCACGCCGGACATCGCGGCGAAGTCGCTCACCGGCCGAGCGAGTGCTTTCCAGCCGATCAGTTCCGGCCGGCTCTCCTTCGCAAAATGGATCCCTTCCACCAGGCAATCGGTCTTCAAAAGGTGCAGCACTCCGCGCTTGCCTGGTTCCACGATCGCGGCATCGTCGCCTGGGCCAAGGACAACGCCCTGATTTCGTTTCGGCTTCCGGAGTAATTGTTCGAGCAGCCGATCTTCGCCGAGGTCCCGCAGTTTCATGGTGGCCCCAACTCGGGAAAGGCGAGCGCCGTTAAAGTGCACGCGTTGAAAAGCGCATGCATCATCATCGAAACGAGAATCGATCCGCTCCACTCGTAGGCGATGGCGAAGCAGCCGCCCAGAACGAAGAGCGGCGCGAAGGAAGGCAAATGCGCATGAACTGCAGCGAAGAGGAGCGAGCTCGCAACCACCGCGATCCCTCGCCCGAAATAGCGTTTCGCGACTCCGTAGAAAAAGAAGCGGAAAATAAATTCCTCCGCGATTGGCGCCAGCGACACGGCCAGGATGATGATCAAGATTCGTTGCGAGAGGGTCGTCGATTGGCTGAACATTTCGACGATCGCCTGCCGGTCCGGTTCGTGCCGGAGGAATCGCTGGGTCAGGACGTCCGCGAGAAAAATCAGAGGATAAGCAGCGAGCATCAGAACGCCGCCCGTAATAGCGGTCCGAAAAAACCCGATTTTGGAGAATCCGCCTAACGAGCTGAGATCGAACCGGCGGAGGCGCAAGAACCCAGCCAGGGCCAGGAGCAAACCGGTGGTAAGCGCCGCGCTCGCAATGAGGTCGCGGTTCTCCATTCGCGGAGCGTGCCGGGCAGTTCCCGAGATAGTCAGGAGAAAGAACGTGGTAAGAACCGTGGCCAGCAGCGCCTCAGGCCAGCCGAAGGTGCGAATCGGCGGGACCTCAGGGGCCTCAACCTGGGGCGTCCGCAGAGCGATCTGTCGCAAGAGCGAGACGTAAATGTAAACGCTCGCAATGAGAAAAAAGGCGTTGAGGGCGGCGCTCAGCGCCGGAAGTAAGCCTGCCACGGTCATGCTCCGCGCCGCACTCTACGGAGCGTAGAAGCTCGGCAGAAAATAAGCGCGTCCCGTTTCCAATTGCGGCAGAAGTTGCTTCGGCAGAGTTAGCTCGATCTTGTTATCGGCGCTGCCAAAAGCGCGAAAGAATCGGCTGAGCGTAAACGGCGGTCCATATCTGACCACCGTCGCGCCGGATGCGTGACCCAGCTCTCTGGCCTTCGCGAACGCATCTTCGATCTGGCCCACGTCGTCGATCAACTTATGGTCGAGCGCGTCCTTGCCCGAGAGAATGCGGCCGTCGGCGACGGAATTCCGGAGACCGTCGGCCGGCAGGTTGCGCTCTCGCGCGACGATGCCAAGAAATTTGTCGTACGTTTTCATGACGAAGCTCTGGACGTAATCGCGTTCCTCCGGCGTCATTGGTCTGGCGCCGTTCAGCATGTCCTTAAACTTGCCACTTTTAAAAGTGATCGAGGCTAGGCCGATCTTGTTGAAGAGCTGTTCGTAATTCAGCGTCTGAATAATCACGCCGATGCTGCCCGTGATAGTGGTCTCGTTCGCCATCAAATATTGCCCGCCGCACGCCACGTAATACCCGCCCGAAGCCGCGAGCGAATCCATGTAGACGACCACCGGTTTCCGGGCGCGGGTCTTTACCACCCAGTTATAGATCATGTCGGACGCCGTAACTTCTCCGCCAGGCGAATCGATCTCCAAAACGATTGCGCGAACATGATCGTCGTCGCTCGCCTGTTGCAGGGCCAGGCGCATGTCGTCCACCATCGTTTCGCCCACATTGCCCGGCAGCGAGGAGCTAATGAGTCCACGCATCATGACGACAGCAATCTTGTCACCGTTTCCGCGTGCCCCGCGCTGAACGATCACTTCACGAAACGATGGCGGCTGCTCTTCGAAACGCGGTCCACCACTACCGAACCGGCGGAATGCGCTTGCCGCCAGGATAAGATTGATGAAAGCACTCGCGAAAAGTGCGACCGCGAGAAAAATCGTCAGACATCCCAGTCCCAGTTTGCGTTCCCCAGCCATGACCGGGCAAACTGCCGGAGAACCGAGCTCGGCACAAGGGACAAAGCGCTACTGGCTTGGAAGCTGCTTTTTCGGCGGGCATGAATAACGCCGGCCATCTCCCCATCAGTGAAACCGCCCGTCGCGCCGGCAAATCCAAGGGGAAGCGTGGCCGTCCACGGAAGAACAATGGAACTCAGATTGTTCCCAAAGAACTGGCAGCGGTTGGCACTCTTACCCGCACCAAGAGTCTTTTGCTCGCTGCACTGCGCGTCTGGGAGCTAAAGCATCGGATCAGCGAGTAAGCGAGCCGCGCGCAACAGTATTCAGGCGGAGACGCTGTCTCTCCTTTCGTGGCCGCCAACTTGCTTCCACCGGACCGGTGATCAATGCAAAGAATATTGCCGTCCATTGTCGGATTTTCGCTCTGAAGGGGGCATCCCTTCTCGCAGTGATCGGAGGCGCTCTGCTCGCCTGTCCCGCTCACGCCGCCTTAATCGAAACGTTGGCGCCCCTCACCCAACCGCTCCCGGCCTTCCCGCAGGTCCGGTTTCCCAACGGCGCGTTTTACGGCGCAGACTTCGGCAACTTCAACGGCGGTGCGGGCCACGGTTCCATTCTGAGACTCGGACAGAATGGCATCCTGACCCACCTCTACGATTTCCAAGCGTCCACCGAGAGCGAAGCAAATCCGACCCTCCTCATTGCGGCCAGCGATGGCAACCTCTACGGCGCGACCGCGCCCCGAGCCGTGGGCGACCTCAATGGAATGATCTTCCGGCTTACGCCTTCAGGAACGTTCACCCCCATTTTCAATTTCCAGGATAGCAAGGGCACTCACGCCACTTCGCTCATCCAGGCGACGGACGGAAATTTTTACGGAACAGCCGCCGGGGATTCGAGCGGCGGTTTTTTCAATCACCCGGCCGCCCTACACAACTCCGGAATATTTTTTCGCCTGACACCGGGCGGCGTCTTCACGATTCTTTATACCTTCACTGGCGGAGCAGACGGAAGTTTGCCTAACTCGCTGGTTCAGGGCGCAGACGGCAATTTTTACGGGAGCACCTTCTGCGGCCCGGAATCGCCGCCGAACCTTTTTAACGGAAATGGAACGATCTTTAAGCTCACGCCCGCCGGAGCGCTGACAACGCTCTACTCGTTTACTGGCGGCAGTGACGGCGCAAATCCGGGCAACGTTATCGAAGGTACGGACGGCAACCTTTACGGGATCGCCAGTGCCGGAGCCACCCGAACGGTTTTCAAGCTCACCCCGGCGGGCCAACGAAGCACCGTTTACAATTTGCTGGGCACTAACGGAACCGAATCGGCCGGGTTGCTCGCCAGCACGGACGGAAATGTTTATGGAACCAGCAAGGACGGCGGCATTCCAAAGGCCGGGAATATTTTCAGAATCGATCCGGCTGGACAGATCAGCACTTATGCATTCGATGGCGCGGGCACAGGCGGCCAGCCCGGGCGGTTATTCGAAGGCCTCGAGCACAGTCTCTATGGAGCTAACTCACTCGGCGGCGCCTCTAATCACGGCACCGTGTTCCGCTTGAACATGGCGCCGCCGCGCGACCTGCTGAACATCTCGACGCGGTTACAGGTCCTCACGGGCGACAACGTTCTCATCGGCGGATTTATCATCACCGGGAGCGACCCAAAGAAAGTCATTGTCCGCGGAATCGGTCCTTCCCTGGGCGGAGTGGGCGTCACTCTTCAAGATCCGGTTTTGGAATTGCACCAGGGAAATAGCATCATCGCGAGCAACGACGATTGGAAAGAACATCAGGCCGAAGTGGAAGCGACCGCGGTTCAGCCGACGAATAATCTCGAGTCGGCCCTCGTCGCCACGCTCGCCCCCGGCGCCTATACCGCGATCTTGTCGGGCAAGAACAACGAAACAGGTGTCGGCGTGGTGGAAGTCTACGATCTCGATTCGGCCGCCAACTCGAGGCTGGCTAACATCAGCACCCGCGGATTTGTCGATACCGGCAGCAATGTCATGATCGGCGGATTGATCGTAAGTGGAGGCACCGGTGGTGGAAGCGCCCGCATTATCGTGCGAGCGATTGGCCCGTCGCTCAGCTCCTTGGGCGTTCCAAGCGCCCTACTCGATCCGACTCTCGAATTGCATGACGCCAGCGGGGCAACAGTCGCCTCGAATGATAACTGGAAGACCCGGCCCGACGGCACCAGCCAACAAGGGGAAGTCGAAGCTACCGCCCTCATGCCCACGGACGCCAAGGAATCGGCGCTCGTCCAGACTCTCGCCCCGGGCAGCTACACAGTGATTGTCCGCGGCGCGAATGACACGACCGGCGTGGCGGTTGTCGAAGCCTATACGCTTCAGTAAGGCGTCGCTTCGACAAACTGATTTACGCGGACCCGCTCTGGCAATATTCTGCGCCACGGTTTTGCGCCCGTAGCTCAGCCGGATAGAGCATCGGATTTCTAATCCGACGGTCGGGTGTTCGAGTCACCCCGGGCGCGGTTTTGAAGAATGTGAATGGTGATCGCGACTGCCGAGCAGTGGGCGCCTCCGCGACGCTGATTCCATTCACCGATCACCACTATTCACTCTCGCGCTTCAGTGCGAAGCGCCGCTCGTGATCGAGGAGCCACTTCTTCCGCCACAAGCCGCCGCCGTAACCGCAGAGCGTGCCATCGGCGCGGATGACGCGGTGACACGGGATGATGAGACAGAGCATGTTGTCGCCGTTGGCGCGGCCGACGGCGCGCCGCATCTCGGCGTCGCCCAGCTTTGTTGCCATCCAGGAATAGGAACGGGTTTCACCGATTGGAATCCTCCGGAGCAACTCCCAGGTCCGCATTTGAAACGGGGAACCGACCGGCGCGAGCGGAACACTGAACTCGAGATTTTTTCCGGAGAAATAATCCGCAAGTTGCGCTCGGACTGCGGCCAGGTAGGGATGTTCGCCCGGGACAATATTCGTCTCGAGTCGGCTGCGCAGGATCGTCATCTCCCGCTCCATCGCGCGGCGATCGACGAACTCTAGGAGGCGAAGTCCATCATCGTCGGCGATCGCGAGCATGGCGCCGAGCGGAGTCTCGATTCGTTCCGCGAACAAGCCTCCCTGCTTCTTCGCCGCCGTCGGGGCGTCGCCAAAGATGCGGGTAAACGCATCGCGAAAACCGCTGGCCGATTCGAATCCGCTCTCGTTTTGAATTTCGCCCACCCGGCCGCCTTTGCGCACTTCACGCAACGCCAGGCCCATACGCCGGGCCCGATGATAGGCCTGGAAGGTCATTCCGTAATGCCGCTTGAATTGACGCCGGGCCGTTGAGGGATCGATCGCGAGGGCGGCCAACTCCTTGTCGGTCAAGCGTCCGCCCGGCGCGCGCTCGACTTCAGCACGTAGCCGCTCGATCAATTCCGGCGCGCGCTTGTCCGGGTCCATCGGATGACAACGCAAGCAGGGCCGGTAGCCACCATGCAAAGCTTCGCTCGGGGTCGCGAAGAAATCGACGTTCTGGCGGGCCGGTTTTTTCGCCGAGCAAGTTGGCCGGCAGAAAATGCCTGTGGTGCGTACCCCGACGAAAAAAATTCCTTCGAAGCTTGTGTCACGATTGACGAGCGCGCGATACATCGTATCGGCGGGCGGAGTAGCTCGGGCATTTTCATCGGAGTGGGTTCATTCATTATCAGCGCCGGTCGTTCGATGGCAAAGCTCGATGTTGTCATGACGGAGGGTAAACGTGCCGCGTCGGCTCGCGCATCAACGGAATTCAGGCGTCGAATTCTCGGGAGCCCCACAAACCCCCGAGGATGCACTGTAGCGACGGCGCTCTGTCGCCGGTCCGCGAGTTTAACGCTGACAGACCGGCGTCGCTACAACCGGACGTCGCTTGGTTTATTCCAGTTTTGATAGAGGTGCGCATCTCTTTCCGGCACCGGCCGAAGCCTTACCTTTCCGGCTGCGGCCAGTTTACCCACCACCGATTGCAGAGAGAAATCCGGACCCGCAAGAGCGTCTCTGAAATCGGCTATCGCTTCCGCGGGATAAACCGCCGCGAGCGGTTCGGCCCGTCTGCCGACGCTCGGGACCGCGCCGCAATGTTGCGTCGCCATCTCCAGGGAACGGCTTAACTCCTCTGCGCTCATGAATGGCAGATCCACGGCGAGCACGACGAGATGCGTCGTCTCGATCGCGGCCAACGCTTTCGTCAAACCGCTGAGCGGACCACGCGAGGGAGGGTCGTCCAAAAGCAATTCGACGTTATCCGGCGCCACTCCGGAGTCGCACGCGCCGAAACGAAGATTCTTTCCGGACCCAGAGCGCGCAGCACTTGAAGCTGTCGTTCCCATAACGGCTGATCGCCGAAATTCATCGTCGCCTTGTCTCGTCCCATCCGGCGGGATTCGCCGCCTGCGAGCAGGAGCGCCGCGAACGTGATCCCTCTTCCTCCGCTCATTTTCGTGCGATGATCTTGCATGCAGGGAATCGGTGGAGGAAGCATCATTCGACGAACGGCGGATGGCCACGAATGCGTAACTGACGAAGTCGCGATCGAAGAGCCGCTGGAAATCCAGCTCTGGAATCAGGCTATCGCAACCACGATGCGGACGCCCGGCCATGACGAGGAACTGGCTGCGGGATTTCTGATATCAGAGGCAATCGTCCGAAATCGTGCAGACCTCAAAGCGCTCACGATGTCGAATGAGAACGCGATCAACGTCCAGTTGGCCGCGACGGTTAAGTTTGCTGCGGCGAGCACGCAACGTTTCGGCACGATCACGAGCAGTTGCGGTTTGTGCGGCAAAACCAGCATTGAGTTCATTCGGCAGCAGTTCCCGCTCATCGATTTTACCACGGACCGAACCCGAATCACCGAAGACCTCTTACTTGCGCTGCCGGACAGGCTCCGGAGCGGCCAGGGAAATTTCGCGCGCACCGGCGGGATTCACGCAGCGGGACTCTTCGATACCAGTGGTGAGACGCTGGTAGTCCGCGAAGATATTGGGCGCCACAACGCGGTCGACAAGGTGATCGGTCGCGCGTTTCTTGACGGCCTTTTGCCGCTTGATCGGCACGTGCTGGTGGTAAGCGGACGAGCTTCGTTCGAGATCGTTCAGAAAGCGCTGGCTGCCGGGATTCCGATCGTCGCCGCGGTCTCGGCACCTTCGTCGCTCGCAATTAATTTTGCCCGCGAGTGCGGCCAGACGTTGATCGGGTTTCTGCGTCCGCCAACGTTTAATGTTTATTCACACATCGAACGCGTGGCGCTCGAGTAGAGTTGTAGCGACGGCCTCTGTCGCCGTACCAACGCCAGGATCTCAGGCGACGCGTGTTCCGCCGACAGAGCGGCGTCGCTACAAGTTTGCGGCTGCAATCGAAATCACCACAAACTTGCTGACTGGCGTGTTTGAACGCTCCGCCACGCTGTTGATCGAGACCAGCGCATTGCCCTCGGGAAAATAAGTCGCTGTGCAGCCGCGCGGAATATTGTAAGGCACAATCTGAAATGCCGCGCACAGTCCGCTTTTCGCCTCCGTAATGACTCGTTAGGTCGACCAGCTGCCCTCGCTCAAGTCCGGCGGCGGCTACATCTTCAGCATTCATAAAAACGACGCGCCGGCCGTTGAAGATGCCGCGATAGCGATCATCGAGCCCGTAGATGTGGGTGTTGAATTGGTCGTGGGACCGGATCGTCATCATGATGTAACGGCCCGGCGGCAATTCGTTTCGCGGAATCGGATGCACGGTGAACTTCGCCTTGCCAATATCGGTGTTGAACTTCCGTTCGTCCCGCGCCGCGTTGGGCAAATAGAAGATGTCCTGCGCGATTCGCTCGTTGAAGCGCTCGAATCCCGGAATCACGTGCTCGATGTGATCGCGGATGCGATCGTAATCCGCAACCAGCCCATCCCAATCAACCCGCGATACGATCCCCCAGCGTCGCCCGCGCCAGCCCGGCCACGATCGCCGGTTCGCTCAGCAAATGCTCGCTCGCCGGCTCGAGCACGCCCCGCGACGGATTGATGATCCCCATCGAATCTTCGACGGTAACGAACTGCTCGCCGCCCGCCTGCCGATCGATCTCGGAGCGGCCGAGGCACGGAAGAATCAGCGCGATCTCGCCGGTGATCAGGTGCGAGCGGTTCAGCTTGATCGAGACGTGCGCGGTGAGCCGGCAACGTTGCAACGCTTTCGCGGTGAACTCCGTGTCCGGCGTCGCCGAGAGGAAATTGCCGCCCATTGCGACGAACACGCGAATGCGGCCATCGTGCATTTGCTTGATCGTCTCGACCGTATCCGCGCCGTGTTCCCGCGGCGGAGCGAATCCAAATTCCGCGCCGAGTTTGTCGAGGAACTCGTCGTTCATTCGCTCCCAGATCCCCATGGTGCGATCGCCCTGGACATTGGAATGTCCGCGCACCGGGCAAGGCCCGGCTCCCTGGCCGGCCAATGTTCCCGCCGAGCAGGAGAAAGTTGACGATTTCCTGGATAGTGGCGACCGCGTTCTTGTGCTGGGTCAATCCCATCGCCCAGCAGCAAATGATCCGCTTCGACCGCATCGCGATTTCGGCGGCGGCCCGGATTTGATCGCGCGTCAGACCGCTGCTGACGAGGATATCTTCCCAGCTGGTCGCGCGAAGATCGGCGACGAATTCCTCGAAGCCGGCTGTGTATTCGCGAATGAAATCGAGATCGAAGACAGAGCCGGGACGCTTCTCGTCCTCGGCCAGCATTTCTTTCATCATGCCCTTGAGAAGAGCGACATCGCCGTTGATTCGCAGCGGCAGCCAGAGGTCGCTCAACTTCGTGCCCTCGCCGAAAAATACGTCGCCTGCCCTCAGCGGGTTCTTCAGGTCCTGCGGATTTTTGAACCGGAAGTTGCCGACTTCGGGCAACGGATTGATCGAGACGATCTTCGCTCCCCGGGCCTTCGCGCTGGCGAGGCTGCTGAGCATCCGCGGATGATTCGTGCCCGGGTTTTGCCCGATGATGAAGATCGCGTCCGCGTGGTCGAAGTCCTCCAGCTTCACGCAGCCCTTGCCGATCCCGATGGTTTCGTTCATCGCCGCGCCGCTCGATTCGTGGCACATGTTCGAACAATCGGGCAGGTTGTTCGTGCCGAATTGCCGAACGAAAAGCTGATACAAAAACGCGGCTTCGTTGCTCGTCCGCCCGCTGGTGTAAAATGCGGCGGCATTCGGAGTCGGGAGCGCGTTGAGTTCGGTCGCCGATGAGCCGGAAGGCGTCGTCCCAGGAAATCGGTTCGTAATGCGTCGCGCCGACGCGTTTCACCATCGGCTCGGTCAGACGCCCCTGTTGGCCGAGCCAGAAATCGCTTTGGCGGCGAAGATCATCGAGCGAATGCTGCGCGGAAAAATTCGCGAGTGATCCGCTTCGTGGTCGCTTCGTCGGCAATCGCCTTTGCGCCGTTCTCGCAAAACTCGGCAACCTGGCGGTGATCGTCGGGGCTCGGCCAGGCGCAACTCTGGCAATCGAATCCGGCTTTCTTGTTTACGTTCAGGAGCGTTTTGAATCCGCGGGCGACGCCCATTTCGCGGACAGCGAAGCGTGCCGTCTGATACATGGCCGGCAAGCCCGCCGCGACATGCGACGGCTCGCCGATTTTCGCGCTCAATTCTAACGGAGGTTGCGCCCCGGGTGTAGGTTCACGTTGGTCGCGATCCGCGTCTGGAACCGGCGGGCTCGGCGGCGCCCCATCGCCGGGATTGTCCGGTTTTTGCGCGGTCGTCTTGTCGTCTTCGCCCACGCAGCCAATTAAGCATCAAGGAGCGGCGGTTTACAAACCGCCGACGCAGACAGGGCGGTTTGGAAAGCGCCCCTCTTTTGGTGCTCTACCAGCGATGGAAAGCCGGATGGCCTTCCTTCACCGCCACGAAAGTTCCGCGACAGGTCGCGCAGACTTTTCCGCCGCCACTCAACGTTCCCTCGACGGTCGCTTTGCTTCCCTCCGATTCGACGATCTTTGCGGACAGAAACACAGGGACGTCCGTCGGCGTCGGCCGCAAAAGCTTGATCGCGTAATCCGCGGTCACGGTGCACGGCGGGCGATCTTCGCCACTTGTCTTCATCAAATGCCAGGCGGCGGTCCAGTTGCAGTGACAATCGAGCAAGGCCCCAATGATCCCGCCGTTGAGAACGCCGGGAAACGCCTCGTATTTTTTCTCCGGTTTCCATTCCGCCACGACTTCATCGCCGCGGACGAAGCTGCGAATGTGGAGCCCGTCCGGATTCGCCGGCCCACAGCCGAAACAGGCGTTGCCGGGGGCGTAAAATTCCTGAAGCGATTGCGCCTCGCCGTTGCCCACGATCACTTCGCTCCGTTGCCGGCGACCGATCCCGGATAAGGGCGCAACTCTGGCCCGGTGTAAAGCGAGCGTGGCCGGATGAGCCGGTTGTGATCGTGCTGCTCGATGACGTGCGCGCACCAGCCGGCGATCCGCGACGCAGCAAAGATCGGAGTGTTCAGGGCAGGATCGAAACCGAACATGGTGAACACCGGCGCCGCGTAAAGATCGACGTTCGCGCACAGACCTTTTTCGCGTTCCATGGTTTGCTCGAGCTTTTCGCAAATCGGCACCCAGCTTTCCTTGCCGACGCGTTTCCCGAGATCGCGTGCGATCTCGCGCATGATGGGCACCCGGGAGTCGCCGCTCTTATAGACGCGGTGACCAAAGCCCATGATCTTCGCTTTTTTCGCGAGCGCTTCCTTGAGCCAGCCCTCGGCCCGGTCGGGCGTGGCGATCTCATTGAGCATGTAAATCGATTCTTCGTTTGCGCCGCCATGGAGCGGGCCTTTTAACGTTCCACACGCGCTGGTAACTGCAGCGTACATATCCGCCAGGGTTGAAGCGGTCACCCGCGCCGCAAACGTCGAGGCGTTGTATTCGTGGTCCGCATACAGGATGAAGATCGTATCCATCATTCGGATCTGCCAATCCTGCGGGCCCGCGCCCGTGAGCTTGTAGAAGAAGTTGCCGGCCAGCGAGAGGTCCGGTTTGTCTTCAATCGTCTCTTCGCCTTGCTGGATCCGATAGCCGTCCGTGATCAAGGTCGAGACTTTCGCGATCAACCGGATCGCTTTGCGGACATTAGCGTCATGCGAATTGTCATTCAGTTCTGGATCAAAGGGCGCGAGCATCGAGACGCCGGTCCGCAGCATGTCCATCGGGTGGGTGTTTTTCGGCATGAGCCGCAACCCATCGAGCACTTCCTTCGGCACCGTGCGTTCTTGCGCGATCTGACGGCCGAAATCGACCAGCTGTTGTTGATTCGGCAGCTCACCGTTGAGCAGCAGATAGGCGACCTCTTCGAAATTCGCCTTCTCCGCCATCTCGTGGATGTCGTAGCCGCGATACATGAGGCCGGCGTTGGGATCGACCCAGCAGATTTCGGTTTCGCCCGCCACAACTCCGGCGAGTCCGGGGCTATAGGATGGTTTTGTGTCAGTGCTCATACGCCTTTTCGTCAGAATTCTTTGGCTTCCAACATGAACGATGAATTGCGAACGTCCAATGAACTCACCGCCTCATTTTTTCGGCGGATCACCCAGCCCGTCTCCGGCACCAGAATCCAAGCGCTGCCGCGACCAGAACCGAAATCATCGATCCATGGATCAACGAACGGGGCTGATAGCTGAAACGCACGTTGTGTTCGCCGGCCTCTAGTTGGACGCCCCGCAGGTTGTAATCCACCCGCAACAGGTTCGCGCCCTTTCCATCGATGTGAACGCGCCAACCGGGATAATAGTTATCCGACAGCACGAGAATGCCGCGGGACGGGATGCGTGCGGCGATCACGACTTCGTTCGGTTCGTAGCGGGTAATCTTTGCGTGGGGCTCCGCCGTTTCATTCCAAACCGTTGACGGCTCAGTTAGTTTATCGACCAGGACCGTGCGGAGGGGATCCCATTTGCTGCCATCGGGGAACTTCCCCGTGCGAATCACCTCGAGCGTCTGCTGTTCCGGTAAAGCACGCGCCTCCCTGGCCAGCCACGTCCGCGGTAACGCGCGGACGTTCTCGTAGATCACGACGTTTTCGCCGCGCTTGCGTTCGGGCCAGCACGCCGTTGCAGTTCGCAGCAACCTGTCCTGCACCCCGGTGATCCATTCCGCGCGCACTGGGATCGTGCGACTTTGCGTTTCGTCGATCAGCGAGATTCGCTGAACGCCCAACGCGAGTTTCGGGGCTTCCGGAACGTGAGCCACCTCGATGTTGCCGGAGACTATCGTAATTTGCTCCGGGAACACGAACGAAGCGAGGTAACTATGACTGTCGAAACTTGCGCCCGCCGCTTCAGCTTTCCCGCTGGTGGCAATCGGTGCGCGCGAATGACGCAGGACAATGTCTGGACGATCGTAGGCCCATTCCGAGGTGTCGAAGCCGGCGCGCAGATCGAACGAAAACGCGCGACCGTCGTTTCCGCGCAAGGTGATTCGCCCGACCACCGTGCCGTCCGGGAGATCGGCGGACCAGGCGAGACTAGTGACAACCGCAATGCGTGTTGCCACCACGGATGGCACGCTAAAATCGACCCGCATATCGTCCTCCAGAAATGGGGTCCCGAGATCGCCTTCCGAAAAAAGGAAATCGCCGAGCTTCACGTTTGCCGGCAACGGGGCTAACGCGCTGACGCCATGGAGAGGAGCCGCGATCAGATAGCGCACATTCAGGAGATCGAGCTCGCGACTAACGAGCAGACTGCGCTTCACATCTGGAAGTTCGCCCCAGATTTTCATGCCGCCGGCGAGCTCGCTGTAGCGCCTGAAACCGAAACCATCGTAACCAGCGGCATTCTCGATCCGATGCACCATGAAAACGTCCGGTTGCAAATTGATATCGATCCCCGGGGTCGCGGGAGCGCGGGCAAGGGCGTCGGCGAGCGGCCGATCGATCGAGAGAATCCGCAGCGGACCGTCGCGTGCGATTTCCTGCCGCATCTCCTTGACGAATTGCGGGGTCTTAAAACGCTGATCGGCGGGGCGCATGCTACCGAGGCGCCAGCCCGAAAACTGACCCCACAGCGCGAGGTCACAAGCGACCGTGGCGACCAGCACCGCACCGCTAAAACGACGAGCTTGCGCAAACCGCCAAATCGCCCAGCCGCTGGCGATTGCGACCGCGATCGGCAGGAACAACTCGGGCGCACGCAGGACCGTGATCGGCGCCGTGCGCGCAAGTTTGAATATCCCCGGGCGCAGCCAGGTCGCGGCGGACCAGGTCAGAAACAAGACTGCGAAAGTAATTACCCCGGTGACGAAAAGACGGCGCAAGCGGCGCACCGCGGGAAAAAACGTGACCGCGCGCCCGGCCAGAACAGCGAGCGCAAAATCGACTTCCATCAAGTGGCGCGCGGGAACGCGAAACAAATTCAGGAACGGAACGTGATAGGCGAGCCGGTAGATCTCGAAGGGCAGAAACCGGCCGAGCGCGAGCGGCAGACAGATGAGCGCGGTCCACATCCAGAAGCGGGTGCGTCGATCGCGGCCAAAGAAGGGTGCAATTACGGCGAGAATCAGCGGTGCGATCGCCACATAGCCGGCGTATTCCGAGTAGAACGGCTCTCCCGTGTAAAGCGCACGGAACAGCGTACCGTCTCCGCCGCCGACGATATAGGGCGCGAACCAGCTGAGCAGGAACACCGGCGGAAGCGAGTAGGAAGCGAAGTACCTGTACGTCCCTTTGTCGTGCAAACTGTTCCGGAGCAATTCGAAGCTTGGCAGGATTTGAATGGCTCCGAGCAATAATCCGACGCCGAGAAACACGATCGAAAACACCCACGGTTTGCGCCGCGTTTCGTTTTCGGCGGTCGCGTGCACCAGCGCGTAGGCTCCGGCGAGGAGAAGCGCGTACGCGAGTGTTTGAAAGTATCCGGCGAACACCCCCAGACCGACAATGATCGAGATCAGCGCCGCGCGGCGCCTGCTCGGCTGCGTGACGTAGCGCTCGATCGACCAGAAAATCCAGGGGAGCACAGCGTAGACGTGCAGCATGTTTGTATGCGCGATCTGGCCAATGCCGACGCCGCCGAACTGCCAAACGATCGCGCTGATGCCCGCGCCGAGAAGATTCGCTCCACTGCGTCGAGCATAAAGAAACATGCCCACGCCGGCCGCAGCATAGCTCGCGAGCACCGCAATGTTCATCGCGAGGTTTGGCGGCACGATCAGAAAAGCCCAATTCAGCGGAAAGAGCGTGCCTGCCTGGGCGGAGGCGAAGAGTGGCATGCCGCAAAAGATGTAGGGGTTCCAAAGCGGCAGATGACCTTCGCGAACCATCTGCGCCGTCGCGATCCGCAACGGCATCCCGAAAACCGTGGCGTCGGCGTCGGCCAAAACAATCTGGCCGAGCGTGGCGGGCAAAAAATAAATGAGCGGCGCGAACGCGATGACAACCGCGGCGATAAAGTCACGATGGCGTCGCATGAGAGGAGACTTTACACGGGCGGCGAAATAGCGTTGGACACCAACTACATGGAACGGCTGAGATCACGAGGGGCCGAAATCGCCTGTGCTGCCTTGCTCTGTGTCATGGCGGTGAATCTCACCGGCCAAATCCTGCGCAAGAACATTACGGGTGACGAGATCGTTTTAATCCCCGCAGGCTACTACCATCTGGTGGCGCGGGAATTCCACCTAGTCTATGAACATCCCCCGCTCTGCAAGATTCTTTCAGCCATCCCGTTGCTGTTTATTCAGCCTAACGAATTCAACCGCGCCCGGCTGGCGCCGAAGGAAAAACCGATCGACCGCGCCTGGGACTACAACGTGTCGTTTTGGAACGACAACCGGGAGCGGTTTGAGACGATCTGCTTTTGGGCGCGTCTCCCGATGATTGCGCTGACCCTGGGACTTGGCGTTTTGATCTTCGCCTTTGCCCGCGACTTGTTTGGCGCGGGAGCAGGTGTGTTTGCAGTTGCACTTTTTACCGTCGAACCGCTGGTCCTCGCGCATGGGCGTGTCGTCCAGACAGACATTCCGGCGGCCTTCGGTTTTCTGCTCCTCCTCTACACGTTGTATCGCTACGTCGCGCGACCCGGCATGCGGCAGGCATTCTGGATTGGCGTTGCGGCTGCCCTCGCGGTGCTGGCGAAATTTTCCATGCTTCTCGCGGGACCAATCCTGGTCGTCTTCTTCGCGATTCGTCTCTGGCGAAGACGACCCGCGGTTGCACACATGGCCCTCATTTGCCTGACGACTCTGGTGGTCATTAATGCGGCCTACTTTTTCAAACATCGCCCGCTCGATGAGAAAGAGGTCGACGCGATGCGCCAGTCATTTCCAGGAACCTCGGTAGTCCTGCGACCGGTGTCGGCAGCGTTTGCGCACGTTGTGCCGGTTGAGTTCGTTCTCGGCATTCTTTGGCAGGTGAAACACAGCGCGGAAGGACACCCCGCGGGATTGCTCGAGATGTCCAGCAAGACCGGTTGGTGGTACTATTTCCCCGTCGCGTTCCTTCTCAAGACGACGTGGCCGTTTCTCTTTCTCGCTCTCGCATCGGTTGGATGGGGAAGCTGGTTGCTCATTCGGAAACGCGACCCGCGATTTCTCTGGCTCGTGCCGCCATTTCTCATCTACAGCGTTTTGCTCCTCTTCACCGGCATCAACATCGGCGTCCGCTACTACCTGCCTGGATACGCTCTCCTCTTCGTTCTCGCCGGGGCGTGGCTCGCACGCCTAACGAGCAATCGGCGATCTTCGCTCGTGGCGTTTGCGCTCGTCGCCTGGTGCGCATTCATCGGCGTGCGCAATTATCCCGACTACATGCCCTACATGAATGGTTTCGCTTCGCGCCATCCGCCGTGGTGGTATCTGTCCGATTCGAACGTGGAGTGGGGCGATGATGTCCGCGGACTGGCCGGCTATCTGCAGGCGCGCGGGGAAACCGAGGTGCGGGCGGCCCTGCTGGGCGGTTTTCTGACTCTGCAGTTCTATGGCATTGGATACGTCGATGCACTCGCCGACGGGCCGTTACCCGAGACGCGGTATGTTGCCCTGGGCGCGAGCTTTCTAAACGGCTCGACGGTTCCGGAGAGTCCGCAACGCAACGAATCGGAGCGGGTAAATCGGTTCGACGCCTTTCGTCATCGCCCACCGGAAGCAGTGATCGGCGGATCGATCTACGTTTTCCGAATGCGCGATTAATTCTCCGATGCTTGACCGTCGTTGGATTTTGATGGGATTGGCAGCAGCCTCCGCGGTCCTTTGCCTCATTGGGGTTTCACACGTTCCGGCCGGTTTTTCCATCGACGAATCGTCGATTGCCTACAACGCCAGCACAATTGCGCGAAGCGCGTCTGATGAGTTCGGGAACTCCTGGCCACTCTACTTCCGCGCGTTCGATGACTACAAGAATCCGACCTACATCTATCTCCTTGCGGCGCTCTTTCGGCTGACGGGTCCAAGCATTACCGTCGCGCGACTCCTCAGCGCGGGCGCGGGGATTCTCTGTGCGGCGCTACTCGGGGTGCTCGCAGCGCGACTAACGCACGACAAACGTGCAGGGTGGATGACAGCGTCTTTGGCGTTGCTCACCCCGTGGTTGTTCGAAACGAGCCGTGTCGTCCTGGAACTCGCGCTTTATCCGCTGACGCTTGCCCTCTTCCTCCTCGCCATCCACGCGGTGAGCACGAAACAAAAATGGACGCACCTCGATTCCATCACCATCGCCGCAATCCTCGCGCTCCTCACCTACACCTACACGATCGGGCGTTTGCTCGCGCCCTTGCTGGCGCTCGGTCTGGCTTTCTTCGTTACCCGCGAGCGTTGGCGAAGTCTCGTCCGGACCTGGTTCTTCTACGGTATTTCTCTGTGTCCGCTGGTCATCTTCAACGACACCCATCCGGGTGCGCTGACCGGACGATTCAAGGCCGTCACCTATCTGACGCAGGAAAGTGCGCCGGCAAAAATGCTGGTGGAGTTCCTCGGCCACTTCGCGCGCAACTTCAATCCGTGGCGGCTTCTCGTAACCGGCGACCCAAATCGCTTCCAACTCACCCATGTCTACGGCGCGCCACTTTTTCTCCTCGGAACATTTGTTTTTACGGTGGCTGGGATCGTCTTTGTCGCGCGCAAGGAATCGCGCAGTGCATGGTGGCGCTTCATCTTCTACGGTCTCGCCGTCGCGGTTGTGCCGGCAACCCTGACGAAGGACGAATTTCATATGCTGCGGCTCATTCCGCTGCCGGTGTTCCTTCTGGTTTTCGCTGGGGTTGGTCTTGGGTGGTTCGTCAGGACACTGCGCGTTCCGACGGGCGTTCTGTTCGCGCTGGCTCTCGCGCAAGCCGCTGTGTTCCAGTGGAATTTTCATCGGGCCGCGGGCGATCCCTGGCGCAGGCATCTCTTCGACGCCGATTATCGGAACGGTATTTTTCGGCCAGCAATTAAAACGGAGTTGCGCCCGATTTATCTCGCGGACATGCCCTCAATTCCCGGGTACATCCAGGCTTACTGGTACGCAACGCTCGCGCGGATCGATCAGGCCAACTTTGTCAGGATCCCGCCGGATGAAGACCTGCCCGAGCACGCGCTCGTCATTACCACCGACGAAAGTTGCGGACGCTGTGACATCATTAATGCAATCGAACCCTATACTTTGTTTATCTCGAATGGTCCTCGCCGATCCCGCGTGCCGCTCCCCGAAGACGGATTTCGCGCCCAGCTTTTCTTCGTCGATCCGCCGCATAAATTTGGCCGGAGCGAACAGGTTCTTTTGCACGTGAACGTGAAGAACGTGAGCGCCGCGACCTGGATGGGGCGGGAGCGCACTTACGGCAAGCTGCAGGTCAGCCTGGGAAATCACTGGCTCACCCTCGAGGGCAAAACAGTCACCAACGATGATGGGCGCGCCGCGCTGAGGCAGGACTTGCCACCCGGCGCCGAGACGGAGCTCGGCCTGAAAGTGAACGCACCGCCCACAGCCGGAGATTACATTCTGGAGATCGACATGTTGCAGGAGGGCGTGTCCTGGTTTGCCTTAAAAGGGTCGCCCACGGTGCGACTGAATGTGCGCGTTGAATAGCGAATTTCGGCGCTTCACCGTGGGTCCGACGCGCACGCCAGTGTAACTCGCCGCCTCATTTCTTTTTTCGTGCGCCGTATTCGGTCGAGGCCATGAAGGCGCGGGACAGGCGCTGAACCTCGCCGGTTGTTTCCACTTCCTTCAGCCAGAAATGGAAACCGTTGAGATTACCGTCGGGCGGGTCGTCCGGATTCCGGCGCAGATAACCAAAATAATGAAGGAGGACCAGCGATCGGCTTTGTTCGCGGCCGACGAAGTCGCGCAGTTCGGCAACCATCAGGACAGTGCGGTCGCGTCGACCTCCGGCGCTTTGGAGCAACGAGGCACGCTCACCAGGCGGAAGGGTGATCCCGGCATTCGCCAATAGCGTGTCGACGAACTGCTCGTCGTTCAGGCCATCATACCGAGCTTTGAAGTTCAGGCGCCGGACTAAGTCTTGCGCCAGCCGCTCCAGATTTTTCGCTAGCACGGCCTGCTGATCTTCGAGCGAACTGGCGACGATTCCGCGGCCGACAAAGATCACATCCGGCAGGAATTCCGTATAACGCGGCATTCTCCCGAAGGACGCCAGATGCAATCGGCAAATGGTCTGGGCCCATCCCCGGTGCTCGCTCAGAATATTTACGGGATCTTCTTCGACGAGAGTTGCCCAGTCTTTCGTCACGACTTCAAATGGCAACGGCGCTTCCGTTTTCGCCTGCGGCTCGTTTTTCACAATGGCGTAGAGATCGTCGCGGCCATCGAAACGATTGACGAAGCGCAAGCGTCCCGCCCCGACGGCGCGGCCCAGGAACATCTCGTAATCCACGCGACGCTCGGGCGGGATCAGGTCGTTGGCGATGATCAGATAAGATGTCGGGATATCTTCGAGATACTTCATGAAGCCCGCCGGAATTGGTCCCGCGCGCGTGGCCAGCTCGATCTGGACTTCGTAGGGCGAATCGAATCCGGAAGTGCCGACAACGATTGGCTTCATGTGGTCGGCCGCGCGCAGGATGTGGTGATGATTTACGCCGGCGTTCGCGGGCAGCACGACCAAACCGCCGTGCATCGGAGTTTCACGCAGACGCAAACTGACAGCATCCGGTTCCACATCACCGCAAACGAAGCGCAGCCTCGCGGCGTTTAGCTCGAAAAGAAGCAGCACCGCGATCAAGGCAATGACGACAGCCGGCTGCAGCCGTGGACGCCGGACGCGAATGGCTTCCGCAAGACAGCTGGCGCCGAGCCCGGCCAGAATCGCCAAGCCGAGATAGGCGAACATCGCTCCGCGCACCGCGACGCGCATGCTGCGGAACATCGGAATGAGGTCGTATAGAATGCGATAAAAGAAAAAGTGCCAGCCGAGGGAATAGAAGAAACCGATAACTGCGAGAACGACGCCGAGCCAAAACGCATCGCCCCGTCGATCCGAGCGCAAGGTTTCGACCAGGTTCGCGTTCCGGAACCGAAGGGCGGACGGATAAGCGAGACAAGCCCGGGCAACGATCGCAACCGCCAGCAACGCGAGCACCTGTTCCGAAGCGACGATGTTCGAGAGCGCGTGCAGCTTTCCCTTCGCTACGGTGCCTAGCACCGGCACCGCGAGAATCAGTGCGAAGATGGCCACGCCATCCAACCATGGGATCCAGCGATTTTTGCTGAGCCCGACGATCCCGGGACTCGCCGGTACTTTCGCCTAACGACCTCCCTGGCGTGCCCAGCCCGAGCCATGCGGCGAGCGAAAGCAAGATCGTCAGCAAACCCGGAAACAATTTGAAGCGGCCGCCATCGACCAGGTTCGCTCCCAGCCCGCGCCACAAACGGTTCCGTCCCTCCGCGGACAGCCAATGAATAGGCCAGGCCGACTCGGCCTTCACCTCGTCGATACTACGATGGAAGTCGTAGAGTTTCGCCGCAGCATGGTACGGCAGCATAAAGGGAAGGAGCGCCATCGAGGCAATGATCACCGCGAAGATCCCACGCCGCCAAAACGCTCCGTCTCCCCAGCAGTTGTGCCGCGTCAAGAGAATCGCGGCGCAGACCGCGAGCGGCACCAAAGAAAATATGAACCACGACACAGTGGTCAGCCCGAGCATGAAGAAGGCGACGCCGAACCATGCTGCGCGCCGCCCGGTTCGCTCGCGGGTAAAGAGGACGAGTGCCTCGAAGACGAGCGGAATCCACATCGAGAACAAGTAGGGAAGGTGCGACATCAGCCCGAACCGGAACGGCACGAACGCGAACGCAATTCCGGTAATCCAGGCCGCACCCGTCGAGCCCGTCAGCGTCCTTCCCAGTCGAAAAGCTCCGTAGCCGCTCGAGGCGAAGGCGAGGAACATCGCCACCGCGTGGACCGTCAACGGCCTGACACCGAGCGCGAACAGCGGGAAAAATGGCAGCGCAATTCCGTAGCAATGCTCGCTGAAGGCGAGCGTAAATCGCATGGGATAGAACAGGTTCGAGTGAAAGAGATTGAGCGGATCGGTAAAGGTCTGGTGGTAGTCCCACCACAAAATCCAGGAGACGAGATAAGGATCGCCTCGGTCCACGACCGCATCCCGCAAATGCAATCCGTAGGGCCAGGTCAGCAGCGCGGTGAAGGCGCAAAAGGCGAGGAAGACCAACGCCTCGCGGACGACGCGATTGCGTTGGAACCGGGCTAGCACGAAGTCTGGCTAATGGCGGCGCTAACTCTTCGCGGCCGGGTCGTAATCGAGCAGGTCATAAAGCTCTTTTCGCGTCTGCATCCGGTCGAGCCAGGCCTGCTGGGTGCCGCTGGCTTTCAAATCACGCAGCATCTGTTCGGCGGCGAACATGGAGACCCGGAACGCGGTCTGTGGGAAAATCACCATCCGATATCCGAATTCCTGAAGCTGGCCTAACGATAGGAGCGGGCTCTTCCCAAATTCCGTCATATTCGCGAGGAGCGGCGCTTTCACTTCCTTCGCGAAGTCGCGGAACTCCTGTTCGTTCTGGAGCGCCTCGGGGAAGATAGCGTCGGCGCCCGCTGCCAAATAGCTTTGAGCGCGCTCGACCGCTTTTGCGAAACTCTCCACCGTCCGAGCATCGGTGCGCGCGATGAGCAGAAAATCCTTGTCCCGCTTTGCCGCGGCGGCAGCGGCAATTTTCTCGTTCATGTCCTCTACCGCGACGAGCGATTTTCCCGCAAGATGACCACACCGTTTCGGAAACTCCTGGTCTTCGATATGACAGCCTGCGAGTCCAGCGCGCTGAAATTGGCGGACCGTTCGAGCTGCGTTCTCTGGGCCCCCAAAACCCGTATCGCCATCGACGATGCACGGAATTTTTACGGCGTGCGCAACATAGCCGGCTAATTGCGCCACTTCGGTCAGAGTGAGCAGCCCGATATCTGGCACGCCGGCGGTCGCGTTGCACAAGCCAGCGCCGCTGATGTACACCGCGTCGAAGCCGGCGCGTTCCACCAGCCGCCCCATCGCGGCATTGAACACGCCCGGTATCGCAACGCAGCCTTGCGCGATCAACTCGCGCAGATGTTTTGCCGTAGTCATTAATTGGACAGGATTAACAGGATGAACAGGATTTCCAGAGAGAAGAAGCAAACCACTCGCACTTCAATCCTGCATAATCCTGTAAATCCTGTCCATTTCCCATCAGCCCGCGATCTCGAGCGACTCCATTAATGCGCCTACGTCGCCCGCCTCGTCGAATTTCCAGGAAAGCTCCAGCACGCGATCGGCCGCTTTCTTGCCGATCTTCGGCGCGGCGAGATTTAAGAACTTTCCTTCGAGCTCGGGATCCTTGAGGCGGTTCTTCGCATTGCCCAGCGGATAGTCGACCCGCTTCGTCAGGGTCCGTCCATCGGCGAGATTCACGTGAACAATATTTGCGACGGCTTCCGCGTAGAGCGCGCTCAGTTCGTCGTTCCGTTCCACCTTCACCCCCTGGAGGAAAGAGACGATGCCGGTCTCGGTGAAACGCTCAGGCGCGAACTGCCGGTCGGTCACTTCGCCATCAATCAACGCCACCGCCGTGATGTAAGGAAGACTGTGATCGGCGGTCTCGCGACTCTGCGGACGCCATTTCTCCGGCTCGCTCCCGATGATGTCGACCGAGGCGTCATGACTCTCGATCACCATCGTTTTCACCTGCGAAAGATCCTGGATCTGATTGCGGAGGAAGAGCGCCGCTTCAATCGCGCTTTGGCTGTGATACTCGGCCGGCCAATACTTGATGCTCGTCTTGAGGATCATCGACGCGGGACCTTCGCCCGGCATCGCCTCTTTCGATTTGTCGAAAACGTCGCGGACGTTGCCTAACGACACGCCCAATTCTTTCTCGAAGCCCATCGCGCCTTCGAAAATCGGAGCCGGCCCGGTCATGCCGGCGCGCGCCAGGAAAGCAGCGTAAACCCCGAGCCGCGCGGCGTTGGCAAAAGCGACGCCTTTCCAATGCGAAAGCTCCCCTACCCGGGCCTGCCGAAATGCGGCGCAATGCACGCCGGCGATGTTGATGGCGTGCCGCGTCCGCTCCGGATCAAGCTTCATCAACTTCGCGCAGGCAAGCGCCGTCGAGAACGCGCCGTAGGTAGGATGATCCCAGCCTCGCGCCCGAATGCTGGCGGCGTCGCAAAGCCGGCATTGCACTTCGTAGGCGATCGCCGTCGCCGTAATCATCTCCCTGCCCGTCGCGCCGACGCTCTCTCCCACGGCGAGCACCGCCGAAAAATTATCGCTCGGGTGGGCCGGCTCTTTCGAAAGATAGGTATCGTTGTAATCGAAGTAGCGAATACAACAGCCGTTCGCGAATGCCGCCCAATCCGGCGGCGCCTTGTGCGAAGTGCCGAAAACCGTTGCTCCGTTCTTCGCCGAGAAATCCGAGACGACGTTGCGCGCGATCGTGCACGGCTCTTCGTTCCAGGCGCCGAGCGCGCAGCCTAACGAATCGATTAGCCGGCGCTTTACCTCGTGAACAACGTTGCTCGAGAGGTCTTCGAAATTGAGCGAACAGGCGAACGCGGCGAGTTGATGGGCGAGAGTCGGATTCGTCATAGAAAAGAGAAGCTGCAATCTGCCGTTGAAACGCGGGTCGGCAACTTCCATCCCGCACTTGCGAGAAAAGTTCGCGGCCTCCAGACTCCAGCGCGCCGTGAGCCGAAAGAGAAAGACGAAATCTACCGTCAGTCGCCATCAATCTGACGAGCCAATGGACCGTTCTTCGCCGTGGATCTGGGCGCTCGTTCTGGTGGCGGCGACCCTCCTCGCTTACCAGCAGGCATGGCGCGCCGGCTTCATCTGGGACGACGACGTTTACATCACAGCCAACAGGTTGTTGACCGCGCCGGACGGATTACGACGAATCTGGTTTTCACTCGAGTCGCCGTCGCAATACTTCCCCCTCGTTTACACGACCTTCCGGCTGGAACACACGCTCTGGGGATTGAATCCAGCCGGATATCACTGGGTCAACATTCTACTCCACGCCGCGAACGCGCTTCTCCTCTGGCAACTGCTGCGACGGTTGCGCGTTCCGGGCGCCTGGTTCGCCGCCACGCTCTTCGCGCTCCATCCAGTCCACGTCGAATCGGTCGCCTGGGTAACCGAGCGCAAGAACGTGCTGATGGGATTTTTCTTTCTCCTCGCTCTTCTCTGCTGGACCGCTTTTTGCGAACAACGATCGCGGAACAAATGGCGATGGTACGCGCTGGCAATTGGGTGTTACGCCCTCGCTCTCTTCAGTAAAACCGTCGCCTGCACGATGCCGGCCGCGCTGTTTTTGATTCTCTGGCTCAAGCGCGAACCAATTAACTGGCGGCGGATCGGTCAGATCACTCCGTTCGTCGTCCTGGGAATCGCGATGGGTCTCGTCTCGATCTGGTGGGAGCGTTTTCATCAGGGAACGCAGGGCACGCTATTCGCGATCGGCCTCCCCGAGCGTTTCCTCATCGCCAGCCGGGCATGCTGGTTTTACCTGGGCAAGCTGATGTGGCCCGCGCACCTCTCCTTCAGTTATCCGCACTGGGAAATTTCCGCAGCGCACCCGGCTGATTATATCTGGCTAGCTGCGCTCGGGGCCCTGGCCGTCGTAATTTATTTTGCGCGCCGATGGGTTGGCCGCAGCGCGGAGGTCGCTTTTGTTTTCTTCGTGGCGACGCTGAGCCCGGTGCTGGGGTTCATCATGCTTTACACGTTTCGATATTCGTTCGTGGCCGATCATTACCAGTATCTGGCCAGCGTCGGCCCGCTTGCCCTGGTTTCCGCGGGCATGATGACGGCCTTCGGCTTTCTTCGTCGCGAACAGCGGTTTCTTAAGCCGGTGATTTGCACTGCCCTCCTGCTTCTGCTCGGGTTCCGGACCTGGCAGCAATGCGCCGTGTATTCAGACCGCGAAACCTTATGGAGAGCCGTCATCGCGGAAAACCCTGGCAGCTGGATGGCGCATAACAATCTTGCCATCGCGCTGGTCCAACGGGCGCAAATCGATGAAGCGTTCGATCATTACCACCAAGCGCTCGAGTTGAATCCCGGTTACGGCGAAGCGTATTATAATCTGGCCAACGCCCTTCTCCGCGCCCAGCGAGTCGATGACGCGATCGCGCAATACAAGAAAGCGCTCGAGCTCGAACCGCGAATCAGCGCCGCCCACGCCAACCTGGCCGCGATTTTCCTGCGCCGAGGAGATTTGAACGAAGCCATCGCGCGTTTTGAGAAAGCGATTGAGCTGGAGAACGGCAATGCAACTTATCACGCCCTCCTGGCCGACGCGCTCCGGCGCGCAGGACGCGAAGAGGAAGCGCAATCTCACCTCCGTAAAGCCGCCGAATTGGATCCTCGCCGGACCAACTCTCGCTGAGCCGGTCGGGCGTAGCTGCTGGCTTGCAAGTTGCTGGATTAGCGAAGTCCTTTCTCATGTTCTATGTCCTCTCTCTTCTCCAGAACGCCCATGGCGTGAGCGGAATTTTCCGTGTCGCGGTCGCAGTGCTGGGTGTCGCCTTGTCCTTGTGGATGGCGTTCGATTGCTGGAAGCGCGGCGGCGATGCCTATTGGATTTGGCTGATCCTCGGCACCGGCGGCATCTTCGCGGTGATCTATTTCTTCACCCAATACTGGAGCGGCTGCCGCATCGAGTACAACCTCTGGAAACGGTTCGCCGCGGCGGGCCGGATTCGCGACCTGCGTCTGCGGGCAGCTCAACTGAAAACCGCGCCTGCTTACGAAGCGCTCGGAGATGCCTATACAGACGTAAAGAAATACTCCGAGGCGGAAGCCGCTTACCGCCAGGCGCTGAAACTGCAGCCCGGATTTTTTGACGCCCAGGTCCGCCTTGGCTACGTCGTTCTCGAGCTCGATCGCGCATCCGACGCGCTGCCATTGTTGGAACCGGCTTACGAACAAAAACCCGACTACGATTCGGACCGGCTCCTCTGGAACCTGGCGCGTTGCCAGATGAAATGCGGCGAATTTACCGAAGCGCGTCAACTCTACGAACTCTTCCTCACGAAACACAGCTACAGCGAGGCCCAACTGGAATACGCCGACCTGCTGCTGAAACTCGGCGAAGAAAATGAAGGCCGAGCGCTGATCGAGGAACTGCTAGCCGATATCGCTGCGAGTCCCCGTTACGCCCAATCGCGGGAGCGCAAATGGGCTCGCGGCGCCAGGAAGATGCTACGAACCATTCCGCAAGTAGCGGGCTGATTCCGAACCTAGCGCCACGAACCGGGTAGTCCCGGCGCCTGCAGCTGAAGTCAGGTGGGAATTCATCCGTGCCGATCACTGAAATCCGTGGTTAGATTTCGGTCCGCATGAACAAAGTTTATTCCGACGCGAAGGCCGCGCTCGACGGCTTGCTCCACGACAACATGACGATCGCTGCCGGTGGATTCGGGCTTTGCGGGATTCCGGAGAACCTGATCGCGGCATTGCACGAGAGCGGAGTGAAAGGACTCACCATCGTCGGGAACAACGCGGGGGTGGACGGTTTTGGGATGGGGGTTCTGCTCCCGGCCCGCCAGGTGAGGAAGGTGATGGCGTCATACGTCGGCGAAAACAAGGAGTTCGAGCGGCAGGTGCTCGCAGGCGAATTGGAGCTCGAGCTTATCCCGCAGGGAACGCTGGCGGAGCGATTGCGTGCGGGCGGCGCGGGGATTCCCGGGTTTTACACACGGACCGGTTTTGGAACGAAATTGACTGAGGGAAAAGAAACTAAAAAAATCGGCGATCTCGATTACGTCCTCGAGCCCGGGATCAAGGCGGAGGTCTCGCTCGTGAAAGCGTGGAAAGGCGACAAATCCGGGAACCTCGTCTTTCGAATGACGTCGCGAAATTTCAATCCGATGATCGCGACCTGCGGGAAGATCTGCGTCGCCGAAGTGGAAGAGCTGGTTGAAGCGGGTGAGCTGGATCCGGATCAGGTCCATACGCCCGGGATCTACGTCGATCGGATTATCCAGGGCGAAAAATATGAGAAGCGGATCGAATTCCGCACCGTGCAAGGCGCGGCCGTCGCAAAGGCCGGATCTACCGTCCGCGATCTGCTCGCGAAGCGCGCCGCGCAGGAGTTACGCGAAGGCTATTACGTTAATCTCGGCATCGGCATTCCCACCCTGGTCGCAAACTACATTCCCGCAGGAATGAACGTGACCCTCCAATCGGAGAACGGCTTGTTAGGTATCGGGCCATTCCCTCAGCCCGGCAAAGAAGATCCGGACCTGATCAACGCCGGCAAACAAACTATCACGACGATGCCCGGCTCCGCTTTCTTCTCGAGCGCGGATTCATTCGCCCAGATTCGCGGCGGCCACATCGATCTCGCCATCCTCGGCGCGTTCGAAGTAACCGACAAAGGCGACATCGCGAATTGGATGATCCCCGGCAAGATGGTGAAGGGCCCCGGCGGTGCGATGGACTTGGTCGCCGGCGTGAAGCGTGTCGTCGCGGTCATGGAACATACCTCGAAGGACGGCGCTCCGAAAATCCTGAAGGAATGCACACTGCCGATCACCGGTCTCGGTGTCGTTAACCTCATCATCACCGATCTCGCCGTCTTCGAGGTCAAACAAGGTGGCGGCCTTATTCTGATTGAGCTGCAGCCGGGCGCCAACCTGGACGATGTCCGCGCCAAGACCGGCGCGCCGTTCAACGTCGCGCTAAAGACCTAAAGACCGGAATATGTTGTAAGCCAACCTGCGCCCGCCATACTCGCGCGCCGAGAATGAGCGACCGCAATTTTTTCGCCGAACTGAAGCGGCGCAACGTCGTCCGCATGGCGGGGCTGTATCTCGTCGGCGCATGGCTGCTCACTCAGGTCGCGAGCACCGTGCTGCCAATGTTCGGCGCGCCGGATTGGTTGCCGCGCAGCATCGTCATCCTGCTCGCCATCGGATTCATTCCCGCCCTGATCTTCAGCTGGGTTTTCGAGGTAACGCCAGAAGGATTGAAGCGCGACGCCGACGTGGCGCCGGAGCAATCAATCGCGCCCCAAACCGCGCGCCGGATGGATCGGATGATCATCGCCGTGCTTGCACTCGCGCTCGGATATTTCGTTTTCGACAAGTTCGTGCTTGCGCCGCGCCGCGTTACGACAGACACCGAATCGCATACGCTGTCTAACGACGTTGCCATCAATCCAAAGTCGATTGCAGTGCTGCCGTTCGATAACCTCAGTCGTGATCCGGAGAACGCCTTCTTCGCCGAAGGAGTCCAGGACGAAATCCTAACGCGCCTGGCGAAAGTCGCAGATTTGAAGGTCATCGCCCGGACTTCGACGCAAAAATTTAAAAGCGCGCCGGAGAATCTGCCCGAGATCGCGAAGCAGCTGGGTGTTCTCAACATTCTTGAGGGCAGCGTTCAAAAAGCGAACGACCAGGTGCGGGTGAATGTCCAGCTCATCAACGCGACCACGAACGCGCATCTTTGGGCTGAAATCTACGATCGCAAGCTGACCGATATCTTCGCGGTCGAGAGCGACATCGCGAAAACGATCGCGGACGCGTTACAGGCAAAATTGAGCGGGGCGGAGAAGACGGCGCTCGCGAAGAAGCCGACAGAGAATCCGGAAGCGTACGAACTCTATCTCAAGGGCCGGCTTTTTTGGAATCGACGGACGGAAGCAGACCTGAGAAAGGCGGCCGAGTACTTCCAACAAGCTATCGATAAAGATCCGTCCTACGCCCTCGCTTACGCTGGATTGGCAGACTGCTTTTCGACCCTGGCAGCTTACACCAACAGCGCCCCGAAGGAACTCATCGATCGCGCGTTCCCTCCCGCGCGCCGCGCCATTCAGCTCGATGACTCCCTGGGCGAAGCGCACACTGCGCTGGCGAACGCGCTCAGTGCGGATCTGCAGTTCGCGGCTGCCGAAGTGGAATTCAAACGCGCGTTCGTTTTGAACCCGAACTACGCCTCAGCCCATCAATGGTACGGCGAAATTCTGCAGTCGACAGCGCGATACGACGAAGCGATTGCCGAAATTCGGCGCGCCCACGATCTCGATCCGCTTTCGCTCATCATCAATTCGGTCCTGGCCAGCGCTTTCTTTTCCGCCGGCCGCACCGAAGAAGCGTGGCAGCAAAATCGCCGGACCGTCGAACTGGATCCGAACTTCGGCGTCGGTTATTGGGTGCGCGGCCAGCTTCTCGAACAAAAGGGTCAGTTCGATGAGGCGATCGCGAATTACAAGAAATCGGGGGGCGCCATCGCGAGTGATGCCTTACAGGCCATCATCGCCTGTGCCTTCGCACGGGCCGGCAAACCGGCCGAAGCGCAAAAAATTCTCCAAGAGTTGATGAACGAATCACAGCGGAGGTTCGTGTCCAGTTATGCGCTGGCTGAGATCAATGCGATGCTCGGGAAAAAAGACGAAGCGTTGCGGCTTCTCGAGAAGGCTTACGACGAGCGAGCGATCCCGGTCGGCGGCGCCGGAAACGGCGGCCCGATAATCGACAATCGCTTCGATTCGCTCCGCGGCGACCCGCTCTTTCAGGCATTGGTTGCAAAGTACGTCGGCGAGAGGAAATGAAACCCGCTAGCTTTTTCGACGAGTTGAAGCGCCGCAATGTCGTCCGCATAGATTTTATGGCGCTCGTTCCCGCGGGCAGAGCAGCACCAGCACGGACGCGATAATCCAACAGGCGATCATAAAAATGAATCCGGTGTTGAATGAACCCGTGTGCTGACTGAGGTCGCCGAAAATTTTCGGGCCGACGAATCCTCCGATGCTCGCGGTGCAGTTGATGAAACCGACCGCCGCGGCGGCCGCGGAACTAGTGAGAAACGCGGAAGGAAGCGCCCAAAACGAGGGCAGATAGGCGACCGTGCCGAAGCCGACCAGCGTGAACACAGCGATGAGCAGCACGTTCGACTGCGGGATGAAAAACCACACGCCGAGGGCGAGCGCTGCCGTCAGTTGAGGGATGGCAAAATGCCAGCGCCGCTCCCCGGTGCGGTCGGAGCTTCCGCCCAGAACGAGCATACCGATCAGGCCCGCCACGAATGGGATCGCCCCGATCCAGCCGATGCGCTGAACATCCGTCCAACCGGTGAACCGCTGAAGCATCGTGGGAAACCAGAACCAGAACGCGTAGCCGCCGCTATAGGTGAAAAACAAACCGGCCGTGAGCATCAGCACGGCCGGATGCCGGAGGGCCTGCCAGATCGTGATCTGCTCGGCGCCAGCCTTTGCGCGCCGCTCTTCGTCAAGGCGGGTAGTGATCCATTCGCGTTCGCCCGGCATAAGCCATCTCGCGTCCCTGGGCCAATCCGGCAACAAGAAGAGCGCCGTGATTCCCAGGACGATTGCGGGCGCACCTTCCAGAAGGAAAAGCCATCGCCATCCCGTGATGCCGAACCAGTGCACACCAAGGATCGCTCCGGCAATCGGCCCTCCGATCATGAACCCAATGGGAATCGCGGCCATGAAACGGGCCAGCGCCTTCGCCCGGTCCTGATAGATGAACCAGTGCGAAAGATAGACGATCACCCCGGGGAAAAATCCGGCCTCGGCGGCGCCGAGCAGGAAACGCGCGCCGTAAAGCTCCCGCGGCGTGCGCACGAAACCGGTCAGCGCAGTTAGAGCGCCCCAGGTGATAAGCGTGAGCGAGAGCAAACGCCTCGCGCTCCACCGTTCGACCAAAAGCGCTCCAGGAATTTGCAGCGCGAAATAGCCAATGAAAAAAATGCCGCTGGCCGTGCCGAAAACCGAGTCGCTCAGGCCAAGGTCGCCTTTCATCCCGAGCGTCGCGTAGGCGATGTTCGTGCGATCGAGGTAGTTCGCGACGTAGAGGAGAAAAAGGAACGGCAAGAGCCGCCAGGCAATCCTTGCTCGGGCGGAGGTGCCGACATCTGGTGGCCGGAAAGTCATCCGTTGGCGCAGCATAACGCCGGGCGATACGCTCACAATCTGAATTGGCAGAAGTGCCCAGCCGGCGCGACATTTGGATCATGAAAAGCTTTCGCGTTCTGTCCCGCATCATTGTCACGCTTCTCGTGGTCGCTTTCTCCCGGCTCAGTGTCGCGGCCGCCGATTCATCCGGTTGGGTGGGCGAATACACCGACAAGAAATTTCTGAGCGGCCGGGCGGTTTTTCAACTGAGCATCGAGCAATCGGGCAGCGCAATGCACATCCGGTTTGACGCGGTGTGGGTGGATGGGCACGGCGCAGCGCCCGAAGCGGACGGGCCCGGGAAGATTTCCGGGAACACGCTCACTTTCAAATGGGAGGACAGCTTCAGGAATTCCGGAACGGGAACGATTACTCGGGCAGGCGACGATGTTTTGGTAACCCTCAACGCAACGAGAGTCGCCGACCAGAGCTGCCTCCAGTTCTATGGCAAAAACATGCGACTGAAGCGCGCGGCGGCGAAGAAGTGAATGGTGATCAGTGACTGGTGAATGGACTTCCATTCACCCGTTTCGTCGTGTTCCTCGTTCCCAAGCTCCAGCTTGGGAACGCAATTTCTCCTGAAGCTCTGCTTCAACGGCGGACTCAAAATCGACGCGCGCATTCGCGACGCAACCAAACGAAGCGAAGCTTCGCAGACACGGGCATTCCCAAGCTGGAGCTTGGGAACGAGGACGTAGGGTGCGACAGATCCCGACCTACACCATCGGTCGAAACCGTCCGACGACTTCCTGCAAACGTTCGCTGATCTGGCCTAACGAGCAGACTTCGACGGCTTCGAGCAGCGCCGGGAAACAATTCTCGTCGGTTTCGACGACGGCGGCGAGTTTCGTCGAGCGCCTTCCCCGCTTTCGCTGCGTTCCTTTGCTTAAACTTTGTCAGACGATCGACCTGCAATTGCTGCTTCGCCCGCGGGGTCCGGGCCAGCTCGAACTCCGGCATCTCCTCGGAGTCGTTTCGGTATTTGTTCAACGCGATGATCGGACGAACGCCGTTATAAATCTGTTGCTCGTAGCGATGCGCGGCCGTCTGGATCTGGCTCCGCTGATAACGATTTTCCACGGCTCCCATGACTCCGCCGAGGCGCTCGATCTCGCGGAATTCCTCGAGAATCGCCGCTTCCACCGCGCGCTCGACCGCCTTCATTCCCGGCGAACCGCTGAGCATGTTCATGGTGTGTTTGAAGAGGCCGGACTCGTCGAGCAGGATGGCCTGGCCATGCGCGGCGAGCCGGATCCATTCTTCGCTCGGCGTGGTGAATGGCTCGTCGGCGCTGTTCGAGTGGCACGAGTTCGTGCCGTTCATGTACGAGAGCATCAGCTCGGCGGCGGTGCGGGTGAGGTTGTTCTTGAACTCGGCAGCGACAAGCGAGCGTCCGCTGGTCTGGGTGTGCACTTTGAACATCTGCGCCTTGTGGCCGGCCCCGAACGCGTCCCGCATGCCGATCGCCCAGATCCGGCGCGAAACGCGAGTAAGCGCGATGTATTCGACGTCCAACCCGCAATCGAGGAAGAAGGAAAGCCGCGGGCCGAATTCGTCGACCGGAATTCCACGCGCCGCCATCATCTCGGCGTAAGCGAAACCGTTCGATAGCGTGTAGGCGGCCTGCTGCACCGGCGTCGAGCCCGCTTCGCCGATGTGATAACCGCTGATCGAAACCGGATACCAGCGCGGCATCTCGCGGGTGGTGTATTCCATCATGTCGGTGAGAAAACGGAGCGACGCTTCGACCGGGAAGATGGTTTCGTTCTGCGCCTGGACTTCCTTGAAAATGTCGGCCTGGATGGTGCCGCGAAGTTTCGGCACGACGCCGGGGCCGAACCGCCGCTTCGCCGCAGCGATATACATCGCCATGATGATTGGCGCCGGGCCGCTGATCGTCATCGAGGCGGAGAAATCCGGCGAACCGAGATCGAATCCGTCGTAGAGCCGGACCATGTCCTCGACCGTGTCGACGGCGACGCCGCCTTCGCCGATCTTGCCGAGGATGCCGGGCGCGTCGGAATCGATTCCGTAAAGCGTCGGGCCGTCGAAGGCGGTGCTCAGACGCTTCGAGCGCTGGTGACGGCCGAGAAAATGGAAACGCTCGTTGGTGTCTTCCGCCAGCATGAGCCCGGAGAACAAACGCGTCGGCTCTTCGGTCACCGCCAATTTCGCGGCGCCGTTGCGCGCTCCATTCTTACTGCCGTTCAGCTTCGACTTCGCACCGTGGCCGTTCTTTTCGTAAGTGCCGGTCTCGATCGGCGGCGTTTTGGAGCGGCTCGAGATACATTTCGCGATACGCGCCATTGAGAAATGGAAACTCTCCCGGCAAACCGTCGCCTAACAAGTAGCGGGTGATGTCGCCCGCCTCGTCGATCTCGGGCAAAGCAAGGCGCGGCAACTTCAAACCCGTAGGCGCCGTTCCGACGGGGATCTTCGCCTTGATCTCGTTCCAGCGCTTCATCATCTCCGCTCCGAATTTCTTGTCGGTCCGCGCGCGCTTCACTTCGTCCTCAACAAACGCGTTGTACTTTTCTACCGCTTCGACTACCCGTCCGAGCTTGCTCATAAAAGACCTCCGGTTTTGTCCACAGATTAACGCAGATTCCGCAGATTTTGAGTCACCAAAGAACGGCCGCCCCTTCGATGTAATCTGCGTCAATCTGCGAAATCTGCGGACGAATCATTTTCCTTCCACCAGCAGATCGCAAAGTCCATCGACGCCCGGGTCGCGGTGACGTTTTGCAACCGTGGCGACTAGTTGCTGCTTACGATTGTTCCCCTCGAGCCGGCGCTCGATTTCACTCATCGCGGTCCGGGCCCGTTCCTGGTCGCTCTTGTTCACGACGACGATGTCCGCGAGGTCCAGCATCACGATCTTCTGGAGCTGTAGCCGCGCGCCGTAATCCGGGTTCATGACCAGAACGGTTTGATCGACCAATTTATTCTGGAACGGCATCGCTTCCTGACCCGTGCCCACAGTCTCGATAATGACGTAATCGAATCCTTCTTTGCGCCAGAAGCTGAAGGCAATCCTCCGTCGCGGGAGACAGACCGCCAGATTGGCCGCGGGTCGCCATGCTTCGCATGAAAACGCGATCGTCCTGCGAGTTGATCATGGTCGCGCGATCGCCAAGGAGCGCGCCTTCGCCGACCACACTCGGATCGTGCGAGAGAATGGCGATCCGCGACTTGCTGTCCGCGATGGAGCAGACGCAGGACGATTTCGTCGATCAGCGTCGTCTTGCCGGCGCCGCCAGGGCCGGTGAAGCCGATGACTTTGGTATTTTCGATCCGCCTGTACGCGGATCGATTTTCGATTCTCGATTTTCTTCTTTGCTCGTTTGCCGTTGGCGTAGCTGTCTTCGATTTCGGTCAGCTTCCGCGCCAATTTCATCTCCGCATCGCTCGTGGTCCGACGCTTCGGGCGTTTTCCGTAACGTTTCCGAACGAACTCAACCATTTCGGTGAGCGACGTTCCGGCGAAGAAAATTTGATCGACGCCGCGCTTCTGCATCGTGCGCTGATCGTCGTGCGTAATTGTGCCGCCGCCGCCGCCGAAAACTTTGATGTCGTCCGCCCCGCGTTTCTTCAGCTGCTTCACGACCTCGGCAAAGAACTCGATGTGGCCGCCGTTGTAGCTGGAGATGCCGACCGCGGCGACGTCCTCCTGAATGGCGGCGCGAACAATGTCGCTGACGTAACGATGGAACCCGAGATAGACGACCTCGATTCCATTCCGAATGAACTCCAGGTTGATCGTGTTGATCGCGCTATCGTGGCCGTCGCAAATCGGCACGGCAGTGAGAACGCGAATCGGCGCGGACATAAGGCGCAAAACTTAGCGGCAATCCCTTGTCAGGCAAAGCGTTTTGAGCCTAACCTCCGCGCATGACTCCATCGATTGCTGGACCGAGGGCCGAAAGACGATCGCAGGCTTTTTCGGCCATCGCATGGGCCACGATGGTCGCGGGGGTCTTGGACATCAGCTCTGCGTTTGCGCTGGCGTATCCCAAAGGCGTCAGTCCGGTCCGCGTCTTGCAAGGAGTCGCCGCGGGCTTAATCGGTCGCGAATCGGCTCTCAAAGGGGGCCTGGTAACGGCTGGCTTGGGCTGGGTCATCCATTTCTTTATTGCCTTCGTCGCCGCCTCCGTTTTCTACATCGCGAGCCGCAAAATTGTTGCGCTCACGCGGCACGCGGTCGTTTCAGGATTGCTCTATGGAGTGATGGTTTACGGCGTCATGTATTGGATCGTCATGCCGCTCGCCTACCCTGTCGTTCATCCTTCTCTCTCCCGGGACGTGACCGCCGTGTGCGTCCACATGATCTTAATCGGACTGCCCATTGCGCTGATCGTGCGCCGATTTTCCCGCTCTCAACTCCCTGTCTCGCCGAAGCCGAACGAAGGCGGATCAACCCTCAACCCTCGACCTCTTTCATGACCGATCCGTTGGATTTCAACGGCAAAACCGTTCTCGTGACCGGCAGTTCGCGCGGGATCGGCGCGGAAATGATAAAGGCGTTCGGGGAGCGGGGAGCCAACTGCGTGGTCAATTATCTCGCAGATCCGGATGGGACGAATAGGACCGATGCGACGAATGTAGCCGGAGCATTGCGGGAGCCGCTCGTGATCGAGTGTGATGTTACAAACCCCGCGCAGGTCGAGGCGATGATGAAGCAGATCCAGGAGCGCCACGGCGGACTGGATGTGCTGGTCAACAATTCCGGGATCATTCGCGACCGGACGATGAAGAAGATGACGCTCGAGGATTTCGAAAGCGTCCTTCGCGTGAATGTCACCGGCACATTCAACGTCACGAAGGCGGCGGCGGCAGTGCTGCGAAATGGTGGACGCGTGATCAATCTTTCATCGGTCAGCGGCCAGATGGGATTGTTCGGGCAGGCGAATTATTCGTCGAGCAAGGCGGCGATCATCGCGCTGACCAAAGTCTCGGCGCGCGAGCTGGCCCGGCAAAACATTACCGTGAACGCAATCGCGCCCGGCTTCATCGACGTCGGAATGAGCAAAGGAATGCCGGACGAAGTGACGGAGAATTTCAAAAAGCAGATTCCGCTCGGCCGGCTGGGCGACGTCCAGGAGATCGTGAACGCCGCGCTTTTCCTCGCTTCGCCAATGGCGAGCTACATTACCGGCCACGTCTTGAACGTGAACGGCGGGTATTACATGGGGTAATCGAGCGAGCGTCGCAGCGCGCCGGTTTTCTATTTCATCCTCGTCATCCTCGTTCCCAAGCTCATCCTCGTTTGATCCTCGTTCCCAAGCTCCAGCTTGGGAACGCGCTTGTCTTCGAAGCTCCAGCTTCGCAGGCCTGGATTACATCATGAACGCCAAATCTTGGCAACGCCGGGGAAGCAGAGCTTCCAAGACATCGGCGTCCCCAAGCTGGAGCTTGGGAACGAGGGCGGTAAGGCGAGGTTACATGGGCTGAGGGACCGCGCGCTGGAACGCGGCTTGGTTGTGACGAGTCGAAACCGAAACGCGGGCTTGTCTCGCGCGAGCGACACGTTAGCCTGCAACTCCTGTCATGAAATTTCGGCGACGTTTGTGGCTTGCGGCTGCGCTCTCCCTGGCGATTTCCAGTTCCGGTCAAGTCACCACTGTTCCGAAGCAGGGAATTCGTGAGAACGACCCGCGTGTTCATGCGCTGACCAACGCGCGGATTATCGCGGCACCGGGGAAGATGGTCGAAAAAGGGACGGTCCTGATCCGCGACGGGATCATTGTTGAAGTGGGACCGGACGTGAAAGTGCCGCCGGAAGCCCGGGTGTGGGACCTGGCGGGAAAAACGATTTATCCAGGATTCATCGATGCTTACAGCCGGCTCGATCTGCCCGAGACGCTGAAGCCGGAGCCGCCTCGCAGCGATACCGATTCGGACGATCCGAACGCGAAGCCAAAAGACGTGCCGCGCGAAACGGCGAAAGGCACGCGTTCGTGGAACCCGCGAGTGACACCGGAACGCAGGGCCACCGATTATCTCAACCTCGACAAGAAAGGGACGAAGTCGCTCCGCGATCTCGGCTTCACCAGTGCGCTGGTCGTTCCGGCCCGCGGCGTTTTTCATGGAGCGAGCGCGCTAATCAATCTTCAGGAAGCGGACGTTGATACCATGGTCGTCGCGCCAGTCGTGGCGCAGCACATTGGGTTCGATTTCGATCGCGATGGCCGCGACGGCGATCGCGGTTATCCGAATTCGCTCATGGGAAGCATCGCCCTGATTCGCCAGAGTTTTCTGGACGCCTCATGGTATCAAGCGGCCCAGGACACGTATCGGAAAAGCCCAGGCACGACCGAACGACCGGAAACCAACGCGAGCCTTGCCGCGCTCGCGGAGCAGATGCAACGCAACCCGGCGGTGTTCGAGGCGGAAGATGAGCTTGATTTGCTCCGCGCGTTGCGAATTGCGGACGAGTTCAAATTGAAACCGATCCTGTTCGGCAACGGCTACGAATACCGCGTCCGGAAAACGCTGGCAGAGAAAAAAGCCCCGATAATCCTGCCGCTCGATTTTCCGAAACCGCCCGAGATCGAGCGGCCGGAGAATGCTCTCGAGGTGGAGCTGGACGAATTGCAACACTGGGACCGCGCTCCCAGCAATCCGGCCCGGCTCGCTGAAGCTGGGATTCCATTCGCACTCACGACCGAGAAGCTCGAGAAACCCGAAAAGGATTTCTGGGCCCGGCTGCGGCTTGCGGTCCGCCGCGGATTGAGCAAGGAGGCAGCGCTCGCAGCGTTGACGACGACACCGGCGGAAATGTTCGGCGTGGCGGATCGCCTCGGCTCGATCGCGCCGGGGCGAATGGCGAACCTGGTGATCGCGAGTGGTGATCTGTTCGGAGACGACGCGCGCGTCCTCACGACGTGGGTGGACGGCCATTATTACGATACAGACCAGGCGCGCGATCGCGATTTGCGCGGGACTTGGGAATTAATCGTCGACGGCAAGACAGTGCCGCTAAGCGTCGAAGGCAAACTCGAAAAACTGGAGGCGAAGGTCGCGGGCGAAAAGGCAAGCCTCTCCGCCAAAGAAGACGCGGTGTTGGTCATCGCACCGGCGAAACTGTTCGACAAAGGAGAAGGCTCCATCCGGCTGACAGGGCAGGTCGCCGGCGAAACGATTACCGGAAACGGTGACGGGCCCGGGTTCGCAAACGTTCGCTGGACCGCGAAGCGGACGGCTCCCTTCACGCCGACCAAGAAGCCCGATGAGAAACCGTCGTCGCTCGATAAGCCCCTCGATTTTCCGGAAACGTACCCGGCGGGCGCCTTTGGCCGCGCGGCGCCGCCGGAACAACCAAAGGCCGTTCTCATTCAAGGCGCAACGATCTGGACCTCGGGCCCGCAGGGCACGCTGCAGAACGCCGACCTGCTCATTACGAACGGCAAGATTTCGGCGGTCGGTCCGGGATTGAAAGCGCCGAGTGGCGGCCTCGTTGTTGACGGTAAGAACATGCATGTCACGCCGGGGATTATCGATTGCCACTCGCACACGGCGATTAGTCGCGGCGTAAATGAATCAAGCCACGCCGTGACCTGCGAAGTTCGAATCGGCGACGTGGTCGATCCGACGGACATCGGCCTTTACCGCGAGCTGGCGGGAGGCGTGACGACGGCGAATCTGCTTCACGGTTCCGCCAATCCGATGGGCGGCCAGAACCAGGTGGTCAAGTTCCGCTGGGGTGCTTCCGCGGAAGAATTGAAGTTCGCCGACGCGCCGCCGGGAGTGAAGTTCGCCCTCGGGGAAAACGTGAAGCAGTCGAACTGGGGGGAAAAGTTCAAGACGCGGTATCCGCAAACGCGAATGGGCGTTGAACAGATCATGCGCGATCGGTTCCGCGCGGCGCAGGAATACGATGCGGCGCTGAAAAAGAAATCGAACCTGCCGGCGCGTCGCGATCTCCAGCTCGAAGCGATCTCGGAAATTCTCAGTGGCAAGCGGTTGATCCATTGCCATTCGTATCGACAGGACGAGGTCCTGGCATTCCTCGGAGTCGCGCGCGAATTCAAGATCAAGGTCGGCACGCTCCAACACATTCTAGAGGGTTACAAAGTCGCGGATGTGATGGCGAAAGACGGGGTAGGCGGATCGACCTTTGCCGATTGGTGGGGCTACAAGTTCGAGGTTTACGACGCCATTCCCGATAACGCCGCGATGATGAACGGCCAGGGCGTCGTTACCTCGGTGAATTCCGATAGCGCAGATCTCGCACGGCGCCTCAACACGGAAGCGGCGAAGTCGATGAAATACGGCGGGCTCACGCCCGACGACGCGTTGAAGCTGGTGACAATCAATCCGGCGAAGCAATTGCGGATCGACGCCAAGGTCGGTTCGCTCGAGGCCGGCAAGGACGCCGACTTCGTGGTCTGGACGTCCAACCCGCTCTCGAACTACGCGCGCGTCCAGCAGACTTGGATCGATGGCCGGAAATATTTCGATCGCGCCGAAGACACGGAAGCGCGCAAAACCGCGGCAACGCAACGCGAGGCGCTTGTCCAAAAAGCGCTCGTGGAGCGGCTGAAGGAAATCGGGCCCGGGAAGGACAGCGATTCCGAGAAGAAAGACGAGAAAGAGCCGCCGAAGACTTCGGCCCAGGAAAAACATCGCGACCATGAGCTCGCCCCCATCTATGGCGACGGGTCCGACAAGCACACCTGCATGGAGGATGCGTCGGAATGAAGCGCGTTGCTCTCGGGTTATTAGGGTTTTGCGCGATTGCCGTCGTCCGCGCTTCAGACACGATGCCGGCGTCACCTCAGGCGAAGCCGATCGCGATCAAAGGCGCGACTATTCATCCGGTGACCGGCCCGGAGATTCCAAACGGCACGATTATTTTTGAAAATGGCAAGATCACCGCGATCGGCGCGGACGCTGCGGTTCCCCCCGGCGCGGAAGTTATCGACGGGACCGGCAAGCATGTTTACCCGGGCTTGATCAATGCCAACACTGTCCTCGGTTTGGTTGAGATCGGCGCCGTGCGCGCCACGGTCGATGTCGAGGAAGCGGGTGCGCTCAATCCGAATGTGCGCAGCGTCACCAGCGTAAATCCGGACAGCGAATTGATTCCGGTCGCCCGCGCCGCTGGAGTTCTGACCGCGCTTTCGGTGCCGGAAGGCGGAATCATCTCCGGACAATCCGCGGTCTTGCGTCTCGATGGGTGGACGCCGGAGGAAATGACGGTGCTCTCGCCGGCGGCGATGCATTTACGCTGGCCGAGCCTGACGATCGATCGCCGGCCCGCGAGCGCGGAAGTCGGTGAAGGATCAACTGAAGGAAATGGAGAAAGCGCAGAAACAAATCCGCGACGCTTTCCAGATCGCGCGCGCTTATTGGCAGACGCGCAAGAATCCCGGGCCGGATTTCAAAACCGATTTGCGATGGGAAGCGTTGATGCCGGTGTTCGATGGCAAACTGCCACTTTTCGTTCACGCCAGCACCCTCGCGCAAATCCAGGCGGCCCTGGCCTGGGCAAAAGAGATGCAGCTGAAAATCGTGCTGGTCGACGGCGACGACGCCTGGCGAATCGCACCCCAATTAAAGGAGAGCGACGTGGCCGTGATTCTCGGACCAGCGACGAGTCTGCCTCCGAGGCGAGACGACGATTACGACAGCGCGTGGAATAGCGCCGCAAAATTGCAACAGGCCGGCGTCCGGTTTTGCATCGCGTCGAACGGACGCGGTGCGGAGACCAATGAGCGCAATGTGGGTTACGAAGCGGGCCTTGCGGCTGGTTATGGTCTGCCGAAAGAAGAGGCGCTCAAAGCCGTGACGATTTACGCTGCGCAAATCCTGGGCGTGGCGGACCGGCTAGGTTCGCTGGAAACGGGAAAGACCGCGACCTTGATCGTGACCAATGGCGATCCGCTCGACTTCCCGACGCAGGTGGAGGCCGCGTTCATTGATGGCCGGAAGATCGACTTGTCGAATCGGCAAACGCGGTTGCGCGATAAGTATCGCGAAAAATATCGCCGCAAATAGTTTTGGTAGGGCGAGTCGAGCCGAATCGTCCTACTCCATCGGATGGACGATGTAGGTGCCGGCCTGTTTATCGTCCTCGAGTTTCACAAGGCCTCGCTTTTGCGCTTCGAGGAGCAACTCATTGAAGGCGCGAAAACCGTGGGCGCGTTCGTTGAAACCGGGATGCTGGCGTTTGATCGCTTGTTTCACCAGGGAGCCACGGATCGGATAATCTTCGCCGCGCTCTGAGCGAAGAGCGTCGATGGTGCGAGTGAGGAGGGCGAGCGCGCGATCGACCGACAGACTGTTTTCAGGTGCGGCGGGGGCCTTGTTCTCGGGCGCCGCGGGAGCGGTGTGCCGGCGCTTCTTGATCTGCTCCCCGCGAACCAGGTCGTCGTAATAAATAAACTCGTCGCAGTTGCTGATGAACAAATCGGATGTCGATTTCTTGACGCCAACGCCAATTACCTTCTTCGCGTTCTCGCGCAGTTTGCTGACCAGAGGCGAGAAGTCCGAATCGCCGCTGATGATCACAAAGGTGTCGACGTGGCTCTTGGTGTAACAAAGGTCGAGCGCGTCCACGACCATCCGGATATCGGCCGAATTTTTGCCCGATTGCCGGACGTGGGGAATCTCAATCAACTCGAAGGCCGCTTCGTGCAGGCCGCGCTTGAAGGTTTTGTAGCGATCGAAATCGCAGTATGCCTTCTTCACCACGATGTGACCCTTAAGGAGAAGGCGCTCGATCACTTTGCGCACGTCGAACGCCGGAAATTGCGCCTCGTGGGCGCCGATGGCGATGTTCTCAAGATCGAGGAACACCGCCATGGTTGCGATGGAATCAGGTGCGCTCATGGCAGGCAGACCTTAGCGGTCGCGCGACCCATAGCAACCGGCAGGTGCGACCGCTTAAAGCATTGATTCTGTGCGGTTCGAAGCCGCTCTGCCGGTACAGGAGCTGCTTTTTCCTCAGGGCATGCAATCAACCCACAAGTCCCGCAGCTCAATCGTCCGCCCTACTTTCAAACGCTCCCAGGCCGCGGCGAACTGGTCGTCAACGCGCCACGCGATGTCGACCTACATCGCCGACGAAATTCGCGCCTACGCGACGATTCGCGATCTCGCTCTCGCTGAGGCCGAAAAATTCACGAACTCGTTGAATCTCGAGCGCGCGCGGATCGCCAACGATTTCGTCGAGAACGCGCTAAAACCGGCGCGGACTCCGTACGAGAGCCAGCATCTTCTCGAAGGCGACGCCACCCGCGAACGCCAGCGCTGCGAAGCCGTCAAAGTCCGTTTGTCGCTCCTCCACGCGCATTTGGAAGCGCTCGCCCGCGAGCACGCCCACGCGGCGTAATTCGCCGAAGCGCAATTGCGTTGTAGCGACGGCGCTCTGTCGCCGTAAAACGGCCGTTAAGTTATCACGCTTGTCAGCCGACACAGCAACGTCACTAATCCTAATCCCGGCCCCAGATCATGGCGACGCTGGTCGTTAGGCTGCCGCCCATGTTGAAGGTGAGGAATTTCTTCGCGCCGTCGATCTGCCGCGCGCCGGCTTGCTCGGTGAGCTGCTGGTAAGCTTCGAAAACCTGCCGCACGCCGGTCGCGCCGACCGGGTGACCGTCGCCGATCAGGCCGCCGCCGGTGTTCACCGGAATTTCGAAGTCGAACTTGCCGCTCACCTTTTCGTTCCGCACCTGCGGTAATGCGGTCGCACCGCTCATCGCCAGCTCGGCGCCTTTGCCGTGTCTCGGCCAGCCCGAGAATTTCGTAGGCGCACGATTTCCGTGATCGAAAAACAGTCGTGCACTTCCACGCCGCTGCATGTCGCGCGGCTTGAGGTTCGCCATGCCGAACGCTTTCTCGGCCGCTTTGCGCGCGGTCGAAAAAGTCGGCGCGTCTTTTTTCTCGAGCGCGAGATAATCAGTCGTGAGTCCAAAGCCGAGGAGCTGCGACGAGCTTCGATTTATCGATGCCGTGTTTGTCGAGATACTTGCCGGAGACGAGGACGACAGCGGCCGCCGCCATCGGTGATCTGCGAACAATCGGTAACCTTCAGCGGCGGAGCGACGCTCGGATTCTTCTCCGAAACCTGCGAGGCGTAGTCGTAGGTCAGATCCGCATCGCGCATCTGGGCGAGCGGATTCAAGCGCGCGTGCGCGTAATTCTTGTACGCCACCCAGCGAAGGCATCGGCGGAGGCGCCATATTTCTCGATGTAAATCTGCGCGATCTTGCCGAACAATTTCGGGAACATGAAGTCGCCGTATTCCGGTTTCTCGATGTGATAATCGGCCGCCGCGCCGAGGACATCGGAGCCATCCAGCGACGACATCGTCTTCTGTTGTTCCGCGCCGACCACCAGGACGGCATCGTGAAATCCGCCCATGATCCATTGCGCGCCGAGCATGACCGAGAGCGCGCCCGAAGCGCACGCCGCCTCGGTGTGCATCGTCGGGATGCCGTGAAGTTTCGGATCGATCTCGGGCACGAACGCGCCGAGATGGAGCTGCTTCGTGAACTGGCCGGCGTTGAAATTCCCCACCGCCGCCGCCTCGATTTCCGCCGGATCGATCTTCGCGTCCTCGATCGCCTTCCGGCCCGACTTCCGTGATCAGGTCGCGAATCGTTTTGCCTTCCTTTTTCAGGTTGCGCTTAAAGTCGGTCCGGCCGCCGCCGAGGATGTAAACTTCGTTCATAGAACAGTGAGCGTATAACTTAGCCAATCTCGCGCTCTGTCAAGCGCACGGCCTCGCGTGTCGATTTCGCGCCCTCGCGATGTCCAATCGCTGGCGGCGACCGCAGCACGGGACGCTGCGCTCACCGCTGAAGAGTCGATGACGCACGATCGACCTTCGCCACAAAATGCTTTTGTAGGATGGGGATTTGGGCGTAAAATGGGGAACTGATCGATAGACATTAATTCTTTCCCCGCAATGGAGCCCGAACGATGACACAGCCACAACCCTACGTCCCCACCGCACGCGAGCAGAAGTTTCTCGAGAGCGTCGAAGAAGGCCGCTATGAGCGGGAAATTATCAGTGGGCTTGCCCCCTTCTTCCACGAGAAGGCGCCGGCGGACATGCTCAACTTCTACTCCAAGGACGAGGTGGCACGCCTGCAAGCGCTCAAGGGCACCGATCGTGACGTTGAAGCCCGGATGCCCGTGAAGATCACGCGCCATTACTACGAGCTGGCCAGGACCAGCGCCGCGATTCAGCGCATCGTCAAGGCCGACCCCGCCGAGACGATGGATCTTGCGGGCTCGGAGGATCCCGGCAACCAGATGGACTACAGCCCCGTCGAGGGCCTGCTGCACAAGTACGAGATGGGACTCATGTACGTCATTTCGACCTGCTCGGCCCATTGCCGCTTCTGTTACCGCGAAGAATTGATCGCCCGTAAGCAGATCAAGCGAAAGGACGGCACCATCGCGAAGAAGGGTCTCGCGTTGATCCCCGAGATCATCCCTTACATCAAGCAGCACAACGCGGCCGTGGCGGCGAACGGCGGCGTGCACCCCGAAAGCGGACGCGAGAAGTTGCGCGAGATCCTGATGTCGGGCGGCGACGCGATGGTGCTGAACAATTCAAAGATCGCGGCCTGGCTCGGCGCGCTGGCCGAAGCCGGCGTCGAGTCGATCCGCATCGGCACCAAGGATATGGCGTTCTATCCCCAGCGCTTCGACCGCACCTTCCTGTCGATGCTCGATCGGTTCCACGAGACCTACCCGCAGGTCGGCCTGCACATGATGCTGCACTTCGAGCACCCGGACGAGTTCCTCGCCAAGGATGCGGAAGGAAACTACATCGAGGACGCGCAGGGCTTTAAGCAATGGGTCCCCGCGACGGGCGAAGGGATGCGGGGCCTGGCCTCGCGCGGCTGGCTCACCGTGCAGAACCAGGCGCCGATCATGAAGGGCATCAACGATGACGCGGACGCCCTCCGCATTCTGCAGCGCGAGTTCAAGCGCGCCGGCGGCGAGAACCACTACTTCTTCTGCGGGCGCGACATCGTCGCCTACAAGGCGTTCAACGTTCCGATCGAGACCGCGTGGAATATTCTCAACGAATCGCAAAAGGGGCTGTCGGGCGTCGAGGCCCACGCGCGCCTTTCCATCACCCATTACAAAGGCAAGACCGAAGTTGCGGCGGTCACCAACGAGGCGATACCGGGACTCGCGGGCAGCGAGAATGGCGTCCTGATCTTCAAGATTCTTCGGAACGCCGGCAGCGCCCCCGATCGCGGCAAGGTCTGCATCGTCGGCCGCAACCCCGAGGCGCTCTGGTTCGACGACTACGAGGACCGCGTTCTGTTCGACGAGGCCGGCTTGTATCGACTACGCGCGGGTGGCGAAACCCGGACAGGCGCCGGGTTCGCGCCACGGCTGCCGCACAGGCGCCGAGTATCGGCGCTCTTCAAGCCGCTCTTGTCAGAATGATCGACAAGCGGGTCGCGAGCGCGGCCGAGGCTGTCTCGGACATTTTCGACGGCGCCACCATCATGTTCGGCGGTTTCGGCGAAGCGGGCAGTCCCATCGAGCTCATCCACGCGCTGATCGACCAGGGCGCCACGAATCTGACGATGATCAGCAACAACTGCGGCAGCGGCGAGGTCGGCCTCGCGGCGCTGCTCAAGGCGGGCCGCGTTTCCAAGGTCATCTGTTCGTTTCCGCGCACCGCCAACTCGACCGTCTTCCCCGAGCTCTACCGAAGCGGGCGCACGAAATTGGAATTGGTTCCTCAGGGAACGCTCGCGGAGCGCATCCGCGCCGGCGGAGCTGGAATCCCGGCGTTCTACACGCCGTCCGCGGTGGGAACGCCGCTGGCGGAAGGCAAGGAATGCCGGGAATTCGGCGGCAGAAAGTATCTGCTTGAGCACGGCCTCCGCGCGGACTTCTCGTCTCATCAAGGGGCGGGTCGCCGACACCCACGGCAACATCCTCTACAACAAGACGGCGCGAAACTTCAGCCCGCTGATGGCGATGGCGGCCAAGGTCACGATCGTCCAGGTCGCCGAGGTCGTCGAGCCGGGCCAGCTGGACCCCGAGTCGATCGTCACGCCCGGCATCTTCGTGGATCGCGTCGTCGCCATCGCCAACCCGGCCCACGAATCGGAACTCGTCGCAGCAGGAGCGTCCTACCCATGACGAAGCCGCCAGTGATCGGGCGAACGCGCGAGGAGATGGCGCAGCGCCTGGCGCAGGACATTCCCGACGGCTCCTATGTGAATCTGGGCATTGGCATTCCGGAGCTGGTCGCCAGGTTCGTGCCGGAGGGCCGCTCGTTCATCTACCACACAGAAAATGGCCTGCTCGGCATGGGCCCCGCGCCCAGGCCCGGCGAAGGCGATCCCGAGCTGCTCAATGCGGGCAAACAGCGCGTGACGGCGCTGCCGGGCGCCGCCTACTTTCATCACGCGGACAGCTTCGCCATGATCCGCGGCGGCCACCTGGATCTTTGCGTGCTCGGCGCGCTCCAGGTCGCGCAGAACGGCGATCTGGCCAACTGGTCCACGGGCGAGCCCGACGCCATCCCCGCAGTCGGCGGCGCCATGGACCTGGTCGCGGGAGTGAAATCGATCTTCGTCATCACCCAGCATTGCACCAGGGAAGGCGAGGCGAAACTCGTGCAAAAGTGCACCTTTCCGCTGACGGGATTGGCCGTCGTGAACCGCATCTACACCGATCTCGCCGTGATCGAAGTCACGCCGAACGGATTTCGGCTCGTCGAACTGAGCCCAGGCATCGATTTCGATTTCGTGCAGGAGCGCACCGCTGCGCCTCTGCTTCGCACCCAGAACGGATCGCCGTAGGTAGACGAAAAATGATCTCGTGTAGATTCGTCGTTAGGCCGACACCCTCCTGTATGGAATTGAAGGAAAATGCAATCCGCGATCGACCAAGCAGCTCGCGGCCATTGGTGTCATCTCGTTAATTTACCTGGCGGTTCAGATCCGGAGCAGCAGGAGCGCGCCGCGCCGGATTAATATTCTTACCGCGTAGTGGAGCGACCTGGTCGCAACGGTCTACGGTTAGCGAGCCAAACGAGAATCAAAAGACCGCAGCCTAACATGACCACGCAAACCAAATTAGTTAGGAAGGAAGAATTAAGATTTAAGAAGGTGGTAACAGGAGATCCGGGGAAAGATTTGCGTAAACGAACGTAAGAGCTTTGCGCTTCGTATTGTTCGGATGTTTTCGGCTCTGCCGAAAACGACCGAAGCACAGATTCTTGGCAAGCAGGTGCTCCGTTCCGGGACGTCGGTGGGAGCAAACTATCGGGAGGCTTTCCGAGCGCGCAGTAAGCCGGAGTTCATCTCGAAGTGCGGCGACTGTTTGAAGGAAGTCGAAGAAACCGCTTACTGGCTCGAGCTGCTTGTTGATGCAGAGTTTGTCATTCCGGAAAAGCTAGCTCCTCTGCAGCGGGAATGCGACGAGCTGACGGCGATCTTCGTTTCGATCATCAAGAGTTCGAGGCGCAATACGACCACTTCTTAATTCTTAATTCTTAATTCTTAAATGTGATGCAAACCGACCTCTCACGCAGCGCCGCCCTCTACGAGCGGGCCCTCAAAGTCCTTCCCGGCGGCGTCAGCCGCAACGCGATCCTGCGGGGGAGTCACCCGACCTACGTCGAGTGCGGCAAGGGCTGCCGCGTGACCGACCTCGAGGGCGTCACGCGCATCGACTTCTCCAACAACATGGCGTCCCTGATCCACGGCCACGCCTGCCCCGAGATCATCGATGCGGTGACGGAGCAGATGACCCGCGGCACCGCGTTCATGATGGGAACCGAGATCGAGGTGCGCTATGCCGAGCACTTGTGCAGCCGCAACGCCTCGTTCGAGAAGATGCGCTTCATGAACTCGGGCACGGAGGCGATCATGGTCGCGCTGAAGGCGGCCCGCGCATTTACCGGGCGGCCGAAGATCGCCAAGGCCGAGGGCGCCTACCACGGCGTCTACGACTACGCCGAGGTGAGCCAGGGCTCCACGCCGGCGACCTGGGGCGGCATCGACCATCCGCGCAGCGTTCCGCTGGTGCACGGCACACCCGAGTCCGCGCTCAAGGACGTCGTTGTCTTTCCGTTCAACGACACCGAGCGCACGCTGGCGATCCTGGACGAGCACGCCAAGGACCTCGCGTGCGTATTGATCGATCTGATGCCGCACCGCGTCGGCCTGTGTCCGGCGGATGCCGAGTTCGTTACCGCGCTGCGCGAGTGGTCCGCGCGCCACGGGGTGCTGTTGGTGTTCGATGAAGTCATCACGTTCAGGGCCGAGCACGCCGGCTTGCAAGCGCGCTACGGCGTCACGCCCGACATGACCGCGCTGGGCAAGATCATCGGCGGTGGATTTCCCATTGGCGCCGTCGCCGGCCGCGCCGAAGTCATGGATGTGCTCAACCCGCAGTCGCCCCGCTACGTGTTCCCGCACTCCGGAACATTCACGGCCAACCCGATCAGCATGACCGCGGGCATGGCGGCGATGCTGAAGTTCGACCGACCCGCGGTGGCGCGCCTGAACGCGCTGACCGATCGGGCCAGGAACGGCATCGAAGACGCGATCCGCGCGACGGGCGCGCCCGCGAGCGTCACCGGGGCGGGCTCGATGTTCCTGGTGCACATGAAGCAGACGCCGCCACGAAATTACCGCGATGCCTACCCGACGCCCGACGAGTCGCGCCGACTCAAGGCGTTGCTCGATCACCTCTACAACGAAGGTTGCAGCATCATCAGCACGGGTGCGTGCGTGTTCTCCACGCCGATGACCGAAGCGGAGATCGACACGCTGGTGGGGGCGTTCAAGTCCGGCTTTGCCAAGCTGGCTTCGATGGGCTGAGGGAGCGGAGAGGACGGATGATCTTTGTTTGACGGTAGCGAATGCACGTAATCGCTTTTCATGCGTTCTTGAAACGACGATCCGTACCACTATTGGGAAGGATGACCATGACGTACGCAATTTACCGCGCGGGACCTTGAAGAATTTATGACCGCAATTAGGAAGCTGTAGCCATGGCGACGCAATACGACTACGACGTGGCATTCTCATTCGCCGGAGAGGATCGCCAGATAGTCGAGTCTCTCGCCGATCGTTTGAAGCAGCAAAACGTCAGCGTCTTTTACGACCGCGATAAGCAGGCCCAGACGTGGGGGGAAAATCTGCAGGAGTACCTGGCAGACGTCTACCTGAAGCAGGCCCGCTTCTGCGTCATGTTCATTTCGCACGCTTACGCCGAGAAAATGTGGACTAGCCACGAACGGCGAGCAGCGATGGCTCGGGCGATGGAGCAAAAGCGAGCTTACATCCTTCCAATTCGTCTGGACCGGACCGAACTGCCTGGATTGTTGCCTTCAGTCGCCTACATCAACTTTTCTGATCACACCGAAGAAGAGATTGTTGGGATGATTCTGGAGAAGCTCGATACCGGCAGTGACGAACCCCGGCAGCCATCAGCCGCGTCTTCCTTCAACATCGCGATGCCCAGAGTGAAGAAGCCTTTCAGCCAGCGCGAAAAGGACGTTTTCGCCCGGAAGGCATTTGAGACGATCAGCCGCTACTTTGAACAGGGTCTAGAGCAACTCCAGCAGCACGACGCCGACGTTGAGACAGAGTTCGATCCGGTCCACCGATCGAAATTTTTGGCGCGCGTGTATGTGAAGGGTGAGCCGGCGAACACCTGCAAGATTTGGCTGGGGAGTGGATGGGCAGGCCGTGGCAGCGACGACCACATTTCGTATTACGAAGGGCAAGGTGTCAGCCGTGACCAGGATAACAGCGTCAGCGATATGTTTTCGATCGCGACCGATGGGCATCAATTAGGTCTAGAGGCCACCTCCGGTATCGCCTTCCGAGGTAGCGGCAATGAAGAGCGTTTGCTTCCTCCAGAACGCGCTGCTGAATTACTTTGGCAACGTTTCATCAAACGCTTGGGTGTTGACTAAGCGTCGAATACGATTCGTCGATGTTGTGAAATAAGCGCCGATCATCCCGCTTGGTTCGACATGAAGAACAAACCGTCTAAAAGGAACAAAAGGGCGATCGACCGCGAAAAATCGGTCCGGCAAAAGAACCCGATGCGGCGGCAGCGGGTACAGCACGAGAAGTGGCGCGGCGACGAGAGTTGTATCGTGCGGGAAGAGGCGGCTGCGTCGCCAGGGGCGTTGCGCTGTGTCGAGCTTTTCGCAGGTGCGGGCGGGCTGGCGATCGCCGCGTCAAACGCGGGCTTTGAGCATGATGCGGTACTCGAATTCAATCATGACGCCTGTGAGACGATTCGCGCCAACCAACGCCGCGGATACGAACTCGTTAGACATTGGCCCCTCGTCGAGGGTGATGTGCATAACCAGGATTTCAGCACTTGGAATGGCCGCGTTGATCTCGTCTCAGGCGGTCCGCCGTGTCAGCCGTTTTCAATCGGAGGCAAGCATCAAGCGATGGGTGATCGCCGCAATCTGTTTCCCGAAGCCGCGCGCGCAGTTCGCGAGATTCAACCTCGCGCGTTCGTTTTCGAGAACGTTAAAGGTCTGACTCGGGAATCTTTCGCCAAGTATTTCGCCTATATCGTTCTTCAGCTCACCTATCCGACGGTTGTAAAGCGTTTGGGCGAAGAATGGACGCAGCATCTTTCGCGGCTGGAACGCATCAAGACGATCGGAACGTACCCGGAGCTTCGGTACCGCGTTGTTTGGCGGCTGCTGAATGCAGCCGACTACGGCGTTCCGCAGCGTCGAGAGCGCGTCTTCATTGTCGGTTTTCGCTCAGACATTCAGATTCCCTGGGCGTTTCCGTCGGCGACGCATTCACGTGAGGCGCTGCTCACAGATCAATGGCGAACCGGCGACTATTGGGAACGGCATGAGATCGCGCAGCGAAATCGGCCAGCAGCGCCAGTCCATCTTGGTCGAATCGCGAATGATACACTGCTATTTCGCGAGCCGATCGGGCCTCTGCCATGGCGCACCGTACGCGATGCTATCGCGGACTTAGGTGAGCCAGCACGCAGCCGCAGCAGCAGTCGGATTCCGAACCACGTGTTGCAGCCGGGCGCGCGTTCGTACGCTGGCCACACGGGGAGCCCGCTCGACGAACCTGCGAAGACGTTGAAGGCAGGCGATCACGGCGTGCCTGGCGGCGAGAATATGTTGCGGTATCCAAACGGCGAATTGCGCTATTTCTCCGTCCGAGAATCGTGCCGCCTACAGGCATTCCCAGATGAGTACATTTTTGACGGGAGTTGGACGGAGAATATGCGCCAACTCGGCAACGCTGTCCCCGTAACGCTCGGCGAGGTGGTTTTGCGTAGCGTACGCGCTGCTCTGGACCGGTCTGACACAGCTAGCGCGCGACGGTCCGCTTGAATGTTTGATTTCTTCTATTTCAGCCTACCGCGCGCCGTCACGGAGCACCTCTTCGAGCGGTTGGACGAATTGAAGCCTAGTCCTCTCACTTCTGAACAGCTTCAGAAATTGCTAGCGTTTCAGGTGGAGAAGCGATCGAAGCAAGGCGTGTATGTCATCTACGAGAGCAACGCGGCAGTCTACGCCGGCAAAGCGAATGATCTCGCTGAGCGGCTCGGTCAACATCGTGAAAAGCTGCGGGCAAGGGTCGGCATCGACATGGGTGCAATCGGTTTTAAGGCTCTCCTTCTCGACGAAAGCTGGAGCACGAGTGCCAACGAGAGCTTGCTCATCAAGCAGTTCAAGGAGCGCGGTGAATGCAAGTGGAGCGGAACAGGCTTCGGGCCGAAAGATCCCGGCAAAGAGCGCGACACCACACGGCCAAGCTGGTTCGACAACACTTATCCAGTTCGAGACGATTGGCCCGTCGAGAATGTCCCAGACCAAGGAACTGTCGGAGACGTGCTCAGGCTCCTAAAAAACCAGCTCCCATTCTTGCTGCGATACGAAAAATTGGGCAAGGCCGCTAGTCTGCCAGTCCAACTGCGTTGCGTCCCACGTACCGCGCGGTCGGTCCTTTTGAAATGCGCCAAAGTTCTTGGTTCGAAGTGGCAACTGACCTTGTTGAAAAATGGCTTCATCCTCTACCCCGAATTGAAGGACTTTAAATTCGGAACGCGACTCCATCCCTAGATGGACACACTTACTCCGGCTGAACGCTCGGAGCGGATGTCGCGAGTTCGACGCGCGGGCAACCAAAGCACTGAGTTACGACTCGTCGAGCTCCTTCGCGCTGCGGGGATTCGCGGATGGCGACGAGGTCTGCAGCTATCTGGCGCGCCAGACTTCGTCTTCCGTCGGGAACGGGTCGCAGTGTTCGTCGATGGATGTTTTTGGCACGGCTGTCCCCGTCATCGCCGCACACCCAAGAGCCGAATCGCATTCTGGACGGCGAAACTCACAGGAAATATCACTCGCGACCGGGCTGTAAGCCGCAAACTTCGGGAGTCAGGCTGGATAGTAGTAAGGGTTTGGGAGTGCGCGTTGTCGCGTTCGCGCGCCAAACGGACCGTAGCTCGAATCAATCGCGCTCTCGCGCGCAGCGGACGCAGCGACTCAACGCAACAAAATCCAAGGACCAGAAGGGTTGGAACTATCGAAACGGCGCAACGTCATCGTGATCGCTGACTCAGCACACCGCAGCCGATACGACTTGCGCTCACAGAGCGCCGCTACAGCGATCATTCGTCGCGAAGATCGTCATGAGCGCCGGGCGCGCGAACGATCTAACAGTCAGGCCCACTTCCAGACTCACTCCCGTTCGAAGACCGTCGCCAGGCCTTGTCCTACCCCGACGCAGAGCGATGCGATGCCACGCGAGGCGCCGGTGCGAGCCATCTGGTGGATCAGCGTCGTGGCCAGGCGGGCGCCGCTGCAACCAAGCGGGTGACCGATCGCAATCGCGCCGCCGTTGACGTTCAATTTTGCGTTGTCGCGCGGGCAGTCATCAGCATCTACCACATCGAGTACCCCCCCTCTGACTCCACCCTGATTTCCCTACCTGCCCGCTCGGCCGGAGTGTCACACTTTGCAAAGTATGGCCGCGCGCACAAGGCGACGGAGTTGGAAATGTCGAATGACGAATTCGGGATGTCGAACTGCCTTAACTTCGGAATCGAACTTCAGCATTTGAAATTCGTTCCGGGCCGCGCTCGAAGCGCTGGTCGGGAACCCGAAGCGAAACGATCTGACAGTCAGGCCCACTTCCAAACTCACTCCCGTTCGAAGACTGTCGCCAGGCCTTGTCCTACCCCGACGCAGAGCGACGCGATGCCGCGCGAGGCGCCGGTGCGAGCCATCTGGTGGATCAGCGTCTTGGCCAGGCGGGCGCCGCTGCAACCAAGCGGGCGACCGATCGCAATCGCGCCGCCGTTGACGTTCACTTTTGCGTTCTCGACGCCCAGCTCGCGGTGGCAGGCGAGGGCCTGCGCGGCGAACGCCTAAGGAAGTCAGAAGGTTGAATGCAGAAGGAAGAACATCCAGCGGTCTCCTCTGACCCTCTCCCCGACTCCCAACCCGCCCGTTCGGCCCCGAGTGTTATACTTTGCAAAGTATGACCAAACCGACAAGGCGACAGAATTCGAAATTTCGAACGACGAATTCGGAAATTCGAACTGTCTTAACTTCGGAATTCGAACTTCAGCATTTGAAATTCGTTCGGGCCGCGCTGAAGCGCTGGTCGGGAATCCGAAGCGGATCGACTGACAGTCAGACCCCCTTCCAAAACTCACTCCCGTTCGAAGACCGTCGCCAAGCCTTGTCCTACCCCGACGCAGAGCGACGCGATGCCGCGCGAGGCGCCGGTGCGAGCCATCTGGTGGATCAGCGTCGTGGCCAGGCGGGCGCCGCTGCAACCAAGCGGGTGACCGATCGCAATCGCGCCGCCGTTGACGTTCAATTTTGCGTTGTCGCGCGGGCAGTCATCAGCATCTACTACATCCAGCTCGCCCCCTCCGACTCCACCCTGATTTCCCTACCTGCCCGCTCGGCCGGAGTGTCACACTTTGCAAAGTATGACATGCGCACAAGGCGACGGAGTTGGAATTTCGAACTGTCTTAACTTCGGAATTCGAACTTCAGCATTTGAAATTCGTTCGGGCTCGCATCTCGAAGCGCTGGTCGGGAACCCGAAGCGGAACGATCTGACAGTCAGACCCCCTTTCCAAACTCACTCCCGTTCGAAGACCGTCGCCAAGCCTTGTCCTACCCCGACGCAGAGCGACGCGATGCCGCGCGAGGCGCCGGTGCGAGCCATCTCGTGAATCAGCGTCGTGGCCGAGGCGGGCGCCGCTGCTACCAAGCGGGTGACCGATCGCAATCGCGCCGCCGTTGACGTTCAATTTTGCGTTGTCGATGCCCAGCTCGCGCTGGCAGGCGAGGGCGTGCGCCGCGAACGCCTAAGGAAGTCAGAAGGTTGAATGCAGAAGGAAGAACATCCAGCTGTCCCCTCTGACCTTCTCCCCGACTCCCAACCCGCCCGTTCGGCCCCGAGTGTCATACTTTGCAAAGTATGACCAAACCGACAAGGCAACAGAATTGGAAATTTCGAACGACGAATTCGGAATGTCGAACTGTCTTAACTTCGGAATTCGAACTTCAGCATTTGAAATTCGTTCAGGCCGCGCTCGAAGCGCTGGTCGGGAATCCGAAGCGGATCGATCTGACAGTCAGGCCCACTTCCAAACTCACTCCCGTTCGAAGACCGTCGCCAAGCCTTGTCCTACCCCGACGCAGAGCGACGCGATGCCGCGCGAGGCGCCGGTGCGAGCCATCTGGTGGATCAGCGTCGTGGCCAGGCGGGCGCCGCTGCAACCAAGCGGGTGACCGATCGCAATCGCGCCGCCGTTGACGTTCAATTTTGCGTTGTCGATGCCCAGCTCGCGCTGGCAGGCGAGGGCCTGCGCGGCGAACGCCTCGTTCAACTCGAACAGGTCGATGCGGTCGAGCGTCAGTTTCGCGCGCAGAAGCGCCTTGCGAATCGCGGGCACGGGTCCGAGCCCCATGAACGCGGGATCGACGCCGGCCGCGGCGCTCGGACCGATGAAGGCGATCGGCTGAAGACCCAGCGATTTGGCCAGCCCGGCTTCAACGATCAGCAATGCCGCCGCGCCGTCGTTGATACCCGACGAATTGCCCGCGGTCACCGTGCCCTGGTCGTCTTTGGAGAATGCGGGTTTCAGCCTGGCGAGATTCTCCAGCGTCGTGTCCGGCCTCGGGTGCTCGTCCACGCTGACGAGGGTCGGAGCGCCCTTGCGCTGCGGAATCTCGACGGGCACGATCTCCTGGGCGAACAGCCCGCGTTGGTGCGCCGCCGACCACCGTTGCTGGCTCTGCAGCGCGAACTGATCCTGATCCGCCCGGCTGATCTTGTGCTCGCGGGCGACATTCTCGGCGGTCTCGCCCATGGAGAAGGGGTGATGCAGCGCCGCCAGGCGAGGATTGACCAGGCGCCAGCCGATCGAAGTGTCGAAGATCTGCTGCGACCGGTCGAACGCGGATTCCGCCTTGCTGAGCACATAAGGTGCACGGCTCATCGACTCGACGCCGCCCGCGATGAACACATCGCCGTGATTCGCCTCGATCATGCGCGCCGCGATGTTGACGGCTTCCAGCCCCGACGCACAGAGGCGATTCACCGTCGAACCCGGCACGGACGCGGGGAGGCCCGCCAGCAGCGCGGCCATGCGCGCGACGTTGCGGTTGTCCTCGCCGGCCTGGTTGGTAGCGCCGAAGTAGACATCCTCGATCAATGCGGGGTCGATGCCGGATCGCTCCACGACGGCCTTGATGATGTGGGCGGCAAGATCGTCGGGGCGAACCGACGCCAATGCGCCCCCGTGCCGACCGACAGGTGTTCGGAGAGCCGTGATGATCGCCGCTCGCCTTTGCATCAGATTTGATCGCGTTGCTGCACGAGCAATGTACTAGGGGAACTATCTGCCCAAGTCTAGAGACTGTTGAAATACTGGAGTGGCCCACGTTGTTGTCGATTTTGGCACTGGCCAAGGCGCGAGCACAGCGCCGATATCCGCTGCGATCTCGGCCAAGCGACGCTGGCCAGCGCCAAAAGCGACGCAACCCTCCGGGCGCGAAGTGCGGACCGCTCCCGTAAGCGTTGACTATGCGTCATACTTTGCAAAGTATGTGGGTATGCCTTTGCCCGTGTCTGCGACTGTTCAGCCCACGCTTTGGCGCACCTGCCGTGTCCTGGCAAACCGTAAACGCCTCCAAATCCTGGCTCGGTTGATCCGGCAACCCCGTCAAACGGTCTCGGCGTTGGCGCGGGAGATGGAGCTGTCGATGCCTGCCGCCAGTCAATACCTGCGCGCATTGGAAGCGCGCGGGTTGTTGACCTGCCGGCGGGTGGGGCTTCGGGTCGAATACCGTCCAACGGCCGCCGGTACCGGAGGCGCTGGCGGCGAGATTCTCACAGCCCTTCGGTTCGCGTTTCGTGGCAGAGCCCAGCCGACTGAAGCGCTCTTCACACTTGCCACGGCCTTTACCCACCCGCGGCGGGTAGAGGTGTTTCGTGCCGTGAAGAATGACGCGGATTCCTTTGCGAAAATCCAAGCGGCCACCCAGATCTCGGCGCAAGCGCTCTCCCGTCATCTCGCCAAGCTCGAGAAAAGAGGCTTCGTAAGGAACGACGCCGAGAAATATCTGGTGACGAGCCAGAAGCATCCATTCGCGCGTGCGTTAGCGCGCCTTGCCTGCCAATAGCCTTGGTGGTGCCGTACTTTGCAAACTATGATGCCAAATCTGGCAATGGAACGAGGCGCGATCGGCGCGGTAAACGCGGAGTGCAATCGTGAGGTCCGTCACCGCGCTTCGCCGGTTCAAGGACGACAAAATGTCTGCACTCCGCGATGACCCAGATCGCGACGCTCGTTAGGCAAACTTGTGCACCGCGTCCTGTTTGCGCGGATCGGTCAACTCGATGATGACGCTGACCGACTTTTGGTTGAAACCCTTGAAGCCGCCTTTGCGTTGCAGGTTTTCCAGGTGACTTCCGATCGCCCCTTCGCGGCTGAACTTCTGCGCCTGCTCGTCCGTGAGGAGACCTCTCGTCCGCAGCCTGGTGATTCGTTCTGGCCGCACGACCCAGCGCTCGCCCTGGGTAAAAGCCTGCTTAAGGAACGGAAAATCGGAAAACGGCGCCATCGTCTTGATATGGGCCGCGGCGAGTTGCTCGCGAAGGAGTGCGTGATCAAAACGGCACTCCAGGTGATGCATTCCCGCATCGAGAAAACTCTCGCCATGCAACCCAACCCAGAGCCCGACCGTCCGCAGCATTTTCTCCTCTGGCGGCAGAGGTTTTGTGGAGAAATCGATCTCGGTTTCGTCAGAGTAAAGATCGACATCGTTGAAGACCGTGATGCCTTCGATCGGTTGCTCGGTGATCTGCGCGCCCCACCCTGCCTGCGCCCCGGCGTAGTAACGCTCCCGCCGGTGGAAGCCGAGCATGTCCCACGCTTTCATGAGATCGACGAAATGTTTCCGCGACGAGCGGAAGGTGTGGTGATCGTGATTCGCCCAGCCCAAGCCTAACGAATCCTGCCGCCGCTTCTGCTCGATCCCGGCGCGATTGCGTTTCTGCCAATAATTCCTCTCTTCCTCAAAAACGAGATGACAGGCGAGATCGCGGCCGACGAGATCGATCACCTGTTGTAAACGATCGAGCGAGGACGCGTAACCCTTTGCGTCGCCATCCCAGCGCCGGCGGCGGGTCTGCCAGAGCTCGCGCGCGGCCAGATATTTTTTCAAATCGGGAGGCTGCGAAATGTAGCCGCGATACCCGCGCCGCTCGATCGCGTAGAAGGCCGCATCGTTTTCTTCGAAGGCGAGCACCTTGCGGAAACGCGAGAACGGTTCGCCTTCGATCTCGTTCGTGATTCCGTGAATCGCGACAAACTCGGCGACAAACTCCGGACGAATCGCGAGCGCAGACGGGTGCTTCAAATCTTTCGGCGCCAGCAGCACACGCGGCAGCATCGCCTTGGGGTGCCAGAGCGCCTTTAGCCCGCTGGCGTTTTCGCCTAACGGATCCTCAGCATAACCGGCTTCGCGCAACGCGGCTTCGTCTGAAGCGGGCAAAATGAGGTGATCGACCCAGTCGATAAAGATGGTCCCGGTCTCATCGCGCATCCGTTCGGAGAGGATGCGGGCAAAACTGTTCTGCTCGAGAAAAGCGCCGATCCGCTCGAGCAGGAAATTTTCGGCCTCATAACAAAGCGGCCAGTTGAACTGATTCTCGGCCTGATCAGGCGCGGCAAGAGTGGCAGTCGACATTACAGCGTAGTGTTGCCTATCTTTCCAAATCTGTCATGCGAGTGGAGCCGCGCGTTTCCTGAAAACCATGACCACGTTCGAAGCTGCTGATTTCTACCACCTCGACGACCTGCTCAAGCCCGACGAGTGCCGGCTGCGCGACGACGTGCGCCAATGGGTCGATGCGCGTTTCCTGCCCATCGTCGCGCAACATTATCGTGACGGAACGTTTCCGCTGGAACTCGCGCCCGAGCTGGCTGCGCTCGGCGTCTTCGGGACCGGGATTAAGGGTTACGGCTGCGCCGGACTCGGCAACGTCGCGACCGGCATCATCATGCGCGAACTCGAGCGGGGCGACAGTGGCCTGCGCACGTTCGCCTCCGTGCAAGGCTCGCTCGCGATGATGGCCGTTTATCTTTTCGGCTCCGAAGAACAAAAAAAACGGTGGCTGCCGGCGATGGCGAAAGGCGAAAAGCTCGGGTGCTTTGCGCTCACCGAGCCAGACTTCGGCTCCAATCCTGGCGGCATGCATTGCCGCGCCGTCAAAACCTCCCACGGTTATCGACTCAACGGCGCGAAAAAATGGATCGGCAACGGCACCATCGCCGATGTCGTGATCGTCTGGGCGAAAGTGGAAGGCGACGACGACATCGATCCTGCGGGCGGGAAAGCCGTCCGTGGTTTCCTGGTCGAAAGGGGCACGCCCGGCTTCCGCGCGTCGCTCATCGAGGGCAAACTCTCCCTCCGCGCGGCGTTAACCGCCGAACTCGAATTCAACAATTGCGACCTGCCAGCGAGCGCGCTCCTCCCGGAAAGCACCGGTCTGCGCTCGCCGCTCCAATGCCTCAATCATGCCCGCTACGGCATCGCCTGGGGCGCGATCGGCGCGGCCATGGCGTGCTACGACGAAGCGCGGCAGTACGCGAAAAGCCGCGTGCAATTCGATCGCCCCATTGGCGGCTTCCAGCTCGTCCAAGCCAAGCTCGCGCGCATGCTCACCGAGATCACCAAGGCCCAATTGCTCGCCCTCCGTCTCGCGCAACTAAAAGACGCCGGCGCTGCGCGGCATTACCACATCTCGATGGCGAAAATGAACAACGTCGAGATCGCTCTCGATGCCGCCCGCACCGCGCGCGACATCCTGGGCGCCGTCGGCATTCTCGAGCAGCACCAGTGTTTCCGGCACATGTGCAACCTCGAGAGCGTGAAAACTTACGAAGGCACGCACGACATCCACCTGCTCGTTCTCGGCGAACACATTACCGGGATGGCGGCGTTCGCCGGCTAATCTGGGGAGCGCACGCGCCTCGCGTGCCGGCGACGGCGCGTCGCCGTCGCGAACTTTTCCGGATATTTCGGCGAGGCCGCCGAAATCAGCACGCGAGGGCGCGTGCGCTCCCCAGACTACGCGGTCGCGCTGCCTTCGTCGGGGCTGCCGAATTGAATGCCTTGGGCCAGCGGAAGTTCGCTCGAGAAGTTGATCGTGTTCGTCTGCCGGCGCATGTAGCTCTTCCACGAATCGCTCCCGCTTTCGCGGCCGCCGCCCGTCTGTTTTTCACCGCCGAAGGCGCCGCCGATTTCGGCGCCGCTCGTGCCGGTGTTGACGTTCGCGATCCCGCAGTCGCTCCCGACCGCACTGACGAACTTCTCCGCCTCGCGCATGTCGTTGGTGAAAATCGAGGAGCTCAAGCCTTGCGCGACGTTGTTGTGCATGGCGAGCGCTTCGTCGAAATCGCTTGTAGGTCATGAGATAAAGGAGCGGCCCGAAGGTCTCGTGCTGGACGATCTTGTAATCGGCTTTGGCGCGCGCCAGGCAGGGCGTCATGTAGCAGCCGCCCGGGTATTTTTTGTCGTCGAGTCGCTCGCCACCGTAAAGGATTTCGCCGCCTTCTTCCTTCAACTTCGCGATCGAGTTTTCCACGTTCTCGACCGCGCCTTGATCGATCAGCGGGCCCATCAGGGTCTCGCGCTCAGTTGGGCTGCCGATCTTCACGCTCTGGTAGGCGCGGAGGAGCGATTCTTCGACTTCCTTCGCGACCGACTCGTGCATGATGACACGGCGCGTGGAAGTGCAGCGCTGACCGGCCGTGCCGACAGAGCCGAAGAAGATCGCGCTCGTCGCCATTTTTAAATCGGCGCTCGGAGTGACCAGGAGCGCGTTGTTGCCGCCGAGTTCCATGATCGTTTTGCCGAGGCGGCCGTGCACCGTTTTGGCCACATCGAAACCCATTCGAGTCGAACCGGTCGCGGAGATGAGCGGGATTCGTTCGTCCGCCGCCATGCGCTGGCCTAACGATGGCCCGTCGCCAATGAGGAGACTGAAAATTGCCGAATCCGCCCCAGTCACGCGGCAGACACGCTCCGCGATCTTGATCACCGCAACGGCGGTCAGCGGCGTTTTTTCCGAGGGTTTCCAGATCGTGGCGTCGCCGCAGATTGCTGCGAGAGCCGCGTTCCACGACCAAACCGCGACGGGGAAATTGAAAGCGGAAATGATCCCGACCAGGCCTAACGGATGCCACTGTTCCATCAGGCGATGATTCGGCCGCTCCGATTGAATCGTTAGGCCATAAAGCATGCGCGACTGGCCGACCGCAAAATCGCAGATGTCGATCATCTCCTGCACTTCGCCCTCGCCTTCGGCGATGATCTTGCCGGACTCGAGCGTAACGAGTTGTCCAAGCTCCGATTTTTGTTCGCGCAATGCGTTCCCGAGCTGGCGCACCGTCTCGCCGCGCACCGGCCCCGGCGTGAGCCGCCATTTTTTGAAGGCCTCCTGCGCCCTCGTAATTGTCTTCTCGTACTCGGCATCCGTCGCGGTGCGAACGCGCCCGAGCAACTTGCCGTCAATAGGCGAAAATTTTTCGATGACGGGTCCGTTCCCGAACCATTCGCCGTTAAAGGCGCCGGGATTCTCCGCTTCGATGCCGAGCTTTTTGAATAAGGAACCGTTTTCCATGTGAGCTCGGCCGGGATCGACGATCCCGGCTACAGCTTCTGACACTGCGCTCGGAGCAGGTCGATCGCTTCGTCGACGACTTCGATCGTGATGTCCAAAGCCGGGCGGAACCGAATGGAACGATCTCCGGATTTCAAGACGAGCAAACCGCGATCGAACAAACCTTTCCAAAATTCATCCCGTGATCTTGGGATCCGGAAGATCGAACGCAATAAAGAGGCCTCGTCCGCGGACCGCGGTCACGATTGGCTGCTCGCTTTGCAATTCCTGGAGAGCCTTGAGGAAGTGCTCGCCGACGACGCGGGCGTTCTCGACCAGATTTTCCTTCTCGATAATCCGCAGGAAATGGGTCGAGCGAATCATGTCCGTGTAATTGCCGCCCCAGGTTGAATTCAAACGGCTCGGCAGGCGGAAACAATTATCTTCCACTTCGTCAAGGCGCGGGCCGGCCATCACGCCGCAAACCTGCACTTTTTTCCCGAATGCCATCAGGTCCGGCATCACGTTGAAATGCTGCGAGCACCAGGTCCGGCCGGTCGTCCCCAGGCCGGTTTGGACTTCGTCGAAAATTAACAGCATCTCGTTCTCGTCGCAGATTTCGCGGAGCTTTCTCAAAAACTCGCCTCGGAAATGATTGTCGCCACCTTCGCCCTGGATCGGCTCGATGATGATGGCGGCAATGTCGATTCCGCGCTCATCGATGAACCGGCGAATCTCTTCTTCGGACTTCTTCTCCCGAGCGATCACGTCGGCCTCGCGCTCCGCTTCGGGAAGCGAAAAGTCGATGAATGGATTCGTGACCCGCGGCCATTTGAACTTCGCAAACAAATCCGTCTTCCGCGGATCGGTGTTCGTCAGGCTCATGGTGTAGCCACTGCGGCCATGGAAGGCGTACTGGAAATGGAGAATTTCAGTTCCCCGTTCGCCGCGGCCGGCCGCAATGTTTTTGCGCACCTTCCAATCCATCGCGGCCTTCAAGGTGTTCTCGATCGCGAGCGCGCCGCCTTCAATAAACAGATAACGCTCGAGCGGTGGCAGTCCCGCCACGCGGGAAAAGGTTTCGACAAATTCTGAGTAGCCCCGCGAATAAACATCCGAGTTCGCCACCTTGATCGACGCCGCCCGGGCCAATTCCTTTTGCACCGCCGGGTCGGCAAAGTGAGGATGATTATAACCGACAGGCAGCGAGCCGAAGAACCCGTAGAAATCGATCAGGCGCGAATCGCTCGCGGCGTTATAAAGATAGGAGCCGCGGCTCTTCGCGTCGTCGAACACGATCTTGAATCCGTCGAGCAAGACATGTTGCTCGAGAATCTCCAAGGCATGGGACGCGCCGGCCTTTTCTTCGTTTGCGGTTTTGGATTGGGTCTCAGCGGTGCGGCTCCGCGATGGGCGGGCCGTCTCCGTGAGTACGGGCGGCATACTCATCCGCTGAGGGTAGCTGGGGCGGTGGGCTTGGTCAACCCGGGTGGATCGCCCGCTCGGTGGGCGGTGGGCGAGTTGGCGTCCGACGTATCGCGCGACGGAGCGCGCGATCCACCTAACAACAGAGCGCGCGATCCACCTACACGATTCCGCGCCGCAGCTCTTCGTGTTTGCCGGCGAGCAGCTCCTGGGTGAGCGCGTAACCCGCCTTGTCGGCATTCTCGCTTATCCCGGCAAAATGAATATCGATCCGCATCCGGGCAGAGCGGCAGAAATATCCGGCAAGCGAAAGAATTTCCGCGGCCGGTTCGCCGGCGTCAATCTTGGCTTGCGCGAACGCGCAGGTCGCACTGATTGCGAACAGCTCAGTCGCAATCCCAACGAAACGGGAGAGCAAGAGCTGCTCGCGATCGAGCTTGGGCCCGAACCGCATCATGGCGTGGAACAGACCCCGCGCGAGTTTCTTACTCTTCGTCGCACCGTATTGGACATGGCCGCGGAGATCGTTGTGCAGCTTGTCGAGATTTCCGGCGTTGCTGCCGAACCATTGCTTCGGGTACCAGCGGGTGTAAAACGAGCCGGAGCTGAACATCGATTTCACCCGCGTCGCCATCGGCAACTGGGTGTTGAAAATAGCGCCCCCGACTTTCAAATGCGGATCGAGCGCTTCGCGCGCAATGAAGAGCCGCATAATTTCGCTCGACCCTTCGAAGATCAAATTGATCCGGCAATCCCGCAGGAAACGCTCGACCGCGATCGGCTCTTCCCCCCGTCCCGCGAGAGACTGCGCGGTCTCGTAACCGCGTCCGCCCCGGACCTGCATGGCGTCGTCCGCGATTTTCCAGGTCATTTCCGTGCACCACATTTTGCACATGGCGGTTTCGATCCGCAGATCGCCGGCTTTGCGATCGACCAGGGCCGAGGTGAGAAACGTGATCGCTTCCATCCCGAAAGTGTTCGCCGCCATTTCCGCGACCTTCCCGGCGATCGCGGAATGCTGCCCGATCGGCGCGCCCCACTGGATTCGCTCGCTCGACCACTTCCGGCAAATCTCCACGAGCCGCTTCGACAATCCGACGCACGCCGCCGGGATCGTCAGCCGCCCAGTGTTCAAAGTCGTCAGCGCAACCTTCAATCCCTGTCCTTCTTTCGCGATCAGGTTTTCGCGCGGGACCCGCACGTCGGTGAACTTCACGATGCCGTTATAGAGGGCGCGGAGGCCCATGAAGTGGCAGCGGTAGGTGATCTCGAGCCCGGGCGAATCGACATCGACAATGAACGCGCTGATTTGCTTCCGCTCCTTGCCGTTCACCATCTTCGGCGGCGTCTTCGCCATCACCACCAGGACGCCGGCCTTGATCAGGTTCGTGCACCAAAGCTTTTCGCCGTTCAGGACCCACGCCGTGCCGTCCTCGGACAGGTCTGCGCGCAGACTCATGTTCGCCGGGTCGGAGCCCGCGTTCATCTCGGTCAACGCAAACGCCGAAATCTCTTTCCGCGAGACGCGCGGCAAATATTTCGCCTTTTGTTCCTCCGTTCCAAAAATCAGGAGCGGCTGCGGAACGCCGATCGACTGATGGGCCGAAACGAGCGCAGTCAGGTTCGCGTCCCAACTCCCGAGAAGCATCGCCGCGCGTCCGTAATTGACCTGCGAGAAGCCGAGCCCGCCATATTGCTTTGGCACTTTGATGGCAAACGCGCCCATCGCGAAAAGCTCGTCGATGTTCTTCTGCGGAATCTCGCCGGTCCGGTCGATCTCATCCGCGTCGACGTTCTCGCGGAGATAACTCCTGAGCTCAGCCAGAAATCCTTCCCCGGCCGCCGCGTCCTCGGCGCTCTGTTTTGGATAAGGAAAAATCCGGTCGAAATCGAACCGGCCGATGAAAAGGTTGCTGGCGAAACTGCCGCGTTCGTCGAGCGGATCGCGCGAGCTCTCGGCCAGTTCCAGAGCAGCAGCCTTTCCCGCTGACATTTTGGATGTGTCGATGACCGACGCCGCGGCCGGCTTTGCTGTGGTCTCTTCCGCGATCTGTTTTTCGGGTGCTTCGAGAGGTGATTTCATGGGTCAGCGGCCTCCGTAAAATGTAGTTCCGTCCTGGGCATGCTGGCGAAGTAAATCGCAGGGCGCGAATTTCTCCCCAGCCCGGGAATGGATGCCATCCATGTCTGTCACGACTTTCTTCAAGCCCACGCTCTCGGCAAAACGCAAAGGACCTCCGCGATAAACCGGGAAGCCAGTTCCAAGAACCATCCCATAATCGGCGTCCTCCGGCGCTGCGACCACCTTTTCCTCCAGGCATCGCGCCGCCTCGTTCACCATCAAATAGGTCAGCCGGTTGGTAATGTTTTCGAGGTGAAATTTTTCGCCGGATTCCTTGCGCCATTCCTGGAGCGACTCGTTCGGCGTCTGCTGTTTTCCTTCGTATTTGTAAAAACCGCCGCCGCTCTTCCGGCCCAGCATCCCGGAGGCATACATCTTTTGCAGGATTTCCGACGCGCGATCTCGAGGACCGAAGGCTTTCTCCAAAGTAGCCGCGATGTCCACGGTGATGTCGACACCGATCTCGTCGATCAACCGGAGCGGGCCCATCGGCATTCCCCATTGGAGAAGCGCGGCGTCGATCTCTTCGGCGCTCACGCCGTTTTCAAAAAGCTCCGCGGCGTCGAGCAGATACGGAAACAAAACGCGATTCACGAGGAACCCGGGAGAATCCTGAACCAGCACCGGCAGCTTGCCGATCTGCCGCGCAAAGCCGAGCGCGCGTTCCCGGACCGCTTCGGCAGTCTGTCGTCCGACTACCACTTCGATGAGCTTCATCCGGCTGACCGGGTTGAAAAAATGCAGGCCAACCACGCGCTCCGGCGACGGAGTGGTCGACGCGAGCTCATCGATCGGCAACGCCGAAGTGTTGGTCGCGAGGATCGCGGTGTCGGGCGTGTTCGCGGCAAGGTCGGAAAAGATTTTCTTTTTGATCTCGAGCTTTTCCGAAGCCGCTTCGATCACGATCTGCACGTCGCGCATCGGCGCGGGCTGGGTGGAAGCAAACGATGCGCGCCCTTCCCTCTTTGGCTTTGGCCTCCGCGATCAACCCGCGTTTCACCGCGTCCGCGTAAGTTTTGTCGATATTTGCCAGGCCACGATCGATCGCAGCGGAATCAACGTCGCGCAGGATAACGGACACGCCGCGCGAGCTAAGCCATTGCGCGATTCCGGAGCCCATCACGCCGGCGCCAATGACCGCCGCATGGGTGACTTTTTCGGGCGCCGTTTTCGATGAGCCTTTCCGGTATTTCTCAGCGAGGAAAAAATTGCGGATCAGATTCTGGGTTGCGTCGGTCGCACCCAATTCGCTGATCGCATCGACCTCCATGGCGAGCGATTCTTCAATCGAGGAATCGGCGGCGCGCTGGATGATTTCGCACGCGCGCCCGGGTGCGGCATTGCCGCTGACTTTTGGAGGGGTGAGCTCCTGCGCCGGCGTCGCGTGAGCTCCGCCCTCCATTTTGCGTTTGCCGGCCGCGAGCTTTGTTCGCGCGGCGTCGAGCAGTTGTTCTTTGGAAACCACTTCATCGACGAGGCCGAGCTTCAGCGCCTCCGTGGCCCCATAGAGTTTACCTTTCAAAATGACTTCTGCCGCGGCCGCGGGACCGATCAGGCGCGGCAGTCGCGTCGCTCCGCCCCATGCTGGGACCAGCCCAAGCGTCGTCTCAGGCAGTCCAATCTTCGTCGCCGGATCATCGGAGGCGACACGGTAGTCGCACGCCAATGTGATCTCGTACCCACCACCGGCGCAGGCGCCATGGATGGCGGCGACACTTGGAACTTTAAGGGCCGCCAGCCGATTGAACACCTTTTGGCCCTCGGCGATGAACCCGCGCATTTCTCCGGTCTGCGCCTGCTTCAAGAGCGTCTTTAGATCGGCGCCAGCGATGAAGATCGACTTCTTCGCCGAGATCACGATTACGCCTTTGATCGACGCATCCTTCTCCATCGCGTCAACGTGCTCCCGCAGGCTATCCATCGTCGCCGCGTCAAAAATATTCGCGCCCGATTCCGGCCGGTCGAAGGTGAGGACACAAATTCCGTCGTCACCGATTTCGCGTCGAATCATGGGGCCCGCTGCTGTCGCCGTCATCCGGCTCATATTGGCGAGATTCGAGGAAATTCCAAGCGGAGAGCATTGGTAGGGCGAGACTCTGTCGAGCCGCGGAGGTCGCAGCGTCATCGGCTCGACTGAGTCTCGCCCTACCAACGAATTGCGCTTCGCGAAGCGAAATGTTAGAAAGCTCGGCGGCGCGCCGCGTCATTCATCATGGTCGGAAAAATTCTCCTGCCGGAAATTCGTGACCTGATCGCGGAACGCAATTTCGGCGCACTCCGGGAGCTTTTTGGCGAAATGGCCTCCGGCGGACGTCGCCGAGGTCATCCTTGACCTTCCCGAGGATGAGCAAGTCATCATCTTCCGGCTCCTGCCAAACGCCCTCGCCGCGGACGTCTTCGAATACCTGGATGTCGACGCCCAGCAGCAATTGCTCCGAGCGATGGCCCATGAGCAGGTCGTCGCGATCCTGAACGAAATGTCGCCGGACGATCGGACGGCGTTGCTCGAGGAAATGCCGAGCGCGGCAGCCCGCCAGCTCATCAAGTTACTCACGCCCGATGAACGCCGCGTCGCCCAGGCGCTCCTCGGTTATCCAGAAGACAGCGTCGGCCGGTTGATGACTCCCGACTTCATCGCGATCCACGACGATTGGACTGTAAAGGAAGTGCTCGATCACATCCGCGAGTTTGGCCAGGACAGCGAAACGCTGAACGTTATTTACGTCGTCGACGAACGCGGAAAGCTCATCGACGACCTTCGGATGCGCGAGTTCCTCCTCCGACCTCTCGAGGCAAAAGTGAGCGATTTTCGGGACCGCACCTTCTTCGGATTGAGCGTAAATCAATCGCAGGAAGACGCGCTGAATGCTTTCCGCAAATACGACCGGGCCGCGCTGCCGGTGACCGATTCGAACGGGGTCCTTGTCGGGATCGTGACAGCCGACGACATGCTCGACGTCGCCGAGGAAGAGGCGACCGAAGACATCCAGAAGTTCGGCGGCATGGAGGCGGTCGACGAGCCGTACATGCGCACCCCGCTGCTCACGATGGTGCGGAAGCGAGCCGGCTGGCTAGTGGTCCTGTTCCTCGGCGAAATGCTGACAGCCTCCGCGATGAGTTACTACGAAGGCGAGATCGCGAAAGCTGTCGTCCTCGCGCTCTTCCTGCCGCTCATCATTTCGAGCGGCGGCAACTCCGGTTCGCAGGCGTCGATGCTGATCATTCGTGCGATGGCGCTCGGCGAAATCACGTTGCGGGATTGGTTTCACGTCATGCGGAAGGAAATCATTTCGGGACTAATGCTCGGGCTCGTCCTGGGAATTATTGGGTTTATGCGAGTCGCGATCTGGGCGCAGTTCTCGACCATCTACGGGCCGCACTGGATGCTCGTCGCGCTCACTGTCGGCTTCGCGTTGATTGGAGTGGTGCTCTGGGGTTCGCTTTCCGGTTCGATGCTCCCCTTCATCCTGCGCCGGGTCGGAGCGGATCCGGCCACTTCCTCCGCTCCGTTCGTAGCGACCCTCGTCGACGTGACTGGTCTCATTATCTATTTCAGCATTGCGTTGCTCATCATGCGCGGTGCAATGCTATAGCCAGCTTATGTTCTCGATCCGCCAATTCTTCGGACACGACGAAAAGTTCTACGACCTGCTCGAAAAAAGCGCGCAGCAAGCCGACAGCAGCGTCCACCATCTCGTCGATCTGCTGGGTAAACTCGAGCATCACGATTCGCCGCAGAGCCTGGACGAATTCGTCAACAGCCGCCGGGAAGATAAACGGATCACCCAGGAGCTGACCGAGCAGCTTTGCAAAACTTTCATCACTCCGCTCGAACGCGAGGACATCCAGGCCCTCGCTGCCGCGCTCTACAAGATTCCCAAGACCGTTGAGAAAATCGGGGAGCGCATCCTGATTTTCCCGGCAGACCTGCACGGCCGCAGTTTCAAGAAACATCTCGAGCTGCTCGACCAGGCCGCCGAGGCCGTGCTCGCGATGGTGAAAGAATTGCGCAAAGGCACCGATATCGCGACGGCCCGCGAAATGAATGCGCGCCTCCAGACCATCGAAGGCGACGCGGACAAACTGGAGCTGGAACTCCTCCACGATCTTTACCACGGCGACTACGAGCACAAAGCAGATCATTTTCCTGCGGGATCTTTACGAGCTGCTGGAAAAAGTCATCGACCGCTGCCGCGATGCCGGCAACGTCATCCTCCAAGTGGTGCTGAAGCATTCCTGATTCGCAACCAAGGCTCGCCGCATGGTCCTGTTCATCATCGTGGTGCTCGCGGCCATCGCGTTCGAATACATCAACGGCTTTCACGATGCCGCGAATGCGATCGCCACTGTCGTCTCGACGAAAGTCCTCACTCCGCGGCAGGCCATCGCGCTCGCAGCGTTTTTTAATCTCACCGGCGCGCTGATGGGGACCGCGGTCGCCTCGACCATCGGCAAAGGGATTGTCGACACCAAGGTCGTCGACATGAAAACGGTGTTGTGCGCGCTTCTCGGCGCCATCATCTGGAACCTTCTTACCTGGTGGCTCGGGCTCCCCTCCAGTTCCAGTCATGCGCTTATCGGCGGCTTGTGCGGAGCGGCTCTCGCCACAGCGCGCGGCGATTGGTCGGTTTTAAAATGGAACACCGGGCTCGTGCCGAAGGTGGTCGTTCCGATGTTCACGTCGCCCGTGATCGGATTCCTGCTGGGCGCGATGTTGATGGCGTTGCTTTTCATCGTGTTGCGCTCCTCCACCCCCCATTTCGTCCAGTCGATCTTCGGCAAATTGCAGTTGGTCAGCGCCGCCTGGATGGCACACAGCCACGGAACGAACGACGCCCAAAAGACGATGGGGATCATCGCGCTCGCCCTTTTCACGGGAACCAAGAGCGGCGTCTTCCAGGATGTGCCGCCGATGTTCCACTTCCTGAACACGCCCGACTTCGTCGTCGCCACCTGGGTTGTCGTCCTGTGCGCGGCCACCATGGCGGCCGGCACGGCCGCGGGCGGCTGGCGGATCATTCGAACGCTCGGCCACAAAATGGTGAAGCTGCAGCCGGTCCACGGCTTCGCCGCCGAGACCAGTGCCGCAGTAATCATTCAAGTCGCGAGCAACTACGGCATCCCGCTCTCCACGACCCACGTGATCTCCACTTCCATCATGGGCGTTGGCGCCATGAAACGGTTCAGCGGCGTGAAATGGAGCGTGGTCGAGCGGATCGTGTGGGCCTGGCTTTTCACCCTCCCAGCTACGGCGCTCATCGGCTACGTCTTGGAACGTCTGATGCGCTAGGCATTGAAACGTGAGACGCCCCCTTGTCGCTTACCGGATCAGCCTCGGTCTGTTCATTGCCGGACTGATCCTGAGCGGCCTCACTGCATTTCCGTTGCTGAGCGAACTAGCGCTCCTTTGCCGCTGGCTCGGGATCGACGACGCGACAACTTACAAAACGTTTTCCGGCTTTCGCCGTTGGATTGCTTTCGTTTTATTCGGTCTCCAGAAAACATACGCTTCTTTTCCTTTCATCGGCTACGGCACGGACTGGCTGGCATTCGGCCACTTGATCATCGCAATGTTTTTCATCGGACCCTTCCGCGATCCGGTCCCGAACGCCTGGGTCCTGCGCGTCGGTCTCGTCGCCTGTGCGGCCGTGGTTCCTCTCGCGCTGGCTTGCGGAGCGATCCGCGGTATACCCCTCGCCTGGCGTCTTCTCGATTGCTCGTTTGGGATCGTGGGTGCGATTCCGCTCCTTTGGTGCCTGCACCTGACAAAGAAACTCAGCGCCGAGAAGTGAACCTGACAATTCGAAAGTCGTCGGGCTGGCAGCGCATTATCGTCTATGCAGTCTTATACTTGGGCCTGATAACCCTCGCGCCATTGCCCGATCGTCTGATTCTGTTCCCATCGACAAACCGGCTCGATGCCGGCTCGGCGACGCGAAAGGCGATCCCGTTCCAGTCTGGCGAACTCGAAGTTTGGACGGCGCGTTCGGCGATGGCCAAGTCGACCGATCAACCGGTCGTTTACGTCCTCCGATTTTACGGGAACGCGGATCGCGCCGACCGCTGGGTCGCGCTCGAGGCCGAAATGTGGAATAACCGCGCCGTAGAAGTATGGGGAATGAATTACCCCGGTTTCGGGGGCAGCACCGGACCCGCGGGGTTGGGAAAACTGGGACCGGCGGCACTGACCGCGTTCGACGAACTGCAAAAAGTGGCCCGCGATCGTCCGATCATTATCTTCGGCGCCAGCCTGGGGACGACGACCGCGCTCCACATCGCCGCGCACAGAAAAATCGCGGGTCTGATTCTGCACAATCCGCCAGCCTTGCGGCAGATCATCCTGCGCCAGTTCGGATGGTGGAACCTCTGGCTCTTCGCCGGGCCGATGGCGGCCAAGATTCCGGCCGAACTCGACAGCGTCGCGAACGCCCGCGCGACTCATGCGCCGGCGATTTTTCTCCTCGCGGAAAACGACGAAGTCGTCGCACCAAAATTTCAGCGTCTCGTTGTCGATGCTTACGCCGGAGAAAAACGCATCATCCCTCTCGCCGGCGCCGTCCACAATTCTCCCATCGAAGGCGTCGGCCTGGCGAGTTTTCATCAAGCCCTGGATTGGCTCGCTCCCCGCTAACCCCGAGCGCGTCACCCGTTACTTCGCCAGCTCTGCAATCACACTTTCCATCCCGCTCACGACCAGCGCGAACCGGTCGTAGTCGAGCTTGTCCGGCGTATCGGTCGGTTCGTGATAATGCGAATACCGAAACGGCGCCGTGTCCGTGACCATGACCGCGGGATAACCGCATTGCCAAAAGGACCATTGGTCCGACCAGCCGATCCCGGGAACGGCAGCCGGCAGCGAAGCGCCTTCGCACGGAAGCTTCTCTGTTTTTCGGAACGCGCCAACGATGGCGCGCAACAGCGCCCGCGACCGCAAATCGCTGGCGAAGCCAATAAAATTTCCCTTGCTCGGGTAAAGCAATCCAAACCCCGGCGCGGGATATTTCTGCGAGCCCGGTTCGTCGGAGAAATACCCAATCGTTTCCAGGCTGATCATCGCCGTGATCGGATCGGCCTTTTCCTGACAGCGTTTTGCGTAAACGAAGCTTCCCATCTCTGCCGTCTGGAAAAACGGGGGTTCTTCATTCACGAACGCAACGAATCGCAAGGTCTGGCCCGTGGGTTTGCCGGCGAACCGCCGCGCCAACGCCAGGAGCGCCGCGACCCCGCTCCCGTTATCGTTCGCTCCGGGACAACCGAACACCGAATCATAATGCGCGCCGACGACCAGGATCTCCGGGCGTGCCCCGCGAATCTCGATCTCGATGTTGTGACAGGTCTGGCCACGCACTTCGTAGCTATCGCGACGCGGCGTCAATCCGGCCCGGCCTAACGAGCTTTCGATGAAATCCACGGTCGCGTTGAGCTGCGCATACCGTCTCAGATTTCGCTCCCCAATCTCGGCCGCCAGGGTCTTCACATCCGCCACGAGCTCCGCCCGCAACGCGACCTCAGACTCGTTCAGCGTTGCAGCTCTCGCGATTTTGCGTCCCGGCATCCTGATCCCGAAAAACCAAATGAAGAAAAAGAGAACAACCAACGCGAGCGCAATCCGCGCGACAGAGCCAAGAACGCGCCGTAAACGCACCCGAGAATCATGGTTCATAAGATTACAAACGTGGAGCAATTAAAAGGGTTTGATTTTACGTAACCTCCTGATATATCACCGGCCCGATGGCTTCATTCCTCGCCAGTTTCCTGTTTCCAATTCACGCCCAGCGGATTGTATCGCCGCTGCTTGTTTTGGGTTTATCACTGATGCTGGCACTGAGATGCGAGGCCGGTTTGACTGGCTTTGAAGAGACCGGCAGCATGGTCAATGCGCCCGACTTTCACACGGCGACGTTGCTGAACAACGGAAAAGTGCTCGTTACAGAGCGTGGAAGTGCGGAGCTCTACGATCCGGCCAGCCGGACCTGGACAGCTACCGGCAGCCTCAACCAGGCACGCGATAGTTACACGGCCACCCTGCTGGCCAATGGCAAGGTGCTCGTAGCCGGCGGGGCAGGCGGAGCGATCGGCTTGGTTGATTTCGATAGCGCTGAACTCTACGATCCGGCGACCGGGACTTGGACAATGACCGGAAGCATGAGTAACGCGCGCCGTTTTCACACGGCAACGCTGCTTCCGGATGGCAAGGTGCTCGTGGCGGGAGGTTTTTTTGACATTCCCTTCTCGATTTTGTTAGCCGGAACCCCTCTCTCGTCGGCCGAACTTTACGATCCGGCCACCGGAACCTGGACGACCACGGGCCAACTCGGCGACGCCCGTTACTATCACACGGCGACATTGGTGTCCGGCGGCAAAGTGCTCGTCACAGGAGGCAAAACGGGCCCGAGCAGATACGGCCCCAGCATTGCCACCGCTGAACTTTACGATCCCGCGACCGGGACGTGGAACCGCACTGGGAGCCTGGCCAACAAGCGCTTTTCCCACACGGCAACGTTCCTGGGCAACGGCAAGGTGCTCGTCGCCGGGGGGGTTGAATATTCTGGGAACGGTTATTTCAACTTAGCCACCGCTGAACTGTACGACTCGCAAAGCGAAACTTGGACGCCGGCCGGAAGCCTGGGTACTGCGCGCGCTTTGCACACGGCGACACTGCTTTCGACCGGGAAGGTACTAGTTGCAGGAGGTGTCGACCAGCCCGGACGCTCTTTGGCGAGTGCGGAACTGTACGATCCATCGAGCGGAAACTGGGGGGCAACGGGTAGCTTGATTACGGCACGCCTTTTTCACACCGCGACGTTGCTCAGCGACGACACTGTCCTGGTCGCAGGCGGTCTATATTACAATGGCGGCGACAGCAATACCCAGCTCTACAGCGCGGAACTCTACGGAAAGCGCATGCCGACGCCGTTGAATATTTCTACGCGAACGAATGTGCGGACAGGCGACAAGGTTTTGATCGGCGGCTTCACCATCACTGGCACCGAACAAAAGACGGTGATCGTTCGCGGGATTGGACCTTCCTTATCGATGACGGGAGTGCTGGCCGATCCGGTTATCGAAGTGCACGGTCCGTCCGGCGAGCTTCTGGCCACCAATGATAATTGGCGAGAGGCCGCGACCAGTCAGCAGATCAACGATAGCGGGCTCGCTCCGAGCAACGAATTGGAGTCAGCTCTCTGGGGAGTAATCAATCCCGGGACCTACACGGTGATTCTTTCGGGCAAGGACGGGGGAACGGGAGTGGGTTCCGTCGAGGTTTACGACCTGGACGAGGCGGCTGATTCCAGACTCGCCAACATTAGCACCCGCGGGTTTGTCGACACCGGCGACAATGTCATGATCGGTGGATTGATTGTTGGCGGAGGCAGCGCACCTGGCGCGGCCAACGTCGTCGTGCGCGCGCTTGGTCCGTCGATACCTCTCGCCGATGCCTTGGCCAATCCCACCGTCGAACTGCGCGACGAGAATGGGACTGTAGTTGCTTTCAACGATGACTGGAAAACACGACCCGATGGGACCAGCCAGCAGGCCGACATCGAGTCCACCGGCATCCCGCCTTCGAACGATTTCGAATCGGCTTTCGTAAAAACGCTGTTACCCGGGAGTTACACCGCCATCGTTCGCGGGAAAGACAACACCACCGGAATAGGCTTGGTCGAGGCTTACCACCTCCCGTAGCTCGGCTACCCGATTTTTTTCCGGAAGCGCAGGGCGCAAACGCAGAAGAGGAACGCCGCCATTCCGGTCATGATGGCGAGCGATTGCCAATATTCGAAGAAGTTCGCGCCACGCAGGATAATGGCGCGGATGAGCGAGATGAAATAGGTCGCGGGGAGGACGGCGCCGAGCGCGTAAAAGATCGCGGGCATCGTTTCGCGGGGAAAAATAAACCCGGAGAAAAAGACGCTCGGGAGGACAAACATCATCGACATCTGGAGCGCCTGCATTTGGTTCTCGGCCTTGGTCCCGACGAACAACCCGATGCTCAGAAGCGCGAAGCAGTACACGAAAGTCGCGACGAGAAGGGCGAACGGATTGCCGGCAATCGGCACCGCGAAAAGGAAGCGCATGATTGCGAAGAGCAGGATCGCCATGAGCATGCCAATGCAAAGATACGGAACGAGCTTACCGAGCATGAGGCCCCACCTGCTCAGTGGACTAACGAGCAGTTGTTCCAGAGTGCCGCGCTCACGTTCGCGCACCACCGCCATCGCGGTTGCGAAAGTTGTGCCGATCTGGAGGACGATGCCGATCACGCCCGGAACGAAAAAGTTCGGGCTCCGCATAGTCGGGTTGTAAAGCATTTGCGGCCGGATCTCGACCGGGACGGCGCGCCGGCCGGTCTCGCGCATCATCATTTCGACCGACTGGGTAAGAGCGACCCCGAGCGCGGTGTTGAGCGCCTGCAACGCTGTGGTTGAGTTCGATCCGTCGATCAACACCTGGACCTGGGCCGGATGGCCGGCCCGAAGGTCGCGCGTGAAATGCGGCGGAATTTGCATTCCAACTGAGGCGCGGCCCTTCCGGATTTCGCTGGCCATTTCCTCGACGTTCTGGACTTCGCCAACGATGCGAAAGGTCTCTGTGTTGACGAAGCGATCGAGGAACTGGCGGCTCTCGACGGTGCGATCTTCGTTCAGGATCGCCATCGGCATGTGCTTGACGTCGTTATCGAGCGCGTAACCGAACGCGACCATCTCGATGAGCGGCGGGAAAAGCATGAAGAACAACGTCATCGGGTCGCGCAGGACAGTGATGAATTCCTTGAACAGGATCGCGTTCAGGCCGCGGAAAGGAGCGCGTTTCATCAGTCTATTTCAAAGGAGCAAACGGAGGAAACAGAGACGGCTAAAAGACCTCGGTTGCCTCCGTTGCCTCCTGTTAGAAACTGCCTGTTTTGGCCTTTGATCACGCGGCCCTCTCCTGATGATTCTCGCCGGCGTGCTTCGCCGTCAGCGTGACAAACACGTCTTCCAAAGACGGTCCGATTTCGTGAATCTCGGGGCTCGCGATCCCGACGCTCCGCAGTTTCTCGTCGATCTCGGCGCGGCGCACGGTTTCGTCGACCAGCAAATGCATCGACTGGCCGAAAACCGTCGCGTTCAAGACGCCTTTCACCTCTCGCATCGCCCGCAACGCCACCGTGACGTGATCGCAGGTCACATCGAGTCGGCGCGTGCCGGGCGGACTCACCTCGGGCATCCGTTTCAAATCGTCCGGCTCGCCGCAAACCATCAGCTTCGAATTGTAAATGTAACCGACATGCGAACAGCGTTCGGCTTCATCCATGTAATGAGTGGTGACGAAGAGCGTCATCCCCTGGCCGGCAAACTCGAAGAGCAAATCCCACAGCTCACGCCGCGCGACTGGATCGATGCCGGCGGTCGGTTCGTCGAGAAAGAGAACCGTTGGCTTGTGCATGAGCGCGCAGGCCATGGCCAGGCGCTGGCGCCAGCCGCCGGAAAGGAGCGCCGCCCGCCGGTCAAGATACGGCTCAAGATGGGTGATCGCGATCAGATCGTCGCGGCGCTTTTTCAGTTCGTGATCGGGAAGACTGTAAAGCTTGCCGGAGAAAACCAGATTCTCGTTCACCGTCAGCTCATCGTAGAGCGAAAACTTTTGCGACATGTAGCCGATCAGTTCCTTTGTCGCCTCGCCTTCGCGCGAGATGTCGTGCCCGGCGATGCGCGCGGTTCCTTCGGTCGGCTCGAGGATGCCGCAAAGCATCCGGATGACGGTCGACTTGCCGGACCCGTTGGGTCCGAGGAAACCGAAGATCGAACCGCGGTCGACGGAGAAGGTAACGTGATCGACCGCGGTGAAATTCCCGAAGCGCTTCGTCAGCCCTTCGCACTCGATCATCGCGTCAGTCATCGGATGGACGAATCAGGAATCTTTCAAGGAGCGGCGTTCTCCAGACCGCCGAGCTAAACCAACGGCGGTTTGTAAACCGCCGCTCCTTGAGGCTTCCTGATTCATTTCACGTTTTGGAAAAAAATGTCGGCGGACATACCGGCACGAAGAGTATCCTCCTTGTTCTCGAGCCGGATCTTTACTCCAAACACCTGCTTGATCCGGTCTTCAACAGTCTGGACGTTGCGCGGGGTGAATTCGGCTTTGCGATTGATCTGCTCGACCACACCGGTGAAGTCCCGATCCGGGAACGAATCCACGCGGACGCGAACGTTTTCATTGAGCTTGATCAGGCCGAGCCACGGCTCGGGAACGTAAACCCGGACCCAGAGGCGGTCGGGTAGAATCAGGGTAGCCACCTCGCGGTTGGCAGGCAGAACGTCGCCCACCTTTACACTGAGCACTTCGAGGATCGAAGCAGCTGGCGCGACGATTTTCATTTCCTGAATTTGCGCGTCCATGTCCGCGAGCTGAGCAAGCGCCTGCTCCACCCGGGCGCGCGCGGCGCCGATATTTTTTTCCTGTGCTTTCGCAGCGCTCATGGCGCGTTCGGCTTCGCTCGGGGAAACCGTGTTGCGTTTCAAAAGGTCCTGCTGCCTCTGGGCATCCGCCTTCAGAAATTCGAGCTGGGCGGACTGCGCTTCCACGTCGTGCTGAGCGGTATTGATCTGGGCCGCGGCCAGGTCTCGTCGCGCCTTTAGCTCGGAGGCTTCGAGCTGCACGATCGGGTCGCCCGCTTTCAAGGTGTCCCCTTCCCACGCGAAAATTTTTTCCGCTCGTCCGGCGGAACGGGAGGCGACGTGCACCTCGTCCACCTCAATCGTTCCGGAGACCGCGTTGTTTTGGCGGCGGCAGCCGGCCATTAAAGCGATCGTACAGATGGCAATGGCAAACGAGGAACGCATCAGAAGTTGCGCGACAGTATGTGCTGGAAACGGTAGGAAAGGAAATGGCCGGTTACTCGAAAACGCCACTGGCGCAAAAGCTTGGGATCAAGCCTGAGGCGAAAGTGACAGCGCTCAATGCGCCTGCCGGCTATCGCAGACTCCTCGCGCCTCTGCCGGCCGGCGTTTCATTTGCCGACAAGGCAGCGGCCGGCGCCGAATTTGTTCATCTTTTCGTAACCGAGCGTCGAGTTCTCGAAAAGGAGCTGAAACGTTTGCGTGGGCGGATAGACGATGCCGGGGTCCTCTGGATTTCGTGGCCGAAGAAATCGTCGGGCCTTGGCAGCGACATTACTGAAGACGTCATTCGCGAGGTCTGTCTGCCGCTCGGCTTCGTCGATATCAAGGTGTGCGCCGTCGACGAAACCTGGTCCGGCCTGAAACTGATGATCCGCCGCGAGAATCGCAAGTAGACAGCTGCGCGCCTCTGCAGGAACTGTTTTGCATCAGTATCCGTCTCTTCGATCACATCGATCTGCGAGTGAAAAATCGCGAAGCCGCTCAGCGGTTCTACGCGCAAGTTCTGCCCGCGATCGGCTTTCGCGTAGACAAGAGCGGCGACCAGTGGGGACTGTTCGAAGCGGAAGGAAATGTGGCGGTCGAATTCTTCGGGTTCACCGAGGAACCAGATCACCAGCCGAACGGGAATCGGATCGCCTTCTGGGCTCCAAGCCGCGAAGCAGTCGACAAAGCAGCCGAGGCGATTCGGCGGGCCGGCGCGAAGAACATCGAAGGGCCGGCGCTCTGCGCCGAGTACAGTCCCGGTTATTACGCCGTCTTTTTCGAGGACCCGGACGGGAACAAGCTTGAGGTTTGTCATCGCGCCAGTCCCACCGTTTCCGAGTAGACGCGACAGAGCTCGCCCTACCGAAACTCATCCAGGCGTAACGCCAAATAGCCGGAGAAGCTGCGACGTCGTTTCCATCGGCAGACCGACGACGTTGGTATAAGAGCCTTCAATCCGTTCGATAATTTCGCGGCCGTGGCCCTGGGCGGCGTAGGCACCGGCCTTATCGAGCGGATCGATTTTTGCCAGATAAGCGCGGATCGCTCCGTCGTTGAGCGCGTGAAAATGAACGCGCGACATTTCCTGAAAGCTCTCTGATCTCGCCGCAGCGCCGTGACAAATCCGAACCGCCGTCCAGACTTCGTGGGCGCGGCCGCTCAAACGCCCCAGCATTCCGGCCGCTTCGTCGAAACCAGCCGGCTTGCCAAGGATCTCGGCGTCAATCGTGACCAGAGTATCGGCAGCCAGCACGATCGCGTCCGGCGCCGATTCGGACACCTTGGCAGCTTTGCGGGCGGCATTCCAGGCGGTGACCTCTCGTGCTGTCAGCCAGTGATGCGCCACTTCTTCAACCGGTGGCGATACCACCTCAAATTCGTATCCCGCTTCGCTCAAAAGCTGGCGCCGGCGCGGCGAACCGGATGCGAGGATGAAACGGCCCACACCTGGCGGCGTTACGGTTTCGCCGAAGGTTTGGGTTCGGGATTGTCGCCGGAGATTTTGATATTGGGCAACTTCATCTCAGTGAAATCCTTCGGAGGCACAAACTCGGCGTCGCTCAACGGCTCGGTCTTAATCGCGACCAGCGTGCTGATGATATCGCCGCCCTCGACTGTCACCTCGGTGCGGAGAGGAAAGCCCGGCAAATCGCGATAATCGATCATTCCCTTGGCCACATCATTCCAGGCCGCGGGAATGATGGCCTGCAATTGCTTCATGATCGCCGCGGAGTTCGGAAAATCCGGTGCAATCCAGTAGCGGGCTTTAAACGCCTTGCTCTCGGCGACGTATTCTTCCGCTTCGTAGCCATTGATCGTCATCTTTTTTCCCGTTGCGATGAGCTTGGTCTTTTCGCTGGTCGTGCCGCTGTATTTCGTGGTCAGCTCGGCCATCGCCTTGGCCTTGTCGCCCGAGATCCGGATGATTTTCTTCTGGGCGTTCATCAAGGTAACGATGTCGCCCGTCCGGCTATCGACGATCATCGTCATCTGCGGCGTCGCTTCCAGGCGGATCTTGTCGTCTTTGACCTTGAGGACGATTTCGTTCGTCTTGCGTTTCCCTTTGGTTTCCTTGCCCTCCACTTTCTGGACGATGGTAAAGTCGCCGTGGGCCGAGAGTGATAGCCCCAGGAACAGGGCCAGCGAGAACGCGCATGCTTTCATGGCGACAACTTAGAGCCGGACCACTTGGGGGCAACCATCGTCCGGGAACCAGAAAAGCGGGTGAAGGGAATCGAACCCTCGTCAGTAGCTTGGAAGGCTACAGCTTTACCATTAAGCTACACCCGCGGGAGCGACTAAGCTGGCGCGCCTCTCGCCGGCTGCCAAGTGTTTTTCTGCTGGCGGACGCTGACGAGCCCCGCCCGAACCAATCAATCGCGGCGCCGTTTCCGGTGCCAGCGAGCATGCACTCCGCGCGCCGCTACCAACATGAAAAGTGCGCCGCCGCACATCCAGGTCGAGGCCTCCGGGACGGGGGCGGCAGTGAATGTTTCCGCATCCGGCGCCACAAACCCAGACGGAGTATTCTCCGCGCTGATGCCGAAGCTTGTGCCAGCCACGGCCAAGTAACTGTTGCTGCCTGCGAAATTCGCGAATCGACTAAAACCGCGGAGTTCTCGATGCGAATCGGCCAAAAGCAGCGGCTCGGATTTCGCGAGCGGCGCGTCCGTTTCCAAGGGTTTCGCGTGCTGCACTTCGGCTTGGGCGACCCGCAACGCGCGCGCGATTAATTCAGCGCGTTTAGCGGGGTTTTCGCGCGGCGAATCGAAAGGAGCCGGCTGCGCGTCGTAGACCTGAGTATCTGTCGACGCCATCGGGGACTTTATTTCATCATGACTGAAGGTCGTGTAGGCAAGAAAGAGCGATCCACCGAAGCCGAACAACGAAAACCCAAGAATCGCCCATAATGAAAGCCATGGAAGCGCCAGGCGAGCAGTGCGGAGGTGTTCGCGGGCGACCGGCATAACGTGCTTCTTGAGGAGCACGATTTATTCCGGTCGTTACGTTTTTTTGCGAATCCCGCTGGGCGCGACGAGAAATTGCGCGGCGACTACCACATCTAAATAATTATTGATCGGGCGCGATAACGTCGCGGTGTCGCCAGGCATAACGAAGCCCGGAATACAATGTGAGCGCGACTGTGATCCAGACCAGGGGCGGCCCGGCCTGATACCAGGCCCGGTACCACCATCCGCTGTTCGCGTTGCCGTAATGCAACTCGGCGGCCGAGAGCAATCCAAGGAAAAAAATCACCGTAATGATCTGCCACGCCGTTTTGTGTTTTCCCAGACCCTCGGCCGGCAGAACTTGTCCTCGCGCGCTCGCCATTAGGCGCAGTCCGGTGATGAGAAACTCGCGCCCCACTACGGTCGTCGCCGCCCACGCCGGGATCGCCGCCATGGGCACCAGGGAAATGAACGCCGCCGCCATCATGATCTTATCCACCAGCGGATCCATCAGCTTTCCGAAATTGGTGATCACGCCCCACCGCCGCGCGATTTCGCCGTCGACGAAATCGGTCACACCGGCGATTAGAAAAATAATGAACGCCGCACTCCGGGCGTAGGTCCAGCTACAATTCAGCATCGCGACGAAAAGCACCGTCAAGACGAGGCGGCTGATGGTAAGACGATTTGCCCAGTTCATGCGGGTGCGGGTTGAGCCCTCTCTTTAAACACCGGCCGCTTCCAAATCGGGACCACGCGTTTCAATTCGTCCATGATCCATTGGCTCGCGCCGAATGCCTCGCCGCGATGGCCGCTGGCCACGCGGACCACGACCGATGGCGCTCCCGCGGCGACAAACCCGATCCGATGCCGAAGAAAAATGTCACGCACTGCGAATTTCTGCGCGGCGCTTTCCGCGACCAGCTGCATCTGGTGTTCAGCCATCGGCCGATGCGCTTCGTAATCGATGCCCGCAATCTCGCGTCCGTTCTCAAGCGCTCGGACGTTTCCCCAAAAAACAACAACGGCGCCAGCCTCGAGATCAGCGGGAGGCGCCGACAATTCGAGCGGCTCCTCTGTGATTGAGACTGCACAAACGGAATTTGCCATGCTGTGTTCGAACCGGATAGAGTCGGAGCCCGCCGCCCGACCGCCGGCGTGATCAAGGAGATACGAAAATGAGCACGAATCAATGTGATATCGGACTGATCGGCCTCGCCGTCATGGGCGAGAACCTCGTTCTGAACATGGAATCGAAGGGATTCTCCGTCGCCGTTTTCAATCGAACGTGGGAAGTAACGGAAAAATTTGCCGCTGGAAAAGCGCAGGGAAAAAACATCCAGCCCAACCAGACGATGGAAGAATTCGTCGGCGCCCTGAAGCGTCCGCGCAAAGCGATGATCATGGTGAAAGCCGGCCCTCCGGTCGATTCAGTGATCGGTCAGCTCACGCCGCTCCTGGAAAAGGGCGATGTCATCATCGACGGCGGCAATTCGCTCTTCACCGATACGCAGCGGCGCTGCAAAGACTTGGAAGGGCGCGGAATTCATTTTGTCGGCTGCGGCGTTTCCGGCGGCGAAGAAGGAGCGCTCAAAGGACCGTCTCTCATGCCGGGCGGCCCGCGCGAATCGTGGGAGATCATCGCGCCGATCTTTCGCAAGATCGCGGCCCAGGTGGATGGCGAGCCTTGCTGCCGGTACATGGGCCCGGACGGCGCCGGTCATTACGTGAAGATGGTCCATAATGGGATCGAATACGGCGACATGCAGTTGATCTGCGAAGCCTACGCGATTCTGAAAGAGGCCCTCGGGCTCGGCCCAGGCGAGCTGGCTGAAATTTTTGCGGAGTGGAACAAGGGCGACCTCGACAGTTATCTCATCGAGATCACCTCGCAGATTTTTCGAAAGATCGACCCCGAAACGGGCAAGGCGCTCGTCGATGTAATCCTGGACAAGGCGGGGCAGAAGGGCACCGGCTTGTGGACATTGCAGTCAGCCCTCAGCCAATCGGTCGTTATCTCGACGATCAATGCCGCGGTGGAAGCGCGCGTAATTTCGTCACGAAAAGATGAACGCGTGGCGGCTTCGAAAATCCTGCCGCAACCGAAGGTCGCGAAGTTCACCGGCGATCGGAACGCGTTGATCACAGCAGTGCGTGACGCGCTTTACGCATCGAAGATCGTCTCCTACGCGCAGGGAATGGAGTTGCTTGGAGCGGCTAGCCTCGGCTCGAAGTGGGACCTGAACTTCGGCGACATCGCGACGATCTGGCGCGGCGGTTGTATCATTCGCGCGAAATTCCTCAACCGGATCAAGGAAGCGTATGAGCGCGATCCGAAGCTGCACAATTTGCTTCTCGACCAATATTTCACGGGGATCATCGACCGGACCCAGGACAATTGGCGCGTCGCCGTCGCGACTGCGGTGACGCATGGCGTTGCTGTTCCCGCCTTCAGCGCCTCGCTCGGTTACTTCGACAGCTATCGCTCGGCCCGGTTGCCCTCGAATCTCCTCCAGGCGCAGCGTGATTTCTTCGGCGCGCATACTTACGAGCGCGTGGACAAGCCCGGCGTGTTTCACACCGAGTGGATCGAGTCCGATAAAGAGCCGACGGAGAAAGCGGCCGAACCAAAGCCAACAGCCAAACGTCACGCGGGCGAGTAGCACCGCGAAATAATAAAACAGTGTCATCCCGAGTCCCGCCATTGCGGGACGAGGGACCTCACAAGCGCTCAAACGCTCTCGCGAAACCGGAAGCCGCGTTCGTGGTCAGGCGGAATATTTCGCGGCAGCGGAAATTGCAACCGCGAGATCCCTCGGCGCGCTTCGCCAGCCTCGGGATGACACCCGCTAATGGAAATCGTGCGACTCGCTGCCGATCAATTGTTCGTGGGCGAGCGGCCGAATTTTTTCGGCTTTGATCAACACCACGTTGTCGGTGTTTTGGACTTCGACCTTCGATGAGAAGAAATGGTTCTTCGGTAATCAGGAGCCGCATTCGTTCGAATAAATCGGGGGTTACGATCGCGTTCGAAACGCCGGTTTCATCTTCCAGGCTGACGAAGACAAACCCTTTCGCCGTTCCCGGCCGCTGACGGCAGATGACGTTGCCGGCGATTTGGACAGTCGAGCCGTGCCGCGCCGAACGCAGATCGCTGGCTCGCCAGATGTCCGGTAATTGCGCGCGCAGCAATTTCATCGGGTGCGGGCCGGTGGTCAGGTTCATCGCAGTGTAATCAGCCTTCACGCGTTCCGGGAGTGGACATGCGTTCTCAGCGGGAGCGCACGCGCCCTCGCGTGCCCCGTTCGGCGCCTCGCCGAATCGATTTGCGGAGCGTGAAGAATTTCGGGCGAGGCGCCGGAAACAGCACGCGAGGCGCGTGCGCTCCCCAGACAGATCATCATACGCCGTTTCCTCCACCCTCCACATCGCAGCGCGCCGATGTTCAGCGAAACAATTCAGCGCGCCGAGCTCCGCGATTGTGCGCAGCTCTTCCTTGCTCAACTCGACCCGCCGCTTGAAATCGTCCAGCGATTCAAACGCCGCGCGTTCCCGTTCCGCGACCAGCGCTTCCCCATGCTCCTTCCGCATTCCGTTCACCACACAAAATCCCAGCCGCACCGTGTCGTCGGAAACGACCGTGCAAACCCACTGCGATTCCTGCGCGCAAACCGGTAGGATTCGCGTCCCGTGCCGTTGCGCGTCTTTTACGATCGTGGCCGGCGTATAAAAACCCATCGGCTGATTGTTGAGCAGGCTCGCGTAAAACTCCGGAGCGCGATGGACTTTCAAATATGCGCTGCCATAAGCCAGGATCGCGAAGCTGATCGCGTGCGACTCGGGAAATCCGTAAAGCGCGAACGATGTGATCGATTGCAGGATCTTCTCGATCACGTCCGGCGCGACGTTGTTCCGCTCCATTCGCGGCGCGCAATTTCACACTCACTTTTTTCATTCGTTCCTCGGAGCGATGAAAACTGAGCGCGCGGCGCAGCTCTTCCGCTTCGCTCTCCGGAAAAATCGGCCATGATCATGGCGATCTTGAGCATCTGCTCCTGGAAAAGCGGAACGCCAAGGGTGCGCTGCGAGGACCGGCTCGAGCCGCGGATCGAAATAGGTGACCTTCTCGCGACCGGCGCGCCGATCGAGATAGGGATGCACCATGTCGCCCTGGATCGGCCCCGGCCGGATGATCGCGACTTCGATGACGACGTCGTAAAAACATTTCGGCTTCATCCGCGGCAAGGTCGCCATCTGGGCGCGGCTCTCGATTTGGAACACGCCGATCGTGTCCGCTTTCTGCATCATTTTGTAAGTCGGCGCGTCGTCCGTTGGGAATGTGGGCGAGATCGATCGGCCGGCCGCGCTCCCGACAAAGCTCGAACGCGTCCTGCATGACCGACATCATGCCCAGGCCTAACAAATCCACTTTCACGATGCCGAGATCTTCGCAGTCGTCCTTGTCCCATTGCGCGACGACGCGGCCCGGGCATCGAAGCGTTTTCCAGCGGCACGAAGGAGCTCAGTTTTCCCTGGCAAATGATCATCCCGCCGGAGTGCTGCCCGAGATGCCGCGGCAAACCGTAGATCGCCTGATACAGCGCGATAAACGCCGGCATTCGCGGATGCGCTTTCGGCAGACCGGCCTGCTCAATCTGCGGCTCGCAGGTCGAGCGTGTGCGGGAAATCGCCGCTGGCGAAGAGATGGGAGAAACGGTCGAGGACGTTCGGCGAAAAGTTCAGCGCCTTGCCAATCTCGCGCGCGGCGCTCCGGCCGCGATAGGTGATGACGTTGGCGGTCATGGCGGCGCCGTGTTTGCCGTAACGCCGGTAAACTTCCTGGATCACGCTCTCGCGCCGGTCGCCGCTGGGCAGATCGAGATCGATGTCCGGCCAGCCTTTGCGGCTTTCGCTCAGGAACCGTTCGAAGACGAGATTGTTGCTTACCGGATCGACCGGCGTGATCCCGAGGCAATAACAGACCGCGCTGTTCGCCGCGCTGCCGCGGCCCTGCACCATGATGTTGTGTTCCCGGCAGAAATTGATGATGTCCCAGACGATCAGGAAATAGCCGGAGAACCCGAGCCGGGTGATGAGCGCTCAGTTCCTCTTCCAGCTTCCGTTTCACCGCGGTGCTGATGGAGGTGTAACGCTGTTGCGCGCCGAAAAGGCAATGGTACGGAGGAACGAATTCATGTCGTGGCCGTCGGGGACAGGAAACGACGGGAAATTCGTAGCCGATATTTTCGAGGGAAAATTCGAGGCGCTCGGCGAGCCGCTGAGTGTTTTCGATCGCCTCCGGCAGATCGCGAAAAAGCATCGCGCATTTCGGCGTCGCTCTTCAGATGACGCTCGGCGTTTTGAGTAAGGAGTTTGCCCGCGGCATCGAGATGAGTGTGCTCGCGGATGCAGGTGAAAACGTCGAGGACCTGTCGGCCATAAGGGCGCGCGTACTGGACGCCGTTCGTGGCAATCAGAGGCAGGCGATGTTGTTCCGCGAGATCGCAAAGCCGCTGGTTCACGCGTTCTTCGCCGCGGAGGAAGTGGCGCTGGATTTCGACGTAAACGTTGTCGCGGCCGAAGGCGTCGATCAGAAGTTGGGCGTGGTTGCTTCGACTCTGGGGAGCGCGCGCGCCCTCGCGTGCTGATTTTGGCGCCCTCGCCGAAATTTTCTTCGGGCGAGTCAAGTTCGCGATCGCCGGGGCGCAATCGCCAACACGCGAGGCGCGTGCGCTCCCCAGAAGACGCGACCAAACCGTCCAGCAAATTCTCGCAGCTCGCTCCAATTCACTGACGCACTTGCCTTTCGCACTGCGCAGATGCGCCTGGGTAAGCAGCTCGCACAGGTTCTTGTAACCGGGCCGATCCTTCACCAGCACCGGCAAGCATGACTCCGTCCTCCATCGTCAATTCCGCACCGACGATTGGCCGCACCCCGTGCTCGCGCGCGGCGACAGAAAATCGCTGCGCGCCGTAAACGCCGTTGCGATCAAGCAACGCCATCGCCGGCATCTGCAGCTCGGCGGCCGCCTCAGCCAGGTGCTCGGGAAAAGATCCGCCGCGGAGAAAACTGAAGGCACTGCACGCGTGTAATTCGACGTACGGCACAGGCGCGCTCCGTTAATCATAAATCCCGTCGAGCGCCCATTGGCCGTTGCTTGCGTGGCATTGGCAAACCCCGCCGGTGTCCAGCTCGATGTCCCACTCCGCCCGGTTCCAGGCCTGGGTGTCCCACCAGTTTCCCGAGGCGAGGTAGGGACCTCTTTGGCCGCGGACAGCGCCCTTCACTTTCGCGGCGTGAAAATGAATTGGCCGCTCTTTTGCGACCAATACTGAAGCCGATAGAGGCGCGCGGAAACGTCGCAGCACGGACGCAGGCAATGGCGCAGGTTCGTCGGTTTTTCTTTCCGGCAATTGCCAGGAGAACGGCTCCATCCGGAATGCATCCGGCCGGTGCGTTTCTTCGAGCACCGGAGTTCCAACGCGTTCCGACCCAAGCAACCCGGTCAACCGCGCCAGCGTTTCCGTAAGCCGCGTCGGATCACGCAACGCGGTTTCAAAAAGATGGAATTGTTCGAAGGAAGGCTTGGTCGTTTCAGCTCGAAGCGCGACCGCGATGATCGGAGATTTCGAACTGAAATTTTCCAGATGGGTGTGAAGCATCCGAAAAAGTGTTTCGACGTTGTGCGTCGGCTCCGGAATTTTGAATCGGTGCGAGTAATTGCTCTTGTCACTGAATGTAATCTCCAGTTGGAGCTCGTTCGCGACCAAATGCAAAGCATCGAGCCGCACGGAAAATTGCTGGAGAAACCGCCGGAGCATGAAGAGGAGCGGCTCGCTCGTTTCGATTTCGTTTTCGAACTCAAATGCTTCTTCGAACGACTCCCGTACCGGGACGAGCCGGAGGACGCGGGTTGTTTTCCCGGTGGCGCGTTCCCAAAGCTCCACTCCGATTGGCCCGAGCCGCGCCGCGACCTCTTCTTTTTCCAGGGCCGCGAACTGGCCTAACGACTCAATCCCCCAGCGACGAAGAATATCCAGAGCGCGGCTGACCTGGGCCCGGCGTTCTTTGGCCGCCTTGGATTTCGCGATCTCGTTCATGGCCGTGGTTCATCGGCCTTGAGACAACAGCCGCGCCCTTGCCTCCGGCGATAACGAGGACTGATTTAGCCATGCCGCGGCGCTTGCCGGATCTGCGTGAAGCCAGGCGACAACGATCGATTCCAACTGCGATTCGCGCAGGTTTTGATTTCCGATCGTCTCGAGCCAGGCCGCGGCCGTCTTCGGGTCTGACGAAAAAATGCGCCGGGAGTAAGCCGCCACCGCGCTATCGCGTGAAGTTCCTGCCGCCAAGGTCCCGAGCCAGGCCCCGGCCGCGACCGGGTCGCTTTCCGACCAGCGGTTGACCAAGCTCTCCAAAGCTTGCTGTCTTACTTTGCCTTCCGGCAAAGAGATGGCCCATTGACTCGCAGCCTGCGGATCGCTGCCGGCCCATTGCCAGACAATTCCAGAGGTCGCATTCGTTTGCGCTTCGGCCGTGGAGAGCCGCGACAATAATTTCGCCGCCTCGCGGGGATCGGATTCGGCGACGACCGCAATCACGCCGGGAAAAACCAGATCGCGGACCGAGGCATCTGGTAAATTTCCAGCCCAGCTAAGAGCAGCCTGCGGATCGTTCCGGGCCCATTGCCGGGAAACGTTTTCGAGCAACGTCTTGCGGCCGTCTCCGTCGCTTGCCTGCAGGGCAAAATTGGCCGCCGCCTGTGGATCGGCCTCGCTCCATTGCGAAATAATATTCACCAGCGTCGTTTGGCGGGAGGGACCCGAAGGAAGTTTCTGCGCCCAGGCCATGGCGCTTTGGACGTCGCTGCTCGCGAGCTGGAGCGCGACGGCCATCGTCGCTTCCTCCTGGACTTTGCCCGGGGGCAATCCCGAAATGAATTGCCCGGCAGCGGCAGGATCGGATTGGACCCAGCTGGTCAGCACGGAACGAAGCGCATTTCGCTGGCCATCGCCCGCGGGCAAAGTCTGCGCCCAATTTAGCGCGGCGCGCGAATCGATCTGGGCCCATTGCCGCGCGACGTTGTTGATCGATTGATCGCGCAACGGCCCCGGCGGTAAAGCCAGGATAACGTCCGCGGCTTTTTGCGGATCTTTTGCGGCCCAGTTTGCCAGCACACTTTGCAAGACGTTGCTGCGCCCCTGACCTGCCGGCAGCGCATTCGCCCAGGCCAGGGCTGCTTCCGGATCCTGGTTTGCCCAGGTTGAAGCGACGACCTGCCACGCCGTATCGCGATTCGCGCCCGGCGGCAATTGTGACGCGCGTTCGGCCGCCGCAACTGGATCGGTCACCGTCCACTTACTGAAAACCGGCCAGTACAGACTTTGCCGATTCCGGCCCGGCGGCAGGTTTTCTAAAAAGGCGAGCGCGGCCTGTGGATTTTTTTCGGCTAGCGCGCCTACAATAGTTTGCATGCTTTGGTCGCGCACCGGACCGGCGGGCAATTGCTGGACCCACGCCGTGGCCGCTGCCGGATCATGTTCGGCCCAACCGCTGACCGCGCTGGTGAGCGCCCAATTGCGCGTGGTCCCGGCGGGCAGCGCTTCCGCATAAGCGATCGCCGCCTGCGGTTCGAGCTCCGCCCAGCGCGCGACAAAGAGCGACACGAGCATGCTTTTTTCCTGCGGTTTGGCGAGGGTCTGCACAAAGGCGAGGACTTCGCGCACATTGGTGGCGTCGACGGTTTCGGCCAGTTTGCTGAAGGTCGCGTAAGCGTGGCGGCTGTTGAATTGGCTCAGGCCACCTTTGATTTTCGCGATGATATTTTCGGCCGAATCGGCCGGCGCCGACGGATTCGCTTTTGAAGAAGGCGAATTACGAGCCGCAGAAACCGGCGGAAGATTGACGGAAGTCGCTGGCCCTGCGTTGTTCGAGCTGGCGATCGTGCTGCGCGGTCGAATGACTTCGCTGGACGGAGAGGTGAAGCGTCCGACCCCAATGCCGATGAGCAAGGCCGCTATCGCGATGATAATCGGGAGAGCGAGGCGCTGCATGGAATCAATCTAAGACCAAATAGGAAATATGTTCAAGAGAGTATATTTTAGTCCAATTTGGGCCGATGGTAAGTCCATCCAATCGCACGCGCGGTAAAGGAAGCCGCGTCCCGGCCCCCTGCCCACTTAATACGTCGGCGCGTTTATCCAAAAGACGGTCGTGTCAGTCGCCGTTTTGGCTTTCCGAAGCAGAATTGCACTTCCCGCTGGGATCATGTCATTTCCGTGATCGCCCCCGACCGGGTCGCCGATGAGCCGCCAACTTCCTCGTTCTCCCCGCCCAGCACTGTAATAATAGACCGCGGTAGGCTGCTTGTTGATCGCAGCCACCGAATTATCAAACAGCAGAAGCTGATCTTTCAGAACGGCCTTTTCTCCTTGGAGTTCGCCCGCAGGCGGCGTCGCCACAAACGAACCATCATTCGGATTCAACCCGGTCTGATTCAACGTCACACCAATCGGGCGTAACATGGACACCGCATTATCCTGGGACCGGGTCGCCAGGCTCCGCAGCGGCGTGGCGAACTTTGTAGTCAAAACGGAACCGATTCCCTTTAAAGGCAGTGTGGGTGAGCCATTCAAATTTCGCACAACCAGATATCCACTGGGCAGGAGCGGGTCGTCCCCGCGATCGGTCGTGTTACTGCCCACTAAGCGCCAGCCAATGTTATTCGGCGTCCCATCCACATTATTGCTAAAGAAGTATGTGTTTACCGGAAGGCTGGTTCCCGAGGCGGCGTTGTCCGGCACGAGAATCTGAGTCTTGTAACTGGACGTTGACGTGGTGGGAGTGAAAGAAATGCTGGCATCGCTCGGCGGAAAAATGGTGGCCAGCGTCCAATAGGGAATCACGAGCACGCGCGTGCCGGCGGCAATCCCAGCCAGAGTATCGCCGCCCGGATTTACGGCAAGAGTGTCTGTGCCATTGGCGGTGACGAGATAGCTATGACCCTCCTTGGGATTGGGGGCGAGACCTCCACCGATCAGCACGAAATAGGTCTTCGGTTGGACGCCGGCGAGGTAAACGAATTGATTCGAGATCCACCCAGGTTTGGCGGCAACGGTGATCACATTGCCAGAGATTGATTGAACGGCGCCACGGAACTCGGGCGCCCGCGTGAACGGTATCGAGATCAACGTATCGGAGTTGGCGAGTAACGATGTCGTGGTAAATCCAACCGGCTCGCTTGTGGCGCTCTGAGCAAAGAGGGCTGGCAAGAGAACAGCGTGGGCGACCAAGACCACGAGACAAGAAATAATCTTCGGCGTGCGAGGCCAGTCGCTCAGTCGGAAAAGGACACTAGGTATGAGGGCGACGGCTCTCGGTGGCATGGCTTAGCGGGGGAGCAAGCAGGTAGCGGGCCGATGGCTTTGATCCTGCTTGGGCCTGCCCTGTGCAGAGAGGAAAGGGTCCAATGGGCTTACTTAAAAGAGCAAGTCTTGTTGTATTCACTATAATCACTAACACGATTGCTTGCTCCGCCCAGACTTGGAATGGCGCCGGCGCTGATGGTAATTGGACGACGCCGCAAAATTGGATTGGCAACTCAGCCCCAATCTCCGGTCCCAATACTTATATTCATTTTCAGGGAACGGTTCGGCCTTCGTCGTTCGCAGATACTAACTCTCCCTGGGTTCTAAACCGACTCGATTTTGAGACGCGGGCCTTTACTGCACCCCACAGCTTTTTCATTTCAGGCAAACCATTGTCGTTCCAAGGCGCTTCTCCCCAAATCTACATTTATGCGAGCGCCCCCCAGACGATCGACAATGATGTCGAGATCCGAGGAAGTGACTTAACGGTAAACGCCTTCACCTCGGGATCACTTACCCTCAATGGCCATATTTCCGGCGCCGGAGGCATCATGGTTGCGGGCAGCAGTCTGTCTCTAAACAATAGCAACAGCTACGAAGGCACTACCACGATCGGCCAAACACCCGTGACCGGCGCCGTCACGATCACGAATGGCCATGCCTTAGGACGGGCCGGCACCGGCGGTGTAATTGTTAACGGCGGGAGCCGCCTCCGCCTCAGCGGCGGCATAATTGTCGACAGTAAGCCGCTCACCCTGTTCTCAGGATCGGGTTTCGATAATGGGCTAATCAGTGCTGGAGGCAATAATGTCTGGACCGGGTCGATCTCTCTCCCGTTCACCTCGGCCATTTGGTCGTTGAGTGCCGGTGAGACTCTGACCGTCAGCGGCGATCTTGAAGGGAACAATCATTTGATCCAAATGGGAGGCGTTGGCGATATCCTCTTTTCTGGAGCGATTCGTAATTTGGGTTGGGCTCTTTCCAAGTACGGAACCGGGACGCTGACTTTGGCTGGCACGAATTCGAATGTCGAAGCCATCGTTGTCACGGACGGCACCCTTGTCGCCGCCCACAGCGGCGCCCTCCCTTATGACACGCCGATTCAACTCAACGGCAACTCGCAGGATGCGCATCCGGTCTTACGAATCGAAGAAGACACGACCATCGGAGGGCTTACCGGTTATGGCTACCAGGGCACATCCACGGTTCAGCTAGGCTCCCATACCCTCACCATTAATCAGGCATTCTACTCAAGTTACAATGGAGCCTTCGCGGGAGCGGGTACCATCGTTAAGACGGGCGCTGGGGCTCTGGAGCTGACTGCCGCCAGCAATCACACCGGAGAAATGGTTATCCGAGGCGGCGCACTCCGGTTGGGCCAGGACAGGGCGTTGGGTGAAGTCCCTGCCGTGCCGAAGGTGAATCTGATAATTGATGGCGGCGAATTGCAACCCTCCCCTTCCAGCGTTTCGCTAACCCTCAACGCCTATCGCACGATTCTGCTTCAAGGTCCCGCGAGCGTCACATCATTTGCCTCGCAAGCCCCCTTTATTCTGCAGGGGCGGATCACCGGACCCGGGACTTTGACTAAAGTCGGCGCATTCGGGGTTACTCTATCCAACCAGAACAACAGCTACACTGGCGGGACATTCATTAACGCCGGGACGCTGAAATTTGACGATCCCGGCGCAATCGCTCCCACCGGCACGGTAAAAATTCGCACCGGCGCCGTCGCTGCAGCCGGATATGCGATCGACCAGAGCTTCCTTTCCCGGATCGATCCCACCTCCACCGGAACGATTGCCCTGGCCGCGGACAGCGCGAAGGATCTTGATTTCAACGCCCCGGAACTCAACAACGTGTTTCTTGCGGCGATCGGCACCCAGAATTATGGCGGCTCCATTGTGGCGGCCAAAGGAGGCTACCGGCTGGGCGGCATGGGAATCATCAAGCTAACCCGGGAAAATGCTCTCAGGGGAACTAGGTGGCTCCACATCGGGCTCGATTCTTCCGCCGCGGGTCGTGTGATTCTTTCGAATAACAATAGCTTGAATGGTGATACTATCGTCCATGGCGGGACCTTGGAAGTCAGCGCGACTACGTTGCATTGCAATCACCTCGAAGTAAGGCCTCAAGCCACACTGCAACTGACAGGTGGCACTGTTGAAACCAATGTGACCGTGAAAGCGATGGGTGTACTACGCGGCTGCGGAACAATCTCTGGCAGTCTGACAAATTACGGCTCGGTGATGATTGATTGCGCGACTGGACTGGCAGTTACTGGCGCCATAACCAATAACGGGAACATGACTATTCTGGGCGGCGCGATCCTAACGGCAGGCGGCTCATTCGTTAACAATGGCTTGCTGGATCTACTGACCAGCCCTGGAACCACACTTCCGTCCGGCTTTGTTAACAATGGGACGGTGGTTTATTCAAGTGACGTGAAAGTTCGAAGCATGTCGAAGTCCGGAATGACATTCTCTTTAACGGTGCAGTCGCTCACCGGCCACAATTACCAACTCCAGAGAAATGCGACGCTGGGCGACGCCAACTGGCAGAATGTGGGCGGTCCCTTGATGGGCTACACAGGTTACGACATTACTTTAATGGATTCCACCGCAGCGACACAGCAATTCTATCGAGTTCAAGTTTCGCCCTAACGAACTCCGTCGCTAACGGGAACTGAGGACGAGCGATTCAGATTACTTTTACCGGGCAGTCGGGCAACGCCTGGAGGAACGCCCTGCCATAAGGCCGGGTCACAATTCGGTTGTCCAGGATCACGACAATGCCGTGGTCGCTCTTGGTTCGAATCAACCGGCCCACTCCCTGCCGTAGTTTCAGGATCGCTTCGGGCAACGAATACTGGGTAAAGGCATCGCCGCCGTTCGCTTCGATCAATTCCAGTTTCGCTTCGACTAATGGATGGTCCGGGACTGCGAACGGCAGGCGCGTGATGATAACATTCGAGAGCGCATCACCCGGGACATCCACCCCCATCCAGAAACTGTCCGTCCCAAAAAGAATGCTGCGCGGCGTGGTCCGGAATTGCTCGAGCAATTTCCCGCGCGGCGCCCCCTGCCCTTGGACGAGAAGGTTCATGTCGTTCTCGTCGAAGAACGATTCCATCTCTGTCGCGAGCTGTTGCATCACGCGGTAGCTGGTGAAGAGAACGAAAGCGCGGCCTTCGGTCTCGGTGACGAAGTGCGCGACCCAATGGGCAAGCGCTTTCGCGTATCCGGCATCGCGGGGGTCCGGCATCTTGCGGACGACGAACAACTTCATTTGCTCCGGAAAATCAAATGGGCTTCCGAGCTGGAGCGGATCGACTTCCATCGCTCCAATCCGCGAGCGGAAGTAAGAAAGATCGGGGCGGCCGACGGCCAGGGTCGCGCTTGTCATCACGCAAGAGCAATCCTCGCGGAAGAGCATTCGCCGGAGGACCGGCGCGATATCGATCGGCGCGGCGTTCAGGGTAAGGAACTGCGCGGTCTTTCCAGTCCGTTCGACCCAGTAAACGTAACCCTCAGCGCCCTGTTGAAGGAACGTGACAAGGCCGACGCGCGCATCGTGAATTCGGCGGCCGAGTTCCTGGAGCTCCGCTTTCAGGAATTCGTCGTCGTTTCGTTTCACCACTTCGGCGACGCGCGCCTGCAACGCGACCAGCCGTCCCGAGATCGTGTCCGGGACGAAATCTACTTCGCGAACGCGAAACTCCCGGCCCTTCCGGAAATCGCCGCAGCGTTCGTCCACGGAACGGAAGAACGCGTCGATCTCGTCGACCAAGGACGCCGCCAGGGTTACGCCGGCAGCGTCGCGCGTGACCGTGAAGAGCCCTTTGCGGGTTCGGGCGTTGTAAAGTCGCTGCACGGTCGCGCGCAGGCCGTATTGCGAAACGCCAATCCCGATCTGGCGCGAGGCGGTTTGCTCGACGGTGTGGGCTTCGTCGAAAATGATGAAATCGTTCGGGAAAAGGTAACCGCTCTCTCGCTGGATCTGCTCTTCCGGGCTGCCCAGCAACATAAAGAGCAGGGTGTGATTGATCACGATCACATCCGCCGCGAGCAGGCGTTTCCGCGCTTGTTGAAAAAAACAGCCGCTGCCCTGGCCGCAGGTTTTCGCTGTGCAGATGTGGGGCTCGCTGCAGACCTGGGTCCAGACCTTCGGGTCCGGTTCAATCGCGAGATCGCTTAACGATCCGTCGGTTGTGGTTCGCGCCCACTCCGCGATCCGGGCCAGGTCGGCCGCTTCCGAGGTCGTAAACAATTCGGCTGCCTGTTGCAGGGCCCGCTCCAGCCGGCGCGGGCAAAGATAATTCTGCCGGCCCTTCATCAGCGCCGCCTCGAATTCTACCGGCAGGATCTTCTTCAGGATCGGGACATCCTTGTTGAGGAGCTGTTCCTGCAAATTGATCGTGTGGGTCGAGACGATCGCCTTCTTCTTCCGCTCGATAGCGTAAAGAATCGCGGGCGCCAGATACGCGATCGATTTCCCGACGCCGGTCCCCGCCTCCACTACGAGATGCCGCTCTTCTTCGAGCGCCCGGGCCACCCCTACCGCCATCTCCTGCTGCTCGCGCCGATACTCGAAATTTTTCGCGCGCGACAACCGGCCCTCCGGTGAAAACAAGGCCCGCACCTCCTCAAGGAAGTCGCTGTCGAGGGAATCCTTGAGCGCGATCATGCGGCGGAATTGGAATTGCCTCCTGGCGATTTGCGATTTGTGTAAGACCGGATCGAGTCGCTCGGAAGACGTGCTAATCTAAGTCGCAAATCGAAATTCCAAATTCGAAAATTCCTCATGAGACGGCTCGATCGCTACGTAGTACGGCATTTCCTCCAGGCTTACTTCTATTGCATCACCGGTTTTATCTCGATCTGGTTCATCTTCGACGTGAGCGACAACATCTCGACCTTTCTCGATCAACGCATCTCGCGCCTCCTGATCCTCAAATATTATCTGACCCAGGTCCCTGAGATCCTGGTTGTCCTCCTGCCGATAGCGCTCCTCCTCGCGCTTCTCTTCACTCTCGGCCGGCTATCGCGTTCAAATGAAATCGTCTCCATGCTCACCGCCGGGGTGAGTCTGCCACGGGTTCTCGCGCCTTTATTGGCCAGCGCGCTCGTGACGACTGCGGCCAGCACAGCCTTGAACTATTCCCTCGCCCCCCACGGCGAATATGCGCGCAAACGTCTCCTCGAAGATCCGGCCTCCCGCCGCCAGCAGCTTGGCCTGACGGCGCAGATTTTTCGAAACCGGACCGATAACCGCACCTGGTTTATCCAACAGTTCTTTCCCGGGGAGAACAAGTTCAACACCCTCCACATCGTGCAACAGGATGCGAACGATAACATCGTAACGGCCTATATCGCCACGACTGCATTTTATCACCCGGAGAACCACGCCTGGGAATTCCAGCAAATGAAGATCGTCCATTACGACGAAACGGGGAACATCATCGAGACCCAGCCTTACGTTGAGTCGTTGACGATCACAGATTGGAGTGAAACGCCGTTCCGGTTGAGCAGCGCGAATGTGCGCGCGGAACATCTCAGCGTGCCGGAGCTGCGCGATTATCTCGACTACAACTCGGATTTCCCGGCGACGCTGCTGGCGCCGTTCGCGACCCATCTGCAATACCGGCTCGCGCTTCCGTGGACGTGCGCCGTGGTCGGATTGATCGCGGGGTCGCTCGGCGTCGGTTATTCGCGCCGAGGGGTTCTCTCGAACGTCGCCGCGGCACTGCTAATCGTTTTCGCGATGAATTTCGCGATGCACCTTTTTCTCGCCCTGGGAGAGGGGTCACGCATTCCCACCTGGGCCGCCGCGTGGATACCGAACGCTATCTTCGGGACAATTGGCCTGGTGCTTCTCTATTATCGCTCCACGAATCGCGAACCGCCGCGGTTCGGCTTTGCCAGGGCCAGTTCCTAGATCGACCGATGAATCCCAACCTGACCAGCGACTGGCCGATCAAGCACCGGGCGGACGTGTGCGCCCGGACCCAGCGCCCGTTCCAACCGGGCGAACAATTCTACACCCTCCTTTTTCGCGAAGGGGAAGCGTTTCGGCGTGAAGATTTGTGCGAAGAAGCCTGGGCGACCCGCAACGAAAACATCCAGCCTTTTTCGTTTTGGAAATCGCGTTACGAACCACCGCCGCCCATCCCGCCGGAACCGCTCGCCAAAGAAAACGCCGAAGAGCTTTTGCGGCGCTTGCTCGCCGAAAATGATCCGGCGAACGCCAACGCCTGTTACGTCCTTGCCGTCATGCTCGAACGAAAACGGATCCTGAAACAAGTGAAGACGGAACAAACAGAAGGGCGCCCTGTGCTTGTTTATGAGCACGCGAAGACCGGCGACATCTTCATTGTGCCGGAAGCGCGCCTGCGCCTGGCCGAGATTGCACACGTCCAGGAGGAAGTCTCGGAACTCCTCAGTCGCGCATCGTAGCAGTTCACGCGCTATGGGTTTTTTTCCGCGAGCCGATACAACCTCGATTCGTCGGCGTCGACTGCCCAGAAAGAAAGTTTGGCATTCGGAGGAACCGCCGCTTGCGGGAATGCGACCGTCCAGCCGGCCCAAAGATTGTCGTTAGGCCAGGAGCGACGCGCGATGTCCCAACGCATTTCAATGGAGTTCGATATCGCGAACAGGGTCGGCTCACCTCCAGGCAGTTCATAGGAAACCAGAACGCAATCGGCCGGACGTCCCTTCGCTTTTAATAAAGCCCAGCCGGAGGCTCGAGACGTTTCCGTGTTCGTCACGATCGATTCACAGAGGCCGGCGACACGAGTTCCGTCCGCGATTTCATGCTCCACAGCATTGAGACGATTCGAACGGACCAGGGGCGGTCGAAGCAACTTCAGGTCGTCGAGCGCGGCTGCATTTCGGACCACGTGGTCCGGTGCCGGAGGGAAGACTTTCGTCTTAATCACCGACGATGTATCGATCGCCTGGCTGAAGAGGACCGCGCTCTTGGCGAGGCGATCGTTCGCCGCGTAGCCACGCAAATAGAAAAGGGTGTTTCCCCTCGCCACTTTGTAAGGAACCAAATATCCGGCCACAAGAATTGCGGCCGCCAGAATTATCCAGCGCCCCACCCGTGGCGAAGCATTCCGGCCGGCTAAATCCTGGAGGACGACGGCAATCAGGACGATAACCGCCAGGGTGAGTGCGAGCGAAAACGGCACGTAGCGCGAGGATCTCGCGTAGGCGGCCCCAAAACCAACTCGGCCCAGGCATGCAAGAACTGCACTGGCGATGGCGTGCAGCGCCAGCGCCAGCCATGGAACAAAAGTCGCAACGAAGCTGCGATCATTGAATCGACGGGCCAGATAGCATAACGAGATCCCGAGCAGGACGAGCTGGAGCGACCCGAAAGCGGTGGCCGCCATGGCTGGTTGATGGTTCAGCGCATAGGCCAGCCCTCCGCCGAGGAATTGGAGAACGAAGCTGATGTATTCCAGGAGAGAAACCGCCGGCGCAAATCGCGGCAAATCACCCTGCTTTTCATAGCCCCAAAAATAGATCACCGCGCAAATCGTCGCGATCGTTCCCCAGGCCGCGAACCACGACTTCCAGCGTGGAGGGCGCTCCGAAATCAGCAGAAGCGGGAACGTCAAACCCCAGGCCAGTAATCCGTGCGCGAGGGTGAAGGTGCTGGCTGTCGCGAGCAGCGCGCAGATCGCAAACTTCCAGGATGTCGAAAGCCGGGTGCGGATCGTGACGAGCGCGAGCACGAGAAAAAGGAGCGGAAGAAACGAAGGAAAGCCGGAAGCAAACAGCCACAACTCGAAAGGGGCGGGGGAAAACAGCGTCAGGACCATGAGCCAAAAACAAATCGCCAGCGCGATCAGATTCAGGCCCGACTTGCGGAGAAGAACAAAGACGCCGGCAGCGGTGAGCCAGGAGGCAACCAGCGACAACGCCATCTGGTCGCGCAGATTCCATTCTGCGCGGGCCGTGAGAATGAAAATCAGGTCCGGCAAAACGGTGCGGGCCTCCTGTTGTTGCTGAAAAATGTCCCCGAACCGGAGCTGGCCGGTATGCGCTTTTACGATCAGCGGCGCCATCGCCCAATCGTCGAAGAGCGGCACGTTCACGCTGTAATGCCGCACCCGCAGGGTATGGTGAATCATCGGGAGAAGCGCGACCATCCAAACGATGGCCAGGACCAACTTTGGCCGCCGATAAATGGTTTGTATGCCCGCGCCGATGGCGGCCAGAATGCGCCGGGGCAGGACAAAACCGAGAACTCCCAGCGCGACAACCACCAGCAACGATGTGTGCAGACTAGAGGCCATGGCGACAGACGGTATGAATTCACTTCCTCTGCTACAATCTTTCTCCCGCCATGCCTGACCGGATTGGGATCGGAATCACGACCTACAACCGTTGCGGCCGGCTCGCCGAATGCGTGTCGCGCTTGCGCGAGCTCACCGCTCCCCCTTTCCATCTTGTCGCCGCCGATGACGGTTCCACTGATGCGACCTTGTCAGTCTGCGATCAACACAAACTGGTCTCCATCACTGGAAACAATATGGGGATTGCCTGGAACAAAAATCGGGCGCTTTTTTTTCTCCATCGCGTCCTCGCCTGCGATACGATCATCCTGATCGAGGACGATTGTTATCCAAACCATCGCGGCTGGGAAACGGAATGGATCGAGGGCGCGCGGAGATGGGGCCACGTCAATTTCGGCGGCGGTTGGTTTCGGGACAAGGTGTTGAGCGGTGCGGGCACGGTTGAGAGCCCATTCGTGTCTCCGTCCCTCTCGGGGCAATGCGCTGCCTTCAGTGGTCGCGCCCTGTCGGTTTGCGGCTACCTCGATTCCAGATTCAAAGGTTATGGATACGAGCACGCCGAACATTCGTCGCGACTCGTCCGCGCGGGATTCGGCGGCGAAATGCGGATGACGGAGCGGGGTGAACTCGAACCTTGTTATTATCTGCTTGGCGCTGATCTCACCGTCCACGCTGACGAAAGTTATCGAGACGAAAAATCGCTCGCCGCCAATTGGACAGCCTGGGAGCGGATGTATGGGGATTCCATTTACCGGTTTCCCTGGCGCACCAAGCATGAATTCCGGCAGTTCCGCGGAGAAATCCGAACCGCTGTCCGGCGCGCCCCCTTCTCGCTCGGCCAACGGTTACTGCTCGAAGCCCGCTGGCGTCGCTGGCGGCGAGGCCCCCGCCCTGACCTGCATCAGTTGCATTTTCGTGAGAAGCTGGCGCTCCGATGACTTCATCGCTTCCATGGTTTTCCGGTTTCCCGCTCTACCTCGCGCCAATGGCCGGAGTGTCGGACAAAATCTTCCGGCAATTCTGCAAGGAACGCGGCGCGGACGTGCTGGTCACGGAATTCGTCTCGGCCGAAGGCGTCTTTCGCCGGAACGAGCGGACCCGCGAATATCTCGACTTTGATCCGTGCGAGCGACCGATCGGCGTCCAACTTTTCGGTGGCAACGCCGAGCACATGGCCGAAGCCGCGAAGCACGTCGTCGATTGGGTCCGCCCCGATTTCATCGACCTGAACTTCGGTTGCCCGGTAAACAAGGTCGTCGCCAAGAACGGCGGCTCCGCGCTCTTGAAAGATTGCCCAGCTCTGACGGCGGTTACCGACGCGGTCGTGCGCGCCGTGGCACCGCTTCCAGTCACCGCGAAAATCCGAATCGGCTGGGATGCCGACTCGATTAACGCGCCGCGCGTCGCGAAGATTTTGGAAGAGACGGGCATCCAGGCCGTGGCGGTTCACGGCCGGACGCGAGCCCAGGGATATTCCGGCGAAGCCGACTGGAAAGTAATCGGCGAAGTAGTCGAGGCCGTTTCGATTCCCGTCATCGGCAACGGCGACCTAACGAGCGGCGCCGACGTCATCCGGCGCCGGGCCGAAACCGGCATCGCTGGCGCCATGATCGGTCGCGCCGCGATGAGCGCTCCCTGGATTTTCGATCAAGTGAAACACTATCTCGCTAGCGGCGAGCAGCTCGCTCCACCCAGCATTGAGGAAAAATGGAGGCTGATTCGGCGGCACTGCCAGCTCGCCGTCGAAGAATGGGGTCGCGAAGACCAGGCCATCCGCTCGCTGCGCGCGCGCCTCATGGCTTACTCGAAAGCCTTCCCTCACGCCAAACTCCTCCGCGAAAAATTCCAGCACGTTTCAACCCTGGCGGAGATCGCCGAGATCGCGTCGCAACACTTGATGGTAGGGCGAGACTCAGTCGAGCCCTGCGTGACCCATTGCGGCTCGACTGAGTCTCGCCCTACCAATCTGCTTCCGGTAGATTAACCGTCTCTATGTCCGACCCTTCAGTTTCGACCGCGCCGATCAATTACAAGATCGGGAACGAACGCCTCATCAAGGTGACGGAGAACGCGTCCCGAAAACTGAATTCGCTTCTCGAAAAACAAGGTCGTGCAACGGGCGCGCTTCGGGTCGCAGTGATCGGTGGCGGCTGTTCAGGATTGCAATACAAAATGGACCTCGTCGATGGTCCGGCGAACCGCGACATCATGGTCCAGTCCGCCAATGTCCGGGTCGTGGTCGATCCCAAGAGCGCGCTCTTCGTGAGCGGCTCCCTCCTCGATTACAGCGACGATCTCCAGAAGGGCGGGTTCAAGGTCACGAATCCAAACGCGGTGGCGCATTGTTCCTGCGGCGAGAGTTTCGCTGCATGACCGATTATTTCGCGCTGCTCGATCAGCCGCGCGCGCCCTGGCTCGATCTTGCGGCGCTGAAGGAAGTGTTTCACCGGAAAACCCTGGCCCAACATCCGGACTCCACCCCCCACGCGGAAGGCGACTTCGCGAAACTCAACGAAGCGTACCAAGTCTTGCAGGATCCGAAACGCCGGCTGCATCATCTTCTGGAGTTGCAGGGCGCGCCGGCGGCTTCGACGAATCAAGTTGTCCCCCAGGAATTGCAGGAGCTTTTTCTCGAGATCGGCGCGTTGAACCAGCGCACGACCCAACTACTGGAAAAAATTCGGGCTGCGTCGAACCCACTCAGCCGGTCGCTCCTCAGGGAAGAAGTGGTGGCCGCCGAGAAGGAGGTCGCGGGTCTGCGCAATAAAGTCCGCCAGCTGACGGGGGCGGCAGAAGAGCGATTGCGACAAATGAATCCCGGCTGGCTAACCAATCCGGCAGCGCAAATCGACGACATGTTTGCTCTCTATCTAAGATTCTCCTACCTCGGACGCTGGTCTGCCCAATTGGATGAGCTGGCCTTCCAGTTATCCTCATAACAATTGATACGGATCGACGTCGACCGACGCGACGACGTCTTCCGGAAGCGGGAGCCTGTCGAGCGTTTCGCGGACAAGACGACTCAGGCGCATGATGGCTTCGCCGCGGAGCAAAATGTGGAAGCGGAATTGGCTCTGAAGTTTTTCCAGGGGCGCGGGAGCCGGCGCGTTCAGGATAAACTCCGGCGGCAACGCTTCCTTTAATCGCCGCGCAATTGTCTCGGCGGAAAACTGGGCGCGCGCCTCGTGGGCCGAACGCACCGTGATCAGGATGACGTGCTTGAAGGGCGGGAAATCGCAGCGCTCCCGAAATTCGAGTTCCTGTTCGAAATAACCGGCGAAATCGTGATGCCGGGCGAACTGAATCGAGGGACTAAACGGCGTGTAGGTCTGGACAAACACTTCGCCGGGCGTTTCGCCGCGACCGGCACGCCCCGCGACCTGGGTCAGTAATTGAAAGGTTCGTTCGCCCGCGCGGAAATCCGGCAGATGCAGCGCGAGATCCGCATTGATAATTCCGACCAGCGTCACGTTCGGGAAATGAAGTCCCTTCGCAATCATCTGGGTGCCGACGAGGATGTCGATTTTGCCGGAGCGAAAAGCCTGGAGTGTTTCGCGATAAGCATCCTTCCGCGACATCGAATCGGCATCCATCCGGCGCACCGTCGCGTCGGGGAAAAGCTGCGCGACGTTTGCTTCTACCTTCTCGGTGCCGAACCCGGAATAGATCAGGGCGTCCTGGGAACAGGCCGGGCATTTCTTTGGAACGGCGGCCATGTGTCCGCAGAGATGGCAGCTCAACCGCGCCGCATTCCGATGAAAGGTCAACGCGACGCTGCAATTCGGGCATTCCCGCGCTTCGCCGCAATTACTGCAAAGGAGCGAAGTAGAAAAGCCGCGCCGGTTCAGGAAGAGGATCGTCTGTTCGCGCTTTTCGAGGCGGGCGGTTATCGCCTGGCGTAATTTTTCGGAGAGGATCGGCGCGATCTTTTCTTTTCGGCGTTCGAGGCGCAGATCGACGACCCGCATGAGCGGCATCCGGCAGTCGTCCACGCGCTGGGTGAGATTAAGGAGCCGGTATTTTCCCTGGACCGCGTTGTGATAACTCTCGAGCGACGGCGTGGCCGTCCCGAGGAGAACAGCGCACCCCTCCATTTTCCCGCGAACGACCGCGACGTCGCGGGCGTGATAACGCGGCGCTTCCTCCTGCTTGTAAGAAGTCTCGTGCTCTTCATCGACCACTATGAGCCCGAGATTTTCCAGCGGCGCGAAGACAGCGCTGCGGGCGCCGACCACGATGCGCGCCCGGCCGCCGTGGATTTTGTGCCATTCATCGTGGCGCTCGCCTTCGGACAAATGACTGTGCAACACCGCCACGGTTTCCTGCGCACCGGAAAAACGGCTCTTGAAACGCTCAACGGTTTGAGGCGTGAGCGAGATCTCGGGGACGAGCACGATCGCCGTTTTCCCGCGAGCGAGCGTGGACTGGATTGCCTGCAGATAAATCTCGGTCTTGCCGCTCCCGGTCACGCCGTGGAGCAGGACCGGTTTCGCCGCCGTGGGATCAGCGAGCGCCTCTTCAATCGCCTTCAATGCCGCGGCCTGCTCGGGATTCAACGTCAGATCGGTCGAAGCGAGAAACTGTTCGTCGGCGTGCGGATCGCGCGCGACTGCTTCTTCGTGCAGCCTGATGAAACCGCGCTTCTCGACGGCTCGCAGCGTCTGGTTATCGAGCGAGACCTGGCGCAATAAATCGGCCGCCGCGATCGGCCCGCTCAATTTCGAAACGGCTTCCAGCAATTCCGCCTGCCGCGGCGCGCGCCGCCGCAACTTTTCAAGCTCGCCGGGATCGATTTCTTTCGCGGCGCTGACGAACAGCTGCTTCTTCCAGCTCACCTCCGCCCGGCGAATCACCTGCGGGAGCAGGCTGCGCATCACCGCTTCGATTGGACAGCAGTAATACAAGCTCATCCACCGGGCCAGCTCGATGAGTTTCTCGCTCAGGATCGGGGCGTCGCCGACAAGCGCTTCAATCGGGCGAATCCCGTCGGCTTCGCTCGTTTCGAGCAACCCCACGACCGTCGCGAGCGCGGAGCGTTCCCGAAACGGAACCCGCACCCGCGAGCCGATTCCAATTTTCTCCGCGAATGAATCGGGGATGGCGTAATCGAGCTCGCGGTGAATCGAGCGGTCGATGATGACGCGGGCAAAGGACGGTTTCAGCATCGTGGACTGGACATTCGTAATCGTGCTCGTGCTCGTTATCGTGATCGACTACTTTCCCACGAAACTTTTCGATCACGAGCACGAGAGAATGACCCGATTTCTGTTCAAACTGGTCATCTGCCTCCTCCTCGCCGGAGTGGCGGGGATCACTTACTTGTCGATGCGTTCCGGCGATGCGCTTTACACGCTCTACGAGTGGGTCAGCCCCGCGCGTTTTCAGCAACATGACGCGCTCATTCGGACGGTCGCGGCCGACCATCAGCTCGATCCGATGCTGGTGAAAGCGGTGGTCTGGCGGGAAAGCCGATTCGACGCCCAAAAATTCGGGACGGCCGGGGAACGCGGCCTGATGCAGGTGAGCGAGAAAGCCGCCGCGGAATGGGCGGCCGAGACGAAGAGGGAGAATTTTCACATCGAGGAATTGTTCGATCCGAAAACGAACCTCGAAGCCGGGACGTGGTATTTGCGCCGGGCTATCGAACATTGGCAGAACCAGGCAACGCCGATCCCGTTCGCGTTAGCGGAATACAATGCCGGGGCGAGCCGGGCGTTGCGCTGGGCGGGCGGCGCCGATACGAAGCCGGTCGCTGAGAAAACGTTTCTGGCAAACATCGATTTCCCCGGGACGCGCAAGTACGTCGATTCGATCATTGCGCGCTACCAGTTCTATAAGGGTCGCGGACGGATGTAGCGGCGGTCGATGACCGCCGATCTTCGTGCTGCGTGAAACCGTTCGGCGGTCATAGACCGCCGCTCCAGTTCGACCCTGGAGGGCCGAGCTCCGCGAGACCTTGAGGTTGGAAGGGCCTCGGCGTCGCAGAGCTCCGCCCTCCATGGTAAGAATCACCTGATGGACAAAGCCACGATCGCGGACGTGCTCGAGAAGATCGCGACGCTCCTCGAACTGAAGGACGAGAACGTTTTTAAAATCCGCGCCTACACGAACGCGGCTCGATCACTCGAAACCTGGGGTGGAAATATTGCCGATCTTGGCAACGAAGAAGTCCTCGAAAAAATCCCGGGCATCGGGAAAGCGATCGCCGCGAAGATCAAAGAGCTGGTTGAAACCGGCTCCTTGAAATTCTTCGACGAATTGCGCGCGGAATTTCCAGCGGACATCCTGGAGCTATTCTCGTTGCCCGGGTTAGGCGCGAAGAAGATCAAGGCGCTCCATGAGAAGCTGCAGGTTAGCTCGATCGCGCAGCTGCACGAAGCATGCGTTGCCGGCCGCGTCGCCGGGTTGCCGGGCTTCGGCAAAACAACGCAGGAGAAACTCTGCCGGGCGATCGACGAACGGCGGAAATACGCCGGCTCATTTCAACTCGGGAAAATCGCGGGCGAAGCGGAGCAGTTACAGAACGATCTTCGCGCCCACCCGGACGCGCTTCATGTTTGCATCGCGGGCAGTTATCGCCGCCGGAAGGAGATTGTGCGCGATCTCGATTTCATCGTAGCGACAAACGCGCCGGCGGAGATTTCCGCGATGTTCGTCGAGCATCCGCTGGCGGAGTCGGTCATCGCGCACGGGCCGACAAAATCGAGCGTCCGGCTGCGGTCTGGAATTCAATGCGACCTGCGAGTGGTCACGACGGCGGAATATCCCTTCGCGCTAAATTATTTTACGGGGAGCAAAGAGCACAACATTGAGGTCCGAAGTCGGGCGCTGCAACGCGGGTGGACGTTGAACGAGTACCGGCTCGGTGAAGCGCCGGCGGACCCGGCGGCGAAGCGGAAGAAAACGGCTAAAGAGATTCCCGTAATTCGCGACGAAGAGGAACTCTATCGCGCGCTCGATCTCGACTACGTCCCGCCCGAATTGCGCGAAAACTGTGGTGAATTCGAAGCCGCGGCGACGGGAAAGCTGCCGCGCTTGATCGAGACGGAAAATCTCCGCGGCACCTTTCATTGTCATACCACGGCGAGTGACGGCCGAAATTCCCTCGAGGAGATGGCCGCTGCGGCCCAGGAACTTGGATTCCAATATCTCGGGATCGCCGATCACAGCCGCAGCTCAATCCAGGCCCGGGGGCTCGATGAAGCACGGCTCCGTGTCCAAGTCGCGAGGATCCGGACCCTGAACGAACAATTTGAAAATTTCAGACTCTTCTCCGGGGTCGAGTGCGACATTCTCCGTGACGGCTCGCTCGATTTTCCCGACGCCGTTCTGGCAGAGCTGGATTACGTCGTCGCGTCGATCCACTCGGCGTTCACGCTTTCCGAGGCGGAAATGACGAAGCGCATTATTCGCGCAATCCAAAATCCGCACGTCACCATGCTGGCGCATCCAACCGGACGCCTGCTCTTGAAGCGCGATCCCTACGCAATCGACATCCCGGCGGTTATCGAAGCGGCAGCCGAGACTGGCACCTGGATCGAAATCAACGCCGCGCCGAAGCGCCTCGATCTGGATTGGCGCTGGTGGCCGCTGGCGAAGGAAAAAGGAGTGAAATGCGTCATCAATCCTGATGCGCACGGGATCGAGCGGCTCCAGGACTTATGGTTCGGCGTGGGGGTGGCCCGCAAGGGATGGCTGACGCGGGAAGACGTCGTGAACTGTTTGCCGCTCGGGAAGGTCGAAGCGGCGCTCGGAAGAAAGCGGACGCTGTAGCCACGGCGCTCTGTCGCCGTGGGCGCACGCACCGACACAGTGGGGCGGGCTACACCTTTTCCCGTTGCGGCATAAACATCGTTAGACACTTGCAGGCGCCGCCGGCTTTCAGAAACTCGCTCATCGGGAGCGGGTGGCAGTTGTAGCCGCGGTCCTGGAGCGTTGCGACCAGCTTCGGGGCGCCTTCGGGCAGAACAATATCGCGGCCGAGCACGACAGCGTTGCAGGAAAAATGGATCGCTTCTTCCTCGGGCACGTCGATCAAATCGCCAAGGTGATCGCGAATCGCGCGCTGGCCGTATTCATCGAACGCCTTCGGAAACCAGAAGGCGCCGCCATCAGGCAGCGGACAGAAACAGGTGTCGATGTGATAGAAGCGGGGGTCGACCAGCTCGACGGAAATGACGAGACACCCGAGAAGGTCCGCGACGGCGCGATGCGAATTGATGTCGGAGCGGAATTTGTATCCGCAAAAAAGAACGTCACCGCCGAAGAGGGCGTCGCCTTCGCCTTCGAAGTAAAGATCCTTGGATAACCAGACCACTTCGTAGCCGTGGCCTTCCATCCAGCTCGCGAAATGCGGGGCTTCGCCGGCCCGTTCTTCATGGCGAAAATTGCTCGGGATAAAACGGCGACCAATCGTCAGTCCGGCATTGGCGGTGAACACCATGTCGGGCAATCTCGGCTGTGGTGGAACCAGCTCGATTTCGCAATCGAGGCTGGAGAGCTTTTCGAAAAGGCCTTTCCACTGCGCCTGCACGAGCGGCGTGTCGGCGCCGCGGGCGCGGCTCATCCACGGATTGATCTCGTATTCGATCCCGTAATGGTCCGGCGGACAAAGAAGCAGTTGGCGCATATCTACCGGGCCAGCGTCACCACCAACTCGCGCAGGAACGGCTCGAGATCGGAGACCAGGCCGAGCGATTGGAACGAGCCGCGCTCGGTCAGCCGGCTGACGGCCGCAGGGTTCACATCGACGCACAATGTTTTTACCGTCGCGGGCAAGAGGTTCGCGACCGCCATCGAATGCAACATCGTCCCCATCATCAGTGCCGTCGTCACGCCGGTGATCTTCTCCCGCATCGCGTCCTGCGCTTCGACTGTGTTTGTGATGATTTCCGGCAACGGGCCGTCATCGCGGATCGAGCCGGCCAGAACAAATTCGACGCCGCGTTTTACGCAGGCGGCCATGACTCCGCTCTGCAATGTCCCGCTCTCGACCGCGCGCGAAATCCCGCCCGCTTCCCGGATGACATTTATCGCGCGCATTTGATTTTCGTGGCCGCGCTCGGCCTGCGACCCGCGCTTTAAGTCGATGCCGACCGAAGTCCCGAAGAGCGCGCTCTCGATGTCGTGGAGCGCGAGAGCGTTGCCGCCAAAAAGCAGATCGACGTAACCCAGCTCGATGAGCTTTTCCAGGTGCGGCACGGCGCCGCTGTGCACGACCGCTGGCCCGGCCACGACAAGAATCTTTCCGCCTTCCGTCCGCGCCCGCTGCAATTCCATCGCCATTTCGCGAATGATCCCGGTCTTCGGTTTTTCCAGCGAAATGTTCGTCGACATGAACTCGAAAACGTCGGTATGCGACGTGGAGCGTTGCACCGGAACGACCCGAATGCCCTGGTGCCCGACAACGATCTCCATTCCGCGCCGGACTTCGTGGAATTTTTTCGCCGTGGCCTGCCGTGCGCCGCGATCGACCGCGACGGCGCAATCCATCAGCGCGGGCCGCACTTCGATCTCTGCGCCGTCGAGGGTGATGAACGTTTGCTGGTTCGTCGTGACGTAGAAATCCTTTGGAAACACGCCGTCGACCGGGGCCGGGGCCAGTTGGACATCGGCCTTCTCCATGACTTCCGCGCCGTGCTGGCGCAGCCGCAGAACAATGTCGTCCAGCGCCTCATGCGTGGGCGCCGAGACTTCGATTTGAGCAAAGCTTTGATCGACCCGGTTCTGCCCGATCTTGATCTCGCCGATCTTGAATTCGCCGCCCTGGGTCAGGATCTGGTCGAGCACCTTCGGCAGGATGAGCGAATCAATGATGTGGCCGCGCAGGATAATGGTTTCGGAAAACATCGGGCGGAACGTAGTCCAGCCTCCTCATTCCGCCAAGCTAGTCCGCGGCAGAATAAGGCCAAGCGACTGGGCGGGCTCGTTTTAAAAGAGATGAGACGTAACGAAAAGCCCACGGCTCGCGGACCTTCGCCATCGGCAAAAGCGCACGCCGCGCTCGGCGCGAAGCTGAATCGGCCGCCCAAGGAGCCACCGACTTTCCCCGGAAAGAAATTGCCGAATAATCCGCCGCCCACGCGACGCAGCACGGGCCAATGACAGCGCGGGAGCAATTACCGGCCGTGCTCGAGAAGATCGCGCGCATGCTCGCAGGGAAGCCGGAGTATTCCGTCACCCATCCGTCGGAGCTGCGGGTTGTTCGCGCGCTTTCGGATCCGGACCTGCGCGATATCGCTCGCCAACGAGGCTGGCGGGTCGTTCGGCGCGTCGGCGGTCGGCAGATCGAATTTTACAACGACGCCGGGGTCAATTTTCGGCCACTGTAGCGGCGGCTCTGGGGAGCGCACGCTTGTAGCGTGCTGGTTTCGGCATTCTGCCGAAACGAACTTTCAAGTTCGCGACGACAAAATGTCGTCGCCAGCCCGCTGCAAGCGTGCGCTCCCCAGATTCTAATTGCCGCCCGTGGAAAAAAATCCGGTGAGCGGACTCGTCGCGGACGCGCTCGATCTCGCTTCAGCCAGACCGATCTCGTGCGCTTCGCGGCCGGCCTCGACGGCTTTGCGAAATGCCCGCGCCATTCGGCTTGGGTCGGATGCGATCGCGATCGCGGTGTTGACCAGGACGGCGTCCGCACCCATTTCCATCGCTTCAGCGGCCTGGCTCGGAGCGCCGAGCCCCGCATCCACGACGACAGGCACAGTCGCCTGTTCGATGATGATCTCGATCTGCGCCCGCGTTTCGATCCCGCGATTGCTCCCGATCGGCGAGCCGAGCGGCATCACCGTGGCGGTTCCCACATCCTGCAAACGCTTGGCCAAAACGGGGTCGGCGTTGATGTAGGGTAGAACGACAAAGCCTTCCTTCACCAGAATTTCGGCGGCGGCCAAAGTCTCGACCGGATCTGGCAGCAAATAGCGCGCATCCGGATGAATCTCGAGCTTGATCCAGTTCGGCAAGCCCGCCGCCACCGCCAGCCTGGCCAGGCGCACGGCTTCGGAGGCGTTCCGGGCCCCGCTCGTGTTCGGCAACAGGAGGAACCGTTTCGGGTCGATGAAATCGAGAATGTTCGCAAACGCATCGTGTTTGCCCGAGAGATCGGCGCGTCGCAGGGCCACCGTGACGATCTCGGTGCCGCTCGCCACCAAGGCGTCGCGCATCAATTCGTTCGACCCGAATTTCCCGGTCCCGACAAGCAGCCGCGAGGTGAACTCGCGATCGGCGATCTTCAATTTGGAAGGCTTGTCGGACATCGTGAGTGCTATTGTTTTGAGATGTGAAATCGTATCTGCGGATAGCGATTCGCAGTCATCTGGGAAGTGCGAGCGGCCACTCGCGGACCGCGAGATCACTCAACCACTCCTGCCTCGCGTCAATGACATCAGGCGACCAGTGTTCGTACTCTGCCGCCTTCCTAGTAATGATTGCCTCCTGTTTTTCATACACAGGCCGCTTCGAATCGAATGACAAATTCGCGAGATCGCGATTCGCCTGCTGAAGCAACAAAGTCAGATTTCCTAGCCGATTTAGATTCGCCTGATGTTCCTCGTAATCAAAGTTTGGCCACTGATTAATATCGAAAGATTGCGGCAAAATATGTTCTAGATCGACGATCTGCTCGTCCGCAATCATTGTATGTTCCTTGCTTCCTGACTCTGCCCGCGCACGGTTTTCTAACTTTCGTAAGTAGAACCGCGCGAGTTGCCGATTCTCGATGGTCAGCGCCTTGAACTTAGAGCGAAAAACTCCGTCCGCAGGAACCTGAGCAGCGAAGCGTTGCGACAATTTCGCAGCAGTTTCGATCTTGTCGTCTCGAACAGCTTGCGCCGCCTCTGGATAGAATCGTTCTATTTCGCTGCTACCGAGTTCTTGAGTGGCTTGAAATCGCACGCTCCAAGCGACGAGCAGCTCAAGAACCTTCTTAAGTTCATTCGGTTTCTCGGGATCGAAGACATCTAGGCAAGACAAAAGCAACGGCTTGTATTGCTCCATCTTTAATATCTTGAGCTCGGAAACGCATTCTTTGCCTCTAGTCCCGACTCGCGCCCAAACAGGACTATCGGCGTCGAGAATCGCGGCATAATTGGTCGCGCTGTCGGCGAGCTCCACAGTGAAGTCGAGCGCCTGCCTTTCATTTCGAATCGCACGACGGATGCGCTTATACAACTCTCGTTCACGAACGAGTCCGTTCTTGGAAGCCCAGAAGTGGTGAATGAAGCGCTTTACAATTGTATCTCCACCGAGTCGATCGACGGCAGTGGTCCAATGAAATCGGACTTGATCAAAGTTTCGTTTACCGGCTTTGCCCAGAACATAATTCTTCAATAAATCCGCAATCGCGAGTTCAAGTCCTCTATCATTCAACGTTTCGAAAATTTGGTAAGCGCGGCTTTCATCACGCACTACCAACACGAGGACCTTGACGCTTCGTTGTAAAAACTCTTCCCATTCTTGCAAAATCTTATTCGGTTCATTGCTCCCCTGGGCGATTCGGCGAATTCGCTCGCTAATAAGCTCGAATGCTTTTGCGATTCGCTTGTGCGAATCGGGAGTCTTCCTTGTCCGTTTCCCGGCAATAGAAGATGAACCGGCTCTCGCTATCACTGATCTCTCGAAGAATTCTGCATCCTCGTCACTCAACTTTAGACGAGCCGTCCGCTCCTTCGTCCATTTATGACGGCTGTAGAGGTACATCCTTCTCGACGTCATCTGCTGTCTCTGTTTCATCATGCTCCACTAGGTAATTTCGAACCGCTGCGTAAATCATTGTAACGGACGCGAGTCTCTGTTGCCCATCGACTACGGCGGGGCGCGCATCTCCCTCTGCCGCTGTGATGACGATCGAACCCAAGAAATACTCACGCTCGCCGGCATCGCTCTCGCCCATTGCGCTCTCGAAATCATTTAGAAGATCATGAATCTGCTCCGCTTTCCACGAATAGGCGCGTTGGTTCGGCGGCACACGCAACGGCATTGCTAGGAGAGATCCAATACCGGTATAGCTGAACGGCGTCTCGGGAGAATTAGCAGGCTCCATTTCCCAATATATTTACCAGATCGTTGCCGAATAGAAAACGATAGGTGTGCTGCATTCAATCGGTCCGTTTTCTCGCCTCAAAAATCGATACGCAAAAAAGCTGTACATCCATCCACCGGCTTTGGTACGAACACATTTCGAAATGGTACAGATTCGCGACAACGCAGCTGCTCAGGGGATTTTCTCGTTTTTTCGAGATGATCTACGACTGGAGGACTGCATTACAGGAATGCGCACGCTCAAAACCGAGAGCATCGACATCGTCGTCACGTCGCCGCCTTATAATCTGGGAATCAAGTACAACAAATATTCAGATAGTGGCACGCGCGAATCGTACCTGCATTGGTGCAAACAGTGGGCGTTGCAGATTCGTCGCACGTTGAAAAATGACGGTTCGTTCTTTCTAAATGTCGGCGCCTCTCCATCTAGTCCAATGTTGCCGCACGAGCTTGTGCTGCTATTCCGAAAAATGTTCGCCGTTCAGAATGTAATTCATTGGATCAAAGCAATCACCATTGAGGATCGCAAAGGCGATGTTCAATCGTACGGGCACTTTAAGCCCATCAGTTCAAAACGATTCGTGAATGACTGCCACGAGTACGTGTTTCATTTGACGAAAACAGGCACAGTCGAAATCGACCGTCTCGCGATTGGTGTTCCGTATCAGGACAAAAGTAATGTCTCTCGATGGATTCACACACGCGGAAGCGATGTTCGTTGCCGCGGCAACACGTGGTTCGTTCCGTACCGAAACGATTCAGCGCCGCGCCAAGGAGCGTCCCCATCCGGCGACCTTCCCGGTCCAATTAGCGGAGTGGTGCATCAAAATGCACGGCGCTTCGCGCGTTGATACAATGCTCGACCCATTCCTTGGGATTGGGAATTCGGCCGTGGCCGCGAAAAGGTGCGGCGTGAAAAACTTCATCGGCTTCGAAATCGACAAACAATATTTGGCGGAAGCGAAGCGCAGACTGCGATAAGGGCGAAGCCGATCGCAATTACGGCTTTGCAGAGAACAATTAGTTGGTTATAACGGCGTCCCGTGACCCTCAACGTTTCCCTCCGCGTCCCTGACGGCATTGTTCTCGCCTCGGACTCCCTTTCCACCGTCTCCCAATCCATTACTCAGCAGATAAATGCTGAGGCAAAATGCGAGAAATGCGGGAACCAAGTAGAAATTAAGGGCATTAAAGCGCCGCCAATGACAGTGCCGAGTTCAACTTTTCCCTTCGCACAGAAACTTTTTCCTGTGATAGGAATGTTTGGCCTGGCGGTGCACGGTTCTGGTTTCGTAAACGGACGCAGCATTTACAACCACATCATCGAGCTCGATCCCAAATTGCCTAGCGCAGGAGAGAATCTCTTCGATGAGGTTGCAGCTAAAATCGTCGAATACTTCAAAAATCAACTACTGACTGAATGGAAAAATGCCGGCGTGAAAGAAGACCTGCAGCCGGAAACCTTTCGTCCGTTTGGCTTTCAATTTGTTGGATTCGCAAAGGACAAAAACGGCGATCCGGCTGCTCAGACACGAGTAATCAGAATCGGAAAAGTGCCAACGATCGAACCTCAGAATGACATTGGGAGCACCGTTTCGGGCGACACATCGGTTGTGCGGCTTCTCTGGCCGAAGGGCGATACAGGGGCGAACTACGCTGCCTTTTCGCTGCAAGACGCGATCGACTACGCTGCCTTCTTAATTAAAACAACCGCGGATTATCAACGATTCTCTGGCAAGATGCCGACTGTCGGTGGCGAGATTGACATTGCTCTAATTACGAATCACCTCGGCTTTCGCTGGATTGCACAGAAAAAACTATATCGTATCCTGGAAAAGGAGGTGAGCGGCGCATGATCTACGCTTATGTCGAAGGCCATGAAGATGAGGCCTTAGATTATTTCGAAAAGCTGCTCGCGACGACGCGTGACCCTGCTGAACAGGTGCAAATACGAGCTATGATCGCGCGGCTTAAGAAGATCCTTGCGGATAGATCTGGTGTGCCGCCCTCGGAGAGTTCCTCCATCACGTTCTCATCGGTGAGCACCACTGGCCTTAACGCTCTCACGGCTTCGGGGACGAGGCCGAGTTAGCTACAACAGATTCCCAGTCTCGCCATTCGTCTTCGGCAAGGGCGGCGGGCCGTTGGAACTCGCCGGCGCCTGGTATCTCTCGAGCGGCTTCACCAGATTCCCGGGCAGTGGGCGGACGCGATCGTAAATCCGATCGGCGATCGGCTTCGCGATCAGGTAACCGGCGGCAAACATCTCCATCCGCGCATCGAGATTGTCGATGTAATTGAGCGCCATCGCTTCGGGCGTCTTCGGGCTCACCGGCGAACCAAATTGCGGCTCGCCATGATGCGCGCCGATCAGATGGAGCAGATGCATGCGCACGTCTTCCGATGACGGCGTGCAGGAACTCCAGGCCCGGATGTTTTCGTCGGTCTGCAATTTCCGCCAGATCGAATTCACCAGCTCGAGGCCGATCGAGATATGCCCCATCAACTCCCCGCGTTCGTCGTAACCCATCGTGAATCCGGTCTCCGGCAAATGATTTTCCCAGAGCTTGCCGGCATCGTGAAAGAGAACGCCCGCGATTAGCAGATCGAGGTTCAACTGCGGATAGAGCGGTTGGATCGCCATCGCCAGCCGCATCATCTGGGCAACGTGTTCCACGAGGCCGCCGCGCCGGGCGTGATGATACGAACGCGCACCGGCGGTTCGTCGGAAGCGTTCGCCCTGCTCGGCGATGAAGGATTCGCCGAGGGCGCGGAGCCGTGGATCTTCGAGCGCCCGGGTCCTCTCAACAATATATTCCCAATCGGCAGTCTGCTTTGCCCGCAATTCCGGCGGACCCTGCAAAAGCTCCGAGCGTTCCTGCCCATTGAGATGCCGCACTTTCCAATTCCGCGCATCGAGCCCGAATTGGTGGTGCTGCACGAACTCGCCGCTGAGTTCGATGAATTCGGAAGCCTTCAGGCTGCTACACGGCTTGTATTCGGGATGGTCGCTCCAGACCCGCAAGGTCATGCGAGCGCAGGCGTCCGCGAGACCCAACTCGCAGTACGGCTTTTGTTCGCGCGTGACCTTGGACGACACGCCCTCGATCTGCACGTGGGTGCGTGCTTCCACCGCCGTGCCGTTCTGGGCGTGACGACGAATTTCGCTGAGGCTAAGTAACTGCATTCGTTGTAGCGGCGGTGTGTGACCGCCGGTCCTGATGGGGGTTTTTAATCAAGTGGAGCCGAACTACTTCGCTGCTTCGATCGCGCCGCACGCCTGGCGCGCGCCGGAATTGCCGGACGGATCTGTTTTCAGGTCGTCCTCTTTTTCATGAACCACGACCGACTTTCCGATAATCGAGTCCGCCCCGCTCAAACTCATCTTGCCCTTCCAATCCAGATGCGCTTTCCCGGAAGCGTCCGCCTCGATGTTGCCGAGGTCGCCCTCATGACGATCCGCCGTCATGGGACCGCCATGCTTGTGCGCGGTCGGATTGAAATGCGCGCCGGCCGAAGAAGCGTCGGCTGCCGAGCAATCGCCTTTCTCGTGGATGTGGAATCCATGTTTGCCCGGCGTCAACCCGGTGATGTCGGCCACCACTTGCACTTCATCGCCCACTTTAGTGAACGTCACCGTCCCAGTGACTTTGCTGCCTGACTTCGATTCCAACTTGCAGGTCGCCTTCGTCGCATCCTGTCCGTGCACCGCTATCGCCAGGGCGCACATCATCCCGATTGAAATGATTAATGTTTTCATGACGGCAAACGTACCGCTGCCGCCGACGAAATGAAAATAATTAATCGATGATCCGTTGGTCGATGCCGGAATAAGCATCGATCCGACGGTCGCGCAGGAATGGCCAATGGGTTCGGGTAACGTCGACCCGCGTCCAGTCGATGTCCGCCATGACGATTTCCTCGCGGTCGACGCTGCCTTTCGCGATGATCTCGCCGCTCGGCGCAACGATAAAGCTCTGCCCCCAGAACTCGATCCCATCACCGCCGGCTGGCGCTTCGTGTCCGATGCGGTTGATCGCCGCGACGTAACACCCATTCGCGATGGCATGGCTGCGCTGCATCGTTTCCCACGCCGAATGCTGGGCCGCGCCGAATTTCTCTTTCTCGCGCGGGTGCCAGCCGATCGCCGTCGGATAAAACAAAATCTGCGCGCCGCGAAGCGCGGTGAGCCGCGCGGATTCCGGATACCATTGGTCCCAGCAAACGCAGACGCCGATTTTTCCGTGCGCCGTCGGCCAGGCCTGGAACCCGAGATCGCCCGGGGCGAAGTAAAACTTCTCGTAGTACGAGGGATCGTCGGGGATATGCATCTTGCGATACTTCCCGAGGTACTCGCCGTCGGCATCGATGATCGCGGCGGTGTTGTGATAAACACCGGCCGCGCGCTTCTCAAAAAGCGATGCCACAATGACCGCGCCGGTTTCGCGCGCGACTTTCTCCAGCTCCGTTGTGGTCGGCCCTGGGATTTCTTCCGCGAGGGCAAAGTTCGCGTGGTCTTCGCTCTGGCAAAAGTATTGCGATCGGAAAAGCTCGGGCAGACAGATGATCTGGGCGCCCTGTTTCGCCGCATCGCGAATACGCGAAACCGCCTTCGCCAGGTTTGCCGCGGGATCGGTCCCGCATTGCATTTGGACCAGCGCTATTTTCGTTGTAGCGGCGGTCTGTGACCGCCGTTCTGCGTCGTTAGGCATCGCAGGATTTCGGCGGTCATAGACCGCCGCTACAGTTTACTTTACCGAATCCGCGGGCACGATCTTGATGCTCTCCACGTTCATCCGTTTCTCCGGGCGATCGCCTGGGAGGGTTTTCGTGGTCGCGATCTTTTCGAGCACGTCGTCGCCCTTGATCAGCTTGCCGAAGGCTGTGTATTGCCCGTCGAGAAACTTCGGTGCGCCGTGGCAGATGAAGAACTGGCTGCCCGCGGAATTCGGGTCCTGCGAGCGAGCCATCGAAAGGACCCCTCGCTCATGCGACTTCTTGTTAAACTCCGCATCGATTTTGTAACCCGGGTCGCCCGTTCCCCAGCGCGATTGCTTGCTCTCGTCTTTCGTTAACGGATCGCCGCCCTGGATCATGAAGCCCTTGATAACGCGATGAAAAGCAGTGCCGTCGTAGAAGCCGTCTTTGGCAAGCTTCTTGAAATTTGCGACCGTCTTCGGCGCCACGTCCGGCCAGAACTCGGCCACCATCTCTCCCTCGCTCGTTTTAATCACTGCTACTTCTTTCGGTTCGTTCATAGTGGCGGCATCTTTCTTTTCTTCCTTTTTCTCCTCGCTCCGTACCGGCGCGGCGACAAAGGCCAGCCCGAGCACGCAACAAAGCAATGTCAGTTTCATGCGGGCACGCTAGCGTTCAACGCCGAACGTTCAACCGCGAACGGCTCGACAGAGTCTCGCCCTACCAGGGTCGCTCACTTCCCGTGATATTCCTGCAGCGTCTTCACGTGGACCTGGCTGCGCTGCAACGAGCGAATGCCGTTCGCGCTCGCCTGGGCCGCGCGCAACGTCGTCATGATCGGAATTTTTTGGGCGAGCGACGCATTTCGAATCCGGACCTCGTCTTCGCGCGGGATCTTGCCGCTCGGTGAATTGATGATGAAATCGATGTCGCGATTTGTGACCAGATCGAGCACGTTCGGCCGGCCTTCCCGAATCTTGTGAACTTTGGTGACCGGAACTCCCGCGTCCCGGAGCGCCGTCCAAGTGCCGCTCGTCGCGATGATCTGAAACCCGAGCTCGACGAATTCTCGCGCCAGCGGAATCACGCCCGGCTTGTCGCTGTCTTTCACGCTGATGAAAACGTTCCCGGACTTCGGCAGTGGCGGGGGCGCGGCCATTTGCGACTTTGCGTAGGCCAGCCCGAGGTCGGCGTCGATCCCCATTACTTCGCCCGTCGATTTCATTTCCGGCCCAAGAGCGATATCGACTCCCTGGTAACGCAGGAACGGGAAGACCGCTTCCTTCACCGAGAAATGGGTCGGGATGATTTCCTTCGTAAACCCAAGCTCGGCGAGGCTCTTGCCGGTCATGATCTTGGCCGCCAGTTTTGCCAGGGGAACACCGATCGCCTTGCTGACAAACGGGACCGTCGCGAGACGCCCGCGGGTTCACTTCGAGCACGTAGACTTCGTCGCCTTTCACCGCGAACTGGACGTTCATCAGGCCGCGGACCTGGAGTTCGCGCGCCATCGCTTTCGTCGCCGATCGGATTTGCTCCAGCACTTTGTCCGGCAAGGAAAAGCGTCGGAATCACGCAGGCGCTGTCGCCGCTATGAATGCCCGCCTGCTCGATGTGCTCCATGATCGCGCCGATCACGCTCGTCTCGCCGTCCGCAATGCAATCCACGTCGACCTCGATCGCATCCTCGAGAAAACGATCCACCAGAACCGGCCGATCCGAGCTCACCTCGATCGCGCTTTGCATGTAGCGCCGCAAATCCTCCGCGTTATAGACCAGCTCCATGGCGCGGCCGCCCAGAACGAATGACGGCCGGACGAGGACCGGATACCCGATCCGATCCGCGATCGCGATCGCTTCGTCCGCGCTTACTGCGGAGCCGCTCGGGGTTTGGCGCAAGCCGAGCTTGTCGAGCATTGCCGCGAAAAGCTTTCGGTCCTCCGCCATCTCGATGCTTTCCGGCTGGGTGCCGATGATGGGGACGCCGGCCGCCTTCAAACCTTCCGCCAGATTCAGCGGCGTCTGCCCGCCGAACTGGACGATCACGCCCTCCGGCAGTTCCTGTTCGTAAATGTTGAGCACGTCTTCGAGCGTGAGCGGCTCGAAGTAAAGTTTGTCGCTCGTGTCGTAATCGGTCGAAACCGTTTCCGGATTCGAGTTCACCATGATCGTTTCAAACCCTATCTCGCGCAGGGCGAAGGCGGCGTGGACGCAGCAGTAATCGAATTCGATCCCCTGCCCGATCCGGTTCGGCCCGCCGCCCAGGATCATGATTTTCGGGCGGTCGGTGCGCCGCATTTCGTTCTCCGTCCCGTAGGTCGAATAGTAATACGGCGTGAACGCTTCGAACTCCGCCGCGCAGGTGTCGACGAGGCGGTAAGTGGGAATTACGCCGGCTGCTTTGCGATCTGCCCGGATTTGAGATTCCGAAACGCCCCGACTGATTGCCAGTTGCCGATCGGAAAAACCCAGCTTCTTAGCGCGACGCAGGTCTGTGGCTCCCAGTTTTCGCGCCTCCTCCACGATCTGGCGGACGTTGCGGAGGAACCAGCGATCGATCTTCGTCAGCTCGAACACTTCGTCGACAGACATGCCGTCCTCGAAAGCCTGAGCAAGATGGAAAACGCGTTCGGCGTTTGGAATCGCGAGCTTCCGGCGCAAGGTTTCGGCGTCGACCCGTTTGTCGTTCCCATCGCCACACAAGCCGAAACGCTTGATCTCCAGAGAGCGCAACGCCTTCTGCAGCGCTTCCTTGAACGTCCGGCCAATCGCCATCGCTTCGCCAACGCTTTTCATCTGCGTCGTCAACGTTGGATCCGCCTGCGGAAATTTTTCAAAGGTGAACCGCGGAACTTTGACGACGCAATAATCGATCGTCGGCTCGAAGCTCGCCGGCGTCTCGCGAGTGATGTCGTTCCGGATTTCGTCGAGCGTGTAACCGACGGCGAGCTTGGCGGCGATCTTCGCGATCGGGAATCCCGTCGCTTTCGAGGCCAGCGCGCTCGACCGCGAGACGCGCGGGTTCATCTCGATCACGACCATTCGCCCGTTCTCCGGATTCACCGCGAACTGGATGTTCGAGCCGCCGGTCTCAACGCCGATCTCGCGGATCACCGTCGAACGAAGCGTCGCGCATCATCTGGTATTCCTTGTCCGTCAGCGTTTGGGCCGGCGCGACGGTAATCGAGTCGCCGGTGTGCACACCCATCGCGTCGAAATTTTCGATCGAGCAGATGACGACGCAGTTGTCCGCGCAATCGCGCATCACCTCCATCTCGAATTCCTTCCAGCCGACGAGCGATTCCTCGATCAACACTTCGGTGACCGGCGAAAGGGCGAGACCGCGGTCCACTATTTCCTCGAGTTCATCGCGGTTGTAGGCGATGCCACCGCCCGAGCCGCCCAAGGTAAACGCCGGCCGAACGATGAGCGGGAATTTGTCGATCATGCCGGCGATCCGGACGGAGTCGGCAATCGAATGAGCGATCCCGGAGCGCGGAACGTCGAGCCCGATTCGCAGCATCGCCTCCTTGAAGAGCTGACGGTCCTCGCCTTTCGCAATCGCCTGGGCGTTGGCGCCGATGAGTTTCACGTTATGGCGGACGAGGGCGCCGTTGCGGTTCAATTCCATGGCCACATTGAGCGCGGTCTGGCCACCCATCGTCGGCAAAATCGCGTCCGGTTTTTCCCGGGCCAGGATCGCTTCGACGACTTCCGGGGTGATCGGCTCGATGTAAGTGCGATCGGCGAACTCGGGATCGGTCATGATCGTGGCCGGATTCGAATTCACGAGCACGACCTCGAAGCCTTCTTCGCGCAAAGCCTTGCAGGCCTGGACGCCGGAATAATCGAACTCGCAGCCCTGCCCGATCACGATCGGGCCCGAGCCAATCAGCAGAATTTTGTGCAGCTCGTTATTCCGCGGCATTGGAGCGAGCGGACGATAGATTAAATTCCCACAAGGTCACGCGGAACATAGGGCCGTTGCCGCGCGCCCGACGGACATCCTGTCCGTTATTGCTAGCCGGCACAGACCGGAGGTCTCTGCCCGCAACCGCAGTTTAACCGGCGCGAAACGCGTCGGCGCGCTGTTTGCCGCTAGGCGCCATTCATCCAGGCGGGCGCTGACAACCAAAAGCGCGGCTGGCCGGCCACGGTATTTCTTGTCCGCAGATTTCGTCACCATGCCGTCGTTAACCAGGTTTTGCAGTTTCTCGTAAGCCCGGAGACGAAGCATTTCATCTCCACCGCTGGTGGCATTGCGCGCGTGCAGATTCGCGTAAACCAAATCGTAGAGAGGCTTGAATTCGAATGAACCCTTCTGCGACAGGATCGCACAAAGTTCTTCGGTCATGACGTCCGGGGCGCGGCGCGTAAAAGCTGAATGGTTTGCCATGGGATCAGGCAGCTCTCTTTTCGGATCTTGCCGCCCGGAAACGCGACGATCGGCATGAACGACTGATCGGGCTAAAGCCGGGAACCGACTCGTGGGTCAGTTTGCCCGCGATCACCTCGCTCAAGGCTACGTCGGCCAGCCCCATGCCCGGCGGAGTCGGGATCAACGGTCTGTGGCCCCGCATCAATTGCCGGACGCGGAGCCGGATCACATTTACGAGAAGATGCTGGTTGGGGATCGTGACGGAGGCGCTATTGAGAAGAGTGGATTGCATGAATTAGTGAGCCTCGCGGTTGATTTTCTCCGTTATCAGCAGCCGAGCGGCTTCGAGGTTGAACGAAGGAGCGGAAGATGACCGCGAGACTATCGTCTGAAACAGCGAAATAGCAACGGGTCGCACCCCGAGCCATCCGGCGTAGTGCTAAGTTGGGTTAAGCCACTTCCGCCCTGTCGCTGCCGGTCGAGGTAAACTTTGCAGACGCCTTTGATCCGCGAGAGGACGTAGTAAATCGTCTGGCTTCGAACCCGCACCAGTTCGCTGCCAACGATGCGGGTAACGAAATCGCCCGGCAGTTCCAGAATTTCCTGTGGCGTCCGGCCATCGAGGCCTTTGCAGAGGATCGCGGTCATGGCGCGAGTGAGGGTTTGCACTTCAGGACCGAGCGTCATCCGGAAATGCGCTTTGCCTTCCTCATCGACCTGGAGATATACCCCGACGGTGTCCGCGCACTCTTCGTCTTTGCGAATGTCCTCGAGGGTGAATTTTTCGCCGGGACGCGGCTCCTGTTTCTTCGCGTTATCCGCGTAGGAAACCAGCGTCTCGCGCCGTTCTATTTCCGGCAGCGATTCGAAGAGATTGATGATGGCTTCGAGTTTGGGCGGGTAGCTCATTAACAAAAATCCCGTATCCCTTGCTCCAAATCCCGGCAAAACTTCAGATCCCAATACTGGATCCAGCGTCACGACTTCGCGATCGGCCTGTTCACTTGGACTTGGGTTTTGGAAATTGAGATTTATCGAACGCGGTTCAGCCGCGTTCGATCGGCGCTGCCACTTTGTTGCCCCATTCGGTCCACGATCCGTCGTAATTCCGCACGTTTTCGAGCCCGAGGAGATAAGTGAGGACAAACCAGGTGTGACTGGAGCGCTCGCCGATCCGGCAATAAACGACCGTGTCGGTGCCCGGCTTTAATCCGCAACCTTCGCAGATAAATCTTCGCCAGGTCCGGCGCCGACTTGAAGGTGCTGTCCTCGTTCGTCGCTGTTTTCCACGGGAACACTTTTCGCGCCGGGAATGTGGCCGCCGCGGAGAACGCCTTCCTGCGGATACTCGGCCATGTGCGTGATCTCGCCTTTGAATTCGCCGGGCGAACGCACGTCGATGAGCGGCTTGCCCGCCTTGCTTTGGGCGAGCGCTTCGTCGGCAAAGGCGCGGATCTCTTTATCGAAGCGGCTTGGGGCGGCACCGGATAATTCGTGTTTGGGATATTTCGGCACCTCGCGCGTCATCGGCCGGCCTTCCGCTTTCCATTTGTCGCGGCCGCCGTTCAGAATTTTCACCTTCTCATGGCCAAACAACCGGAAAGCCCAAAGCGCGTAACAAGCCCACCAGTTCGCCTTGTCGCCGTAAAAAACGCAGGTCGTTTCGGGCGTGATCCCGTTGCGGCTGCAAAGCTCCGCAAATTTATCCGGCGAGATATAATCGCGAATCAACGCGTCCTGCAGGTCGCGTTCGCCAATCGATGTGGACCGCGCCGGGAATGTGCCCGGTATCGTAGAGCAGAATGTCTTCGTTCGATTCGATGATGCGGATTCGCTCATCGGTCAGATGTTTTTCCAGCCAATCGGCATCCACCAGCGCCTCGGGATGCGCGTACTTCTGGGGTCGTGCTCATGCGCACATTTTGCGCCGTCGTTTCGCCGCTGGCAAAGCAATTGCGCGATCTCTATATTGGCGGCGATGCGCGTTTTGTTGATCGAGGATAAAAAGAAGACGGCCGGGTTTTTTGGCCAAAGGTTTGCGGGAAGATGACCTGGAAGTGGAGATCGCCCACGACGGCGAAACCGGCCTTGAGCTCGCCACGACCAGGAAATTCGATCTCCTCATTGTGGACGTGATGCTGCCCGATAAGGACGGGTGGAGCGTCGTCGCCGAGTTGCGGAAAAGCGGGATGCGCACGCCCATTCTTTTTTTAACGGCGCGCGACAGTGTCCGGGACCGGGTCAAAGGCCTGGAGCTGGGGGCGGACGATTATTTGGTGAAGCCATTCGCGTTTTCCGAGTTAATGGCGCGAGTCCACTCCCTCCTTCGGCGCGCGCCTCAGCAAAACGAAGAAGTGGTGCAGATTCGTGACCTTGAGATCGACACTCGGCGGCATAAGGCAAAGCGGGCCGGCACCGCATTGAATCTGACCGCGAAAGAATTTCTCCTCCTCACCCATCTCGCCCGCTCCGCGGGACAAGTGGTTTCGCGCGCGGAAATTGCCGCCCACGTCTGGGATATCAACTTCGCTACGAACACGAATGTCGTAGACGTGATGGTGCGCCGGCTTCGGGCCAAGGTCGACGATCCCTTTGAACCGAAGCTGATCCACACCGTGCGCGGCGCGGGTTATGTCCTCAAACCGGCCTGAACCGCGCTCCATCGCGTCGCAGCTGGTTCTGCTCTTCACCCTGGCCGCGGCGTTCCTTCTCTGCTGCGGGCTCGGCGCGCTTTACTGGATCGTCGTTGAACACGCTTTCGAGGAAGATAACGAAGTGCTGGCCGACAAGCTCGCAGCCATTCGCGCGGATTTGACGGCGACTGGCGGGATCGACGTGGTCACCGCCCAATTGAAATATGTCCGCGCGGGCGAACGCTCGCCCTATTGGGTGCGGGTCCTCGATTCGAGTAACCGCATTCTGGCGGAGACGCCCGATATGAGCGCCATTCTGCCCCCGGCTGTTTTTGTGGCCGCCGAAAAGCCGAAAGATTTTCACACCCAGGGCCAGCTTTTTTCTTTACTGAGGAGTCCTCTTCAAACGGCGACCGATCATTTCCAAATCCAGGTCGCGCAGGACCGGACGGCTGACGAGCGGTTCATGAAACAATTCGCGACCTTACTCGTCGCGGTCCTGGCACTCGGCGTCGCCGCGGCGGCGATCATCGCGTGGAGCGTCACCAAACGCGGCCTGCGTCCGCTCGGAAAAATGACGCGAGCTTTGCAACGGGTCGGGCCGAAGCAATTGCACGAACGTGTCCCAACCGTCGGCTGGCCGCGCGAAATTCAGCCGCTCGCTCTCGCCTTCGACGACATGCTGGCTCGCCTCGAAGATTCCTTCGTTCGGCTTTCCCAGTTTTCCGCCGATATCGCGCACGAGCTTCGCACCCCGATTGCAAACATTCGAGGCGAGGCCGAGGTAGCCCTCAGTCGGTCGCGCCCAGCGGAGGAATACCGCGAGGTGTTGGAATCCACGATCGCCGAATGTCAGCATCTCGGCCACATCGTGGACAATCTCCTGTTTCTCGCGCGGACCGAGGCTGCCGAGGGCCATCTCCAGCGCGCGTCCTTCGACGGCCGCGCCGCAATCGAGAAAATCGCGGCGTTTTACGAACCGATCGCCGAGGAGCAGAAGCTCACGATCTGCTGCCGCGGCCAGGCAACTTTCGTCGCGGACGAAATGCTTTTCAGTCGCGCAGTTAATAATCTGGTTGAAAATGCCGCCCACCACACGCCGAGCGGCGGCAGAATCGAAATTTCGGTCGCGAAAAGTTCCGAGGTTTCAGTGAAAGACGACGGCGCGGGAATCGCCCCGCAGCATTTGCACCGCGTCTTCGACCGTTTTTATCGCGCCGATACTTCGCGCAGCTCGGAGGGAGTCGGGCTCGGGCTCGCGCTCGTCAAATCGATCATGGATTTGCACGGCGGGACCGCCAAAATCGAAAGCGAACCCGGACGCGGAACGATCGTCACCCTGACTTTTCCAAAAGGTTAGCGGGGCACGTTAAGCGACAGAGCGCCGCCCTCTCCCTGGGGCACAGAATTGCCAACATGACAATTCCGTAAAAAAAGCTTGTCAAACAATTACGAAACTGTAATCCCAGTCGGTCATGATTCCTCGAACTGGACGTTTCCTAGGCGCCGTTGTGGTTTTGGCCTGTTTCACTAGCGGTCCGTTTGTTTGTGCCCAGGACGCTTCCACCACCCAGCGGATTACGGTCGTAGGCGAGGAATTGCCGAGCGCTTACGGCGCTCCCCCGAGTTTTTCCCGCAGCCGGTTTTCGAACCTCACCCAAGGCTACGTGCTGCCGCCGGGCGGTATGTTTGCGGGACTTATTTATCAGGGCGATGCGCTCATGTTCAATCGGCCGGACCACCGACTCACGCAGGAGTTCGAGATCGGCCTCCCGAATCGCTTCGGCCTCGCCGTCGAGAACACGATCGAAAATTTTCGCGGCCGAACCCAGGAACGAACGGTTAGCGTCGAGGCCCGCTACGCTTTCGCCGATTGGAACAAAATCCCGCTGAACCCGACCATCTTCGTCGAGTACAAATTCGGCGTCGGCCATATCCTCCATGATGAAGGTCCGCCGGAACCATTGCCCAAAGGCGAAGCCGAAGAATTTCTAAGCGAACACGAACCCCTGCCGGACGCTTACGAGCTCCGCCTCCTCCTGGCGCAGGATTTCACCAATAACGTCGAATGGGCGGCCAACATCTTTTTCGAACAGGAAATCGGCGGCGATCGCGGCCGTGAAGTCGGGGTCGCTTCAAGCCTGATGTTCCCGAGTCTTCTGCCCTACGAACGCCTGAAGGTCGGCATTGAAACGCAATACACCGCGTTCACCGACTCCGGGATTCGTGACGCTGGCGAGCCTCGTTCGGATCGTTGGGTCATTGGACCGACAGTGGCCTGGAAGCCATCGAAGCATACGCGCCTGGACGTTTCGCCGCTCTTCGGAATTACCCACGATGCCCCCAGGGCCTCGGTCTTCGTCGTTTTCTCGAGTGTTATTCGGCGGTGCCGAATCTCCCCAGGCCGAAGCCCCCGCTTCAACCCGCAATCGGTGATCGCCACCGTTTGCTCAGCCTTAACCAGCCTAACCAATGAACCGTTCTACTATTAATTCTGCCCGTTATCGAATCGTCACCATGACGATCGCCTGCGCCGCCATCTCGGTCGCGCTGAGCACCCCGCTTCACGCCCAGGACGCAGCCACCACTACAAGAATCGAAGTGATCGGCGCACCGGTTTCCACACCGCATCCAACCGACGACACTCGGCCAAAGCTCGAGCACATCATGCGTGAAGTGGACGGTACGCAGATCACCGTGACGAAGAAGGCAACTGTGATCCCGCTCGACAAACAGCCGCCGATCGAGAACAACAATCTACAGGAGCAGTTCACGAAGGCGCCTGGTTTGATTGTGAGCGAACAGCAAACTCCCGGGCAATATAACTTCACCTACCGCGGTCTCGGCAACCCGCAGGAATCCGAATACACCCTCTTCCTGCAGGATGGCATTCCGCTGATGAGCGATTGGATTGGTTTCCCAACCCTTTATTACCTCCCCGTTCCGCAGAGCGTGAGTGAAATTCAGGTCATCCGCGGCGGCAGCAGTCTCCTCTACGGACCGGAGCCGGCGCCAGCGGTCAATTTCGTCACCAAACATCCCTCGCCCGGCACGCCATGGAAAGCCTACATGGAGCAAGTCGGCGGTCCTGACAACACCTACTCGAGCTTCGCATCGGTGGAGGAAGCCAACGGTCCGGTCGAATTCCGGATGGACGGTTTTTATCGGACGTCGGACACCCAGCGCGAGTTCAATAGCTACGATCTTTGGCAGGCTGACGGTTATGTCGGCTGGCGTCCCACTACCAACCAGCTCCTCGCGCTCGACGTCCATGCCAATCGTTTCGACGGAGAAGATGCAGGCCGCCTGAATTACGCGCAATGGCTGGCCGATCCGGACCGCGCGGTCACGCCCTACAATCATAACTGGGTCGATCGCTACACGGTCATGCTCCGTTACGACGTCGAATTCGGGAACTGGCTCGTCCAGGCCAAAGGCTGGTACACGCACCAGGATATCGACTCGCGCACGGCGGGGAATCTCACCGGGCCCACGTTGGCGAACCCCTTTGGCAGCGGCTTCCCCACCAACAACACGGTCATCGGCTACGAAGAGTTCAACAACGGCGGATTCGATATTCGGGGACGCCTGAAATGGGGTGAAGGCACCATGTTTCAGGGGAGCGCTCTCACTTTGGGCGGCATGGTCTACCATGGCGACGCACCGTTCCACCGCTATACCCTCACCCCGGCGAATACCGGCCCTGGTTTCCTTTATGCGCCGCGGGGCACTACTTCCACCGCCGTCGCGCTCGACCAGGATCGCACCGCCGATTACCAGGCGTTCTTTATCGAGAACGTTTTCCGGATCGGCAAATTCCACATCGTCCCGTCGTTCCGCCTCGATCATGAAAGCGTCGATGTCGACGCGACCGTGGCTCCCTACTTCACGCCGGGCGGCCCTGGAGCACGGGGCGTCTCCGATCGCAGCGCCGACAAGCTCATCCCTCTCTGGGGCATTGGCCTCGGGAATGATTTTGCCGGCAACAACGAAACCTACTTCAGCGCCTCCTCCGGATGGCGGCCCGTTCGTTTCTTCGACATAGCCGGCACCCGCACCGCCATTCTCCCCGGAGACACACCCGATCCCTTCCGCTCCCTCGACATTGAGCTCGGCGTGCACGGCACTCCGTTTAAGGGTTTCTGGTATGACGTGGGTCTTTTCTGGATGGAGTTCGAGAACCGGATCGAGAGCCAGGGTATCCCCGGCAATAACCTCGACACGATCGCGGTGAACACCGGCAACACGCGGCATCGGGGTTTCGAAGGCGAAGTCGCCTACGATTTCCTCGCGCCGTTTCAACACGAGATCGCGCCCGCGCCCACGACGACAACGAAAGACGCGAAATCTTCGAAGGACGCTACCGTCGTGCCGTCGACGCCGCCGCTTCAGCTCATTGTTTTCGGAAACGTCCAGCTTCTCGATGCCGAGTTCACCGAGAGCGCGCAGATCATCCCAAACAGTGGCGGACAGACCTTCGTCGGAAACACCCCGTCGTACGCGCCCGACGTGGTCTTCAAGGGAGGAATTACCTTCAAACGTGACAAATGCTTCAACATTACCTTCTCGGCCGTCTACGTCTCCGATCAGTTCTGGCAGGATTCCAACCAGCAAGGGGGCTTTAACCCGGCGACGGTAGCGGTGACCTCAATCATTCCGGCGGAGATTCCGTCCTACACGGTGTATAACCTTTCCGGCGAATTCTACCTCACCCGAAACGTTCGCCTTATCGGAGGCATCTCCAACCTGAGCGACGAGAAGTATTATTCCCGCGTATTCCCGTTCGGCGGTGGCAGCATTGACCCCGCTGCCAGCCGTTCCGGTTACATCGGCCTGTCCGTCGAGTTCTGATCTCGAGCGGCAGCGGCGACACTTTTTCGGACGCCTTTGCGCGACGAGCGAAAAGGCTGACTATCTCTTCGATGAAGAAGATGGTCAGCCTGCTCGTCCGTTTGGGGTTGGCTGCCGCTCTTCATGTCGGCGTCGTCAACGCGGAGGAAGACGAACCTGCGACAAACAAGTCGCGACCCGAGCCGACGAATAGCGTCGTCCGCGACCGGGAACGGCAGGCCATGATCGAGTTTTACAACGCGATGAACGGGCCGGACTGGATCGAGCGTGAGTTCTGGGGCAGCGACCGGCCAGTGGGCGAATGGCACGGTGTCGGCACCGACGCCGATGGCTACGTGGTCCGGCTGACCATCTACGATAACAACCTGACCGGGCCTCTCTCGCCGGCAATCACGCGGTTGGAACGTCTGCAAACGCTCCATCTCTCCTTCAATAAAATCTCCGGCATGCTCCCAGACCAGCTCGGCGAGTGTCGCGCTCTCAAGAACCTGTGGTTGAAGGGAAACAAGATCAGCGGACGCCTCCCTGATCCCGTGGCCCTGCTGCCGGCGCTCGAATATCTCGACGTCCACGCGAACGAAATGTCCGGCGCCCTGCCTAAGACCTGGAACACGCCGAAGCTCAAAATATTTCGTGCCGAGGATAACCACTTTTCCGGAACGCTGCCCGCGGAGTTGTTGCGCCAGCCGCTCCTCGAACACGTCTTTCTCCACAACAACGAACTGACCGGACCGCTCTCGAACCCGCTCAGTCCGAACCTGAGTATCCTCGTGCTCTTCAACAACAGGTTGTCCGGCTCCGTGCCGCCCGAGTTGGGCAAATTGAAAAAGCTCACGGATCTTCGCCTCAATCGGAACCAGTTCACGGGACCGATCCCGGAGAGCTTCACCGAGGCCGCTTCGCTCCAGGTCTTGCGCTTGGACCACAATCAGCTGACCGGCCCGGTCCCGGCCGGACTCGCCAAGCGCGTGACGGTTTTCGACGTCTCGAATAATCCGGGCGTCGTTCCAAGTCGATAGGCCCGTTCGAGTCCGTTCAGCCTTCCGCGGAGCCGGGGACCGCTCGTTCCGCGGCCTGGAACCCGATCTTGGAATGGGTGCCGTCGCAGAACGGCTTCGTGGTCGACGCGCCGCAGCGGCACAGCGCCATCCGTTGTTTCGCGGGATAAACATTCCCGTCGTCATCCTTCAATTCCGCCTGCCCCGTCACAATGTAGGGCCCGTTCTCAATGATCTCGATCGTTACGTCAGCCATGACGGCAGTGTAGTTTAACGAGGGCTTGCCGCCAGCACGTCCGTGCAGGTCAAGGAGCGGCGGTCTCCAGTCCGCCGTCTCTTCACACCATCGTCAAGCGACGAAGATCTTCCGGCGTGTCGATGTCGATCTCACCGCGTGCAAACGGGATTGGCGCCACGTCACCTCGTTTCGCCAGGATAAATGCCTTCGCACCGGTGGCATCAGGCAACGCCAGAAGCGCGTTGAAGCAGGAGCGATCAAAAAGCGCGGGCACGCCGACGGTGTTCGCGTAGCTCGAAGCGACGATCGGCTTATCCGTTTCTTCGTGGGCCCCGATCAACTGCCGCACGATCGAGGCGTCGAGAAAAGGCTGGTCGCAGGTGAGCAGCACCGCCGCGTCAACATCTTTGGGCAGCTGTTCCAACCCGCAGCGGATCGACGTCCCAATCCCGCGCTGCCAGTCTTCGTTTTCAATGACCGTTGGACGCGCCAGTCCTTCCTGGCCATGTATATCCAGGTTCCGCTCAATTGCTTCTCGGGTCTCTCCGACGACAACCACGATCGGAGCGCATTCGGCCTCGGCGGCGACCCGAACTGCGCGGCGAATCAACGTTTCCCCACGAAATATCAGCAACTGCTTGGGCTGGCCGAGCCGCGAAGATCCGCCGGCCGCCAGAACTACGGCGGCGACGTTACGCATTTTTCCACCGTTACGGCCTGCCGGCGGGCAACGTTCCAGCCGTGGATCGGGGCCTTGCGCTCGCGCAACGGTTCGGCGCTCGCCCCCGCAAAGACTGCCTGGATCTCAGAGACGAGAGAGAGCGCAAGTTCTTCAGGAGTTTCCGCGCCGAGATCAAGGCCGGCCGGCGCGAACAGTTCCGCGTCGATCGCGATTCCTTCGTCCAGGACCGCGTTCAGCAACTGGTCGCGCCGTTTCCGGGGGCCCAGCAAACCGATATAAGGCAGATCGAGTTTGAGAAGCTGACAGAGCGCGGTGAAGTCCCGGCCGTAATTGTGCGATTTCACAATCGCGGCTGTGCGGCTATCGGCGTGAGCCGCGAGATCACCCGGTCGATCCATTTCAATAACCTCCCAGCCGAGAATCTCCGCGAGCTCGCGCAACGGCACACTGTCGGGTCCTTCTCCGAAGATCAGGAGGCGGATCGCGGGTTCGATTTCCTGAACGAATGCCGTGGCCGGCATCGATGCATCGCGTCCAACCAACCGCGTTCCCAAATTCTCGCCTCCCAAAAACGTGACGGCACGACAACTTCGGCGCTCGGAAAAATTCGCAGCGAGCTGCGAGAGAAACTCTTCGCGTGCCGCTTCAAGGAAAACGTCGATACTTCCGTTGCAACCGAAGCGCAGACGGGTGTCAAACGTCATTAGGGCCGGTTCCCCTGTGCGCATCACTTCCCGGGCGCGCCTAACGACTTCTTCCTCCAGACATCCACCGCTTAACGAACCAGCGGTTGTTCCGTCCGGACAGATCAGCATGCGCGCGCCGGGCCGGCGGTAACTGGAACCCCGGGCCGCAACGAGCGTTGCCAGGGCAAAAGATTCCCCGCGATGTCGCTCGAATAACCGAAGGATGTCGCGCAGTTCTTTCATCGGGGAGCGCACGCGCCTCGCGGGCTGGCGATGGCGCCCACGCCATCGCGAACTTTCTCCGGCAAAGATTGTTTCGGCGAGGCGCCGAAAACAAAACGCGAGGCGCGTGCGCTCCCCGGAAAGAATTCGCCCCGTCCCGTCATCATACTGCCCTCAAATCCTCGGGCCGGATGGGCAACCGGCGGATCCGTTTTCCGGTCGCGGCGAAAATGGCGTTCACGATCGCGGGGACCATTGGCGGCACCGGTGGCTCGCCCATTCCGGAAGGGTCGGGCCGTTCGCTGGGAACGATATGGACTTGGATCTCGGCTGCGTCTTTCATCCGCGCTACTTCGAAATCGCGGTAGCTCGACTCTTGGGCCGCCCCGTTCTTGAAAGTGATCTGTCCCATGAGCGCCGATGAAATCCCCCAGACAATGCCGCCTTCAATCTGCTGTTCGACCCCGATCGGATTGATCACCAAACCGCAATCGACCGCCGCCACCACCCGTTCCACTTTGACGTGGCCGCTTCCATTAACTGCGACATCCACCACGTAGGCGATGTGGGTCCGGCCATCGTAAGTGTTGCAGGCAACGCCGCGCCCGTGGCCTGGCGCGACCTTCTTTGTCCAATCCGATTTGTCGCGGACCATTTCGAGGACGCGTCGGAGCGGACGGCGATCGTAGGTTTCCTTCCCGATCGTGAAGGTGTCAGCCCCCTGTAGAAGTTGGAGCCGAAACGCGAGTGGATCGGCGCCGCATTCATGGGCGACCTCATCGATGAATGATTCGCGGGCAAAAATACTCGACGGCGCAAAGACGGCTCGCCACGGCCCGTGCAATACGGGCAAATCTACCGGCACATAACCGGTCTCGATGGCCGGGACCGCGTACGGAAAATCGTAGACGCCCCACGAATAGCCGCGATAAAAGGCGGCGTCGCGCAGCCTGTCCGATTCGATCGTCGAGAGATTGTGAAACGATCCGGCTTTCGTGTGTTTCCAGGCGACGGGCTTGTTTTGCGCGTCCAACCCGACCGAGAGAAAATGCGCGGAGGCGGCCTGGAAATGACCGTGCTTCATGTCGTCGGAACGCGACCAGAGGACCTGGACCGGCGCCTTCGCCGCGCGGGAAATCTCCGCTGCCTCAAGCGCGTAATCCACGGCCAGTCGTCGACCGAAGCCGCCGCCGATCAACGTGACGTTGACCTCGACTTTGTCTGGCGTGCTGCCGAGCAAAGTAGCGACCTGTTTCTGAAGCCGATTCGGCGCCTGGGTCGGCGCCCAGATCACGCAACGATCCTCACGCACATCGGCGACGCAGTTCATCATTTCGACCGGGGCGTGCGCGTAAAAGGGATAGGAATAGATCGCTTCGATGGTGCGCGCGGTAGGAGGCGTGTCTGCCGCCGCTTCTTCTTTGCGTGTAATATTCGCCGGCCGGCGCGCCGCCTCTTCCAAGGTTTTCGCGTGCCGGTCGGAATCAAATGCTTCAGTTGGTACTTCGCTCCACTCGACCGCCAGGGCGGCGCGGCCTTTGATCGCCGCCCACGTATTCTCGGCCACCACGGCGACGCCGCGCTCGGTCTGAATGACTGACCGCACCCCGCGAACGGCGCGGGCGGCCGCCTCGTTCATCTTCCTCGGCTTCGCTCCCCGAAACGGCGGACGCTCGACTGAGGCATACAGCATCCCCGGCGTTTTGGCGTCAATGCCGTAACGCGCGCCGCCGGTAACGATGTCGCGGCCGTCAATTCGCGGCGTCCGCTGGCCAATGAACTTGAAATCAGCCGGCAGTTTTAGCTGTGCATCCGTCGGGACCGTCAGCTTGCGGGCTTCATCCACCAGCGCGCCGAATTCCAGCCGTCGCGCGCTCGCTTCGTGGATCACGGCGCCGCGTTCGGTTTTGCATTCGTTAGGCGCCACCTTCCATTGGGTCGCGGCGGCAGCGATCAGCATTGCCCGCGCAGCCGCTGCCGCGCGCCGCATCATCCAGCCATCTTCCATGCTTCCGCTCCCGCCCGTCCCAAGATCGGTGAATTCTGCATTCGGCGAGGCCTGAATAATCTTGATCCGCGTCCAGTCAGCGCCCAACTCGTCGGCCAGGATCATCGCGAGCGCAGTCCGGACGCCTTGTCCCATTTCGGATTTGCTGATCGTTAGCGTCACCGTGCCGTCAGTATCCACCCGGACCCATCCGTTCGGCCGAAATGGCGCCGATTCCTTCTTCTCGGCCGCAAACAAACGGCGCCCATCGAATCCGACGACGAGCGACGCGCCGCTGAGCGCAGCCGTTTTCAGAAAAGTGCGCCGGGATGCGATCATGACTTCTTCTCCCGCATCAAAGTCGCCGCTCGTCGAATTGCTTTTCGCATCCGCGGATAGGTTCCGCAGCGGCAAACCGAATCGGACATTGCCGTGTCTATTTCTGCATCCGTCGGCGAAGGATGATCGCGCAACAGACTGCACGCGGTCAGGATCATCCCTGGCTGGCAGTACCCGCATTGGGCGACGTCTTCTTCGAGCCAGGCGCGCTGGCAGGGATGGCTCGCATCTTTGGAAAGTCCTTCGATCGTCGTGAAGCTGCGGCCCTTCGCCTCGCTCGCCGCGATCTGGCACGAGCGCACGGCTTTCCCATTCTCGAGCACGGTGCACGATCCACAGACGCCGATCCCGCAGCCGAACTTCGTGCCGGTCATCGCAAGCGTGTCGCGCAAAACCCAGACGAGTGGCATGTCGTCCTCAACGTTCACGACACGTTTTGCCCCGTTGATAATGATCGCGATTTCGCTCATGGCGCCGACAAGAGCGATGAGGCAGTCGCCCTGCGTAGAACTAAATCAACTTGTCCGGCGTGATTGGCAAGTCCCGAACGCGTTTTCCGGTGGCGTGATAAACCGCGTTCGCAATCGCGGCAGCGATTCCGGTAATTCCGATCTCGCCCATGCCGCGCGCGCCGATCGGATTGAAAGTGAAATCGGGTTCGCCGACGAATGAGACGTCGATTTCCGGAACGTCAGCATTCGTCGGCACGTGGTAATCGGCCAAATTACGAATCACCGGGAGGCCGGTCGCCGGGTCGTATGAAGTTTCCTCCATCAAGGCCATTCCGATGCCCATGGTGACGCCGCCGATGATCTGGCTCCGCGCGGTTTTCGCGCTCACGATGCGCCCGCAATTCATCACGCTCACCACCCGCGACACCTGCACGCGCGGCAGGAGCGGATCGATTTTTACTTCGCAAAAATGCGCGCCCCATGATTGGAACGCGTGCGTCTTGCTCTGCTCGGGCTTCGCCTCTTTGCTCTCCACTTCAATCATGTCTTTGCCAGCGCGCTTCATGATGTCCACGAAGCTGTCGGACTTCGCCTGGTCCGTGACGATGCCGATCCGCCCTTCGCTCACCATTGCAATGTCGTCGAGCTTCGCGTTGAAGAGCGGCGACTTCGAATCTTTCACGGCGAGTTTCGCGAGCTCGCCATGAAAGAGAACGGCGGCTTCATGAATCGCGGTGCCGACAGTCCCGGTCGAGTTGGAGCCGCCGGCCACAGGGCCAAATGGGAAATCAGATTTGCCCAGCTCGAACGTGACGTTCTCGAACGGGATGCCGAGCTGCTCCGATGAAATCTGGGTGAACGCGGTGTAAGCGCCGGTCCCCAGATCGTGGGTCGCGCATTGCACCGTCGCGGTGTTGTTCGCTCGAAAAATCACCTTGGCCGCCGCGCTCATCTTGTGCGCCGGATACGTAGCCGTCGCCATCCCCCAGCCCACGAGCAGGTCGCCATCTCGCATCGAGCGCGGTTCTGGATTTCGCTTTGACCAGCCGAACTTCTCGGCGCCGAGTTGGTAAGCCTCCTTCAAATGCTTCGCGCTGAAGGGAAGGTCCTTCGTCGGATGTTTATCCGCGTGGTTCGCCACCCGCAACGCGACCGGGTCCATCTTCAACGCGATCGCCAGCTCATCTAACGCGCATTCGAGCGCATAGGTGCCCGGACATTCGCCGGGCGCGCGCATAAACGTCGGCGTCGAAACGTTGACCGGGTAAACGGTTTCCTCGACCCGGATCGATGGGCTGTCGTACATCAACCCGGTCGAGCGCGAGCCGCATGATTCCGTGAATTCCCCGACCGGCGAGGTGAGCGTCTCGGTGACATGTTTGATCGCCTGCAGCTTGCCGTCCTTCGTCGCAGCCAGCGATAGCGTCTGCTTCGTCGGGGTGCGATGCCCCGTTCCCACGAACATGTTCCGGCGGGGAACATGTAATTTCACCGGCACGCCTGCGACCTTCGCGCCCATCGCGGCAAGGAGGACGTGCGGCCAGACCGCGCCTTTGCAGCCGAAGGCGCCGCCCACGAACGGACAAATAATTCGCACATTCTCCAGCTCCAGGCCGAGCGAACGCGCCAAAATATTCTGCACGCCTTTCACGAACTGAGTTGCGTCGTAAAGGGTGAGTTTCTTGTCGTCTTCCCAATGCGCGATCGTGCCCGACATCTCGATCGGGTTGTGCGTCTCAGTCGGCGTGATGTAGGTCTGTTCGATTCTGACCAAATTTCCGTTCTTCAGGGCGGCATCCACGTCACCCTTGGTGATCTGAACCGGCGTGTCGTTGTTCTTCTTGGGTTTCTCGGCTTTCTTCGCCGCGGCCTCCATGGTCAGGACCGGTTCCTCCGGCGCGTAACTCACTTTCACAAGCGAAGCGGCATGCCGCGCCTGCTCGATCGTCTCGGCAATCACCAGCGCGACGTACTGACCGGCGTAATGCACCCCGTCGTCGCTTAACGGAAAACGTTCTTCGTTTCGGATGCCGCTGCCTCCACCGCGCTCCTCTTTCTTGGGAGCGCTTTGGAATTTCGGCATGTTCAAATGCGTCAACACCGCCAAAACTCCAGGCACCGCCAGGGCAAGGCTCGAATCGATCTTCGTGATTTTCGCTCTGGCGATGTTGCTCTCGACCGTCCAGCCGTAGGCGCATTTCGGTGCTTCGAATTCGACCGAATACTTCGCCGCGCCGGTGACTTTCAACCGGCCGTCTACTCGGCTGCGTGCTGGCCCAATGGTCGCGGTGCTCATCTTCGAATTCCCAATCTGGGGAGCGCACGCGCCTCGCGTGCTGGCGATGGCGCCATCGCCGTCGCGAACTTTGCCGGCCGCGAGGAAGATCGTTTCGGCGAGGCGCCGAAACCAGCACGCGAGGCGCGTGCGCTCCCCGGAAAAGCCATGTTCGCGTCTGTCATACCGTCATCCCCGCCACCGTGGTCAACGCGCGCACGATGCTTCGTTTCGCCAGCTCGATCTTAAACGAATTGTGCGCGTAGCCTTTCGCAGCGGCGAGCTCGGCCTCGGCCGCAGCCCGAAATGTTTTCTCGTCCGCGATTTTCCCGAGGAGTTGCTCTTCGGCTTTCTGCGCTCTCCAAGGTTTGTGCGCGACGCCGCCTAACGCGAGCCGCACCGCCGTTATCTTTTTGCCAGCATCGATCTCCAAGGCCGCCGCCACGCTTACAATCGCAAATGCGTAACTCGCCCGGTCGCGCATTTTCAAATAATGCGAGCGGGTGGCGAAGGGAACGGCCGGCAGATCAACGGCGACAATCAATTCGTCGGCCTGAAGGTTGGTATCGATATTGGGCGTGCTGCCGGGCAACCGATGAAAATCCGCGAACGGAATCTGGCGTTCGCCCTTCGGACCCTGGACCCGCACGACCGCTTCCAGCGCGGCCAGCGCCACGCTCATGTCGCCTGGGTTGGTCGCGATGCATTGTTCGCTCTGCCCAAGGATGGCGTGGATCCGGTTGTAGCCTTTTAACGCGCCGCAGCCGCTTCCGGGATTGCGCTTGTTGCACTGCGGAAACGCCGGGTCGTAGAAATAATAGCAGCGCGTCCGCTGCATCAGGTTACCGCCAACTGTCGCCATGTTACGGAGCTGCGGACTCGCCCCGGCCAGCAACGCCTGGCTCAGGACCGGATAGCGTTCCTTGATCAGCGCGTGTTCCGCCACATCGGAATTCCGAGCCAGTGCACCGATGCGGACACCTTTGCCGTCCGGCAATTCCTCGATCTGGGCGAGCGGTAACCGGTTGATGTCGACGAGTTGCGTCGGCGTCTCGACGCCCATCTTCATCAGGTCGATCAAATTTGTTCCGCCGCCGAGAAACTTCGTCTGCGGTTTCGCCGCGATCGCCGCGACGGCAGCGCCCGCGTCGTCTGCTCGCGAATAGGTGAACGGATTCATCTCGGATTTGTGGCCACCGATAAACACGGATTGGCACGGATGAAGAATTTATTAAATCCGTGTTTCATCCGCGTTGATCCGTGGCTCCTCATCCGTCACGCCGTTTTGCTCGCCGCGTCCTTGACCGCGGCCACTATGTTTGGATACGCGCCGCACCGGCAGAGGTTCCCGCTCATAAATTCGCGAATATCGGCGTCCGATTTCGCGTGGCCTTCCTGAATGCACGCTACCGCCGAACAAATTTGTCCCGGCGTGCAGTAACCACATTGAAAACCGTCGTGCTCGAGAAATGCCGCCTGCACCGGATGGAGATCGTCGCCCTTCGCGAGGCCCTCAATCGTGGTGATCTCGTCTCCCTCATGAACGATCGCGAGGCTGAGGCAGGAATTAATTCTGCGCCCGTTCACCAGCACCGTACACGCGCCGCATTGTCCGTGATCGCAGCCTTTCTTCGATCCAGTCAGCTGCAAATGTTCGCGAAGCGCATCGAGCAACGTTGTCCGCGGATCGATCTCAAGGGCATGTTCCTGGCCGTTGATCTTGAGCTGGACTTTGGAGGTGCCAACAGTGTTGCTCGGCGCGCTCTCCACCGCTTCCACGGATCCAATTCCCATTAGCCCAGGCCCGAGACTGATTGCCGCGCTGGTTCCCGCCACTTGTTTCAGGAAACGACGCCGTGTCGCGGGGCTGCCGAAGATCAAAAGGTCGTCCAACCCGCCGGTCGGATCGATGCCGATTAATTCAACCGGATCGAGCGGAGCGGAATCGTCGTCCTTCATCCTTCTTCAAATCGTGTGCGCTGCCGCCTTTGGATGCGGGCTCCGCAGCTGTTGGAGCGACGGCGCTGTGTCCGCGTGCTTACGCGTGGATTGCAAGCAGCGCTCGTTACGGACAGAGCGCCGTCGCTCCAACAAGACGGCGGTTGCCAGCCGCCGTCCCTTGAAGCTTGTCGTGTCCCGGCGATTCAGAACATTGTGAGCGGAATGACGAATCTGTTCGCTGATCTGCGCTTCGGGCTTCGCATGTTGCGAAAGTCTCCGGGATTTGCGCTCACGACTATCGCCGTTCTCGCCCTCGGCATCGGTGCGAACGCGGCGGTCTTCAGCGTGGTCGAAGCGGTTCTGCTCCGGTCGCTCCCGATGCGCGACCCGGAACGGGTTGTGATGATCTGGGAGAAAAATCCGGCGCTCGGAGGATCGATTGGGGAACGGCTGCCGACGGCTTACATGAATTTCCTGGAATGGCAGCGGCAGGCCACCCAATTCGAAGCGATTGCGGGGTTCGAAGAAGCGAGCCTCAACCTGACCAGTGCCGCGGAGCCGGAACGGATCGAAGGCGCCCGCGCTTCCGCGAACGTCTTCGCGCTTTTCGGCGTGAAGCCGGCGAAGGGAACGACGTTCGAATCGGCCGCGACCGATCCGTCTAAAACGCGAGTGGTGGTTTTGACCGACGCGTTTTTCCGGAGCCACTTTGGCGGCCGGGGAAACGTTTACGGCCAAACCCTCACTCTTAACGACCTCGTTTACACGATCGTCGACGTGCTCCCCGCCGAGTTTCACCTCCCAGCCTCTCGAGAAGGGCAAAACCAATATTCGCCGAAGCTGTGGATTCCGTACGATGAGACGGCGACCCAAAATCAGGTCGAAGCGAAACGGCGCAAAATGCAGGTTTACGGCCGGCTCCGGGATGGCGTGTCTCTGGCGCAGGCCCGCGCCGAAATGGATGGGATCGCGAAGCGAATCGCCGAGCAGGATCCGGCGCAGAACGCCGGCTTCGGAATAAATGTCTTTCCGGTCGCGGTCGAAAACCTCGGTCAGGATCTTCGGCGCAATCTTTTCGTCATGCTCGGCGCGGTCGGTTTCGTTCTGCTCATTGCCTGCGCGAACATCGCCAACCTCATGCTGACTCGCGCGACCGCGCGCCGGAAAGAGATGGCAATCCGCAAAGCGCTCGGCGCCGGGGGCGGACGTCTCGTCTCGCAGTTGCTCGCGGAAAGTCTCCTCTTGAGTGGGACCGGTGCGCTCCTTGGGCTCGGCCTGGCGCACTTCGGGATCAAGGCGTTGATCGCGCTTCGGCCCTCGGGACTGACCAGGCCGGAAGACATTCAACTAAACCTGAGCGTGCTGATTTTTACCCTTCTTCTGTCGCTCCTCGCGGGTGTTTTCTTCGGAATCGTTCCGGCGTTGCAGGCGGCGCGCACCGACGTCAACGCGTTCCTGAATCAAACTCGCGGTGCGAACGCGAGTGCGTCGTCGAGCCGGCTCCGTCGCGCGCTGGTCGTGGCGGAAGTTGCGCTCGCTTGCGTGCTCCTGGTCGGCGCCGGGTTCATGGTCAAAAGCATGCTGGCGGTGCTGAGCGTCGATCCGGGATTTCGCGCGGATCATTTGCTCACGATGAAATTCAGCATGCCCGCTTCCCGTTACGCGAACGAGGCGCAGATCGCCGCATTCTGCCGGCAGGTCGAAGACAAGATCACGGCGATGGGCGGGGTGAAAAATGTCAGCTTTTCCGATGGCCTCCCGATGACCCGAATTCGCCTCACTCGCTTCATCCTCGAAGGCCAGCCCCAACCGCCGCGCGGGAGCGAGCCGACAGCCGATATGCGCGGAATATTTTCCCCCGGTTATTTCGACGCCCTCGGGATCCGACTTGTCGCGGGCCGCAATTTCACGGCCGACGAGCTCCAAGCCCGGGCGCCGGTGATGGTAGTGAACCAGACACTCGCGAAACGGCTCTGGCCTAACGAGGAAGCGATCGGACAGCATCTTCGCAGTGTGCCGTCGCGGGCCGACACTCCGCCTGTCGTGTCGACGGTGATCGGCGTGGTCGGCGACACACGTCAGGAAGGACTCGAAAGCAAAACGCGTCCCGAAATCACGAAGCCGATGGTCGATTTCACGCAGCTTACCCTGGCGGTGCGCAGCAACGGCGATCCCGAAGCGCTCATCACCGCGGTGAAAAGTCAGCTCTGGTCGGTCGACCGAAATCTGCCCCTGTATGAAGTACGCACGATGGAACAGATTCTCGACGAGGACACGAGCCAGAGAAAATTTCAATCGTTCGTCATGACCGTCTTCGCCGGGCTCGCGCTCGTGCTCGCATCGATTGGTTTATTCGGCGTCCTCGTATCGCTCGTCAGTCAGCGCACGCAGGAGATCGGGATCCGGATGGCGCTCGGTGCGCAAACCAAGGATGTCGTGCGCCTGGTGGTGGGCGAAGGCGTGCGGCTCGTGCTTCTCGGCGTGGCTGTGGGAATCGGCGCCGGGTTCGCGCTCAGCAGATATTTGGGGAGTCTATTCTTTGGAGTTAGCCCGGGGAATCCGGCGACCTACCTGGAGGTGGCGCTTCTGATGATTGCGATCGCGCTGGTTGCGTGTCTTCTCCCCGCGTTACGTGCGGTCCGGCTCAATCCTATGGTGGCGTTGCGCTACGAGTGATCAAGGAGCGGCGCTTTCCAAACCGCCGTCTTAAATTCCGCCCTCTGAAAAATCCCGCGGTTTGTAAACCGCCGCTCCTTCGTCTTATGATTCCCGCTCACGATGGATGCTGAGCCGACACAAACGGCGGCGCGGGCCGCGGCGGAAGAAATTCTGCGCATCATTTACGGTGACGATCTCGCGGGTTGCACCGTGAGTCTCGACCGGATCACCGCTGTGATTTCGACCGCCATGACAGGGCAGGCGCAGGTGGATCGCGCCATCGCCGAATTGAACGACAAGGCGTATGAAGCAATTCGCCTGCTTTCGACGCCGCCGGCAAATGGCCAATCGCTCAACCCCGAGGAATTGCGTTCGCTTCTCGGCGAACGGCTCGATAAGATCCAGGCCCTCGCCCAAAAAGTAATCGCGGCGACCAAAGCGCAGAAAGAGATCGCCGCCGCCGCCGATGGATCGGACGATCCAATTCCGGCCTAACGATATGAAAACAATCCTGATCCTGATCTCCGCATTAACTTCGTTAACGACCGCCTTTGCCGCCCAACGCTTCGACGCCCCCACTTGGAAGAACGTCAAGACCTACGACGTGCCGACCCTGTTGGAACAGGAAGCGTCGCTGATTAACCGAATCGTCGCTGTCCGCTTTCATTATCGGAGTGAGAAGCTGCGCCATCTCGTGCCGAGCTGGTATGAAGCGTCGATCTGGCAACACGATCCCAAGGCGAAAAAGGGATACTCGGCGCTTCGGGTAATGGTCGCGAAAGCAGACGTTCCGTCCTTTCAAACGATCACGTCGGACTTCCATGCGATGACCGAGGTCACAGTTTATGGCCGGGTGGAAAAAGACCCTGACAACAACCAGGCGCATCTGCGCCTGCTGGGGCGCAAGGTCACGCTCGATTCCGCCGGCAACGCGACCGTCGAGTGGTAGGGCGAGACTCGGTCGAGCCACGCTTCTGCTTTGGAGCGACGGCGCTCTGTCGCCGTACAAGGTCGGTTAGTAGGCGGCGCATTTGACGCCGACAGAGCGGCGTCGCTCCAACCCGCCAGACGCGTGCGCTGCAGAGAATTTCCCGCTACGCTTAGGATCATGAACGCGCTCATTCGCTTTTTCATTCTTACCTTATCGATCGCGCCCAGCCTGCTATTCGCCGCCGAATACCCCGCGCCAACCGAAGGCGATTACGTCATTCGCGATTTCAAGTTCACTTCGGGGGAGACGATTCCGGAGTTGAAGATTCATTACCGCACGATCGGCAAGCCGGCCAAGGACGCGAAGGGCACCGTAACCAACGCCGTCCTCATCACCCACGGGACCACCGGGAGCGGCGCGCAATTCATCCGGCCGGAATTCGCCGGCGACCTTTTTGGCGCGGGTCAGCCGCTCGATGCCACGAAGTTTTTCATCATTATGCCGGATGGAATCGGCCACGGGAAATCGAGCAAGCCGAGTGACGGCTTACACGCGAAGTTCCCGCGCTACGGCTACGTCGACATGGTCGAGGCGCAGTTTCGCCTGCTGACCGAAGGCCTTGCCATCAATCACGCGCGGCTCGTTATGGGCACATCGATGGGCGGCATGCACACCTGGCTCTGGGGCTCTGCTCATCCGGATTTCATGGACGCGCTCATGCCACTGGCGAGTTTGCCCACCCAGATTTCCGGGCGAAATCGCGCCTGGCGACGGGTGCTGATCGACGCGATCCGGAACGATCCGGATTGGAAAGGCGGCGAATATTCGAGTCAGCCGCAAGCTCTACGAACCGCGGCCGAAATGCTCTGGTTGATGAGCAGCAATCCCGTGCTGCGACAGAAGGAAGCTCCGGACTTAAAGAAAACCGATGAGGTCCTCGACAAGTTCGTAGCCGACCATTTGAAGACCGACGATGCGAACGATGTCCTCTACGCGCTGGAAGCATCCCGTGATTACGATCCCGGCCCCGGCCTCGAAAAAATCCGGGTGCCCCTTCTGGCCTGGAATTCCGCAGACGACCTGATCAACCCGCCGGAGCTGCAAATCCTCGAGCGCGAAATCAAGCGGGTCGCAAAAGGCCGCGCCGTCGTTCTCCCGTTGAGCGACAAGACGCGCGGCCACGGCAGCCACACGATTGCCGGCCTTTGGAAGGATGAGTTGGAACGGTTGCTGAAGGAATCGGGCAAATAGCCGCCTACAGCCGCGGTTCCGACCATGGCCGATTCTTTACTAAAGGAGCCAAATGAGACTTATCATTTTCATCATCGGTTTCATGATTCTGATCGGGGGCCTCGCCTGGGCCGCGATTACCGCTGGCCTCCCGCTCCTCTACGTGCAGATCGGCTCAGTCATCCTGCTTGGCATTGGCATCATCATGGGCGTCTCGCGAACCCGGTATCGATCGGGTGGTGACGTCACCGTCGTTAAAGACAACGACAATCTCTAGAGGTCGCGTGAACGGGGAGAGGGCGCTTCGTCACGCTGAAAAGTTCCTGCACGAACAAATTCCGATCACGCGCGCGATGGGGCTGCGGGTCGTCGCGAATGATGAAGCGGGCTTCACCGTTGAAGCGCCGGTCGCGCTAAACTCCAACCATTTGAAAACCGCGTTTGGCGGAAGCATAAACGCGATGGCGACGCTGGCGGCCTATGGATTTCTCTGGATGGAACTGAATGATGCCGTGGCCCATGTTGTGGTCGCGGAAAGCTCAATCAAATTTCTGCGCCCAGTGCGCGAAATTATCCGGGCGACTTGTCCGCGGCCGGAGGCCAATAGCTTGGAGGCTTTCCGTAGTCAGTTCGCCGAGATAGGAACAGGGCGGATTCGACTAAGCGCCATCGTGACTGAAGCGGGTGGAATCGCGGCCCTGTTTGAAGGCCGATTCGTCGCGCGGGCAGCGCTGTAGTCGCGCCGCTCAATCAGCGCGCCGGAAACGCCCCGACACGCTGGGGCGGGGCGGCCACAGCTCGACGAAGTCCCGCCATCCCGATAGGATTCGCCACATGATCACCGGAGCCCATTCCATCATTTACAGCAAGGATCCCGAGGCGGACCGCAATTTTTTCCGGGACGTCCTCAAACTAACGAGCGTCGACGTCGGCCAGGGCTGGCTCATCTTTGGCCTGCCGCCCGCGGAAGTCGCGGTCCATCCCGGCGACAAGAACGACGAGCACGAATTCTATCTAATGTGCGACGACGTGAACGCGTTCATCGCCGAGATGAGAACGAAGAACATCACCTGCGGCGAGGCGCAGGACATGGGTTGGGGCGTTTTAACGCAGCTTACCCTTCCCGGCGGTGGGAAAGTGGGCGTGTATCAGCCTCGCCACGCCCGGCCAGAGTCGATGACGTAGCGCGGGGGAAACGGTGGCGCATCACATCTCCCAATTGAGCGAGCCCTTAATCTTCTTCCCGTCGATAGAGAGGACGCCGTTCTCCTTCTTAACCGTAAGTGAGAACGAATGCGGCAACTCCGGATCGTTTTTTTGGTTTGAGAAGTGCACGAGCAAAATTTCCTTTTTCATGTCGAACTTTTCGATCCGCACAAGCTCGTGGGGAAGGCCAACCCACTCTTTGGCTCCTGGCGGTGTCAATCGAACCGAGCCAACGACGGGTCCATCATCGCCGAATCCGACCACAACCTCGACTCTGTAGCCGCCACCAAAAAAGTTTAGACCTTCGGTCGCCTCCAAGTTTGCAGACGCAACCCAGATCAGAACAGCCGCAAGCAGAATCGGTCTCATCAGAAGCACCTGACGAGATTACCCGGATGTTCTTCTTCAAAGCCAGCATTTTTGGACGTGGCTGAGCCGCGCCATGCCCGGCCAAAGCCGATAAGCTAGCGAAGGTTGTAGATCTCGATTAACCCAGTGCCGGCCGCGCCGTCCTTGCCCGCCGCGATCGCGGTGTAGGCGCCGGGCACGAGATCGGCAAGGATCGCGGCTTCGAACGAGTCGTTAGGCGAAATCCCGGTCTGCTCAATCGCGGTTTGCTGTTGGTCTTTCCAATCGTCGTTCGCGAGCAGGAGCACGCCGTTCCCGTCCCGGAGCTCGAGAGTCGGGTTCGACAGCGCGTTGGCCACGCCGGCGTTGGTGAGCGACGGGCCGATCGCCCGGAGGAGGACCTGGGTGCTGCTCTCGGCGCCACCGAGAATGAAGCCGCCGATGAGAACATTCTGAGCCGACTCCACGACGCCGCGGGTGCTTATGTTTGCCAGCTTTGAGGCGCCGCCTTGATCGAGATCGTAAACTTCAATAAGCCCTACGCCAGACCCGCCGTTCTTTCCCGTAACGGCCGCGGTGTAACTTCCGGGCGCCAGCGTTTCAACAAGGGCTGATTCCAGCTCGTTGCCCGGCGCACCATTGTTCGCTTCGATTGCCGAGGCCTGCGCCGCGTCGTCCCGCCAGTTGTCGTTCTGGCGAATGAGGGAGCCGTCCGGTCCTCGCAGCTGAAGCATCGGATCGGAAAGCGCGCCGGCCAACGAGCCTTGGAGCGACGGTCCAAGAGCGCGAACGATCACCTTTTTCGCAGTGTCTCCGCTAATGATGAATCCGCCAATCATCGCGTCATCGCCGGCGCCAATGTGGCCACGCGTTGCGATATTCAGCGGTTGAGCGGCAACAATCGGCGCCGGGGAAGGAGTTGCCGACACGCTCGGCGACGCCGTGGCGTTCGGGGTAAATGTCGGCGTCGCGGTCGGGACTGGCGATGAAGCCGGAGTCCCTGACGGCGACGCCGTTGGGAAAGGTGTTGGGCTGGCTGGAGGTGTTGGAGTGGGGGCCGGCGTCGCCACAGGGTTTGGCGTAGCCGTAGCGGTAGCGGTCGGCGTCGCCGTAGCGGTTGGGCTTGGCGCTGGGGGTGGAGTCGAGTAAGGAGCCCCGGCCGGCGTTAACAATACCGCCCGATTCGTGTTTGTCGGAACGTGAACGGCCTGGACCAGGATCTGGCCGGCATCGTTGATCGAGTACGCCGAGTAGAGCCGGTAATCCGGATTATCGACCGTTGTTTCCAAGTCGAACATCGTGCCGTTGCGATAGACAAAAGCCACCTGGTAGAGCGCGCTCCCTGTGTAGGGCCGGTAACTGCTGCCGACCACTTCGTCGTGAATGTTGATCCCGAAAGCGGCGCTGCGATCGCTTTCATAACCGTCCGAGCCGAGCGACCCGAGATCGTGAATCGCCGTGTCGTAAATGAACGCGTGCGATCTGTTGTCGAAATTGTTGACTGTGGAATTGCCGACCACGTGTCCCTCTGCATTGATGAATTCGCCCGAGCTGCTGTCGCCCGCGATCGTGCCGAGATCGCGCATTCCGTTCGCCTGGTCCCAAACGAAGGCGTGGAAATTCCCGAACCCGGTCCCAATCTGGGCCGTTCCGGTAACCATGCCTGAATTATTGAGACTGAAAGCCTTCGAATACTGGCCACCCAATGTCCCCAGGTCGCGAAATCCGGTCGCGGGATCCCAGAGAAAGGCACGCGTGTAGGTCGTGGAGAGCTTTGGTCCGGAATAACCGGCGATCTGCCTGGAGTCGTTGATCCCCGCGCCGGTGCTGTAATTGCCCCACTCCGGCAACGTGCCGAGGTCCGTGACCGTTCCACCGCTAAACAAAGTCGCATGCACGATTGCGCCGCCATTCGCGTATTGGGAAGCGCCGGCGCTCTCGCCGAAATTATTGATCGTCTTTGCGCCGCTCAAATTTCCACCCGGAAGCGTGCCCAGATTTTCCCAGACGCCGTTTGTATAACGGAATGCGAAGTGTTCCGAGCCCCCGACAACCTGTCCCTGGTTATTGATCGCTGCCGCCGAAAACCTTTGCTCGCCAGGTGGCACACCGAGATCAACCAGATGATACAAGAGCGCGCTGCTCGCATAAGATTTCGGCGCGTTCAGGGTCGCCTTCGCGATGCCCGACCGGCCATCGGCGAGGGTGAAGTAAAAAACGATTTCGTTGCGGTTATTCAGCCCGCGCAAAAAGCCGATGCTCGTCGCCGTCGATCCGAATAACGGTTTGCCGACGCGAATAATTTCGTCCGCGACCGGATCGGGTCCCGCGTAGATCCCCCGACCCCCAGTGTCGAGGTTCGCGAAAAATGCCACGGTGCCGCGCTCGTTGATGATCGGGCTCTCGAACATGCTGTAAGGACCGTTCCCGCCGGCCGTGGCCACGGTGCGGAGATTCGTTCCATCCTGGTTAATGACGAAAACGCCGGGCTCGCCGGTGCTGTCTTCGTATGCCTTGAAAGCGATCTCGCCTTTGTCATTAAGGTAAGGGCCGCCATCGAAGTTGTAGAGTGGGCTCGTGGCTGCGGTTAGAAGAGTGCTCGTGACTCCGTTTCCACCAGCGCTACCGAGATACAATCCGCTCTCGGAGGTGTTGTTGATGACGTCCTTCGAGCCGGCAAAGGCAACCGTTCCGGCGCTGTTGATCGTAGGCGAACCGCCGAAGACGTTGAACTCGCCTTCGTTATCGACCACCAAACTCGGCGTGCCGTTCCCCGTCGCCGTGAATAGTCCCCAACGAATCGGGCTGACCGGATTTTTCCGCGCCCAAAAAACCGCGGTCCCAGTGGGCGACAGATGGATCGGCAATCCGAATTGCCGGAACTCGCCGTCGTTGCGGACGAGCGACACGATCTGGCCATCTGGCGTGGCCTTGTAAAGTTCCGTGGTGAGATCGGCACTCACGTATTGTCGCGATGCAATCTCGCCCAATTTGTTAATGAACGGATCGCCCGTGACGCTTCCGCCCACGAGCACCGGCGTCTCACCCGGTTTCGCGCGAAAGGTCCCAACGTCCTCCACCACAAAGGCAATCGTGCCGTCGTCGCTGATCGACGGATAAGTTCCGAAGCCGTGGCCTTGGAACGGCGGCTGAGTGTCATCCGCGACGAGGGTGAAATCCGCCACTGCCTGTGCCTGGATGGAGGGGCAAAAGGCGAGCGCTGTGCAGGACGCGGTGACGAGCAAAAAACGGGAGAAGCAGGACGATTTCATAAAAGTGTGGGCCGACCTTTTACGTCAGGCCAGCCACGGATCAAGGGATACTTCTTCCGCAAGAGCTCATAAAAAGTAACGCCACTGTTACCTGCCGGTTTTCCCCGGGAAAAACCACCGAATCCCCCGGCGTCCAACCCCTCTCTACTGGCTAAAATTGCGCTTCGCGTGAAAAGATGGATTTACTTTTCCTGACCGGCCAGACTAGCTGACACGAATCATCTTTATGCGCCGCGCTTTTCTCTACTTCGTCATCTTTTCCGGAAGCGTATCGGAGGCGTTTTCGCAGGCATCAGTGGAAGGCCGGGTCGATTTGCCGAAGACCAAATCAGCGCCCGTAATGGCGAAGCGTTACGAGATCGTGACGAACGGCGGCGTCCTCGCGACCAATCCCCCGGTGGCGGTGGTTTATCTCGAGGGCTCCTTCAGTCAAACGGCAAACCTGCCGGTGAAAGAGGTGGCCCAAAAAGATCTGGCGTTCTTGCCCGCGATTCTGGCGGTGCAGGTGGGGACGAAAGTCGAGTTCCCCAATCTGGAGAAAGACACGTATCACAATATCTTTTCGTATTCGCCCGCGAAACGTTTCGATCTCGGCCGGTATCGCCCGGATGAAAAACCGGTCCCGTCCCAAATGTTCGATGTTCCCGGCCTGGTGACGCTGCGCTGCGATATTCACGAGCACATGCGAGGGCTGATCCTGGTCCTGGCTACGCCGCATTTCACCACCTCGGATGAAAACGGACACTTCCGCTTGAAAGGGCTACCATCCGGTCATTACACCCTCAAGGCGTGGATCGACAGCCGCACCACCCGCGAGCACCCGGTCGATCTCAAAAGCGGATCGACGGTCCATGTCGACTTTTCCGCCAGCCCTTGAGCGATAAAGGAAAATCTCAGGCCGCCGGCTTTCGCGCGAAACTTTCCATCGCGATGATGCTCGTCGTTGCGGGACTGACCGCGACCGGGCTCTATTTGGCGCAACGAAAAGGCAACGCGGATATTCAGCGTGATCTACAACAAAATTTCCGGGCCGACCTCGCCGCGCTCCACAGCGTGGAAGAGTTGCGTCACGCCGCGCTCGCGGAACGCTGTCGCGCGCTTGTGGCGAAACCTCGCATCCATGCCGCGCTCGAGGACAACGCGCTCGACCTGCTTTACCCGAGCGCGAAAGACGAGCTCCGCGACATCATGCAGGCCGAAGCGAACCCACAATCAGAACAGATCTCGGGAGTGCCCCGAGCGCGGTTCTACCGCTTTCTCGATGGGAGCGGTGCGCTCTTGCCGCCGCCGAACGCATCCGACGTAGGAGCACTTCGCCCCGAGGAAGAGGCGCAACTCGCCTTGAAACCTTTGCCGAAAACGCAGCAAGTCGGTTACCTCCTCCGCGGACAAGGAACTGCGGACGAAACCATCGACGAAATTATCGCCCTGCCAATTACCTCCTCCGAAAGCAACGAAGTGATCGCGGCCTTGGTCATCGGCTTCAAGCCGCTGGAAGTGGCGCAGAAGCGCGGCCCGGACGACGTGCGAAGCGGGATCTGGCTGAGCGACTGGCTCCATTTGCCCGCCCTTCCCGAATCAGCCCGGAATGTCCTCGACCAGAAATTCACCCGCTTGATCAGGGAGGCGGATAGAGCGGAGGACAGCTCTCGCATCGATATTGGGGGCGAACCATTCCTGCTTTTCTACAAATTACTCAATCCTCAATCAGCGTTTCCTCCCGCTTACGAAGTCTCAGTTCATCCCTTGGAAATTTGGCTCGCGCTTCAGAATCGACTTCGCTGGCAGATCCTTGGCGCAGGCGCGGTCTTGCTCCTTCTCGGGATCGTCGCCAGTCATTTCATCGCGAAACGACTCTCGGCGCCGGTCGCAAAGCTCGCTATCGATTCGGAGGAGAATCGCGCCCGGCGGAAAAAGGTCGAGGCGGCGCTCGCTTCTACCCACGAAGAACTGCAACGCTCGACCCGTTTCTCCGCCGACGCCTCGCACCAGCTGAAGACCCCCGTCACGGTTTTGCGCGCCGGGATTGAAGAGATGCTCCGCCGGGAAAATCTCGCGCCGGAAATGTACGACGAACTCTCCGCGCTTCACCACCAGACTTACCGCCTCACCGGCGTGATCGACGATTTGCTGCTGCTCTCGCGAATGGATGCCGGGCGTCTCAAAATCGAGTTCGGGTCCGTTGATCTCACCCAGCTGATCGAAGAATGGCTCGATGATCTCAACGCCTTGCCGGATCCGCTCGGTCTCGAAGTGAAAGCCCATCTGCCTCCGGCGCTGCGCATCTCGGGCGAACGCCGGTACACTTCTCTCATCCTCCAAAACCTTCTCGAGAACGCCCGCAAGTACAACCGCGCCGGCGGCCGCATCCACATCACCTCGCGGGAGGAAGAGGGCTGGATCTGTTTGACCGTCGGCAACACCGGGCCTCCAATTGCTCCGGAAATGCAGCCCTACATTTTCGAGCGGTTCTCCCGCGGCGCGAACGGCGAAAAAATTGCCGGCCACGGGATCGGGCTGAATCTCGCTCGGGAACTTGTCCGACTGCACGGAGGCGCGTTGAATCTCGTTTCTTCAAACCAGGAATGGACCGAGTTCGAAGTCCGCTTCCGTCCCGCGGAAAAGTTTTCGGTAAACGGAGGCCGCGCGGTATGAGGATGCGCCGCGCCCTCCTCGTGTTCGGTCTGGCCCTTTCCGCGGCCGCGACGGCGCACGCGCAGGAGTTTCTCGATCGTCTTGACGAATCGCTTACCTTTACCGGGTTCGACAATCGAGTCCGCCTCCGCCTTAGCGGCACCCTCGACCTGGAAGGTTATCTTTTCGATGGGACCGCTCCCGGATTGATTCGGACCACGAGCGACTCGCTTTTTAATCCCGCGGCTCACGCTGTTCACCGACGCGCAGATCGGCCCGCCGGTTTATGTCTTTACCCAGATGCGGATCGATCGTGGTTTCGACCCAAGCGATGCGGGCGCGCGATTGGGCCTTGACGAATACGCCGTCCGCATCACGCCGTGGGAAGACGGTCGCTTCAGTCTTCAGGCCGGCCAGTTCGCAACCGTGGTCGGGACTTGGGTCGCGCGCCATCTCTCGTGGGATAATCCGTTCCTCAACGCGCCGCTTGATCTACGAGAACGTTACCTCCCTCGAGGATGCAAAGGCCCCCGATAAAATCTTCCTCGATATCGGGACGCCGGACGAGAAATATGAATACCAGCCGGTGATTTGGGGACCGAACTACGCCACCGGCGTCTCCGTCGCGGGGAAGGTCGGAATGTTCGACTACGCGGCCGAGATAAAGAATTCCTCGCTCTCGTCGCGCCCGGAAGTATGGCCCATCACCCGGACGGATTTCGATCATCCCACTTTCAATGGACATCTCGGCTTTCGGCCTAACGAGATGTGGACCTTCGGATTCTCGGCGAGCGACGGCGCTTATTTTCGGCCGGAAGCGATGTCGACGCTTCCGCTCGGCCGCGACAGTCGGCGATTACCACGAGCGCCTCCTCGGCCAGGATATCAGTTTCGCCTGGCATCATTGGCAGGTGTGGGCGGAATTCTTCGAGGCGCGCTTCGAGATCCCGGGGTTCAGCGACGGAGATACTTTCGCCTATTACCTCGAGGCAAAATATAAATTCCCCCCGCAGTTCTTCGCCGCGGTCCGGTGGAACCAGCAATTTTTCAGCGACGTAACGAACATAAACGGCGACACAGCCCCCTGGGGCCGCGATCTCTGGCGGGCCGACATCGCGGCCGGCTATCGTTTCACCGAGCACACCCAGCTCAAGGTTCAATACAGTTTCCAACGCGATAATTACGGTCTCCAAAATCTGACCCAGATGATTGCCGCGCAATTTACGTTGCGCTTTTAGGGTGGATCGAGCGCTCCGCGCGAGATGCTTGCCGCTAATGTTGCAATCGAGCGTCGGAGCGCTCGATCCACCTACAATCCGAGTGCTTTTCGTGGATCGCGCGCGAAACGAAAACCGGTGAGACCGGCCGACGGGACGTTCCGGCCCAGCGCCAGATACTGGAAACGTGTTCCGAGAAACTCCGGGTGCATCAAAGTTTGCAGGGCGCGCCGTTCCTCTTCGCGCGGAGAGACGAGGGAAAGCATCCCGGTCATGAAATGGTGTTGGTCGGTGAAACCGACGATCGCCAGGCCGCGGGCTTCCGCGGTCTCCGCGACGCTCGTCCACTCGACGTGCGAGGCAATGTCAGCCCGGCCGATGTCGTGCAGGGGCGACGAAACCGTCCGATGTCCGGCGTAGCCTTGCAGGGTTCCCGATGTGCGCTCAGCCGCAAAATATTCCGTGCGCGAAAATCCGTAATCGACCGCCAGAATGAACCCGCGTTGCAATTTAGCAGCGACGCGCTCTACCCAATCCAAGGCCGCGAGATTAATCTCGGTATCATAAGTTCCCGTCCCGGCGGAAGGGAGCGGGGGCAATCGCGCGCGCAATTTCTGGTCGGTAATCGGCCGGGGCACGATCTGAAAAGTTTCCCCGGCTTCTGCGACCATTCTTTCCTGCCATTCTCCCTCTCCTTCGCGTGTGATCAGCCGAACCGGCATTGAGTCCAGGAGTTCGTTTGAGAAATGGACGCCGCAAAAATCGGGTAGTTTATCCAGTGACTCCCACCAGCTCACCTTTCCCGAAAATTCCCGCAACGCTTCCTCCTGGCGCGCCCGCAAAACCGGGAGCGGTTCCACAATGGAATACCGCACCGCCGAAAAACAGTCCGGCTCCCGGTCGCGCAGCGTCTCGAGAACATCTCGCGCGAAATCGCCATGGTGCGCGCCTTGTTCAACAATGGTGAAATCGTCCGGCCGGCCCAGGATTTCCCACATTTCGGCAAACTGCGCCGCCAGCACTCTTCCAAAAAGAGGACCGACGCTGACATTGGTGAAATAATCGCCACGTCGCCCGATCTGGCATCGGCCCGAGCTGTAGTAACCGAATTCCGGATGATAGAGCGCCTGCTCCATGAACCAGGCGAAAGTCACCGGGCCGTTTTGACGGATCACCCGCCGGATGAACTCGGTCAGCGCTTGATCGCCCGTGAGCATGGGTATGTTTACCGTTAAATCGTTGAATCGATACATCGTTCATCCTGAAACGGCGTCGAAGCGATACGATCTTCTTCGATGTAACGATTTAACGCTGTAACGATTTTACGTCCTCCGCCGCATGCCCGTTTCCTATCTTCCGCAAACCCCCGTCGAATACTTCGAGCGTCGGCGCTGGTTCAAGAGCCCGAAGTTTTACGTGCCCCTCGGGATTGTTCTCGCCGGTCTCCTTGGATTCGGAATTTATTTCTGGTATTTGGTCAGCGTCCTCTCCGCCGAGGCTGGCACCTTCGATCTCTCGAAGCTCGAGCAAATGGAGTCCGCCAGCGTGATTCTCGACCGGAACGACAAGATGTTTGGGCAGATCTATGTCGAGAACCGCGAGACCGTCCCCTACGAACAGTTGCCCCGCGATCTCGTCAACGCGGTCGTGGCCGTCGAGGACAACAAGTTCTACCAGCACGGCGGCTACGATCTGTCCGGCATCATCCGGGCGGCCTTGAGGAATTTCACGGCCGGCCATGTCCGGCAGGGCGCAAGCACCATCACCCAACAACTGGCTCGCAATAGTTTTTCGCTCAAAGAACGGACCTTTCGCCGCAAGCTCCTCGAGATTCTGCTCGCGAAGCGGATCGAAGAGCGCTTCGGAAAACAGAAGATCATGGAGCTCTACCTGAACCGGATTTATTTCGGCGGCGGGCTCTATGGCGCCGAAGCCGCGTCGCGCGGTTATTTCGGTAAATCGGCCAAGGACATGACGCTGGCGGAATGCGCAACGCTTGCCGGTTTGATCAAGAGCCCGAACAGGCTTTCTCCCTGGACGGACAAAAATGGCTCGCGCGACGTGCGCAACGTCGCGCTCGTCCGAATGCGAGACCTTGGATTTATCTCACGCGAACTTTGCGAGACGACCCAGGCCGAAGAAATCGTGATCGGCAGCCGGCAGAGTGCACAGGGCCAAACCTACGCGGTCGATTACATCCGCCAGCAGGTGATCGCGGCGGTCGGGTGGGACCGGGCCATGAATGAAGGCTACCGGATTCACACCACGATCGACGCCGAGATGCAGCGCGTCGCGGAAGAGTCACTCCGGAAACACCTGACCGAAGCGGAACAGCATCCGGGTTACAGCCACCCGACCTATGAGGTGTTTGCCAGCCGTTATAAGAGTGCAAAGCAAATCGCGGTACCGAACGTCGCGGTGGCGCCCGATTATTTGCAGGGCGCATTGATCGCGCTCGATAACCAGACTGCCGGCATTCTCGTGCTCGTCGGCGGTCGCGATTTCGAGCACAACCAGTATGACCGCGCGCTCCAGGCCCGCCGGCCGGCGGGCACCGCGATCAAACCATTGGTTTACGCGACCGCCTTCGAGAATGGATTGTTCCCCGGGTCGCTGGTCGACGATTCGGCGCTCGATAATCGAGCCGTGATGATCGGAGGAACGACCGGCATTCTCGGCGAATGGGGGCCCGAGTCGGAGGACAACCGTTACGAAGGGATGATCACGGCGCGGGAGGCCCTGGTGAAATCGAAGAACGGCGCCACGGTCCGAATCGGAATGACGGCGGGCGTTGATCCGGTCCTGCAACTTTGCAAGGCGGCCGGGATCAAATCGCCGTTGCGTCCATTCCCGGCCACATTTCTTGGGAGCAGCGAGATCACGCTCGCGGAGCTGGCCCTTGCCTACACAATTTTTCCCAATGGCGGCTGGCGGCCGAACGCGCCGCACATTCTCGATCGGATCGAAGAAAAAGACGGGACCGTCGTCTGGGAATCGCCGAAAGACCGCGCCCGCCAGACGGTGATCAAACCAGAAACCGCTTACGAAGTTCACTCCTGCCTCGTCGATGCGCTCGAGACCGGCACTGGCCACGCTGCCCGGGAAAAATTCGGCCTGAACAAATTCCCCGCCGCGGGCAAAACCGGGACGGCCTACGATTTTACCGACGCGCTCTTTGCCGGATACGACAATTCGATCACGTGCGCCGTCTGGGCCGGATTCGACAAGCCGCAGAAAATTTATCGGGGCGCGTTCGGGAGCGAGATTGCCTTGCCGATCTGGGTGGATGTGATGAACGCCGCCAACGAACGGTATCCGGCCAAGGAAATTCCTGAGCCGAAAGGAATGCAGAAGGCTGAGATTTGCGTTCGATCGGGTTTGCTCGCGACCGACAAATGCTACGACACGGTGAAATCCGCCGAGGGCAACACAGTCCGGAAACGCACGACTTACCGCGAGCTGGCGACATCCGCGCAAATGCCGACGGAGCCATGCAACGTCCACGGCGAAGCGCGCGCGCGGCTCGTGCGCGATCTCCCAGTATCCGGTTTCCCGCGCGCATCGCTCGCGGTCGATCCGAAGCAGGTCGCCCCAATCCCAGCTCAAGGCCCGGTCTTGTTGGCGCAGAACGATCCTTATAACGCTGTCCATTCGACCGTGAAACCGAAGCCGGTCGTGAAACCTTCGCCGCAGGAATCGCCGGGCGCTGACCCAAACAAATTGCCAGATCCCACGAAACCAGTCTTGAAAGCGGAGGCGGTCGAAACGCCGGCTGAGAAGCCAGTCATGAAAGCTGAGCGCGTCGAACCGGAAACGGACAAGCCGGTCTTGCGTGCGGAAGCTGTCACGCCGACCCCCGGGCCGCGCAATTCGCCGAAGGAAATTCGGCGGGCCGAACCTGTGCATCCGAGCGACGAAATCCCGGAAGATTCCATTCTTCGGCCCACACCTCCGCCGCCGTCAGAGCCGGAATAACGGAGCGCGCCATGGCCAATCCCGCCGCCAATTTCCGCCTCACCGTCCTTAATCCCGGCGGCCGCGATGAAGCACAGGAATTTCCGGATGGCGCCGGAGAAACGGCGCTTCCGCATCCGCCGACGAACTTTCACGCTTATGCCGCGTGCACGCGCGGAACTTTCCAACGCGACACAAAGGTTGCGATCGCGCAGCAGACTCTAGTCGTCCTATTGCTGCGGGGGGATTTCGGCGCTTCGGAGCGTGCTCTCGAAACGTTGCGGGCGGCCGGGCGTTTCGTGGCGGTGTCGCTCAAGGAAACGGGGCTGCACCAGATCGCCAGCCAGCTCCGGAACACGGCTCGGCTGGCTCGCTTGATTCGCCTCGTCCGGAAGGCGAACGCCTGTCTCGCGCCGACGCCGGAATCGGCGGACTTGTATCGGGCCATTCGCGGCGATGATCGAGTGGCCTCCATTCCCACGCCGTATCCAGTGGATGACCCGCGCTGGGATTTTTCGCGACCGATCGAACAGCGTGCGGGTATTTTCATCGGAACTCGAGAGTGGGATGTGCCGTCGCGCAACCACCTGGCGGCCTTGATTCTTGCTCGACGCCTAAGCAACGCCACCGGCGAACCTGTCACCGTCTTCGATCACGACGGGCGAAGGGGCAACCGGGTGCTTTCCGAGATTGGATTCGACCCGGGGAAATTGCGCATCCTCAACAAAATGATGGCGTATCCCGATTACCTTCGCGAAATCGCGCGACACAAAATCGTGCTCCAGCTCGACACGAGTTTTGTGCCCGGTCAGGTCGCCGGCGATGCCCTCCTCTGCCGGATCCCGTGCGTAGGTGGAAATGGCGCGGTCGATCGCCTCGCGTTTCCGGACAGCTGCGGCTTCTCTCGGTCGATCGACGAACTCGCCCAGATCGCGGAACGACTCCTCACGGACAAGGATTTTTATCGGACCGGCGTCGCGGCAATGATACCGGCCGCGACGAAAGTCCTTGGCTTCGACGTCATCGCGAAACGGATTAGCGAATTCTTCGGGTAGGAACGCCGCCGGACGCCGCAGCGCGGCACCTTTAACCGATCGCCTCGAAATAATAATCCTCGAGCTGGCGCGTTTGGCCGGCGCGCTCGAAACGCTCCCGCACAACCTCGGCGCCGGTCTGCGCGATTACCTGGAGCGCCCCCGGTTCCGCCGTCCACTTCAGCAGAGCCTGCGCGAGCGCCGCGTCATCGCGTTCCTCTACCAGGATGCCGCTCCGCTCATTCTCGATCGCTTCCGGAATTCCTCCATGTTTCGTTGCGAAAACGGGCAGGCCGCTGGCCATCGCTTCCAGCATGGAATTCGGGACGCCTTCCTGGTTCCCGTCACCGCCCACTTCGCTTGGGTGCAAAAAAATATGGGACTGATAAAAGAGCTCGCGCAGTTGCGTCTGCGAAATGAACCCGGGAAAGAAAACCTTGTCAGCCACGCCGAGCTCGGCGGCGAGTTGTCCCAGCCCGGCCCGGAGCGGGCCTTCGCCTGCGATCGTAAACATCGAGAGCGGATGGCGCTCAGCAAACTTCGCAAAGGCACGCAAGCTGACGCGCAGTCCCTTTTTCTCGATGAGCCGGCAGGCTTGGACGAATCTCCACGCGCCCTTCTCCGGCCAGGCCCGCGCGCGAAACGGAATTTCGTCCACGGGGATCCCGGTGCGCTGAAGCCGAACCGTCTCCGGGGGGCAGCCGAGCCCGACCAGGGCCTGGCCTAACGACTCCGAACGAACGAGGACCATCCGGACCGCCTCAAGCATCCGTTGCGTCGCGGCGCGGTAAGCCGGCTTGTCCAAATCGACCATCACATCAGCGCCATGAAAGGAAACGAGCACCGGTTTGGCCCAGGCTCGAATGAGCGGCAGGAGATGGACCGCGATGTGGCCAAAGTAAATATGGAGCAGCTGCGCGTTCGCGCGTTCCAGGAGAACGATCAATTTTCTCACTTCGGCCGGCGAAATCTCCCAGGGCGCGTCACGCACCTGCCTGAACCAGAACCGCCGGGCAAAGTGCAGCGGCGGTTTTCCCATGATCGCGATTCGTTCGAAGGGATAACGCTCTGCTTCCTCACGTTTTTGCGCGATCACAAACGGCTCCACTCGCTTGAGCGAAGTGATCTGCCGGTAGATGTGCAACATCTCCGGCTTCAGGAAGGTTGCGCAATAACAGGCAACGACCGGCCTCGCCGTCAGCGTTGTCTCAGTTGCGTCCGGCTCCGCCGCCATTTTCGAACATCGAGCGGTCCCGCGACGGCGGGACTGGATCCACCGAATTCAGTTAAAACCGAAACACGAAAAACTTAATGCCCTTCCACTTGCCTGCGTCGGTCTGACCGTTTTGGCCTGGGACTTGATGCCTTGGTGCCGGATCGAAACAAACTGCTTCTTCCGACGTGCCGTATTTGGCGGGCGCTTTCGGGTTAAACATCTGCAGGAAATTACCGCCGCGAACTCCGCGCGGGATCACGCCGTCGACCGGCACGGGGGCGAGCGGCGGAGCCTTCCGCTCGGGCGGTTGTTTCCGGCGCGGGCGAACCGGCGCCTGATAAGTTTCCGCATTGAGCGAGCTGGCCGCGGTCGCGATAAGACAAAGAACGAGCAGGCAGGTTTTCATAGGTTAAGGCAAGATGATGGAGAGCCAGTTGAATCAGGTCGGCTGGGCAAAGGCAAGCAATTGTCATCCCGAGGCTGGTCCCGCAAAGCGGGACGCCGAGGGACCTCGCAGCTGGAATCTCCGCTACCGCGATACATCAGGCGTTCATTGACGGCATCACCTTGTTGCCTCGCGGTAGGATTGAGCGCTTGTGAGATCCCTCGTCCCGCGGTGGCGGGACTCGGGATGACTTGCTCCCTCGGAGCGCCCGGCGCACAATCAAGCGCGATGGATTACCTGGAAAAAGCGCGGCGGGTCTTCGACGTGGAGATCTTCGAGCTCCAACGGTTGCGGGAACGATTGGACGGGAGTTTCTCTCGCGCCGTCACGCTGATCAAGGAAGGCCTGGAAGCCCGGGGCAAAATCGTCGTCCTCGGTGTCGGCAAGTCGGGTCACATCGGGCGCAAGATTGCGTCGACGCTTACCAGCACCGGTTCGCCTGCTGTCGTCCTCGACTCACTCGATGCACTCCACGGTGATCTGGGAATGGTCGCCGATGGCGACATCGTCATTGCTCTTAGTGCGAGCGGCGAAACCGAAGAGCTGTTACGCGTGCTGCCGGCCGTCGCCCGTTTTCAGGTCCAGATCATTGCGATTTGCGGCGATGTGAACTCAACCCTGGCGAAAAACGCCGATGTCGTTCTCGATGTGAACATCGAGCAGGAAGCCTGTCCTTTGAATCTCGCGCCCACGTCGAGCACCACCGTCATGCTGGCGCTCGGCGACGCGCTCGCCATGGTCCTCCTCGAGGCGCGCGGCTTTCAGAAAGAAGATTTTGCCCGGTTCCATCCCGCTGGAATGATCGGGCGCAGTTTACTTCTGCGCGTTCACCAAATCATGCGTCCCCGCCACGCGCTCGCCCTCGTCGCCCCAGACGCCCCAATTCGTTCGGTCCTAAAGACCATGACGGAAGTCCGCGGCGGCGCTGCGGTGGTGGCCGACGAAGATGGGCAGCTCCTTGGCATTTTCACCCAGGGCGATTTCGTTCGCCATTTTCAATCGGACACCGGCATCGCCGACCGCCTCGTTGGCGATCTCATGACGCTGAACCCGGTCACGGTCCATCAGGACAAACTCGCCGTGGAAGTGTTGAATCTCCTCGAACGCCACCGCATCGATGATCTCGTCGTCGTCGACGATCGGCAGGCGCCGGTCGGCATCGTCGATTCGCAAGACCTGACGAAGCTGAAGCTGCTCTAAGCTCCGTTGAGGGGTTGAGAAGTTGAGGTTTACGCGTAATCGTCCCCTCCTCTCAACCACTCAACTCCTCAACCTCTCAACTTTCCCATGGCAGCCGCGAACGATCTTCGAAAAGGACAGGCGATAAAATACAACGGCAACACCGCCATTGTCCTCGACGTGCAGCACCGCACGCCGGGGAATCTGCGCGCGTTCGTGCAGGCGATCATTCGCTACATCAACACGGGCAAGAGCGCAGACGTGCGCTTCGGTTCGACCGACAAGGTTGAGCTCGTGGACATTAATCGCGCCATGGTCGAGTTCAGTTACAAAGACAACAACGGCTACCATTTCATGGATCCCGAGACCTACGACACTGTGACATTGCAGGACAGTTTACTCGGTGAAGCGAAGGATTATCTCGTGGAGAACTTGCAGGTGCAGGTTCTTTACGCCGAGGGAAAAGCTGTGCAGGTCGAGTTGCCATCTTCGGTCCAGTTAAAGGTCGTGGAATCGCCCGAAGGTCTTCGCGGTGACACGGCCTCGAACGTCACGAAGCAAGCCGTGCTCGAGACCGGTAAGACGGTAAACGTGCCGCTCTTCATCCAGGAAGGCGAATTGATCAAGATCGATACGCGGACCGGCGCGTATATGGGACGGGCGTGAAGAAGCGCTGGCATGGCCGGCGCAAATGACGAAGCTCGAATGGCGAATGACGAACCCCTGTGCCGAAGCGCACTCTGGCAATTCGAGCTTCGTCATTCCTTCGTCATTCGATATTCGTCATTGCCGAATTCTGCGTAATCTGCGGATAACTTGGCGGCGAAGAAGAAACGCAAAACCACGCTTCATCACGGACGCCGGCGCAGCAGTCGCGCCAAAGTTAGCGCGCCCATGGTCCGCCGCCCCGCGGTGACGGACGCGTGGACCGTTCCAACCCGCTGGCTCAAATTCGTCGTCGCGCTTTTTCTCCTGCCGCTCTGCGCGATCCTCACCCAGACTTTTTTCACGGTGTTCACCCGCGCGACCGTGACCCAGCGGCTTTGGGCCGGTGAAGAATTCTGGTTCTTCTCGTTAGGCGCGGTCCTTTGGCTGATCGCGTTCTTCGGGTTGCCGCGGCCGATGGTGATTTACGTCTTCGGCCACGAGCTCACCCACGCGCTTTGGGTCGTGCTCATGGGGGGCCGCGTGAGCCGGTTCCGCGTCGCACGCGAAGGGGGCCATATCGTGACCGATCGAAACAACTTCTGGATCGCGCTCGCCCCTTACTTCTTTCCGCTTTACAGCCTTATCGTCATCGGCGCTTACGGCCTGCTCGGTTTATTCTTCAACGTCCAGCCGTATGGTCGCCTCCTTTACGGACTCATCGGCGCAACCTGGGCGTTCCATCTCACCTTCACCTGTTGGATGATCCCGAAGAAACAAACGGACCTGACCGATCACGGAACGTTCTTCTCACTCGTCGTGATCTATCTGATGAATCTGGCGCTGCTCAGCGTCATGCTCGTCCTCGCCTCGTCCCGGATCGGGTTTGCGGACTTCGGCCGGGAGTTTGTCGAGAATGTGGAGACGTTCGCGCGCTGGACGAGCGCAAAGTTGTAGCGGCCGTCTATGACCATCGGAAATCTTTGGGGTTTGGCGGTCATAGACCGCCGCTACAGGATATTTGCATAAACGGCGAAAGGCAGAATCGCGAGCGCCTCTGATAATGAGAGCCGGCCCTCCGTCAAATCCAGAGCTTGGCCGGTGAACAATTCGGTCGCACCGTCTTGCGCGAGCGATGCCGGTAGCTCGATAGCCGTGTCTTTCCATTTCTCCCCGATCGGCGGAAAACCAACTTGCGACGAAAGCCGCGGAACCAGAACAACAATCCATTTCCCCTCGTGCTCGCGCGCAAACGCCACACAACAATCGGCGAACTCGCCGGTCACGCTGAGCGGGAGATAGGTTCCGCGCTCAAACAACAGCGCGTGCTCGCGCCGGAACCGCAACAGCCGTTGCGTGAGCATCAATTTGATTCGGCCATCCGGCCATTCCCGGAGCAATTCTTCGGGCGAAGCGTTATCCAACGAGGCCAGCATTTCCCGGCGCTGTTCGTAATCAACCGGCCGGCGATTGTCGGGATCGACCAGGCTGAAATTCCAGATTTCGCTTCCCTGGTAAATGTCCGGGACGCCGGGAACCGTCAGCTTCAACGCCACTTGCGACAGAGAATTGATCGCGCCCAGGCGCGCGATCTCCTCCGCAACCGGAAGGAAGGCCGGCACAAACTTGTTTTTCGGCGAGGGCTCGAGCACTCGCGCCACGAAATCGCTCATTGCGGAATCCCACTGCTCGTTAGGCTGGATCCAGCTCGTGTTCATCTTCGCTTCTTTCAGCGCCTTCGCCATGTAGGCCTGGATCCGCTCGATGTATTCCGCCGTCGCCTCCGTTGCGCCAAGCGGCCAACTGCCCAGAAGCGTTTGGTAAAACAAATATTCCTCGTTCGGGTCGGGCGCGGAAGCCTCGTCGATTTCCCGTTTCAAACGACGATTGATCGCCCGCCAGCGTTGCAGACTGCTCCGCCAAAGTTGCGGCACTTCCGAGATTGCAAGGATGCGCGCCCGAACATCTTCGCTTCGTTTTGTGTCGTGGGTGGAAGTGGCGAGCAACGTCGCGGGCCAGTCCCGGTGGCGCGCTGCGTTCTGGGCATGAAAATCCTCGACGCTAATCCCGAACTGTTGCGGCTCGCCCCCTACTTCATTCAGCGCCGCCAGCCGGTTGTAGATGTAGAACGCCGTATCCTCGAGACCTTTCGCCATGATCGGGCCGGTGCTTTGCTGAAATCTCAGGACGAAATGCTCGTGCTCGGCTCGCGCTTCCTCGTCCAGGTTCTCCGGAAAACGCAGCAGCAAAATATCGCGCAGAAAGTTGAAAACGGAATCTTCGAGGGCCGGGTTCCGCCGTTTGGCCGTCGCGACCGCCCGCTCGATGATGGCGCGATCCTCATCGCTGACCGGCTGGCCCGGCGTAACGTAAGTTCGATAGACTGGAAAACAGGCGATCGTTTCCCGGACCGCGCGCGCCAGCGCCTCGAGAGTGAAGTCGCGGAACCAGCGGTTTTTTTCCGAAAGTCGGTCGAGCATGTCGCCGAGAACGTTCACGTCATTTGCGAGCGAAAGCCGCATGACCAGCCGTTTCTTCGCGTAGACGAGGTGACCAAACGGCATCGAATGTCCGATAAACCGCTGGAACGCTTTCGTGATCGCCTGTTCCGCGGAAGCATCCACCAAAACGTTCGCGACCAGCTTGCCAAATTCGTAACCGGTCGTGCCATGAACTGGCCAGTCCGTTCGCACAGTCTCGTTCCCGGAGAGGATCTTCTCGACCACGAGATAAATCGCGCGGCCATCGTTTGGCAATTCGATCCCCAGCGCGGTCGCCGCACGGCTCTGCAATTTTTCGAAATATTCTTTCGGAAGGTAAAGGCCGTCCGGGTGATCGATCCGCACGCCGGTCACCGCGCCATCCTTTACCAGATCGAGGAGCAAACGATGGGTGGCGTCGAACACTTCCGGTAATTCCATCCGGATCGCCGCAAGATCGTTTACGTCGAAAAAACGCCGGTAATTGATTTCCTCCGCCGCAACCCGCCAGAAAGCGAGTCGGTAGGATTGATCGTTCAGTAGAGCATCGAGCGCATCAAAGCTGCGCGGATCCCCCGCTGTGCCGTTGATCTGCGCGACAGCCTGCCTGACCGCGTCCTCCACAAGGGGCGCTTCCTGGCAACGCCGCTCAAGCCTTCGCTTGATGATTTCTTTTTCCCGCGCCCGCTCCGCGATCCGTTCCGGATCGGTCTCGGTTCGGCGGGGCAAATATTCCAGCGCCGTAATGATGCTTTGGAATTCACCATAGAATTCTTCGTTCTTGAACGGCGCCAATTTCTCCAGCGCGATCTCGAGGATGTGACGATAAGTGCCCGGCGCGATCGGGAATTCGTGCTCGTAATAGCGGAGATAAAACGCTCCAGCTTCGAACCGAATCTGGAGTTCGCCGCGCTCCAGGACCCGGCCGTATTGATCCCCGAGGATCGGCAACAGGACTTTATCTTCGAGATCAGCCTTGAGCGGTTTCCAATCGATGTCGAAGAACGGCGCATAGTTCGAGCTAGGCCCGTTTTCCAGGACGTCCATCCACCAATGGTTGAGCGGCTCGCCGATCCCCATGTGGTTCGGGACGAAATCGACGATCTGACCCATCCTGTGAGCGTGGAGATCCGCGATCAAGGCGTCGTAATCCGCGCGGGACCCGATCGCAGCATTCAGCTTGTTGTGATCGGTGATGTCGTAGCCGTGCAGACTCTCCGCGCGCGCCTGAAAATAAGGCGACGCATAACAATCGCTGATCCCCAGCGCGTCCAGATACGGGACGATTTCGCGCGCGTCATTAAACGTAAACTGCCGGTTGAACTGCAACCGGTAGGTCGAACTGGGAATGCGTGGGTGCGACGGCGTGCTCACAAAAGGGGAGGAAACTTAGACAGGATTTACAGGATGGACAGGATTCAAATCCTGTTAATCCTGTCTACATCCGCTGAGGAACTTGAATTCCCAGCAGATCGAGGCCTTTCGCGAGTACTCGACCCGTCAATTCGCAAAGAGCGAGGCGCGAGCTACGCGCCGGTTCTTCGGATTTTAGGACAGGGCACGCTTCGTAGAAGGCGTGGAAGGCATTCGCCAATTCGTAGAGATAATTGGCGAGCAGGTTGGGGCGGAAATCGTTCAAGACGGCGGGGACGACCTCGGCAAACTGACAGAGCTTTAACGCGAGATTGCGCTCCTCGGCGGCGACGATCGTGATGTTCTCCGGTGCGACGAATTCTTGGCCGGCCTTCCGGAAGATCGAGCGGATACGGACGTAGGCGTTCTGCAAATAGGGCGCGGTGTTTCCCTGGAACGAGAGCATTCGATCCCAGGAAAAAATGTAATCGGTCATCCGATACTGCGAGAGATCGTAATATTTCACGGCGCCGATCCCAACCTTCTGGGCGATGTCGATCTTCTCCGGTTCGCTCAGGTCGGGGTTTTTTTCCTCGATGATCTTGCGGGCCCGCTCGACGGCTTCCTGGAGCAAATCGCGGAGCGGCACGTTCTCGCCTGATCGCGTCTTCATCAGCTTGCGGTTTTCTCCCAGGATGCTGCCGAACGTGATGTGGCGAAAATCAGCGGTGTAACCTTCGCGACGCGCGATAGCGATGATTTGTTTGAAATGCAGGATTTGGGGGGCGCCGACGACGAGCCAGACTGTGTCCCCTTTCAAATCCCGGATCCGATAATCGACCGTCGCGATATCGGTCGTGGTGTAATTGAACCCGCCGTCGCTCTTGCGAATGATGGCCGGCTTTTCGGCGAGCTCCGGAATGTCTGGGAAAAAAACGCAGATCGCGCCCTCGCTTTCCCGGGCGATCCCGGCTTTGAGCAAGCGCTCGACCACTGGGGCCAACCGATCGTTGTAAAAACTCTCGCCGCGCTGGATGTCGTAATGAATGTCGAGCAACTCGTAAGCGCGCTCGAATTCCTTCATGGAAAGATCGACCGTCTCTTTCCAGATCCTGAAATTCTCCGGGTCGCCGGCCTGGAGCTTGACCAGTTCTTCTTTGACCGCGTCGCGGACCTTGGGATCGCTGGTGGCTTGCGCGTTCGTCTCCTTGTAGATCCGGACCAGCTCCGCGATGGAGTCGCGCTCGAGCGCTGCTCGATCGAGCAGATTTTTCCAACCGTAGATGACCATTCCAAACTGCGTCCCCCAATCGCCGATATGGTTATCGCGGATAACTTCGTGTCCGAGGAATGAAGCAATCCGGGCGAGCGCGTCGCCGAGAACGGTGCTGCGGATGTGGCCCACGTGCATCGGCTTGGCGACGTTGGGTGAGCCGAAATCGATGACGATGCGCTTGGCGATTGCGGCGGGCGAAACGCCGAGGCGCTCGTCTTTTAGCAGGAGAGCGGTCTGGCGAGCGAGGGCTTGAGGGTTAAGCGAAAAGTTAAGGAAACCGGGACCGGCGATCGTCGGCGCCTCAGTTAGGTCCCATGGGACCCATAGGTCGCAGAGACGTTGCGCGAGAGAGCGCGGGTTTTGCCCGAGCTGTTTCCCTAACACGAGCGCGGCGTTGCTCTGGTAATCCCCGAAGCGCGGGTCCGTCGCCGGCGTTACGGAGCCAGCCGACGGTAAATCGGCCGCCGCCAAAGCCGCGGCCATTTTCTCCGCCAGAATTTCCTGGAAGTTTTCCATCCCTGTAGCCGCGATAATTCGCCCCGACCGAGCGGGGCGGCTACAGATTATTTTTGTGCGCTCTCGCGAAAGATCGCCAGAATCTCGTCGGCCGATTTCGCGGCCCCGAGGCGTTCGCGCACGCTCCGGTCGTTCAGAAATTTCGCGATTGAAGCCAGGGTCCGAAGGTGAGTCTGGAACTGGTTCTTGGGAACGATAAAAAGGACGACAAATTTTACCGGGGCGTTATCGAGGGCATCGAATTCGATCCCCTGCGACGAGCGGCCGAAGGAGGCTACGACTTCCTCGATTCGATCCGACGAGGCGTGCGGGATGGCGATGCCGAAACCGATCCCCGTGCTCATCGTTTCTTCGCGCTGCTTGAGCGAAGCCAGGATGCTGTCGCGATCTTCTGGTTTGATTTTACCCTGCCCGACGAGGAGATCGATGAGCTCGACGATAGCGCTCCAGCGTTCCGTCGCTTTCATCTCGGGAATGATCTGCTCAGCAGAGAGTAGGCTGGCCAAAGACATGCAGTATTCCCGTGCGGGGGTCGAAAGCTTAACGTGGTGCTTTCGGATGACAAGCGTGTTTTGGCTTTGGCCACAATCGAGGCCAAAGCCACTCGTGCTCATGCTCTTGGTCGTGCTCTTAATCTTTCCAACCAGCGCGGCGGCAAGACCAAGATGAGGAGTATGATCAGGATCATGAGCAGGAAAATATTGATGGTGGCGGTGGGGCTGTTGCTGGCGCGATCAGTCGCCACGGCCGAGCCCGCCATGTGGGTCATCAGGGACGCCGACTCGACGATTTACCTCATCGGCACAATGCACCTCCTCAAGCACGAGACAGAGTGGAACGCCGAGAAAGTGAAGAAGACCGTGCACGAGAGTACCGAGCTTTGGCTCGAAGTTGCCGACTTCGATAATCAGGCGGCCCTGGCCCCGCTGATCACGAAGTTCGGGCTCGATCCAGAACATCCGCTCTCGACGAAGTTGAATGAGGAGCAAAAGAAGAAGCTCGAGAAATTGACTGCTACTTACGGGATTCCGGCGGCCACTCTCGAGCCGCTGCGGCCCTGGCTGGTGGCGGTTGTGCTGGCAATGGGTCCAATTTCAAAAGCGGGCTACGACCCGAAAGCGGGCGTTGAACGTGTGCTCGCCGCGCAGGCGACAGCCGAGGGCGACAAGATTCGCGGCTTCGAAAGCGCGGACGAACAACTTCGTATCCTTGCCGAACTAACCGACGAAGAGCAGTTGGCCTTTCTCGAGAGCACGATTGCAGACTTGGATAAAGGCGTTGAGCTGCTCGATCGGCTGGCCCATGCCTGGGTCGAAGGCGACGTGGATTCGATCGGGCGCCTGTCGATCGAGGAGATGAAAACAAAGGCGCCGACCGTTTACGACAAGCTCCTCGTTCGCCGAAACATCGCCTGGGCGGAGAAGATCGAACAAATGTTGAAAGGCTCAGGGGTGCAGCAGATCGCCGTGGGCGCCGCGCATCTCGCGGGGCCGGACAGCGTCCAGGCGCAATTGGCGAAGCGCGGGATCAAGGTCGAGCGGTACTGAGGGGAATTTCCCTCGGCGCCACTGCCGGCGGGTGGCAAAGTCTTTGCCTTTCCTCACTCGACATCAATGACGCGACTACGTTCTAATCCGTGACGTAACTTGAAGTCATGTCTCCTCGCTCCCTCTTCTTACTTTTGTTGTTGGCAAGCTCGACGAGCCAGGCGGATTCACCAAGCCTGACAGTGTATGCGGGTTCCCTCTCTTCACGTTCATCCAGTTCCAGCGAATCGAATGCTGGATTCGCGGTAATTCGCGAGACAGTTCCTTTAACCTTGCAGCAAGGGGAGAATGACATCCTGGCGCCGACAGTGAGTCCGATGCTGGATCCGGTCTCGGTGATGTTGTCTGATCGAACCGGAAAATCCGATTTCCGGATCTTACAGCAAAAATTCCGATCCGATGTCTTGAATGAACAAGACATGCTGGCGCGGTTTGAAGGGCAAACGATCCCATTTCGAATTCAAGAGGAGGGTCAGGGCATTCGCGAGGTATTGGGAAAGATCGTCCGGGCCGGATATTGGAATCGGTCGGGTGAGTCGGTCCAGCAAGAACACGCGCCGATCATTGAGATGGATGGTCGCTACGTCTTCAGACTCCCGGGAACCCCGGTTTTTCCAAAGCTTCCCGACGGCGAAATTCTCAGGCCGGAATTACGATGGAAAATCGCCGCAACGAAACCGGCCAAGGTGGAGGCCGAGCTTATTTATCTCACCGATGGATTGGGATGGCACGCGGACTACAACGCGATCATGACTGATGATGGAAAAATTTCGCAATTTACTGGCTGGATTACGCTCGAGAACGGCACGGGCGTCAGATTCGAAAATACGAACTTGAAACTTGTTGCTGGCAATATCAGACGGCTTCGTGGCGCGCTTCGCAGGTCGGGAGACGGCGTGAGCGAGCGAGTTATCGTCACGGGCTCATACATTCCCACGGAGGAATCTGGTCCAACGATTCAAAGGCGCACCTTCGACGAGTACCACGAATATACGGTGCCGACACCCGTTACGCTTTCGGATCGTGAAACGACTCAGGTGGAATTGGTCCGGGCGACGAATGTGAATGCTGTGCGTTCCTTTATCTATGACGGCTCTACAGTGAAGGTTGATAATTACGGACTCGATTACGCGCAGTTGGATAGCGGTTTCGGAACGGAATCCACCTCAAAAGTCGCGATCACATCGGAGTTTCGAAACGATGCGACAAATCACCTTGGCGTCCCTTTGCCGGAAGGGCAGGTCCACTTTTATCGTCCGGACAGCCAGGGGCGTCTCCAATTCACTGGCGATTCGAATATTGGCAATACTCCGGCAGATGAGATCGTCCGCTCTGCCACCGGTTTTGCGTTTGATCTCGTGGGCGAGCGAGTGCAAACCGACTATCACATTACCGACGAAGAACGAACGGCCGAAGAGTCGTACGAGATCAAGGTGCGCAACCATCGAAAGACCGCCGCCGAAGTCCGCATCTGGGAACATCCTTGTCGCTGGCGGCAATGGGAAATCACGGCGAAATCGCAGCCCTTTAAGAAAGTGAATCAACAAACGTTTGAGTTCGCTGTTTCGATTCCGCCGGGCGAGGAAAAGAAAATCACCTACACAATTCGTTATAAGCAGCTCCCACCAAAGCGCTGAGGCTCAAGGTCGACCGGGATTGCGTAGATTGACGAAATCCGAATGTCGAAACAATCACGAAGTGTCGGAAGTGCTGGAGCGACAGCGCTCTGTCGCCGTGATTCGCGGCAACTAATGACGCGGCGACAGAGCGCCGCGGCTACAGCGCCGAAAGTTACTCGCCGCGCAGTTTGTAATCGAGCCGGCGGGACAAGAGCCAGCGGACGCCGAACATGTCCATGGTGGCGCGCAGGGCGCGGTTGCCGAGACCGTATTTGCTCTCGCCGAATTTGCGCGGGCGATGGTTCACGGGAATTTCGACGAGGCGATAGCCGGCGCCTTTCACAAGCGCGGGAATGAACCGGTGCATTCCTTTGAATGGAACGAGCGCGGCAACGCACTCGCGCTTCATCGCTTTCAAGGTGCAGCCGGTATCGCGCACACCGTCCTTCGTGAAACGGCTTCGGACAAAATTTGCGACGCGGCTCGTGATCCGTTTCACGACCGTGTCCTTGCGTTGAGCGCGATAACCGCAGACGAGATCCGCGCCGCGTTCGACCTCAGCGAGGAGGCGCGGAATATCAGCGGGATCGTTTTGCAGATCGCCGTCGATGAGAACGGCGACCGCGCCGCGCGCAGCGTGTAAACCTGCGAACATGGCGGCGCTTTGACCGGCGTTGCGCTCGAATCGAAGAACGCGCACGCGCGGATCCGGCGCGATCCGCTGGACCGTTCCGTCCCGCGAACCATCATCGACGAAAATAATTTCGTAATCGAGCGGCCCCAGCGCGGCGGTGAGCTCCGCCTGGAGGATCGGGACGTTCTCTTCTTCGTTGAAGACCGGCACCACCACGGAGACCGCAGGCGAAGCAGAACTCATAGCGGGAGTGTGCGGTAATTCCGGCAAAGGAACACCTGCCATTCGCGCACGCTCGCGCCAAAGCGCGTGACGTCGATCGTCGCGATCCGGTCGACCGACTGAAAGCCTGCCCGAATATTGTGCGGCACCAAAATGCCCTTGCCGCTCTGAACGTAGAGCGCGCTCCGCCCAGCGAAAAGATTCACGCCCTCTTCTTCGGTGTAGACTTCGCCGTCCGGCCGCGGCGTGTTGGCCGAGGCTTCCACAAACTGGTCGTAGCGCGGCCAGAACGAGAACTGGTTCTGGATGTCCTGCGATTCGACGATGTAAACCGGCGGATGATCGGGCCCCTCAACCCGTCTCTCGTTAAAGTAAAACGCCATCTCGGAAGCGCGGTCGCGCTGGTCGGCAATCACGAATAGCTGCTCCTTATCTTTTGCCTCGTAGTCGTGCCGGATTTTCTCGAGGGCGCGCGAGGCGGATTTCCAGCCGCGGACACGATCGGACGGATCGCGGTGATGCGGGAACGGGAGATTCATGCTGCGTAGCAGATCGGTATCGGCAACGAAAACGCTCCCAAAAACCCCGAGCAGAATCGCGCCGCCGAGAAATTGCGCGACCCAGCGTTTTCCAGCGAGGCGCTCAGTCCAATACGCCGCGGCGAGCACCATGAGGCTAATGAAGGCGAGGACATCCCAGTTCGGTGCCGCCTGGTCGTTGAGAGAGAGCAGGAGGTAAAATCCGAAGACCGGGATTCCGAACCAAAAAAGAAACAGGACCTTGAACTGCTGCCGGGCGCGGCGCCAATTTGCTATCACCGCCCAGGCCAGGGCCAAAAAAAGGAGCGGCGAAAAAGTGAGGAAATGCGCCCCCAGAAAACCGAGCACCTCCAAGGGGCGAATGCCGAGCGGTTGATCGAGCCCGCCTCGCGATTCCAGATGAGCCGCGGTCACCCACGCGTGCTGGTAGTTCCACAGGACGGGCGGGACGAGACAGACCGCGAACACGGCGACGAGCAGGTAAAAGCCGGGCCGCTTGAATTCGCGCCGGTGCCGCGGCACGAGGGCGAGGACTAGAACGATCGAGAGCAGCTCGAACGCGTTCGTGTATTTGCACAGAAACCCGAGGCCGATAAGCAACCCGGTCGCGGCCCAAAGCCAGAGCGCCGTAGGAGTTCGTTCCAGCGCGAGCCAAAAGGCATACATCGCGACCACCCAGAAAAAGATCGAGAGCGGATCGATCGTCATGACCAGATTGCCGACATTGAACAGCGGCACCGCATTCAGCGCGATGATGGCCCAAAAGCCGGCCCGTTCGTTGAACAATCTCCGCGTGAAATAATAGAGGAGCAGGCTGGTCGCCGCGCCCATAACCGGGCTCAAAAAGCGGACCCCGAATTCAGTCGCGCCAAAGAGCGCGGTGCTCACCCGAATGGCAAACGCGATTCCCGGTCCCTTGCTGAAGTAAGCAGGCGCGAGCCGATCGGACCACATCCAGTAATGCGCTTCGTCGAAAGAAAGGTCGCTCGTCCCGAGCATGGTGAAGCGGATCGCCGTAAGCGCCAGAACGAACAACCAAACCGCGCGTGTGTGGCTCATCTTTTTAATCAATCAACCGTCGGTGCCGGGCGAAAATTTCCGGCGCGAAGCGCGGCGCCCAGCGTTTCCAAGCCAGCTCCGCCAGCGCGAGGACGAGGAGCGCTTCGCCCACCGCGAGGAACGCGGTCCCGACAACATCGCTCGGCCAATGGGCGCCCAGATACATCCGCGACCACGCTATCGCGGCGGCGAGAATAAAATAAAGCCAGCCCCATCGCCGAAAGAAAAGCAGGCACATCGTCCCGATCACGACATTATCCATGACATGCCCGGACGGAAACGACGGCCCGGATTTGGAGCGATCGGTCTCATTCGAGAAACGGATGGCCGGCTTCTTGAAGAGCGTCAGAAAACGCGGCTCGGTCCGTTCTAGTTGCACCATCCTCACTTGTTGCACCTGTTTCGGCCGGCCGCGATCGATCGCCATTTTGAGCCGGCTGACCAGAAGGTAGTCCGCCAGGAAAAGGGCCAGCGCCAGGCAAACAATGAAAGCGCGCCCCTTGAAGCCCGTGAAAATCACGATGCAAAGCGCGAGCACGATCAGGAGCGGCTTCCAGATTTCCACGTCGCTGATTGCCGCCATGAACAAATCGAGCGCCGGGTGCGTCCATCGTTCGTTGATGAGATGAAAAAGAAACTGATCCAAAGGAGCTTTAAGCCTTAAGTGTTAAGCTTTAAGTGGAGAGGTGCGAGCGGCAGCTTCCACTTAAAACTCAACACTTAAAACTCAAAGCTGCGTCGTATGCGCACAATAATCATTCTTCTCCTGTTCCTCGCTTTGCCGGCGATTGCCGCGCCGTTCCCCGAGGCAAAGGAAGTCCTGGCTTCCGTTCGCCTCCGGCAGGCGCAGCAGGACCTGGAGTTGGAAGGCCAGATCCGCGAAGGCCCCACGATCATTCCGTTCCGTCTTACCCAGACCGGACCGATCATCCGCTACACGTTTTCCAAGCCGGACGAAGCGCTCCAATTGCGCCTTGGCGACAACGATTCGCGCCTCGAAGAAGTGACGAAAAGCGGCGTGGAGAAAGTCTCGCCCGCGCAGTTCGACCACAAAGTCCGCGGGACCAGCCTCACCTACGAAGACCTGGCCCTTCGCTTTCTCTATTGGCAGACTGGCAGCGTCACGGGCGAAAACATGATTCGCACCGTCGCTTGCTGGAAGCTGGAGATGAAGGCGCCCTCGCGGCAGTCGCAATATTCCAATGTCTGGCTTTGGGTGGGGAAAGAGAATGGCGCGCTCATGAAAATGGAGGCGTACGATTGGAACGCGAAACTGGCGAAATATTTCGAGGTGGTGTCCGGGCAGAAATTCGACGGCCGCTGGTTTTTGAAACAGATGCGGATCGAGGAAAAGGATCCGGCCACGGGGAAGACGAAGACGCGAACGTATCTCGATATAACGAAAAAGCTCTAGCGCTCTCTCCGCTGGCGCAGTTTCGCACAATAGAGTAAAAAGGTTCGCGCATGAACCGTTTCCTCATTCTGCCTGCCGTCGCTTTCGCGGGGTTTACCCTTTCCGCCACCGCGCAAAACGTGTCGCCAGTCGTTTCCAGCCAGATCGCCGATTTTACGGAATTCACTGGCGCCACGCGTTCGATCGATCTCTCGACGGCGTTTTCCGATCCGGACGTAAGCAACGCTGTCGGCTTCACCACAGTCCTGGGCAATATCGACATCGCGCTTTTCGGGCAGCAAAAACCGATCACTGTCACGAACTTCCTCAAATACGTCGACCAGGGTCGCTACTTCCTGTTTGACTCAACCGCTAACCAGACCGCATCCAGTTTCGTCCATCGTTCCGCTCCTGGATTCGTCATCCAGGGCGGTGGATATATCGGCACCGTTAATCCCTCGCCGACGCCGGGCACTGCGAATAACAACGCACAGCCGACCCAGGTTCTTGAGTTCGGGAAAATCCAAAATGAACCGGGCATTTCGAATAAGCGGGGCACGATCGCTATGGCAAAGTTCGCGAACGATCCGAACAGCGCCGCCTCTCAATGGTTCATCAATCTGGCGGACAACGGCGGCGCGCCGCGCAACCTGGATACGACGAATGGGGGATTCACTGTCTTCGGTCGAGTCGTTGGCAACGGGATGACCGTCGTCGATGCCATCGCCGCTGTTCCAATTTTTGATAAGAGCGGCGGGGATCCGACCAACCCGTTCGACCAGTTGCCGCTGCGCAATTACACCTCTTCAAATCCAGTTAAAGTAGCGAACCTCGTTTCCATTTCGGGGATTTCGCAGATCTCACCGCTCAGTTTCTCGGCTAGCAGCGACAACGCGAGCGTCAGCGTCACGGTAAGCGGCACCAGATTGCTCGTCAGCGGCAACAGCGTCGGCACCGCGCACGTCACCGTGACGGCGACTGACTTTGATGGCGCGATGGTTTCGCAAATGTTTACGGTCAATGTCATAGCGGCGCCCGGGCGACTGGTCAATCTCTCGACTCGCATGCAGGTCGGCACGGGCGATAACGCGTTGTTCGTCGGATTCATCATGAGCGGCGGCAGCTCCAAGCGGCTTGCCATTCGCGCTCTGGGGCCGTCGAGTGGCCTCCCTAACCCGGTCGCCAATCCCGTTCTCGAATTACACGACGCGAATACGACGATCGCCACGAACGACAACTGGGCCGGCGCGCCGAACGTCCAGGAAATCACCGAGGCGGGTCTTAATCCGGGTTCGCCTAACGAATCGGTCATTCTCACCACCGTGCCCTCGAGCGCGAATGGCACCGCATACACCGCGGTCATGCGCGGCGCGGACGACACGACGGGCCTCGGCGTTGTCGAAGTTTACGATCTCGACAGCGGACCGGGTGCGACCTTGCTCAACGTTTCCACCCGCGGCCAGGTCGGCATCGATCCTAATGCCTTGATCGCAGGCCTCACTCTCGGCGGAGTGGATTCGAAGCAGATCCTCGTCCGCGCCATCGGTCCGTCGCTTACCGCCTTCGGCGTTCCGGGCGCGCTCTCCGATCCCACACTCGAGCTCCACGACAGCAATGGTGGGTTACTTGATTCGAACGACGACTGGACCAACAGCCCGCAGAAAACGCAGATCCAGAACAGCGGGTTCGCGCCATCGAACTCCAAGGAATCGGCGGTCCTGCACACGCTCCCCGCCGGCGCTTACACCGCTGTGGTCCACGGAACGAACGGCGGGACCGGCGTGGGTTCGGTGGAAGTTTATCAGCTGCCGTAGCTGCCCTGTAGCGGCGGTCTATGACCGCCGGGTTCTCTCTAACGTTCGCCGGCAGTCATAGACCGCCGCTACAGACGATCTGCGCAAAGCTCCGGGCATCAAGACTCGCGCCGCCGACAAGCGCGCCGTCGATGTCGGGCTGCGACATGAGCGTGCGCGCGTTGTCCGGCTTCACGCTACCGCCGTACTGGATCCGGATCTTGTCGGCGGTCGTCTGATCGGAAATCTGGGCGAGCACGCCGCGAATAAACGCGTGCGCTTCCTGCGCCTGCTCGGCCGTCGCGGTCTTGCCGGTCCCGATGGCCCAGACCGGCTCGTAGGCGACCACCGTCTCAAGCAATTCCTTCGCGCCTAATCCGGTCAGGCTGCCGCGCAGTTGGGTGGTCAGAATTTTCTCCACTTCGCCGGCCTCGCGTTGGGCCAGGCTCTCACCCACGCAAAGGATCGGGCGGAGCATTGCTTCATGCGCGGCCCGCACTTTGCGATTCACGATCTCGTCAGTCTCGCCAAACAACGTCCGCCGCTCGCTATGCCCGAGCACGACGTAGCGCACGAAGAGGTCGCGCAACATCGCGGGGCTAATTTCACCCGTGAACGCGCCTGAACGTTCCCAGTGCATGTTCTGCGCGCCGACCTTGATGTGCTGCGCGTTTTCCAGCGCGGCGTTCACCGTCGCGATTGCCGTGAAGGGCGGAACGATGACGACTTCCGCGTCGCGCCCCTCGCCCATCTCAAGCAGGAAGGTTTCGACGAAGCTCGTCGCTTCCCCCTGAGTCATGTTCATCTTCCAATTCGCGGCGACGATTTTCTTTCTCATAGGAACTAGACAGGATTAACAGGATTTACGGATTGGTTTTTATGAACTCCCCGGTCGCACTTCTTATCCTGTCCAATCCTGTAAATCCTGTCTGATTTCGTTTTCGCTTAGAATTGGAAGTAAATAAATGGCGCGTAGTGCGGCGGGATAAATAAGAGCACCACGGCGAAGGCGCAACCGTATCCGGCGGCGAAGACCGGCGCGGGCAGGCGAAGCCACCAGGTCGAAAAGACACCGCGAGAATTCAGCCAATGGACCAAGGCGAGCGCGGCCACGACCCAAAGCATCCAGATCCCCAGCGTTTCGGTTCCGGTGCCGGGAAGAAACACGAAACTGCGCAACGCCGGAATGGCGTGCCGGAGATCGACTGCCCGGAAAAATATCCACGCCAGACAAACCCAATAGATCGTGAACAGCCACGCGAACCACCCGGCCATTGTTCGTGGGCCAACTGGAGGGACGCCCGCTGTGGCGTCCCTATACTTTAAGGGACGGGACAGCGCCCGTCCCTCCATTTCCCGCGCATTCGGAAGCACGTCCCTCCGTTTACTCCACGCGCGATGAACGACCAACGCAAGGCCATGCAAGCCGCCCCAGATCACGAACGTCCAGGCGCCGCCGTGCCAAAGACCGCCGAGCAGCATCGTGATCATGATATTGCGATACACGAACCAGGCGGGCCCGCGATTTCCGCCCAGCGGGATGTAAAGATAATCACGGAGCCAGCTCGAGAGACTGATGTGCCAGCGATGCCAGAAGTCTGGAGATGTTCGCGGCGAAATACGGGAACCTAAAATTGATCGGTAATTGATAACCAAGCAGCGCGGCCGTCGCGATGGCCATGTCGGTGTAGCCGGAGAAATCGCAATAGATCTGGATCGCGTAAAACAGAACCGCGACCCACGCGCTGCCCGCGGTGAAATTCCACGGCGCATCGAAGTAGCGATCGACGAACGGCGCGACCGCATCGGCGATGCACGCCTTCTTGATGAATCCGGTAAGAAACAAAACGAGTGCGGCGCGCACATCGACGTCCGCAAACCGGCGGAGGCTCCGAAGCTGCGGCAGGAACTGCGACGCGCGCACGATCGGGCCGGCGACCATCTGTGGGAAGAACCCGATGAAACAGGCCAGGTCGATTGGACTGCGGACCGGCTCCAGTTTCCGCCGGTAAACGTCGATCGTGTAACTCATCGAGTGGAACGTGTAGAAGCTCACGCCCACCGGGATGATGATGTTCAACGTGTGCAGGCTTGGATGCAGACCGAGCCAGGCGAGCACCGCGGCCGCCGAGGTAACGAAAAAATTGTAGTACTTGAAGAATGCGATTGTGCCGAGGTTGGCGGTCAGACTCAGGACCAACCAGCGGCGGCGCTTCCCGGGATCGTCGGTTCGCGCCAGCATCGCGCCGACCAAATAATCGAGCGCACTCGACGCGATGATGAGGAAGAGAAACTTCCAGTTCCAGCAGGCGTAAAAAAAATAACTGCAAAGTAGCAGCCAGATTTTCCGCGTTCGATTTTCCCGCAGCGACCAGTACACGGCGAAGACCGCGAGGAAGAACCAGAAGAATCGGAACTCGACGAAGAGCATCGCGCTTACGGTTGACGCGCGCGGCGTACAAATTCCTGCGCGAGGAGGCGGGTGAACTCTTCCGCGCCTTCGTTGGTTAGATGCGCGTCATCGATGCGGACCTTCGTGTCGAACAGCATCGGATAAGTCGTGGCGTCGTTGAAGGAAAGGACAGGTCCCGGCGACGGTCCTCGAAAAGTGAGCTGCGATTGAAAGATGAGCGGTGGGACGACAAAGATTGGGGCCGCACCGATCTCTTGGAGACGCCCCGAGTAGCGGCGATAGGCTTCATCGGCAAAGGGATCCAGCGGCTTGGGGCGCGCCTGGGCCATTTCTTCCGCCAGCCTTTTTTTGAAACTGGCGGCGTCCTCCGCCGACATGGCGTCTCCAGCCAGGCGATATCCGTCGTGCTTTGGCCCCAGCTCCAGATCCGCTTCGGATTTGCGATCCTGCGGAAACAGAAGCTCGATTCCACGGCCAACGTTTCCGAACCGCTGGGCGAACAGTGTAAGGTGCGCGGCGAGATCGCGCCGCGCCAGCCAGAGACGCGAAATCTTGCCGGACCAGTTCGCGTCGCCGCGCGGATTGAGCGCCTTTCGAAGAGTCAGGGCCGTGCGCGGCCAATCATGCCAGTAAACGGCGCGCTCGGTCCCGAGCACCTTGTGCAATTTCGTCTCCAAGCTTGCGGTCTCCAGAAAAACCCACTTCAAATGGCGCGGCTCGGTTTTGAGGATTTGATCGAGGACGTAAAAATTTTCCGGCGGATGCATCGCATCGATGCCGAAATTAAACGTGCGGGTCGGAAACCCGCTTTCCGCCGTGATCCGATCGAAGATTTCCGGCGAGACCGAGTAGTAAATGCTGCTCGTGCCGATCAGCAGGGTATCGAACTCATCCTGGTGCTGAGCGAAAAACTCGAGCTTTGCCGCGACGCCTTTCGGAATGACGAGCGGCAAGACGGAGTGGATGAGCGAAGCCGTCGCGATGAACGCGGCCAGCGCGATAGAAACGTAAAGGAGGTTCTTCGTAATCGTGCTCATGCTCGTGATCGATCTTTGCACGCGGCGCCTTCGAGCACGAGCAGGAGCAGGAGCACGATTACGATGGATTATCCGCGATCGCTCAGCGCGGCGATCCCCGGCAGCTCTTTCCCTTCGAGGAGCTCGAGTGACGCGCCGCCGCCAGTGGAAATGAATGTCATCTTGTCGCCCAGCCCAGCCTGCTTCACCGCGGTGACGGAATCGCCGCCGCCGATGATGGTTGTCGCCTTCGAGCGCGCCAAAGCTTCCGCGATCGCAATTGTGCCGGACGCGAACGCCGGAATTTCGAAAACGCCTACCGGCCCGTTCCACAAAATTGTTTTCGCTTTCGCGATCTCGTCTTCGAAAAGGCTGATCGTTGCGTGGCCAATATCGACGGCCTGCCACCCATCGGTGATTCCGGTCTTCGATGTGACGCGACTCGTGTTTCGTCCCGGCGATCCGGCTTCGACCTTTTGCGTTTCGACCGCGTCCACCGGCAGGAGGAACCGGACGCCTTTCTCCTTTGCCAGGGCCAAAATTTCGCGGGCAAGGTCAAGCTTGTCCGCTTCGACACGGCTCGCGCCGATCGGCACATCCTGCGCTTTCCAAAACGTGTTCGCCATCGCGCCGCCGATCAAAATCGTGTCCGCCTTTTCCATGAGCGCTTTGATCACGCCGATTTTATCCGACACTTTCGACCCGCCGAGAATGACCACGAACGGTTTGGCCGGTTTAGCGAGTTCATGGGAAAGATACTGGATCTCTTTCTCCATCAGGAATCCCATCGCCGATTGTTTGACGAACTTCGTGATCCCGGCCGTGCTGGCGTGGGCGCGGTGGGCCGCGCCGAAAGCATCGTTCACGTAAAGGTCGCCGAGCTTCGCGAGCGCTTCGGCGAATGCCGGCTCGTTCGCTTCCTCTGCCGCGTTAAACCGGACATTCTCCAAGAGCGTCACGTCGCCTTCCTTCATCTCGCGAATGATCGCTTCCGGAATCGCGCCGATCGTGTCGTGGCTAAACGCAACCGGGCGATCGATCAGCGTATGCAGGTAATCGGCGACCGGGCGGAGCGAATATTTATCGACCGGTTTTCCCTTTGGCCGGCCGAAATGCGCCATCAGGATCGTCTTCGCTCCTTGTTCGCGCAGGTAATTGATCGTCGGAAGGCTTTCGCGGATCCGGGTATCGTCAGTGATCGCGATTTTCCCGTCACGCTCCTCCGTCGGCACGTTGAAGTCGACGCGGACGAGGACGCGCTTTCCTCGAACGTCAAGATCGCGGACGGTAAGTTTATTCATGCATTCCCCTCGTGCTCGTGCTCGTGCTCGTGCTCGGACGCATATTGTTGCGCGTCTTCGCGCAAAAATTCCCCTCTCTCAGAAAATCTCCGCAGCATCCCCATCAGCATCTGGACAATCTTGACCAGGTTTTCCTTCGCGGCTTCGATTTGCTCCACACTGGCAAGCTTCCGCGCCACCAAAACGTCCAGCGCCGCGGCACATTCCAACGCCGAACCTCTCGCGATCTCGAGAAACCGCGCTCGATCCTTGGCAGAAAATTTGCCGTTACCTTCGGCAATGTTGAGCGGAATACTGGTGGAAGCTCGGTCGAGTTGGTCTTTGGCCGCAGCTTTGGCAGTAATCGCGTTTAGCAGTTCGCCAGTCCAACCGCAAAAAGCGATGGCTTCGCGATAAACGTCTAGTTTTTCGTGGTCAAAGTACGTTTTCATATTCCAAGGGGATCGATCACGAGCAGGAGCACGAGCACGATTACGAACGGGGACTACTTCGACATCAGCTCCAGCATACCCACGCAACGATTGCTGTAACCCCACTCGTTGTCGTACCAACCGACGATCTTCACCAGTTTGCCGCCGTGAGTCATCGTTAGCTTGCTGTCGAAGATGCAGGAATGCGGGTTGCCGACGATGTCGATTGAGACCAGCGGCTCGTCGGTGTACTCAAGGATGCCTTTGTAACGCTTGCTCGCGGCCGCCTCTTTGAAGGCGTTGTTGATCGACTCGACGCTCGCGTCTTTCTCGACGACCGCCACGAAATCAGTGACAGAGCCGTCCGGCGTCGGGACGCGGAACGACCCGCCGTTCAGCTTGCCGTTCAAGGCCGGGATCACTTCGCCGATTGCTTTCGCAGCGCCCGTGCTCGACGGAATGATGCTGATCGCGCCGGCCCGAGCGCGCCGCAAATCTTCGTGCGGCAGATCGAGGATGCGCTGGTCGTTCGTGTAACTGTGAATCGTGCTCATGAAGCCATTCACCACGCCAAAATTGTCGTTGAGAACTTTCGCCAGTGACGCCAGGCAATTCGTGGTGCAACTCGCGTTCGAGATGATGAAATGTTTGCTCGCGTCGTAGAGCTCGTCGTTGATCCCGAGGCACAGGGTCAGGTCGGGATTTTTTGCCGGCGCGCTAATCAGGACCCGCTTTGCCCCGCCCTTTGAAAGATGGAGCTCGGCTTTGTCGCGGCTCGTGAAAAATCCGGTCGACTCGAGGACCACTTCAACGCCGAGGTCTTTCCAAGGCAGATTGCCCGGATCGCGCTCCTTCAAGACCTTAATCTTGTGGCCGCGGACGATGATGTTTTCGGGATCGTAACCGATCTCGCCCTCGAATTTGCCGTGGACCGAATCCCATTTCAGGAGATGCGCGAGGGTGTGGGTGTCGGTCAGGTCGTTGATGGCCGCGATGCGTTTGACGTCGCTTTGGTCCATTGCGCGAAGGACGTTGCGACCGATTCTGCCGAAGCCGTTGATGCCGTAGTTAGCCATAGATAGATTTTCGAATTGCGATGTTCGATTGTCGATTGCTGAGCCGGGGGTTTCAGCAACGGTGAGGGCCGGATTTTAAGATGGGTCACGGGGTGAAGCAATTGAGAACTCAGCTCGCATTAGGCGCACTGTTCGCGCTTTCTTTCGTGCAAACCGCCGAGCCTGCGAAACGCGATCCTTCGAAAGTGATCACGATCGTCGCGCTCGGAGACAGCCTCACGGCGGGGTACGGGCTGTCGCGCCAGCAGGCCTGGCCCGCGCTCATCGCCGAGAAGATGCGGGCGACTGGCTACGAGTTCGAAATCGTCAACGCTGGCTCGAGCGGCGATACCACCGCGGGAGGATTACGCCGGCTGCCGGCCATCCTGCGCGCGCACCAGAAGATCGACATCTTCATCCTCGAGCTCGGAATTAACGACGCCTTTCGCGGCGTCGATATCGCCCAGGTTCGCGAAAATCTTCAGGCGATCATCGATCAAACGCGCGCGCGCCATCCGAACGTGGCCATTGTCGTCGCCGGGATGCAGTTACCCGGATACTCCAGCGAAGATTATGTGAGCGCGTTCGGCTCGATGTTCGCCAGCGTCGCAAAAAAAAATCAGGCCACGCTCATTCCCTATTTCCTGGAAGGGGTCGGCGGCGATCCGGCGTTGAACCAATGGGACCGCGTCCATCCGAATGCGGCGGGTCAGCGCGTTCTCGCGGAAAATGTCTGGCGCGTGCTCGAGCCGTTGCTGCCAAAAACGTCCCCCACCCGTCGTTGAGCTTCAAGGAGCGGCGGCTTGAAACCGTCGTTTTGTTTCGTCGGCGATTGCAAATCGCCGCTCCTTGGGACCCGGCTGTCGTTCAAACAGCCGGTTGCTGCTGAGTCAGGCAGTGGAAGGCGCCGAGGCCCCAGATCAATTCGGTGCAATCGATGGGAACGATGCGGCGGCGCGGGAAAAGTTTAGCCAGGGTGGCCTCGGCGATCGCATCGTTGCGATCGTTAAAGGTCGGGATGAGAACGCATTCGTTCGCGATGTAGAAGTTCGCGTAGCTGGCCGGCAGGCGCAGATCTTCGCGATCGATCCGGGCCGGCATCGGGAGCGTGACGACCTCGAAAGACTTGCCGCGCCATTTCATCTCGCGCAGCCGCGCGAGATTCTCGCGCAACGGCTCGTAGTTCGGATCGTCGCGGTTCTCTTCGATAACGGTGACGATCGTCCGCTCGCTGACGAACCGGGCGAGGTCATCCACGTGGCCGTCGGTATCGTCGCCTTCGATTCCTTCGCCGAGCCAGAGGATGTCGGTCACGCCGAGATAATCGCGAAGACGCTTCTCGATCTGTCCGCGCGACAGGGTTGGGTTGCGGTTCGGATTTAGGAGACAGCCCTCCGAGGTGAGCAGCGCGCCGGCACCGTTTACGTCAATCGAACCGCCCTCGAGGATCATCCGCGGATTATAGACCGGCAAATCGAGGATCTTCGCGACTCGGGTGGGCACGACGTCATCGAGATCGTACGGGGGATATTTGCCGCCCCAGGCGTTATGACCCCAGTCCACTATCGCGAGGCGCGGCTCTTTTTCACGAGTCAAGAAAATGGGACCGTGATCGCGGCACCACGGCTCGTTTGTCGGGATGCGATAGAAGGTGAGTCGTTCTCCCGGCAAACCGCCGAGCACCTGGCGCGCTTCCGCTTCATGCGCGCCATTGCAAACGTTGATGCAGACTGGCTCGGAGGTGAGTAACGCTTCGACCATTCGCCGGAACGTCGGCGTTACCCGATCGAACGCGCCCGGAAAACTGATCCCTTCTTTACGCGGCCAGGAAAGCCAGGTCGCGGCGTGCGGTTCCCATTCCGCTGGCATGCGATAACCGACCGCCGCTGGTTTTTCGGAATCGGTCATATTCGTCCTATACGACCTATCCGCTGCGAGGCGAGCAGCGGAGGAAATTCCACTGCCGCCGGCGAAGTCGTGCTCCCGATGAAATGGCTCGCGGCGTTCTTTAACGCTCGCCAGCGCTCCCAATCGAGATCTGGCGCGCCGGCGATATGGCGAAGGAGGCTGCGCCATTCCATCAGCGCACGCTCGATGTCCCCGTGCCGAAGCGATTCGTTGGTGAGACGATAACGCACCGCAGAATTCGTTACGATCTCGCGAATCACCTCGGAGGCACCGGAGCCGTACTGGACCGGCACACCCATTTCGAGGTAACCCGGGTGATCGGCGCGCGCGTAAATTTGCTGGCAAAGAATCCCGAGCCGGCCACCGAGCGGCGCGTCCTCCCCGGCAAAACGAGGACCAGCGCGGATATTCGCCAGATCGAAAACTAGATCGTCGACGGGATACTTTTCATCTTCGAGACCGGCCGCAATCGCGAGCCCTTCTCCGGCATGAAAGAAGGAGAACAGAACGCCGCGGCGCGTCGGTGTTCCATCGGCCGACACGAGACCGAGCTGTCGCCACGCGTACGCAGGCGAACTGGTGATGGCGACGGTAAGATCGTGCTCGAGTTGATCGCATCGGCGACAGACAAGCGGGAGCGCTTGCCGCTCTGGAGGATCGAGCAGGGCCACGCCATGCGAGTCGACCAGGGCAGGAATCAGAATTTCGGAGAAATCGATTCGCGCGGAAATGGTGTTGGGCCGGATAACGATCTCGGATATTTGACCGCCCGTGATTTCGGGAAGCAACGGAGGGACCAGTTCGTTAAAGAGCGCTCTGCTTAGTGGTAGGGCGAGACTCTGTCGAGCCGGCCGAGCGTTATCCCGCGGTTCGACAGAGTCTCGCCCTACCAGCTTCTTGCGCAGCCATTTCACCGGAGCAACCGCGTCCTGCCCCAAAATGGTCGCGAGCGGAATTTCGCGGCCGTAAATTTTCTTGTCGCGCAACTTGCACAAATTGCCGAAGCCACGGCCGTCGAGCATTCGCGGCAACGTGAGCGCCGCGGTCCACTGATCATTTTCGCGGACGAAGAGCTGGCCTAACGAGACGCTCTGCGCAGACCCGGGCTTTGGTTCCCATTCGCCGGCGAAATTCAGAATTTCCGTGATTGGGCGCCGGACGAACCGCGCTCGCTCCGCGTCCACCCACAGCCCGCACGGCCTTGGCCCGGTCGAGAGTGAGTGTTCAGCGCCAATCGGAACTTTCTGGACGCTGAAAAGGGAGTCGCTCAAATTCACCGCCGCGCCGAAGGGCACATTGTTGTAGCCGGGATCGGTGATCCCGGCCGGATGCAGCGCCTTTTCTCGACCGGGATCATCGATCCCGGCTACAGCGCCCCGCATCACGCTGATCAGGCTGGGCCAATCAACCTGCGTAGCCCGCTTCAATTTGCGCGGGCGGGCGTCCCCCAGCCTTGGAATATCCGGCAGCATCAGGACGTAACCGACGTCGTCGAGCCCGCGGCGGCCGGCCCGGCCGAACATCTGGAGCAATTCGTCCTGTTCGACGTGCCGCTCGAAGTTGCCCGCTTTGTAACGCGTGTCCGTGATCAGAACCGAACGCATGGAAAAATTGATCCCGGCCGCGAGCCCCATTGTCGCGACCACAACATTGAGCTGACCGGCCTTCGCCAGCGGCTCGATCAACCCGGCTCGGACGGCGTAACTCAACCCGCTATGATGATACGCCACCCGGTTTCGCAATAATTTCGCGAGCCGTTTTCCGGCGAGCGCTTCCTGCTCGGCCGAGAGCGGCAACGGATCGCGCAACGACATCGCGGACGCGATCGCCTGCGCCATCTCTTCGCTCGCATTCCGCCTCGGCGCGAAGACCAGGACCGGGGCTAGCTCCGCCCGCAACGCTCTCCCGATCATGCGCGGCCAAAAACTCTTCGTTTGGACAAATGCCGAATCTGGCAGCACGCGCAGATCGATTTCCTCGAGCGGAACCGGGCGCTCCTCATGCGAGATCAGGACAGGATCGCGCCCGATGCGCTGGAACCACGCCGCCACGTCCTGTGGATTTTGGACGCTGCCACTCAGCAGAAGCAATTGCGTTTCCGGCGGTGCGAGGGCGAGCGCGAGCTCGTAGTGCACGCCCCGGATGGGATCCGCGATCATCTGATATTCGTCCACGACGAGGAGCTTCGGGCCGTCGCGCCGGAGGAATCGCGCCCTCTGCGTTTCGAGCGTCGCGACGAGGACTTTCGCGTTGAGATTCAGGGCCAGATCACCGGTAGCGATGCCGACATCCCAACCGCGCCCCCGCCATTCCGCGAGCTTGTCGTTCGCCAGGGCGCGCGTGGGCACTGTGAAAATCGCCTGCCCTTTCAGCGACGGATAGAGCAGCTCAAAAATGTAAGTCTTGCCCGAACCAGTCGGCGCCTGGACAACAACGTCCTTCCCATCGCGGAGCGCTCGGACGGCCTCCTGCTGCCAAAGATCGGGGACAACCAGATTGATTTCGAGCCCTCTCGGCATCGCACAAGATCATGCGACCCGGATTGCATTCAAGAAACCCGAACGCATGCCCAAAGGCGAATCGCTATTGTGCTAGCGGAATTTCGTTCTCTACGTAGAATCGCCCGTCAGTGAGCAACAAAACCCCGGCCGATAATCCGAAAGTGAGGACCGGGGTTGCGGGGTTGGACGATGTTCTCGGCGGAGGCCTGCCCGCGCGGCGCCTTTACCTGATCAAGGGAGAACCAGGGAGCGGCAAAACTACCCTGGCCCTTCAATTCCTTCTCGAGGGGGCGCGTCGTGGCGAAAAAGTTCTCTACATCAGCCTCTCCGAAACGCGGGAGGAAGTTGAGGAGGTCGCCGATTCCCATGGATGGTCTCTCGCGGGGGTGGAGATCGTCGAGCTTTCTGCGATCGAGAAGCAATTATCTGCCTCCTCCCAAAACACCCTGTTTCACGCTTCCGAGGTCGAGTTGACAGAAACGACCAAGCTTCTGCTCGACGCGGTGGACAAGCTGAGACCGACAAGGCTCGCCTTTGATTCTCTCTCCGAGCTTCGTCTCCTCTCCGGGGATCCGCTCCGTTACCGGCGGCAGATTCTTTCTTTCAAGCAATATTTAGCTGGGCGCAATTGCACCTCGCTGCTCCTGGACGACAGCGGTGACCAGGCCTCGGATAATCACGTTCTGAGTCTTGCCCATGGCGTCCTGGTTCTGCTGCAACTCGCGCCGGAATACGGCGGAGCGCGCCGCCGCATGGTGGTGCAAAAAGTCCGCGGCACCACCTATCGCGGCGGTTATCACGATTACGTGATCGAGACTGGCGGCCTGGCTATTTTCCCCCGCCTCGTCGCGGCTGAACATCATCGTAACTTTGTCACTGCCAATCTGAGCTCGGGGCTTGCAGGTTTGGACGCGCTTTTGGGCGGCGGACTCGCGCGCGGAACGACCACGCTTTTTTCGGGACCGCCCGGTGCCGGCAAATCGAATATCGCGCTCACCTATGCGACAAAAGCCGCCCGGGACGGAGAGAAAGTCGCGATCTACACGTTTGACGAAAGCCTGCCGGTTTTGTTTGCCCGCGCCGCGGGTCTGAATTTCGGGCTCGATGAGCTAACCGAAAAAGGAATGGTCACGGTTAAGCAGATCGATCCCGCGGAGTTGTCTCCGGGCGAATTGACGAGCCACATCCGGCGCGCGGTGGAGGAAGAGGGCGTGAAGGTCGTCTACATCGACAGCCTCAATGGATATCTCCATTCGATGGGCGAAGAACGTTTCGTTAATCTCCAACTTCACGAGCTTGTCACCTATCTGAATCAACAGGGAATCGTAAGCATGATCACGGTTGCCCCCTCCGGAACGATGGGCCAGATGACCAGTCCAATCGACGTCACCTATTTGGCCGACACCGTGGTGATGCTTCGATTCTTTGAAGCCGACGGCGCCGTGCACAAGGCAATCTCAGTTCTCAAGAAACGAACCGGCGAACACGAATATACAATCCGCGAGCTTTTCATCGACGGTGCTGGAATGCGGGTCGGGCCGCCCTTGGACGCGTTTCGCGGAGTCCTGACTGGGGTGCCCGTCGTGAATGAAAAGAAACAAAGGAAACGGCGACCCGCGCGCGACCGCCGGGCGAATGAAAAGAAAAGGTGACGATTCTTTCGGCGAGGTCCTGATCGTCGCGCCCCTTGGCAAAGATGCCGTGCTGGCTGCCGGCGCGTTGGAACGGTCTGGCATCCGTGCAAAAATCTGTGCTACGCTGACGGAGGTGGCCGAACGGCTGGGTGAGACGACGGCCGCCATTCTGGTGGCGTCCGAGGCCCTGGTCTCCTCCGACGTTCCCTCCCTCCTCGATCGCCTCGAACAGCAGCCGCCGTGGTCCGACGTTCCGTTGATCCTCCTGACGAGCAGCGGTGCCGGCGACAAAATGAGCCGGCGCGCCCTCGAGATTTTCGGGCCGGCAGCCAACGTCACTCTGCTGGAGCGACCTCTCCAGGCAGTTACCTTGGTCAGCACCCTCCAGGTCGCGTTGCGATCCAGGCGCCGCCAATACGAAGTCCGCGATCTTCTGGAACAGCGCGAGATGGTCCTGGCCGGAATCAGTGACGCCTTTTCCGCGCTCGATTTTCAATGGCGCTACACCTACGTCAACGACAAGGTCGCGGAACTGGCGGGCGTCCCGAAGGAAAAAATGCTCGGCCGGGTGATCTGGGAAATTTTTCCCGAAGCGGTGGGGGGCGAATTTTACCACAAAAGTCACGAGGTCATGAAAACGCGCCAGCCGGCGCACGGAGAATTCTTTCATAGGCCGTGGGGCCGCTGGCTTGAGACGCGGATTTATCCCACGAAGGAAGGGATCGTTATTTTCCGGGCCGACATTACGGACCAGAAGAAGCAGGAGGCGATGGCGCACGAGCGCGAAGCCAAATTGCGCGAAAGCCAGGAGCGCCTGCAACTGGCCACGGAAGCGGCGGACATCGGGACCTTCGATTTTATTCCAAGCACCGGCGAGCTCCAATTTTCGGATCGGAGCCGACAGATGTTCGGGATTCCGCCGGAGATGAAGGTAACCTACGAAACCTACCTGAACAGCGTTCACCCCAACGATCGCCACATCGTGCATGAGACCGTCGAGAAGGTGCGCCAGCCCGGCACGACCGGCCGCTTTGATATTGAATATCGCGCGATCGGCATCGCCGACGGCAAGGAGCGCTGGGTGGCTGAACGGGGCCGCGCGCTGGTTGATCCCAGCGGCCAAGTAACCCGTTTTATCGGCACCATGCTCGAAATTACGGAGAGGAAGAACGCCGAGATTCTTTTGCAGCGCGCGAAGAATGAAGCCGAGGAGGCAAACCGCTCCAAAGACCGTTTCCTGGCAATGCTTTCGCACGAGCTGCGCACCCCTCTCACGCCAGTGCTAATGACGATCGCTTCCCTGCGGCGCGAACCGAACTTGAGCGACGACCTCCGGCGGGACCTCGAAGTTCTGCAGCGCAACGTCGAACTGGAAGCGCTCCTCATCGACGACCTCCTCGACCTGACCCGCATCGCGCATGGAAAACTGGAATTGCACAGCGACGCGGTCGACATCCACAGCACCATCGAGCACGCCCTGAGTATTTCCGCGGGCGACATCGCCGCCAAGGCCATCCGCGTAACCCGCCAATTCAACGCTCGCGAACATCATTGCTGGGCGGACCCGGCGCGCTTGCAGCAGGTCTTTTGGAACCTGATTAAGAATTCGGCGAAATTTACGCCCAAAGGCGGACGGCTCGAAATCTCCACCCGAAACAACGAGCGGCACCAGATCATTATCGAAGTGAGCGACAGCGGGATCGGGATCGATCCAAGCCTGATGCCGCGAATTTTCGACGCGTTCGAGCAAGGCGGCGGCGTCATTACGAGCAGGTACGGCGGCCTCGGCCTCGGCCTTGCGATTTCCAAGCGAGTGGTCGACCTGCATTCGGGCACGATCGAGGCGCGGAGCGAAGGCCCGGGGAGCGGCGCTACGTTCACGGTGACGCTAAATGCGATGGCGACGTCGCTGCTCGAAGGGCCCGTCTTGTTTCTCGAAAGCGAACCGCCCGCGGCGCAACACATCCAGATTCTCTTCGTGGAAGATCACGAGGACACGGCCCGGGTGCTCGGACGCATTTTGCGAAATGCCGGGTTTGAGGTCAGCCATGTGGGAACGGTCGCGCAGGCGCGAACCCTGGCCGCGAGCCGGCGCTTCGATTTACTGATCAGCGATCTCGGTTTGCCCGACGGCAGCGGTCTCGATTTGATGAAGGCGTTGCGGGACGCGCAGGGGATAACGGGAATCGCGTTGAGTGGATTCGGCACCGATGACGATGTCGCGGCGAGCGCGGCGGCAGGGTTCGCGGCCCATCTCACAAAGCCGGTCGATTGGGAACGCCTCCGGGCCGAGATCGAGCGGCTTCGGCCGACGCGGGATTCTTCGGCGCGAAGCGCCGCGTAGGTGAATCGAGCGCTCGGCGCTCGAGTTGGATGCCATCGCGCGGCGGAGCGCGCGATCCACCTTAGGGTCTGTTAATCTGGGCTTCGAGCCGCACCGGCTGTCCCGGCTCGTGATACGTGTGGCAGGTGATGCAATCGGAGCTCACCTTTTTCGTTTCGGGACTGTGGCAAACGACGCAATTTTGTTTTGCGGGCATAAGCACATCTGAAGTCAGCTGGCTCGTCCGCGCCTGGTGGTGACAATCCTCGCAGCTCACGCTGGTGTGTTTGGCGTGACTGAAGTTCGCGCGCAACAGCCAGCGATCGATCAGGACTGGCGGCGTGATCACCGGAATACGGCCTTCCGTTTTCACAGCGTGGCAATGGGCGCAGCCGGAGAAGTTCGCCTTGCTCGGCGCGGCGTCCTCGCGCTTGTATGGACTAGTTTCGAAGAAGACCGTGCGCTCGAACGCCTCGTCAGACCCGAACTGCCGGCGGAGCCCGTTCATCTGCTGCGCGACGAACGTCTTCACGTCATTGGAGGGCGCCGTTTTGGTCGGCTGGCTGCGCGCGAGCTCGGCGTACTGCGCCGGGAGTGTGCGCAAAAATGTCCGAACGAGATTCACGTCGCCGTGCGGCAAATGGAGGCTGGGGTTTCGCTCGTCGAATTGAAGCGCGTGGCAGCTCTGACAATGCGCTTCGAAATTAATCCGCAAATAAAACCGGCCCTGCGGATCGGCTTTATGGCAGAAATTGCAGTCGAGCTTCTGTCCCTTCACCGGCGGGATGTCGTTCGCAAAATGCCGGCTGTGGTTGAACTTCAAGGTGTCCGGGTCCGCCGCCTTTTCCCGGATCAACTGGAATTCGGGGTGCCCGCCGCGCGTCGGGTCGCGGTGAAACGACGCGAAGACCTGAGTGTAACCACGCTTCGGGCGTGAGACGGCGGGGATAACCTGGCCTTGCGCCGGCCGCCGCACCTCGAATCCAGCGGCTGGCAACGTCATTCCCTTGTTCGCCGACGCTTCCATCACGCCAGGATCGTTGTGGCAGGTTGCGCATTGGCTGTCCGCGACGCGCTTCATTGGGCCCGGCCCGAGATGTTCGACATGGCAAATCGAGCAGGCGCGCTGGTCGACCACGTTTGGCTCGTGCACGTCGTATTCTTTCTTCATCCCGATCGGCGGATGCTCGTCTTCGTGGCAGCGCTCGCAGCGGTTGTCGATTGACGCAAAATCGAGCCCGTGCTGGAACCGGTCTTTCAAGACACCGCTAAATTTCGCCGGCGTTAGCGCATTCCCCGTCGCGGCGTTCTTGTCGTGGCAACGCGAGCAATCCTGTTCGAACTGCGCGTGATGGCTCGAGATTTTTCCGGCGCTGAAGAACTGCTCGCTCGCGCGTTTTTGAAAAATCAGTCGCTGGTAAAAGAGAATCGCTCCGAGCCCGCCGACGATCGCGACGAAGCTGGCGCAGAACCGCGCCACCCGCCAGGGATGACGCAATTTGTAATAGGTGAGGTTGCCCTTGTAGCGCTCGGCGATCTGCTTCTGCGTTCGTGCCGGCGTCGCCATGACTAATCAGCAATGCTCCGCATTGCTCGTGCTCGTGCTCGTGCTCGATTTGATGCGACGCATTCGATCACGAGCAGGAGCACGAGCACGATTACGAGCGGGGACATGGTTCAGTAATAAAAAAGGGTCACGAACGCATGCCAGATCGTGACCATGACGAGCAAAAACGAAAAAGGCACATGAACGAAAAGCCAGCCGTGGAGCCAATGGTGGAGGCGAACCTGGACATCGAGCATGCGCCGCTCATCGCACCACGTCTGGATTTCTTCGACGCGGCTTCGATAACCTTCGGCGACCCGGAGCTTCACGTAGCGAAAGGTGTCGTCCGAAAAACGCAGATTGTTTAACCGCATCCGATCGCCCCGGCGCGCCTCGAGGTAAGGAAGGATCTGGCGTTCGATGAACTCGACCAGAATCTCTTCCGATTCGGGATCGGGCGGCGGCGCGGGCTTCGCAGCCGGCTTTGGAGGAGCAGCTGCCGGTTTCGGGACCGCGGGCGCCGGCTTCGGCGCAGAGGCAGCGGCTGGCGCTGGAGGCGCGACCGGAGCGGGAACTGCCGTTGGAGCCGCCGGCGCGATGGGCGGTGACGGCGCCGACTGATCGCCTGCCGGAACTTCCGACCGCGCCACGGCCGCGCCCGGTGGATCGCTCTGCACGCGGGCGGTTGGGGTGCCGATCGTTTCGACCTTGGGCGGCGCCGGATTGACGGCCGCGTTCGGGATCGGCGCTGGAACTGGCGAAGTTTCGGCAGGAGCTGCAGAAGCTGTAGTCGCCGGGGCCGTTACCGGCGCGGCCGTAGCCGCCGAGCCAGTTACAGATTTCGCGCGGGCCGCCGGCGTCTCGACGCCACTTGTCGTCGAAACCATTGCGGCGGCGGGTGCCGTCACGGTTTTCGTGGCGCTGGGCGCCGGCGCACCCGCATCCGATTTCTTAGGCGGCGCCGGCTTAAACGAATCGCGCATCTTTCCCGCCGCCCCCGCAAGCTGCGCCCGGATGTGCGGGATTTGCTCGTAAACCGTTTCGGCTGGCAGCCTCGCCTTCATTAGCCGCGGCATCAGGTGCTGAAGAAAGAGCCCGTAAAACCCGCTCACCATCACGACGGCGTAAAGGACCAGGAGAAACGTGGTCATTCCTCCGCCGAAACGGAAACCGCTATGGAGAAGCACGAGCGGAATGGTGAGGATGGTGAGCCAGATGTGAGCGCGCAACCACCGTTGAACCGTCCCCACCCGCCAGAGCGGAATTTTTTTTCGCAGACTCAGCAGGACCGCGAAAAGGAAGATCGCCAGCGAAATTGTGCCAAACCAGAGGCCGAGCGGGGTCCCGCCCACGGTGTGGTGTTCCGTTGTCTTTTGAATCAACGACGCCGGAACCGGAATCCACGAGGGCAACGACGCCGAGTGAAAGTTACCAACGTAAAGAATGCAGGCCGCAATCGTCGCGAGCAGAACGAAGACGATCCACGGGACATGTTTCGAGTTGTTGATCCGCATCCGTCTAAAATCCCAAACCCCAAACCCCAAAACCCAAGAAAATCCCAAATTCAAAACTCCAAAAAATAAAACGCACCTGCTTGCTCCCGTTGGGATTTGGAGCCTGGGATTTGGGATTTCTCACGTCAGTGAGTGTGTCTCGTTTCGTAGCGCTTGGCAGGGGTCCAATTGTCGTCGAAGAGCCGGTTCTGGATTTCGAGCGCGTCCCCGAAGAACCGTTGCGGATCCACGCGCTTCGCGGCGTCGTGCGGGCAGGCATAGACACAGCTCGGGACGGACAACTGGGTGCAGAGATCACACGTGTTCGCCTTTAAGGCCGTCGACTTCTTCTTCTCGATCTTGACCGTGGGCGGAATGTTTGGGTTCGGGGATTTCACCTCGGTCCGGACTTCCTTCACGACGTCGAACGGGTGCATGTTGATGTTGCCGTACGGGCAAAGCTCGGCGCACTTGGTGCAACCGATGCACCAATCCTCGATGATGATTTCGAGGTTCTCCTTGCGCCGGATCGAACCGACCGGGCATTGCGTCATGCAAAGCGGATCGCGGCAGGAGCGGCACGCCGTGGCCACCAGGAAATGATCGTAGCGCAGTCCGTCGCGGAGAAGGCGCGAGACGCCGTCATGCGCTTTCGCGCAAGCCTGGACGCACGCGTCGCAACGAGTGCAATTATCGAGATCGATCAGGAGAAGGTTCTGCGCTTCGAATAATCCCTGGTTCAGGTAATCATCGAGCCCCAGCCCCGCCGGCGCGACCCGGCTTTTCGTCGCCGCCATTCGTGCGTCGACAATTGGATCGAGCTGGGCGCGCACGGCCGGAAATTTTTCGAGCATGAGATTGAACTCGGCGCCCGGGATTCTGACGACGTCGACCGCATCGAGCGCGGTACAGGTAGCGATGCGCTTAATGGCGCGGAGCAGGCCGATTTCGCCGAAAAAATCCCCGCGGCTCAAATAAGTGCGCACCATCTCGCCCCCGGGCATCGCCTGCGACACACGCACCATTCCGGAGCGGATCAGATAGAAGGCATCAGCCTCTTCGCCCTCCTGGCAGATGACGTCGCTTTGGTTGTAGGAAACGAGTTCGACTTTCTCTTTCAAATAGCGCACGAATTCATCACCCACGCTGGCCAGGAGCGGGACACTTCGGAGATGGGTTTCGAGGGAGCGCTGCCGGTATTTCTCGTCGAGCTGCGCTTTAAACGAGGTTCCTTTAAACGTCGCGGCCTTTACTTTCGACGTCGCCTTCGACGCTTCCGAGACCTGCCGGTTCCCCACCAGCATGTCGAGAATCACCCGCAGCATTTCCACCATCACACATGGTTCGCGCGCGATCACCGTGGCCGAACGGGGCTGGAAAGTGCGACAGGTCATCTCGCCGAAAAGCTCGCCCGGACCCAATTCCGCAATCGGTTTCGTCATCGGCAGATCGACGTTGGCATCGATGCTGATGAACTTGCGCTCGTGGGCGTCGGCACGTTTGTCCTGGCCGTCGTTCAGGAGAATGCTTTTCATTCGCGCCATGCTGCGACCGAACAAACCGGCGGCGGGCCGGGTTCGCAGATGCGCCATCGGATTTTGGATCGAAATGTCGACCGTGCCCGAGACAATGTAATAGGCCGTCGAACCGAACGAGCCTTCCGCGCAAACCATATCGCCTTTGCGGTAGCGTTGAAGGACCGCGGCGCCTTTCGCGTATTTCTCCAACTGCGCGCCCGGAATTTCCTTCAGCGCGGGCAGATGCGCGACCAATTGCTCGACGCTGAGTGGCTCACCTGAAGTTAGCTTGCCCTCCGTTTCGTCCATGGCGCACGCGGATGATACGCGGCGGGACATAACGCGTGGAAGTCTTTTAACGAGTAGCAACAGCCCTCGTTCCCAAGCTCCAGCTTGGGAACGCACTTGTCTTCGAAGCTCTGCTTCCCGACCGGCGGCGGAAGCCGGAGTTTCCGATACAAAGGCATTCCCAAGCTAGAGCTTGGGAACGAGGAGCTGCCATAACGCGTGAAAGTCTCTTAATGGGTAGCAGCGCCGTCATCCCGAGGCTGGCGAAGCGCGCCGAGGGACCTCTCAACTGCGAAGAGCGAGCAACGAAAATGGCCGAGCGCACAATGGCAGTGCATGCGGGATATTTCGCGGTAGCGGCTGACCGGTTGAGAGTTCCCTCGCCGTCTGCGCGGCTCGGGATGACACGCCGTTGCTAGCTCGGCGTATTCCCGAGCGCCGCGCCGGCGAAATGGAGCAGCTCGAGAATCTCGCCGCGCAGCTGGAGAAACTCCGCGCTGCTGCGATCGCGGGGGCGTTGCAAATTCACCGGGATCGTCCGCTCGATCCGTCCCGGCCGTTGCGTCATGATGACGATGCGGTCGCTCATGTAGATCGCTTCGTCGATGTCGTGCGTCACGAGCAGCATCGTCGTCCGACGAGCCTGCCAGAGCCGAAGCACTTCGTCCTGCATCCGCATTCGGGTAAACGCGTCGAGCGCGCCGAGCGGTTCGTCGAGGAGCAGGACCTTTGGATGGTTGATCAGGGCGCGAGCGAGCGCGACCCGCTGGGCCATGCCGCCGGAGAGATGATGTGGATAGGCGTCGGCAAAACTTTCCAATCCCACGAGCCGCATGAACTCGTCCACCTCGTGCCGTTTCTCCTGGAGGACGTGGCGCGCGAGAAGGCCCGCCTCGATATTTCGGCGCACGGTCAGCCAGGGAAACAAGTTCGGGTCCTGAAAAACCAGGCCGCGTTCGGCATTCGGCGCGGTAATCGGCTCGGCTCCCACCATCAGCTCGCCGGAGTCCGGCGAATCGAGGCCGGCAATGAGACGAAGGAGGGTCGATTTGCCGCACCCGCTCGGGCCGACGAGCGACGACAGCTCACCCGCGGCGAGAGTGAGCGAAACATTATCGACCGCCAGTCGTCGATCCGTCGCGTCATCCGGCGCCGGAAAACTTTTCGTCACGTCCCGGACCCGGAGCGAAGACGGGTCGGTCGCGTCCGCTACCATTTGATGACCCCTTTTTGCCAAACCAGGACGCGATCGCGGACTTTGAAGAGCACGGTCATGATCGTGGAAAAGAACGCCGCCATGATAACAAGCGCCGCGAAAACTTTTCCGTATTCCGCCCAGCCTTGGGCCCAGGCCACGTACCAGCCGAGGCCGGACTTCACCCCGACGGTTTCGGCGACCACGAGAGTAAGGAACGACGCGCCGAGTCCCATGAACAAACCGATGAAAATGCTCGGCAGTGCCGCCGGAATTGCGACCCGAAAAATCAGGTAACGGCGTCCGGCCCCGAGCGTGCGCGCCACGTCGAGATAGGACGCTCGTGTGTTCGAAATACCGGACGCAGTCAGCATCGTTACCGGGAACCAGACCGCGAGAGCGATGAGTCCCGCCGCCGAAAAAATCGCGGACGGCGAGACCACCATTGCCAGTGGAATCCAGGCCGTCGCGGGAATCGGCCCGACGACTTTAAGGATCGGCATTCCCCAATAACGAACCGGCACCGACCAGCCAATGCAGATGCCGCTGATTAATCCCGCAACGACACCAAGCGCGTAACCGCCCAGCAAAAGAACCAGCGAGTGCCACGTGCTGTCGAAAAGCAGAGCACGATCGTTAATCAAACTTTGGAACACCGCGGCGGGGCTGGGGAAATACGGGAGCGGGAGCAGGCGATAACCGGAGGTAATAAGCTCCCAAGCGCATAACATCAGCAAGGCCGCGGCAACGATCGGTCCTATGTGGCGCATCCGCCGTCTCAAGCCCGGCAAGAACAACTGCGCGATCGCGAGAAGGAGCGATACCGCGAGAAAGTTCAAAAGGAAAACAAAGTAGGACCGTGTCTCCATCGGCGGCTCGGTCCTCGAAACGAACCAATGCGTCGCCAGGCAAATCAGGTTTGCGACCGGAACCGGTAACCAGGTCCTCCAGCGTTTGCTTTCCCGGTCGGCCGACCGATCGGCCAACGTCGCATCCGCTCTCGCCTGATTTATTTCTGCGCCGCGACGACTGGCTTTTTGCAACATGAGTCTTCTTCGCGGTCCTGCAGAATCAATTCGGTGTAAAGCCGGATGTCCTGGTTCGGTGGAACCTGCCCCCCCGCGACTTTTTCGACCTGCAAGCTGTCGAGCCATTGATCGGTCACTCCATCCAAATGAGCGAAAGCCTTCTGGGCGAGCGCCGGAACGTCGGTGCTCGGGCTCAGCATCCCGGCCACCTTCATTTCCGCTGCGGCGGATTTCACGGCGTTGTCCGCACCGGAAACGCTCGGGATATAACGCAAATGTGAAATGGCCACGGTGTTCAACTCCGGATTGGACGCGAGATATTTTTTCTCGACGGAAAGACGGGCCGCCGCCGCCGGATTTGCTTCCACCCACTTCGCGCCTTTGAGCAACGCACGCGTGGCGGCGGCCGCTTCCTTCGGATGGGCGGACAAATATTTTCCGTTCACGATCACGGCGCAGCAGTACTCGTCTTTGTAGGGCATGTCGGCGGCCTGGTCGGCGACGTTTCGGACCTTGCCATCGGCGAGAAGCAGACTGCCAATGGGCTCCGAATCCGCGACCGCGTCGACTTCACCCTTGTCGAGCGCGAGACCGAGCTCGCCCGCGGGGAACACGCGCCAGCTCACATCCTTGCTCGCATCGATCCCGTTCGCGCCCAAAACGCGATTCGCAAAAATAAACGGCGGCGTCCCCATCCCCGGAACCCCGATCCGCTTCCCGCGCAGATCCTGGACGGTGTGGATATTGCCCTTGGTCGAAGCCTGGACCCGCAGACAACCCTTGTGAATTCCGGCCGTGAACTTCACATCGAGTCCCTGTTCGATCGGCTTGAGAAAATACATCACGAGATGGTGAGTGATGTCGAAACCGCCGAGGGCGAGTACATCCTTGTAGTTCGCCCACTCGCATTTCACCATCTCAACGTCGAGCCCTTCCTCCTTGAAAAAACCCTTCTCGACCGCGCTGAAGATCGGCGCCTCGCAGGTAAGTCCGATGTAGCCGACGCGGATTTTATTCGACGCGCCGCCACTCGAGGCATTTTTCCGGCAGCCACCCAGCAACAGAACGGCCAACGCGAACAGGGCAAGCAGCTGCGATTTCATGAGCGATTAGAGGTAAAGGAAATACCGCAATAAGCAAAGCCCTCTTCGCACGGGGCGCAGCCACGGCCTTAGTGTTCATTTGAACTTGCAGCGCGCTCGTTTTCATTCATCCTAACGACATGCTCACCGAGCGGCAGAGAGGCATTCTGGAATTCATCCAGACCGAGCAGCGGGAAAAAGGTCTGACCCCGAGCACACGGGAAATTCAGAAACACTTCGGGTTCGCGAGCCAGACCTCGGTGATGCAATACATCGCGACTTTGGAGCGCAAAGGCTTTCTCAATCGCCACGCGCGAAAAGCCCGAGCCCTCATCACTCCGGTGCAAAAGGTCCGGATTACAGACATTCCGATCTACGGCCAGATCCCGGCCGGGATGGCCACGCTTACGGAACAGACGATCGAGGGCCACGTCTCGCTCGACACGCGTTCGGCAAACAGTTCGAAGAATGGGAAGACGTTTGCCCTTCGGGTTCGCGGAGATTCGATGATCGACGCTCATATCGTGGATGGCGATATCGTGATCTTGGAAGACCGAAAAGATGTGCAAAACGGGGACGTCGTCGCGGCGCTAATCGACGGGGAGACGACGTTGAAACGTTACGTGATGGAACATGGGCGGCCGTATTTGAAAGCCGAGAACCCACTCTATCCGGACCTGGTTCCGGCGCGGGAACTCCGGATCCAGGGAGTGATGGTTTCGCTGGTCCGGAAACAGATGCCCGCCGCGCGGCGGAAGCGCTAGCTATTGGAGGGACGGGCGCTGTCCCGTCCCTTATTTCGGGGACGACACGAAGTCGTCCCTCCGTTTAACTGTTCAGTTGAACATATTGCGCGATCATGCCAGTCTCGGGCATGGGCGCGAGCGATAAGATCATTAATCTTCGTCAGCTCCTCGCGGAGCGCTTTCCCCAAACTTTCGCGTCGAGCGATGAGCGGTTGCCGACTGGACTCCAGTCGATCGATGAGGCAATCGGCGGCGGCCTGCCGAAAAGCGCCATCACGGAATTGAGCAGTCCGAATCTCAGCGCGGGAAGCGCGCTCTTTACTCATGTTCTTTTGCGGACCGCCTCTCGGAACGGTTTTTTTCTCGCGTTGATCGATGGCCGGGATTCGTTCGATCCCCAGGCGGCCGGGAACGAGGTCTTGCGGCATTTACTTTGGGTGCGTTGCGCCCAGGCGGCGCAGGCGGTGCAAGCGGCCGATTTCCTTCTCCGCGACGGGAATTTCCCGCTCGTCATTCTCGATCTGGTCCTCAATGCAGCCGAAGAATTGCGGAAAATTCCGCAGACTCACTGGTACCGGTTGCAGCGGCTGGTGGAAGCCGCGCCCGCCGCTTTTCTGGTGCTCACGCGGCAGAGCATCATCAGCAGCGCCCAATTGAAAATGTCTCTCCAGAACATCTGGCGGTTGCGCGACTTGGAAGAGCAGGACCTCACGGCGCGCTTGCGACTGGAAGTGAAACGCGTCCAGGGTGGGCGACAACTCACCGCAAAGGCCGGCTGATGTTCGCGACGATTTATCTGCCGGATTTTTATTTGCAGGCAGCCCTGCGGCATCAGCCGGAGTTGCTCGGCCAACCAGTCGGGTTGATCGACGACCAGGAAAAAAAGGCGGTGATCGTTCAGCTCAACGCCGCGGCCGGAGAAGCCGGGGTCCGGATTGGAATGACCCCGAGCCAGGGCCTCGCGCGGACTCTGGCGCTCGTCATCAAAGTCCGGAGCGTCGCGCAGGAAAAACTTCTCCAGGACATTCTGCTTCATTTTGCCGGGACCCTGGCGCCATATGTCGAAGACACCGCGCCGGGGATCGCAACGGTGCAATTTACCGACACAAAAAATCTCGGGAGCAAAGTGGCCGGCGCCGTGGCTCAGCTAGCCAGATCGGAAATCGCCGCGCAGGCTGGAATCGCCTCCACCCCGGATGCGAGTTTCCTTGCCGCCCATTTGGGGAACCCCGTTCTGGAGATCGACGACACCAGCCAGTTTCTGGCCGCGCTGCCGATCGAAGTGCTCGCGATCGATTAACCGCGATACGCGATACGCGATGCGGGATGCGGGATGCGGGATGCGTTTATCGCGAATCTCGCATCCCGTATCTCGGATCACGCGCGGATTATCCTCCCGCGAAGTCGGGATATTTGTCGCGAAGTTGTTTCGCGACGCGATCGGCTTCCTCTTTCTTGCCGGCTTTCTGATACGCGAGCGCAGCTTTCTGCAAGGCGCGCGGCGTAATCGCCGGATCGTCGTAGAGCAGCGCCACACCCATGAACGCTTTGCCGGCCTCTTCGAAATTCTGGCGCTCGATCTGCACATCGCCGGCGAGCAACCGCGCTTCGGCGTTCACGCGGCCTTCCGGCTGCAGGCTCATTATTTCTTCCGCGATCTTTTGCGCCTCATCCGGCTTGTGCGCGGAAATCTTGGCGGCGCCCAGGGCGAGCAGCGTCTTGGCTTTCGCCGCTGGATCCGTGGCCACCTGCAAATACTTTTCGTAGGCGGCCTCGGCGCCCGCAAAATTCTTCAGCTTCGTTTCCGCATCCGCGAGATAGAACCAGAAATCCGGTTTGACGTTCCCCAGCGTTTCGACCTGGCCGAGGAGCGTCAGATATTTCGCCGCGGCTGCGTAATCCTTGTCGTTGTAAAATTGAAGCCCGAGCCACTCCAGGATCTCAGCCGGGATCTTGACCGTAGGCGCCGCGGCGACAAAAGCATCGACCTCGCGGCTCAGCGCCGGGCGATCCTTCAGATAAAAGAACGCGGAAACGATCCGGAGCGTAGCAGAGTTGTAATATTGTTCCTTGTTGAGCTGGCGCGCGGCCTCGAGCGGAGCAAGACAGGCCTTGTAATCCTTCGCTTCAAAGGCGCTTTTCCCGATGTAATAATTCGCCTGTGCGGCGACGGAACTCTTCGGAAATTCCTTCAGCAACTGCCGGAAGCTGTCCGACATTCCTTTCGGATCGTCCTTCTGTCCGAGAATGAGCGCCTTCTGTTGGAGGGCGGCTTCGCGCTCTCGCGCGCCCGGATATTTCGTGAGCAAGGTGTTCAGATCGGAGAGGGCAGCGTCGTAGTTTTTGTTCGCCTGGTTGGCGATGGCGCGCTGGGTGAGGGCCGACGGCATCTGCGGACTTTCCGGGAACGCTTTTACGAAATAGTCAAAGGCATCGATGATGTTCACGCCGTCCTTCAGCTGCACGTAACACCACCCCAGTTTGTAAGCGGCTTCCGAGCGAAGTTTTGGCGAAAGTTGCGACGCGCGGAGATCCGCATACAGCGGCGCCGCGTCGGCGAATTTTTGTTCCTTATAAAAGTGCTCCGCCTTTAGGAGCTTCGCCTGGTCCGCCCGTTCCGGGGTTGGGTTGGAATCGATGTAGGCGTCGATCTCCGTCAGCAAGGTGGGCGCATTAGTGTTGTAAAAATTGATCAGGCGCTGGTATTGCGCGTCCTTCGCTTCTTCCTTGCTGGGATATTTGTCGATGATCTGACGGTAAACTTCATCGGCATCCTTCGTGTGACCGAGCTGACGATGGCTGTTGCCGACGATGAGCAATATCTCCGCGCGTACTTCCTCAGGAATATCTTTCTCGGAGCGCTTGTACTCGGCAATCACCTTGTCGTATTGGCCCGACTGGTATTGCAGTCGGACCAGGCCGATCTCAGCGATCGCTTTCCATTTTCCCGCCTCGGGCAGCGAACGGCCTTTCTGGAGCAGGCTGAGCGCTTTTTCCATCATTGCCTTGTCGGTCTTCCCCTTCTCCGTCTGCTGCAAGTCGACCGCCACCATTCCGGCGCGCACGGTCGCCTCAGCCTTCAACGCCGGCTTTTGGGTTTCATTGGCGAGCGCTTCGTAATTCCGAAGCGCGTCCACCTTTCGTCCTCGCGCCAGCGCGATCGATCCCGCTGCCATGCGCGCGTCTTCTCGATACGGGTTTGGATTTTTCGTCTCCGCGACCTGCTGGTAAAGATTCAGGGCGTCGTCCTTGCGATCCACGTTTTCCAGGCAGCGCGCTTCGAAATATTTCGCCGAAAGCGCGAGAGCGGGTTCCTTCGATTTCGCGGAGGCTTTATGAAACAAGGGAAGCGCTCCCGCATAATCCTTTTGCATGAACAGAATTTCGGCGATGCCGTACGCGGCCGGCCCGGCAAATTCGCTGTCGCCGTAGTTATCGAGGACGCTTTGGAAACTGCTGCGGGCGGCGCCAGTTTTGTTCAGAGCGCGATAGCATTCCGCGAGATAAAAGTAAGCGCTCGATCGACCGGGCGCGCCGGGATATTGCCCAATGAACTTTTCATATTCCGGCGCCGCCAGGTCGTAAAGCTTGCGGGAGAAAAGGCCGTTCGCGTAATCGAGCTGCCGGCGGTCCGACGCTTCCGGCTCGGAAGGGGGCGCCTCGTTTTCGGAAACGCGCGGCTTCGGAGGTTCGCCCGGGTCCGTTGGGCTGCGTCTGGGTTTGGGCGAAGGGGTCGGCGTGTCAAACGGAACGGCTTTCGGAGTCGGCGGTTCCGTCACCGGCTGGGCGCGGCGGACCTCCGGAGTTTTCTGCTGCGCGACGGCCGCGAACGGCGCTACCCAAACCGTCGCGAGCACGAGGCAAACTGCGCCTCGCAGCGTTTTCATTTTGCGGTGGCGAAGGCGACGTTCGTCACGCCGGCTTCGCTGCAAATGTTGAGCACGTTGACGATGTGCTTATATGCGCCGGTTTCATCTCCGCGAATAACGACCGCCTGGTCGGGATAAAGCTGAATCAGATTGCGAAGCATATCGCTGAGTTCTGTTTCGCTCAGCGTCCGCCGATTTACCACCACGTTGCCGTCAGCCTTCACATTCACGACGATATCGCCCATCGCCGCCGTCTTCTCTTTCGCCGATGAAGCCTTCGGCACTTTCACATCCAGCTCGTTCTCGCTCCGCGCCGCATTGAAAGTGAGGAGGAAAAAGATGAGCAGGAGCAACAACACGTCCACGAGCGGCGCGAGTTGAATCCCCGGGTGCTGCGGCGCCGCGTGTCTCCGTAGATTCATCGCCGGGATGCGGGATGCGGGGACCGGGATACAGGATCCGGGATGCGCGGGACGGGATGGGGATCATGTTCGCGTTCCACACCTTGGATGAAGACGTTCAGCTTGCGGCCGAGAAGATCGAGTTGCGCTTGTAAGCCGCGGAACGTTTCTTCGTTGGTCAACGATCCTGTTTCAAACAGTCCTTCGAGATGATCGATCGTTTCATCGCAGGAGGCGTGAGCAAAGACAAGGAAGCGAATAAATTCCTGCTTATAGCGGCGGCGGCCATAGCCCTCGACAATGTTCGAGCGAATCGATTTCACCGAGCGCCGAATCTGACTCCCCTCTTCATAAAACTCGAACTTCGGCAATTCCCGAATCGTCATCCGGTGGACGCCAATCGCCGCCTCGCGTGCCAGCTTCCATATGTCGAGATCGCGATAACTCATGAAGCGTCCTCAGTTATCCCGTGTCCCGGATCGCGTATCCCGCATCCCGTCAAAACTCATCCTCGAGCAGGACCGGCGTCCGCTCCGGCGTCCGCCGGTTGTACTGCAACGAGAGTAGAGCAAGAACGTGGGTTACTGCGGATTCCAATTCGGAGATGATCCGGTTCACGCGACCGCGGAAGTAGGCGTAGCAAATCATCGCCGGGATGCCGATGGCCAGGCCTGCCGCGGTATTAATCAACGCCTGGCTGACCCCGCTCGAGAGCAAAGCGTAGCGCGCCGTGCCGAGATCGGCGCCCAACGCGCTGAACGAAGTGATGATGCCGAAAACCGTCCCCAGCAATCCGAGCATCGGCGCGATCATCCCGATATCGGCAAGGTAAATCACGCGGTTATTCAAACTGGACGCGACCCGGGTACCCTCCGTTTCCGCGATCTCGCGGACTTGGGCGAACTCGGCGCTCGGATTTTTCGTGGTGAAATCGAGGACCTTTTGGACGACTCGCGCGACCGCTTCGCCGTGGCGATTCGAAACCGCGAGCAAGCCGAGATAATCGCGTTTTCTGAGGAGGGCGTCCGCCGTTGCCATGAACCCACTCGAAACCACCGCGCCGCGGCGGATGGTCAGAAAATACGTAACCACGAGCATCACTAAGATGATCGAGAGGACCAGCATCACATACATCACGGGCCCGGCCGCGATGAGCGTGTCGAGGATCGTGCGGGACTTGGGAAGATTGGGAAGCTGCGGCGCCGGAGTCTGGGCCAGCCATGGCAATACGCCGGCGAACAGCGAGAAATTATTCATCCGAAAAGTGCCGTTACGATAGGCGTCGAGGTTAAGACATGCAAATCGCGGTCAGAGGAGAGACGGTGCCCGAGCCGTCCTTGTTCAAACAAATTTTTTCTTGGCTGATCCGAAGACCGGCCGGGTGTTGGAAGCCATCTCCTCCGATCGGCTGCTTAGATCGCCTGGGCGAAATCACGCAGCGGCACCCCCAGCTTCACTTCGGCCTCGAACGTCGTCGGCCCGGAAAACTGAAATGCGTTCTGGGTGACCAGATCATCCGCGATCTGCTTCGCAATCCGCGGCCAGTCGGCGAGGACAATATCCACTCGGACGTCCGGCACTTTCGTAAACGGCATCGTGACCGGGCCGTTGAGGAAAGCAACGCGATGATGTTCCAACAATTCCGTCACAGCCTGGGGCACGCGAAAACAAAGACGCGATGCCAGGTGTCCGGAAGAAAAAGCGATGGCGCTGTTCTTCACTCTTTTGAGCGATCGAAGGAACGCTTCGCTCCGTTGCTCGTTGAACGTAACCGTCGATGTCGTAAGCTCATTCTCGATCAGCGCGGAGTGGAGCGCCTCTTCCAGAGCTGGGGTGCGATACTCGGACCATTGGGCGACGGTCACGTGACGGATTCCAACACGCCTCCACTCTGCCAGCAGGGCATGGATGCCGTGCTCGCGCGACACGTGGTAGCGACAGGGAATGGTGGCTACCTGCTCGTGAGCGATGCTGATTAATCGAACGCCCACATCCGCGAGTCGAAAGGCAGTCTCCCGAGCCTGCCGCGGAGGCTGAAACCAGAGGACAGTGTCGACGTCGTACCTCTGGAGTCGCTCGCTCAAAGCGGCGGACCTTGCCTCGTGCGATTCAAAGAACACCATGGCGGTGGCGAACCCGCGCAGTCGTAGTTCCCGCCGGATCGCGATAAAGAACATCCGATACGCCTGGCTGGTCACAAAAGCAGACAGCGATGCTGGCAAGCCGACTACCGCTCGAACCGCAAGTTGCCGATCGAAGCGCCGGCCTTGCAGGCGAGTCCGCGAACCGCGCACGCGCGTGAGCAATCCTTCCTGTTCGAGCCGGTGGTAGGCGCGCGCGACGATGGCGAACGAAACGTGAAAATGCGCCGAGACATCCCGCATCGCGTAGAAGGTCCGCGGTTCTTCCTCCTGATTTCTCAACGCCGCCGCGCGCAACGTTTCGATGAGGCACTCGGTCTTGTGATCGGCTCGCGCCATGAGCCGCGCCGCGGGCAACGGAGTGAGCCTGCGGAGAATTTTCTTGCGCGCCATGGGGTGGGGTCGGCTGGTGGAGGTTCGGAACGCGGCAATTCTGATCTACAAGCGCTTCTAAATGATCGCAAACTGATTTACTAGCTTCCGAGAACGCAATGGCGCAAAGGGAGCGCCGTGAAATTCTCCCTCTGTCGTCTCCAAATCGTCACGCTGGCATCGCTGGCCGCCTTGTTTCTAGTCTCATCCCCTCGCCGGCTGCAGGCGCAATCGCAGATCCTCGAGGCAAATCGCGCGCTCGTGAGTACGGGACAGCCGGCCCCTCCGCCCGGCGCGCGGAAATCCCGCCAAGTCCCAACCGACGCCACCGCCAGCATCGATCCGGGCACAGGCCCGCTCGTCACGATCTCTTGTCGCAAGGGCAATTTCGAGCGGGTTGGCCTGCGCCACGATCAAACCGTTGACATCACGGTCAAGTATTCGACCGCGGCAGCCGGACAAGCCATCACAGTCGAAGCCCTGGATGGCGGGCAAATCATTGCCGCGCCGAAGAAGCTGATCGTCGGCTCGGACGGCGCGATCCACTTCAAATTCCGAGTCGGGCACCAGCCAGGCATTTATCAAGTCGCATTACACAACGGAGCACAGGAACTCGGCCTCCAGTTCTGGGTGACAGACGAAGCGAACCCGCGCAACAACGCACCGGTCGTAAACGCAGCAAATTGAGGACCGACTCCATGATCACTCACTCTTCATTCACGGTCGTTCGCCGCGCTTTACAGGCGGTTCTGCTCAGCGTTCTTCTCCCGATTTCGCTTCGGGCGCAGATGGGAAACGATAACCCGACCGGCGTGTCGGGCATGTTCAACGGAAATGTAAATACTGCGGGTTCCTACGATCCGTACACGGGAAACGCCACGAGGTCAGTCACTGACATCAGCGTCGCCGGAGCTGTGGGTGAATATCCCCTCGCCTTAACCCGCACCATGAACAGCCGTTATACACCCGGCACGGGTGGGGACGAATTCGGTCCTTCTGGAAACTGGCGTCACTCCTACCAATGGAGCATTGACCCGCTCGTTCATACCAGCAATGCAGCAAACGCGTCGGTCTTTCTCCCGGATGTTTACACGGTGAATTACCCCGATGGGCGGCGGGTCTCCTTTTCCCAGTCAAGCAACGACACGCGCTTCCGTGCTGGCTCGGGAGTATCAGATCGTTTCCAACAGCTAGCCAATACCAGTGGAGGACCGTGCTATCTCCTCCTGCCTGACGGCGGGAAAGTCGTCTTTGAGGCGACGGTCGATCGGCTGGTAATCAGTGAAGTGACCCACTTAATAATGTCCACGTTCACTTACCAACTCGTCGCCATTATCGACCCACACGGCGAAACGACGACAATCAGTTATCCGGGCGATGGAAGCGAAACGATCACCGAGCCGGCCGGCCGGTGGTTAAAATTCTTTTACATCCAAACCCCTTGGAATGGAGATGTGGTGATTGATCGCGTCGTAGCGAGTGATGGGCGAAGCGTGAAATATAACTACAGCGGAATTACGCCGGCGGGAGACGCTACCTACACCTCGCTTACGAACGTGCAGTATTTGGAACCTAATGGCGCGATGTATGTCCAGGCGATTTATGCCTATCAGCCAAGCAACATCGATCCGAATGGCCGCATGCTTCTTTATTGGGCAATTGATCCGATGGTACAGCGGGCGAATGTGGGCCATCAGCTATTCGTTCGTTCCGGGCGATGCCGGCGGCGTCTACGGTCAGCTCCAGAGCGAAAATTATCTCGATCCCGCTACAGGGATTCCTGGCCAGGTCGTATCGAGCCTGAGTGGCACCGGCAGTAGCCGCACGGAGACCCGCGGCGACGGCCCTTCCCGAACGTTTAGTTATTCCGGAGCGAAAATCGTCGGTTACACGGATTTCAAGGCACAACCCTCTTCCATCTCGTACGATGCCAACGGATTCCCGGCGTCCTTTACTGACGCCCGCGGCAAGACGACGACAACCGTCCGCGAAGGGCGCATCGGCGCTCTCAGTCTCCTTACTCACCCGGATGACGAACACTCAACGCAGGGATATTCCTACCTGAGTGCTGAAGACGCGCCCTACTACTTGCAGATTCGAGGTGATGAGCGTGGCCACAACACCTATTTGACCCGCGATCCGAACAATTTTCGCGTGACGCACATCGATTACCCGGATTATCCGAGCGGGCCGTTTGAAGAGTTCACTTACAACGGATTCGGGCAGATTGAGACTCACCGGCTGACCTTGGGCGGGACCGAGTCCTTCACCTATGATACGCGTCATCGGCTTGAGACTCATATACCTCCGGCTACGCCGAGCGATCCGAACCCGGGCGCTCATCCGACACGCTATTCCTACTACGAGAGCGGCCGCGACCTCGATCGCCTGCGTTGCGTGACCGACCCGCGCAATAATTCAACGTGCTACGAGTATAATTGGCGCGGGCAGGTGACGCGCGTCACCCATCAGGACCAATCATTTGTCCAGATGGCGTACAATGTCGACGGCACTCTGGCCTGGACCGCGGATGAAAATCATCCGGGGGCCCAGAGCGACGCGAACCAGCGGACGCGTTATGCCTACGACTACTACAAACGCGTCGTTTCGGTGACCAACCCGCTCAACGAAACAACCTCGTTCGTCTACGCCCAGGATTGGGCCAATCCTTACAATCAAACCACGACCAATCTCAAAGGCGCCTTCTCTCAAATGGGCAAACAAGTGCACTTCGCCTATGACGAGAACTGGCAGCGCACCATCATGCGGGTACCGCCCGGGGTCGATCCAAACGATGCCTGGACCTTTTACGGTTATGATCCGGCGGGAAACCTAACCTGGACGCAGGATCCGCGCGGATACGCGACCAACTTTGGCTACGATGGGCGGAACCGCAGGATTTGGATGGACGATCCGATTTCGACGGACCGGAACAACACCGGCCATACCATGAACTGGAGTTACGATGGCATGAGCAACCTGCGGTTCCAAACCCGCGTTGATAACGCAAGCTGCGAATGGCGCTACGACGCGATGAACCGCCTGGTCGACACCTATGGTTTCGCGGCCGAACATACGCACTACGACCGGGATCTGGCGGGCAACGTCTACCAGCTAATCGACCCTAAGAATGCTGCCTACGGATTTGGATACGATTCGCTCAACCGGAAGACTACTGCTACCTACCCAATCGATGCTCTTGGTGCGCCCCGCATCGAGACCTGGCATTATGATGTCGCCGGAAACGTGGATTTGTACAAGAACCCTGCAGGTCAGTATCGGCATCTCTTCTACGATAACCGCAACCGGATGTACGATGCCTCGTGGGACAACTACGCCGCCCCGGAAATCGTCATCGGCTACGATCCCGCGAGCCGTGTCACCAGCATCGTAACGAATACGGCCCAGACTGCAGCGGAAACGACTGTTAGCCTTGGCTACGATGCTGCCAATCGCCAGGTGTCGGAGGACCAGACATTGGCGGGCTATCCGACCCGGCACATCGAAACCCCGCGCGAAGCGGATGGAAACCGGTCGCGCCTTTGGGTGACCACCAATGGCCAGCTCAATTACGGCCTCATCTTCGAATACAACCAGCGCAACCAGCTTTGGCACATCAATGGCGGCGACAACGGCCGCCTGACGGAGTATTCCTACGATGCGAGCGGCAACCTGACCTATCGCTCGAACCAGTGGCAATACGCCATGGGCGATGCGTTCGGCTACGACGAGTTAAACCGCATGACTCAGCTCATCAATGGGGACGCCAACGTCTGGTTCGCGCACAATCACTACCAGTACGACAACATCGGCCGCGAGGTGGCCCGCTGGCGCGACGAGGACGCGAGCAAAGGCGAGCATTTCTGGTTCAACGCCGCGAGCCAGCTAACCCGCGCGGTTTACCAGACCGACAACGCCTGGACTGCCAGCCCGTCTAATTGGAACCGTTTCCGAGACTACAATCACACGCCGGACCTGCTGAACTGGACGAGCGTGAACGACAACGGTTACGTTGCCCCATTCCAACATAGCGACTTAAACCAGTACACGAGCATCAACGGGGCTCCAATGAGCTTCGACGCAAACTTCAACCAGACGACAACCCACTACGGCTACAGTTTTGTTTACAATGCGCAGAACCAGGTGGCGGGCGGCAGCATGCAGGCCACCTATGATGGTCTGGGGCGTTGCGTTCGGCGGACAGTGGGCGGCAACACCCTGCTGTTTACCTACGACGGCTGGAACCCAATCCTGGAGTGGGACGGCGCCGGGAACTGGAAAGGCTGGACAATTTATGGCGCCCGGACCGACGAAGTCGTGGCGCGCTATGACGCGACCTACGGACCCTTGCTTTACAAGCAGGACAACCAAGGCAGCGTGACCTTTGTCATGGACGGGGGCAACCGGATCATCGAGAAATACACCTACGATGTCTATGGCCGCCCGACAGTGACGAGCTGGGACTACAACAGCGGAACCTGGAAAGCGCCAAGCGACCGGAGCAGCTTCGGCAACCGGTTCATGTTCACCGGCCGCGAATGGCTGGCGGACGTGCAACTCTACGATTACCGTTACCGCCTCTACGACCCGGATACTGGCCGCTTCTTGCAAAAGGACCCGCTCGGGTTTGGCGGCGGCGATGCCAATCTCTTTCGTTATTGCGGCGGCGACCCGGTGAATCGGCGCGATCCTTTCGGCCTTGCGGAAAGCGACGCCAATTATAAAACCGAGACCGGCGCTACCCCGGTGTTCTACGGCAATGAACCCTATACTCCGGGGGAAGGCCTGATCGAGGGCGTCGACGCCGAGAACATGGACCGGATTAGAGTTGGGGGACCGCCTGAACCGGGGCAAAGCTCGGCGCCCGGCGACCGGCGTCCAAATGATCATGGGTCTCCCGGTTCGAGGGGCGATGGAGGCGGCAATGGTAGGCTTTCGAAGGGTAATCGAGCGCCCGGAGGAAGGCCTGGTGGGGCTGGCGGAACTCCCGGCTCCGGGGCGGCTCCCAATCACATCGGGAACCCATATTTCGACGCGCCATTAATTGCCGATGTTTGGAAGAACTTTGATGGTGGAAACATGCGACGAGTGGCCGATAGTTTTCATTATGGTGTCGCGTATCCAGCCGCAGGCGTTATGGGGATTTGGGCGGCCCCGGCGTTGCCACTACTGCTCCTTCATGCGGGCAATTTGACGGCAGGTTATTTGGCGGTGAACCCCGATGAGTGGCCTGATTTCGTTCAGGAACTCGCAGGCATTCCAGACGGCGGTCTCACTCCTACTTCTGGCGGAGGATGGTTAGGCTTCGGTTGGCACAAAGCCACAGGATTTGGCTTTGACGATGAAGGTAACTGGCATTTCGTCTACGGAATTCCGTGACATTGCAAGAGGAGCGTCCATGACCAGAGAATTTGGAGATATTCCCAAGCGCAACCCGCTGGCTTGGTTAGCATTCGTGTCGGGTTTAGGTATTGCCAGAGGGGCATGGCAACTATTGTCGGGCCATAATTCACAAATTCTGGTGCTCGTGGACCTACTCGTCTGGGTCGCGTTTCTAATTCTATATTTGCGACGAAGCCGCTTCGCGTGGCACGTCATAATGTTCCTATTTGGATGTTGGGCTCCCCTTGAAGCGTGGATATTTCGTGCAATTGCTCATAAGGTGTCCCCATCACTGTTGGTGTTTCTTGGGACGCTATTGCTGTGGTTAGCCTTCGTCGGCTATGTTGTTTGGCTCCGGAAGCGATATTTTGTGTATCTCGACCGCGCTTAGTTAGAGTTAGGATACGGATAGGGGTCAGTCCTTTTTTCTTGCGTTTTCTGGAAGCCGGAGAGAAAACGAGATGCGATGGCGAGGAAGGTGCGAGTGGAATTTCCTGGGGCGGTCTATCACGTGATGTGCCGGGGGGATCGGCAGGAGAATATTTTCGAGGATGATGCGGACCGGGCCCGTTTCCTTGAGACCCTGGGGCAGGCGCGTCAGCGGACGGCCTGGCGGATTCACCCCTATGTCTTGATGAGCAACCATTATCACTGGCTCCTGGAGACGCCTCAAGCGAATCTGGTGGCCGGGATGCGCTGGTTTCAAAGCACTTTCACGGTCCGTTACAACCTGGGGGTCCGAAAGGGGTCAGTCCTTTTTTCTTGCGTTTTCTGGACTGGCGTAAGCGCGTAATTGCACAGCGAGTGCGTGAGGAGACTAGCGTGACATTGCGCTGGCTGGCGGTGCGCTTAGGAATGGGGAGCGAAGGCCACCTCAGCCGGGTAAGCAGTAGCTTGCAAGACTTAGGCACCCGCCCGGGCTGGCGTTCCTATCGTCATGCCCAACGAATGTAAGAAAAAAGGACTGACCCTGTTCGGCGACCCTGTTCGGCGACCTATCGTCATGCGCAACGAATGTAAGAAAAAAGGACTGACCCTGTTCGGCGACTCCGTTGCCCCATTCCAACATAGCGACTTAAACCAGTACACGAGCATCAACGGGGCTCCAATGAGCTTCGACGCAAACTTCAACCAGACGACAACGCACTACGGCTACAGTTTTGTTTACAATGCGCAGAACCAGGTGGCGGGCGGCAGCATGCAGGCCACCTATGATGGTCTGGGGCGTTGCGTTCGGCGGACAGTGGGCGGCAACACCCTGCTGTTTACCTACGACGGCTGGAACCCAATCCTGGAGTGGGACGGCGCCGGGAACTGGAAAGGCTGGACAATTTATGGCGCCCGGACCGACGAAGTCGTGGCGCGCTATGACGCGACCTACGGACCCTTGCTTTACAAGCAGGACAACCAAGGCAGCGTGACCTTTGTCATGGACGGGGGAAACCGGATCATCGAGAAATACACCTACGATGTCTATGGCCGCCCGACAGTGACGAGCTGGGACTACAACAGCGGAACCTGGAAAGCGCCAAGCGACCGGAGCAGCTTCGGGAACCGGTTCATGTTCACCGGCCGCGAATGGCTGGCGGACGTGCAACTCTACGATTACCGCCACCGCCTCTACGACCCGGATACTGGCCGCCTCTTGCAAAAGGACCCGCTCGGGTTTGGCGGCGGCGATGCCAATCTTTTTCGCTATTGCGGCGGCGACCCGGTGAATGGTCGGGATCCGTACGGCCTCGAGGAGGTTACGAAGAAGACCGAAGATGGTAGCGATATACCTGGATCGGGCGGCGTGTCGCTTGGCGATCAACCCTATACATCTGGTCCAGGTCTTTATGAATTCCCCACTTACGGAAATGAAGGCGTGACCGATCTCTTAACCGTCAATAATGGTAACTTCCCCGGTTACGGCAAGTACGACCTTAACAGGATGTCAGGTCCTGTTTTAGGCGGGAACGGTCTTGGCATTACTGGAGCCGGCGACGTCAGTGCCGGCTCCGATGGCCGCGGCGGCGGCACCTCGCGGTTTGCGAACGGCGTGTCACCCGTCGGCGGCCCGGGTAACACACCGCTCGGTAACGGGACAACCGCCTCACCACAGTTCTCGGGAATTTTCACTGTGAGTTGGTGGCCCGAAATCCTGACATTGCCTTACGCCAAGCCGCCCACCCCAGAACAAGCAGCGTGGACTGATACCGGGCGTGTGCCCACTCTGATTGCGGCCGGCATTTTCGCATTGCCGGTGCTAGCGCCTGAGACGGGATTGTACGCATCGGCTGCCCTGTACAATTCTGTTGAGACTGCAACAATGACGGCGATTGGCGCAGGAATAGTGGGATATCAAGCCGCCATGGCCAATCCCACATTTATTAATGGTGTGCAGCAATTCGCGGGAGGGTTCACCCCCGGCATGGGGGGTGCCACTTCATCTTGGTATGGTTTCGCGGGATGGTGGACGGGCCAGATTTGGCGCAACTCTAACAAAGGTCATTAACAGCGTGAGATCATCCAAGCGACGAGATTTTGGAATTTTGTTGGCCGCACTCGCGGGATTTGCGGCTGGCTTCGTCGCCCTATTGAGAGGCGGCATAGATTATTTCGGAGTAGTCATCGATGGAGCGCAATCGCGATTGTATGGTTCGGCCAGCATATTGTTCGCCGCGGTGCTGTTGTGGCTTTACCTCCGTGGCAGCAAGCCAGATTGAACGCAGCGTATAAGACTCGATAGAAATAGAAGAGCCGTTAGTCCTCAGGGTCGACTCTTCCACAGAACTGATTATTCGCCACAGCGCCTACTTAGGGAACCGTGTACACAGAACAAGAAATGCATTCCAGTGACCTAATGAACAGTGGGCAAAGGACGTCACCGCGCGATAACGCCAAGGCTCGCAATCCTCTTTCCTGGGCGGTTTTAGGAGCGATCGTATTGCTGCTTCCGCCGTATCGGTTCCGCGATATCTGCGATCTCATGTTACCGATTAGCGGCTTGGTTTTTCTCGTTTTCTACTTCGCGAGGTCGCGCTACGCCTGGCACGTATTGGCTATTGAGCTTCTGCTGGTAACGCCGTTGTTCGTATTCTTGTCCTTTGCGTGGCGTCTTCAGCGTGCGCTACATCCGTGGATCATCTGGGTACCGGTACTGGGCACGGTAATGATTGCTGCCCTTCTTTTCTGGTCGCGAAAACGTTACTTTAAATATCTGGCGAACACAAAGGAGGACACGGCGGCCCCGCGCTAGTCGTGTCCACATCCGAACCGAGGAAAATGGGCGAAGAAGGGGTCAGTCCTTTTTTCTTGCGTTTCTACAAGCCGGCGAGAAAACGGGATGCGATGGCGAGGAAGGGGTGCGTGAGGAAACCAGCGTCACATTGCGCTGGCTGGCGGTGCGCTTAGGAATGGGGAGCGAAGGCCACCTCAGCCGGGTAAGCGGTAGCTTGCAAGACTTAGGCACCCACCCGGGCTGGCGTTCCTATCGTCATGCGCAACGAATGTAAGAAAAAAGGACTGACCCCGGTTGGCCCTGCCTGTAAGAAAAAAGGACCGACCCCGGTTGGCCCTGCCCATCTTCGTGAGCGTGATACCCCAATTTTTTAGGTCACTTGTTCCGCGGAGCGACTCACGTATTGCCTATGTCTTCGCGATGGTGTGTTACACCTGCACGATTCAGTTGATAGGCGGCCGGCTTGCAACTGTTTTTGGACTTTGGCGGGTAAGTGCATTGCCCGGAGCCTTGGCCAATGCCCGGCAAATGATTGCTGGTCCTTGGTGGCATCACGCCCTGAACGACTTATTAATTTCACCAATCGTGGAATCGTTGATGATTATCGGCATCATTGAACTGCTTGGTCGATGGAAGTTCAGCGCATTGACTGGAATTATGGCGGCAACCCTGGTGTTTGCGGCGCTCCATGCCGTGACCATTCCCATCTGGGGAATTATTTGCATTCCAAGCTTCTTTATCGAGAGCGTCTCATATGTTTATTGGCGCCGGATTTCTTTCTGGGCCGGACTTCAGGTGATCATCTTCATTCACGCCTTTTCGAATTTGGCCCCGTCCCTTGCCACACTTGAGCGCAACATTCGCCAGATGCAGAGATCGGCAGTTCCGGTCACGGGTGAACGCTGAAGCGTCGGCAGTATTTCAACGCCGGACCGGCGCGAGGAAGGCGTCTAAACAAACTTTTCGCCGGTATGCCAGCGACGGACGCGGAAGATGTGGGCGGGCTGGAGGGCGGGATTGAGCTCGACGTAGTTCCGCTCGCCGCTCCAGAGGTAGCGGGCGTCGGTGAGAAGATCGTGGACCTGGTAGGTTTCGGAATCCATGGGGCCGAAGTCTTCGACTGGAATGTAAACGTAGGAGTTTTGGGAGCGCTGGGGATCGAGGTTCACTACGACGATGATGATGTTATCGCGCGCTTCAGTCATCTTGGCGTAGCAGAGGATGGCGGGATTATCCGCGCGATAGAAACGGAGATTGTCGTAGAAATGAAGGGCGCGATTCTCTTTCCGGATTTGATTTATTCGCGTGATCCAATCCTTGATGTTCCCCGGCGCCTCCCAGTCGCGTTCCTTGAACTGGTATTTCTCCGAGTCGAGATATTCTTCGCGGCCGGGAAGAGCCGCATTCTCGCATAACTCGAAGCCGCTGTAGATCCCGTAAACGCTCGAGAGGGTGGCGGCCAGAACCGAGCGAATCATAAAAGCAGGCCGGCCGCCTTCCTGAAGATGCTTCGGCAAAATATCGGGCGTGTTCGGCCAGAGATTCCCGCGAAAATATTCGCGCATGTCGGTTTGGGTCAGCTCCGTGAAATACTCGGTGAGCTCGGGGCCGGCGGTGCGCCAGGTAAAATAAGTGTAGCTCTGGTTGAACCCGGCCTTGGCCAGCGCCTTCATCATCTTGGGCTTGGTGAACGCTTCCGAGAGAAAGATCGTGTCCGGATATTTGGCGCGCACCCCGGTAATAAGAAATTCCCAAAACGCGACCGGCTTGGTGTGCGGATTGTCGACCCGGAAAATGCGGACGCCGCGATCGGCCCAGAAGAGAATGATGCTCTTCATCTCTTCCCAGAGCGCCCGCCAATTTTCGCAACGGAAGTTTAGCGGATAAATGTCCTCGTATTTCTTCGGCGGATTTTCGGCGAACTTGATCGTGCCGTCGGGACGTTTGTAAAACCACTCCGGATGCTCCTGCACATACGGGTGATCGGGCGAACAATTGATCGCGAAATCCAGGGCTATCTCCATTCCCCGGCTCCGGATCTCGTTCTCGAGCCAGGCGAAATCCTCGAAGGTGCCGAGGGACGGCTCGATCGCTTTATGACCGCCGGCCTGGCTTCCGATCGCGTAGGGAACGCCGGGCTCGCCCGGTTCCGACGTCACGGAATTGTTGCGGCCCTTCCGGTTGGTGTGGCCGATGGGATGGATGGGCGGGAAATAAATGACATCGAACCCCATTGCCCGGGCGTAATCGACCCGCGGAAGGCAGTCGCGAAAGGTGGAACCCCGGTCCGGCAACCCTTCCGCCGAGCGAGGAAAGAATTCGTACCAGGCCGCCGTCCGCGCTTCTTTGCGATCGACGATGACGCGCGGCGGCGGCCCGTACTGGGTGGAGCCGGCGCGATCCGGATAGGTAGCCATGAGAACTTCCAGCTCGCCGGAATGCGCGATCTCATTCACGTGGACCGGCTCGCCGGCACGCATCGCTTCCGCTAGTTCTCGTAACCGGTCTGCGTCGGCGAAAACCTCCGCTCGGGCCGCGGCGCGGTAGAGCAACCCGGACCCTTCGAGGATCTCGCTGGAGAGATTCTCGATACCCGCCTCAAACTTGGTGACAAACTCGTGTTGCCAGCCGCGGAACGTGTCGGTCCAGGCTTCGACGGTGTATTCGTAAATGGCGTTTTCGTAAAGGGTGCAGACGCCGCGCCAGCGATCGTTGTCGACGTGGGCCATGGGCGTTTCGTGCCAGTCGGTTTCACCGAGCCGCCGCCATTTGAGCACGGCGGCGACGACATCGTGGCCGTCCTTAAAAATATCGGCCTCGACGGCGAGATCGTCGCCCACGACCCGTTTGACCAGGTAGCGGCCGCCATCCACCAGCGGCTGCAAATTCTCAATAACGGCGGTGGGAAAGGCCCGGAGCATGGGGCCATCAATCAACTGATATTCGCCCGCCGCGAAAGGAGAATCAGATCAGATCGCGAAATAAAAGGCGCACTCGTAGAGGCCGGACGTGCGCGTTTCTTCGCGGCGGACCTCGGTACCGAGAACCCCTTGGAACAAGTCTTTCTCGAGCCGGGCCACGATCGGATAATCATCGAGCAAATTCAGGATCGGCGAATGGCATTCGAGGATCTGCGGGCCGCCTTCCTTTTCGTCGGAGACGTACTGGGACATGTACCCTTCCCTTTCCCGCTGGGCCGCGAGCCATTTCGCGCGCTCGAGCACGTTATCGCCTTTGACCTTCGATTTCAGGTTCGCGGTCTTTCGCTCAAAGACGTTGAAGAGCAACTTGTCCGGCGCGTTCGGTCCGTAAATTTCCTTACCCGCGTTCAGGACCTCGATGGTCAGCTCGTTGCTGTCGCAGGGGAACAGGTCGTGGGTGCGGCGAGTGAGCCGGTAAACCATCTCTGGCCGCCCCATTTTTTGCGGGCGTCGCCAGGTATCGAGATAACCGTCGCGCTCGAGAGTAAGGCAATGCTGCTTGATTCCCATGTAGCTCATCTTCATCCGAGCGACCAGCTCGTTGACGGAGAGGCCTTTGGTGCGCTTGAGCGTGTTGAGAATTTCAAGCCGTTGGGTGCGGCCGATTTCGGATAGTAATTGTTGGTTCACTGCGGGGCTCCTAGGTAGATGGGCCGAGAGATTACCCGCGCTCCTCTTGGAAAGGCAACAACAAATTCCGCAAAGTTCAGGAAGATCGAACCTTAGCGATCCTGGGTCGCTCGCAGGCCGGTTTCCGCGTCGAAAAGACTGGCTTTTGCGAGGTCGATCACGAACCGCAACCGGCGGCCGCCGCCCTCTTCCCAACGGGCGGTTCGGCAGATCAATTCGTGCGCGCCCGTCCGTAGATAAAGGTCTGTCTCAGGGCCTTTTGGCTCCGCCCGTTCAACCACGGCGCGGAAACCAAAGCCGGGACGATTCGACCCCTCGGATGACGCGATTTCTACCGATGCCGCCCGAAAACCGAGAACGGCGGCCCTCCCGGCCAACTTCGTCGCCCCATCAAACCGCGGGCCCGGCAGACCCACCGCAATGGTCCCCTCGCCCGCTTCCACAAAAATAAGTCCATCCCGCTCCTGTTTCACCGTCCCCTGAACCAGATTCATTAGCGGCTCGCCGAAGAATTTTGCAACCGTGAGGTTGGCGGGCGAATCGTAAATGGTTTGGGCATCGGCATCCTGCTGGACTGTGCCGTCGGCGAGGATGACGGTGCGCGCATCCAAAGACAGCGCCTCAACGGGATCGCTCGTCGCGTAGATGATCGTGGCCGCCGAGCGTTGCTGGAGCGCGGCGATTGCCGCTCGGCCCCGGCTCGCGTCGAGCGGTCCGAGTTTTGTGAAAGGGCGGTCGAATAGATAGATGCGGGGTTGCTGCGCCATGGCGCGAGCGAGACCTAGAAAGGGGCGCTCGGCAGGCAACACGGAGCCCGCCAAAACTTCCAATTGGTTCTGTAGCTGCAGTGCCTCTGCAACCGACGCGATCCGTTTCTTAATCTCGGTTTCAGCAAACTGCCGGCGCTTCAGACCGATCGCCAGGTTTTGATATATCGAAAGGCGGGGATACGGCTCGTAATCGTGCCCAAGAAAGGCGACGTCGCGATCCTTCGGCGCGAGGTCGTCGATCCGGCGATCGTCGAAGTGGATCTCCCCATCCGGCGCGTCCGCCAGCCCAGCGATACGCCGGACGATCGCAGAAATTTCGTGCGCGTCCGGTCCGGTCAGGACAACGAATTCGCGATCGGCAATCGTTAGATCGAGACCGCCGTTAAATCCAGGCCCGCCGACATTCTTCAGGACAAGGTTGGCCATCTTAGTGAAATGGAAGTGCGGTGACCTCGACCGGAATCGTTCCGGCCAGAAGCGCCGTGCCCGGAGTGTTGAAACCGCGTTTGGCGTAGCCAAGGCCGATCTGTTTTCCGAGCCGATCGCTTTTCGTCGCGCTTGTAATCCAGCCGGCTTCCCGGCCCGCGTCCGGCCCGCTGGCGAGCCGCGCTCCAGGTTCGAGCGGCGCACCATTCAACGACACGAATCCGCAAAGACGCTTGTTTGTCTGACCCGACATCTTCATCCGCGAGATTACTTCCTGGCCGATATAGCATCCCTTTCCGTAATCAATCGAACTCGTCTCGAGGTTCGCTTCCACCGGAATGATCTCAATCGTCAGTTCGCGGCCCCAACGCGGAATGCCGCGCTCGATGCGAAATATTTCCGCGCACTCCTCGTCGCAAAAATCGAACTGATCCTCGAACGCCCGGCGAAGTTCAGCCGCCGGCGCGGGACCGCTCCAATAATCCCAGCCGGGCATCCCGAAGCGATTCGAGGCCACCGCCCGGGCCCCGCGGCCGACGGGCGGAGTCAATTCTCCGAGAAAATGAAGAAGCGAAAACTGCTCCGTCACATCCTCGATTTGGACGTCGTCCGCGATGATGTAACGGTCGAGCCTCCCGGAAAGGTCTTCTCGCAAGTCGGGATCGGCATCGAGCAGGAAAACACTTTCCTCTTCCAGGGAAAGGAAAACATGCGCGCTCAGCTTGCCTTTCGGGTTGAGAATCGACGCCTCGATCGCCGCGGTCGTGGTCGCCTTTCGGATGTCGTTCGTTACCTGGCCGTTGAGGAAGCGGAAAACATCCCCGCCCGTGAGCCGCAATTTCGCGCGTCCGGACAAATCGAAAAACGCCGGGCGTCCTGCGTTGAGCGGCGGCAAACTCAATCCTCGCGACGGCGCCAGAACCCGCCCCAAAGTCCCCGCGGCGCTTCGTCGTCCTCTTCCTTCTTCGGCGTGGGGAAGGAAAGGACCGGTTCCTCCTTCGGCGTCGGCTCCGGAGCGGTCGGAGCGTTCACGCTCGTCGCAGCTGGCGCTGCGGCGGTCTGCGGTGTTACAGCCGCAGCGGCTTCCTCGGCTTTTGGTTTTTCATTAACCTTGGACACGTCTTCAGCCTTTGGCTCGTCAACCTTTGGCTCTTCAACCTTCGGCTCTTCCGTGACCGGTGCCGCAACTACTTCACCCATCGGTTTTGCTTCCGACGGCACTTCGGCGCTCGTCTCGACTGCAACTGGCACTGCCTCCGGCTCGGCCCGCTTGGCCTCGTCCAGACCGGCCAGACTCGGCTGTTCCTCGCCATTCGTTGTGGCGCCCAGCACGCCGCCCGGGAAATATTGCCGAAAGAGCGATGAATAATCGGCGTCGCCCCTCCCTTGCCGCATTTCCTCCGTCAATCCGTGGCGCGAAGCGTCCGTCGCGCCGAATTCTATTCCAAAGTTTCGCGCCAGGCGGGTAGCGATGACCACATCTTTGAGCATGTGTTTCACTGAGAAATGCGCCTCGAAATTGCCTTCCATCATCATCGGCAATTTCATGTCGAGCGTCATCGAATTGCTGCCGTTGTTCTTCATCGCCGCGGCAAATTTTTCCGCCGGCAACCCAGACCTCGAGACCAGGGCGAGCGCTTCCGCCGCAGCCTGGACACTGGCTGCGGTGATCATGTTCGTTGCGACTTTGATCGTGGTGGCGTCACCGATCTTGCCGATCTCAATAATCTCTTTGCTGCTCGCTTCCAGGATCGGGCGGACCTGTTGCAGGGCCGTCTCCTCGCCCCCGACATAATAAACAAGCTGCCCATTTTCAGCCGCACCTTTGCTGCCGGTGAAAGGACAATCGAGCAAACGAGCGTTGCGTCGTTCAGCCATCTCGGCCGCCGCCCGCATCGTGTCGGGCGACACTGTGCAATGGGCCATGATGATGTGGTTCGCCGTCAGGTTCGGCGTCATTCGCTGCATCATCTGAAGCAGCGCGTCGTCATCCGCCACGAAGACCTGGATGTAATCGCAGAGCTCGGCGACCTCCGCGGGCGAACCGACGAAATTCGGCACAGGCCGAGGCGTCCGGTTCCAGACGAAGACATGAAAACCGTGCTCCCGGAGGTTGGTCACCACCCGCTGTCCGATAATGCCCAATCCGAGCACACCTACATTTTTTCGCGTCCGACTCGACATGTTATGAAATGAATTCCCGGGGGTTCATCCGCAATTTACCGGATGACCGCCGAAAATCACGGTAAACCTACCGAGACGCAACTGCCGAAATTTCGTGAGCTAATCGAGCGACGCTCGGCTGGCCCGGTGTTCGTTTGCGAGCGCCCATCATAATTTCAACCCTCGCTTCCTCAAAGCTGAGGACGCGCGCGGGTTTGATCTCCATGAGCTGCGCGATGTGGAAACCGAGATGCGAACGAAAGGGTCGACTCGTCTGTCCGACGCGCAGCTTTTTGATCTCCGCCATGAATTGCGCCGGCGCCCGCGCCTCGGAAAAATAACCGAGATCCCCCCCGCGCCTCCTGGTCGCTTCATCTTCGGAGAGCTCGGCGAGGGCGGACAGCCGTTCGCCCTTTTTCAGTCGAGCCTCAAGGACTGCGATGGCTTTCTCTTTTTCCTCGACCACCTCCGGAGGCGTTTCGGCGTGCGACGCCAGAAAGAGATGCGCGGCCCGGTAACGCACCGGTTGACGAAACAGCGCCGGATGGGCGTCATAAAAAGTTCGGCACTCCTGCTCAGTCACCGAAGGAGTCGCCGCGACTTGTTTCTCCAGCCAATCCACTTCGCGCAATTGTTCCTGGAGCCTTTCCCGCAAGGCCGCCTCCGTCAGGCCAGCCGATCGAAGCGCGGCTTCAAATTTGTTTTTATCGGCGAATTGGTCCAACAGCACCGCGAACAACTCTTCAACCCGAGACGAATTCACTTTCCCGGCAACTGCCGCATGCCGCAGGTTTTCGGCGAGAATCGCATCGGACTCGCTGACGCTCTGCTCGCCGCCGAGATCAGTCTCATAAATTCCTTTCCCGTTCACGATCCCGACCAGTCGGCCGCGATTACTGATTTGGCCGGCTGCATCGCGGAAAGCCGGCCAACGGCAAAGCAGTTCACCCCCAACGGCGCCGAGAAAAACAGCTGCCAGGATCGACCCTGACCAACGCAGCTTCATTTGAACGCCATCTCCGCCAGATAGTAGCAGGCCACCGTCCCGGTGATGCGCAGGCTCTCCGCGCTCAATTTGTCGATCGTGTCCTCCGGCGTATGCCACGGCGGGTAATCGAAATCGATCAGGTCGATGACCGGAATTCCGACCTCGTTCAAGGGCGTGTGATCGTCTGTGATGTCGCGGTCGAAATACGTGAAGTGCTTCCGCAGTTTCAAAGCTTCGGCTGCCGCGAAAATACCAGCCGCAAGTTCGGGCGGTGAATCCGGCGGCAGCGTGATCGTGAGCGATTTATCGCCCACCATGTCGAAAAGGATTCCGCCGCGGAACAGCTTCGCCTTGTCCTGAGCAACCAATTGCTGAGCAAAATAGCGGCTGCCGAATAACCCGTCCGTCTCGGTAAAAGCTTCATAGGCTTCTTCGCCGTCGAAAAAGACCAGCTCGAGCTTGTTCGCCACTTCCGGCCGTTCGGCCATCACTCGCGCGAGTTCCACCAACACGCCGGTGCTGGAGCCAGCGTCGTTCGCGCCGACAAAGCGCGCATTGTCGAAAGTTTTCGTGTCGTAATGCGAACAGACCAGAAAAGAGGGCGCATTCGCCCCACCAAATGTCGCGATAAGATTGACGAACTGGACTTTCCCACGCGGCGTATCGTTGGAGAAAGTCTGGCGCTCAACTTTCCAGCCGACGGCTTCGAGTTGCCCGGTCAGATACTTCCTCGCCGTTTCGATGGCATCGGTCGCCGGGGGACGCGGACCGAGGTCAACCATCGCCTGGACATGGGCCAGCGCCTTGTCGCCCGAAAAATCTTCCCAGATTTTTTTTCGCGCGTTCTGCGGTGGTTGCGTGCTCGCACGATCGCACCCGCTCAGCAGCGCCAGCGCGAGGAGCGCCAGGATAAAGCCGTTACGCCTCGGGTAAACCAAGAGCGCCGAGGACGCGCTGGAGATCGTCGTTCCCATAATATTCAATCTCGATCCGGCCCCGTTTCTCGCCGTGATGAACCAGGACTCTCGTTCCGAGATGTTCCTGTAATCGGTTCTGCAGCTCTTCGATCGTGGCGGAGGTTGAGGCGTTCGCGGCGCTCTGGCGACGCCGGCGCGGACGGGTCCCGCCGAGTTGCCGTGCCACCAATCGTTCCGTCGCGCGCACCGTCGCGCTCCGGCGCAAAATTGTCTCGGCAACGGCCCGTTGTTCGTCGGGTTCCTTTAAGGCAAGCAGCACCTTCGCGTGACCAACGGAAAGCAAACCTTGGGTGAGCCAGGCCTGCACTTCCTGATGCAAATCCAGAAGCCGCATCGAATTCGCGACCGCGGCGCGGCTCCTGCCGACTTTCTGGGCAATGTCTTCCTGTCGCATCCCGAACTCATTCGCGAGCCGCGAATATGCCTGGGCTTCCTCAATTGGGTTGAGGTCCGCGCGCTGAAGGTTTTCGATGAGTGACAACTCCAGCACCTCGAGGTCGGTCGCGACGCGGGTGATAATCGGGACCTGAGTCAACCCGGCCTCCTGCGCGGCGCGCCAACGGCGCTCGCCCGCGATCAACTCATGTCTGTCGCCGATATTACGGACCACCAATGGTTGAATAATTCCGTGTTGCCGAATCGATTCCACCAGTTCGCCCAACGCTTCCGCCGCGAAATTTTTTCGCGGCTGCAATGGACTCGGCACGATGCTGGCCAGATTCACCTGCTGGATTTTTTCGCCCGGCTCCGCTTCAAGCCGCACGCCGGCCGGCCGCGTGCTGATGAGCGCGCTCAGACCTTTGCCGAGAGCCGATTTTGCCATGAGTTGCAGGTTATCGGTTCAAGTTGGCCGACGCAAACAGCATTGGTCCGGCGAGACTCCTTGGAATTGAGATGCTAACTTCCGCGATGGCGACCGAAGTTTTCACTCTGGGACACTCACCCGATCCGGATGACGCGTTCATGTTTTACGCGATGGCGGAAAACAAGATCGATCTGCGCGGTTATCGTTTCGAGCACCGGCTGGAAGACATTCAAACCTTGAACGAGCGGGCGCTTCGCGGGGAGCTCCACATCTCAGCGATCTCGATCCACGCCTTTGCCTACGTGAGCGATCGTTACGCTCTTCTGCCATGTGGCGCGAGCATGGGCGATGGCTATGGACCGATGGTCATCAGCAAACGTCCAACGTCCAACGTCCAACCAACGTCGAACTCGGATGAAGAATCCCGGGCGTGGTTGCGCGAATGCACGATCGCTGTGCCCGGACTTATGACGAGCGCGTACCTCGCGCTGCGTCTTTATCTAGGCGAATTCAAATACGTCGTCGTCCCGTTCGATCAGATCTTCGACGCGGTGAGAGAAGGACGGGCCGACGCTGGCCTGATTATCCATGAGGGCCAGCTCACTTACGCGCGCGCCGGTTTCACGAAAATCGTCGACCTCGGTGAATGGTGGAAGCGCGAGACCGGCTTGCCGTTGCCTCTGGGCGGAAATGTTCTGCGAAAAGATATTCCGCCGGACGTGCAGCGCGACCTGCTCGCGATCATGCGCGAGAGCATCGATTACGGATTGGCCCACCGCGACGAAGCTGTGCGGCACTCGATGCCCTACGCGCGGGACATGGATACACAGCTGGCCGGCAAATTCATCGGCATGTATGTGAACGACTTCACTCGCGATTACGGCGACACCGGGCGCGAAGCCATCACGCATTTTCTGCAACCGAGCCGCTGACGGCCGGCTACATCGCACAGACGCCGGCGGTCGATCTTCCTCCGAATAACTACTTCTTTCGGCGTGGGCTTGGCCGTTTCCGTTGCGAACGTCTTGACCCGTTCGAATTCCTGCTGGAATCCACTCACAAAGTCGTGGGTGCCGTACTCGAAGAGGACGACAAAACAGAAAGTAAAAAAAACGAAAAGGACGAGCCAAAAAAGCCCGCGAAGGAGCGACATGGTGTGATGGTAACTTAGGCCGTAACCCCGGTCAATCGGAGCCAGCCGCATGCCAACTTCGCCTTTGAACCGGAGGACGAAACTGCCATCGTGTCCGAGCGATGCGCGTGCCTTTGCTCGATCTCAGCCAACAGTATGCCGGTCTGGCGGCCGCGATCCGAGCGGAGATCGATGAGGTGTTGGCGACGCAACACTTTATCCTCGGCCCCAAAGTGGTGGCTTTTGAAGCGGCGATCGCTAACTACTGCGGATCGCCCCACGCGATCGGCATTTCTTCCGGGACAGACGCGCTCCTGGCGGTCTTCATGGCAATGGGACTCGGGCCGGGCGACGCGGTGCATCACCAGCGATTATTCTTTCTTCGCCACCGGCGGCTGTGTAGCCCGCGTCGGAGCGACGCCCGTTTTCATCGACATCGATCCGGTCACTTACAACATTTCTCCCGTCGCGTTGGAACGCTATTTGAGTGAATCATGCCGGCGCGAAGACGGAGAATTGCGCACCGCAGCCGGCGAGACAGTTCGAGCGGTTGTGCCGGTTCATCTCTACGGCCTTTGCTGCGAGATGGACGCGATCAGCGAGATCGGGCAGCGATTCGGTCTCGAGGTCATTGAGGACGCGGCCCAGGCGCTCGGCGCGGAGTATCCCTCTGGCGGTGGCGCCGCCAAAGCCGGCACGATGGGCGCGGTCGGAACCTTCAGCTTTTATCCCTCGAAAAATCTCGGCGCGGCCGGCGACGCGGGAATGGTTATCTGTCGCGACGAAGCGTTCGCTCAACGCCTGCGCGTGTGCCGCCAGCACGGGATGGAGCCGCGCTATTACCACCATTTCATCGGCGGCAACTTTAGATTGGACGAAATCCAGGCGGCGATCCTGGGGATCAAGCTACCGCATCTGGACGAATGGTCGGCCGCGCGACGGCAAGTGGCCGATCGTTATCGCTCGGAATTTCAACGCCTGTCGCTGGACGCGAAAATTACGCTTCCCGCCGAGCCTTACCGCGATCGAGGCCTAACGAATCACCATATCTACCACCAATACGTGATCCGCACAGAGCGGCGCGACGCCCTTCGTGATCACCTGACGCAGAAGGAAATCGGGACCGCGATTTATTATCCTCTGGCGCTCCACGAACAGGAATGTTTTCGCGATCTTGGCTACCAGACCGGTGATTTTCCCGAAGCGGAACGGGCCGGGCGCGAGACGCTGGCTCTCCCGATCTATCCGGAATTGTCGGCGGACGCGCAACGTTACGTCGCCGAATCGATCGCCGATTTCTTTTAGGTGGATCGAGGCTCCCGAGATTCCGAACTTATCCCTATCGCGCGATGGAGCGCGCGATCCACCACTTGCGAGTCAGAGCGTCCGAGCCTATATCAACGCTCGCCGTTTCCCCGGCAAGACGGGTAGGTACCGAAGTGGCCAAACGGGGCGGACTGTAAATCCGCTGGCTTACGCCTTCACTGGTTCGAATCCAGTCCTGCCCAGTTTCTTCTAGCGTTTCTTTTTGCCGCCGCGGCTTTTGCTTCCGCCAGGTTTAGCGCCGCTGCGTTTTGTCGAACGCGATTTGGCGCCGCCGGACTTCTTGGCAGCGCTACGCTTTTTCGAGCCGCCCGATTTCTTGGCGCCGCTCGACTTCTTCCCCCGAGCCTTCGCACCGCTGCTCTTTGCCTTGCCGCGCGCCTTCGAAGCGGACGACTTCGATTTCTTCCCGGCTTTTTTCGCCGCGCGTTTCGGAGCCGCCTTCTTGCTGCTCTTCGCAACCGCCGCTGTCGGCTTCTTCACCTTTGCCGCAACCTTCTTGACGGCCTTCTTCGCCGCTGCCGCGCCGGAGCTCTTCGAGCCGGCCGCACGGCCAACGAGGCCGCCGATTACGCCGCCCACCACAGTGCCAACCGGTCCGGCGACACTGCCCAGGACAGCGCCCGTGGCAATTCCGGCCGTCTGCTTGGAAATCGGTGGAATCTGAATGTCCTCCGACGATGAACTGGAACTCTCACTGGATTGCTTGTTTTCTTCTTCAGCCATAACATTCGCTCCTTTGGGAAGTGGTTTTGTTGATTGTATTTCGGATGACGCGGCACTTTCAGCCGCACCGCGCGAAAATTAAATCGCGAAAGACCAGTTCGAACTCACCCTTATCCCATCGGCGGAAAGAGGACGTTCTCGCGCTCCACGGAGGCGCCTCGGCTAAGGAAGAACTCCCGCAGCTCGTCGGTATAGAATTCCTTATTTGGGCCGCTTGGGTTGAGACCGAGGAAGACGCGGCCGCCTGGGTTCAGATGGCCTTTCAAGTCGTCGAGAAAGAACGCCCACTCCTTGGGTCCCCACCACCAGTCCTGTTTGCTGATTCTGTTGAAATCAATCGAGAACGCCGTCACCCAGTCGAACTTCCGGCCCAGGTCCGGCAGGGCCTCGAAGGGACGGATTGTCCAGACTCGGCGTTCGACGCGAAACAGATCCAGAAGCTGGGTAAAGAGCGGAAACTCGTCGATATCGAGGCCGAGGCAGGTGTGCCCGAGCTGCTGCAGGATAAAGAGGAAAAAGCCGCCGCCGCAGCCGAGATCGAGGACCGACTTCGGCTCGCAGCGCTGAAGCTTCAGGTGCTGGGCACGCTTGATATTCAGCCGTAGCCAGCGCCGAACATCGGCGTATTTGGCGTAATGCTCCTTCGAATCGGCATACTGCGCCTGGAGCGCGGCCAGTTTTACCTGGTCGATCCGGGCGTAGACCGGCTCGAGCGGGATCGGATGCAGCATCCGCTCCGCCCGACGCCAAGCCCTCCGATAAGTAATCGGCTGGCCAAGTTTCGCGATCTTATGGGAAAAATTCATCCCACCGGGCGGATCACGACACCGCGTTCTGCCCTTATCCTGATCAAGCGCTCAGGGCGCTGATAATTAACGACCGCGCCGCTGGTTTCCGCCGCCATCGCGACGTCCGCCACCGTATCCGCCGCCGCCACCACCATAGCCTCCACCGCCACCGCCGCCGCCGTAGCCGCCGCCACCGCCGCCGTAACCACCGCCACGACCACCGCCACCGCCGCCGGGCGCACGCGGTTCGCGCGGACGCGCTTCGTTGACGGTCAACGGCCGACCTTCGACGGTCTTGCCATTGAACTCGGTGATTGCCTTCTGCGCATCGGCCTCGCTCGTCATCGTGACGAAAGCGAAGCCGCGCGACTTACCGGTGAACTTGTCCTGCATCAGGGTGACCTCCTGGACTGGGCCGACAGCGGCAAACATGTCCTGGAGATCGGTTTCGGTGGTGTTGAAGGAAAGATTTCCTACGTATAATTTAGTACCCATCTGAGTTAACTGAGGAAAACGCCGCCAGGTCACTGTTCCCGCTCATCGGATTTCAAATCGCCACTGAAAAAACTCAACTGACAATCTACCAACGCACCGAGCTACCCGTTTTCTTTTCGGCGTGATTAGTAGAGGCTTTTGCCAGCGAACGCAACTAGATTCGGGGCCGGTTCGCCCCTCGTAAAAATGCCTCATCTTTCCTCATCGTCTTCCGGCCAAAACGGCGCCCGCGTCGCGGTCGTCGGCGCTGGCATCGTCAGCCCGCTCGGGTTAGGTCTGGAAGAGAGCCTCGGGTCGCTCCGCGACGCAAAGGATTGCGTGACGCCGGTTACGGCGTTCCCGGTGGATCGGTGCCGCTGCCAGACCGCAGGGCAGGTCCCCGACGCGTGGCTCGCGGCGGCGGATGATCTTCATGAGCATCCAGAACGGCTCCATCGCGTCGCGCGCATGATGATCCTCGCTCTAAAGGAAGCGCTCCAGCTGACTGCGGAATTTACGCCTGAGCTGACCGTCGTCGGCACCACCAGCGGTGGCATGACGTTCGGCGAACAATACTATCGCGGATTGAAGACCGGTGGGATCTCCGCCCGCCAGGCGCCGACTCTGATTGCGAATTACACGCCGCAAAAACCGGTTATGGACGCGCAGGAAGCGTTCGGCATCGCCGCGCCGTGCCAGGTCATCGCGAACGCTTGCGCTTCGGGGACGAACGCGATCGGGCACGCCTTCAATTGCATCCGATCGGGGCGTTACCAACGGGTCCTGACGGGCGGCTACGATGCGATCTCGGAGTTGGTCTTTGTCGGGTTCGATTCGCTTCAGGCCGCCACGCCGGAACGTTGCCGGCCGTTCGACCGCGATCGCACTGGTCTAGCCCTCGGCGAAGGCGCGGCGATTCTGGCGCTGGAAAATCTCGAAGCTGCTCAAAAACGCGGTGCGACCATCCTCGCCGAGATTGTCGGGTACGGGATTTCGACCGATAACTTTCACCTGACCCAACCAGACCCATCCGGCAGTGGACCCCGTGCCGCCATGGAAGGCGCCTTGCGAAGCGCCAGAATCGAAGCGAGCGCGATCGATTACATTAACGCACACGGCACCGCCACCCCTTTCAACGACGCCTCTGAGGGCAAAGCGATCGCCGAGCTTTTCGACGGCGTCCCCGTCAGCTCAACGAAGGGAATGATGGGCCATTCGTTAGGCGCGGCCGGCGCGATCGAGGCAATCATCGGCATGCTCGCACTGCGGCACCAGCTCCTGCCGCCGAACATTCATTTTCGCCAGGGCGATACCGGCCTCGACCTGAACATTGTCGCGAATTCCGCCCAGACTGGCGACGTGCGCACCGTCCTTTCGAATTCCTTCGGCTTCGGTGGCACTAATGCCTCCGTCATTCTCCAGTCCGCGGCCGCATGAGCCTGCACATTGCGGGCATGGGCTGGGTAACGCCGCTCGGCAACGGCATTGACGAAGTCTGGGCGCGTTTGCTCAATGGCGACACGGCGACGGCCGAGCCGCTCTCCAGCCCGCTTGGGCCCGATTACCCGGTTTACCGCGTGCCTGCGTCAGCCACGGCCAAGGCGCCCGCCCATCCTCGTCTGCGTCGTTCGAGCGCCATCTCGCGTTTTGCGGCCGTGGCCGGACTCGAAGCGCTCGCTAATGGGGACCTGAAACTCGATCCGGAAGTCGCGCCGCGGACTGCGCTCATCTTTGCCGTTTCAAACGGAGGCGTGGTCTACACCAAGCGCTTCTATCATGACATCGCCGAGACAGGTGCGCAGGCGGCGAGTCCGCTCTTGTTTCCGGAAACTGTTTTCAACGCCCCCGCCAGCCATCTTGCCGCCATTCTCGGAATCACCGGCGCCAGCTATACCCTCGTCGGCGACGGCGCGGTCGGATTGCTTGCCCTAAAGATGGCGGAAGACCTTATGCTCGACGACGCGCTCGATCACTGCCTCGTCGTCGCGGCCGAAGAAGCTGACTGGCTTCTGTGCGACGCCTACCGTAAATGGCGCCTGCTTCGTTCCGCACCGCCGATCGAACCGTTCCAGAAACCACCTCGCGGAATGATCCTCAGCGAAGGCGCCGGCGCGGTTCTCCTCGCCCGCAGCGGTCCCATTCAAATCGAGAGAATTTCCAGCGGCATGAATTTCGTGCATCAACGGGAAGCGTTCGTCGCCGTCGAAAAAGTGTTTGTCGAACTGAGCGATCCGGCTCCCGATCTCATCGCAGCCAGCGCTAACGGCACCTTTATCGATCCCGCAGAACGCACTGCGATTGACAGCTATTCGCCCGGCGCGCGCGTCTACGCCGTCAAACAAGCGCTCGGCGAAAGCGTTGGAGCCAGCAGCCTTTGGCAAACGATCGCCGGCGGGCAAGCGCTGCTTACTCAACGTCTGCCGGGCCTTAGCTCTGGGCTCCACGCCCAAACCGCAATAGTTTCAACTTGCGGCCTGAACCAGCAAGTCGCGGGACTGAAGCTTCGATTGCCGAACTAACAGCAATCTCGTGCCCCATCGTCTGATCGGGAATCGCCGAGGTACTCGTCGTGGCGGCGCCACCAAAATTCCTCGTCTTCGTTGCGCCCTCGCGGGGCGCGATCGAGCCACTGGTAGGCGGCCCAGAGGTCATCCAACCCGCGCGCGTAGGCGGAATAGGTGTGGTAAACGACACCGTCCTCAAGCGTGAACGCGCTCAGCCCCGGCCGCTCGCGCGTGTAGGTAGCGACGTCAGTTCCGGTCGCGGCTGCACCCTTGGTCGGGCCGTCTGTCGGTGAGGATATTCCAGCCATCGGTTCCTCGCGTTCGTAGTTGTATTCGATGCCACCGGCCTGTTGCTCATTCGTAAATGAGACGTCGAAGTCGAAGTTGAAATCGTCGCCAGCCGATGAGGCCCATGGAAAGGTCCAGCCCATCCGACGTTGGTAGGCCTGCAACTTCGCCAGCGGGGCGCTCGAGACGGCCCAGAGCATCACGTCGTGGTTCGCGAGGTGAACTGCGAACCCGTTGAAGCCATCCGCGATCGCGGAACATGCCGGACAGCCCGCTGTGTAGTCGGGTCCAAACATGAAGTGATAGATAAGAAGCTGTGAACGTCCCCGGAAGAGATCGGCGAGGGATGCGTTTCCTTCGTCGATCTCAAAACGATATTTCTTCTGGATTGGAACCCAGGGTAATTCCTGCCGCTGCCGCGCCACCTCGTCGCTGCGCCGCGTCAATTCCTTCTCGGCCTTGAGCAGCTCGATCCGAGCCGCCAGCCACTCCTCGGGTGTCCCGATCTTGTGATTAGTCATCGTTTATCTCCTTTGATTCCCGATACCGGGCCGCCAGAGTTTAACATCCACCCTGTTTCGGATTGTTAAACCGCGGACTCTCCCGAAAGCCGGATTGAAAGCCTTTCCGGGGCCGTTTTGCCTTTGCAACCGTCTGCCCCTTCGGTAGCTTCGCATCCCGCGATGCGTAGGCTGCTTTTACCGTTTTTTGGTCTCCTTTGCGCCTGCTCGTCGGCGCTCGGGCAGGCTGGCACTGAAAAGCAGCCGATGGAGATTACGGCCAGCGGCGACACCAATTACGAGAACGGCATCGCGACCGCTCACGGGAACGTCGCCATCCATACCGGCGATGCCGACATTTACGCGGACTCCGTCCGCTACGATCCGAAGACTCACGACATTCTCGCCGAAGGGCACGTTCGGATCTATCGGACGACTGGCACGTTCCTGGGCGACCGCGCCATTTACAACACAGAGACGAAGGCGATCCAGGCGGTCGAGATGAAGACCGACAAGCAGCCCTACCTGGTGGCCGGGCAAAACGTAACCACGATCTCGGAAGGCGCGTTCATGGTTTCGAAAGGCGTGTTTACCACCCACGACTCGGACCACCCGGATTTCCGGCTCGTGGCCAGGACGATGCGGGTTTACGAAGGCGATCGCGTCGTTTTTTCAAACGTCACGTTTTACGTCCGCAACGTCCCGATCTTCTGGTGGCCCTATATGTACCAGTCGCTCGACGATTCTTTCAGCTACATGATCTCGCCGGCCTACCTCAGCTCCTGGGGTCCATCGATCCTAGGCCGAGTGAGCATGCCCATAACGGACGATATCAAGGCGTTGTTCCGGCTCGATTACCGGTACCGGCGCGGGCTGGCTTTTGGATTCGAGCCAGACATTCGTTTTGGCGCGGATAAACAAAGCTGGGCGCGAATCCGCACTTATTTCCTCAAGGACGAGAACCCGGATATCAACCGCACTTCTCTCGCCCGGCCCGACATTTCCGAAGGCCGCTACCGGGTTTCGCTTCAAAGCCGAACGAAATTCGCCGAGGACATCTACGGAATCGCGAACATCACGAAGCTGAGCGACGAGTTCGTTCTCCAGGATTTTTTCCAGGGTGAGTTTCGACTCGACCCGCAGCCGGACAACATCGTGGCGGTCACGAAGACGAATCCGAACTATGCATTGACCGCGATCGGGCGGTTCCAGGCGAACGACTTTTTTGAAACGACGGAGCGGCTACCGGAAGTGGCGTTCGACGTGAAGCGGATGCCCATTTTCGGCGGCCCGATTTTTTACGAAGGCGAGACCAGTATCGCCGATCTGCATCGCAATTTCGCCGCAGGTTCGGATTTCCACGATTACAGCAGCCTGCGAATTGACTCATTCCACCAATTCACGTTCCCGACCACCTGGTTCGGATGGCTGTCGGTCGTGCCGCGAGCCGGTTTCCGCGCGACCTACTACGACCAGACGCGCGATCTCGGAAAGACGATCCTCCAGCCGAGCAATAATCCGTTTATCCCCGACTTCCTGAATATCGATACAATCCAAGTTGATGGGAAAACGGTCCCGCAGCCCCTGTTTCTTGCCGGGAACAAACTGCGGACGGTTTTCAACGGCGGCGTGGAATCGTCCTTCAAAGTCACGAAGACCTGGGAAGGCGCGCAGAGTAATGCTCTAGGGCTCGATGGGCTCAAGCACGTCATCCAGCCATTCACGAATTTCTCCTTCGTCTCCACCTCGGCCAGCGATCCGGCGTCGATTCTCCAATTCGACCGCTACCAGCCCTCGACTCAGCTGCGCCCAATCGATTTTCCACAGTTCACCACCATCGATTCGATCGATAACTGGACGATCTGGCGAATTGGAGTTCGCAACCGTCTCCTCACCCGCCGCGACGATTCGACCGTGAGCTGGATGGACATCGAGACCTACATGGACGTGAACTTCGACAACCCGTTCGATAAGACGCAATACTCAAACCTCTTTAACCGGCTCAATTTCACCCCGGTCCCCTGGATGGCGTTCGGCGTGTCTTCGCAGGTACCTGTCTTTGAAAAGGGCTTCACCGAGGTCAACACGAACATAAGCGTCCAGCCGATCCCGAATCTCCAGGTCTCCTTTGGGCATCGTTATCTGAACTCCAATCCGTTCTTCGATAATAGCAGCCTCTACGTGTTCGGGGGCTACTACCGGATCGACGATAACTGGGGCGTTGGATTTTCCGAACAATACGAAGGGACCACCGGCGTGCTTGAACAACAGCGCTACTCGATCTATCGCGACCTGACGAGCTGGGTCGCTTCCATCGGGGCGATTGTTCGGGACAATGGCGGCGTCAAAGAATATGGCGTCCTTCTCACCTTCACGTTAAAGGCGCTGCCTAAATTTAGCTTCGATTTGAATTTCGATCCGGCCGGCTCCGAGCAGACGCAATAGTCGCCGTTCGATCGCGCAGAATTTTTCGCATGGATATTTCCATTATCGGTTCTGGTTATGTCGGGCTCGTCACGGGGGCCTGTTTCGCCGATGTCGGTCACAACGTGATCGGGGTCGACAACGATCCGCGGAAGGTGGAAGCGCTCCAGGCCGGTAGAATTCCTATCTACGAACCGGGACTCGAAGAAGTGGTGCATCGCAATGTCTCCGCACACCGGCTCCGGTTCACGGGCAGCATCAAGGAAGGCGTCGACAACTCGCAGATAGTTTTTATTGCGGTGCCGACGCCGCAGCAGCCGGACGGCAGCGTCGATCTGAGCTTCATCGAGAAAGTGGCGCGGGAGATCGCCGGAGTTCTCATGAGCTATCGCGTGATCGTCGACAAGAGCACCGTGCCGGTGAAGACCGGCGAAAAGGTGCGCGATACCATAAAGCGCTATAACCAGCACGGCGCGGAATTCGATGTCGTGAGCAATCCGGAATTCCTTCGGGAAGGATGCGCGGTCGCCGACTTGATGAATCCCGACCGGATCGTAATCGGCGCGCAGAGCGAGCACGCGATCGACCTGATGAAGAAGGTCTACGAACCATTCATGGCGCCGATCCTGGTGACGGATATCAACAGCGCAGAATTGATCAAGCACGCGGCCAATTCTTTCCTCGCCCTCAAGATTTCCTACATCAACGCGGTTTCCGCGATCTGCGAAGCGAGCGGCGCGGATATTGAGAAAGTCGCGGACGGCATTGGTACGGACAAGCGGATTGGCCGGAGTTTTCTCAATGCCGGGATCGGCTACGGCGGTTCCTGCTTCCCGAAAGACATCGCCGCGTTCATCACGATCTGCGAGCAGCTCGGCGTGCCGTTCACCCTCCTAAAAGAAGTGCAACGGATCAATGGCGAGCAGAAGAACCGTTTCCTGAAAACGATCCGCGACACGCTCTGGGTTTTGCGGGACAAAAAAATCGCGGTATGGGGGCTCGCTTTCAAGCCGAACACGGACGACATCCGGTCCTCGGTGGCGATCGAACTCGTAGCCGACATGCTGAAAGAGAAGGCGCACGTCTCGGTTTACGATCCGAAAGCGATGGAGAAGGCGCGCGAAGTGGATGCGATTGCCAGCGCGACCTTCGCGAATTCGGCGCTCGAAGCGGTCGAAGGTGCGGAAGCGCTCATCGTCGCAACGGAGTGGCCGGAGTTCGCCAACATCGATCTCGAAGTCGTGAAAGGGAAAATGACGACGCCTATTATTTTCGATGGGCGAAATCTGTTCGACCCGGCCACGATGGCGAAGCTTGGCTTCCGCTATCACTCGATCGGGCGGGCGAGCGTAAAGCCGCAGTAGTGCGCAAACCTAGCTCACGCGGTGTCGCCCTCGCCGCTTTGGAAGAGTGGCGCAGCGGAAGGAAATTTTCCGATGCGATCCTGGCCGAGGGTTTGGGATCCGGCGAGCTCTCCCCGGCGGATCGGGCTTTCGCCACCGAACTTTTTTACGGCGTCCTTCGCAACCTGACACTGCTCGATTTTTGGATCGGCCGGCTTCGGTCCGGCCATCTCGATCATAGTTCGCGCGACCTGTTGCGGCTTGGAGTCTATCAACTGTTTCTCCTCCAGACCCCGGAGCACGCTGCCATTTTCGAAACCGTTGAGCTCGCCGAACGCCGCAATCGGGCGCTGATTAATGGAGTCTTGCGCAATGCCGTGCGCGGCAAAGCAGATCTCTTGCAGCGAGCTCAGGTGCAGGAGCTGGCTGTCCGGCGATCGCATCCGGCATTCCTGATTAATCGGTGGAGGAAAAACTTCGGCGCCGAAGAAACGGAGCAGCTTTGTGAATGGAACAATCGTCCAGCGCTTGTTTATGCGCGGGTGAATGGGCTCAAGATTTCAGACGCGGACTTCGTTGCCAGATACAGCAGCGCTGAACGAATCGAAGGGTTGGGAAACTTTGTTCGCCTCGGGAACTTTTCGGGAGAAGCGGTCGCTGCGGGCCACGGCTACATTCAAGACCCGAGCACCGCAGCCGCTTGCTCTCTCCTCGACGCCAAACCGGGTGAGCGGGTCCTCGACGCCTGCGCGGCTCCGGGCGGCAAGACTAGCTACCTGGCCGAATTGATGAAGGACGATGGCGCGATCGTTGCCTGCGACCGCGATGAACATCGTATCGGAATCCTGCGCGATAATCTCGAGCGCCTTGGGGTTACGATTGCGCGTTGCGTGCACCACGACTGGACCAGCGGTAAACCCTTCGAGGATGTCGCCGGTTTCGATCGGATTTTGGTCGACGCGCCATGCAGCAACACGGGAGTGATGCGCCGGCGAGTGGACGTTCGCTGGCGGCTCTCGCCCGACGACTTCGGGCGGATGCCCTCGCTTCAGACCCGAATCGTCCGCGCTGTCGTCCCGCTTTTGAAACAAGGCGGCTCGCTGGTTTACAGCACCTGCAGTCTCGAGCCGGAAGAGAACGAGGGAGTAACTAAAGCGATTCTGAGAGAGTTTCCCCTTCTTAAAGTACTCGAGCAGCGGGCGGTTCTCCCGTTCCGAGACGGCTTCGATGGCGCTTATGCGGCGAAGTTGTCACGCGTTGCCTGACGGTTGCATCCCGCGACTGCGGTGGAATCGTTAGCGCCTATGCATGATTCGCGCTACGACAAGCTCGCCAAAGTCCTGGTCGAATATTCGACGCGTTTGCAGCGTAACGAGACCGTTCTGATCGAAACGTTCGACGTCCCGGACGAGATGACCATTGCGCTCGTGCGGGCGGCCCGAAAAGCCGGAGCTATCCCTTTGGTCCAGGTCCAGCGCGCGCGTCTGAACCGCGAGTTGGCTCTGAATGCGACCGAGCGGCAGCTCAATCTTACCGCCATCCACGAACTGGCTCGGATGAAGAAAATGGATGCCTATATTGCGGTCCGAGGCAGTCACAACATCACCGAACTTTCGGACGTTCCGCCACAGCAAATGAAGCTGGTTGCAAAAAAGATGCGGCCCGTGATCGACTGGCGAGTCCAGAAGACGAAATGGGTGGTGTTGCGCTGGCCGTCGCCCTCAATGGCGCAGCTCGCGGGCATGAGCACCGAGGCGTTTGAAGATTTTTATTTCGATGTCTGCACCCTCGATTACCGCAAGCTCCACCCCGGCATGAAAGCGCTCAAGCAACTCATGGACAAAACCGATCAGGTCGAGATCAAAGGTCCCGGCACCGACCTCCGGTTCAGCATCAAGGGAATTGGTTCCGTCATTTGCGGCGGGGATCGCAATATTCCGGACGGCGAAGTTTTCAGCTGCCCCGTGAAAGATTCGGTCCAAGGCCACGTTTTGTTTAACGCGCCGACGATCTATCAGGGGACCGGTTTCGACAATATTCGACTGGAGTTCGAAGACGGAAAAGTCGTCAAGGCGACCAGCAACAACACCGAGAAGCTGAACAAGATTCTCGATTCCGATCCGGGGGCGCGTTACATCGGAGAATTCTCGCTTGGCTTTAATCCCTTCGTCCTTCATCCGATGCGGGACATTCTGTTCGACGAAAAAATTGCCGGCTCATTTCATTTCACGCCGGGACAGGCCTACGAAGACGCCGATAACGGAAATCGCAGCCAAGTGCACTGGGACATGGTCAACATTCAGCGGCCCGACTACGGCGGCGGCGAAGTTTATTTTGACGGAAAATTGATCCGAAAAGACGGAGAGTTTGTTCCGCCGAAACTGCGGTCGCTGAATCGGGGTCGCTTCGCTAAGAAGCGCTGACGGTCGCTTCGCATCAAGGAGCGAAGGTTTACAAACCGCCGACGAATTCAAATGGCGGTCCGGAGACCGCGGCTCGTTCGAAAGCAGTACGCAAAACGAGGAGGCATCACGGCCTCCTCGTTCGCCAAATTAGTTATCGCTGCTTACGCCGCCTTGGGCGCGGCGCCCTGGGCATTGAGTTGCATCATCCCGATCTCGCCGTTGCCGGTGACCTGAACGTTCGCGATGTCGAAGACAGGCGCGCCTTCCACGGCGCTCGGACCTGAGCCGGGCAGTTGGACCGACACGCTCTTCGAGGTCGAGTTCAAGACGAGCGAGGCGATTTCAAACGACGGCGAAAACTCGACCGTCGCGATCTGGAACCGGCCGGTGACGTGCACCGAGGCCTGGCCTTGCTGGGAGGGCGTCAATTGCACCGCGCCCGAGTCCGAGCCGGAGAGTAATTGGAGCCCCGCGATGTTGAACGCCGGTGAAGTAATCACGCTCGGCCGCTGCTGCTGGGAAGGGGTAAGACGGATCTGGCCGATGCCGCCGCCCGACGCCTGCACGTTCGAAATCTCGAAGGTGACCTGGAGATTCATCGCTGGCTGCGGCTGCTGCGAGGGCGCCAGGCGCATGGTGACGATCTTCGACGTCGGCTTCAGCTGGAGCGCGCCCATCTTGAAGGTTGGCGTGAGTTGCAGCGACGCGATCTCAAACGAGAAGGTAAGTTGCACGGCGGTCTGCATGCCGCTGGTCGGTGCTTGCACTTGAGCGGGTGATTGCGGCGCGCCGCCAGTCATGGGGCTGGGACGAATCGAAGGAGCGGGTATAGGTTGGTTCGGTTGAGGCATGGTGGCTGGTGTTGTTGGCTGCTGAGCCAGAGGCTCGGTGGATATGACTTGAGGCGCGAAGGATGGGGATTCTACAGAGTGACGAAGCGCACCCACTCCGGCCATCGAGGTTCCCGCAACAACGCCCTTGGCGAGGTGGGCGGGAAGTTCTTCCGGTTCCGGTTTGGTGATTTCGGCCATCGGCGAATCGGTTTCAAACGCGGGAACTTGATACGGGATGGGCGGCCCTTGTGCAACTGGTTCCTCCACGGAAAATTCTGGCGGTGCGGCGACAACTTCGGGCTCTCTAACGACCGGCTCGGTAACCGACTCAAAGAACGCTGCCGTCTCCATGACGGGCTCCGCAACTTCCTCGATTGGCGCGGCAACTTCCGCAACCGGCGCGGCAATTTCTTCGACCGGCGCGGCAATTTCTTCGACCGGCTCGGGAATTTCGAATACGGATGGCGCGGTTTCGGATGCGACCGGCGTCCAGGCCGGTTCTGGCGTGAAGGGTGTCCAAGCTGGCTTCTCGGTCGAGACGGCTTCGGTACTCGAAGGCATTTCGGCAACCGCCGGCTCATCCACAAACACCGATTCCTTCGCGAAGATTGGCTCGTCTTTCACCGGTTCTTCGATGACTTGCGGTTCACCGACCGAGCTGAATTCGGCGATTTCGGTCACCGGCTGCGAAACGCTCTCGGGTTCGAAATCCATTACCGGCTTCTCGGGCTCCGGCATCAGATCCGCGATCGGCGCGATCGCGCGCATTTCAACGGGCTCGACTTTCGGCGCGGGCTCTGGCGTCCGCGGGACGAAGTTCTCCACCGGAGCAACGCTAGTCGTGCCTCCGTTACTGCCGAATGGCCGGCTCGTCTTGCCGAACGGCACTGCGCCGCGGCGAACGGACGGCTCCGATGCTTTCAGATGCAATGAAACTTGTGGAGGACCGCCGGCGAGGCGCTTCGGCGCCGCCATCTTTTCCACGGCGGGCTCAGACTCCAAAGCGTCGAAGCTTGGACCGCTCGCCGTCGCTGGCGAGCGATAAGCGGAAACACTGATACGGCGGCGAAATTCGGAAAACACGACCCAAGCCAAAAGCAAACCGCCTGCCACGAATCCGCCCCAGACGACGAGCGATCGAATGTCGAATTGATCCGCCGCGCTCACGCTCGGCTCCTGCACAGTCGCGGGTGCAAGAACCGTAGCCGGAGAGGAAACGGCGTTGGTCGTCGCTGGTGCTTTTGTTGCAGGGGAAGTCGCCGGGCTTTGTTGAGTGACAGCCGTCGAGGTGGAAGGGCCATTCGCGGGACTTTGCTCGGCTACAGCATTCGTCGTTGTCGCCGGGCCAGTGGCCGGGCTCATCGCGGGCTGGGTAATGTTTTCCGGTTCCTTCGGCAACGGCGCGCGCGTCTCTGACGGCAACGCATTCGCCGCGGAGGGCATTTCGACGCTCGGAGAATTTGTCGTCAAAGGCCCGGGCGGCTTTTCGTTCTTCGCCAGCGTTTGCGTTTCGTTAGCGGACTTCTGCGGCGCGACTTCCGTCGTCTTCGGCGTTTTGTTCAACGCCAGCGCGGGCGCGGGAATCGGGCTCGGCTCGATGGACGGCGCCGTCGTTTCCGTTTTCGCCACTTCTTTTGCAGGCGTCACCGGCGCGGAGGCGACGTTCTGCGGCTGCTGGAGCCAGCCCACGTCATAAAACGAATCCGCAAACACCAGGTTGAGCGCCGGCGAATAGATCTTCCTGGCGGAATCAATCCAGTCTTTCGCTTTCGCCGTATTGCTATGTTTAAATTCCCAAGCGGCCTGCGCGTAGTAAAGCGCCGGCGTGTCCCCCGTAAACTGGAACTGCTCCATCATTTTTTGGGCGCGGCTGTCTTTACCCTCCAAAAGCAAGGTCAGGAAAATCTTAAACTTGATGATCTGCGAAGCCTGATTCTTGTCGCCGCCGGTCGCAGGCGTGTTGTTAAAGAGCGCCTCGAACCGATCGCGTGCTTTGGTGTATTCCTTTTTCTTGAACGGGATCTGCGCGAGATTGTATTGCGCCTCCCGGAACTTCGGATCGATTTTCGCCGCCTGCTTGAAGGTGTTCTCGGCGCCGTCGAAATCTTTTTGCGCGAGCAGAATTTCGCCCTTCAAGTTGAGAGTCGCCGGCTGATTCGGATCGGCCGCGTCGGCTTCATCAATCAGCCGTTTCGCCGCCGTGTAATCACGCTGCTGGAACGCCTGTTCGGCCTGGTCCACTTTCTCTGCCGCGATCGCTTTCGCCTTCTGCGCCTTCTCCGCTGCAGTCGTGATCTCCAACGCTACGCGGGTCTGGCCGGCCGGCTTTTGCATCCAGCCGATTTCGTAAAATGATTCGGCGAAAAGTTTGTTCAGTTGCGGCGAGAATTTTTTCTCAGCTCCGGCGATCAGGTCCTTGGCTTCATTCTCTTTTTTATGTTGGAACGCGACGGCTGCATTTGAATAGGTCACCGCCGGCGTATCGGGAGTGAGCTCGAACTTCGCGAGAATGGAATCAACCATGTTCTCCTTCCCTTCGAGTAGGTAGGTGAGGAGGATTTTGTATTGAATCAGTTGCGCAGCTTCGCCCTGAAGCTCGGACGTTCCGCCTTGGAGCAAGCCTTCGAAACGCTTCCGCGCTTCGGCCCAGTCCTTCCGCAGAAACGGAATTTCCGCGAGATTGAAGCGCGCGTTCCAGAATTTCGGATCAGTCGCGAGCGCTTTTTGCAACGCGGCTTCCGCCTGATCGTACTGCGCCTGCCGCATTAGAATAACGCCGCGTAAATTCTGCGACTCCGCGAGGTCGGGTTGGCGCGCATCGATGGCGTCGAGTTCCTTCAACGCCTGGTCGTAGTTGGCGGCGCTGAATTCGCGAAACGCCTTGTCGTACATCGAGTCTAGCTCGGCCTTGGTCGGGGCAACGTTGGTTGCGGCAAAAGAACTAACGACCAGGACGGTTATCGTGGCGAATTTCCGAATATTCATGCAAGGGGGATAGAAGCGAGCCGCGCGCCCAAACACAAGTCTATTTTGCCGTTATCTCCGCGAAAATTGTATTTTTCCGCAAAACCCTATCAACCTGCTGGTTGCGTCGCAGTTACCGACCTCTATTTTTAGCTCGGATTTCGATTCCCCACGATGCGCAGACCTTCCAAAGTCAGGTTTGCATGCACTGCTTGGATTTGCGGTAGTTTCCTCGCGATCAATTTCGCGTAACCACCGGTCGCCACGATTCGCGGTTTCGCGCCGGGAAAATTCTCAGCGCACAGTCGCTCGACGATTTCGCGAACCAAACCGCGATAACCGAATACGGCGCCCGACATCATTGCGTCGCGCGTTGTTTTTCCGATTGCGCGGCGCGGCTCGCGCAACGTCAGCTTCGGCAACAACGCAGTGCGCTGGTAAAGGTAACTCGTCATCGCTTCCAGACCGGGCGCAATAACACCGCCGACGTAATCACCCTTCGCGGAGACAACGTCGAATGTGACCGCCGTGCCGAAGTCGACCACGATGGCAGGTGTTCCGTAAAGATGCGCCACCGCCACCGCGTTCGCGAGACGATCGGCGCCGATCGACCGCGGCTGCGGATAATCGATCCCGACACCAAGATCGAGCCTGGGGGTGAGAAACAGAACGCGCGCCGAGCCCGCGCCTTGCGTAATCGTTTTGTTTTTCTTTGGAACCACCGATGCCACCACCACCGTGCGAGCTTTGCGGGTTCGCAGGATTTCCCGAATTGCTGCGATCGTCAGTTTGCTCGTCGGCAACCGAATCGTTTTCCCGATCCTCCCACACGTCGCCGGCGCCAGCTTCACGAACGAATTGCTGACGTCGATCAGCAGGTAATCGGTCGTTAGGCTGCCACTCGCGCGCATTGTGGGCCCCATTCACGCTGCTGGGTGAAAGCGCGTCAAGCTCGGCGAACTTGCGACCGCAGAAACGAGCGCGTAGCCTCGCCCCATGAGGAAACTGGTCCAGCGTCCGCGTCGTTTGCGCCTCAGCGAAGGCCTGCGGAATCTGGTCCGGGAAACAAGGCTGACTGCGCACGATTTCGTGCTCCCCGTTTTTGTGAGCGAAAAGCTTTCGTCCCGGCAGGCGATCGGGAGCATGCCCGGCGTTTATCAGCTCGCCCTTTCTGATGTGGCGGCGGAAGCGCGACAGGCCTGCGAACTCGGGTTGCAGGCCGTGTTGCTTTTCGGAATCCCGCGAGAGAAGGACGAGAGCGCCAGCGGCGCGTATGCCGAGAATGGCGTGGTCCAACAGGCGGTGCGCGCCATCAAAGAGAGCTGCCCTAACCTCGTGGTCATGACCGACGTTTGTTTGTGCGAATACATGAGTCACGGGCATTGCGGCGTGACGCGAATGGACGGCGAGCATTTCCACGTCTTGAACGACGAGTCGGTCGAGTTGCTCGCCAAGACCGCGGTCTCGCATGCGGCTGCTGGGGCGGACTTCGTGGCGCCGAGCGACATGATGGACGGCCGGGTCGGCGCTATCCGCGAGGCGCTGGACGCACAGGGTTTTCAGAACACCGGAATCATGAGCTACGCGGTAAAGTTCGCGTCCGCCTTTTACGGGCCGTTTCGCGAGGCCGCCGAAAGCCCGCCTCAGTTTGGCGACCGCCGTTCCTACCAGATGGACAGCGCGAACGCGCGAGAAGCGTTACGTGAAGTGGCCCTCGATATCGAGGAAGGCGCCGACATCATTCTGGTCAAACCCGGATTGCCCTATCTCGACATTCTCTGGCGAGTGCGAGAGCGCTTTGGAAAGCCGACGGCCGTCTATCACGTCAGCGGGGAATTCGCCATGGTGAAGGCGGGCGCGGAGAAAGGATGCTTCGACGAGCGCACCGCCGTCCTGGAGATCATGACTTCGCTCAAGCGGGCCGGCGCGGATTTGATTGTGACTTATTGGGCAAAGGAGCTTGCCGAATGGACACGCCAATAGCGGGCCGGCGCGCCGAGACAGACGCCCACCTTCGACTAAAGCGGCTGGCGCTCTTGTGGGCGCAGGCGAATGGCTTCTTAGCGTGCGCGGCTGAAGTGACTTTGCCGCAGTGCCGATACCGGGCGGACGTCGCGGCGTATCGAGCACGCCTCCGCGAGCAGACGGTTACGGCCATTTTCGAATGCAAGCAGGCTCTGCCGGATCTGCGCCGCGATAACTGCGAAACCGCAACGACGCGGGAGCGTCTGCGCTCGCTCCGGCGCCGTCGCGACATTCTCGAAAAGCATCTGCGCGTTCACTATCCCACCTTGCGAACCGGCGATTCCCTTTTCGCTGAATACGATTCCCACGATTTCGATGCAATCGGGCACCGCGGTTATCGGCGCGTCCTGCGGGAATTCGCCGCCCTCGAAAATCGACTCTACGGCGGAACGAAGTTCGAGTGCCTGGTGCGTTATCACTGCGCAAATCTGTTTTTCCTCGTCCTGCCTAACGAATTGTTTCGGGAGACGGAATTGCCCCCCGGCTGGGGCGTGCTCGTGGAAATCAACGGCGTCCTCGACCTGGTGCGCAAACCTGCCTGGCATGACAACGATGCTCAGGCACGGATTCGATTGCTGCAACGCATCGCGGCCGCTGGCACGCGCCAGTTCAATCGAGCTTTCGCCATCACTCGCGAACAGATCACCGCGACCGACACCTTCGCCGGCTCAGGGTTTCGCGACCAATAGATTGCGGCCACTCATTTCTTTCGGCTGCGGCAGGCCGAGCAGGAAGAGCAGGGTCGGCGCGACATCGGCCAAAATTCCGTCATCGACGCGAAATTCTGCGGCGTTCCCGGCCACGTAAATGAAGTGAACAAGATTCGTCGTGTGCGCCGTATTTGGCGAGCCGTCGGGATTTCGCATGAGCTCGCAGTTTCCGTGATCCGCGGTGATGAGGCAGGCGCCGCCCAGTTTTAGAACGGCCGGAACAATGCGCGAGACGCAGTCATCGATCTTTTCAACGGCTTTGATGCCGGCGGGGAGAACGCCGGTGTGGCCGACCATATCGGGATTGGCGAAATTCAGGATGATCAGGTCGTGATCGGCGAGCCGGGCAAGGACCTCCTCGGTCACTTCGACGGCGCTCATCTCTGGCTTCAAATCGTAGGTCGCAACCTTCGGCGACGGCACGATCTTCCGCTCCTCGCCCGGAAACGCGCGCTCGATTCCGCCGTTAAAAAAATAGGTGACGTGCGGATACTTTTCCGTCTCGGCAATGCGCAATTGGGTCTTGCCCGCTAGACTGACCACTTCGGCAAGGATTTTCGGAAGCTCGGTCGGCGCAAAAACGAACGGCGCCGAGTAAGTGCTGTCGTATTGGGTGAGCGTGACGTAGTTCACCCGGGGGCACGCCTCTCGCGCGAAGCCGTCGAAATCGGCGCGAAGGAATGCCTGAGACAACTGCCGGGCACGGTCTGCGCGAAAATTAAAAAAGAAGACCGTGTCGCCATCGCGAATTCGTTCTTCGTCCGGGTGGGAAAAAATAAGCGGGGGCAGAAATTCATCGGTCGTCCCGCTCTCGTATTGCGCTCGGACAGCGTCGGCGGGCGATCCGTCGTATGATGCGCCCCGCCCAAGTACAATAGCATCCCAGGCTTTCTTGGTCCGGTCCCACCGACGATCGCGATCCATTGCGAAATACCGGCCCACGACCGTAACTATTTTCGCGCCGCTCTTTACCAGCCCGGCCGCGCACGCCTCAAGAAAATCGGCGCCGCCGGTCGGCGACGTGTCGCGCCCATCGGTAAAAGCGTGGACGAAAATATCGGTGACCCCAGCCGCGTGCGCCGCGTCCGCCAGCGCGATCAGATGCTTGTAATGGCTGTGGACACCGCCATCCGAGACCAATCCCAGGAAATGGAGCCGATGTTCTCTCGCTTTCGCGAACGCCTCCTGCGCCACCGAATTGCGCGCAAGCTCGCCTTCGGCGATCGCGTTGTTGATGCGAGTCAGATCCTGATAGACGATTCGGCCGGCGCCGAGATTGAGATGGCCGACCTCCGAGTTCCCCATTTGACCCTTGGGTAAGCCTACGTCGAGCCCGCTCGCGCTGAGCCTGCCGAGCGGGTACTCGCGATAGAGGCGATCGTGAAAGGGCGTGCGGGCGAGCAAGGTCGCGTCCCCATTTTCTTCCCGCTTCTCCCGGCCGCCTGGGTTGATTCCCCAGCCATCGCGGATAATGAGAATGATCGGCTTCAGCACGTCGGAAGTTTCGCGGCGTTAGGGCAGCGGACAAGTGGTTTCCGGTTGTGGATTGACAAGCCGGAGAGCCGGCTCCTAGATCGACGCATGAAATGGCGCAACCAGTTGATCGCGCTTTTCTGTCTTCTTCTCTTCGCGGCGTTCGGCGTTTTCTATTTTCAACATTGGGTCGTCCAAAAACCGTTTGGCATTATCCTTTTCGTCGGCGACGGCCTCGCTCCCGCCCGCCTTGCGCCCACTCGGGTGTATGCCGGCGGAGTCGACACGCCATTGGCTCTCGACTGTATGGCCCACGTGGCGTTGGTGAAAAATTACTCGAACGACTTCGCCGCTCCCGATGTCGCGGCGGCAGCCTCCGCCCTTGCGACGGGAATCAAGGTCAATAGAGGCGCGATCGGCGCGCAGTCTCGGGGCGAACCTGCTCCGACTCTACTCGAACTAGCTCAACGTGCCGGGCGAGCCACCGGATTAGTGACGGACGGCAAGATCGCGGCTCCTACCTCCGGTGCCTTCTACGCCCATGCGACCCAGGCAACGGCGCAATCCGAAATCGCCCGCCAGTTAGTCGACGTCGCGTCCGTCGATCTAGTGCTGGGAGGGGGAGTAGACGATTTCCTGCCGGAAGCAAAGAGTGGCTTTCGAAAGGACGGACGCGATCTTCTTTCTGAAATTCGCCGCAAAGGCTTCGATATCGCGCGAACGAAAGCAGACCTGGAATCTGTCCCCGGCTGGAGGAGACCGAAACTTTTCGGGGCTTTCGCCGGAACTGAGCTGGCGTATGCCGACCACATGGAAGCGCGTCACGAACAACCAAGCCTGCCCGATATGGTTCGGCGTGCGATTGAGCTGCTCCAATACAATCGAGGCGGCTACCTGCTGGTGGTGAACGCGAATCTCATGCGGAAGGCAGCCGAGCAAAACGACGGCGAACATACGCTCGCCGAAACCGCGGAATTGGATCGCGCAGTCTCCGTAGCACTGCGGTATGCGGGCGGAAATTCGACCGTCATTGTCTGCGGCAGTGTAGCTTTAGGTGGATTGCATCTAAATGGTTCGCCTTTTCGAAACGATCGCGGCATCGCTGTCCTCGGCTTGAATTCAAGCGGCGATCCCTGGTTATCCTGGGCTACTGGTCCGAACGGGGCGAAATCCTACGGCACGGCCAAACTAAGTTTGCAGTCGTCTCCCTCGCCAACCGAAACGCTCGATCCCCCGCAGGAGCCGGCTGCTTTCTACGCGCCGACGGCGCTCGAGACTGTTGAGGACGTAATGGCGTTCGGGAACGGGCCCGGAACCGATGCGGTCAAAGGGTCAATCGACAACACCTTGATCTTCGGAATCATTCGCGACCTGCTTTAATCGCCCGTACAACGGAGTATCAAAAAAAACCCGCCAACCGGACGAGCCGATTGGCGGGTTTTCTGAAAACGGATCCGGACTTACTCGCTTTGCGGAGTGAGCTGAGGAATAAAAGTGAAAGGCGGCGGGTTCGGCAGGGATGGCGGGGGTCCTTCAGCTGGCGGCTGCGGAGGAACCTCTTCCGGAACGTCTTTGCTATCGGAGACATCTTTGGAATCTGCTACGTCTTTGGAATCAGCGGTCGTTTGCGCACTGGAGAAATCACGATTCGAGGCGAGCAGATTCCCGCGGCTAGGGCTGAACGCTGAAACCTCAGCCACGGTGAAAGCTGTATCGGCGTGGGTAGCCGGCGACCAGCGCACCATTACGTAGCGGCCGGAGGTCGCGGGGAAGTCTACGCTCGCGCGTCCCTGCGTGCCGTCGTCGATCGCCGAGGCTACGGATTTCAGATGCGCGAAAGTTTTCTCATCGAGTTTCAACGAATTGGCGGTGTTGCCACCGTCGACTCCGGGCAGTGTCGACAGAACATAAAAATCGATCGCGGTAGCGCGCGGTGAGTAAACGGCCGAGAGACGTCGGACCGTCGCTACCTTTCCGAGGTCGATGACAGCGACGGGCGAGTTGTCGGCTGGCGAAAAAACAAACGAGGTCGCCGCTTGGTCGTCGATCATCTTATTCGCGAGACTTAAGTCAGCACCTGAGCTGACATACAAAGCGCGCGCCTGCGTCCGGACATTGTAGTTGATAAGTGCGAAGCTAGCTTGCGGGCTCAGCTTTGACTTCGCCGTCGCGGGGGTGTTCGCTTCGATCGGCACCTTTTGGAGGATGACATCGGAGGCGAAAACCGTCGAAGCGGAGATCAAGATGCAGGCGGAAGAGCGGGTTAAGACAGAGGTGAGTGTTCTCATAATTTCCATATCCACAAAAACGATAGTAGGACTTCTTCGCCGCGACGGCAACAAAAATCTTCGCCTGGCCACGAAATTTTTTCCTGACTCAACCGATACTCCCCTCCCGGGAGACGGGGTGTTCCGTAACTAATCTCCGTTGATGGTGCGCCAGAAAGAGACGTCGGCCGGGTCTCCCATTGCGTCCAATGCACATCGGTCGAGTTGAAAGAACAGACTTCTATCCCGCAGGACCGGGCCATCCTCTTTGCCGAAAGCGGCAGGGGCATTGGGCGCAAGGGTCGATGCAGTTACGCCGATTACGGTTCGGTCAGGAGAGCCCTGACCCCTCAAATGGACCTGACCATGACGCCGAACCATGAGCACGGGATCGGCGAAGCAGAGGGCCGAAAAACCGAGCAGGGCGACGAGGAGCAGGATCATTTTTCGGAGGGCGAATGGGCGGACACTAATTAAAACCATACTCGTTATGGTTTTTATAGCAGCGCCCATGCCACTTCTATCCCCGCAAGAACCACCACCCATACAGTCGCCCCAAACTATCGGCCCGCTAACGAACGGGCGAAGCTAAGGTTCTGTTGCGCTTCCATAAAATCCGGCTGGATCCGCAACGCTGCCTCGTAGTGCGTAATTGCGGCGCTGTAATTCCCTTCGCCGCAAAGAATGTCTCCCAATTCCTTGTGCGCGATTTGGAGCAGAGGGCTCAACGTGAGGCTGTGCTCATAATGCTTCTTGGCCTCGCCCCTCAGGCCTTTTGCTAAGAGGACGGTCGCTAAATTAGACTCGCATTTGCCGCTTTTAGGGTCGATCGCAAGAGAACGCTCGTAATGGCGCTGAGACTCATCCAAGTCCCCCAAATCCTTCCAAGCGATCCCAAGAAAAAATTCGGCCTCCGCCAAAGTAGGATCGCGGCTTATCGCAAACTCATATTTACCGATGGCTTCCTGAACGCGGCCGGCCTCGTGCAGGGCTTTACCGTAGTTGAGTTGCGCCTTTGGATCGTTCGGGAGGACCTCCGCCACTTTTGCCGTGCGCTCGATCGGCGGAACCACGCGGCCGCCTAATTGCGCGGCGCACAGAATTCCGAACGGAACGACGAGCGCCGCCCAACGAAGGCTGTGGCGCAGCCAAGCGGGCCAAAGCCGCGGCAATGCCAGGGTCGCCGCGCCCGCCCCTTCAATCCCAAGCATGCTGCGCGTTTGCGTTTCGCGCACTTTCCAGATGAATCCGTCGTAATAAAAATGCAACAACGCGGAGGCCGTGACGAGCCCGATGAGACCGTTTCGAATCCACTCCGCAGTGATCGCCGATTGGGTCAAACCAATCGCTCCATACGCCATCACCAGCCCAACGTACACTCCAATCAGGGCTCCACTCCGGCGGAACACGAAACGCATAAAACCGCCGATGCTCGTGTCGCGCTCGACGCGAGTGCGATTGTAGATCCAAACAATGGCCAGGTACTGGACATCGTGAAATACCTCGAACAACGCGATCCCCACCAGGATATTTTGGACGCCATTATTGCAGTACCACCAAAAGGCGATGCTACTGATCAACAACGTCATTTTCACCGGGCTGGCGCCACGCTGGGCCCGCCAGTCACTCCATTGGCGCCACAGGAAAACGACGGTCACCACCCCAAGGCTGGCCACGACCGCGATGCGAAATGCGCTCACCGCCGAAGAGGCCACCACTGGACCGCCGCTCTCGTAGTAAAGCTCGAGCAAAGTCCTAAAACGCATAGGGGAAAGCAACACGGCCGCCCCGAACCAGGCGAAGCACAACATCAGGTCGATGCGGGCGCGAGCCGCGGCCCTGGCAGAAGCCTTCGCATCATAAATCCGGCAAAACCCGTAGGTTTGCATCATGCCATGCCAGATACCCCACGCCATCGCGAGGAGCTGAACCGCCTGGATATTGTAAAACGCAGACCAAATACAGACGGCGAGGATCGCCAGAGGGGCGACAACGAACCGGATCTTGAAGCGGTTGAACAGCGCCCGGTCGCCATATGCCCGGATCATTCCTGGCAGGTGATGACCCATCGCACCAAAAGCGCCTACAAAGAGAAAAATATCCTGCGCGCTCCAGCGTGCCTGGGCAGCCGTAAAGATGGGAATAAGCAGCGCCGGGGTACCGACGAAGAGGACCAAGTCTCGCCAGCGATCGAGTATCCATGGCGACGATTTGGTGGCTGCAGCGGCCGCAGCAGTCTCCGCCTGGCGAGCCTTCGGAGGCGCCATCTTTGCCACGGAAAGCGCGTGGGTAGCCATCAGCGTTTGATAATTCAAAATGAAAGCAAAAACAAGTCAGTCCTGCTGGGCGCAACCCGAAGAGACACGCCCTTTGGGCCTGCTGAATAAGCGTCGAGGCGGGTGTCGCCGCATGTTATCGGCGGCCGCCAAAAAGTTCCATGGATAAGTCGCGACCGAGTTCGACCGGAGGTCCGTCCAAGGCGCGGGCGAGATCGTCATCGCTGAGGTGATAAACAAGAATCGAAAAGCCTACGTTATCATCAGCCTCGCGTTGTCTGAGGAAAGCAGCGAGACGATGAAAACGCAGGAATTCATAGTCATTTATCGCAGAGTACCATTGCTCGAGCGGCACCTGGGTGAGCGCCCTCCTGCGCTCTCCGACATCCTCCGACAGTAAGGGCGCCATGAAATGACGCACCGCTTGATATCTGTTTTCCAAACGACTGTTCCATGGTCCAAACGCCCCCCGCCCGGGCTGGGTCACTGGCTGGAGCAGGGTGGCGCTAATGAAATAAGTGCCGCCTGCCAGATGGAGCGCAGCCGGCTTCTTTACGACGACGGCGAAGACGCTGCCATCCCGATCCGCTGTGACAACATTTTCGGCGTCGTAGTCCGGCTCCTTCCGAAGCAAATCCTCCAGGAATGATCGCGCTCGGTCCGTTGAAAGGGTGAAAGTCTGGAGCGCTGGCGACCGATGCGCGCCGGTCACCGAGTAGGTGTGAATAGCGGGGATGCCGTAATACACTGGGTTGGCGAAACCGAAATAGGACAAGTAAATCTGAGGGGCCGGATGTTTGGTTTCGATATAGCGCCGCACGCCGGGCAAATCCTGCCCCCAATCCAGCGAGCTGTCGACCAAGTGGCGGTATCCGTTAGCTGGCCTAACGAGTCCATTGAAATACGCGAGGTATTGCGGAAAACGATACGCGGCCTCGACCGCTGATAATGCCAGGGCGACGCACAATCCAATTCCTATCCCGCGGGAAAAACGAAGATCTGGCTTCGATTCACTCCTGACGCCTGGCCAGGCACGCAGCCACCATCCAGCCGCGCCGCAGAGAACAAACAGCGGTGGATAAGTCGGCAAAAGGTGGCGGTGACCGATATTGAGATGGCTGGAAATTGCGGCGCACCAATAGATGGCGAGCAAGACCCAAAGCGGCACGGTGTCGTAGAAAGTCGGACCGGAATCGCGTGCACCCCCCTTTGTCTTCCGTTGTTGCCTCCGGGCAACGGTGCCGGCGATGGCGAGCCCCATCACGGCAAAGAGGGGCAACGGAGTTTTGACCAAAAATGTGTAGGGAAAAAACATCCGCCAGCCCGAGACGCCGAATTCGCCATTGAAAAAAGCAGCCCTTTCCCGGGAGCCCCGCCAGACATGCGCCATTCCGTAGATGTACGCTTCCGGAAGCAAATGATGATGGCGCAGAGCTTCCACGATTCTTGCAAAGAGCTGCGCGGGAGGTTCGGCCAATGATTGTTCCAGCCGGGAAGTCTGCTCTTCTGCCAGCACCTCGCGCTTTGCGGCATCCAGCGCTTTCAATGAAGCAGCCGACCAGGAATTTTCATCGACGCGCTCACGAGCGAAAATGCTTTTAATCTGCTCACTCTGCAGAGGGCTCAAACCGAGACGGTCGAAAAGTACCTTGGGGGTCGGCTTGTCTAGCAAGGTTTCCCATGTGGCCTCGTTCCAAGCGCCACCCGGCATGGCAGGCGAGAAGGCGGCATAACGAAAGCCGTGAAAGCTCCAGATTAAAACCAGCACCAACACTAGCTGCGCGAGGCCAGCCATCGCGAAGGCGAGTAGTTGGATTCCCCGGCGACGCACTTCACTCAAGCCGAATAGGCGAACTGGGAGATACTTTCCGTTCCACAGCCGCGCCACGGCGAGGATAAGAGCAATCGGCAGAATCAACAGTGCTGAAGCTTTTGAGAGAAACAGCGCCCCGATTGCGAGCGTGCTAATGAGGAGGCGTCCGACCGTCAGTCGCTGCAACAGGCGCCACCAACTCCAGGTTGCGGCAAAGAAGAAGAGGCCGGCTGCCATGTCCGAGGTCATTAGGGCACCGTTGGCGAGAATCGAGGGATTGAGCACGTAAAGAAGCAAAGAGAGCATGCCGCCTGTTGGTCCGAAGAGCTGCCGCGACCACATCCAAATAAGCGCGCCTAATCCGACCGCCAGCAGTCCGATGGCGGCGCGTCCGTAGCGCGTCATTTCATCTGCATCGTTGCCAAGCTGATAAAACCACTGCCAGGTGATGGTCCACTTGTCAGTATTCCGCCAGGCATCACTGTTCGTGGGCGGGAACTTGTAATCGCCAAACAGAAGGGGTAAAGCCATCACGCGCTCCGGAAGGTTTCCATTCTCGGGGTTGAGTCGGTAGTCGTCGAAACGCCAGAATGCGTAACCGGCTGTAACGTGGACGCCCTCGTCGAGGGTGAGACTTTTCTCTCGCAGGCTCAAAAGCAGACCAATCCAGAATGCGACCAGGACAACGCCGGCAGCTAACGGACCGAGAAACCGTGAATCCCCCGACAGGGCCATCTTCGTCGGGTCGGCGACGGCGCGGACAGGTTTTCCACGCTTCCTCATGGCTGTGAAGAAGAAGATGTCACCATAACTCCGCCCAGCCGACGCGCGCAGAACACTGGTTTCTATGTGGGTAAAAACAAAGGGCGGGTGGCATTTCTGCCACCCGCCCCCTGTGAGTGATTAATTAGTTCAGCTTAGAACTTCTTCGTCAAGCTGATGTAGTAGTAACGATTACGAATCGAATAGTTCGACGTATCGTAGTTGTCGTTGAAGGCTCCGAGGACTGACGGCGGCTGGCGATCGAACACGTCGTTGCATCCGACCGTGAGCTTGGTGCCCCACAGCATCCGCTGCCAGATCGAGGCCGTAACGGCTTCGGTGACCGGCGCGTTCTTGCTGTCCTTCGATTCCTTCACGTACGGAGCGGGTTCCGTCGGCGGCTTCACGAACTCGTAGCTCAACTGGAGGTCGAGCGTGATGTATTGCGTGATCCGGCGATGGAGGATGAAGTTCGGCTCCGTGATAGTGCCCCCATTCCCGGGGACGAGGCCCTGCTGGAGACAGCCAGGTCCGGCGCATTCGTATTTGATGAAGCCCGGATCGTCTTCGTAGTCACCGATATAGTTACCCGTAGCGATGAAGTCGAAGTGCTTCCATTCCCATTCCCCACGGAGGAATCCCTTGTTGAAGGGAATTCCACCAGGAGTAAGCGGGAAGGATTGGAAGTAATTGCCGAGGAAGTTGTGCGTTCCCAGGCCTTCGACCGGCTCCGCTTTCCAGGTGAAGAAGTGGTTCCAGCCGCCGGAGAAGGTGAACTTGCCCCAACGTTCGGTCGGGAGCTCGTAGACCGCCGTCACGTCCATACCCTGGACAAAACGCTTACCGGCGTTGGAATTGGCCGCGTCGATACAGTCCACACCGCCGGTGTCGAAACGAGTGACACCGAGAGCCGGACCACCACCTGGCCCGAGAGGACTTCCACCACCGCAACCGTCTGGGTCAACAAATATCGCGGGTCCTCCCTGCAGGAGGGAGTTGCCGTTCGCAGTCAACGCCAAGGCAGCGAAGTTCGCGCCACTCAGAATCAGGTCCTTTGTGAAGAGCTGATACCAATCCACGGTCATGGTGAAACCAGGCAGCCATTTGGGCGTGTACACTAAGCCCGCTGAGTAAGCATCGGTTTTTTCCGGCTTCAGGAGCAGATTTCCGCCCTGCCACGTGCCGCCCGGGGGCTGCAGGGTGACGCCTTTATACGGATCGAAGAGCTGCGGGAAGTTCTCCGCGATGGGATTGAACAACTGGGTCGGATTCGGCGCGAGGAAGGATTGACCCCAAGCGGCGCGCAGAGTCAAGTCCGCGAACGGTTGATACCGGAGCGAGACACGTGGAGATCCACCAAAATCCTCATCCGGATTCGGGTTGTCAAACGACGCGGTTGCCTTCGAATAATTATCCCGGTCACTGAACTTCTCATAGCGCCAGGCGACCTCGATGTCGAAGGACTTGACCCATGGAACGTTCATCGTCGAAGTGACGATCGGAATCCCTAACTCGACGAAGTAGGAATCGACTTCCTGTGTTGTCTTCGTGTTCGGCGCAGCGTTGAATCCGAGCTGGTCGCCATTGGCCTGCACTGGGTCAGGAACCGAGTGCTGCCGGATCTGGCGATGTTCGTAGCCGGCCGCAAAATCCCAACCGCCATCCCACAGGTTCGGGAAGAGGTGGGCGTTGATCTTCGCGTCATACAGGAAGTCGTGCTCGTAGAACTGGGAGTGCCCGAGGAACGCCGCCCGCTGCGCGGCCGCGATATTGTCGTACGACTGGCTCACGCCCGTCGGGACCGAAAGTCCGGTCCCCGGATCGGTAACGTAAGTCGGGGCGCTGCCAACAACCGGTCCGCCCACACCGACGAACGGGTTGAAGTTACCCGCGACGATCTCTCCAAAGAGCGGGGTAAACTGGGCGTCACCAGAATCGATTTCCAGATCGTCGTAACGCTCATAAACAAAGCCCGTATCATATCCAAAGCGGCTGATGAAGGCGTTGTCTTTGATGGTGAAGTCGCCATTGAAGCCGACCACATAACGGTAGTAATCGTTGTCGAAGAACGAACGGCGCAGGCCGAGTTCTTCGACGGTCCGATAAGCTACGCTCGTCAGATAGCGGCCAAACGGGCTGTAGGGTGATACCGCCACGTCATCAGGACCGCCGGTCGCAAGCAGCGTGCCCTGAACGGCGAACGGCGAAGCGGCGAGACCGTTGTCCTGCTTGGTCTTGGCATACATGATGTCGCCATACATCTGGAGTCCTTCGCCGAAAATCTTGTATCGGGCGGTCACGAAATAAAGCGCCTTCTCGACGGCGGGAATGGCGGGAGTGAAGTCGCGGAAGTTGAACCGGCTCGGGTCCGTTCCACCTCCACCAGTGGCCGGCCCGTCAAACAGACGGTAGTCGCCTGGAGTTGTGCCAACACCCGGTCGATTGATCAGGGTCAACGCTCCCGTTAGCGGGAATAGCAAAGATCCGCTGGATGCCACAGTCACGCGGCCTCCGTAGGTTGGGCTGTTGTTGTTGATGCCGCCCCAATTGTTACCCGTGGGATTGTTGCTGTTGTCGCCTGTCGTAGCGATTTCACGATCGCGCGAAAACAGGTTAGCGCGGGAGTAATATTCGCCCGACGCCGCAATCGCCACCTTGCCATCCAAACCAGTCACGCCGCCGCGCAGGTAAACCTGGCGAACGTGCGCATCCTTCTCGGTGGTGTTGCCATAAAGAGCGAAAAGTTCCGCGCCTTCATAGGGTTTCTCACCCGGCCCATTGAGCAGAATGAAGTTGACGACACCGGCCACGGCATCAGAGCCGTAAATGGCCGAAGCGCCGTCCTTCAAAATCTCAGTGCGCGAGAGAGCACTAACTGGAATGGCGTTGATGTCCGGAGCCCCGTTGAATCCAGCGCCTAAAAAGGCACGACGGCCATTGATCAGGATCAGGGTGTTGTTTGATCCAATACCGCGCAGGTTGATCGAGGCCGCACCGGTGCCGGCGTTCGAATCGTTTTCCGTCGCCGCATTACCGACGAAGGAAGGCAACTGACGCAGACCTTCCACCGGCGTATTGGCGCCCTGTTTCTTCAGGACCTCCGCCGTGTAAACGGTCACCGGCAGAGCCGATTCGGTTTCCGCGGTTGGAATGTAGGAACCGGTCACGATGACGCGCTCGGCGGTGGCTTCGGTATTTGCGGGCACTGGTGCATTTGGCACCGATGCAGGCGTCGGGTTCTGCGCGTAAGCGCTACCCGCGATAACGAGAGGAATTCCCACGGCAGCTACGACAGCTGTGCGGAGGGATCCTAACGTGTGCAGTACGTTTCTTATCATTAGTTTCTCCTATTGGTTTGGTTAGGTTTGGCGGTGAGGTTTACCGGGGTTCCAGGGGGCTGACAAGCCTTTTTTTCACTTTTTTTAAAATATTTTGAACGGAGCCGCCAGAAGGGATGTCGAGCGGGACCCCGTCACAACCAGATTTCGGGCCATCTCAAAGGAATCGGGCCGGCTATGCAACGAAAAAAGTGCGTGGGGGCGACATGCCGCGGCGAAAACGTTGAAGAATATCCGGGCATCCACGAAACGCTGATCGTTAGGCGGCCGCTTTTTTCCGGGCTCTGATCCACTCTAGCGGTATCATGCAATCCAATGACCGTGCCCCAGTCGGAACCCAGCCTGCTCAGCATGATTCCGTTTGCCGCGCTGTTGGTCGTGATCGCGCTCGCGCCAATTCTTTCGCGGGACCACTGGCACAAGCATGCACCGAAGGTCTGCAGCGCCTTCGCGGCGATCACGGTTTCTTATTATCTTGTCGCGCTCCAGTTGGGATCACGCGTCCTCTCCGCCGGTTTCGGATATGCGAGTTTCATCGTCGTGGTTGGCGCCTTTTTCGTGGTCGCTTCGGGAATTCATCTTCGCGTTCGCGGGCGATCCACACCCGAATTGAATGCGGTTTTTTTGGTGATCGGCGCACTGCTCGCGAATCTCCTCGGCACGGTCGGCGCCTCAATGTTGTTGATTCGTCCCTGGATCGCGCTCAATCGAAGTCGCTTCGCGGCTTTTCATGCCGCGTTTTTCATTTTCGTGGTGAGCAACATCGGCGGCGCCCTTTTGCCGGTTGGGCCGCCGTTGCTTCTTGGATTCCTTAAGGGCGTGCCGTTTTGGTGGGCCATCCAACGCTGCTGGGCACCGTGGCTGGTTACCCTCGCCGCGGTCATTGCCATTTTTTGGGTGTGGGATCGAATCAACTTTCGTCAATCCATCGCCAATGCACACGAAACCGAACCCGATCCTCACGCGTCCGGAAAATGGCAGTGTATCGGCGCCACAAACTTGCTGGCGATGGCGGCGATGCTCATCACCCTGATCCTTCTCCCCGCGGGCTGGCGCGAGCTGCTCATCGTCGTAATTGCCGTTATCTCCTATTGGTTTTCGGCCCCAGAGATCAGGCGTTTGAACGAGTTCACCTTCGCGCCACTCAAGGAAATCGCGTGGATCTTCCTCGGTATTTTCGGAACGATGATCCCAGTGCTCGATTACATGGAAGGGCATGCTGGCGATCTCGGATTGCATTCGGACGCGCAGTTCTTCTGGATCACGGGGATGCTTTCCGCGGTTCTGGACAACGCGCCGGCCTATCTCACTTTTCTTGCTGGAGCGCTCGGCCTTCAAAAGTTGAGCGTCGAGAATGCCGGCCACATCGCGCGGTTCATCGCCAGCAACGATCATTCGCTCGTTGCCATTTCGTTAGGTGCTACTTTTTTCGGCGCGATCACCTACATAGGCAACGGCCCGAACCTCCTGGTCAAAGCAATTACGGAACACGCCCGTGTCCCAACGCCGACCTTCTTCGGCTATATCCTCAAGTTTGCCCTGCCGGTCCTCATTCCGATTCTCGTGCTCGTTTCGATTCTCTTTTTTCGCTAGCGAAACAGCGGGGCTTGCTTCGCCCGGCGGCGGCGCCATTCTTGAACGATGTTCACCGGCTTAATTGAAGAGGTCGGCACTGTCGCGGCGCTTCGGCCTAACGAATCGACAAAGCGGCTGGAAATTTCGGCGCCCCAACTGGCCGGCAGGGTCCGCCCTGGTGATAGCGTCGCGGTTAACGGCTGCTGCCTGACGGCCACGACGAATGAGAGTGCGCGCCTCGGATTCGACCTGCTCCAGGAAACGCTCAACCGGACCAACCTGAAAGCGCTTCGTCCCGACAGTCGAGTGAACCTCGAGCTCGCCCTCGTAGCCGGCGCGCCTCTGGGCGGGCACTTCGTCCAGGGTCACGTTGATTGCGCGGCAAGCATCGTCGCGCTCGATGAGCGCGGCGTCGATCTTCGCGTCGAGATCGAGCTGCCGTCTGAGTTCGCGCTATTCGTCGCCGCCCAAGGATCCATCGCAGTGAACGGGATCAGCCTCACCGTTGCCGAGGTTCTGGCGACAAGTTTCGCGGTTTGGATCATCCCTCACACGCGGGCGGAAACGAATCTCCCCGACCTTAAGCCCGGCGATCTCGTGAACCTCGAGTTCGACATTCTCGCGAAGTACGTCGAGCGCGCGCTCAACCGGCGCTCCGGTGGTGATGCGGCATGACGCCGAAAATCGTCGGTGTAATTTTTTCTCGCGCCGATCTGCGCCGCGCTCTTCGGATGCGAAAACCGCCGGAACTATTCGAACTGCGATTGGACCGCTTCGCCCGCCGCCTCGCCGAACTAAGGGCCGCGGTCCCAAAATTGCCAGCGCCCCTCATCATCACCGCGCGGCATCCCGATGAGGGAGGCGCCCACAATCTTTCCGCGGTGCAACGGCGCGCGCTTCTGCTCGAATTCCTCCCGTCCGCGCGATACGTCGATATCGAGCTCCGCTCCGTCCCGGCACTCCGATCTGTGCTGGAACGGGCCGCGGCGAATGGAGTCGCCGCGATCATTTCATTCCACGATTTTGAAACGACGCCTCGCCCGGCCCAGCTCGATCAAATCGCAGAGCGCGCCCGGTCGTTAGGCGCAACGCTGGTGAAAGTGGCGACTTGGACCGACACCGAGGCAGAGCTCGACACTCTCCTTGGTTTCTTCAGCCGACAACGGCGCGCCTCTGTGATCGCGATGGGAATGGGCCAGTTTGGCCGTGCTTCGCGCCTCGAATTGGCGCGCCGTGGCTGCCTCCTAAATTACGTCCACCTCGGTTCGCGCGCGGTCGCCGGCCAATTGTCGATCGAACAGTGGCGGCGGTTCGCGGCCGATCAGGTGCGGGCGCTCTTGGGCAGCGAGAGGCCGCTACGGTGAATAGTAAACCGGGAGGGTGATGTTGCACTCGACCGGTTTGCCATCACGAAAAGCGGGAATGAATGTCGCCACTCGAAAATCCTCCTTGGCCGCCCGCCCAAATCCGACCAGCGGCGGATACTCTGAAACCATCCGCAACTCCTTCAGATTCCCGTTCGCGTCTATCTTCATCGCCAATTCCACCAAACCACTGAGCGAATTGGTCAGCACATCGTTGGGATAATGTAATCCTTCGAATTTGGAATCGCGTCCGACGAAAGGTTGCGGACCGACGAAGTCGCTTTCTTTTTTCAATTCCTCGGCTTCCTGATTTGCGAAAATTCGGAGCCGGGGTTTTCCATTCACAATTTTGAAATCGACCGTTCCAAAGAAAAGGACGTCGACGGGCTGCGAATTATAGAGCGCGGGAACGAGGACGGACTCATCCAAACACCGGTATACTTCCTTTTCGAGTTCCCCGGAACCCGGCGTGGCCCGGTAGACCCAGACATTCCGGACTTCGCCCCGTCTCGAAACCGAACAGCAAAACATAAGAGACGCATCTTTCTGTCCGGCCTGGATTAGCCCTGGCGTATCAATTCGGTTAATCATCGCGAGCGGCCCAGTTCCCAGGAGTGCAGGCCGGTACTTGGGGACGGCTGTCTCAGACGCCGACGGACGTGGCGATTGCGACGGGTTTGGCTGGGGCGAGCCCGAAGGCTTCACCTGGACCTCCGCGCCGCGTAAATTCACGCAGGCAACAAAGAGTGCGACGCAGGAAAAGAATAGAAGACGCATGACGGTTTACGCAACACAGCGTCAACTTTTTCGCAAGGGCTATTCGAAGCTCGAAGCCTGTGCCCACGATTTCGAGCACACCGTCTGCGCCACAGCTCGCAAAGGTCATCACCGCCGCGTTATCGGTAGCCCCGGGCGTAGTCAAAAGCGCCGCGTTAACCGAAAAATTTGCGGTCCAGTTCGATGCCGTATCTTAATTAGTACCGCTCACTTTCTTTACATGGACGAACCTATCACCCTGCCTGGCGAAATCCCGGTCATGCCGCTCCCGGGCACGCTCCTATTTCCGCATGCGCTTCTGCCGCTGCATATCTTCGAGCTGCGTTACCAGCAGATGCTCGAACACGCGTTGCGCGAACAGCGGATGTTTTGCGTCGCCCTAATCAAGCCACAACGAAACCAATGGGAATCGACCGCCGACTTTTTCCACACCGCCGGCGTCGGGCTGATTCGCGCCTGCGTCGGGCGCGGTGACGGCACCTCGAACCTGATCCTACAGGGTCTGCAACGCGTGCACTTCAGCGGGTTCGAACAAAGCGAGCCGTTCCCCATCGCCCGGATTGAGCCGCTCGAATCGGAATCCGCCAGCTCGGTGGAAACGGACGCTCTCGGCGCCAAAGTCATCGAGCTCTATTCGAAATTGAAAAGTGCCGGCCGCCAGTTGCCCGAAAAGGTCGACAAATATCTGTCCCACCTCACCGACATGGAAATGCTGGCTGACCTCATGGCCGCGACCTTCATCACCGATGCGATTCGCCGCCAGCAACTCCTCGAAGAGCTCTCCCTCAACAAGCGCCTCCGCCTCGTTATCCAATATCTGCGTGAGGAAACGGGCAGCGCCGCCGCATAAGGTGTAAGCCGGTCCCAGCTCTGCATGGCGCGGAGGAACGCGCATGAAACGACCGCGATTTTCCGTCTGCCCAACCGGCTTGGCATCGATGAAGGAGTTCTACTTTCTAGGGCTTCTTCAAGGGTATAATCCACTTTAAGTCTTTAAATGGCGAATAGGTGACCTCCGATAAATTGCAAGTTGGGTCATACATATATTGGAAAGGTCTACCATTTACAGATACCTGAATGTCGGTCTTGATTATCGGATTTGTGATCCCTGTATTCTGTTTCAGATATCCTTTCAAGAACTGGATATACTGAAGCAGCATATATGGATTGTTCACCATGACCAATTGCTTATGGCTCAATAACGTGTCCGGCGCATGGACGTAAACATCCTTCGTTCGGGGGTCTTCAACGGTGATGCTCCCATCAGTCTCATGGTGATCCGTCATCATCCGCCAGGAAAAGTCGACCCCTTCGTGGGTCCAATGCGGATCTCTCTTATAGAGCAAATGCCGCAATGGGATTAGAATCTGGAGAGATATATAAACAATGACGAATCCCAGGATCCAAGGCGATCCCTCTTTTCTGCGCCCAGACCGATTACCAACCGTCCCTTTCTTCATGTCCTACCCAACCTCAATACCTTCTTGAAAACATTCCCATTTGTGACACCAGAAATGGCTTCTCTTACAATAGCGAGTGGTAGAAACAAAATATAACTCGAGACCATTAAGTAGGGGAAAGTTTTGATACCCAGACCAAACAGAAAGACATTCATCCCGTTGAATAAGCATAGCCAGACGAAAGTCAGCCTGGGCCATCGGCCGGTAGCTAACAATATTGCTAATCCGAGATCCGTTATCATCCCTCCCCAACTAAGGACAACAGCCATCCATTTTTCATGAAGGGGAAAGCCTAGAAGCGAAAAGTGCCTGATTGTATTCAGATAAAGGGGCGCGGCATCAACCAGCCAGTCCGTATTCATCTTTGCGATGGCTCCAAAAAGAAAGACAACGCAGATTTGGAAGCGCAACAAGAATACCTCCCAATAATCCACTTCCGTTCTTCGGCTTCTTTTGCTGATCAGACTATCGAAGGAGAACACGGAGCCTGAGTGACCAAAGCACAGCAAAAAGGAGAACAGAAAAATGAGATAGTAATGATGGGTGTAAACAGGGCTCTCCATGAAAAAGAAATATCCGTATGCCGCGGTAAAGACGATAAGACATGATCGCGTAAGCAGACCGAGCATAATACCAACAGTCGAGATTCGCAGGACATTGAAAATCGCCCATAGAGAAGGCTGAGAAAGCGGCTTTAACCCTAAAAGGTCGAAAAGCGGGTAAGTGAAATGGAACTGGGGGTTAATGTAGTCTTCCGGGAAAGTTTGCCGGCTTATGACATAGAATTCGATACATAACAAAAGTCCAAACAGAAAACGAAAAATTCCCAAGGGCAGCGCATCAACGCGCTGGAATAAGTTCTCTTTAAACCTTCCGAACTTTGCTTTCGGCCAATCTCGCACCCTCTCCGGCCTCGAGACGAATTCGCCATTCGGTTTAGAGCTTATTCTCTTCTTCATCTTATTGGGCTCGAAGTCGTCGTGAAAGTAACCAAGATCGTCAGCCTGTCGAACATCGAGCTTCGCTTGACCACCTCCTGAACGTTTCGAGTTAACCTCTGGCTGCTTCATCCTCCGAGGACGGACCACGACCAGAACCGCAGAGTACGGTAACCCAAAACCTGCATTCCGATGGCCCGGTTACCCTAGCGGCCAACGCCGCAGCCGAGGGGCGGCGTTTCGACAAGATTCTGATCATGCTCTCCAAGTAAGTGTCGGTCAGTCATGCGTGGACCGTAGTCCTATCCAGCCTGGGCTTCGGAACACAAGGTCACTCCAGAGAAACAAGAACAACGCGACGTTTACGGCGGAAAAGAGAATTGAAACATCGATCCCCACGACGGGACTAAAAGGCAGCGGAGTCCCGGTAAATCCATAGAACGCGATCAGGTTCAGATTGCTTGCCGCAACAATTAACGCGGCCCGCCAGGCTTTACCCGGCAACACGGCGGCGGCCATTACTGCGAGAATCGTGGCGAGAAAAAGATGATTCTCGTGCACGCCGATGCTGAAAATAAAATAGGAAAAGTATCCCACGAGGCTGCATTCGATCGCGGCGGGAAACGACGCTCGCAACTTGAACGATCGCCAGAGCGCTCCGAGAAAAAACAAAACGAAAATCAGTTTGATTGCGGTGGCCCATCCAAGCGACGGATCGATGATAATCGCTTTGACGACGCCATCGGTCATCCCTCCATACCATTCGGGATGGACGGCTTCGAAGAACCACGTGACCAGCCAGTTGAAATTAAGGGCGTCTCCACTCAAAAGCTCCTGATTTAACGCGTGATTCAGCGATGCAACCATCGTGCGGAATCCAAAAACCAATCCTGCCGTTAAGACCACCGCGCAGGCTGGTGCCGCCAACTCGACCCATCTCCTCAGGAGCATCCGGCGGGAACGCGCAGAATTAGCGGGAATCGAGAACGCATGCAGAACCAGAAAAGGAGCTACGATCAGGGGCTGCCATTTGATGAGACTGCTCAAAGCGAAAAGGCCGCTAAAAAGGGCTAGTCTCTTCTTTTGCAGAGCCCAAAGTGAGAGGATGAAGGCGGGTGCCCAGTACGTATCAATATAACCGAGCGCGACGCCGTTGAAGAAAAGCGAGAAGGCAATTATTGCGGCCAAAACCGCATCGAGCGTCCAGGCCCAAAAGCAAACTGTCGTGCACAATAGGGCCGCGACGAGGGACAGTTTGAAGCTTAGAAATAGGTCCAGCGAACAGGCGGAGCCGATTTTCCCTGCCGCGAACAGTATGACCGAGGAAAACGGGGGATAATCGTCCGTGATCAGGCCGTAGCTGCCGGTGAGTCCGTCCTTCAAAGCGCGCTCCGTCCATACCAGGAAAAAATTGGACGTGTCAGTCGTCCCCGGCGAGCGCAGCATGACCAGGGCAAAGAGAATCTCAAGGAGGATGAGAATCGCGAATTGTCCCCACTGCGCCCCTTGAAAATGGCGTTTCAATTTCTCTCGATTCAGCATCAAGGTAAAAATGGCTGCGGGGCGCCCAGTCGCCCGTGTTCTTCCAGCAGATACCGGTCGGTCATCCCAGCAACATAATCGCACACGGTCCGATGAAGGCCTTCGCTCTCTATGCGGCGCGCGGCGCCTTCCCCTAACAAGTCGGGCGCGCGCAAATAGGCTTCGAAAACCGAGCGCAACATCTCACACGCCCGGCGGTTCACCTCGGCTACCCGCGGGTGGTAATAGACATTCTTATATAAGAAACGCCGCAGCTCCTGGTTCGCCTCCGATCGCTCTTCGCTGGAGCGGATGAGCGCTCCCGGCTGCCGCCGCACGTCGTCTGCACTTTGCACGCCCGCCTCGGCAATCGCGCTCGCGCTCGTAGTGATTACATCGCGGACCTGCGCATCGATGATCGCCCCGATGATCAGCTTGTGCAGCTCTGGTTCGCGCACGTCGGGATACCGGGCGGAAACCGACCCGTGGCTCCAACGCCAAATCCTTGTTTCTTCCAGCTGCGCCGCGGCCAGAATCTCAAAGTCGACCGCGTCATCGAGATCGTGACTATAATAGGTGATCTCGTCCGCTAGATCCGCAATCTGCGCCTCGAGCGACCGGCAGTGATATTTTTCCTCGCCCGTCACCGGTGATTCCAAAAACTCGTCGTGCTTCCGTAATCCTTCACGGACTTCCCACGTCAGGTTCAGTCCCGGAAAACCCGGATACGCGGCTTCCAGCAACTCCACTACTCGCTGGCTTTGCCTGTTGTGATCGAACCCGCCGTGATCGCGCATGCACTCCGCCAGCATCTCTTCCCCGGAATGTCCAAAGGGCGAATGGCCAAGGTCGTGTGCCAATGCGATCGCCTCCGCCAGATCCTCGTTCAGGGCCAGCGCGCGAGCGATCGTCCGGCTGATGGAGGCCACCTCGATCGAATGTGTCAATCGTGTTCGTAGATGATCGCCGGTGCCGTTGAGGAAAACCTGCGTCTTATACTCCAGCCGCCGAAACGCGCGGGCGTGAATGATTCGGGCGCGATCGCGCTGGAACTCGGTCCGGTAAGCATGACGGGGCTCCGGATACTTTCGCCCCCGGGAATCGCCTGATTTTTGGCCGAAAGGAGCGAGGACAGTTCGCTCGTCCGCTTCCATTTCTTCACGCGTTTTCCAATTCGGGCGCGCGGCTGCGCGATCGTGCGAATCACTTGCCACGACGCGATTATTCGTTGCCGGGGCTGCTTTGCCAGTCGGAAATTGGCGTTATCGAATATCGCTTGCTTGGCATTTTCCGAATCGCAGGCAACCCTACGGCAATCGAATGAGCCGAAGGCAAAAAAGGAAAGCCACCGATAGAGCAACGGTGACAAATCCGGGGCGAAATTTGAACGAGCGCTGGGTGGTTGTGGGCGTCTGCGTTTTCCTCGCCGCTGTTGTTTGGCTCATTTTTGGCCAGACGCTTCGGCACGATTTCGTCAATTTCGATGACGGCGCCTACGTTTATAAGAACCCCCAGGTTTCCCGCGGCGTAACAGCGGAAGGAATCATCTGGGCCTTTACCCACTCCCACTCATCCAACTGGCATCCGCTGACTTGGATTTCCCATATGCTGGATTGCCAGTTTTACGGGTTGAATCCAGGCGGCCATCATCTGACTAACGTTCTCCTTCATACCGGGAACGCCATTCTGCTCTTTCTCGTCCTGCGGCTGCTCACCGCCTCGCTCTGGCGGAGCGCTTTCGTAGCGGCGGTTTTTGCCATCCATCCCTTGCGAGTGGAGTCGGTGGCCTGGGTGGCGGAGCGAAAGGATTTGCTCAGCGGCCTTTTCTTCATCCTGACGATCTGGGCGTACATCCGTTATGTGCGCGGCCCGCGTTCGCCAGCCCGATATGTTTTGATCCTCCTATTCTTTGCGATAGGCCTGATGTGCAAGCCGATGCTGGTGACGGTGCCGGCGGTGCTTCTATTGCTCGACTATTGGCCGTTTCGCCGCATCGGTGCGCAAAGCGATTCCGCGACCAAATCATTCCGCGTCCCGCTGGAGGTGGTGCTGGAAAAGCTCCCGCTCCTCGGGGTAGCCGCCGCATCGAGCGTTGCGACTGTCGTCGCCCAACAAAGTGCTCTGCAGCCTTTGGCAAACATTTCCCTTCCTCTCCGCGCAGGCAATGCCGCCATCGCGTGCGTGGTGTACCTTCGGCAGCTCTTTTGGCCAACGGATTTGGCTGCCTTCTATCCTCTCGACTTTCGGGATATCACGGCGCCCCGAGTTCTCCTTTCTCTACTTTTTTTAGTAGCTATTTCGACTCTCGTTTTCTTTCTCCGCCGCCGCCGCTATCTCGTAACTGGCTGGGTTTGGTATCTGGTAATGCTCGCTCCGGTGATTGGGATCCTCCAAGTCGGAGGTCAGGCACATGCCGACCGATACACTTATCTTCCGGAAATCGGGCTGACTTTGCTCCTGACTTGGGCGGCGGCCGATTTGTCCGCTCACTGGCCGCTCCGTCACCCGTTACTGAGTGTGCTTTCCCTGACTATCATCGTCGCTCTGACCTTTTTCGCTCGCATCCAAGCCGGTTTTTGGAAGAACAGCGAGACACTTTGGACGGAAGCCCTCTCCCGCACGTCGGACAATTTTATGGCCGAATCAAATCTCGGCGAAGCTCTCTACGCATCGGGCAAAGCTCAGGAAGCCGTAGCGCATCTCGAACGAGCGCGCCAAATCGATCCCACCGAGGCATCGGTCTATTCCTCCCTCGGCGCGGCCTTTCTGGATATAGGCCGGGTGAAAGAATCGCTCACTATCCTCGAGAAGGCTATCGAACTGAATTCCAAGAACAACGATGCCCATTACAATCTGGCTAACACCTTACTCCAAATGGGGCGCGCCAACGATGCCGTCGTCCATTACAAACATGCTTTAGAACTGAGTCCCGATGACACCCAGACGATGAACAACCTGGCCTGGACCCTTGCCACTTCGCCCGACGCGTTGGTTCGCGACGGCTTTCGAGCCGTTCAAATAGCGGAACGAGCCGATACTCTCACGAATAACGCCAGTCCGATTATCAGCGCCACCCTGGCCGCTGCCTATGCCGAGGCGGCACGCTTCCCCGAGGCGGTCAGGACAGCGCAACGTGCCATCCAGCTCGCCTTGAACGAAGGCAACGAGTCGCGCGCCGCTTCGATTCGCAACCAACTTTCCGCCTATGAATCGGGGAAGCCTTTCCGCGATCGACGCTTTTAGCTCTTGAAACGGATTCCCATTCTATTTGCCGCGGGTTGTCTGCTCCTGGTCAGCGCGTTGATCTTTCGCGACTTTCTCTTTGGGAACAGCGTCCTTCTCTACAAGGACGCGGGCAGCGATTCCATCAACGATTACTATCCTTCTTTCGTCCATCTGTCGGATTACGTTCGGAGCCATGGCTTCCCGTCATGGTCCTTTTCGCTGGGAATGGGACAGGACCTTTCCTACCTGGCGGGTTACTTAATCCTGGAACCGGTCACGTTACTTCGCAAAGAGCTGATCGCTCACGCGCTCATCTATCAGCACCTGGCGAAAATCCTTGCGGCCGGTTTGTTGTTCTTTGGCTTCCTTCAGCTGCGCGATCTGAAACCGGTTGCCTCGCTTCTCGGTTCGCTCCTGGTTTCGTTTTCCGCTTACATGTGCATGGGCACGTGCTGGTATCCTCTGGCCGATGAGGTTTTCTGCTTTTGCGGACTTCTGTTTGCTATCGAATTGACTCTCAAACGCGGCCTTTGGTACCTGCTCGTCCCGGCGGTCGCGCTAATCGGCGTGATAGACGTCTTTCATCTTTATCTCTGTGCGTTATTTCTACTCTTTTACGTCCCGCTGCGACTCTTCGGCCAATACGGATGGCGACCGCGCACTCTCTTGCGCATAGCTTTTCAACTGGCGGGCGCGGCCGGCCTAGGCGCTTGCCTTGCGGCCGTGCTCGCGCTCCCGAATCTTTACGCAATGCTCAACAGCCCGCGCGGACCGGGAGCCACTTCTTTTCTTGCCACTGTTCAGTCTATCCCCGTATTCGGCATCGACTCGCACCTGCATTATATCACCGCTGCCCTCCGGCCTTTCGCGAACGACATTCTGGGAACGGCGGAAGGGTTTCGGGGTTGGCAGAACTATCTCGAAGCTCCGCTCACCTATTCCGGGCTGGTTTGTTTTCTCCTTCTGCCGCAAACCTTCGTTCGGACGACCGGACGTCAGAAACTCATCTGCGGTATTTTTCTCGCGGGCGTGTGTGTCACAACCCTGTTTCCCTGGTTCAGGTACCTATTTTGGGCGTTTCAAGGAAACTATTACCGCGCCTTTTCGCTCTTCTCGGTCCTGGGTGTGATTTCGCTGTGCGCGCAAGGGTTCTCGCGCTACCACGAAGGACACCGTTTCGACTTATGGCTTCTCGCCGCCACGACCATCGTCGGCGTGGGAGCCCTCTACCTGCCTCTGCCGGAAATGCAGGGCCTTATCGACCCGGCGTTAAAACAACAGGCCACATTTTTCCTGCCTGGCTACGCCCTCGTTCTCGCTGCAGGCCAGTTGATCAGACGGACGAAGGTCGCCAGTTACATCATCGTCGCCCTCGTCGCTCTCGAACTGACTCTGTTCGATCAGATTACGGTTTCGTCGAACCGGAGCGCGGTCAGCAAGCAGGAACTGGAGGGACGTGTTGGCTACAACGACGAAACCGTGGACGCGATTCGCGATATCAAGGCGAGCGACAACAGCAGCTTCTACCGGGTCACCAAGATCCGCCCCTCAAGCCTTGGGGTCTTACCCAGCCTCAATGACGCAATGGCATTTGGTTACTATGGCACTCCCTATTACAGCTCTTTCAACAATATCAACTATATCGAGTTTCTCATCGGGACTGAGGCAATTTCGCCCACCTCAGAAATTGAAACGCGCTATTCGATCGGGCTGTTAAACGAGCCCATGCTGGCTCTGTTTGCCGGAGAAAAATATGCTCTGGTGGAGAACCCGATCTTCCTTCAGCGGGCCCCGCAATACGAGTTCGTTCGACAGTACGGCAAAGATTACCTTTTTCGTAACGCCCGTTTTCTGCCTCTTGGATTGAGCTTCGATCACTACATTACAGAAGCGACTTTTCGCGCTCTTCCAAAACGGGCGAAGCCGGAGGTGCTCTTGCGGGCGCTCGTTCTGACAAACGAATCCGACGCGGAGAAACTCGGGGTAACGCCCATTAAAGTTTCCGATCTCGAACAGGAGATACGAGCTTCTTCCCTGGATGAGATCGTTGCGATCCGCCGCCAGAAGGCTCTTCAACTGACTTCTTTCACGCCGACGCGAATCGAGGGCAACGTGACGACGGCACAAAACTCAATCCTGGTGGTGCAAACGCCGTTCGACCGCGGCTGGCAGGCATCCCAGGATGGCCAACCCGCTTCGACTGTGAAAGTCGATGCGGGCCTACTTGGGGTCGCCCTGGGCGCGGGCTCACACAAAGTCTCGCTCCATTATCAGACACCGTTTCTTGCGCTCGGTGGAGCGATTAGTCTGGGCGCGCTGCTAATCTTTGCTTTGTGTGCGCGCCGATGGCCCCGGCTCAAGCTGGACGGTCACTCCTCGTCCGATTCACGGGCCGGGGACTGAGCGGCCGCGTCGGCTACCCCGCCCAAAGCCTTGCGTGCTGCCCGCGCTTCAGCTTTCACAAGGAGGATATCAAGAAGCGCTAGCAGAACGGCAAGCACCGTCTGCCAGGCGCAGGCGAACCAGAACACGACAAAGCGCCACGGATGTTCGTGCGGATGCAGCCAGGAACGAAAGATGGTCAGACCCGCGACCAGCATGATCACCGACAGCGCGACTGAGATCGCCATCATGATTCGCCTCATTTTCTGGTCGCGGAGCAATCCCCGAGTCGCGTGGATCGTAAACGGCGCCATCTCGAAGCGCTTCTGGGTTGGCCTCGTTTCCATGGCCCAACGAGCTAAATAAGCAGGAGCGTCGGGTTCTCGAGCAGCTGGCGGAGCGCCTTCAAGTATTCGGCCCCGAGCGCTCCGTCGATGACCCGGTGGTCGCAGCTCATCCCGATGCTCATCCGCTGCCCGGCCACGATCTGATCGCAATCGTCGATCACGGCTTTCTTCACGATGGCGCCGATGGAAAGAATGAAGCCCTGCGGCGGGTTGATGATCGCCAGGAAATTATCGATGCCGTAACTGCCCAAATTCGAGACAGTGAACGTGCCACCCTGAAACTCGTCTGGCTTCATTCGCTTATTGCGCGCTCGATGTGCAAGGTCCTTAACGGCTTCGCTAATCTCGCGCAGCGATTTTCCCTGGGCGGCGCGGATTACCGGCGTCACCAAACCTTCTTCCAGCGCGACCGCTATGCCAAGGTTCACGTCGTTGTATTGGACAATCGCGTCGCCATCAAAGGACGCATTGGCTTTCGGGACTTTCACGGCGGCCTCGACCGATGCTTTGAGCACGAAGTCGTTCACCGTGATCTTCGCGCTGTCGCTCTTTTCGCCGGCTGATTTTAATTCTGCCCGGGCGCTCATCAGCGGCCCGGCATCGACTTCGATGTTCAAATAGAAATGCGGCACGGGCGCCTTGCTCGCGACCAGACGTTCCGCGATAACTTTGCGCATTCCGGACAAACTGATGCGCGAACCCTCCCCGGCTGGAATCCGCGGAGCGGCGACTGGCTTGGTCCCGGGACCTTTCGATTTGGCCGCCGAGCGAACATCGCTTTCCGTTACCCGACCGTCGGGGCCGGTCCCTCTCACAGTCGCCAGATCGATGCCCTGCTCGCCCGCGAGCCGTCGCGCGATGGGTGACGCTTTGATTCGAGTCTCGCCGCCGCCTTCCGTCTTAGGCGCCGGCGCTTCTTTCGCTGGTTTTTTCTCGGGTGCTTTTGTCTCTGTGCTTTCTTGAGGCGGCGCCGTCTCGGGCTCTTTGTCCTCGGCCGGCGCGGGTTTCTCGGTTTCGGTCTGCTCCTTTTTCGCCGGGGCCTTCTTCTCTTCTTTAGTTTTGGGCTCCGTTTGCTTTTTCTCTTCCTGTTTCGGCGCAGTTTCGCCTTCGCCGCCGATGAACGCGATTTTCTGGCCTACATCAACCTTGCCGCCTTCCTCGACGTAAATCTCAGTCAGCGTTCCATCCTCTGGCGATTCCCATTCCATCGTCGCCTTGTCGGTCTCGATCTCGGCGATCACGTCGCCAGCTGAAACCTTGTCTCCCTTTTTCTTTTTCCAAGCGACCAGAGTTCCCTCCGTCATGGTGTCGCTCAACTTGGGCATTTGGATTTCAGGCATGGCTAATGGTCGTTAGGCGTAACAAACTTTCTTTACGGCGGCGATCAACTTCTCCGCGCTCGGGAGCACGGCTTTCTCGAGTCGCTCGTTGTAGGGCATCGGCACGTCTTCCTGCGCAACCCGAAGAATCGGGGCATCAAGCTGATCGAACATTTCCTTCTGGATCCGGTATGAGACTTCCGCCCCGACGCCACAGAACGGGCGGTCCTGCTCAACGATCACGACGCGATGCGTCTTGCCAACCGAGTTCACGATCGCTTCCAGATCGAGCGGCTTAATGGACCGCAGATCGAGCACTTCGGCGCTGATTTCTTCTTCGTTCTCCAGGGTTTCCGCGGCCGCGAGCGCCAGGGGAACTGTCTGGGCGTAACAAATGATCGTCACGTCACTCCCTTCCCGTTTCACTTCGGCTTCGCCGAGCGGAATAAGCAGCTCCACGTTTTCGTCTTCAACCATTCCTTTGGAGCTGTAGAGAAGCTCCACTTCCAGGACCAGGACTGGGTTGTTATCGCGAATTGCGGTCTTCAGTAACCCCTTAGCGTCCCGTGGTGTGGCCGGGGTGCAGATCTTTAACCCGGGCACGTTGGCGTAAAGACATTCGGTCGCGTGCGAATGCGTGGCTCCGAGCTGGTGGGCGGGACCATTCGGCCCGCGGAACGTGATCGGAATATTGAACTGTCCGCCCGACATCGTGAGCATGTTGGGCGCGTTGTTCACGACCTGGTCGAAGGCGACGAAAGAAAAGCTGAAGGTCATGAACTCGATAATCGGTCGCAGCCCGACCATCGCCGCGCCGACGCCCAGACCGGCAAATCCATTTTCGCTGATTGGCGTGTCGACGATTCGTTTCGGGCCGAACCGCTCCAGCAAACCCTGGCTCACTTTGTAGGCGCCGTTGTATTCGGCGACTTCTTCGCCCATCAGGAAAACATTCGGATCGCGCTCCAGTTCCTCAGCGAGCGCTTCATTGAGCGCCTGGCGATAGGTGATCTCCCTCACGCCGCACCTCCATTCGCGTAGGTGTAATCGTAGAGCTTCTCGAGCGGCGGCTCCGGACTTTCCTCGGCGAACTTCACGCTCGCGAGCGCGATCTCCTTCGCCTCTTTGTCCAGGCGGTCGAATTGCTCGTGCGTCAGTTTTTCTTCGCGGGTGAGCTGAGCGCGGAGGCGCGTGATCGGATCGTCGAGACGGTATTTCTCGAGCTGCTCTTTCGTTCGATAGCTGGCGGGATCCGACATCGAATGGCCGCGATAACGATAGGTCCGGACTTCCGCGAACGCAGGATGCGGGTCGCCTCGCATCGAGCTGATGATCTCGCCAAGTTTGTCGCGGACTTCGCGAAAGTTCATTCCGTCAATCACCGTCCCGGGAATGTTGTAACCCTCCGCGCGCTCGACGATTTCCTTGAGCGAGGTCGATCGCTCGACGCTCGTTCCCATGGCGAAGAGGTTGTTTTCGCAGACGAACACGACCCGAAGTTTGTAAAGCGCCGCCAAATTCAACGCTTCGTGGAACGAACCCTGGTTGATGGCTCCGTCTCCGAAAAAGCAAAGCGTGACCCGATCCTCGTCCCGATACTTGGAGGCGAACGCCATTCCGACCGCGAGAGGCACGTGAGCCGCGACGATCGCGTGGCCACCGTACATGTGATGTTCGCGATCGAAGTAATGCATTGAACCCCCCAGCCCGCGCGAGCAGCCAGTCGCTTTACCAAACAGCTCGGCCATGCAGGCGTTGGCGCTGGTTCCGCGAGCCAGGGCGTGAGCATGATCGCGGTAGGCTGTGATCAGATAATCGTCCGGCCGCGCGGCCGCGACTGCGCCGCAGACTACTGCTTCCTGCCCGATGTAAAGATGGCAAAAGCCGCCGATCTTTTGCGCCTGATACTGCTGGCTCGCGCGCTCCTCGAAGCGCCGGATCAACAGCATCAACGAGAGCATTTCGACCTCGTCGCGTTGCTCCGGCTGCGACATAAGGCCGGGCTAGATGGTGCGCTGAAGGGCGGCAGCCGTGCGGTCCGGCTCGGAAGCGCGACCCCAATGCATGCAAAGAATGAAAAGCCCAGTGAAGAGCAAATCGCTCACGGCGGAGTTCCGGAAGAACATCCAGCTCGGGGTCGCGCTGTAAGCTGCAACCCCAATTGTCAGCGACTGAAACAGGCCGGCCAGGTTCTTGGAATAGCCGGGATCGAAGAACCAGGAGACAATGCCGGTGACGACGTAAAACAGAACCGATGCCGCGATTGACGCCGGCAGCATGGTCTTGGTCGAGGCGCGATTATGCAGCAGCAACCCAAGCCCCCCCACCAGCGCGAAACCGACGTAATGCGAGAGGACAAACGGGCTGAAAAATGAAAACCCGTAGAACGTGTTCAGGACGATGTCCGAAACGAGCAGCGCTATCATCGGAACGGTGAACCTGTATCTGGCTGGAAAATAGGCAGCGGCGCAAAGGGCGATTGCCGCCATCGGCGCGAAGTTTGACAGCGAGGTCGTGCCTGAAGTGATAGCGAGCCCGGTCACGATACGATAAGCGACCGTCGCGACGATAAGAAGGAAAGCGGGAATCATTGCGTAAATTCTAACCTTCCTGAAACGTAGCGCAAGCTTACGCCGCCGGGGCCGGGGCCGGCGCGCCTAACGACTTATTCAATCGCGCCTTCCTCCGTCGGGCGGCGTTGCGGTGAATAATCCCGCGCTTGGCTGCTTTATCGATCGCGGAAATCATCGTGCGCACGTCTTTCGCTTCGGGTTTTGCCTCTCCGGCGGGCATGTTCTTCTGCATTCGGCGCAGCCGAGTGAGGACGCTGCGATTGCGAAGAGAGCGCTTGGTGGTTTGGCGGGCGCGTTTGGAAGCGGATCGGGTGTTGGCCATGATTAGAAATTGTGAGGCGTGGAGGGTCGCGGAGAGGATGCGACCTGTCAACCGCGTGAATGGCCGCTACGCGCTGCGACCGAAATGCGGCTGCTGCTTTAAATTCTTGCGGACTGTGCGCGCGGGCTTTTCCGCTTTTTCAGCCGGCTTCTCCGTTTTTTGCTCGGGCTTCGCTGCCTTTTCGGCGGGCGCTTCGGGTTCCTCGGCCACCGCTACCGTCGCCATCTCAACCTTCGGCTCCGGCTTCGGTGGACTGAGTGAGAACACTGCCCCCTTTGGAGCCTTCGGAACATTAGGGAGCCGGTCCGGAACGATTTCAACCAAAGCGCCGACGGGGAGCTGCGCATAAAGCTCGGCGACGTCGTGCGATTTCATCCGAATGCAGCCGTAGCTCGCGGGCCGGCCGATGGTCCGCTCTTCGGGTGTGCCGTGGATATAGATGCAGCGACTGAAGGCGTGCGCGTTCCCCGCTTCCAACCCTTTAAGCCAGATGATGCGTGTAATCACCGGATCGCGACCCGGAGCGTTCGGCTGGAGGATTTCACCGGTAAACCGCCGGTTGCGGAAAACCGCGCCGACCGGCGCGTGATCGCCAATCTTCTCCGCGACCTGCAAAAACCCGAGCGGCGTTGTCATTCTCCCCCAGGCATCCCCGAGGCCGAATTTGGAGGTGGAGATCGGATAGGTGGCGATCCGCTCGCCGTTGCTCATTAACAGGAGCTTCTGTTCCTTTACACTAACAATAACGCGGCTTGGACCGTCGGCGCGGAGTGTAGGGTTGAGCGCAATCAACGCGACCACGACAGCTGCGAGGCGAAGCATGACGTGTGTTCTTACTGGAATTTCGCCTTTTGTCACGCAGGAAGTGTGGCTGGCGTGCGGTCGCCGCCAAAATTCCATCGCGGCATCCATTGGCTAAAGGATGAAAGCGAAACGTAGAGGAACCCGATTTGGAACATCGCCAGGAAGGGAACCGACATCCATTGATGGTGGTCGATCGCGAACCAAACGAAGTACGCGAAATAAATCGCGAACGCCATTTCGGCCAGAGGAAGGAGCGATTTGAGCGGCATGTATTTGCAGGACCGCCACGGTTGGGCTTTGCGCTCAATACCGTACTTCGGAGTCCGGGCGAAATCGGATTTGTGATTGAACACGGCCTCAAGAACCGCGCGGGCATTATTGATCGAGAGCCCGACGCCGAGAGCGAGAAGAGCTGGCAGAAGCAAAATCTCTTTCATCCAAGTGCGCGGATGAAGTTCGCGCTGCGCGCAAATGTAAAAGACGGCGACCGAGACGGAGGCGGTGAAGAAAATCGGGACGTCGAGGAGGAGCGTCCGCAACCAGGTGGCTTCCGGGCCACCGCTCGAGGGATGGAGCAGGACACACAAACAGGCGAGAAGCAGATAGGCAAAGTTTGAGGTCAAATGAGCGGTCGCCTCGAATTTGATCACGAGTGGAAGGGGACTGCGCCAGATGGTGGGCAACAGCTTTTTGCAGGTCTGGATCGAGCCTTTGGTCCAGCGATGCTGCTGGGACTTGAAGCCGTTCATGTCCACCGGCAACTCCGCCGGCGTAATCACGTCGGGGAGGAAAATGAATTTCCAGCCGGCCAACTGGGCGCGATAACTGAGATCGAGATCTTCGGTGAGCGTATCGTGTTGCCAGCCGCCCGCTTCATCGATGCACGACCGGCGCCAAAGACCTGCGGTGCCGTTGAAATTGAAGAAGCGCCCACTGCGGCTGCGGGCGGTTTGCTCCAGGAGGAGATGACCATCAAGAAACATCGCCTGGACGCGAGTAAGCAAGGAGTAACCGCGGTTTAGATGTCCCCAGCGCGTCTGGATCATTCCGATCTTCGGATCGGTGAAAAAGTGGACAGTGCGCTTGAGCAAATCCGGCTGGGGGACAAAGTCTGCATCCAAAATACAAACGAACTCGCCCTCAGCCGAGGCGAGTCCAGTTTCGAGCGCGCCAGCTTTGAAGCCGGTCCGGTCGGTGCGCTGGATGAGTTCGACGTTAAATCCGCGCCCCTGCAATTCCGCCACACAGGTAGCCGTGAGCGCGCAGGTGTCATCCGTGGAATCGTCGAGCACCTGGATTTGGAGTTTGTCCTTCGGGTAATCGATCTCACTGACGGATTTCAGAAGCCGCTCGACCACGTAGACCTCGTTGAAGATGGGCAACTGCATCGTTACCTTCGGTAGCTCATCGAAATGGCCGACCGGCACGGTCCCGCGCTTCCTATGCTTCAAAAACAGGTAAATAATGACATAACGGTGAATCCCGTATGCAGAGAGGCCGATAAGCACACTCATGTAGCATATCGTCCAAATGATCGAGGCGAGGCTTCCTTGCATAACGGATTAGAGAAACTGCCCCGAAGTTCTCAGTTTCTTCGGAGCAGGGCGACATGATGCCGCTTCCCTCGCATCCGTCAAATCAAAAATCGGAGGTTTGCCCGTGAGAAGCGGAGACATTTTCCGGGGTCAAAGCAGCAACTTGGGCGAACTTAGGTGGACCGCTCGGCCATGCAAGCGACGGCCCGTCCGAACCCGATTCAGATTAGAATGAATGCCCTTTTCCGGCTCGGGGTTGCTCTAACAATATTTTGTGGCGGCCTGGCTCTGGCCGCGGAAGAGCCCGGCGAACACGAACGCGAGGAGCTCGGGATCAATCCCTACACGGCTCCTGCCGTGGCTGAGATTTTCCAGCAGCTCGACGATCTCCGACCGCTCCCATTCGACGACCTGAAACGTGACTTTCCCCAGGCGACCCACGCCAGCCGCGAGCAAATGGGGATGGTCTTTGGCGGGCTGGTCGCTGACGGATTTCTGATCGTCGAATCGAAAAGACAGAATCTCGTGGAAGACCTCGGCCGGGTCCTGCTCCGGCAGGCGCGCAGCCTCGGCGTGGGCGACCGCGTGATGCGGCACAGCGCCAGCCTGACGGATTTGGGAAAACAGGGGGAATGGGCGGCGGTCCGGAGCGAGCTGCTTGCCACCCAGGAGGATGTCGAGCAGGCCATGACGGAATTACGCGACCAAAAGATGGCGCATTTAATCAGCCTCGGCGGTTGGCTGCGCGGCTTAGAGATCTGCGCCGGGGCGGTCGAGGGTAATTACACCACCGACCGCGCTGCGGTTCTTTGGCAGCGCGACCTGATTAATTACTTCGCCGAAGAGTTAACAACTTTCTCCCCCGCCGTGGCGCACCAGCCGTTGTTCGAAAAGGTCCGGAGCCGCGTGAATGGCATTCGCGACCTGCTTAATCGCGTGCCCGACAAAATCCCCCTCGAGGATGTGAAAGCGCTTCACGCGCAGGCGAAGGAACTCAACCGGATCATCGCGGCTGCGGACTAGGCGGTAAACATTCCGCTCTTGCCGCGACGATAGAGAGAGCCGAACTTTTCGCGCGATGTCCTGGCTTCGGTCCATCCCATTCCTGTCCCATCTCAAGCGGCGGGACCGCGACCGGCTTGCCCGTTACAACATCGTCATCGCGATCCTGCTCGCGGGCTGGTTCCCCTCGATGCTGATGTTGATCGTCTCTTACACGATTCTGAACCGGACCCTGGAGACGAAAATCCTGCATGATCGCCAGACGTTTATCCAACTCATAGCGCACTTGGTCGGCGACGATCTCAGTCACACCGGCAGCGTGATCGAATATTACCAGACCCAGCCCGATCTCTCGAAGGTTCTGGGCGGGCCCGCGGCCTCGACCGGAGCGCAGCAATGGCTAGCCCAGACTTTTTACTCGCACCCGCGCATCGACGGCATGTTCATCACTGGCGTCGACGGCAATTTGATCGCGTCGATTCCGGCGATCACGTCCACCGAGACCCAGAATTTTTCCGCGGCACTCTGGCGAGAAGGCGCGATGGGTTCACCGGATGCTTACGTTTCCCCGGTTCATCCGCGCCCGACGGATGGACGCATGGCGACGGCAATCGTCGGTGCGGTTCGAACGCCGGAGGGCAACGTGGCCGGTTATCTAGGCGTCTGGGTTCTCGTGGAACGAATGGGACGCCGGCTCTCGACGATCGATTTCGCGGACCAGGCGATCTGCCAGATTGTCGATCAAACCGGTGCGCCGCTTTTCGGTGACAAATTTGCGCCTAACACCGGCCCGGCGCCGGAGCACCTGTCGAAAATCATCGGCGACATCCGCGCCCGCAAGAGCGGCTCGATCGAGCGGGACGGAAATTTGTATTCGTTCACGACGGTGGAGAGCACCGGGTGGATCACATTTGTCGAACAGCCGAAGGCGGTGGCCTATAAACCCGTCCGCGATTTGTTGGATAAGATCACCATTCCGGCCCTGTGGCTCATCGTCGTGACAGCGCTCGCCGCGTGGCTTGCTGGCAGAGTGGCGCGGCGCCAGGCGGAAACGGCGCGGCGCATCGAGCGCGAAGTCATTTTCAACGAGAAAATCCTGGCGAACATGCCGAGCGGCATCGCGCTGGTCGATCCGGAGTCGCGTCATTTTCTCCAGGCGAACCATGCATTCGTCAATATGGCCCGGCGGTTCGGCGAACTGCCGGAAGGCCGCGATATTTACGATGCGATTTACGACGAGGTGAAAATTGCGCCAGGCGAAGCGATCGAGCGCGTTCTCGCCTTCGGCGCGCCGTATCAACTGGTCGAGCATGCGTTTGTCGATCGCGACGGCATGACGCGCTTCGTGAACGTAAATCTGCTCCGCCTGCAAACCTCGGAGCAAACCATCCAGGGCGTGCTTTATCTCGTCGAAGACAAAACGCGCGACATGACGCTCCGACAGGAACTGATCGGCGCGAATGCAGCCAAAGACCAATTCCTCGCGCTTCTTTCCCACGAGTTGCGCAATCCGCTTTCACCCGTCATCGCGATGGTCGGCGAACTGGAAGCGAGCGCCGGCGAATCGCCGGAAGTGCGGCGCGCCCTCGAAGTGATCCGACGTAATGTAGAGCTGGAAGCGCGACTCATTGACGATCTCCTGGACGTGACGCGCATTTCGAAAGGAAAGCTTCAGCTCAGTTTGGAAACGGCAAGCGTCCACGAAATTCTCCAGCGCTCCTACGAGATTTGCCGCGAGGAAATCGCCGCGAAAGATTTGAAGATTGAATTCCGATTGCGGGCGGAACAAGCCTACGTCGAAGGCGACCCCGCTCGTTTGCAGCAGGTCTTTTGGAACCTGATCAAAAACAGCGTGAAGTTTACCCCGGCTAAGGGGCGAATCGTCATCGAAACCTCAAATCCGACGCCGAATACCGTCGAAATCCGGACCACCGACACCGGCATCGGGATCGAGACTGACCAAATGGAGCGGATCTTCAACGCGTTCGAGCAAGGACAGAGCTCAATTACAAGGCGCTTTGGCGGCCTCGGACTCGGTCTGGCGATTTCAAAGGCGATGGTCAATGCCCACGGCGGAAAAATCCAGGCCGAAAGCAGCGGGAAGAATCGCGGCGCCACCTTCATTGTAACGCTCACTACCGTCGCTGCGCCGGCCATACCGGTCGCAGTGCCAGAAGCGCGCGGACCGAAAGCAGCCGGCGCCAAGGCAGCGCAGTTGAAAGGCACTGGGCCGCGTGTCCTGGTCGTGGACGATCACGTCGATACCTGCACCGGGATGCAGATGATGCTTGAGCGACGTGGGTATCGCGTAACAGTGGCCCATACCGCCGATCAAGCGGTGGAAAAAACCGAGCACGAAGAATTCGACCTGGTGATCAGCGACATCGGCTTGCCAGACCGCTCTGGCTACGAGTTGATGGAGGAATTAGGAGCAACCAAAGGCCTGCGTGGAATCGCCCTCAGCGGTTTCGGTATGGAAAACGACGTTAGTCGCGCGCGCGCGGCGGGATTCTCCGAGCACCTGACGAAGCCGATCAACTTAGATCGGCTCCATGAGGCGATCCAGACGCTCCTCAGTGAGCCGGAACCGGCAGTGCGGTCTTAGTTCAACTACAAGGAACGAACAAGGTTCGTCCCTCCGGCGTATTTAGTTTGCGGAATGGATGCTCGCTGCGGATTCCTGCTCGGCGGCTTTGCGGTCGGACGCTTCCTTCAATTCGCGCGAAAGTTTTTCCACGCGCTGGCGCATGATTTTGCCAGCCTTGAATTTCACGGTCGCCCTTGGTGGGATCACAAAACTGCTGCCCGGTTCATTCGGATTGCGACCGACGCGCGGTTTGGTCAGGCGCGGTTGAAACACTCCGAAATTGCGCAATTCCACTGCGACATTATTCGCCAGGCTGTTTGTGATGTGATCGAGCGTGCGCTGCACGACTTCGAAGACGTCGTGCTGGACCATGCCGGTTTGATTGCTAATCGCCACAACGATATCCCTCTTGGTAAGCTTCGGCATACATAAGACAATCGTCGCCCGGCACTAAGATGGACCGGCAAAAAGCAAAATAATTCCCGCTCCGTGGGTGCGGCTGCGCCGATTTGGCGCAGCCGCTGGTTAAGCGGTCGCTGGCCGGCTGAAAATCCGGTTTAGATAATAGGAGACAGGGCTCTGGTCTGCGAGCGTTTTCCGGCGCGATTTCAATTGCCCCTGGATCACACCCAGTTTGGTGAAAACCCCGTTCCACTCGGTCTCCAGACGCCGAATTTCTTCATTCGAAAGGTCGCGTACTCCTCGAACTGAGACGCCGCGCTGAAGGACGTTCATGGCGCGGCCGGAAAGCTCACCCAAGACGCCCAGAACCCCGAAGACATGTTCCGTCTCCTGCAAAAGATTAGCCCGAATGTCGGTGAACTGGCGTTCCTGTTCCGCCGAGATGATTGGCCGCGCCTTGTCCAGACCGTAGGTAATCAGATCGTGAAGTTTCTTCCAGTTATCCAACTGGAGGGTAAGGAGACGGAGCTGAGTTTCCAGGGCTTTGTCTCTCATACAGGACCGGTGGCAGAAAGTTCCAGGGTCTCGTCGAGCTTTTGCAAATTATCGATTAAGAGGTGCGCCCATGGCCGATCGACGGTCTGGACTTGGCTGATGATACCTTCTTCAAAGTAGAAACGACCCTGGCGCCAGCGGAAAATCTCGGCCACCGCTGACTCGCCCTCGAGCGAACCATAAACGGCGTGACGCACCGAGCCGTGGGCGAGGTAAATCTCGCTGTTTCCGCGGCCGGATTTGAAAGTGAAACGGCCGCTGCGCTGTCCCAGGCAACTCATTTGCAAAATCTCGGCGGCGGAAAATTGGTTCAGGTTGCCGATCAGGGAATGGCAGGGATCAATCCCTTCGGCGGGCGTGCCGCCCTGGGCGAGAGAATCGACGAATGCGCGCAATTGCGTTCGAAGGCTCCGCTCGCTGCTATCACTCGAGATTCGCGTAATATGCTGCTGCTTTGCCGTCGCATTTGCTTCGGCGTCTTTCGTTCTCGGGGAGAGGCAAACGATTTTCAACGAGGGGAAATGCTGGCGCGCGCTGGTCCCCTGATCCATCGCGATCGGGTCTTCCCCTTCGACTACGAATCCATCGAAATGCTCGGCCAGCAAAACTGAAACCGCCTCCGACATCGTGCGGACCACGCGGGTCTCGATGCCATCGAATTGGTCGAGAATAGCCAGAGACCGGTCTTGAAAGACCGGATCGGCATTCAATATGAGGAGCCTGGTTTCCACAAATGGCGTGTCAGCGGCAAAAATTAAGCAGGAAGCTTGCCCGCTGAGGCGCTCCTAACGCCCTCCTATTCGAGCCATTTTTTCCAAGCCCGCCTCGGGGCTGGCGCTGCGAAATGCCCCGGCGCTACGTCATGGGCAGTCCGGAAGTGGAGCTTTGCAAGCTTTCGCAGCGCTTCCGGCCCGCCGTTCTCCACAACCTTCTTCGCGACTTCTTTCACTTCGTTGGAGACGCCTCGACCGAGCTTCAGCCCCAGCGCCTTGCCGCGACTGTCGAGCCAATCGATAAATGCTTCGCGCGCCAGGATCGAAGCCGCTGCGACCGCCAGGTCGGACTCAGCCTTCGTCCGCTGTTCCAGGCGAATCGCCTGCCCGTGTTTGAGTAACGCCTTCTCGATTACGCTTGCGTCCGCGAACTTGTCGGAAAGAGCGCGTGGACAATCCGGTTTTCGCGCGAGCAGATTCTCGATTACCCGCGCGTGGCCCCAGCCCAGCAGACTGTTGAGATTGCCGAACTTTTCGTAGAGATCGTTGTATCGCTCCGGGCCGATCGCCACGGTGTCGCCGACCGCGCCCGGCGTCGTCCGGATAATTTTTGCCAAGTCCCGGATCCGTTTATCTGACCCGATTCGTTTGCTGTCCTGGATCCCTGCTTCCATGAATTTCCGCGCGATCTCGCGATCGACATAAACGCCGGCGATGACGAGCGGCCCAAAAAAATCGCCCTTACCGCTCTCGTCTATCCCAAAATGCGGCTCGAACATTTCCGGCGAATGGACCTCCTCGTAACCGAGCTTCGCCTCCTCGAGAATTTTCGGCTCCAGTTCGAACTGGACGAATTCCTCGATCCCCTTCCCTTGGAGCAGGATCTTCGGCCCCTTCTCGTAGACCGCGACACTCAGTTTGTTCTTTTGCGCGAAGAAAAGCGTGTAGGGCCGGACGGCAAATTCGAAGCCGAGGTCCTTCAACAAGGCGCGCAGCTTTGCGGCTTGGTCGGTTGTCAGCGGGTGGGTGTACGAAGTCATTCCTCTACAAAGGGGCAAACGTCGAACGCCGAACGCCCAACGTCCAATATCGAATCAAAAGACTCTGAATTCGATATTGGACGTGGGGCGTTCGGCGTTCGACGTTTTCTTCCATTAACGTAGATCCCGCTATCGCTGCGCCGTTCCGGCGCGCTCTCGTCACTTGGTATCGCAAAAACGCCCGCGATCTGCCCTGGCGCGGAACCACGGATCCCTACGCGATCCTCGTCTCAGAGTTCATGCTCCAGCAGACCCAGGTCGCCACCGTCGTCCCCTACTATAATCAATGGCTGCGCCGGTTTCGGGATCTCACCAGTCTCGCCGCCGCCTCGGAATCCGATGTTCTCCACGCCTGGCAAGGCCTCGGCTATTATTCCCGGGCCAGAAATCTCCGAGCAGCCGCCAGCGCCATTGTCGAAAATCACGGCGGTAGATTTCCCTCGTCGCCGGAGTTAATTCGCGATCTCCCCGGCGTTGGACGTTACACAGCCAACGCGGTTGCGACGTTCGCGTTCGGCCGCTCAGTTCCGATCGTCGAAGCCAACATCTCGCGCGTTCTCTCGCGACTCTTCGACTTGCAAATGCCCGTCGACACCAGTTCCGGCCGCGAACAGCTCTGGGGTCACGCCACGCGGCTTCTGCCGCCGCGAAACGCCGGCGAACACAACGCGGCTCTTATGGAATTGGGCGCGCTCATCTGCGGAGTCCGGCCGAAGTGCGGCATCTGTCCCGTGAAACGCTTCTGCCGCACCACCGATCCCTCTTCCCTGCCGCGAAGGAAAATGCGCCCCACACTTCAACTTCTGACAGAGATCCACAGTTTTGTCTTACGCGGCGGCCAAGTCCTGCTCGAGCAGTCAAGCGGTCGCTGGCGCGGAATGTGGATTCTGCCTCGCTTGGCTGGCCCACCGTTGCACCGCAACCTCATCCACCGGTCCACATTTCCATTTACCCATCACCGAATCACGCTGACGGTTTATCCCGGCGCCAATCGCAGGAAGAAATGGAGCGGCGAGCGTTGGTTCGCCTTGCGTGATCTCCCTTCGATTCCGATCCCATCGCCGCACCGCCGCGCGCTGAACGACATCCTCGCGTCCCACCTCGCCTCCTAATTCGGCGTTGGACGTTGGGCGTTCGGCGTTCGACGTTTTCCCCTTGTGAATTCGGTCCAACAGCTCCCCGACTCGCGCGGTCACTTCGGCCCGTACGGCGGCATGTTCGTTCCGGAGACGCTGATGTCGGCGCTTCACGATCTGACCGCTGAATACGAACGGGCGAAAAACGATCCTGAATTTCAGCGTGAGCTCGACAATCTTCTCCACGATTTCGCGGGCCGTCCCACGCCGTTGTATTTCGCCGACCGTCTAACCACGAATCTCGGCGGCGCGAAAATCTATCTGAAACGCGAAGACCTGCTCCACACCGGCGCGCACAAAATCAACAACGCGCTTGGCCAGATCCTGCTCGCGCGCCGGATGGGGAAAACGCGCATCATTGCCGAAACCGGCGCTGGCCAGCATGGCGTCGCTACCGCAACCGTCGCTGCCCACTTCGGTTATGAGTGCGTGATTTACATGGGCAGTGTCGACATGGAACGCCAGGCTTTGAACGTGGCCCGGATGCGTTTCCTGGGTGCCGAGGTCGTCGCCGTGACCGCAGGCCAGGCGACTCTCAAGGAAGCGATCAACGAAGCGATGCGCGATTGGGTCACGAACGTTCGCAGCACCCATTACATTCTCGGGTCCGCCCTCGGCTCCCATCCGTATCCGATGATGGTCCGCGATTTTCAACGCGTGATCGGAATCGAGGCGCGCGAGCAAATTCTGAAACGCGAAGGCCGGTTGCCGGACATTCTCGTCGCGTGCGTCGGCGGCGGCAGTAACGCCATCGGCCTCTTCCATCCGTTCCTCGAGGACAACTCCGTCCGCATGATCGGCGTCGAAGCTGGCGGCGAGGGAATCCGCGCGGGAAAACATGCGGCGCGCTTTCAAGGCGGACGTCTCGGTGTTTTGCAAGGGACAAAAACATTTGTCCTCGCAAACGAAGACGGCCAGATCCAGCTGACCCACTCCGTCTCGGCCGGGCTCGATTACGCTGCCGTCGGACCTGAGCACAGTTATCTCCGCGACGAAAAACGGATCGAATACGTTTACGCGACCGACGAAGAGGCGCTCGCCGCCTTCCAGGCTCTGGCCGAAACCGAGGGAATCATCCCGGCGCTCGAGACCGCGCATGCGGTCGCCCACACAATTAAGATCGCTCCTTCGCTCGACCCCGATAAAGTCATCGTCCTGAATTGCTCCGGACGGGGCGACAAGGATGTATCACAAGCGGCCGCCCATTTTAAAATTTAGATGAGAAGCATGACCGGTTACGGGCGTGGCGAAGTGGACCATGCCGGAACGAAGATCAGCGTCGAGCTGAATTCCGTGAACCGGAAGCAGAGCGACATCGTCATTAACCTTCCCCGCGACTTCGCCGCGCTCGAGCCGCGGATCCGTCAGGTCATCAACGAAAAGATTTCGCGTGGCCGGATGAACGTGATGATTGGCCTGCAGGAAGGCGCGAACGGCGCCGGCCCGCTCGCGCTCGATACCAGTCTGGCCCGTTCCTACCATGCGGCCATGCTCACGCTGCAAAAGGAACTGAGCGCGCCGGGCGAGATTACGATCGGCACGATTCTTCAGGCGCCCGGAGTGATGCGGTCGCCGGAGCACAGCGTGAAGCCGGAGGAGGCGTGGCCCGCCGTGCAAAAAGCGCTCGGGACAGCGCTGGGTGAGTTGATCAAGATGCGCGAACGCGAAGGAAAACATCTCGCCAAGGATTTGATCCATCGCCTGAAAACATTGCGGCAGGCGACGAAGGAAATCCGCGCGTTGTATCCCGATGTAGTAAAAAAATATCGTGCAACACTTCGCGAGCGCCTGGAGAAGGCCGGGCTCGATCTGCCGCTCGACGATGAGCGGCTTTTGAAGGAAGTGACGATCTTCGCCGATCGTTCCGATGTCTCGGAAGAACTGACTCGGCTGGAAAGCCACCTCGCCCAATTCGCCCATCATCTGCGCAAGAACGAACCGGTGGGACGCACGCTTGAGTTCATCACCCAGGAAATTTTCCGCGAGCTCAACACGCTGGGCGCGAAGTCGAACGACGCTGAAATTTCCCAGCGCGTTGTGGCGTGCAAATCGGAGCTGGAAAAAATTCGTGAACAAATTCTGAACCTTGAGTAGGCAATTCACCCGCACTGGAATTCTCTTCGTTGTCTCCGCGCCGTCGGGCGCGGGAAAGACAACGCTCTGCGATGCGCTACGCCAGACGCCGGACTTCATTTACTCCGTCTCCTGCACCACGCGACCGCCCCGCGCCGGTGAGATCGAAGGGGACGATTATCATTTTATCTCCGAGAAAGAGTTTCTCGGCCGGATCGAGGCCGGCGATTTTCTCGAACACGCAAGCGTGCATGGCCGCCACTACGGAACCACGCGGGAGCCACTCAGAACCAATTTACAAAACGGTGTCGACGTCCTGATCGACGTCGACATTCAGGGCGCGGCCGCAATCCGGAATTTTGACGATGAAATAATCCGGCGCGCCCTTTGCGACGTTTTCATTATGCCGCCTGACCTCGACGAGTTGCGGCGCCGCTTAACGAAACGTGGAACGGAGACGGCCGAGCAAATCGAATCGCGGATCGTGACCGCGGCGCGCGAAATGGAACTTTGGCGCGATTACCGTTACACCATCATCAGCCGCTCAATGGAGGAAGATCTGTTGAAGTTCCGGCAAATCATGGGCGCGGAACGCTATCTGAGCCGGAGGCTCGCCCTGACATGACGACGAAGAAATGTGTGGTGCTCGGGGTGACCGGATCGATTGCCGCCTACAAATCCGCGGAGCTGGCGAGTTTGCTCGTGAAACAAGGCCACGACGTTTTCGTGGTCATGACGCGGGACGCCGTCGAGTTCATCACGCCGCTCACGCTCCAGACGCTGTCGAAGAATCCGGTCACCACGAGTTTCTTCGACGAAAAGGAAAACTGGCGACCCGGTCACATCGATCTCGCGGATCGCGCGAACCTTGTTCTCATCGCGCCGGCGACAGCGAACGTGATCGCGGAACTCGGGCACGGATTGGCCGGACATCCGCTCGCCGCGATCGCGCTCGCGACGCGCGCGCCGATTTTGGTCGCGCCGGCCATGAACGGGAAAATGTGGGAGCACGCCGCCACCCAGAAAAATGTTGAGACGTTGAAATCACGCGGGGTTGAATTCATCGGACCGGAGGAAGGGATGCTGGCCTGCGGCTACGAGGGCGTCGGCCGATTGTGGAAAGTCGATGAGATCGCTTTCCGCGCCGAATTCCTTCTGGCCCGTCAGGATAATTTGATCGCGTGAGGTTCGTCGTTACCGCCGGTCCGACGCGAGAGGCGATCGATCCCGTCCGCTTCATCAGCAATCGATCGTCGGGCAGGATGGGCTACGCGATTGCGGAAGCCGCTCTGGCGAAGAAGCACGAAGTCACATTGATCTCCGGCCCAGTCGCGATCGCTCCACCACGCGGAGTAAAATTCATTTCAATCACTTCGGCGGACGAAATGTTCGAAGCGGTGAAAAGCGCGACGCGCAAATGCGATGTGTTCGTGATGTGCGCCGCGGTCTCCGATTACAAGCCGGTTTCGGTTTCCCCTCTGAAGATGAAGAAAAAACGCGGCGCCTTCGCACTGAAGCTGATCCCGACGCGTGATATTCTCGCTTCGCTCCCAAAACGCCACCGTTATCTCATCGTTGGCTTCGCGGCAGAGACGCACAACATGGCGAGCAACGCCAAAAAAAAACTTCGCGCGAAAAACTGCGACGCAATTGTGGCGAACGATGTCAGCGGAAGCGAAATCGGGATGGAGAGCGATGAAAATGAGGTCACAATTTTCTTTGGAGACGGCCAAAAAGAAAAAATTTCGCGCGCTCCAAAACAAATTATTGGGCGCGAGCTCGTGAAAATTTTTGCAAAGATGTTTGAAAAAGGTTTGACAAAAAAATCGTGGTGATTACTGACAACGTTAAGTGAAGTTAAAAAAATCCTTCACCAACCCACCGCGAAAGCGGACCGAAAGGGGGGATTAGTCGATATGGCAGCTAAGAAAAAAGCAAAGAAAGCTCCCGCCAAGAAAAAGGCGGCCGCGAAGAAAAAGAAACATTAGTTCATTCGCGTAACGAGCTACGGAGCTATTTCGTAGTTCCTAACCAATAACTTCAACCCGGGAGGAGAATTCAATTTTCTCCTCCCGGTTTTTTTGTGGGGCAGAGCAGTTGAGTGGTTGAGAGGATTCTCCATTCGACGTGGCATCTGAATCCTCTCAACTTCTCAACCACTCAACCTCTCAACATTTCCGATGACGCATTACCTCGATGCCGCGGTGGACGCCGCGCGGGCCGCTGGAGAAATGCTGCGCCTTTCGTTCCAGCAGCCGTTGCGCGTGAACTCGTCAGAAGCACACGACATCAAGCTCGAGATCGACGTTCGCGCCCAGACCCTGATCACGGAGTTGCTTCTGAAAAAATTTCCCGAGCACGCGCTTTACGGCGAAGAAGGAATCGTGGGCGACCAGGCGAGCGATCATCAGTGGGTCGTAGATCCGCTCGACGGCACGGTGAACTTTTATTACGGCATCCCGCACTTCTGCGTTTCGATCGCGCTCCGTTACATGGGAAAAATTATCGTCGGCGTGATTTACGATCCGATGCGAGACGAATTGTGGAAAGGGCAGAAAGGCGAAAAACCGACGTTAAACGGTAAACCGTTTCACGTGAGCGAACGGGCCGACTTGCGGGAAGCTGTCGTTTCCGTCGGTCTTTCAAAAACGGGCGTGACGATCGCGGCCGGTCTGCCGTTGTTGCAGGACATGGTGCATCGCGCCCGGAAATGCCGTCTCATGGGAAGCGCGGCGCTGGACATGGCGTACGTCGCCTGCGGCCGTTTCGACGCTTACATCGAGCAGGGCATCAGTTTGTGGGACATCGCGGCGGGATGGATCCTGGTCGAAACAGCGGGCGGAATCGTCGAGATGAAGCCGCGGACGGACATGAAGGATAAATACAGTATTGTCGCGTCCAACGGCGTGATCGATTTGAAACTGTGAGCACAATCCGCTGTGGAAACGGTTATGATGCGCATCGCCTCGCGCCGGGACGCAAACTAATCCTGGGCGGCGTAGAGATTCCGCACGATCGCGGGCTTGAAGGACATTCGGACGCAGATGTGATTTGCCACGCCATCGCCGATGCGTTGCTCGGCGCGGTCGGCGAAGGCGACATTGGGCATCATTTCCCGAATACAGAGGAAACGATTCGCGGTATCAGCAGCCTCGAGATTTTGCGGCGGGTCGCCGCGTTGCTCTCGGAAATCCATGCGCAGCCGGTCAATGTGGACGCTACCTTAATCGCGGAAGCACCAAGGATCGCGCCTCACATCCCGGCGATGCGCGAGAAGATCGCCGCCGCGCTTCAGCTCGAAACGTCGCGGGTGAGCATCAAGGCGACGACGAACGAAGGCCTGGGTGCGATTGGTCGCGGCGAAGGAATGGCGGCGATGGCAGTCGCGACCGTTGAAATGGAGTGATGGCGATCCGGCTCTTCAATACCTACTCGCGATCCCTCGAAGAATTCCAGCCGCTCGATCCGGGCGGACACGAAGTGAAGATGTACACGTGTGGGCCGACCGTTTACAGTCACGCCCACATCGGAAATTTCCGCGCCTACGTTTTCGAGGACTTGCTCCAACGGCATCTCGAATCGCGTGGATTCAAAGTCCGTCGGGTGATGAACATCACCGACGTGGACGACAAGACGATTCGCGGGTCGCGCGAGACCGGGGTGCCCCTGGCGGAATTCACCGCGCCGTTCAAGAAGGCGTTCTTTGAGGACCTCGACACGTTGCGGATCAAGCGCGCGGATTCGTTTCCGGAGGCGACCGATCCACGCGAGCTGGCGAAGATGATCGAGATGATCGGGACGCTGATGGAACGCGGGCTGGCGTATCAGGCGGAGGACAAGTCGATCTATTTCCGGATCAACAAGTTTCCGGACTACGGCAAGCTGGCGCACTTCGATTTGGCAGAGCTGCGATCGACGGGGCGGGTAAAGAGTGACGAGTACGATAAGGAGCACGTGGGCGACTTCGCGTTGTGGAAAGCGTGGGATGAGCAGGACGGTGCGGTGAAGTGGGAGAGCCCGTGGGGCGCGGGCCGGCCCGGCTGGCACATCGAGTGCAGCGCGATGGCGACACAATTGCTGGGAGATCAGCTCGATATTCATTGCGGCGGCGTCGATAATATTTTTCCGCATCACGAAGCGGAGATCGCGCAAACGGAGGGATGCACCGGGAAGATGTTCGTTCGGTATTGGCTCCACTGCGCGCACCTGATGGTCGACGGGCAGAAGATGGCGAAGTCGCTGGGGAATTTTTATACGCTGCGCGATGTCATTGCGAAGGGTTACAGCGGTCGCGAGGTGCGGTACGCGTTGATGCGGGTGCATTACCGGGCACCGCTGAATTTTACGTGGGAGGGAATGGACGAGTCGAGAGTGGCGCTGGCACGGGTGGATGATTGGGTGCGGAGACTGGAAGAAAACGTCCAACGTCCAACGTCCAACGTCCAACGTCGAATCGAAGAGCGGCCGGGATTTGAAGAGGCGATGGATGATGATCTGAATATTTCCGGAGCGCTGGGTGTTTTGTTTGAGACGATCCGGGAGACGAATCGGCGAATGGATAGCGGCGAGATGGAGGGGGAAGAGGCAAAGGCCTGGCTCGAGTGGTGGGGACGGGTCGATCAGGTATTGGGGATCATCGGGGAGGAGACCTCGCTGCCGGATGAGATCGCGGAGCTGGCGGAGGCACGGGCGCAGGCGAGGCTTGCAAAGGACTGGAGAAAAAGTGATCAATTGCGCGACGAACTTGCGGCGCGCGGGTGGAAAGCCCGGGACACGAAGGACGGGCAGAAGGTCACCCGGCGCGGCGGGGCGTAGCTCCAATGTTTTCGCCGTCGGAATTTCTCAGTCTCGAACATACCGAGCACCCGAAGTTGTTCGAGTCGCAGAAGTATGTTTGGGAGGCACTGCGGCAGATCGCGAGCTACCTGCAGTTTCGGTTGAAGCCAGCAGTCCTCGGCGAACTCATCGGCAAGCCCTTCATCAGCAATGCCGTTTTCATTGGTGCGGGAACGATTGTCGAGCAGGGAGCGGTCTTGAAAGGGCCAGCCTGGATTGGGGAGAACTGCCATCTCCGGAGCGGCTGCTACGTGCGCGAAAACGTCATCGTCGGAAACGGGGTGGTGATGGGGAACTCGTGCGAGTTCAAGAACTGCATCCTGTTCGATGAAGCGCAGGTGCCGCATTTCAATTACGTAGGGGACTCGATCCTTGGGCATCGCGCGCATCTCGGTGCAGGCGTTATCCTTTCGAACGTGAAGCTGGATCATCGCGAGATCCACGTGAGCGCGGCGGACGGCGATATCGCGACCGGGCTGACGAAGTTCGGCGCGGTGATCGGCGATCGGACTGAGATCGGGTGCAACGCGGTGATCAATCCGGGGTCGGTGCTCGGGAAAGACTGCATTGTCTATCCGGGTGCAAATTTTCGCGGAGTGTTGCCGGCCGGGAGCGTGTTAAAGGTGCGGCAGACAGTGCAGGTGCTGACGAGACGGAGCGTGACTGAGTAGGAGGCGCGGATGGGCAGGGATTCGAACCCTGGTTGCCTTTCGGCAAACACGCTTTCCAGGCGTGCGCATTAGACCACTCTGCCACCCATCCATGCTGTTCCTGCTCATGATCCTGATCCTTCCGGAAAGATCATGATGAGGAACAGGAGTATCAAAGTTGCAATCGCCGGAACAGTTCGTCGAGCGGCAGTTGCAGGCCAATGAAAAACTCGCCGAACTCCCCGTAATCGGCGCTGACCGGATCGAAACGCATTTCGTAAACGATTGATTTGATCTGGAAAGTGTCGTTGGCGAAAAGGGTGACGCCCCACTCGGCATCGTCTAGTCCTGTGGAACCGGTGATGAGCTGCTTGACTTTGCCGGCGTATTGCCGGCCGACCGCGCCATGACCGAGCATGAGTTTGCGCCGCTCCTCAAAGGGCAAGGCATACCAGTTTCGTTGTTCGCCCCGGCGTTTGCTCATGTTGTAGAAACAAACAATCGGCCAATCAGGCAAAGTCGGGTAAACGCGTTGCTGACGGTAGTGCTTCATCCGTTCCTCAAAGGCGGCCAGCGACTTTTCGAACTCCGGCGTTCCGCGACTCATCTTCTGCTCGTTCTCGAGGACGGCCGCGTATTCTTCGGCGCTGGTTTTGTATTCGCTCTCCTCGGTGAGCGAGAGGTAGCTGTAAACTGGGACAAGGACATCGGCGCCAAGGGCCAAACTGAGCTGTTTCTCGATCCGATTGGCCGCGTGCAGATCGGGCGTAATCAACATGAACCCGAGATCGGCTTTCGGCGTGACGACGCCGAGCGTGAGCAGCTGAGTAGACGGGAGGGCGCGCGTTTCCTGGACCAATGAGGAAAGGCGCACCTTCGCGTCGCGCTGTTCGTCGGCACTGAGGAGCCTCCACGGTCCGTGTTCGATCCGGTAGAAAAGATGGAGGCAATGCCAGCCCTGTTCGGGTACCAGCGGCGAGTCGTTTTCGTTCATCCGGGAGAGACGGGAGCGTTGGCCGCGCTCGGCAAATGGGCAAGACAATATTCCTCGCCGTCGCGAGCCACACGAAATTCGAGGGTCGGATCGGAGAGTTCGGTCGCGCCACAGGTCGCGCAGCGGTGGAGTGGCTCCTCGTCGCTCCGAGTTTGCACCTCGAAACGTTGTCGGCGGCTGGCGATCTCCTTCCGTTGCCGGAGATTTTGGAGAACCTGCGGCCCAAAGAACAGAAAATAATTCGAGAACGCGAGAATCATCGCCAACCGATTCGCATTGGACCCGATCGCAAATCCAAAAAGCAAAAAGGCGCCCACGAGCCATCCCAGCCACTTGATCTTCACCGGCAGGATGAACATCACGTAAATGATCTCGTTCGGATAAAACCAGGCAAACGCGAGGAAGAGCGACACGGCCAGCATCCCGCTCGAAAATTGCGCGTGGAGGAGGAAGGCAGCGATGGTCACTCCCAACATTCCGGTGAGAAAATAAAGGGTCACCCGAAACGGCCCCCAGGCGCGTTCGAGCCCGTCGCCGATGAACCAAAGGAACCAAAGCGCGACGACCGCCCATAACGGGGAGAGAAGCGAACCGCCCTGGAGCGGCGAAGTCGGGATAAAGATGTAAGTAAACAACCTCCAGACCTGGCCCTGCTTGATGAGCTGGGGCTTGAGCTCGAGGACAGAAATAAAACTCCGGTCGATGTAGGCCAGGATGCAGACCAGAGCGGTGAACATGACCACGATCCGAATAAGCCCGGGAACAGCGATGAATCCGATGCGCCGTTCGAGCTTGTCCAGAAAAGTCATTGCTGCGAGCACGGTAGAGGAAGCGCGGCCCGCTTCAACTGGCGGCAGTCGCTGCGTTGACACAAAAGTGCGGGCGTCTAGGCTGACGCTCCATGACTGAGGGCGTGCCGAAGAAGACCCCGCTTTACGACGAGCATGTTCGGCTCGGCGCGAAAATGATCCCCTTCGGCGACTGGATCATGCCGGTGCAATACAGCGGGATCATCGACGAGCACCAGGCCGTTCGAAACAGCGCCGGCGTGTTCGACATTTCGCACATGGGTCAGTTGCTGGCGACTGGGCCGCGTGCCGGCGTCTGGCTGAACGAGATGCTGACCAATAATATCGACAAGCTCGAGGCCGGGACCGGCCAATACACGTTCCTCCTCAACGAGCGCGGCGGCATCATCGACGACCTGATCGTTTATCGGACGGCGCCGGAAACTTTTCTCCTCGTCGTAAACGCGTCGCGAATCGACGAAGATTTCGCGTGGCTGGAGAAGCATGTGGGTGATAACGCAATCCTCGCAAATCGCAGTGCCGAGTTCGGGGGGCTCGCGATCCAGGGACCACGCGTCGTCGAGTTGCTTCAAGGATTCCTCGGCAGGGACGTGGAGCTGCCGGCGCGCAACCAGATCAAGGATTTCGAATGTTGCGGGACGAAAGTGACGATCGCGCGGACTGGTTATACCGGAGAAGACGGCGTGGAGGTGTTTTTTGCGGCGGCAGACGCAGTTAAGATTTGGACTGGCCTGCTGGAGAAAGGCAAAGACCTCGGTCTTCGCCCGTGCGGACTCGGCGCGCGCGACACGCTTCGCCTCGAGATGTGTTACCCGCTCAATGGCTCCGATCTTTCGCCGGAACACAATCCGATTGAAGCCGGCTTGGGATTTTTCGTCGATTTGAAGAAGCCGAATTTCGTCGGACGCGAAGTGCTCGCGGATGCCAAAGAAAACGGAACGCCAAACCGGCTCATCGCATTTCGCATGAAAAGCAAAGGCCCACCGCCGCGGCCGCATTATTCCGTCTGGCGTGACGGCGAGCGCATCGGCGAAGTCACCAGTGGGAGTCTTTCGCCGAGCTTGAACGAAGGGATCGGAATGGCCTACGTTGCGTCGGCCCACGCGAAGACGGGAACGGAGATAGAGATTGAGATCCGCGACCGCAAGCTGCCGGCCGTCATCGAGAAAAAACCGCTCTACAAAAAATCATGAATGTTCCAGACGATCTTCGTTACGCCGAATCTCACGAATGGGTGCGCGTCGAGGGCGACAACGCCCGCGTGGGCATCACCGATCACGCTCAAGCCGAGCTGACCGACGTTGTTTTCGTCGAACTGCCGAAAGTCGGCGCGAAAGCAACCGCGAAGAGTCAGATTGCCGTAGTGGAATCGGTGAAGGCGGCCAGCGACATCTACGCGCCGGTCAGCGGCAGCGTTCTCGAAGTCAACAAGGCGCTCGAAGGCAATCCCGCGTTAATCAACACCGACCCATTCGGTGAAGGCTGGATCTTCGTCGTGAAGATGGATTCGCCGGATGACGTGAAGCAGTTGAAAGACGCGGCGGGATACCGGCGGCAGATCGGCTAACGAGTCCGCCGGACGGCGTCAACCGGCGCCTCCGCCGGATTCAGCATCTCGTCCACGAACCGAATCAGGTCTTCGAGCGTAACGGCGGCGGCGAGGAAGCTGTAGCCGCTGATGAAGCCGCCGGTCATGACTTTCTTTTCCGCGCCGGGATTACCGCTCAAATAAAGAAAGGGTGTGTCCTTCAAAGCGGGTTCGCTCTGGAACTGGCGGTTAACATCTTCGCCTTCCCCCGTCTTGGCTGCATCAAGCAGCACCAGGTCGGGCCGGAACCAGGGAGCAGCATGTTGCGCGAGGCGTACGTCTGCTTCAACCTTCACCAGAAACCGGCCGGTACTTTCGAGCGCGTGCCTAACGAGCGCCGTGGCTGTCGGCTCGTGATCGACCAGCAGGATTTTTTTCAGGAAGGTCATCGTCCCGCGGTCTTCCAAGCATCGCATATGCCAGCGACTACCCGGGTAACTACCCGGGTGTCAGAACCATCGAGACCGTGTTGAGAGTGAGCGCGAGGATGACGGTATTGAACCCGAACGACAACATGCCGTGGGCGAGGACGAGCTTTCGAAAATCGCGGGACGTTATCACTACGTCGGAAACCTGGAAGGTCATGCCGATCACGAACGAGAAATAGGCGAAGTCCATGTAATCGGGATCACGATCGCCAGGGAATTCGAGACCACCAGCGTGCGGTTTCGGGCCGGTCGGCCCGTCAGGATCCCCGTAATAAGTGTGAGCGTAACGCAACCCAAACACGGTGTGGACAAGCATCCAGGAGCAGATGACCGCGATCAAACTCATCAGCAGATGCCCAAAAAAATGGGAACGCTGCGTTGCGACAGCTTTGTTGAAGAACAGGAAGCCGACCGCGAACAGTCCCGCGCACGCCGCCACTAGAACGAAAATAAAAATCAGGATATGACTAAGATCCTGCTTCTGAGCGCGCAGCCGCAGTTTCTCTGGCGGGGTCGTGATGATCGTCAGCCAGGCGAGGACGAGCACGCAAAGAGCGAACGCGTCCCATGTCACGATCGATTGCGTCGAGGTCTGGACGCGGCCGCGCAACGCGAACCAGACAAAGGCCGCGATCGCGAACGAGATCACAATTCGATGTCGCGCGTCCTGTTTGGCTATCCAGTTCATGTGTCGACGGCAGTTAATCGTTGATGCCGTCGTGGACGCAAGTCTGCTGCTTGCGAAGTCTCTCCGCTACTCCTTGAAACGTGCCAGCGGCCAGGCCGACCGTTAACCGAAAATTCCGAGATTCGGATGGGCGAAACGGCCGATATTCGGCAAAACCGTCGACAAATCTGAAGCGCTCACGCCAAACCACGTTGCGAGCGTCGCCGAAAATTCGTCGACCGAAGTCGTCGGAATCCATCGGCCCTGCCCGGTATCGTCCGGGCCGTTGACCGCGAGCGTGGGGAATGTGCCGAACAATCTGCCGCCCTGGACGGCTCCGCCCATTACCAGCTGGTGGCTGCCCCATCCGTGGTCGGAGCCAGTGCCGTTGGTCGGATACGTGCGTCCGAAATCCGAAGCGGTAAACGTCGTGACATTCTGCCCAACACCCAGCTCGTTCGTCGCGTTGTAAAACGCATTCAGGCCCTGGCTCAGTTCGCTAAAGAGATTCGCCTGGCCGGTCAATTGATCGCCGTGGGTGTCGTAACCGCCGACCGAGCAAAAGAAAATCTGGCGATTCATGCTGAGGTTGCTCCGCGCCGCGATCAGCTTCGCAATCATATTCAATTGCTGTCCGAGGCCGGTGGCCGGGAACACGGTTTGAAAGGCGGGAACTCCGGAGAGCGCGGCGGTGAGAAGTTCATTCGCCGCGATGGAGCGCGAGACGGTATCGGCATACGCCTGCTCGAAAAGATTGTTGTGCGGCAACGCGAGCAGATCCTTGAACGCCTTGAGCCGCACATTCGCGTTCGCGCTACCGTCGAAACCGGCGAGGCCAACGCTCCCATTCGGGGACAGAATGTAAGGCAGCACCGTGTTGCCGACTTCGAAGATGTTCGTGCCCGCTATAGAAAGATTGAGCGAGATCTTGGAACCGGCGTTGAGCGATTGGAGCATGTCCGCCATCCGGCCGCCCCAGCCTGTCTTTGAGATCACGTCCGGGACCGACGTTTGCCACTGCACCGATTGATCGGCGTGGGAAAAAAGCTGCGGCGGAACTGCGGCGCCGCCGGCAAGATATTGGGCGCGCGTGACCGGCGCGACCAGCGTCCCGACGTTAGTCACTACCCCCAGTTTTCCCTGATTAAAAAGCGTCTGAAGCTCGACCAGGTTTGGATGCAAACCGAAATCACGACCGTCGCCATTCTGCAGCGTCAACGGCAGAAGAGACGCCTGCGGAATCGCCAGTGCCCCCCGGGCCGTCGCATACGAAGCGTAGCCGTTCGCGTCGTGCGGAACGATCATATTGTTCGCGTCATTGCCGCCGTAGAGGAAGAGGCAAATGAGCGCCTTGTAACCGCTGGCGTCCAGTGGCGCAGCGCTGAGACGGCGAAGATCAAAGATCGTATTGAGAATGCCAGTGGTGGTAAGTGCGGCGCAGGCGGCTTGGCGAATGAAGGTGCGGCGAGTGGTTTGCATACTTACTTGTCGACGACGGATTCAGGAGAATTGATGACGAGATAGATCGCGGTGCGGACGCGCTCGACCGGGTTACTTGCGGGGATCTGGGTGACGGCGTTGATCATGATGTTGCGCATGCCGGGGGACATGCCGCCGGCCATGAGTAACGCATTGAGATGATCGACCAGACCGGCGGGATCGGCCGCTCGCGTTTGCTCGGCGGCCAGACTCAATGTGATCCGGTCCGTCGATGGGCCCAGCCCAGTATTGGTCCCAGTGCGGAGAAAATTCGTGACCGAAATCACTGTTGTGTCCGTCGTGATCTCAAACTCAGGACTTTTGAATCCGGCGGAGGCGATGGCGCCGGCAGCAGAATAATCCGGCGCAAAGAAATTGAAGACCGTGGGCGAATGCATCGCTTCCTCGGCAAGGTTTGCGTAGGCGTTTCGCACCGAGTATTTGCCGCTCGGGGAAGTGGCATCAAAAGCCCGGAGGAGGTTCGTCACGCGTACCACCGGTTCGCGCAAATGACCGGCTCCTTGCGCAGCGAGAAAGCCGACCCGCGCGTCGTAATCCATCAGGATCGCGCGCACGACGGCTTTCATGTCGCCGCGCACACCTTGCCCGTTATCGTTAAACACAGAGGCGACGCGATAAACATAGCCCGGGCTCGGATTGCTCGTCACGAGGCGCTGGATCAATTGCCGGCAGACGAACGGCCCGACATTCGGATGGTTGAACAAGGTGTCGAGCATGATCTTGAGATCCTGCGCCGCGGTTTGGTCCGCCGGCAGGACGACGCCGTTCAAAATGGTTTTCGTCGTAGTCTGGTGACGACTCGCGATGTTGATCATTGGATCGCGCCAATCCTGGGTACCAGGACGGAAGACTGGGGTCGCTACGCCCGGTTGCGCGTAGGTCCAACCCGTTAAAACGGCGGCCGTCCCGAGAATTGTGTCCTGGTTATAGGTGGCAATCGGGTAGCCGCTCGAGTTCAGGGTAAGGCTGCCATCGAGATTGAGATTGTAGAGTCCGATGGAAAACAACTGCATCAGTTCGCGCGCGTAGTTCTCGTTGGGCAATCGAGTTCCGGAAGCGTTTGCCTTGTCGTTCTGGAGCATGTTCAGATACGCTCCCATCGCAGGGTTGAGGGTGATGTCTTCGAGAAGTTGCCGGTAATTGCCAAACGCATCGCGCACGAGCACGTCGTAGTAGGCGGGTAATGCGTAGGGGCGATCAGCCAGGCCGGCGCTGTTAAGCGAGACGACAAGAATTTCGCTCAATGCAAACGCGACCCGCTGCCGCAACTGGTCCTGTCCCGCGATGGCATTCGTCCACCAGGCATCGTTCGTCATCGTGAGTGTCGGCTGGTTCGGGCTTGCACTGGGGCTTGGGCTGGGCAAGCCCCCGACGGCGGTGTCCACAAACGCCAGATGCGAGGACATCGTCGCAGAAAATTGGGCGTTCAGGAACGCGTCGTAACCTTGGTTTTGGACTTGGGATATTAAGGCGTCCGTCGCGCCGAAGGTCGCCTGAGAAAGGAAGCGTCCGGCAGCGGCCGCCGTAGGCGGTCCAGAAGGGAGCGGAGGTGCAGGCGTGGGGGTCGGCGCAGTCTGGCCGGCCGTTGATAAGTTATAAGCGCCCGTTAACTCTCCGGCCGGGTGCCCGGAGGTCTGGATCTGGAAACTGAGTAAACCTGTTTTGATTGCGGCGACGATGTCCGCCACGGTGAAAGTTCCGCGCGGCTTGAAAATCCAGATGTAGGAACCATCCGGCTGCGGCAGGGAAGCGGAAATATCGAAGAGAAGCTGACCGTCTGAGCTGTAGAGCGCGATCCCACTGACCGGCGACGAAAGATTTGAGTATTGAAACGAGACGACGGCGGAAAGCTCGTCACCTGAAAGCCGGAGCGTGGATGTTCCCGATCCGCTGGAAACAACGCCGGTCTGCGGACGCAACTGGGCGAGGTAGAGGGTGGAGCCGTCCGCCTGGGGCGGCTGATCGAGATCGTACATCTCGAGCAAAGCGATACCCGTGGTGTCATGCGCGCCTCGGACGATCGCGGTGTAATTTCCTTGCGCCAGTGTAGCGATGAGTGCCGGCTCACGATTGTCGGTAGGGGCGAGCGTGCTCGCGTCGATCTCCTGTTCCTGGGTCGATCGCCAACTGTCGTTCTGCGCGATTGTGGCACCGTTGGCATCGTGCAGTTCGAGCATCGGATCCGTAAGGCTGCCGGGAATCAGGACGCCGTTAAGAAAGAGCGAGGGCCCCCGGGTCCGAATGATCATCTTCTTAGACACATCTCCGCGGACGATGAAGCCGCCGATCATGACGTTATCACCACTAAGAACGTTTCCGCGCGTGGACATATTTGCGAGGCGCGTGGGGGCACCGGGAGGATCGAGATCGTAAAGTTCGACCAGTCCCACGCCAGTGGCGTTGTTCACTCCTTTGACGATGGCTGTGTAGGTGCCCGGATTAATCGTGGCAATTATGACCGACTCCAAGTCATTCGTCGGCGCGAGTCCGGCAGCTAGAATGGCGTCCTGCTGCGTAGTGCGCCAGTTATCGTTCGATACGACCGTTCGGCCGGAGGCGTCGTGGAGCTCTAGAATCGGATCGCTTAAATTCCCGGCGACCGGCAGCGACGGGCCCATGGCGCGGAGCGCGATTTTTTTCTGGCCGGTTCCGTAAACAATGAATCCGCCGATCAAAACGTTCTCGCCGGTTTGGACCACCATGCGAGTGGAAAGATTGACCGCGCTCGAGATAGCAGACGCCTCTTGCGCCAGTAGACAAAAACCAAGAGCCGCTCCCAACATCCCTCTCCAACCAGAAAAAAAACGTCTCATTTTTTAGTAAGCGTGCGCCGCAGGAGAAGACTCAGCCGGGCTGAGGTGGCGAGTTATTTGTGGGAGAAAAAGTGAGCAGGAATTAGACCGACAAGTTGCTTTGTTTTCCATCGCGTGTTTGGTGGTCACCCCCTGCCAGTGTCCCGCGTCATCAAACCCGGAACAGCGCCAGAAGTCGCGCTTTTTATCCAGCTACCTAGTGCTTAATTGCGAGAGATGTCTTCCGCCCAAAAGAAAGCAGAGCCCGAACTTCATTTCGAAGGCGCTATGGACAGGCTCGAGGAGATCGTCGAGCAGATGGAGTCTGGCAAAATGATGCTGGAAGAATTGATCGGGCGCTACGAAGAAGGAATGAAGCTGGTGAAAGTCTGCCAGGAGCGGCTGGCCAGCGCCGAACAGCGGATCGAGGTTATTACTCGCAACCACGCCGGTAAGGCTGTGGTAAAGGATTTTGACGCGGCCAGGGAAACCCCAGCGCCGCCGCCGGAAAAAGGAGCAAATAAAAATGACGACGTCAGCCTCTTCTGAGACAACCGCCGCGCCACCGCGGGTGTTGGATGGGATCCATTCGCCGGCGGATATCAAGGCCCTGAACGAACAAGAGTTGCCGCAACTTGCGCAGGAAGTCCGCGACGACCTCATCAATGTGCTTTCGCAAACCGGCGGGCACCTGGGTCCAAATCTCGGAGTGGTCGAGCTGACCATCGCGCTCCATCGCGTCTTCGAAACACCGAAGGACAAGTTTGTCTTCGATGTCAGCCACCAGGGTTACGTCCATAAAATGTTTACCGGCCGGCTCGATCGGATCGGGACGATGCGGCAATACCAGGGACTTAACGGATTTCTCCTCCGCACGGAGAGCGAGCACGATTGTTACGGGGCCGGACACGCGGGCACCGCGCTTTCCGCCGGGCTTGGGATGGCGGTCGGGCGCGATTTGAGAGGCGGAAATGAGAATGTTGTGGTCGTCGCGGGCGACGCGGCCTTCACCTGCGGGATCAGCTACGAAGCGCTCAACAACGCGAAATCGCAGACTCGCCGTTTCATCGTCGTGTTAAACGACAATGAATGGTCTATCGCCAAGAACGTCGGCGCGATCGCAAGTTACCTGAACAACATCGTGGCGAACCCGACCTACGCCGGACTTCACGATAAGGCCCGGCGGTTCGTCGAAGCGATTGCCGGCAAAAGCGCGGTCGAGTTCGCGCACAAAGTCGAGGAAGGGGTAAAGAATCTTCTCCTGCCCAGCGTGATCTTCGAGGAGCTGGGTCTGCGCTATTACGGGCCGATCGATGGGCACGACATCCCGCTGCTCATTAAGACGTTCGAGTTCCTGAAGACCCAGGACGAGCCGGTACTGCTCCATATTTTGACCAAGAAAGGCAAAGGGTACGAGCCGGCGATCGCGAAGCCGGACAAATTCCACGGCTTGGGCAAATACAAAATCGAGAGCGGCGAGACGGCTCCCGCCCCAACGCCGACATACTCCGAGTTGATGGGCAAAACGCTCGCAAAGTTCGCTGATTCAAACCAGAAGATCGTCGCCATTACGGCGGCGATGCCGAGCGGGACCGGGCTCGGTTTTTTCCAAGCCCAACATCCTACGCGTTATTTTGACGTTGGGATCGCAGAGGAACACGCGGCCCTCTTCGCCTGCGGCCTCGCGACGCAGGGCCTGAAACCGTTCCTCACTATTTATTCGACCTTCATGCAGCGCGCCTACGACATGATCATTCACGACATCGCGCTCCAGAACCTGAACGTCGCGCTTTGCATGGATCGCGCCGGGCTCAGCGGCGACGACGGCCCGACGCACCACGGTCTTTTCGATATTGGTTATCTTCGGCCCGTCCCGAACATGGTTCACATGCAACCGAAGGATGAAGACGAATTCGTCGACATGCTCTGGACGATTGCCAATTACGACTCAGGCCCCATCGCGATCCGCTATCCACGCGGCGCCGGGACCGGCGCGGTTCCCAAAGCGGCTCCGAAACTTCTCGAAATCGGAAAGGCCGAGGTCGTGAAGCATGGACGCGATGTCGCAATTTTCGGACTCGGCAACATGTTTGAGGTTGCCGAAGAAGCCGCCAAGAAACTCGAGGAGCAAGGCATTTCCGTCGCGCTGATCAATCCGCGGTGGATCAAACCAATCGATACCGGGACGCTCGAATTTTTCGCGCGCAGCGTCGAAGTCCTCTGCACGATCGAAGATCACGTCCTCTACAACGGCTTTGGGTGCGCGGTCATGGAGCATCTCCATTCCCAGATGATCAACACGCCCGTAGTGCGCATTGGCTGGCCCGACCAATTCGTCGAACACGGCACGATTCCGATTCTCAGAAAGAAGCACGGCCTCACTGCCGACGCACTCGTCGAGAAGGTCCTGCAGCTCCTTAAGAAGAAGAACTCGAAGGCGCAGCCGAGCGCAGCGTAAGGCCCGGCTATTCTATGGCGTCTCGTCGGCAACGTCCGGGCGCCATTCTCGGCCTCGTCCTTGTGCTCTTCTTCCTTTCCGGATTCGCAGCGCTGATTTACCAGATTATCTGGCAACGTTTGCTCGGATTTTTTTCCGGCATCGATATCTATTCGGTCACGATCACGGTGGCCGCGTTCATGGCGGGACTCGGTTGCGGCAGTGCGGCCGGGGGTCAATTGGCGGACCGGCTTTCCACCGGGGCGCGCCTCCTCGCCTTCGCCATCGCCGAGGCAGCGATTGCGTTCTTCGCCCTCGCCAGCAAGTCGCTTTACTACGATCTGCTTTATGCCCGATTCAACGGGCTGGCCTCTTCGCCTGTTCTCCTTGCCCTGATTCTCTTTGCGAGCCTGGTCCTCCCAACCTTCTGCATGGGCGCGACCCTGCCGATCCTGGCTAAAGAGTTTACCGCGAGAATTGAAATTGCGCCCTCCGTTATCGGATATCTTTACGGCGCAAACACCCTGGGAGCCGCGGCCGGCGCATTCGTCACTCCCTGGGTTTTTCTTCGGCACTTCGGGTTTGAAGATATTCTCAAAGTCGGCGCCGGCTTGAACGCGACCTGCGCCATCGGCGCAATCCTCGTCTGGCGGTCCGCGCGATCGTTTTCCGCCACGCCAGCTCCCCCGCCGGTCCAGCCGGAGGACTCGCTCGAGCCGGCGCGATTTTCACCGCGGAGCTGGATGCTCATCTACGCCCTCTCAGGATTCATCGCGCTCGCGCTGGAAATGGTTTGGTTCCGTATTCTCGGCGTCGCCCAAAAATCGACTGCCTTCACTTTCCCCACCTTGCTCGGCGTTTATTTAGGCGGCCTGGGGCTTGGAATAATAATCGGTGTCCCACTCGCAAAACGGGTTCGGCGTCCGGCGACGATTTTCCTCGCTCTGCAAAGCGGCGTCACCCTGTCCGCCGGCGCTGTAATCGGGCTCCTCCTTCATCAGGTGAACCGCCGAGAAGCTCTCCGTCCGCTCTGGGTTTACCTCGGCAGTTTCGACCCGGTAAACGCGGCCGACATCGCGAACTGGATCACCGCCTGGTTTTCTGGGACGCACTCCAGTTCCGGCGGCTCCGGTGCCTCCAGCCTCGGCGGGCTTCTCTATTTTATCCTTCCGATCATTTTGATTGCGCCCTCCACTTTTTTCATGGGCCTAAGCTTTCCCGTGCTCCAAAGACTGGTGCAAAACAATCCGATCCTTCTCGGCCGCCGTGTCGGTTGGCTCCAAACGCTCAACATTCTCGGATCGATGCTCGGCGCCGTGATCGTCGGTTGGCTTTTTCTCCAGTGGCTCGGCACGGCAGGAACGCTGCGACTTTTGGTCCTTTTCGGCAGCGCGTTCCTTTTCCTGCTCGTCTGGGTGCTGGCTCGACCGGGTTGGCGGCGTGTCGCAGCCACGGCTGCCTCGCTGGTGGCTGTGAGTTGGATAGTCGCCGCAGTGCCGGACCCAAACAAATTCTGGGCAAGGCTTCACGGAGCGGACGCGGCGACGATCGTAGTCCGGGAAGATCGATCGGGGGTGGCCGTCCTAAAACCCGGGGCAACCGCACCAAAAACGACGCCGCTCTGGGTTTTCCTCAATGGACTTGGACAAAGCTGGCTCCCGTACGGCTCTGGTCACACCCAGATCGGTCTGCTCGCCGTCGCTCTTCATCCGCGGCCAGAGAAAGTGGCGGTGATAGGACTCGGCTCCGGAGACACCGCGTATGCCCTGGCCGGCAGCCCCCAAACCCGTGAGATTAGCGTGATCGAAATCGCCCAGTGCACCCACACCGTGCTCGGGGAAATCGCACCGCGGCTTCGCGATCCCGCCCTCGACGCGCTCCTCCACGATCCGCGCATCCGCCGGAGCTTCACTGACGGCCGCGCTTACATCCTTCGCAGCGCTGAGCACTACGATGTGATTGAGGCTGACGCCCTCCGCCCCAACAGCTCTTTTTCGGGAAATCTCTATTCGTGGGAATACTTCGCCATGCTAAAAGCGCACTTGAAACCCGACGGCCTCGCCGTCTCCTGGGCCCCCACCCCGCGGGTCCTCGCGTCGTTCCGAAGAGCGTTTCCGCATGTAATCGTCGTGAACGGGATCGCAGTGGGAAGCCAGGGACCGATTCAGACCGAAAAGGCAATGATCGAGGAACGCCTCGCCAACCCTTTCACGGTCGAGCACTTCGAGCGGCTTCATGGCAAGATAGATCCTCTAATTAGCGATCTCCTTGCCGGTAAGTTCGAGCGCTATTCGGCGAGCCCGGATAAATTGGCGACAACCGACGTGAATTCCGATCTGTTTCCTAAAGACGAGTATATGATTCCGCCGCGACCATGAGCGCCATTGAGACCAGAGGCCTGACGAAGGTTTACCGCACCTACCGCAAGGAAGGCGGGCTCCGCGGATCGATCAAAGGACTCGTTAGGCGAAAGTACGATGAAACCCGCGCGGCGGACGACGTGACTTTCCAGATCGAGGAAGGTGAGCTGGTCGGGTTTCTCGGTCCCAATGGCGCCGGTAAAACCACTGTCCTCAAGATGCTGTCGGGGTTGCTGAACCCGACTTCCGGCGAAGCGCGCGTGCTCGGATTCGTGCCCTGGGAACGGAGCAACGAATTGAAGCGGCAGTTCGCGCTCGTGATGGGACAAAAGAACGCGCTCTGGTGGGATTTGCCGGCCCAGGAATCGCTCGAACTCAACCGCGCGATCTACGGAATCGAGCGCGACCGATTCAAAAAGGTCGTGAATGGCCTGGCTGAACTCCTCGACGTCCAGGACAAGATGAACGTGATGGTGCGCGAGCTGTCGTTAGGCGAGCGCATGAAAATGGAATTGATCTCGGCGTTGCTCCACGAGCCCCGCGTCCTCTTTCTCGACGAACCGACGATTGGTCTCGACGTCGTCAGCCAAAAACGTGTTCGCGAATTTCTCCGTGTATATAATCGCGAGCATCGCATCGTCACGATGCTGACCAGCCACTACATGCAGGACATCCAGGAGCTCTGCGAACGTGTGATCGTGATCGATCACGGCAAGATTTTCTTCGACGGGCCGCTCGACGCGATCATCGATCGTTTCTCCAGCGCCAAAATCATCAGCCTCACTTTTGAAGAGGGGGCGGCCTGCGACTTCACGCGATTTGGCGAAGTCGTCGAGCAAAAGCCGATGTCTGTGCAGCTCAAGGTGCCGCGCGGGCAAGTCACCGAAACGGCGCGTCAACTCCTCGACAATTGTCGCGTGACCGACATCAACGTGCAGGAGTTGCCGGTCGAAGAAGTGATCCGGCAGTTGTTCGGCGAGCGCGACACGTCACGCGCGTCAGCGGAGATTGCCCCCGCCTGAGCTAGCGCCGGTAAAGCGCCTGCCTCAGATCATTGGCGTAGGCGGGATTCACTTCAAACGCAGTCACGGGCATCTCCGCCAACTGGACTTCGTCGTAATATGGAACCGACTCGACGAACCCGGCCGACATCAGACTGTTGAGAGTGTCGGTCACGTCGTCGCCATCCATGTGCGTCTGGTCTTGAAGCTCGGCACCCATCATCGCTTCGGTGAAGCCGATCGCGCGGACGACCGTCGCTTCGCGTCCGCTGAGTTTGATATGCCGCATGAGATTTTTTTAGCAGCTTCCATACCGACAAAACCCAGCCATCGCGCCACTTAAAACCCGAAACTCGCGAGAATACTTTCGCTCATCGCGGTCTCGAATGTCGGGTAACGCGGCGTCCAACCGAGAGTTCGCAGCTTGTGATTGCTGACCCGTTTATTGCTTTCGCCGCGCTTGCTGGGCGCATTTTCGCTGGCGACTGGGACCGGTTTCCGTAGCCGGGGCGAGAGCCACGCGTAAGCGTCGCTCCCCGTGATCGGCTGGTCTGCCACCACGTTGAAGATTTCCCCTCGCCATTCCTCTCGCCGTTGCGCGAGCAAAAGCATCGCGGTCACGATGTCGTCCCGATGAATCTGGTTGATGAATCGGGCGGGCGCTCCCGCGATTGTCTCTCCGCGCAAGAACTTCGTAACAATGGCCGAGCGCCCGGGCCCGTGGATTCCAGCGACCCGCAAAACGATCCCACCTGCGTCTCGGACGAGGTCTTCGGTTTCGCGCAGGATTTTCCCTTTCGTGTGGCGCGGCTCGGCAGCGCTCGTTTCATCGACCACGCTTCCGTCTGTCTGCGCGTAAACGCTGGTGCTGCTGGTGAGGAGAACCGTCGCCTCGGGAAACGCAGCGCGCAGGTTCGCGGCGCCGCCCAGATAAAGCCGCCGATATTGGTCTTCGTCCCCACCGCCCGAGCTGACGCACTGGATGACAACATTGAAATCGCCGGCTCTACTTGCGACCGCCGCGCTATTCCCGACATCGACCGCACGCACGGAGTACGGGCGTTCTGAAAGTTTGGCGGCCGATTCCGCCGAACCCGTCCAGCCTTCGACTTCCCAGCCGTGGGCGTGAAACTGGTTCGCCGTGGCTTCGCCTACGTAGCCGCAGCCGGCGATCAACACTCGCGCCATTTTTTTAATTCAGGGCGGCAGGCGCGATCTCGATTTCCTCGAACGGACTCGACTGCCTGGCGCGGACTTGCTTGAGCCGGATCAACTCGAGTAACGCCAGGAACGTCACCACGATCTCGATCCGCGACGCCATCTGCGCGAATAACTCCGAGAACTTCAAAGTCACGCCCCCGGCCACTTGCCGCAGGATCGATTCAATCTTGTCCGAGACGGTGTAATGCTCGCCGAAGACCTGTTGCAAATCTTCGCGCGCTTCGACCCGCTTGATTACCGTCTGGAGCGCGTTGATCAACTGGAAGATCCCGACCTCGCCAAGGGGCAACGGCGCCGTCGCAAAATCGGTCACCTTCAATCCCGCCCGGGCAAACATCCGTTCCTGTTCGAGAGCGCGCATCTGCAATTGCGCCGCTGCTTCCTTGAATTTCTTGTATTCGATCAACTGCCGGATCAAATCCCAGCGCGGATCGTCTTCCTCCGCCTCTTCGTCCGGCGGCTGCTGGTCCACCGGCAACAGGCTCCGGCTTTTCAAGTAGATCAGGTTCGCCGCCATGACGATGAACTCGCCCGCGATATCGATGTTCAGTTCCTTGAACGCCTGGAGATATTCGAGGTACTGCTTCGTGATCCGCTCGAGCGAGATATCGTAAATGTCGATCTCGTCCCGCTTGATCAGGTAAAGCAACAGATCGAGCGGTCCTTCAAAAACCTCCAGCTTTACCTTGTAATCCGTCTCCATCGCGCGCCGCGAATGTTACGAGCCGCCCGCGCGAAAGTAAACCGCGCGCCCGCTACCGTTCCACGATTTCGCGGCGGTGAATCCAGACGCTGTTCACGATGCCGAGACCAAACATGATGATGAACGCGAACGAGCCGCTGTAGCTGATGAGGGGCAACGGGACGCCGGTGATCGGGAGCAGGGCGATCGTCATGCCGATATTCTGGAAGATGTGGGTGAAGACAAGGGCCGTGACTCCAATGGTGAGGAGGAGCCCAAATTGATCGCCGGCAAAGAAGGCGACGAAGAGACAGGTCAATAAGAGCAAAGCGAACGCGCCAATCAGGAACATGCCGCCCACGAAGCCCCACTGCTCGCCGATGGCGGAAAAGATGTAGTCGTTATGCACGGCGGTAGATGGAAGGAACCCCATCTCGATCTGGGTATTCGGCGCCTTGAAGCCTTTGCCGGCCCAGCCGCCGGAGCCGATCGCGATGAGCGACTGGTTGATCGCCCAAGCCGCCCCCTGCTTGTCGATCTCGGGGTTAATGAAGGCCGTGATTCGCTCCATTTGGTACGGTTTAAGGGCAAGATTGATAGCGAGCGGGATGAACCCGACCACGATAAGGATGATGCACACGAGATAACGCAGGGGGATTCCGCCAACAAAAAGCAACGCCAGCAAGACCGGACCCCAGATGATGGTCATGCCCAAGTCGGGTTGCATTAGAATGAGCAGGCAGGGGGCGCCGACGATCACCCCGCAGAGCAGCAACCGCAGCATCGCATGCATGTCACGGAATTGCGGATGACTGAGAAAGAGCGCTAAGACCATGATCCCGGCAATGACCGCCAGCTGCGCCGGCTGGAAATTCAACGGCCCGATGTGCAGCCAGCTCCGCGAACCATAAACTTTGGTGCCGAAAAACTTGGTGGCCACGAGAAAGGCCAGGCCTGCGAGATACAGCGGCACCGCTCCCCACCGCACCCAGCGGTAATCAATGAGACTGGTGACCATGAAGGCGAGAAACCCGACGGCGACCCAGTTTGCCTGCTTCCGCCAGAACTCGGACGCGACCGATTCTTCACGCATGTAAGTGGCGCTGTAGATCGCGACCACGCCGAAAATGGCGAGCGCGAGCATGGTGAGGAGCAGGACCCAATTAAGGCCCAATAGTTTTCGCAACAGCGGAGTCATGACCGATTAACGCGCAGCGGACTATAACCGGAGTCGGAGCGCTAGCAAAATAACCATCTCGATGGGCATCGCGCCGCGATTCGAAGAGGAGAGTTGGGGAAGATATTGTGTGCTACGCGTTAAAAGTCTATAGTGGCAACACATTCACCACAAGCTTCTTATACCGTAATAAAATATTCCGATCAGTTACTTGTGGAGCCTTCCGCGCATCGATAAAATGATCTGACGCTGGGATGATTTCAGATCAAGGGGACGAACATGGCCAAAAAAACAAAACGAAAAATCGCCCACCCGAAATTGCCGATGCAGCGGCAGCTCAATCTGCAGCACGAGGGCAAGCATTTCGATCTGCGGGCGAATTTCGATCGACTGAACGACCGCTACTTCGGAGGAAAGCTTCGCGGTTACAAAGTCGTGTGGGGCCGGAAACGGAAGCGGCGACCGAAAGAATATTTTATTTTCGGGACAATCCAGGAGGAAGATCGGGTCATCCGGATCAATCCATTGTTGGACCAGCAGTTCGTTCCCCCCTGGTTCCTCCGTTACATTCTTTATCACGAAATGCTGCACGCGGTCGTGCCGGACGAAGCGGATTCGAGCGGACGGCGCCGAGTTCACACCGAGAAATTCTACGAGCGTGAACGCAAATTCCCGCGCTATCGCAGAGCGCGGCGCTGGGAAGAAGAAAACCTCGCGCGCTTTTTGCGGTAGGTGCTGGAGCGGCGGCGCTCTGTCGCCGCCATGTTTTTACCCAACGCGGCGACAGAGCGCCGCAACTACAGCATTCACCGCCGGTCAGGTACTGCCACTTCCGCCGGATTATCAAACGGCGAGAGTGTCGTTGCGACGTTCTTCTTGATCAGGTACCAGAGCGTCGTCGCGAGCAGGAGGGAGATCAACTTCGCGCGCCAGTTGTTCAGGATCTGTTTCTTCATAAGCCCCTTGCAGCAAGAGTTCGCCGATGCGTTTGCGGAAAGTTTCGGGGGTAAACCCGCGCTCAATCCGGCGGCGATGACAAATTGAAATCCCGCCGGTTTCTTCTGAGACGATCACGGCAATGGCATCCGATTCCTCCGTGATCCCAAGGCCGGCCCGGTGCCGCAAACCCAAACTACGGTCGAGCGTTTCGCGCTGGCTCACCGGAAATATGCAAGCCGCCGCGGCAATGCGGCCGTTGCGTATGATCACGCCGCCGTCATGGAGCGCGGCCTTCGGATGGAAGATCGTGAGCAAGAGTTCGACGGAGAAATGCGAGTCGATGATGACTCCTGTCTCCTCATAAACCCGAATCGAAGTATCGCGCTCAATCGCGATCAGGGCACCAAATTGCTTGTTGGCCAACTGCGTTATGGCTTCGGCGATATCGTGGACGGTCTCGCGTTTCTCGCTCGTGAGGGAAAAAATTGGGTGACCACCCAGCTCCGCGAGCCCGCGCCGCAGCTCCGGTTGAAAAATCACGACCAGGGCCACCGCGAGAAAGACAGAAAAACTGCGGATGATCCAGCCGATGACGACGAGGTTCAGCAGTTGCGAGATCAGCGTAAGAGTGAGGAAAACGATGGCGAGCCCGGTCAATACTTTCGCGCCTCGAGTCCCGCGAAAGTAGAGGTAGCCGTAATAAATACCGACACTGAGCAGCAGGATCTCGGCAAAACTTCGCCAGCGATCGACCCAGAACTGGAGGAATTGCTGCATCATGGCGCCGCGGTTTTCAAAAGTGCTTCAGTTACGCGCAGCGCGGCCATGTTTTCTTTGACGTTGTGAACACGCAAAACATTCGCGCCCCTTTCGCGGAGGAGCGCGGTGAGGGCGATGGTGGGCGCAAGCCGGTCCTCCATCGCGTTCGAGCCGATCATCTTGCCAAGCGACGATTTGCGCGAGACGCCGATGACGAGAGGCCGATCGTCGATGCGGAGGCGCTCCAAGTTCGCGAGGAGCGCGAGATTGTGCTCCACGGTTTTTCCGAATCCGATCCCCGGATCAAACGCCATGGCCATTGCATCAACGCCGCACTCTAGGGCGCGGTCATATTGTTGTCGAAAAAAATCAGCCACGTCCCGGACGACATCGTCGTAATGCGGAGCGGCTTGCATGGTTCGCGGCGTACCCTGCATATGCATCACGATAAGCGCGGCCTTTTGTTCCGCGGCGAGCGCGAACATTTGCGGATCGCTGCGGCCGCCGGAGACGTCGTTGATGATGGTGGCGCCCGCATCGAGCGCGGCGCGAGCGACGGCGGCCTTTGAGGTGTCGATGGAGATGAACGCGGGCACGCTGTCGCGCAGTTTGGTGATTACCGGGATCACGCGCGCCAATTCTTCCTGGACAGAGACGGCTTCCGCGCCAGGCCGAGTGGATTCGCCACCCACGTCAATGATCTGCGCCCCTTCCGCCGCCATCCGATTCCCCTGCTCCACCGCTTTTTCAGCGAGGAAGAACTCACCACCGTCGGAAAACGAATCTGGAGTGACGTTCAGCACGCCCATGATCATGCTTTGCGCGGAAAGATCGAGCGCCTGGCTGCCAACTTTCCAAATCGTCGAACCCATGGTCAGTGAGACTATCACACTGAGGCTCTTCTTGGAGGGACGGCGATCCCGCCCATTGCGGGACCGTCGCTCCAACAGGAAACTTTGCGCTCGTGCGACGAACGGTTCGCGCGGAGAGTGCAAGCCTCGTGAAAACGGAGCCCACCCAACTGCGCGAACAAATCCTGCATTTGTTAGGCGCGCCAAACTATCGGCCGCTCGATAACGTCGAGCTCGGGAAAGCGCTCGGACGGAAAAGCGGCGTCCGCATGAACCTGAACGCGATTCTGCGCGAGATGGAGCACGCCGGCGAGATCGCGCGGATTCGCAAGAACCGTTACGTGCTCCCGGTCGAAGCGGACCTCGTTACCGGCACGATTTCAGTGCACCAGTCCGGATTCGCCTTTTTGCCGCGGGAAATGCCGGGCGAACAGGACCTGTTCATCGCGGCGGAGAACACCGGCACCGCCATGCACGGCGACAAGGTTGTCGCCCGGATCACCCGCGACGAACGCTTTGCCAGGGCCAAAGGCCGCGATCGTGCGGAAGGCCGCGTTATTCGAATCCTCGAGCGCGCGCACGACACGATTGTCGGGACGCTCGAGCAATCGAAGAATTTTTTCTACGTCGTCCCCGACGATCCCCGAATCGTTCATAACGTTTACGTCCAGAGTCCCGTAGCCGGGACAGCGCGCCGCGGCGACAAGGTCGTGGTCCGGCTGGAGCGTTGGGAATCGCGTCACGTCAATCCGGAAGGCGAGATTATCGAAGTGCTTGGCGCCAGCTCGGCGCCGGGCGTGGACATGCTTTCGATCATTCGAAAGTACCATCTGCCAACCGAATTTCCGAAGCCGGTGATCGAAGAGGCGGAGCGAATTCCGCAAACCGTCGCCGAGGAAATGTTCGAGGGGCGGGAAGACTTGCGGGACAAATTTATCGTTACCATCGATCCCGATGACGCTCGCGATTTCGACGACGCGATCGACGTCGAACGCATTCCCGGCGGCGGGTGGAAGCTCGGTGTGCATATCGCGGACGTGGCCGCCTACGTCACGCCTGGAAGCGCACTCGACCGCGAAGCGCGCAAACGCGGCAACAGCGTCTACCTCCCCGATCGCGTGATTCCGATGTTGCCCGAGCGTTTAAGCAACGGTGTTTGCAGCCTCAATCCGGACGTGAACCGGCTCACCCACTCGGTCTTCCTGGAATTTTCGCGCGACGGGCGAACGAAACAGGCGCGGTTTGCGCGCACCGTTATTCGCAGTGCTCGCCGGCTCACCTATCGCGAGGCCTACGCCATCCTGAAAACCCAACCTAACGACCAGTTAAGCGAACGCCTCCACGTCGCCTGGGAACTGGCGGCCGTTCTCCGCAAGAACCGTTTCCGCGACGGCTCGCTCGATCTCGATTTTCCGGAAGTGAAAGTGCGCCTCGACAACGAGGGAAAGCCAATTCAGCTCGAACGGATCGAGAACGACGAATCGCACCAGTTGGTTGAAGAGTTCATGCTCGCTGCGAACGAGGCGGTCGCGCGCGAACTGAAGAACCGGCTGATCCCGACGGTCTATCGCGTCCACGAAAACCCCGATCCGCAGAGGCTCGGGGAATATCGCGAGCAGATCCTGAGCTACGGATACAAGGTGGGCGACCTGAGCAAACGCACGGAGCTGCAACGGCTCCTCGCCTCTCTTGCCGGGAAACCGGAGGAGCAAGCGCTCAAGATCGGCCTGCTGAAAAGTCTGAAGCGCGCCCGTTACGCTCCCCAACCTCTCGGCCATTACGGATTGGCGAAGAACAACTACACGCATTTCACCAGCCCGATCCGTCGCTACGCGGATCTGATTGTCCATCGCGGGCTCGCCGAGCGCGACCAATCACGCCGGCCGCGCTCCGATATGGGATCAGTCGCCGCGATTGCCGAACATATTTCCGAGACCGAACGAATTGCCGCCGAAGCGGAGATGGACGGGGTGAAAATGAAGAAGCTGGAGTTTTTCCAGCGGCAACTAGATGCCCGCGACCCGCAGGTGTTCCGCGCCACCATTCTCGAAGTAAAGAATTTCGGACTGCTCGTGGAGCTCCCCGACGTTCTTCTCACCGGCCTGGTCCATGTCTCCTCTCTGACCGACGACTTCTACGCCTTCGACGCCGCCCAACGCCGTTTGATCGGCCGTCAGTCCCGCCGCCGCTTCTCGGTTGGGGATCAACTGCGCGTGTACGTCGCCCGCGTCGACGTGTTCAAGCGGCAGGTGGATTTCGCAATCGCCGAGGACGGACCGGCGAAATCGAAGCCGAGCGGCAGGGACCCACGGGGCAGGGGTGGACGGCGCCGATCCTAACGAGCAGAATTTGCTTTCAATTCGCCAGCTGGCCCCCCTAGACTGCTCCGTTTTTCGGGAAAAATGGACAGCCTCATCGACGCGAAAGAATTCCGGATCGAACGGAAGCGGTTCCAAGTGGAATTCCGCGAGAACGATCGTGGCAAGTTTCTTCGCATCACCGAGGAAGCGCACGGGCGCCGGAATACGATCATCGTGCCCGGCACCGGCGTGGGTGATTTCACGGCGGCGATTGGCGAAGTGCTCCACACCAGCGGCGTGGCCGCGGCTAATTAGGCCGCCGCCGGCCAGCTGGATGCGTTGACACCTCGGGCGACGGATTTAGCTTTGCGTCCGCTCCCGCCGCTCTCGTCGAATTTACCCTGTCATGGCCACGAAAAAAAAGGTTAGCCGTAAAGTCTCCAGTTCCCGGAAGTCGAAAACGGAGAAAAACGTTTACAATTTCGGCGCGGGCAAAGCGGATGGAGACGGTGGAATGAAACCGCTGCTCGGCGGCAAGGGCGCGAACCTCGCCGAAATGACGCGAATCGGTCTGCCAGTTCCTCCCGGGTTCACGATCACCACTGAAGTTTGTACGTATTTCTACGCGCATAAGCGGACCTATCCCGCGTCGCTTCAAGTCGAAGTTGAGAAAGGGGTCGCGAACATGGAGCGGATCATGGGGACGAAGTTCGGCGATACCGAGAAGATGCCGCTCCTCGTCGCGGTCCGTTCCGGCGCCCGCGACTCGATGCCGGGAATGATGGACACGATCCTGAACCTCGGGTTGAACGATCACACCGTGAAAGCGCTCGTTCGCGCGACGAAGAACGAGCGCTTCGCCTGGGATTGTTACCGCCGTTTTATCCAGATGTATGGCGACGTGGTCATGGGCGTGCAGAAACGCGAGGGCGAAGACCACGACCCGTTTGAATCGGTGATCGAACACTACAAGGACGAACGCTACGGCCAGCACAACATCGATGACTCGAAGCTGACCGCGACCGATTACCAGCAGCTGGTCGCGCGGTTCAAGCAGCTCGTGAAAGATCGCACCGGCCAGGCTTTCCCGAATGACCCGTGGGACCAGCTGAAGGGCGCAGCCGGCGCCGTGTTCGGTTCGTGGATGAACGACCGAGCCATCGTTTATCGGCGCAAATACAATATCCCCGAGGAATGGGGCACGGCCGTCAACGTCCAGGCGATGGTTTATGGGAACACCGGCGCGAACTCTGGTTCGGGTGTGGCGTTCACCCGCAACCCGGCCAACGGTGCGAACGAATTTTACGGCGAATTCCTGATCGACGCCCAGGGAGAGGACGTTGTCGCCGGGGTGCGCACGCCCCAGCCGGTGATCGAGTTGAAGAGGCTCATGCCGAAGTGTTACGCGGAGCTGCTGAAGGTGCGGTCGATTCTCGAAAAGCATTTCAAGGACGTGCAGGACGTCGAATTCACCATTCAGGACGGCAAACTTTTCATGCTCCAAACGCGCAACGGAAAGCGAACCGCCGCCGCCGCGCTGAAGTTTTCGATGGATATGTTTCGCGAGAAGCTCATCGACTGGAAAACGGTCGTGATGCGGAATCCGGCGGACCAGCTCGACCAGCTTCTCGCGCCGATCTTCGACGTCGCGGAAATGAAAAAAGCCAAAGCGATCGCGACCGGACTTCCGGCCGGACCCGGCGCCGCGTCCGGCAAGATTTACCTGAACGCGGATCGGGCGGCGGCGGCGGTTGAAAAAGGAGAGAAGGTGTTGCTGGTTCGCAACGAGACGAGCCCAGAAGATTTGCGAGGGATGATCGCGGCAGAGGGCATCCTGACCGCGAGGGGCGGGGTCTCATCGCACGCAGCCCTGGTCGCGCGACAGATGGGCAAGGTGTGCATCTGCGGCGCCTCGGCGTTGAAGATCGATTACGCGAGGAAAATCGTTTCCGTGGGGAAGGATATCTTTCGCGAAGGCGAAGACTTCCTTTCGATCGACGGAACGAGCGGGACAGTTTACGCCGGCCAGCTGGCTACCGCGCCGAGTGAAATCATCACTGGGACGCTGCATGGCGACAAAGCCGCGCAGAAGACGGAAAAGTTCAAGGCGTTCAATCAACTCATGGAGTGGTGCGGGAAACTCGCCCGGCTCGATGTCCGGTGTAACGCCGACAACCCCGAGCAGACCGAGAACGCCCTCGCCTTTGGCGCCGTCGGCATAGGCCTTACCCGGACCGAGCATATGTTTTTCGAAGGCGACCGGATCGACGCGATGCGCGAGATGATCCTGGCAGACAACGTTGGCGACCGGAAAGCGGCGCTCGCCAAACTGCTCCCCTATCAAAGAGACGATTTTGCCGGGATCTTCCGCGCGCTCAAAGGCTATCCGGCCACGATCCGTTTTCTCGATCCGCCGCTCCACGAATTCCTTCCGCACGACGTAGAGTCGCAAGCTGCCTTGGCGAAGAAGATTGGAGTGACGCCCGAGCATGTCGCGCAACGCGTCCGTGAGCTGCACGAATTCAACCCAATGCTGGGCCACCGCGGTTGCCGGCTCGGGATTGCCTATCCGGAAATTACCGAGATGCAGGCGCGCGCCGTCTTTGAGGCCGCAGCTGAAGTCACGAAAAAGAAGATTAAAGTAAAACCGGAAATCATGATTCCGCTGGTAGGATTCAAGAAGGAATTCGATCTCCAGGCCGAGATCGTCCGGCGCGTCGCCGGCGAAGTGATGGCGGAGAAGAAAGTGAAGTTCGATTACCTGGTCGGGACCATGATTGAAGTGCCGCGCGGCGCGCTCACTGCCGACGAAGTGGCAAAGAGCGCCGAATTTTTCAGTTTCGGCACCAACGATCTAACCCAGATGGCGCTCGGCATCAGCCGGGACGACATGGGGAATTTCCTCATGCCCTACATCGAGAACGAGATCTTCAAAAAAAATCCGTTCGCATCTCTCGACCAGACCGGTGTGGGCCAGTTAATGCAGATCGCCGTGGACAAAGGCCGGATGAGCCGGCCCCACATCAAGCTCGGTATCTGCGGCGAACACGGCGGCGATCCTGAGAGCGTAAAGTTCTGCCACCGCCTCGGCCTGGACTACGTCAGTTGCAGTCCCTTCCGCGTTCCCATCGCGAGACTCGCCGCAGCGCAGGCTGCTCTCGCGAAGTAGCACCGCTTCTGGAGCGGGCTCACTTCGGCGCGTCGAATTTTTCGCGAGCTTTCCAGGCGCGTTCCCAGTCCTGCTTCGCGGCCCAGGCTTCTGCTTCGAGGAAATGGAAGTAGCGCGGGGACGCGGGCATGTCCGTAAAATGGCGAACGGTCATGAGCGCTTCGTCGACGAGGCCGTGATCCAGCTGCGCGCGGAACAACTGGAAGCCGGTGCCGTAATTATCCGGATTCGCATGCAAGGCCTGGCGCAATTGATCAATCGAAGCATTTTCCGCTGCCGGGGGGAGCGGCGGTGATTCGCCGTAGCGGCGAGTCATCTCGACGGCCACGCGAAAATTCTTCTGCGCGGCCTGATATTTCGCAAGTCCCGCGCCAGGCGAAAGGCATCCACTCCGGATGCGTCTCCACCGTTCGGGTCAGCTCCGCTGGATCCCCACGCTCCGCCCAGTACTTGAAAAGGGTGACCCTCTCTTCCGGCGCCAAAGTTTGGAGCGTTGGGTCGTGATCGAGGAATCGTTCAAGCGCTTTCATGAACGCCGCGCCAGCGGAATGTTCGAGAAAAATTAAGGCGAGATCGTGATGGACCATCCCAAGTTCCTCGAGGCCGTCGTAGACGCGCGGGCTCGATTCGCGCACCACCGCCAGCATCGCGTCGTAAACTTTTGGGCGATCGCTCGTAGCCCGGCGCAACGCTTCACGCCACGCCGTCAGGGCCAGACTCGGCTGGTTCGCGGTTACCCACACTTTTCCTTCCTGGTAGGGAACTTCATAAACGTTCGGCTCGAGAAACCGGGCCCGGCGAAAATCATCGACTGCCTGCGCGAGGGCGGAGCGTGCGCCGACTTCGCCGAGGGCGCGCAGGAAATAAAGCTGCCAGCGCAACGGCGCCCAGCCGAGCGCGACGGGTGCTGCGTTCGATCGTTTCGTTAAAATTCCGGCCGCGGTTGGCCGCGGTCGCGAGTCGCATTTCGTTCTCCACGCCGACCGCTCCAGGAAGCGGCTTCTCGTATCGTGTCGCAAAAACCCAGGCCGCGCCCGACGCCAGAAGGAGGAGCCCGATTCCTCGAAACAGGATCGGGGCGGCAATGCTCCGCGGAAGTTCGAGGGGACGGCGCACGGCAAGGCCGAGGAGAAAGAGCGCGGTGAATGCGGTGCCGATGCGATGAGCGGAAACATCGACGGTGCCGTGCGCCGCGAAAAGAAACGCGGCGATCAGCGCCGCGACCCGGAAGCGCTGATTGGTTCCCTCCCGCAACGGAAAGACCCGCCAAACAACGAGGACAATTGCAGCAATCGTGAGAACCACCGCCAGCCACCCGCCCTCGACACAGAGCCAGAACCAGTCGCTCTCGGGATGGATTGTGCGCGCGCTAGTGAGAGAGGCGTCGCGAAAAACGGCGAACACTTCGTCGAAATTGCCGAGCCCGATTCCGCACCAGGGCGACGTAGCGATGAGATGGGAGGCATCTCGAAAAATCGCCCACCGGAGATCTGTGGCGACGCCGGTATCGCCGGCGCGAAGATTGAAGCGCTCGAAGGTTTGTCCGCCGAAGAGGAGCAGGGCGGTGAAAAGAAGGAGAAGCATCGAAACGCCGAGAGCGATGCGCGCGGCAGAACCTTTTCGCAGAGCGAAGGCCCCGAGCCAGAGCGCGCTCCCCGCCACGAGGAGGAGAACGCCGGCGCGGGAGAAATCGAGCACGATGCCGGCGACGAGCACGGCAAGCGCGATTAACCAAAGGATCCAGCGCTTTCGCCCCTTCCTGATGTCCTCCTGTCCGCACGCGAGGACGATGACCGCGGTGAGTCCAAACAGGTTCGCGGTTTGATTGCGGTTTGGGAACGGACCGAACCCGCGTTCGTTATGCCAGAACGGGAGCGCGGTATGGCCGGCGTGCAACACGATGCAAAGCGCAGTGAGAGCCGCGATCCCGAACGCGAACGTCCGCATTTGGGTGCGCACATCGCGCAGGTCGAGCTCGAGCGTGCTCACATAATAAAGCCAGCTCAGCCCCGCGAGAAAACTCAGAAAACATCCCAGGCTGATCCATGGCTGCGGGGAAAGGGTGCCGGGAAGATTGACCCCGAAATCGTCGACCAGCGCGACGCGCCAGGCTGGTTGGAGAAACCATTTCGCGGGGAGGAACGTCATGGCGAGGCAAGCGAGGAGCGCGAGCAAAATTATGTTTACCGTCCGGCCCATCGACAACCGGGGCGGATGTACCAGGAGCATGACACCGAAGAGCGCTGCGATGACACCCTCGCTCCATTTTTGGGTGGCGCCGCCGAGGAAACAGGCCAGGACCGGCAGCGCGGGAACGGCGAGGTTCAACCACCAGCGCCCGGGCGCGCCGGTGAAGCTGGCGGGCTTCCTGGTTGACCTGGTTTTCGAGGTGGGCATCGGCGGTGGGCGACAGCGACAGTGGTATGGTAATAGCTCAGGAAATCAACAACGCTCCCAGCATATGGCCGGTTCGTTTTTAGCACGAGTTGAACGCGGTCTCCCATCGCGTATCTCAGTTTCGGTATTCGGACTTAACATGGTCACCCAACGCACGCAGGGCCTTTATCGCGTCTTCCTGCTGTGCCAGATCGCAATCGTCGCCGTCCTGTTCTGGTTCGGCGTCTGGGTCATGGTGACGTTCTACTCCTCCGGCGCGGAGCTGACCTGGCGCCGCTACAGTATTTATTGCGCCCTCCTCGTTCTCGGGATGACGCTCGAATCGCTCAGCCGCGATGGATCGAAGAATTATTTTCTGCAGAACGAATTGCTCCGGCAGCATCGGCTAAGTTTGCGCCAGACCTTCGCCAGTATCGGCGCGCTCGTTTTTTACCTGATCGCGACGAAGGACGGCTTTATCTCGCGCTTGTTCTTTTTCAACTTTATCCCGTGGCTCTACGTCGTGCTCCTATTTTCGCACCATTACCTCCCGCAATTTTTGGCCCGCCGCATCTTTACCGGAGCGCGTGAAGAAAAGACGATCCTGGTCGGCTCGAGCCTGAAAGCGGCGCAGCTTCGCAACTGGCTCCGGCGGAAGGCTGACATCGGCCTGCGCACGATCGGTTTGGTTAGCGACGAGGCGGTCGAGAAGACCGACGACGGCATCCCAGTGCTTGGCGGTTATGAGGCTATCGAACGGATCATCGTCGAGCGCGGCGTCACCCAGGTGATCATGCTCGAGTTCCCGCTATTCAACGACTTGAATCGCCACGTCATCCAGGTCTGCGATCGCATCGGCGTTCGGCTTCTCATCGTGAGCGATCTCGAGGAAAAACTGCGTCACCCCGTGACGCATTTCGAGGATGATGGGTTTCGCTTCATCGGCTTGCGCGAAGAGCCGTTGGAGAACCCGCTCAATCGTTTCTTCAAACGCGCAATCGACATTGCCATTTCGTTGCCCGTGATGATTTTTGTTTTCCCAGTCCTCACTCTCATTGTCTGGATCGCACAACGCATTCAATCGCCCGGCCCGCTTTTTCATATTCAGACCCGCGCCGGCATGCAGAATCGGCGCTTCAAAATTTATAAGTTTCGAACAATGCGTCCGGACAACGGCGACGAGAACCGCCAGGCGCGCGCCGGCGACGAGCGCGTGTATCCGCTGGGTAAATGGTTTCGGAAACTAAGTATCGACGAGATTCCGCAGTTCTGGAACGTGCTCCTGGGCGACATGAGCATCGTCGGTCCGCGGCCACATTTGATCGAGCACAACAATCAGTTCTCGCAGGTGATGGCGAACTATCACGTCCGCGCCTTCGTCAAGCCGGGCATCACCGGGCTGGCCCAGGTGCGCGGGTTCCGTGGGGAAGCGCACAACAACGCCGATATCCAGAATCGGATCGCGTGCGACATCGAGTATCTCGAGAACTGGAACTTGTCGATGGAGTGCGGAATCATTCTGCGCACCTTCGCGCACCTCGTCGTCCCTCCGAACAGCGCGTATTAAAGCACTGTGCCCTGATCAGGAGCAAAGCGCTTTCAGTTCGTTAGCAAAACTGTTCATCACCCTATGCTTTTCGAATTGCTGAACGTACCGCCGGCCCGCTGATCCGTAACCGGCAAGCCGCTCCGGATCGTTGGCCAGTGCGTCCAGCAGCTCCCCCAGTTCCTCGGGCCGGCCCGGCGCTATGTTCACGCCGAAACCGCCCTGCCCCAACGCAATCGCGAGCTCGCTTTCGGGAGCTGAAACCGCGACGACTGGCCGCCCTTCGGCGAGCAGACCGAGGAGTTTGCTCGGGAAGAATGAATTCCCCGATCCTATCTGCTGAGTAATGAAGCAGAGGTCTGCGTCGACGAGCAACGCCCGATAATCGTCTTCAAACGGGAGCATACGGACGTTCGCCAGTTCCAGCTCCCGGGCGCGCGTCGCGAGAGCTTCGCGTTGGGCGCCGTCCCCACAGATCACAATCCGAACGCGGGGATCCCGGAGCAACGGCGCCGTTTGCAGCAGGATATCGAGACCTTGTTTTACACCGAGATTGCCCGAGTAAACGGCAAGGAAATCATCCGGAGCGAATCCGTGTCGCGTCCGAAAGGAACCGCCTTCAGAAGTGCGGAGATCACTCTTTAGCTCGATCGTATTCGGGAAATAAACGAGCTTTGATTCCGGGACTCCTTTCCCCCTGAAACTCGCGAGCATTCCTGGTGTGATCCCCGACACCCGCGCTGCCTTTCGGTAAGCGAACGCCTCCAAACCGTACAACGCTTTCGCAAACCAATTCGCCTTTAACATTCCCAGGCCGACCGCCGCGTCCGGTTGCATATCCTGGACGTGAAAGACAAACGGCGCCCTCTTGAATTTGCCGACGAGCCAGGCGGCCATTCCCAGAAGCAACGGCGGCGAGACGATCACAAGAACGTCGGGAGCGCTCAGAAACAGCGCTCGTAACGTCGAGGTAAAAACAAAAGTGGCTTCATGTAAAATGCGTTTCAGCGCCGAGACCCGCGCTGGAACAAAGTGCCAGCACCTGTGCACCGGGATTCGGTTCACCAAGTCTGTCCGGTAAAGCCGGCCCCGATCTCCATCCGATTTTTGCCAGGTCGGATAATACGCAAAGCTGGTCACCATCTCGACCTCGTGTCCTTCGGCGTCGAGAAATTCACAAAGCGCCACGTTGTGCGGCGCGATCCCGGCAAACTCCGGCGCGTAATTGATCCCCCAGACTATGATACGCATGCGGGCAACAGAGTTCGGCTTCAGACCGAGCTCGCTTGGAGCGCGAGGCTAGTCATTAGAAAGGCTTATTTGTTCGTGTGAGTTCGTAGGTTTTCGCGATGGAGAGAAACTCGTAGGTAGCGTGGAGCCGGGCAAAATAGTAACCTTCGCGTCCGTCGAGAAAACCCTTTTGCCAGAGATAAATGTAGAGAAAACGGAGGAGCGGCCGGAAAGGCAGGTGTTGTGAAAAACGCTTCAATTTTCGTCGTCGTTCCACGGGGCCGCTGCGGAGTGCACCTGAACTGCGGGCGAGCTGACGGTCCGCCGAGACACGTGCTTCCCAGTTTGAATACCGGTTGTGTTTCTCCACGAAGACCTCGACCGAGGGAAAGGCGTAATGGTCCATTTCAGAACGCAGGCGCCCGGTCGGTCCCTGCACGATGACATGCTCGTGGACCTCATTGTCGCCGCTCTGCGTGTCGGCGTCGGTCAATTTCTCGTACCGACCTAACGAATGTCGAAACAAGCGGAGATTCCAATTCGGATAATAAGAATGCCGCAGCCATCGGCCCATGAACATGAAACGCCGATTGATCCAATATCCGGCGATGTCCCCTGCATTCGCGATCGCGCGAGCAAATTCCTGCTCGGCCTCCGGCGGCAACACTTCATCCGCGTCGAGGATGAAAACCCACTCGTTGCGAAAAGGAAGGTTCTCGAGCGCCCAATTTTTCTTCTTTGGCCACGTGCCGTTGAAATCGAACTGCACCACCTGGGCTCCGTGCGCTTCGGCGATCTGCACCGTTGCGTCGGTGCTGTGGGAATCCACCACGAAGATTTCATCTGCCCAGCGAACCGCGTCCAGACAGCGTGGCAAATTGCCAGCTTCGTTCTTGATCGGTAAAAGGAAGGAGACCGGAACTGGCCCGTCGACAGAAGGCATCATCATTGCTTAAGGTGCCGAAGCACGCGGGTGCTCACTTCCATGCCCAACCAATAGCTCTCGCCAAGCCATCTTCACAGATTTTTGAACCGCGTCCTGTGAGACAAGATCAAAACGTCCAGTCCAGTCTACGCATCCTGGTCGCGCACAACGTCTCTCGCCGCCGCACCGGCGGGATGAGCCGCCTCATGGGGTTCGTCCATGATGAGGTCACGGCCGCGGGACATCAGGTCGATTATTTTTGTGCCGAGGACATGCCGACCTGGTTATCACCGCGCTGGAAGAGGCTGCTTTTTTCTCGTTACCTTTATTCCCACCTTCGCGCTGCCGCCGCAGGCGGAGAGGGCTACGATATCGTCAATGTGCACGAGCCAAGTAGCGCGGCAGTTGTCGTTGGCCGGCGACGCCTGGGCGGGCCGCTGATCGTGGTCACAACGCACGGCGTTGAAGAGCGGGGATGGGAATTAAGCCTGGAAGAGGCCCGGCTCGGTCGAGAGGGCCCTAAACCTCGGGAACGCTTGAGCCACTTTCTGCTGAGGCGATGGCAATGCGCAATCGGTTTGCGGAGAGCGGACCACATCTTCTGTTTGAACAACGAAGATCGAGACTACTTGAATCGCCGGATGCGCATACCGAGGGAACGCATCACCAGAATCCAACCGGGCGTGGACCCAATTTTCGGCGAGCTTTCCCCGGGCCGCGATTATGCGCGGACCGATCGACTGCTTTTCGCTGGCAGCTGGCGCAAGAACAAAGGTATCGAAGACATCATTCCAGCCTTCACTGAATTAGCACGACGCAACCCCGCTCTCGCCCTCACCGTGCTCGATGCGGGGACACCGGCGGACTCGATTCGGTCCGCTTTCGACCCAGACGTTAGATCGCGCATCAACACGGCGAGCGCGATCGACGAGATCGGCACTGCCAGCGTCTATGCCGCCAGCGACATCTTGATTATGCCGAGTCTGTTTGAGGGAACTCCTCTCACTCTGATTGAAGGCATGATGAGTGGACTGCCCGTTGTCACCACCGCGACCTGCGGAATGAAAGATGTCATAGAAGACGAGAAAGACGGATTGCTCATTCCAATCCGTTCTCCGCGAGCGATCGTTGCCGCCGTTGAGCGCTTACGAGGCGATGCGAGTCTTCGGGAACGCCTGGGACTGGCGGCACGACAGAAAGCGGCAGAACACTACTCTTGGCGGCAGGTCGCCGCGCCGATTCTTGAAACATACGAAAGGCTCGCTCAGGAAAGACTTTCGGACCCCAGCCAGAGCCAGGCGCGGACGTCGAGTCGATCAAAGTAGTTGTGAATTTTTCACTGCAGTCGCTTCGATTTAACACGTTGCACTTCCTCTTCTGGAAGATGGGCCTCGCCCCAGCCGATACCCAAACCACGGAAGCGGAGCGGCACGCGCTCGCCCGTTACGCTACCGATACCCGTCGTCTTGTAGAAATCGGGGTTTGGCACGGGGTCACTACCACGATTCTCCGACGCGTGATGGCGGCAGACGCGATCCTGTTTGCCGTGGATCCTTTTTCTCCGGGCCGGCTGGGGTTTTCCGTTCAAAAGCTCATCGCTCAGGGTGAGGTGAACCGGCAGGACAAAGGAACGGTCCGGTGGTTGAAAACGACTGGGGTAGACGCTGCGAAATTACTGCGAGCGGCTGGGGAGGAGTCGATCGATTTCATTTTCATCGACGGCGACCATTCGTACGAAGGACTCAAAGGAGATTGGGAGGCCTGGCGACCACTGATTGCCCAGAGAGGAATTGTGGCCCTTCACGACAGCCGTTCCGCACCCACCCGCTCGATCGAAGGCGCGGGCAGCGTTCGATTCACCGCCGACGTCATCAAGAATGACCCCGACTTTCGCGTCGTGGAAGAAATCGATTCCCTAACCGTTCTGCGCCGCGTCTCCTGACGCCGGCAACCGCGTCCGATGAATGGCGAGTAACGAAAACGAGGGCACTTCAGTATCGGAACTGGCAAGGGTTCGACCGTCGAAAAAACTAAAGCCGTGGCGGCGTAAGAGGGGCGGCACGAGCTTCGAGCTATATCCGTCGAGATAGACCACCTTCACTCGTCCCGACTTCAGCAACTCCTCCGCACCGGTTAGCACTTGGAGTTCGTGATCCTCCACGTCGATCTTTAAGACAAGATTGCCATCTGGAATGGGAAGCGAATCCAATTTCTGGCACGGCACAACGGCTTCGATCGGTCGACCGGGCTCGGCTACTTTGAAAACCCCGGAAGTAATTCCACGTTGGAAACCCAGCTCTGATTCCTGGTCGGAAACCGCAAGGTTGAGGACGGTGACCGGCGCGTTCCGAACCGATTCGCGGAGCCGGCGGGCTGTTTCGGGATTCGGCTCGATCGCGACGAATCGCGATTGCGGATAAGCATTAGCAAGTCGGCTCAAGATCGAACTGTAGAGCCCGACGTTCGCGCCGATGTCGACGAAGACATCGCCGGGCTGAAGAAGGAGCGCAAGATTCAGCAGGGTCGCGACTTCATCCCGAAAAATAATATTACTCGTGGACTTCCGGGCCGCGCGAGCCAGACCAATCTCTTCGCGCGAATTGATCCGCAGGGTGGCTCCGAACAGGTGGATGTCTAAATCGCGCGACGGAACAAACAGCCGCGTCAACCAAACGCGGACGACCGGGAAGCGCCCGACCATGACCCAGAAAAGGTGACCCGCAAATTTGCGTCCGGGAAAATTCATACTCGCGGTCGTATCACGGCGCAGGGATTGCCAGCCGCAATCACGTCCGGCGGAACATCCTTGGTCACGACAGAACAGGCGCCGATCACGCTGCGAGCGCCAATCTCGACGCCGGGCATGACAAAGGCGCGCGCGCCAATGAACGCGTCTTCGCCGATCGTGATCTTCGCCGTGACGAGTTGAAGCGCTGGATGGGAAAAATCGTGACTCCCGGTACTCAGGTAAACCTCCTGCGCCACCGTAGCGCGAGCGCCGAGCTCGATTTCGCCAAGACTGTAGGCGTTCGCCCGGTCTCCCAGACACGCACGGTCGTGCAAGGTGAGGTTCCACGGGATTTCAATTCGGGCCCGTTGATGAACGAACGGCTTGCCATCGATCTTCGCGCCAAAAAGGTCGAGCCAGAAGAGGCGCCATGGGTTGACCGGTTTGGGCGTCCAGCGGCAAAAGATCAACCAGCAAAATTCCCAGAGCAAACGCAACGCCCGGTCCTGGGCCGACCAGGGCGATTCCTGGGCGACGCTTTGATCGGGCTTTACCGGGGTCTTGGTTTCCATGCGAATTCAGCAGCTACCCAAGCAGAAAGATGGCCGTGGATGAACAACGGATTTCACGGCTGCGCGATTGCGCCGAGAAGCGAATCGGTGGCGCGCTCGATTTCAAAGCGATTCGCGAAACAGGTCGTCGCATTTTGTTCCATCGCCAGACGCATCTCGGGCGGGGTCGCCAGCCACCGATCCAGTAGCTTGGCGGCACCCGCAAGGTCATCGTTCTCGACGTACCCGGCGCCATCAGCTTCGATCTCGCGCCAGATATTTATCTGGTTCGAAATGAGAACGGGGGTTCCGCAGGCGAGAGCCTCGACTACGGCGATGCCGAAATTTTCCTGGTGCGAGGGAAGGACAAAGGCTTCCGCAGCGCTCAACGCTCCCCACTTCACGTCGCCGGTCAGCATCCCCGGAAAGGAAATCAGGCCGGCGCCCGCGTTTGGCGCTGCCATTTGCAGGAGATGGCGAAGGTAATCGGGGTGGGCGCACGGCCCCGCCATGACGAGATGGATGGGTTCGGAAGAAGTCCGGATTTTCCCAAACGCTTCGATCAACAGGTCGCAGCCCTTCTTTTCGTGAAGACGTCCAAGAAAAAGGAGGAACCGTCGTCCGCGCAGATTGGGAAAGGCGTCGAAGAAAACCTCGCGCGAGCCACCCGGGTTTGCGGGGGCGGCCGTGCCGTAGTTCACCACCACTTCCTTGCATCGATACAACCCGAAGGATTCGCGCGCCAGGCGCCGTTCTTCCTCTGACGTAAACAGCACGGCCGCCGCATCGCGCAAAACCCGATACTCGCCCCAGGGCCAGTAGAACAGTTTCTTGAGGTGCTTGAGTGGATAGGTCCGCTTGAACCACGGATCGAGCATCCCGTGCGGAAAAACGACGTACGGTGTCTCCGTGCCTGCCAAAGCCCGCCAAACGCCGAAACTGCTGTATTGCCAGAGGCCGTGGATGATAACGACGTCAAAATCGGCACGATGTTTTTTTATCCAACGGGAAAATGGAGACGAATAACCGTAACTGCCCAGACCGGGGCCGAGGGCGTGTACCGGCACCCCGGCGTCACGCACCCACGTGTCGTCCGGCGCATCAAGTGAGACGACTTCCACCTGATGCCCGCGACGAAGTAACGCGGCGGAGGATTGCCGGATCGATTCGATCGGGCCGCCGCCAGCGGGATTAACGGTGTGAGTGGATCGGAGAATTTTCATCCGGAGCGCGAACGAGCTGCTGTCGCTTCGCATAATGGCCCAGCACGACAAGGCTCCACAAACGCGTCCAATGAAGACGCTCTCGCTGAAACGAATCCCGCATCTCTTTCACAAAAAAGTCGGGCAGCAAATTGCGCGCAACCGTTTCATCGAGCCCGTCCCGGACAAACGCAGCCAGCGGCCCACGCATCCACTGTTTCATCGGCAGAACGAAACCGGCCTTCGGACGATCGTAAACCGACGCCGGCAGCAGATCCCGGCACGCTTCGACAAGCAGGCCTTTGACGCCGGGAAAGCTTTTCTTTACCGCGGCCGGCACGCCGAGGACGTATTCGACGAGTTCGTGATCCAGGAACGGTACTCGCATTTCGAGGGAAACGGCCATGCTCATTTGATCCGCGTCGCGCAACAACATCCGGCGCATGTAACCGGTCAGTTCCGCCCAACTGATGCGCGCGTAGTCGTCGGGGAGAGCCACCGGAACCTCGTGCGGTTCCGCGGGTATCGGGAGACCAGCACGCCGAAGCGATTCATCAGTGAGGAAACGCCGGCGCCAACGGGCCAACTCGCCGGCGTCGCCGGTTTGCGGAAGATCAGCCAGCCGCTCGCCGATATTCCCGGCGAAGCCGAAGAGGCCTCGTAAAAACGAGGGCAGCGCGGTTACGAGTTGAAGGCGCGGCACATCGCGGAAACTGGGATAGCCGCCAAAGAGTTCGTCGCCGCCGAGCCCGGAAAGGGCAACTTTGACGCCGTGCCGCGCGACCGCGCGCGAGACAATGTAAGTGTTGATCGCATCGACCGAGGGAAGATCAAGTTTGGCGACGGCTTCCGTGACGGACGCGATCACTTCTTCTTCGGAAAGCTGAATCCGATGATGATCGGTGTTGTAACGCTTTGCTATTTCCTCAGCGATCGCGGTCTCGTCAAATTCCGCGAGATCGAAGCCGACGGAATAGGTCTGCAGCTTGTTCGCGAGTTTCTGCGCCGCCAGCGCGGTGACCACGGAGGAATCGATTCCGCCGCTCAAGAAACTCGCCACAGGAACATCCGAGAGAAGATGCTCCTCGACCGCGTTATCGATCAGGCCGCGCACGCGCCCAATCACGTTGTCCGGAAATAAGGCGAAGGTTTTTCGGGCGGGCCAATATCTCCAAGTCTTGAATTTACCATCCAAGCCGACGGTCATGGCGTGACCGGCCGGCAGGGCTTGGATTCCGCTGTAAATAAGTTCTTCTTCCGGGCAACTGCCCCATCGCAGAAAGGCGGAAACAGCTTCCGGTTTAATCGCGGCTGAGGCGGGCGCCAGGACCCGGACCTCTGAGGCGGCGCGAAGACCGTTCGTGTCCAAGGTGTAATAGAGCGGCTTTATTCCCAGACGATCACGTGCGAGAAACAATTCGTTTCGCGCGGCATCGTAAACGGCGAAGGCGAACATGCCTTTGAGGTGTTCGACGACCGCGTGGCCCCAACGCGCGTATCCCAGAAGGAGCGTCTCGGTGTCGCTTGTCCCGCGCCAATCGAAATTGCCGCCAAGTTTCTCCCGGACTGCCCGGTGATTATAGATCTCGCCATTCGTGACAATGACGTTCCCGGTCGCCGGGTCCGTCATGGGTTGCGCGCCAGTCGGTGAAAGATCGACAATGGCAAGGCGCGTATTGCCGAGCCAGCATCGACCATCTGGCGAAGTCCATTCTCCGGCCGAATCAGGGCCGCGATGTCGAATCAGCTCAAGGGACAGCCGTTGCGCGGCGCCGTCGGCTCTTAGGTGGACTGCAATTCCGCACATGTTTGTCCCGCCGCGAGCGAGCGGTAGATGGCACAATATTCGGAGATCATGCGGGCGCCGGAAAATCGCCGCGCGTTTTCAAGTGACTTCACGCTCCAGGCTTCGCGCTCCGCCGGATTGGTGAGACGCAAAATGTCGCTGGCGAATCCGGCCTCGTCGTCGAGCTGGCGCATCAACCCGGCCGGCCCGGCAACTTCATTCATCGGCGCGCGATCCACGCACAGGACTGGGCAACCGCATGCTTGCGCTTCTGCGATGGGCCAGCCGAACCCTTCAGCGCTCGAGGGGAAAAGAAGAGCCACCGCGCAATTATAAAGTGCCTCGAGCAATTCACTGCTGATGCCCGGCAGCTCCACGATTCGATCCGCGATCCCGAGATCGCGGCCTAACGAGCGAAGCGAATCGGAAAGCGGTTCGCCGGCGAAAACGAGGCGCCCATTCCATTGCTCCCGGCACGCGGCAAAGATCCGGAGGACACCCTGGCGATTCTTGTAGCCGACATTCGAGCCGATGTGAAGGACGAACGGGAGTTGTGGATTGAGCGCCGAAGATTCGGCAAGGCGCTTGCGCGCTTCGTTGGCGGGCAATTTACGATACGGATAGCTCAATCCCAGAGTCACCTTTTCCATTTTCGGCCGGCCGTTTCTCTCCCCGACCAGTCGCGTTACGTCGTCCAAAGTCGCCTGGGAATCGGCCACGATGACATCGGCTTGTCGCAGGCCGGCGACGATCCAGCGTTGCAGGAATTTGCCGGTGGCGCTCGCCGGGCAGCCGGTTTCTTCGCCCAGGGCCCCGCGGACCGCGAGCAAATCGTGGCAGGTAACGACGACCGGTCGGCCATGAATTTTCGCGGCATACATCGCGTTTGAATGGTCGCAGATGTGAACGAGATCGGGATGCATCGCCAGTTTCTTTTGAAGACGGCGGGGGAAAAGAATGAATTTGTCGATGTAGGCCAGCCACTTGGCGACGAAGGCCCCGAGAATGCGAACGCCGCCGAAGCGGGCCTGCGGTTGGACCAGCTCCGCGGGAATTCCTTCCGCCGTGAGCCCGGCGAGCATCATCGTGGCGAAGCGCTGCATGCTTTGCTGCCGGTCCAGCGGGTAATTACCGATCAACAAGATCATCCGGGATGTCCTGCCGAGCCGTGGCGCCATGCAAGTGTTCTGCGTAACGGGACCGCCGCGCGATTCGCCCGCCCCTCCGGCCGGGGAGCGCGGCCGTTCCCGCCTCAGCCGGCCCTTGGGTATTACCCGCGGCCAGGCAAAGACCGGAAATAAACACAGCGAAACCGAGATTGGTCGGCTGGCCGAACTGGCCGTTGAGGAGGGCGAGAAAGCCGGCGCAGTACAGCATGATGGGAAGGATCGCGCCACGCTTAAGCTGCCGCACGCTGAACAAGCCCAGACGAAAAGTGAGGACCGTGCGCCAAAGAAGGAAGGCCACCCCTAGAATCGGGCCACTTTCCAAAATGACGCGGCCCCACTCACCTTCCGTGAGCAGAAATATCGCGCGGCCAGTGAGAAATTTCGCACCGCCATTGGTTCCGATCCCGAGCCCATACCCTCCGATTGGGGAACGGGTCAAAAACTCAAAGCCCTCGGTGAAACCGCTAAGCATCCGAAACGCCAGGCCACCCGCGATCGTTGTCTCTTCCGCTTCCGCCACACCGGTGAAACGCTCAGAAAGGAGCTGCGTGCCTTCTTTGAAAAAAGGAAGGCGACTCGCAGCGAACAAGATCACCACGACGATGAGAAGATTCCGCGCGAACTGGTTCATGGCGCTAGGACGGAAAAACATCAGAGCAACCAGGGAAGCAAGAACCAGAATCACCGAGAGCAGGACGGAACGACTCCCGGAAACGCCGATTGTCACCACCAAGGCAAGCCCTGCGCCGTAAAGAAGCCAATTGCGATACAAGCCGCGCGACAGCGAGGCGTAGAGTAAAAAAGCAGCGGAAAGCGGCGCGTAAAACATGATTCCGGACGAGAACGAAAACGTGCCGGATGGTCTGATTTTTCCGCCGCCCGCTGTGATCTGCTGAGTGTCGCCCAGTCCCGCCGTGCGATTGACGAAAGCGTCCGGTGCCGAGCTGAACTGGATTGCCAGGAGCGCGCACATCGGAATCAATCCGAACACGACCCACCAGCCAAGTTTCTTGACGTCATCTTCGTCCATCACTTTGCCGATAATGAAAATGAGCGGGAGATGAAGAAAATTCGACCGAAAGCCATAGCCGGTAACGAGGATGAGGGGCTGGAGAGAAAGATAGGGTTGGAGAACGAGCAGGGAAACGAGGGCGGAAAGAATGGAAATAATGGCGAGAGAAAGAATGTAGCCGTTTCGCGGGAAGACCTTTGCTTTCAAGGCCAGGGCATAGATCGCGATAACGACTGGGTCGCGGACGATCAGGAGAACGTCGGAAAATTGCGGCACGATCCATTTCCGGAATGTTCCTTCGAAGATGAGCAGGAAAAAATAAAGCCAGATTAATTTCCGGATATTCTTAACGGTCCTGGCGCTTTCCTGAACGGGCGGCGGCGGCGGCAATCGAGACAATTTAGGCGCGGGTTGCATGGTGAGCGGGGGAATTCTTAAAGACCAAATCTCGTGCCATTTGGATGAGCGATTCGCGATAGTTTTCCCAGCGCTGCAATTTCGCTTTGTCCTGGGCGGCCTGCTTCATTTGCCGAAGCAGATTTGGGGTTGAAGCGAGCTGATCCAGCCTGGCTGCGATCGCTTCCGCGGAGCGAATAGGAACGATAAATCCCTCGACGCCTTCGGAGATGATATCGGGTCCGGCGGTGTGAGCGGTGGTGATCACGGGCAAACCCTGCGCCATCGCTTCCAGAATCACGAGACCGAACCCTTCGAAAAGCGACGGTAAAACAAGGACATCGTGCTGTTGCATGACGCGCAGCAGCTCCGGATGAGGCAGCGATGGAATCCAGCGATGTTTGCGAACGGCCTCTTCCAAGGGCTGACAGCCATCCGCCGCCTTCCTTCCCAGGAGCGTGAGTATCACCTTCGAGCCGAGCAATTCGATGGCGTGCAATAAATAGGACAATCCCTTGCGCTGGCCTAACGAACCAACGAACAGAATGCGCAACGGGCCGGAAGGCGCTTCGACATTCGAAGGAATCGAGCGAGGCGCTCCGTAAGGAATAACCTGAACGTCGACCGCGAAATCGGCCGCGCTCAAGGTTTCTTTCGTGAAAGTGCTCGCCACCACTACGTGATTGGCCAGTTTCAGTTCTTCGTCTTTGCGCGCGAGTTTCTCTTCGCTGTCTCGAGCGCCAGTAAGGGTCATGGCCCAGGCCGGCTCGCGCTCGCATTCCTCAGCGTAAATTCGCTGGGCGACTCTCCAGTAACCGATGGGAAGATCGTAAACTCGCGAAATATTTCGGGACTGGGCCGCCCGGAATGTTTCCAGGGCACCGTCTTCGTAAGCGTAAACCACGCTGCAATCTGGCAACTGGTTCAGGCGCGCCGCGACTTTTCGGTCCAGGCCGGAAAAGACCGCATCGACCGAAACCGGCCCGGTTTCGTGCGCGGAAAATATGGGAAGCCCAAAGGCGCTAACGAGCAGTCGGCCCATCTCGCGCGTCGGAGCAGTGCGCGTTACCGCTCGCAGGCTGGGATGAAACGAGCGACGCGACAATTGCTGTCGCAACGAATGAGGAAGAAGACGGTTCACGCTCGTATCCGGGTCCCAACTGATGCAGGTCCAAAATTCCCGCAACAATCCCGCCTCACGAAACGCGAGCGCCGCTTGCCGGACGTTTTCGTTGCCAGTCGGATGCGAGAGGAGAATCATCGCACGACGTCTTTGAGCAGCTGCAAATAGGCACGCGTTACTTCGCTGGTTTTGAAACGAAGAAGATGAGCGGGACCGGCCCGACGCAGCTCTTCCTCCAACGCGCGATCGCCAAGGAGACGATCGAGGGCGGCGGCGAGAGATGGATAATCCCCATTCTTGAACGTGATCCCGCACGCTCCCATCGCCTCCTTCAAGCCGCCATCCTCCGAGCCCACCACGGTGCAGCCGCATGCGATCCCCTCCAACGCGACCAAACCAAACGGTTCAGCCCAACGCGATGGGACGACCAAAATGCGATGCTGATTCAACAGCGCCGCCAATTCATTCCCGGATTTGCCACCGACAAATTTCACCTGGTCGCGCAAACCGAGCTCCGCGCTCAACCTTCGCAAAACTTCTTCTTCCGGACCAGTGCCAATGATCGTGAGCGTAGGAGCCCTCCCCATTTCTCGCAAGTGGTGGACTGCGCGCAGAAGGAGATCCGCCCCCTTATCCGACACAAGGCGGCCGAGAAAAACCAGATCGCGATTGCGAGTCTCAGTTGGAATAAGCTGGAAAATCGCATCGCGATACGGATTTGCGATGATTTCGCACGGGCGCTGGAGGTCATCGGCGACGGCCTGGCTAATCGCCACATTCGTCACCTGCGATAAGACTTTTCTCTTGAGGCGATCCTTCCACCGCAGTTCGCCACGAACACCCCGAATCCAGGTGTGATGAACCACAATGCAGGGCTTTCGGAAGGCGAGGGCCAGCAACAGAGGAGGAAGGCTGATATTACTTTGGAAAAAAACATCGGACCACCGGACGAGGGATATAATTTTGGATTGCGAAGGCCGGCGGCTTATCCCGTATCCAGCAGACGCAGAATCTTCTGCGGGCGTTTCGGTGATCAATTCAACTTCGTGTCCGGCTTTGACGAACTCATCGGCAAGGATAGACGAGACCGTCTCGATCCCACCAACCCCCGGCAGAAAGGCATAGGAAGAGAAAAGGATCTTCATGGGACTGTCGTGAGAGCGTCTGCGTAGAGCCGTGCCAATCGAGGCGAAGCAGCGTGCCTCCAATACCACGAATAAACTTGCTCGCGGACCTCGCTCAGCCGAGCGGCGTCGGGAAAACGCGCACCATTCGGAGTGAGGAACCACGGCCCCGGAAATCGATCCTGCCCGAGCGCGAGGCACTCTTCTCGATGGGAGAAGATCGTCACCACGCCGTTCGCACTGGAGGCGGCAAATACCCCCGATTTCAGAACCATTCCTGGGGACACTTCCCCTTTCCCAAAGTAGTCCAGCCAGGAAAAGGTGGCTTGGGTTAACAGCCGCGAAGCTTCTTCCGCGCTGACTTCCGGATGATAATGGCAGACGAGACCGGGAATTTGGCGGCCCATTTTTTCTATGACCTTGCGAGTGGATGTCGTGTCACGCCCACCAATCACATCCAGATGGTTCGGGAAAAAAGGCGCCGGGATCAAATGCTGGATCCGCTCGAACGAAAGCAGGGAACGGGTCACGAGCGTCGTGCCGCCACAAATTACCCAGCGTTTGGGCGAAGCCGTCGCGAAATCAGTCAGCCTGGGCTCGCCAAAATTCGACAAGACGGGAACCAGACGAACTTGCTTCCGCGCATCATAGCGATGGATTTCCCGTTCAATAATCTCGTTGCTGACGAAACACGCGTCCGAGAGATCAATCAGATCCCGGGCAATCTTTACCTGAAGTGGATGGAGCCAAAACTCGCTTCTCCAGGGCGGACCTGATGCATAGAGCTCGTGCAAGGCTGTCACCCAGCGGCCACGCAATTGCCGCCGGAGCTGTCGCGCAAAGGTTCGGAGAGAAAAGGGAACACCGCGCGCTTGAAAACCATAATTCACGTAGTGCAAAATCACGTGCTCGTGCTTTTGGGCCAGCTCCGTCGCGAGATCCTCAGTCAATCCCGACAGGACGGCATACCCTTCGCACGACCGGACGAAGGTCCTTTCCGCGACCAGAAACGTTGTCGTGATTGCGTGGTTCGCGGTGAGTGCTTTCGCGAGGTTGAGAGCGTAATCGCCGACGCCGTCGAACGTTCCGGGCAAATGCGGAACGATCTGCAAAACGGTGTCACGCGCGCCCATCGTCGGAAACTTCGGGGACCTGTTTGATCTCGCGGAGCCTTTCCCGGTACTCCGCCACGGTGTTGCGCGCGATCTCGGGCCAGGAAAAGGATCGCGCGGCCTCAACGCTGCGCTCGCTCAGCCCCTGGTACTGAATCAGTCCCCGCTCAAAAACATCCGTAACGATTTCGCTGAACCGTTCAGTGTCACCCAGCGGGGCAAGAAGCTCGGGCAGGGTCGATCGCAAAATATCGCGTGGACCAGGCGCATCATAGGCGACGGTCGGCAAACCGGCCGCCAATTGCTCGACCACAGCCATTCCGAAACCTTCGACATAGCTCGGAAATGCGCCCACGGCGCAGTCGGAAAGAAGCTTGGGAAGCTCGTCAGGAAGGAAGGACGGAACGATTTCCACGAACTCGGGCTGCTTTAAGTCGAGATCGCTCCAGACATTCTTGTTTTCAATCATCGTCCCGAGGAAAAGGAAGGAGGCGTCGGGCAATCTGGCACGAATTCGCCGGACGATCTGGCCCCAATCCCTGGCACCTTTGCGCGCGCTCCACATGCCGATGAAAACAATTTTCTTTTTCGCCCAGCGCGTCGCGGCCGACGCCGCGGCCTCGGCCAGGGCGCGGTGTCGCGCCGGGCTTACGCCGTAAGGCTGCATGATGGTGGGCTTGGCGGGGTCGATCTCGTCACGGACGCATTGCACCTCGTCCGAATTCGGGAGGTTCAACAGATCGCAATGCCGGACGGACCCGTCCCAGCCTGCCCGTTGGCGTCGGCTGAGGAAGCGATAAAGAGGGCGACCGATCAGCTTTCCTTTGGAGGCCGGCGGCCAGCGTTTCGCCGCAGACCGTTGGAACTTGTCGTAAAGATAATATAGACCCACGGACCGAGCGACGAGCAAGCCATCAAAGCGAAGCCACCTTTTTGAAAATGGCAGGGTTCCGATTAACGCGTCGATGACATCGAAACGAGCGGCATTGCCTCGAACAAAGCGGGCTACACGAAACGGAAACAACAGAGCACGAAATGCGGCCACAGCAGGGGACGATGTCGCGGTTGGAAAGGCATCGGTTAAGCAGAATTTTTCCACGACATGGCCCGCCTTTTTCCATTCCTCGGCCAACTCGATCCAGACCCGCGGGGCGCCCAATCGAGGGTCCCAGGCCACGTCCACAACGGCGAGAATGCGCAACGGTGCGGGAGTATCCATTATGAGCGCTTCTTGAATACCCACCGTTCGAATTTGGTCCGGGCTGGCAACAGCAAAGCTTCAAGTATTCCAATCTTTATGCGATCGGACAACGTCGCTCGACAACGCCGCCTATTGAGAAAGAGATCGTCGCAGTTTAAAAAACCGCCCATCCGGAGATGAACGAAGCCGGCAGCGCGCAACCTCCGCCTGATCACGTCGATCTCATTAGTGCGGCCAAATCCTGCCACAAAGTCGTGAAACTCAACCGTGATTTGTTCGATTGACTCCAGGTCGTTGTTGTCCAGCGACTGAAGCAAACTCAATTCCGCCCCCTCGACATCGAGTTTTAAGACTGTGGGACTTGGAAGGTTAGCTTGAAACAACAAATCACGATATGTTACCGCATTGACGATATAACTTTTCTCCACACCAAAAGTCTCAGCGATCTCAGGAAAGAAGCTGCTGGCTTCTGAATTCGAGGATTCGAAAAATGAGACCGGACCTGAAGTCCCAGAAATGGCGCAGTTTAATTTGGTAACTAGATCTGTCTCTCTGATCCTCTGAAATGTTTGTGACGAGGCTTCAACCGCCAGGCAGCGACAGCCCCACCGCGCAGAAATTTCATGAGAAAAATCGCCATGATTTGCGCCCAGATCGAGAATGAAGCTTTCCGCGACGAGACTACGCGAAGACACATGATGTCCTCGCACCTCTTCGATCCCAGCTGCCTTGGCGAGATTTTCCGTCCAATTTTTCAAGATCCGAGCCAGACTTCGGCACAAATGGCCGAGAAGGGTCCTGGCTATCCGGAGGTACTCTTGCATGCGAGGCATTTCATTCTCAAAACAGTGCAAAGATTATACCGCAGGGACTTGAAGTCACGGGAGCTCGCGGGCCGCATCATGAACGGAAATCACCTGGCCATGAAACCACCGCATTACGCCGCCGAACGAATGGTCAGGTCATTCCTTCGCAAACTCCTGCCTGAACTAATCATGGCTTCAGTTTCGAGACAAACGGCCGCATGAGAGGCGTCGACGGCATTCGGTGGCGATTGGCAAACTGGCGTGCCAAACGCAACCGACTCTCTTTCGCGTTAACTATCCGCTCTGCGGATGTTGAAACACTTCTCGGCCCGTCGGCTTCTTCGGCGCAATGCGATTTCCAACTCGTAAGCTTTTCCGGCGCGCGCGATTTCGAAGAACAACTGCTCAGTTTGCTTTCCTTTCGCCGCTGGGTCGGCATGCCTTCTTCCTGGACGATTTTTTCGGACGGCACCCACACGGAGGAAATGCGGACGCTATTGCGGGAAAAATTCCCGTGGGCCACGCTGCGTCCCTGGGATAGTTCAAAAGATCTGGTCCCGGCGAATGCGGATTTCCTCTTCGATTACGCGAAGGACCATGCCATGGGAAAGCGTCTCGTCGCCTATTCCACATTTCCCCTGGAAGCGCCGACTCTCTTTCTCGATAGCGATGTCGTTTTCTATTCGAAAGCCGCGGAACTGCTGGGGCCTGCTTTTGCCGGACGGCAGCAATGGTTTCTGCCCGACATGGATTGGGGCACCTTGGACACGCGCTTCCTTTCAGAAAACCCTCGCGACCTGTATCAATCCAACGGCGGATTCTACCTGTTAAAGCCCGGTTTTTCCTGGCAACCGGTCTTTGAGTTTTTGAAGCGACTCGGAAATAAATTCGAGTATTTTTCGGATCAGACCGCATTCCATATCGCGTTTAAGGAGCAGGGGGTCATGGCTCTCGACCCGCGAGTTTTTGTTTTACATTGCGACGATCAATTCGCCCTCGGTCTGAACGAACCGCCGCGCCAAATGGCGATTCGCCATTATGTGGCGATGGTGCGGCACAAAATTTGGGAACCCGGATGGCAATGGCATCTGGGCCACTGATTTCGTGACTCGCGCCTTCCGCGGAGAGCCAGACTTAGGCTCACTTCGCGCCGGCCTGCTGCAAAGTCCGGAAACCGCGATAACTGAGGATCAGATTCAGAAGCAGATTCGGGATCATCGAGACGAGATTAAAAGTTAAGACCCCACTTACGCTTGAGAAATTCGTTGAAGGAATCAGGGCTAGTTGAGTGGCGAGCGTGAGCGGAATGTAGAGCCAGGAACCGCCGATCCACGCTTTTGCGGAGTTCAACGACCAAAGCGTGCTAGCCATCGCCGATATGACCGCACCTCCTACCATGAGTAATAACTCGCGCTCGAGATGCGCATATTTGTTTCCAAGCACGAAGAGAAATTGCCGCGGAAACAGGGCCGCTGCACCTATGATCAAGAAACTGAAACAAGCGACGGCGCCGACAATGGCGGCATATTGCCAGCGGAGCTTGGGCAGGGTTTGGCAGCGAGCGAACGCCGGCGCGAAGACGTTTGCGAGAAGATGGCTCAGGATGGCAAAGACCATCGCAAGCCGGCCAAGCGCGCCGACTTCGGCCACTGAGCCAACATTTCGACCAAAAAAACTGATCAGGAAAACGGTGATCTGCCCTTGTAAACAAAAAAGATGGCGTTCGCGGCCTGGCTCCGGATGAAGCTCTTCATCGCGACCCGATCCTCGGCGTTCTCGGCGGCCTTTGGATCGATGACCCCGTTTACATAGCTCCGTAGCATCCAGTATTGGAGCAGCAACGTAGCCGAGCCAATCGCAAGTGCGACGGCCCCATTAAGAAACAGATACATCAGCACGATTAACCCGATCAACCGCGCGACCGCGCCGGTGAGATCAATCGTCTGGATCCGGCCGATGTCGGACCGTAGTCGCGGGACGACACTCAATACTCCGATCGAAAGCTGAACCGCTAGTCCAAGCAAAACCACGACAATCAGGAGCGCGGTATAACTCGCGGATGCGCCGTTTTTCACCAGCATGAAATAGAGGATCGGAGCCACGGCGAGAGTGGCGAATAGTCCCAGTCTTCGGCGTAAACCGAGGGCGGTGTTCACGAGCTGTCCGAAGCGATGCCGATCATGCCAGACTCGGCCGCCAATGGAGACAAGGCCGATGCTGATGCCGATGTCGGCCAGCACGTTGAGCGTCCCTTGCATCGTGTTCGCAATCGTGAAGTATGCGTATTCGCGCTGATCGAGGTAACGGATCATCAGGATTCCGCTGACGAAGCTGACCAGCTGCACGATCGCCTGGACGAAAGCGAAACTGCCAACCACTCGCGCCCGGTGCAGAGCTCGACGAATAATCGGCGTAGACGCTTCGCTCAGAACAGGGGCCGAAATTGGGCCGAAAAAGCTCATCGGTTGATGTCGCGCGACGGCTGACCGCCCAAGGTCACGATCCGAAAATCGGAGAACGCGCTAGGAAGATTGGATCTGTCTCGGCTGATGACGATGCGAGGCCGCGACCTCGTCATGCTCTTCAACCGCTGCCGGCGTATTGTAATACTCCGAATACTGGTAGTAATAATATTCGGGCAGCGACGTATCCACGTAGTTCAAAATCACGCCGGGTACGTTGACCTGGCGATTGTATAAAAGCTCGAGCGATTTTCGAGTGAGCCGAGCGGAAGTATAAGAGAGCCGGACGACGAACAGGGTCGCGTCGATCTTCGGCGCGAGGCTGGTCGAATCATCAGCAGCGAGCACCGGTGAGCTGTCGATGATGATGTAGTCGTAATGGTTGTACAAGTCCCGCAGAAGCGCGTCCGTAGACTCGCGCAGGAGGTGTTCGCTCGGCTGCCCGAGCGTTTTGCCTCGAGGAAGGAGAAATAGATTTTCGTAAGTGGTCGGAACGACTACGTCCTGCCATTTGACCTCCTGCTTGAGGAGTTCCGAGAAACCAATCTTCGACGAAATACCAAATGCTTCCCGCAAGGCGCCCCGGCGAAGATCGCCGTCGATCAGGAGCGTGCGCGCGCCTGAAAGGGCCATCGTGATCGCGAGATTGGACGAGATGGTCGACTTGCCTTCGTTGGGCACGGAGCTGGTGATCAACATTGTCTTCGGCCGCGGGCCTTCATACGGCATGAAGAAAATGGAGGAGCGTACGTTGCGATACGATTCCGCAAAGACGTGCCGGGCATCGTCCGGTTGAAGCAGCGTGACCCGGCCTTTGGTTTTCTCTTTCGGAATCTGCCCCAGAACGTTTTCGGAGAAGTGATGCTGAAATTCGCTGAACGACGCCATGCGGTCGTCGATCCTGTCGAGGAGCAGAAGGACAGCAAGACCTGCCAGGACACCGCATCCTAGACCGATCAATAGCGTTTTGAGCAAGCCCGGGCGGACAGAGATTGGCGTCCCGGCCATTTCCATGATCGAAACTTGATCGCCACTGTCGACGCTCTGCGAAACGTTGACGTCCTTGAGATTGTTCGTGAGGCGATCATAGAGCAGCTTAAGACGCTCGGCTTTTCCCTTGATCCGATTATATTGCGCGAGCCGCTGGCTTAGATCGAGCGCCTTGGCTTCCCACTCCTTGATGTTGCTCTGGAGGTTCTCCATTTGTTTGCCAATGGATTTACGGCGAGTATCGAGCTTCTCGACAGTGTCCTGACGATAGAGGTCGATTAGCTTCTCCTGCTTTGTGATCTCGTCGTTGAGCTTGATGATCTTCGGATGTTTCGGACGGAGATCTTTCGCGAGAGTTTCGCGCTCCGCTTTCAACAACTGGAGCGACTGCTTGGCCTTCAAATAATCCGCTTCTGGCCCAACATCGGAGAAGACCATCCCCGACCCCTTTTCATCGGTCGCCTGGGTACTGGGCGGCGTAGTCCCATCGTTCTTGCCCTGGGTTCGGTCGAGGTTCTGGTCGAGATCGAGCAGGCTGAGCAAATCGTACTCGGTCTTGAGCTGCGCGTGTTGCTGGTTCAGTCGAACAAGATACTGGGCGGCGCTGTTCCCTTCCTCCTGGATGAATCCGATGTTGTTTTGCTTCTGGAACTCGATCATTTCGTCCTCGGCTCCGCGCAGATCTTTCTCCACTTGGATGAGCTGCTCCGTGATCGCAGTCGTAACTGTCGACCCTTGGTTGTCGCGCATGCCTTTTTTGAAATCCAAATACTTCTGCATGATGGCGTTCAGGTAAGCTTGCGTGTAATCAGGGGTGCTGCCTACCCCGATCAACTCGAAAATCGACGTGCGCGGCTTCTGGATGACGGTGACGTCGACGGGGACCGGCTGCATTTCCGGATGGGTCGAACGCACAAGCTGCTCGGCACTGCGCCGAACGTCGGTGTTTTGCATTAACTGAATCTGGGTGCCGTAGAAGTTGACGCTGTCTTCGCTGTAGACGGCGCCCTGACTAATGTTGAGCTTGCCGGCGAGAATCATTTTACTGTGCGATTCGAATGACGGCGGCGTCTGATAAATGTGCCAGGCGGCCACGAACAATCCAAGGCAAACGGTGAGGACGGGAATCCACCAGCGGCGTTGGAGGAGCGCTTTATACCGATGCAGTCGCGTGATGAGGGCGGTACTCCACGGAGCGGCGGGGCGATCGGTTGTGGTAAGCGCGGGAGCGGCCATGGCTAGAAATTGACCAACCTTGCCGGGACGTAGATCTGGTCGTCTGGCTGGACGACAACATCTTCATCGGTGTGCCCCTCCTCGATGATTCTTTTCAGATTCACGATCACTGTCTGCCCGTTCTTGCGCGATAACTTTATCTTCTTTTTATCCGCGAAGTCACCGAAACCGCCGGCCCGGATGATGGCCTTACTGACCGTATAGGTTTCATCGGCCGGAATTTCCTGAGGACCCTGGCCTTTGACGTTCCCGTAAACATACACTTTGCCGCGGGACTTCTCGCTAACCCGATCGACGGCGATGATGACCGTGGCGTGATAATAATATTCGCGCTCGAGCGCGCTCTTGACCGAATACGCGAGCTCTTTGCAGGTGCGCCCCGAGGCTGGAACAAGCCCGATGTAGGGGACTTCCAACTCGCCGTTGTCGTTAATGCGGAGATGCTGCGATTCGTTGTCGCGATCCTCAACGACGCGGAAGCTGACAGAGTCGTTAGACCCGAGCCGTTTCTTGTCGTCGAGCACCGTCATCGAGTTGGTGCGCATCACCGTGCTGGTGGTGGGCGGCTCGACCGTGGTGGCTCTGGGGATCGACGGCATGGGACTGGATTCCTGCGCCCAAAGCATGTCCGCCCCAAGGCAGGCGATGGCGGCGATGGTGAAGGTCCAGGTTCTCATGCGGTTGCAAGCGTTTCCTTTTTAGAAGCTGTAAGTGCCATCAATCGATACGCGATTCTGTCGGTAATCGCGCAGCGGCTGGTCCGAATCCTTTTGGGTGTATTGATAACGAAATCCGAGGGTGACGTGCGGCGTAAGCTGGTAACCAAGGCTAAGCGCGCCTCCGTAACGATGAATGTGCTCGGCTACAAACGGATTGATGTTCGGGACACCTGGAACCGGCAGGAAAAGAAGTCCCGAGCCGCCGGAATCGTCGGCTTTTTCATAGAACAATTCAGTCGAGAACAGGGTGTGATAAAATAGGTTCCAAGTCGACGTATGCCGGATGTAATCGAGCTTCACGTAATTTGAGTTCACGCCGAGCTGAGCCTCGTGGCCAATCGCCAGGTTGTGGCTGAAAACGGAGTTGAGACGGTGCGAGATGATCAGGTTCGCGTAGTAATCGTCCAGATTATGCGCGTCGTTCACGAGACCCGTGTTGTCGAAATCGATAACCTGATAGCCACCGGCCACGCGGATCTTGAAATTGCTCGAAAGTTGCGTTTCGAGAAAAAGCCCGGCGCTGTAGCTCCAGGAATCGTTAAGGACATTCATGTCGTAGTAGGTGTCGACCACGGACCCTTCGAATCCCACCGTCATGGTCGCGTTAGGTGTAAACCCGATCGAGCCGGAGAAGATTTCCGAGTTGCGATTGAGGTAGTCGAAGTCGTTATTCAGCGCGATAAAATTGTAGTGATCGTAACCCGCGGTCACGACCGCCTGATTCAAATCCCACAGGACTGAAACGCCGGCGGTATTCTGGAAGCGGCCATAGTCGGCCACGTTGCTCAACGCGATTTCGGAAATTGGATCCTGTTCGACCGAGAAGCGGTCATGGATGTTGATGCGAAAATCGGCCACGAAAATGTCGAAGGCGAGCTGGGAGCCCGGCGATACGAGGACGGAATTGGTGTTGTAGCTCGAGTGGTCAAGATAGAAGGCATAGCCGAGGCCGAGGTCCAGTTTGAACGTGTTGAGCTGCGTGATCGGCCAGAGGATGTTGACGTTGACCTGCGGACGCAAAATGATGCTGCCTTGGGGCTCGGTCGTTACGAGAATCGGGGTGGGCACGCTCGGAAAGAGTAGGACCCGTCCTCCGCGAGGTTGACGTTGTCGTTGTACTCGACCCCGAACGTCGCGCTGAAGCGGAGCTTCATCGGACCCAGCTGCAAATTGTATGGGATCTTATCGATTTGCTGGCGACGCGACTCGGCGGCGGCCTCACCGGCGAGTGAGGGCCGGACAGCATCCTGCGCTCGCACTATTCCAGCGCTAAAAAAGAGCAGAACCAAAAGGGCAAGTGGGAGTCGGCGAGCGAATGAAGAAGAAGAATATGCGTGACTCATGTGGGTGCGGTGCGGTTGATTAGCAGATGTGATACCAAGCGTTTGAGCGCGGCTGGAAGCCGGCTCGTCGCCTCGCGCAGATTCGGCGGAGGCTCGTTTGGAATTCGTGATCTGTTTCAAGGTTAGGCGATGTGGAGCCGATTCTTGATTGAGAACTGCCGTGCAGCAAGGAAAATTTCGAGAGATGAAGCGCCCGCGGTGTTGAATAAGGGAAAACCCTAGTCGGGACCCGGAACGCCGTAATAATGAGCAGGTTAGCGAGCCGCGCACAAAAACCGTAATGGTTGGCTCACTGTTAGCTTTGGGGGACTCTCAATATGAGTTCCCGACTTTTTCGGACTTTTCGCATCGCCGCGACGCTGGTTCTGATGGCCGCGGCGACCTCGTTCGCAGGGGAGAATACCCTCATCACTAACTTGGAGGACGCCAGCACCCCGGCGAAGAATTTGGCCCGCATGAACTGTGGAGCAACGATCGATCTCGTCGGGACCGGGCGGGAAAATCATTGCCGTGACAAACACAGAGGCTGGCCCCGGGGCTCTCCTCCTCGACGACGATACGCTCAACTATCCTCTACCCGAGGGCGACACCACTTTCCTCCTCAGCTTTCCTCGCACCGCCGCCTTGGATCGCTTTACCTTCGTTAATGAAAGCGCCTCCGCGGCCGGCGAAGTGAAAATCTCGGTATCGAACTACCGGCTCCCGGCGAAGAGTCCGAAGTGGAACGAAGTGAATACGAGCCTCATCTTTACTGGTAGGCGGCTTGTCGACCTTTCGATGTTGGGAACCGAAGCACGATACGTAAAGCTGTCGTTTCATGTGACGAAAGCGGGCTCGATCGCCGCTTTGGGCCTGTATGGCGGGCAATCCCTGCAAAAATTCGCGGCTCGTCAGCGCGGCGTAGTCCGCGTCACGAACAGCACGGCAACCCGCCGTCTGGAGGACATGTTGAATTTCAATTTCGCCAATCTCTACGCGAGCGCCCGCGTCGTTTTCGTCAGTTCCGGAAGGGAAGAATCTTCCCGCCAAATGATTGACGACGACGTCATCACAGCGTTCCAATTCGCGCAATCCGACCCTCACCCGACTGTAATCGTCGAGTTGGCTGACCTGGAGCGGATCCACCGGGTCAGCGCCGTTTACAAAATGGAGAAAGGCCGACTGGACGTATTCTTGCTGAATGAACTAGGCGCCAATCCCGGCGATCTGAGCGGCCTCTCACCGGTTGCTTCCGTCGGCAGACACTTCAGCCAATGGAAAGGCAGCGGTCGATTTCGATCCCCATGGTGCCCATTATATCGCGTTGCGCTGGACGCCGGGCGATAACAAAGCGCCGCATAGTTTTGAGGTCGCGGAAGTCAGTGCATTCGGAGAAATGCCGCTTTCGATGCTCAGTACCCAGGAGATGCCGGACATTTACGCTGATAATTCGATCGGCCTCGTGAGTCCTCCGCTGGTCATTCAACCGCCTGTGGTGCCGTTCGTTAGTCCGTAGCTTTTTCCGTCAACACGACTGTCGCCGCGGTTTTCGAGAGCGCTGCGCGGGCCTGCCTGAAATCGTCATATCCGAGGACAGCAACTTCAAGGAGCCGGTGACCGAGATTACGTTTTCCCTGCCAGGCAGCGCGGCGACGTCCGGAAAGATTCAATTCCCCGGCCCATACGAGTTTGGTGCGGAGCCGCACGACGAAGAGTTTTGGCAGTTCGGCAACCAAACAGAGAGTGCCCCGCGCGGTTAGTGAAGGCATGACGACTGCTAAGTAACGAGCTGGCTCTCCTATGCAGTTTTTCTCACGCTTTTTGCTTTTGCTTTGTCTAGGGGTCGCCCTTTCGCCAGCCGCGCACGCGATCACACTTGATTGGGACACGGTCACCTGGACCGCGGGCACTCTCAGCCATGCATATGATGTTGACCCGGCCAAGACGGGAAACGACATCACCGTTACGGTCTCGGGAAACACGGCGAGCCTGACCACCGAGCTTGTTTCGCCCAACCCAATGACGCCAGCGATCACGACGGATTTTCAAGGCGGGCTCACAACCGCACAAAACACGCTGTGTCTCGCTGTGAATTTCACCAATCAAAGCCAGTCAGTCACGGTCACCGTGGATTTTTCCGCGCTCTACAGCAGCGGGGTGAAAACGTTTCGTTCACCCTGTTCGATATCGACTACTCGAACGTCACCGGCAACACCTACCAGGACCAACTGACCGGGATTACGGCCACCGCAATTGATGGCACGACTATCGTGGCGCCGACGATCACGACGAGCGTTGCGAACACTTTAAGCGGGTCCGGAACTAACTATGTGGTGACGGGCATCGCGAGCGCGACAGATGTCGGTTCAAATACCGGCAACGGCAATGTCATAATCAGTTTCGGAGCGACCGCGATCAAATCCTTCACGTTCACCTATGGCAGCGGCAGCGGCACGGTGCCTGATCCGACTTACCAGCACGTGGGCATGCACGATATCTCGTTCACAGCGGTGCCGGAGATCAATTCGGCCTGGAGCGCGGCCGGCTCGTGTCTGATCGCGTTCGCGTTGATTCTTCGACACAGTGCAAAATTCCGGAAGTAACGATTGTTTCGGAAACGTCCGGGCGTTGGAGCGCCGGGATTTTTACCAACGCTGGCTGCGTCGTCTGGTTGTTTGCGTCTTGGTGCTGATTCTCGTTGGCGCCGGCTGTGGCATCTATGGCGGGTGGCGAAAGCGCCACTTGTCGCAACAGGCGCGGGATTTCTTTACCCGAAAAGATTACTCGAGCGCTGCGTTGGTGGCGCGCCGCGTCCTGCAACTCGATCCGAAAAACGTCACGGCCTGCCGCATCATGGCGGAAATCGCGGAGCTGGCTGAAAGAATGGAAGCGGTCTCCTGGCGCGAACAGGTTGTGGCGCTCGAGCCCGGCGTTGCCGCCAACAGAATTGCCCTGGCGAGAACGGCACTTCGATTCAGACAGTTCGACCTTGCCCGGAGAAATCTCGATGGGATTCCAACGGCCGATCGGGCAAGCATCCAGTACCATCAGATCGCCGGTGCCCTGGCCTTGGCTGAAAAGAATCTGACGGTGGCCGAAACGGAATTTACCGCAGCGCTCGCGCTCGAACCCGGCAACGCTCAACTCGCTCTCAACGTCGCGGCAATTCGCCTTACCTCCGCTGATTCCGCTACTCGCGAAAACGCTCGCGCGGAGCTGCAGCAACTGGCCGAAACACCTGCGTTGCGCTTGGAAGCGTTGCGCTCCCTGACCTCAGATGCACTCGCGAATAAATCGCCAACCGCCGCAAAGTGGGCCGGTGCCCTGCGGACCACGGACGGCGCCACCTTTTCCGACGTCCTGCTTTATCTCGAAGCGACGCAAAACACCGATTCCGCGGCGACCGTAATGCGGGATACACAAGCGCTCGCCTGTCAATCCGCGGGGACTGCGGCCTCGCTCATCACCTGGATGAATCGGCACGCACTCGCCCAACCGGCTCTCAAATGGGCGCTATCCCTGCCAAGACAAATTTTGACCGCGCCGCCTGCGCCGCTCGCCGTCGCCGAAACGTATAGTTTTCTTCAGGATTGGAACGGACTGCGGAGTTGGGTCGACGGTAAGAACTGGGGCGAGGACGAATGTCTTCGCCTTGCCGTCATGAGCCACGCGCTCCATCGGCTCACCCCGGGCGATCGGGCTTCCATGGAATCGCAGACCGCTTGGGCGGCTGCTCTGAAGGCAACGAGAAACCGGCCGCAGCGGTTGGGCGTGATCGCGCAACTCGCCGAGGGCTGGGGTTATTCCGAAGAAGCGGCGGAAGCCTGGTGGCTCATTGCGAATGGGAACGAAAACGCGAAAGAAGCACTCAGCGCCTTACAGCGTCTCTACAAGGCAAAACAAAGCAGCCACGGATTACTTCGGGTAGCAAAGCGCGCCCTCGAGTTGAATCCTTCAGACCTCGTCGCGGCGAATAACTGCGCGAGTCTCGGCTTGCTCCTCACTGGAGACAGTTCAGCACGCCGCCTCGCGACGAAACTGCATGCCGAGAACCCGGCAAACCCGATCTTTAGTTCGACCTACGCTTTTGCCCTGTTCACCGAAGGCAGGACGAGAGAAGCCCTCATCGAAATGGAGACTCTCAAGGAGCCGCAGCTCCGCCATCCTGTTATCGCCGCGTATTACTTCGTCATGCTCGTCGAGAACGGTAAAATGGAAGAGGCCCATTCCTTTCTCTCTGCAGCAAATAAAGCGCAGCTTCTTCCCGAAGAACTGCAGCTCCTCACCGCCGCGACTCGCAAACTTCTTGAGCACGATTCCCAGAGCGTGGCGAAGACGGTCGCTGTCGACAGCTAGACCACGTCACCAAGCTCTAAAAAGCGTTTCCGGCGCGCGTCCGGCAAGCCGGTTCATCGTTACGAACCGCTTCCAACACGGGCATGGAATTAGCTTTTCTCCCACCGGGTTCCCGAACGACCTGAACATGCGATTAGCAAGCGAAATTCAGGCCGCCGTGCCTCAGCAAAACCACTACCGGACATCCCAGGAAAACGTCCACCAATCCAATGAAACTCTTACAAACTTATCGAGCAGCCCGGATGAAATCGCGCAACATCTTGCGCGCGCTGCCCAAGCTACGAATGATGCTGTTCGGGTTTGGACTCTAGCCACCGGCGGTCTCGCCTGGCCGCAAGGCCTCGAATCTCTTCTGGGCTATAGCGCGTCGCTTGCGACCGGCGACATCGGGTTTTGGCAGAAGCAAATTCATCCCCAGGATCGCGCTCGCGCCGCTGCGAGCATCCGCGACGTGCTCGCTTCGGGCGAAGATCATTGGACTGGCGAATATCGGTTCCGTCATAGCGACGGCTCTTATCTGGACCTGCTCGAGCGCGCCTGCCTCGTCCGCGACGAAAATGGCCGGCCGGTCCAGTTCGTCGGTTCGCTCATGAATATCACGGCGCGCAAACAACTGCAGGACCAGCTCGTCCGCTCCCAAAAAATGGAAGCGTTCGGCCAGCTCGCCGGCGGAGTGGCCCACGACTTTAACAATTTCCTCACCACCATCCTCGGCTACAGCGACCTGCTCCTCGATGAGCTTGATATGAAAGGCGAGATCGCGGAGCACATTCGCGAAATCCGCGGCGCAGCTTCGCGCGCTTCGGCGTTAACCGGCCAACTCCTCGCGTTCAGCCGCAAACATCCGCTCGCGCCTGCGGTCGTCGACGTGAACTTGTTGCTGACGAACCTCGAGCGTTCGTTGCTCCGCCTCCTTGGCGAAGATATTTCCGTGCAATGCGATTTCGAACGGAGCAAGGAGGGCATGCACACAAAGGTGGATCCCGGCCAGCTCACTCAAATTATTTTGAATCTGATCGTGAATGCGCGCGACGCGATGCCCGGCGGCGGATGCCTCGCCTTGGAAACGGCCGCGGTCACGGTCGAACCGGCTGACGATCACGAGTGTAATTCCGAACAGCCTGCGGCGGGCGATTATGTGCGGATCAGCGTCACTGATAATGGCAGCGGCATGACCGACGAAGTGAAGAAACATTTGTTCGAGCCGTTTTTCACGACGAAACACGAAGGCGGTAGCGGTCTCGGCCTGGCGACCAGTTACGGAATTGTCCGGCAAAGCAGCGGCCACATTTGCGTCGAGAGCGAGCTGGGCAAAGGAACGACGGTCAAAATCTATCTGCCGAGAGTTCAGGCGCCGGCGCCGCCTTCCTATCGAAAACCGGGCGCAAACAAACTTCCCAAAGGAACTGAAACGGTCCTCGTGCTTGAAGACGACATTAGCGTCCGGCATCTTTCCGTCCGCGTGCTGCGCAGCCTCGGTTACGAAGTGCTTGAGGCAGCGAATGGCGACGATGCCCAGCAATTGATCGGCCGCCGTAACGGCAAACAGATCGATCTGTTGCTCACGGACATGGTCCTGCCGCAAATGAGCGGCCGCTGTTTCGCGGATTGGATGAACAAGACAAGCCCGGGAACCAAAGTCGTTTTCATTTCCGGTTACCTCCAGGAATCGCTCCATCCCGGCGATCGCCGCGAGCAGGAAATGTTTTTCCTCCCGAAACCGTTCGATCCGGAGCAGCTCGCGACCAAGATTCGCCAGGCCCTCGACGCGTAGCTCGGATAGGTCTTAAATGACCTGTTGTGGGGCGCGTAATCACGTTCGAAGAGATTCAAGCCGCGCAGAAGCGCATCGAAGGCGCGGTCTACCATTCCCCCTGTCCGGAATCAATCCCGTTGAGCGAACTCACCGGGATGAAGATCTTCACCAAGCTCGATTACGAGCAGCGTACCGGTAGCTTTAAGGAACGCGGCGCACGCAACGCCCTCGCTCAGCTGCCGCCGGATCAGCAGAAACGCGGCGTCATCGCGGCTTCCGCAGGCAATCACGCCCAAGCGCTCGCCTACCAGGGAAAATTGCTCGGTATTCCGGCGACTGTCGTGATGCCGAAGTACGCGCCGCTCATCAAAATAGGAAACTGCGAGAAGCTCGGCGCAACGGTGGTATTGCACGGAAAAGATTTTAGCGAAGCCAAAGAGAAGGCGCATGAGATCGCGAAAGAACGCGGTCTCGCCTACGTCGACGGCTACGACGACCCGGCGATCATTGCCGGCCAGGGAACGATGGGGCTGGAGATAGTCGAGCAGATTCCTGATCTGGAGGCCGTCGTCATTCCCGTGGGCGGCGGCGGATTGCTCGCCGGCGTAGCAGTCGCTGTAAAGACGTTGCGGCCGCAAGCGAAAGTGATCGCGGTCGAAGCCGAGAATGTCGCCAGTTTTTCGGCCGCGCAACGCGAAGGAAAGCCGATCCGCATCCAAATGCAGCCGACGCTCGCGGACGGGCTCGCGATCGCGCAGGTCGGCGAGAATGCTTTCGCCACCGCAGCCCCGCTCGTCGATCGCACCGTGATTGTCACGGAAGAACAGATCGCGCTTTCAATTTTGCGCATCGTCGAGCTGGAAAAAGGAGTGGTTGAAGGCGCCGCTGCCACGCCCTTGGCCGCATGTCTGTCGGGGCAGCTCGACGACTTGAAAGGCCATCGCGTCGTCCTTCTTCTCTGCGGCGGCAACATCGATCCGAATATTCTCAGCCGCGTCATGGAGCGCGGCCTCGTCGCCGACGGGAGGCTCGGCCGCTTTACAGCCGTGATCAGCGATCGGCCCGGCGGTTTGGCGGATCTGGCCACGCAGATTGCAGCCGCCGGGGCCAGCGTCAAACAGGTCGTGCACGACCGAGCCTTCGCCGGGTCGGATGTTTCCGCGGTGCATGTTCTCTGCACCGTTGAAACGCGGAACCATGCGCATCTCGCCGAATTGCGCGCGCGCCTGAAAGCGCATGGCGTCCGGACTTTCGATTCCTAGCGAGCTTGAACGGCTAATCGCAGTCGGTAGTTTGAGCGATGCCCATCGCCGAGAAGGAATCGCCTGCTGCCGACGCCAAATCTCCCGCTCTTTCGCGCCCGGCACGCGAGAAAGATCGAGTGGGTTCGTTTGCCCACCGCCATATCGGTCCGAACGAAACCGCCCGCGCGGACATGCTGGCCGAACTCGATTTCGAAAATCTCGACGAACTGATCGATGCGACCGTTCCGAGAAACATTCGGCGCGATGGCGTGCTAAATTTGCCGGAAGCAGAATCGGAAAGCGAAGCGCTCGAAGAACTGCGCGGGCTCGCGAAGAAAAACAGGCTCACCCGCTCATTTATCGGCGCGGGTTACTCCGACACGATTATCCCGCCGGTCATTCAACGGAACATCCTTGAGAATCCCGGTTGGTACACCGCCTACACGCCTTACCAGGCGGAGATCGCGCAGGGCCGCCTCGAGGCGCTGCTGAATTTCCAGACGATGATCACAGACCTGACCGCGCTCGATATCGCGAATGCGTCGTTGCTCGACGAAGGCACAGCCGCCGCTGAAGCGATGACTCTTTGCCGCGCCGCTGTCGGAACAGAGCGGGCGACGTTCTTCGTCGCGAACAATTGTCATCCGCAAACGATCGAGATCGTCCAGACGCGCGCAAAGCCGCTCGAAATCAAAGTGATTGTCGACGATTTTTCGAGTTTCAAATTCGATGACACCGTCTTTGGCGCGCTCGTCCAATATCCCGCAACGGACGGTGCGATCCTGGGCTACGAATCGTTTGCGAAAGCGGCGCACGACGCCGGCGCGTTGCTGGTCGTCGCCGCGGATATTCTTGCGCTGACGCTTCTCAAACCGCCTGGGGAATTTGGGGCGGACGTCGCCGTCGGCAGCACCCAACGTTTCGGCGTGCCGCTGGGATTCGGCGGTCCGCACGCGGCCTACTTTGCCACGCGCGACGCGTATAAGCGCCACATGGCTGGCCGTCTCGTCGGCGTTTCTCACGATGCGAATGGGCGCCCCGGCTATCGCCTTTCGATGCAAACCCGCGAGCAACATATCCGTCGCGACAAAGCGACCAGTAATATTTGCACCGCCCAGGTTCTGCTCGCCGTCATCGCCTCAATGTATGCGGTCTATCATGGGCCACGCGGCCTGCGCACAATCGCCCGACGCGTGCATGACCTGACGAACCAGCTTGCAGTCTCGTTGGGCAAGGTGGGCGTAAAAGTAACGCATGATATTTTCTTCGACACCTTGCGAATCGAAGTGAGCGATCCAGCTGCGCTTCTGGAGCGCGCCGCAAAGATCGGAATGAATCTGCGGCGCTTCGATGGCAACGCAATCGGCATTTCTCTCGACGAATGCACAACCGAAAACGACGTGGCAGCAATCTGCGAACTATTCGGCGCAGAGTTGTCGGCGTCTTCCATTCGAAATTCGAAATTCGAAAATCGAAAATCCGAATTCCTCACCCATCCGGTCTTCAACACTCATCACACCGAAACGGAGATGCTGCGTTACCTTCGCAAGCTCGAATCGCGCGACCTTTCGCTCACGACTTCAATGATCCCGCTCGGCTCCTGCACGATGAAGTTGAACGCGACGGCGGAGATGTTCCCGATCTCGTGGCCCGAGTTCGCTAAACTCCATCCCTTTGCCCCGGATGACCAAACCGCCGGCTACCGCGAAATGTGCGATCAGCTCGCGGCGTGGCTGGCGGAGATCACCGGGTTCGCTGCCGTTGCCCTCCAGCCTAACGCTGGCTCGCAGGGTGAATACGCCGGGCTCCTCGCAATCCGCGAATATCACGCGTCGCGCGGCCAGGCGGCGCGTAATATTTGCCTGATCCCCACGTCGGCCCACGGGACGAACCCGGCGAGCGCGGTCATGGCCGGGTTCAAAGTCGTTCCGGTCGCCTGCTTGAAAGATGGCGACATCGATCTCGCCGACCTGCGCGCGAAAGCGGATACGCACAAAGACGATCTCGCCGCGCTGATGGTCACCTACCCTTCCACCCACGGCGTCTTTGAAACCACAATCCGCGAGATCTGCGACATCGTTCATTCGCACGGCGGCCAGGTTTACATGGACGGCGCCAACATGAACGCGCAAGTCGGCCTCTGCCGCCCTGGCGATATGGGGGCCGACGTTTGCCACCTCAATCTTCACAAAACTTTCTGCATCCCGCACGGCGGCGGTGGCCCTGGCGTCGGCCCGATCGGCGTCGCCAAACATCTCATCCCGTTCCTTCCCGCGCTATCCTCAATCCTCCATCCTCCGGCTTCGCCTGCCGCCGTCGGTCCGGTGACCGCAGCTCCCTACGGCAGCGCCAGCATTCTCACCATCTCGTGGATGTACATCCGCATGATGGGCGGGGAAGGTCTGACCGAAGCGACCAAGATCGCCATCCTGAACGCGAACTACATTGCGAAACGGCTGGACGGTTATTTCCCAGTGCTTTTCAAAGGCAAGCGGGGCCTTGTGGCGCACGAGTGCATCGTCGATTTACGCCAGTTCAAAACTGGCGGTGTCGAAGTCGAAGATGTGGCGAAGCGTCTCATGGATTACGGCTTTCACGCCCCCACGGTTTCATTTCCGGTTGCCGGGACGATGATGATCGAGCCGACCGAGAGCGAATCGAAAGTCGAGTTGGATCGGTTCTGCGAGGCGATGATTTCCATTCACGCGGAGATCGACGCCGTGGTCTCGGGTAAGGTCGATAAAAAGAACAACCCTCTCAAAAACGCGCCGCACACGGCGGAGCAGGTCGTGTCGGACAAATGGGATCGCCCGTATTCGCGCGAACAGGCGGCCTATCCCGCTCCCTGGACACGCGAGCACAAATTCTGGCCTGCGATCGGACGAATCGACAGCGTTTACGGCGACCGGAATTTGTTCTGCACCTGCCCGCCCATCGAAGATTTCGCAAGCTGATTCTGTTGCGGCGGTCTATGACCGCTGAAATCTCTTGGGTAAGTGTCGGCGGCGGTCATAGACCGCCGCTACAGAAACAGTGAAGGCTAGGTCTGCTCGGACGCCAATTCCGTCGCAGCTCCCACGCGCGTCGGCACCTGGCGCAACGCGCTGCCGTTCGTCTCTTCCGCAGCGGCTTCGCCGGCCTCGTGATATTCGGCGTCGCTGTTCACATCCCAGAGATCGTAAAGCTTGGTATCGGCGAGGATGTTTTCCACGCACAACATCGCCGTCATCATGGCGTGGTCCTGGTTGTTGTATTTGTGCATCCCATTCCGGCCCACCAGATGGAGGTTCGGATAACGGGTCTCGAGTTCTTCTCGAACCGTGTCGACGTGAGAGGCGTAATGATCATCGTAAACCGGATACGCCTTCTTCTGTCGAACTACCGTGCCGTCGAGAACGTCACCTGACTTGGCGAGGCCGATCTGGAGGAGCTCGCGTTCGGCCAGCCTGATCAGGTCTTCGTCCTTCGCGTCCCAAACGCCGTCGTGCTCGAAGCAAAAATACTCGAGGCCATAGCAGGCCTTATCGTCATCCGGCACCATCTCGGGCGACCAGGAACGGAAATTCTGAATCCGACCGACCTTTACATTCGGGTCGTGGATATAAATCCAGTTGTCGTGAAACGCGTCGCGATTCTTGACGATCAACATCACGGTGAGGAAATCGCGGTATTTCAGCGAATCGGCTGCGCTCTTCGCCGCCTCGGAAACCGGGGGCTGAATTCCGCGCACCAGCTCGCGCATCGGCGCGGATGAAATCACATGCTCTGCCTCGAGCTTCTGGATCTGGCCCTGCGGGTCCTTGAACGACACCGTCCAAGTTTCGTTGGCCCCGTCGTAATCCAGGCCGACGACTTTGCAATTCATCTCGATATTGCCGCCCATGGCCTGGGTCTTTTTCGCGCAGGCTTCCCACATCATGCCGGGACCTTTTCGCGGATAGCGGAAGGAATTGATGAGTGTCTTAATCACGTTGCTCCGGTCCCCGTTAGACCGCTGCGGGAAAAGCGCGTTCTTGATCGCGCTGCCTAGCGACAGGCCTTTGATCCGTTGCGCCGCCCAGTCCGCCGAGATTTCCTTGCAGTTCATGCCCCACACCTTTTCGGTATAGCTCTTGAAAAAAGTATTAAAGAGACGTTTGCCGAACTGGTTGCTCACCCAATCCTCGAAGTTGTCCGGATTACGGACGGGGAACATTTTCGCCTTCGCGTAGGAAAGAACGCACAGAGTGGAGCGGACGACGCCGAGTTTAATCAACGCTTCGAACGCGCGCAGCGGGTAAGCGAAGAATTTCCCGTTGTAATAAATCCGCGAAGAACGCGGGCGAATCAGCATGTCATCGGGCAAAATCTCGGTCCAAAAATCCTCGACCGCCTTGGACTTTGAAAAGAAACGGTGCCCCCCGATATCGAAGTGAAAACCTTTGTAGGTGGCGGTTCGTGAAATGCCGCCGACGTAGACCGGGTCGGCTTCGAGCACAGTGACCGGTACATTGTTCTTGGAAAGAAGATACGCCGCCGTCAATCCAGCCGGTCCCGCACCTATAATTGCTACGTTAGTTTTCATGAATCCTTAAGCTACCCAGTTGCCCCTCGTAAAATTCCAAACGTACCATCCCTGCACGCCGAGCCCAGCCGCGCTGAGCAACGCCATGGCCGCCATGCCGCTGGCGCGCACCCACAGTCGCGGGGTCGGTAATTGATGCAAAAAATGGATAATTGCCAGCACGATTAACGCGTGGACGCAAAATTCGTAGCGGAGCATGCTCTCCATCTCCACCGAGGCCACGCCGCTGACCGAGATGTAATAAATGACTACCGCGCAAAAATAGAAGCCGACCCGCGTGGTCCAGGCGAATTTACGGCGAACAATGGCGAGTACCTCACACAACCCGATGCCGAGCAACAGGATACCGCCCAACGTCATCGTCATTTGGCTCGCTTCCGTGGGGTTATTTAGCGCGGGCACAAGCCATCGATAACTGGATGGCTTAAATACCGCCAGATAATCCGGGATAATGGCCCAGCCGGATTGCTGGGTGAGCATGTAAATGTCCCACCTGCCCCACCGCACCAGACAGTAAAAGAAGAAGGTGCCTGCCCCCAGGGTCGCGCCCAGCATTACCACAATGGAAGCACCATAGCGTTTGATCCATGATCGGACTTCAGTCAGCCCTGTCCAACCGTTCCGAGACAGCGCCTGCACGACCGGGTAGCCGGCACACGGAATCCCGACAATCCGTGTCGCGGACATCAAAAAGCCGTGAAGCACGGCCAAGGCCCTCGCGCCCTTTCCCTCAGCCGTGCTCCAAAACATAAAACCGAAGAGTCCCATCATGAAAAGCGACTCAGAATAGCCGGCCACGAGGAAGAACGCCGTGGGGTGGGCAAGGATCGAGAGCGCCCCGAAGAATTGCAGGAGCGGCGAAATGTTCCACCGCGCGCAGAAGAGGAAGAAATAACTCCAGAACCCCCAGGCCGCCGCCTGTGCCGTGATCAACAACGACTGGTAGATACTGAGCCGGCCTCCGTAATGCAAAATCGCCGCGAGGGCCGGATACGCCGGAAAAAACGCGACGTTCGAGACTTCCATCATTTTGTGGCCCACCGGCGGCACAGTCGTTTCGTAGCCGCGATCTACGATGTTCGCGAACCAGTAGCTGTCGTGCTGGACCAGGCTGTCGTAGCGGGATGAGACCGGTCCTTCCGGCGCGATGATCAATGTGGCGACGATTTGGAGGAGCGTCATCATCAGTCCCAAGGCCCACGGTCTGAACAGGATTGGCTTGGAAATCATCGGCTCCGGTTTTGGAAGCGCCGAGGAGACACGAAAGCTTTCTTCAATACAAGGCCGCGTTGGCTGTTCGGCGAGCACGCGCTGGAATCGCGGAGGATCGAATAGCTGGATGCCGGTTTCCATTTTCAGAGGAAACTTGGACGACGCACGGGCGGGTTTATTCGCGTTTCTGTAGCGGCGGTCTATGACCGCCGTTCGCGACCTTGAAAAGCCGTCGGCGGTCATAGACCGCCGCTACAGAATCAATGCCCTCCCGTCACGGTGTATCCCTCGGTCCGCAGCTCTTCCGCTAGCTCCAGTTCCATCTGGAGCGCCGCTTCATACGGCATCGGGTTCAGATGCTCATACAGCTCCGGCAGCAACCGGACGCCGTATTTCTCCACCACCCATGCCGCCTTGTAGCCGTGCTTATGATTCTCGAACCGGTGCTCCGGCGGCAGCCCGCTCATCCCCACATAAACGCAGGGTTTCGCCGGATCCCGCTTCGGATTTATCCGCAGAATTGTCGGATGCTTCGCAACCTTCGGATCGAGCAGAATCACGTAGACGTTGTGATGAAATTTCTCCGCTGCGGATTTCTCCAGTTCCTCACCCGACCTGTATCGGAGCCGCGCCATCGCGCGATATTAGCCCTATCGGAGGGCTCGCGCCCGGAATGTCTTGCCCGCAACAGCCTCCTGGTTACCGGCGGAGACCTCCCCCCATTGTTGTTCCGAGCCACGAAAGGATTTGCATCATGGCCAACCCACCACCACCTCCTCCTCGCTTCGACGAAGTGGGCTGGGAGCCGAAGGGCGGTGAGCCACCGCGTCCATGCCCTACTATGGCAGCGCCCGCCTTTGGGCCGTTACTCTGGAGCAGAAGTTGATCGGCGTCTCGCAGCTTGCCCCGAACGGAGGCTGGGACCAAATGGTCCCCGCCGATGTAAGGTCAGGCGCCCGGGCGCCGCTTACGAAACAGTCCGTGATCTGCGTCAGCCTTTTGCGCCTGCGGCTGTCTCCAGAGTTATTTTACTGGGCGAAACTTTCGGTCGTGCGCGGCATCCGGCCTTCGTCGGCATCGTGATAATCGACCCAAGTCTGGATATCGGCGCGGTGGCCGAAGCCATTCGCTTTCTTCTCCTGTTGGAGCTCCCGGCTGCTGTCGTCGCGCCAGCCGCGGGTAGTGATGAAGTTATTCCAGAATTTGATTTTCTCTTCGTCAGCCCGGCCAAATTTCTCGAAACACCATTCGAGAATTTCGTCGTCGGTTCCGCCGGCCCGGACGCGTTCGACTAACTGCAGTGGATCAATGGCGAAGAACCGACAGCAGTAGCCATCGAAACAATTGTGCTCCGGACCACCGGCGTAGTTGTAGTCAGGAGGCAAGAGCCCCTGGTCCCTCAAGCGCAGCTTATCGAGCATGCGCGCGAAAAACATCACACCTTTCGTTAAAACATAATCACTGCACGGCGTCTTCATAAGTTAGGATAGGCCAAAAGATATTACGCTGCGACGCTGCTCGCCCCGGTCAGTTCCGTGTAGAGATTTTCAACCTTCGGATCGAGCGGGATTACGTAGACATTGTGATGAAACTTCTCCGACGCTGCGTCCAGCTAAACGCGCGTCTTCGCGGACGGTCGCGGGCTTTCCATTTTGTCTTTTCTTCCTGCCTCCTTCCAGGGAGAATCGGGGCGTGAAACCCCTGCTAAGCATATTCAGTTTGCTCGCTCTCGTCGGGAGCAGCGTTGCCGCATCGCCCCCGAGCACCACTCGCACGCTGACGAACATCCATGTTGTTTCCACGCGGGTCTTGCAAAGATCCATCAGCCGGAAATTCTATAAAAGTCTCCTAATTTCCCCGATCGAAGGATGGATTGTGGTCCGCGGTAATCTGTCCGGCCCCCGTCTATCCGGGACGCGAGTGGTCCACTCGGAACTTAATGGCGCTTACGATGCCCTCGCGCTGAAGCTGGCCGACGAGCTGGTCATCGCCGGGTATTATTCGATCGATAAACGGACTGCGCCACCCGTTCTGCTGAATCTTCTGATCTACCACATCGCTGACGGTACGATGGCGCTCTCCTTCCCGACGTTTGACGAAGCCGGCGGCAATCAAATGGATTATTGGGGTTGCGCGAGGCTCGCGGTGCTAAAAAGCGACGGCCGGTGGACAGAGATCAAAGGGCCGGAATCGCTCGAAGGCAAAGGCTGGGCCGTTCGAGCCGCAGGCATGGCTAATGATATAAGGACTGTAAAGAAGCTCGAGAAAGGGTTGATGGGCCTTAGCTGGTAAAACACCGGACTCGGAGGTGTCGTCGCTCCCGCCGTCAGCGAATCGCTGATCCTTGGTCTCGTTAGGCTGCGGCCCCGCGCTGATCGGCCGCGGTCAATTCCGCGTAAACACTCTCGTAACGCGCGGCCGCTTCGCTCCACGCAAAATCGAGGGACATCGCGCGTTCCATCAGTATCGTCCACGTCGCCCTATCGTGGAAAATCTCGCGGGCGCGTTTGATCGAATCCCAGAAAGCGTCCGGCGTAGTTTCGTAGCAGAGAAAACCGAAACCCGCGTCCATCGACGGATCGTGATCTTCAATAATTTCCTGGATACCGCCGGTCGCGCGCGCCACGGGGAGCGCGCCGTACTTCAAACTGTACATCGCGCTCAATCCGCTCGGCTCGATCTTCGACGGGATCAGGGTGATGTCCGCGCCCGCCTCGATCAGGTGGGCAAGCGATTCGTCGTAGTGACTGCGGTAGGCAAACTTCGCCGGATATTTTCGGGAGGCGATGGCGAGCGCGGTTTCGTAGCCGGCGTCGCCTTCGCCCAGGATGATCAGCCTTACGTCATCGGAGAGAAGCCGGTCGAGCAACGGCATCAGCAGATCGAATCCTTTTTCTGGGACAAGGCGCGTCACCATTCCAAAGACTGGGCCCGCTGGCGCAGCGGCGAGGCCGAGGCCATCGAGCAACAAGTCCCGGCAAACTGCTTTCCCTTCCAGGTTTCCAGGACCGAACTGACGCGGAAGAAGAGGATCCGTTTCGGGATTCCAGCGTCGATAATCCGCGCCGCTGAGAATCGTGGTGAGGCGGTGCGCGTGCTCGCGCAGGACAATATCGAGGCCACAGCCGTTCTCGGGGCTTAACATCTCGCGGCGAAATCGCTCGCTCACGGTTGTGAGTTTGTCGGCGAACACGATTCCGCCTTTTAGCAAATTGAGGCGGCCGAAATATTCGACGCCGTGCGGTTTAAAATAGCGCTCGGGCAAATTCGTCAGACTGAAATCGAGACCCCAGAAGCTCCCCTGCTCGGCAAGATGATGAATCGAGAGCACGGTCGCGAACGGCAATTTTTGGTCGGCAACGAGCACTGGAACGAACGCCGCCGCCCAATCGTGCGCGTGGAGGATTTGCGGCGTGGGCGTCATCCGCCGCGCAAGTTCCACCGCTGCTTTGGAGAAGAAAATGAAGCGGGCGGCATTATCGTCGTAGGCGACGCCGTGTTCGCCGTAGATGCTGGCGCGATCGAAGAACGCGTCGCAACGAATGAAGAACGTCTGCACACCGCTGGCTGTCCGGCCTTCCACGAATTCCGCGACGTAGTTCTTGTCGCCGACGCGCACATCGACGGTGATCCCGGTATCGCGCAGGTCGATCGCCATATTTTCGCTGATCTCGCGATAGAACGGCATCGCGATCCCGACCTCGTGCTTGCGCGCGCGCAATTCGCGCGGCAACGCCTCGAGCACGTCGACGAGCGCCGTAGCGCGAGCGAGCGGCGGGCCTTCCGCGCTGATCATGAGGATTCGCATTTTAGGTTTGAGTGGTTGATAGGTCGAGAGGTTGAGAAGATCAAGACGCAGCCAACAAAAACCTCTCAACCACTCAACTGCTCAACCCTCTCAACTTCCTTTCGCACCCACGCGAGCGCTTCCTCTCGATCTCTCAGCATTCCTTCCAGCTGCCGCGTCTCCACCGCCTCGAGAATTTCTCCAAACTTCGGTCCGGGCTTCAGGCCCAACGCGATCAGATCATCGCCGCGAATTAGCGGCGGCGGAATGATTGGCTCGTTCGCGAACTCCTCCTTTTTCTTGAGGAGAAATTCGTAGTTATCCAGCATCGCGTGGCTGCTCGCGCAATCGACGCGGTGCAGCTCCAGCTCGTCCTCGAACGTCGGCCGCGCCATAAAGCGCTTCAATTTCGCCACCCGCATGTTCGGCACGTCCTTGAAAACCATGTGCTGCCGCACCGCCTCGACGGTCGCGTCAATTTCCGCGCGCGAAAACCGGAGCCGCTCCATGATCGCTTCCGTCATTTCGGCCCCGATCCGGTCGTGGCCGTTGAAACGGATCCGGCCCTCGCCATCCACCATCGCGGTCGGCGGCTTGCCGACATCGTGAAAGAGCACGCTGAAAACGAGCGGCAGCGACACCTCGGCAGGAAGCATCTCGATCATGATCCGGGTGTGCTTAAAAACATCGCCTTCGGGATGGAATTGCGGCGGTTGTTCGCAGCCTTTCATTTGGTCGAGCTCCGGCAGAACCGCGCGCATCAATCCGCTCGCATCGAGCAAATCCCAGCCGCGGCCGCGATTCGGCGAAAGGAAAATGCGCACCAGTTCTTCGCGAATCCGCTCCGAACTGATCTCGGTGATCGACGCGGCGCCGGCCTTGATCGCCTCCCACGTCGCCGGGTCGATCTCGAACCCAAGCGTTGTCGCGAATCGCACGGCGCGTAACATCCGCAGCCGATCCTCCGCAAATCGCCGCGCCGGATCGCCGATCGCGCGAATCAATTTCCGCTCCAGATCAGCCCGGCCGCCTACGAAATCGATGACTTCATTCTTGTCGGGATCGAAGAACATCCCGTTGATCGTGAAGTCGCGCCGGGCGGCGTCCTCTTCCGCCGTTGCGAAATGAACTTCGACCGGTCGCCGACCATCGAGGTAGACGCCATCCGACCGAAAGGTCGCGACCTCGAACTGAAATTCGTTTTCAAGAACGACGATCACGCCGAAATGCGCGCCGACCGCGTAGGTCCGCGCGAAAATCTTCTGCACGACTTCCGGTTTCGCATTGGTGGCGATATCGAAATCCTTTGGAACCTGGCCGCGCAGGAGATCGCGTACGCAGCCGCCGGCGAAGTAGGCCGTGTGTCCCGCTGCGCGGAGACGGCGCGCGATGTCACGCGCGGCATTTTCCATGGCTGTGGCTGCCTTTTCCATCGCTGCGGAAACTGTCGCAGGGCCGTGCGCGAGTGTCGAGGGACCTAAGAGACGCAAAGGACGAAAGGATTTTTGTAGTTGTCCTTTGCGTCCCTTTCGTCCTTCCTGTCCCTCAGCGATGTCCCCCCAAGACGGCTTCATCCCGGCCCATGGTGGCTACCGGAAACTGCGCTCCTACCAAAAAGCGCAGATCGTCTTCGACGCGACCGTCTTCTTCTGCCGCCGGTTCCTGGATAAGCGCGACCGCACGGTGGACCAGATGATCCAGGCTGCTCGCTCCGGAAAGCAGAACATCGTCGAAGCCAGCCAGGCTTCGGGAACTTCGAAGGAGATGGAGATCAAGCTAACTAATGTGGCCCGCGCCAGTCTCGCGGAATTGGAAGAGGACTATCAGGATTTCTTAAGAACGCGCCGGCTCCTGGAGTGGCCACTCGAGCACGCCTACTCTCGCCGCCTTCGCGCGTTGAACCGAACGCCAAACGGCACCTATACGACGTTTCGAAAAGGCATCGAACACCCGAATCCCGAAATCGCTGCAAACGTCATCCTCGGTTTGGTGCGTGTTACGAATTACCTCCTGGATCGTCAGCTCGCCACCCTCGAGCGCGCCTTCCTCGCGGAGGGCGGCCTCCGCGAGAGGATGACCCGCGCGCGATTGCGGAATAGGAACCAAAGGACCTAAGTCCCTTGAGTCACTTCCGTCCCCTCGATCACGGCCCGCGATCGTATATCTCGACCACGCCGATCCCGGCTCCATCATTCAAGCCGGAGAGCAAAGCGGTATAGAAACCGGGCGGAAGCGTGATCGCGATCGCGGCCTCGGCGTTATTCGAGGGTGCCAGGCCGGCCGCGGTTAGTTGCGCGGCCTGCGAAGGATTATCCTGCCAGTCGTTGTTCGCAAAAACCAGCGAGCCGTTTTCATCGCGAAGCTCGAGCGTCGGATCAGCGAGGACGGAGCCAGCTGGGAAAAACGCCGGCGCCAGGCTGGGACCGATTCCGCGAACCACGATCTGGTCGGTGCCGCTGCCGTCGCTCAGCACCAAGCCCGCGATGACGATATCGTTTCCAGTGCCCACCAACGCGCGCGTGCTGAGGTTTCCAAGCTTGGACGACGCTTGATTCAGATCGTAGACCTCCACCAGGGCCACCCCGCTCGTGTTGCTCTTACCCCGGACAACGGCGGTGTACGCGCCGGGCGCCAGGGTTGCATCAATAGCGGATTCCTTGTCGTTGGTCGGGGCGAGACCGGTCAAGGCGATCTCCGTCTGCTGCGTGTCCCGCCAGTTATCGTTGAGCACCGTGGTAAACCCGCTGGGCCCATGCAGCTCAAGGATCGGATCCGAAAGGACATCGCTAATTCCGTAGTGAATCAAGGAGGGCCCGATACCGCGCAGAAGCACGTGCTTGGGGGTGGCTCCTGAGATGATGAAGCCACCGATTCCAACACTGTCGCCGACCTGCACTCGCATCCGCGTGGACAGGTTAATAGCCTGAATTGTGGGTGACCCGGGGGTCGCCGTCGGTGTGGCCGTGGCCGTGGCTGTGGCTGTGGCGGTTGGCGTAGACACAGGGGTTCCAGTTGCCGTCGCAGTCGCGGATGGCGCAGCCGTCGCGGTTGCGGTTGCTGTTGCGGTCGGAGCTGCTGTCGCTGTAGCCGTAGCAGTAGCCGTCGCTGCCACAGTCGCTGTCGCGGTTGGCGTGGAAGTCGCCGTCGCAGTCGCAGTCGGTGCGACAGTCGCTGTCGCTGTCGCCGTGGCCGTGGCCGTGGGAGCAACGGTAGCCGTTGCGGTCGCCGTGGCCGTCGGTGCAACAGTAGCTGTCGCAGTAGCAGTCGCGGTCGGCGCGGTGGTCGCTGTGGCCGTTGCCGTAGCGGTAGCCGTGGGTGCCACAGTGGCCGTAGCAGTCGCCGTGGCCGTTGGCGCAACCGTGGCAGTAGCCGTCGGGGTCGACGTCGCGGTCGCAGTCGGAGTAGCGGTTGCCGTAGCTGTCGCCGTCGGGGCTACGGTAGCGGTTGCCGTTGCCGTTGCCGTCGGGGCGACCGTAGGTGTGGCGGTCGGAGTTGGCGAACTGGCTACAGTCCCCGCGATGACCGTATCAGTGGCGGAGTTGTCGCCCTCATTTGACTCGGTGAGGTGATTGTCGGGATCGACGCTGCAGGTTCCGCCGGAACGTGGGTTCGTGAAGGTGCCGTCAGCGCTCGGCGTTGCGGTGAACTCCGCGTAGAAGCTGCTCCCGGGATTGGCGCCGAACGCTCCGAAGAACGTCACGGGGCCGCCCGATGCGATGCAGGTCACCGTCTTGCTGCCGTCGATGGAGCAGGAGATTACGCCGTCGTAGTCCGTGAAGTCGCCGAGTTCCACATCCGTCATCGGCGTTGAGTAATTGATATTGGTGTTCGGCAGGTCGTCGCGGAAGATAACCTGCCCGTCGGCGAAGACGGCGTTGGCGCTGCCCCTGTTTTCAGCCGAAATCCTCCACGTCCACGGCCCGGCTGGGTTCACCGCGCCGCTGACGTTATTGGACTTAAATGCCACCATGTTGGGCTGCGCTGAATCGGTCACTGTCACGCTGTCCGCACACGAGTTGTTGGAGTCGCTAATCTCGACGACCACGTTGGCGGGGTCGGCCCCACAAACGCCGGCGGCCCGCGGATTGTTATAGGTCGCGGCCGCGGTCGACGTGACCGAAATTGGAACGTCGAAATGCCCATTCGGCACAGCGATCGTCACCGGACCTGTCGCTGTGCAGGTGAGGGTGTTGCTGCTGATATTGCACGAAATGTTCCCGGGGTTGGTCACGCCCGAAACGTTGGTGATGGCGCCGAGCGTATAGTTGAGGCCGCTACTCGGCAAATCGTCCGTGAGGATCACCTGCGCACTCGTGAAATTCGCCGCCGCCGAGCCGTTGTTCGCGACCGTGATTGTCCATGTCCATGGCGCGCCAGTTGTGGCCGCGTTCGAAGTGTTGTTGAACTTGATGGCAACGAGGTCGGGAATCGACACTACCTTGCGAACGCGATGGTTGCGGGTGTCGGAAATGTGAACTTCGTCGGCGGGGTTGATGAAGATGCCGAACGGGTTGAACAGCGCCGCGCTGGTCGCTGGTTGGTTGTCTCCGTCGTAGTTGAAGGCGCCTGTCCCTGCGTAGGCGGTGACTTGTCCAGTCCCGCCCGCGATCTTCTTCACCTTCCGAAAGAACGACTCAACCGTGAAGATGTTGCTCGCCGAATCGAGCGCGAGGCTTTCGATATCGCGGAAACGAGCATTGGCGAGCGTGCCGACCGCGTCGCCCGAGGTGCTGCCCGAGCCTGCGAAAGTGGACAAGGTGTTCGAAGAAGAGATACGCCGGACGACTGATTCCTCGGCGATAAGGATGTCGCCCGCCACGAGGCCGTTGCCGGTGACTTTGACTTGAACGATGTCGCGCGGTTCCTTGAGGCACGCACCCGCTGCCGTGGGCGCTAACCCATCGCCCGTCGTCGCTCCAGCGGCATCACAGCCGCTCGCTGCCCCTGCAAATGCCGTGATATTCCCACCAATGATTACCTTGCGGACTCGATTGACGCCGAACGTTGGATCCGCAATCAGAAGAGTCCCTGACGAATCGATCAGGATGCCGGTAGGGGCGAAGAGCTGTGCCGATGTGGCTGGACCGTTATCGCCGCTGGAACCTACGACGCCCGTGCCTGCCACGGTCGTGATCGTCCCCGTCCCGGCGTCAACCCGACGGACGCGCGCCGCGTTCTTGTCGGCGATGTAAAGATTGCCGGCGCTGTCCAGGGCGACGTCGGATGGTTCGCTCAGGTTTGCACTGGTGGCCGCAATCCCGTCACCGTTGTAGCCGGCGAGGCCGGTACCCGCCACGGTAGTGATAACTCCGGTGCCGGCGTCAACCCGGCGCACCCGGTTGTTGCCCGACTCGGCAAAGTAGAGATTGCCCGCGGCATCGAACTCGCCTCGCGCCGGAAACGCCAATTGCGCGCTGGTTCGGGCGATGCCGTCGCCATTGAAGCCCCAGCTGCCATTGCCGGCAAAGGTGGCGATGGTACCGCCAGTCACCGTGCGGATCCGTTGATTGCCGCGGTCAACAAACACGAAGTTGCCGCTCCCTGTCCCGCGGACGTCGCTCGGTCCGTCGAGCAGTGCACTGGTCGCCACGCCGCCGTCTCCCGAAAAGCCGTACTGGAGCGTGAACCCTCCGGAATTCGGCGCACTCCCGGCTACCGTGCTTATAGTGCCGCCGCCGTTAATTCTGCGAATCCGCTGATTCCCGGTATCCGCAATCAACACGTCGGTCCCATCCTTGGCGACGCCCGCTGGGGACCGGAGTTTGGCGGCGAGTGCCGGCCCGCCATCTCCCGCGAAGTCGCCGCCGCCGCCGCCGGCAATTGTCGCCTGACCCGACGTCGACGCCGTGCGAATTTCGTTAAACCCCGGCAGGGCCATGTACAACGTCGTCGTCGCACCGTCATAAAACAGGCCACGCGGTTGAAAGACAACCGTGTCACGCGTCATCGGCGTTCCAGTGGTCGGGGCGCCGGAACCGGCGAAGGTCGAAATCATGTTGGTCGACAGATCAATAACGCGAACGCGATTCTCGTTCTTGACCCCGACGAACAGCCGCGCCGTGCCGTCGATGGCGAGGCCGGTCGGGCCGAACACTTGCGCAGTCGCGGCGGGAATGTTTTCGCCCGTGTTGGCGCCGTTGCCGGCGATAATCGTGAGAGTCCCGGTGGCCGCTGTTACTTTGAAGACGAGGCTCGCAGATTCATCGGAGAAATAGACGTTGCCGGACGAGTCGACGGCAATGCCCGCCGGCAGACTAATCGGAGCGTTCTTTGCGGGAATGTTGTTGGGTGCACTGGTGGGAAACTGGCCGTTGCCCGCGATCAGGCTGACGTTGCCGCTCGTATCGATCTTAAAGATCCGGTTGCCCCGCACGACCGAGGTGTTGTTGCCGATCTGCGAGTTCGTCGGATCACCGGAGGCTACATACAAATTGCCGCTGGCATCCCGCGTCATAGCGGTGGGATGTGGAACCGAGTATGGGGTGGTGTTGTCGGCTGGGAACGTGCCGCCGGCAAATGTGGTGATCGTCTGCCCGTTCACGCTCAACGCGGCGGTAAGACCGGCGCCAATTATCAAGGCACAACCCAGCCTTCCGATCCCCCACGAACCCGCCAATAATAATTTGTTGGTGCACATAACTTCCCCTTCCTTCCATAAACTTCCGGCAGAGGCTTCCCGCGGTCTATTGGCCATGAGCAGGTCGAACAAATCCAGGGATGTCGGAGTTAATAGGCGCTCCCGTGTTATGGAGCGACAAACAGACTGTCGAGACCTTTATGGTAACAAATGGGTGACGACCTGGGATGTCTTGGTCGAAGCCGGCTCAGGTGTTGCCCTCCGCACGAAACGCGCGACAAAGTTCCTGTCCAAAGAGCATATCGCGAGCTGGAAATCGTCACCCAACTGGCTGCGGCGAGGGTGATCTCCAGGCTCCAACTGCTTATGCTGCCGAAGATGTAACTCCCAGACGTGGTGTCGCAAAGACATAACAGCTTCCAAGTGCCGTTTGCGATGGTGCCATTGAACTTGGCGCGTACTTCGGCCTAAACAGAAACAGCCCCGGCGGAATTCGCCGGGGCTGTTTGTGATTCTGTTCGATCGCGCCGTGCTCTACGGCCCGCCGCGATCGTAAACTTCCACCAGGCCCACGCCGGTGCCGTTGTTCAATCCGGCAAGGATTGCCGTGTAGGGTCCGGGCGGAAGAGTCGCGGCAATGGCGGACTCTTTCGGGTTAGAAGGCGCCAGTCCCGCTGCGGTAATTTCGGTCGCCTGGGCTGAATCATCCTGCCAGTCATTGTTCGACCGGAGGAGGTTCCCGTTTTGGTCGCGCAGTTCGAGTTTCGGATCCGGCAGCGGATTCGGGACACCAAACGCGCTCAGGCTTGGACCGATCCCGCGGATCACGATGCGGTCGTCGCCTGATTTGTTGCCGAGGATAAAGCCGGCAATCACAACGTTACTGCCGGTGCCCACCAATGCACGGGTGCTGAGGTTCGAGAGCTTTGAGGTCGCAGCGGTGTCGAGGTCGTAGACTTCGGCCAGCGCGATGCCGGCTGAGGGCGTGCCCGCGTTCGCTCTCACGACCGCCGTGTAACTGCCGGGAGGCAAGTTTGCGTCGATCGCTGATTCCAGATTATTCGACGGCGCGAGGCCATCGGCCTGGATCTGAGCCTGCTGGTTATCCTTCCAGTTGTTGTTGGTGATCGTTCCGAAACTGCCAGGGCCATGGATCTCAACGACGGGATCGGCCAGCAAGGCGGAGCTTGGGAAACCGAAGCTGGTTAGCGACGGTCCGAGAGCTCGAACGACCACATGCTTTGGAACGTTTCCGGTAATGATGAAGCCAGCAATACCGGCATTATCCCCGCTATCCACTCGCATGCGCGTCGAAAGGTTGACGGTCTGCGCTGCTGGAGTCGCAGTCGGCGTGGCGGTGGCTGTAGATGTCGCGGTAGCGGTAGCTGTAGCTGTCGACGTCGCAGTTGCGGTTGCCGTAGCTGTAGCGGTCGCGGTTGCGGTTGCGGTTGCGGTAGCTGTAGGTGCAACCGTAGCAGTAGGTACAATCGTAGCAGTAGGCGTGCTTGTGGCCGTCGCTGTTGGGGCCACTGTGGCAGTCGCTGTTGCTGTCGCCGTTGCAGTGGGGGCGACGGTAGCGGTAGCCGTTGCTGTAGCGGTAGCAGTAGGGGCGACGGTAGCAGTAGCTGTAGCCGTCGGTGTTGCCGTGATAAGAGGTGTCGACGTAGCCGTCGCAGTGGCCGTTGCGCTCGGCGTAGAAGTAGCCGTAGCGGTCGCACTGGGGGATGCTGTCGCCGTGGCAGTAGCTGTTGGAGTCGGGCTTGGGGTCCCGCCTACATTGGGCGTGCAGGTGTTAGGCAACTGAATATTGGTCACCGCAATATCATCGAGATAGAAGCCGGCAAAATCCGAAGCCGGGTCGGAGGTAAACCGCCACCGGAACTTGATCGTATCGCCGGCGGTAAGGCCAGTGAGCAAATGGCAGCGACGTCCATAGGCAGAGAGCGGGCCCTGGACCCAGGTGTTACAATCCGTCCCGCTGGCAAAGGGCCCGGTAATGACCGCCTTGGAGGCGGGATAACCGCACGCGTTGGCCGGCGGCGCGTCGGTACAGTCAAGTGCCGCATAATCGGCGGTTATATCTGAAACCAGGCATCCGTTAGCGGTCGAGCTGGTCGGCGCCGGAACGTCGGTCCAGGCACCGCCATTGAGCGAATACTCGATGGCAACACCGTCCCATCCTTTCTCCAACTGATGACGTTCCCAGTAGGTCAGGTTCAGCGAAGTCCCCCCGACGGTCAGCGCGGGAGTTTCGGCGACCGAACAGGCGTTATCGGAATAAGTCGCGCCCGGTCCGGGTCCCGCAGTACGATACGCATAAGAGCCTCCCGGAGTATGGTTGGCTCCCGCGTCGTCAGCAGTCTTGACAAAGCGCCAGGTTAGGTCCGCTGAATTGCCTGGTTCGTTAGGATTGAGTTGCAGGAAAGAATTTGCGTCGCCGCCGCCATCCGTCCAGGTGCCCGGTGAGGCCTGCGTCCCGGAACCGTAGGCAGTCCCGGCGACTACCACGCTGTTGGATTCCTCGTTACCACCGTTGCAAGGGCCGCCGTTGCCGGTGCTGTTGTCCTCCGCGCGCACGACATAATAGTAAGTGTTACCGCTAACAAGGTTGTCGCTATCGGTATAGGAGCTCGGACCCGGAACGCAGCTCGCAATCCGATTGCCCGGGACTGGCACGAAGTCAGGCGTATTACCGCGATAAACGTTGTACTTTACGGTCGCCGTATTCGGGCAACTCGACGTTCCCGGCGTCCAATTTACGGTCACGGCACAACTGGGGGTGTTGCTGCTGTTGGCACTGGTCGCACCGGAAAAAGCTGGCTTCAGGTTGCACGTTCCGGTCGCGACCCCGCTGGCAGGGCCGCTATGAAGAAGGGACTGACACCTACCGCCCGCATCGGTCGCCGCGATCACACGATACGTGTAGGTCACGCCACCTTGAACCGAGGAATCCGTGAAGACGTTTGTGCCGCCAGCAACGAAGCCAACCGGCTGGTAAAGTCCTTCGCTGCCAATGGCTCCGATCGCGCGTTCGATGGCGTAGCTGCCAGGTGTCGGAGCGATGCCGGTCCAACTCACTTGGAGCTGGTTAGGTCCAGTAACCGACACGGTCCCAATGGTTGGCGCGGTAGCCGGGCGAGAGGTACAGGCCAAAGGCTGACATTGTCCGGCCCCGGTTCCCGCAGGAAAAGCTGCGGAGGCAATCTGCGTTTTCCAGCTCCCGGCGGTCCCGGTGCCAGTATAATGCTCGTTCGCATGCCAGAACGTGCAGTCGTCCGCCGGATCGGCGCTCGTGCTGGCGTAGTCGCCCCAGCGGCCTCCGGTGGTGTTTCGGTTACCAGTGACGATGCTTGTCTCCGGGGCGGTCATTGTCCCCAGTGGATCGGTCTTGGCCCGGGCGGTGTAACGAATGGAGTGGTTCTCGGTGCCGCTGGTCTTGCCGGTCGTGCTGTAACCAAGAAGAATATTCTCAGCTCCATCCATACTGATCGATGGCATCCAGCGGGAACGGCCGTTAGCTACGTCGGCCACGGTCCCTTGCTGGTAGGTGCAGGGGTACGCCGAGCACACCGCATCCGGTATTCCGGAGATGCGAAAATCATACCAGCGGACGGCGGAGACAACGCCGGTGATCGCGGGGTCGACGGAGTGGGAAATAACCAGGGATTCGTGGTCGACAAAGTTTCGATAAGCTAACCGGAACATGAGACGATCGGCGAGCGAGGCCAGGACCGCGGTAGTGCCGGGTTGGGGTATGCAGTTTCCGCCGCCGCAGGCAGCGTTAGCTGCGGCGGTGGGCATGACCGCCTGGAGGGTGCGAGTAGTGTTCGCTGGAGTCGCGAAATCCACTTTCATCCGATAGAGGTACATGCCTGCTGCATGTAACGAGACGAAAATGCCTGGAGCGCCAATGGGCGGCGGAGCGAATCCGTCCAGATCGGCCGGCATGTGGCCGCCTTCCAAAGGATCTTCAATGACCTGCCAGGTAGCGGAGGGATCCCCCGCTAGCATCTTGGTGCGGTCCATGGCCGCGAAGATACCGCCGGTATAACTGCCGCCGGACGCGGCCGTGAAACCGTGGGCCATCATGTAGTAAGCATCGGTCCAGACGCCGAAGTGCGGATAGTCGCCAAAGTGAGTCGCCGGCACGGTAAAGGCGTAGCGGGCATAGGTCCCGGATGCGTCGGCTGTCGTGGAGACAGCCACGCACTGATAGTATGAGCTGTTAACGGGATCCGGAGACGAAGTAAACTGCGAGATCAACCAGCGATTGGCCACCTTGTCATAGACCACAATAGGATCGCCGGCATTTTGGATCGTGCACTGGCCGTTGGCGCCAGTAAAACCGGTCCAGAGGGTGTTAATGCTGGCCGCGGCGACAAGCGTTGTGACAGTGTTGAGGGCGCGGTTAAGCGTCCAGACCTGGTAACGCGTATTGACTGTCTCGACGTACTGATCATTACCGACCGAGCCGTTGGTGTCCGGCGGATAACTTCCTTGTCCCGGTATTCCCGCGAAATTGAAGCCGGTGCTGGGCGCCGCCGGATTGGGAGCGCGCGATAAATCTCTAGCGGGAGGCGCTACCTGAGTCACTGGGTCCGGCTTATCCGAGCGGATGGTGCGCCAGGGCGGCAGCTCAAGTTCCGGAAGCTCCAGGGAAGGTGTTTCGGGGGCAGAGGTGGCCAACTGGCGCAGCGGCAGGGAAATGTCGAAGCCGTATGTGGCGACTGAGTAAACGGTTTGGCCGACCGCGTTCCGATATTCCGTCACGCCTGTTGGCTGGTTCCCGCCTGGCCTCGGCGCCGAAGCGGCCGGTCGGGTCCCGGACCAAGACTTGGCAGCCTTCGAGCGTTTCACGGTACTGCTCTTGGACGCTCCACCGATCTTGTGTCCTTTGGTGGTCGTCTTCGCGAGGCTCGACCGCGTAGCATGGTCCTTCTCTTTTTGCGAATCACGCCCCGGCTCGTCGGACCAAGTCCGCCGGGCAAAAGCGCCGGCGGCCAAAGAGAGGCCGACAAGGCAAAATGTGAAAGCCAGTAAAATACGGAAGTTCGTGTAAGCCGATCGGGAAGGCCGGTGTTTTTTCATAGTCGTTAGGCTCGAGCTGGATGGACGCACGTCCTCCATTGGGTCGGTCGGGCGAAGTGCGCGTTGATATCAGTACGCAAAACACGAAACAATCCTTTATGTCTTTTATGACCGAAATGTAATGTCTGGGGGCGATGTTGCAGGGAGAGTCGCCATGAACCGAGCGAACGGGTTTGAGATTAGTGATTGTTGGTCACTGGAATGCCCGCGCTCGAATTGCCGCCTTTTCGTTCTCGACGCCACGCCAGTGCGCTGGAAGATTCCCGCAGGATTGGCCAAACTTTTCTGGGTCCAAATACGTAATGCTAAAACCGTCGCTGAACTGGCTCCTTATTTTTGTCCCGATCGCTCTGGTCCTTCGTTTTGTGCCCGCGCTCGCGAATCCGACGGCGCTTTTCATTTGCTCTGCAATCGCCATTGTCCCAGTCGCGGGGTGGATCGGACGCGCGACGGAAGAGCTGGCGGCGCGCGTCGGCGAAGGTCTCGGTGGATTGTTAAACGCGACGTTCGGGAACGCCGCGGAGCTGATTATCGCCGGGATCGCGCTCTCAAAAGGACTTACCGGGGTGGTGAAGGCATCCATCACGGGATCGATCATCGGGAATATCCTGCTCGTCCTGGGCCTTTCCGCTTTGTGCGGCGGGATCAAGCATAAGGAACAACGTTTCAACAAGTCCGGCGCGCGGACCTCGATGGTCTCGCTTTCTCTGGCCGCGATCGCCCTCATCATCCCGACGGTTTTTCACCTGACCGCGGCCGCCAGCCCAAGCGGGTGGGCGCCCAACGTCGAGCACCAACTCTCGTTAGGTATCGCCATCGTTCTCTTCGTCACCTATCTCTGCGTCCTCCTCTTCACCCTGGGCACCCATAAACATTTCTTCATCGGGTGCGAAGGCGAACTGGAAGAACACGTTGCCCATTGGTCGCGGATGAAATCGATCGTCATCCTTGTCATTTCGACCTGCGTCGTGGCGCTCCTCTCGGAGTTCCTCGTCGGAACTATCGAGGCTGTCCGCCATTCACTCGGGATCACGGAAGTTTTCGTGGGGGTGATCGTGGTCGCGATTGTCGGTAACGCCGCCGAGCATTCAACCGCGATCGTGATGGCGATGAAAAACAAAATGGACCTCAGTGTTGGCATCGCAATCGGCTCCAGCCTCCAGGTCGCACTCTTTGTCGCGCCGTTCCTCGTGTTTCTTTCCTACTTTATGGGGCACCCCATGAACCTCGAATTCTCAATCCCGGAGATCTTCGCGGTGGTCGCGTCGGTCTACATCATTTTCCAGATCAGCGGCGATGGCGAAACCAACTGGATCGAAGGGGTTCAGCTTCTCTCGGTCTACGTCATTCTCGGCATCCTTTTCTTCTACCTGCCGGAGCCGCACGTCGGCGCCGAATATCCGCAGTAAGGTGGATCGAGCGCTCCGCCGCTCGATCGAGTGCAGTCTGGATCCCGGAAGTTATTCATCGAGCGCCGGAGCGCTCGATCCACCTATGACTGCGCTGTAGCGGCGGCGCTCTGTCGCCGCGTAAATCGTTGATCGGTCAAAAAGACGCGGCGACTGAGCGCCGCCGCTACAGCGCGCATTTATTGCAAATTGTAAATCTCGACCAGGCCAATCCCGATGCCGCCATTCTTCCCAGCGAGGATCACGGTGAACTGACCCGGTGGCAGGGAGGCAAAGATGCCTGCCTCGTTCGGATCGGAAAGCGCTAGACCGTGGGCGCTGAGCTCTGAGGCCGCGACGGGATCGCTCAGCCAGTTATCGTTGGAGATCATCACGGTGCCGTTCGCGTTATGCAGGTCGAGGGTAGGATCCGCCAGCGCGTTGGGGAGCCCAAACGCGCTCAACGACGGCCCGAGGCCGCGCACGGCAATGCGGGTGGGATCCGTGTTCCCGCCCAACATAAAGCCCCCAATCATGACTTCGTCCGAGGCCATGACAAAGCCTCGCGTGCTGATGTTCGCAAGGTGGGAGTCGACAGCTTGGTCGTTATCGTAGATCTCGACCAACCCGACACCGTTCGTTTGTCCTACTCCGCGTAACACCGCGGTATAGTTGCCGGGCGGCAACGTCGCCAAAATGATGGATTCTCGATCGTCGGTCGGCTGGAAGAGGCCTCCTTCAATCTGTAAGCGCTGAGGGCTATCCTTCCAATTGTCGTTGCTCGTAATCACAGCGCCATTCGGCCCGTGAAGCTCGAGGAACGGATTGTTCAAGACTATCGCGGGCGGCATGTTCGAGTTAGCGAGCGAGGGCCCCAGGCCGCGGATCACCACGGGCTTCGAGACGTTCCCGCGGATGATGAACCCGCCGATCATCACCTTATCGCCAGTGTCTACCCGGAGACGCGAGGAGATGTTCAAGGCCTGGGCGGGAGTGCCGGTAGGAGTGACTGTCGCTGTCGCAGCCGGGGTTGCGCTGGGTGTAGCAGTCGCGGTTGCCGTTGGTGTAGTCGTAGCAGTCGCTGTTGCTGTAGCGGTAGCAGTCGCTGTTGCTGTAACGGTAGCAGTCGCTGTGGCGGTCGGTGCTACGGTAGCTGTCGCAGTTGCCGTAGCTGTTGCAGTGGGCGCCACCGTCGCGGTCGCAGTTGGCGTTGAGGTTGACGTAGCAGTGGCCGTCGGCGCTACGGTGGCTGTGGCAGTCGCGGTAGCTGTTGCAGTGGGCGCCACCGTCGCGGTCGCAGTCGCAGTTGGCGTTGAGGTTGCCGTGGCAGTGGCCGTCGGCGCTACGGTAGCTGTGGCAGTCGCGGTAGCTGTTGCAGTGGGTGCCACCGTTGCGGTCGCAGTCGCAGTCGGCGTTGAGGTTGCCGTAGCAGTGGCCGTCGGCGCTACGGTAGCTGTGGCAGTCGCGGTAGCTGTTGCAGTGGGTGCCACCGTTGCGGTGGGAGTAGACGTTGCGGTCGCAGTCGCCGTTGCTGTCGGAGTCGGCGCGATGTTGGGCGCGGGTGGCACTAGCTCGTAGTAGCCGTTGTAATCGATCAACACGGCGCCACTCAAATAGTTAACGCCGGCATCGTTGCTGAACTGGAAGTTAGCCAGATCGACCTCGGTAAAACCAGGGTTCGTCTCAAAGAGCAGCCGGTCGTTGGTTGGCAAGCCTAAATCCACCCCCGGCGTTCCAGTCCAGTTCAAGACACGGACGAACGCTCCGCTGCTCCCAGCCGTGAGGCTGCTGAAAACAAGCGTGCTTCCGGTCGCGGTGTTCGCAAAATCGATTGTCGCGGGTGCACCGGAGGTGGTCGTCGAGAACGTGAGCACATCCAATCCAGCCGTGCCGCCTACTCCGACACCCGTCGGCGCCGTCCCTTCATGCAGCCCGCCGGTGGCCAGAATTCCACCACCTTGGATTGTCACCGCCGCCGAATCATTGAACCGGTCTGTCACTGAGCTGCTGCCGCTCAAGAGGAGCGTACCGCCGTTGTTCAGGACAATGCCGCTGGTGTTCGCCAGGCGACCGGAGATCGCGAGAGTGCCGCCACTGACGGTGGTCGCTCCGGTGTAGGTGTTCGTGGCGCTCAACGTCAGCGTCCCAGCTCCCTGCTTCAGGAGTCCGCCATCAACCGTCGCGCCCAGAGCGGGATGGTGTTGCAGCACTTGCGGGATGGTCACATCGAAGGTGTTGCTGTCGATCTTTGTTCCGCCGGCCTGGACGTTGGCCGTGTCCAAACCCGAGACGAAATTCGTGGTAGCCGAACGAGGCTCCAGGAGGCCCCCGTTGAAGTTGAAGGTGCTGGTGCCGAAGCCTCCACTCAAAGTAGAAGTCAGGAGCGTCCCGCCGCTGAGCGTGAAAGTGCCTGTGCTGCCGAGGTCGGGTGGTATCTGAGCAGAGCTAAATCCGGAAGCGAGTGTAACCCCGCCAGTCACGCTAAAGGTGCCGCCGGTTTGCGTGAAGGTGCCGATACCCTGCCCGCCGATCACTGCATTCTGTATGTCAATGGTGCCGCCACTAAAGTTGTATACGCCGTTGCCTCTAAAACCGTGAAAATGCTCGTAGCCTAGCTGAAGATCACCCCCACCGGTACGCAGTGTGAGTGTACCGGCCGAATGTGTGACCGTACCGGTATAGTAGTCAGCTACAATCAAAGTGTCGTACACAGCACCGCCAGCGGGAACGGTCCAGCTAGGCCCCAAGTAGACGTCATAAAAACCAAAGTCCGCGTCGTCGACCCCTGCCACTTGTCCGGCGGCGTCCGGCACTACGCTCCGTGATGAACCGTCCGCAGGTTCTGCCCAAGCGGCCGGAGAGACAAAGGCAACGGCGCATAGCGCGATGGTGAGGAAAGAGGCGACCTGTTTTTTCAAGGGATTTGGACCGACGAGCGTTGCCGCGAGGCACCGTCGCGAGCGAGAGCGAGGCTGGAGGCTACGGTTGAAAAGCGCATATTCATCGGCAGATCGGACCGATGAAACCCGGGCGCATCAACAACCCTAGCCGCGCGCTGGGCATCCCAAAGGAAGGAAGAGTTCTTCAGGCTGCCACGATCGGTCCGGCGTGTCGATAAGTTTGTGCTTTGCGCGCGCTGACGATATGCGTTGCTCGATAGGGAATCGGCGGCATGCGAAATTGCAGTCATCGAGCGACGGAGCGCTCGATCCATCTATGATTGCGAAACCGCTTCGGCTTCTTTCCGTCTCTTCAACGAGTGAACAACGAAACAGGCGACGGCGATGAAAATGCAGGAGTCGGCCACGTTGAACGCCGGCCAGGGATGCGCGAACGGCACATGGAGATCGAAGAGCGCGAAATCGATCACGTGACCGTGAAGGAAGCGGTCCGTCAGATTGCCCATGATCCCGGCAAGAAGCAGGGCCAGCGAAACATCGCGCAGCCGATCGCGTGTCCGCGTTTGCCGGAGCAGGAGCGCGAACACAAAGACGAACGCCACACAGGCGAGCACGATGAAAAAGGCGTTGTTGTTCTTGAACGAACCGAACGCCGCGCCGTCGTTGGTCACGTTCACGAGGGCGAAGAAATCCGGAACGATTAGCTGCGGCGGGTCGTCGGGATGGATGTAGCGAAGAACGAGACCTTTCGTGATCTGGTCCAGGAGGTAAAGCGGAAGCGAAAGCAGCAGAATGTATTTCATTCGGTTGAGAGGTTGAGAGGTTGAGTAGTTGAGAGGACAACGCTCTCACAGCGATCGCATAAGTCTGGATGCGCCGAACCTTTTCCAACACTCGGCCGGTGTCGCCAGCAACGCGCGCATTTTTGATGCCGAGTCTTGGTAATCGACGCCACCGGTTCCTTACCTGGCTCCAGAGTCAGATCGCTCAGGATGAAAAATTCTTCGAGCTCCTCTTTCGGCACGGCAGAGATCGTCGCGTCGTCGCAAGTGAGTGTCACCGCAGCTTCGAGCGCATTTCCGATCAATTTTTCCTGGCGCGCACGTTCGACCGCCTGCCCGATCACGCCGCGCAAATTTAGAAGGCGCTGGACTTGTTCGTGCGCATCAGGATTACGAAACTCAGGCGTCTCATTCGGAAAGGTCTGAACGTGGACCGACGTCGATCCGCCCAGGTAACCCCACGCTTCTTCCGCCGTGAAAACCAAAATCGGCGCGAGCAACCGGCAGAGCGCGTCAAAGATGCGGTGCATCGCGGCCTGGGTGGCGCGGCGGCGCGGCGAATCAGGTGCGTCGCAATACATCCGGTCCTTCGTGATGTCGATGTAGAGGCTGCTCAGATCGACCGCGCAGAATTGATTTAGAGTGTGGTAGACCTTGTGGAATTCGTACGCCGCGTAGGCCGCGCGGCATTCCGCGATCACGTTCTCCAGTCGATCGAGAACCCACCGATCGACCAGCGTGAACTCGGAGGCGACGTGCTTCTATCGCGTCCTCGGCTCTAGATCCAGTACAAGGTTCCCCAGCAAAATGCGGAGGGTGTTCCGAATGCGCCGATATGTGTCCCCGAGCCGCGTAAACATCTCCTCCGAGAACGGGACGTCGTCTGTGTAATTGATGCTGCTCACCCAAAGCCGCACGATGTCGGCGCCATGCTTCGCTACAAAATGGCCGGCATCCATCGGTTTGCTGTAGCTGCTCGACTTCGAGATCTTCTTCCCGTCCACATCGACCACGAATCCGTGCGTGATGCAGGTCTTGTAGGGCGAGCGATTGTGGAGCGCGACGCTCGTCATAAGCGACGATTGAAACCAGCCGCGGTGTTGATCGGTCGCTTCGAGATACATGTCGGCGGGATCGCGCAGCTCCGGGTTCGGTCGCGAGCACGGCGTAATGCGAAACGCCGGAGTCGATCCAGACATCGATCGTGTCGGCGCGATGGCGAGTTCCTTCAGGCAGTCCGAGCTCGCGCGCGAGCGCCGCGTCATCCAATTCAAACCAGACGTTCGAGCCGCGCTTCTCAACAACGTCCGCCAGTTTGCGGATCCACTTCGGATCGAGAATCGTTTCGCCGGTCGCAGAATAGAAAGCCGGCAGCGGCACGCCCCAGCTCCGCTGGCGCGAGATCACCCAGTCGGGCCGCGATTCTACGGTGCCAGAAATCCGGTTCTCGCCCCAGGCCGGAATCCAGTTCACGGCTTTGATCGCTGCCAGCGCATCGCCCCGGAGGGCGTCGATGCGAATGAAGAATTGTTCGACTGCGCGAAAGATGATCGGCGTCTTCGAGCGCCAGCAATACGGATACGAATGCTGGTAAACCTGTTCGCGCGAGCAACATTCCTTTCGCTCGGAGCAGCGCGACGACGTCGGGATTCGCGTCGAAAACATATTTGCCCGTCAGGTGCGGGCAAACCGGCTTCGTCCGTGAACTTCCCGTGGTCATCAACCGGCGAAAGAATCTGGAGCCCGCTGGGCCCGGCCTAACGAATAGTCTTCTTCGCCGTGTCCCGGCGCGATGTGGACCGCGCCGGTGCCGGAGTCCATCGTCACGAAATCAGCCGCGAAGACTGACGCGGTCCGAGGCAGGAACGGATGTTGTGCGGTCGACCCCTCAAGCCGGCTGCCGGGAAATGTTGTAGCCGGGATCGGTGATCCCGGCGCGGGCGGGGCGACATCACTGCTGCCGGGGTCACCGACCCCGGCTACAACAAACCCGGTGGCCGCGCAAAACGCTTCGACCAGCGAAGCGGCGAGAACGAGCATTTCCGAGACGCCATCCCTTCGGAATTCCCGCATCACGTAGAGTTCCTTGGGATGGACGGCGATCGCGAGATTCGCCGGCAAAGTCCATGGCGTCGTTGTCCAGATCGCAATGCTCGCTTTGCCCGCGAACTCGCCGGAGACGATCGGAAACTTCACATAGACCGCTGTGTCCTCGCGGTCCTGATATTCCACTTCCGCTTCCGCCAGCGCCGTCTGTGCGCCGTTGCTCCAGAAAACCGGCTTGAGGCTTTCGTAAACCAGCCCTTTCTCGACGAAGATCGCGAAGGCGCGCAGGATCTCAGCCTCGTATCCGGGATTGAGCGTGAGATACGGATTCTCCCATTCCCCGAAAACGCCGAGCCGCTTGAATTGCTCGCGCTGGATGTCGATGAACTTGCGGGCGAAGGCCTCCGATCTCTTCCGCACTTCGAGCGGCGAGAGGCCGCGCGATTCCTTGACCACCTTGTATTCGATCGGCAGCCCGTGGCAATCCCACCCCGGCAAATACGGCGCGCGAAAGCCCGCCATCGTCTTCGATTTCACGACGAGGTCCTTGAGAATCTTATTGAGCGCCGTCCCCATGTGGACGTCGCCATTCGCAAAAGGCGGGCCGTCATGAAGAACGAATAATTCCGCGCCTTCCCGTGACTTCTGGATCTGGTGGTAAAGGCCGTCTGCTTCCCAGCGCTTGAGCATCTCCGGCTCGCGCGTAGTCAGGCTAGCCTTCATCGGAAAATCCGTTTTCGGCAGGTTGAGCGTGTCCTTGTAATTCTGGCTCATGCGCGGAGCGGCGAGGGTAACATTCGGGCGATGGCTCCGCAACGGAGCGGCAAGCATTCGCTCGGTCTGCTAGGGTTAACGCGTGCAGCTGGAACTGGAACTTAAACCGCATCGCGCGCATTCGCTGTTCCTTGCCTCCTCGCCGGACGGCGCCTGGGAGGGGGCCATTGAGAATTGGTTCAAGCAGGCGGGCACGGAGGCGTGGAAGAGGGAACGGCCGGCGCTTGTCGTTGTTCCAACTCGCGGTCAGATCCAGGCGCTCAAAGGCCGGCTGCTCGATTCCGGATTCTCCTCGCTCGGTTTGCAATTCGTCACGCCGCCTTATCTTCGGGCTGTTCTCGCCGCCGGCGGCAACACCCTCTCCGCCCCTCGCGAGCATTTGCGTTTCTTACTCGCCCTCGCCGCGGAACAGTTGCTGGCCGAGGAAAAAATGACCGCAGCGGAACGTCTCGCCGCTGTTTCCGTCCGCCGTACTCCCAATCATCTCCTTCGCCTGCTCGAGCAGCTCATTGCAGCGGGCGCGCAATTCGAACAGGTCGACCTGCCGGCGTTTCGTCCCGTGGTGCGGAAGTTCCGCGCCCAACTAGGGGCATTAGAATTCCAAATCTTTCCGGAAGCGGATCGACGCGCTCTAGCGCAGGCGCGGGAATCCGCGCCAGCCCTGGGCCACCTCTTGATTTCCGGTTTTCACGGCGGTCACTGGCCGCTTTGGCATTTGCTTCAGGCCGCGGTGCACTCCTCGAAACACGCGACCGTTATCCTGCAAAATCCGCGTGAGGAAGCGCAGGATCTAAACGCGGCCTGGGTCGGTTCCTGGGAAGAGACGTTCGGCGAAGCAACCCCTGTTGCCGGCGCTTTCGAGCCGGCCAATGGCGACTGCGAAACGCTCTTTCTGGCCGGTCTCGATACCCGTGAGGAAGTCGAAGCGATCACGGCGGCCACGCATCAATTCCTGGCAGACGAAAATTGCCGGCGCCTTGGAATCATTGTCCCCGGAGCCGGCGCGCTTTCCCGGCTGGTGGCCGCCGCGCTCACGCGACAAGGCATCGCGCATTACGACGCGATGGGCCAAATGGCGCCGGGCATTTTCGAGGAGCCCGTATTCCAAAGCTGGATGGAGCTGCAACGCACTCCGCGCCTCGCCGCGCTCGTCCGTTTCCTCACCGCGCTAGAGAGCGACCACCCGCTTTTTGCCAGGATCTCGCGGGAAGCGATCGCCGACGGTTTGCATCGAGCGCTCAGCGCGCTGGCGATTGATGATCTCAACATCCTGATTACTTCGGCGCGCGGCCGGGAAGGGAAAGGCGAATGGCTTTCCGCTGCATTGGATCAAATCCTATTTCTGCCCTCGGATGCGACCTTCGCTGAGTACCTGGCCGTCACGCGCGAAGCCTTCGAACACCTCGGCTGGCAGGAACGCTGGCGCGAAATCGAGGGCCAGGCGAGTTGGACAACGGACCTTCGCGCAGAATTTTCCCGCACCATCTATCTCCGCTGGATCGAGGAGATCGCGAACAGCTTCAGGGTCACGCGCGATGCGACCGGGGCGCATCCGTATGCCCGCGTTCATCTCCTCACACCTGCGCAGGCGGAAGACCAAACCTGGTCGCATCTGATCCTCACGAGCTTGAACGATCGAGTCTGGCCCGCTCCCCCCGCCGGCGATTTCCTGCCTGCGCCTCAGATTAAGGCACTGAACGAAAACACCCGACAGATCAACCGCGTCGCCACTCGGCGCGGCCGCCAGGGCGAGGGTCATGTCACCGTTCGCGAAGGGCGCACGCTCTTCCTCGGCGCCGCGCAGCAACGCCGGCTCGCCGAATCGCAGTTCGCGAGTTTCCTCGAGAACACGACGCATGGCGCCGCCTTCACGGCGAGCGTGATTCAGGAAGACGCGCCCGAGCGCATTTCAAATCCGAGCGAGTTCCTCAACCGCGCCTATCACGCGGCGCAGGGTCATTCGCTTTCGCAGCAGCAAATGCGCGCGCTGCGAACGGCTACCCGCCGGTGGCTCGACGGCCCGGCGGTCGAGCGGCAGATCGACCTGGTAGAAACGCCCGGCATTCGCCAAACCCGCGTCGCCTACGACGCGCGCCGAGCGCTCGCGCCTTCGGACGAGTACGACTTCGCGCTCCGCACCGCGCCGCGCAAAATTGAGCCGCTCAGCGTGAGTGAGGTTGAAGCGATGTTGAGAGCGCCCGCGATCGTCTGGCTGCGGCGCTACCTGGGGGTGGAGGGCAAAGAAGACTCCGCTTACGCCTGGGAGGCCACCGTCGGAAAATGGACGCACGATTGGCTGGCGAGCGTGAGCGCCAGGCCGGACGGCTTCGTCGCCTTTCCCGGCGAGGCTGAAATCGCGGAGCGGATTCGCGCCGCCGCGCAGCGGAAACGCGCCGAGGTCGAACAACTTTCGCGACAGGCGGGGAGGCGGCTGCCTGACTGGTGGGAGAGCGGATGGGAAGGGGCGCTCTGTGTCGCGCAGACCCTGGGGCGAATTCTCACCACCGCGAAGGATTGGCCATGGCTGGCAACGGAATGGCGACTGGACGCTCAACCGATCGATTTTGGGAAAGACAATCAGCTTCTCCTGCGAGGCCGCGCCGATCTGTTATTAGGCAAAACGGTTTCTGCACCCACTTCGTTGCAACTTCCTGAGCTGTGGATCATCGATTTCAAGACCGGCAACAAAGACGCGCTTAGCAAAGGCCTTAAAGGAGAAGACGATCAGCGCCCAGAGAAAGTCCGCCGCAAAGTCCTCAAAGGCGACGCGCTCCAGCTGAGCCTCTACGCGAACGCCGCGAAACAATTGGGCGCAGGAAAGATTAGCGTCAGCCTGGTTTCGCCGAATCTTGCGAAAGCTGAGCCCCATCTTGCGCTCGAGGATTTCGAACAATGCCGCGACGCATTTCGTGAGCTCGCGCGGATGCAGGCGACCGGCATTTTCGGCTTCAAAGGCACGCTGCGAAATGCCTACTCGTTCACGCAGCCTTATCCCATCGCGACGCTCGCGATCGATCCTGAAATCGTAGACGAACGCTGGGAGGAAACTCATCGGGCGCTCGTCGTAGAAAGCGGTTACTTCCGATGACGCAGCCGGAGGATCAATCCGAGCGTCTTCGTTTTGCGACGGAGCTCGACCGCAATTTCTCCGTCGTGGCTTCCGCCGGCTCGGGGAAGACGCGCGCCGTGACGGACCGGATCGTGCAGCTCGCGAAGTCGCGCGACGCGGTTGAAGCGCTCCCGCGCCTCGTCGTGCTTACCTTCGCGAATCGCGCCGCCGACGAAATGCAGCAACGCGCCCGCGAAGAAATGTTGCGGGCCCGGGTTGCGCCCGACGTTCTCGGCGCCTTCAATCGCGCCTGGTTCGGCACCATCCACGCGTTCTGCTTCAAGCTGCTGAACGAATACGGCCACTATCTCGGCCTTCCGGCGCCGCTGGAGTTGCTCGCGGATGACGAAGATCTCTGGAGCGAATTCATTCAAGAGCAGATGCTCGTTGGCCGATCGCTCTCCGATAAAGACCGGACGAAGCTGCTCCGGCTCGCTTCGCTTCGCCACATTATGGAGCTGGGCCGTCGCGCTGGTTCGGCTTTGCTGAATCCTGATCAGCCAGGCGAATGCCCGGAAATAGAGCTCGATGCCCTCGATCGCGCTTTTCTCCCAATCAACAAAACCGAAACCGTGGCGAACTCGATGGCGCAGTTGGCGGCGTGGACGGACGACTATCGCAACGGCTCCGGTTTCTTGCGGTGGCCAAATTGCTCGACCAAGGCCAAAAAGGTCGACGTTCTCTGGGCGGAAACGTTCGCACCGTTGCGTCGCTGGGTAAATCAGACCGCCATCTGCGTCGCGGCGGAAGTGCAACGTGATTACCGAAACTTCCGTCTCGAGCGCGGCGTAGTCACTTACGCCGACCAGATCGCGCTCGCCGATGAGCTCCTCCAACACCCCGAAGCCGCGCGACGTCTTCGGGAGCTCGATCCGATCGTTATCCTCGATGAAGCACAGGATACCGATCCGGCGCAGTTTTCTGTGCTCCTCGAGATCGCACGTCCGCCCGCCGCAACCGGCCGCTGGCTCCGAACGCTGGTCGATCCGCCGCGCCCCGGTCGCTTTTGCATGGTCGGCGATTTCCAGCAATCGATCTGGCACGATCGGGCGGATCTCGCGCACTACCGGCGCGTGCACGAAGCACTTGTCGGCGCCGAAGCGGGCGGCGCACTAACGTTTTCCGTCACCTTCAGGCTCGACCAACGGCAAATCGATTTCATCAACGACACCTTCCGGCACATCCTTGTCGATGGCGGCACGGGTCAGGTTGAATTTGTGAAACTGCAGCCGCGTCCCAGCGTTCTCCCGGGCCAGGTCATTCGCATTTCCCTGGGTTCATCTCTGCTGGAAGAAATCGAGAAACCCAAAGACCGGCAGATTGCCCGCGTCGAAGCGGAACAGCTTGCCGCCTGGCTGAAGCAATGCGGCCCGGAGAAACTGCGGGCGCGGAGCTGGCGGCACGTGGCGATTCTTTGCCCACGGAAAGATTGGCTGAACACGATGGCCGTCGCCCTGCGCCGCGCCGGTCTTCCGATCGAAGTGCAATCCGAGAACGATCTGCGCGCCGATTCGCCGGCCTACGCGTGGCTGACCGCGCTTTGCACGATAATGGTCCAGCCCCAGAATCACTACGAAATCGTTGGCGTTCTGCGTGAGGTCTACGGGTTATCCGATCACGACCTCGCCATTTTTGCCGACGGGGTCGGCGCGCGATTCCAGATTGAGAGACCGCGTGGGACCGCGGGCATTGTCGGTTCGCCACTGGCTGAGCTCGCGGCACTCCGCGAATCAATCCGGGAGTTGCCGCTCTTCGCCGCAATCGAGCAAATCATCGCGCACACTGCTTTGCGCGCCCGGCTGGCTGCTTTGCCTGCGGACGATTTCAAGGATCCGCTTGGGGATCTCAACGCCCTCCTCACCCAGGCGGCTCAGGCCGGAGCGACCGGCGCGCGACTCGCCGATTTCGCCGAGCGTTTGCGGAGTGAAATGGAATATCAGCGCACTGTGCGGCTTTCCGACGAAGATGCAATCCAACTCATCACGGCCCACAAAGCCAAAGGGCTGGAATGGGACGCGGTCGCCGTTCCGTTTCTTGGCCGAAACATCAGGGAGCCATCGCCGAGCTATCCGTCGCTCATCCGCGTGCCGGGCAGCGACGAGATTCTCGCCGCGCTCCACAAGGAAGACCGCGAGGCCGAGATCAAGGATGCTTACAAACGGCTTCGCCGACAGGAAATGGAGCGCCTGCTTTACGTCGCGCTAACCCGCGCGCGTCACACCCTCGTGCTCGCCCTCGACCGGAGTCTCTTCTCTCCGAAGACCGATCGCGCCGCCGATTATTCGCAGCTGAAATTTCTTCGCGGCGATCACGGAGAGTCGAGTATTCAAATCCTCGATGCTCTGCCGGACGCTCCGAATGCCTGTGCCGACACCCGCGCAAGCTGGGAGGAACATCGCACCGCAGGGGACGCCTTCGCATCCGAGTTGCCGCCTCTTTCAAACACGCTGCTGACGCGTGCCCGCGCGCGTTCATCCGATTTCATCCGCAAACAAAACCCGAGCGACTATGAGGAGCCGCCAGACCTCGCGGCAGAAGCCTCCGCTCGCAGGCGTCCTCGCCTGACGCTCTCCGCGGCCGACAATCCGGCTACGGTTTATGGCAGTTGGTGGCACACGCTCTTTCAGCGTTTCCCTTGGACTGGCGGGCCGGCGGAATGGGAAAGCGCGTTTGCTGCTTTGCAATCGAGCTCACCCGATCCCGATCGCTCCGCGCGCGAGTGGAAATTGTTCGCCAAGGCATTGCCCACTTCCGCGGTTGCCGGGTTTCTCGCGCGTCCGGCAATCGTCACGCACACTGAGTTCCCGTTCCTCTGGCGTGTAAAGGAGCGGAGCTGCGTAGAAGGAATGATCGACCTTCTTCTGGTCGATCCGAACGACAACCGCTGCCTGCTGGTCGACTGGAAGACGAACCGAATCGAAAAGGGCGGCCAGGAAGAATTGCGCAAGCGTTACCGGCCGCAGCTCGCCGCTTACTGGAAGGCGGTCGGAGAAATTACCGGTTCCACCGTCGAAGCCGGGATTTTCGCGACGGCCACTGGGCGATTCATTCCGTACGAGTCCGGCGAATTAGAAGCCGAATGGGAACGGTTGCGTTCGTTGCCACAGGACGACCTTTAGGTAGGAGCTGCATCGTTGTAGCGACGCCGCTCTGTCGGCGTAAGACGTGCCAATGCGATAGTGAGCGTTTTTACGGCGACAGAGCGCCGTCGCTACAACGAAGCTGATAGGAAAAATGGCTCGCTAACTTTCGCGCTTCCCGACGATGAACTCTTCGACGCTCTGATAAGCTTCGTCGTCGGTCATCTGCTGGGGCGGATGCTTTGAGAAATAGGCGGAAGCGGAATGGAGGACGCCGCCGTAGCCGCGGTCGAGCGCCAGCTTGCAGCAACGGATCGCGTCGATCGCGACGCCGGCTGAGTTCGGCGAATCTTCCACGGAAAGTTTCACGTCCAGCTCCATCGGCACGTCGCCGAAGAGCTTTCCTTCGACGCGGATGAAACAAATCTTGTTATCGTTCTGCCACGGAACGTAGTCGCTCGGGCCGATGTGGATGTTCTCGTCCGCCAGCCGGTCGCCGATGACCGACTGCACGGCCTCGGTCTTCGATGTTTTCTTCGAAGCGAGCCGGCTCCGGTTCAGCATGTTCAGGAAATCGGTGTTGCCGCCGGTGTTCAGTTGGTAAGTCCGCTCAACTTTCACGCCGCGCTTCCGGAACAGATCCACGATCGTCCGATGCAAAACCGTCGCGCCCATCTGCGCCTTGATGTCGTCGCCCACGATCGGGAGATTTTTGTCGGCGAAGCGCTTCGCCCAGACCGGATCGCTCGCGATAAAAACCGGGATGTTGTTGACGAACCCGAGGCCGGCCTCGAGCGCGCAGGCCGCATAGAAGCGCGTCGCTTCCTCAGAACCGACCGGCAGATAATTCACCATGATCTCCGCGCCGGACTCGTTTCAGCTCTTCGATGATCTGCTCGCGGGTCGATTCCTTTTCCAGCGGCTGGAAAGTCCGCTCCGCGTTGTAGTCCTTCATGTGCTCGGCATAGCCATCGAACACGCAGCCCATCATCACGATCGCGCCCGGTCGGCGCGATCTTGTCGCAGAAAACCTTGGTGCAATTCGGAAGAGCGAAGATCGCTTCCGCGGCGTCGAGCCCGACCTTGCGGCGGTCGATGTCGAAAGCGGCGACGACATCGATATCCTGCGGTTCGTAAGGCCCGATGCGGCGATGCATCAGGCCGATGTCGGCCGAGCCGTTCTTCGAGGGTCGCCCGTAAAAATTGATGCCCTGCAGGAGCGAACTGAAGCAATTCCCCACTCCAACGACGGCGATTCTGATTTTGTTCATTGCAGGAAAACTCTGAAATTAGCCGTAGCCGATGGGGGTGGGCAAGGCGGAAGGTGCCCATGATAGTGCAAATGTTCCACGATGCAATCACGACGGCTGCCGGTTTCGCGCCGGATGGGCGGATTTTCCCCTCGTAGGATTATGGGAATTTTGTTGATAAAGCATCCTGCCCCACGTGAGATAGGATGGATGCGCCGTTTGGGATGGGCCGTTATTTTACTGGTGGCCTTGCGCTTGGGGACCGGCGTTTCCGACGCCGGACCGGCTCTTTACCGTGGAGGAAGCGGTCGCCATTGCGCGGAAACAGAATCCGGAAATCCTCATGGCCGGCGAAGCAACTCGAAGCCGCGAAAGGCGGCGTGACCGAGGCGCGCTCGGGATTTCTGCCCGCAGGTCGTTTCGTCGGGCCTGCTCCGCAAACGAGAGCGGCAGGATAATTCGACTCTGCGTTCGAACGATTACGACGCCTCGGTGCGCGTCGTGCAAAGCCTTTACACCGGCGGCGCGAATCCCGAGCCAGCTCGCGATCGCGCGGTTGATCGAAGAAAAGCGAACGCTGGAATATCAGGCGCTGGTGAACCGCGTCTCGATGGATGTGCGGGTCGCCTTTTACGATGTGCTTCTGAACCGCGCCAAGATCCGGGTGCGCGAAGCAATCGGTCGCGCGTCTTCGAAGAAGAACTCAAGACGCAAAAGGAACGCCTGGAAGCCGGGCATGGTCGGTTCCCTCAATGTGAGCCGAGCGGAAGTCGCGCTGGCGAACGAAGCAGCCGGAATTGATCGATGCCCAGACGCGTCTGCAGAATTCCGAGCTGCGGCTCGGCCAACTGATCGGCCTGGATGCGTCGGCAAACCGATGTCGGCGTCAGGCCGCCGGTCAATTGCAATACGCTCCCAAGCATCCCGACCTGAGCGAATGCCTCGCTTATGCCGACGTGACGCGGCCGGAAATTCGCGCGCGCCAGATCGACGTCCAGATCGAGGAACAGCAATTGATCCTCGACCGCAGCGCGACGCAACCGAAGGTCGAAGCGTTCGCCGGTTACGAAGTTTTCAGCGAACAGGACCCGGCGGTCGGACCGGAGTTCAACCATGGCTTCGTCGTCGGGCTGAATGCGACCTGGCATATTTTCGATGGTTATGCGACGCGCGGCCGGCTGCAGGCCACGCGCGCCCGGCGCGATGCGGCGATCGCCGCGCTCGAAGCGGCGAAGCTCTCCGTGGAGTCCGACGTTCGCAGCGCTTTCCTCGATCTCCAGCAGGCGGATCGCGTCCTGCAAGTCGGAGACGCGCAACGTGCAGAACGCCGATGAAGCCCTCGAGATCGCGAAAGGAAACCTCGGCGCCGGCCTCGGGACGCAGCTCGATATTTTACAGGCGGCGTCCGATGTCACGCGCACCCGGACGACGCGCCTCGGAGCGATTTATCTGCATAACGTCGCGCTCGCCCGCCTCGCCCGCGCCACGGCTCGCGAACCCGATTCGCTAGGATTCGCGCCGAAGATTTCCAAGAACGCGCCGGGATCGAAAGCCGTCGCAGAAATCGCCGCGCCGCCGGCGACGCTGGGAGGTGGACGATGAATGCTCTTCTCTTGGGAGCGCACGCGCCCTCGCGTGCTGCCGACGGCGCCCTCGCCGTCGGACGCTTTCAGAGTGCGCGAACGGAGAAAAGATTGTTTGGGCGATGGCGCCCAAACCAGCACGCGAGGGCGCGTGCGCTCCCCGGAGTTCGCGCGGCGTTCTCTCTGATTCTCGCCGCGTTGATTGGTGCAACCGCCCAGGCCGACGCCATCACGCTCGATGCCGCCCTCTCGCGAACCCTCGAAAAAAATCCCGAGATCGTGCAGGCCCGGCTGGCCCTTGAAGCAGGCGGCCGGCCGCCGCCTCGTCTTTCGCTCCACGATGTTTCCCGACGTGAGGATGCAAGGCGCTCTGGGCGTGCAGGGCGGCAAACGCGCGGACGAACCGCCGTTGCGGCCTTTCGCGTTTCGCGCGCGGTTTTTTCACGCAACCTCTTTTCGACGCCGCGATTCCAGCCTCGAGCCGGCGCGGCGACATCGAAGTCCTGATCGCGCAACAGCGCTTGAACGTGGCGATTGTCGAGCAGCTTCACACCACTCGCATCGCCTTTTACACCGCGCTTTACAACGAATCGTTGCGCGCGCTCGGCGAAGCGCAACGGACCCGCCTCGCCGAAAACGTCACGACCCAGTCCGAGCGCTACCGCGCCGGCCAGACAAATCGCGCCGCGATCATGAGCGCGCAATTGCTCGAGCGCGAGCTGGAGCCGCGCATCCAGGAAGTGCAACGCGGTTATGAAGGCGCGGTCCTTACTCTGGCCACGGCCATGGGCGACATGCGGCGGATGCCGTGCGCCCCGCGGGAGAGTTGCAGTTCGTCCCCGCCCGCTACGACCTCGCCGCCGAGACCGCAACCGCCCTTTCAGAGCGCGCCGATCTCCAGCTCGCGCGCCTCATGGTTCGCGCCGCGGCAGAAGATCAGCGGATCATCGAGGCCCAATACTATCCGGCTCTGGATGCGACCGTCACCGGCGCTGGCATTCCAGTGACCATCCACACCGTCGAACAAGGGCTCGGCGGGAAGCGCCGACAACACGATTTCTTCGGAAGTGGCGGGCGGCTTCGCGTTCACCTGGCGGGTCGTCGATAACGGCCAGGTCGGCGGACAGGTCGCGCGGCAACGCGCCATTCGCGAGATGAACGAGATTTCATTGCGCCAGCTCGAGGCGAACGTTTCGCTCGATCTCCAACGGATCGCGAACAATCTTCCGCGCGATCGAAAGCCGCTGGAAATCGCTTAACGCGGCCGTTGCCGGCGCCGACGCAAAACGTCAACGTCATCCAGCGCACCCTCGCGGAAGGGCTTTCCTCGCAGCTCGAATTCCGCACCGCCGAAAGCAGTTTCCTGGAAACCAAGAGCGCGCTTTTGTCCGCCGCTTACCAGCAAAACGTCGCCCGCGCCGAATGGGACCGCGCCACCGGCCGCTACTTTCAATTTTCGAACGACACCGCCGGAAAGGCGCATTAGGTGCAGCCGTTGAAGTTTCCGCCCTCGAAAAACCTCATCCTCGCCGGGATCGCCGCGGTGCTGGTGGTCTTCGCGATTATTTATTTCGCGACGCTCCCGGTCGCGGAAGTCGCGATCGTCCAGCGCGGGACCGCGATCTCCGCGGTCTACGGAACGGTGCGGATCGAACCCTCATCTCGTCCTGCCGGTGCGCGCGCAAAATGCCGGGTTCATTCAGCTGGCGGAAGTACTTTCCGCGGGCCGCGGCGCCATCGGCACGCAACGTCGAGAAAGGCGAGCTGCTCGCCACGATCGCCGACGAGGCCACGGCGCGGCAATTGAAACAGGCGCGCGCCGATCTCCAGGCGGCGACGCAGCGCGCGGAATTGCCCTTGCCTTCCGCGGAAGCGCTGAAGGTGGCCGAGGACAATCTGGGCCGGCTCGAAAAACTGACCGGGTTGAGCAACGTGCCGCAGGTCGAGTTTGAAAAAGCCAGGAGCGAAGTGAACCGCCTCAAGGCGCTGCTCGAGACGGAACGGATCGAGCGCGATCGCAATCTGGCGGCGCTCGATGAAGCCGCGAAGAAGCTCGAGGCGCAGATGAAGAATTCCGAGATCCGTTCGCCGATGGACGGTTTGCTGACGGACATCAAGACCATCGATGGCGAGCTGGTCGCCGAACGCGCAGAGCTCTTCACGGTTTCCTCCCGCAAGAATTACGTCCGCGGCGAAGTGGACGAAGAAGACGTCGGCGAAGTGAAAATCGGGCATGGAAGCGATCGTCCAGGTCTACGCTTTTCGAACCCGGACCTTCCGCGCGAAAGTGGCGGCCATCCAGCCGGCGGCGGATATCGAGACGCAGCGTTACACCATCGTCCTCGATCTGGAAGATCCGCCGGAAAATCTCATGGCCGGCATGACCGGCGAGATGAACATCATCACCGGCACGCACCAAAACGCCTTGCTCCTTCCTACGCGCGCCCTCCTCATCGATCAGGCGCTCATCGTGAAGCGCGGCATCGTCCAATCCCGCACGGTAAAGATCGGTTATCGCACTCTCGATTTTTCCGAAGTCCTCGAAGGGCTCTCCGAAGGCGATCGCGTCGTGCTTTCCGACCAGGATAAATTGCGGCCCGGGCGCCCGGTGCGGCAATCGCGTCACGAAGGTCACGCCGCGCGTCAACGTGCAGTGACCCCGCCGCTCTATATCGCGCTGCGGTTTCTGCGGCATCGCAAGCGCTCCTTCATTCTGAGCCTGCTCGGCGTCGTTTTCGGCGTGGCCATTTTCATTTGCACCCAGGCCCAAACCCAGGGGTTCGCGAAAAATTTTATCGACTCCACTCTCGGGAGTAACGGCGCCCTGCTCCTGCGGTCCCGCTTCCAAACGCGCCACGGCGGGTCTTGCTTGTTCCGCCGAAGAACGTTCGGAATCCGGATCAGCCACGCCGCCATTCGCTCGATGGAATCACGAACGCGCCCGAGATCATGCGGATCAGCCGCCAGTTCGCCGATGTCGCCGCCTGCTCCGCCGTTTTGCGCGGGACCCTCAGCGCGCGGGCCGGATTCGATAACGCGACGGTCGATCTCTTCGGCATCGATGCCGTCTCACATCTCCAGACGACCAATCTCGCGCAGCAACTTACTGCCGGCAATCTCGACGATTTTCGCAACAACCCGAACTCCGTCATCATCGGTTCCCGCCTGGCCGACGCACTCCAGGTGGCGCCGGGCGACGCGTTGCAACTCCTTTCCCCCGGCGGGGAATATCGCCGTTTCGTCATCGCCGCGACGGCGCGCAGCGGAGTAGGAGTTGTCGATGCTGTTCGCGTTTATTGTCACGTCCGCGTCGCGCAGACGCTTCTGAAAAAACCGTTCGCGGCTTCCATGATCGTTTACAAACTGCGCGATCCCGGAGCGCGCGCCGGCCGTTGCCCGCGCCTTCGAGTCGCTCTTCCAACACGAAGCGCAAAGCTGGCAGGACCGCGAGGAAGCCAACCTCCAGCTCTTCCTCACCGTCCGCGATTTCCGCCGCGATCACTGTTTCGTTGATCATCCTGCTGGCCGGGTTCGGCATCTTCAACGTCCTCACGATGTCAGTCCTCTCGAAGATGAAAGAGATCGCGATCCTCCGCTCGATGGGTTATCGGGCCCGGGACATTTCCTCGATCTTTCTCTGGCAAGGCGCCATGATCGCCGCCGCCGGTTCCGTGATCGGTTGCCTCGCCGGCGCATTCTTCACCTGGGGGGTGTCGAAGATTCCGATCCAGGTCCGCGGCCTCTTATACGCGAACCATTTTCTCGTCACCTGGGATTGGCGCCATTACTTTTGGGCAACGATCCTGGCCATCATCGCTGTCTTCATCGCCAGCTACGTCCCCGCCCGGCGCGCTGCGCAGCTGGCGCCGGTCGCGACGCTTAGAGGCTCAAGCGCGTAGGTTTGTAGCCGCGTCCCTGCGGGACGCGTGGGCTCGATGCAGCTAACAAAACACGCTTTCGCTCACGTCGCCCGCAGGCCGACGGCTACAGAAGAGACATGACAGACCGCCGCATCCCTCGTAAACTCGCAGCCCGCAGGCAGCCATGAACTTGCTCGATAAAATCGGCCGGGAATTTTCCGGCTTTAATCTGCTCGAATCGGGCAAGCGGCTCTTCGATCGCAAGCCGCTGCAGTGCAGCATCTATCTGACGGACCGGTGCAACCTCGACTGCTCTTATTGCACGGAGTACGACAACTCGCGGCCGCATCCGACGCTGGAAGACCTTAAACTTTGGATCAAAAAGATCCGCGACCTCGGGACGATGCGGATCGCGCTGGTCGGCGGCGAGCCGCTCATGCATCCGAACGTGGTCGAGATCGTTCGCTATTGCCGCGAGCTCGGGTTCGCCACCAGCCTGACGACCAACGGATTTTTGCTCACCCGAAAATTATTGAAGGAACTTGAAGAGGCTGGGCTGCAGGTCATGCAGATCAGCGTCGACCGGATGACGCCGAGCCCGGTCACGAAGAAATCGTTCAAGACGATTTTGCCGAAGCTCGATTACTTCAAGGATTCGAAGATCAGCCTGCATATCACCGGCGTGATTTGCGCCGACACCTTGCCGGAATCGAAGGCGGTCCTGGAGACTGGTCTGGCCCGCGGCATTCCAACCGAGGTGCGGCTCGTCCACGCCGATCCGCTCAGCCGGTTTCGGGTCGAGCGCGGCAAGAAAGAAGAGCTGGAGGCGTTCATCGATTCGATGATCGAACGGAAATGCCGCGGCGAAAAAATCCACACGAACGAAGCGATCCTGCAATACCAGAAGAGCCTGCTCCGAAATGAACCGGTCGATTGGACCTGCACAGCCGGTTACAAACTCTTCTTCGTCTCGGCCCAGGGAAAATTCTGGGAGTGCAGCATGGTGCACGGCGAGAAGCACATCATGGATATCACCCTCGAGGATCTGCTATGCGAACTACCGGAAGAAGAGTTGCCAGGCAGGGTGCGGAGTTTATTGCGCGGTGAGCACGTCGTTGCTCGTGCAAAAGCCGGTGAGCGTGATCTCGAAGGAAATCGTGAATCGCGCGCAAGCGCATTCCCGGCTTGATCAAGCAGGCGGTCAGCCGGGCCGAATCAGAGCCGACCGACTCAGCCGGTGCAGCCAGCGCCGGTCTAGGTGGATCGCAGTCCCGCGCTGCGGATCGCGCGATGTTTGCGGCGCGAGCCGGGATCACACTCATCGGGCGATCCCGCTGTCGCGGGACTCGATCCACCCGATTTGCAGCGGCGCGAACCAGATGCGCGGCGGCGGTCGCGGCGCCCCACCAGCAAATCAGAACGAATCCGTTGGCCGGCATCGCCGAGCACCAGCGCGGCGATCAGGATCCAGATATTGATGTTGCGCCGTGCGCCAATGCAGCGGACGAACCGATCGAAATTTGAGACGTCGTCGAGATTGCGACCGACTTTCTTTTTCACGGCTCGTTTCGCCAGGCGGTCGAGCAGATCGGACCCGACGTAAAATGCGAGCAGCCAGAAAGCGCTGCGCAGCCCGGCGCCGTGGAAATGGAAGGCGAGCGCCGTCCACCACGACAGCTCGATCGCAATAATCGACTTACGTGTTCCCATTCGCCGGCGGGCGTCGTTTCGACTTTCGTCCGGGCCAGTTTGCCATCGACGCCATCGAGCACTTCGATCGCGTAGGCCAGCGCCACGCCCCACCAAAGATGGCCGGTCGCGAAGAGCGCTGTCACCGCGAGACCGATGCAGCATGGTCACGAACGTGACGTGGTTCGGGCGGATCGACGTGCGGCAAAGTCGTCCTAACGATCCAATCCTCAATCGGCGAATCGAGAAAGCCCGGGAAATCCAGGACACCGTTTTGCGCGACGTCGCGCGGGAATTTTTCCGCCACGGCGACTGAGCTCGGACGGGGGCGCGGGAAAGAAAACCGGCCGCACATGTTTGCGAAGTGCCGCACATACGTTGGCTGCCGCGGCGGCGTCGCATACCTCGATCCGGCCCGCAGCCGCGTCGGAGGAAAGTTGATCCATCAGACTGACGCCATAATCGCGACGCGCGAGCCAGTCGCGGTCGAGCAACGGCGGCGACGCGAAAATCGGCGCTGTCGTTTTTCCAGAGCGGCATGGGTCCAGCGAAGGCGGGCCGAATCGACCAGCAAAGTCGTCGTCGTCTTTTCGGCGAGCGCTTTGAACAAACGCGCATCATAATAAAATCCGGCCGAAACGACCAGGATGCGCTTGGCGCCGGGCGCGACGTCATTGACCAGGAGCGGATCCGGTCTCGCGGCGTCGAAAACTCGAGCGCCACTTCGGCGCGCGCCCAGGATGGTTTCGCCAGATGGGCCGCGATGCCCGTCCGGCGTGTTTGAAACAATGAGCGCTTCGCTGAAACCCGAGCCGCTGCGCGACCCGAAGCAGCCGTTCCAACATCGAAATGCCGAACAAACTCGACGAACGCGTCCGGCGACTCGGCCAGAATCAGCAATTGCGGGCGCGACAAATCCATGGAGCGAGTAGCGGGCGCGAAAAGGTTTCACTGCCGTGGCGAGTGTGGCTACCTTAAAATTCATGGAAGCGGAAGTCTCGCTGAGTTGCGAAGGGATCGAGCGCTATCTCGGCGAGGAAGACTCGCGCGTCCACGCCTTGCGCGGCGTGTCGCTCCAGCTCGAACGCGGCACGGTCCACGCGGTGGTCGGGCCCTCCGGCTGCGGCAAGAGCACGCTGCTTTACATCCTCGGCTTGCTCGATCAAGCCGATAGCGGCTGGGTCAGATCGAGAATGAAAACGTTTCCCACCTGGCTGATGACGCGCTCGCGCGGAAACGGAACGAGCTTCTCGGGTTCATCTTCCAATTCCATTTTCTTCTCGAGGATTTCACCGCGCAGGAAAACGTCATGATCCCGATGCGCCGCCTGAACGCGCTGACCGAACCGGAAATGCTCGAGCGTTCGGCATTTCTGCTCGAGGAAGTCGGTCTCGGCAAAAAGGCAAAACGGCCGAGCCGCCATCTTTCCGGCGGCGAACAGCAACGCGTGGCGGTGGCCCGCGCCCTGGCAAACAACCCCAGCGTCATCCTCGCCGACGAACCGACGGGAAACCTCGACAGCGCCAATTCCCGGCGCGCCTTCGAATTGCTCCAGCGCATCGTCCAGGAAGAACGCAAAGCGCTGCTGCTCGTGACCCACAATCCGGAGATCGCCGAAGCGTGCGATTGGATCCACGAAATGCAGGACGGATTGATCGTCGGAAGTCATCCGCGCGGCCGGCGATGAAGCGATCCCGCCGGTCCTTTGTTTTCATGACGGCCGACGGAAACCATGCTCCGGCCGATCATGCCGCCCGGCGGCGTCGTCCATCGCGGTCGATCCCGGGCCGGAATTGAAGCGCGGGGCGCGGGACGAATCTCATCGCGATGCTCGCCTCCAATTTCCGCGGCATCTTTACCTTCCTCGTCGCGCGACTCCTCGGCCCGGCGGCGCTCGGCGTTTTTTCCGTCGCCTGGGCGACGACCGATCTCGTGAGCAAGATCGGCATCTTCGGGCTCGACGACACGATTATTACGTTCATCGCCCGGGCCGAGGCGCGTGGAGATCGCACGCGAAGCCGATCGTTATTTCGGCTGGCGGTTTTTCTTGGCGTGACTCAATGCGCACTTTGCTCGCCGTGGTCTCGATCGCAGTTGTCCGGTTGCTTGGGATTCCGCTCGGTCTCGATCCAGAAATGGCGGACGCCCTTTCCGTGATGTTCTGCGCCATGCCGGTGATCGCGCTCTATCGCATCAACACCGCTGTCTCGCGCGGAATGAAGGTGATGCGCCACGATATTTTCTCCCGCGGAATCACGGAAACGATCGTGACGACGATCGCGTTCCTGGTCGCGCTCTGGCTCGGACTCAAAAGGTTCGGTCCGGAGATCGCCGTCATCGTTGGGATGGGCGCGTCGGGGATCGTCGCGCTCTGTCTGGCGGCGTCGCTCTTTCGCAAGACATCCGTTCGCAAAAGGGTTCTCATTCATGGCCGAAGCGCGCCGGCTCCTGACCTACGCGGCACCGATCAGCGCTTACGATCTTGTTGAACTCGATCATCGTGCGGCTCGACGTGGTCATGCTGGGCTGTTTCGTCGGCCGCGCACCGGGCGTGACCCTGACCACCCTGGGGATCTACGGGGCCGCGGTCGAAGTTGCTGGCGGACTTGCGCAAAATGAACCAGGCATTCAACCCGATCTTCGCGCCTGTCGTTGCGGGCCTTACGGCGGACGGCGACCAAGAGCACGCTGCGATCGCTTTCTCGCGAGTCTCGCAATGGATGCTCTGGATTCTGCTGCCGCTGGTCGCGGTTCTCGCGCTCGCTGGCTCGGTGGTCCTCGGCATTTACGGACCGGCCTTTCGCGAAGGCGGGCTTTGGCTCGGGATCGTCGCGCTCGCCTGCGCCACGAACGCGTTCGTCAGTCTCGCCGAAACCGTGATCATGGTGCAAAAGCCCCGGCTGAATTTGCTAAACTCGATCATCACCTGCGTCGTTGCGCTCGACGGCGAACCTCTGGCTGATCAGCCGTTTCGGCGTGACCGGCGCCGCTCTCGGGATTCTTGCTTCCCTATGTGCTGCAGGGAATCCTGCGATATCGCGCGTTGCGGATGGTCTTCCGCTGGCAGAATCCGTGGGGCGACATTGGCCGGCCGTTCCTCGTCGCGATAGTCGCAGCGCTACCCGCGGTGGCTTGCCGGATGTTGATCGAAGGAATGATCGGACAACTGATCGCGGCGGTGGTCTTCCTCGTTCTGTATGCCGCGGGCTGGCTTCATTCCCGCCGCCAACTTCAAGGATGAGCGCCGCTGCGGAGCAGGAAAGGGCGCTTTCCGAACCGACCATCTTCCCTCGGTCCCGGAGCAGCGCGATAAACCGCCGCTCCTTGAAGTCGAACGACGCTCCACGTATGCAACGTTGCTGACATGAAACGCGTTTTCATCACCGGAGCGAGCTCAGGCATTGGGCTCGCGACCGCAAAATTACTCGCGGAGCGTGGGGACGAAGTCTGGGGAACATCGCGGGATCCGGCGCGAATCCCGCAGTTGCCGCACCTCCATCCCGTCCGGCTCGATCTGAGCGACGACCTCTCGTTAGGCGAAACCTTTCGGACCGCGCTCCGCGAAGCAGGCCATTTCGACGTCGTGATCAACAATGCGGGCAGCGGTCACTTCGGGCCCGGCGAACACGTCGGCGGGCAAGAAATCCAGGCGCTGTTCCAAACTCTGGTTTTCGCGCACATCGAACTTTGCCAGCTCGCCCTTGCCTCGATGCGAGCCGGCGGAAGCGGCCGCCTTATCAACGTAACCTCCCTCGCTTCCCGGTTGCCGGTCCCGTTCATGTCCGCTTATAACGCCGCCAAAGCAGCGATGGCGTCGTTCGTTATGACGCTTCAACTCGAGGTCGCCGGATCGAACATTCACGTCATCGATCTTCAGCCAGCCGATATTTCCACCGGGTTCAACAATGCCGTAAAGGCAACCGACGGCGGCGATCCGCGTTACACCGAGCTGGTCAAGCACGCCTGGGAAGTGGTCGATCGCAATATGCAGGAAGCGCCAAAGCCGGATTTGGTCGCGCGCCGAATTGCCCAACTCATCGACGCAAAAAATCCACCGCCGCGTGCGACGGTCGGCGGTACGTTCCAGGCGGCGATCGCACCCTTCATCTTCCGATTTCTCCCGCAGCGGGTCCGGATCTGGGGCCTGAAACTTTACTACAAGCTTCCGGATTGAAGATCAGCGACGCGGTCATTTTGATGGCGGGAACCGGGTCGCGTTTGCGTGGCTCGGCCCAAACGATCGCGAAGCCGCTCATCCCCATCGGCGGCCGGCCGTTGATCTCGTACGCGATCGATTCGTTCGATAAAGCAGGCGTGGAGAGAATTTTTGCTGTGGTTGGCCCTAACGGAGAGGAGCTCGCCGCCGCCGTCGCGCCACTCCTTCCGGGCCGGATGCAATTTCATCCGATTCCGAATCCGAACTGGCAGAAGCAAAATGGCGTCTCGCTCCTGATGGCGGCCGGCAAAGTTCGCGCGCCCTTCTTTCTCGCCATGGGCGACCATCTCTTCGAATCCTCGATCGTCGACAGCCTCGTCGCCCACGCTGATCCCGAGCGCCTCAACCTTGCCATCGACAAAAAAATCTCGTCGATCTTCGATCTGGACGACGCGATGAAGGTGCGGGTCGACGGAAATCGGATCGGAGCAATCGGGAAAAATATTGGCGCTTATAACGCGATCGACACCGGCATCTTTCTTTGTCCCGAAACGATCTTCGAATATCTGCGGCGGGTCTTGCGCAACGACGATTGCGCGCTGGCCGATGGCGTGCGCCTGATGGCGGAGGAAGGAAACGCGCTCGCCGTCGATATCGGCAATGCCTGGTGGCAGGACGTTGACACCCCAGAAATGTTGGCGCGGGCGGAGGAAGAGGTAACGCGTCTTGGTGGATCGCGCGCTCCGTCGCACGATGCACCTATCGCTTCAAAGCGAAAATAAGGGTCAACGCGGTCACACCAAGCAGCAGGTGCAGGATCAAGGCCGGAAATCCGATCACCGCGAGCAGTAGAAAGAACAGCACCGCGACATCGCGTTTGGTGAGCTGGATCAGAATCGAGGCGAACTTCTCCCCGAACGCTAGCAAGCCGGAGCGCTCGACCAGGGCGCGATGACGCGGATACAGGGAGCCGCCTAACGAGTCGGCACCGGTCTCGGACACGGGAGCGCGGGCCAGAAACCACTCATTCGCAGCGATGAGAACCGCAGCCGCGATTGCTTCCGCGAGATAGACGGAACTGAAGCGTGGGCGAGCGTGGGCCAGCCCGAATCCGAGCCCCAGAACGAGGAGAATGTTGCTCAAGACGTCGAAGAAATCGTCGAGACGGCGGCCGCTTTCGCTCTCCATGAATTTTGCGCGCGCGATTTCGCCGTCGCAGCCATCGAGCACGCTAAAGAGCTGGAACAAAACAAGCCCGCCGAGAAACGACCAGTAGCTGCCGCGCGCCAGGACGAACGCCGCGATGATGGGAATCGGAAAGATGAGCCATGTCCACGCGTTGGGCGTGACCGGATAACGCAGAAGAAGCCGAGTCACCGCGCGGGAAATCGGCCGGTTCAGGTATCGCGACACGAATCCATCCTGCGATTTGCCGCTGCCGCGGAGAAAACGGGCCTCGATCGCCGGAATCGCATCCGCGCTCTCGATGTATTCCCTTGCGCCTTCGCTCGGAGGGACATGCTTCTGCACGTCGGCAAAATCATAAATCCGATCGCTAAAAACAATCGGACGTGCAAAAGCATGTCCCTCCGAAAGCAGTTGCCGAAGCGCTTTGCGATAGAGAAAAAGCCGAGTGCTCAGAATCAAATCGAATGGCCGATCGTCCGGCTTGCTGGTGAAGGCGAGGTGCGTCAGGCGCGGATCAGTCGGAATCCATCGGCGCGACTCATCGATCGCGAGCTGCCAGGAAAGGCAGACCTCAATCGGTCCGCTCTGGCGATTCTCGACTGCAAATTCGTCCAACGAAAGAGCAAGCCGATCCAGCTGGCGGAGGCCGGCTACTACCCAATCCCCAGATTCATCCGCCAGGATCAAGACACGACGGAGGTTCATTCCGGGAGCAGAAGCGAGCGGCGGTAAACCCGATAGGTTTTGTATTTCTCCGCGCCAATCGCTTCGAGAAAACGGTTCATCAGGACGTTATTTTCCAGGATCAGGCTGCATTCGCCGATGAACCCGCGCTTGAGCATCGCGTTCTCGATGATCTGGAGCACAAGCATTTCCGCGATCCCGTGCCGCCGATATTTCGGAACAACTCCGAGTGCGACGAGACGCACGGTTTTTATCCGGCTCTTGAGGTAGAGCAATTTCGCGAGCCCGATCGGCAACCCGAAAGTCGTCAGGCGGCCGTTGATTTTTTTGAGCGCGACGTTGATGTCCGGCACGCAGAGAATGAACCCGACGGGTTCACCGCCGATCTCCGCCAGCCAGACCAAATCCGGCAACAGGAGCGGTTTCATTTCCTTCGTCATATAAGCGAATTCCTTTTCGCTGAATGGAACGAACCCCCAGTTCTTTTCCCAGGCCTGGTTATAAATCGCGCGAATCCTCGTCGCTTCACCCGCGATATCCCGCAAATTAATTTGGCGCAGGGTCACTTTTTCCGGGCGTTTCTTGAGCGCGCCGGCCAGTTTTCGCAAGCGCGCGGCGGCATTCGCCGGCTCCGCGAACCACCAGGCGAAAAAATCCATTACCTTGGCGAACCCCCATCCTTCGATGAGGCGGCTGTAGGACGGAGGGTTATGCGATGTCAGCAGCATCGGCGGATGCTGGAATCCGTCGATGAGAAGGGCGCAGAGGTAATTCGTCGAATAATCGATCGGGCCCATGATTTCGTCCCGACCGAGCGCGCGCAGCCATTCCGCGGCGGCGCCGAAGAGCGCGTCGGCGACTTCCTGGTCGTCAATCGACTCGAACATCCCAAAGCAACCGACGTTGGAGCCGTGGAGCGCGTTGTATTTCGGGTCGTCGCTCGCCGCAATGCGGCCGACGATTTCGCCGCTTCGACGCGCCAGGAAAAATTCAGCCTGGCCGTGTTCGAAGAAGGGATGTTTCTCCCGATCGAGGAATTCCTTGCGCTCGATCAACAGCGGCGGAACCCAGGCTGGATCGTTCGTGTAAATCTTCCAGGGAAACCTGATGAACGCGTCGCGGTCAGCACGGGAAGTCACTTTTGAGACCTGGATCGTCGCCACAGCAACAATCTTGGCTTGGGCGCCGCGCATCCGCCAGCCTCAAGGAGCGGCGATTTGCAATCGCCCACCAGACAAACGGCGGTTGCAAACCGCCACTCCTTGAAGCTTGCGGCGCTGGCGAAAGCGAGTACTACCAACGGCCTTGTGACGCCGCGCAACGGCAACTCCATCCAACCCAACGATCTCGCTTTCAACTCGACGGAGATTGAAGACCTGTCCGATGCTTATTTTTTCCGGCCCGCCGGGTTGTTCCTGGCCCGAGGCGCCCGCGCCTTAAGCATCAGTCCGGTCGGACTGACGATCATCGGCATGCTGATCGGGATTGCCGGCGGCGCTTTGCTCTATGACGAGCGGTTCGGTCTGGTCGCGTTCGCGCTTCTCATTCTGCACGGGATTGTCGACTCCGCCGATGGACAACTGGCGCGGCTGACCGGCCGCACCTCGGAGCTGGGGCATATCCTCGATGGACTAAGCGGTTACGCCACGCATGCCGCGATCTATCTCGCCATTGCGGCCGGGCTGATTCATCGCGGGGCCGCCCGGTTCACGGTTATCTGGATGTTGCTCGCCGGAATTGTCACAGCCATCCAGGCCGGGATGTACGAATATCACAGGCGCACTTACATTGAGGTCGTCGCGAACGCTCGGGTCCCAGATCGCGAAGCCGTCAACGTGCCGCCATTGATCGGACGGCTCTTCGGAATTTATGCCTTCGCGCAACGCCGGTTAATTGGCCCGCATGTTGAAGTCGAAGGGGTCCTGGCCAGACATGGGCGTGGCAACCCCGTTCCGGACGAAGACCGGCGCCGTTACCGTGAATGCTTTCAGAGCGTGGTCCGCGGCTGGAACCTCCTTGGGGACAACACGCGGTTCTACGCTGTCGGGGTTCTCGCCGTCCTTCATCGGATGGACCTCTTTTTTCCCTTCGTCCTAATCCCGATGAACCTGGCCCTGATTGGACTGTGGCTCTGGCAACTGCGAGCCGATCACAAGTTTCTCAGCACGCCATAATCGAGTAATTTCGGCCGAATGCTTCGCGCGATCCTTTTCGACATGGGCGGCACCCTCGACGGCGATGGCCAGCACTGGCTCGAACGGTTCGTGGCGCTGTATCGCGCCGGCGGCGTGACTCTGCCGCGCGAAACCCTCCGTGGCGCGTTCGATGAGGCGGAGCGTCGCGCGAACAGCGACTCAACCATCGCGGCGTCGGATTTCCGCCAGATGATTGAGCTCTACGTGAAATGGCAGCTGGACCATCTCGGCCTAACGAACAGCGGGCTTGAGCAGGACCTAATCGCCGGTTTTAGCGCGCCCGTGCGTAAAGCGGTAGCCGCCAACTTGGGCTTACTGGCGGAACTCGCCGAGCGCGGCTTTGAACTCGGCGTGGTTTCGAATGGTTGCGGGAATGTCGAGAAACTGTGCGCTGATTTCGGTTACACTCCGTTTCTTTCCGTGATCGTCGATTCGCGTCGCGTTGGGGTTTGCAAACCCGACCCGGCAATTTTCACCCATGCTCTCCAGAAACTCGGTCACGAGCCGGGCGAAACCATGATGGTCGGCGACTCCTTCGAACGCGATATCGTGCCCGCAAAACAACTCGGAATGAAGACGGCCTGGCTCGAAGGCGCCGAGAGCCGCGATTGCCCCGATCCCACCCTTGTAGACTTTCGCCTCCGCAGTCTCGGCGATCTTCGCGCCGCGCTCACGATGACCTCGACCTTTGCATGAGCATTCGATTTCTTCGCGCGGGAGTGCTGGCGGCCGGTCGCGGCGAGCGTTTGCGCACAAAGCCGTCGGATTTAAAGCCGCTGGCGCGCATCGGCGACTCGACCTTGATCGAGCACGTTCTAAAATCGATGGCCGAAGCTGGCGCCTCGGAAGTGGTCGTGATTATTAACGAAGATTCCCTTGCCGTGCGCGATCACGTCGCGCGGACCGGTTGGCCATTTGCCCTGCGCTGGATTGTCGAGACGACTCCGACCTCGATGCACAGTTTTCTCCGGCTGGTTGAAGCGCTCGCGGCTGATGGAAACGACGGTCCATTTTTGCTTTCGACGGTCGACACAGTTACGAGTCCGAAGGCATATGCCGACTTTTTCGAACTAGCCCGCGCCTTTCAGGCTGCGGTCACGCTTGCGCTTGCCTCCCCTGGTGACGACGAGAAACCGCTTCTGGTTCGGATGAGCGACGGCGATTCGCGCATTGCGGCGTTCGGCGAAGGCAATTACGCAACAGCCGGCGTCTATGCCGTGCGCCCGATCGTTTTGCGCGAAGCGGATTCGGCGCGGCGAGATGGAATCGATGCGCTCCGGAATTTCCTGGGACGACTGCTCGAGCGCGGCTATGACCTGGCTGGGATTCCGATCGCGGAATCGATCGATGTCGACCATCCCCGCGACATTGCCGCCGCCGAAATGTTGCTCCGAACCGCACAGGAATGAAAACGCTTCTCGGACTGTATCGCGAGAAGCAGTACTCGCCCGGCCGCCATCAATCGAATGACGCTCTCCTCCTCGACCAGATCGCCCATCGATTGAGGGAACGCGAATTTTCCGTCGATCTGATGACGCTGGATGAGGCGAACGGCGCCCGGACCGAAGCGGCGCTGGTGTTTTCGATGTGCCAGGGAAGGTCGGCCCTGGAGAGTTTGTCCGAGTGGGAACTCGAAGGCGCGCGAATTATTAATAGTCCGCGAGCCGCGCTCAATACTTATCGGGATCGCCTGCCGGCCCTCCTCTTCGCGGCTGGCCTTCCCTTTCCCCAAACGAATCTCGTCGACACGAATGCGGATCCGGATTTGGGCGGGCTGGATCTGGGCAACGGGATCTGGCTGAAACGCGGCGACGTGCATGCCTCGGTGACCGCCGATGTGCAATGGGTTGATTCGCGCGAGCGCCTCGAGGCCGGTTTGAAGGATTTCGCTCAGCGCGGTATCGGACAGGCAGCGCTCCAGGCCCATCGGGCCGGCGACGAGATCAAGTTTTACGGGATCACCGGCGGCGCTTTCTTCCACTGGTTTTATTCGGGCGCCGCGCGCAAATATCCGTTCGACACGGCGCGGTTGCAGGAACTGGGAAACGAGGCCGCCGCCGTGGCGGGACTCGACATCTTCGGCGGGGACGTGATTGTTTCGCCGGAAGGCGAATTAACCTTGATCGACCTGAACGATTGGCCGTCATTCGCCCCCTGTCGGGAACGCGCCTCCTACGCGATCGCGGAATTTATCAGCAAACGAGTCCATGCCAGTTAAAGCCGAAACTCCAGCCCAGGCGCGGGCGCTCTTCGAAGCGGAGGAGCAATTCATCGCGCCGGGAATCCAGACGATCGCGCTAGTCTCGCAATTGGCAATCGCGCACGGTCGCGGTGCGACCCTCACCGATCTCGACGGCCGGACTTATCTCGACCTGAACGCCGGTGTTTCAGTTGCCAGTCTGGGACATGCGCACCCGCGTTATGTCGCCGCCCTGACGAAACAACTCGAAGCGGTCGGCGTCGGCAGTTTCACTTCCGAGCCGCGGGCTAAACTCGTTAGGCTGATTGCGGAACTGGCGCCTGGGGAATTATCGCGCACGCAATTTTTCAGCGGCGGCGCGGAAGCGGTCGAAGCGGGTATCCGGCTGGCGCGATCGTTCACGAAACGGACGGATGTGGTCGGCTTTACCGGCGGGTTCCATGGAAAAACGGCGGGCGTCCTGCCGATTTCGGACGTCGATTGGAAAACGCTAATCGGTCCTCTGCCAACCGGGCATCATCTCGCGCCCTACGCTGACCCAACCCGATTCGATGGTTCACCGGACGATTGCCGGGAAGCCGCGATCGCCGCGCTCCGGCGCGTGATCGAGACCGAAATTGCGGGACGACCTGCGGCGATCGTGATCGAGCCGATCCAGGGAACGGCAGGGAATATCGTGCCGCCTCCCGGTTTCCTTCGCGAGGTCTGCAACGTCGCGCATGAATACGGCGCCCTCTTGATCGCCGACGAAATGATTACCGGCTTTGGACGGACTGGAAAATTATTCGGCTGCGATCACGATGAGGTCGTGCCCGACATCATGACACTGGGCAAGGGAATGGCGTCGGGTTATCCGGTGAGCGCGCTGGTTTCGACGAACGAGATCATGGCGGCGAAACCATTCTCGCTCCCGAGCGCCTCCTCTTCGAGCTATGGGGGAAATCCGCTCGCCGCCGCCGCGGCCCTGGTCACCATCCAAACAATCCTGTCCGATGGACTCGTGGCGAATTCGGTGAAAGTCGGGAACATCTTGCGGAGTGGCTTCGAGGCGCTGTCGAAAAAATATCGCTCTATCGCAAACGTGCGCGGGCGCGGTTTACTAATCGGCTTTGATCTGGTCGACCACGAGACGAAGGCGCTCCTGCCGAAAGAAAGGTGTGTCGACTTCTTTAAGCGCGGACTGGCCGAAGGACTGATCATGATGAGTTACACGCCGCGCGTCCGGGTCCATCCGCCCCTGATTCTTTCCGTGGACCAGGCCACTTCCGCGCTCACGATTATCGAACGCGTCCTCGAACGATTCGAGGCGGAGAACTGAGGTGGGTGTTTTTCGTCGTCATCCCGAGGCTGGCGGAGCACGCCGAGGGACCTCTCAAGCGGCAACCCGCTTTCGCGATACATCAGACATTCATCGTCAGCGCGGCTTCACGACCGCTTGCGCGTCGCAATTTGCAACTGGGAGGTCCCTCGCCGTCTGCGCGGCTCGGGATGACAGTAGCGCGGCATTCTCCGACTAACGCTGTGCGGCGCGGCGCCATCATCGGATTCGGGGCGGTCGCCGAGCATGGGCATACGCCGGCCTACGCCCGTTCGACGGAAATCGAAATCGTGGCGGTCGTCGATCCGACGGAAGAACGGCGCGACGCCGCGCGTCGTGGTTTTCCCGGCGCGACAACGCTCGCGACGATCGCGCAATTGCCGGACACGATCGATTTTGTCGACATTTGTACGCCGCCGTCGCGGCATGGCGAAGTGATGCTTGGCGCTCTCGCGCGCGGCTGGAATGTCCTTTGCGAAAAGCCGCTCGTCCTCGAGCCGGCCGAGCTCGAGCAAGTGCGAAGCGTAGCCGCCAAAGCGGAGCGAGCTGTCGTGCCGGTGCACAATTGGAAATACGCTCCGATCATTCGCCACGCGACCGACGCGCTGCGAGGCGACGCCGTCGGAACCTTGCGTGAAATCGAGATCGAAACTCTGCGGATCGAAGACTGCGCCGCGGCCGATCCGAACAATCCTAATTGGCGCCGCGACCCCGCCCTGGCGGGCGGCGGCATCCTCATGGACCACGGCTGGCACGCGATTTATCTGGCGCGCCATTGGTTTGGCGAAGACCCGGCGGACATTGAAGTGGCGCTCCACCGGAGCGCGATCGGGATCGAGGACGAAGCTGAATTGACGCTGCATTTCCCAACTGGGCGCGCCCGAATTTTCCTGACCTGGCAGGCGGAGGCGCGGCGAAACACCATTCGCCTAAAGGGCGATCGAGGGACGATCGCGATCGAGGACAACGTGCTCAAGATTGCAGCGGAGGTGATTCCGTTCCAGAGCGCGCTTTCCGCAGGGTCCCACCACGCGGATTGGTTCGAGGCGATGCTACCGGATGTGATCGACAGCTTTCGTTCGCCCGCCAGAGCCCGGGCTGAATTCGAAGAAGCCGCGGTTTGCCTGTCAACGATCCGTCGTGCCTACGAGATCGCGGGCGGAGCCTAACGACTCGGCTTCCACGTGCCCGCGGTGGGCGCGCGTGCCGAAGACATAATCCCAGAGCGGCGAGCTGACGCCGTAACCGCTGTGATCGTCATCGTAATGATGGCGCATATGGTACTTCTTCAACCAAAGCCAGACGCCGCTCTTCATGGAAAAATGATGGGTCGCGTAATGGACCATGTCGTAAAAAAGATAACCAAGAAGAAATCCCGCGAATACCGGCGGCGCGACGATCCCGAAAACGAGGAGGAACAATCCGATAAAAGAACGCCGCGAGCGGAATGCTGACAATGGGCGGCATGACCAGCCGGCTGGCGTCCTTCGGATAATCGTGATGAACCCCGTGGAAGAGAAAGTGGAGCTGTTTTCCCCAGCCGCTCGTGGGTTGGTAATGGAAAACCCAGCGATGCATCGTGTATTCGACGAGCGTCCAGATCACGAGGCCGAAAACCACGAGGGCAAAAACGAGGCCGACTCCCAGGCTGCGCCGGCGCAAGGCGAGATCGAGCATGAGAACGATCAGCGGGACGTAAATGACCAGCGGCGTGGCCGGATGCACATGCGAAAAGAACTCCAGGAACCGGCTCTCGAACATCGGGACGGACTCGTTTTTGTTCGAGACGTAACGTTGCGCCATACGCTTTTACGATGCCCAATTCCGCGCCGGCATCAATGCGCGTGCTGGAGTTGCGGGATCCGCGCCGGCAGCAGCGTGTCCGAGAGAATATTGAGAGCCTCGTCGAGATCGGCGCGGGTATGGTTCGCGGTCACGCAGGCACGGAAACAAGTCCGATCCGGCGGAACAGCCGGGTAATCCACCGGCGCAACCCAGAGGCCGCGCTGGCGCAACTGATGACAGAGCCGATGCATCCGCTCACGATCGCCTATCACAATCGGAAGGATGTAGGTGTTGGCATTGCCCGTATCCACGCCGAGCGCGTTCAGCTGGTCGTGGAAATAACGGGCGTTTTGCCAAAGGCGCGTCCGCAATTCCGGTCGGGTCTGGCCAAGCTCGAGCGATTTCAGGATCGCGGCCACGATGACAGGCGGCAGGGCGCAGGAATAAACGTAAGGATGCGCGTAAAAGCGCAAGTAATCGATCATCTCCTTCGAGCCGGCGACAAAACCGCCGAGGGCGCCGAAAGCTTTCGAGAAAGTCCCATAAAGCATGCGGACGCGTTTGTGCACGCCGAAATGTTCCACCGCCCCGCGCCCGGTCGGGCCGCAGGCCAGCATCGAGTGGGCTTCGTCCACGAAAACGCTCGCGTCGTGAGCTTCAGCCACGTCAATGAGTGCGTCGAGTTGTCCGAAATCGCCGTCCATCGAGTAAATGCCTTCCGCGATCACGAGGCGGCGTTTCCCTTTATGTCGCCGGAGAGCCGCATCGAGCGACGCCGGGTCGTTATGCTCGAATCGTTCCACTCGCGTCCGGGCCAGAACTGCTCCATCGCGCAGGCTGAGATGGGAGCGATTATCCATTACCGCGACGTCGCTCTTTCTCATCAATCCGGAGATGGCGCCGAGCGCGCCTCCAAATCCGCTATTGAAGAGCATCGCTTCCTCAAAGCCGAGGAAATCCGCCATGCGACTCTCCAGTTTACGGTGAAGATCGGTCATTCCCGAGAGAGTCGGCGAACCGCACGCCCCCAGACCGTGAGTGGAAAGCGCTTCATGCGCCGCCGCGATCACCTCCGGATGATTCGCCAGGCCCAGATAGTTGTAGGAGCAAAGATTGATGACCGAGTGCGGCTTGCCGCCGTATTGCAGAGTCGTGCGCGCTTCGGGCGGACCAAGCAGTTGCGGCTCGTATAACTCGATCGCCCACTCGATTTCCCGATGCCATTCCGTAAACACCGGTGGTGGCTCGAGCGGGTCTCTGCTGTTACCGACAATAAAATCGCTCAGCCCAAATTTCCTGAGGCCGTTTCCATTCGCCGAGCTATCTGGAGTCAATGACATAACCGGAAAGTGCGCTCGCACGGCTGACGATTGTTCTTAAGGCAGCGAATGAGAAGCGACGCGGCAGCGATCGCCGGAATGGTCATTCGATTGAGCAGGCCGGTAAGATATGGAACACCCGGGAAAACGTCCACCAAAAAAACAGGCTAAATCGTCCGGGCGTTTGCCAGCGGCAGGCCGCGATTTTGGGCGCGATCGACCCCTTCCCCCGGGCGTTCCACCCGGGAAAACAGGGTGTAGCGCTCGTCGAACACGAACTGGATCATGAGCCGGGTCCAGGAGGAATGGGAGCGCAAGGAATCGTAGAATTCCGGGGCGAGAGCACGGAGCTTCGGGAGGTTGTTCCAGGCGATCGACGGAAAGTCGTGATGCTCGTTGTGGTAACCGACGTTCAGCGCCACTCGGTTGATCGGGCCGTAATAGCTGAACGTCTCCTGGTCCGGATCGAGCGTGTAGTGCTCCTGAATCCAGCGCGCGCCGACGGGATGGAGACCGACGGAAAACAAAAACGACAACCCCAGATACCAAAGGCCGAGCCAGCCACAGACGAAGTAAACCGCGAGCACATAGCTGAGGACGGCCAGGATGTTGACTACCGTCCACCCGTTCCACATGGCGATCGCTTTCAAGCGGGGCGGCCTCGTGAGCTGGAAAATCGGGAAGAAGAAAAGCCAGAGCGTTTTCCGGTACCATTTGTTGCCGACGAGGCGCGCCTCCCACTGGTTCGGGATGTCAGCGTCCACTTCGTAATCGCCCTGATGGGCGTGATGCTTGAGATGGTAAATCCCGAAGGAAACAGCCGCGGGGAGGAGATTGGGGAGATCGGCACCGATCGCGACGAGCTTGTTCAGGATTCGGGAGCGAAAGACAAGATTATGGGTGGCGTCGTGGATGATCACGTAAGTGCAATGATTCGCGAACGCGCCGAAGCCGTAGGCGACGAGAAGGCCGACCCACCAGCCATTAGGACCGAGGCGGCTAACCCCGAAGGCGATTCCGGTTTGGACCGCCACCACGAGCAATCCGATCAGCGCCGTGAAGGGGTTGCGGCCCATCAGGGAACGGACTTCCGGATGCGCCTTGAGGATCGCGCGCGTTCGCTCGGGATGCGGTTGTTCGAAGTCGGCCTGGTAGAAATTCTCCTGCATCGCGTTTCGGAAGGTTAGCGGAATCGAACGGCGATTACCACCCTAGGCTACGGAACGCTCTCGGGCGGTCGACAAGTCCGAACCGCGGGAAAAGATCAGGCAAGAGGTAAACAAAACCAAGTTCAGGAAGGTCCAGAAGTAGATTTCCTCCCCACACAAATCGTGCATCCCGCGGGCGTTAAAAATCGCCAGGCCGAGAGCGCTCGCCACGACGCTGAGCTGCCGCCACCAGCCGAGGAGGAGCAGTTGCCGGCAGATAGTTTGGGCGGCCCCTGACAGGCGGATCACCACCAGCGCAGGCGCCAGGGCAAAGGCGTATTTGAGGGCGGCCCAGAGAATCAATTGTGGCGCGCGCCACAACTCCTTCGCGAAAAGAAAAATCTTCGTGGCCGCGAAGCGAAAGTCCACGTGACTGAGCGCGAAGCCGTTCAGGAAGAACGTGAGTAGAACGAAGAGAAAGACGGCGGCAATGACAGCGAACCAACGCAGCGGAAGGCGGGCGCGCCCGAAGAGCTCGAGGCAACCGGCTAGCCAACAGGAGGCGAGCAGGCCGCCAATCAATTTTGAAAACGGGAAATCGAAGAAGTAATGACTGAAAGTGAGCCAGGCCAGAATCAGGAGCCCTGCCTTGAACCAGCCACGTCGATTTAGACGAAGCGCGAACAACAATGCCGTTGCAGCGATGGCGCTCACAATGATTTGTCCGCTCGGCGTCCATTCAGGAATGCGGTCGAGGAGCGGGTATTTGAGGTTAAACGACTCGACGTCGTAGCAGGCAAGCGGCAGGAGGCCGATCAGGAACATTGCCGGCCGCGAAAACAACGCGCGCCAGCCGGCGGAGATGGCTATCGCTACGATGGGAAAAATCGCAAGAACCATGAGTGAGCCGTGGCGGGTGAGCGAGTATCCAAGTGGCCCGAAATACGCCAGGAGCCAAACGGCGACCGCGACTATCCAGAGCGTGTCCAGAGAGAGAGCTCGCCACGATTTCGATCCACGCCGGCGACTCCAGATAAACCCGATAGCTGCCGCTGCGAGGTAGAACGCAACAAATGCGAGCGGCCGGTGAGTTTCGTCATGGAGCCAGGTGAGTCCGGTCGGAAACAGCCAAAATGCAATCGCACCGAAAACGCCTGCGAGGAACAGCCCGAGCGCAATGTGAAGGAACCACGCCCGAGGTCCCTGACGTTGCCTTCTTTGCGTTTCGCCAATCAAAAACAAACCGGCCGCGAACCAAAACGGCGCGCTACGCCACGCCGCGTCGATCGCCGCCGCCCGCCGGCCCTCAATTCGGCCGCGCGCGATCTCCTCATTCAACCGGAGCTGCGCTTGATCCAAGGGCAACGGCGTGGTCGGCAGATGCAAAATCTTTGACTGTTCGATGAGCCATTGCCTCGCCGCGTCGGGCTCGAGCCGCGTCAAATCCATCCGGACTTGGCCTTCGTAATCCCGAGGCAGGAGCAATCCGTAGGGCACGCTCAAGAGAAAGAGGATGTCCTCCGCGTTCAGGTCCTGGCGAAGATCGGCCGGAAACACAGGCCCGCGCGCGAGGTAGGCGGCGTCTTCCGTATGTCCGCCCAGTTCGTTGTGACCGTGATCGCTGATGGCGAACAGATAATCTTCCGAGCTCAACCGAGCGGCGACTTCGCGGATGAAATTGTCCACCTCCTGATATTTTTGCCGATATTCCGGGCCGCGGACCGGGTACTCGTGCGAGACCTTGTCGGTTCCAATGATGTGGAGGACGAGCACGTCGATCGATGGATCGTCGAGCCAATGCCTCGCCTTGCCATAAACGAAGGCGTCACGCTCGAGCAAAGGCGCGCGCAAATCTTCGTAGTTCAACCAATCGACGAACGCGTGTGGATAAAGCCGGTTCAAAGTGTGATCCGACGCGACCACCAGCCGCGTCCCGAGTGCCGCCAGGGATGCAGGCCAGGTCGTCCGGCTCGAAGCGAACGCGGAGAAATCCTGAAGCGTTGTTCCCATCGTCGCTTCGCGTCCTTCGAAAATACTTTTGATACACGGGAACGTCGCTTTCGCCGCGCACGACCGAGATCGGCCCGAGAGCGACGACGTTCGCAGCGAGCTCAAAAACGGCATGAGCTCCGGATCGAACATTTCGGATTTTCCGGCGCTGTCGAGGATGAAGACGACAGTGCGAAAATGTTTCGTCGGAGCGAACGCCCGGGATTGGCCGGCGCTGCTGCCGATTTTGTCCGACCCAAGCGCAAAGATCGCCGCGATCAAAATGAGGAGCGGGCCCAGCCCGAGCGCAGCGATGCGCCAGCGTTCGTTTCTCATTCGCCGGCGAATGGACGGAAAACGATCGCGACCTCGCGCCGCACCCTTAAACCTCGACGGCCTGCCGGGTGTGACGCGCCAGCAACGATTCGTAGCTCTGCACCATCTCCTCGTAGCCGCCGGACTCGGTGTCCCGTTGCGAGAGTGATTTCGCTCCGTCGGGAATCTCAAGTCCGAGCGCCGGATCGTCCCAGCGGCAGCCCACTACGTCGAGCTCGGCACGCCAGTAACTGCTCAGGCCGAAAGCGAGGACGGCGTCCTCGACAAACCACAAAACATGCGCGACGCCGCGTGGGATAGCGACCGCGCATCTGTCGTCCGCGCGCCAATCGATCGTGATGCTGCGCCGGAAGGTGGGCGAGTTGCGACGGACGTCATGCAATCCCAGGATCCCTCGCCCGGCGAGCAGCGTGTAGTATTCTTCATAATCAACGTGCACGTGCACGCCGCGAACAACGCCAGCTTTCGAGATGCAGGCATTCCACTGCACGGTTGGAAACGCGCCGGGCCATTCCGCGCGATAGATTTCGTAGAGGCAACCGCGCGCGTCGGGATTCGGCTTCGCCGGGACCACCGCGCAGCCATCGATTGGCAAACGAGAGTTTTGTTGGAGTCGGATCATTTAGTGGCAGGGCGAAAGATGCAGGCGCGTCTTAATTTGATCGAGAGCGCCCGACGATCCGCCGAGAGGCCAAGCTCGCTGGGCGACTTTGCTTCGTCAAAACGAAAGCGCAAACCGATGCGAGATCCGATCCAGGCGGATGCCGGCACGATCATGCTCCAATCGCCGCTCGGCACCGAGAGCGTCCATCGATCGATTGGCCGGCCTCGCGTAGTCTCGATGACGACTTCTTGCGCGGTGGCTGGGGCGTTTGGAAAAACGACCAGGGAGAATTCAAATTGCAAATCGGTGGTCGGTGGGCTGCCGACATCAAACATTAACGACGCAGACGGACCGTCGCTCCAGACGCCGTCGTCTTCGGGATGCGACCAGCCGGTTGCGAGATGACGGGCTCCACCGGCACCGGCGCGGAAATCCACCGGGGTTCCGATCGTGATTCGGCAAGCGCGTCGCACAGCCTTGGCGCGGACCGCAGAGGCGGCGCCTCGAACGCTGGAGTCCAGGCCGAGAACCTTGCGTAAATGGCGAAGATACGCGCCCCGGCTCCAGCCATGGCGCATCGCGATCGACGGCACCCGCGGATTGATTCCAATGTGGGCCAGAATTCCGGCAATCGCGCGTCGCCAAAACGGTGGTCGCCGCGACGATCGCCTTTCCGCAAAGGCATTCGTGCTCGGCATCCGCGCGGCGAGCTCAGAAGCAAACGCAGCATCGTTCAACTGCTCTGCGATCCAGTCGTGCTCCGGAGTTTCGCGCTCCCGGTACGAGGCCGGACGATTGCCGGCCGTGACGATGACCAGCGTCAGGTCGTTCAGCGTATAGATGCGAAAGCCGCGACGCCAAAGCCGAAAGAGCAAAGCCTGCGACGGTTCCGCGCGTTCCTCCTCACTCATCCGCCAACCGCCTACTTGGTCCAACACCTCTTTGCGGATTAGCCAGCACGAAGCCGCCACCACGCTGGCGTCGAGGTCCGAGGGCGACCAGCGATTGCGTTCGCCCATCCCCTGCAGCAACACGTGCAGCGATTCAAACCCAATCCGGCCACCTTCAAACGAGATGTTCGCCGCGGTTCCGAGAACCAAATCCGCTCCGGTGGCGGCGAGCGCTTCGCTGCACGCTTTGAGGTGATGCGGCAACCAAAGATCGTCGTGGCTCAGGTAAGCAATCAACGGCGCCCGGGCCAGGGAACGCCCGATATTGTTCGGCGCACTCTGCTCGCCCCAGTTCCGCTCGAGATTGATGAACCGCACCCGCGGGTCCGCCTCGACGTATCGCGCGACAATCTCCGGGGTGTCATCAGTGCACGCATCCCCGACGACAATCAGCTCCCAATCCGTGAATGTCTGCCCGAGAACGCTCTCAATCGCATGGGCCAGCGCGCGGCTGCGATTGTAGGTCGCGATCACCACCGAAATTGCCGGGCCAGCCATTCCCGAATGATAGCATAAGCCCTCGATTCGATTCCTTCGCGAGAAGCGACGAGACGAAGGTTGCAGAACACCAACCGGCTCGATGACTCTGGCCGCGGTGGGAATCGCAAGCGTTTAGTTACGCGCAGCAACGGCACGCCGCTACCACAGTCCGAACCGATTCCCGCGAGCCGCGCGGCCGATGACCGCACGAGCATCATTGATTAATTCTTCACCAAGTTACTGAGTCTAGCCGAGACGATGCAGGCCGCCGCCGGACGCGCCGCCGCAGCAGCGCACACAGTTTTTGAAGCAATTCCTCACCCAACTCGGCAGCGAGATCGGCTTTCCATTCCGCCTCGCGCAGAACTGATGCCCGCTAGAGGGCGCTCCACATGTACGCGAGCAGGTACCAGTACCCCACCCCGCAGCTGATCACCTTGCCGCCGAAAAAAAACCAAGTTGGCGCATTAAGACTGTGAGGGGGATCAATATTTGCGTCCGCTGCAAGGCCAGCTTGGTACTTGCGCTTATGATAGAGCCACCAAGCGATGGTCTTGTACAGATATTGCAGCGCATCCAACAGTAATCCCACAACAAAGGCGATCAGCGGCACAAAAAGGACCTTTGAAAAAGGGATTCCCCCTGCTGTCTTATCTGCGACTCTCAGAATCCAGATGATTGCAATCCCACCAAACGACAATTTTCGAACATTGTCGCTGAGCGTTGCGCTTGCTTCGTAAAAGATGTCCTTGGCTTCTTGGAGTATCATCTGCGTAAAGCCGGTCTTTTTGGGCCCCCATCACCACTGCCGCTGCGTCGTGCCGCCCAACGAGCCCTCATCGCTTCAGAAAGTTTCCTTCTGCCCGCGGCAGTAAGGCCGGTTCTTTTCCTTCCCCGACCTCCACTGACGCTGCGTCGTTTCGCCCACCGAGCCTTCATCGCGTCCGAGAGTTTTTTTCGGCCAGCGGCAGTAAGGCCGCCCTTTTTCTTGGCCGACGTTTTGAATGGGGCCGTTCCCTTCCGCTGAGCCCACCGTGCTCGTGCCGAGGCTGCGAGTTTCGCGCGGGTCGCAGCCGACGTGGCCTTGCGCTTGCGCGAGCGTCGCCTGCTACTTGTTTCAGAGGAACTACCTCCGAAGAGCGACCTCAATCGCTCTTCGAGGGCAGCTATTTGTTGCCGTAGTGTTAGTGCTTCGGTTAGTTTCTGGAGCGATAAGTCCATAAGAGTTTTCCATTGATTTGCCGACAGTGACTGATTTGATCTTCTCGCATAGTCGGAACTTTCCTACACTTGGGATCATAGTTCACCAATATTTCACGGAACCGGCGACGAGGCTTGGGGTGTTGGGGTCGGACTCGGTCCATACCCATAGTCGGTGCCGTAAACGTCAAGGCCAAGGCCGGTGTCATGGAGGCGTGCTTGTTGGCGCAGAAGAGCAGCCTGAGCAATCCCAAGGCTCTTCAAAATTTCGTCCAACTCCGGCAATGCCTCGCTCACGCTCTCTAAATCCGCGTGTTCAGACGCGATGTTGAGTTTAGTCCGTATGGCAACCAACCGATCGCGGGCGTCTCCTACAGACTGCTCAGCTTTTTGAATTGTCACTCCGACACTTCCCGCGGAAACGGCAACAGGACGACCCACGATGACGGCCCATATCAAGATTCCTGTAATCAGTACAAGACATCCGCTGACGCAAAACCAGAAAACCTTCTGAGAAATATGTAATACTACTGTTCTCAATTACCAATGGGGTTTGGGATGCGTCTCCGGGGGGAGGGGTTGGCGGTTATTCTCCTTTAGGCGAGTGTGAACTTTCACGAAAATTCGAGGCAATTGGCAAGTTCAAATCGCCCTGACTAAGATGATTATTTCGGTTATGCTGCGGTGCATTCCTGGTGCCAAATCCGGTCGCGCTCCGTCCTTGCGGTTTTTGGTTTGCTGGCATCAAAATTAGTTGTGCCCGAACCAGACGATGAGATCGCAGCGCTTGAGTCTTCGGCTCTCGATCTTTTGCAACAAATCGTTAAGGAAGCCCACGACGCGCCCGACGGAGATGGACCGATAGAAATTGGCTTCAACTATCGACACGCCAACAACCTTGTTTGGCTCGCCATCGAACTGCATTCGTCCATGGACGAAGGGCATCTTGCGAGTCCACCGATCATTGCGCGTGCGATGCTCGAAAGCCTGTTTAACCTCGCGGCGTCAACTTGCATCGATCAATTTCCGGCCAGGAAAATCGTATGGGAGCTACGAGATTACCTCGCGCGATTAAAGAATCTCGATCTCGAGAAGGTGCTCGGGGACAAACGTCCAGAAGTTCTGGCGCTAATAGATCGACTCGAAACACAATACGGGCCAGGTAGACGAGCGAAGCTGGTCAATCGCTAAGATCGCACGAGAGGCTGGAACTACTGAATTTCTCCGTAAGGAGTATTTCATTCTGAGTGGGCACACCCATTCGTCCTCATTTGCCCTCTTGTCTCGTGATGACGGGTGTACGAAAATCTGATTCACCAGACCGTCATCAGTTGCCTGATTATGGCAGCGGGGTTTGCTGCTCAACTTCTACCGACAAACGATCCGCAAGCGCACATTGATCACGCTACGGCATTGGGGCGTCGCCATCTCGATTTGATCTCGGAGGGCGTATTCGATTAACCGAGTCTCGACGAAGCGTGAAATATATGGCGACCCTAACGGGATTCGAACCCGTGTTACCGCCGTGAAAGGGCGCTGATTTACCTCGTGTGGGGCGTTCTGTAGCTGTTTTATAGTCATTCTCCGGGGGTTCCCCCCTCCCTTGGGTCTTCCCCCTTCCTAGGACCTGCCTGGGACCTTCTTGGGACCCTCTCTCCCCGGTGGGTCCGTTCCCCCCGGTAAGGTCCTCTCTCGGTCTTTCTTTACGTTAAGAAAAGGACTTCCCCAAAGATTCGGAATCCCCATCGTTCGGGGTATTGGTGAGTTCCTCCCCAGTTCTCTAGGGTGGTCTTTGTATCGCGGTTTTCGAGGAACTTTTTCAAGCGTGCGCGGTCCGCCGCTCAGATAATCGCGGATGCCTCTGACCCCTCGAGAGGTGAATTAGATCAGTAATTCTCCAAATTGCGCTCAGCGCGTTCGACCCGCTCGACACTTACGTCTGCGCGCCCCGACTTCTTGTCGATCTCCACGAAGATTCGTCCCCGGCGCGCTTCATTCCAGTTAATATCCCGACAGCCGCTCGGGATGGACTCATTAAACCAAACGTCGCCAGTGAGGATGATTCTGTTGGCGCGTTCTTCTGGATCGCCTAAATCGAACTCTGCCGAATCTTCCCAATCCGGCACTCCACCCGATTCGCAAAGGTCCTCTAATGGCAAATCTGATTCGTTTTCGCCGAGATCAATCTCGACCGCCTCTTTGAAGTCCTCGGTTCCCCACTTGCTGAGGCTCTCTGAAAAATCCAGGTCGCGACCAATGAATCTCGAATAGTCCATTTCGTTCCTCAACAAATCGGACTCGATGAAGCAACGCGCAAGAGGCCGGTCACATCTCATCGAACATATTTTTTCTTTCGCGCATCGAGTCCGCGTGCTATGCGTTTCTCTGTTCTGGGGGGAACAAAGGCCGAGTGTCGTTGCCCATCGGGTGCGGTGCTCGGCCCCCTTTTTTGTCACAATCTCGCCTTCTGTTCGCGCGAACATATTATGCGCGAATGCACGTTTACGAAGTCCGACCGCGCAAAGATCGTCGCGGGTTCGATCTAATTTCCGAGGCGTTGCCGTTCGGTCGCCTCTGGTATCAACAAGCCGACGCAGCCATTGGTTACGCGAAATTCTACAGCCGGTCACAGCCAGGCGAAGTCCGCCTATTTGATGCCACCGGCGAGCTCATCGCAGCGGAAAGTTGGCCCGGAGATTTCGGAAAGGTGTGAAAGACTGATGATTTTCAAATGCACGGTTTGAGAGAGCGAATAGCGGCACGAATGACTTTTTTTTGAGCCGGCGGGCTGAAACAATCCTTTCGAACACGCGGGATCGTCAGATGAAACGGCAACTTGTCAGTTAAGTGACGCAAAGCATTTCCTGTCGCGATGCCGAGGCAAACAACTGCGGCCGGTCTGAGCAGATGGAACTGTGGTCCGGTTTGGAACTTCCAGCTTCGCTGTAGCAGCCCAACGGACATCCGTTCGCCGCGAGTGCGCCATTTCACCAAGTTGATGTAGGCGACCTGAGAAAACGAAAGGTCGAGCCCCTCCAAAATGGGTGTGACGATAAATCGAACGAGATTCCACTGCGGCATAGCACTCGCCAATTCGCGGTTCATCTCGACAAAACGAGGGAGGCACGTTCGTTGTGACGCGCTAGCGAGAGCGCGCAATAGCGGCAATTGGCGCTCGTCTGCTTTGGTCATGCTGCCGCGCCTGCCGCCGGGGTTCATCGCAACAAAAAGTAAACCGCCAGAGCGATAACGAGTGCCGACATAGCCCGGCTGCGGAACCTGGTCGTCTCGCGTTTCACTTCGCGATAGATGAGCGGCATTTCTAAAGATCGGCTGCGGACGCCTCCTCAAAATCGAGGACCACAACTCGGCGAACTGTGCCTGCCTTACTTTCACTCTCTATCATTTGCTCCACGAACGCGGGTGGCACTACTTGCCCCCCGAAATTATAGCCCCCGCACCTCACCGAGCAGTTCCTTCAAGACGACGATAACGTCATCGGACCGAACAGGTACGGGGAATACTTCTTTGGCTCCCGCGTCCCGCAAACTTATACGTCGGCTTGCGGTCAAGTCGCCTCCGTAAAAGCAAATGATCGGCCGTCCAAAAAGTTGTTTCATTTTGCGGATCAAATTTCTCGCGTCACGTATCAAACCGTCCGAGGTCCGATCTCCCGAAAGATACTTGATGTTGTTCAAGAAGAGAATCGCAAGGTCCCAGTGTTGCCGAGCGGCCGTCTCCATTACGTCAGTCTCAAGGATTGTTGGCGGAATCAGCAATGCTACGGAAAAACCCTCTCCTGCCGCTTCATGGACAAAGTGACTAAAGAGTTCGCAAAACGCCTCTTGCTCTTCGGAACACAGAATTCTGACTATTCTGGTCGGCGGTTGCCGTTCGAACGGCATTTGGGGTTTTGCCACGCACGAAATGCTGCCAGATTCATGCCAGAGGGATTTGGAACCGTTTCGATTTTGTAGGGACCTTAAGACAACGGCTAAAGCGAATAAATTAAGAGAGATGAAGGCGGACTCTGCGATCGCTTTTCGTGACGCTGTGGTGCAATTGAAGATCGGAAAACGGCTGCCAAATGCCGTCTATGTGCACCGCTGCTGTTTGGCAGAACTCCCACTGCGGCTACGCCAGGAGGTGGAGAGAGCAGAGGTTGCGGCACAACCCGACTGCGAATGGAACATAATCAAATTTCACGAAGATCAGTTTGCAACAACGTTTCTCACTTATCCCGACTTTGACACCGATCCTCATCCTGCACTCACCGAAGCAACAAAGATAAACCTCAAAACGGGTTTGTTAACACGCACCGATTACCGCCGCCGGGCCAATCCGCCAATTCTCCATCGGAAGGAAACGTTTCTTTCTCCGAGCGATGAAAGGGTGCCTGTTTTCTCGGCATTGACGAAAGATGAAGAGGCGGCTGGACTCTATCGCGATTCAACCAAAATCGGTTTACGGGTGCAGTGGCTAACACTGCTGAAACGCTTAGGCTATACTTATTCGGGACACGACCTTGTCCCTCCGACTACCCCTAACGGAGCCGCCTCAACTGTGGGTGGTGTCGCGGCGGTGGAGCGCCATCGGACTGCTATCAAACGCTATGATCTGTCGCGTCCTGTCAAGGTGCTACTCCAACGCGGATTGCTGACAAAAAATGATAGTTTTTTCGATTATGGCTGCGGTCACGGCATGGATGTCGAAGCGCTCTCAAACCTGGGATACGAGGCCACGGGTTGGGACCCCGCGTTCCGGCCAAATACGCCACGCACAAACGCCTCTGTCGTCAATCTCGGATACGTCTTAAATGTGGTGGAGGACCGAGAAGAGCGAGCATCGGCGCTGCGCGATGCCTACGCTCTTACAAAGAGATTGCTGCTGGTCTCCACACTGGTTGCGGGCCAACAAAATGCCGCTCATACGACGCATTATCGCGATGGCTACCTCACTAAATCGAAAACCTTCCAAAAATTCTATGCTCCTGGTGAGCTGGAGTCATTGATCGAACAAACGCTCGACGTTGAAGCAATCACGCTTGGTTTAGGAATTTGCGCGGTGTTTCGAGACAAACATGAAGCGGAACTCTTCGAAGCAAGCCGGAATCGGCGGCGAATCGACTGGAGCGAGATTTCGGCACAACTAAGGTTTTCGAGCCCGGCCACCCGAAATCGGGATCGGATCAATCGATATGCTTTGAACAAGGAGCTATTTGACGCTTTTTGGGAAGTAATGCTGGACTTGGGTCGTGCTCCCGAGGCCCCAGAATTCGATCGACTGCGGGACGTCCGAATGGCGGCTGGCGGACTCAATAGAGCAGTGGCGCTTGCTGTTACACACAACGGACAAGAGTTATGGGAGATCGCGCGGAAGACGCGGTTTGAAGATGTATTGGTTTACCTTGCAATGGCAAATTTTCGGAAGCGCTTTCTTCGGCGGGAACTTCCACCACGAATAAAGTTCGACATCCGAAGCTTCTTTGGCGATCTGGGCAAGGCGCTAGAACGGGGAAGACAGCTTTTGTTCGCGGCAGGAGATCCGGACGAAGTTGAACTGGCTCTCGACGGCTTGACCAGTGGAGTATTTGAGCCCGGCGAAGGCCACTTCACTTTTCATCGGACAATGCTGGCTACGCTTCCGCCAATCCTGAGGGTTTACGTATATTGCGCGGCGCTGCGATACGGTAATCCAGAGGAAGCCGATTTGATAAAAATTCACGTCCGGTCGGGCAAACTAACGTTTTTGCAATACGACGATTTTGAGAAAGCGGAGCATCCAGTCCTCCGTACTCGCATCAAGATCAATCTGCGAAACCAATTTGTTCAGGTGTTCGATCATTCTACTGACCGGCAACCCCTGATTGGGAAACAGCGGTTCCCGATGGTTATTGCCTCGAAATAATTTCTTGAATCATCAGCTCAGTCCCTCTTGCATCGACGAACGGAACCTGTGCAAAAATAAGCGACGGCTCACCTTCCAACTTCGCGCACAAGTGGCCTTTGCCTAACAGGCGTTCGGCTCCTTTTTCTCCGAGGGCGATTTCTGACGTTCCCTCACCATCTACACGAAGAACCAGGCGATTCCCTAAATTCGCCCGGAGTTGCATCGGCATAACGTTAGCGTCCGGCCTTTGCGCCGCAAAAACCAAGAAGATACCCGCTGCCCGAGCCTTCACACCCAAACGACCGACGATTTGTTCAACTGCGCTCTTGTAGCTGTCCGTCATCATCCACTCTGCGAACTCATCGTGAATCACCCAGAGGACTGGCGGCCTTTCTGTTGCCTCGGGCTTCGCAATAAGATCGAATATGTTGCTGACTCGGTTCTCCTTTAATAGCTTGTAGCGTCGATCCATTTCTTCAACCAGGCCCTCTAAAGCTGCGACCGCTGCACCTTGTTCGGTTATTAACCCCTCCTGAAGGTGCGGAAGCCCCTCGAATGCGAAATAGTCCACCGCCATTTTCGGATCGATTAAAATGATCTTTGCTTGTTGCGGCGTGTTCGTCGCAGCGATAGTTAACAAGATATTCTGCATTAACACTGATTTGCCACTTCCCGTCGAACCCGCCACAAGGACGTGGGGGGCGTTGATTCGTGGTGAATAAATCAGCGGCTGACCATCGTCTTCCTTTAGCCCCAACAAGAGTTCCACGTTGCCGCCATTCTGTTTCGGGTGCCAGTTCTTCCATACTTCTGCCAGCATCAAGACTCTTCGTTTCGGTCGGGCAATGGCAATACTTACAACCCCCGGCTCCGCCTTAACTGAAATGATGTTTAAGCCATGCGTCGTCAGGAATTCTGACCGCTTTTTATTGACTTGCTCAACTGTCAAATTTGCACTGCCGTGAAACTTCAAAAGAGCAGCGTTAGGTGTTAGGACGACAGAGGATAATTTCGATTGGAGTTGAAATTGCTGTAGCGCACCCTTCGTTGCGTTCGACACCTGTTTTAACCAAACTAACTCAGCTTCCCCATCCGGCGCAGAATGCGACTCAAGCTGACTACTCGGTTGCGGAATGTCTTTAACGTTCGACGACTCGGTTAGCTCGCTCACGTCCGACGCTGGAAGCGTAGTCACGGACTCCACCGGCACTTCGGCTTTTCTTTCATCGTTTTGTTTGACAGCCTCTGTCAGCCTAGCAGCGGGAATCTTGGCTGGCTTTGTCAGCGTCGTAATTCTTTTCGACGGGTTACGGTAAGATTTCTCAGTCCAAATATCGTCTGCAACTCCTTCGCGGCGCACCACCGTTGGATCAGCGTCTTTGTTGTAATGCAAAACCAATTGGCGAAGCTTTGATCTCGAAAACACCTCTTGAAATGCGTTCTCGCATTCCGCGACCGCCACCACCTCAGAGCACTCCGGGCAGTCGCTTGGGCTCGCAACGAACACGTGCGAGTAACCGCGCAAATAGATCGTGCATTGTCCCTCTCGAATCGCCCGCCGCCAGCGAGACAATCGTAATTCAGCATTGGCTGGGAAGTGTATACCATTTAAAACCAAGTCAGAAAACCGGCTTAGCCAGATGTCCCTATCTAGTCGACCAGGATCGCCGAACAGCGCCTTTGTCAGTCGCTCGATAGTTTGCCGGAGTTGCTTTTGCGACTCCTTTCTCTTGGCTGATAGACCAGAATGATCTATGTATTTCGATTCAGAGATAACAACTGCAAGACGCATGTTTCCCTTAGAATCCGTCTCGGGTGATAGCGCAAGAATATCCGCAATCTGTTCTTCTCGTTGGCCCAACCAGCTAGCGTAGTCGTCCAAGAAATACCACCCGAAATAACGATCGGCGCCTATTTCGCGTCGAATCAGGTATCGACTAAGAACAACCCCCATCAACTCGCTAGCATTTTTTCCCCGTTTAGCGGCTCGCAAAACGAGGTCACCGGAAATCACGTTTGCTTCGCTAATAAATTGTCTCGCAAGTGCTGAGAGCGCCGTGTTATCAAGTCCAAGCGCAAGGTTTTGCAGCCGCTGAATAACCATTCTGTGTAGAAGCGCGGTCGACGTGTTTGAGGAAATGAGAAGGTTGCGCCCCTGCGTTTCCGTCTGCTTGTATCGGATCACCTTTACGTGTTGATTAACGAGCTGCCGACGATCTAGCAGTTCATCGTAATTTACTACCCAGTTGCCAAGATTGTGTACTTCTTTGAAGATTTGCGCTGTGGTCGGATCATTGAAATTCAACTGACGCGCCGGCAGCAAACGACGATCTTCGATGCCGTCCCAGTCACCGCGGAAAAATGTGGTTATGGCGGTCAGATAATTCCAGCCTTCTTTTGAAGCGACCGGGCAACACAAATAGACGACCGACTTCATATCGTCCGACGCTGCCGGTCGTCGCCGGGACCAGCGGGGCGGCACCCACTCTTCTAAAGGAATCGGGATGGCATCCTCTGCATACCATTCCATTTGGGCATGCCGGGCAATTACATCCTGCAAAAAGACAATATCCGTAGGTGGGCCTTCCCCTTCGGGCGGAGGAGCCGCCTCATCCACCATAATTCCAATCCGAAGTCGCGCCATGAAATCGCGCGTTGCCTCGCTCGCTACGAACGAATCTGCGTCGGATTCACTGTTCTCAATGATTCGCTCATACAATTCTCGAAGTTTGGCCCCGTTGCGATGTCGGAGCACAACCTGGCAACGGATGTCTTCTTCCTCTTCGTGGATTTCTTGAATCTTCTCAACGATCGCTTGAGGCAGTCGCGCCGAATCGCAATTGTACAACACGACCGAAAGATTGGCCTGCTCGTGCGGGTGAAGCGCTAAGTACCGTTTCAGAATATCAATAACCCGCACCGCACACTCATGCGGATTCTCGTCTGTGTCGGCATAGAAATCGGACTGTATAACAGGCGGTTCGTGAAGGGAGTAATCGAGGTAGTGATCAGCAAGCGCAAGTATCTCGGGTTTTCCTTCTCTCCAGCCCAAAGTGACTTCAGGATAATACGGATGGTCTAGTTCATCCTTCAACTCTTCGAAGTAAAGTTTCGTGTCGCCGAAGAAAACGTTCTCCGCGAACATAAGATGGCGTATAAGCCCAGCGACCTGAGTGGCCTTTTGCGCAATCGCCGCGATCCGCAGGGGATGCCACGGGGCCGTAATTGAAGCGACCGCCCCTCCCTGCACCGGAACGTTGCCAATTTCAAGCAGGGGCCGTAGCAAACTCTCCCTATTTCGATCGCCTTTCGCTTCTTTGCAGATCATAAAGAGCAGGTCGCTATAGGCGCCCAGTTGCTCATCCAACAGTTGACTTGCTACTCCCTTTTCCGAAAACTCTTTAACTGCCGCGCAATACTTGTCGGCAAATGTGCCGAACAAATTCTTAATAGTTTCGCCCGCCTCCACGCTGATTCTTTGCTCTTGTATCGCCTTGACCACGTTTTGCGGATACCAAGCGCGAATGTCATTTTCTGGCCGATAAACGGAAACTAGCGATCCGCGGTCCTTGTGAAAGGTTGGGAGGAACGTTCGCACGTCTTGTAAGTCAACCGACTGGTGCCGGCCCTTGCCGCTCACGAGCTCTCGATGCACTTGGCACTGCACCAAGGGGTGATCTACTAAGCGTCTCCAATCTTCAGACATCTCGGACGCGATGCCGTTCGCATTAAACCTCCATACAAGTTGCTTTGAATAAGATTGGCTCTGCCCATTTGACATTATTACTTCAAGATCGAGGAAAAACTTTATCTGCAAGGCCGCCTTCGCTATCGAACGATTCACGTGTGGTCGCGTTGCTCCGCGCCAGAGTGAGTCCAATTCTGGAAATCGAAACAAGTCACCAACGTCCCAAGTTACTGCTTTTCCTAGGAGCTCTCTTATTCCCCGATACCTGAAAGCAAAGAAAAGACCCGCGTCTCGGTTGATTCCCTTCAGATCCCCTCGCGTTCGAGCGTCGGCTCGAATCGATAGGCGTCGGTCCGCACCTTGCTGATCCTGATCAAAGAGCGCCTGCATACACTGCATCAGGCCAGAAATGAAATCCTCCGACTCGACCGGCGCTCCGTAAATAAATTTGTCCCACTTTGCCTTTAAAGGAACCCTCTCCTTGAGTTCCAAGCGGTGGTCAGCATAAAAGCGCTCGTCTTCCTCTTCAGCGTCAGTCGTCTTTCGTTTGCATAGGCGTTCGAGATAATCCCGGTCGTCGGCAGACAAAAACTGGGGGTCGTTGTCATCGTAAAACTGCAAAGTAAGCTGACCGAGGTTAAGAACCTCGCGCTTGAGACCATCAAACATTGGCTTAACCAACTCCCACTCAAACTCAGCGAGAGTCGCCGCTGACGCATTCCAACCGCTTGGCGACGCGATAAAAGTTTCGATCGCACCGTGCGCCTCAACGGGTATAGATTCTTTCACGCTTTCGAAAACAACGCGCAATGCTTCTTCATCTAATATCGTCAAGTTGGGATTCTGCTTTACGAGATACGGGGCGCGCTTTTTAAAGGCGGTTGAGAATAGGTTTTTCCACTTCCAAGAATGACCTGATGTCTTATCGTTTAAGGCATTGAAATAGTTCGTATCTCGCGGGACGCGAAGGGCGGGAAACGCATAGCCGACCGCGCATCGAACCGGTTGGCCGTGCTCAAATATCGCCGACCGGACTGCACACACATATTCGGAGAAGCGCTCTAGTGAAATCGCTTTTGCATCGACAAGGCCCCTAAGGGCCTTTATCCACCAACCTGAATGCTCGTTGGTGATTGTCAGCCCTTCACTCGCGACCCTTACCCATAACTCGGGATGAGCCAGCAACTGCGGAGCACCTATCGGGACAAGTTCACCTAAGCCCTGCTGTTCATCGTCACCTGTGTTCGCCAACAGCCACGCTGACTTTGGGCACGCGGCGTTGCGGAAATAAGTCGTCCGTTCGTTGGTTAGGATTTCTTCAGGCAGTCCAGTTCCGGCAAGAAACGCTCTCGGAAATCTTATTTCTACGAGGCGGCTCAGATCGTTATCTCGCAGAATCGCAGATGCCACTGAGGCTGTTTGCTCCGCTGTGAGGCAGTCAAGAAGATATCGCGCGGTCCCCGTATGATCATCGATCGCAACGTGGTTCTTCAAATACTGACAAGCCGTCCTGCCAAGAAGATCGCTAGAGGTCATGACTCGGGCGACGCATAAGGATTCATGACGTAGGCGCATCCATCTGATAATCGCTTGAGGAATCCTAGGCTCGCCAAGCGTTGTTCAAGTCGCCGAGCATTAGCCTGAAACGCCTTTTTTTCGAATTCGTCTTTTGCAAGATTGCCCTCTGCTTCTCGATCTCCAAAAATTAGCCCGTAACGGTCCCATAGCTTCGCTAGAAACTGATGCAATTCGAGCCGACGATGCACATTAGCGAAAATGAGTGCTTTGAGAAAGTCGTCTGTTGGAGCGTAACGCAGCTTGTTGGTTCCCCGCTTAGATACTAATCCCACCTCGCGACCATAGCTGCGGTGAATTCGCGCCACATGTTGCTGATGCCGCGCTTTTGCTGAACTCCTAAGTCGCCCGATTAGATCATCAGGGTTATACGCGCCGTCGTACTTCTCCCCCCACCGGACTTTCTCGTCCAGAATACCCTTACATTTCACGAAAGCATCCGACTGCGCCTTCGCCGTTTGCCATTCCGATGAATTTTCAATCGCATCGATATAAGAATTAATAGCAAGCCCTGGGAGCAGATTGTTGGATTGATAGATTTCACACGAAACCTCACGAACTAGAGTTTTCTTTGGGGCCACGATTTCACATACAATCCTGAATGGACCGGCAACGGACGCCACGTCACGTGCTACGCGTAATTGGTATTGCATTAGATGAAACGCCGCCAGATTCACGAGATGGATTAGCGAGTCATAGCCCGGCATCTTAAGCGCCAAAATCGTAATCCAATCTTCAGCGAGCGCGTCATATGATGGATGACTTATGTACGGCAGGAATGCATTGGCTCTATCTGCTCCTCGATCGGTTCCGTTTTCGGGTTGCAATAATCGAACGATCCTATTCCATGAGGCTGGATCATTAGTCGTATGCGGTCTCAGTAAAGTTAAGACATCGGTAGATCGCGCGCTTCGGCAAAGCATCAAATAAAGCAGTTCCCCCGTTCTCCGAAAGAAATGCCGATCGTTGGTGCGAGCGTTATGATCCAAATCCTCGAATATACAATCGGGGCCGTAAGGGAATACATATTTGGATGTCCACCGTTTGTTCGTTGTCGCTTCAACAGCTCCTGCCCTAATGAGTTCGACCACGTCGGCAAAATCGTCGAAAGTGTGGAAGCGCTGTTCTAAGTAGCGGAAATCAGGCTGTTCTATTCCGCCCGCTGTTGCCATTGTCTTGTGCCACGCCTGCCAACGGAAGGCGTCACTCAACGAGGAATGACGGATTTGCTGAAGTTGCGGAGAATTGAACAGTACGTTTCTTAGCTCCAAGCGCCACCTCGCCCGGTATTTTAATCGATTCAAACCGTCGGATTCGACGAGGCCCATCCCTTTCTCCTCTTGATCGAGAAAAACATTCAAAAATTCGAGATAAACAAGCCATGGAGACTGCTCGTCATATAGCATGTGACCCCAAATAGCTTCATCGATCCACATGTCCGAATCGACCCGATCCGGTGGGGGCAATCTAGTCTCCAAATAGTTCATGACAGAATCTCGATGGCTCGGTCCTCTGCTAATCCGGTACTGGACACATTTAGAATTCTTAACGGAGCCAAGCCTGCTCCCGGCACTTCGAGTGTCCGCCGGGCGTTGTGCGAAGCAAGTAACCGCGACTTGAAGGCCAGCAAGTCTTCGTAACATTCCTTAGAAAAACTTGCGGGTAACGCTCCTTCTGTCGCCACGCGTGAGACAAATTCGTACCTAATTAGGTTCATTTGGAGGGATTCCCGCAGCGTTGCCGACACATGCACGTGCAGCCAGACATTGTCACCTTCGTCATCCAGCATCAATTCCACTCGTTCTCCGTGGCGTGGCTCCACTGATATTTCATCCACCAAAACATGACTGACTCTCGCCTGTGAGTCGTTTGCACTGATGGCAAGGAGAAGTTCCCTGTCGGTGTTAATCAGCATGCCGGTAAACATCCGGTTTAACCCCCGCACCAGTCGGCTCAGGATTGGTCGCTTGACCGGTTTGGCACTGCGAAGTTGTCCGACCACATCGGTTAAGTATTCGCCGGCAAACCTGAAAACGGTTAGGTCCCAAAGTCTCAACTCGTGGTGGAGCTCATCGGGGATTTTGAAGAAGAGGCCGCGACGTTGTGCAACTAGGAGTTCAAGAAACTCTTTGTTCGCGCTAGAGTCATCATCGACACCTTCGATATAGCGATCCCGTGCGGCAAAATACCGGCCGTCACTGTAGAACGGGTCGTTCTCGATCAGCAGTTTAAAATGCTCGCCGAGAACCGCATCTCCTTCCCCGAAAATTAAAATATTGTCGATTCGGTTCGAAGTCTCAAAGCCGAGCTGAAACCTATCAAAGTAGTCGAAAACGAGTATTCCCCGTCGTCTCGTATCCGACAAGTTTCCGCCGAATAAGTTGTTATACAGATTCGCTTTGGAATCTGTTCTGTCGCCCAACACCTTCGCCACATCGGAGGGTTGAAGAAGGTGGTCATCACAGTCGGGATGGCCGAGGACACCGTTCGTGAGCAGCAGTAACAATTGGCGCAATGGCAGGTGAAAGCCATTGTGATCGCACAGCTCGATTAAAGCGCGCAGCCGCGAATATACTAATGGTGTCCGTAGAATCTCATAATTTCGACGGATCGGACATTTCGCACCAAAGGCAACGCTATCCGACTTGGATTCTTCGTAACATGAAGCCCATCCCGGATGGTCGATGAACGCCTTGTAAACGCGGTCAAACAGCTCCGCTGAGTTCCACCGTGAAAGGTTAAACATCTTCAGCCGGACATCAGCTTGTTGCTGTTTTTCCTCTACCAGCAACGTTTCAAGAACATCGCGGGCACGGAATACCTGGTCGGTGTCGGCAAGGCGGCGCCAGGATTCAATCAGTTGACCGTCGTTCGCCGCGATCAGAAACACCTCGTCTGAGTCGCCATTAAACAAGGAGCGACAGAATCGCTGCAAAAGCATTTCTTTGGCGGGGTCCCACGGCAGCCCTTGCTGCGGAGCCCAGCCGCTCAAATCACGAATGAAGTGGAGAGTGACTTTGCGATATAAACGCGGCTCATTTGAAATCGGCCATTTTTTGCGGTCCGCCGGATAATGGGCATCGAGCGTTAGGTGCGGATCATCCTTAGCCCAAGCGTTGATGTCTCCATTGAGCCTTTCCCAAACGCGCCGACATAGATGTGTCTTTCCATCTCCGGCCGTGCCGGTAAGAATTACGGAGACCGGATCGACACAGCGCCGGTCGAAGCAGGCTAGTACTTCATCTTCGGCCGGGTGCTCGAACTGGATTGGCTCGACATGAGAACGAACGGCCGAACGCCGTATCGTCTCGTCGTACATGTTATCATTTCGTGGAACCGGTCCATAATGCCGCAGAAAACCAATCCACGAGCCAGCGCTCATGGCACAACGATATTGCGATCCACTAGTTCGGCAGGAATCTCACGGCCCGTAGCGCGCTGCCACGCTTGAACAACCTCATTTTTTTCTGGCAGGCCAGTCAAGTAATAGGAATACACCATTTCGGCGGCCCTACGACGCGCCTGGCCGTCGTGCATACCGCCCCTCTCCTCTTTCCAAAGAAGACCCCTCCAAGGAAAAATCGTTAGATCGGCGAAATAATTTGCCACAAGTTGCAAGTTCTGCCGCGGCTGATCCGTATCAAATAGTCGAGCCGCAGCGGTGACAAAAGCGACGATAGCGATCGGTCGAACCAAAGGATGGCCGCCATCCCTCCTGCGCCAATCGTTTAATCGGCGATTCGGGTCATCACGTAGCAACGTCCAGGGCTCAACACGGTTGATCAACTCCGTCCAACGCTCCAAGAGGATTGAGTAGCCTTCCTCCAACACATCGAAGTCTGGCAGAACCTGCGGCTCAGTTTTTTCATCTAGAAAGCATTTCTTCAACAATACCTCGTTGAGCCTTCGTAGGGTAATAAGCGCAAACAAAAAACTGTCGTCATATTTATCCTCCGGTCGGAGAGCCTCTGAATTGGTCAATTTGAACTCACCCTGGCGAGCGAGATTGGTAACTTTAGTACGCTCCTTAAAAAACGGGTGCTCTCGTACCATTCTCCGGGTGTAAATATCGACGGGGTTATCTTCATCAAAGACCAAATCCTCCGTCTTCGTAGTTTTCCTAGCGTAGCGATTAACCGTCGTGAACAGCCTCCTTGCGCGCTTTCGGCCGTCCTCATCGTTTGTGTGCCATACAAGAATTATCGAAGCCTCGTCTTTACTGAGTTTCTCGGCATCTTGTTTCAGTGCGTCCTTAATTGCCGCGAGCCTGTGTTGGCCGTCCAAAACGTAATACGACTCGCTGCCGTCGAATCGCAGAAACCCCAACTTCCCATCAGCAAACGAGTAAACACCTTCATCACCGAAGCTCGCCGGAACGAATTTCGGTTCGCCGCCGACGGCCGCAACCAGGAGCGCTGGTAAAAATCTCTGCTCATTCTTAAGCAAATAATTACTGATATCTACCGATCGTTTTGTCAGGTCACGCTGCATTATTTGGTCGAGGTCCTGGCGCGGAAATATCTGTTCAGCAAAACCAACGTACTTCACCAACTCAGCCAACCTCATCGTCGTCAAATAGTACGACCAGTCCCCAATATTTCCCTTCAGACATGGAAACGTTCTCATATATTTTGCGGAGCCATTAGGCGCGCCTTGGCCACTTTTCTGTGTCTGCTATTGGCCCACGGATAAATGTGATCCACCAAATAGTCTTCCCGCTGCACTAGCTCCTCGACCGGGCAAGTGGCGTAATTGAAATAAACGTGACCCTTAAAATAGTTCAAAAAATCGACGATACGTTCCCGGTCCATTTCCAAATCTTCACCGAGTTTTTCGTCCAGGTACTCGCCGTAACGGTGATAGAGGTCGTGTGCCTTGCCGACGTAGAAAATGTAGGTGTGATCACGTAAGTATGCGTGACGCGGCGCGACAACAAACATGTAAATACCGGATTCCTTCGGAACCTTTGCGCGATTGGCCTGATTAAAAAACACATGCTTCCACTTCGCCGATCTCATTACTTGCGCGTAACCGGATCGTTCCCAAAGCTGTGGGTAGAGCTCGAATTCATACTTCGCAAGGCGCTTGGCGAATACAACCGCCTTGACCGGGGTGGTTTCAGGAACGCCCATTTTAGAGGTGACAGATCGTGCAAGCCTGGGGGCCGGTATCTTCCATCTCGACATCCGCAAGCGTCTCCATCAACGTCCGGTTCGGGCGCGCCTTCCAACGCCGCTTTCGGCCTTCTTCATATCGTAGCTTAATTTTGTCAGCATTTTCCGGTTTTCGCATCTCTTTCAACGTCATCGAATCATTCCACTGAAAGAACCCGCCTTTTATTGCATTACTCTGGTCCTCGTACTTTTCGGCCAAAGCAAAAAGATCGGGATGCGTTTCCAGTAAACGAATCCATTCTATTGGTCGCTGGAAAAAGCAGAAGTAACAACCCGATCGCGAACGACCCCATTTTAGATATGGCGGGAGGCCAATTTCACTCTCGATGAGGATTCTGTGCACACCTGCAAAGTCGATGTTGTCTTCCTTAAATGGATAGACAACACGTATATTCGGCTTGTGACTGACTCGGGCGTCACGCTGCTCGTCGCACCGGAGGCCAATATAGTTGGTGACCGGCTCTTCGCCCACGTAAGCCTCGAACGGCTTCAACTTAAGCTGCGTCGTGCACCAACGCACCTGAACCGACGGCAAGTATCCTTGAAACAAGGTTAACCAATGATCGAAACCGCGTTCTGCTTCAATGTGGATGATTTTTTTACCGAGATACGCTTCTATTCGATTAAGATACTCATACGTCTCCGGCAATTCCTTGTTGGTATCGCAGAATACGTATTCCATTTGTGGAATGCGGTCTCTCATGTAGATCGCCAGAGCCGCACTGTCCTTGCCACCTGACAGGCTAAGTATATGACGTTGTTCGCTCAATTGTGTTCTGGAGCAGGGGTCATGTGCGACCACATTGCTCGTGACGCCGCGACAATTCCGATGCGTTTGTTCCGCACAATTACTCGCTGTATCTCGGTTTCCAATTCTCGCAGAAGCTCGCGATCACCATCATCAATTTGAAATACCTCGCGGCGCTCTGCGCCATTCGGTTCGGTAAGCGCAACGCGAAGTCCAATCGTCCCGGGAGCGATCGCAAAGGCCGCGCTTTCTGCCCGATTGAATCTACCCGCTAGGTCGCGCAACTCGCGATGGAACGTCGCTTCATCGCGGTCCGTCCACCGAGAAGGCGACGTTAACGCCAGGAAGCTTCCAATCGATTCGATCCAATCGAAGTCGGTCAGCTCCTTCTCTGCTAAACGGAGTGCGAATCCCTTTAGTCGGATTTCTGTCGCGTGTTTCAAAAGCTGCTCGGCGCGATGCGTCAACCGCTCCCTAAAAGCGCCATGACAGAGGTCGTCGTAGCCAAAATGCACTGATAAAGCGCTCGCAATACGTTTATGCAACTGACCATAAGCGTCGGTTAGCTCCCTTAGAACAGTTTTTAGCTTGATTGCAAACTCCTGTACCGCAAGCGACGAATTAGCGCCATCTATTTCGAACTCTGGCAGATCACATGCTGGCGGCAGGTCATGAAATATTAGATGTACCGGTTCGCGCGCCTGAATAATAACATCGCGAACGGCCATCGCAGTCTTTGTCAGTTCGCGCGATGTGCGAGTATACTCTGGCAGTTTTGCGACAAATTCACACAGCTTCCTAACCACATCGAGTATCTGCGGCCGAGCGGAGGTTGAATTGGGAAGTTCCAAAAGCCGCACGAGCGCCGTGAATAGTTCCGATCGCACGCCCGCTACTTTGCAGTATTGGATGTCGAACTTATCCGGAGCTTTCGTCATTCGAAGAAATGCGTCTCGTCCCACTTCCCTTAGAAACGTTCCATTCTCGTAAAACGCAATCTCCTGTTCGTCTACGATGGCAACAAGCGCTAGGAGGATCGGAAACAATCCATCTCGCAATCCGTAGGGTGGCCTTCTAAGTTCACCCAGCAAGTCATTGATTGGAATGCGCGTGTCTGGCTTGCTCGATATTGCATTCCGTATCGCGTTTAATGCTGGAGCCAGATTGCCTGTGTCTTCCGACGACGGGTAGCACAATTTCCACCGTTGCTTTGTCCTACCGTGCAGACCCGTCGCTTTGAGCACTGAAAAATACATCGACTTCTCTGGGGGTTTTCGATCCGGCGGTATGCCAAGATCGGGCTTATCCGATGAGGTGAACATCAAGTCGATCAGGCGAATACGCGCGGCATTTGCCGCGGCACTTAGATTGTGTCGATTGACTAATTCGTTCCGAATAGTCGTGGCAGCAGTAAATATTTCGTCGCACAGAGCCGAAAGCCACCGCATAAGCTCGCGCCCGCTTCTTACGCGCACGCATTGGCCCCTATAGAACCAGGACAGAGTTGAGCGACCCGATATTCGGTTTAGACCGATGAATTCGTGTAACTGCCCTTGTAGCCTGTTTCGCGCTTCTTGAAGATGGACTTGCACTTCGTCGCGCGCCAAAGGATCGCTATTTAGAGCAGACGTATTCGCTTGCACCCATTCCCAACGTTGCGCATCAAGGGCGGCTTGATGGAGATAATTCAATGGCCTCGGAACTGCGGTAAGCACTATAAGATCACTCCGTGGCGGTATTTTCGCGGCTATCGCTCGTGCCGACTCTGTTTCTGCTCGCGTCTCACAAAGTGGAACGAGAATCACTCCGTCCGCGCGTGTGTCGTTTGGAATTATGTCTTCATCAACGAGTTGTTCCGGATGACAAAAGATCACCGCGAAATAGCGAAGATTTCCCGTCTTAATATAATGTGCTCTGGCTACGATTGGCCGCGTGTCCAATTGTTCCTTCACTGCCTTACTTACCGAGTCGATTTCTGGAATTGCTCTCTTTGCATCCTGGTAGCGACCGTCCAAGTCTACGCTGGTATAGGCCCAGATTGAATAGCCACGACCTTCTCCTCGATAATGTAAGAGCCGTTTGGCCACTAAACGTTTGAGCGCTTTGGCAACCTCCGACCGCTTCCGATTCGAACTACCACCGATTGCCCAGCAGATCGCGTCTCTAGTCGCTCTAATATCTTCAGCGTTCAGAAGGTTTACCACCCCTACGGTCTTCAAGACTTCGAGGGCCACACCATCATCGCTACCTTGTGCTTCAATCAGGGACTCGATGACGTTCCAGTGGGTTCTGTAGCTGGCGACCGCAAGCCGGTGACCGAAACTAGCGCGGATGTAATCGTAAAAATCAGCGAGACGGAACATTGACTGATTAACCGATCTTGCGTTCGAAAAGGCACGCAACCCGAACGGTTCGTGTGAACCGAGAAAACCGAATAGCGATCGCTCATTCTGGCCAAACCTTTGGAAGGCGCGAACCAGAACTGGAAGGACAATCGGACTAATCGGAAAGAGCAAACGCGCGACCTTCCGCAACGTCTCGCGGCTGGACGACGTTCCGAACCAGCCCCACGAGATACACTCGTTCAAGCATGCCAGAGCCTCGCTCTTGTGTTTCCCTGGCACCTGATCAATGTCAACGTTAAGTGCCGAAGCGATAAGGACAGCGATCTGATCAATCGGTTGTTGGAAAGTAATTTCATCGAAGCGCCCCGAGATTTTCTCCCACTCCCTTTGACTTGATTCCGTTAACTGTTGAGCGTAGGCGTTGAAGCCTTGATGTAGTAGGCAAATGACGATGATCGGTTGCTTGCCGCTACGACATGCGGTCTCTGCAAGTTGCTGCAGAAGATAAACGTCTTGCTGCTCTGGATTGTGAACGGCAAATTCTAGAAACTTGCCGACTTCATCGAGAAGAAAGAGCATCCCTTGGCCCTTTCCGCTCTCGATAATCTTTGCGTTCGCCCTCCGAATCAAATCGAGAACGAGACTGTCGGAAACTGCGGCGGAAGACAGCGCCTTTGCGATCTCAAGCTCTAACGACGATGGAACTCCTCGAGAGAAAAGATTGCGAAACGTAGTAAGAACTGCACGTAGAATAGCTGGTGCTATCCGTTCTCGGTTGCCGATAACGAGAATCGGAACATATCGCCGCGTCGTTGCCTCAGGAAATTCTTTCGTCAACTCCCGATAGAGATGACTTGGTAGGGAGCGTTTTGGATCGTGAAAACTCTTGGCGAGAAAAAGGGCAAAAGAAGATTTCCCGGAACCGAAATCTCCGGTTAGCCGCCACGCCCGTTGCGTAGACAGTGGTCGAAATCCGTCGATAAGACGTTGAACACAAGACTTCCCGAAGTCGGTCAGACAATACCCCTGCAAACCGTTTGGGTCTTCGAAGTCCCGCACCAAATCCGTAGATCGTAGAAATCGGTGCGCATATCTGTGCAGAGACGAGATGGGGAGGTTAGACATAAGCGAATTGCTTGAAGACACTCCTTAATGGGACTTGGCCGAAATCCGCTGCACGGATGATTCGCGGAATGGCCGCGGACTCCTCAAACACAAATCCACCATCAGTCAATTCTTCGACCTCCATTAGACGAGCGCGTATGCTGGTTTCTGGAAGCTTGAAGGCTTGACCTGGACCACCATGTCCGTTCGTCACCATATCTAGAGGAACCGAAAGCTCCCGCGAATCAGATGTGCGAAAACGGGTTTGCCAAAAATCGTCTAGGCAATACGCGAACAGGCCGGCGCCGATTTCCGGTTTCTCCTCACGCCGAAATGCGAATTTCGGCTCTGGGCGATTTGAGCCAAATGAAGACTTCGCAAATCCCGTATGACGCAGCAGCTCAAGTTCGACGAGCGGACAATCAAGGTTGTCCTCGCGGACATCACCTTTCGCCGTGCGTGACGGCACATAGGATCGGAGAAAAATATCAAATAATTGCGTCAGGGAGCCGTTCGAAATCTCCCTAGCCGAAGTTTGAGGCTTTGCCTTCTCCATCGCTCGAAAAGCGGCTGAACTCGACAACTCGGGTTCATGAAAATGATTCATCAGAAAATCCCAGGCGAATATGCGAAACTCTCGGTTAGTCGTAAGTTTCCAATGTAGCAGCCAGAGCGTTTGGATGTCTTCGAGACAGGAATCAAGCGGAAGGGTTCGGCCGTCGCCAAGGAGGAGGTCAACACCAAATCGAGTGACCTCATGCCCGTCAGCCGTCGGCCTAATTACCCCGGTAGCCTCCGCCCAAAATCGGAGCGAGCGCACCATGTTTTTACCAAGTCCCAGTTCCACCATCGCGTCATCTTCTCTCGCAGCCGTCAAAATTTGCGAATCTCTGGTTACGGAATTTGCCGCCTTCGGCAGCCAGGCATAACGCAGGACGAAGCTTTCGTGGCCTGAAAACCGGTAAGTCATGTCTGGAGGGATGAGCCGCGAGCCGTCATGATGCTCTAATCAGAGCCGACGGGCGACCATATTGCGAGTACGAAACGTGGATTTAAATCAAAAAAAACGATCCCCTCCCCACGCCGCGGTTTTCTTGACGTGAAGAAAATGTGTCGATTCAGCGAGATGCAGCGTCCGAAAACAATTTCTTCGCAAATTGTTGCCCTTCAATTCATTGTTCCGCAAACAGCCAAGCAACGGAAGTCTTTAGCGCTTTTGCAATGGCGGCGGCTTCATAATCCATCACGTATCTCTGCTGGTTCTCCAGCTTCGAAACCGCTGTTTGTGTGATCTGAATCCCGAGCCGTGCGAGACGCCCCACCAAATCCTCTTGCGACACGGGCGGCTTCGCCATTGCACGTGCAAGCCTCACTCGCTCGCCAATAATGTTTTTATGTTTTGACTGACGAGTTCTTTTCACTCGCCGTCGTTTTACCCATATTCTGATCGAGAATTATGCTTATGAAGAATATCTGGTATGGCCTTTGCTTTTCCGAATGGTAAGAAAATTCATAATATGGCCCTCATGAACTGTCGGGAATGTGGAACCCAAGTGTCGAGTCGGGCAGCCGCGTGCCCGAAATGCGGTGGTCCAGCATTTGAACCGTCCGCAAAAGGCACCATCACAATCCAGCGGACGGGCAAATCGATAAAGGCTCAGATGCTCCTTTTCAAGATGATCTTGGTCGTCAGCGTTCTGTGGTTTTTCATCGCGAAAGCAGCGGCCGCGTCAACGACCGTCCCGATTTGGATCTTCTGTCTTTCGGTGGTCATGCTTTACGTCGCGCGCCTGCGACGCTGGTGGCACCACGATTGACGGTAGGGTGACGGTTTTATTGACGTAAATAAAAGGGAGGTTTTCTTAACGTAAAGAAAACTACCTGACGGTTTTCGTCGCCGGGACCAACGAGGTCCTTTCACCGAATCCGTGAAGAGGCCAGGCCCTGACGAATCGCCGAATTGTTAAAATCGCCGCATTGTAATGGAATTTACATCTCACTTTACCGTTTTGACATCAACTGGCGGACACTCAATCGTGCGCAATTGCTCGATCTATTTGCACATAGACCTCGACGGACGCTCATACTGACAAGGGCTCACCGTCATAAACGTGTAAAACTGAAAATGCTTTTCTAAGCCCTCTCGGGGGGACTTTCGGGAACCTCCGAGTCGGTTTACGCCGCCTTAATAGATTTCCTTTGGGGGGGACGGGTAGCTTAATTCGATATTGTGATGCTGTTCTGCAATCGACACTGAACGCGGCATAATTGATCCAAATAACATCAGAAGCCGGCCATAATGCACTCAGATCGCATAGTGAGTTACGTGGATATTCTCGGCGTTTCGAGCCGGGTAGAGCGGTGGGACGGTTCGTCGCAATTTCCAGAAGCTCTGGAGGCGGCGTTGAAGAACGCTACGGAATACGTTGGCGGTAAGCACGCTCATCGCAAAGGCGAGGTTGAGAACTGGCGTCTCAATATCTTTTCGGATAGTGCCTGTATATCTCAGGAACCCACTCCGCTTGGATTGTTACGATCTCTAGAAGGCGTCGCACTTTTCCAGCGCGTCATGCTAACACACGGGTTTCTTGTTCGTGGGGGAATCTCGATAGGTGCGCACTATCAATCCAGACTTGCCTTGGTTTCGAAGGCTCTGTTAGAGGCCTATGCACTCGAAAAACACGAGTCGCACATGCCGCGAATCATCCTTTCCCCAAAGATAATGCAATTTGTCGATGCCATTCCTGATGTGTCGGAGCGCCATGAAATCAAGGAGTTAATTACGTTCGAAGATAAGATATTGCCGTTCGTTTGCTATCTGCTGTTCGAACACGAAGACGAATGGATGGGCGGCGAGGGATTTTATGAAAGGCAACGGAATTTGGTGACCTCAGCTTTGAGAGATTCGTCTTTGCCAACCGATGTACGGCAAAAGTTCACTTGGCTCGGCGAATATCATAATTGGGCACTTTCGGAAACCGCACATATCTTAAAAACGTCGGCGCTCTTAACAGAGGAAAACGTCTGGTGGTTTCGGACACTCTGGATAAATGAGCTTCCTCGGGTGGATCGTTTTACAAGTGCGCTTTTTTTGGACAGAAGCCCTCCATCATACCCTCTCACGGAACATCTCCCGAAGGACGTAAACTGGATAACCGACTGGCCGGGGAGTGAAAGTTCCGACACAGACAGAGAACCCGACACAGATGCCGAACCCGAAAACTATATTTGAGCTAGGCTGGTAGAAGAAGAGTTCGTCGTTCAGGTTTTATTGACGTGCATAAAAGCAGGTTTTCTTTACGTGAAGAAAACTCCCGGACCACGTATTCGGACTTCAGCCCTCGATGCTGCCGCGAATTGAGTCAGTAAGCCATCAGCGCACATCTGACTCTTTTTAACTTTTCGAGGGAGGGGATGAGCAGAAAAAGCCCTGCAAGGAGCTTTTCTACAAACAACATTTTTCTCGGTCGGGTTGTCGCAGTTTTTAAGCAGACTCAATAGGTCGCACCTTTCCAATCAGATAACCTCGCCACTATTCGCCGGTGGCAGTCTGCAAAGCATACTCCGCTGAGCCTAGGGGAAGACCGGCGTTTCATTGATGATGCGCAGCTTGTCTATATACCCCCTGCGCTCGTGCTTTGACTCCCGTACTGCGCCATTACGCATCTTTATCAGCAGAGGAGTTTGGTCGGCTATGTATATTATTCGATCGCCTTCAAGGTCAGTCGTTCTAGAGCAACTACCACGTCCGGCCAGCGAAACCGCACGGTCCTATGACCAATACGGATCACGGGGATTTTGCGTCGCTTGACCATCTCGTCTACGCCTCGCACGGACGGGAGGTTCAAGCGAAGGCGGAGCTGCTCCTTATTCAACAGTTCCTCTTCAGCTAATCTCATTGACGTATACTAGCTGTATACATTACCGTTATCCACTCATTCCTTCGTATGCGTCCGAAAAAACAGAACACATGTATACCTACCGCCAACCGGACTGTCCGACTGCGGCTTAAGGCGCTTCGCGAGGCAGTGGATGGCCTGACCCAAGAAAGGCTGGCCCGCCGATGCGGAGTCAGTCGGGTTTATATCCGAGCGATCGAGACGGGACAGCGGCCTCTCACCAAATCAATCGCAACAAGGATTTCCGTCGCAACAGGAGTTAGTCCACTTTGGCTTATGGGTTATCAGGGCGACGACTCTCGACCACTTGACTTGATGCATCAAGAATACAGTCCGCAAGACTACATGAATAAGCGCGCTGTTATTCGAATCGAACCGATGGACCCTGACGGGGAGGCCTCTAGTCAAATTCACGAAGTTTGTCATGAGTTGACCAACCTCTTGCGCGCAGCCCACCAAAAGGGCCGTTTCGGAACTGCCCTCTTTTTGTTTCGACAACTGGTCACTGAGATCATCGAGACCGCTGGGTTGAAAGACATCGATGATCGTCAGCTCACTCGCTTGCAACAATACGTCTTTGGGTATGCTGGCCCTCACAAGATACGAGAAGAAGACGATCCAGGTGAGGTGGACATTCTCTGGCGATTATTGTCTCCCACGGGAGCCATAAAATGGGCTGCCGCGTTTCGAGGAGCTAAGGAGGAGCGAAATTACCTCTTGGCAGAACTAGATCGCCTTCGGGACTTAGTTTCAGAATCGTTCTTGTCTTAAACGGCTCCGCGCCGTCTGGATGCGTGCTATTCGGCCCAAAACCGGCGAGGACCATCTGAGGCGGAGAAGCCTATCCTGGCGACGCGAACCTCAATATCTTAGAGGACGTGGCGGACGGCACGATCTGCCAGTATCGTGCCGCATCGGTCGGCTTCACAACTTGTCGGTAATGCTCAAAGATCATTCCTGTGTGGGTGTGACCTAATTGAAGAGCGAGCGCGGCGGCATCGTGGAAATGCGCGATGTGATTGGAAGCATAAGAATGACGGAGCGCATTGGGCGGCCAGTTCTTTACTCCTGCATTTGCTCGTGACTTCAACAGCAGCGCTCTGAGGTTCGGAGGCACGACTGGTCCACTCGGCCTCACCGTAAGCCGCAACCATGCATCGAGGTTGGGAAGGATTTTCACAAGACGACGTTTCGCGGTCTTTGATTTAGCGGCCGTGACTTCAATGAGTCCGTTTGTAAGATCGATTTCCTTCCAATCGAGCCGCTCGATTTCCGCGGCACGCAGACCGGCGAAAGCACCGATGGCAAGATACGGGACGACTGCGGGCACACAGGATTCCAAAAGCCGGGCGATTTCATCAACGTTCAGGATTCCGACCGGAGGCGCGATCTCCTTCGCTCGCTGCGATTGAGCGGCCGGATTGAAAGCGCAGTAGTTTCGCGTAACACAAAATGAAAAGAGCGTGCGCAAGTCACGGCGGTATGTGTTTCGGGTCACCGCACTAACCCCAAGACCGGCAAGCCACGAATCGATGTCGGCGGTCTTTATCTCGGCTGTCGTCTTGTCTCGAAAATCATTCCCGAATCGTCCAAGCCGAAGACTCAGGTCATAACAGTATATTTGGGACGCTCCAGCCGATCGCCGCGTCTCGATCAACTCCTCAATCGCTGACAGTAGCGGAGCTGCGCGCTTCTCCTGGTCGAGATGAGCAGCATAGAAGGCGACTGCGTCCTCAATGGTCTTCCCGTATCGAATCAGCGTTTCGTGGGCGCGTTGGGCACTCAGACGAAGCCACGAGGGAAATTCAATTCCATCCCGACCCTCATTCAGGAGACGCGTATTTTGCTGCTGGGCATACGTCGCTGCCTCGCCCTTGGTTCGGAAGTATTTCCTTTGCCACTTGCCTGCGACCTTGCCCCGAAACGACGAATTTTAGGCGTTCGTGTTTATAGGGTTTGATCCTAAAGCCCCCTTTCATCATTCCCATTGTAGCTCTTTTTAGCTATTTTACGAGGTAAATATGGAGTTGAACGCGTTTAAATGAGGGTGTATGATGGTTACCCTGAAATGGGGTTTTCCCTCGTGTAGAGGGGCGACCCTAACGGGATTCGAACCCGTGTTACCGCCGTGAAAGGGCGGTGTCCTAGGCCACTGGACGATAGGGTCAGGAAAAGCGGGGGCAATATCAGAAGCGGGCCGGGCCAGCGCAAGTTATTTGCCGACCTTAGCGTTGGAGCGCGTCGCGATCGAAAGTTCCACGCAATTCCGCGACGCAAGCGAGGTTGCAGGCGTGGAAACGGAAAAACGGCGCGAACATTGTCTTCTTCAAGTCGAGGTCGAAGTGCGGTGCGAGCAGGGCCAGAAGTGGAAAGGCGGAGGCGTCGTGCATTTCCCCGACGATCCATTTGCACTGCGAAAGTAAATCGGAGGGCAACGAAGTGAGGACGTCGTACTCGGCGCCTTCGCAATCGATCTTGATCAGATCTAACTTCGTTAGGCCGAGACTACGGACGACCTCGCCGGCGTGTTTGACCAGGCACGCGGTAGGCGAAAGCGGGCCGGACCACTCACCGCCGCTGATTTCTGCGACCGTAAACCGGCTAAAATCGGCGCCATCGAAAGGAACGGCAACTTCGGCGTTCGCGGCGCCGAGCGCATAATTGAAAACCTGGATGGAAGGGATGCCGGCGACGTTCTTCTCGAGGATTCGAAACGTCTCCGGGTGCGGTTCGAATCCGTAAATGGTGGCGTCGGGAAATCGCTCGTGAAAGAAAAGGATCGACGTGCCGATGTTGCTGCCGATGTCGAGGATCACACTCGGCTGGAGAGCGTCCGGTAAATAGTATTCCGCTTTGCCGCCGCGCCGGACGAGGACCTGATAGATGGCGAGCGGATCGGAGGTACCGGGCCGATAAAAAATGTCGCGTCCGCGCCAGGATAGTTTAGCGAGTGGCAGACCCCGCACTCCGGCGCGGGCCAGCGTCCGCGCCTGCGCGACATCGGTCGCGAAGCGCCACGAACCCGAGCGGGCGAAAACCCTGAGACGGTGACGGATTCGCCGGAACATCAGTGGTGAGAACGCAACTGCGCGACCAGCGCAGCGGTGCGTTCGGTCGCGCCATTGTGGCGGGCAAGCACAGACTGAGCGTTGGCCACCAGGCGCAAAGCGGCTTCCCGATCCCGCAGGAGCCACGCGATTTGTTGCTGCATGGAATTTGGATCACGCACCTGGACGGCAGCATTGTTCGTAACCAGCGCCTGGGCGAGCGCGGAAAAATTCTCCATGTGGGGCCCGAAAAGCACCGGTTTGCCTGCGAGAATCGGCTCGACCGGATTTTGCCCGCCGCGCGCGGTCAGGCTTTTGCCGACAAATACGATGGTAGCGACGGCGTACCAATGTTGCAGCTCGCCGGTGGTGTCGAGCACTAGACAATCGGGCGCGACTGCGCCGACCCGACCAACTTCGCTCCGCAAGGAAACCTTCAGGCCGAGCGCTTCGAGTCGGCCCCGAATTTCGCCCGCGCGTTCTACGTGGCGGGGCGCGACGATCAAAGTGAAGGCTGGGAAGTCCCCACGAAGCCTTTGAAAAATTTCGCCGAGAATTTCCTCTTCGCCGGGATGGGTGCTTCCGCCGAAGAGAATCGGACTGTCTCGATCAAACCCGAAGCTCCGCAGGATTTCGAGAGGAAGATCCGGATTGAGGCGGACGCCGGCGGGGTCGTACTTGATGCTGCCGACTTGATGGATGCGTTCGAGCGGAACACCGAGCGACACCCAGCGTTCCACGTCCTCGGGTTCCTGAACGCAGATCGCGTCCAGACAGCGAAAGGTCGGCGCGATGAGAGAACGGAACCGATGGAAACGTGCTTCGGATCGCTTCGAGAGCCGCGCATTCACGAGAGCGAGCGGGACGCGACGGTTCCGGGCTTCGGCGGCGAGGTTCGGCCAGACTTCCGCTTCCACGAGAATGATACGAACCGGCCGGATCACGGCGAAAGCCCGGCGGATGATCGGCCAGAAATCGAGAGGTCTGTAGAGCACTTCCATTGCGTCCGACGCTTGCGCGGTGGCGACTTGGAAACCGGTCGTCGTGGTTGTCGTCACGACGCAAAAAAACTCGGGATCGAGCTGGCGCAGTCTCGTCGCGAGTTTCAACGCGATCGCCACTTCGCCGACACTGACGGCATGGATCCAAGTGCAACGCCTTGCGGCCAGCCGCTCGCGCACTTCGCGATCATAGAATCCAAATCGCTGCCCGAGCTTGTGTCTGTAATTTCCGCGCCGCGCAAGTTTGCCGATCTGACCCGGCAGAAAAAATAGGAAACCGACGGGATAAAGAAGATTGTAAAGGAAGCGGATCATCGCGAGGCCGGGGCGTCCGCGAGACTGCCAGCCGGTTGAAGGAATAAAACCTCGGTCGCGCCGTAACGCCGGTTCCGACTAATCTTCCACAACGCCGCGGGCGGCATTTGTTCTTCCGGCCGCTTTTCCAGAACAAACACCCCGGCAGGCTCGAGCATCCGGATGAGCTCGACGCTGTCGAGAAGGAGCTGGGTGAACTGCTCGCCAGACTTCGTTTTCTCGTAAGGCGGGTCCGCGAAAATCACTCGAAACGGCTCCGTGATTTGGGCAGCGCGAAGAAACGCAAACACGTCCTGCTTCCGAACCTGTCCCTCGAGCCGGGTGCGGGCCAGATTACGTTCAATCGCAGCGATGGCGGAAGACTCCTCTTCTACAAACAGCACCGAAGCTGCCCCGCGACTCAGCGCTTCAATCCCCAACGCGCCGGTCCCGGCGAAAAGATCCAGGACGCGCGCCCCGATTATTTCGTCGCCCAGACTGGAAAAGATCGCGCCCTTTACGCGATCCATGGTCGGGCGAACCGCGGTCTTGGGAACGTCGAGTCGGAGGCCGCCGGCCGAACCTGCGATCACTCTCATGGCGACGCGCTCGGCGCCGGTGTGCTGGAAGAAGCGGCGGCCGGTTCGTCCGCTGGTTTCTTTTTCGATTTCCCGCCACCGAGGAAATCCGTGAGCACGCTGCTAAGGTCTTTCAAATCGCGACCGATCAACTTGTCCATCAAGTTCGTTTTCGGCCGGCCCACCGTGCCGCTGACCTGAAAATTCACGGCGGTGTAGCCTGGCTCGTCGATCGGTTTGAAGTTGCCGCGGATCGCTTTGAAGAGCTGGCTCCGCATTTTCTCGTTCACGGCGAGCTGCGATTCGAGCTGCAATTGTCCGTCGAATGAGACTGTGCCCGTAGCGGAAAGGCGGATGTTCTCGGAGCGAAAGATCAGCTCCTCGATGGTCACGACGCCGGGATTGATGTGATATTTCACGTTGGCCTGGTCGAGCCGCAGTTGCTGCAATTCCTGGATCTGAAGCAATTGCCCGAGCGCTACCAAAAGCGCGTACTGCCGGACCTGCCCATCGCGCAAAATGATCTCGCCCGTGCCGGAAAGCGCGTCGGGATCCGCCGTTTTCCCACTCGCGTCGAGACGTCCTTCAAGCTTTCCGGTCACGGTCCCCGGAAGACCGCCAGCCTCGACGATGATCTTGTCCGCGTTAACTTCGTTGAACCGGACACTGACCGTGAACGGCGAGTCTTCGGTTTGCGGCTCGATGGTGAAATGCCCGGCGATATTCCCCTCGCCGGCGCGCGCGACGATCTGGGAAAAATCGAGCTTGCTCGAGTCGTAAGTCAGCGGCGAGTGCAACTCCTGGAGGAAGAACCGGTCGCGGAGCGAAGTCTTGGCGATGGTAATATTTCCGCTGAGATCGTTGACGGTGCGAAAGCTCGATCGGAAATCAACGTCCTGAAAAGTCGCCACGCTTTTCAGTTTCTCGTCGAGAAAACGGAAACGCGCGCGAACAACGTTCACGCCCTGCACTTCGGGCGTATACGGCGCCGGGGTCGATTCGATCGGAGGAACCGAGGCCGGCGGTGCGAAGGTGGATGGGTTAGGCGGCGCTTCCATTTTTTCCTCCGTTGTCGCGGACGACGGCGACCCTGAAGCAACGCTTTTCGGCAGAGCGATCGTTGGCGTAGGGGTCGGAGATGGCAACGAAGGGAATCGCCATTTCCCATCCGCGTTCTGGGCCCAAACGATCTCCGGGTTGATCAACGACATTTCCTTGATCACGAGTTGTCCGCCGAAAAGGGAGGAGAACCGGATCCGGAGCCGGAAGGTTTTGGCGGTGAGAAAATCGGGCGACACCCCCGGCTGAGTTTGCGGAATGGTGATGCCGGTCAGTTTAAGCCCCCACCACGGCGTGACGCTAATCCGCTGGATGCGCAGGGTGGTACCGAGGCGCTGGCTGAGTTCGTGCTGAATCCTGGCTTGTGTCCCGCGCGACTGCACATAGAGATTGACGCCGATCAAGATGAGCAGCCCCACGCCCACGAGCACGCCCAACGTGATGAGCAAGACGCGGCTCATTTTTTTCACGCCCGGAAGTTACGCCGCCGCGGTTTGAAGAAAAGGCTAAAGCCAACCAAGCACTGAACCGCTTTTGAAAGATACGATCGTCATTCTCAATCCAGCCGCGCGCGGCGCGCGAACGCAACGGCTGCGCAAACAGGCCGAGCATCTGGCCCGCGGTGCGATTCTCTGCGCGACGACGCAAGCTGGCGAAGCGCAATCCCTCGCGCGCCATGCGGTCATGGAAGGTTACAAACGAATCGTGGCGGCCGGCGGCGACGGCACGATCAACGAAATCGTGAACGGAATTGCCGGCCACAATGTCACGCTCGGTCTGCTGCCGCTCGGAACGATGAACGTGTTTGCCACCGAGCTTGGCCTGCCGGTCAACAACCTGGCCGACTGCTGGAAGATCATCGAGCAAAACCGGACCCATCGCGTCGATCTGCCGCGCGCGAATCGAAAACATTTCGTCCAGCTTGCCGGAGTCGGCCTCGACGCGCAGGCGGTCAAGGAAACCAGCCGCGCGTTCAAACGCAACTTCGGGCCCCTTAGTTATCTCATCTCGGCGGTGCAAATTGCTTCGCGCACGCCGCCGATTCTGCGAATCGAATCGGAAGACGCAGTGGCCGCCGAAGGGTCGTTTGTCCTGGTGGGAAATGGCCGGCTCTACGGCGGACGTTTTCCTTTCTTCAAGCAAGCGCTGATGGACGATGGATTGCTGGACGTGATCGTTTTCAAGCGGCTCGGCTACGTCGATATCATCCGTTATTTGCAGGACGTAGTTTTCACGCCGCAGATTTCCTCACCGGAGGTCGAGTATTTCCAGACCAAGCACCTGCGGGTCACCAGCGACGAAAGCGTCCCGGTCGAGATCGATGGCGAGCTGGTCGGGAATTGCCCGGTGGAATTCAAGATCCGCGCAGGCGGGTTGCGGGTTCTTACCCCACTGTAGTCGCGCCGCTCAGTCGGCGCGCCGATTGAGGTTTCGGAGACTACTGCGACAGAGCGCCGTGGCTACAGCCGAAACCCCATCGACAACGATTTTTCGTTGCGATAATCTCGGGGACATGCGCCTCTCTGGCCGAAAATCGTCGCCGACTACCCGACGGTGGACCCAGCGGCCGCGGGTCGTATTGCTTGGCCTGATCGGGGCGAACGTCGCGGTTTTCGTCGCCGAACTATTTCTTGATGCCTACCAGCCCGGTTTCGTCCGCGAATACCTGGCGCTGAGCGATCACGGGCTGCGCTCGGCCTACGGATGGCAATTCATCACCGCGGCGTTTCTGCACGCCGGACCATGGCATTTGCTCGGGAACATGTTCTTGCTCTACCTGCTCGGGCGCGACGTGGAATCGATCGTCGGCCAGCGCCATTTCATGTTTCTCTATCTCACCGGAACGCTGGCGGGCGAGCTGGGCCACTTGTTTCTCATGCCGGAGAGCTCGGCTCTTCTGGCCGCATCGGGTGGGCCTGCCGCCGTAATCGTCGCGTATGCGGCGATCCTGCCCGAGCTGGAATTGACCTCGACGGTTTTCTTCCTCCTGCCGATTCGGCTCAAGGCGAAGCATCTCGCCTATGGCGCATTCGCCCTCTCCGTGCTCGCGATCATCTTCGATCGGACTGCGACGGTCGCGCACAGTTCGTTTTTGGGCGGGTGTATTGCGGGCTGGTTCTATGCGCATCTCCTTGGGTTTGGCCGGCCGTCGATCCTGCAGCGCGCCCTGTCGCAACGCCGGGCCGAGACCGAGCGTTACGAAGCGATGACGCCGGAGGAATTCATCGCGCAGGAAATCGATCCGTTGCTGGAGAAAATTTCCCGCGAAGGAATGGGGAGCCTCACGCGAGCGGAGAGAAAATTGTTAGCGAAGGCGCCAGAGAAGATCGCGGATAAGTAGAAGGCGATTGCTGTAGTCGCTGAGCGCTCTCCAGAAACGTCCAACGTCCAACGTTCAACTGAAGAACGGTGGCGCATCGTCTTTCTGATTTCGACGTTGGACGTTGGACGTTGGACGTTGGACGTTCTGCCTTCCGTTGTGCTGAGCCGCTCGAGTGAAACGATGAATTCCACGGACTGGATCACCCAGAAATCAGCAGGCAGTCTCGCGCCCGCGCAGGTCCAAAACACCCTCGAAGGCATCGCTAACTCCTGGCCGGCGGAGGCAAAGCCTCTCCGGGAGTTGATCGAGCAGTTTCCCCTCGGTGAAGCCGCGCTTCTCCACTTGATTTCGGTTTCGAGCATTTGCGCGGCACGATTGGTCCTCCATCCGGAGATTTTGCTCTGGCTTTCGCGACCGGAGATTTCGAACGAACCGCGCCCTCCGCAGGCGATGCGGATTGGGCTGCAGCGAATCGCCGAAGGCTCGGCTTTCACCGGCAATTTCGAGGCGCTTCGTTTCTGGAAGGGCCGCGAGATGACCCGGATCGCGCTCCGCGAGGTCGCCCAAGCCTCGACCCTTGAAGAAACCACCCTGGAACTTTCGCAGCTCGCTGAGATTTGTTTACGCGAGGTCTACACCTACTGGGATTGCGACCTGCGCAGCCGCCGCGGCGGGCCGGACACGCCGTTTACGATTCTCGGCCTTGGAAAACTCGGTGGCCGCGAGCTGAACCATAGCTCTGACATCGACGTTATTTTCGTTTACGGCGAAGAGGGCCAGGTCTCGGCGAACCTCACCTATCACGAATGGTTCAATCAGCTCGGGGCCAAGATCATTGAGACCTTCGCCGCTCACGATCCGGCCGGAGCACTTTTTCGCATCGATCTCCGTCTGCGGCCGGAAGGAACTGCGGGGCCGCTGGCCCGCTCGATCGACAGCATGGAGAATTATTACTCGGGATTTGGTGAGACTTGGGAACGCCTCGCTCTGATCAAAGCGCGTGGGATCGCCGGCAGTCGGGAGCTGGCCTATGAATTCCTTCGCCAGCATCAGCCGTTCATTTTTCCGAAGAGTCCGACTCGCGATGTTCTGGAGGAGATCGGCAGCATCAAACGGCGGATTGAGCGCGATATCGTCGGCCACGAAAATATTGGACGCGACGTGAAACTCGGGGCGGGCGGGATCCGCGAAATCGAGTTTGTGGTCCAGGCGCTCCAGCTTCTGCACGGCGCGCGCCACGCATTTCTCCAGGAAACGAGCACGTTGAAAGTCCTCCCCGTGCTCGCCGATCTCGAATTGCTTCCACACAGTGAGGCCCGGATGCTCGAGGAGGCGTATCGGTTTCTCCGGAGCGTGGAGCACCGGCTCCAGATCGAAGCAGAACAACAAACCCACACGGTACCGGAAAATGCCGAAGCGCTGCGGCGCCTTTCCGGCAGCCTCGGTTTTTCATCGCCGGCGAAATTCAACCAAGCGCTCCGCGACCACATGCAAAAGGTGCGCGCGATTTTTCACCGGGTCATTTCCACCCCGGCCGAGCTGCCCGGGGCGGCAGAGGAAAATCTTCACATTTTTCGCGATGAAAAAACCGCGGCCAAGGCGCTCGCCGATCTGGCGAAAGCGCCCGGCGGATTCCATGTCGCGCCGCGGACGCGGCAGGTGCTGCGCAATCTACGCCCGCGTCTCTTCGGCCGGCTCGCGGGCGCAGCCGATCCGGACATGGCGTTGAACCAATTCATCCGGTTCGTGGAAGCGTACGGTCTCCGCAGCATGCTTTTCGAACTTCTGGTGGTGAATCCGAAGCTGCTCGAGTTGCTCGTCAAGACGTTCGACGCAAGCCGGCACGCCGGCGACCTGCTCATTCGCCGGCCGCAATTGCTCGAAGAAATTACCCGCACGGGAATGCTCGATCGCGAGCTGAATCTCGCTGAACACCTCACCCGGCTCGAAGCGCTCAAGATCAGCGCGGAATCGCTCGATCTGCTGCGCGCGTATCGGCAGACCCAGCAACTCCGGATTTTTCTCCGCGACATTCTCGGACTGGCCGATCTTCCCGCAATCCTGGCCGAACATTCCGCGCTCGCGGAGGCGTGTCTGGTTTTCGTGAACCGCCTCCGCGGAAGCGAGAGCGACCTGACGATTATCGCGCTGGGAAAATTCGGCGGTGGCGACATTTCCTATGGTGCCGATCTCGATGTCGTCTTCATAGGTGAAGACGTCCGCGCCGCCCAGCACCTCATGGTAGCGATGGCGCAAACGACCGCGGAAGGCAGCATCTGGACACTTGACGCGCGGCTGCGACCGGATGGCGAGAAGGGAATTCTTTCGTGTTCGATTACCGCCTACGAAGCCTACTACCAAACGCGAGCGCAGCTCTGGGAAGCGCAGGCGCTCACCCGGGCCCGACCGATCGCGGGGCCACTCCAGAACGAATTCATGGACCTTGCGAATCGCGTGTGGCGAGCAGCCGGCCAACGTCCGGACTTATTCGCGCAAATCCACGCGATGCTGGAACGGATCTGGCGCAACCGCGGCGGAACCTCGGACGAGCTCGATTTCAAAACGGGCGTAGGCGGAATCATCGAAGCGGAGTTTCTCGTCCAGGCGCTCCAGATGCGGGCTGGAATTTGGAATCCTCAGATGGGCGGTGCGATCCGGCTCCTGACCGAAGCGGGCGTAATGAAAATAGCGGAGGCCGAGGCGCTCCGAAATCATTACGAGCATCTGCGTTCGATCGAATCGATCTTGCGACGCTGGGAAAACAAGAGCGTTTCGGTGTTGCCCGCTGATAAAACCGAACAGGAAAAACTGGCCGTGCGGGCCGGCGCGAAAAATCTCGATGTGTTCGCCCAGGCTTATCGCGAGGCGCGCGCGGGCATTCACACTATCTACTCGGCTTATTTTTCGTAGCGGCTTCGCCGTGCGAACGTGAGATAGACGCTGCCGCCCGCGAGCTCGCGTCGGCCATAGGCCGACGTCTACATCACGACCAAGCTCGCGTCGGCCGTAGGCCGACGGTTACATCACCGGCCGAACAGGAGCCGGGCAATCGCGCCAAGAACAAGGAAGCTGATGGCGATGCCGGCGCAGACGATCACGAAAAGCAGGAGAAGGATTCCGATAACGAAAATCCAGTCGCTTCGCTTCGGAGCAGTCGTCCCGAGCCGGTGATGTCTTGATGATCTCGTAATTGCGCGCGTTCGACTTGAACCAGAACGAGAACGCGTCGCCGACGACCGGAACGACGCCGATGACCTCGTTGACCAGGATGTTGAGCGCCATGCGCACCAAGAAGAATCTTCGGGACGCCGAGGCGGGCGGCCTGAATCAAGCGCGAATGCCGAGACCAAGGCCGAGCTGGTGTCACCGATACCCGGGATCAGGCCGATCAAGAGGATCGAGGCCGAAGCGGAATTTCGTTCCTGGAACGCGGATCACCTCGTCCATGATGTAGCGCGATCCATTTAAAAATCGGCTCCAGCGCCGTCCGCTTCCGCTTTTCTTCCGGCGGGAGAACTTCCCAATCGACTTCTTGGAGCGGCGGTCTGTGACCGCCGGACCGTGGAATCATGCGCCACGATGGAACCCTCGGCGGTCACAGACCGCCGCTACAGCTAACCCGGAATGTCTTTCAGCATCTGCTCGTTGGTCGGGAATTTCTTCACGAACATGAGCAGACGCTCGATCGCTTCGCCCGGTTTGTGGCCGGCCAGTCCGCGGCGGATCAAGATTGATCTTCTCCAGTTCCCACGGCTGCAGGAGCAGTTCTTCGCGCCGGGTGCCGGACAGGAAAATATCGACCGCGGGATAGATGCGCTGGTCGCTGATCTTGCGATCGAGCACCATCTCCATGTTCCCGGTGCCTTTGAACTCCTGGAAAATCAGTTCGTCCATGCGGCTGCCGGTTTCGATCAGCGCCGTCGCCACGATCGTCAGCGAGCCGGCTTCCTCGGTGTTGCGCGCGGCGGAGAAAATTTTCGCGGCATCTCCATGGCGCGCGCGTCGATGCCGCCGCTCATCGTGCGGCCGCCGCCGCCCATCGCGTTGTTAAAAGCGCGGGCCGTGCGGGTGATCGAGTCGAGCAGGATGAAAACGTCTTTGCCGGCTTCGACGAGGCGCTTGGCGCGCTCGACCGCGAGTTGGGCGATGCGCGTGTGGCTCTTGATGTCGCTGTCGTTCGAACTCGCCATGATCTCGGCCTGCGGACAGGAGCGGCGGAAATCGGTGACTTCTTCCGGCCGTTCGTCGACGAGCAGAATGATCAGCTTCATCTCCGGATGATTTTTGACCACGGCGTCGGCGATGTGATGGAGCAGCGTCGTCTTGCCGGTGCGCGGCGGCGCGACGATCAAGCCGCGCTGGCCCATGCCGAGCGGCGTCATCAAATCCATGATGCGCGTCGTGTAACGATCCGGCACGGTCTCGAGCTTGATCCGCCGGTTCGGATTGATCGTCGTCAGCTCTTCGAACGGCCGGAGCCCCTGATACTTCGTCGGCTCGTCGTCGTTGATCTTGTTCAGCCGCGAGTCAACTGCGGCCCGCGATTGCCGCGCCGCGTCTCGCCGTGAATCCACATCCCGTCGCGCAAGCGCAAACCGCCGCACGATTTCCGGCGTCACGAAAATATCCTGCGGCGTCTGGACGAAATTGCGCTTTGAGTCGCGCAGGAAACCCAAAACCTTTGCCGGAGATTTCGATCATGCCGTCGCCGAACTCCGGCTCGCGCTCGATCTCGCCATTCTGCGAATGGACCGCCCTCGCCGCGCGTCTGCTTCGTCGCGCTGATCGCCGTCGTTCACGCCGCGGACGCGCTCCCCGTTTCGTCGCTGAACGCTCGGTTCCGGCCGGTCGGCAGGGTCCGTTGTAGATCGCCGTCGCGTTGTTCCTGCGGGCCGCGATCCACGCGGGCCGTCGGTGCCGACGCGGAGAAATCGACGGCGCGGACGCCGTGGTCCGCCGTCCGGCGGCGGGCGTCGGTTTGCAGCGGTGGCTGGTTCTCGTTTTCTTCGCTCATAAATGACAGAGATTGATCTCGTTGCTGCCGGAGCAGCGGCCGCCTCTTCAAACCGGCGGCGTTGTTACGCCGGCAATTTGGCCAGCAATTCGTCGGGAATATCTAAATTGGAATAGACGTTTTGAACGTCGTCGTCGTCTTCGAGACTGTCGCACAAGCGCAAGATCTGCAGCGCGACGGCCTCATCGTGGACCGGAACTGTCGTATCTGGAATGAAAGTAAACTTCTGCCCATCGGTGGTAACGCCCGCGTGTTTGAGCGCCTCAGCTACTGCGTAGAGCTGATCGTGGGAAGTGGTAATAACATACTGCTCCTCCTCGGTTGTCAACTCCTCCGCCCCAGCCTCCAAGGCCAGCTCAAAAATCCGCTCCTCCGCAATGGAATCGCGCGGCACCGTGATCCGGCCTTTTTTATGAAACATGTAGGAAACGCTGCCGCTGGTCGCGAGGTTGCCGTTGTTCTTGCGTAAAGATGCGCCGGATTTCGGCGGCAGTCCGGTTCTTGTTATCGGTTGCGGCTTCCACGATCACCGCCACGCCGCCCGGGCGCGTAGCCTTCATAGACGATCTCGTCGAAATGCTGCGCTTCGACGCCTTCGCCCGTGCCGCGCTTGATCGCGCGCTCGATATTGTCGTTCGGCATGCTCTGGCCGCGGGCGGAAAGGATCGCGCTGCGCAGCCGCGCGTTGCCGGCCGGATCGCCGCCGCCGGTCTTCGCCGCGATCGTGATTTCGCGGGCGAAGCTTGCTGAAAAGCGCGCCGCGTTTCGTTCGACCGCGCCCTTGAAGCGCTTGACCTTGGACCACTTGCTGTGTCCCGCCATGAGATGGGAATTCGTAAAGTTGCCGGCCAGACCTGTGTTCCCTTCGCGAACCCGGAGAGCCTCGAAGAGAATCGTTATCGAGGAGGCAAACGAACTGGGAAATTAAACCGCTTCGGCGGTTATTGTCAAATGAACGGTGGATCGAGCGCTCAGTCGCTCGATGTGTCAAACGCTGGCCGGGTTCACTCATCGAGCGACGGAGCGCTCGATCCACCTACGCGTTTTGCGCCCGCTTCCGGGCGGTCGGGTCGAGGATGCGCTTGCGCAGGCGAAGCGACTTCGGGGTCGCTTCGACAAATTCGTCGGCGCTGATGTATTCGATGGCGCGCTCCAGCGTCATCCTGAGCGGCGCTTCGAGCTGGATGCCTTTGCCGTCGCCCTGGCTGCGCATGTTCGTGAGATTTTTCGCCTTGCAGGGATTAACCGGGAGATCTTCCGGGCGCGCGTTTTCGCCCACGATCATGCCCGCATAAATTTCTTCCTGCGGCCCAACGAAAAGTTTGCCGCGCGCCTGAATATTGTTGAGCGCATAGGCCTTGCTGACGCCAGCTTCCATCGAAACCATCACGCCACGATTTCGGCCTTCGAGCTCGCCCTTGAACGGCGCGTATTCGCGAAAGAGATGGCTCATGATTCCTTCGCCGCGAGTCAGATTAACCAGATCGCTCTCGAACCCGATCAAGCCGCGCGTCGGAATGATCGCTTCGACTGAAACGCGGGTCGGTGTGGTGATCCATCGACTACGACCTCGCCTTTGCGCGCCGCCATCGACTGCAGGACATCGCCCAGATTTTCGTTCGGGCACTTCGACGTAAAGATTTTCGAGCGGCTCGAGCAGAGCGCCGTTTTCGTCGCGCTGGAAAATGACTTCGGGCCGCGAAACCATGACTTCGTAGCCTTCGCGCCGCATCTGCTCGACCAGGATCGCGATCTGCATTTCGCCGCGGGCATTGATCTCAAAAGCGCCGGCGGCTTCCGTGTCCTTCATCTGGAGCGAAACATTGCGCGCGCGTCTCGCGAACCAGACGCTCGCGCACGTGGCGGGCGGTGACGAATTTTCCTTCGCGGCCCGCGAACGGCGAATCGTTGACCAGGATCCGCATCCGGATCGTGGGCGGATCGATGTCGACGAACTGGAGCGGCGGATGCTCTTCGCGATCGGTCAGGGTTTCGCCGATGTAAACTTCTTCAAAGCCAGTCAGGCCGATGATATCGCCGACGCTGGCGTGCTTCATTTCCACCTGTCCCATGCCGGCGAAGGTGAAAAGACCGGTAACGTTTGCGCGCTCGCGACGGCCATCGCGATGAATGCAAACGATCGAATCGCCGACGCTCACCCGGCCGCTGACGATGCGGCCGAGGGCGATGCGGCCGAGGTAATCGCTGTAATCGAGATTCGAAACCAGCATCTGAAAGAACGGCTCGCGGAAAGGTTGCGGCGGCGGCACGTGTTTCACGATCGCCTCGAACAGCGGCGTCATGTCCTCGCTGTTTTCGTGCAGCTCGCGCATGGCGAAACCATTCTTGGCGCTGGCGTAAATGATCGGAAAATCGAGCTGCTCGTCGGTCGCCTTCAGCTCGACGAAAAGATCGAAAACCATATCGAGCACCTTGTGCGGGCGCGCGTTTTCGCGATCGATCTTGTTGATGACGACGATCGGCTTGGCCTTGTTCTCGAGCGCTTTGCGCAAAACGAAACGCGTCTGCGCCTGCGGGCCATCGTGCGCGTCGACGACGAGCAGGACGCCGTCCACCATCTTCATGATGCGCTCGACTTCGCCGCCGAAATCGGCGTGGCCCGGCGTATCGACGATATTGATGCGATAGCCGTTCCACTGGAAGGCGGCGTTCTTCGCGCGGATCGTGATCCCCTTCTCGCGCTCGAGATCCATCGAATCCATCATCCGCTCCTCGACCTTCTGGTTGGCGCGGAAAGTGCCCGATTGGCGCAGCAATTGATCGACGAGCGTGGTCTTGCCGTGGTCGACGTGCGCAATGATGGCGATGTTACGAATCTTGTCCATGTGGCCGGTTTTGTAGGGCAACCGCTCTGGTTGCCGCCAAAGGCAGGCGAAGCGCCCGCCCTACATTTCGGAGCGCGGAATATGGAGGCAGGAAGGCGGTGCGTCAACTATCTCCAGCGGGCGAGGTGGATGCGTGTTGCAACGCGTCCGTGCCGTTGCGGCTCCTCAATCCTCACATAGGGGGAGGAAACGCGAGGTCGATCTCCATATTCACCCGGGTTGTTTGCTGCGATGTGATCGTGAAGGAACGGGGCGCGACGCGAGGCCGGTTGCGCAGTCGCTTCTTTATATCCAGAACATAATCCCCCGGCGGCAGCGGCAGCCGATAATGGCCGTTCTCGTCGGCGGAGACTTCCGCTAGCTCGGTCCGGTGATCCTTGCTGAAAACAGCCACGCGATATTCTTTATAGAGCGTTTGGTCGGGCGTCGGTGACGGTTTATCCGCCAGGTCTACTCCCTTTTCAGAATGAATACTCAGGTTTCCCTCCAGGAATCCCGGCTCCGCCGGAGTTACGGCCGAGAGCCCGGAGGCCGCGAATGACAAGACCACGAGCAACAACCCGAACGATCGCTTCGTCATCCGATAAAATTAGCATACCCGTCCCATCTCGCGAGCCGTCTGTCGGTCACAACGGCGGCCCAGCGACGTCGGTAAAAACAAACAGCTCCACCGGAATTCCAGTGGAGCTGTTGCTGATTTTCTTTGCTGATCGAGGACTACGGTCCGAGATCGTAGACTTCAACCGTGCCTACACCGGTTCCGTTATTCGCACCGGCCAGGATCGCTGTGTAGAGGCCCGGTGGCAGGGTCGCGGCAATGGCCGATTCCTGGGCGTTCGAAGGCGCCAGTCCATCAGCCGTTAATTCCGTCGCCTGTGCCGGATCATCCTGCCAATCGTTATTCGACACGAGCAACACACCGTTTTCGTTGCGCAGTTCGAGCGTCGGATCCGCCAGCGTGTTCGCAATTCCGAACGACGCGAGACTTGGCCCCAGACCGCGAACCACGATGCGGTCGTCGCCGCCGTTATTGCCCAGAACGAAGCCGGCGATCACGACACTATTGCCGGTACCGACAAAGGCGCGGGTGCTCAGGTTGGCCAGCTTGGACAGGGCCGCCGTATCGAGGTCGTAGACTTCAAACGTGCAGATGCCCGCAGGAGGCGTCGCGGTATTGCCCCGAATAATCGCGGTGTAGGCACCGGGCGGCAAGGTAGCGTCGATCGCCGATTCGAGATCGTTAGTCGGCGCCAAACCGTCAGCCTTGATTTGGGCTTCCTGCGAATCTCTCCAGTTGTTGTTCGAGATGGTTCCGAACGCACCGGGGCCGTGCACCTCGAGCGTCGGATCGGCCAGCACTTCCGCAGTGCTGAAGCCGAACTTCGTCAGCGAAGGACCAAGCGCCCGGATAAGGACGTGCTTGGCCGCGGAGCCCGTGATGGTGAAGCCACCAATAGCGACGTTATTGCCTGCATCCGTGCGCATGCGCGTGGATAGGTTCAACGCCTGCGCGGCCGGGCTCGCCGTCGGTGTGGCCGTAGCGGTAGCCGTCGCAGTCGCGGTAGCCGTCGCGGTGGCTGTTGCCGTGGCGGTAGCCGTCGCGGTGGCTGTGGCCGTCGCGGTCGCGACCGGTGTTGCCGTGGCAGTAGCCGTCGCCGTCGCCGTCGCCGTTGGAGTCGCCGTCGGAGTCGCTACTGCGTTAACGGTTACAATCTCGTTCGGATCCCCGCACGAGTTACTCACGAAGTTGTTATTGCTGTCTCCATTGTAGGTAGCGACCCAGTAATAGGTTCCAACCTGCGTCGGCGTGTAGGTGGCCGAATCGTAGCTTCCGTTGTCATTGACAGGAACGTTGGACGTGAAAACCGGCGATCCAGAACAGGTGGCGTTGTTAAAGAGTCGGAAGGTGATGTTTCCGCCAGGGGTAATACCTCCGCTCAGTGTAGCCGTGTCTCTGACAGAATTTCCGAGTGTTGCGCTGCTCGGATTCGCTTGCGTCGTCAGAGTCGGGGTTGCCAATCCGCTATTCGGCAGATCGGACACCCAGGCGCTACGTCCATGCGTTGCCGCATAGAGTTTCTTGCCGTCCGGTGAGATCGTAAGGGCGCAGATTTCTACCATCGGCAGGTTAATTCCGGAGACTTCCCAGTCGGCGGCACCGTTCGGCAACCGAAGGACACCGAAATCGTTGGACACGTAGAGATCGCCATTCGACGCCGCTACGATCGAGGTTGCCGGGAAATCCGGGAAAGCTCCCGGACCCGAGCCATCGAGGAGGGTGAAGGTCGCGGCCGGACCAACCGGATTGAACACCACCGAGTAAACGTGACCAGGCTCTGTAGGCGTATTAAATGCATAACCATTGTATGCCACCCAGGCGTGGTTCGGGTTCGTCGGATCGACGAAGATGGACGTAATAGCCCGCGACGGTGAGTTCGCAGCGAGCGAATCGACGCGCGTGTAGGTCACCGTCGGCGCCGCCGCGTCCGCATTCTTCGAAATGAAGAGACGGCCGGTGCTGGTTGCGGCCCACAATGTGCCCGTATCGGCCGCAGTGCGCTGGAGCCACGAGACGTTACCGCCGGCGCGAGTCGTCCCACGATAGTCGGCATTACTTAGTGTGATGTTAGTCGCCCCAGCGGGCCCAATCGCCACGAAGTCGCCGCAACCGGTCAGGGTCGCTGCCGTGTAGATGTTACAGTTCGCTTCCAGCGTTGCCTGATTCCCGCCCCAATCCTGGGTTCGCCAGACGCTAAGTCCGCCGTGGAAGATTGTCTGACCAGCAAGTGGGCTCGGATCAGCGATGTTCGGCGCGTAAAACAGGGCCGAGGTCTCGATCCCACCGTAAATAAGGACTGACTGGGTCGGATCGCCATCGTGGAAGTTAGCGACGAGCGACCTGCCGGTGTTGCTGGCAAAGCGCAGTGCCTGATTCGTCGAGCTATAACCCGACAGTCCGCCGTCGCCGAAGTACCACTGTGGCCACGACTGTGAGTTGAACGTCTGGAAAGTCCCGTTGTCCTGGGTTCCACCCTGCGCGTTGTTATTGTTAGTCGGCGAAACGCTAATGAGTTGGAATTGCAGGGTCGAGAGACCGGCGTTCATGCTGAAAAGCTTTGTTGGAATCGCCTTAAGCAATTGCTGGCAGGTAGCCAGATTCGCCCCAACGAGCGGCCCGCGCGATGCGTCCGTGCACGTGTTTGAGAAGTCGGTGAAAGTTCCGCTCGTCCGCACGACGCCGCCGTCGCTGCCGTAAATCGCTATGTCAGTCCCCGGCACTTCGATAACGGCATGGCTGTCCGGATGCATGCCGTTCTGAGCAAACGGCAGGTTCTGACAGCAGGTCGGGTTTGGGGTCGGATTCATGGTCGCGTCCCAGGTCATATCCGTGAAGGTTACGCCGGCGTCTGTCGAACGAAGGAACGCGCGGGCGTCATTCTTGCCCCCGTAATTATCGTAATCGAAGGAGCCGCCAAGATAAACGACGTCCGGCTTGCCCGGCGGAGTGTAAACAACGTTATCGTACCAGCATTGGCCGCCGCCGCTGTAGGAGCAGTAGCCAGTGGTCTGATCCGGCGCCGCCGAGGCGTCTTGCAAAGCACTCAGATCCGTGAAGTTTGCGTCGCCGGTGGCAGCGACCGCGTCATCTGTCCGATAGAGGTGCGCCTGGTTCGCGACTAAATCGCTGTCGTTGCCGATGCCGACATACATGCGCGTTTTTCCGCCAGCGATCGGGGTGACGGCGAACGAGGCAGTATCGACCGCGTTAGCAACGTTGCGAGCGCTCTTGATCTGCACCCAGTTCACGCCGCCGTCGACTGAACGCCAGACACCGCCGGCACCCGCGACGTTGGGAATTCCGTAAGGACTGGCATAGATAACCTTATTCGCTGCTCCATCCCATCCGGGGTCCAGTTGGGCCTTAAATACGCCGCGGATCGAGGCCTTGGCAGCAGTGCCGTTGCAGGCAGCAGGGCAGCCGTCGCCGCCGTCCCAAATAAAGTTGAACGTCGCGCCGCCGTCGTTGGATTCAAACAAACCAAAGGGGGGACGCGGCGGGGAAGGATTCGAAGTAGTGCCGGCCCCCGTGGATGAAACACCGCGGACATCGCGGGTCGAAGAAACAAACATGTGATTAGGGTTAGTCGGGTCGATCAGGATTGAGCTGACTCCGCGGCCGGCAAAGGCGTTGCCGGTATAAGTGCCGTTGTTCGGAAAAGCACCAGCTGACCCGGGGCTGCTGGTGGCTAAATTGGTGACCGTTGATGGCAGTAAGGTCCAGCTGTTGCCGCCATCGGTGGATTTGTAAACGCCCAGGCCAGCCATCGAATCAGATGATGCGGTTCCTTCCCCGGTGCCTGCGTAGAGCGTGCTAGTCGGCGCATCGTAGACCAGGGTGCCGATCGAGTTGGTTGCAAATGAGCCGGAAAGGAAAGTCCAGGTCGGGGTTGTAGCCAGAGCGTTATCCGTCCGCCAAATGCCGCCGCCTGCCGCCGCGATCCAAAGGCGACAGGCAGTCGTGTTGCAGCCCGGCGCCAGAGCCAAACCCTCGATGCGGCCCGACGTCACGTAAGTAGCGCCGGAAAACGTGAGTGGGGGTGGAAACGTCGCGATGCTTGGACCCGCCAGCTTCCAATTGAGGAACGGATTGGCCGGGTTGAGCGCCATCGCCTCGTCCGATCTCTTTTGCAGCTGGGTCCACGATTGGATCGCCTTTTGAGTCAGTGCAAATGGGTAGTCGGTCGCCGGATAAGCGCGAAGCCGAAATTGTTCCTGAGCCCATGCGGCGGGGCCCGCTTCTGCCGGTCCGGGACGCATCACTTCGTCGTTGTCAAAACCGCTATCCGGATCTCCTCGGAGCTTGGAAGCGAAAGTTTGTTTGTGTTCGGGACGAAGCCCGACGAACGCGATCGCGGCACCTGCGGCAAGCAGAGTGACGGCTAACAAGATCCGGAGATAAGTGATGAAACCAGCACGGCGGAAGATACGGGATATTTTCATAGACGAACGAGTGTGTGTGTTGAAAGACGCCGGGGTGGCGTCGGTAACGTTTTACTGCGTCCGCAAAAACAGCGGCAATGTTATTATGCGACTATGACCGAAATGTAATCTCCTCGCATCTCGCTGGAGCACTCAGCCCCACTCGTTAGGTCTCCCTTATCAGTGGAAATACTCCCCAGGCCCGGCAACATTGTCGCCTCCTGTTCATGGCCAAGAAAAAGAAGAAAAATTACCTGCCGCTTACGATCATCGTGGCGGTGCTGATCGCGGCGGTAATAGCTGGCGTCATCTTGTTTCAAACGCGGCGGACGGCGCCGGGGCTGCAAGTCGCGTCAACTACGCAACCGGGCGCGCAGCCTCCGCACGTGCGCGGCGATCCAAAAGCTCCCGTGACCCTGGAGGAATTTGGGGACTTCGAATGCGTGCCCTGCTTCATTCTTTGGCCGGCGTTGCGCAATCTGGAAAAAGATTACGGCGAACAGCTGGCGGTCATTTTCCGTCAGAACCCAATGCCGCAACACGCCCATGCCGTTGAGGGCGCTCGGGCGGCGGAGGCGGCCGGGCTCCAGGGAAAATTCTGGGAGATGCACGACGTTCTCTATCTTCAGCGCGGAAAATGGACCAAGGCCATCGATCCGCGTGGCGAGTTCAGTGAATTCGCGCGCCAAATGGAGATCGACGTGGAGCGATTCAACCGGGACTTCAGTGGCGAGGAGATCACGAAACGGTTACGGGAAGACCATGAGCGCGCCGCTGCGCTCGGCCTCGACCGCACGCCGGTGATATTTATCAACGGTAAGCGCGCTCAACTCCAGGGCGACGTGGAAAAAGGGCTGCGTGACGACATCGAGGCGGCGCTTGCCGCGAAACGTTGAGCGGCGGCCGGTTGTCAACCCACGCCCTGGCGATTAGGTTGTGTTTATGGTTACGATTCGCACATCGATCGGACTTTTATCGATGTTCAGTGTCGTCTTTTTATTCCCACTAAGCATGCCCATCCCCGCCGAAGGCGCAGCCGCAACTGGAATTGAAGGCAATGTCAGGGTTAGTCCGACTCACGGCGGGCCGATCAAGATGGGTGAGCCCGACTCTGCTCCGCTGGCGAACGCCACCTGTTTGGTCGAGACGGTCGCCGGGACAATCAAAACGTTCACAACCGATGAGAAAGGACACTTTAAAGTTGAGCTGCCTCCAGGCCGTTACGGAATTCGGGTGGAAAAAATCGGGATAAAAGGCCGGGGATGCGCGCTGGCCGACATTGAAGTGACGAGCAGCGGCTTTAAGCAGGTCGACCTGAACTGCGACACGGGAATGCGATGAAGCTCTCCACGATCTGTCGTGTCGCATCCCACCCCGTCCCCGCCAGACTTGCTTTGACAGTCCTGTGTCTCGGCTTGTCGAATGCGGTCGGATTCGCGCAGACAGAAAAAAATCCGAAATCCACGGCGACACCTAAGCCAGCAACAAGCCAAGCCCCGACGGCGAGTCCGAAGCCGTCGCCGACCCCGGAGACAAAGATCGATCCAAGGACGGAAGCGGACCTGCTCCAAGCAGAAGATCGCTTCGTTATTGCGATCGAGAACCGCGATGCAAAGGAATTGGAAGAGCTGCTCCATCCTCAGTTCGCCGATTCGATCGAAGGAAGGAGTAGCGCCCTCGCCAAGCGTGGTTTTATCATGCGGGCGAGCGGGGGCAACTTATCGGTCTATCGGATTGAAAAAGAGCGGAAGCTCAGCCGCTACGGTAACGCTTTTACGGTTGAGGGATTGGCCAGGGATATGTCCCGCGATGGCTGGGAAGAGAGAGCTGAAGAATGGGCTCACGTCCGCCGTCTGTGGGAGAAGCAAGGCAATCGGTGGATCGCTACCACCCAAATAATCACACCCGGAGAAGAGCGCGAGGCAGAAAAGGAAAAGCACGACCCGGAAGAAAAGGAACAAGGGCCGAAGTGATATCGGCCTCGCCATCGTCATCTCCTCGAATCGCGAATGAGGTTCTGGCTCGCCTTTAGGCGGTTCGACTGATCGGCGATCGATGGCGGTTGCCGATCGGCGGGGGAGCTCAGAGCGGCCAGCGCGGAATCTCCCCGGCTTCTCGACTCATTCACACAGGGTCGGGGGTCTTATCCCTCTGGGCACTTCCAGAAAAAAAAGCGGCGCAAGCTATGAACTTGCGCCGCGAAATTCTTTCCGGCCGGCGGGCTGCCTCTCCGAGGAGAGGCAGCCGCATGCCAGATATGTTCTAACCGAGGACTACGGACCCCGATCGTAGACTTCGACTGTCCCGACGCCGGTAGTCCCGTTCAATCCAGCGAGGATAGCCGTGTAGAGGCCGGGTGGTAGTGTTGCCGCGATCGCAGCCTCCTTCGTGTTCGAAGGTGCCAGCCCAGCCGCGGTGAGATCCGCGGCCTGAACCGGGTCATCCTGCCAATCGTTGTTCGCGACAAGCAGTGTACCGTTTTCATCCCGCAACTCGAGGGTCGGATCCGCCAGCGTATTCGGGATGCCGAACGCCGCCAGGCTCGGCCCCAGGCCGCGGATAGCGATGCGATCGTTCCCTTGGTTATTACCGAGGACGAATCCGGCAATCACAACGTTCTTGCCGGTTCCGACAAAGGCGCGCGTGCTCAGGTTCGAGAGCTGGGAAGTAGCCGCCGCATCGAGATCGTAAACCTCGAAGAGGCAGATACCGGCTCCACCTTGGACCAGTGCTGTGTAGGCGCCGGGCGGCAGAGTCGCGTCGATCGCAGACTCGAGGTCGTTCGTCGGCGCGAGGCCGTCCGCCTTGATCTGGGCCTCCTGCGAATCTCTCCAGTTATTGTTCGTGATGGTGCCGAAGGCGCCGGGGCCGTGGACCTCGAGGGTCGGATCGGCGAGCACTTCAGCGGTCGTGAACCCGAAGTTGATCAACGAAGGCCCGATCGCCCGGATAAGGACGTGCTTCGGCGCCGCTCCAGTGATCGTAAAGCCACCGATGCCGACGTTATTGCCGGTGTCAGTGCGCATACGGGTCGACAGGTTCAGCGTCTGCGAGGCGGGTGTCGCCGTTGGGGTGGCCGTGGCTGTCGCGGTGGCTGTAGCCGTCGCGGTCGCTGTGGCGGTGGCTGTAGCTGTTGCCGTCGGAGTCGCCGTTGGGGTCGGGGCCGCGGCTACGGTTGAAGTCTCGTTCGGGTCGCCGCAAGCTCCAGTCGCCGCGCTATTGTTCGCATCGCCGCTATAGCTGGCTACCCAGTTATAGGTTCCAACCACCGTTGGCGTGAAGGACTGCGAGGCATAGCTGCCGTCACCGTTCACCGCAACGACCGAGGTGAAGATCGCCGCGCTGCTGCAGGTAGCGTCGCCGGGACCATACAACCTGAACGTCACTGTTCCCGTCGGGCTGCCGCCGGTACTCAGAGTCGCCGTATCGCTGATCGATTGGCCCAAGGTCGCCGCCGCGGTTGCTTGAGTCGAGATGGCTGCCGCGCACGGTCCGCTTCCCGGGGTCGCGGGCGCGCTGATGCCCGACACGGTGATCGTGTAGGCGGTGCTGGCAGTCCCAGCGTTCGCTTCCATAACGACAACGTTGAACGCTGCGCCCGCGGGCACCGTAAAGCTAAACGGTTGGAAGGTCGCTCCCTGATCGGCCAGGTAGTTCGTGCAGACGTTGGTCGGATCGAACGCTCCGAGATACGCGCCGGCCAGGATCGTCCCCAACCCGTTCGGGCTCGGAGTAACCGTGATGCACGCTGGGCCAGGACCGTTCACGAACGGAATTACGTCATAGGAACGGCCACCCGCGCCAAGCGCACCGGGGCACCCTTTTGGACCAGCGCAGCTGCTCGGTGGATCCGCTCGTCCAAGCCGGCCGTTGGTTGTGTCCGGATCCGCGGCATCAATGCTGCCCATGACCACCTGGTCGGGTAAGGTTCCGCAGGCCGAAGGCAGGCTGAAGTTGTTTACGGTCGAGCCGCCATCGAACATCGTCGTCAGGGTGAAGTTAACGGTCCCGCACTGGACCGTTGCATCAGTGCTGACCCGGAACGGCGAGGAGCCAAAGGAGCTCGCGTCGATCGCCATATTCGGATAAGATGCGGTACCAGGAGGCGCGATCGTCACGCCAGGAGTGCTCGAGGTAAGGGTCGCCTTTAGGTTTTTCGCCGTGGCGCAACCCGCGTTCGTCAGCCGGACGTTCAAGACGTTGCACTCGTTCGGACCGATCTTGCCATCGCCATTACCGCCGGTGACCACGACCGCGCTCGGATCAGAGGGACTTGTTCCAGTCGTCTCCAGGATCGGATGTGCGGTACCGCTCAGGCACACGTCGCGCACGGTCGTCGTGTCTTTACCGACGGGAGCAGCAACCGAGGCCGACTGGGTGCAAAGCCGGGCCGGATCCGAAACCGTCATCGTGTAATTGGTCTGAGTCTGCACCGGGCCGCTGGCCAGTTGGATGGTGTACTTGCCATCCGGGCCACTCGTCGTGGAGAAGCCGTTGTTGAACTGGATCAGGGCGCCCGAGATGGGAGCGCCGGTCTCGCATGAAGTGATCGTTCCAGAAACCGTGCCCTGGTCGGGCGCCACGCAGCTCGGGAATTTGAAGGAACCGATACGAGTCCGCCAGTTAAACGTTAGGGTGGTAGTGTTGTAGTACTGGTTGTTTGTCCAGAAAGTGCAGTCGTCGGTCGGATCGACCTGGAGCGACTGATAGTCTCCCCAGCGATTGGACGTGCCGATCTGCACGCCGGTTCCGACGAACATAGTGGTCTCGCCACTCAGACCGGCGGTCGGAATGCCGGCGGCATTGAAGTCTCTGCCGGCATACCTGATCTGCGGCAGGAGCGTCGTGCTCGACGTGCTGTAGCTGACGGCAAGGTTGCCCTGGTTGTCGATCGCAGCGCTCGGCAGGAATCGGTCCGTCCCGGTCGCGCCGTTCGGCGCATCTGGAGCGAAGGTCGCCTGGTCGAACACGGAGTAAGCGCCCGCCGCGCTTGTTTTGCGCAGCTGAACATAACGGAAGGCAGCGTGGTAGGTCGTCGCGTTCGTCGGCTGGACACCGGAGATGTTGACCATAAACGCCGAGGTGAGGTTCTCATTATTGCCCGACCGGCGGTACTGCAATCGATACATCAGGTGGTACGAAATCGCGTTGAGCGAGTCGGCCGTGACCGCAGGCGGCGGCTGCTGGCACTCGGCGCGGGTTCCCGATTCGAATTCCGGCATGCGCGGATCGTAAGGCGCCAGGGCGATCGGACTCTCCGCGCGTTCCGTGAAGGTCGAGTTCGCAGGGATCGCGAAATCCGCATGGAAATTAAACATCCGAATCGCGTCGACGTTAAATGGCGGAATTTCATATTCATCCGACAGTTCGTAGGCAAACGGGCAGGGCTGGCCGGCCGCGGGAAGCGTGAAGCCATCGATATCGGCTGGCTGGACCGAACCCACACCCTCGGGATGGGAGGTGAGATTCAAATTGAAGTAGATGTAGGTCGCGCTCGGATCGCCGATCAGCATCTTCGAGCGATCAAACGCGTAGGCGCCCGTACCGTTGAACTGCGAGCCAGCCGGATTTGAGCGGTCAAATTGGTTGACGGTCATGTAATAGCCGTCGATCCAGGTCCCGAAGTGGGGATAGTCGGGGAAGTTTTGACCAGACCCCGGCGTCGGGTTTGGCGGCTGGCTCTCCACCGCCGTCTGAAATGCATAGGCATAGTAGGCGCCAGTCGGGTCGCTCGTCTTGGATACCGCGATGCACTCGTAAAACGGCGCGGCATTGGCGTTGGCAAAGTTGAACTGCGAGATCACCCAGCGGTCAGCCATCCGATCGTGCTGCACGATCGGGTCGCCGCGCTCGAACGTGGCGCAAACACCGCCCAGTTTACTGAACAGCGTCCTGATGGCCTTCGGTGCAACCCGCGGGTTTCCCGCCTTATCCCAAATCCGGAAACCGGTGTTTGTCGTCTGCACGACATCCCTCGGTCCCACCGCCATATTTTGATCTGACGGCGCCACAATGGAGCCGGTCGTCGTAACGCCGTCGTTAGCCGTCATTCCATCGAAAGTAATGATCGGGGCACCAGGCAAGCTCGGAGACGGGCCACTGCCTCTCAGGGCAGAATCAAAGGACGGGATGGGTTTGGTCTTGGGGCGTGCCGCAATCTGCGCGCGCTTGAAATCGCCCAGCGCGACGTTGTCCGGGTTTTTCTCTTCCCCTTCACTGTCGCCTAGTCGGTCGGAACTGCCGAGGGCATCTGCGTCCGGCATATCGCGGACCGCGTCGGTCTCAGCAAAGGCGACCGCCTTTGCCCAGACTGGCTTCACGCCGCCGGAGTTGCCGTTTGAAGAAGTGCTTTTCGGTTGCTGCGCTTCACCAGTGAAGGTGAAGATCGCGGCGACGAATAGGACCACGACTGTGGTCGGGAATAATGTTTTTAGATAACGCGACATAAGGTGTGTTGGTGTGAGTGATGACGCCAGTGTTGGAGCCGTTGACGACACCAGACTGGCGAGGGGATGTTTTTATCGGGCCGTAAAAACCTTAGCAACGGTTTAATCGCTTTATGACGAAAATATAATGTTCCTCGAGTTTTCTCACTGGGAGACGCGGAAACTATGACGTTCAGCGAACCGGGGGCCGATTGTGAGACTCGTGCGTCCCGCGAAATAAAAACGCGCCGGTCCGAGATCTTTGGCGGCAGGCAAACGTTTGAACTGGTTCCGGCCTAACGACTTCTCAGTGGCAAGAAAACACGCGACACAAGCTGAATTTAGCGCCGTGAACTCCCGAGTCCCAGCGGCCTCCTGGAGGAAGCCGCGAGGACTGTCGGTTAACTCTTCGAGCTAACTACTGTCCGAGATCGTACACTTCCACGATGCCTACGCCGCTCCCGTTATTTAATCCGGCAAGGATGGCTGTGTAGAGACCGGGCGGCAGCGTGGCCGCAATCGCAGCCTCCTTGGTGTTCGTTGGCGCCAGCCCAGCCGCGGTGATGTCCGCCGCCTGTGCCGGGTTATCCTGCCAATCGTTATCGGCCAGGTGCAACACCCCATTCTCGTCACGCAGTTCCAAGGTCGGATCCCCCAGCGTATTCGCGATGCCGAACGAACTCAGGCTCGGCCCGAGACCGCGGATTACGACGCGATCGTTCCCCGCGTTATTGCCGAGGACAAAGCCGGCGATGACCACGTCGTTGGTGTTGCCGACGAACGCACGGGTGCTTAGGTTCGCCACCTTCGAGGTCGCCGCACTATCGAGATCGTAAACCTCGAACAGACAAACGCCGGCCGGACTTCCGTTCCCTCTCACGATCGCTGTGTAAGCGCCCGGAGGCAGATTTGCGTCGATCGCAGATTCCAAGTCGTTGGTCGGCGCCAGGCCGTCGGCTTTGATCAGGGTCTCCTGCGAATCTCTCCAGTTATTGTTCGTGATGGTGCCGAATGCGCCGGGCCCGTGCACCTCCAAGATCGGATCGGCCAGCACTTCAGGGGCGCTGAATCCAAATTTGGTCAAGGAAGGGCCAATCGCGCGAATGATCACGTGTTTGGGAACCGCGCCTGTGATGGTGAAGCCGCCGATGCCCACGTTATTCCCCGTATCGGTCCGCATGCGGGTAGAGAGGTTTAAGGTCTGCGCTGCCGGTGTCGGGGTCGGAGCCGCATCATCATTGGTGATGGTGCCCTGCCCCTGTCCATCCGAAACAACTGCGTTGTTCGCATTAGTTAGATTAACGAAAAAGGTTTCGTTACCCTCGAAGTCCGTGTCGCCGTTCACAGGCACACTTACCGTCCGAGTAGTTTGCCCAGGGGCGAAGGTTAAGGTTCCACTGACCGCTGTATAATCGACAGGAGCGGTGGCCGTGCCGTTACCGGTAGCGAAATCCACTGTAACAGTCTGGCTACTAGGACTCGAGAGGGTGACGGTGAAGTCCGCACTCGAAGAACCGCCATTGCCTTCCGGAATGGATACGTCGTCAATGGAGAGATTGGGCTGCGCCACGGTAAAGCTGGTAGGATCGGACGCCCCCGGTTGGGAGGGGTCATCGGTCTGGGAAGTCGCTTCATTGGTTCCATTGCCGTCGGCATCGTAGCTGATGGTCCCCTGCGCTGAAATAGTCTGTCCGCCGGTGCCGCTATTAACCGTAGCTGTGATCGTGATGGTAACACTTCCTCCTAACGGAGCGAGCTGTCCGTTCCAAGTAATCGTGTTAGTTCCCACAGTCGCCACGGCAGCGCCCGAGGTAGAAGAGGCGCCCACCAGGGTCAACGATGGCGGCAGAACCTCGTTAAATTCATTTCCGGGATTATCGGCCTGGTTGCCACTGCCATTGTTAGTGAGTGTAACAGTATAAGTCACCGTGCCGCCCGGAGAAAAGGTGCCTGAGACGGTCTGGGTGCCTGATACGGTTGTAGCGGCCGCGAAGGCCGTGCAAAGGAAGTTTGCAGGCGTGACGATAATAGACCACGCATTCAGCGTGCCGCCGTCGCCCGTGAACTGATCGGAGACATCGATGTTCCAAGTGCCCAGGGTGCTAAGGCCGTTGAAGCGGCTTAACTGGCCAACAGGATCGGGTCCGCCTAAGGAGGTTGCAGCAAAAGTTGGTGAGTTGAAGACGGGAAGCCAGGAGCGGGTATAAGGCGCGTCCGCAGTGGTTGCCAATAACTGATCGTTGGGCGGCGGTGCTGCCTGATCGTCAATCACCATGTTGATGATGTTATCGCCGTCCCCGCCATTAACCAAAGCTCCCCCGATGAAGCTGACGAAGTCATTACCGTAACCGTTCGGCCCTCTGAGCATCGCCGTTATGTCGCCGGTAAAGGTGTGCTGGATGTTGTCGATGCGGAAGTTGAGATCGGCGATCTCGAAATCGTCGGTGATGGTCTGTGAATCTATAACGCCCGGAAAATTCGCCGGCGACGTGTCGGGAGGAGTATTATCGATTACGCTGATGACGAGCGGAGTCGCCGGAGTGCGCGTGTAAGTGATGGGCGCGGCGGTGCCGGTGCGCTCGCCGACGCGAAGGACGAAGTCTACGGCGTGGGTTCCCAGCGAACTTGTGACAGCCACCGTGAACTTAAGTGATTGGCCACAGGTCGCGCCCCCTGGAGCGCTGAAAAAGAAGGTATCGCCATTTGCGTTTCCCTGGGCCGCAATCGCCGGATAAGTCGAACTCCCATCATAAATAACCACACCGGGAGTCGAACTGGTCAGTGTGGCCGTAGCCGACCCCACGCCCTTCGATGAACTCCGCCAAGGATTCTTTAAGCTAACGGTGAGCTTGATTGGCTCACCCGGCTCGATTGCCCCGTTGTTGTTGCCGCCGCTGTCGTCAATCGTGATCGTATTCACGTCGAGGAACGGCACGGAGAAGGACTCCCCGATGCCCATGTGCGAGCAGGCATTGTTCGAAAGGGTTATCCCTAAAGGGGCGACCGCGTTGTAGCCTAGCCCGCGGTCGGCGAAACCGTCCCAGATCGACTGCTCGTTGGCGCAAGCGTTGGTCGCGCAGTCAGCGTCAACCAGGGCGTCGCGCGCGTCGATGAAGCTCGGGCTGATCGGGGTCATCTTTAAAGCGTCGGTGACGAGTTGGAGCATTTTCTGGTTGCCGGTCGGTACATCTCCTCCATTGGCCGCGATGACGCGGCTGCGGACCTCCCAAAGCGTCAGGCACCAGACTTCGCCAACGTTATGCACTTCGAGCGCGCCGCCGCCGTTGAACCCTTCTGGATCGGGAGCAATGCCTCCCGATAGGTTATTAGTGACTTGATCTACGTCGGCCCAGGTCAGTGGGTTGATCGTATTGTCGGTCGAATAAGGGAAGCGGCGAATGCCGTAAAGATAGTTGTCGGTGTAAGTGACATCTCCAAACACCTTGTAGGTGGCATAACCACCGCTCGCATATTTGCCATTCGGGTCATCGGCGTTCGTGTGGTTCAGGAGCGAAAGCGCATAAAAGTCGCTCCAGCCTTCGCCCATGCCGGCGCCTACGTCCCAGTTCAGACCGGCGGCATTGCCTATCAACCGGTTGCTGGTCCCATGGGTCAGTTCGTGCATCAGCACTTCGGCATCGAGATCCCCATCGCGATCAATGGTGGGACCTGTAAATCGATACATTTGCGCACGGCCAGATTGTCCATCTGGCGGCGTGGAGAAGTTGGCGTTGTTGACGCTCGTATTATCCTGCGCTTCGGCTAACACCCGGTCGTTCCCCAACCCAGTTCCACTAAAATTCGTTTGCTGGAAGTTGCCGGCAGCTTCATCGAATCCCAAGGCGGCGAGTTGATCGTGATACCAATTAACCACGTAAAAGAGGTGCGTGACTACCCCGCGCCGGAATTGATCCACCGCGAGAGTGCCGTTGTTACCGTTACCGGTGGCCGTCTGTCCCGCTTCCGGATTGCCACCCTGCGGCGGAGGCAGGAAATTGGTTTCGAAGTCGCGCGGCGTCGTTCCCAGGAAATCGCGGTTGCGACTGTTACTGTCCGGATTGCCGATCGGCTTGCCGTTGCCATCTAAAACGAAAGCAGCGTTAGTGTCCGGTTGATTGGCTCCACCAGCCCCAGCGCCCCCTTGAGCATCCATATACGCGTGCACATTGTTGCCGATGGTCTGGGTCTCATTCGCGGTGCAGACGCCACCCGGGCAATCGTCAATCCAGCCATTCGGGCTGTAAACGGGATCCATGGCCGTATGCATGCTCACGATGGTCGGCGCGATTCCCGGGGGTTGCGTGTTGGACCCAGGAGTTGCGGTGGTGGGAGACAGTGGCGCCGGGTTATCCGCTGGCGTTACGCCATCTGCCTGGACGAAAACGCGAAAACGGGCGTCGTGCGCGGAAACGTTATCGCGAATGTTCTTCCGCCAAAGCAGAGTCCCGGTGCGCGCATCCACGAGCGTATACCAGTCGCCCGTTCCGCTGGTGAAGGTCACTTGCGACCAGGCCGGCACTACCACGCCGGGCGCGATCGGAAAGTAAACGATCTGGCTTCGAACATTTCCCGCCACCGCTTCATCGTTGCTGACCACGAGCTCAAGGTTAAATCCATCACCTGTCGCCTTCTCCCGGCTCATTTTCGCTTCATCGACCACGATTCCGACCGACGCCATGGCGGAGACCAATGCCTTCTCGGCAGAAATCAATCCACTGAGAGCAACCGAGGAGCCTGTTGCATCGCGCACCATCAAACCAACAGTCCGAACAATTCGTCCGTCCCGGTCCATGGTTACGCGAGTCTCGCTCTGAAATACCGGCCTCCCATTCACCATTTGCTCTACCCGCACCATGCGCAGGCCGCTTCCCGGGCTTTTGCTTTCGCCGATAAAATGGAGCTGGGCCAGGTCTCCAGTGCTCAAGCCATAAAGCGCGCTGTTTGTCGTCAGAAAGGAACGAACAATATCAAAACCCGATTGGCCTGGCGCGGCATCGGTCAGTGTTCCCGAACTGCGCACAACCTCTACGGAACCGGTTATCGGAGAAACGGTAACTTGTGCACCAGGAACTCTGGCCTTCAGGGCGTTGATTGCTTTGGCCGTCGCAAGCGCTTGCGCGTGCACGTCGCTCTGGAGCTGGGCCGACGTCTTTCCCGCTGTGCTTGACGTGACGCTGCGGCTCATCACGCGGACATCCAGATTCTTCGCCGGTCTCGCCTCCTTGGTCAGGACTTGAGCCATCGATCGAGTCGAGCCTAACCCGAGTGCGATCGAGACGCAGATAATGGGGGCCAATGATCGAAGTCGTAGCGTATTTGTGGCCATATATTGAGAATGAGGATTCGAGGATCTCGGGACAAGCCGGTCAATCGCAATCCTCCGGCACTCACCGAATGAAATTGAAGTGCCGAACGAAAGAGCTTTTCCCAAGACCTGAAAAAAGTGTCAAGGGTTTATTATATTTCCGTAATGACACGCTGCGATCAAAGCGCGCTTGCGCTTTGCCGCTTGACCCGATTTTTGTCGCGAACCTGGCGCTCGCTCGACAGGAAATGCGCCGCCCGCTTACGGCGTTGCGCTTGGAGAAGCGGAAGCTTGCGCCGCTTTCTCCCTTTCCTTGGCCGCGTTGGCGGTCGCCTGTTGCAGCCGCTCGGAATCTGCCTTCAGACGGGCAGCGTCCGGCGTGTTCGCAGGCGTAGGCGTGGCAAGGACCTGCTCGTCGCGCTTCGAGCAGCCGGAAAGGGCGACAACGCTGAGGGTCAAACCGAGAAGCAAAAGTTTTTTCATAATTGCAACCGTGTCTTAGCCCGCGCGGTGTGACGCGGCAATCCCAAAAGCAAGAACGCCGCGCAATCCCTGCGCGACGCTCGCAATCCAGACTGTCGTTAGGCCGGCCGGTCTTTACCGAGGCGCGTAATGGCCGGGAACCCAGACTTGGTGATGGTGGTGCCACGCCCAATGCCCGGGGATCCAATACCAGCGCACTCCATGGTGCCAGTACCACGGGCCGTGAACGTAATACGGCCGGTCGCCAATCGCGATGTCGATCCGGAGCGCTTCCGCGGTTTTCGGGGCCATCGCCCCCGCGCAGACGAGCGCCGCCAATAAAACTGCAATCTTGTATTTCATAAGTCGTACTCCTTGCTTCGTATAGGAACCACGGATGGACGGCTTTGTTGCAAAAAAAAGAGGCGCTAAACCGGTGGTTCAGCCAGCACCGCCGAGGAATCGACCCATTTGCCGTGTTCGCGAATCAAATCCTGCAAACGCTCAACCGCTTCCGCTTCGGGAATGTTGAACTTCACCGCCGTTTTGCCGACATACAGATTCACCTTTCCCGGGGCGCCGCCGACGTAGCCAAAATCGGCGTCGGCCATTTCCCCAGGTCCGTTCACGATGCAACCCATGATGGCGATCTTCACGCCCTTGAGATGCAACGTGGCTTCTTTGATCCGCGCCGTTGTCGTCTGAAGGTTAAATAACGTCCGGCCGCAGGAGGGACATGCGACGTAATCGGTCTTGAAAATGCGTGAGCCGGCGGCCTGAAGAATATTGTAACTCAACCGCAACGCCTGGCCGGGAGCTTCTTCGCTCTGGACGAGCACCGCATCCCCGATTCCATCGCAGAGGAGTGAGCCGATGTTGGTGGCTGCGTTCAACAGAGTCGGCAAGAACTCCGGCTCTTCTTCCTTCTTACTTCTTAATTCATCCTTCAAAAGAATCGGATGGCGCGGCGCAAGGTTCGCCGCGAGCAATCGAAAGGCCGTGATCACGGGCAGGTCCACATCATCGCGGACGGTTACCAACTGCGGTTCCGGATTTCCGTTCAAAGCCGCGAACGCATTCTCATCGCGCGGATCAACCTCCTGAATTCGCGCCTTTTCGTAAACGATCTCCGGTTTGTAATCGCCCAGCCGATCAATCTTATGAGCGACCTTGTCGAAGTTCGTCTGCCTGACGACTACTCGAATTAGTTCTTCTCCCCCCAGGCGAAATCCATCCCGCTCGATCGTTTCCGTCGGTCGTTTCGAATAGGAAAAGGGATCGAAGCTGTAGCGGCGGTCTGCGACGGCTGAATTGTCGACCGCTGCACCAGAATCTTGGCGGTCATAGACCGCCGCTACAGAAACCAGGGCTCGCGCCACGGGGATCTCATGAATGCTGTCCTCGGTGAGGGACACGCGAATCGTGTCTCCGATCCCATCCCGCAGGAGTGACCCAATCCCGATCGCGCTCTTAATCCGCGCATCTTCTCCTTCGCCCGCTTCGGTCACGCCGAGGTGAATTGGGTAATTCCAGTCGTCGCCTTCCTCCCGCAACCGCGCCACCAGGAGTCGATAGGCCGCGATCATCACCTTCGGGTTGCTCGACTTCATCGAGAAAACAAAGGCGTGATAATCCAGGTCGCGCGCAATCCGCGCAAACTCGAGGGCGCTTTCCACCATCCCGAGCGGCGTGTCTCCATAGCGATTCAAGATCCGGTCAGAGAGCGAACCATGATTCGTCCCGATCCGCATCGCGCGGCCGAGCTCCTTACAAAGCTTGACCAGGGGCGAGAACCGTTGCCGAATCCGTTCCAGCTCCGCGGCGTATTGCTGATCCGTATATTCGAGAATCTTGAACTTTTTCGAGTCGGCGTAATTCCCGGGATTGATCCGGACTTTCTCGACCCATTTCGCCGCTTCCATCGCCGCCTCGGGTTTGAAGTGAATGTCCGCCACGATCGGCACATCGCAGCCTCGCTCGCGCAAGCCATGCACAATGTGCTCCAGATTCGCCGAGTCTTTGACCGTCGGCGCCGTGATTCGCACGATCTCGCAACCCACCTCCGCCAGCTCGATCGTCTGCGCGATCGACGCCTCCGTGTCCATCGTGTCGCACGTGATCATCGACTGGACCCGAATCGGGTTCGCGCCGCCGATGCCGACCCGACCGACCATCACTTCGCGGGTCGGGCGGCGCCGATACTGAAACGGACTTTCGCAGTAGTTCACGGCGCCGGTTCGACGAGGACCGCCGTCCCGTAACAAAGAACTTCGGTCGTTCCCTGCATGATCTCGGTCGCGTCGTAGCGCAGACCAATCACCGCATTCGCGCCCAGGGCGGCGGCGTGTTGCAACATCCTGTCAAGCGCGTCGCGCCGCGTCTGTTCGCAAAGATCAGTGAAAATAGAAATGTTCCCGCCGACCAACGTCTGCAGCCCGGCGCCGATCGTCCCAAAGATCGAGCGAGAGCGGACGATGATGCCTCGAACGACGCCAAAGCTCTTTACAATCCGATAGCCGTTGAGCTCAAACGCAGTGGTAGTCATGGCTGGGTCCATGGCTCAAACATTCATCGGCTCTCGCCAGAATGCCAGCGCCCCGGCGCGCTACGGCGCGGGGGTCGTTTCCGCTTTCGCTGGCGCCTGTTTTGCCGGCGACTTGCGGTCGCTGTTCCTGCCGAACAAATCCCCGATGTCGAAGAAGCTGATGTAAAGCATGTAGCCGATGATCAAGGTGGCGCACGCCGTCTGAACCCATTCGAGGATCCGCATGTTGACCGGTTTGCGGCGTACACTTTCGATGATCGCGAGCACGATATGGCCGCCGTCGAGCACCGGGATGGGCAGCAGGTTCAAAATGGCGAGGTTGACGTTGAGGATGACGCTGAACCAGAGGGCAAGCTTCCAGCCGCTGTCGCCTTCAAACAGCATGTAGTAAATCCTCACAATCATGACCGGACCGCTCATGTGCTGGAGTTTCACGTCCGATTTCGGCGACGCCACCGCGCCGATCGTTTGCAGCGTGCTCGTGATGCTATTGTAAACCTGCTCGACTGGATCGGGATGGGAGAGCGAAAGCTGCCCGCCGCCGTCCCACTCCACGCCGATTCGCGGCTTAGTCACGCCTTCGGATTCCAGCGGAACCGGCCGCATCTTCAATCGTGATGACTCCGATCCGCGCTGAATATCGAGCGTCAATTCGTCGGTCGGATGCTTCTCAATCTCCTCGACCAGGATCAGCGCGTTATACAGCCGGATGCCATTCACCGCGACTACGATGTCGCCGGCCTTTACGCCCGCGTGGTCCGCAGGAGAATCTTTAGTCACGGTGTGGACCAGCGCAGTCGCCGCTGGGTGGAGTCCGACTTGCCGCGTATTCTTCCGCCGCCAGCCGCTGGTCTCCGCAATCGTCGGGACGACTTCAATCGTCTTAATCTTCCCATCGCGCTCGATCTTGAACGGAATCGTAGCGCCCTCGCTGCGGACAATGCTCCAAACCACGCTGTTGTTCATTCCGAAAAACCGCGTCACCGGACGGCCATCGACTTCGAGAATTTTGTCGCCCGGCTGCAGCCCGGCCTTGGCCGCGGCTGAATCCTGCTGCACGTAGCCGATCACTGTGGTGAGGTCCGATTCGCTGACCGGATGGCCGACCGCCCACACCACGCAGGCAAAGAACAGCGCCAGGAGAAGACTAAAAAGCGGCCCGGCAATCGCGACGATGATCTTGTCCAAGGCCGAGATCTTCGGCAGCGCCGCGCGATCCAAGTCCGCTTTGCCCTCGATCATGTCCATCGGGGCCAGCTGCGGCAGTTTCACGAACCCGCCGAAGGGGAGTGAGCCTAACGAGTATTGGACACCGTTGATCGTCTTTTTCCAAATCGGTTTCCCGAACCAGACCCCGAACCCTTCGATGAACAACCCGCGCCAGCGCGCCGCGAGGAAATGCCCCAGCTCGTGGACGACGATGAGCAGGTTAAAAAGGAGGACGACCTCGAAGAGGATGAAGATGACGCGCAGGATATGAGAAAACATGCGGATGAATCAGGAAGCCAGGAACCCAGGAAAAAATAAATCAAAACTCATTCCTGGCTTCCTGGTTTCCAGTTTAAGACATTTTGACTGCCTTTGCAGCTTCATTGCGCGCCCATTGATCGGCGCGCAATATGGCACCGAGATCGGGGTGCGCAACGTTGGTGTGCTCGTCCATGACGGCTGCCACCGTTTGCCAGATCTGCGGAAACGAAATCTTACGCTCAAGAAACGCTGAGACCGCCACTTCGTTGGCCGCGTTCAAAACAGCCGGCAGCGTGCCGCCTTCGCTCCCGGCCCGACGAGCCAAATCGAGCGCCGGAAAATCTTCGTAGCGCGGGGTAGCGAATTCCAGTTGGCGGAGCTTGCCGAAATCCAGGGGCGGTAATGAATTCGGCACCCGTTCCGGCCAGGTCACCGCGTATTGAATCGGAAAACACATGTCTGAGTGGCTGAGCTGCGCCAGGACCGACCCGTCCGTGAATTCGACCATCGAATGCACGATGCTCTGGGGATGAATCACCACTTCCACGCGTTCCATTGCCACGCCGAAGAGCCAGTGCGCCTCGATCATCTCCAAACCCTTATTAAAAAGCGTCGCCGAATCGATCGTGATCTTCGGCCCCATGTTCCAGGTCGGATGCTTCAACGCCTGTTCGACCGTGATCGCATCAAACTCCTCGGCCGGCGTCTGCCGAAACGGTCCGCCCGATGCGGTCAGAATAAGCCGTCGAACGTCACTCTCTTCATTCGACGTTGAACGTTGGACGTTGGACGTTGGACGTTTTCTTTGACTATCGAGACACTGAAAGATCGCATTGTGTTCGCTATCGACTGGCAAGACGTTGACTCCCTTCCTTCCCGCCTCCCGCATCACGATCTCCCCCGCCATAACGAGAATCTCCTTGCTCGCCACCGCCAGGTCCTTCCCCGCCTCGATCGCCGCTAACGCCGGCTGCAATCCCCCGGTTCCAACCACGGCGACCAGCACCATCTCCGCTTCCGCCAGACAGGAAATCTCGACCAGCCCGGCTGCGCCCGACAAAATTTGCGGCGCGTATTCCAACGCGGCCCGGAGTTCACCGAGCTTCGACTCATCAACGAGACAAACCGCTTTGGGCCGAACGCGATTCGCCTGTTCCGCCAGCTTCCGCGCATTGCGATTGGCCGCGAGCCCGACGATCTCCATCCGTTCCGGAATATCGTGGGCCACTTTGAGCGCGCTTTCGCCGATCGATCCCGTCGCGCCTAAAACGACTACGCGTTTTCGTTTCATCCCTGGATGATTCGTTTCTCGCGGCCGGAATTAGTCCAGCCGAATGACGAGGCGGAGGTAGAAAAACAAGAGCGGCGCCGTGAAGAGCAGGCTGTCTACCAGGTCGAGCGCGCCGCCAATTCCCGGCAGGAGATTGCCTGAATCTTTCACGCCCGTGCTCCGTTTCACGATCGATTCGGCCAAATCCCCGATGACGGCCGCGAAGCCGAGAAGCAGTCCGAGGATGACTGCATGAGTCATGTTCAAGGCCGGCAGATGCAGCGGCATTAGTTTCCATAGGCCTACGCTGGCCAAAAGAGAGAAGGCCAGCGCGCCGAAGAATCCTTCCCAGGTTTTCTTCGGGCTGATGTGCGGGATCAGTGGGTGACGTCCGATCGCACTGCCGGTTAGATAAGCACCCATGTCGCTGAATTTCGTGACCGCGACGAGATACAGAACGTAGAACTGCCCCATCACCGCGCCAGTCGGGCTGCGCGGCACGACGTAGACGATCTTCGTGACGAAATTATAAAGCCAGAGGACGTAAAGCAGTCCGAAAAGCGTGTAGGCCATCGTCCGCAGCGGCGCGTCGTCCCGAAGACCGTCGAACATCTGCCGGGTGAAAACGGTGAGCAAAAAGAAAAGCAGGACCGCGACTTCGAAATCGTAGGAATGGCCGGGGCCGACTCTGGAAAAATAATAGAAGCTGCCGCACAACATGACGGCGCCGCAGATCATGGCGGTGATCTTGAAGTTCGGCAGGCCCTTGTGATCGAGCATCCCGTAAAATTCCCAGAGCGAGAGCAGGCCGAGAGTTCCGATCAACCCGAAGAAGGCCAGCTCGTACCCCGAAAAAATAATCCCGAGCGCGATCGACCAGAGGACGAGCGTGCTGCCAAATCGAAAAATAAAAACGGAGCGCGCCGTGGACGGCTTCGATGCGGCCGCGCGCTCCAGCGTCTCGGCCATTCGCGCACCATCCGAAATGACTGCGGCAAAGGCAAGCGCGGAACAGATTGGTTATCCGCAGATTCACGCTGATGAACGCAGATTCGCTTTAACGGATCTCGGGTCTTTTTTCCAAGAATCTGCGTCAATCTGCGAAATCTGCGGACATCTCTCTGAGGCAGTTGAGAACACGATTGCGCCTGTCGCTCGCTCAACTAATCTGGACGGTGTGAGCCAGACGATGCCAGCCTTGGTGAAACGCGAGCGCGCCCCGGGACTCAACCTCGAGGAAGTGCCGGTGCCGGAGATCGGGCCTAACGACGTTTTGATCCGGGTCCAGAAAGGCTCGATCTGCGGGACCGACGTTCACATTTATAACTGGGACGCCTGGGCCCAGAAAACGATCCCGGTGCCGATGACGATTGGGCACGAGTTCGTCGGCGTGATCGAAAAAATCGGCGCGGGAGTGCACGACTTCAAGGAAGGCGAGCTGGTCACGACCGAAGGCCACATCGTCTGCGGTCATTGCCGGAATTGTTTGGCGGGGCGGCGGCACCTTTGTCCAAATACGAAAGGCATCGGCGTGAATCGGCCTGGCGGCTTCGCGGAATACGTTTCAGTCCCCAAGACAAATCTCTGGCGTTGCGATCCCAAGATCCCGCTCGACGTGATTTCGTGCTCGGACCCGTTAGGCAACGCCGTTCACACGGCGCTCGCGTTCGACCTCGTCGGCGAAGACGTTCTCATTACCGGGGCCGGCCCCATCGGATGCATGGCCGTGCCGATCGCGAAGATGGCCGGCGCACGCAAGGTCGTCATCACGGACATCAACCCTTACCGGCTCGATCTGGCCCGCAAGATGGGCGCGACGCTCGCCGTCGACGTGCGCGAGCGCGACCTGCACGACGTTATGGGCGAGCTCGAAATGCACGAAGGATTTGACGTCGGCCTCGAGATGTCCGGCAACCCGAAAGCGTTCACCGACATGCTCGACGTGATGGTGAATGGCGGTCGCATCGCCATGCTTGGCATCATGCCGGGGAGCGCCGCCATCGATTGGAACCTGGTCGTCTTCCACGGCCTAACGATTAAAGGAATTTACGGCCGCGAGATGTTCGAGACCTGGTACAAGATGACCGCACTTATCCAGAGCGGCCTCGATATTTCACCCATCATCACTCACCGCTTCCCCTACACCGATTTCCAGGAAGGGTTCGAGCTGATGAAGTCCGGGAATTCCGGGAAGATCGTCCTCGATTGGGCGGCTTGACGCGTACCAGCTATGGAGGGACGGGCGCTGTCCCGTCCCTATAATTTTAGGGACGACACGGCGGTCGTCCCTCCAATGCTAATCGAGCGCCGCCGCCGCCGCGTCCTGGCCTTCCAGCTCGAGCACCATGCGCCGGATGTGGCGATAGCCCTGGTGCGCTTGCAAGAGCCGCAGGCTCTCGCCCGTACTACCCCATTGCAAAATCTGGATGTTCTCTTCGCGGGCGCCCCATGCATTCATCGTGCTCCGCGATGGCATGTAGAGATCGATCGTGTTCCGGCCGGCGAGCGCCCATCCGTAATCGTCCACCCGGTAAACCTGGCCGGTCGAAATAAGCCGGAACACCGTTCCCACCGGCCAGCGGGACCAGTCCGCCGCTGCGCTGCCGATCTGCGGCTTGCTCGAGACTACGACCTTCTTCGTCCCGTGCTTCGTCTTCACCAGCTTGGTCGTTTTCGTTTCTTTCAGCGAAAATTTCTCCAGCGCCGGACCGGAATAGGAAGCGCGCCGGTAATCCGCGACATCCTCGGTCACCGGCACCGCGCGCGGCGTGTATTCGGCGCGGCGGATCGCCCCGGACGCCGCGTGAAGCTTTCCGCCAAGAGCGTTGTGATTTCCGTACGGGAGATGATCTGACTCGGTATGGGTATACGCCGTTGTGCGGACATTTTGGAAATCCCGCTTCGCCAGGGGCGGCTCGTATTTCGGCAGCGCGCTCGTCCTGGAGCGGGTCGTCTCCGTCACGCACGCGCTCAAGCAGAGCGCGCAAACGAGGGCGCCAAGAAGAAGGAAAAAGTTCCGGTTACGCAATCGCGTGGTTATTAACAGTTATTCACAACCCCATGCAAGAGTATTTTTGGTGATAATATACTTGACTCACCGAATACTATGCATGAACAGAAAGCCCGTGACAGGGCGGAGTTAACGCGGGTTGAGGAAATCCCCGATGGGGATTCGGAAGGAGATTATATCCGAAAGGTTGAAATTGAAGCCACTTCGCGCGGGCTAGAGATCGATCGATTTATTATTGTTCCTTGGGACTGGATTCATCGGGCTTGGGATCTTCTTGGCTCATCAAAAACAGGCGATACGCGTCCGCCAAATACGTAGGACGGGCGTTGTAGCTGGCCGAAAAAATGTCCATGCACGCGTCAAATATCACATGACGCGTTATCACCAGCGTGGCGTTTCGCCACTCTCCTTTCTTGTCCCATTCCGGCGCTAAATCATTCTTCCAGTTTTCAAGCTGGTCGGGCTTCAATCCGAATAAGAACAATTTTAGATCGAAATCGAAGTGCTGGATGTCGTGAACCATCCTCTTACGGAGGAATGACATTCGGCTGATGAAGTTCGCCTGATGCTGCGTCAACAAGCCTAACGCAAGCGCCATCGTGACCTTGCCCGCCTTGCCAGGGATATTTAGCCCGCTGATAATCTCGTTCAACTCGGGACGGTTCAATTTGCCGATGAGCATGTGGTTCAGCGCCACTTCGATCATCGCATGGATTTTGATGATAAACGTCCAATCGTCGTCTGATTCCTGTAGCGTCGCCAGCATCGCTGGCGTAAGCCCGACGTGCTCGGCCAGCCAAGTTTGAAACTCACGCTTGTGCTGCTCGTAAGCAGCTTGCGACATGGTCGCCATCGTGGGCGCTAACGATGCCGTTTCCGATTCTTCGTCTTTTGCGCGGCGCGATATTTGATCTCGCGGGCGTCGATCTGTGATTTTGGCGTGGCCATCACGCGCTTCGTGAGAGCGCGAAAATTCTCGAATGCGGTCGGCTTCGATTGGGTTTCTGACATGGCACGTATTTTATACCAAATCTATTTCCGCGTTGATCTGTCAAGCTTGTCGATCTCTCCAGCGAGCCCCTCACCCGGACCGACACACCAGCCAACGAAGTTCGTAATAATCCAAAATATACATAGGACGAAAATCGTAACGCCTACATAGACAGCCGTCGGCAGAATTAATATCCAGTCCCAGGGACCGCAATGGTTAACATAGAGAACATAGACGCCGCAAAGAGCTGCGATGATTGCGGAGACCCAACTGAGCCGCCAGAACCAGCGGAGGACGAAAATGATGAACTTCGACCATTTAACGAAATGGTCGCCAATGCGCGTTTTTGTCCCGCTGTCCAGAACGTTGCAAGTGGCCGCGTTGATGATGTCCTCGCACTTGTTACGGGGTAGATTCAGCGCCTCTTTATATTTGTCCCAGGCGACGAATGCGAGGTTAAGGCCAGTCCACAGCTGGACGAATGATTCCCCGCCAACTTTGGACCAATCAACGGGCGCGAGATATCCCCACAGGCTAAACAGCACAGGCCGAGAGGGCGGGGGTTGCTTCCTGTCGGGCAGATGCATACAGCCTGTCAAATACCTTACTGAGCGTTTTCGCCAAGGCGGGCAGGTTCATGCACGCCACGGCAATGCAGTTCGGATCGATTTCCCACCGCAATGCCTTTTGATCCATTACGGCGAAATTCTCGCACTGCTCTTCTACGAGTTTGCTCTTCGCTCCCGCATTTGCTTGCAGCCAAAATCTATTGGGTTGCAATTGAGCCAACTCGGAAAACTGCGCATAAAATTTACTTCCGGCTTCCGGCTCATGACGCACGAGTACCTGTATCGAAACGCCGCGCCGTGCCGCCGAGAGCATCGCGGATAAAACGTCTGGCGTATCGTAAACTTGGCGTCGCAGCGTGTTACAGAAAATCTTGATGTCTGAAGATGTGTGACGAAAAAAGCATGCCAACAGCGCAGCTGCATGTTGCGGCATCTCGTTCGAGATCCGCGCGCTCGATCCAGTCACCATCAAGTTTTCGATGTTTTGTTTGTAAATTTCGTCGTCAGTCATTTCATCACTCGCAGTAGTAAATTTAGACATCTGGGGTTCCTAATTATTCGAATGAAGTACGCATTTCGCGCGGGCCGGACCTTAGCTGTCAAGCTTAAAAAAGCAACTGTCGAGCCATATGTTCGGGCAAACAGTGAGCGGTCTCCACGTCGGAACGTATTACAGGTTCGCAATAATCCCAATTCCTTTTCTTAAATTCAGTCAATTCTGTCTGAACAGAAAACTGTGCTTTGGCCGGGCACTTAATCGGTGAATCCGAGATGATTTAGGAGCCAGTTTTCCGTCCACCACGCATTTGTCGTTTGTGGAAGTTTTGGAAGACCGTCATCACCAGTTTTGCCGGTCAACTTCACGTAGCGAAGCCCCTTCCCGATGATGCCTTGTGCGGCCTTAATGAATCGGCCAGCGTCATTGTCTTTGCGTTCGTTGAATCGGAACGCCTGCTCATCCAAATAGCGAAACAGGTGGAAAGGCTCCACGCTCACGTACGTCCCTTTGATGCCGCGTTTAAGCAGGCTCCAGAAGTTCTCTAAACCGTTCGCGTGGACGTGGCCTTTCGCGTAGCACTCCGCATGGTCGATCACTTGGTGAATGTACTCTTTCTCGATGCCGGTATATGACCGAAGCGCATCGGTAAAAACTTCGGAGCCTTTCGCCACCTTTTCTTTGATTTCCTTTTGCAGTTGCGACCGGCGAGTGTTCCGAACAACGCGCAGTTTCACACGTGACGCTCTCTCGGCCGTATTGCGTTCCAGCAGCCCCATAACGGCGACCTTGCCGACAACGCCCGCCTTGATGCTGGATTTTTTGTCAGCGTGCATGTTGCGCGCCTTGCCGCCGATGAATGTTTCGTCCGCTTCCACGCGACCAGAAAATTGCTCAATCGAGCCGTCCTGCATCGCCAGCCTAATCCGATGCAACATGAACCACGCGGTTTTCTGAGTGACGCCAAGCGAGCGGTGCAGCTCGTATGAACTGATTCCGTTTTTCGCGTTGGCGATCATCCAAAAAGCAGAGAGCCATTTGTCCAGACCGATGGGCGAATCTTCCAAGACCGTCCCGACCTTCACCGAGAATTGCTGCTTTTCGTGCTTCGCTTTGCATTTCCAAATCCGGCGCGTTGAAAGAAAGGAAACTTCCGTCGAACCGCAGCGAGGGCACTTCACAACGCCATCGGGCCAGCGAATCGATTTCATGAAATCCAGCGCCCGATCTTCGTTCGCGAAATACTTAATCGCGTCGTGGAGCGTCTGAGGAAATTCAGCGGCTTTCGTCTCTTTCATGTCTCCAATCTAGAGATTGATTTAGGTGAGTCAAGTATATTATTACCGTATTTTTTCGCCTCCCAATCCGGCCCGACAACTAGATAGCGCGTTGCGTTTACCTTTGTCGATTCCCGCCAACCTGTTTAATCTCCGATGATGCTTGCCGAATTCGATCAACAACTGGCCAACACGCTCGCTGAGATCAGGTCGCAGGGTCTTTACAAAAGCGAGCGCATCATCACTTCGCCGCAGGACGCACATATCGGCATCGCGGGCGGCCGGCAGGTGCTCAACATGTGCGCGAATAATTATCTCGGGCTGGCCCATCATCCGGCTCTCATCGCGGCCGCCAAGGAAGCGCTCGACACCCACGGCTTCGGCATGGCATCCGTCCGCTTCATCTGCGGAACCCAGGACATTCACAAGGACGTGGAAGATGAGCTAACCCGTTTCCTCGGGACAGAAGACACGATTCTTTATCCCTCCGCTTTCGATGCCAACGGCGGATTGTTCGAAACTTTGCTCGGGCCGGAAGACGCGATCATTTCGGACGAACTCAACCACGCCTCCATCATCGACGGCATCCGCCTCTGCAAGGCGCAACGCTTCCGTTACAAGCACAACGACATGGCCGACCTCGAGGCACGCCTCGCCGAAGCGAAAGGCGCACGCCTGCGCCTGATCGCGACGGACGGATGTTTTTCGATGGACGGCACGATCGCGGAGCTGGGGGCGATCTGCGATCTCGCCGAAAAATATCAGGCGCTGACCATGATCGACGACGCGCACGCGACCGGGTTCCTCGGGCGCAGTGGCCGGGGAACTCACGAGTATCGCGGCGTGATGGGGCGGATCGACATCATTACCGGCACGCTCGGGAAAGCGCTCGGCGGCGCGAGCGGCGGTTTTACCAGCGCGCGGAAACGAATCGTCGAGCTCCTGCGCCAACGGTCGCGTCCGTATCTCTTTTCCAACAGCGTCGCGCCGCACATCGTCGCCGGGACCATCAAAGCGCTCCAGATTCTGAGCGAATCGACTGAGCTGCGCGACAAGCTCGAGACAAACACAAATTATTTCCGCAGCGCGCTGACCGAGCGTGGCCTAACGATCAAACCTGGCACCCATCCGATCGTCCCCATCATGCTGGGCGACGCCGCCCTCTCGCAGAAGTTTGCCGCGCGTATGCTCGAGAAGGGCGTTTATGTAATCGGCTTTTTCTATCCGGTCGTTCCGCACGGGACCGCCCGTGTCCGCACCCAAGTTTCCGCCGCGCATTCGCGGGAAGATCTCGAATTTGCCGTCACAGCTTTCGCGGAAACGAACAACGAGCTGAAATAGGCATCCATTCCACGCTGAACTTTTTTGCCGCGTCGTTCCGCGGGTAGTATTGGACAAGCGCAGGCCACTGGTGGATCGAGCGCTCCGCCGCTCGATGGCAATTGGGCCGCAAAAAAATCGCGCGACGGAGCGCACGATCCACCATGGCTCGACGATCAAGGGACGATTCCGGGCGCATCAGGCCCGGCAGGGTCGACGGAATAAAGCCCGGAGTGAGCGCGGCGAACTCCGGGATAGTTGTTGATACGTTGTTGATAAATCCGAACCCCGGAAGCGGGGTGACGGAAATGGGGCGGAATTGCCGATCTCGCGCGTTCCGCCGCCCCTACCGGGGCTTGTTCATTCGGTTTCCTTCCCGGAGTTCGCTGCGCTCACGGCGATCACGAACTCCGGAAGGTATGGACACTCCCGGCTCTATTCCGTCGCGCCTTCGGTGCTGTCGAACAGCGAAGCTCCGCTAGAGCCGCGTCCGGTCACTGCTGAATCGGCCATATCGCCGCAGCGTGGCATCCCTACCTATGGAGCGCGATGCTGGAGCCGACCCAGGTCTTCTCCTTGTTGAAGTCGACGCCCATCATCTTGCCCTGGCTCATTCGAACGAGATTGTTTACGAGGGTCGGCGCGGCGTCCCCCGTGGGCCAGACGAACATCATCCGGATCTCCGCTTTCGATTTTGGGCCGTCCATCGTTTGGACGAACTCCGCGTATTTGACCTTCTTTTGCAGGATCCATTCGCTCGGTTTTTCCAGCGCAGACAACTTTTCCGGAGTCGGGTCCATGTCGACACCAAGCCCCGCGAAGGAGTAGAGCGGCTTCAGGACGTAATCCCCGATCGTCTCGCTCGCGGGGAACTCATGCGCAAAAAAAGACGGCGACGTGTGCGCGGTTTTCAAAAAAGGCAGCGAATGTTTGCTGATCCGAAAATACCAATTGGGGTGGCCCACCCAGGTTACGTCAAGCTCGTCATCCTGAAAGCGAAAGGCCGGCTTGAGGTCGGGCCTTCGAATCAGTTCGTCAAAGATGACGCGGTTATAAATTCGCTCGATTCGCACATCTCGCCCATCGCGCTCGTAAAATAACTCCCCGCCCCTTTTCTTCACTTCGGTCAGGCAAACCGACCGGATGCCGAGGATCGTTTCCGTCGCGGCAAAATCGATCCGCGTTTTTTGTTTCTCCGGCTCGATTTCCAGCAGAACCACGTTTTCAGGATCGGCCTCGGCAATGATGGTCCGCCGGAGTAGCTCTACATAAGCGTCGTCCTTGATCCCGCCGAACGACGAGGTCCAATCGCGCGGGATCGCCGGATACGCTTTGCGCAGGCAATGCAGGATCAGGAGCTGAAATCCGAAAAGACTCGGAAAGGCCTGTAACTCGATCAACCGCGGCGTGAGTCGCCCGCCCTCTGTACAGATGCCGAAATCGACAGCGATGAAGTTCGGATGCGCCGATTCGCGCGGGACTTCCAGACCAGCTGGGATGGCCGTCGCGGAATGCCTCACAAATTCCGGTGTTCGAGTCAGCGCAACGATTTCCTCCGCCGCCGCCACGACTTCGTCCGTGAACGCTTCCGTCAGGAAAATTGGTGTCTCCGAGATCCGGAAATCCGCCGGCCATTTCTCGGTTTCGTTTACACAGCGCAGGAGCGCGTCGTATTTATCCGCCGAAAAATCAGCGTTGAAACGGGCGCGTAGCTCCTGATGCATGACCGGGCAGTATTAGAGATTTCGCCGAAGGTTTCCTCTTTTTTATTGCTTCGGCAGTTCGGCGATTACCTCCACCTGCACGAGCAGGGCCGGAACGTAGAGTTGTTTCACTCCCACCCAGGAAGCGGCAGGCCAGTCGCCTTTGTAGAAATCGCGCCGCACATCCTTGTGCTTGATCATCTCGTCGAGATCGGTGGCGAAGATATTTTCCTTCACCACGTTTTGGAACGTCGCCCCGTACTTGGCGAGGGATTTGCCGATGGCTTCGTAAGCCTGGCGCAATTGCGCGCGCATGTCTTTGCCTTCGCCGACGCTGCCCGAAATATAGATAGTAGATCCCACTTTGACCGCCTGGGTGTAACCGACTTGCTCTTCGCCGGGCTTATCGAGATTGAATTTCTCTTTCGCGACCAGGCTGTTCGGCGGAGGCGCCTGGGCGCCGACTGGCGACAGCGGCAGACCAATGAAGATTACAAATGCTAAGGCGAGGATTCTTGCGTTCATGGAGGTTTTCATTACCCGAACGCTGGTCGCTGTGTCTTGATGTTTCGTGCCGTTCTTTGCTTGGGGACCGCACGCGTCTCCCCGGCAACCGGGCCTCAAACCAAAAACTTCCCGCGCTCCATGACCTTCTCGTCGTCGAACCAGATGTCGAAGTCGCGCCCAACGCAATCGATGTGCGTCTTCGAAACCCAGTCGGCCCCGGTGTGTTCCGAGTAGGGATGACCAAACGCGATGTGGATGCCAGGGATTTTTTCGTCCTGCAAAATGTTACCGATCACATGGGTGCAGGCTGTGTTGGTCCCGACGGCGAATTCGCCCACGCGATTGCTGTTTTCGTCCGTGCTCGTATAAGCGCGAAACTCTTCCAGGAGCTCCTTGTTATCGCACTGCAAATCCCGGATCCGATTCTCCGCGATCTCGATCCGCAAGGGCGTCGCCTTAATGTCGCCGTACTTCTGGCAGAGATAATCGCCGACCACGCCGTCGACCACGAAGACGCCCCGCGAGTTCGCGGGCGAAGTGAAGATTTCGCCGCCCGGCAGGTTTCCCCATTTATCCCGCGTAATAATTCCGCTCGTCTTTAGCCATTTCAAATCCGGCGAGAATTCCGCCTCGTAATCCGTGCCCGCCGCGGTTCGGCATTTGATTCGCTCCGACATCCGGGCTCGCGAAACCAGCCGCTGACTGAGCGCATCGATCGCCAGGAAATCGGCGCGCATCCCCTCGAGCATGATCTGCCGGGTAATGTTCACCATGTGCCCGTGGCGGATCCGGTTCTTGTTGACCACGTCGCTCATCTGCATGCGTGACCGCAATTCCCCGCGCTGGGTTTGCGCGCAAAAAATACTTACCTGCGATTCCGCGAGATCTTCCAGGATCACCGCCGGCATGTCGGTCAACGGCCGATCGGCGTGTTCCTCCAGAACAAAAACGGAGTGCTGCGCGCCGACTTCCTCGACTTCGCATTGGAGCGCCGCCGCAATATCACGGGTCACTTCATCGGTAATGATCGTGATCCGCTCCTCCGGTTTCAGGCGGAGGCAGTCGCGGATCGCATTTCGCGCTCCGGGCTGCAGCTCAGGATCGATCGTGATGGTGTGGGCGCGGTCGGGCATGGCTTAGCGAGCGGTCAGCTTTACGCGAAATTTGCGGCAGAGCAATCCATGATCAACTGACCTAATCGCGCTACTCCGGCATCCCGGACGCATGTTCGATATTCAGCCCTTCGTAGGTCTCCGCCACGATCTGATCGACGACAGCTTTCATGTCGTTCGTCCGCTTAAAAACTTCGAGCTGCCGGTCGGCGCCGGTCCCCTCCCGCATGATTCGCTCGATGTGCGCCATCTCGCGCTTGCTTCCGAGCTCTTCCACTTCGGTCGAAACGAATTCCAGCAATTCGTTGATCAAGCTTCGCGTTTCCACTTCAGTTTCGCGGCCGAAATCGATGAGCTTCCCTTCAATGCCGTAACGCGAAGCGCGCCACCGATTTTCGTCCAGAAGCCGGCGCCGGTAGACGCGGAAGGTCGTGTTGTACTTCAGTAATTTATAGAGCTTTGCGATCACCGCCTGGATCAGGGCGGCGATGGCCAGGGTATCGTCCACCCGCGATTGCGCGTCGCACACCCGCATTTCGAGCGTGTCGAAAAATGGATGGAGCCGGATGTCCCACCAGATTTTTTTTGGGTTATCGATGCAGCCGGTTTTGACCAGGAGCTTGCAGAAGTCTTCGTACTCGGAGAGCGATTCGAACGCGTCGGGAATACCGGTGCGCGGGAAGCGTTCGAATACTTTGAGCCGGTAACCTTTTAACCCGGTATCGTGTCCGACCCAGAACGGTGAATTGGTCGAGAGTGCGTAGAGGTGCGGCAGAAAATAGCGCGCCTGATTCATCACCTGGATGGCCGATTCCCGGTTCGGGATTCCGACGTGAACGTGCAAGCCGAAGATCAGGTTCGCACGCGCCAGGAGCTGCATATCCTGGACAATTTGTTTGTAGCGATCGCCTTCCGTGATGAGCTGGTCGCGCCAGTGCGAAAACGGATGCGTGCCTGCGGAAGCGATCCTGAGGTTCCCCTTGTTCGCGAGCGACGCAAGTTTGCCCCGCAGCTCGATCACGTGCTCCCGCGCGTTCGTAATCGATTGGCAAATCTCGGTGCCGAGCTCCACTACGGACTGGTGCATCTCGGGCTTGACCTGTTCCTTCAACAAGACCTTGCCGCCTTCGAGAATTTCCTGGATGTGCGAACGCAGCTCGCGCGTCTCCGGATCGACGATCGCGAATTCCTCCTCGATCCCGAGCGTGAAAGTATGGTTCGTGGCGGGCATGTTAGGAAGATGATCCGCAGATTTCGCAGATTAACACAGATTATTTCGGATTAGAGGCGCCCGAAAGTCCCCTCCAATCTGCGAAATCTGCGCAAATCTGCGGACAAATCTCAGGCCAGGTCGCCTAACGATCGGCGCGTCACCGCAGCTTGGACGAATTTGCCCCAGCTCAAATTGTCTTTGCCTGGCTCGTGCTCCGTTGCCTTGCGGATCGCCATGTCGCAAACCGCTTCCACGACCCAATCGAAGTTCGCCTGGCCGACACTCGCGACCTCTGCGTCGGGCGCCGGGTTGCAGAAATCGATTGCCATCGGAACGCCGTCGCGGATCGCGAACTCGACCGTGTTCAGATCGTAGCCAAGGTATTGGTTCAAGGTCAGCACGCCTTCCTCGACCTTCTCCAAAATGTCCCGCGGCGCGGACCATTCGGTCTGGTAACGCAGGTGATAGGGATGCCGCGGTTCATACGGCATGATCCGGACGTTGCGCTGGTCGATTGAGTAACAGCGGAAGTACATGTCGAATTTCACTTCCTCCTGCAACATCATCACGAGCTGCCCGGTCTCGCTGTAGGCGCGGAAAAACTCTTCGGGATCGTGCAAGCGATACACGTTCTTCCAGCCGCCACCCGCGAACGGTTTGAAAAACGCCGGCCAGCCGACGTACTTGAAAATTCCTTCCCAATCGAGCGGGTAAGCGAGGTTCCGGAACGAATTGTTGGTCGTGTCCGGCGGCAAATCGTGCGACGGCAGCAGCACCGTTTTCGGAACCGCTACGCCAATCTTCGTGGCCAGCGCGTTATTGAAAAACTTTTCGTCGGCGCTCCACCAAAACGGATTATTAACGACCGCGGTCCCGGTGAGCGCGGCATTCTTGAGCCAGGCTCGGTAGAACGGCACGTCCTGCGAGATGCGATCGATCACGACGTCGTAACCGCACGGCTCGCCCTGGATCACTTTGTCCATCCGCACGAACTCCGCCATGATCTCTTTGCCGCCGGTCTTTTGGTTGATCCGCTCGACTAATGCCGGCGGGAAACTGCCTTCCATTCCGAAGAGGATTCCGATCTTTTTCATATTTTTTGGATTATCCGCAGACGTTTTTCCTACGAACAAATTTTGGAGAGATAATGCGGTAACATGTCGCGCCAGTAATTCCAATCATGTCCGCGCCATCTGCCGTCATCGAGCCAATGCTGGATGCCTTTTGAATTCAGGATTTCGGCGAGCCGATACGATTCGTGGCGGGTATTATCCCATTCGCCGGTGCCGATGATGATGCCCATGTGATTGTATTTCCACGGGTCGTTCGTGTTCGGCAGGTAATCGTACGGGCTGTGAAAATAAATGTTGTCGTCGTAGTAGCCGTCGAAAAATGAGCTGATGTCGAACGCTCCGCTGAGCGAGATGAGATGGCTCACGGCATCGGGATAGCGAAACGCAATGTTCGCCGCGTGATACGCCCCGAGGCTGGCTCCGCTCATCATCACTCGATGCGTCCCACATTCGCGGCGCGCCAGATCGAACACGTCATGCACCATCACGCGCTCAAAGGCCATGTGCGTTCGAATTCGGTCCGCGGGATGGATCTTCTTGTTATAGAAGCTGTCGAGATCTGCGGAGTCCGGGCAATAAATCGTGATCTTGCCGCTCTCAACGAAGCCGGCGATGGCATCGGTGAGGCCGAAATCCTTGTTCTGAGTATGGCGGCCGAACGAAGTGGGGAACAAAACCAGCGGCATACCGCCGCCGTTGCCGAACGCGAGCATCTCGAATTCGCGGCTCAGATGGGGCGTCCACCAACGGATATAGCGCTCGTTCATAGCTAGTCGTTCGGGCGGAGGGAATGCTTTCCTAAAGCCCGACCTGCGAAAAGGCAAACAGGAAGAGATTTCCTCGACAAGTCCGAAACCCCGCGCGATGCGTTTCGCTTTCATGCCGCCAACAACTCTGACGGGAAACATCCAATCGCACCGCGCTTTTCCTTCCAAAATTCTCAGGAACCGCCGGGACGTTCTCGTGTATTTGCCACCCGGTTACCGCCGGTTTTCGACGAGGCGTTACCCGGTGCTCTATCTGCAGGACGGCCAGAATGTGTTCGATGCGGCGACTTCATTTGGCGGAGTGGAATGGGGCGTGGACGAGACAGCGCAACAATTGATCCGAAGAAAACTGATCGAGCCGTTGATCGTGGTCGCGATCGCAAACACCGGGGAGGATCGGATTCACGAATACGCACCCACGCCGGCGCGAATTGATCCACCAAAACGGAAGCGGAGCAAGGGGCTGCTCCGAAGTTACGGACGATTTCTCATCGAAGAGCTGAAGCCGTTCATTGACCGAAAATATCGAACCAAACGGGAAGCGGAATTCACCGGGCTGGGCGGCTCATCGCTCGGCGGCCTGGCCACAATCACGCTCGGACTGTGGTTCCCAAATCATTTCAACCGTCTCGCTGTGCTCTCGCCTTCGATTTGGTGGGACGATTGCGCGATCTACGACATCGTCGATGAAGTAGATGAGCTGGCAAAGCCGCCATTGAAGATCTGGCTGGACACCGGCACGCACGAACCGGGATGGGAACGCGCGGCGGTCTTGCGCGATCGGCTGATCGAAAAAGGCTGGCGCCTCCATGACGATCTCCACTTCCTGGAGGTGGAAGGAGCCGATCACAGCGAGGGCGCGTGGGCTGCGCGGATCGATCCGGTGTTACGCTTTCTTTTCCCCCCACCGCCGCCGGCCGAGGCGAAAATTGCGCCGGGAAAAAAGACGCGCAACCTGCTCCGCCGGGTCGCTGCGCTGGCAAACTTGTTTTCTGCCTAGGTGGATCGCGCGCTCCGCCGCGCGATGGTTTTCATTACCTCCGCTGATGCTCATCGAGCGATCCCGCCCCCGCGGGACTCGATCCCCCATAGCCGAAGCGCGGGTCGAGTTTCGCCAGGGCTTTGCTCGCGCAGCTCAAATCGTCGTCCAGCAGATAATCCGAAAAGCCGCCAACTTTCCCGCGACGGACCTTAAATGATTCGGGATCGGCCACGTCTGTCGGCTGGAGGATCTTCGAGGCGAAGGCGCCCGCAGTTTCCATCTTTTTCATGTTGCCGAACCGCGAAAATTCCAGGGCGTGGGCTAACGCTCCCGCGTCCGGCTCCACTTCGCCCAGAAACGTAAGCAGCTTCCGAAAGTTCGCCTCCGGCGCGGCCTGCAAATCTTCGTAGCGCAGCAGGAGAAAATTCGCTTTGCCCCACCACTCGCGAAGCCAATCGTTCATGATCTCGATCATTGAGGCGATGCCGTGGCGTGGGTCGCGCAATACGTCGCCGATCTCCTGTTGCTTCAGCTGATCGGGGGTTTCGCGCGTCCGCCGCGTCAGTTGCACGTAATGGGAAACGAAAGTGTCGCGCGGATCACGGGCGAGCAGGACGATCTTCGCGCGGCGTCGCTCGCCCGCCGGAATAAAATATTTTCCGCGCAATTGATCCCACCGATCGGCCTTGGTCCGCTGCTCGAAACGATCGTGGGAGTAGATGATGCGGGGAATACGCGCGTCGCCGTATTCCTCCGGCGTTAACGAGAATGGGTGGCCATAGCGCTGGCAAAAATAGGCGCAGAGAAAGGTCCGGACCCAGGTCCGGCCGCTCTTCGGGATCGAGACCACGATTGCGTCGCCACCGGAGAGCTCCCGCGCCCGGCTGCTCAGATTCCAGCGGATCACACCCGGCATGAGCGCGCGGTTACTTCGGCTCCGCCGCAAGAGTGTTCGCCGACTCAACTACCTCGCTGAACTTGCCGAGCTTCCGGAATTTTTCGTAACGACCGCGCAACAGCTCTTCAATCGAAAGCCCGGAAAGACGTTCCAAGTTCTGGCGCAAGGCCGTGCCGAGATTCGCGGCGGCCGTATCGGGATCGCGATGCGCGCCGCCTTCCGGCTCCGGCACGATTTCATCGACTACGCCCAGTCCCATTAAGTCCTGCGCGGTCAACTTCAAAGCTTCTGCGGCCTCGGCCGCGTGCCGGCGATCTTTCCACAAAATAGCAGAGCACGCCTCCGGGCTGATCACAGAATAATAGGCGTTCTCGAGGATCAGCACGCGATCGGAAACCCCGATGCCGAGCGCGCCGCCGGAGCCGCCTTCGCCAATCACCACCGCGATGCTCGGCACCCGCAGCGTCATCATCTCACGCAGATTGACGGCGATTGCTTCCGAAATATGGCGCTCCTCCGAGCCCACGCCTGGATAGGCGCCGGGGGTATCGATCAGCGAGATAAGCGGCAGGCTAAACTTTTCCGCGAGCCGCATCAAACGCAGCGCCTTGCGATACCCCTCGGGGTGCGCGCAGCCGAAATTGCGCTTCACGTTTTCCTTCGTATCGCGCCCTTTCTGGTGAGTAAGCACAACGCAACGATGCGGCCCGAGCTTCGCCAGTCCGCTCGGCATCGCCTTGTCGTCGCCGAACACGCGGTCGCCGTGGAGCTCGACCCAATCGGTGAAACAGCGCGCCACGTAATCGAGCGCAAATGGCCGATGGATATGACGCGCGAGCTGGACGCGCTGCCATGCGGTGAGGTTGTCGTAAATCTGGCGGCGGGTCTCGCGGATCTTGATTTCCATCGCCTCGACCTCAGAGTCGAAATCGAGATCGTGCTGGTCGGAATGATTCTTCAGGTCCTGGAGCCGCCGCTGCAATTCCAGGATCGGCTTTTCGAAATCCAAAGGATGCGAGTCCATTTAGTTGAGGGGTTGAGAAGTTGAGAGGTTGAGAGGATTTGCGAACAACCGAACCTTGGAATCTCGATGTCCCCTCAACCTCTCAACCTCTCTTCCTCTCAACCTTCTAGTCAGTAATGGTGACAGCGGTCTTGCCGTTTACAAGGCTGCTCAGCTCCTCGGTATCGGCCGGAGCAAGGCCGAGACCCGGCGGCGGCGGCTGGTTCGATTCGTCGCGCTGGCCGGGTTCCGGCACCGCAAAAAGGAAATAGCCCGGCTGGGCGAGTCGGATCCAGCGGGTGCTCCCAAGCCATTCTTTCGTCCCGAATCCGACTCGCTTTCCGCCCTTCCAAGCCATCACTTCGGCGACCCGGGTGGTGATCCGCGGCGCCTGCTTGGCGGAAAGCCGGACCGCTTTGACGTGATAACGCTTAAAGAATTGGCCGTGGTTGAGCAGGATCACCGTCTGCGCTTTGCGCTGGATGAAGACGGCGAAATCCGGACGCGAAATGAGGAGGTGCTGGCCGACGCGCAGCATCGAGTTCGTCAGGTTATTCGTCCGGACGATTAACTCCGGCGTCGTCTTCATCTTGTTTGCGATCTTCGCCAGGACGTCGCCGCTCTTGACGATGTATTCCTGCTTTTCCGGCGAACGATAATCGGTGAACAGCATCTCGGTGTTCACCTGGCCGAGAAGGTCTTTTGCTTCCTCGATGTGCATGCCGGTGGGGAATTTTTGGAGGTGGGCCAGAAGCGCATCGCGAGCTTCGAGAAGCTTCCCTTCTTGACGCAACTTGGCCGCCGCCTGGAAATCCGGCAGGCTCACGTCCGGGATAGGTTCGACCGGGATTTCGCCGCTCTTCTCCTGCTGGATCTTGCGCTCCGGCTTAACAAACAGGTCGTAGCTAAAAAACGCTGCTCCGCCAAAAATGATGACCGCGAGCAGAAGCAGAAAAAGCCATTTCATGGAGCCCGGGAACGTGATTCAAAGAATGACTCGTGTCCACGCACTTGGCCCGCTGATTTTTGGCGGCGCTGCAGGCAGAGACCCCAAGCACCAGAATCCAAGCCCCAAAGAAATCCCAAACACCAAAAAAATAAAGAGACGTGGAGGGACGCCTCGTTGGAACTTGGGACTTCCTTGGAGCTTGGTGTTTGAGATTTGCGGTTTCCGGCGCGAAGCGCCGGCTACGAAAACGTCTCCCAGGCCGCGGGCCCTGGGAGCGGGTCCCCATCCTTGCCCCAGGTGAAGTGGCAATCCTGGCAGTAGAATTCCTTTGGAAATATTTTGAGCGCGAAAAGAATGCTCGCAATCCCCGGGGTGATGAACTTGCGAGTGAGCTGCGGATACTCGATCCGGGGCGATTTGCATTGCGGGCAACGGATGGCCGTTCCGACCTCGGCATCGCTTGCCTCCCATTCCAGCATCAACTGATTGGCTTTCTCGAAATCGTCTTCGTGCACGAGCACCTTGGCGCTCGCCTGCGGCTTCGACATGAATGCCATCTGCTGGAGGTGGCCTTCGTTGTGAACGTCCGCTTTTATTCCGGCTTCCTGAAAGCGGGTTTTAAGATGCTTCGCCTTAACCGGTTCGTTGAATGTGGCGATCGTGACCATGATTTCCGCTCGGGCAATTCCCAGCAAACATCAACAAACCGCCGAGCGCAAGATCAGTGGTGGATCGTCCGCTCCGTCGCTCATATCGCCCGCGGAGCGCTCGATCCACCAATTCAACTGGGCGGCGGAAACCATTTGTAGAGCATCAGGTAAACCAGGACGCCTGTGACCGAAACGTAAAGCCAGATCGGCATGGTCCAGCGCGCAATCCGCGTGTGGCGCTCCCAGCGCCTTCGAAAGACAGGGATAAGGGTGAGGATCACGAGCGGGAGGATGACGAAGGCGAGCAGGATGTGTGAGAACAGGACCGCAAAATAAATTGGCCGAACGATTCCCTGGGCGGTGAAATGCGTCGAGCGCTCACCGACATGCGCGTGGTAAACGAGATAGCCGACGAGAAAGAGCGTCGAGGAAATCAGCGCCGGGATCATGCACGCCACATGGCGGCGCCAATGGCCCCGCCGAATCAGGTACCACCCCGCCGAAATGAACATCGCGCTGGTGAGGTTCAGCGACGCGTTGACGGCGGGCAGATCGGAGATGGTCATCTGAACAGACAGGATTTACAGGATTAAACAGGATTAAAGAAATCCATTCCTGTTAATCCTGTTAATCCTGTCCAAATTTCTCCGCCATGCCGCCGCCTGTTCTCGAACCAACGCCTCCATCCCTGGCGCGGCAATTCTACCGCCGCCGGGCCAGAGTGCATCACTGGCAATCCCGCCGAATCCTCCGACTGACCATCATCGCGTTCGTCCTCATTTTCGGTTGGACCAGTTGGTATCTGGCCAAGCGCGGCTTCGGCAAGGAATGGCGCGACCGCGTTTCAGTCGAATTGCATAAGCGCGGGGTCGAAGCATCGATCCAACGGCTGACGCTCGATCCCGTCCGCGGCCTGATCGCGCAAAATGTTCGGATCTACGATTTCAAGAATCGCGACAACACCCTGGCCGTGATTAGCGAGGTGGCGCTCGACATCAATTACGGCGCGCTGCTCCACAACAAACCATTCCTCAACGCGCTCGACGTGCGCGGCGCGGAATTGACCATCCCAAATCCGGCTGCCGCGCCCGGCACGCCGAAAACGCAAATCAAGTCGCTGCGTGCCCACGTTTATTTTCCGCCCGAGCAAATTTACGTCAGTCAGGCAGAGGGCATCTTCTGCGGGGTCCGGATTTCGGCCACCGGCCAGCTCATCAAGCGCGACGATTACAAGCCTTCCGGGGAAATCTCGGATGAAGAATGGCGGCAGCGTCTTCTCCTTGTCCATCGGGTTGCCGACGAGCTGCGCCGTTTCACTTTTCCCGGCGAAGGCCCGTCCCTTCAGCTCAAATTCGCCGGCAATCTTTCGCAGTTCGAAACCCTCCACGCCGAAGGAACCTTGGCGGGCGAGCAGTTGCGGCGCGGTGACTACGAGATGGCAAATCTTTTGGTCACGGCGGAGTGGGCAAATCAAACGCTTTTCGTAAATCAGTGCAGCTGGTCGGATGCGGCCGGTAATTTTTCCGGCCGCGCCAACTGGAATCGCGAAACCGGGGCGGCGGAGTTCCAAGGCCGGAGCACGCTCGACGCGAAGCGCTTTTTTGAAGCGGCCGGATTTCCGCAGTTGCTCGCCGACATAACTCTGACCGCGCCGCCGCTTCTCGAACTTTCCGGCGCGGCCAACTTCGCCGGGAGCGCTCCAAAGGTCAGCCTCATCGGCCGTGTCGCGGTCGAGCGGTTCAATTACAAGACGGTGCCGATGCTCCAGCTCACTGCCGATTTTTCATGGGACGGCGACCGGGCGATGGTGCGCGAGCTGCGGCTTCGTCACGAGTCGGGAGAGCTGCGCGGCGATCTGCTCGATGCGCCAAACGACTTCAAACTGAACGTCGAAAGCAGCGTCGATCCCATCGTCTTTCGCGCCTTCGCTTCACCGGAGCTTGGCCGTTTCCTGTCGGAATGGGTCTGGACCCGGCCGCCCGCGATTCGTCTCGCAGTGCGCGGGCCGAGCCACGATCCGGTCACATGGTTGGGCGAGGGAAACATTGCCACGCAACGGACGCGTTTTCGCGGCACGTGGATGAACGAAGCCCATGCTGGGTTGCGGCTCGAGAATGGCGCACTCAACCTCGACAATCTCCACGTTGCCCGGGACGAAGGCACTGGGACCGGATCGATCGCTTACGATTTCGCGCACCACGAAATTCGCTTCAAAGACATCCGAAGCTCGCTCCGGTTGACCGACGCGATCGTCTGGGTCGACCCGAAATACTTCAAAGAGGTCGTGGACTATAAGTTCCGGCATCCGCCGAACCTCGTCGTCAACGGCGTCTTCCATTTTCACCGGAAGAACGACCACATCGAGATCAAAGTCGATGCGCCGACAGGGATGGATTACGGCTTTCTCGGCAAGACCTTGCCGTTCGATCGCGTTTCCGGCCGGCTCCTGTTCACAGACAATCGGCTTCAGCTCTTCGACATCGACGGCAAACTTTTCGCCGGCGACGTCCGCGGAAGCGCGGATGTTTCGCTCGCGCAAGACGACAAGCACTATCACGCCAATCTCACGCTCGAAGCCGTCGATTTTCCGCGCCTCGCCGACCTGTATTTCAAATATAAAACAACCCGCGGGAAATTGAGCGCCGCCTACGAATGGACCAGCCTGGGGAGCGACGCGCGCGCCATGCAGGGACGCGGCACCGCCAACGTGACTGAAGGCGATGTCTTCGCCATCCCGATTTTCGGTCCGCTCTCCGAGCTGACCTCAGCCATCATCCCGGGCGCCGGTTACAGCATCGCAAAAACGGCGATGGCAACTTTCACCATCAAGGATGGAGTCATTCACACCGACGACTTTAAAGTCTCCGGCAAACTTTTCGGGATGATCGGGCACGGCGATATTCATTTTCTGGAAGACAAACTCGACTTCGACATTCGCATCCAAGCCGGCGGCCCCGGAATCCTCCTCACCCCGATGTACAAACTTTTCGAATACAAAGGTGAAGGCCCCATCGCGAAGCCGAACTGGCACCCGAAAAGATTCTGAATTTTCGAATCTCGATTCTCGAATTTCGATTGAAAATCAGCGACTGCGCGCGATGGCGGTCTTGCGACTGGCGACCAAGATCGCGGTAAGCTCGCTGGCTTCTGCGAGAAGCGGTTTCACGCGCGTCGGCCTCATCAATCCGGCATCGACGATCAATTCCAGCCAAAAGCCACTTTCGTCTGCCTCCTCCTCTACAATGCTCGTCTTGTTAACGAAATCCGCTCGCGACTTTGACCGGCATAGGGCACGGTAGTTGGCGGCCACTGAAGTACCGCTACGGACGAGCTGGTTCGCGATCGCGTTGCCGCTTCGACTTGTCGGCAGGGCATCGGCCATCTTTAGGATTCGCAATGCAAACTGTTTCGTCCGGTCTTTCATCTGGGGTTCATTCATGAGCTCTTCTAAATCGAAATTCGAGAATCGAGAATCGAGAATTCTCCTCGGAGCTCACATGTCGATTGGCGGCGGAGTGCATCGGGCCATCGAGCGGTCACGGTCGATCGACTGCACGGCGATGCAGATTTTCGTGAAAAACAACATGCAATGGTTTGCCCGGCCATTGTTGCGCGAGGAGATCAAGGCGTTTCTCGATCATGCCCAACGGAAAGAGCTGCAGGCCGCGTTTGCCCACGCGAATTATCTGATCAATCTGGCGGCGACGAATCCGCAGTTCCACGCCAACTCGCTTCGCGCGCTGTCGGAAGAATTGGTCCGGGCGGACCAGCTCGAGCTGCCCTTTCTCGTCATGCATCCGGGCGCGCACCTCGGCGCGGGCGAAGAAGCGGGACTGGAGAAGATCATTGCGTCGATCGACGCGATCTGGGCGGTGATCCCGAAGGTGAAAACGAAGATTGCACTGGAGACGACGGCGGGTCAGGGATCGTGTCTCGGCGACAAATTCGAACATCTGTCCGCGATCATTGAGAATGTGCGCGAACCAGAACGGCTCTGCGTTTGTCTCGACACCGCGCACGTGTTTGAGGCCGGCTACAACATCGGCAGCGAGGCCGGGATCAAGAAGACGTTTCGCGAATTCGATCGGGTTGTCGGGTTAAATCGCCTCGCCGCGATTCACCTGAACGACTCGAAGACCGCCCTCGGCTCGCGCGTCGATCGCCATGAGCACATCGGCAAAGGAAAGATCGGACTCGACGCTTTCCGCTTCATCATGCGCAACCGCCGTTTCAAGAAAATCCCAAAGGTCCTGGAAACTCCGAAAGGCAAAGAGCTGGCGGAGGATGTGGAGAACATGACGACGCTGCGGGGACTGCTGTAATTCCTGCTCTTGATCATGATCGTGCTCCTGATCCTGGTGTGGGGTGCTCGCAGAAAGATCATGAGCAGGATATGATCAGGAGCAGGAAAATTAGCTCTCCTTCACCCGTTCGATATGAGCGCCTAGCTCACTGAGCTTCTCGTCGAGATGCTCGTACCCGCGGTCGATGTGGTAAACGCGACTCACTTCCGTCCGGCCCTCGGCTTTCAAGCCGGCCAGGACCAGGGCCGCCGAGGCCCGCAGATCGCTCGCCATCACCGGTGCTCCGAACAAACGATCCACGCCCTGGATGATCGCGCTCGCCCCTTCGAGTTGCATGTGCGCTCCCATCCGCTTCAGCTCCGCCACGTGCATGTACCGCTGGGGGAAAATGTTTTCCGTGATCACGCTGATCCCTTCCGTCGTGGAAAGCAGCGCGCACATTTGCGCCTGCATGTCGGTCGGAAAACCCGGATACGGTTCGGTCGCCAGCTCGATCGGCTTGGCATCGCCATTCGGCGAAACGGTGATCGAGTTTTCCGCCCAGGAGATCTGGTAGCCGCACGCCTTGAGCGCATCAGTCACCGAGGTGAGGTGATCGCGCATCACGCGTTTCACCGTCACGCCCTTGCCGCAGATCGCGCCGGCCACGAGGAATGTCCCTGCCTCGATCCGGTCCGGAATGATGTCATGCTCCGCTCCGTGTAATTCCTTCACCCCTTCGATGATCAATCGCCGGGTCCCGGCCCCCTCGATTTTCGCGCCCATCTTGTTGAGGAAATTTGCCAGGTCGACCACTTCCGGCTCGGTCGCGGCGCCCTCGATCACAGTGATGCCTTCCGCGAGCACCGCCGCCATCATCACGTTGTCGGTCCCGAGAACGGTGGGGCCGAACTTGCCGGTCAGGTTCACGATCGCGCCTTCGAGTTTCGGAGCGAACATCTTTACGTTGCCCCCTTCGACGCGGACCGCCGCACCGAGCGCTTCAAATCCTTTCAGATGCAAATCGATTGGCCGATCGCCAATGACGCAGCCCCCCGGCAGGGAAACCGTCGCTTCCTTGCATCGTCCCAGGAGGGGACCGAGCACACAAACCGAGGCCCGCATTTTCCGCACGACGTCGTAGGGCGCGACCGATTCCACCGTCTCGGCCGTCACGGTCACCGTGCCGCTGGCCCGTTCCACCTGCGCACCGAGGTGCGTCAGGATTTGGAGCATGTAATGCAGATCGCTCAGGTCGGGCACCCGATGGAGGATACAGGGCTCCCGGGTGAGGAGGGTCGCGGCGACGATCGGCAGGGCCGAATTTTTCGAGCCGCTGATCTTGATCGAACCGGAAAGCGGCTGTCCGCCGTGAATGACAATCTTATCCATACCGCCCAAAGAGAAATCGTATCACCCCCGCATAATCGCGTTCCGTTTTGATGTCGTGATATTTTTTTTCTGCCATCAACGCGGCCAGATCGTCTGCCTGCCCCACCCCGATTTCAAGCGCAAGCAGACCACCGCGGGCAAGATGAGACGGCGCCCCCTCGATCAGCTTGCGCACAATTTCGTCCCCGCGCTCACCGCCAAAGAGCGCAATCTCCGGATCATGCAACACTTCGCGAGACAGAGTGCCACGATCCGTCTCGGCCACATACGGCAAGTTCGCGACAATCAAGTCATATCCGTGAACCACGGATATCAGCAGGTCGCTGCGACAAAATTCGATGCGATCGATTAGCCCAAGCCGCTCAGCATTTTCGCGGGCCAGGGCGAGAGCTTCATCGGAGACATCTGTCGCGGTTACTTTCGCATCAGGAAACTTTGCCGCCAGGCTTAGCGCAATCACGCCGCTGCCCGTGCCGACGTCGAGAATTTTCGATTCTCGATTTTCGATTCTCGAATAGAGCAGCTCGACGAGCTGCTCCGTTTCCGGGCGCGGGACCAGGGCGCGCTTGTCGCAAACGAAAGACTGGCCCGCAAATTCCACCGTGCCGAGCAAATGCTGGAGCGGCTCCCCCTGCCCTCGCCGTCTGACGAGTTCGCGCAGGGGCGCCAGCTCCGCCTCCGCTAAAGCGCGTTCGAACTCGAGATATAACTCGATCCGTTTCCTCTTGAGCACCTGCGCGAGCAAATGTTCCGCATTAAGACGCGGGCTTTCGAGGCCGCGCTTTTTGAAATAGGCGGTCGTCGATTGCAGCACTTCAAGAACAGTCATCGCGCCTCGCGAGGCGGCACAATCTGGCAGCACAACCGACCGGGGCAAGGAACGCGATGTAACGGGGTAACTTGTGGAGCAGTGTTCCGTGATTATTCTCTCCTTGACGTGAAAACGAGACTGTCCCTCCTCTGCTTCGCCATTGTCGGGCTCTACGCTTCGCCCGGCTTGCGCGGTCGATTTCGTCGTCACCAATACAAACGCAACCGGGCCCGGTTCGCTCGCCCAGGCTATCGTCGACGCGAACAACCTGCCCGGCCCCGACCGCGTTGTTTTCAATATCCCCGGCAGCGGCGTCCGCACAATTGATGTCGGTGGAAATTTCCTGCCGGCGATTACGGACGCCGTGACGATTGACGGTTATACGCAGCCAGGCTCCTCGCAAAACGCGCTCGCCACCGGTTCGAGCGCGGTCGTCCTGATCCGGATCGATGGTAACAATTACAATTCAGGCGACGCAAATTTATCGTATTCCGGCATCACGGTGTCGGCTCCTGATTGCACAATCCGCGGGCTAATGCTGACCAGATTCAAGCCTAATGTCTCGGGTTTGGGCGGCGGATTTCGGGTGGGCGGTTTTGGGATCGTGTCGACGGGCGACCGCTGCGTGATCGAAGGAAATTTCATCGGGACTGATGGAACGTCATCGACGGCCCTGGGCAACGGGGAGGCCGGCGTTCGGATCAGCGGCCTCAATTATCGTGTCGGCGGAACGAGCCGGGAAGCGCGAAACATGATTGGTGGCAATAACATTGGCATTTGGGCGACCGATTCCCAGGGCGGAACCGTCGGGGGCAACCAGATCGGCCGTTACGTTCCCGCTGGCGGAAGCGGCGGCCAGGACGGCGCGGCGAACACCATTGGGGTCGTCGTGTCCGGAACGTTTACCAACACGGTTATCGGGGGAGGGACAATCGCGTCCCGCAACATTATTTCGAGCAACCAGGTCGGAATTCGCACCGCTTACACCAACCCGGGATCGCTGACGACCAGCCTTGGGCACGGCATCAGGGTCCAGCGCAATTTGATCGGCGCGGACTCGGGCGCCGCTGTTGGCGGCAACCAAATCGGGATCGAGCTGCTCGCGGACCAGCACCTGATCGGCGGGACCTCGCCCGGAAGCGGCAACCTGATTGGGTGGAACGCGATTGGAATAAACTTCTCGAACACTTCCGGTTCGCCGACGCAAAACGTCGTGTTCGGAAACGACATCCAGGCGAATAGCGATAAAGGACTCGTGGTGGTCGGTTCAGATAATCAGATTGGCAGCGTGATTGCCGGCACCGCCAACCACATTCACCTCAACGGCACGGGGATCGTCGTGTTGGGCACGCCTGCGCAACAGAACCGCATCCTGTCGAATATCATCGAGAATAACATGACGACACCGCAGATCGACCTCGGCGGCGACGGCCTGACTTCAAATGATTTCGGCGATGCGGACAACGGGCCCAACCGCTTCCAAAACTTTCCGGTCGTGACGACGAGTCACAACAGCGCGGGCGACACGGTTTTGACCGGCGAGCTCAACAGCGCTCCCTCGAGCACGTTTACCGTGCAATTGTTCGGGCTCTTGGACGGCGACACCCAACAGCGGCTCCTGAACACGCTGACAGTCACGACGGACGCGAACGGCGTTGCCTCTTTTCAAACCACCTATCCCGGCAATGTTCGCGCGGAGAGCGTGACGGCCACCGCGACCGACTCGCTCGGCAATACCTCAGAGATGATGCCCTTCAACGGCCCCGTGCAATTCGCCAATCTCTCCACCCGCGCCTTCGTAGGGACTGGCGACAACATTATGATTGGCGGCTTTATTGTTCGCTCCACGTCGGCGAAGAAACTGATCGTTCGCGCCCTGGGCCCGTCCCTCAATTTTCCGGATCGGCTCGACGATCCTTATCTGGAGATCTACGACTCGGCCGGCACGCTCGTCGCGAAGAATGACGATTGGCGAGCGGGCCAGCAACAGGAAGTGATGGACAGCGGCGTTCCGCCGTCGAACGATCTCGAGTCTGCTATCGTGGTCTCGTTGCCGGAGGGCACTTACACCGCGCTGGTCCGCGGCGCGCATAACGAAACCGGCGCCGGCGTCGTGGAATTTTACGATCTCGGCGCGTGGCCGGCGGATACGGGAAGGCTGGCGAACATCTCCACCCGGGCACGAGTGGGCCTCAATGATGACGCTCTCATTGGCGGGTTCATCGTGCGCGGCGATGCGCAGGTGCAAACCGTAGTTCGCGCGATCGGTCCCGACCTGGCGGCGGCGGGCGTGCCCGGCCCGCTGCAAGACCCAACCCTTGAGCTACGCAGTCAAAACGGGACGCTTGTCGCTTCAAACGATGATTGGCGGAACGGCCAGCAGGAACAGGATATTCAAAACAGTGGCCTGGCCCCGAACGACGATCGCGATTCCGCCATCCTTGCTTTCCTTTTCCCTGGGAATTTCACCGCGATTGTCCGCGGTAAAGACGCAGCTACCGGCCTGGCGCTCGTCGAGTTCTACGATCTAAAGCAATAACGCTCCACAAAAGCTATTAGCTCGGCCGCTTACGCGACCGCCGATTCCTTAAGCCGCTCCTGGAGATCGGCGGCCTGAAGCGATTGAATCATCTCGTCGAGGTCGCCCTCCATGAACCGGTCGAGATTGTAGAGAGTGAGTCCAATCCGGTGGTCAGTGACGCGGTTCTGGGCGTAATTGTAGGTGCGGATTTTTTCTTCGCGGCCGCCCGAACCGATCTGGTCCTTTCGGTGCGCGGAATATTTCGCTTCTTCTTCGCGCCGCTTGTCCTCGAGGAGACGCGCTCGCATGATCTTGAGCGCTTTCTCCTTGTTCTTCTGCTGGCTGCGTCCGTCCTGGCAACGAACGATCCGGCCCGTCGGAATGTGCATTACTTGAACGGCGGAGTCAGTCGTGTTCACGCCCTGCCCGCCCGGGCCCGCCTGCGCGGCAGACTTCAATCCGCAGATCTTCGGGCTTCAATTCAATATCGACCTCCTCGGCTTCGGGCAGGACGGCGACCGTGGCGGTGGAAGTGTGGATCCGGCCCTGCGCTTCCGTGGCGGGCACCCGTTGAACCCGATGGACGCCGCTCTCGAACCGCAGCTTCTTGAACACGTTCTCGCCCGAGACGCGAAAGATTGATTCCTTTAAGCCGCCCAGTTCGGACGGACTCGACTCGAGATCTTCGACCTTTAGTCCCGCCGCTTCCGCGTATCGGTTATACATCCGGTAAAGATCCGCGGCGAAAATGGCGGCTTCACTCCCGCCGGTGCCACCGCGGATCTCGACGATCGCATCGCGGTTCTCGTCCTCGTCCGGAGGGAGCAACGCAATCTGGAAGTCCCGCTCGAAATCGGCCACCCGCTTTTGCAGATCCGGAATCTCGTCTTCAGCCATGGCCGCTATCTCGACATCGTTCGAGGCCGCTAGCTCGCGGTTCTGGTCGAGCTGCTCGCGGGCAGCTCGCAGCTCCTCCCACAACGCGAGCAATTGCTTCACGCTGGAATGTTCCCGCATGATCTCACTCGCCCGCTTCCGGTTCTCGAAAAGCGCAGGATCGGCGATCTCGCCTTCGAGCTGGGCGAAGCGCTCGCGTTTGCGTTCGATCAAAGAATCAAAGTCCATGGGTCTCCTGTAGCCGCGATCGTGGATCGCGGGTCGGCCGGAATCGACGATCCCGGCTCCAAATCAGCTAAGCTTTGCGCGGGGCGCTGGCGCGAACGGCCTTGGTGCCGCCATAACGCCGCGCGAATTTCTCCACGCGTCCCGCCGTATCGACGAACTTCTGTTCCCCGGTGAAAAACGGATGGCACGCTGCGCAGATGCCGATTTTAATGTCCCGCTTGGTCGAGCGCGTGTGATAGACAGCGCCACAGGCGCAGACGATATCGGTCTCGTAATACTCTGGATGAATGTCCGCTTTCATGTTTGGAAACGAGGGGCGCACTTTAGCGCGGCCCGGCTTTCGCGCAAGGGATGAAATCAGAGGATCCCTTGCTCGCAGCCTGGGAAGAGACGCTGGCCCGCAACGGCAGGGCGCCGGGGATTTTCGACACCCGTGGCGAAGTGCTGCGAACGTTCAGCGATATCGAGAAACGGGCGCGGGAATTGGAAAGCGAAATCGCCGGCGCGGTTTACCCGATTGACCTCGGCAACCAGCCGGACTGGCCTTCGCACTTGCTCGCGGCCTTGCGGCGCGGCGCGGTTGCCTTGCCCCTGGAAAGTTCCATCACGCCGCAGCAACGCGAAAACGCTCTTCAAGTCTGCGGCAGCGGCGATTTTGGCGAGCCGCGCCCGGTCTTGTTAAAGCTGACCTCGGGAACCACCGCCGCTCCTCGCGCCATTCGGTTTCAGAGCGCGCAGCTCCTCGCCGACTGCATCCAGATTTGCGATACGATGGGGATCGGCAGCGACGACGTGAACTTCGGCGTTATCCCGCTCTCGCATTCCTACGGGTTCAGCAACCTGGTGACGCCGTTACTGGTTCGCGGGGTGGCGATGGTGCTCAGCCGCGACCGGATGCCGCGAGCGGTGCTCGACGATCTGGCCCGGACCAAGGCCACCGTGTTCCCTGGAATGCCAGTGTTTTACCAGGCGTTCTGCGAGATGGAGAATGCGCCGGCCCTTCCGAATCTCCGTCTTTGCATCTCGGCGGGCGCGCCGTTGCCGCTGGAAGTCGCGCGAAAGTTCCGGGGAAAATTCAAGCGCTCGATCCACTCCTTCTATGGGTCTTCCGAATGCGGCGGAATTTGTTACGACCGGGAAGCGCGCCTGGAGGAACCTGGATTCGTCGGGCCGCCGATGAACGGCGTTACGATCGAAATGCTCGACCGGGATGCTTCCGCCAGCCGTCTCCGAATCCAGAGTGCGGCCGCCGGTGACGATTATTTCCCCGAACCCGACCATGAAAAACTCGGCGGCGGTTTTTTTTCTCCGGACGATCTTTTGAGCCGAACCGCCGCCGGGTTCCGGATCGTCGGTCGCGTGTCCGATGTGATCAACGTTGCTGGGAAAAAGGTGAACCCAGCGGAAGTAGAGGCCGAGCTGCTTCGCTTCGATGGCGTTCGGGCAGCGGTCGTGTTCGGCCGCCAATCGACCCTGCGCAACGAGGAAGTAGCCGCCTGCGTGGCCGCCGGCCCGGGCGTTCGCGAAACCGATCTGCTGGAATTCTGCCGACAACGCCTCAACGGCTGGCAGGTGCCGAAGCGAATCTTTTTCGTCGACGAAATCCCGGTGAACGAGCGCGGGAAAGTGAGCCGGCGGGAATTGGCCCAACGTTTTGAACGCGACTGATGCGGTCGGATCGCCGGTTCGTTGCGATTCAAGGGAAAGGAAATCGATTATGCGAACCATCTTACTTTCTTTCATTGCGGCCCTCGTGCTGCTCGGCGGATTGAGCAGTTGCTCGACATCGGTAAAGACCGATAGCGGCCACGGCGTGACCGCAGGCGTGCATTAAATGGAGGGACGCCCGCCGTGGCGTCCCTAATCAAGGACGGGACAGCGCCCGTCCCTCCACAGAAAAACTGCTTTCCATTTCCCTGGGAGCAGGCATCTGTCCATAAGGCGTGGCCCGCGGCGAACTCGCGCAGGCTCCCCCGCCCTTTTTGAATTCGTGAACGAAGCGACGCCGAACCATTCCATTGATGAAACCGCGCCGGGCGGGCGCATCCTCGTCCTCGAGCCGGATTTGGAGCTGGCCGAAAAAATTCACGCGGCCCTTCAGGAAGCGGCACCATCCGCCGAGGTGGATGTCGCGCCGACGCTTGCCCAGGCCCACGGCATCATTGTCCACGCGAAGCCGGATCTCTTCGTCCTCGACGCGGAGGCCGTCCCAGATCTCGGGCCGGAATTTCTTTATGATTTGCGGACCAGCCACCCGAATGCCCGCGCGATCGTGTTGACCGGTCACGTGGCCGCTCATCGTGAAAAGGCCGCCACTCTCGGCGCGATCCATTTCTTGGAGAAACCGTTTCCGCACGGTGATTTCGTTGCTCTCGTCGAAGCGCTCCTTTCGCCGTCGACCGGCGCGGAGAGCGAGAAATTCCAAGGAACGCTAAGCGATCTTCACCTCGCGGATATTATCCAGCTCAAGTGCATGAGCGGTTCGTCCGCCGTCCTCCAATTTACCGGACCAAAAGGCGAAAGGGCGCGCGTCTATTTCGAAACCGGCCAGGTCCGGCACGCGACTGCGCCCGACAAGGAAGGCGTGGCTGCGTTCAATGAGATCGTGAGCTGGAAAGGCGGCCAAATTTCCGAGGTATCCGGCGCGGGATCGAGTCCTCGGACAATCAACGAAGACTGGCAAATGTTGCTCATGGAGGCGGTGCGCAAAATGGACGAGACGCGCCACCGCGCCTCATCCGCGCCGGCTCCCTCGAAACCGGCGACGCGCAAAGTTTTGGTGGTCGACGACAGCCTGATGCTGCTGAGTTTCGTGAAAGGAAATCCTGACCGAAGCGAATTACCAGGTTACGACGGTGGCGACGGCGGAGGACGGCCTAAACGCCGCGATGAACGAGCCGCCAGACCTCATTTTGCTAGATTATGTGCTGCCCGACATGAAAGGGGACGAAGTCTGCCAACGTTTGAGCGACAACGCGGCGACGGCCTCCGTGCCGATTATTTACATGTCCGGCTTCGGCGCGGACCTGGAGCCGGACCAGATTAAGAGCCCGAGTGTGATAGGATCGTTGAACAAACCATTCACATCTGATTTGCTAATCAAAACGGTGGAGAATTACATGCCCAAGGACCCGAACGAGCCTAACGAGCGAGCCGAGCCGCCAAGTGAAGCAGTGGAACAGGAACAATCTGCTCCCGCTGACGAGGCGGCCTGGACGGCGCCGGTCTGGCCGAAGGATGAGGTGTCGCAGAGCGAGGCCGAACCCGCCGCCGATCAGCCGATCTGGCCCCAGGCCTCGCCGGAAACGTCCGCAACTCCTCTCGAAACCGCTGAGATCGCGTCCGCCGCCGGCGGCACGAGCGACGCGTGGTGGAGTGCGCCAGTGGCTGGTTCCTCGTGGGAATCGCAGCCGGCCAGCGCGCCCACTTCATTCGAATCGACTGACCAGCCCGTCGCGAGCGAAGAGCGGCTTCCAGTCAACGGCGCGTTCTTCTCCGGCGACACCAGCTTCTTTTCTCTCAACGGCGCGCTCCACACGATCGGGAAAGAGAAGCTTACGGGCACGCTTCGTACCTTCTGGAACAAAGCGACGATCGATTTGCTGGCGAAAGATGGCGCCATCGTTCTCGTCACGACGCGCGATCCTGTTCTTTATTGTCCCGAGGCGCCTATCACCCTGGTAAATGTCGACGCCGACCAAACTGAGAAAGGCCGCGCCGAACAACGCGAGACCGGCTGTCCGCTTTTCCTAACCCTGGCGCGGGACGGATTAATTCTTCATGAGCCGGCGGTCCAGCTCGTCCAGCATTACGGCCAGAAACTTTTCGCGCAGCTTTGGACGGCGAAAAAAGTGCGGTTTGTCTTCGAGCAAAGTGACGCGGTGCCGGAGTACTGCAAGCGATGTCCCCGGGGAAGAAGACATCGATCACTGGACGCTCACCACCCTTCGCTGCATTCAGTTCCAGGAGCTCGGCGATATCCCGGAGATCGAAACGGGGTCGATCCCCGCTTATACGCGCGATGGTTACGAGCGCGTCCAAAATCTGCGCCTTACTGTAGCGGAAGCTCAGTTCGCTTCGCAATTCAACGGCGTGCGCTCGGTGGCGCAGATCGCGAAGAATCTTCGGCTCGATTTCAAGTTCGCGCGCCTCACTCTGTTCCGGTTCCTCGCCCTTGAAATCGTGGAATGCTGGCCGCCGGCCACAGCGACTTCGAAGCCGGAGAAGCGCGGGTTCTTCCAGAAGTTCGGGTTCGGCGAATAGTTTCTCGCGCGCTCTCGTGGCGATGAAGAAGAAGATTCTCGTTGTCGACATCGGTGGCACGCACGTGAAGCTGATGATCTCGCGGCGCGACACGCGGAAATTCGATTCCGGGATGAAGCGATCACCGCGGCAACTCGTCGCCGGGATCAAAGAGAACACCCAGGATTGGAATTACGACGCGTCTCGATCGGATTCCCGTCCGTCGTCCAGAAAGGCCGGATCGTTAAAGAAGCGAAACATCTTGCGCCCGGCTGGGTCGGCCTGGACCTCAGCAAATCGCTCGGCAAACCGACCCGCGTCATTAACGATGCGTCGATGCAGGCGCTCGGGAGTTATCGCGGCGGCCGCATGCTTTTCCTGGGGCTCGGCACTGGCCTGGGTTCAGCCTTATTATGGGACCGCAATCTGTTGCCCCTCGAGCTCGGCGATCTGCCTTACGAGGGCGGCATTATTGAAAAGGTCCTCGGCAAAGTTGGATTCGATCAGACTCGGGAAAAAAGAATGGGCGCGCCAGGTCCTCTATTGCCTGAAGCAACTCAAGCTCTCCTTCATCGCCGACTACGTGGTGGTCGGCGGCGGGCTGGTGAACGAATTCGACACTCTTCCTGACGGCCTCGAGCCCGGCGACAATAAGAATGTTTACCTTGGCGGTGTTCGGCTCTGGGAAAGCGACCCGAAGTCGCGCCGGCCGAAGTGGAACATCCTTTAGCCCACCGCCGGGACCGGCTCGGTCTCATCGAGTCGGCCGTAGTCGACCGTGAGCCGGCCATCTTCCAGCTCGGTGTAAACGTCCACGAAGCGCTCGCCGAAACGCACGTCCTCGGGCGCGTAGTCCTGGGCGCTCTGGACGGACGCGGCCATGACCAGTTCGAGCGAAAGCGTTGAAGCGACAAAGAAGGCGTCCTCGCGCCCCAGCCGCTCGGGAGTGACCCCATGGAGTGGACTCTGCTCATCAATGGTATGCCGGATGATGAGGGCGGCGGGAAAGGTGACCATGCGTTCCGGATAAACCTTGAGATCGTAAAAGCGACGGATCTCTTCGCCTTCCAGAACATGTTCGTCACGCGAATAAACAATCCGAAATTCTGCCTCGGCCATGCTCGTATGGCGGAGATTTGCCACGCGGAACATCAGGCTCAACCGCCCATCATGGGGGGCAACGAGCAGGCAGTTACTGAAAACGATGCGCGCAGTCGGGCGCGCGAAGCGGACGAAAATCAGGCCCGTGATAACGGCGATCCAGATCATCCCAAGAAAAATTTCCAGGGTGACGATGATGTGGCCGTAAACCGTGGCGGGATAGTTATGGCCGTAGCCGACCGTGGCGAGCGTTTCCACACTAAAGAAGAATGCTTCGGGAAATGACCCCGGGGTCATGTCGGCAATGCAGCCGCGTCCCACCACATAAAAGCCGGCGAAGACCAGATTGATGACGATATAGCTGCAAAGGAGAAATAAACCGAACCGCGGCCAGCTAAGAGACAGCACCCAGTGGTAACTATCGCGCCAACCCCGCGAAGCCGCGTTGATCTTGAGGAACTCAGTCCGCCCGGCCCGAGTCGAGATGGGAGCGCGTGGTCTGTGTTTCATCTGAATATATTCGCGCCCTCAAAAGCTGATTGGTAGGGCGAGACTCTGTCGAGCCGAAACGAGCGACCACAGCCGGTTCGACAGAGTCTCGCCCTACCGATCGTCGCCCAAAGATTTTGCTTCTGTTCGATTTGCGTTTCAGAATAGGCTTCGACGCGTTCATGAACCACGGCCGGCACATCGTCTCCTGCGTCTCGGCTCTCGTCATTCTGAAATAACCCGGCTGCCATTCGATACCCGCAGCCACTCGCAAGCAATTCCATGAAATACGATGTCTCCGCTTTGATGGCCGACGTGAAAGCCAAGAACCCAGGCGAAGCTGAGTTCCACCAGGCCGTCCAGGAAGTGGTGGAATCGCTGGCGCTCGTCCTCGATCAGCACCCCGAGTATCGCAAAGCCAAGATCATTGAGCGCATCATCGAACCGGAACGCGTGATCATGTTCCGCGTTCCGTGGCAGGACGACCAGGGTGAGCTGCACGTGAACCGCGGGTTCCGGATTCAAATGAACAGCGCGATCGGGCCTTATAAAGGCGGGCTTCGATTTCATCCATCGGTCAACCTGGGCATCCTAAAATTCCTCGCCTTCGAGCAAGTCTTCAAGAACGCGCTGACCACTTTGCCGATGGGTGGCGGCAAAGGCGGCTCCGATTTCGATCCGAAAGGAAAGAGCGACAGCGAAGTGATGCGGTTTTGCCAGGCATTCATGTGCGAGCTGTTTCGCCACATCGGCCCGGATACCGACGTGCCCGCGGGTGACATCGGCGTCGGCGCGCGCGAGATCGGATACCTCTTCGGCATGTATAAAAGACTAAGGAATGAGTTTACCGGTGTTATTACCGGCAAAGGACTTACCTGGGGTGGCTCGGTTATTCGACCGGAAGCTACCGGTTATGGCGCGGTTTATTTCGCCGCCGAGATGATCAAGACGCGCAAGGAAGAACTAAAAGGCAAGACCTGTCTGGTTTCCGGCAGCGGCAACGTAGCCCAGTATACCGTCGATAAGTTGATCTCGTTAGGCGCGAAGGCCGTTACCCTTTCGGATTCCACCGGCTTACATCCACGACGAAGCAGGGATCGATCGCGACAAGCTCGCGTTCGTCATGGATTTGAAGAACAACCGGCGCGGTCGGATCAACGAATACGCGGACAAGTTCAAAGGCACAACTTTCACGGCGATCGACGCGAAGCGCGATCATAACCCACTTTGGGATCACAAGGCGGAGTGCGCGTTCCCAAGCGCAACTCAAAATGAGATTAACGGGACTGATGCGGGGAACCTTCTTAAGAACGGCGTGTATGTGGTTTCAGAAGGCGCGAACATGCCGACGACGATCGACGGCGTAAATCAGTTCCTGAAGGCGGGCATTCTTTTCGGTCCCGGCAAAGCGGCTAATGCTGGTGGCGTAGCTACGTCAGGGTTGGAGATGGCGCAGAATAGCATGCGCATTTCCTGGACCCGTGAAGAAGTGGACGGACGACTCTTCAATATCATGAAGACCATCCACGAAGTATGTTATCGGACCGCCGAAAAGTATGGCACCCCGGGTAACTATGTAAACGGCGCGAACATCGCCGGTTTCCTTAAAGTGGCTAACGCAATGATGGACCAGGGAGTGGTGTAATTGTAGCGGCGGTCGTATGACCGCCGAAATTCCAAGCGGTCGGCGGTCACAGACCGCCGCTACAGTCACTTCGAGCTAAACCTAAGCGCCTGGTGCAAACGCTCCGGTAACTGGGGCAGGTTTCTTCGTTCGATAAGGTAGGTAATGATGCCTGCCAGCTCTCTGTAAATGTAGTTCTTGTTCACAGCACCTTGCAGATACTGTTCGCCGCTACTCCCGCCAGTTCCTATTCGCGTCCCGATCATCCGCCGGACCATTTGAAGGTGGCGATAACGGAAGTTGCCGAGTTGCTCGTCGATCTCGATCAAGGTATTCAGGAGTGCGAACGGAAGCCGAAAAAGTGGCTCATCGCGATAAAGCATGATGAACAACGCTGCCCGCAAAGCTTCCGGTGAGAAATCGCCGGCCCCTGTCTTGAAAAAAGTTTCGTCGAACTTCCCGAGAAGGTCCGGCCTTTCATCGCGCTCGGACAAGCTCGCTTCGTAAAGCTTTCGATAACGCACCCAAAATGCGGACGTTTCGCCGTCGGTCGGGACGACATCGCTTTCCCAGCCTTGCCAAAAAGATCCGTCAAAGAACGGCATTCGCCGAAGCCATTGCTCGACCAGACGGAGAAGCGAAGTTCCTTTCTCGGCTTCAACGATGGTCCCGTAATCGGCCGCGTTGAAGCCGCCCATCTCGGTGTGCTTGTAGTAGTCTGGTCGGAAACGATTCTCCATCCGCAGTCCGAGCGTCGCTTCAATCTGGCGAAACTGAGTGCTCTGGAATCCGGACGCGCCTTCGAGGCTCGAACGGAAATCGAGGAAATCGAGAGGCGTCATCGTCTCCAAAACGTCGACCTGCTGGTTCAGGAGTTTCCAGATTTCGACAACCCGCTTGAGCCGATGAACCACCACGTTCATGTCGGGGCCATCGTCGTCGGCCGAAGGTTTTCGGAGGACTTCGCAGCACGCGTTTAGTTCGTGGAGGATTTGCTTAAACCAAAGCTCGTAGGTTTGATGGACGATGATGAAGAGCATCTCGTCGTGGGCGTGCAATTTTCCTTCGATCGCACTGAGCGGCGCCTGGAGCCCGAGGAGTTTGTCGACGGCCAGGTAGCTACCATAGTAAGCCGGCTCCTTCGAAGTCGTGAACGGACATTCCATCTCGGCACTGTCGCAAAGGCCGGATAGGAGACAAGTTCTTCGTTGGAGGGCGGAGCTCAGCGACGCGCATTTGGGACATCAAGGCTGCGATCACTCCCACGCGAGCCTCGCAGAGTTCGGCCCTCCACTGGCGCCATTTGAGCGGAGGATGTCCCCGGTTACATTGCAGGACGATGAGCACGTATCCGAAAAGTCCGAAGGAAATGACGAAAGGGATGATGTATTTCCCCCGCATGCTGGACAAGATTCGTCTCCACGGCCGCGGCGAGTTGGGCGAGGAATACCAGAGCAATCTCGGACGGCCCAGGACGGCCGACGCTGCCTGCACGAACTTTCTCCGAGTAAATTACGGAGTGCTAACTCAACGGGTCCTCAAAGGCGGGACGGACGAGGAAATTCTGGAATGGTGCTTCCAAAACGGCCGGCGCTTGAACGAAGGGGACATGACCGTCTGGAACGGATTCGTTTTGAAACTCGGCTGGAACGATTTCGCCACTCCAACCCTGGAAGAAGCCAAGAAGGAACAGGGGATCGCCGACCGCAGCGACATTAATACGATCGCGGAATTGATCGACTTCGACGAAAAGCGGCGCACCTGACGGCGCGAGCGAGTGCGTGCGACGGACGCAGCGAACAAAGTTCCATACGTCCACATCCGCCTGATTGCTCGTTGTACAGAGGGGGTTTCTATGGGGAGATTGCAACGTTGGGTTCTTTTTCTGGCGCTCGCCGCCATTTCGTTTCAAGCGAACGCCGCCACGCTTCCGGCCGGTTTCACCGAGAGCCAGTTCGGCAGCAATTTCAATGGCAGCCCCACCGCAATGGCTTTTGCGCCGGATGGCCGGCTCTTTGTTTGCCTGCAAACGGGGCAGCTTCGCGTCATCAAGAGCGGCACCCTCCTCGCGACGCCGTTCGTTTCCTTAACGGTGGATTCCGCGGGAGAACGGGGACTCCTCGGCGTGGCCTTCGATCCGGACTTCGCCTCGAACCACTTCGTTTACCTTTATTACACGGTACCTACGGCACCCATCCATAACCGGATCAGCCGTTTCACGGCTAATGGCGACGTCGTTGCGACCGGGAGCGAGGTCGTGCTGGCCGATTTGGACAACCTTAGCAGCGCGACGAACCACAACGGTGGCGGCATGCATTTTGGCCCGGACGGCAAGCTCTACGTGGCCGTCGGCGAAAACGCGAACCCGGCCAACTCTCAGACGCTGAACAATCGCCTCGGCAAAATTCTCCGCTACAACACGGATGGGAGCATCCCGACCGATAATCCGTTCTTCAATACGGCGACAGGCGCTAACCGCGCGATCTGGGCTCTCGGTTTGCGCAACCCTTTTACGTTTGCGTTTCAACCGGGAACCGGCCGGCTCTTCATCAACGACGTCGGTCAAAGCGCCTGGGAAGAGATCAACGACGGTATCGCCGGATCCAACTACGGGTGGCCGACCTGCGAAGGAGTTTGCTCACCCACGAACGGCAATTTTCGCGACCCGTTGTTTCAATATGGCCATGGATCGGGCAACACGGCGGGCTGCGCGATCGTCGGCGGCGCTTTTTACAATCCACCGGTAAGCCAATTCCCAAGCAGCTATCTCGGAAAATATTTCTTTGCCGACCTCTGCAACAATTGGATTCGCCTCTTCGATCCTTCTACAGGAGCGGCGAGCGGATTTGCCACTGGCCTGAGCGCACCAGTTGATCTCCAGATCGGTCCGGACGGTTGCCTCTATTATCTACAGCAAGGAAATTCGGGTCGGGTTTTGAGGGTCGTCGCGACGGCCGGGCAGCCCTTGAATGTTTCCGTGCGAGCTTTGGTCGGCACCGGCAGCGATGTCGGGTTCACTGGTTTCATCAACGCCGGGACGGCACCCAAGAAAGTTATCCTGCGCGGGATGGGACCTTCGCTGCAACAATCGGGCGTGACCGGCGTCCTGCCTGACCCGGTCCTCGAATTACACGGAAGCGACGGGTCGCTCATCACCAGTAACAATGACTGGAAAGAAAACACCGCCCAGGCGCAGACCGATATCATGAATAACCAGCTCGCGCCGCCTAGCGACCTTGAATCCGCGATCGTGAGCACGCTTCAACCCGGAAGCTACACGGCCATCCTCAAAGGTCAGGGTAACGCGACGGGCGTCGGCTTGGTGGAAGTTTACGACGTGGAGCGCACGTCCGCTTCGCGGTTAGCGAACATTAGTGGACGCGCTTTGGTGCAGACGGGCAACAACCTGCTCTTCGCCGGCTTCGTCGTCGGCAACAATATCGGCGCCGCGAAGGTAGTGCTCCGTGGGATCGGCCCATCGTTAACTCAGGCCGGCGTCACCAATCCGCTGTCCGATCCGACGCTTGAAGTGCGGGATAGCAACGCTGCCTTGGTGATCGCGAACGATAACTGGCAGGAGAGCTCGAGCCAGGCTGCGCAAATCAGCGCGGCCGGTCTTGCCCCGTCGGATCCGCTTGAATCCGCCATCGCGACGAGCCTGCTTCCGGGAAGTTACACCGCGATTGTCGGCGGAAAGAATGGCGGCGTCGGAATTGGGGTCGTGGAAGTCTACAACCTGCCGTAGCTGGTTGGCTTGCGTTTGGCTTTTGTAGCGACGCCGCTCTGTCGGCGTAAACACGCTTCTATTACAATCGACACTTTCTTACGGCGACAGAGCGCCGTCGCTACAACGCTACGCTTGTCAGTCACGTGCTAATCCGTTCGACTGTCGGCTTGAATTCGCCCGACAACGAACCGGCTCTGGCGCGCAGGCTCGGTGTCTTCGACGTCACCATGATCGTGATGGGCGGCATCATCGGCGCGGGAATCTTTGTCAATCCGTCGGTCGTAGCGAAGCAGGTTCACACTCCGGCCCTGGTTCTCGGGGCGTGGCTAATCGGTGGAGGGATCGCGTTGATCGGGGCATTCGTTTATGCGGAGCTGGCGGTGGTGCGACCGCGGGTGGGCGGCCAATACGCTTACCTGCGCGACGCCTACCATCCGATGGTCGCGTTCCTCTACGGCTGGACGTTGTTATTGGTAGTTCAAACGGGCGGGATGGCAGGAGCCGCCATCATCTTCGGCCGCTACTTCGGAGAGCTCACTGGTTTGCCGATCCCGGAGCAGGCAGTCGCGGCGATCACGCTCGGCCTTCTGACCGCGATCAACTGTTTCGGGATCCGTGCCGGCAGCAATGTGCAAAGCGCACTGATGATCACGAAGCTGGGCGCGATTGCGATGCTGATCGGGTTCGGCTGGATGATCGTCGCACCGGCTGGGCCTAGCCTAACGACTAGTCCAGCAACAACTCCGATCAATTCCTGGCAGGGACTTGCGGCCGCCATGGTTCCAGTTCTCTTTGCTTACGGCGGCTGGCAGACGGCGAGCTTTGTCAGCGGGGAAATGCGGGAACCGCGGCGCGATCTGCCGCGCGGCCTCTTCATCGGCGTCGCCGGTGTCATCGTTATTTATGTGACCGTCACTTACGTTTGCCTGCACGCGCTCGGGGTTGCCGGTCTGGCCCAGACCACGACGCCTGCTTCCGAAGTGATGCGACAGGCGCTCGGTTCGCCCGGCGCGAAATTAATCGCCTGTGGCATCGCGATCTCGACCGTCGGTTTTCTCAGCCAGAGCATTCTGACCGCGCCCCGCGTTTACTACGCGATGGCGCGGGACGGCGTTTTCTTCAAAGCGGTTGGCCGGGTGAGCAAGAAAGCGCGGGTCCCAGTGGTCGCGATTGTGCTCCAGGGCGTTTGGGCAGCGATCGTGGCGATGACCGGTAAGTACGATCAGATCCTGAACTACGTGGTGACCATCGACGCGCTTTTCTTCGGACTCACCGGCGCGGCGCTGTTTATTTTCCGCCGGCGAGAACCGCCGGGGAGCGACGACAAGTTTGTTCGTGTCCCGTGGCATCCATTCACGACGGGGTTGTTCGTCCTCGCCTGCTGGTGCCTCGTTTTTAGCACGCTTCTCGCGGCGCCCTTAAATGCGGGAATCGGGGTGGTGATACTCGCGATCGGCGCCGCAGTTTATTGGTTCTGGGCTCGGCCTCAAACAGTCGAACGTGAATAGTGATCAGTGACTCGTGAATGGGGGCAGCGCTCCGTCCATTCACTTATCACCAGTCACGATTCACATCGTTGGGAGAAACGCGGCGACCTCACGATCGCCGCGTTTTGTTCCCCCTCAGTAACCGCAGTTACATCTTTTGGGCGTCGTGCATTGCTTCCATCGCCTTGCGCATGTCCTCGTGCGCCTTTTTCATGGCGTCGAATTTGACCTGTTGCTCCGGCGTGAGGAGCGGCCGGATTTGGGCCCCGGCGCTCTCCAGGAGCGCGTGCATTTTTTCCATCGCCTCCTTGTGAATCGCATCCATCTGCGGCTTGGTTTGGTCGATGATCGGCTGGACCTTCGTCTTCTGGTCGTCCGTCAGATTGAGGTCCTTGGTCAAATGGTCGAACGGATTCTCCATCATCTTGTGATGCGGGCCGGGGCCATGCTCGTGCTTCGGTCCGTGTTCTCCCGGTTCCTTCGCCTGGAGGTAAACGAGACTGGCCAGGGCCAATCCCACTGCGGTCGTAACTGTGATAATTCTTCGTCTCATGTTTTGTTTGTTTCTTGTTTTTCGGCGCAATTAGAGCGCCTCTTCCTGAATGGATGACTGCTCCCAGTCCGAGGCGGTTACAACTTTGTCGAAAATTTTCGTAACCGAGAACAGCGCGGACCGGTCACTCTCCGTGGTGTGGACTGCTCTGGCTTTACATGGCTGACGACGGAGTCTCGCGCGAGTTGGTGGCAGCGGTGCTGCACGAGGACGAAGCAGCGGCCCGCGAACTGGTGCGGAATCTTTATCCGCTCGTCGCCAAGCTCGTCCGAGCTCATCGCCCAGTCCGCACCGCCGAAGAGGATCTTTGCCAGATGATATTCATCAAGGTTTTACAAAAACTGCCGCAGTTCTCAGGCGCGGTTCCGCTCGAGCATTGGGTGTCGCGCATTGCCATCAACACTTGCCTGAATCAGATCCAGGCGGAGAAGGCGCGACCGGAGTTGCGCGAAGCCGATCTCAGCGAAGAACAAACCGCCGTGATTCAAAACCTCGCCGCGACTGCGGAAGAGCTGGCGCCCGACCAGAGTTTTGCTTCGCGCCAGCTTGTCGAGCATCTTATGGATGCGCTCAAGCCAGCCGAGCGTCTTGTGATCGATTTGCTCTATCTGCAACAACGTTCTGTCGCCGAAATCCGGCACGCCACGGGATGGAGCGCCGCGCTCGTCAAAGTGCGGGCGTTTCGGGCCCGGCAGAAAATGAAACGGCTTTTGTCCAACATAACGCTGCGAGAAAACGCATGAAGACTCCGGAGATCGATCGCCTGCTCCGCTCTGCTGCCGGGGCCCCGCAATCTGAAGCCGAGGTTCCTTTCGGCTTCGATACCCGCGTCGTCGCCCGCTGGCGTTCGGGTCGCGCACTCGGAAACGATTTCGCCGACCTCTCCCGGTTTTTCCGGCGAGCCGGCGCGATTGCCTGCGCAGTCCTCGTCATCGCCGGCGCCGCGGCTTATCGCCAGTATCGCGAAGAAACCCGGTTCGCGTCCCTCACGACCAACGAATACGCAATCGCAGACTCGGCCATTCAAACGGAGTTTTCTCAATGAACGGCGGCTTGAAGTCGAAAATCGCAATCGCGTTTCTCCTCGTCTTTGTCGCGGGTGGAGTGACGGGCGCGTTCTTTGGCCTTCATCACTTGCGCCATCACATTATTCTCGGCCCGCCGCATTCGGGGGAAGTCGGCGACAGGATGCGTGAACACTTGCGGCGCAGCCTGGATCTGACTTCCGAACAGGAAACCAAAATCAAGCCGATCGTCGACGCGACCAGCGCGAAACTGGAAGCGATCCGGGTGGAAACGGCCGAACGCGTCCGCGCCGTGATGGAAGAATCGAAGAAGGAAGTTGCCCCGCTCCTGACCCCGGAGCAGCAAAAAAAACTCGACAAGCTAGAGTCGGAACATCGCAAGATGATGCTTCATCACGGTTTCGATCCGCCGCCCCCGCCGAAGGACAAACAGCCGCCGCCGCCTTGATCGATGAAACCCAGCGACGCCGATTTCCTCATCAGCCGGTTCGAGCAGCCGGATGAAGTGCGCGAATTCACCAAGGGAAAGTTCGAGATTGTTCGGATCGGATCGATGACGATCGGCCGCGCCAGTTACGAGCCGGGCTGGAAATGGTCGGAGCACGTCGGGGCGGCGACAGGCGCGACCTCATGCGAAGTTGAGCACGTTGGCCTGGTCATCTCGGGATGCGCCGCGTGCCAGATGAACGACGGACGCTATTACGAAATGAAAGCCGGCGATCTTTTTTACATCGGCCCCGGACACGACAGCTGGGTGGTCGGCGACGAACCGTACGTGTCGCTCCACTTCCTCGGCGCCGAACATTACGCGGCGATGTAGACGTTCGCCTGCGGCGAACGCGAGACAACGGGTCTCTGCTATTGGACGTCGCCCTCGCGTCGGCCACAGGCCGACGTCTACATCTCAAAATGTCACAGCTTGGATCTGAACACGCTTCTCCTCGTTCCCAAGCTCCGGCTTGGGAATGCAATTGTCTCCGAAGCTCCAGCTTCAAACGTTGACGACGGTCACGCGAAGCGCCAGCGGCAGCCAGGCCGACGAAGCGCAGCTTCGAAGACGAAGTGCGTTCCCAAGCTGGAGCTTGGCAACGAGGATGGATCTTTTTTACATCGGCCCCGGACACGACAGCTGGGTGGTCGGCGATGAACCGTACGTGTCGCTCCACTTCCTCGGCGCCGAACATTACGCGGCGATGTAGACGTTCGGCTGCGGCGAACGCGAGACAACGGGTCTCTGCTATTGGACGTCGCCCTCGCGTCGGCCCCAGGCCGACGTCTACATCTCAATGTCACACCTTGGATCTGAAGACGATTCTCCTCGTTCCCAAGCTCCGGCTTGGGAATGCAATTGTCTCCGAAGCTCCGGCTTCAAACGTTGACGACGGTCACGCGGAGCGCCATCGGCAGCCAGGCCGACGAAGCGCAGCTTCGAAGACCAAGTGCATTCCCAAGCTGGAGCTTGGGAACGAGGATGGATCGGCCCCGGACACGACAGCTGGGTGGTCGGCGACGAACCGTACGTGTCGCTCCACTTCCTCGGCGCCGAACATTACGCGGCGATGTAGACGTTCGCCTGCGGCGAACGCGAGACAAAGGGTCTCTGCTATTGGACGTCGCCCTCGCGTCGGCCACAGGCCGACGTCTACATCTCAATGTCACAGCTTGGATCTGAAGACGATTCTCCTCGTTCCCAAGCTCCGGCTTGGGAATGCAATTGTCTCCGAAGCTCCAGCTTCAAACGTTGACGACGATCACGCGGAGCGCCATCGGCAGCCAGGCCGACGAAGCGCAGCTTCGAAGACCAAGTGCGTTCCCAAGCTGGAGCTTGGCAACGAGGATGGATCCCTACGCTTCGCTCCATTTTCTCGGCGCGGAGCATTACGCGGCGAAGTGAGTGGAGGGACGCCCGCTGTGGCGTCCCTTCTATACTAGGGACGGGACAGCGCCCGTCCCTCCAAACAGGCTGGCAAGCGTCGCGGGCGGAATGCTAGCCTTGCAGCCCGCTTGAAAAACTTTCTTCGGCTCAATGCCAGCCTTCTCTACTGGGTCTTCGTGGCGCCTTTCCAAGGGCAGCTTTTCAAGATCGCGCCGATTTTCAGGCAGATGGTCTTCATCGGAGTCCGCGCCACGCCGATGGTCGCGCTCACCGCCTTCAGCATCGGCGTGACCCTGGCGATGCAGGCGGCCCATTCCCTCCAGGAGCTCGGCGCCGAGATTTACGTCCCTGACCTGGTGATGTTGAGTTTGCTGCGAGAAATGGGGCCCGTCCTGATCGCCGTAATCGTGATCGGCCGCAGCGGCTCGGCGGTCGCAGCCGAACTGGGCACGATGAAAGTCTCGGAGGAAATCGAGGCCCTCGAAGTGATGGCCATCAATCCGATCAGCTACCTGATTGTTCCGCGCTTCATTGCCATGATGATCATGCTCCCGGCCTTGACCATCCTGGGAAATTACATTGGCGTCCTGGGCGGATGGGCTGTCTGTCATTTCGCGCTCGATGTCACGACGGCCGGCTACATTGTGCGCGCGATCGAAAGCGCCGAATGCCTGGGATCTTTATTCCGGCATGATCAAGAGCGCGGTCTTTGCCTGGGTTATTATCACAATTGCCTGCAACGCCGGTTTGCACGTCGAAGGCGGCGCGGAAGGGGTGGGTCAGGCGACCACTTCCGCGGTAGTGCAATCGCTCCTCGCTATGCTGGTCTCGAACGCAATCCTGACATCGATCTTCTTTTTCAAATGAGCACGATGAATCCGATCAACTTTTCGCGATCGATTGGGCAGAAGTACTGTCCGCAGATTTCGCCGATGAGCGCAGATTGCCTCATAGCTTCCATTAAAATCTGCGTCCATCTGCGAAATCTGCGGACACTGAACTTCGTCATTCGAGCTTCGTCATTCCTTGGTCATTCGTCATTCGTCATTCGTCATTTTCATCATGCCTGATTCTCCCGCCATCGTCGAAGTCACCAATCTCTTCCGGAAATTCGGGGACCGCGCGGTGATCGACGATCTTTCCTTCACCATCCATCGCGGCGAAACGCTCGTCATCATGGGCGGCAGCGGTTGCGGGAAGAGCACTCTGCTCCGGCACATCATCGGCGTGATGCGGCCCACGGCCGGCTCGGTGAAAATTTTCGGCGAAGAAATCACGGCGATGAACGACCGGCAGATCGCCGATGTCCGACGCCGGTTCGGGATGCTGTTTCAATCCGGGGCCCTCCTGGCTTCCCTCACCGTCGGAGAGAACGTCGCGCTGCCTTTGCTTCAGCACACCGACATGTCGATCGACGAAATCGAGCAGACCGTGACCCAAAAACTCCAGATGGTCGGGTTAAGCGGGTTCAATAATCTCAAACCCTCGGAGATCAGCGGCGGAATGCGCAAACGCGTGGGGCTGGCGCGCGCGCTCGTCCTCGATCCGGAATTGCTCTTTAGCGACGAACCAACCTCCGGCCTCGATCCCATCATGACCGCCGTGGTCGACAAGCTGACTCTCGAATTGACCCAGGGCGAAGGCATGACTGCTGTCGTCGTTACCCACGACATGACGAGCGCCTTCCGGATCGCGACCCGGATGATTATGCTCGGACGCGGACGGATTCTCGCGCAAGGTACGCCGGATGAAATTCGGACGCATCCCGATCCCGAAGTCCAGCAGTTCATCAACGGCGAACCGGACGGTCCCATGCCCTTGAATCTTTCCCAGGACGATCACAGCGATCACCAACACGTGAAAGCGCGTCCGCTCGTCTCGGCCCAACACCGGTTTCGCCACAAGATGCCATGAAAAAAAATCTCTCCGATTACTTCGTCGCGATTTCGGTGATTCTCTGCAGCGCGGTCCTGCTCGGCGCGCTCACGATCGCGCTGACCGGTTTCCGCCTGAAAAAACCGACCCGCACTTTGGAGATCGATTTTGAAGACGTGACCGGCGTGAAGCTGCATTCGGAGGTGCGCTACGCTGGGGCCCCGGCAGGCCGGGTCATCGCGATGCGCCATCTGACCCCGGAACAGCGCGAGACCGGCGAGAACAAACGCAAGGCCGTGCGCGTCACGGTAAACCTGGCCGAAGAAATCCCGCCGCTGCCGGCCGATGTGATTGCGACCTTGAGCTCCGACACTCTTCTTTCCCCAATGTTCGTCGCTCTTTCCGCCGGCACCCCGGGCGGCGATACTCTCGCGAACAACGCGGTGATCGACGGGCATACTGCCTACGGAATCCAACAGATTGCGGCTGCCGCGGGCCCGCTCATCGACAACGCGAACAAATTGATCGACAGCCTTAAGGGCACCGTCGGCAATCTCGACGGCACCATCACCAGCGTGAAGAACGATCTCGGACAAGTGCTCCCGAAAGTTTCGCCTCGCGCTCGACGTGGCGAAGGTCGATCTCGAGGAACTTCAACGCATCATCAAGGGTCTCGACGAGGTGGAGAAGAAGGCGAACGGCTTGTTCGACAGCGCTGGAAAATTCGTCGGCAACACCGACACACAGCTTCAGGAACAGCTCAAGCAACTGCACGTGATCCTTCTCAACCTGAAGGTGGTCAGCACCCACGCGAAAGCTCTTACCGAAACGCTCGCCGAAAAGCCGAATCGTATCATCTTCAGCGGCAAGACCCAAAAGCTCACCCCTGAATCGGATATTCTGAAGAGCAAGGAGCCGTTGCCCGCGAAAAAGCCGTAGGTAACGTACCGCCCCACCAATGGAGGGCCGAGCTCTGCGAGGCCGCCGGCCAGCCTGTCTTCCCTGGGCGTCGCGGGAGCTCCGCCCTCCATTGGAAGAGGCTACATCTGCCGGGTCCCTCCGCCGCGAATTGCATGCGTGAACCGACCGACATCTTCCGGCGCCGTCCGTTGCCGGCGAAAATTTCTGCGTTTCTTTCCGAAAGGATTTCGCGACGAGACTTACCTCGCTTGGGAACGCGATTACAAATGCGAAACGCACCAGCGCTGGGAAGAAGCGCTGAATCGTGACGAGTTCCGCCGCCTTCTCGGACGCCGCGAGTATGCCGAAATCGCGGCGCGCGCGGTCCGAACCGAGCAGAAATCTCAACACAGCATGATCTTCTCGTTCGAAAAAATGGCGCTCCGCGACGCTCTCAAGTCATCTGCCGGCGCGCGCGCGTTCGCAACCGGGCTCTACGATTTTCTCCACGGAAACGGAAGCGACGAAGCACGGTTTGTGGCCTGGTGCGAGACAGTCGCGGCCTTGCCTCGAAAACAAACCCGCGTTCTGACCTGGCCGCTCGTGACCGTTTTCGGCTTCATCGCCCAACCGGACAAACACATCTTTCTGAAGCCGGTGGTTACAAAAATCGCCGCGCAGAAGTACGGCTTCGACTTCCAATATCAATCGAAGCCAAACTGGAAGACCTATTCGAGCCTGCTCGAGTTCGCTGAAACCATTCGGCGCGACGCCCGCGATCTAAAGCCGCGCGACATGATCGACCTTCAGTCTTTCATCTGGGTTCAGGGATCGGACGAATACACGTGACGGCGGCTCCCAATCTTCTGTAGCCGCTTGCCTGTGGCAAGCGTGAGCGAGAGCGGCGCCAGTCCCGCGCCGGCCACAGGCCGGCGGCTACATCGCCTCGGCGAGGACCTCGGCCATGTGCTTTGGATGAACCGGTGTGAGATGCTCGAGCTGGTGACGGCAACTGGTCCCGGACGCGACGATGATGCTGCCGGCCGGCTGGGCGCCGACCTGTTGGACCAGCGGTGCGGCGACTTTTAAGGAAAGATCGTATTTCCGCTCGAGCGCGCCGAAGGCGCCGGCCATGCCGCAGCACCCCGTGTCGAGCAGCGTCACGGTTCGGCCAGGTAAACGCGCGGCGAGCTTCGCCATGAATCCCGTTTTCACGAGCGACTTCGCGTGGCAGTGCGCGTGAATCGCGACGTGACCGGCAGTGCTGTTGAAATGGAGAGCTTCCGGTTCCCGCTCCAGGAGCTCCTCGACGAATTGCTCGAAGAGATGACAGCGTTTCGCGATCGGCTCCGTGTCTGGCAGCTTCAGCTCACGGTAATCCTCGACGAACATCGAGTAGCAGGAAGGCTCGAGGAACAGAATCGGCGCGGCGCCGTTTGAGCCGCGAATCAGATCGAGATTGTGCCGTCCCATTTCGCGAGCGGCGTCGAGGTTTCCTTGACTGAAGGCGGGGCGGCCACAGCATTTCCGGCCCTTCACCAGCGCGACGTCGAACCCAAGAGCTTCCAGAACTTTCACCGCGGCGATCCCGATATGCGGTTCGTGGTAACGAACGAAGGTGTCGTCCCAAAGGATGACCGGGCCGCGGTGTCCGTTCCTGTAGCGGCGGTCTATGACCGCCGAATCCGTTCCTCGGCGGTCATAGACCGCCGCTACAGTATCGTCATTTCGAGGCGACTTCTTTTGGAACCAGCGATCGAACCGCTGTCTCGCGTAATGCGGCAACGGGCGCTTGTCGGTTAACCCGAGCGCTATCCGCATCAGACGGCGGACCATCGGTGAATCGAGACTGGCATTCGCAATTCCGGGCACCAGGCAACCGAGCCGGCCTAACAAATCGACGTTACTCAAGACGCGTTCGCGCAAGGGCAAGCCATCCTGGCGGTGCCGCGCATACATCAGCTCCGCCTTGAGCAATGCCAGGTTTACGTTCGATGGGCACTCGACCGTGCACGCTTTGCACGACAAACAATTGCTCAGGGCCGCGTCCAGTTCCGCGCTCCGGAGCGGATCGTCGTGGAAACGCAGTTCCAGCGCGGCCCGGATCGCGTTGGCCCGGCCCCGGGTGGACATGTATTCCTCGCCCGTCGCGAGAAACGTCGGGCACATCGTCGGCGCGTCTTTCCGGCAACCGCCGCAGCCGTTGCATTGTTCGAGGTTGCCGATGAACGATTCGTCCTTAAACGCGAACGCTAGCGCCGGCTCGAACGGCAAACGCAGCGCCGTCTCCGATTCCACCCGCAGGTGATTGTCGATTTTGAACCGGCCGTCGCTGAAAATTTTCCCGGGATTGAACAGGTTCTTCGGATCGAATAGCTGCTTGATCTGGCGCATTACGCCGAGCAACTCGTCGCCGACCTGTTCCGCCATGTACTCCGTGCGCGCCATCCCGACACCGTGCTCGGCCGCGAGCGAGCCTTTGAATTGCCTAACGAGTGCTGAAACCTGGTCCGCCACCACGCGGTATTTCCTTAGATCGACATCCGTGTGCAGATCGAGGACCGGTCGCACGTGCAAGAGCCCGGTCGCGGCGTGGCCGTAATAACAAACCTCCAGGTTCAGCGGTCGCATGATCGATTCGAGCCCGGTGACGTAAGCCGGCAGTTGTGCCGGACGGACCGCGGCGTCCTCGATGAAGGCGACTGGTTTCGCCGCGCCTTTGCGGCCAGTGAGAAGCGACAAGCCGGCTTTGCGCATTCCCCAGACGAGATTCATTTCCGCCGGTTCCGTGCAGATCGTCGTCCGCAACCCGAGATGCTTCGCCGTCAACAACTGCAATCGTTCCGCGACGTCCTCGTAGAATTCGACGATCAGGATCGCTTCACACGGCTTGGTATCGAGCTCGAGTAATTGCCGGGCAGGCTCGAAATGGAGCTGGCCTTTGGTTTGATCAAAGAGCGGCCGATCGATGTGCTCAATGGCCGATGGTTTCAGCTCGAGGAGCTCGACCGTTGCCTGCATCGCTTCCGCAACCGAAGCGAAGAAAACCAGCCCAAGTCCTTTTTCGCGCGGCAACGGAACGATTTTCAGCTCCGCGCAAAAAATCGCGGCCAGCGTTCCTTCGCTGCCGCAGAGCATGTTATTGAGGTTTCCGGGATCGCGCAGCCAGCGGGCGAGAGCGTAACCGGACCAGCGCTTCTGCAAGCCCGGCGGCATCCACTCAGCGACTTCCGCAGCGTGCGCGGCGACGAGATTTGCAACCACGTCGCGTTGCGCCCGCAAAGTTTCGTGCGCCGGGCCGATCTGGTGGATCGAGCCATCTGCCATGACTAATTCCTGCGAGACGACATGATCCGCTGTCGTTCCGTAAACCGGCACGCGCGCGCCGGAGGAATCGTTCGCGATCATGCCACCAATCGTCGCCCGCGAACTGGTGGCAACGTCCGGGCCGAAACAGAATCCGTGCGGCTTGAGAAAGTCGTTCAGTTGATCGAGGACGACGCCAGCGCCAGACCGAACGGTGCGCGCTTCCAAATTCAGATCGGTGATCTGCCGGTTGTAACGCGAGAAATCGACGATCAACCCATCGCCGATCGCGCCGCCGGAAAGTCCGCTGCCCGCGCCGCGCGGCGTGACCGGCATATTCGCATCCCCCGCGGCGGTGATGATCGAGCTGGCCTGTTGCGCGCTCCGCGGAAACGCAACCGCGGCAGGTTCGAGCTGATAGAGCGACGCGTCGGTCGCGTAGAGCTGGAGCGTGAGATCGTCGAACGCGACGTCGCAATCGGCCGCGGCGAGGGTGGATCGTTGCGTGGAAGTCATCGCGCTGCGCCAAGATTACGCGTCGCGCGACTTAGCAACAAGCTGGAGGGACGAGCGCTGTCCCGTCCCTGTTATTTAGGGACGACACGGCGGTCGTCCCTCCAAAAGATTATTCTGTCCGCAACGCTTCGATGGGATTCACCATGCTCGCGCGCCGGGCGGGTAAATAACAGGCAATGAAAGCAACCGAAGCGAGGGTGATAATGGCTCCGAGCAAGGCCACGGCGTCGACCGTCCCAACCCCGTAGAGCAAACTATTCATCGCCCGACTGGCGGCGAACGCGCCGACCAGACCGGCCCCGAGGCCGACGCCGATCAGCGAGACACCTTTGCCGAGGACAAGGCGCAAAACATCGGCGCGGCTCGCGCCGAGCGCGAAACGAATTCCCATTTCCCGGGTGCGTTGCGTCGTGCTCAACGCCATCACGCCATAGATCCCGACGCTCGCCAAAACCAGCGCAAGGCCGGCGAACGCGCCCAGCAGCGTCATCGTGAGCCGTCGCGCGGCCAAACTCACACCGATGTTTTTTTCCATGGTCGAAACCTGCGCGACCGGCTGGTCGGGATCGATTGATTCGATCGCCCGCTTCACCGCCGGGGCGAGGGCGAGCGGATCGCCGGACGCGACGCGCACGACCAGACTTACGTTCTCATTCGAGAATTGCGCGGCGGGAAGGTAGATCTGCGGGAAGTTCAAACTCTCGACGTTCACTTCGCCCGGCGCTTCGTTTCGGGTCCGCGGGACCATGCCGACGATGGTCAGCGGCGGCGGATTCTCTTTCAGCGTCTGATTGTTATCGAGCTGCTTGCCAATCGGATCCTGGCCGGGGAAAAATCGCGAAGCGAGGCTTTCGTCAATGATGACCGAGGTTTGCTTGCCCGCCGCATCCTCCGGGCCGAACGCACGTCCGCGAACGATCGGCATTCCCAACACCTTAAAATAATCGGGCGAGACCATGTTGATTTCGGCCGAGGGCTCCCGACCGCGGACGTGCGGCGGAGTCCCGGTGATGTGGAAGGAGCTGTCCCATTCGCTGTCGTCGAATGGAATATTGACGCCGGTCGCGACGGCGGTGACGGACGGGAGGGTGGAGACCTTCGCGACCAACTTGTCGTAAAACGCGTTGATCTTCTCCTCGTTATCGTAGCGCGCTGAGGGAAGCGCGACGCTCATGGTGAGAATGTTCCGGGGATCGAACCCGAGCGGCGCCTGCTGCGCGCGCCAGAAACTTTTCAGCATCAAACCGCCGGCCGCGAGCAACACGACCGCGAGCGCAACCTGGGTGACGACCAATCCGGCGCGAGCCCGTTGTTTATGTAAACTGTCGCTGCTCCCGCGCGCGCTTTCGTGGAGCGCGAGGGCCAGCGAGCTGGTCTTCGAAATTCGCCAGGCCGGCCAGATTCCAACCAGGACGCCGGAGAGGATCGCGACCGCGACGGTGAATAAAAGCGCAACGAGATCGATTCGAGTTTCCTGAAAACGCGGCACCGTTGCCGGACTGAGGGCAAGAATGGCATCGAGACTCCAGACCGCGAGGAGCACTCCGGCCAGCGCGCCAATTAATGCGAGGACCGCGCTTTCGGTTAAGACCTGACGCGTCAAGCGCCAGCCGGACGCGCCCAGCGCGCTCCGGACCGCCAGTTCTTTTCCGCGCACCAGCATCCGCGCTAGCTGGAGGTTCGCGACATTCGCGCACGCGATCAGCAACACGCACGCAACTGCCCCAAGCAGCAGGTAAAGACTTTGCCGATATTGCCCGACGGACGATTCCAGGAGCAACTGGGTCGTGATCCGTCGGCCCGTATTCGATTCCGGATATTTTTTCTCGAGCGCGACCGCGATCGCATCCAGGTCGGCGTGGGTTTGTTCGAGGGTTACACCGTCCTTTAGCCGCCCCAGCGTTCCGAAGCCCGGGTGGTTGTCGCGCAACATCACGCCCGGCTCGGTCCGAACATCACCGAGCGGAACGTAGATATCGGCCCGGCGCGACAAGGGCACCCGTACGATCGACTGGAGGACACCGATTATTTCATACGACACGCCGTCGACGAGCAGGTGTTGCCCGAGCACTTCGCGGGAACCGCCGAAACGTTTCCGCCACATCCCGTCGCTGATCAGCGCCACCTTTGGCCCATGCGGCACGTCGTCGGCCTCAGTAAAATCGCGACCAAGCTGGGGCGGCACCCCGAGCACGGTCAGGAAGTTTGCCGTGACCCTGCAGCCACCGATTCGTTCCGGCGCGGTCCCGCCTTTGACGCTCGAGAGGTTGTAGGACTCACGGCGAAAGAGCGCGAGATCGGTGAAGCTGTGCTGGGAGGCGCGCCAATCGAGGAAGTTCGGATAACTCACCGAACCGCTCGGAAAAGTCGGCGTGCTTTCCCGAATGTTAATGAGCCGTTCGGAATGCGGATAGGGCAATGGCCGGAGGAGGACGGCGTTGACGACGCTGAAAATGGCGACGTTCGCCCCGATGCCGAGGGCGAAGGCGAGCACGGCCAGGGCGGCGAAGCCCGGTTGTTTCGCGATCATGCGAAAGGCGTAACGGATGTCGGAGAGTAAGGTTTGCATGGAGTCGTTAGGCTGGTCGATTCATTTCATTCTGCGCGCAACGCGATGATCGGATCGACGCGGGTGGCCCTTCGCGCCGGTAACCAGGCGGCCAGGAACGCGACCACGGATACCAGCAACATGATCGCGAAAAAGGTCAGCGGATCGGACGCGCCGATGCCGAAAAGCAGACTGTTCAATAATCGGGTAGCGGCAAACGCGCCGAGCAGTCCCACGATCAGGCTGATCGCGACAATCGTCATCGCCTGGCCAACTACGAGGCGAAAGATGGAACTCTTCCCGGCGCCGAGCGCCATCCGAATTCCGATTTCATTTATCCGCTGCGAAACCGAATAGGCCATGACGCCGTAGATTCCAATTGCGGTCAAAAGAAGCGCGGTCCCGGCAAAAATCGTCAGCAACATCGCGTTGAAGCGCGGCCGGGCCAGGGCGCGCGCCAGGTATTCCTCATAGACCCGCACCCGCACCAGCGGAATGTTCCGGTCCACCTCGGCCAGCTCCTTGCGCACGGCGGAAGTGATCGCGGCCGGGTTCGAGACGCTGGTCCGGGCCACGATCGACATCGAGTCCATGGGGATTTGAGACGCGCAGAGATACACTTCCGGCGTAAACTCCATTTCAAGGGTGCGGTGCTTCACGTTGCCGACGACGCCAACAATCGTACGCATGGCCGATTTTTCCTCGCCCACAGCCCAACCTGGGTTGATGCGCTTACCGACTACATTTTGACCCGGGAAAAACTTTCGGGCGAATTGTTCGTTTACGACCACAACAGGCAGAGACTTGAGCTGGTCCGTCTCCTCAAAGGCGCGACCCTGGCGGACTGGAATGCCCATGGTTTTGAAATAATCCGGACCCACGATCCGCATCGGGCTGTCGGGTTGTTGGCCTTCCGGCATGGGATGATCTTCGATGTCGAATGAACTGACATTGTTGCTCCCGCTGAGAGGAAGCGGCCACACCGTTGTGGCGGATTCGACCCCGGGAATGGCGCGGATGCGCGGCAGGAGCTGATCGAAAAACGAAATGATGTTTTGCGGTTTTGGATAGGCCGCTTCGGGAAGTCCAATCCGCGCCGTGAAAAGCCGGTCGGTGCGCATGCCAGTGTCGACGCGTCCAAGGCGGGCGAAGCTTTGGATCAGGAGACTCGCGCAGATTAATAGAATCAGAGCAAGCGCGACCTCCCCCATGACGAGCGCGTTGCGCACCCGGTGTTTTCCTTCCGAACCGCCGGCGCCGCGCGTGCCGGACTTCAGCGCGGTATTGAGATCGACGTGTGATGCCTGCCAGGCGGGAACGAGCCCGAAGACAATGCCGGTGGTGAGCGACAGGATTAGGGTGAAGGCCAGGACCGCTCCATCCAGTTTGATGTCGCTGACGCGGGGAATGTTCTGCGGCACAGCCGCGATCAGGGCTTCGGTCCCCCATTGCGCGACCAGAAGTCCGAGCAGACCTCCGAGCGCCGCGAGAAGAACGCTTTCGGTGAGCAACTGCCGGATGATCCGAACACGACTCGCGCCCAACGCACTGCGTAACGCAATTTCTTTCCCGCGCACCGACGCACGCGCCAGCATCAGATTGGCCACGTTTGCGTTCGAAATCAGGAGGAGACACGCCACCGCGCCAAACAAGACGTAGAGCGCGGTCCGAACGTCTCCGACCATTTCATCGCGGAGTGGCTGCGATCCGGCACTGGCTTTGGTATTTGTCTCCGGATACTTTTTTTCCAACGCCGCCGCGATCGCCCGCAGTTCCGCGTTCGCCTGGGCGAGCGGGACCCCCGTTTTGACGCGGCCAATTCCCTGCACCCAATGGTCACCTCGTTGCTGCGTTTTGGGCGTGCTCCCATCGGGAGTCGACGCATCCTCGGCAATGGTGGTGTAAAGCTCGAGAGAATCGGTCTGGATGGGGAACTGGAAACCCTCTGGCATCACGCCGATCACCGTGTTCGGCCGGCCATCCAGCATGAGCACACGGCCAATCACATCGTCAGCCCGGTTGAAATGGCTCTGCCAGAATCCGTAACTCAGGACAACTTTGAGACCGCCGGGTCCGCCGCCCACCTGCTCATCCGCCCGTGTAAAGCCGCGGCCAAGCATCGGCTTGATGCCGAGCACGTCGAAGAATTCCCCGCTCACCTTTTCTCCACGCACGCTTTGCGCTCCCTTTTCATCGACCAGGGTGACGGCGCGGTCTCGGTATACCGCCATGCTCGAAAAGCTGCGGCTCTCTTCGCGAAAATCAGCGAAATCCGGAATGCACAACGAGTAGAGCCTTGGAGGCGAGACCGTCTCGCTTAGGTCGACGCCACCTATGGCAACGAGTTCTTCGGGGGCCAGAAACGGCAGGGGCTTGAGGAGGACGGCGTTGACGACGCTGAAGATCGCGGTGTTCGCGCCGATCCCGAGCGCGAGCGTAAGGATGGCGATGGTCGTGAACGCAGGATGCTGGACTAACTGGCGTAGTCCGTAGCGAAGGTCAGTCATGTGAATTTCGATTTTCGATTGGCGGACTTCATTCGGCGCGCAGAGCTATAATGGGATCAACGCGAGTAGCGCGACGGGCGGGCAACCACGCGGCTACGAACGCCACGGCAGAAACGAGAACCACGATCGCGGCGAACGTTCCCGGATCAGCCGCTCCCACTCCGAAGAGCAGGCTGCTCAACAATCGCGTGGCGGCGAACGCGCCGGCGATCCCGAGCACCAGACTGATGCCGACCAGCGTCATGGCCTGGCCAACAATCAGGCGGAAGATCGAATTCTTCCCGGCCCCAAGCGCGATTCGGATCCCAATCTCACTGGTCCGTTGCGCGACCGAGTAGCCAAGGACGCCGTAAATTCCGATCGCGGTCAAGACGAGCGCGGTGCCGGCAAAGATCGAGAGCAGGAGCGTGTTGAACCTCGGCCGGGCCAGGGACTGCGAAATGTATTCGTCGAACACGCGGACGCTGGTCAACGGGATGGTCGCATCCATCGCTGCCAGCTCTTTCCGAACGGAGTTCGTAATCGTATTTGGATCCGAAATCTTCGTCCGAATGACGATCGACATGATTTGGAATGGAATTTGGGTATTCGGCAGATACATCTCCGGCGAATCCTCGTTCTTGAGGGAGAGATGCTTTACGTTCCCGACCACCCCCACGATCTCGCGGATCTTTTCCCCGGAATCGTCGGCCGAAAAGCCGGGCTGGATCCGTTTCCCGAGGACATTTTTTCCTGGAAAATATTTCTGAGCAAAGCGCTCATTCACGATCACGACCGGGGCCGAATCCATTCGGTCCCGCTCATCGAAGACCCGGCCCTGGCGCACGGGAATTCCCATCGTTTTGAAATAATCGGTCGAGATGAGGCGGACGGGAGCGCCGGGTCGCTGTCCCTCGGGAAGCGGACTCTCTTCAATGTCGAACGACGTAACCATGTTGCTCCCGCTTAACGGCAATGGAACGATCGCGCTCGCGGACTCGACCCCTGGGATGGCGCGGACCCGCGGCAGGAATTGTTCGAAGAACGCGATGACGTTTTCGTTTTTCGGATAAACGACTTCCGGCAGAGCGATTCGCGCCGTGAGAAGACGCTCCGTTCGCACGCCCGGCTGGACCCGGCCGAGCCTCGCGAAGCTCTGGATCAACAAGCCCGCGGAAATCAGGAGGACGAGCGCGAGCGCCACCTCCGCCATGATGAGCGCATTTCGCACTCGGCCTTTACCCTCTCCGCCGCCACCTGTGCGAGTGCCGGATTTGAGCGAGCTATTCAGATCGACATGGGACGCCTGCCAGGCCGGAACGAGTCCAAAGACAACGCCGGTTACGAGTGAAACGAGCAACGTGAATATGAGCACCGACGCGTCGAGGTGGATGTTGCCGATCCGCGGAATATTTTGGGGAACGGTTTTGACAAGCGCTTCGGTTCCCCATTGCGCGAGAAGCAGCCCGAAGAGGCCACCCAAGCCGGCCAGCAAAACGCTTTCGGTTAACAATTGCCGAATGATGCGAAGGCGGCTGGCGCCCATCGCGGCGCGCAAGGCGATCTCTTTCCCGCGGGCCGATGCGCGGGCCAGGAGAAGATTTGCGACGTTGGCGTTCGCGATCAGCAAGACGCAGACGACCGCGCCAAAGAGAATGTAGAGAGCGGTGCGAACGTCGCCGATCATCTCTTCCCGGAGTGGTTTGGTGAGGACGCCGAAGTGCGTATTCGAATCCGGGAACTGCTGGGCCAGCGCCGCGGCAATGGCGGCCAAATCCGATTGCGCCTGGGCGACGGTAGCGCCCGGTTTCAATCGCGCCACGGCCTGGAGACTGTGACTGCCCCGCTGTTTCGTTTGCGGCTGAGATCCGTCGGGGTTCGCGGCGTCCTCGGCGATCGAGACGTAAAAATCGATCGGATCCTTTTGAATCGGGAATTGGAAACCGGCCGGCATGACGCCGATCACATTATGGTCGCGTCGATCGAGGGTTACGCTGCGCCCGATCACGTTCGGATCGCCCGCGAAATGTCGCTGCCAGAAATCGTGGCTGACGATTACCTTGAACCCGCCGGCTCCGCCGCCGCCCTGTTCATCGCCGCGAACGAAAGCGCGCCCGATCTTCGGTTTGATCCCGATCACGTCGAAGAACTCGGCGCTGACTTTCACGCCCTGCAGGCTGGTCGAGCCGGCTTCGCTGGTGAGGGCAAACGAGCGTTCGCGATAAACTGCTGCGTTTGCCAGCGTCCGGTTTTGGTCGCGGAAATCGAAGAAGTCCGGATACGAAAGCGAATTCAAATTCGTTTCTCCTTTTTGCCGGGTATCGGTCATGCCGATCGCTATGAGCTGATCCGGCTGGGGGAATGGCAGCGGTTTTAGCAACACCGCGTTGACCACGCTGAAGATGGCGGTGTTCGCCCCGATGCCGAGCGCGAGGGTAAGCACGGCGATGATGGTGAAAGCAGGATGCTTGATGAATTGGCGAAGGCCGTAGCGGATGTCGTTTAGCATGTGGATTTTCGATTTTCGAATCTCAATTTTCGATTGGTGAATTTCATTCGGTGCGCAAGGCTTCCATCGGATTCACCTGGCTGGCGCGGCGTGCAGGAATGAGCGCGGCGATCGCTGCCGTGACGGCGAGCAAAAGGGCTGCTCCGCCATAACTGGCGAGATCGTTCGCGCTGATCCCGAACAGCGACGCGCGGAGCAAACGCGAGACAACGAAGGCGCCCGCAATTCCCGCCATCACGCCGAAGGCAACGGCCCGCAGTCCCTGCCCGAGCACCAACCGCAGAACTGCGGAGCGCGAAGCGCCGAGCGCCATTCGGATACCGATCTCGCGGGTCCGCTGCGCTACGCCGTAAGCGACCGCGCCGGACAATCCGGTCGCCGCCAGGGCCAGCGCCACGAGCGAGAAAAATCCCAGGAGCCATCCGCGGAGCCGCGATTGCCAGAGGGAGTTTGCCACTTCCTGGTCGAGCGCAACGAAATTGAATACGCCCACTTCCGGCGCGGTCCTGGCGATCTCGCGCCGGATGTCCGGCACGAGCGCGAGGGCGCTGCCGCGCGCGCGCACGAGAAAATGCATCTGCTTCCACGCGAGTTGGAGACTCGGCTTGTAAAGGTCGGGACCGGCCTCGCGCTCCAGAGCCTGATGCCGAATGTCGCGGACGACGCCGACCACGGTCATCCAGTCATCCGGCTCAGGCGTCGTGCCGGGGCCGCCCATCCGCAATTTCCGTCCAATCGCGTCCTCGTTAGGCCAGACTGCTTTCGCGAGCCGTTCGCTCACGATGCAAACCTGCGTCGCGTCGAGCTTGTCGCCCGCCTCGAAGAAGCGCCCACGCACCAACGGAATGCGTAGGACGCGAAAATAATCTGTGCTTACCGTTTGGAAATTCGCGACGGGGTTCTGCGATTGCGCCGTCACGGGCTGGGTTTCGCCCACAATCTGGCTGCGGTTCCACGGTCGCTGCGGGACAAAAGGCGGACTGTTGTTTGCGCCGACCGCTTCGACGCCTGGTAGTTCGCTCACGCGCTGCAACAGGCGCGAGTACCGATTGAACCGCGCTTGGGACGGCTCGTCGCTGCTGTAGGTCGGATTTACTTCCATCATCACGACGTGACTCGGGTCGAAGCCGGGATCGACCTCGCGCAATTTCAAAAGACTGCGCAGAACCAAACTCGCGCCAACGAGCAGAACGATGGAAATCGCGACCTGCGCTGCGGTCAGCATTTCGCGCGAACGCGCTCCGGCGCCGGAGACCGTGCCGGCGGTCGCTTTCATCGATTGGGCGATATCGACACGGGCGCTTTGAAGCGCCGGCAACGAACCGGCGAGCAACGTCGTCAGGCAGGAAATCAAAATCGTAAAGCCGAGGACCACGGGATTGAGATCGATCCGGATCCAGAACGGCAGCTCGACCGGGATCGCCGTCGCAACCAGATCGACGAGCCAGAAAGCGAGGAGGGCGCCGACCACGCTCCCGATGACGGCGAGCAGCGCGCTTTCCACCAGCGCCTGGCGCGCGAGCCGCCAGCGATTCGCGCCGAGGGCTGCACGCACGCAAAGCTCACGCTCGCGCGTCGTCGCGCGAGCGAGCAGGAGCTGGCCCACGTTTGCGCACGCAATCAGGAGCACGCCTCCACACGACGCGAGAAGGATGAGTAACGAGAAACGGACGTTCCCCACCACGTGGTCGCGCAACGGAACGACGGCGGCGCCGATCAGCTTGTTCGTCTCGGGATATTGTTGCGCGAGCCGTTCCGCAATCACGCTCATCTCGCTCTGCGCGGTTTGGACGGTCATACCAGGCTTGAGCCGAGCGATCGCCTGGTCCGCCCGCCAGGAACGATTGGTGCCCATTCCGAAGACGGAAGCCATCGGCACCCAGATGTCGGTTTGCGATGGGAAACGGAATCCAGCCGGCATGACGCCGACGACCGTTCGCTGCGTTCCATCGAGCCGAATGTCGCGGCCGACGATGTGCGCGTCGCCGCCAAAACTTTTTTTCCAAAGCCGGTCGCTGATCAGCATGACCTTGGCGGCTTTCGGCTCATCATCCGCCGGCGTCAGATCACGGCCGAGGATTGGTTGGACGCCGAGCAAGGAAAACAGGTTCGCCGTTGTGAACGTTGTCTTCAGCGTTTCTGTCATCCCCCCCGGCGATTCGAGATTCCCGTTCCAACGGAGATTGAAGAAGGCGAGGTCGGAAAAGCTCTGGCTCTGTTGTTGCCAGTCGCGGAAATCGAGATAGTTCACGCCGACATCGTTTCCGGTCGTGACGCCGCGAGATTGGAGCATGACGAGTTTGTCCGGCTCGGCGTAAGGTAACGGGCGGAGGAGAAACGCGTAGATCACCGCGAAAATCGCCGTGGTCGCGCCGATCCCGAGAGCGAGCGCGACGACCGCCGTCGCGCTGAAGCTTGGCGATTTAACCAGTTGGCGAAAGGCGTAGCGAAGGTCAGTCATTTTCTCTCGTCACTTGTCCCCGGTCACTCGTCACTTTCTTCATTCCGTCCTGAGCGCTTCGATCGGGTTCACTTTCGTAGCGCGGTTTGCGGGGAAGAAACAGGCGACCAGCGCTACGGAGCCAAGGACGACTGTAATCGTAGCGAGCGTCAGCGGATCGTAAGCGCTCGTGTTGAAAAGCATCGAGCCCATCGCACGCGAAGCTCCCAGCGTCGCCAGTAGTCCGGTAAGTAAACCGAGCGCGATCAGCTTCCCGCCTTGTGTCAGGACTAGCTTCAGCACGTCGCGCTGTTGCGCACCCAGCGCCATCCGAATGCCGAACTCGCCGGTGCGCTGAACGACGTTGTAAGCCATCACCCCGTAAATCCCGACGGCCGCGATGACCAGCGCCACGCCGGAAAAAACGGTGAGCAACAGCATCGCGAAACGCTGCCGAGCGATGCTTTCCGCCATGATCTCTTCCAACGGCCGGATGACGCCGACCGGCTGGTCCTTGTCGACCGCGTAAACGGCCGGTCTCAACGCCCCGAGTAACGCGGCGGGCGAGCCCTTGGTCCGAATGACAACATTCAGCGAAGTAAACGGCACCTGCGCAAACGGCTCGTAAGACTGGGCGCTGGTGGCTTTGTCCACGCCGTATTGCTTGATGTCGCCCACGATCCCCACAATCTCGCGCCAGGTATCAGGGCCGTTGGTGATGTTGATCCGTTTGCCGATCGGATCCTCGTTCGGGAAAAACTGGCGGGCCATCGTTTCATTTATAATCGCGACCCGCGGCGCCTTGGCGTCGTCCTGCGGAGTGAAGGTCCGGCCGCGGACCAGGCGGATTCCCATGGCCCGGAAATAATCCGGAGTCACAGCGTAATAATTCGTGCTCGGTAAATCGGCCGGGTCGATCGCGGGACGGCCTTCGATGTTGAACCCGAGAACGTAATCGCCCACCAATGGCATCGAATGCGTGATTCCGGTCGCCTGGACGCCTGGTAAATTTTTCAGCTGTTCGAGCAACGCATTCGCGAACGCCGTCTGTTGTTCGGCCTCGGCGTATTTCTCTGCGGAAGCGAAAGCCGCATCAGGGTCGCGTTCTCCGGGATAAAACCGGGATCGACGTTGGCGAGTTGCATGAAACTCCGCGCCAGCAATCCAGCGCCGCCCAGCAGGACAAGGGCGAACGTTACTTCGACGACGACGAGAGCGCTGCGCAGTCGACCGCGCGCACCGCCTTCGGTCGAGCCGCGCGTTCCTTGTTTCAGCGCTTCATTCACGTCCGCGCGGGCCGCGAACCAGGCGGGCGCGATGCCGAAAACGAGGCCGGTGACAACGCTAAGCGCGAGCGAAAATAAAAGGATGCCGGAATCCAGATGGATTTCGCTGATTCGCGGGAGACTGGTTGGCGCCAGGGCGAGCAACCCATCAAGGCCCAAGCTCGCCAGGATCACGCCGGCGATTCCGCCGCACACAGCGAGCACAACACTTTCCGTGAGAAGCTGACGGACCAACCGGCCGCGGCCAGCGCCCAAGGCAGCTCGGATGGAAATTTCACGATGGCGCGCGGTCGCCCGAGCGAGGAGAAGATTCGCCAGATTCGCGCAAGCGATGAGGAGGACACAGCCGACCGCGCCGAGCAGCGTGTAAAGAACCAGTTTCACATCGCGCACCATGTAATCCTGGATAGGCATCATGAAGATCCCCCAGCCTTTTTGTGGGTCGGGATATTGCACCGCGAGCTGGTTCGCGATCACCTCGAGCTCGGCTTTCGCCTGCCGGAAGGTTACGCCTGGTTTGAGACGGCCAACGACACTGATGTAATGCCCGCCGCGAGCGTCATTGGCCGTTTCCTTGGGAGTGAAAGCCATCGGCGTCCAGACATCCACTTTGCTCGCGATCCCAAACCCGGACGGCGCCACTCCGACGATTTGATACGGTTCGCCGTTTAGTTGGACCGCGCGGCCCACCACGTCGCGCGCGCCGCCGAAGAGGCGCTGCCAAAAACCGTAACTCAAAACGACGACGTGATTCTTCCCGGCCGCGTCTTCTTCCGGCAGCAGCATCCGGCCGAGGATCGGCTTCACGCCGTAGACGTCGAAATAATGCGCGGTCGCCTTCACGCCGACGAGCCGTTGCGGCTCGCCTTCGCCGGTCAGGTTCAAGGCCGCGCCGGAATAAGCGGCAAGGTGTTCGTACGATTTCGTCTGTTTCTCCCAGTCGAGATAATTTGGCGGCGAGACGGAGAACTCCGGGAACTGGGGCAGCTGCGTTTCGCGAATGACGAGGAGCCGGTCTGGGTCGGGATAATCGAGCGGGCGGAGCAGCACGACATTGACTACCGAGAAGATGGCGGTGCAAGCACCGATCCCGAGCGCGAGCGTGATGATGGCAACGATGGTGAAGCTCGGGGCCTTGAAGAGCTGGCGAAGCGCGTAGCGGAAGTCGTTTAGCATAATGAATTACTCCGAGCGAAGGGCGATGACAGGGTCGACGTGCGCGGCGCGACGGGCGGGGAGGTAGCAGGCCACGAGAGCAATAAAAGTGAGGAGTAACGCGATCGCGCTGAAGGTGAGCGGATCAGTCGGGGTGACGCCGTAAAGGAGATGCGACATCAGGCGCGTGGCCAGGACGGCGGCAATGATCCCGAGGCCGACGCCGAGCGCCACGAGGACGACGCCATGTTTCAGAATGAGCTGCAAAATGTGGTGGACCTGCGCGCCCAGAGCCATTCGAATCCCGATCTCCTGCGTCCGCTGGTTCACGAGGTAACTGATGACGCCGTAAAGCCCGATCACCGTTAGGGCGAGGGCGAGCGCGGCGAACATGATCATGAGGGCGAGAAGAAATTTGCGATCGGCCACGCTGCGTTGAACCAGCCAATCGACCGAACGGATTTTCCACATCGGCTGGTCGGGATCGACCCGCCAGATCGCCTGGCGGACCGGTTCCGATACACTCATCGGCTCGACCAAGGTCCGCACGACCAGAGTGGCGAAAAAGACAGGTTGCTGGCTGTAACACGCGTAGAGTTGCGATGTCGGTTCGTCGTTCAGCGCGAATTGTTTCGTGTCGCCGACGACGCCGACAATCGAGCCAACCACTCCTTCGTCTTCAACCACCTTGATCTGTTTCCCGATCGGATCCTGGTCCGGCCAAAATCTTCTCGCCATGGTCTGGTTGATAATCAACGCCATCGGCGTATCGGCCCGGTCCTGGTCGCCAAAAACACGGCCGCGGATGAGCGGGATCGAGGCAGTACTGAAATAGCTGCCGGTGGCGAGATTGAAAAGGACCTGCGGCTCATGCCCGGCGGGCGGCGCGGCGCGATCGAGCAGGGAAATTCCTGTCATCCCGGTATTGCCGGTGAATGGCAACCCGCGGACGAGCGCCGCCGATTTTACGCCTGGGATTTTCGCGACCTCGTCGAGCATTCGCCGGTGGAAATTCCACGGCGCCTCGGCATCCTTGTACTTTGCGCGCGGCAAACGGTACTCGAGCGTCAAAAGGTTCTTCGATTCAAAGCCAACCTCGCTCCGAAGTAATTTGCCGAAGCTTCTGATGAGCAATCCCGCGGCGATCAGGAGCAAGATCGAGAACGCCACCTGTGCGACGACAAATCCGCCGCGCATCCGGTTCCAGCGCGCGGCGCCCCCGCTACCCCGGCCGCTTTCTTTCAGACCACTTTGTAATTCCGAGCGGGCGAGTTGAAACGCCGGGATCAAGCCAAAGAGCCAGCCCGTAACCAGCGCGAGCGCGAGCGCGAAACACAAAACGCGCGTATCGATGGCGGCGTCCTGCGTGCTCACGAAATTTTGTGGGAGCTTAAGCAATCCCCACAAACCCCAGTGCGCCAGCAGCACTCCCGCGAGGCCACCCGCCAGCCCGAGGACCGTCGTTTCGGTGATCAGTTGCCTGACCAGGCGCCAGCGACTGGCCCCGAGCGCGGCTCGCACCGCCATTTCTCGTTGCCGAGCGAGACCACGCGCGAGCAGCAAATTGGCCAGGTTCGCGCAGGCGATCAGGAGGATGGCGCCAGCCGCTGCGAAGAGCAGAATCAAAATCGAACGCGCATTGCCCACCACGACATCGCGGAACAAGTCGACCTTCATCCCGCGTCCGGCGCTTTCTTTCGGATAAGCTGCGACCCATTGGCCGGCGATCGTGTTCGCCTCCGCCTGCGCTTCCGCCCGACTCACGCCGGGTTTCAAGTGACCCAGGACTGTCATCCGGCGCAGCTCACGCTGCTTCGTGATCCCGGGATAATTCATCATTGAAAGCCAGACAGCCACGTCAGGATCGATTGGATGTCGAAAGGCCGCGGGCAAAACGCCGATGATGCTGTAAGCCTCGCCGTTCAAGAGCAGTTTCTTATCGGCGAGCTCGCCACTTGCGTTCAGGCGTTCCCGCCAAAGCTTCTCGCTCACAACCGCGATCTTGCCCGCGCCGGGCTGATCTTCACCCTTCGCCAAAACTCGGCCCAGGATCGGGGTGAGGTGGAAGACTTCGAAGAAACTCGAGGAGACGAAAGCGCCGCGGATACGATCGGGCCGCTCGCCGCCGGTCAGGTTCACGCTTTGCGATTGGAACGCCGTCAAGTCTTCGATCGAACGCATTTGGCTGCGCAGCTCTTCGAATTCCGAAATCGAGACGGCGTCACGATCGCCTGTCGGCGTCGTCGTAGAAAGATCGATCAGCCTCCCGGCGTCGTGATAAGGCAGGGCGCGAAGCAGGACCGCGTCCACGACACTGAAGACGGCGGTGTTCGCACCGATGCCGAGGGCGAGCGTGACGATCGCGACGAAAGCGAAGCCGCGAGATTTCAGGAGCTGGCGGAAAGCGTAACGGAGATCGGTCATCATAAATCTGCGTGGGAGTTTAGTCTGGGGAGCGCACGCGCCTCGCGTGATGGCGATGGCGCCTCCGCCATCGCGAACTTGTTCTGCGGCAGAGAAGCGTGTTTCGGCGGGGCGTCGAAACCAGCACGCGAGGCGCGTGCGTTCCCCAGAATTAAGACTGCGACTCGCACCTTGTTCATTTGTTCAGGTGAATGCTTCCGGCGCTGGTTCGCAGTGTAATCAACGGGCCGCCGCCGTTTATGTCGCCTTTGAGCGAGTTGCCCTTCTTCCCCTCTTTCGATGCAATCTTGAAGTCGCTCATGATTCCACCGCTGGTCCAGGCGGCGTCGATCGTCGCTGCGACTGATTCGCCCAAGCGAAGCTCGATGGTGCCGGCGCTGGCGGTGATCTTGCAATCGGCAGTCGGGGTTTTTGGAATGTAAGCGGTTACGGAACCCGCCGTAACGGTAGCGTCCACGCCCGCGGCTTCTTTGATCCAAACGCTCCCGCCCTCAGCGGTCATCACGACGCGGCCGTTGACCCGGCCAATGGTGGCAGAGCCGCCCTCGCATCGCGCCTCGAGGTCGCCCCCCACGTCCCCCACAGTCAGCGCGCCGCCTTTGGACGAGGCCGTGACGGAACCGGTCACGTTTTTTACCGTCAAACTGCCGCCCAAGGTCGACGCTTCAACCGCTCCATCGATGTCGTTCACCGTGGCGCTGCCGCCGGTGCGGAAATCCAGGTTGAACTTGCGCGGGATCGCGACCTTAAAATTGAGGCGCACCTTTTCCCGGTTCGCTTGATTTTCGTCGGCGAACCTGACCGTCACCTTGACGGTGTTGTCGGTTTGCGACATCTCGATCGAGAGCTTGTCGTAAAGCGCTTCGACTTCCTCGGCGGTGTCGACCTTGTAATAGGATTCGAATTCGATCCGGACAGATTCGAAATCACCGGTCTCGACTTCCCCGTGGGCCAGGTCCGCGTCGAAAATCAGGAGCCCGCCGGGTTTGACGACGAATTTCTTTTCCGGTTGGCCGCGCGTCGCCGGCCGATATTCCGCGGCGTGAAGAAGTGACGACGTCGCGGCAAGAGCGCACACAATGGCGAGCCGAATGAGGATTCGCTGATTTGGTAAAGCCTTACTCGCAGTCATTTCACTCCGTCCTCAGTGCTGATCATAGGGCTCCCTCTTGCAGGGCATTTCTGTGAAACACCGCTTTCCCCTGGCGTCTGATAAAGACCACCCTCCAATTTTTGAAAGCGTTCATTCCGTTCTCAAGGCCTGCATCGGATCGATCCGGGTGGCGCGCATCGCCGGAACGAAACAGGCGAGCGCAGCGACGGCGCAGATGAAAAGGGCGACACCACTGTAGAGCCACGGATCGCGCGGGCTGACTTCAAAGAGCAGCCGCTGCATCAGCCGCGTCAGGGCGAAGGAAAGTCCGAGACCGACAAGAAGACCGACAATCGAGAGCCGCAGCCCTTCCTTCATGACCAGCCCGATCACGTCTCGGGCTGCGGCGCCGAGCGCGAAACGGATGCCGAATTCGTTCGTCCGTTGCGCCACGCCATACGCAATGACGCTGTAAATGCCCATCCCGGCGAGGAGAAGCGCCAGCCCCGCAAAACCGCCAAGCAAATACATCGAGAGCCGGCGATCGGCGGAAGCCTGCGAAAGCACTTCGGTGTACGATTGGACCTGATCAATCGGCAATCCGGGATCGAGCGAATGGATCGCTCCGATCGCTTCCGTTCGCAGGCTCGCTGCGGGCCGTTCACTTCGCATAACGATGCTCATGAAAGAGCCGTCCAGCTGCGTGGCGGGGTAATACATCTCCATCCCGGGCGGCAGCGAAAGATTCTCGGCGCGGACGTCGCCGGACACACCGACGATCTCGCGCGGGATCGATTGAATTCCGGTGATCAGCCGATGGCCGATCGGGTTCTCACCGGGGAACAGTTTTTTCGCCATCGTCTCATTGATAATGACGGTCAGCGGAGAATTCGGCCGGTCCTGCCACGTGAAATCGCGGCCCTGTTTGATTGGAATGCCGAGTGTATCGAGAAATCCGGGCAGAATAGTGGAACGCACCGCGATCGTCCGGTCGCTTACCGGGGGCACCGGCCGGCCTTCGACGGCAGCAGGCGACCGGGTATTGCCGTTGTCCGAAGCGGGGAGAAGCGAACCTCCGGAAACGTGAGTGACGCCCGGGAGCGCCTTCAATTTTTCGATCGCATTTTGAAAGAACAACCCCTGGCGCTCGATGTCCGGATACGAACCGGGCGGAAGCCCTAAGAAAAATGTCGTGACTCCCGCGGCTCGGAAACCGGGATCGACGTTCTGGAGCCGACGAAAACTGTCGACCAACAGAACGGCGCCGACGACGAGAACGAGCGAGAGCGCGACTTCGGCTACAAGCAGTCCAGCGCGCAATCTGCCGGCTTGCCGGCCGGTGCTCCCGCGGGATGAATCTTTCAACGAATCGATCGGATCGCCCCGCGAAGCGTGCAGCGCCGGGACGAGACCGAGAATAATGCCGGTGATCAGCGAGAGACCGACCGCGAAGAGAAGCACGTTAACGTCGAGCGAAATCTCGCGGCTGCGCGGCAGAAAATTTTCTGCGACTTTCTTCAACAGATCGAGACCCCAGATCGCGAGCAGCACTCCGAGCACTCCGGCGATCGCGGCGGTCAGGACGCTCTCGGCCAGGAATTGAAACACGATTCTCGCGCGGGTCGCGCCGAGCGCGGTCCGAATCGCGATCTCTTTTCGCCGTCCTGTAAAACGGGCCAGGAGAAGATTAGCAACATTGGCGCAGCCGACGAGCAGAACGCATCCGACCGCGGCAAAGAGGGTAAGCATCATGGGTCGTTGCGGGCCAACCAGGTCCTCGTGATACGAAATGCAGCTGATCCCGGCTTTCGCGTCCACTTTCTCGGGATTCGCGGTCTGGTAACGGCGATCGATTATCCGCATCTGCTCTTCGGCCTGGGCGCGACCCACGCCCGGTTTCATCCGGCCAAGAATCGTCAGGTATCCGGTTCCGCGCTCGATCATGTCCGGTGGGAGCCCTTCCTGTTCGAACACTCTCGGGATGAAGAGGTGCTGCTGTTGGAACGGAAACTTCAAGCTGGGCGGCATGATTCCGATGACGGTGAATGGCGTGCCGTTGAGGGTGAGGGCCTGGCCCAGAATGCTCTGATCCCCGCCAAATTGTTTCTGCCAGAACGCGTGGCTTAAGACCGCGACGTTCGCGCCGCCGGGCCTGTCTTCGTCGGGATTGAAAACCCGGCCGAGGAGTGGTTGGACGCCCAGGGCGCGGAAGAAGTTTTCCGTGACCCGGACCCCGTTCAAATTCTGCGGATCACCGCGACCGGTAAGGGTGAAGCCGGTAAACGATTGGGCGGAGAATTCAGAGAAGGTTTGCTGTTGGTCGCGCCAGGAAGTAAAACGCGGCCAGGAAACATTCGCGCGATCCAGCCCGCGTTCCGGAAACGAACCCCAGACGCGAACCAGCTGCTCCGGATGCGGGTAAGAGAGCGGGCGAAGGAACAGTGTGTTGACCGCCGAGAACAACACCGTGTTTGCGCCGATTCCGAGCGCGAGCGCGACGACGGCGAGAATGGTGAACCCGGGCTGGCGAAGCAGTTGGCGAAGAGCGTAGCGGAAGTCTTTCATGCCATTTTAGATTTCAGGTTTTGGATTTCTGCGTGCACGTCACTCGTCTCTTTTTTCATTCCGTCCTCAACGCTTCGATCGGGTTTACGAGGCTGGCGCGGCGCGCTGGAATCAGGCAAGCCAGGAGCGCGACGATCGCCAGGGTAACTGAAGTCACTCCGAGCAAGGCGGGATTGGTCGCGGAAACTTCGTAGAGCTGCGCGGTCAGCAAGCGACCGAGCGCGAGAGCCGCGACAACACCAAGCACGAGTCCGATAATCACCGGGCTCATGCCCTGCCTAACGACCAGTCGCAGGACGTCGGCAGTCTGCGCGCCGAGCGCCATCCGAACGCCAATCTCTCCAGTCCGCTGCTCGACCGTGTAGGCCACCGCTCCATAAATGCCGACCATCGCCAGAACCAGGGCGATCGCGGCAAAGACCCCGAGCAACGTCATGGTTAGCCGCCGCTGGCCTAACGATGAGTCAATGACTTGATCCATGGTCCGCGGCTGAATGATCGGCAGCGCGGGATCGACTTTCGCGAGGGCGTTGCGGACCGTACTGGTGGCCGCATCCGGCTTAAACGCCGTCTTGACCGTGACGGCGAGAAATGGAGTCGAGCGTTGAGGCCACGGCCGGTAAAACTCGATGTCGTTCGCCTGCTCCAAACGAATCGAACGCACGTCGCCGACGATGCCAACCACTTCACACGGCAGACCGGTATTGTTGTCCGTGCCGAAGAAAATCCGCTTCCCGATGGGACCTTCGCCTCCCGGAAACAATTTCTGCGCGGTCGATTTGCTCAGAATAACCACGTTCGGCTTGTCGAACTGATCGCGCTCGTCGAAATCGCGGCCGGCCAGCAAAGGAATGCCGTACGTTTTCATGAATCCGGGCGACACGCTGCGAGTCAGGCCGAGGGGACGTTGATTGACCGGCACAGGATTCCCATCGACGCGGGCGTAGGGCGAACTGGAACGGCCGCCCCCGAGCGGAACGCCGTCCGCCGCGGAAGCCGACTCGATTCCGGGCGAATTTTTCAATTCCGTCAGGAGCCTGTCGGCAAACAAAGCCTTCGCGGCGGGGTCAGGATACTGGCCCGGCGGAAGGCCGACGAAGCCGACCCAGAGATGTTCCGGATTGAAGCCCGAAGCCTGTCTGCTCAGCCGGACGAAACTTGCGATGAGCAAAGATGCGCCGGCGAGGAGCACCACCGAAAGGCCGACCTGCGCGGTGACGAGCCCACGACGGAAGCGCTGCTGTCCCCGGCTGCCCGTCATCGCGCGGCCGCCGTCTTTCAATCCATCCACGAGATCGGCGCGTGAACTTTGCCAGGCCGGATACATCCCCATGGCAAGACCGGTGAGGAGCGAAAGCCCGAGGGTGAAGAGAAGCATCGGCGCATTCAATGCGATCCCGCCTTCGAGCGGGAAATTGTTCCCGGCGAGTTTTGGAATTACGGAAACAACCCAGAGTGCGAGACAAGTCCCAACAACGCCGGCGATCAGGCTGACGAGCATGCTTTCGAAAACGAAGAGCCGCACCACGCCCGAGCGCGAAGCGCCCAGCGCCATTCGCAAAGCGATCTCGCGACGGCGACCGGTAAACCTAACGAGGAGAAGATTCGCGACGTTGCTGCACGCGATGAGCAAGACGAAGCCGACGGCGCCGAGCAAGACGAAAAAGGGCTGACGCAAATCCCCGGTCGCGTCTTCCGCGGCCGAAATCACCACGGGCGACCAACTGTTGTCCGCAGCTTCCGGACGCTCTTTCTTGTAGCTCTCTTGAAGAATTTGCAGCGCCGAGCGGGCCTGATCCGCAGTCACGCCGGGTTTGAGCCGCCCGACCACGCGAAGGAAACTTACGCCACGCATCAGCCGTTCCTGGGTGAGTCCAGGCAACTGAAACGGTTTCACCGTGAAGATGTCGCAATCGCGGCCGAACCAGGCGACCGGTGGATTCGGAAGCACCCCGATGACAGTCGTCGCCACGCCGTTCAGATTGACGTTGCGGCCGATCGCCTGCGGATCGGAGTTTAAATATTTGCGCCAGAAATTCTCGCTGACGAGCGCGACGTCGGCTTTCATTTCTTCCTCGGGCAAAAACGTCCGACCGAGAATTGGGTGGAGGCCGACAGTGTCGAAATAGTTCGCCGTCGTGTTCTCGCCGTTGAGCTGCACGGGGTCGCCCAGGCCGGTCAGGATGAAACCCGTCCCGTTGTCGGCGGCGAAGTCGGAGAAAACCGTCTGCGCTTCCCGGAAATGCCAAAAACGCGGAACGCTCATCGGAAGCTGCGAGAGATTCCGCTCTTTCGCTTCGGCCTGGAGAACCACGAGCTGATCCGGGTTCCGGAAGGGCAGGCCTTTCAGGAAGAGGTCATTGATCAGACTGAAGATGGCTGTGTTCATCCCGATGCCGAGCGCGAGCGTGAGCACGGCGAGAAGGGTGAACCCGGGTGACTTGAGGAGTTGTCGCAGAGCGAAGCGCAGATCGATCATGGGAATTTGCGATTTTCGGTTTTCGGCTTTCGATTGGGAAAATTCATTCGGCGCGAAGCGCGATTACGGGATCGACGCGAGAGGCGCGGCGCGCTGGCAGCCACGAGGCGATTGCGCCACCGAGGCAAAGAACGACGACCGCGCCAACCCAGACCAGCGGACCGCTGGCGGGCGCCTCGGGCCACTGATGGCGCACCATTCTTGTTACGGCCCAGGCCGCGATACCCCCTGTGAAAAACCCAAGCCCCACCAACCGCGCGCTCTGCGCCGCAATAAGCTGAATCAGATCGCGACCGGTCGCACCGAGAGCGAGCCGAATTCCAAATTCGCGCATCCGCCGCGCGACCTGGAGCGCGAGTAATCCGTAAACGCCGATCGAGGCCAGAACCACCCCGAGGATTCCGAAAAGCGAAACGAGAACGAAAAGGAAACGCTCGGTCACCCACGATTCGGCGGCGGCATCATCGAGCGAGATGAGTGCATAGGCCGCGAGACGTTTGTCCGCGCGGCTGACCGCGTGACGCAAATCGCCTTCGAGCGATTTTGGATCGCCCGCACTCTCGACGACGTAAGTCATTTCATCGCCGCCGATCGTGAGCCAACGCGATAACGGTATCGCCACGGTCCCGACCACCTCTCCGTCGTTCGGGTCAGCGATCGCTTTTGTATCGGCGACAACGCCTACCACGGTGTACCACGGCCGTGGATTATCGAGCCGGCCATGTTTGACGCGTTTGCCCAGCGGATTCTGTCCGGGCCAAAACCGGCGCGCGAACGATTCATTGACGATGCAGACCTGCGGAGCATCAACGCTGTCCGTTGCGGCGAATTCGCGCCCGCGCAACAGGCGTTGGCCAATTGTCGCAAAATAGCCGGGACCGGCGCCTCGCATGTAAGCGAGGTAAATCCCGCGCGGCTCAGGCGGCTGGGTCCCTTCCGGAACGCAGCTCATCAAATCCCGCGCCGCTTCCATTGGGGCCGGCGCCGTGACGGCGGCGGAACGAAGGCCGGGAAGCGCGCGTAATTCCGTCAGCGTCCGGTCGATCGCGCGCATTCGGGTATCGGCGGAATCGAAGAGCCGCTCCGACAACATCGAGTTGAATACAACCCGGCGCTCGGTCGCAAAGCCCCATGGTTCGTGGACGATTTTCCGGAAATATTGCGTGAGGGTCAGGCTGCCCATGAGGAGCACGGCGGCGATCGCGATTTCGATTACGATCAGCCCTCCGAGCAAGCGTTTTGTTGTGCCGTCGAAGGTGGTACCGCGGCCAATGCTTCCGAGCGCGCTTCGCAAATCAGTTCGCGAGGCGCGCCATGCGGGCAGCAGACCGAAGCCGAGGCCGATGAGCAGCATCGCGCCGGCCGCAAACGCGAAGACCGGCCAGTCGAGTCGGACTCCGTGATCGAATTCGCGAATCGCGCTTCCCGTTGCGTCCGTCCCTTCCGGGCTGAGAGCCACGAGCGTCGGCGTGAGCCAGCCAGCGATGAGCAATCCGAAAATCGTTCCGAAAGCGGCGAGGACGAGGGCCTGGACGATGCCTTCGCGGATGAGCCGGGCGCGCGTCGCGCCGATCGCCGCCCGCAAGGCCATCTCTCCATCGCGTTCCACGACGCGGGCGAGGAGCAAACCGGCGAAGTTCGCGGCGGCCACGAGGAGGGCGCAAAGGCCGGCGCCCGCGATCAGAAGAAGCTTCGGTCGCAGATTTTGGATAAAGCTGTCGCGCAGCGGAATCAGGTGAGCGCGGAGGGCGTTGTTCTTGTCGGGCGCCGATTGATTGATCGCGGCGCACATTCGCCGGCCGGCGGCATCCGCCTGCGCGAACGAGATCCCGGGCCGAAGCCTGGCCACCCCGTAGAGATAATGGTTCGACTGGGAGTTCGCGGCGAAGTTCAACGCGACCGGCAGCCAAACTTCGGCGCGGTAAGGATGGCGAAATGTTTTCGGCATCACGCCGACAATTGTGTAAACCGCGTCGTCCAGCTTGATGGTCTGGCCGAGAACGTCCTCGCGGCCGCCGAGATTCCGTTGCCAGAAATCGTAGCCGACGATAACGACGCGCGGACCGCCGGGCTGATCTTCGGCTTCGGTGAAATTACGCCCGCGGACCGGCTGAAGACCGAGGACGCTGAGGAAGTTTGCGCTGATACGCGCGGCTGGAAAACTTTGGGCAGACTCTCCGGGGTTCGAGGCGGTGACACTCGCGCCGGTCGCAACCCCGATGCCTTCGAAAATGTCGCGGCCATATTCACGCCATTGCTGGACCGTTTTCTCCGCGAGGTTGAGCGCGTTACTCCGGGAGCCATTTTCATCGAAGGTCTCGTAGAGACGGACCAGACGATCGGCGCGCGGGAACGGAAGAGGCCTGAGCAAGGCGCTTTCGATTACGGAAAAGATCGCGGTGTTCGCGCCGATGCCGAGCGCGAGGGTCGCAACCGCAATCAGGCTGAACGCCGGCGATTTCCAAAGTTGGCGAAGAGCGAAACGAAGATCACTCATTGGAATTTTCGAATTTCGAATTTCGATTGCTCATCGTGTCGCTCGCTTCGTCACTCGGCATGAAGAGCTACAATTGGATCGACCGCACTCGCCCGGCGCGCGGGCAACCAGCAGGCAATGAACGCGACGAGCACGAGCGCCGCCGAGAGGAAGAAAAAGGTGAGCGGATCGCTTGCGCTGATTCCGTAAAGCAGCGACCCGATTAACCTCGTTAGGCCGAGCGACGCCACGACGCCGAAAATCACGCCCGCGGCGACCAGCGTCATGCCCTGGCGCAGGATCAGGCGCAGGACGTCGCTCCGTTGCGCGCCGAGCGCGATCCGAATCCCTAGTTCGCGCGTTCGTTGCGCGACCGAATACGAAATCACGCCGTAGAGGCCGATCGCTGCCAGGACCAGCGCCGCGCTGGCAAAGATGCTGAGCAACAGCATCGTGAATTTTTTCTGGAGCAACGTCCGCGCGATCATTTCGTTCATGCTTCGCGGATTGCCGAGCGGCACCGACTTGTTCACGCTCCAGACGGCCTGTTGCACCGCCGGTAAAAGCGTCAGCGGATTTTCCGGCGCAGTCCGGACGGCGATGTTAACCAACGGCCACATCCCCTGGCCGAGCGGCTGGTAAATTTCAGGGCGCGGCGCGGTTTCCAAGGCAAGATGGCGGACATTGCCCACCACGCCCACGACCTGAAGCTTTTCGTCTTTCGGCCCGTAATTCTCGATGAACTGGCCGATCGGATCCTCGCCGGGAAACACGTCCTTGGCGGTCTGTTCGTTAATGATCGTGACAGGGGTCGAGCCTTTGGTGTCGTGCTCGTTAAAATTCCGGCCGCGCACGAGCGGGATCCCCATCGTTCGGAAGTATTCCGGTGTAGCGATCCGAATATCGGCTTGGTCTGTTTTCTTGCTGCCGGGCCGGTTAAAAGTGCGGGAGCTGTTTCCACCGGAAAAAGGAAGGCGGCTGACCGCCGCGGCGCTCACAACACCCGGCACGGCCGCGACGCGTTGCAGAATCTGCTGGTAAAACTGGAGCTGCGCGTCTTCATCCGCCCTGGCCGATGCGCCGACGTTAAAGATGAGAAGGCGGTCATGATTAAAGCCCGGGGCGACCTTCGTCAGATTCGCGAAGCTTTTGATCATGAGGCCGGCGCCGATGAGGAGGATCAGGGAGAGCCCAACCTCCGTCGCGATCAGAAACGCGCGCCGCCGGCTACCGCCTCCGGTGCTACCGCGCTCACCTTGTTTCAATGATTCAGCTGGATTCGAGGTCGAGGACGAAATCGCCGGCGCAAGACCGAACAGGATGCCGGTCACGACTGACACGCCGAGGCTGAACGAAAGGACCTGAGCGTTTAGTCCAATTTCTTTGAAGCTGTGCAACGCCGGCGGCGCCATCGCCATGAGCAACGGAATCGCCCAGGCCGCCAGGACCGCGCCGAGAATTCCGCCCAAAACGGCGAGGAGAACGCTCTCGGTCAGTAATTGTCGGATCAGCCGCGTCCGGCTCGCACCCATCGCGGCGCGAATGGAAATCTCGCGCGAGCGGGTCGCGGCGCGGGCGAGCAAAAGGTTGGCGACATTCGCGCAACCGATGAAAAGGAGGAATCCGACAGCAGCGAAGAGCAGAAGCAACACCGGGCGGATTCCGCCGACGGCGTCTTCGTGCAAGGGCGTCACCTTGATCCCGGTATCCTGGTTGTCGTCCTGGTATTGCTGCTCGAGCCGGCGACTGATCGCGTCCAACTCGGCGCGGGCTTTCTCGAGCGTGACGCCTGGTTTCAAGCGCGCGTAAACATCGAGGTAATTACTGCCGCGGATCGCGCGCGGATCGACATTCGGGCGGATGGAATTCGTCGGAATGCCGAACGCCGACGGGACCCAGAGCTCGCCGTAACCATCCGGCATATAATTCGGCGGCATCACGCCGACGACGGTGTGCGGCTCGTCGTTCAGCGAAATTTCGCGGCCGATGATGTTGCGATCGGATCCGTAACGGCGGGCCCAGAGTTCGGAGCTGAGGACGACAACGTGGCTGCGGCCTGGTTGCTCGTCCGAGGGAAGCAGGGCGCGGCCGAGGATGGGCGAGACGCCGAAGAGCGGGAAGAAATTGGAAGTCGCCATCGTCCCACGAACGCGCTCGGGACGGTCGCCGTCGCTCAGACTGAATTGCTCGCCGCGGGAGGCCGACATCTCGGTGAAGACGTCATTCTGCGCCGCGTAATCGATGTAGTTTGCGGGCGCGAACGCGCCCCCGGGCGCGCCGGTGCTGCGCATGGTTGGCAACAGAACCACGATTTTTTCCGAATCCGGATACGGCAACGGATGGAGCAAGACGCCGTCGATCACGCTGAAGATGGCGGTCGAGCTGGCGACGCCGAGCGCCAGGGTGATGAGCGCGGCGAAAGTGAATCCCGGATTTTTCAGCAGCATCCGGACGCCGTACCGAAGATCGTAAAGCAGGGTGTTCATGTTAGGAGCGTGGTTGCAGTAATCTGGGGAGCGCACGCGCCTCGCGTGCTGGCGATGGCGCCCACGCCATCGCGAACTTTTGTGGAGACCGCGAGAAAGATTGTTTCGGCGAGGGCGCCGAAACCAGCACGCGAGGCGCGTGCGCTCCCCAGACGATTGCGGACAACCCTTTCATGTTATTCAGCGCGGAGGGCGACGATGGGATTGACCCGGCAGGCGCGGCGCGCGGGGATCCACGCGGCCAGGATCGTGACGACTGAAAGAATCACGCCGACGATTGAATAAGTCTGCACGTCGAGCGGCGAAACACCGAAGAGGAAGCTGCGGATGAGGCTCGCAGAACCAGCCACGGCTAGTGCGCCCACAACAATTCCGACGCCGAAGAGCCGCAATCCATGGCCCATGACGAGCGCGCGGATATGCGCGGGACGCGCGCCGAGCGCGAGGCGCACCGCAATTTCGCGCAGCCGGCGGAACGCGCTATAGGCGAGCACACCATACAAACCAACCGCCGCCAGAAGCAAAGCGAGCCCGGCAAAAATCGTCAGCAAGAAGGTGAGCAAGCGCTGGGTCGCCCAGGTTTCGGCGACGCGTTCTGCCATGGGGCGGACATCGTAAACTGGCTGGGTTGGATCGAGCCGGCCGATGATGTCGCGAATCGGTTTCTCGAGTCGCTTCACGTTGCCAGAGCTCCGAACGAACAGAGTAAGATTCGTCCGGCCGACCTGTGATTCTGGAAGGAAAAGCGCCGGAGTCGGCACGGCATCGTCGTAACCGCGAAATTTCAGATGCGGGACAACACCGATAATTTCGTAAAGCTTCGGCCCGCTGTCGACCACGTCCGATTCCGAGTCGATCATCAGCCTCTTGCCCAGCGGGTCCTGTCCCTTGAAGGTCGTGTCCGCCAGGAGCTGGTCGATGATAATGACGGGCGGCGAATCGATGCGATCGCGTTCGTTAAAGGTCCGGCCGCGAATCAGATTCGTCTTAAAGGTCGCGAAATAATCGCCCTGCACGACTTCGTAATCAGCCGCCGGTTGCTGGCTCGGATCGGTCGGCGGCGCGCCTTCCGGTTGGAAATTGATTTGCCAGGTGCCGATCATCGGCGGGTTGGCCGAAAGCGCCGCGTTCTGCACCCCTGGAAGTTTGCGAACTTCGTCGAGCAACGTGGTCGTGAAATTGAGGACCGGCTGGAGCTCGGTGTATTTTGTGAACGAGAGTTCGATCCGGGCCGTGAGCATGTCCTGCGGCTCGAAGCCGAGCCGGGTCGATTGCATGTTGGCGAAACTTTTCAGGACAAGCCCGGCCGCGCTCAGGAGCAAGAGGGTCAACGCCACCTCGATAATCACGAGCCAATCGCGGCTTCGGCGGGCGGTTTTCGTTTCCGAACTTCCGAACGAGCCGGCTTGGAGCGCGGAGTTGATATCAGTCCGCGCGGCCTGCCACGCGGGCCAAAGCCCGAACAAAAGCGTGGTGAGCGTCGCGAGAAGAAAGGTGAAGCCGAGGACGCGCCAGTCGAAGCCGAGGCCTTCGAAGCGGGGCGCATTCGTCGGAGCGAAGGCGACGAGGGCGTCGCGTCCCCAGGTGGCGAAAACCAACCCAAGGGCGCCGCCAATTATCGCGATGACAAAACTCTCGAGCAAAAGCTGCCGGAGGATCTGTCCGCGGCCGGCACCCATCGCCGCGCGAACCGCAAATTCCCGGGCGCGTGCGGCCCCACGCACGGCCAGGAGATTCGCTAAGTTCGCGCAGGCGATGAGCAAAACCACGGCGACCGCGCCCAGGAGGAGGGCGAGGCTCGTTCGATAATTGCCGAGAAGATTGTCGAGAAGCGGCCGGATATTGGCGCTGACGCCGGCATTGGTCGCCGGATAAAGTTTTTCGATCCGTCCCGCGAGCGCCTTAATTTCGCTACGCGCTTCTTCCACGGTAACGCCCTCCTTGAGCCGGCCCCAGCCGAAGAACCCAGGATGATTCGCGCGGTTCTGCCATCCGGGATTCGCGGCGCGGCGCATGACCGCAAACCACGCGTCAACATTGTGCGGTGAATCCATCTCTCGCGGCATCACGCCGATGACCGTGATCGGTTGCCCATGAAACTCCATCGGACGCCCGACGATGTTCGGGTCGCGATGAAAGGCACGGTCCCACAGCCGGTCGCTAATGACAGCCAGCGATGGCGCGCCCGGTTTGTCTTCGTCTTCCGTAAACGTCCGGCCCAGTTGCGGCACGAGACCGATCACGCTGAAGAAATTCGCCGTGACGTACGCAACCGAGATCCGTTCCGGTTCCCGCCCCGCGATCCCGCTCAGATTCCGCGATTCGAGTCGGCTGATTGCAAGGTGCTCGAAGGATTTACTGTCCTTTCGCCAATCGACGTAGTCGGGCAACGCGATTGAAGTATCGACGCCGTTGCCGATTTCATTGAGGTAAACGAGACGCTCCGAATGCGGATACGGGAGCGGCCGGAGAAGGACGTGGTTGACCACGCTGAAAATGGCAGAGTTCGCGCCGATCCCGAGCGCGAGAGTGAGCACGGCGATGATGGTGAAGCCGGGCGATTTGCGGAGCTGACGGAAGGCAAAGCGAAGGTCGTTCATGGTAATTTTCGATTCTCGATTCTCGATTCTCGATTGTTCGTCCTCACGCGGTCCAAATTTCTCCAAAGACGCGTTTGAAATTGTTCCCGAGGATTTTCTCGACCACGCCGCTCTTGTGACCGCGCTTCAAGAGCGCGTCGGCAATGAGCTCCATTTTCCGCGGCGTGTTCAGATCGGGGATGTAGGTGGGCCGGTCCTCACCCGGAGCAGCGACTCCATCGGCCTTGCGTTTCGCCGCCGATTTCTTCATCTCCTCGAGATCGTTGTCGTCGACCGGGAAGAAGGGCACGTCGCTGCCGATGCCGACATGATCTTCGCCGCAAATCTTGAGAGCGTGCTCGAGGTGCTGGAGGTAATCGTCGAGCATCGGCTGCTTCGGCGATGCCGCGATGTAGGGCAGCATGTAGATCCCGACCACGCCGCCCTTCTCGGCCAGCGCCTTTAATTCCCGGTCTTCCTTGTTCCGCGGATGCATGTAGACCGCGCGGCAACCGGCGTGAGTGATGAGCGGCGGCTTGCTCGACGCCGCGATGCCGTCGGCGGTGGTCTTCGTGTTGGAATGGCTCAGATCGAGAGCGACGCCGAGCTCGTTCATCTTCGCGATCGCTTTGCGGCCCAGCTCGGTCAGGCCGTCGGTCTCACCATCGAGACAACCGACGCCAAATGGCGTTTTCCGATTGTAGGTCAGCTGCATGACTCGAACGCCGAGTCCGCGGAACATTTCGATTCGATCGAGCTTGTCTTCGAGCATGTTGGCCGACTCGAAGGAATAAATGACGCCGAGCTTTTGCTCTTTCCGCGCGCGATCGAGGTCGGCGGGCGTGCGCACGTTCAGGAAAAGATCGGCGCGCTTTTCCATCAATTGCTGGGCCGCGGCAATATCCGCCACCGCCATCTCGAAATTGCCGGTCGCTCCCCCGAGGGTGGCTTTTATCGCGTTCACGCCGGAACCGCGAATCAGCTTCGCGATCTCGTCGAAATTCGACTGGCCGAGCAGACCGCCGATTCCGGCGAGCGCGTTGCCGTCGAGAATGAATGAGTCGCGATAAAGTTTCGCGGCGACGGCGGATACTTTCGATTCATCTGCGGCCCAGCCGAGCATCGGGCTTAGAGCCACCACGGCCGCCGCGCTTCCGAACGACCTTGTGAATTCGCGACGTGTGATCATGGTGGTCATTCGGCTCGGAGGGCGACCATCGGATCGACTTTGGCGGCCCGGTGCGCGGGGATTAGGCAGGCAACGAGCGAGACAACGCCCATCACAAGCGCGGTCCAGACAAACGTTCCGATGGGCAACGCGGGCACGCCGAAGAGGACGGTTTGCATCGCCCGACCGGCGGCCCACGCGCCGACTACACCGAGGATGGTCCCGGCAGTGAGCAGGCGCAGGCCTAACGAGAGGAAGTACGTTCCGATCTCGAGTCGTTGCGCACCGACGGCCATGCGAATACCGATCTCGCGGGTGCGTTGCGCGACGGCGTAACTCAAGACGCCGTAAGTTCCGATAGCCGCCAGGAGGAGCGCGACACCGGCGAAGATTCCGGCCAGGAGCGCCGGCGATCGACGCGCGATCAGGCTCTCCGCGACGCGCATGTCCATCGAGCGAATGTTATCGATCGCGATTTCGGGCTGAGTGGCGCGGACGAGTTTTCGGAGCGTCTCGGCGAAAGCTTCTGGACTCTGGCTCGTGCGCGCGACGACGAAAAAGGCGGCTGCGTTACCGTGCTGCGCGTAGGGCAGGTAGACCGCGCCTTGCCCCGCAGCCTCCGTCAGCTCCGCCTGTTTAACCGCTCCGACAACGCCAACGATCGTGAAGAGCTTCGATTCCTCCGATTCGCCGGCATGCGCCAACCGTTGACCGAGCGCGCCGCCATTGGGCCAGTAGCGCCGGGCGAAGTCTTCGTCCACGACGCAAACGCGGTCCGAGCGGTGCGAATCTTCAGAAGTCACAAAGCGTCCCTCACGCAGCGGGATGCCGAGGGCGGCAAAGTAATCGCCGCTGACGCCGTACGAGTAATGACCTTGCATGGTCTGGCCAGCGGGCGGCACATAGCCCGTCGGGGTAACGGCGGTTTTGCCGTTATCTCCGCTGAGCGGGATGTTGGTGATTGTTCCGGCGGCAGCGATTCCCGGCTGTTGCCGGATAGCTTCCAGCAATCGTTCCACTATCGCGACTCGATCCTTTCCAAGTTGCCACGTGAGAGCGCACTCGCCCGCGAGAATATGATCGGCGCGAAAGCCGGGAGAGACCGCCATCACCTTTTTCAGGCTCAACCCGAGAAGCGCCGCGCCTGCAAGCAGGACAAAAGCGAGGGCGATCTGTGTGACGATGAAGCCGTGGCGAAGACGCTGAGCGGCTCGACTCACCGTGCCCGTACGCGATTCGGATTGGAGCGCATTCGCGAGGTGGCTGCCGAGATTGAACCAGGCGATCGGCACCGTGATCAAGAGTCCCAGAACGACTGAGCTGATCAGCCCGATCGCGGCGAGCCAGCCATCAAACGCGATATCGGCGCCGAGCGGCAGGCGATTCGCACCAAGGACCTGGAGCAACTGCGTTCCCCACGCGCCTACCATCACGCCAAGCAGTCCGCCGGCGGCGGTCAGCAGGACGCTTTCAGTCAGGACCTGCTTGACGACATGTGCGCGGCTTGCGCCCATTGATTGACGGATCGCCATTTCCTTGGTGCGGCCGCTCGCGCGGATCAGGAGGAGGTTGATCAGGTTGACCGCCCCGATGAGCAGGAGAAAAAGTACGCCGGCCTGCATCAACCAGAGGGTCGGCCGGATGGAGCGCACGTGATGGGCGTGGAGGGAAATCACCGGCGAGCGAAAACCAGCTTCGGCCATCATTGTCGCCTCCGGATTGTCCTTTTCGACCGCGGCGTTGTGCGCGTCGATCTGCGCCTGGGCCTCAGCGATCGTCGCGCCAGGTTTGAGTCGTGCGATCATGCCCAGGGCCCCGCCGCCGGAATGTCGCGTGGCCGGTCCTCTCTGCTCCGGCCCGGATTTGTAGGGCAGGTAAAGACGAGCTTCCGAGGAGAGAAATCGAAAATCGGGCGGGAGAACGCCGACGATCTTCCTCGGGATGCCGTTCACACGGAGATCGCGGCCGAGGACATTCGGATCGGAATTGAGGCGCGCGCGCCAGAAGCCGTCGGTCAAGACGACGACGGCGCTTTTTTCTCCCATTTCCTCTTCGGTGAAGGAACGGCCCCTGGCCAACCCCACCCCGAGCGTGGTGAAAAACTCGGCCGACACGCGCATGACTTCTTCCTGCTCGGTCGAGCCAGGTTCGCCGACGGGCTCAGGCCGGTAGAGGAAGATGGAAAGGCTCGAGATCGCCGGAATGTTGCCGCGCCGCTCATAATAATTAGTGACCGACGAGCCGTCGTTCTCGACACCGGCTTTCGGGTAGGTGTTGAAGATCGTGACCAGCCGATCGGATTCCGGAAACGGAAGCGGCCGAAGCAGGATGGAATTGATCACCGCGAAGATGGCGAGGTTCGCGCCGAGGCAGATCGCGATAGTGGCCAGCGCGGTGAACGTGAACGCTGGAGCTTTACGCAGCTGGCGAAAGGCGTAGCGGACGTTGTTCATTGGGATTTTCGATTTTCGAATTTCGAATTTCGATTGCTCATCTCGTCACTAGTCACACGTCACTTTTTTTGTTCATTCAGCGCGGAGCGCAGCGACGGGATCTGCTTTGGTGGCCCGCAAGGCGGGTAAAAGCGCGGCAAGTAGACCGATGATTGCGAGAACGAAGATGACGCCGCCGAAGACGAGCGGATCGTAGGCTTTCGTTCGGAAAAGCAATGTCTCCATCAGGCGCGCGACGGCGGCGGCGGCGAGCAAACCGATCACGAGGCCGAGCGCGGTGAGGCGCGCGCCCTGGCCCAGCACGAGCCGCAAAACATCACGGACTTGGGCGCCGAGTGCGTAGCGAATCCCGAACTCGCGCGTCCGTTGCGCGACGCTGTAGGCAATCAATCCGTAAAGGCCAATCGCCGCCAGCAACAACGCGAGAGCCGCAAAGAGACTGAACAACGTCAGATAAAGTTGTGGCTGGGTGAGCGTCGATTTCACGATGGTCCGGACCGGCGCCACGTTCGAAATCGTTTGCTCGGGATTAAATTCCCAGATCGCGCGCTGGATGGTTTGCGAGAGGGTCTCGACCGGCAACGGCGACCTGACCAGGAGCGAGGCAAACGTAGTCCCCCGCTGATTCAAGCTCGCGTAGGCCTGGTACGGAGTCTCCGAGTTGAGGCCGTCCCGCGGCACATCACCCACGACCCCGATGATCTCGAGCGGGGCCGGGTTTGGCTGTTGCCGATTCGGGGGAAGCACTACCCGCTTTCCGATTGGATCTTCGGTGGGGAAGAATTTTTGAGCCGTCGATTGGGTCAGGATCACGACTGGTGGCGCTTTCGCGTCGTCGGTCTCCGCGAACGAACGACCCTTCAAAAGCGGAATGTGCATCGCCGCGAAATACGATGTGCTCACGGAATCGTAGTAGGCGGGCGGGAGTTTCGCGGTGTCGTCCGGGACGCCGTAGACCGAGAAGGTCGCCGGGATTCCCCAGGTGAAGGGCATCGTTTGGGTGAACCCCGCTGCCTCCACGCCGGGAAGGGCAGAGACTCGCTCGAGAACCTGCTTGTAATAATCGGTCCGCTTCGGGCCGGTGTCGTAACGCGTGGGGGATAGAGTGAGCACCATGGTGAGCGTGTTGTCGATCTGGATGCCGGGATTTACGCGATTAATCGCGGCGAAACTTTTCCAGACGAGCCCGGCGCAGACCAGAAGGACGAGAGTGAGCGCGATCTGGGCAATAACGAGCGCTCCGCGGAGCCGGACGGATTGCAAACTGGACGAGCCTTTGCTGCCGTCGCGCAATGAATCGATGGCGTCAACGCGGGTCGCGTGCCAGGCCGGGAAAAGTCCGAACACGATGCCGGTGATGAAAGCAGTCAACGCGGTCACTGCGAGGACGGTGGTGTTGAGCGAAATCTCATCCCCACGGGGAATCCAATTGCGCGACAAACTCGCGAGAAGTAAATCCAGACCCCAGCTGCCGATCAGGACTCCGCCAATTCCGCCAAGAGCTACTAGCAAAAACGATTCGATGAGCTGGCCGCGGGCGATCGCAGAACGGCTCGCGCCGAGTGCGAGACGAATCGCGACTTCGCGCTGGCGCGTCGAGGCGCGCACGAATTGCAGACCTGCGACGTTTGCGCACGTGATCAGCAGTACCAGCAACGAAGCGCCCACCACCAGGAGAAGTCCGTCGCGATAATTGCCGACCACCAGGTCGCGCAACGGCATAATGTCGAAGTCCCAGTCCTTGTAAAATTTCGGGTCGCTCTGGGCGAGGCGCGCCGCAATCGCGGTGAGTTCCGCTTGGACGATAGAAGGAGCCACGCCCGCTTTTGGCCGTCCAATCACACCCCAGAACCGGGCGTTCGCGACAAAGTTCTCGCCGCCTTCATTCGGAAAGACCCGCCACAGTTCGGGAATGTTGAACGGATCCTTGAACGTCCGCGGCATCACGCCGATGACTTCGGTCGGCACATCGTTGAGCGTAATGTTCTTGCCGACGATCTCGCGTCCGCCGAACTGCTTTTGCCAAAGAGCGTAGCTGAGGACGACGGTCGACTTCGCATTCGCGGCCGCATCTTCTTTCGTAAACGTGCGGCCGATGAGCGCCTTTTCCCCAAGCACCTTGAAGTAATCCTGCGTCACCAGGCAACCGGTGAGCGAAGTCGGCTTCTCGACCGCGGTCAGGTTATCGTAGTTGTAGCGATTGGCCGCGATACTCTCGAACGACGTGACTTGTTTTTCCACGTCGCGGAATCCGGCGGGCGCAAACCCCTGCCCTTTCAGGTTCTCGTGGAAATTGTGCGATTGCACTGCGACGAGGCGATCGGCATCCGGATACGGAAGCGGGCAGAGCAGAACCGCATTCACCACCGTGAAAATCGCGGTGTTCGCGCCGATGCCGAGCGCGAGGGTCAGGACAGCGACAAAGGTGAAGCCCGGCGATTTCCGGAGTTGGCGAACGGCGTAGCGAAGATTGTTCATGGGAATTTTCGATTCTCGATTTTCGATTCTCGATTGGTGTCCATTATGTCACTCGTCACCGAACGCTGTTTTTGTTCATTCCGCGCGCAGGGTAACGATGGGATTAATTCGTGAAGCTTTGCGCGCCGGGAGCCAGCAGGCCACGATTGAGGCGGCGACTAGCACCAGGGTGACCACGGCGTAAATGAGCGGATCGTTCGCGCTCACTCCGAAGAGAAGGCTGCGAATCACCCGCGAAAGCGCGACGGCGCCGATGAACCCGATGACGAGTCCGACCAGGAGAAGCCGGATTCCCTGGCCCAGCATCATCATCCGGATTTGCGCCGGCATCGCACCCAGGGCGAGACGAACCCCGATCTCGCGCATCCGACGCAGGCCGTTGTACGCCATCACGCCGTAGAGGCCGACGATTGCGAGCGTCAAGGCGAGCGTCGCGAAGCAAGCCAGAAGAAAACTCATCAGCCGCGGCGTGGCCCACGTCTCCTCGACGCGTTCCTGCATCGTCTTGAACTCGAACGCAGGCTGCGCGGGATCGAGTGACGCCACGATTTCGCGCACTGGTTTCTCGAGGGACTTCGGCGAAAGGGTAGTCCGCAACAGGACCACGAGCCCGGTCTGCGGCTGTTGTCTCATCGAGAGGTAGGCTTGCGGCAACACGGTCGTTTCCTCAAACCCGTAGACCTTCAGGTGCGGCACGACGCCGATGACCGTGCGATAAATGCGCTCATCCTCTTTGCCCCCGACGTACATCCCGATGCGTTTCCCGACCGCGTCTTCGCCCGGGAAATAACGGTCCGCCGTCAACTGATCGATGATGATAACCGGCGGCGCCTCTTTCGTGTCCCGGGTGTCGAAGGCCCGGCCGCGCAGAAGCGGTGTCTTAAGCGCTTGGAAATAACCGTCGGTCACCACGGTCATCTCGGTCGATGGAAACTTGCCCGGCTCCGGTTCCGGCATTCCCTCGGGTAAAAAGGACGTTTGCCAGCCAGTCATCAGCGGCGGGTTGGCGGCAAGCGCGGCATTCTGCACGCCGGGCAACGCGGAGAGCTTTAGCATTAACGCTTCATTGAAATTGAGGAGCTTCTTCGCGTCGGAATAGGTCGGCTCCGGCAGATCGACGCGTGCGGAAAGCAAAAGCTGAGGATCGAAACCGAGTCCGAGGTTGCGCGCATTGGCAAAGCTTTTCAGGACCAGCCCCGCCGAGCTCAGCAGGATTAGCGTCAGCGCCACTTCGGCGATCACCAACAAATCGCGCGACCGGCGCGCGCCCGCGGCTTCCGAGCTGCCGTGCCCGCCTCCCGATTTCAACGCGAGCTGAATGTCTGCGCGCGAGCTGTGCCAGGCGGGCCAGAGCCCAAACAACACGCTCGTGACGAACGAGAGTCCGAGGCTGAACACGAGGACCCAGCCGCTCAGCGCGATATTTTGAAAACGGGGGACGCCTGGGGGCGCGAGGGCGACGAGGAGATCGCGGCCCCATGCCGCGAGGCAAAGACCCAGTAAACCGCCAAACAGCGCCAGCATGAAACTTTCGATCAAGAGCTGGCGAATAATTTGCCAGCGCGACGCACCCACCGCCGCGCGCACTGCAAATTCCCGGGCGCGCGCGGCGCCGCGAGCAGCCAGCAGGTTGGCGAGATTCGCGCAGGCAATCAGCAAGACGAGAACAACCGCGCCCAGCAAGAGCTTGAGACTGTTGCGATATTCGCCGACCTGGTTCTCCAGTAACGGTGCGACCGTTACGCCGACTCCCGTATTCGATTTCGGATATTGAGTCGCCAGGCGCGCCTGGATTTCTTTCATCTCTGCGAGCGCTTTCTCGACCGTCACACCTTCCTTCAACCGCGCCCAGCCGAACAAGCCGGGATGATTGTCCCGCGACTGCCACATCGGGTCGCCGGTTCGGCGCGTGAGCGGGAACCAGACTTCAGCCGTCCGCGGCGAAAACATCTGCGGCGGCATCACTCCGAGGACGGTGTAGGGCTGATTGCCGAAATTGATCGTCGCCCCGAGCACGTTCGGGTCGCGCGCGAAAACGCGCTGCCAGAGTTTATCGCTGATCACACAAACCGCCGGTCCGCCAATGCGATCCTCCTCTTCCGTGAAAACGCGGCCGAGTTGCGCCTGCAGACCGATGACCTTGAAAAAATTTCCGGTTACCAGGCCGCCCTGAACCTGCTCCGGCGCGCGCCCAGGGAGTCCGCTCACGTTAAAAGATTCACGCCGCGCGACGGCGATGTTTTCGAAAACCGTGTTGTCGCGTTTCCAATCGACGTAGTTCGGATAGGCGACGGAAATCTGCGGCTGGTTCGTGTCCGTCTCCGTCAGGATCACAATCCTGTCGCCCTGCGGATAGGGAAGCGGCTGGAGCAGAACCGCGTAGATGACACTAAAGATCGCGGTGTTCGCTCCAATGCCGAGCGCGAGGGTAAGAACTGCGATGAAGGTGAACCCCGGCGTTTTCCGGAGCTGGCGGAGCGCGAAACGGAAGTCGTTCATCATTTCAATTCGTTAATTTGGCGGCGGTGTAGGCACCGGATCGTTCAAGGCTGTAGTCGGCTCGAGATAAAGCCGGCCATGAGGAGCATCGAACGTGAGGACAAAACGCCGCAGGATCTCCATGCCGATGGCCGGACGCGGACCACCGGGTCCCCACACATGCTTCACGACGTAAGGACCGATTTTTACGGAAGTGAAAACTCCTGAGTAGGACTTGAACTGCTCGCCCAATCCGCCTCCCAAAGTGCTCGTGCGCACCTCTTCGGATTGTTTAACGATCTCGTCGTTGACGGACGATTCCGAGCCCGTGTCGATCCGCAGTTTGTGCGTCACCGTCTTGCCCGCCGGCACTTCAAGATTTGCTTCGAGGAAAAGTTTGTCGCCCTCGAGAAATAGAGGGACCGAGGTAACGCCTTTTTCCGGCTGGTATGAGGCGCTCTCGAAAACACTAAAGGTCGAGTGGTCAAAATCGATCCTGACCACATACGCCTTGAAAAGTTCCGCGCCGACAAGTCCCCTCACTGCGGCCGGCAGCGGAGCCTTGCTTAGGTCGATCACCCACGGTTGCGGGACATCGAGCCTGACTCCATTCAGCATCATCACAACCGACTGCGCGTGCGACTTCGGAACCTCTCCCACACCCGTCCCGCTGGTAGGAGGAGCGACTTCCGTTTTCAGTCCCAATTCCTTCGCGAATGTCGGATCGAAGACCGTGTGCGATGCGCCGGAATCAACGATAAACCAGGCTGGGGCCGAGTTGTCGATCCGTGCTTCCACCAGCATGAGTTGTCCGTCGCGCTTGAATGGAAAAGTGCCGGCTGGAGTTTGTGCGCCGCGCGCCGGCGAGGCGAAGCACAGGACGGCTACGGCAGCGACCAATGGCTTCCGGAGCTGGCGGAAAGCAAAGCGGAGGTCGTTCATGGCGCCTCCGTTCTATCTTGCCGCGACTTCAGGCGAGCTCGGTTTTATCGAAATGCTGCCTGCGCCGGAACGCAGCACCACCGATTTCCCGCCGCCGTTGATCTTTCCTTTCATTGATTCGCGATCCGTCCGCGTCCCCGTGAATGGCAACTCGCTCGTCACGCGCCCGGAGCTGGCTTCCGCTTCGATGTCGAGACCAGCGTCGGCTGGAACCATCAAATCGATGGCGCCCGCGGATGTCTCCAGGTTCACATCGCCCGGCACCGGCGATTTCAATTTCGCGCTGATCGAGCCGCCGGAAGTGCGCCCGAAGATCTTGCCGTTGACGTTCTCGAAACTCAGCCTGCCGCCACTGGTTTCGACTTTGGTATCGCCGGAAAAATTCCGGACCACGATCGAGCCGCCCGAAGTCCGGGCTTCGAGCGAGCCGTTCCCGTCGGTTGCGTCGATCCGGCCGCCGCTCGTGTCGACTTTGAGCGGTCCCTCGCAAGCGTTCAGTTCGATGCTTCCGCCGCTGGTGGTCGCGCCCGTCGGTCCCTTGAGATGGGTGAACTTCAGTTTCCCGCCGCTCGTGTCGGCGCTCATCGTCCCGGTAATCTCCGCGACCATGATCTGGCCGCCGCCGGTGCGCAGTTCTGAGTTAAAACTCTTGGGCACGCGGACGGTGTAACGCGCGTCCATATTGCAACGCCCGCTCCAGTTCATGTTCTTGTCCTTGTTCTGGCGCCGGGCTCGGACAGTGACCGTGTTCCCATCCTTGCTAACCGTGATGGGAGTCGAGGCGAAATATTCCTTCTCTTGGCCGTCGTTGTCCGAATCGATCTTGCGGCGCGCGGTCACGGAAATTTTGTCGTCCGGTCCGGCCGCGACATCGATCGTTCCGAAATCGACGTCGACGATCAGCCGGCCACCCGGCGCGCCGTCGAGGGTTTGAGAAACATTTTCTTCCGTGAGGCCGAAGGCCGCAGTGGCAGCGAGGAAGAGGATGAACAGGGCGCGGATGATCATGGTGTGAGGTCGGTTGAGGTTGAGGCGTCTACATTGGAGCGGCTCCAACCGCAGGCCTTTGCATGCCGTGTGCCACCGCAGGCGACCATCTGTTTTGGCCTGTCTAACAACGACTTACACGCGCGCGTTCGATTGAACGCTAATTCATTTTTCCCGTGCCCGGGATTTTACCGTCCCAATTTCGAAACGAGCAGATCGTCCCGCTCGTTTCGTGGTCCGTAGCTTCAGCAAAGGCGGGCTACTGAGCGCTGATCTTCCCGATCTACTCGCCTAGCTCTTTGGATAATTGGCGTCCGCCTTCACTTCCTGGATCTGCGCGGTGTGGCGCTTCGAATGCGCCCCGTTGAAGATGACCCATTGATAGGCGTCCATCAGGCCCAGCGCTGGATTCTCGGCGATGTGGCTGCGCAGGTCCTCTTTTGTTTGCTCGAGAAACGCAATCTCCTTCGCCCGCGTTTCCATGAAGTGCTTCACCAACTCTTCGCGGGTGGCGAATTTTCCGGTCGGTTTGAGGACCTCCGGCGCCTTTGCCTTGCGCGAGCGGTCCGGGATTTTTTCCAGGATGATTTTGTCTTTACCCTGCGTCTCGGTGCGCTTCTCCGGGTTGGCCGGCGCCTTCATCATCTCCTCCACGCGACCCCAGATCAAATCTTCCGCGGTGGCGATGTGCTCGGCCGTTTCCGCGATTGACCAGCGATCCGGCGCCGCTTTGAACTTCCACTGCGCGTCGTTTACTCCGTCGATCGCGGCGAGAAAGTCCTTTTGCGTGTCCTTCAGATATTTGATCGCGCTCTCGCGTTCTTCTTTCGTGATTGAACCGGAGGCGGCAGGCGGGGGTGAACCCTGGGCGAGGAGTGAGCCGACGCAACCGGTCGCAGCGAGCAAAGCGAGCAATGTGTTCTTCATCTCGGCGGAACTAGCTCCCCGGCTCCTCGGCAAGAACTCTTCTTTCGTAATTTGCCCTAGTTGGAAGCGATGGATCCTGAAAGAGAATGACTGAGGCAGCTTCAAACGCCATCGTCGTTTCAAAGCTCGAGGCGATATCCGAGCGTGTGGACGGTGAGAAGGTGGCGCGGCTCTGCGGGGACTTCTTCGATTTTCTGGCGGAGCTTCACGATCAACTGATCGAGCGTGCGAGTGGTGCCGTAATAATCGACACCCCAAACTTCGTTGAGCAGCGCGTCCCGGGAAACGGCGTTGCCGCGCTCGCGAAACAGGACGGACAAAACCTTCAGTTCGCGCGGCGTGAGCTCAATCGCTTCCTTGCCGCGCTTTCCGCGTAACGCTTTGCAATCGATCCGGACTTTCCCGAACGCGATCTCCATGGGCAGATCGCTGGCGGCGCCACCGGCTTCGGCGCGGCGAAGCAACGCCTGCACCCGGGCCAGGAGCTCGCGGAGACTGAACGGTTTGGTCACGTAATCGTCCGCGCCCAACTCGAGGCCGACCACCTTGTCGATCTCCTGCCCTTTCGCGGAGAGCATCAGAATCGGGACCCGGTTTTTTCCCGAACGAATTTCGCGGCACAAATCGAAGCCGCTTTTTCCCGGCAACATAATATCGAGGATCACCAGGTCGGGCTTGAGTTGTTTAATGAGCGGACCGGCCTGGGCGCCGTTCCGGCAATCGGTAACGTCGTAACCTTCAGCCCGGAGCGCGTCACACAAACCGAGGCGAATGTGCGCGTCATCTTCGACCACCAGGAGGCGCTTCTTCATTTAACTCCTCGTTTCGTAATCGTGCTCGTGCTCATGCTCGTGCTCGGTCGTCAGCGGCCCGAGCCAGCGGCACTCGCAGGGTCACGTCGCTCCCGCCACCTTCTCGCGCTTGATAAACGATGTCGCCGCCATGCTCCCGGGCGAGGCGTTGCGCGAGCGTAAGCCCGAGGCCGCTCCCCTGAATCCCACTCGCGAGCGAATCGTGGGCGCGATAAAACGGCTCGAAGATTTTCGTTTCTTCGCCCGCCGGAACACCCGACCCGCGGTCGAGCACGCTGACGTTCACAGAATCCTCAGTCAGATAACTGCGGAGTTCGATCTCCTTCCGATCGGCGCTGTACTTCTCGGCATTCGACAACAAATTGACCACGATCTGCGCGAGCGCGTCTTCATCGCCGCGCACCGGATAGGGCGGTGGCGCGGCCTGCCATCGGGTAGTGAACCCCTGATCGCGCAAATGCAATTCGTGTCCTTCCCACGTTCGCGCCAGGACGTCATGCAAATCGAGCGGACGAAAATCGTAGCGTTTTTGTTTCCGTTCGAGGCGCGCGAAATCGAGGACGTTGTTGATCAAGCGCGTCAGCCGCTCCGCTTCCGCGACGATGATCCGCAAATAGCGCGGCCGCTTCTCCTCCGTGAGGCTCCCCGTTGCCATCATCTCTGCGAACATTCGGATGGAAGTGAGTGGAGTCTTCAGCTCATGCGACACGTTGGAAACGAAATCCGTTTTCTTCTGGGCGAGCGCCATCTGCCGCCGGGCATCGGCAAACACGGCCCAGCCGCCCGCGGCGATCGCCGCCAGCGCCGCCGCGATAAGGAGCACGAGCGTTCGCCGGATATTGCGCGCGTTCTCCTGCAGCTGTTCCGGTCGCGCCAAATAAAGGGCCGCTTCCCAGTGCGGCAGCGCTTCCCCGACTTCCGAAGCGACGAAGGGCCGGCGCCAGTCCCGCGCAGTTTCATTTGGCGGCAGAGTCGCCACCGGGCGCGCCTTGTCGTTGAGCAACGCGATTATATAATCGGCGCCGGCGTTGTCCGTCAGCGCTTCCGGCCAGCGATCGCTGAGCGCTTCGACATTCATCAGGCAGCCGAAAATCATTCCGGGGGCTTCCGGTAATCGAAGCCAGAAGACGATCTCGAGCCGGTCCTGCATGAAGCGGGTCACCACGCCTTCCGGGTGATCGGAAGTCAGCGCTCTGAAATCGGCGGTGGCGGTGACGAGCTGCGAAACCGCGGGTGCATTGGCGGTTTGCTGCCGTTGCGGCTCGACGTTCCGAAGTAGATTTGCTGCGCTCGATTCGTCCTTCTCTTTCATTGCCGCCGCGGGCGGCTTCGGTGCGATCGATTTTTTCGTAGCGCTATCCGCATAGGTATCGGATTCGGATTTCGATTTCCGCCGTTGCTCCAGCCGATTTAGCTCGTCCTGCGGGACCGAGTAAACGGTGGCCGGCGTTGTTCCCGAGAGAAACGCGCCATTGTCTTGCAGAAATTTCTGCCGCTCCGGATCGCTACCCGCTTCCTGGGCAGAAGGTGAAATCAGATTGCCCTCGGAGCTGAGGGCGAATCCGATCGCGCGCCGGTTCCAGATTCCGGAAAGCTTGGTAGCAAAATCGCGGCTGATCTCGACGGCGGAAGCGTCGGCCTTCAACTGCCGGACACGATCCACAAACGCCCGCCGTTCTTCGTCGATCAAACTGCGGGCCGCGCTCGCAATTGCGTCGGCTTCTTTTTGGTAAAGCTCGGCGGTGCGCCGTTCGAGGATGATCTGCTGCTCGTTCGCACCGCGAAACGCCATCCAGCCGAGGCCGATACTCGGAAGGACAATCGCGAGAAAGAAAATCCAGATGCTCCGTTTCACGACGCGATCTGCAGGCTAACAGGTTCTGGTGCCATGAACAGCCGTCGGCCATTGCTGGCCGCGTTCCCGCGGGGTCGCCGAGAAAAGCGCTGGATCTCGCCCAACCCCGCGGGTCTCCCGCGTCCCGCCTGCCCACCAACGCCGGGCGAAGGCGGGTCACCCCTCAGCGACTCTTCTGGTATTTGTCGTTGTAATTCTCGAACTGCATCGACTTCCGGCGGGCCTTGGCGAGCTGTCCGCTCGTGTCCATTTCGCGGGCGGTCTCCTCGAGTTTTCGGTTTTCCTCGGCAACACCGGGCACCTGCATCTCTTTCGGCGCCGCGGCATTTTTCTGCGCTTGTTCGCGGAGCACCGCGACGGCGTCTTTGCTTTTCCCCTCGTCGGCCAGTTTCACCGCCTGTTCTTTCGCGATCCGGTTTTGGACGACATTGTTCTCTCGCGCTACCTCGGCACGGACGCTTGTGTCGGCTTTCTTCTCGTCGTCGGTAAAGGAAATCTTCGCTGACTGCCGCTGCGCCGCCGCCTGCACGCCGGCGACCGTGGAATAATTCAACTCAACCGTGGCGGCCTCGAGGCCGTCGGTTTTCCCTTCGGTCAGGCAACGAACCAGGAAGCGCCGTTTCTCCGAGCCGAACAGCTCCGGCATTTTAATTTCCGCGACCCGATCGTGGCATTCGATATCCGGCCGGCCAATGACTTCCTTCAGCTTGACGCCGTCCGGCGCTTCGATGCGGAGGACGATGCTCCGCGCACAAAGCGAACGGGCCGCGCCCAGTTCCTCTGCAAAAATGCCGGGGAGTTTCTCGGCGTCCTTCACATAATAATAGTTGGCGTTGCTCGCTTCGGCCAAGGCGGTCATGAGGTCTTCGTTGTAGTCGTCGCCAAGACCAATCGTGCTCACGGAGATCCCGTCACTCCGCAGTTCGCGGCCGAGCCGGGCCAGGTCCGAGGTGCTGCTCGGCCCGACATTGGCGAGGCCGTCGGAAAGCAGGATCACGCGATTCACCCGCTCCTTGGTGAAGCGGCTTCGGATCTGTTTCGCGCCCAAAACTACGCCGGCATGCAACGCCGTGCTCCCACCGGCCTGGATGCGTTGGATCCGCGCTTTCAAGTCAGCGCGATGGTCGGAGTTGCCAACGCGCTCCGGTGGAATCAGCAAATCGGTTTCGCTGTCGTAAGTAACGAGCGAGAAAATATCGTCGTCGCCGAGTTTATCGACTGCCATCGCAGCCGCCTGCCGCGCTTTCTCGAGCTTCGCACCTTCCATGGAACCGCTCCGGTCCAGGACAACGCAAAGATTCATCGGCGAACGTTTGCCGTCGTCGTTCTTGCGCGCTTCGACCTCGACCTGCACGATCAATTCGCGCGGACCGAGCCGGTAAACAAAATCGCGCTCGGGAGTGACTCGCAGAGTTACCTCTGGCGCGGGTGAGGCGGAGGCCGCTTGCGCAAGCACTGCCGCGAGACTGAGGACCACTAGTTTTTTCATCATCCTAGTTAGACACGAGTCGCGAAATGCTGTGTCAGAGCGCGGTTCGAAGTTTGTAAAAAAAATGTCAGCGGTCAGACAAACTCGGTGGATCGCGCGCTTCGTCGCGCGATGTTTGTTACGCGGAGCCGCCGCATCATCGAGCGGCGGAGCGCTCGATCCACCAATGAAAATTGTTCGCGCCCGACCAGAGCAGGCTGAGGCACTGACAGACATCGCCCACGCGGCGAAGCGGCACTGGGGTTATCCCGAAAACTGGATCGCTGCCTGGCGTGACACCCTGACCATACGGCCAGAATTCATTGCCGAAAACACCGCCGGTTGCGCCGTCGAAGATGATCGCCCGATCGGCTTCTACGTTCTAACGACGGAAGATGACGGACTCCACCTCGACCATCTCTGGATCCTGCCGAGCGCGATGGGACGCGGCATCGGCCGCGCCTTGTTCGAGCACGCCGCCGCGCAGGCAAGCCGGCTCGGGTGCAATCTGATAAAGATCGAAGCCGATCCTAACGCTGAAGGATTTTACAAACGGATGGGCGCGACGCGGGTCGGGACCAGCGTCAGCGAAGTGGAAGGCGAGCGGCGTGAGCTTCCGCTGCTGGAATACAGAGGTCTTCCGTAGTCATCGCCCTGTGGGCGACGCGAGCCGGCGTCTTGTCGCGCAATCGATCTCGCGCGTCCCAGAGGGACGCGGTTACAGACTTTGCTGGACGAACAAACTCGCCGCACGCACCTTGAGCGCGATGACGAAACAGGCCCGTTGGTCGTATATCGTGCTGGCGATCACGCTGGTCCTGGTAGGTCTGCTCCAGCTCGGAGCGCCGTTCCTCGCGCTTCTTTTTTCCTACTTCGTCCTCTCGAAGCTCGGTCGCTTCATTCCGAACAAATGGGTCACTCTCATCGTCTTTATTCTCGTCGTTGCCGGCATCGGCTACACGGCCGTGCATTTCATCCGGGCCGCGATCACCGCCCTCCCTAAGCTCCTCGATAACGCGATTGCCCTGGCTGAAGAGCATAATCTCACTCTTCCCTTCGCCGACTTCCAAGGCTTCAAGGCCCACGCCATGACCACGATCAAAGACCAGGCGCGCTACCTTGGCGATTTCGCCAATTTCGCCCGGCACGCCTCGACGACGATCGTCTTTCTGCTTATCGCGATCGTCTGCGCGGTGAGCATCTTCTTCAATGGTCAGCTCGATCTGTTTCCCGAATCGCACAAGGTGCGGAATAATCTTTACTCGGTGTATTGCCGCGAAATCTCAGCGCGCTTCACCGATTTCTACCAGAGCTTTTCCACGGTCATCGGTGCCCAGATGACGATCTCGGCGATCAACACCGTGCTCACCGCGATCTTCGTCTTCTCGGTGGGGCTTCCCTACGCCCCGGTCGTCGTCGGCCTCACCTTCCTCTGCGGATTGTTTCCGATCATTGGAAACGTGGTGAGCAACACAGTCATCGTTTTCGTTGGATTTCTCGTCTCGGGGAAGCTTGCGATCATGGCGCTCATCTTTCTGGTGGTGGTCCACAAGCTGGAATATTTTCTCAACAGCAAGATCATCGGCGCCCGCATCCGGAATCCGATCTGGCTCACCCTGATCGGTCTGATCATCGGCGAAAAACTGATGGGCGTGCCGGGCATGATCCTCTCCCCCGTGGTGCTCAATTATGTCCGGGTCGAAATGTCGAAGATCGCATGCGGATCGCCGGTCCTTCATTCCGGGCACGCGCCGGTTGAACGAATCGAGCAGCGGGGTTAAGGACAATTCGTGAACGACAATCCCTGGATCGATCTCGCCCCAGGCATTCGGCGCCGCACCGTCACCCACGGCGAAACGATGTACCAAATGATCGCGGAGCTAAAAGCCGGCAGCGTCATGCCGTCGCACCAGCACCCGCAGGAGCAGATCATCCACATCATCAGCGGCCGAATGAAGGTAAATGTCGGCGACGATTCCCGCATCCTCGGTCCGGGCGACTCCCACTATCTGGCGAGCAACGTTCCACACGGCGTGGAAACCCTCGAAGACACCCGCGTCCTCGACACCTTCAGCCCGCCGCGCCACGAATACATAGCGCTCGACCAACAGGCGAAGGGTTGAGCGCCTTTTCATTCGGCCTTCGAGGGAAGCGACGCTAGATTGAGCGGCAAGGCGCCGCCTGCCGAGTGTATGCTCTCGTTTATTGTTCCGGCTTATAATGAGGAGCGCGAATTGCCGCGCACCCTGGCGTCCATCAGCCACGCCGCCCAAGCCGCGCAGCAACCGTTTGAAATCATCGTGGTGGATGACGCCTCCACAGATGCCACGGCTCAAATCGCCACGGCTGCCGGTGCGGCCCTCGTGCGAGTGCATTTCCGCCAGATAGCCAAGGTTCGTAACGCCGGTGCTCGCACCGCCCGCGGGGATGTTCTGTTCTTTGTCGACGCGGATACTTTGATTTTTCCTTCTCACGTCACGGGGGCTCTGACGGCGTTGAATGCCGGATGCTCCGGTGGCGGCGCGCGGGTCGTCCCTGAAGGTCCTGTGCCGATGTGGGGGCGCCTGTTCGTCCACATTTTTTCACTGTTCTATTTCACCTTCTTCAAGCTCGGCGCCGGGGCGTTTCTCTTTACAACGCGCCAAAATTTTCGCGCGATCGGTGGATTCGACGACCAGCTTTTCGCCGGCGAAGAAATTTATTTTACCGTGGCCTTGAAAAAAATAGCGCGGTTCAAATTACTGCGCGAGCCGATCGTGACCTCCGGCCGAAAGCTGCGGATGCACTCGGCTGCCTTTATTCTCAAGCGAACGTTTTCACTCATCGTGGCCGGCAAACGCGGGGTGCTGTCGCGTGAGAAACTCGATCTCTGGTACGACGGCAAACGCGAAACCAAATCCGCCGCTCCTGTTTCAGCACGAGCGCCAGGTTAGTCGGTAACAATGAAAACGACGAATCTCGGCCGCGTTTCGAGCGCCACGGCTCGCGCGTGGTCTAAGCTTATGTCAAGCTAGGCGCGCTGGTGATATGAAAACATCCGTCGTCAATCTCCTGGCGACCGTGCTGTCGGTTGCGATGGTGGCCGACTCGATTGGCGCCGAGCCCGACCGATCGACCGACCCGCCAGTCCGATCGAACAGCCCAGCGGTAAAGGCCGATCCGAAGGCCATCGCCAGACTGATCGAGGAGATCAACGCCGCCGCCCGGACGAACAAGCAGCGCATGCTAAGCATCATCGTCATCAACACCGACGTAGCTTCCGCCACGCTGGAACAGGAAAAGGCTCAACACGGGTTGACGCTGGGAGACGTTTATGTCGCGCATTCGCTCGCCCTCGCCACCGGCAGAAAGGTCAGCAGCATCTTCGCCCTCCAGAAATCCGGCAAGACCTGGGCCCAGATCGCGAAATCGCTTAACGTCAGCCTGAAAGGCTCGAGCGAGCTGATCAGGGAAATGCAAAGGCAATAGTCGTGCGACCGGAGCACTTGCGAAGGACGATTCTTCACCTACACTACCCGCTCGTTTATGGCAGAAAGCAGTGACACGATGGATATGAAGGAGTTCCAGCTCCACGATAAGGATACGGGCAGCGCCGATGTGCAAATCGCGCTCCTCACACGCCGGATCGGACAGCTGACGGAACACCTCAAGAGCCATGCCAAAGATCATTCGTCGCGCCGCGGCCTCCTCAAGATGGTGGCGATGCGCCGGAGCTTGCTCGATTATTTGAGCAAGTCGGAGTCCGACAGGTATAAAAACCTTCTCGCGAAACTCAACCTGCGGAAGTAACGCCGCGGGTCTGTCTCTGGCTGCGTTCGTCCCTCGGGCCGGCTTTTGGCCTGACGAGTTCGGTAATCAATAAGTAAACCGGCGCTCAGGCCGACGTTCCACTTTGATTAGAGGTTTTAGTCCGGCTGCGGCCGGATTAAAACCTACAATCAGGGTGACCGGCCTGGGATCAGCCAATCCAGGAGAAACGCAGTCATGCAACACAAGGTCACGGCCCAAATTGGGGCCATTCAAATTTCAATCGAAACCGGCAAGATCGCCAAGCTCGCCGACGGCTCCGTAGTCGTCTCGTGCGGCGACACGATGGTGCTGGTCAGCGCGGTTTCGGCCACCCAAATCAAGGAAGGGCAGGATTGGTTTCCGCTCACCGTCGATTACCGCGAGAAAGCGGCCGCAGTCGGGAAATTTCCCGGCGGTTATTTCAAGCGCGAAGGCCGGCCATCGGAAAAGGAAACGCTCACCTCGCGGATGACGGATCGCCCGCTGCGTCCGCTTTTTCCGGCCGGTTATCTTTACGACACTCAGATCATCTCGATCCTCCTTAGCGCCGATGGCCAGAACGATCCGGACATTCTCGCGATCAATGGCGCTTCCGCGGCACTGACTGTTTCCGACATTCCGTTCGCAGGCCCAATCGGCGCGGTCCGTGTGGGCCGGGTCGATGGCCAGTTCATCGCGAACCCGACGCATGACGAGCGCAACTCGAGCGATCTGGACCTCGTTTACGTGGGCACCGAAAACGACGTCATCATGATCGAAGGCTCCGCCATGGAGATTCCGGAAGAGGATTTCGTGAAGGCCCTCGAATTCGCCCATGGGCACGCGAAGGAAATGATTCGCATCCAGAAAGAGCTCGCGGCCCAAGTCGGCAAACCGAAGCGCGAAATGCCGTTGATGACGGTGAACCACGACATCCTCGAGGTGGCGTATCAAGTCGCCGGCGACCGAATCGAGGGAGCTCTCTACAACGAAAAGAAGGTCGATCGGAGCAAAGCGGTGAACGCTCTGAAGGACGAAGTGAAAACAGCGGTGCTGGAGAAATTCCCGGACGCCGACAAGTTCGCGATCTCGCAGGCGTTCGATTACGTGCAGAAAAAGGCTTTCCGCATCAGCGTGCTCGACAAACAGAAACGGATGGACGGCCGCGGTTATCAGGACTTGCGTCCGATCACGTGCGAAGTCGGCGTCCTGCCCCGCGCCCATGGTTCCGCGATTTTCCAGCGCGGCGAAACCCAGGCGCTCGCTCTTGTTACTCTGGCGCCAATCGAAGAAGCGCAAAATATCGACGCCTATGGCGGCGGTGAGACTTCGAAGAGCTTTCTCCTTCATTACAGCTTCCCGCCGTTCAGCGTGGGTGAGACCGGCCGGACCGGCGGCGCCAGCCGTCGTGAGATTGGCCACGGAGCCCTGGCCGAGCGTTCGCTCGAGCCGGTTGTCCCAGGCATGGAAGACTTTCGTTATGCTGTCCGCATCACGAGCGAGATCATGGAATCCAACGGTTCCAGCTCAATGGCGAGCGTCTGCGGAGGAATGCTCGCACTCATGGATGCCGGTGTTCCCATTAAGACTCCGGTCGCGGGAATTTCTGTCGGGCTCGTGACAGAGAACGACGACAGCGGCCAACTAAAACGTTACGAGTTGCTCACCGATATCATCGGCTCCGAAGATCACTTCGGAGACATGGATTACAAAGTTTGTGGAACGGAAACCGGCATTACCGGATTTCAACTCGATCTGAAGTTGCCGGGCGTCAGCCATAAGATCATGGCGGAAGCGACCATGCGCACCAAGGAAGCGCGCACCAAGATTCTTGGGATCATGGCGCAGGCGATCGACAAGCCGCGCGCCGATCTGAGCAAATACGCTCCGCGGATTGAGACGATCAAAATCAATCCGGAGAAAATCGGTGCGCTTATCGGACCTGGCGGCAAAACCATCAAGGGCATCGTGGCCGAAACCGGTGCCGAGATTAACATCGATGACGACGGCTCCGTCCACATCTACGCGACGAGTCCCGAAAGCATGGCGCGCGCGAAAGAGATTATCGGCGGCATGTCGCGCGAGATTGAAGTTGGCCAGACCTATCATGGCCGTGTCGTTTCGATTAAAGAGTTCGGCGCGTTCGTCGAAGTGTTTCCGGGCAAGGATGGCCTGGTTCACATTTCCGAGTTGGCGGACTTCCGGGTCAATCGCACAGAAGACGTCGCTAAGATTGGCGAAATGATCTGGGTGAAATGCATCGGCATCGACGACAAGGGTCGCGTGAAATTGAGCCGAAAAGCTGCGCTCAAGGAACGTGCCGCCACGGAAGCTGGTCAGACGACCGAGCCGGATCGGGTCGAACAACCGCGCCGCTAACCTAACGTCGAGGCGCGTCTCTCGCTTCCATCGCTTTGATGATGGCAGTAAGAGCGGCGTTGACCGGGCAGGGAACATTGTGTTGATGGCCTAACGACACGACCGCAGCGTTGAGATACTCGATCTCCGTCTGGCGGCCGCGCCGCAGATCCTGGTGCATGGAGGAAAGGTTATGCGACGGCCGAAAGAAATCGTCGATCTCGCGCATGAAATCGTTCTCGAGGGTCACGCCTTCGGCGGCGGCGACGGCGCTGCATTCATCGATCACCAACCGCTTCAGAGGCGCGAGCTGTGGATTCGCAATGCCGCCGACTTCGCAGCGCAGGATCGCGGTGATTGGGTTCACGACGCAATTGATCACCAGTTTGTGCCACACATCCGCGCCGATGTTCGGTGAGACTCGGCAATCGAGGCCGGCGGCGCTGAGAATGTTGGCGAGCCGGGCGCTGCGCTCGTGTTGCTCGATCAACGTATAGCCCTGAGCCATGAACTGGATTGTTCCCGGCGATTTGAAGATCGCGCCGAACTGAGTGATACCGCGGAGCACGGTCCCCCGATCGCCGAGCGCCATCCGCGCGACTCGTTCGCTGCCGATCCCGTTCTGGAGACAGAGTATAGTCGTGTCGTCTCGCACCAACGGCGCGATGGAACCGAGCGCCGCCGCGCTGTCCGGCACCTTGGTTGTCAGGACGATCAATGCCTCCGGCCCGAGATGATCCAGTGCCGTTGCGGCACGAACCCGCACGATTTGTGACTCGAGGCCTTCGATTCGCAGGCCATGAGAATTGATCGCGGCCACATGTTCCGCGCGACCGACCAACGTCACATCGTTCTCGGCGGTGAGCTTCGCGCCATAAAGACTGCCGATGGCTCCGGCGCCGAGCACGATAATCTCCATGGCGCGCGTAGCTTATCACGCCGCGCCGCAACCGCGAGATGGTCGTGGCGCTAGTTGGGGACGACTTTGCTCGTCTGCGATTTCGCGAGGGCCTGGAGAGAGTGCAGTTGGGTCAGCGCGGCTTGCGCTTCCTCGTGGCGTCCCAGTTTTTCCAGGACGTCGGCCAGGAGAAGATATTGTCGCGGTTGCTCAGGCTGGCGGCGGACGGCGCGGCGTTGGCTTTCTAAGGCGGCGTCGAACCGGTTTTGCCCGATATTCATCGCAGCGATCAGGTTAAGGGAGTCGGCGTCATGGATGTCGAGCCAGCTCGCGCGGCGCAGTGCGGCCTCGGCTTGGGCAAGGCGATTTTGTTCGAGATATATCCGGCCGGCCTCGATGGCGGCGGCGCAATGCCACCAGTGGTCTTCCCGGAATTGTTCCACCAGCGCGAGAGCCTTTTCACTTTTGCCCTCGGCGCAAAGGACCTCCGATTCCAAATCGATCAGGCGCCACGTTCCCGGGTAATCGGTGCGCGCACGGTCGAGGATGGCGAGCGCGGCGGGCGAATCGTGGGCGGAGTATTTCATGTAAGCGAGATTAAGGGCGGCTATCCAGCTGCGCGGTTGATCGGCAGTCGTTTTCGCGGGACCGCTCGCCGTTTTCGCGAAGACCTGTTCGGCTTCGTCGGTCTTGCCTTCGCGAAGGAGCAGATGGCCGAGGGCGCTTTGCGCCATCGCGTAATTCGGATTCGACGCTACCAATTTTCGCAGGAGCGCTTCTGCTTTCGCGTATTCTCCCCGATCGGCGTAGGTCTGGGCGAGGTTCAACGCCACTCTGGTTTTTGCAGCGCCGGCAGCGAGCGACTGCCGGTAGAGTGTTTCCGGGTTTAGCCAATCCCCGCTCCTGACGAAGCTCCGCGCGCTCAATCCGAGAAGGGCCGCGCAGCCGATTGCGGCTAAAATAGTTCTCGAACGGGCCGGCCATTCCAGCCAGCAACCCGCGATGAAAATCAGGAACCCGACGCTTGGCAAATAAAGCCAATGCTCGGCAACGGTCGCGTTCAACGGGAACAAATTGGAGACCGGCAGATACGCCAGAATGAACCAAGCCACTCCAAGGATCCGAATCGGCTGCGCCTTTCCTTTTCGAAGCGCGCCGAACAGCAGGACCGCCGCGGCGACGACGCCGATAATGGAAAGATAATGGCTCGCCAGCAGAGCGCGCCAAGACGTCGTCGCGGCTTCGGTAAAGCGCACGGTTCTTTCCATGTGGAGGTTCCAGGGGAAAACCATGAGCTGGCCATAATCGCCCAGCGCGCGAAGCATCAGCATGCCTCGCTCACCAAATGGAAGAGTATTCCCGACGGGCGAAAGCAAGTGCTCTGAAGGCAATTGTCGCAGGCCGGCATAAATGGCAATGAGACCAAGGCAAACGACGGCGACTATCGATTTGAACCGCCGGGAGGATTCCCGATCGAAAATGAGAACGTAGAAGAGAAAGAGCAGCATCCAAATGCAACCGCTTTCGCGCGAACAAAGGCAGACGAGTGCCAGCGCTGCCGCGCAAACGTAGAGCGGAAAACGATACGGCTGGGGGCCAAGTGATCGCGCTTTGAGATAAACTAGCCATGCCGTGCCCGCGAAAAAAAAGGCCAGGCTGTCAGCGCGCCCGGAAATGTAATCGACCGCGGCGCTATGGACCGGATGTACGACCCAGAAGAGCGCGACAAAGAATGCCGCGCCGGAGAGAAGGTTGGATCTGTCAGCGAAGCGATTACGAAACGGCTCGAAAAGGCGTAGAAGGAGAAAATAAAGCAGGACTCCGCTGCCTGTATGCCAGAGCAGATTGGAAAGATGAAAGCCGAACGGATCCGTGTTCCAGAACAGGTAGTCGAAGAAATAGGTGATGTTTTGGATTGGACGGTAGTGCGTGGAAGAACCGTCGAGTGCGAGATAGTGGCGGAACGTTTCCGGGATCAGCAGCGGGCTCTTGATGAGAGGATTGTCGCGAGTCAACGAGGCATCGTCCCAGATCAGGTCTCCCGTGAGAGCGGGGAACCGCACCGCGATGCCGAACAGCACAAGAATCAGGCAGCGGATCCAGTGTGGCCGCGTTCGTTCGAGGAATCGGCTAAGCAACGGCATCGGAATTTCTCGAGACGGCGCGTGGCCGTTCAGTTCAGGCGGGGCTCCGAACGGGCCAGGGCGTTTAACTGCGAGACTTGGTCAAGGGCGGCTCGCGCCTCCTCGTTGCGCCCCATTTTTTCCAGGATGTCGGAGAGCAAGAGATACTGCCGCGGCTGATCTGGCTGGCGGGCGACGGCACGGCGCTGGATTTCGCAGGCGGCGTCTAATCGATTCTGCAACATCTTCATCGCAACGATTAGGTTCAGCGATTCGGCATCGTGAATATCGAGCCAGCTGGCGTGCCGCAACGCGATTTCCGCTTTCTCCCCGTCTCCGTGCTCGGCCCAGAGCCGACCCAGCGCCAGGAACGCCCCGTTGTGCCACCAATGGTTCGACGCAAAATCCTGGACCAGCGGCAACGCCGAATCCGGTCCGCCAGTCTGGCGCCGCAATTCCGCCTCGAACTTGACCAGCTCCCAGGTGCCCGGATAATCGCCCCGCGCTTTTCCCAAGATCGCAAGCGCGGCCCCATCGTCGTGATCGTTGTGCCGCAGGTGCGCCTGGTTCAAAGCCGCGATCCAAGTCCGGGGAAATTGGGTCCGCGATTCTTCGGCCGACTTGCTCGCCGCAGCGAAAACGTTTTCGGCTTCCTGCGTTTTTCCTTGGCGAAAAAGCGCTTCGCCTAGATTGCTGCGCGCCATGGTGTAGTCGGGGCTGATTTCCAACACGCGGCGAAAGAGTGCCTCGGCTTTTACAAATTCGCCCTTCGAGGAATAGATGTGGCCCAGGTTCATTGCGACGCGCAAGCTCTTGCCGCCGGTGGCAAGAGTGCGCTGGTAAAAGGTTTCGGCCGTCACCCAATCCGTGCTCCGCACGAAACTACGGGCGCTGAGCCCGGCGCAGCCGACGCAGGCAAAGGCGATCGCGAAATGCCCGGATCGGTTTGAAAGTTCCAGGAGGCAACCAGCACCGAAGATGAGGAAACCCACACTCGGCAAGTAAAGCCAATGCTCGGCGACCGTGGCGTTCAGATCGAAGAGGTTCGAGGTCGGTAGGTACGTGAGAAGAAACCAGGCTGCGCCGAAAACTCGAACCCCGCGCGCCGGACCTCTTCGCGCCGCGGCCAAAACCAGCCCGGCCGCAATGAGGAGGCCAGCAATCGAAAGGTACTCTACCGCGGCTGCGTTCCGCCAGCTCGCGCTGTTCTGTAGACTCGCTGGGTCGAAGACCGTTCGCTCCATGTGCAAGTTAACGGGCCAGACCATGAGCCGCCCGTAATCCCCGAGCGCGCGCGCCATGAGAGTAGCGCGAACCGGCGCCGGCCAGCCTGTAGCAGACGCGATCGTCGTGACGCGATGTTCTGGCAACTGCCGCAAGCCTGCATAACAACCGAGTATCAGCAGACAAACGACAGACGCGGCGAATTTCGCCCGAAGTGGCGTTGATTTTTCGAAAACGAACAAATGACAAAGGAACATTGCGACCCACAGGGAGGCGCTCTCCCTGGAGCAAAGCGCAAGGAGCAGCGAGAACGCTGCGAGAAGGAAGACCAGGCATCGGATGGCCGGCCGTGTCGTATCGCGACCTCGGAGGTAAAGTAGCCAGCTGCCGCACGCGAAGAAGAAGGCGAGGCTGTCCGCGCGCCCGGAAATGTAATCGACCGCCGCGCTGTGGACCGGATGAACCACCCAGAGCAGCGTGGCAAAAAAGGCTGCGACCGAAGCGAAGGAACGTCGCCCGTCACCGGCAAGACCTTTCAACAACCGCGCGAGCAACAAGTAGAGCAGGACCCCGCTGCCCACATGCCAGAGAACGTTCGAAAGATGGAAGCCGTAAGGATCGGTGTTCCAGATCAGGTAATCGAAAATGTAGGAAATATTTTGGACCGGCCGATAATGGGCGGAGAAGGAATCGAGAAAGAGATAATGCCGGAACGACTCCAGGATGAGGACCGGGCTTTTGATGAAAGGATTGTCGTGGGCCAGGTATTGGTCGTCCCAGATGAGCTGGCCTTGGAGCGCGGGGAAGTGAACCGCGAATCCAAATAGCGCAAGGAGGGTGCACCGCACCCAGGTCCGCTGAAACAGCGCACCTGTCTGGTGGAGCAGCGACCTGTCAGCAGCGCCGGATGTAAGAGAAGGAGAAGCTAACGCGGCGTCCATTTTGTAAGGTTGAGTTCAAAGGACCTTGGCTTTCTCGGTTCCTAAACAAGAGAGCGTCCTTTCGTTGCCGAAAGGACGCTCTTCATGTTGAGAACCGCGTTGGCTAGTTGAAGGGCGACCAGAAGCTGGCGTCCGTTACGTCCGAAAGATTGTCCTTTGCGGTGGCCGGAACGGAAACGTGCGTGTCGACGGTCTGGAGACCGTAGTCATCGCCGAACAAATCCTTGCCGGTCGCGTAAAGGACCGTGTCTTTCTTCAGATAGTTGGTCCAATCCGTTACCGCAACCGGATCGCCGGTCTTCTTGGTTGTTTCGATGGCGTATTGATCAACGGCTGAATCGATCAGGCGAAGGTCGTTGATGATCTTGGAAGCCTGGGAGCGCTTGCGGGCTCGGAGGAATCCAGGAACAGCGATGGCGGCGAGCAAGGCGATGATCGCTACCACAATCATGATTTCCACGAGAGTGAAGCCCCCGCGTTTGGTTGTGAGTTTTTTAAGCATGGCTAGGAGTGCGTCTTTCTATTTATTTTTATTTACTGCCGAGGTGCGAGGTGGCGTGACTTTCGGTCTCGTTCTCACAACTCATTCCCTGTCACTCCGGCCGTTGCAGAAATGACAGGAGAATGAATCGTCAGATTCTTAGTTGTAGGGCGACCAAAAGGTCGTGTCCGTCACGTCCGACAATGAGGTCTTCGAATTCGCCGGCACTGACGGCAACTTGTCGACCGTCTGTATGCCGTACGTATTATTCAGGATATCGAGGCCTGTGGTGTACAGGTTCGTGCCCTTCTTCAGGTAGTTCGTCCAATCAGATACAGCGACAGCGTCGCCGCTCTTTTTGTTGGTCTCGATCGCGTATTGGTCGACCGCGGAGTCGATCAGGCGAAGATCGTTAATAATGCGGCTTGCCTGGGAACGTTTACGTGCGCGGAGGAATCCGGGCACCGCAATTGCGGCCAGCAAAGCGATGATCGCAACCACGATCATGATTTCCACGAGGGTAAAGCCCCCGCGGCGTTTGTTGAATTTGTTTAACATGTTGTTGCTTTCTTTTTATCTCTTGTTTGTTTGACTGCGATCCACGATACCGACCGCGGATGTGCTCGTGTTTAAAGCAGCGTTAATGCCAAGGGGTTCGCTTTTTACCCCATCGGGCCCATCCGAACAGCTGCGGCACCCAGGAAGGACTGCGCCATGACCGGTTCCGGCCGTCTCAGTATTCTGCGAAAGCTCTGGCCAGAGTCTCTCGGCGCGGCGCACTACATTTTTGCAGCGGCCTTTCTCGTCCGATTGATCGTTCTCATCCGGCTGGCTTCATCACCATTGTTCCTGCCGACTGGGAGCGACATGCGTTTCTACGATGAGTGGGCGAAGCAAATCCTGCACGGACAGTGGACCGATCACCAAGCCTTCTACGGCCAGCCGCTGTATCCGTTTCTCATCGCCCTGATCTACCGGCTTTTTGGTTATGGGCCATTTGTACCGGGCTTTTTCCAAACCTGCCTGGATTCGGGGACGGCGGTTCTCATTTATAAGATCACTGTTCGAGCCATGCTTGAGGGGTCGACCAAACCCGGAAAGGCCGCGAATATCGCCGGGATCGCCGCTGCCGCCGCCTGGTGTTTCTTCCTCCCCGCCCAGGCTTACTCGGGCATCCTCATGCCCACCGCAGGCGCGGTCTTCATCTTCTGGTTCTTGGTCTGGCAAATCGTCCGCACCGGGAACGCTCCGTCGCGGTGGCGTTGCTTTGTTTGCGGTGTGCTCATCGGCTTCACCGCCATGGGTGTCGCCGCGATTCTGTTTCTTATTCCACTATTCGTCGGCGCAATCTTCATTCGCCGGACTCAACTAGGCCCAGGTGCGAAAGGAGTTGTTTTGGCGCTACTGTTCGCTGGCGTCTTCGTCGGAACCTCCCCCTGCTGGATTCACAACTATGTCATGGCGCGCGACCCCGTTTTCCTTTCTGCTCACAGCGGAATCAACCTATGGCTGGGGAACAATCCCGCGGCGACTGGTTACCCTCACTTTCCCGATTTGCACGCCGGCCAAGGCGAAATGTTGCGCGACTCGATCGATCAAGCTGAAACTGTCGCCGGCCGGCCGCTGAAACGCTCGGAGGTGTCGCGCTATTGGTCGGGCAAAGCGCGCGATTACATCTCGGCAAATCCCGGCGCGTGGCTAAAACTCCTCGCCCGCAAGTTCGGCAACTTTTGGAATGCTTTCGAATACGACGATCTCGGCGTGATCGCGATCTTGCGCCGATACAAAATTGTTTTTCCCGGCCTCGGTTTCGCGGTGGTCGCTGTCCTCGGTATTTCCGGCCTCGTTTTTTCGTTGCGCACCTTTCCGGTCTCGCGCTGGATTGTGGCCGCCATCGGGTTGCAAGGTACTCGCGATCCTCCCGATCTTTGTCACGGAACGCTATCGGCTGGCCGCTGTTCCCGGACTTTTGGTTCTGGCAGCTCTCGGGCTTGAGCGGCTCTGGAATCGCTTCGCGTGCGGAAACTACGGCGGCGCCGCTTTGCAACTCGGACTCGTGGCTGTCAGCGCATGGTTCGTGACGATCCCGCGCGACGATCCCTCTCTTTGGGCATTGGAAGCTTATAACTCAGGCCGGTTCGCTCTCGAAACCAACGACCTGTCCGCGGCTGAAAATTATCTTCATCGGGCGCACAAGTTAGTCCCGGACAATCCCGAAATAATTCTGGCTATGGGAAATCTACGCCTCGCTCAGAACAGCCGTGCTGAAGCGATCGTCTTTTATGAAGCAGTTCTACGCCTCGATTCCACGCACAAGAGCGCCTTGAATAATCTCGGCGTACTCGCTTTAGAGGACCAGCGGTTCGCTGACGCGATAGGATATTTCCGTCGGGCTCTTGTTCAGGAACCACAAAACCCGAAGACGCACTTCCTTCTGGCAAAGACGGAGCTGGCTGTGGGAAACATCGCCGGTGCCAGAATTGCTCTTGCTTACGCCTTAAAGCGGGAGCCAGATCAGCGCGAATACCGAGAGCTCCAGGAACAGATCGAACGCCGTGCCCAACCATAATACATCGCTGCCCATCGGTCTCAAAGGGCAAGGCCCTCTCCTGATTCTAACTCTCATTGCCGCCGTTTGGCTCTATCGAACGCCGTATGCTGCTTCCAACCTCGAAGTGCCGCCAGACACTGTCGAGTACGCGCTGGCGCCGCTCCAATTGCTCGAGACCGGCCGCTATGAAATCGTTTTGGAAGGAAGAATGCTTCCTCCGCGTTACCCGCCGTGGTTTCCGGCGCTCGTCATTTTGCCGGCTTATGTCGTGTTCGGTCATGACCCCGGAAACGCCATTCTGCCGGTGACTCTGTTGGCGGTGGCGGGCATCGGTTTCGGGCACGCAATAGGGAAACGCCTCGGTGGCGTCGCCGGCGGGATCCTGGCCGGCCTCGCTCTACTCTTCTTACCATCCTACGCCAGCTGGGGAACACAGGTAATGGGGGACGTTCCGACGACCTGTCTCATGCTAGCGACTTGTCTGCTCTATCTGCGACTGCGGGACGGTCCACGATCGCCCGCAATCTATTTCGGAGCTGGTCTGCTGATTGCGGTCGCGACGCTATTCCGCCCTGTTTTTGCCGCAATGCTCTTTCCTTTTCTGCTCGAAATATTTCGTGTCCCTGAAACCCGCATTCGCAACGCGAGTGCATTGCTCTTGCCAATCGCCGCGGCCGCCGGGATCACACTTGTCTATAACGCCGTCACCTTCAGTTCGCCCTTGCGGAACGGTTACAAATACTGGGCCGCCATCCCAATGGATTATCCATCGTTAATCTTCTCGCTTTCCTATTTCAAAACAAACCTGTGGTTGATCGCCGCAACCGTCTTCCCACTCTACGTCGTTGTCGGTATCGCCGCCTGGTTGCTTGTGCGGAAGCGGGAGCCGGCAGAGTTTGCCTCAAAGCGCCCTGCGTTCCGGGATGCCCTAACTTTTGTTGCACTGACAACCGGTCCCATCCTGTTGTTTCATTTGTTTTATTTTTTCCCCAGCGATCGCTTCCATATCCCGATGTTCGCCGGTGCCGCAGTCATCACCGGAGGGGTGCTTGGGCTATTTTTCAATGCCCGAACGATTTCGCATTTGAAATTCGTCCTGCCCGTGATTCTCCTGCTCGCGATCGCCGCGAGAATCACCGTCCCCGAACCCGTGCCGCATCGCCGCCTGGCGGCAGATCGCATTCGCACTGTCACCCCTGCAAATGCAATGATTATCTCGGCAATTGACCCTGTCTATCTCGAGCGTCTCGCCGGCCATGGTTCGTCGCGCCGGATCGTGCCTATTTCGCGCAAAGTCGAGTACGCTTCGAAGTTACTTGTCCCGAAACGCGTGGATCTACCGAATGCGTCGAAACTAAACTGGCGCGATAGCCGCAACAGCGAGTTACGTCGAGGCGGCGCTTCAGAGGCAGTCCAATTTGTCGCCAGCGAACAACTCGAATCTCTCGCCACCCAAGCCGCGGCCGGCACGCCTGTTTTTCTGGATACTACATTCGTTGGTGACGAAGCCGATGTTCTAAACCGGCTTCAGCGGCGCTTTGCCTTCGTCCAGCGCGCTCCGTTCCTTTATGAGCTCCGGGCCCGCTAACGTTGACCGCGCCCGGCGGTTTTGCGCCTGACCTGAGTGGGCAGCCAGCCGTTTTAGTTTCGCGTCTCCTTCAGCAAATCGAGGATGTCATGTCCTCGATACCGAAACCGGCAAGGAGGGCTCGATTGCGGTGAGGGCTGAAGTCGCGCTCGCAGATTCGAAGACATACGCTTCGCGTTTCCAGAGGTTGTACTTCAGAATCACATACAGTGCCCGCACTCCGTCGCGCCAACCGATTTTCTTTCCCTCTTCGTAGGTCCGTCCGTAATAGGAGATTCCCACTTCGAAAAAACGGCAACGCCGTTGGGCGAGTTTCGCGGTGATCTCGGGCTCGAAACCAAAGCGTTTTTCTTCAATTTGCAGATCCTTGAGAACGTCCCGACGGAAAACTTTGTACCCCGTCTCCATGTCGCTGAGGTTGATGTTCGTGAAGATGTTCGAAAGCAGTGTCAGAATTCGATTTCCCACCATGTGCCAAAAATAAACCACCCGATGCGGACGACCTCCCATGAATCGCGATCCAAAAACGACATCCGCTTCCCCGTTCTCGATCGGACTCAGTAATTCGCGGTAATCCCGCGGGTCGTATTCGAGATCTGCGTCCTGGATTAGAACAATGTCTCCGTTCGCATGGCGGAATCCGGTCTCCATCGCCGCGCCTTTCCCACGATTAGCCGGATGATGCACAACGACTGTCCCTTCGCCGGCGAGCTTGTCGACGATTACGTCGGTCCCGTCGGTTGATGCGTCATCGACAATGATGATCTCAGTATCGGTCGCGACAACGGCTTTGACCTTTTCCACGATCATTCTGATCGTTCGGCGTTCGTTGAAGCAGGGAATGATGACGGAGAGAGTCATTCGGTGGGACGAATGTCCGAGCAAATCCGGTGCCAGCGCTCCGGGCGCACATTGCGTTCACAAGTGAAGTGGCAGACGCTGCCCAATCACCGGCCCACTGTCCACCTTCCACACAAATGAGCACCCGCAGCGATGTTCCATCTCTCAAGGGAGAAGGGTTGATCTCGCGGTAGCCCTTGTCGCAGCTTTTTCAAAGATAGGAATAGCCTTGGTGGCGCTGGAAACAAACGACGTCATCGCCTTCTGCCCATTCGCGTCCTGTTCAACCATCCGCCTCTCGTGGGCTATTTCCTGCAGGGGCTTGCCTCGCTTGAACCGTTTTTGCCACCATTGGCTACGCTTGGATACTCTTCTTTGTTCTGTCGCCCGGTGTCGTGGCTCAATATCTTGCCTGGCTTGGACCGTTCATTCTGTTGCTTTCCCCCGACCTTCTACGGCTTCCGCGTCCGGCGGTTTTCCTTGGGATTTCGCACATGCTTCAAACAAACTAAACCTGATCTGCGCGCATTGGTTGCTCGTTCCATGGTTGGTCCTGACCGGTGGCCTCCTCGCTCTGGCTGGGAAGTTTGGCGCGAAAATCCGGATCTCCGCTTTGTGTCTCTGAAATCGATCGAACCAATGAAAGATAGTGAATAGCGAAATCAAATCGCCGGCGCCGGCGGGACACACCCGTCTCTTGCTGTTCGCCATTGTCGTGGTCTGCCTGGTCGGTATCGCCCTGCGCATTTATCCGTCGGCGGGCTTTACCGGAATTGGGTACGATGAAGGGCTTTATCGGGGGTATGTCAATAACCTCATCGAGAGCGGCCTGACGAGCTATCCGGATTTCGCGGAAGGCTATGTCGAGCGCCAGCTTAAGCTGCCAGCGGCGATCCTCCCGCCTACTCGCTTCCTCTATATCTTCACAGCCTACCTTTGGCATCAAGCGACCGGAGAGGAAGCGCTCGTGTCGCTCCACCGCGTCTCCTGTCTGTTCAGCATTCTCTTGTTTTTCGCCGCAGGCACGTTCGCTTGGCGATTGGGTGGCCCGCGGATCGCGCTCGCCGTGCTTGCCCTTATGGCTTGCGCACCGACGCAGATTCATATGTCGCAACACGCGCTCATCGACGGGTTTTTCGCCTTTTGGGCCACGCTGTGCCTCTGGTTTTTGTGGGAAAACCTGCGCCAGCCGAACCAGGCGCGCTGGCTGATTCTTTACACGGCGAGCCTCGCCCTGATGGTGGTGACCAAAGAAAATGCTCTCTTCGCTTACGTTGGCTTGCTCGCTCTCATTGGGGCGAACAAATGGCTCCGCTTTGGCGTGGTGACTCGGCCCCTTCTTTTGGTCACGATCGCTGGCCCACTCCTCGGGTTGGTAATTCTCATCGCTCTCTGCGGAAGCGCCACCACCTTCATCAATACCTACCGCCTGCTTGTGAGCAAAGCATCCGTGTTACCCTACGCCATCGCCACGGGAGATGGGCCCTGGTACCGCTACCTGGTGGACCTGCTCCTGGCCAGTCCGCTGACTTTTCTTGTAGCGTGGGGCGCGATCTTTCGACTGAAATTCGAAAACAAACAGTCCCTTTACCTGGTCGCGTTCATGGCCGCGACGTACCTGGTAATGTGCAACGTTCGTTACGGCATGAACCTTCGTTATACCAACATGTGGGACATGCCGCTGCGCTATCTTGCCGTCACCTGTCTTGCCGATGTCACGGGTTCCTTTCGTCGCCGCGAAATCATTATGGCCGTCGCGATTACCTTTCTCTGCGCGATCGATTTGCGGCAATACCACATCTTTTTTGTCCAGCACGACCTTTACGAGCTGGTCACGGCGGGATTGCTTCGCGCTCTTCAGATCCTGAAGTAGCCGCGCGCCGCATTTTTTAGCAGGCGATCTTCAGGACGGATTCTCGAAGCCGATCGCTCGATTCGATGGTCTCACCCAGCAGATTGTGCACGGTCGGCTTGGCCTCGGCCCGGATAAAAATCTGATAGGAAAACAGGCTCTTGCTTATGCCAATGAGCGCCTGATTTATGCCCAGAAGGAAACGCGAGACGGCATTTTTCCCGATCGCTTTCGGGAAGGGCGCCGGAATCCCGCGGACTTCGAGGATCTTGTAGCCGGACTGTTCCAAAAGCGCGTCCAACGAGCGGAACGTGAAGAGACGGGTATGCGTCGCATCGAGGATGCCTTTTCGGCCGTAGTTGAATTGCCCGAAGAACAGCATCAGGCGCGTCACGATAAACCCGATATTGGCGGTCGTGATGATCACCTCCGGCCGTTTGCAAGCAGCGGCGAAGCGAAGCTCGTCCATGAATTTTTCCGGCTCCTTCAGGTGCTCGATGATGTCCAGCATCATGATCTGATCGAATCCCGAGACGTTTACCGGAAATTCGGGGCGATCCAGGTTCCAACGGATGAAATCGATGCGGTCATCCGGTGAAACCTCAGGAACATACTGATCCATGCCGGTCACCTTGCATCCCTTGGCTGCGAGCTCGCGGCCCACGTAACCCTGGCCGCACCCGAGGTCCAGTAACCGATTGCCTGGCCGGGCCGCGTCAATCGCGGCCGTGTGCGATGAAGCGTAACCGAGCTTCAAATCGTAGTTTTCCTCCGCCGAAAGCACGTCGAACTTGCGATCGAACAGCAAGTTCATCTCGTGGAACTGCGCCCGGAGCATGGTCTTGAAAACATCCCAGGCGTACTTCAGCCCGTTCACGTGGCAAATCTCGTCGCCATAATAAGTTGGGATCGGCAATTCCGCGATCCGCAGTTTTTTCATCACGAGCTGCACGATGATCTCCGTATCGAAATGAAAATCATTCGTGTTTTTCTCAAACGGGATCTGGGCCAGGGCCGCAGTGGAATAGAGCCGGTAGCCCGAATGGAATTCAGAGAGCGCGGTCCGCAGCATCCGATTCTGAAACGCCGTCAGGATCTGGTTGCCGATCCATTTGTAGGCCGGCATCCCGCCCTGACGCGCGGCCTTCTTGTCGATCATCCGGGATCCGAAAACGGCCTCCGCTTCGTCGTTCAACAAAGGCCGAAGCAGCTCCGGCAATTTTTCCGGGGCGTATTGTCCGTCGCCGTGAACCAGGGCGACGATATCGAAGCCGTTATCGATCGCATAGCGGTAACCGAGCTTTTGGTTTCCGCCGTAACCCTGGTTCTCCGGCGTGCGCAGGACGGTGATTTTGAAAGCGGAATTGCGCTGCTGATAACGAAGCCCATTGACGAAGGTGTTGTCCTGCGACGAATCATCGATGATCAAGACCTCGACATTATCGCTGTGGAGGGACGAGGGGATGCGGCTCAGGACTTTCTCGATCGTCGTTTGCGCGTTGTAGGCGACGATGAAAATGAGCAGCCGTTTCCGGCCGAGGTTAACCCGGCCCGTCGTGGCAGGTTCCAGCTCTGCGAGACGCATGTCCGACTTGATAGCTAGAATTGCGCCAGTAAGGCGCGGTCTCGGTTGCCAGTTGGCGCGCGGCGCGCTTTGGTGAACGGCATGTTGGCGGCCTCGAATACTATTTCGCAGGAGCCGGTCTCGACTCGCGCGCTCGCCGCCGTCTATCTGGCACTCACGATCCTGACCTGGATCGTTTTCGGGCAAACGCTCGACCATCCGTTTGTCCAGTACGACGACCCGAATTACGTCTACGAAAACCCGGAGGTCACAGCGGGTTTGACGAGTCATGGCGTGGTCGCGGCGTTCACCCGCCCGCATGCCCGGAACTGGCACCCGCTGACAACGATCTCCCATATGCTGGACTGCCAGTTGTTCGGGTTAAATCCCGCTGGTCATCATTTCACCAACGTCCTGTTTCATACCGTTGCCGCGCTGCTGCTGTTCACGGTCCTGCGCGCGATGACCGGAGCGTTGTGGCGCAGCGCTCTCGTCGCCGCTGTATTCGCGATTCACCCTTTGCGCGCCGAATCGGTCGCATGGGTGGCGGAGCGGAAGGACGTTCTGAGCGCGGTTTTCTTCATGCTGACCCTCGGCGCCTATCTCCACTACGCACGGCAACCGTCGGTCCGCCGTTATCTCCTGGTCGCGCTGTTTTTCGGCCTCGGACTGATGGCGAAACCGATGCTGGTGACGCTGCCGCTGCTGCTGCTCCTGCTGGATTACTGGCCGTTAGCTAGATTTCAGAACGGAATTTCCGGTTGGTGGAAAATGATTGCCGAAAAGATTCCGCTTCTCTTGCTCTCGCTCTTGTCCGCCGTCGTGACGCTAATTGCCCAACAAACGACCGTAAATTACAGCGAGGAATTGCCCGTGACCTGGCGAATCGGTAACGCGCTTCTCAGCTACGTCGCTTACCTGGGCCAAATGATCTGGCCGGCAAGGCTGGCCGTTTTCTATCCGCAAGTGGCCGATCACCTCGCGCCGCGGCAGATCGCCTTTGCGGCTCTAGTCCTCGGTGGGATTACAGCGCTGGCCTTCGTTTGGCGGAGGACCCGTCCATATTTTATCGTCGGCTGGTTTTGGTATCTTGTCGCGCTCCTGCCCGTCATCGGTTTCATCCAAGTCGGATTGCAGGGCCGCGCCGATCGCTATACCTATCTCCCGCAGATTGGCCTCTGCCTCGCGTTGATCTGGGCTCTGACTGATTGGGCGCTCCGCTCGAACACGCGCCGCGCGATTTTAGCCGGCGCGACGGCGATCATCATCGGCGCTTTGGCCTGGCAGGCGCGGATCCAGACTTCTTATTGGAGCAGTACCGAATCCCTTTGGAAACACGCGCTCGAAGTGACGATGGATAACGACGTCGCGCACTACAATGTCGCGGTGTATTTGGTCAGGCGAGGCCAGGTGGATGAGGCGATTTCCCACTACGAAAAAGCGCTCAACATTCGGCGGGACGATCGCGAGACGCACTACCATTTGAGTGTCGCTCTTCTTCACACCAGCCTCGGCAATGCCCTGACGGAAAAGGGTCGGCTCGACGAGGCCATTGCTCACTATCGCCAGGCAATCGAATTACGGGATGACTTCGCCGACGCGCATTCCAACCTCGCCGCACTGCTGGCCCGGAAAGGAGAAACTGCCGAAGCCATCGTGCATTATGAGAAAGCTCTCGCGATTCCGCCCGAGGACGCGGCCTCCCATATGCGGTTGGGCCGACTGCTTCTGCAACTGGGTAGGAAGGGCGATGCCGTGGTTCACTATCGCCGCGCCTTGGAATTGACGAACAATCCGGCTCTGGCGCGTTCTCTCGAGCAAGAGATCCAGAAAGCGCGTTAGCCGCGGCCGGGTGGAACTGGGTTCGCGAGATCCATGGTTCGCTTCTTAGGTCGAACTGCGCCACCAGAGCTCGGGCAACCGTCAGCCTTTCCGCCGAAACAGCGTATAACTGCCGTACTCGCCCACCGCGGTGAAATTCTTCCGAACAACGGCGTTTGGTTCGTCCGATCCGAGTTCTGCCGCACGATTGAATGTTTCAGACTTTTCCCAGAGGCGACTCAGAATTAGCCAATCCGCGGTTTCGATATCCTTCGCCAGGCGCGAGCCGGGACGGTTCGCTGAGAAGGGATTCATTTCCAGAAAATAGGTCGCGGGACGCAGTTGGGGCGTGAGATGATAAAGAAAGGTGTCGCAATAGTTCGTGCGGCGCAGATCCCGGGGTCCAATAAAAAGGCGCTGTCCCGGCGACGAAAGCTCCTCCAGTCGATCGATCATTCGCTGGATTCGTTGCGCTGTTCCGAGCGATCCCACAGGAAACCAGCGTCCCTTTTTTTCGACGCGAAAAGCGGGCGCGGGATCTGTCTGAATCGCGTCCCTAACGGCCCACCTCGTGTTAGAAGGCACCTCGGGGATCACGACGCTGACCAGAATTGCGGCCAAAACTGCCGCGGCCGCTCCACGCTGCGGATTCGAAAACCGGGCCGGCCACCGGGATCCGAAAACCATTAGAGCAGCAGGCAACAGCCCCAGGGAAAGAAACGCCGCCAACATGACGTGAAACAAGTCGAGCCGTTGCCACGCCTGATGCGTGAGTCCGGCAACGAAAAGCGACACGCAAAGCAACGTGACGTCGCGCTGCCCTTGAGGCCGGCGGAGCCAAAGTTTCAAACCCGCCGCGATATTCACCAACGTCGCCAGGACGTGGACGAAAAATAGACGGAGCGCCGCCGGATCGGCAGCATGGAGCGGTATATGTCGACCCGGGCTTGAGCGCAGAACAGGATAAATAAATAAGTTATCCAGCATTGCCTGAAACCCGGCCACTACGAACAAACCGGCGAGGGGCAGCAGCGCAAGCGCCGCTCCAAGCGCGATCATCCCCTTTTGTCGCCAGGAAAACGAAGGCAGGAGCGGGAGCGAAGCAACTATGATCGCCGGGCCAAGATCCACGCGAAAAAGCAGGGCGAACCCCGCCAGAGACCCTGCGAGCAAGCCCCCCGCGAGCGATTGTTCTCTGCGTGTAATTAACCAAACATACCAAAGCGCGCAGGCTAGCGATCCCATCCAGGCATAGGCCACAATGCCCGTCACGATGAGCGCGGCACCTGTGAGGAGCGTTGTGCCCACGGCGACGGCCGTTCCCGCTCTCTGCGCAATGCAGAAGACTGCAAGCAAGATCACGAGACGGTAGAGCAAACCGACCGAGCGCTCGACGGCCATCGAAGCGCCAAAACAGGAATAAAAAGCCGACAAGAACCACGGGTTTGCCGGCCCATAAAAGGTTTCGAAATCGCGGTAGGGCACAGCCCCGTGTTGGACTAACTCCGGGTAGATGAGAACCGCCCCTTCATCCATCGCGGCGCCTTTGTCTTCAAAGCAGGACGAGAGAGGCACCAGCAATAACAGCAGCGAAAGAATGGCCGCGATCGTCCGGCTGGAAAGCAAGTGCCGCGGCAACGGCTTGTTGAGGGTCGCCGGAGTTTGCGTATCTACCGCTGCACGCAAAGCCGCCACGACTGAGTCGCCTTTCTCGGCGGTAACGAACATCGGCAGCGTAAAGCGGCTCCCGTACCAGTCCTCAGCGACTTCACGCCGCCTGACTCAACGCTCCCGCACCGAGACGAGTTTACTTTCCGTTCGAGCCGGAGCGCTGTTCCTTGCCGAGGACCGAGTTCGCGGTGGCAAGAAGTTCTGCGTCGTCATTATCCGTGAGCTCGCTCAAGAATCGGCGGATCCGATGGAAGGATTGGCGCAGGAATAATTGAGCCGCCTTGCGGCTGGCCGGCGCCGAAGCACCATTCGATGCCGTCCCCTGCAAATCCGAATCCAGCCGGCTGATCACGCAGGCCGACGCGAACATCTCCATCGCCACACCCGCGATCCGTTCCTGGATCAACTGCATGTCCATGACCGGTTCGCGGTACTTAATTAGCGCGCGGTTCACGCTCAGATTGAAACGCCAGATCAACCGGCCGAGCTGCGACGCCTGCGCTTGCAGGCTCTCGCTTTTCACCGGCACGTTCGGGATTTTCACGGCCGCACCCAGACGATTCATTCCCGCCGTCCAGGCTTTGCCCAGGCCGCGGGTCGGATTGAACATCGTGTCGTAAATCTCTTTGAACTCCATCCCCGGTCCGCGCATGCCGACCAATGCGATGAATGACGTCAGCACTTCGTTGCTGCCTTCGCCGATCTGGTTGATTCGCGCATCGCGCAGCATTCGTTCCAGCGGAAGGTCGGTGAAGTAGGCTGAGCCGCCGTAAATCTGGAACGCGTCATTGACCGCTTCCCACAGCCGTTCCGTCGTGAACACTTTCAGCATCGCCGTCTCGAGCATGTAATCTTCAAGCCCACGATCGATGAGCGACGCCGTCACCGCCGTCATTGCTTCCATCGCGTAAACGTCGGCCGCCATCCGCCCGATCTTCTTCTTCGTCAGGTCGAAATCGCCCAGCGTCTTCTTGAATTGCCGGCGCTTGTTCGCGTGCGCGACCGCCATTTCCAGGCAGGTCTTCGCCGCCCCGGTGCAACACGCGCCAAAAGTTGTCCGCCCAAAATCCAAAACCGTTAGCGCCACTTTCAATCCCTTGCCGATCGGCCCCAGGATATTTTCCTTCGGCACCGGCATGTCCTGCATCGCGAAACGTCCGGTCGCCGTCCCTTTGATTCCGAGCTTTTCCATGCGCGGCTCGAGCATCGTGAATCCCGGCATGTCCGGCGTGACCAGAAATGCCGTGATCGCAGTCTTGTCCGAGCCCGGCACCGGCGTCCGCGCCATGACCGTCAGCACCTGCGCGATCGACGCGTTGGTGATGTAACGCTTTTCCCCGTTGAGAATGAAATGCGAACCGTCCGGACTCGGGGTTGCCGTTGTCTGGACATTCGCCGCATCGGAGCCGGCTTCCCGTTCCGTCAACGCAAACGCCGCGAGCTGTTCCCCCGAGACCAGCGGGGGCAGCCAGCGCTGCTTCTGTTCGCGCGTCCCAAACAGGAGCAACGCGCGAATGCCGATCGAATGGTGCGCGTTCGTGAATACGGAGGTCGATGCGCAGCGCGCGCCGATCTCTTCCAGGATTTTGCAGTAAGCCCTTTGCGAAAATCCGCGGCCCCCAAATTCCTTCGGCGCCGTCATTCCCAGCACGCCGGTGTGCGCCAGTCCATCGATCAGATGCCGTGGAATGTCCGCCTCGCGATCGATTGCGACCGGGTCCAGATGCTCGTCGAGGAACTGCCGAATTTCCGTAAGTGATTTATCCAGCTCCGCCTGTTGCGCTGCCGGGATCCGCGGATACGGCATCGCCCAATCGGATACGAAGCGGCCCAAAAACAGCCCTTTCGCGAACCCGAGCGCCTGCGGCCCCGTGAAAAGCAGCTCTTCCGCTTCCTTGATTTCCTTCTGCCGCTGTATTTCCGCTTCGTTCATAAACTCCAATCGTGAATCGCTTCGCAAGTTAGCCCCGGCCCGGTTCCTTTTAAAAACGGGGGTCGCCGCAAGAGCCAGCTCAATTGCGCGGGATTAAATCGTGGATGCCAGCCTCGCTGACAACCGATATTTTCAAGCGGGGCGCTCGATCTTCGTGACGTAAAGTGGCAGGGACCCGAGCTGTCGGCCGTCAACCGCCAGGTCAATCGTGTATTCGCCAAACTTCGGCAGCCGAATCTGCTGGATCAGAATTACGAAATGCGACGTGATCGTCCGCTGCCCCACCAAAAACTGCACCGCCAGGTTCGAATCGAATTTCGGCATGACGATGTTCCCGTCTTCATCCGCAAACGTCAGGACGACCCGGTGCTCGCCCTCCTCGATCTGCTCAAAACGCAGCCGCCCCGCGATCGCGCACTGCGGATGCGAGATCGGCGTCTCAAATCCCCGGAGCGAGTCGAATGTCCCAATGATGTTCAACTTCCCCGCGTGCTCCGTCGCCGCATCGCAAAGCGTGAAAATTTCCAGTTCCATCAGGGTAGCGTAACGCGGCCGTGGTCAATACGCCAAATTGTTCGGCGTCACGCGGCGGCTTTGGAAGGCATCTCGTCGTAGGTACGACGATTTAGCAAACGGCCGGTGAGGTCCTTGCGAACACCACCCCACTGTTTGAAAAAGAAGGGGACTTTTTGGCGCCGACATGCTCGAAAAATTTCGCGGACCCACTCAATCTTGATAGGTCTCGCGCCCCAACCGGATTCCCCGCCCACGATAACCCAGTGAATGCCCGTTAGATCGATGCCGGCAACCGAGCCGATAAGCGGCTCGCACGACAAAAACCGGATAAACGCAGGTACGCGGCGCAGATCGTCGATGCGAGACAAAACGCGCCCGTCTTCTACACTAACTCCCATCCAAACGTTAGAAGGCCAGTCAAGTTGTGCAGCCATTCTCCGTAATCTGCTGCTGCGTTTGGTGAGAATTTGAAATGTGTGCTGGGGACAGGCGCGCATCGTCGCAAACAACCGTTGAACAAATTCCAGCGGCACATCTTCATGAAACAAATCGCTCATCGAGTTGACAAAGATGAGTCGCGGCTCCCGCCAACGTTTCGGAAGATCCACGAGATCGTCGTGAAGCGTCACTGTGAAGCCGTTCGCATAGCGCAGATTTCGCATCGCTCTGAGTCGAACTGAAAGCCGCTCGGCATAACAATTTTTGCACCCCGCGCTGACCTTTGAGCAGCCAGTCACGGGGTTCCAGGTCGCCTCGGTCCATTCGATATTTGATTGGCTGGCCATTAAAAGCTCAGTTCTTTTAGCAAATGTTCGGCAATCCTCAACGCTGGCGGCGCCCCTTTCGGATTCGCCGATGCGAAGCAGAACAAATAAAGGGGAACATTCTGCGAATTCAGGAGAACTCCTGGATTCGGAGCGACCGCATGAAACGCGGTCTCAAGTCGCTCGATCATGAATGCTCCGACGGCGCGCGAATCGGCAACTCGATGCGTAGTCAAAATTTCATCGCCGAATAAGCTGGCTTCGCGTGTCGTGACGTAAAATCGCGAGTGCCAATCATGAGTTCCAAAAATTCGATCAAGCGCTTGCTGCCATTCTGGAGGAGGCTCGCCTTCTTTGCGGAGCAAGCGCATCACTGCCTGACCCAGCGGAAATAATAACCACAAATCGACAGCTTTGGTGCGGCCAAGCTTCTCAATGGTGTCCCAGTCGACCTGCATGCCATAGGGATCCAGGAAGACAACGGCACGGCACTTCAGCCAGTTGGTCGACTTCAGAAGGTTCGCAAGTAAGGCGTTGGCCTCTCCTTTTTCGATGAAGATAGTATCTCTTCGTGGTGACTGCGTTCGGAGCTTTTCCAACTCGGCAATCCGTCCCGCCGATTTCTCGATGAAAATGTACCGTGTGAACGAATGTTGTAATGCCAGTGACGCGCTCCCTTTCAAGAACCGTATCGCTTCATCTTCTGCCAGCTCACTGAAGAGGTCTGCATTATTCGTGTGCGATGTTCGCTTCTCGATGAGACCAGTTCCGGCAAACGCGTCGACATAGATCGTGTCGAAATACCTCGCGGCCGGGTTTACCTGAAAGATCCGACAGTAAGCCTTTAAATAGTCTTCGAGGATCCGGAGCTTCTGCTCCGTCCAATCACCGCCGAATTTCTGAGTCGGCATACTGGGGGGAAGCGGCCATTGTTAACTACAACCCTGGCTCGTGCCGCACTCGGTGCAGACGCCGCAGGCGCCGGCGCGGACGACTTTGTTGCTGCCGCAATGCGAGCAGATGATGTCCATGAACATGTTGCCGAGCGCTTCGGCGACGCGGTCGGCGTGGGTGTGGCCGTTGCTCGTCACGTGCGGGTTGCCTTCGTTCGGAATATGGCCGGCGACGACGTCGATCAGATCTTTGTCGGCGGTCCGCGAAAGGTCGGACACGGGTCGATTAACCGCTTTCTTTTCCATGTCGCTGATCTCTTTCATCGGGAGCTCAGCCTGGCTGCGCGACGGTGAGGTCGCTTCCTTGTAGCCTTTGATGAACTGGCAGCCGAGCCAGCGGAAAACGTAATCGGTAATGCTGGTCGCATTCCGGATATCCGGGTTTTTGGTGAACCCACTCGGCTCGAAGCGCTGATACGCGAACTTCTTCACCAGGCTTTCGAGCGGCACGCAATATTGGAGCGCGATAGATGTCAGCGTTCCAATGGTGTCCATCAAGCCGCCGATGGTGCTGCCTTCTTTCGCCATGGTGATGAAGAGCTCGCCGGGCTGGCCATCTTCGTAGAGGCCGACGGTGATGTACCCTTCGTGTCCCGCGATCTCGAACCGATGAGTCAACGACATGCGGGTGTCCTGCATCCGATGGCGGACCGGCTGGTTCATCCGGCTGCGGAGCATCGTGATCTCGCCTTCGAGCTCGAGGATTCGGCTCTTCAATTCCGCCGGTTCCACCATCACTTCGAGCCCGACCTCTTCGCCGGCGCCGCCCATGTCTTTCGTCTTGCGCGTGTTCAAAGGCGCGGAGCGTTTTGAGCCGTCGCGATAGATCGCGATCGCTTTCAGGCCGAGCCGCCAACCCTCGATGTAGGTGTTCATGATTTCCTCGACGGTCGCCGTCGCCGGCATGTTCACGGTCTTGGAAATCGCGCCGCTCAGGAACGGCTGGGCCGCGGCCATCATCCGCAGATGCGCCATGTAGCCCAGACTGCGCTCGCCTTTATGCGCTTTGAAGGCGCAATCGAAGATCGGCAGATGCTCCGGTTTCAACCCCGAAGAAATCGTCGAGCCATCGGAATCCTTAATGTCCTCGATCGTGTCGAACGCGTCGATGTGCGCGATGATCCGCTCGATCTCCTCGGAATTGTATCCAAGTTTTTCAAGCGCGGGCGTGACCGTCTGGTTGACGATCTTCAGCATGCCGCCGCCGGCGAGCAGCTTGTATTTCACGAGCGCGATATCCGGTTCGATCCCGGTCGTGTCGCAATCCATCAGGAAACTGATCGTGCCCGTCGGCGCGAGGACGGTGACCTGGGCGTTGCGGTAACCGTGTTTCTTGCCGAGCTCCACGGCGCTGTCCCAAACTCTCGCCGCTTCCTCTTTCAGATAGGCAAACTCCTCGTTCGCCGCGATCTCGCCCACGGCGGAACGGTGCAGCTCGATCACTTCCTGCATGGCCGCGACGTTATTTTTCGCGACCGGCTTGGATACTCCACTGCAACGCGCATCGCGATACCCGGGGAACGGTCCCATCGCTTTCGCCATCCGCGCGCTCTGCTCGTAGGCTTCGCCAGTCATGATGGAAGTAATCGCACCGCAAAGCGCCCGGCCTTCCACGCTGTCGTATCCGTAGCCGTAGCTCATGATGAGCGAGCCGAGGTTGGCGTAGCCGAGGCCGAGGGTTCGGAAGATGTGCGAGTTCTCCGCGATCTCCTTGATCGGATAGCTCGCGTTATCGACCAGAATTTCCTGCGCGGTGATGTAGACGCGGCACGCCGCCTTGAAGCGCTCGACGTGAAAGACCCCGTCTTCGCCCTTGAACTTCATCAGGTTCAACGACGCCAGATTGCAGGCTGTGTTATCGAGGAACAGATACTCCGAGCACGGGTTCGTAGAGTTCTGGCGCTCGGTCCCCTTGCAGGTGTGCCACTTGTGGATCGTCGAATCGAACTGCATCCCGGGATCGCCGCAGATATGGGTCCCCTCCGCGATCTTCCGAAGCATCGCCCGCGCTTCTTTTTTCTCGCACGGTTTTCCGTCGCGCACCCGCTTCGTCCACCACTCGCGATCCTCCACGGCCGCGTCCATGAATTCGTCGCTCACCCGGACGCTCAGGTTTTCGTTCTGATACATCACCGAGCCGTAGGCGTCGCCATTGTAACTGCCGTCGTAGCCCTGCTCGATCAGCGCCCATGCTTTCTTTTCTTCCTTCTGTTTCGCGTCGATGAACTCCTCGATGTCGGGGTGCCAGTCCTTGAGCGTGTTCATCTTCGCCGCCCGTCGCGTCTTGCCGCCGCTCTTCACCACGTTCGCGACCTGGTCGTAAACTTTCAGGAACGACAACGGCCCACTCGGTTTTCCACCGCCGCTCAATTTTTCCCGGGTGCTCCGCAGAGACGAAAGATCGCTCCCCGTCCCACTGCCGTATTTGAAAAGCATCGCCTCGCTCGTTGCCAGCCGCATGATGTCTTCCATCGTGTCCTCGACGCTCTGGATGAAGCAGGCGCTGCCCTGCGGATACTCGTACTGCGACGCCGCCCGCTCTGCGACCCCGGTTTCGCGATTGTAAAAATAGTTGCCGGCCCCTGCTTCCCGGCCGGTGCCGTACTGGTGATACAACCCGACGTTGAACCAGACCGGAGAATTGAACGCGCCGTGCTGATTTACGCAGAGCCAGGTGAGCTCGTCATAGAAAGTCTCTGCCGCTTCCGCATTCGCGAAATAGCCGTCCGCGATCCCCCAATCGGTGATTGTGCGGGTGACGCGATGGACCAGCTGCCGCACCGAAGTTTCCCGGCCGCCGGTGTGCGGGTCCGTCCCGTTCGCGATATCGCCGTAAAAGTACTTCGAGACCGCAATCTTGGTCGCGAGCGCGCTCCAGCTCTTGGGCACCTCGATTGTCTCCTGCTTGAAGATCACCTTCCCCGCGTCATCGGTAATCTCCGCGGTGCGGCGCTCCCAATCGATCTGGTCGAACGGCGCGACCTTCGCATCGCTGAACACCCGCTCGAATCGCAAGCCCTGGCTTTTCTTTTTTGTCGGGCGGTTCTTCATGCGATGGGACGATTTATGGGGACGATTCAGCGAGGAAGGCGAGAGGCCGGGTTTGAGTTGGATCATGGCGGTAGCGGCGGGGCAATCGGTTGAGAATGACGGTGAATAACAGTGAACAGCGCCGCCAATAAGTTGTGAACGAGAGCGAACTACGTCCAACAACCATTACTAGCGGGAGCTCTTCAGCCGACCCACAAGATGAAGGACACGGACACCCCGTCGCAAGTCCAAAATTGTAACATTTTTTCCGTCTCCGCCTGAGCCGTTTAGGGCCCCGCTCGAGCCTTTTTGCTTCCTGCGTTGCGAATGATCTTGCTCCCGATGCCACATTCTAATAATCGCTTAGGACGCCCCTCCCCATGGCGTCTAATTTCGTAACCCCGGATTCCAACCCGTCGATGCACCTCCATGAGGTGTTGGCGGCGGAATTTACTGCGCTTCATGGCCAACCGGCTCCGGCAGGAAGCGATTTGCCGGTGCCGCCCGGCAAGAATGCCGACGAAGAAAAGGCGCGCGAAAAAAAGCAGCAACAGTATCTGCGCGATATCTGGGCCGCAGTCCACGCTCTCCCGGAAAAACGGACGGCGCTTTGCATTTCCGGAGGCGGTATTCGAAGCGCAACCTTCGGTCTGGGCGTTCTCCAAGGCTTGGCGCGGTGCGGCTTGCTCGAAAAATTTCATTATCTTTCCACAGTCTCGGGCGGCGGATATATCGGCGGCTGGCTCTCGGCCTGGATTCAACGCGCCCCAGGTGGCTTAGCTGAAGTTTCGCCCCTTCTGGGCCAACCGCACGACACGCCGCCCGAGGATAGAATTTCGCCCGATCCTGCCCAACCCCGCGACGTCACGCGGCCTAATCCCGAGCCCCTGCAAATCCAGAATCTCCGCAGCTACAGCAATTACCTTAGTCCACGCCTCGGGCTTTTGTCCGCCGATACGTGGGTCTTGGTCGCTACCTACCTGCGCAATTTGATTCTGACCTGGCAGGTCTTCGTTCCGCTAGTCGCCGCGGCTCTGACTCTGCCGTGGCTATATGCCTCTGTTCTCATGATAGAGCCGACGCCATATACCAAAACTCCGCTCTTATTCGGTTTAGGTTTTGCCTTTATCGCCATTCTTTACATGGGCATTTGCCTTCCGGCCGCCGTCAGCAAACGCATCGGCCAGGTCTGGTTCCTTATTTTTTGTCTCACGCCTTTAGTTTTGTCCGCTTTCTTCATGACGACATATTGGGCGTGGTTCACGCGTTTCGGCGGCACGCTCGACGAGATAACCTTTCTAGGAGTTACCAACCCCGCTTTGCCCTTCGTTCGCCTTGGCGTGGTGTTGCATCTCCTCGCGTGGCTCACGCTCGGCGTTCTGCAGGTCGCGCGGACGCGGAAGAAACCGAAGGTCGATGACGGGAGGCGGTTCGTTGCTGTCCTGGCCAGACAGCTTATGGCCGTCGTTTTCTCTGGCGCCATTGGTGGCTGGCTTTTGTGGTTCGCAGCCCAGAAACTTTTTCCGCAACCGGTTGCCCGCGCGGAATTATATTCCTGCTTCGCGGTTCCGATTTATCTGCTTTTGTTTTACCTCGCCGTCACGGTTTATACGGGTCTTTCGAGTCACGACACCAACGATGAGGATCGCGAATGGTGGGGCCGGGCAAGCGGATGGATCCTTATCGCCGCCGCAGTCTGGACGGCCATAAGCGTGCTGGTGGTTTTTGGTCCTCTCGCGCTCGATTGGACCTATTCAACTGTCACCACCATCGCCGCCGGGGGCATAGCTGGCCTGATCACCATGCTGGCCGGGTTGAGCAAGCAAGCTCCTGCCAATTCCGAGGAAAAAAAGAAAGCAGGCCTCATTGCGCTGCTCTTATCGAAAGGGGCCACCATCGCCGCCCTGGCCTTCGCCACCGTGGTGATGATTCTGCTCGTGAGCGGCATGACCGCGCTGATGAAGTACATCGGCAACATCCGCGAATTCCCTTGGAATCTGAAGACCGTCTCGGGCGTGGTCGGACGACCGGTCGAGTACCTCAATGTCATTCTTTACACCCCCATTTACGCGCTCATTTGGCTTCCTCTCGGGCTGGTTGGCGTTGCCGTTGCCATCGCCTATTTGACCAATCTTAATAGATTTTCCCTCCACGCCATGTATCGGGACCGGTTGATTCGGGCTTATCTCGGCGCTTCGAATAAAGACCGTGCGGAGAATCGGTTCACCGGCTTCGATGAGGGCGATAACGTCCGGATGCACCAGCTTTGGAGCGCTAAGAATTCCAAGAGATTGCTGCACGTGGTCAATGTGGCGCTCAACCTTGTCCATGGAAAAAAACTGGCCTGGCAGGATCGGAAAGCCACCAGTTTTACTCTCTCCCCGCTTCATTGCGGCTCGTTCGAAAGCGGGATTGGCTATCGTAAGACGAAAACGGAGAGCGGCGCAGGTTACGGCCACAAGGACGGAATCTCGCTCGGCACTTCCATCACCATCTCCGGCGCCGCCGCCAGCCCAAACATGGGTTATCATTCCTCGCCGGTCGTCACGTTTGTCCTAACTCTCCTGAATGTCCGGCTCGGGGCCTGGCTTGGAAACCCGGGTCGCAAGGGCGACAAAACCTTTTACCTCGGCTATCCACGCTTGAGCATCAGGCCGATTCTGTCCGAAGCGTTCGGGTTGACCGATGACACCAGCCCTTACGTCTACCTCTCGGATGGAGGACATTTCGAGAACCTCGGTCTCTACGAAATGGTGTTGCGCCGCTGCCATTACATTGTCGTCAGCGATGCGGGCCAGGATCCAAAATGTTCGTTCACGGATCTCGGAGAAGCGGTCCGGAAAATTCGGATCGATCTTGGTATTTCCATCGACTTCAGCGAGTCCATTTCAATTTACCCGCGCCAGGAACAGCCGAACGAGTCGGGGCGTTATGCTGCGATCGGACGGATTCGCTATTCGATGGTAGACGGGGGCGGTGAGAAAAACGACGGCATTCTGATTTACCTCAAGCCGGCCTGTTACGGGAATGAGCCGCGCGACATCTACGAATACTTCAAACGCAACCCCGCGTTTCCGCACGAAAGCACAGGCGACCAATTCTTCAGCGAGTCCCAATTCGAGAGTTACCGAATGCTCGGCGTCCACTCGATGGAAAAAGTCTGCCCAGGCTCGGTGGGTGACTTCGAAAGCTTTCTTAAAGGAGTTAGAAACTACCTCGCTACGTCCGCCCAGGAAAAACCGGAGACCCCTGATGCACCCAAGACCTCACCGCCCTGTTGCGAGTAATAACTCCGCTCCTTTTCCCAGGCGCCGCCATTTCTTTCTTAACCGGAACATTCACCAGATCACGTGCGCCGTCGCGCTCGCCCTCGCGACGATCTTCCTGGCCGGGTGCCCGCAAAAGGAAGCAAAGGTAATCCAGGACGAGGCGAAGATAGCCGGCAAAAGCCCGAAGGATTTCGCGCAAATCACCGCGGACGTGTTTAAACCCATGGACGGCGGGGTCGAGCTGAGCCCCGAGGAGATCATGGGCCGGAACGCCTGGAACCTCTGGAGCGCCGGGAACGAACATTTCTGGAACACTGTTTCCCAGGATAGCTTCGGTTTGCTCGATCTCCTCAAGATGCTCGACAACCGCACCTACAATCGTGGTGAACGTTTCAAGACCCTCGGCCTCGTCAACGAGCCGGGTTTTCGCGCGGCGGCCGGGCCCGACGGGCAGTATGGTCTCTGGCTCGACGAACAGGTCACGCCCGAGCCGGCTGGAATCGATGAAAAAATCTACGGCAAACCCTCCGGCGTCCTCGGGTTCCGGCTCTTCCCAAATCCGGAGTTCAACGATGAAGCGCGCAAGAAATGGGACGGCGACCGTTACGCGACCGACCCGAAGTATTTCAACGACAATAAACTCGTTAGGCCGTACCGGGTGGGCGTAGCCTGCGGCGCCTGTCACATCGCCCCGCATCCGACGCGGCCACCGGCCGACCCGGAAAACCCGGCGTGGGAAAATCTCGCTTCGGCGATCGGCAACCAATACATCCGCGAAGGGAAAGTATTTGGCCCGAACGTGACCAAGGGCGGCCTCTTCTATGAGATGCTCCTCTCCCAGCCACCAGGCACCTCGGATACGTCGCGCATCGCGACCGATCACATCAACAATCCAAACGCGATCAATCCGATCTTTCTCCTGGCCGAACGCGAGCGCATCCAGCGCGTGGAAAAACTGGCCGGCGGCACCATGGCGCTGCCCGGCACGAAAGAAGAGATGCCCGTTGCGCACATCTTAAAAGATGGCGCGGATTCCATCGGCGTCCCTGGCGCGACGATCCGGGTCTTCGTGAACATCGGGATGTTCTCCGAGTATTGGCTCACCCGCCATAACCGCTTGATCGGCCTTTCGCCGCAGCAGCCGTTCGAGATTTCCTATGCGCGCGAAAATTCCGTTTTCTGGCTGGCGACCGAAGAGCGCCTGGCGAACATCGCGGCCTTCTTCCGCAGGTTGCAGCCGTATCATCTCGCCGATGCCCCGGGCGGCGCGGAACTGATCAGCCACGATGAAACGATCCTGAGTCGCGGCAAAACAGTTTTCGCCGAGGGCTGCGCCAGCTGTCATTCGAGCAAACAGCCGCCGGGCTCCATTGATCCCCAGAGCGCTGAGGGAAAAGCGTGGTTTCGCTCCGAAGTGATGAAGCCCGATTTTCTCGAGAACAATTTTCTTTCGAACGAGAAGCGTTACCCGGTAAGCCAGATCAAGACGAACGCCGCCCGCGCTCTCGGCACCAACGCAAAGGCCGGCCACGTCTGGGACAATTTTTCTTCCCAGACCTACAAGGACCTTTCGCCGGTCGACGAGCTCGAGTTCTACAATCCCTTTGACGAATCGCAGCCGATCAAGTTCCGGCCGAAGGACCGCAACGTCGGTCCCGGTTATTACCGCACTCCTTCTTTGGCTGCGCTCTGGAGCTCCGCTCCTTTTCTCCATAACAATATGCTCGGCACGTTCACGGGCGATCCTTCGGTGGAAGGAAGGCTCCGCGCCTTCAACGATGCGGCGGAGAAATTACTCTGGCCCGAGAAGCGCCTCGGCAAAGCCTCGATCTGGCGGACCCAGGACGATTGCGGGCTGCACATCCGAAAAGAATATGTTCCCGAATTCCTGCGGAAGGCTGCGGAGAGTGACGGGTACATCAACCTGGCGTTCATTCCAAAAGGAACGCCGATCAATCTGATCGCGAATCTTCAACCGACCCCAGCTGAAGCGCCTCTCCTCCTCGCGAAGGTGAAAGCCACGTTCTTGAAAATCCATCTCGAACACATGTCTCCGGAGGACACCGCCGCGGAGCTGCGCAAGCTGGTCCCAGACTTGTTGAAAGTGAACAACGCTCCGGATTTCATCGAAGATGAGGGCCATTATTTCGGCACCGATCTTCCCGACAGCGATAAGCAGGCGCTGATCGAATACCTGAAGACGTTTTAGTCCTTAAAACCCCAAAACAGCAAAACCATCCCTATGCCCGATACCACCATCACCGATCCGTCCCAGTTCCTTCACATGACCGACCAGCAACTCGACGAGCTGTTTGGAAAGAGCGCATCCGGCGAGATTCCCCAGGGGGAGGGAGCAGGGACCGCCATTATCAAGCCCGGTTCGGACGTCTCCGACGACATCGCGCGATTCATCCACCTCTTTACCTGGAAGGGAAAAGTGTTCGACCCGGTGACGGGAACGCTGAAAAACAAAATCCTGCCTCTCGGTCACAAAGCGATCATCGCGAAGGTCTACAAGGCCGACAGCTGGTTCGACCAGAAGCCCTGCATCGTCCTCGATTATTCCAAGACGTCGCTGATCGCGAAATGGATCCGGGACGAAATCCGCGAAGTCGCGCCCGGCATTTATCTGGGAATCGTTTACTGGGGCCAGAAAAAGCTGATTCATTTCGCGCTCAAATTCCCCGCCGGAAGTTGAGCGGTTTTCGGCCATGCCCGAGATCGCCGAACCTGATGGAGAGGAAAAGGGGCTGACCAGCACGCCCTCTTCCTGTCCCTTTTCCTCCGGCCCGCGTCCGCTGAACTCAAACGTCAGCCGCCCGATTCCGCGCGCGAACACCGGCTCGGCGCTGTTAAATTTCATCAGCAACACCTTCACGGCGCTTTTGCAATTCGAGCGCCGGTTCGACCACTGGCTCCGGCCTCCGTTCGACGCGACCCTGCGCGATCCCGCGGCCCGTTTCGTGACCTGGCTGATCAACCGGAAGCGGCCTAACGAAGGGTTGAAGATCGCCGAGGAAAAACTTCTCCCGGGTGAAGAAGAATCTCTCGCCTCGATCATCGCGAGTTTTGAAACACAGATGCGGCTGCTCTGGAAGCCGGGCGGATTTGAGCGGGGCGGAAACACCAAGACGCAGGGAATCGTCCGAGGCGAATTCATCGTCCACGACAATCTTCCGCCGCAGTTTCGCCACGGCATCTACGCCGAGCCGCATACCTTTCGCGCCTGGGTCCGGTTTTCCGGCCCCGGCCCTTACATCACCCCGGACATCGACGACCCCGGCTTCATGAGCGTCAGCCTCAAATTGATGGGCGTCCCCGGGCCCAAGCTCATGGATGAAGAAAAATTCACTCTCGACATGTTCGGCGTTTCGCCGCCGACCTTCGTTACGCCGGACACGAGCGCGAACGCGCAGTTGCAACTCGAGAGCATCAAGAACGCGCAGATTTTTTATTTCCTGAATTTTCATCGCTCCCACGTGCTCGACCTGATCATGCAGTCGCTCTACATCAAGACGCAGACGAGCCCCTTGGAAGCGCCCTACTTCAGTTGCGTGCCGTATCTGCTTGGCGAAGGCCAGGCCATGCAATATTCGGTCTGGCCGAAATCGAAAAAGCGCTCTCATATCCCGCGCCTTCCCTTCCGGCCGCCGGATGATTACCTGCGGCAGGCGATGGTCGCGGCGCTCACCGCCGGAGACGTCGAATTCGATATCCGATTACAACTTCAAACCGATCCGCACTTGATGCCGATCGAAAACAACGCGGTCCTTTGGCCGGAGAAACTCTCGCCCCGCGTCTCCGTTGCCACGCTCCGTTTGCCGCGGCAACAATTCGATTCCCCCGCCCAAATGGAATTCGCGAAGCAACTTTCCTATAACCCGTGGCACACGGTCGCCGAGCATCGTCCCCTCGGGAACCAAAGCCGTGCCCGGCGGCACATGTACTACACCCTCTCCAAGCTCCGTCACGAGATGAACGCGGTGCCGCATTACGAGCCCACCGGAGACGAGGTGTTCGGCGACGCGTCATGACGCCGCAGGGCAATTTCACCGTCCTGGCCGCGATCGATCCGGCGCGTGCCGATGAGTTGTCCGGATTGCTCGATTCCATGAACCACGCCCCCGGGCGCCTGGACCTGAACAATCCGCTGATCCCGTTCACCGAATTCGACACGCTCCACTACGGACGCTTTCTCATCCTCAAGGACAACAGCCTCCTCGATACGCGCGCATACGGCGGCGGACCGGTGCCGATCTATCCGCTCCAGCTCGCGTTCCTCGGAGATATCGATGGCGACGTCGACACTTTCTTCGAAGAAGTTGCGCGGCGCGCCGGCCCGGGTTTGCGCACGATTTTTTCCTGCTGCCTCGGATTCAACGAGACGACCGATCTCGTCGGCTGGTTGAAGGCGCACAATGCGCCCGCTATCACCGTTTACGTAAACACGCGGGGCCGAACCGTAGTTCAGGTCCGGGAAGAAGCGGCCTTGCGGGCAGCACTCGAACAATATCTGGAAGCTAACGCCGCCGCCTTCGTTCGTCTGCCAGCGCGAGAAGTTCACAAGCGCGTGCGCGAGTTCGTTGAAAAAGAGAAAGCGGAAGGACGCCTCCAGCTCTCCCCGGAAAAGGCGACTCCGCTCGGCTGGTGGATCGGCAATGCGTTGCACCTAATCACTTTCCCCCTTCTGACCTTGCTCTTCTTGCCGCTCCTGCTTCTGGTGGCGCCTTTTTATATCTTCGTCCTCCGTCGCCGGGAGAAGACCGATCCGGAACTCTGCTGGCGCGTTGATCCGGCCTACTCCGAGATGTTGGCCGACTCCGAGGACCATTACGTCACTAACCAGTTCACGGCCATGGGCAGCCTTAAACCCGGTCTGTTCCGACGCCTCACCATGACGGGCATTTTGACGACCGTAAATTGGGCGGCGCGGCATATCACTCCGCGCGGACGGCTCGGCCGGATCCGGACCATTCATTTCGCGCGCTGGGTCTATCTCGACGGCAAAAAGCGGATGGTCTTCTTCAGCAACTACGACGGCACCGTCGAGAGCTACATGGACGACTTCATCAACAAGACCGGGTTCGGTCTCAACGCGGTTTTTAGCAACGCGATCGGTTATCCGCGCACCAACTGGCTCGTGCTCGATGGTTGCCAGGACGAACAAAAGTATAAGGATTTTCTCCGGCGCCACACTCTCCCGAGCCAGGTCTGGTACAAGGCTTATCTCGGTCTGACCGCCATCGATCTCGAACGCAACACCCGCATTCGGCAGGGCCTTGATTCGCCGTCGCTCAACGATGAACAAGCCCGCGAATGGGCCGCGCTCCTATGATGAATCGCGAAGTCGATTACTCCGATGTCCAGGGTCTGGTCCGTTTTGGTTACGGAAAAATGCGGGGCGCTTCCTACGCGCTTCTCCGGATAAAAAATCCCGAAGCGGCCCGGACCTGGTTGCGCACCGCCAGGATCAGTTCCGCCGAAGCGGTCCATCCGCCGCCGCAGGCCGCGCTTCAGGTGGCTTTCACACCGTCGGGACTAAAGGCGATTGAAGTGCCTGACGCCGTCATCGCGGGATTTTCTCCCGAATTTCTCGGCGGCATGGACAATCCAAATCGGGCCCGCCGGCTCGGCGATATCGGCCCGAATGATCCAGCGCAATGGAAATGGGGTGGGGGTCCGAACACGCCCGACCTCCTGGTGATGTTTTTCGGGAACCCGAAGCAGCTCCCTGGTTTCATTCAAACCTCAAAAGGAAATGCCTGGGATGATGCGTTCGATGAGATGCGCTGGCTCGGGACGGTTGATCTCGATGGCGTCGAGCCGTTCGGTTTCACGGATGGAATCAGCCAGCCGGCGATCGATTGGGCGCAAACCCGCGACGTTAACGAGCCGCAGCTCGATTACACCAACGTCGTCGCGCTCGGCGAATTTCTCCTTGGCTATCGCAACGAATACGACAAATACAACACCCGCCCGCTGGTCGATCCCGACGCCGCGAGTAGCCGGTTGCTCAACGCTCTCGATGCGCCCGAGAAAAAAGACGTCGGTCGCAACGGAACGTATCTTGTGATGCGCCAATTGGAGCAGGATGTGCGTGGCTTTTGGCAATCCGCGAAGAAGCAGTCCGGCGGCGATGAAGGCGGAGCCGAAAGACTGGCCGAGGCGTTCATCGGCCGGACCCGGCAGGGAAGCCCACTCGTCCGCTCCCAGGAACAACCAATCCCCGGCGTAGGATCGGACCCGGACGACGTTTGCTTGAATCAATTCACTTTTGCGAAAGATCCGGCCGGCGCGCGGTGTCCATTCGGCGCTCACATCCATCGCGCTAATCCGCGCAACGCCGATTATCCCGGGCGGCCGACCGGCATTCAAAAGCTCATCACGATGCTAGGGTTCGGTCCAAGAGGATTTCGCGATGACTTGATGTCGCCGGTCCGATTCCATCGCATCCTCCGCCGCGGCCGCGAATACGGAGCCGGTTTACCGCCCTACGAAGCGGACGAACCGGCGCCGCCGCACGATCCCGAGCGCGGCCTCCATTTTATTTGCCTGAACGCAAATATCTCGCGGCAATTCGAGTTCCTCCAAAATGCCTGGATGAACAGCAGCAAGTTCTCCGGCTTAAGCGGCGAAACCGATCCTCTCCTCGGGAATCGCGAAGCCGTTCCCGGCTGTCCGGTGACCACGGGTTTCACCGAACCGCGAGAGAACGGCGTCCCCCGCCACGTCACCGGGCTGCCGCAGTTCGTTACCCTGCGGGGCGGCGCCTATTTCTTTCTGCCAAGTTTGCGCGCCCTTCGTTTCTTCGCGGAAGTCGGAGCGGCTCCTTAGATGCTTATTCCTGCGGCTGCGCGAAGCCGCGACGCCGTCCGGAACGCCCTGCCGATTCCCCATTGCAAAAGCCCGGCGCGGCGCTTCAATAACAGGCCGCGAGTCGGTCGAACATCGGCGGTCATAGACCGCCGCTCCAATGGAAGGGTGGCTGAGTCCGGTTTAAGGCACTCGACTCGAAATCGAGCGTGGGGTTAAACCCACCGTGGGTTCGAATCCCACCCCTTCCGCCATTTGATTCGGAACCCGGCCCGAAAACCTGGTTTCGTGACCGGCCTCCCAGTCACAGTTGTTCCTCGGTTCTGGCGGGCTAAAAGATATGGTCGCTTTGGTAGATCACTTGCCCGAGGTCTTTAGAAACGAGGACGATCCTGTCGAACTTCCACTTTTGTATCCTTGCACTTAGAGTCACCATCCCATGTCCTTGACTCAAGGGGACAACGTGCCGCTCGCCCTCCTTGAATTCCATCACGCAATTGGTACAGGAAAACGTGAAGTCCTCGTAGAAATAGGGTTTCTGGATATCGACGCTGGTGACCTTGGCCACCGCGTCAGGGTTTTTTGCCTTCACCGCTTCGTTGATAGCAGGCTCGATCTGCGCTGCGGACGGCTCTCCGTAGTGACTACAGCCAGCAAGAAAGACGCAGAGAACGACCAGGCAAAGGGTTGTTCGCATGCCCGTAATCCTATATCCATTGTCAACGAACAAAAAGGCACCGGCGGACAAGTGTCAGGGTTTCGCGGCTTCCGGTTCCCGCAGAAACCGGTCCCAAACCACCTGGTATTGTTCGGGGAACGAAGTGCCCGCCCATTTCTTTCGCACGTCGGAAATCGTCGGCGGCGCCAGATCGTCTTCGTCGGTCGTCACGCGCACGCCGGTGATCGCTTCCGCGAGATCGGACAACCAGGCTGGTGCACCCTTCCCGTCGAAGCGCGGCCGGCCGTCGTCCGTCACTGGTTTGCGAAAAGAGGTGTCCCAGAGACGCACCGTATTCATCGCGGTCCAGAACGGTCCCGACACGGTCAATAACCGCGTCCCATCCGAGCTGAACGTTGGGTAAACCATCGCGTCGTCGAGGCAGATCGGTTCGGCCACCATCTCGCCGAGATTATGCGTGTCCCAAATGCCGACCATGCCGGTCGCGCCGGCCGCGACGCGATGCCCGTTCCGGCCGTCATCGGCAAAATCAATCCGGATCACCTGATCCTGCGGTGACTTGGCGCGAACAATTTGGGACTTGGCCGCGGCCAGGTCCCAGACGCGGGCTGGCTCGCGCATGCCGGTCGCGCCGAGCTGACTGCCGTCGTCGCTGAATCGGAGCATGAAAATGCGCGCTTCCGGGTTCGGCATTTCCGGCATGAGTTTCTTAAGCGCGGGGTCATCGTCACGGGCCGGCGGGAAAACCTGGGCGTCGCGGAAGGTGATCACGCCGCCCTGGGCGGCGGTCGCGAGGAGACGGCCATCGGGGCTGTAAGCCACCGCGATTGCCTTTTCGATTCCGCCCTTGTCCACGTACTTCGTTCCGTCGAAAGCGAACACCCGCGCGGGCTGGTCCGCGCGCATCGAGATGAGACACATCGAGCTTCCGTCGTTGTTCCAGGCCGCGGAACGGACCGTATCCTTGAAGTCGCCAGCAAGTTCTCTCGGCTGATAACTGCCGTCGTTCGAGAGCGTCCAGGCCCGCGCATTGTCCCGGCCGGGCGGCGAAAAGCCGGCCACAATTTGTTTTCCGTCGTCGCTGAGGACAGCCGAACTGAACACGGCCCGGGCGTCGGGACCGCTCTTGTTCGGCACCAGTTGCAGATTCGGCAGGACTTGCTGGAAGGTTTTCGCATCCCACCGAACGAGAGTTCCGTCCTCGGCTACGGCGATAATCTGCGAACCGCCGGCGCCAAACCCGGCCACCAGCAAGCGCGTGCCGGCGTAACGTAACGGAGGCGAAACCGGCGGACACCAGTTGTGTTCAACGAGCAGTTGGCACAACAGTGTGGCCGCCTCGCGATTGCCCGCATCGATCCGGAGCGAGCGCGCAAGATGACGCAGCGCCAGGACATCGCGGCGATCGTTGTCCGTAGTCGCGAGCCGTTCCTTGGCCCGGTTGAAGACCTTCCGGCTCCGCTCCTGCATCACCTTGCCCACTTCGAGGCGTCCGCGATAAAGAATTCCGGCGACGCCGAGCAGCGCTAGGAACGAAATAATGAATGCAGTCACCCAGCGCCGTTCCCGTCGCATTCGTTTCAACCCGGCGACGGCTTCCGCTTCGCGTTCTCGCGCCCGGTGCGCCTGCTCTTCGGCGGCGGCCCGCTGTTGCTCGGCTTGTTCCATTTGCCGGCGTTGCTGGTTTTCCGAACGGTCCGCCCGCACCACATCGGCCAGGGTGTCGTGGGTAAGCTCGAGCCATTTCGCAGCGCCCGTCATTTCGCGCTGGATGATCCGGCGGTCGATCAACTTCGCGATCACTTCCCCGGTGATGCCTGGTTTGGTGAGCGCGTCTTCTTCCGCGATCCGGTTCCGCGCCCCGGAAGAAGTGAGGAGACAATCCTCGATGAACTCCCGAACCGAGTTCTCCATTCCGGCGAGACCGCGCAGATAAAAATCGTGGAAGATTTCCGTCGCCTGCGCTTCGCCGACCAGCCCGGCGGTCATTTTCTCCTGGCCCTTCTGGATCCGGCGATTGTTCAGTTCCTGGAGAATCACGCTCAATAATGCGGGCTCGATCTGGCGTTGGGCCACGTGCGCCCGGGTCACTTCGGTTTGGAGACGGGACCGTTCGGTCGAAGAAACGAAATCGATGATCCGCAGAGCGACATCTTCATCCACCAGATGGCCTCCCGGTTTCAGGATCACTTCCATCGCCTGCTCGCCTTTGAGCGGCATAAGTCTAAAGCGATTGAACATGATGGCGCGCAGGCGTTCCCGGAGCCCTTCCAGGTCCGGAAGAAAATCTTCGCGCAAGGTCAGCACGATCCGGTAATCGACCCGCTCGAGGTCATACTGCCGCGCCAACGTCCGGTCTGCGTCGAACCGTTTTAAGAGCGTCGCCGGCGGCCGGTTCTCGATCAAATCTTCCAGTTCGGTGAGAAACGAGGCCGTTCGCGCCGAGCGTACCGGGTTCGACTGCCCCACCGTCAGCAGTTCCTCGAACTGATCAAAGATCAGGATCGGTTTTACGAGGCGGTTATTGCTGTCCCACCAGTCGCAATCTTTCTTGTGAAAATATTCCCAGAGCGTTTCCGACCGGACCGGCTTCGGCGCCTCGATTTTTTCTTCCGCGAAAGTTTCTTCGAACCGGATCTCGACCTGGTCTTCGAGCGGAGGCGCTCCTTCCGCGTGGTTCAGCCGAATGTAGATCGGAACAAACTCGGAATCGCGGAGCAACGGCGACACGCCCGCGCGCAGGATCGAGCTTTTTCCCAAACCCGATTTTCCGAAGAACACCGTGGCCGTTTCCTGCCGGATCATCCGCGCCAGCTCCGCCACTTCGCGTTCCCGGCCGAAGAAGAAAGAAACGTCCGCTTCGGTAAAACTGATCAGGCCCGGCCAGGGATGGTCCCGATCCAGATGAATCTCGGCGCGCTGCTGACCGCTGACCTCAATCGCCATCTCGTCAGGCCGCGCGCGCCGGCCGCGCCTTTTCGTAAAGCGATTGGACGCGGTTCAGAAATTCTTCGTCCGGGCTCGCACTTCCAAGCCGGGTGCACTGGATCCGGCGAAATTCTTCCGGGATTTTCGCCCGCATCGGGTCCGTATTGTCGATCACTACCGGCAAGAGAAATTGGCGGTCCGAGCCGGTGAAATGGGGAAGCCGTTCCAAGGCCCAGCCCCATTCCATTCGGAAAAATCCATCGGCCCGCGAATCCGTGGTCTCGGAGATAAGGGGGAGAAAAACCGAGCAGGTATTGATGTAACGCCGGATTTTCTTTGAGTAATCATCGCCGCCCTCGAGGGCCCGGCGGTCGAGCCAGACGTCCACGTCCCGCGCCACCAGCGCGTCCCGGATGGCGAGCGCCACTTCCTGGTCGCGCGCAGTCCCACCACTCGCGTCCGTTCGGCAGTAGCTGATGAACACCGAGTTCTGCGACATCGCCTTCGTTTCCAGGGGCAAGGTCGGCGCCGGCTTGGCCGCGGTCTGGTCCCCAAAACGCTCCGTCCATTTCGCCGCCAGCTCCATCACGAACTCGGCGGGATTCATCTCATCGATCACTTCGGTGTTGATGGTGAAGTTGCGCAGGAAAAAGAGGAGCTGCGGGTCTTTCTTCGAATCGGCGACGTACTGTTTCGATTCGCCCTGGTGCAGCGATTTTTGGCGCACCATCCGCAGGAAAATCCGGGTCAGCCAATCCGGAAAACTGTTCCCGAGGAGGAGAAGCGGACGTTCGTAGAGCTCGCTGAAAATCCGCTTCGGCCGGTACTCCGCGGTTTGGAGCGCGTGGAGATATTCGACGATGTCGCCCTCCGTCAGCGCGAATTGGAGCGGCGTCCGGTAATTGCCGAAACATTGAAACACGACCGGAAGACCGTGCCCGAGCTTGTCCGTCACCAGGGCTTCGCTCGGCACGTTTTTCGGCGAATACGCGATTACCTCCGTCCGGCGTTTGCCTTCAAACCGGGCCTCGTTCAGTGCCCGCTCCAGGCAATCGTCGAAGGTTGTGCTCACGAAAAGCTTCAGGTGCGTGATCTTCGCCAGGGCTCGGAGGGTTTCCGGAATTGGCGGATTCCATTGCTCGTATTCCTTCCCGAGGTCGTCGTAAACGTTGAACGGGCTGTCGCGAAAATCGGGATGGCGCCGGACCGTCGCGCTCAGGTTTCCCCGCCACGGTTCTTCCAGCTCGATCCCGCAAAGGTCCGCGTAACGTTTCGCCAACGCCTGGTAAAGTGTGGTCCCGGGTGGTTCCCCGGGCAGTTGCAAAAGTTCTTCGCCGACGATCGGGACCACGTCGCCTTTTGCGATCAGATCGAGAAGCTGGTTCCAAAACCGGGCCCTCTTCCGGTCGCTGCTGGAGTGTATCTCAGACATTCGTGGGTAAATCGCTTGGGGTTTTCCGACGGCCGAGCGTAGAAAAATCCCTTGCCGCCTGAAAGGGAAATCTCCCTCGCCTGAAACCAGCGTGACTGGGACCCCGCCGGGCGTTAAACACAGCCGATGCCCAGTTCGTCCGACTTTACCGCCGCCGAGCTGCGCCGGCTCCGCGCGCTCAAGACGCCGGCCGGCATCCAGCGTTTTCTCGATGAGCTCCCCTATCATCTCGCCGGCACCGCCTGGTCGCCCCGAAAGGTCTTGCTCGAAAGGACCGCACATTGCCTCGAAGGCGCGGTCTTCGCCGCCGCTGCTTTACGCGTCCTGGGATTTCCGCCGTTGATCCTGGATCTGGAAGCGGACCAGGATACCGACCACGTCCTGGCTGTTTTCAAGAAGCGCGGCCATTGGGGTGCGATCGCGAAATCGAATTTCTCCGGATGCCGCTATCGCGAGCCGGTCTATCGGACCCTGCGCGAACTCGCTCTGAGTTACTTCCACGTTTACTTCAACTTGCGCGGCGAACGAACCCTCCGCCGATATTCTCAGCCGGTGAATTTGAAGCGCTTCGATCGCCAGGCCTGGATGACTTCGGAGAAAGGAATCTGGTTTGTCGCCGAACATCTGGTGGACATTCCCCATCGGCCGTTGCTCCAGCGTGGCCTCGAAAAACAACTGACGCGGGTCGACCGCCGAACCTGGGACAGCGAGATGGTCGGACACAGGAAAAAAGGGCGATGAACGGCATTCAGGTGGATCGAGTCCCGCGACGGCGGGATCGCTCGATGTTTATTTGGCTGCGTGGCGACTACTCTGCATCGAGCGCGGAGCGCTCGATCCACCTATGACGCACTCCACCAGCCGCGTGTTCGGCCTCGATTTGCTCCGGGCCACGGCCATTACGATGGTGATCTGCTCCCATGGGTTCGTCGTGCTCTACCGTCATTTCGGCGACCCGCTCGCGATCCTTGGGCATGGAGGTTTCTATGGGGTCGAGCTCTTCTTTGTTCTGAGCGGATTTCTCATCGGCCGGATCCTGATCGGACAAGGCGCCGAACTCGGCCGTGCCGGGAAAATCGCGTTGTTCTATGTCCGCCGCTGGTTCCGAACCTTGCCGCTCTTCTTTCTGTTCCTCATCGTGAACGTCGCCTTCGAATACTGGTTCCGCGCTCATCAAGTCGGGCTCGGCGAAGCGCTCGGCCACGGATTTTTTCTTCGGAATTTCGTGGGCTTCCAGATGACGTTCTTTCCGGAATCGTGGAGCCTCGCGATTGAGGAATGGTTTTACCTTTTGTTCCCCGCCACTCTTTGGCTCGGACTGAAAGTCAGCAAACGATTCGACGCTGTTTTTCTCTCCGCCGCGTTCGGCTTCTTCGCCTTCTCGATGATCTCGCGAATCATGGCCGCGTCCGATCCCGCCCTGACGTGGTCCGAAGAATTGCGCATGGTCGTTATCTACCGGTTCGATGCCCTCATGACCGGGATGATCGCCGCCTGGCTCTCGCTCCGTTTTCCAAAAATGTGGCTTCGCTCTGCCTTCCTCTGTGCGGTCGGCGGTTCCATCTTGCTTTTCGCGATGTACGCCACCCTCTGGAAAATCCAGAACGGCCAACTCGCTTTTGGCGACGACGATTTTTTCGCGCGCACTTTCCGCTTCACCTTCGTCTCCGTCGGCTTTGCTCTCCTCCTCCCGTGGGCCTCGGCCTGGACGTTGTCGGCCGAAAATCCGGCGAGCGTGAGTGTTAGAAAAATTGCGCTGTGGTCGTACAGCCTATACCTCGTCCATCTCCCGGTTTTTGCGCTTGTCACTCGAGCCGGCCTCGGGGCCGATGTCCCGATGGCGCTGCCCAAAGCACTTCTCTCTTTCGCCCTTCAGATCGGCGGCGCGATTCTCCTCAGCGCTTTGTTCTACCGTATTTTCGAAGCGCCCTGCACCCGGTTACGCGAAAAAGCCGGTCCCGCCGTCGCGCGAATTTTTGCCCGCTCCTGAGCGGCGGGCGCAATTTGTGGAAACCCTCTCGCGTCGAGTTGAACCTCGACCAAATGAAATAACGGCCGAGCACGGCCAAGGTCGAACGCGAGGAGCTGGCCGCGATTCCAACTCGGCAACGTCGGCGCGCCGTCGAAGACGAGATTGCCTAACGAATAGATGATCGGCCGGCCGCGATAGGAATCGAACGGCTGAACACAATGGGGGTGGCTTCCGGCGATCGCATCCGCGCCCTGATCGATCAGCCAGCGGGCGAGTTCGCGTTGCCGTTCCGTCACGCCGATCGCCTGTTCGTCGCCCCAATGCATGAAAACCAAAACGAAGGACGCGCTCTTTCGCGCCAGGGCGAGCACAGCGGCGACCCGCTCTCGATCGCGCATGCTCGCGACCGAATCCGAATTCTCTTCGACATCGTTCAGCGCGATAACCGCGCTCCTGGTCCCCGCCGGCGTCGTAAAAAAATGCGGGGCGTAGGCGCGCTCGATCGTTTCGCCGGCGCCGATCGCCGCAATCTCCTTCGCCCTCAAACGCTCCATCGCGTCGAACAGCGCTGCCGATCCGAAATCGGCCGCGTGATTGTTCGCCAGGCTGACGGCGTTGATTCGGGCCGTGGCCAGGACGCCGATCGCGTCGAGCGGCGCTCGCAGGCAATAACGTTTGCCGGCAATCGCCTCGCCCTTATCAGAGAGAACGCACTCCAAATTCACCAGCCGGGCGGAAGCGCGATCGAGGAGCGTTCTGATTCCGCCCAGAGGATCAGCCCCACGCTCTATCTCAGCTCCGACGGTGCGCCCGAGCATCACGTCGCCGCCCACAAGCAAATCGATTTGTTCCTCGCGATTCGGCATTCGCCAGAGACCGAATCGCTCCACTTTTCGGGACGCGAGTAACTGGCCTAACGAAAGGATTTCCGGGACGCCCTCGAGCTGATGCGCCACCCGATCGTTCGCATCTAACACCCCGAGCGGCGGCCGGTCTTCCATCACCGCCGCGACATGGCTCCCGAGGTGGACAATCAAGCCGGCGGCAATTGTCTTTTCATCGAGCGCGCTCTCTCCCGGCCGAACATTTTCCGCTACCGGCTTCAGATATTTCTTCAGTTGTTTCGGATTCGACCAGGGCACCGCATACCCTTGCCGTCGCAACGCGTAGACCACGAAGTTCGCACAATCCGCGCCGAACCCGGTTTCGGGGCCGGTCTCTCCGCCAGCCCTTAGCTGGCCGCTGCCGAAGAGATACGGCAACCCGAATTGCTCCATGAGTGCGGCGCGAAAACCGGTTCCGTCACTCCGCCGAATCTCGATGGGCGCCGTCTCTCGCGGATGGCCGTTGATCAAAACCCGCGCCTTCACTCGCACCGCCCCAACTTCTCGGCCGAGCGAAACCGCGCGGCCCGTTCCCGGCAGGCGCATTTCTCGCCATCGCGGTCGAGGCGGCGCGCCGATCGCAAACGCGCTCTTCTCCGCACCGTCGGCGGTCAAATTGCAGCGCCGATATTCCGGCACGAGCGCGAACCACTCGATTTGCTGGATTGCGCCCTCGGTTTGCATTTCCACGTCGATGGTCTCCGAAATCGGCACCCGCCAGACGTTATCGGTTGAAGGTTCGCGATTTCGAACCGCCAGGCGAACTGTCGCCGTGTCGTTTTCCCAGGACGCCAGCTGTTCGTTCCACGCGTCCGGCTGCCTTTGCACGGTTATCCGGTCCCGGTTGGCCAGGAGAAGAGCGCGCAACCTTTCCGACGCGTTCGCGAGCTTGAACGCAGGGATTTCCTCTTTCCGTTTCACAAATTCCCGGGCACGGAGCGACCGGTCGTTCCCGACCGTCGCGAACGGCTCGAATTGAATCGCTGCGGTGGGCAGCGACAGCGAGGCTGCGATCGCAAGTCGCACCAAATCGTCAGCCTGTTCGTCGCTCTTCAGGTAAGGTCGCGAAACGGCAATCGTGACCGCGCGCAGGTTTCGGCATTCCGCCACGAACTTCCAGACCCGCTCGAATTCCACCGCCCGCCGGTTTGCCGGCACGTCCGCGAAATAATCGAGGTCGATCGTGACCATGACCGGCCGGGTTTCTTTCAACTGGGCTCGCAGCCGGTCGAACTCCACGGCACGATAGCGCTGCCGGAACGAACCCGTCGCCCGCGGCGCCGCTTCGAGATGACCGTCGAGTTGCTCGCGCGCTTCCCGCTCCTCGCCGCGGCGCCTGCCGCGATGCACCCACAGCACCTCGGAAATCGGCGCGGGCATCAGCGGTTCGATCCAGTTGTAACATTGGATCGCGCCGATCTCGCGCCAGCGCTCGAGAAGTTGGCGCCGTTCCTCTAGCGAACCGACCCGGCGCAAACGTTCCCGGATTTGGTCCGAATCGAAGATCCCCGACGCGTCCGTGTGAGCATCGAAATGGATGAGGGTAAATTCCTCCCCGAGATCGAGGTGCTCAGCCAGCCAGTAAAACGAGCCGGCGTGGCTGTCTTCTATATATATGGGAAGAGTGATCGGTCCCGCCGCCGCCCATTCCGCGAGGAGGCGGAACACGACAGTCGCGACCCAGAGCCGTCTCACCGGGACTGCTGATATTTCGGCTTCTGGGAGAGTTTCGCCCGTAGCAACACCTGGGAGATGCACGTGTCGCGCGCGCCGGTCCCGCGATGCACCGCCTTGATCGCCAGCTTCACTGTCTTGACCGGCTTCGCATATCCACGCACTGGGATCGGGTAAAGGCCAGTGAGCCTTTCATCCGGAATCGCCGCGACGAAGGTGTGTTCTCCATTAAGCGTGATCTCCAACTCGGCGACCCGATTTTTCTGGGCCCAGACTTCGCCCTGACGGTCATAATATTGATCGCGATAACCGGGCCTTATCATGATTGCGTCGAGTGGTAATGGTCGGTGGACAGTGAGCGTGATGTTCTCGCCGATGCCGTCGCCGTCTACCCCTTCCGCCCAGTTTCCCCCTGTCAGCCCCTTGATGTTATTAACGTCGTAGTTGCGCTCGCCCTCCGGTTCGATGCCGTTGTCGTCGGCCGAGGGCGATTTCGCCGGATCGGGCGTCGGCGCTGGTTGGGTTGGCAGCGTCGAGCTGGCGACCGCATCGTAAGCGCTGTGCTGGACATAATAGCGTTTCGCTTCGAAAACGTATTCAGCCAGAAACGTTTGGTCCTCCTCCACGGGCCCAAATTCGCCCCTCGCTGTGTAGGTGTCAGAGGCGGGATGGACGACGATCTTGATGTCGTCCGCCAGGGTCGGTTTCAGGTTCTGAAAATCCCATTCGAACTTGGTGTCCCCGATCTTTTTGAAACGATCTTTGGGCTTTGAAATCACGACTTCCTCCGGCTTGGGCAACGTGTAACTCAGCGTGATTTTCCCTTTCCCGATCGGGCCCTTCCAAGTCGCCGCGGGCGAAAGGGAATAGCGAAAATAAGCTTCGGTCGCATGCCCGTCATCGGACACCGCGCTTTCGTTTGCGGCATATGGGGAGCGATAGCGCACGACTATTTCGCGCGTCTGGCCCTCCCCGAACGGGATACTCGATTTTTTCCAGAGGCGGGTCCCGGCTGCGAAATCCCATCTCCCTTCTTTAACAGGTTTCGGTTTGTCGCCTTTCGCCTCCACGTTTTCCCATTTCAGTTCCGCGCCATCAGCGGTGATCGTGTACCCCTCGAGATCGAGCCTGGCGGTGCCCGCGTCCTCGTCCTCGCCTTCCGCCCAGCGTTCCACCGGGAAAAAGAAATCCTGCGGGACCTCGGCGCCGGTGTTCTTCATCCGGTAATGGACTTCCACGGCCGCGAATTCCTGGTGCAGATCGATCGTCAGCTTTTCATCCTCGATCGTCACGTTGGTCGATTTCTTCTGGTCCGATGCCGCGCCGTTGCCCGTGAGTGGGACGCCCGTTTGCCAGGCGCCGCCGTTGGCCAGCAGCCAGGTATCGGTGACGAGAAACAGGGAAACCCCTGCGACGAATATCCGCATCGTGATCATGGGACCGGGGATCGTATCGAATCGAGCCCCCGCCGAACAAGTCGGATGTTCGCCGAACAGCCCGGCCGCCTACCGGGCTGGCGTGATCTTCGGCTTCTCCGAGAGCTTGCCGCGGAGGGCGAGCGAAGAAATGCAGGTGTCTCGCGCCGCCGTTCCCTTGTGAACACCTTTGATCGTGAGCTTCACGGTGTTAACTGGATTCGCGTAGTCGCGAACCGGGATCGGATAGTCTTTTGAAAATCTTTCGTCCGGAATTTTCGCGGTGAAAGTGTGCTCGTTGTTCAGGGTCACTTCCAATTCAGCGACGCGATTGTTCTTTCCCCAGAGCGTCTTGTTTTCCTTCGAGTCGTACCCGGGCATGATTAGGATTGTGTCCAAGGGCAGCGGCCGGCGCACCTTGAGGTTGATGCTTTCACCGACGCCGTCGCCCTCCACTCCTTCCACCCATGCCTTGTCCGAGTATTTGTCTTTGATGTTGTCGACGTCGTAGGTCCATTTGCCGTTTGGTTTCAAAGTAGAACTGGCCGTCGCGTCGTAATCGGTGTGCTGGAGAAAATAGCGGTCGCCCTGGACGACGTAATCCGCCTCGGTCCTGTCGCTTCTCCGGATCCGGGGCCTCACGGCGCACTTGGTAAATCTCAAGACCGGGGTGCGCGACAATTTTCAGATCGTCGGCCAGGGTTGGCTTCAGATCCTTAAATTCCCACTGGAACTGCGTCTCATTGATCTTCTTGAATTGATTCGCCGGTTTCGCGATCACCACTTCTTCCGGGCGCGGGTGGCGAAGATTGACCGTGATCTTCCCTTTCCCGATCGGCCCTTTCCAGGTGGCTGCCGGTGAGAGCGCGTATTCGAAAACGGCGGCCGTCGCATGAAAATCGTCCGAGACCGATGACTCAACCCCGGCATACTTCGACCGGTACTGGATCACGACCTCGCGCGTTTGGTTTTTGGAAAACGGAATCCGCGATTTCTTCCAAAGCCTCGTCGCCGGCTCAAATTCACCCCAGGACTCGTCCACTACCGCCTTCGGTTTCTCGACTCCTTTCGCGTCAACCTCCGTCGCTTTCAGAGCCGTCCCGTCCACTGCGATCTTGTAGTTATCCAAATCGGTCGGCGGAACGACGGCGTCCGAGGTCTCGGTCTTGGCCCAGCGTTCCAGCGGGAAAAAGAAATCCTGTTCGACTTGGTCACCGGTGTTGCGCATTCGGTAACGCACTTCCACCGCCGCAAATTCCTGGTGGAGATCGATCGTCAGATTTTCTTCTTCGATCGTGACGTTGGTCGATTTCTTCTGGTCCGTCGCGGCCGTGTTCCCCGTTAACGGCACACCCGTTTGCCAGGCGCCGCCATTAGCGAACAAGAAGATGCTCGCTCCGAAAAACAACGACACCGCCACGGCCCCGGTGCAGACGCGTTGCGTATTCATCGGTAGTGAGGGTAGGGGAAAAAATGGGAAGCAAACAAGCGGCATCTTTCCGCACGGTGAGTTCTCCTGATTCCCGAGACCGTCGAGTCGGCGATCGCTCTCGTTCCCGCGCGCAGCCGCCGCGGCGACAAGGCCGGCGCGCAAAGCCGGCTTGCCACGCGGCACTGCCAATGCTCATGATCGGCTTCCGATGATCAGGGCGAACTGTCGGGAGCGGTTTACCGCGTCGGACTTCGAGTTCGTGGTCCGCACTTTGGCCCGGTCCCAGACCGATCACGTTTCCCTCATCGATCTCCTCAGCGACGCCGAAACCCGCGACAGCGTCCTCGATAATCCGCGCCTGATCGACGCGATCCTTTCCAACGCGGGCCAGCTCCAGATTTCGTCGCACTTTTATTTTTATGTCCTGGCGCGTCATGTTCTGCGCGATGTCGGCATCACCGATCGCAAGCTTTGCGATTACGTTGCCTCGCTCCTCGAAGCGTTCTCCCGCGCGAACGGCTTGCGCGCGCCGCACCTGATTGCGGAGACCGGGCACCAATATGTTTCCGACATGCTGATCGCGCTCACTCGCGCCACGGCGGAGCAAGCTTTCCTCCTTCGGGCGCACGTCGGCAATTATTCCCTGTTTCTGAGCGGCATCTTCCACGAGAACACTCAGCGCCGGAGCCTGCGGGGCGCGCCCGACCTCGCGTTCTACGAACAGATCGGCCGGACGAATTATCAGCTGGTCGCTTCCCACGCCACCGCCCGCCGGTGCGATCTGAGCGACGTGTACGAAGGATTGGCCGACCAATTTCGCGAGGTCCGCGTCGCGCTGAACCGGCTCTCCGATTCAATCCTGAATCTCGACGACGATGGCACCAACGCCTTACATTTTTGATCTCACACGACGAACAAGGGTGCACACCGGATTAAGCCTCCCCCTTTTGTGAACCTTTGTGGCCTTCGTGTGAGATCGTCCATCCGATGAACGAAACGCTCTTTAGTCAGATCCAGAAGTTGTTCGAGCGCACCTACGCGCAGGTCGGGATCAATCTTGAAGATTGTCTGATTGATCAGCGGCGGTGCGCGCAGCTGTCGATTCTGGCCGGAGCGAATGCGCGCGAGCTCAGCCAGCTGGCCCGGACGTTCCTGCGTCACGCGGACGACCAGCTTTACGTCGGGATTTATTATTCGCGGTGGTTGATCGAGCAACTCGAGCGGCACGATCCGCGCGCCGGCTTGAGCGATCGTAACATCGGGTCGCTCATCGCCTTCGTGGAGGAAATCAACCACGCCCTTCATGCCGCGCTTCAGTTCAAGAAAGGCGAGCGCGCCATCGCCTCGGAAGATTTCGCGCGGAACCTCGAGCTCCAGGCCCGGGTCGACACTTATCTGGTGCTCCTCCTGTTCGTCGCGTTCTTTCGCAAGACCCAAAAGGTTTCGCGGACCGACCGGCGCTGGCTCCGCTTCCATCTTTTCGCCGCGGATAATCCGGGCGCGTTTCAATCGACTAATCTGCGGAACCGTTATCGCGAATGCACCCAGCTCGCCTCGCGTTACACCGAGTTTCTCGATACTCTCAACGCCCTGCGTCGCCTCGAGGAGATCCGCGGTTTCCGCTCCCTCGATTATCCGGCGAAGAAAGCCCGGGTCCTCGCCCTGCCTGGTCGAAAGATCGCCGGGCTCCTGGGAGGGACGTCCTCTGTGGCGTCCCCCGACTAACAGGGACGGGACGGCGCCCGTCCCTCCAGGTTAGGGAGTCTTCTTTGTCGCCGATTCCTGGATCGCTTGCTGCAATTCCGGCAAATGCTGTTGGACCCGCTGTTGTCCGAGCTCGGCACCTTTCGCCATTAGCTTGGGCATCTTCTGCACGGTCTTTTTCCCGAGGGGAGTCTGGTAAAAGGCCAGAAGCTCTTTCAATTCCTGCTCGGTAAACTCGTCCGTGTAGAGCTTGATCATGTCCTCCTTCATGCTGGCCCAGCTCATGTACTTGGCGAAGAACGCCTTCATTTGAGCCTTGTACTGGCCGATCGCCGGGTTTTGCTTCACCTGCATGTCGAGCATCTGGTCGATCGATTGGTTCAGGAGATTATCCATGTCCATCAGGTTGAGGAGCGCCTCTGCCGCGGCGCGATGGGACGCATTATCCGCTCGAACGGCCGGCATCTGGCCGAAGACAACGACAATCATTAACGTGCACAGGAACGATTTCATGATTCGCACCTTCGAGGGCGTGGCCGTGCCTGGCAAGATAACAACGCTTTTGCAGCGCTCAGCATTTCCGGTTTGTGAAACCGCTTCGCGTCCGCTACTAATCGTACCGTGTTCAGTTTGACCATGCTCGGCAGCGGCAGCGCCGGAAATAGCGCGCTCGTCGCGACCGATCATTGCCGGATTTTGATCGATGGTGGACTGAGCGCGCGGCAAATCGTGGTTCGGCTCGAGCAATGCGGCATCACTCCCGCGCAGCTCGATGGTGTTCTCCTCACCCACGAGCATGGCGATCACGTTTGCGGGCTGGAAGTGCTCTGCCGGAAATTTCGGGTCCCGATTTATTGCAACCGCCTGACCGCGGAAGCGATCCGATGCTGGTCGGGTTCGTTAGGCGAACACAAAAACTGGCGGCTCTTTCAAACCGGCGCGGATTTCTCGATCTGCGATATCCATGTTCAGACGTTTTCCGTTCCGCACGACGCGGTCGATCCGGTCGGTTACGCATTTCATTCCGGCGAAAGCGCGCTCGGGTTTATCACCGATCTCGGATACGCGACCAAGATGGTGGTCGAGCGGTTGCGCAAAGTGCACACCCTCGTGATCGAGACGAACCACGATGAAAAAATGCTGCAGGCCGATCCGCATCGACCGTGGCCGGTGAAACAGCGGATTCAATCGCGCCACGGCCATTTGTCGAACGCGGCGGCGGCGTCCGTGATCGAGCAATTGCTCTCCGGAAAACTGGAGCGAGTCGTGCTCGGTCACCTCAGCCGGGATTGTAATACTCCGGAGCTTGCTGCCGGGGCGATTCGCGCGATGCTCGCCCAGCGCGGCCGGAGCGAGATCGAAGTGCATTGCGCGGCCCAGGCCGCAATCAGTCTGCGGTTCGTCATCGGGCAAACTGCGGGCCGAGCGTTCCAACCGACTTTCGACAGCATCTTTTTCCAGACGTCGACGGTGGCGGAAAGCGCGACGCGGGCCGCATGATCATCCGCGATGCGCTGGAAGCGGATCTTCCGGCGATCGTTGAGATCTACAATGCGGCGACTGCGACGCGCCGTTCCACGGCGCTGCTCGGTCCGGTGTCGGTCGAAGAACGGCTACCCTGGTTTCGTCGGCATTCGCCGGACCAGTTCCCGCTTTGGGTGGCGGAGATCGACTCGCAGATCGCCGGCTGGCTTAGCTTTCACGAGTTCATCCGGCGTCCGGCTTACAATGGCGCGGCTGAGATTAGCGTTTACGTCCATGAGAATTTTCGGCGGTGCGGGATCGCGCGCGCCTTGCTTGAGAAAGCGATCGCTGATGCTCCCCGCCTGAATACGCGCGCGCTCGTGGGATATGTTCTCGGGCATAACGAAGCGAGTCTCCGCTTATTCGAAGAGGCCGGGTTCGAACGGTGGGGATGTTTGCCGCGGATCGCGCGGTTCGAGACCGGCGAGCGCGATCTGGTAATCGTCGGGCGGCACGTCGAAATGACGAAGCACGAATGACGAATGTCGAAGGAATGCCGAAGCCCGAATCCTGAAGCGGATCAGCGCTTGCCATTCGTCATTTACTCATTCCTTCGTCCTTCGTCATTCGTGCTTCGTCATTACCCGCAGGGTTCACTCCTCGTCGCCCACCACGAGATGAATCACGCCGGCCGGGTCGGAGATCCAGAACCCGTCAAAATCTTCCCGGAGTTGTTCCACTTCATCCCGGCGCGGGACTCCGTTAATCTTCAAATACGACGCGGCAGCTTCGGTATCGTTCGTCTCCAGCTCCAGCCAGATATCGGGATGGCTCAGGTTCGGCACCCGATCGATCCAGAGCCGGTTGGGACCGAACTGGAAAATGCATCCTTCTTGTTCCTCCTCGATCACCGGCAGCCCAAGCGTGTCCCGATAAAACCGGACCGTTTGCTCGTAAGTGTGACTCGGGCATTTGATCGCGATATTTGCGCCGCCGGAAAACTGTGGGCCGTGAACGTTGGCTACCATCCCGCACTATAGCTTGCCGAGGATTTTGCGCGCCAGTGTCTTCGCTTTTTCCGTGGCGCTCTTCTCGTCGTCGACGCCGCTGATTCCGACGGTGATGAACGCATTCCCTTTCGCGACGTAAAGCATGAACGCGTGGCCAGAACCTTTGTCGGGACCTTCTTTCAGCAAGGCTGCTTTATCGCCGAGTCCAGTGATTGCTTTGAATTTGGTGTTCCCCGCGCTCATCTCCTCGAGCTGTTTCTTCGGGTCCAGCTGGTCCGGCCCCGCCTGGCGAATTCGCAGGGTCAACGATCGCCCCGGGTTTTCGCTGTAATAATTACACCGGGAATAATGGCCGTCCGCGCCGTCGTCATTCCGTGCCTGGGGATCTTTCACCGCTTCACCGAGCGCGCTTTGCGCGTCCGCCTTCGTGACGACCGCGGCGAGATCGATCCGATTTTCAGCGGCGCGGCTCGGGGACAAAAGCGCGCCGACCGCCAGCGCGATACCGGCAGCAATCGTTCGGCGCACGGCTCGTTAACCTCCCGCTGAACCTTCTCCGCCGGGTTCGGTCATCGCGACGGGGTCGAGCGCGCGCTCCAATTCTTCCGGCGGCAACACCTTCTTTTCCCGGCAAAGCTCTCGCACCGTTTTTCCCGTCTTCGCGCTTTCCTTGGCGATTTCCGCGGCCCGATCGTATCCGATCTTAGGCGCCAGACTGGTCACCATCGCCATCGAAAGCTCGACCAGCTCGCGGCAACGCTCCTCGTTCGCTTCGATTCCGATCACGCATTTCTCGACGAACGCGTCGCAGGCGTTGCCCAGGAGGCGGATGCTCTCCAAAAGATTGTGCGCCATTACCGGCATCATCACGTTCAGCTCGAAATTGCCGTTCGCGCCCGACCAGGTGATGCAGGCGTCGTTCCCGATTACCTGCGCGCACACCATCATCATCGATTCGCACAAGACCGGGTTCACTTTGCCCGGCATGATCGAGCTGCCAGGCTGCGTCGCCGGTAACCGGATCTCGCCGATCCCGCAGCGCGGGCCGCTCCCGAGCCAGCGGATGTCATTTGCGATCTTGAACAAACTCGTCGCGACCGTCTTCAAATGCCCGCTTGTTTCCACCACGCCGTCCTTCGCCCCCTGCGCCTCAAAATGGTTCTCCGCTTCGCGAAATTTGATTCCGGTTCGTTGCTCCAAATGCCGCATCACTTTGCCGGGGAACTCCAGATGCCGGTTCAGTCCCGTTCCGACCGCCGTCCCGCCAAGCGGCAATTCCGAAAGTACGTCGACGGCGCGCTTCAGTCGTTCTCGCGCATAAAAAATCTGGCGAGCATACCCGCCGAATTCCTGGCCGAGCCGGACCGGCGTCGCGTCCATCAAATGGGTCCGGCCGATCTTGATGATCTCCCAAAATTCTTTCGCCTTCGCTTCCAGCGCGCCGTGCAATTTCGCCAGCGCCGGATCGAGACAGTTCTGCAATTGCTCGGCGGCGCTGACGTGAATGGCGGACGGGATTACGTCGTTGCTCGACTGGCCCATGTTGACGTGGTCGTTGGGATGAACCGGATCCTTGGCGCCGATCGGTTTCCCGGCCAGCTGGCAGGCGCGGTTCGAGATCACTTCGTTCGCGTTCGTGTTCGTGCTCGTGCCGGAACCGGTCTGGAAAATGTCGAGCGGGAAATGTTCGTCGAGCTTGCCTTCCAGGACTTCTTCCGCGGCCTGGACGATGATCGCACTCCGGTGGTGATCGAGCAGGCCGAGGTCGGCATTGGCCTGGGCCGCGGCCCACTTGAGCAGACCGAGCGCGCGAATGAACGGACGGGAAAAACGCTGCCCGCTAATCGGAAAATTCAGGACCGCTCGCTGGGTCGACGCTCCGTAAAGAGCGGACTCGGGCACCGCCATTTCGCCCATCGAGTCCTTTTCTACTCGAGTGGCTCCGGCCTTCATGCCGGATGATGATTGTTATGAGCGGACAGCGCCGCGGGGCGAAGCGGCCGCTTGTGGCCGTTGAGCCGGCTAATCTTGTGAAACACAGTGATGAACATCGGCGGAATGTTTTGGAGGACGTATTCCGATTCAGCCCGGTCGAAAATCGTGGCGTGCTGCCGAAGCTCGTTCGTGACCTGATAGATGATGAAGCGGCCCCCGTCCGCGAGCGCCTCGTACGTTTTTTCCAACAGCGCGCGCTTCTTTTTGATCTCGAGGATGCTGAACGGAATGCCGGACAGGATGTAATCGCAGTGGGAAATACCGCGCCGCCGTAATTCATCCGGCAACTTCGCGGCGTCGCCATTGACGACATGGACGCGCGGATCGTCCGCAAACTGGCGTTGCAAGTCGCGCGAGAACGCAGCGTCCAGCTCGAACAACAGAAGTTGCGAATCCGGCGACATCCGGCGCGCGATCTCGCGCGAGTGCACTCCTTCGCCCGGCCCGTATTCCGCGATGATCCGCGGGCCGCTGAAATCCATTTTGCGCGCGACCTTTTTCACGAGGGCCTTGGAACTGGGGATAATGGAAGCGACTTGAAAGGGGCGTTGCAGAAATCGCTTAAAGAACAGGGCGCTCATTCGGAAAGGGGGAAATTGTCGGCTGCCCCCCCGGCCTTGTCCAGTAACGAATGGCAAACACGTGGTCGCGTCAGGCCGCGCGGCGCGGCGACCTAACAGATGGTCTCATAGGAAAAAACCTGAATGAGGCATTGACATACACTATAAAAGTTATAATCCTCCCCAAGCGGAAAAGGCTTGCCCATTATGGCGCAAGTTGCTGTTTTGCTGCCATGCACAACCTCTTAACGGTCAAAGAAACGGCCAAATATCTTCGGATTCCGTTGCCGACCGTTTACTATCTCGTGCAGCGCGGGCAGCTCCCCGCGATCCAGATCGGCGGCCGCTGGCGCATCAAAAAGGCGTCGCTCGACAAGGACATTCTAAAAGAAGACAAGTCCGGCCAGCCAACCGTGCTCGTGGTCGATGACGACGAAAGCCTCCAGAGCCTCTTTAAGATTTTCCTGAAAAAGATCGGCTTCAGCCGCGTCGTGGTCGGGACGGTAAAGGAAGCGCTCGCCGCTCTGGAAAAACAGAAATTCGATCTCCTCTTTCTCGATCTGAAATTGCCGGACGGTCCGGCCGACGATGTTTACGACGCCGCCAAGGAAGCAGACCCCGACCTGCCAATCGTTGTCATTACCGGTTATCCCGACAGTGAAATGCTCGACCGCATTCTCGCGCGCGGCCCGGTCACGGTCCTGAAGAAGCCACTCCAGGTGGCGCAACTTCAGCAGACCGTCCGCATTCTCGGCCACAAAGACGCCGCCAAGCTCGCGGCCTGATCGCGCCGAGCGACGCGATCAACTTGCAATCGGCCAGCGGCCGAAGATAATTCCCACCCTGTTCTCGCGCGGTTAGCTCAGTGGTAGAGCACTACCTTGACACGGTAGGGGTCACAGGTTCGAACCCTGTATCGCGCACCATCACAAGTTCCTGCTCCACGAGGAACCTGGAACAGTCGAGCGAACGGTGCTCGAGTCCGACTGGAGCAATTACATACCGCCCTGAGACGCGTCGCTGCGTCAGGGCACCAGCGTCGCTCGCTCCTGCGGCGGCATAAGCGCCTCCGCTTGTCGTTGCGCGGCTGCGGCAGCTTCCGGTTCTCCGGTTGCGTTTAGGACAGCAGCGTAGTTTAGCCAGACGAGACCCGCCTTAGGAAACTCACGGGTGGCTTGCTCGAGGAGCGGGCGTGCTTCGGCGAGGCGTCCGGCGCGAGCGAGAAAATAGCCATACGTCGCACGCCAATAAGGCTCATGCGGCATGGCGTTGATCCACTCTTTGAAGATACGCTCGGCCGTGATCGCGTCGCCGGCATTGGCGGCGCTAATCGCCAGCGCCCTCGCGGCAATCGGATCGCCCGGAAAACGCGCCTGCAGCTGCCGCGCAGTCTCGTATGCTTCGGCGGCGCGGCCCGCGCGCATAAGCGAGAGGGTATAGTTGTAACCCCACCGAACACCATCGTCCGCGAGCGTCGGATGAACATCGACGTTCGGCTTCGGAGCGGGCTTCAGCTGGTCCGGAAGCGGAGACGCAGCCGCGTCCTTGGTCGCTGGCGCTGGCGACGCCTTGTATCGGTGATGAACAATCGGCGCCGGCGGCTCGAGCTTCCTCGGCCCGGGATGATTCGGCCTAACGAGGGCTCCGGCTGCGCTGATCAGCGCCCAAACCAGGACGATGACTGCCGCCACTTTTCCGCGCTTGCCGCTTCCGTTGACGCCTTCGTAGGTCCAGAAGGATGGGGTTCGCACATTGGCACCGGCCCGAGCCAAAGCTCGCGTCCGGACGCGGCAGTATTCAGGCCATTCCTCCGGCAGCACTTCCGGCTGCGTTGTTTCCCAGCGATAATCGAAGCTGACTTCACGACGTTTCGCCGTCACATCGCACAGGTAGTTGAAACCGGGAGCGCTGAATTTATGCGTTTCGCGATTCACTTTGCGCACGTCGCGGCCGCGGACGACGACGTGATGCTGCACGCGCATCGGAAAACGCAGTGGCCAGGGTGCGCGTCGCTTTTCCGGTCCGTCGATGGTCTCGATTGCGAGGAACAGACCGTGTGCGCCATAGCTAAATGTCGCCGGTGGTTTCTCGCCGCTGCGTCCCCACGTCCGCAGCTCGTGTTGGGCACGCCAGACGATGGTGTTCGCCAAGATATCGTCCCGCACACTCACACTCGATTCGTTAGGCACGAGCGCGGGGAAATGCTTTTGCAATGTTTCCGCGCGGTGTTTTGAAAATGCTGTTCGCCCTTGCCGAACGATCATCGCACGGACATCGTCCGCGAATGGTCCGCGAGCGTGCAGCACTTGTTCGACTTGTCCGCGGCCGTGCTTGCGGTCGAGCTGGAAAGTTTCGACGAGCGTGATCTCTGCCGTCGCGGGCTCCGGAATCTCAAGAAGACCGGTCGCGCCGGCGCGGACTTCGAGACCGGCGCGATAAGGCGGTGGCGAAAGGTGCGCGAGATCGCCGCCTTGCCCGAGAAACGTAGGATCGATGAAAAACCGCCGGCCATCGCCAAGAAAGGTGACGATCGCGTGGCTGAAAGCAGCGGGCGATGGTTGGACGCGCCTAACCGCATCACGCCAATTCGCGGAGACGAGCATCGGCCACGCTTCAAAACCAAGCGCGCGCAGAAGCGCCGTCAGCAGGACAGCTTTGTCTTTGCAATCGCCAAACCGGCGACTCAGCACGACCCCCGCGCCGTTCGGAAGCATTCCCGCTCCGTGGCCGAAATCGGCACTTAGATAACGGACCTCTTCTTGGACAAAACGAATCGCGGCTAACGCGGCGGCCGATCGTTCGTGACCGTCGCGCAACCGCGCGGCCTCAATCACGATGGCTTCCGCACCATCCATCATCGCGTCAGCCCACAACTGCGCCGCAAAGTTCGCCACTTCCGCCCAGTCTGCCCAGCCGGAAATATCGATCAGCGGAAATAGCCAATTCCAACCCGGTGTATTCGGCTCCGTGAGAAAAATTGATGGCCGTTCGCTGATCCATGTTGCACGATCGTCGGTGAGTTGCTCCTCAGGTTTCTCGCCGCTCGACGGCACATGCACGCGCGACCTGACTGGCTTTGTTGGGTCGAGCTTCACCGAGAAATACGCGCGCGCCACCGGCACACTCCACGCGGCGGCTGAGAAACAGCTGAAGCGAAAACCCGGGAGCGGTTCGCGCGGTTGCAACGTCCACGCCATGTCGATCGCGTCCCCGACTCGCACATCTTCGAGCAGCGCGACCAACGAGAGCCGGCCATTCAGGATCTGCTGCTCGAGCTGTTGCTCGCGCTGACGCAAGAGGAATGCATCACGCCGCGCGACCGAGCGCTTCTGCCATCCATTCACCGGATCTCGCCGCCAGATCGCAAGCTCGTGAATAATGAGCACGTGAGCTGCGGGGTCGAAGTCGAGTTCCACCTGCCCGAGCGCCTGGACCGCGCTGTGCGTCAGGAGACGACGGACAGTGCGCGCAGAGATGGCGTGCGTCGCTACATCATGTTGTTCATCGACGAGCAAAAAGGCGACGCCATGACCGTCTGGCGGAGTGAAGTCCCAATCTGGCTCACGGGATTCAATCCACGCGGCCGGCGGCTCAATCCGCCATTCCGCCTGATCGACCGGGACTATTTTCCTGATCGACATCAGACCGTGCGCCATCCTGCCGCTGAAACTCGAAGCATAGGCTGCTCTGATAGCAATCTTAACACCGCCGCAGTGACTCCTTCTGCGCTCTGCGAAACACGCGGCTGCGCAGCCACGGCATCATCGCTCCAAAAGAAGCCCGCGAAGCGGCGCACAGAAACCTCTGCCGCGCACCATCCCCGCCTACATGTATCTTCCATCCACGCATGTCGAAGCTGGCACTCGGACTTCTCACTATAGCTTTCGCCCACTCAGTCCTGGCGCAGCAAAGCGAGAGCAACCGCAAATCGAACCAGCCGCTCAAGCCATTCCGGGTCGTTGCCAATATCTATTATGTAGGCGCGAACGAGGTGACTTCGTTTTTGGTCACGGGCAACGCCGGCCACATCCTCCTCGATGGCGGCTTTGCCGAGACGGCGCCGCAGATTCGGCAAAATATCGAGACGCTCGGGTTTCACCTCGCCGACGTGAAGATCTTGCTCAACAGCCAGGCGCATTTCGATCATGCGGGCGGTCTCGCGCAACTAAAGGCGCTGACCGGCGCGCGTTTGATCGCGAGCGCCGCCGACGCCGAATTGATCGCCCGCGGCGGCAAAGGCGATTTCGCTTTCGGTGATCGGCTAACTTACGAGCCAGTCAAAGCCGATCGAGTCGTCGCTGACGGCGAATCGATCAATCTGGGCGACACGAAAATGACGGCGCACCTCACGCCGGGTCACACCAAAGGCTGCACGACATGGACGACGTCCGTGGAGGACAACGGCAAGACCCTTCGGGTCGTCTTTCTCGGCGGCGTTACCATTCCTGGCTACAAGCTGGTTGGAAACAAAGAGTATCCAGCGATCGCGGACGATTATGCCCGGTCGTTCTCCCTTCTAAAGCGGCTTCCGTGCGACGTTTTCCTTGGCGCGCACGGATCCTATTTTGGGTTGGAAAAGAAATTGCCGCGCATCGGGGAAACGCCGAATCCGTTCATCGATCCGGAGGGCTACCAGCGACATATCCGGGAGTTCAATGACGCCTTTCGTGAGCAGTTCGACCGGGAAAAACGGGAAGCAACCGGCGCGAAATGATCGCGCCGCGTCATCCCCAGCGAGGTCAAAGTCCAACCAAGGATTTTACGCTGATGCTTGGGGATTCGGGTTGGACCGCCCGCAATCCTTTAGAAGGATCAAAACCGGTGGAAGAAAAAAAGTCTTTCAGACTGACGTTGTAAGGTGAGGAGCCTCTTGTCCTGCCCAAAGGTGGCACAACGCTCTCGTAGTTGAGCAGAAAGAAACAATAAATGGGTTTTTGATCCTCATCGCCATCGATCGTATAGCTTACTACAATCGGGACGTCAGCGCGTTCCTTGTTGAAGGTTAGCTTTACTGTGTCTTTGTTTGGATGGTTTGGGTCATAAACGTTTAAGATGACGTTGGCGCCGTCTACCTCGTAGCCATAAACCAGGACCTGATGGTTGCGCCCAAGCTTACTTAAATCTAAGGATTTAACTCTCACCAAACCGATCGGTGTTAGCTCTCCAGCGTCGAGATGGGCCCGAATTTCGGGCCAGGCGTTCTCCACCATCGCAAACGAAAGATCCCCATCGGCGCAGGCGGGGCTCATGTATAGGATAAAGTTAAGCCCCGATCCTGCCACGTCCCAACTGTCAATCAGCCGCTTCCTTATGAATTGAAAGAGTGGATCACTCTCCTGTGATGGAGCGTTTTCGGTAGCCGGCGGGATTTGTCCTGCTTCATAGTAGTCGCGAACGGCAAATGTCATTCCACCGCACATGCCGTGTGCGCTTGTTACTACCGTGCCGAAAGGCGGAGGCAACTCGATGACCGGCAAGGGGTCCCAATGGTTACCAAACAAAAAACCGGACGTGCTGGGAAGAAAATGCGGGATTCGGTGAGACGACGGGATAGCGAGGTAAAAATGTACTACTGCGTGGTTGCCGGAGCCATCGCTGTGAGTTAGCGCAAATCCCCGGCTGACGATTTCGCGATAGGTGTTTCCCCGAAAATCGTGGGCCTTAAAAGGGTTATCCCAATGTATTGAAACGAACGAGTCTTTGCCATCCTCTATGCGGTAGGTGACTTCTCCTTCAGTACCAGTTGCGATACTTCCGAAAAGCGGAATATCCCCACCGGAGTCGGACCCCATTTCGCCAACGGTGTGAGGTGCAATGGTTTCTGGCGGAGCTTGCGCTCCTTCTCTCCCCCAGACTCCATGAACCAATGCTGGGATCGGAGTGGTCAACCAAAAGGGAGTGTCGTTATGGAGGAAAACTTGGGTTGTGCGTGTAGCCATCTCGAGCGCTCCCGGAGTTGACTATTGAAGCGCGATCAAGATCGGTATAAGACCTCTGCCATGGGTCCAGGGCTGTAAAGCCTTCCCGATCACCGTGCCGAACGACTTAACGGCGTCGGTCGCCTTCATTGCGTGTCCTGCAGTTATGGACGTTGTCAGCAAATCCCCAGCTTCGATCGATGAAAAACTGGCGTCTACTTTGCAATAGACTTTTCCGAACAGAGCGATCGACTTTCGTGGTGTAAGCGAAACCTGGCTATCTAAAATGATGGCAGCGCGGTAACTGCCAGCACCGGAGATCACGCCTGTAACCCGTTTGTCGTACGCTTCCGTGCTCTGGCGTAAAGCCCCGTTCTGACCAATAACCATCACGGTTCCCGGATCCACGTCCGGCGTCTCGACATCAAAATTTTCCGCGCAGTCGCCGCCCATGAGCTTGACATCACCGCCGTAGACTTCCACGTCGCCATGAAACCTGGCCGCGCCTAGAACTTCAACGTCGCCTAAGAATTTGCCAGCGAGCGAGCCGATGCCTGTTATCCCCGCCGCTCTCGTCAGTCCAGGTTCCACCGAGCCCACCACGCCGCTTCCCTTCTCCACTTTGGTATGGCCCCAAACGCCATTTCCGCCCGGACGATTTATGCCCTCAGGGACTTCGCCGGCGGAGTCGTTCAACCCAAAGATCCCACTTTGATCCTGGATGTGTGTCACAGCCTCAATACCGCTTGCATGATTGCTCTGGGCGCGAACACCGGGACCGCGATCACTGAAACCGGTGACTCCCCCCTCGGGGCCGGTGCCCCGGACGCCCACGCCCTTGTCACTGAATCCACTGACGCCGGCATCCGGCCCATTGCCCTGCACCCCGACGCCATTGCTCCCCGTATTTGCACCCAGTACTCCCGAACCGCCCGGAACGGAAGTCACCCCGACCACTCCACATCCGTGAGGCGTTCCGTCGTCAGCTCCAGCCGCAGTGGCATCGTTTATCGCCAGGATTCCATTTCCATCGGGATGATGGGCAAAGCCTTCCATCCCGTTCTTAAGATTGCTGTGTCCCCGAACCCCGGCTCCTGAAGCACTGAGTCCGCTAACGCCCGCGTCTGGGCCGTTACCCTGCACGCCCACACCACTGCCGGCATTGTTTGCCCCAAGTAATCCCGACGCACCAGGGACAGTGGTTACTCCCACAGCACCACATCCGTGAGGCGAGCCGTCGTTCCTGTCGGGAGCCCCGGTACCGTCGTGTATCGCCAAGATGGCATTTCCGTTCGGGTCGTGAGCGAAACCTTCCACCGCATTAGCATGATTGCTGAAGCCTCGAACCCCTGCGCCATTTTCGCTGAATCCACTAACCCCAGCATCGGGACCGTCACCTTGAACTCCCACCCCGCCAGGTGGACGACCGCGAAGATACTTGCTGTTGTTGGCCCCAAAGACGCCCGCTGCGCCCGGACTGCTGGTCAATCCAAAGACGCCCGCTCCGCCAGCGCCTCCGCCGGGGGGCTTGGCAGTGGATTCATTATTGCCAAAAACGCCGACATGATCACTCGCTTTAGTCGAGCCAAAGACTCCGTCCTCGGTATCAGATGTTCCTAGTCTTCCTGACATATGCTTACCTCAAATTGAATGCGTGCCTTCCGGGGGCCATGTTCGTATTGAACATTCGTCTAGTTTTAAAGCTCCGGTTCCCGAGTGTCGAGTCCAATGACGCGCGCGAGGATCTGCGAGGCTGCGATGATCGGGTATCCCTTATCGCTGCCAGAGCTTCGGAGTTTAAGGAATGAATTGGCGCGAGTTGCCGAAAACGGCGCCGAATGTCGGCTTTCGTTATTCCAGCAATTGAACTTCGCCGCCCGGAATGTCTAGAAGCGCACGACTTCCTCATGCACGTTCCGCTTCCGCGATCGACGCGGATCGCGCACCCGTTTCGGCGGCTAAATCATCCAGGTCGCTAGCCCCAGAAACACGGCCAGGCTCGCCACATCGGTAATGGTCGTAAGGACAATGCTCGAAGCTGTGACCGGGTCAGCGCCGAACCGCCGCATGATCAAGGGCACGAGCGCCCCGGCTATCCCGCTTAGAAGACAGCTGCCGGTGACGGCCAGGAAAACAACGAGCGATAACATCCACGCCTGCGGGTTCCTTTGGAGCGTTGCGAAAACGAACATGCCGATCCCCGCCGTCAATCCCGTGAGGAGGCCGTTGAGAAATCCGAGCCACGTTTCTTTCGCCACCAAAATTCGGGCCCGGCCGCTGTGGAGCTCGCCGAGCGTCATTCCACGAAGTGCGACCGACAACGTCTGCACGCCGGTATTCGAAGACTGCCCGATCAAGACCGGGACAAACACGGCCAGCACCAGAATGCGATCAATCGTGTCCTGGAAATAACCAACCACCGCTGCGGCGATGAAGCCGCTGATCAAATTTACCTGCAACCACGGATGGCGAAAACGCAGGCTCCGCATCCAGTGCGTCGTTAAACGTTCCTGCTTTTCCACGCCGACCATGCTGCCCGGCTGCGCACTCAGCTCGACCGCTTGCGCTTCAAAGAGCATCTGGCCGCGCAACAGCCCGAGAAGTTTCCCGCCCGCTTCACAGACCGGGTAGACGGGATAATGCCGCGCCAGAACCGCGTTCATCGCTTCGGTCAACGTCATCCCCGGCTCGAGATAGAACGGAGCGCGCAGCATGATCTCCCGGACCTCCTGTTCCGGCTGGCCGAGCAATATGTCGCGCATGACGATTACGCCGAGCAGCTTTTCGTTTTCGTCGGTAACGAAGCCGTAAGTGATGATCGTGTGCCGGGCGAGGCGCCGGATTTGTTCGGTCGCCTCGGCGATCGTCGTTTCCGGACGAAAGACGGCAAGGGGCGGTTGCATCAGGCGCCCGATGGTGTGTTCCGGATACGATTCGTTGCGCATCCATTGCCGGCTGGTTTCCAGAGGCGCCGCCGCCAGGACGGCTTGCTGGCGGTTATCGGGCAGGCATTCGAGAACGTCGACCGCCATCGCGGGATTCAACAGTTCCAGCATGTCGACCGCGAAGGTCTCGGGATAACCGTGAAGGAGCTCTGCCGCTTCACGTGGAGCGCGGGCGACCAGGGCGCGAAAAAGACGCTCCAGCTCCGGGGCTAATTCTTGCGTCTCGGGAGCACTCGCTCCGGGATTCGGTGATAAGTTCATGGCAAAGAGATTTCGGGTACTGAAGTGGACAGACGATTCGTTAGGCCGCGGCGACAATCCAGCGGCCGGGGGACCAGAGGTTAAATCAGCGGGCGAACCGGCGGCGCGCGTCCACCGCCATGCCCAGAGATGGAGAGGGCGATGGCATTCCGCTGGAAAGGGAACGCCATCGACGTTGACTCGCGTTTTCGCGGCGAACAAACCGCGCTCGGATCAAGAAACTTGAGGGAAGAAAGCCCGCCTGGCTTCGTCACGCACAGCTTACCGTCGCTGGGAGGGATCAGCGTATCGCCGGGCGAAGAGTGTTGAGCCAGGGTCTGCTGACGATCGCCGGAGTCCGCGTTGCCCTGGTCGGCCTGGGAGGTTAATAAGGCCAGCGCCAGGACCAGGCATAAACTTGGAACGGCCCAGAGGGCGTTTCTTGATTTTCCAAGGCGCACCCCGCCAGCATAGACTTGCCTTTCATTCCGTCCAGCCGGTTCGCGGGCCGCTTTTTCACCGTGCGAACCGCCAGTTTTCGGCTAACATTCGTGTCCCGTGCACGCCATTCACGATGTCGCCACCGAGCGGCTGCAGACCGATTCGAAGATTTTCGCGTTTACCCGCTGGGACATTGTCCCGATCTTCGCGGAGCTCCTCCACCTCACCTATTTCTTCGGGATGTTCTTCCTTTTCCCGCACGCGCCGCTTTGGGTGATGCTGATCCTGGGGTTCATTTATTCGGTCAGCATTTCCTGGAACATCAACGGCATCTCGCACAATTTCATTCATAACCCTTACTTCCGCGCGCCGATTCTGAACCGGCTCTTCAGCGTCCTTGAGTCGGTCAGCGTCGGGTTTAGCCAGGTCTTTTATGACTGCATCCACATGCAGCACCACAAAGGGAACGCGGACCGGCCTAACGAGGAAGGCGATACGATCGATTGGATCTCGATTTACAAGCACGGACACGACGGCGAGCCCGAGCATCCGCTCACCTACACGTTTCTGAGCTTTTTCCGGGAAGATCCCGTGACCGTTTTCAAGGCGCTCATGCGCAAGGACAAACGGGAAGCGTTCTGGGGAATCGCCGAGCTCGTCCTTTTCGTCGGGACCTTCGTTACCCTCGGCATTCTCAACTGGCACTACATCATTTTCCTGGTCGGCTTCTGGTACTTCGGCCATTGCCTCTCTTACCTGAATGGTTACTACCGGCATTACGGCGGGAACCCGGACGAGCCGATCGCCTGGGGCGTGAGCAGCTACGACAAACTCTACAACTGGATCTGGTTCTTCAATGGTTACCACGCCGAGCATCATTTCCGGCCCAAGGTCCATTGGACCCGGATGCAGGCCTTCCACGATCAGATCGTCGAACAACAGCGCGCCGCCGGCGTTCGCGTCATCAAACCGCCGCATGCCCTCGGTTTTCTCGACCCGGATTTGCCGAAGCTCGGCAAAACGCAGCAGCGCGGGACGGAGCAGACGAGTCCTGTTGGCTAGGCGTTGGCGCGGCGACTGAGCGCCCGGCTCCGTCGTCAGGATCCTTCGCGCGCGATCAGCACCACAGCCGCGACGATCACATTCGCCGCCAGCAGCAAGCCGGCGGAGCTCCATTTCCCCCAGCGCAACCCGCGAAAGTTCAGCCAGTGCAACGGCGCCAGGGTGAGCGGCCAGAGAAAACCGGTGTACATCACACTGCCCAGCGCTGACCAGCCTTCCACCGGCGGATGAAACCCGAAGAGCCGCAACGGCGGGGCGGCCAGGAATAGGAACAGCGCCGTAACCGGATTCACCATCCAGAAAAACATGCTGACGAACGCGAGCACCCCGCTTAATCCGGCAAACAAAAGATAGCCGCGCCAGCTCATCGTTCTCCTTGGACGCCTTCGCCGCGTCTATTCCGGCGGGGGCGACCAATTCTGTTCTGTAAGTGTTGCGTAAGTGTTCTCAAACTGTTCTCATCGTCATCCGCTCCGCCCGCAGCTTAATGTTCCGGTCCCCGCGCCCCGCCCGGTCACGAATACCCTAAACCTGATGAATCGAATTATAACTCTCGTACTCGCCTTCGTAGCCAGTCTTCTTCTGGTCCCGAGAGCCTGGGCCGACTCCTTTACCGTTGCCTCGTCCCAAGTCCAGATTGTCGCAACGCCTTCGGTGAATCACGCTCCGATCGGGGTCGCGGTAAATGCCGCCCAAAATTTTGATTTCGGATCCCTCCAAGTCCAGTCCGATTCGAGCTGGGTGGTGCCTGCGGTCAACAGTAGCGCGCGCGAGATTGTGCTCAGCTTCCAGACCGGGTCGTTAGTCAATCAATCTTACACGGCCACGCTCACCGCCACTCATGGCGGCAATACGGTCACCTTCTTTGTCAAGGCAACTGTCTCTCTCCTCAACGTAACGAAGCTGGTGGCGGACCCGCTTCGAGGAAGGGTTTACGGAGTTCATCAAAGTGGGACTGCCGCGGGTGCGGTCATCGTTTACGATCCGTTCCAGGAGACCCCCGTCGGCACCATTACCGTGGGCCGTAAACCGACCGATCTCGCCATTTCGAACGATGGTTCGGAGCTCTTCGTTATCAACAGCGTCGATCGCGCGATCACCGTGATCAATCTCGATAACCTCCGGATTAAAGAGACGATCCTGCTCGCTGCCTTCGACAACTGGGGTGAGGCCGACACCAGCGCGAACATCAAGGTCGGCTCCGGCAATATTATTTATTACAGCGACGGCGCCTGGGCACCCGCGCTCCGGGTTTTCGATCGCGTCTCACGCCAGGTGCTCCAGACCGTCTTGATCGGCTCTTACGGCTTCGGCGATTTCGCGCTCACGCCGGATAAGAAGACACTCCTCGGCTGGGTCCAGTATGGATGGACCGCAGGATGGGCCGGCAGCTATCTGGCGCGCTACAGCGTCAGTGATAACGGGACGCTGACCTCGGTGGAGACGACTGATTCGAATTACCCGACGGTTCTCAACCGCGACCCGTTGGATACCCCGCTCCTCATCAGCAACGACGGCCTGGTCGCGTTCGCCAAACAGTTGGCCGTCAAAGCCGCCTCCATCAAGCAACTTCACCAGACTTTCCCGACCGAGGTTTACTCGATCACCCCTGGAGGCGAGGTCGCGGTAACTAAGAACTCTATTTTCGAAACGGCGACGGCCAACAAGCTCCTGGATCTCCCAGTCGCGACTGCGGTCCAGGCGATCACCGCCGATTACTCGCGTCTGGTTTACTACAATCCCGCGCAACGAACCTTCGGTTCGCTGAAGCTGATCGACGCGATCGGAGATAAAATCCTCAACCAGACTCTTTCCCCCGCGAATGGGGCTATCATTCTCTCCCCGGCCGCGCTCCATTGGCAGGCCGTTCCTGGCGCGCAGAAGTATCGGATCTACCTCGGGACAACCGAACAGGAAGTAGCCTCTGCCACCCAAGCCTCCCCGCTTTATCTCGGCGAAACCTCGACCTCCTTCTTCAACCTGAGCGCGCCGCTCACCCCAGGCGTAACGTATTTCTGGCGCATCGACACCGTCTCAGCTTCGGGCGTTTTCCAGAGCGACATCCACAACTTCACCGTCTCTGAAATCTCCGCGAGCGTCAGCCAGATCGAAACCGCGACCGTGAAGGGTCATGCTCATCACGTCGTCCCGGTCGCGCTTGCCTCGGAAAATCCAAAAGCGTGGCAGGCTTCCTCGCCGGACACCTGGATTTCGTTCGAGCAGAACAGCGGCACCACGCCTTCCACTCTTCTGGTCGTGTTCGACGCTTCGTCTCTCGCTCCGGGGCTGTATAACGGATCGATTTCTATCACCGGCTCGGCCGGCGGACCATTTGTAATTCCGGTGAAGCTGCGAGTAGATGCCCTGAACCTCACCCATCTTAAGTCCGATCCGAATTCCTCCCGGGTCTATGCGATTAGCGAAAACACCGCATCTCCGGTGGGAGGCGCGTATCTCCTAGAGCTTGATAGCGCCACCGAAACAATCGTGCGCGTGAGGAACGTCGGGAGTTCGGTAACGGACCTGGCTTTTCATGCCGCCGATCACCGGATCTATGTTCCGAACTGGCAGGCCGGCACTCTGCTCGCGATCGATTCGACGACCTTCGAGCAGATCCGCAGCTACAACTTCTCGGCCGCTTCGGGCTATTCCTACAACAACGACGTCTATCGGGTCACGCCGGGTGCGGGCGGGCGGCTTCTCATCGAGGAGTACGACCAGTGGATTGATATCTCGCTCTTCAACACCGACACAGGAACCACCATCACGAAAACTTTCCAGCGCCAGGGGGGCGGCGCCACAGATCCGACGGGCCGTTATTATTACCACGGCGACGACAACATCTCTGACGCCGGAATCCACAAGTTCGAGCTCACAGGCGACACATTTACCGAGTTGGCGAAAGTCCGGACGAACCCTCTTTCCTACTACGGCTCCCGAATCGTCGTCGCATCGGAAGATGGTTCTCGCATTTTTTGGAACGGCGTGGCCTTCGACGCCAACCTCAACCCCGTTAAGAACCTGGCCGCTTTCATTTACTCGGCGACTAAAGACGGACATTACGCGTTTGGCGAAACCCTGATCTACGACACGCAATCGGGTCAGGTCGCATTCGGGATGCCGGCGGACGCGAAAGTGAGCGCGTTTAATTCGACGAGCAGCAAACTGATTATCCAGGCTGGCAGTTCCGTCGGGTTCTACCTCCTAAGCGGGTCGAATAATTTGCCGATGCCTTCCCTCGCCACCCAGATAAATTCCGACGGCTCGATCACCTTGAGCTGGACGGATACCTCGCTCGAAACCGGGTTTACCCTTCAGCGTCGCGTCGCCGGCACCACCGCATGGGAAGACGTAACTCCCGCGATCGGTCGAAACACCACTTCAATTGTCCTTCGAAATCTGGCCCCCGGCACGAACTATGAATTCCGAATCAAGGCCGACAGCCCGGCTGCGACCTCTGACTGGAGTACCGATTGCCGCGGTCACAGTTCCCGCCTCAGCCGCGGCGCGACTAGCGAATATTGCAACCCGGGTTTCGGTCGGCACCTCCGACGACGCGACTTTTGCCGGCTTCATTATTACCGGCTCCGCGCCAGCCAAGGTCCTGATTCGCGGGATGGGCCCCTCGCTCGGCGCGCTCGGCGTCTCTAACCCGCTCACGGACCCCCTTCTCGAGCTGCACCAGCCCGATCAGACTATTCTGACGAACGATGACTGGTGGACGGGGGACGCGACTCAGATCCCAGCCGGCTTCGCTCCGGCCAGCAACAAAGAGTCGGTCATCGTGGCGACGCTCGCCCCCGGCACTTACAGCACTGTGCTGCGTGGTGCGCATGGCGAAAGCGGAGTGGGCCTGATCGAGGTTTACCATTTGGATCCGGATCCGAATGGTGAGCTCGCTAACCTTTCAACGCGCGGCTTTGTCCAGGCCGGCAGCAGCGTTATGATCGGTGGTTTGACTCTCAGCGGCGGCACGGTGAATACCAAAGTGATCATCCGCGCCCTCGGACCTTCCCTTGGTCAATTTGGGATTTCGAACTACCTGGTCGATCCGACCCTGTCCCTCTACGACGGCAATGGAACGCTCATGGAGTCGAATGATAACTGGAAGATCAACAGCAGCTCGTTCCAGTCTCAGGAGGCCTTGGTAACAGCGACAGGGATCGCGCCTTCGAATGACTCCGAATCCGCCATTGTCATCACGCTGCCACCAGGCCAATACACGGCGATCGTCGCAGGTAAAAACGGCGGGATCGGCGTGGGCCTCGTCGAAGTTTATAATCTCCACTAACCGAATAATGAGTCTCACCCAGGTAATCGAAGCTCTGCTCTTTGCGGCCCAGAAACCACTGACGGCGCGCGAGCTGGTAACCGCCATCAAAAGCGCCGGCGGCGAAGATCCCGCCGCCGCGGGACCTAACGAGTTCGCGAAGGCAACCGAAGCGCAGGTCGCCGCCGCGCTCGAGCAATTAAAGATCGAATACATCCAGCAAGCCCGCGCCTTCCAGCTGGCGGAAAAATCAGAAGGCTGGCAACTGGCGAGCGATCCGGCTTACGCGCCCTGGGTCCAACAGTTGTTTCCCGCGGTAAAACCAGCGCGGCTGACTCCGCCTTCGCTGGAGACGCTCGCGATCATCGCTTACCGCCAGCCGATCACGCGGGCGGACATCGAGGCGGTGCGCGGCGTCGCCGTAGACGGAGTCCTGCAAAATTTGATGGAGCGAGGGCTGGTGAAGATCGGCGGACGCGCCGAGGTGCCGGGCCGTCCCCTTCTTTATGAGACGACGCAATTTTTCCTCGAGCATTTCGGCCTGCGCGACCTCGATGAGCTGCCGAATGCCGAGGAATTGCGGACGCGCTATTTTCCCACCGCCGCACCGAAAGAAACGCCGCCTCCGGTGGCGGAAACTGCGCCCGTCGAAAGTAACGCGGCGGAGGATTGATTGACTTGGCTGGCAGTTTGACGACGATTCCATCCGCGCATGGCGCGATCCCGCTTATGAAAACATTCCTGCGATTCGGAAAAGTCCTGGCGTTTGCTTCGCTCTTCAGCCTGACCAGCTGCGGGAGTTACAACCGCCTGGTTACGCTCGAGCAGACAGTTAACAAAAAATGGGCCGACGTGCAATCGGTCTATCAGCGGCGCGCCGACCTTATCCCGAATCTGGTCCAAACCGTCTCGGGCGCGGCGAACTTCGAGAAATCGACACTCACGGAAGTGACGAACGCGCGGGCCAGTGTAGGCCAGGTGAAGCTCGACCCGAGCAAAGCGCCGACCGACGCCGCCGAGCTGGAGAAATTTCAGCAGGCGCAGGGACAACTGAGTACGGCGCTTTCGAGATTACTGGTGGTGAGCGAAAATTATCCGCAGCTCCGCGCAACCGAAGGGTTCCAGAATCTGCAGGCGCAATTGGAGGGAACCGAAAATAGGATCTCGGTGGAGCGAAATAATTTTAACGCCGCGGTTCAGGAGTACAATACGGCGCTCGCCCAATTCCCCACCAACATGCTCAACAAAATGTTCGGGTTCAAAGAGCGTCCCTTCTTCAACGCCGCGCCCGGTGCGGACAAGGCGCCGGAGGTGAAATTCGATTTCAATAAACCTGCGGCCACCGTAGCCCCGCCGGCGGTAAAACCAGCGGCCACGCCGTAGTGCGGCTGGCGGAAATCCCAAATCCCACGCTCCAAAGCTCCAAAAAAGCTCCAAATTCCAAATCTCAAAATTGTTGTGCGCAATAGCTCTTTGAGCTTGGTGCTTGGTAGTTCCTTGGGATTTCTTCGGCGGCGCGTCCTGGCTCCGGTTCTTTTTGCCTGCACCGTTTTCGCCGCCGCAGCGCTCGCCGCCGAGAAAATTCCGCCCAAGCCGCCGGGCTACTTCACCGACTACGCTGGAGTGGTTTCGAAAGAGAAAGCCCTCGCCCTCAATGAAAAGCTCGCCCAATTCGAGCGCGACACGTCGGACCAGGTCGTGGTTGCGGTCTTCCGGAAAATGGAGAGCGATTCTTCGATCGAGGATTACGCGCAACGGATCGCCCAATCGTGGGCCGTCGGGCAAAAGGATCAGCGAAATGGCGTGGTCTTGCTGGTCTTTGTCGACGACCGCAAAATCTCGATTCAGGTGGGCTACGGGCTGGAAGGCGCGCTGCCCGACGTGACGGCGTTCGATATTCGCACCCGCCATATCACCCCGCGTTTCCGCACCGGTGATTACACAGGCGGATTGGAAGAGGGGATCGATCTCATTATGAAGGCGATCCGCGGCGAGTACAAAGGAGATGGCGGGACCGTCCAGGACAAGAGCCGGACCAGTCCGTCGAGCGGTTGCGGGCCTTTGGGATTCATCATCATGCTCATTATTGTCCTCACGATCATCCGGCTCGGCCGGCGGCGCGGTGGTTACGGTTACACCGGGTTCGGGGGACCGTTCGTAAGCAGTGGCTGGGGCGGCGGATCGTCGGGCGGTTCCTCGTCGTCTTCCGGCGGCGGATTTAGTGGATTCAGTGGCGGCGGTGGCAGCTTCGGCGGCGGGGGTTCGAGCGGCGGCTGGTAATTCCGATGCGCACCCATAATTTCATTCGCCAGCTCGAGCACGATCGAATCGTGGCGGCCATCAAGAAGGCGGAAGCAACGACTTCCGGACAAATCCGGGTTTTTCTCCAGCGAGGAACATTCGACGAAGATGCGCTCGAACGGGCCCAGAAAAAGTTCATTCAGCTCGGGATGCAGAAGACGGCCGAGCGCAATGCAGTCCTGATCTTCGTCGCGCCCCGGATGCAGAGGTTTGCGGTCGTGGGTGACGAAGGCGTCCATGAGAAGTGCGGCGAGAAATTCTGGCAGGAACTCGTGGCCCGAATGCGCGAGCATTTTTTGCGGGAAGATTTTACGGAGGCGTTGCTCGAGGCGGTTGAGGCCGCGGGGGCTCTCCTGGCGAAGCACTTCCCGAGGACTGGTGATTCGAAGAACGAATTACCCGACGATGTGATCGAAGGGTAAGGCAGCCGCTTCGCCGTGCTGAACCGCGGGAGGAGGCGATGGCAACAGCCACGCCGTCCCGAAGCCGGCGGCTACAAATCGCCGCTTGCAAAGGGCGGCTCACGGTGTTCATTCCCGTCCCGCAACGAGTATTTGAAGTTGCGCCGTTGGTCCCTGGGTTTCCGTCGCTGGACGTGAGGCCGCACTCGTCAGGGGTAACCCGGCGCGAAGGAAAGGAAGAAGTAAGATTAAGAAGGAAGAAGTGCCTTCTGCGGCCATTTCTTAATTCATAATTCTTAATTCTTAATTCACACCATGCCAGTTCATTACGGTCGTTTTGAAATGCCGAAGACCCTCGTCAAGGACGAGCACGGCGCCACGGAAACCTACGCCCGCTTTATCGCGGAACCCTTCGAGGCCGGGTATGGCCACACGGTCGGCAACTCGCTTCGCCGAGTGCTGCTTTCGTCGCTGGAAGGCGCTGCGATTACCGCGGTAAAAATTACCGGCGCGCAGCATGAGTTCGCCACTCTTCCTGGCGTAGTCGAGGACGTGACCGACATCGTTCTCAACCTGAAGCGGATTAAATTCAAAGCCTCAGACGGCCATGAGCCGCGCAAGCTTTCGCTCGCCGTGAACAAGGAAGGCACCGTTACCGCGGGCGACATCCAGATGATCCAAGGTTACGAGGTCCTCAATCCCGAGCAGCTCATCTGCACGATGGACAAGAAACATAAGTTCGACGCCGAGCTCGAAGTGCGGATCGGCCGCGGTTTCGCCACCGGCGATGAAAACAAGCGGGCCGACCAGCCGATTGGCCTGATCCCGATCGATTCCATTTTCTCGCCCGTTACCCGGGTGAAGTACGCGGTCGAAAACACCCGGGTCGGTCAGCGGACGGACTACGACAAGCTCATCCTCGAAGTGTGGACTGACGGCCGGCTTACCCCGGACGACGCGCTCCTCCAGGCTTCCGCCATTCTCCGGCATCACCTCGATGTGTTCGTTAATTTCAACGAAGACGTGATCGAGTTCGACGAGACGCCAGCTGGCGTGAGCGAGGAGAACATGAAGCTGAAGAAGCTTCTCAACATGAGCGTGAACGAGATCGAGCTCAGTGTGCGCGCGGCGAACTGCCTCAACAACGCGAACATCACCACGGTCGGACAGCTCGCCCAGAAGAGCGAGGCCGAGATGTTGAAGTACCGGAATTTCGGAAAGAAATCGCTCAACGAGATCAAGGACAAGCTCCAACAGCTCGGTCTGGGTCTCGGCATGAAGTTCGACGCGGGGCTGGTAGACATGCCCGCGGCCAGCGCCGATGGCGCCAGCATGAACGGCGCGGGCGGCAACAGCGAGTAGCATTCGTTAGGCACAAATCCCATGCGACACCAGAAAAAGACTGTAAAACTCGGCCTTACGGCGGCGCATCGAAAGGCCTTGCTCGCCAATCAGGTTTGCAGCCTGATCGAACATCAGCGCATCAAGACTACGCTGGCGAAAGCGAAAGCAGTTCGGCCGCTCGCGGAAAAGATGGTCACGCTTGGCAAACGGGGCTCACTCCATGCGCGACGGACCGCGCTCGCTGTCCTGCGTCAGAAGGACGCGGTAAAAAAATTGTTCGACGATATCGCGCCCCGTTCGGCCTCGCGCAACGGCGGCTACACCCGCATCATTAAGCTTGGCCAGCGGAAGAGCGATTCGGCGAAGGTCGCCTTAATCGAATGGGTAGACGCTCCGCAAATCGTCGAAGAGCCGCCCGCCGAAGAAAAAGGCAAGAAGCGCAAAGCCGCCAAGCCGGCCGCCGACGAAGCGAAGGCTGAAACGAAGGCTGAAACGAAGGCCGAGTCGAAATCGAAGTCGAAGAAGAGCGAAGAAAAGGATAGATTCGAGCGGCGGTCAACGACCGCCGAAGCTGCCGGGCTCCCAATCCGGCGGTCATAGACCGCCGCTACAGTCCCGCGTCCCAGGAATGGAACGGGCTGATCCCGTCGCCGAAACATTTCCCGTTCGTCGCTGAGAACGCGGTGAATTATAAACGCCTTGCTCCGGATAGGTTATAACTTTTCTTCCGCCCATGGCACGGGCATTGCATAAGGAGAGTTCAACTAAACAACTTCTTATGAAAACAAACCAATCCCAAAACCCCGTTAAGAAATCGACCTACGCTTTGCTGCTCCAGGCGGAAGAAAAAGAAACCAGCCTCTTTGAGACCCTCATCTACGGCCTGCTCATCGTCAGCGCCGTGATCGGTATCTGGCAGTTCGCGCACCTGCGGGTTCCATCGCCCTTCGCCAACACCCAGAGCACTGCAGCGATCGAATCGGTTTCCCGGATCTAACTCGCCGCGTGCCCGCTCGGAGGGACTCGCTGGAACGAGTCCCGGGACGTGCAGAGCACGTTCCTCCGTAAGCGCGCGCGAGTCAGCGCAATGGCCTGAGCCGCCAGGTCAGTTTTCCATCCGCGGCGATCTCCAGGACAGCAACACTCGGCGCCGCACCGCGATTCGGCCGGGTAACGCACCCGGGATTCAGGAAACGGACTCCGCGGCGGAATTCATCGCGCGAGACGTGGGTATGCCCGTGTAACACCACCTCGACGTTCTCCGGAAGATCGTCGGGAGGAATATGGACGAGCCGGAACCGGACGCCGTTCCGTTTCAGATCGGCCGTCAGCGGCCAGTCCGGAATGCCATCGCAGTTGCCGCGCACGACCGTCACAGGCGGTCCGAAGCTTTCGATCGTCTGCAGGATCTCGGGAGCGCAGACATCGCCGAGATGCCAGATCTCATCGGCGCCCGTTGCGAATGATTCCAGATTAGCCGGCAGTTTGTCGTGGGTGTCGGCGAGGACAAAAATCTTCAGGGTTCCAGGCACTCCTAATCTTCGCACATCCTCCAGCCGAGGGACGTGCTTCTGCACGTCCACATCGGGTCAGGCAGGAACGCGAAGAAATGGGACGTGCGGAAGCACGTCCCTCCGAGTAAAGTCACCCCTGTGTCATTTAGAGATTTCGGCCTTTCCAACGAAGTCGTGCGCGGAACCCAGGCGATGGGGTTCACCGAGCCGACTCCCATCCAACTCCGCGCGTTCCCAATCGTTCTGGCCGGGAAAGACCTGATCGGCACCGCGCAGACGGGCACAGGAAAGACCGCGGCCTTCGCCCTGCCGATCCTGACGTTGCTTGCCAAGCACGGCGATTTTCGCTGCCTCGTTCTGGAACCGACCCGGGAGCTCGCAGCCCAGGTGGAAACGGCGTTTCGGGATTACGGACGGTTTACCGATCTGAGAGTTTCCGTGGTCCACGGCGGGGTCGGCTATGGCAAGCAACGCGAGGAAGCCGCGCGTGGGGTCGACATCGTCGCGGCGACGCCGGGTCGTCTCCTCGATTTGCTCGAGCAAGGCTCAATGAACTTTCGCCACGTGAACATCCTCGTCCTCGACGAAGTCGATCGGATGCTCGACATGGGGTTCCTGCCGGACGTGCGCCGGATCGTGGAGCAAATTTCCACCGATCGCCAGACGTTGCTGTTCTCCGCGACATTGCCTCCGGAAATCGAGCGACTGGCGGCGTGGGTCCTTCGTGAGCCGCAAGTGGTGGAGATCGGCGCGCGCCGTTCCCCGGCGGAGACAGTCACGCATGCGGTTTATCCCGTCGCGGCGGAGCAGAAATTCGATTTACTCATGGCGTTGCTCGAACGGACGAACTTTGACAGCGCGCTCATCTTCAGCCGCACGAAACATGGCGCCGACAAGATCGCGGTGAAATTGAAACAGGGAAAACATTCGGTTGCGGTCATGCATTCGAACCGGACGCAGCGCGAGCGTGTGGAGGCACTGGAAGGGTTCAAGAGCGGCAAATACGAGATCATGGTGGCGACCGATATCGCCGCGCGCGGGATCGATATCGCCGGGGTGAGCCACGTCATCAATTACGACGTCCCCGAGCATCCGGAGGATTACGTGCATCGCATCGGCCGGACTGGCCGCGCCCAAAATGTCGGGGACGCGTTCACGCTCATGAACGGCGAAGAACTGGCCTCGCTTCAGGCGATCGAACGGTTCATGGGGCAAAAAATTCCGCGGCTCAAGCTCGAAAACTTTCCCTATCTCTATACCGCGCTTTTTGAACCTGAGTCCGCCGAAGGCGGCAAGCGTTCGATCGGCGGCGGCCGCACTCATCGCGGTTACTCCTTTGGCCGGCGGCGCCGGTAATCCGAACTAGACAGGAGTAACAAGATTAACAGGATTTGGTTTCTTCAATCCTGCGCTTCCCGGTAATCCGGTTAAGCCTAGTTTGGTTTCTTCTAATCCTGTCCATCCTGTTAATCCGGTCCAAAAGCCAGTCGCACACTTGCCATGAAGTTTTCACTCCTGATCTCGCTCTTCGCCGTTTCAGCTTTTGCGCAGTCGCCGCGCACTTTAAAGCCCGAGGATTTCGCCACTCTCCGCGAGGTCGATGAGCCGAACCTTTCGCCGGACGGCAACCTGATCGCCTACGTCGTCAAGGTTGCCGACATGGAGAAGGACAAGCGCCCGCCAAATCTTTGGCTGGCGAAATGGGACGGCTCCGAGAATCGCGCGCTTACTTTCGGGAACAAGGGCCAGAAACATCCGCGCTGGAGCCCGGACGGAAAATGGATCGGCTTTCTTTCCGGCAGGGAAGACGATAACGAGAACGATCAGCTCTGGGTCATGCGGACCGGCGGAGGTGAGGCCGAGAAGCTGACGAACGCGAAAGGGGGCGTCGATGATTTCGTCTGGTCGCCAGACTCAAAACGGATTGCGCTGGTCGTTCATGATCCCGACCCGCGCGAGCCGGAGAAAGCTGAGAAGGAAAAGAAAACGGTTCCGCCGCTCGTGATCGACCGCTTCTTTTTCAAGAAGGACATCGACGGCTATCTTACCCAGCGCTATTCGCACCTGCAATTGCTCGATCTCGCGACCCGCAAGATCGAACCGCTCACTTCCGGAAAGCACGATGATGTTTGGCCGGCGTGGTCACCGGACGGAAAAGAGATCGCGTTCGTCACCAAGCGTGGCGACGACCCGGACCGCACGGAGAATTGGGATGTCTGGGCGATCACCGCGGAACCCGGCGCAAAAGAACGGCAGATCACCACTTCGCCGGAAGCCGATCCGCTGCCGGACTGGGACAGCGCGCCAGCGTGGAGTCCCGATGGAAAATGGATCGCATTCATTCACGGCGGCGATCCGAAGAAGATTGAATACGCGGTGCATTCTCTCGCGATTGTTCCGGCCGCGGGCGGCGCGGCAAAAGTGCTGACGGAAAAGCTCGATCGTAATGTGGTTCAGCCGCACTGGGCCGCCGACGGCAAGTCGATCTACGCGTTGGTGGAAGACGACGGCGCCGAACAACTTGTTCGCGTCCCAATTGATGGTGGGGCGCCGCAACCGGTCACGAGCGGCCGGCGGAAGGTCGCCGCTTACGACGTCAGCCGCGACGGAAAAATCATTGTGCGCGCCAGCACTCCAGATCGGCCTTACGAGATTTACGCAGTCGAGAAAGACAAACTGCGAGACCTGACCAAGCAGACCGAGGCGTTCCTGAAAGATCTTCGCCTGGCCCGAGTCGATGAAACGAAATTCAAAAGCGCTGACGGAACCGAAATCCACGGCTTCATCGTCAATCCGCTCGAGGCGTCGCCCGTCGGATCGAAAGCGCCGGCGTTGCTGCGGCCCCACGGCGGGCCGCAATCACAATACGCCTGCGAATTTCAGTTCGAAGCGCAGCTCTTCGCGGCCAACGGATACACTGTGATCCTGCCAAACCCGCGCGGTTCGACCGGGCGCGGCGAGAAATTCGCGATGGGCATTTACGCCGACTGGGGTCACCGGGATGTCGAAGACGATCTTGCTGCCGTCGATGATGCCGTCGCGCGGGGCCTCGCGGATCCCGACCGGTTGGGTGTAGGCGGCTGGAGTTACGGCGGGATTTCGACGAACTATCTCATCGCGACGACGACGCGTTTCAAGGCGGCCACCAGCGGCGCTTCGATCTCAAACGTTCTCGCCGGTTACGGCACCGACCAATACATCTCCGATTACGAACACGAGCTGGGCGTTCCTTGGAGAAATCCGGATACCTGGATGCGCCTGTCCTATCCGTTCCTGCACGCTGACAAAATCAAAACGCCGACGCTGTTCCTTTGCGGCGAAGCCGATTTCAACGTGCCGCTGCTCAATACCGAGCAAATGTACCAGGCGCTCCAGAGCCTCGGCGTGCCGACCGAGCTGGTCATTTACCCCGGGCAAAATCACGGACTAAGGAAACCCAGCTACATCATCGATCGCTACAAGCGCTATCTCGATTGGTACGCGAAGTGGATGACGGCGGCGAAACGGTAGCGCGGGGAACCGCGGTTCCTGACCGGTTTTCCACCGCAAAAGCTTTCGGTTGAGCGGTAGTAACGGCTCGTCTCCTGCTTTCCGGCAGAGTGCATGAAAACGTTCTTCTCGAGCCTTGCGCTTCTCATTCTTCTCGTCGCTACCGCGCGCAGCGGCCCTGCCCAGACTTTTGATAAAGGCGCAACGGAGACTGACACCAGCCGCGGGTGGTACGCCGCGCGGGAGTTCAATGTTCAGCTTTGGGGGACTTACGCGTTTACAGGAAACGAATACCGCCAAGACCGGTATTTGAGAGCCGATCACGCGTGGGGCGCTGGTCTCGACGCGAAATACTTCTTCAACCGGCACATAGCCGTCGGCGTAGAAGGGTATGCCGTGTCGAGCACAGCGACTTTCCCCTATGTCACTTTGTTTCCCGGATCGGGTGGCACGCAGTTTCTGGCTTTGAAGGATACGCGTACGATCGGCGCGGGCCTGGCGACCATCACGCTTCGTTGCCCGATCGGTGCTTCCCGCTTTGCGCCCTACGCCATCCTGGGCGGCGGATTCATTGCCGGCGGCGGACAAAATTTGCAGTTCGAGCTTCTCGATCCAAGGGGACGGCCACCTGGAACCAATCCTTTTCGGGCCTTCACTGATGGCGATGAAACAAAGGCGATCGGGCAGTTTGGCGGTGGCCTGGAGATTCGTCTTACTCGCCACGTTGGGTTGATCAACGACTTCAGTTGGAACGTCGTGGATGGACGCGACAACAATTTCGGGATGGCCCGCACCGGGATCAACTTCGCGTTCTAATCCGGCGCGCGCATTCCAGCGCAGTTTCGCGAGCGGCTGCAAAATTCTTTGTGTGCCGTTGTGACCTTCGTGTGAGCTTGCTCCACGATGAAAAACCAAAAGACCGCGCTCGTGACCGGCGCGAACAAGGGAATCGGCTTTGAAGTCGCACGTGAACTCGCGCGCTTGGGACTGCGCGTTTTTCTTGGCGCCAGAAACGCGGAGGCGGGTCGAGCGGCCGTCGAAAAACTCAAGTCGGCCGGCGACGTTGCCTTCCTCGAGATCGATATCTCGAACGAGAAGAGCATTCGGTCCGCCGCGGCTGAACTGGGACGCGAAACCGATCGCCTCGACGTCCTGGTCAACAACGCCGGCATCCTGCTCGACGAAGACAAGGGCGCGCTCGGCATCACGCCCGAGATTTTCCAGACGACGTTGCGCACCAATACCCTCGGACCGTGGCTGGTGGCGCAGGCTTTCGTTCCGTTGCTGGAAAAAAGCGCGGCGCCTCGGATCGTGAATGTCTCGAGCGGCGGGGGCCAGCTCGAAGACGGCGCCGATGGCTGGGCGCCGGCATACTGCGTTTCAAAGACCGCCCTGAACGGCGTGACCGCTCAGCTCGCCGCGGCGCTCCCGAAATTCGCCGTAAACAGTGTCTGTCCGGGATGGGTCCGCACCGACATGGGCGGCGAAAATGCGAGCCGCTCAGTCGCGGAAGGCGCCGCCACGATCGTGTGGCTCGCCGCCGCCGCCCCTCACGACCTGACTGGCAAATTCGTCAAAGATCGCAAAGTTATTCCCTGGTAGAAGAATCGGATTCCCCCTGGACGGCGCTTCGGCGCACATCCATCCTGCTCGTCCATGTCCGAGGAATCCGATTCGAAAACGAGCGAGGTTGAAAAAGCGGACATCGCATTAGGAAAGAAAATTGCGAGCAAACGCGATCATCCCGCGGTCAAAGCCGCGGCGAGTGCGGGCGAACTGGGAGACCAGGGTCCGCTTTACGCGCTGGCGACCGGTGTCCTCGCCGTTGGCGTCGTGTCGCGTGATCGTCGTGTGACTGACTGTGGCCTGGCCATCCTCGCCGCGATCGCGGTTGCCGATGTCAGCAAGCGGGTTGCGAAACGCCTCGTTCGCCGGACCCGACCAAAGGTCTTGCTCGAGGAGGGCCGCTACGAAGCCGATACCGGCGGGTCCGATCGTAAGCCAGAACAATCGTTCCCGTCGGGCCACACCGCCTGCACCGTCGCGGCGGCGCGCGCTCTTTCGCGCCATTTTCCGGAGACGATGCCGGCGGCTGTCGCGGCCACCGCCGTTATTGGTTTGTCGCGCGTTGCCGAGGGCAAGCATTGGCCGCTTGATGTGGCGGCCGGCGCCGTCATCGGACTTGTCGCGGAACGTTTGTCGGCCCTCGTCTATGAGCAATGCCGGCGCTGAGCGCGACCGGCTTCGTGGTGATTAAAGGGACGACTGCCGGGTCGTCCCGTTATTTAGGGACGGGACAGCGCCCGTCCGTCCATTAGTCGGCTGAGATCACGAAGCGGTTCCCTTCGCTGTCCTTGAACATCGCGAACTTGCCCCAAGGTTGTTTCTGCGGCGGGCCTTCGAACTCGACGCCGCGCCCCTTCAATTCCTCGTAGGTCTTATCGATGTCGTCGCACGAAAACGTTGCCGGCATCATCGATCCGATTTTTTTCTCATCGCCTTCCATGGTGAAGAGCACGACCCGCGTCTCGGCTTTCGGAACGCGCAACTCGATCCAGCGCTGCTTCTCATCGAACGGCTGGTCGGTGATAATGGTGAACCCGAGTTTCTCCGTATAAAAATCCAGGGCCCGGTTCTGATCGGCCACTGGGATACTGACGAACTTGATTTGTTTGATCATAAGGAACCGACGTTAAGTGTGCTTCGTTGCGAGCGTCCAACGCTATCGGCGTCTGACGCACAAAGCGCTGTCCGTTTATCGGTATAGGTGTATTTATTGAGACGCCGTAGCGGCGCCGTCGCTACAGTCCTAAACACATGCCGAGATTTCGCGAAACGATCCCGATCGACGATTACGTCCTCGACGTTCTCATGCGCGACATCGTCGGCCACGATCGCCAACCGGCCGCCTATCTGGTTTTCCTCTACCTCTACGGCCGAGCCGCGCGGCAAGAATGGAAACCAGTCGCCGCGAGTCTTCGTTCCCTGGCCGATGAAACGGGGCTGTCGAAAAGCGCCGTCCAAACCGCTCTGGACCTCTTGCGCCGCCGAGAACTGATCCGCACCGTCAGCGATCATCCGACGGCGGTTCCAACTCACCGCATCCTCCGACATTGGCGGAGGAAATGAATCAGGAAACCAGGAACTCCGGAAGGGGGCTCAGACTCGATCGGCATAACGAAGCTTCTGGCCTTTTGGTTTCCATACTTAGCCTGTTCTTTTCCTGTTTTCCTGGCTTCCTGATTTGCCACCCTTTGATTAGTTTCCCCGCATGACCGCCACCGCCGAACCTGATGACGCTGCGCCGTTGACCGGCGAAGAACACACGCCGGGTTTCCTCGGTCACCCGCGCGGGCTCTGGTTCCTCGCCTTCACCGAAGCGTGGGAACGCTTCTCCTATTATGGGATGCAATCGCTCCTCGTCCTTTACATGGTGAAGTATCTTCTCCTTCCGGGACGCGTCGAGCGGGTGATGATCTTCGACGCGTTTCGACAGCTCCCGCTCTACAGCGGACTTGACGGCCAACCGTTGGCCTCCGCTATCTTCGGCACCTATACCGCGGCCGTTTATCTCACCCCGATCTTCGGCGGTTTCCTGGCGGATCGTGTCCTGGGCCGGCGTCGCACGGTCTTGCTCGGCGGCCTAACGATGGCGGCCGGCCATTTCCTGATGGCCTACGAGACCGCGTTTCTTTTTGCCCTCCTTTGCCTCGTGCTCGGGTGCGGGATGTTTAAGGGCAACATCGCGAGCCAGGTCGGAGCGCTTTACAAACCGGAAGATCTTCGCCGCGCCGACGCCTTCCAGATTTTCTACCTCGGGATCAACGCCGGCGTGATCATCTCGCCGCTCATCGTCGGCTCGTTAGGCGAAAAAGTCGGATGGCACTACGGCTTCGCCGCGGCGGGCGTCGGCATGCTCCTCGCCCTGTGCATTTATTTGTGGGGCCAAAAATATCTTCGGGCGAGCGACAACGATCCGCGTCTCGCCGCCGTGAAGAATGCACCGAAGGCGAAGCTGAAGCGGCGCGATTGGACCTCCGTGATCGCGCTCGTTCTGCTGATCCCAGTAATGGCCGTCGCGATCGTGCCGAACAATCAGATCTTCAACGCCTACCTCGTTTGGGGCGATCGGCAGTTCGACCTCGTTTTCATGGGGAAGACGTTGCCGACCACCTGGCTCGTCACCCTCGATGCCATCGTCAGCGTCAGCTTTCTCGCGATCGTCGCGATCTTCTACCGCTGGTTCGGAAAACATCACCGCGAACCCGATGAAGTTATGAAGCTCATCATCGGCTCCGCGTTCTCGGTCTGCGGCGCGCTCTGTCTTTTCACCGCTGCCGCCACCCAGGCACCCGGGCAAAAGATCGGGCTTTTTTGGCCGGTCGCGTTCCATTTCCTCAACAGCATTGCGTTTGCCCACATGCTCCCGATCGGTCTGGCCCTGTTTGCGAAGTACGCACCGAAAGCGATCAACGCCACGATCATCGGCCTCTATTACCTCGCCTTCTTCCTCGCCAACACGATGGTCGGCTGGGTCGGCGGGTTCCTCGAAAAATGGCCCACCACCAACTTCTGGCTCCTCCACGCCGCCTTCGCCCTCGGCTCCGGACTTTGTTTCGTTATCTTCAAACTCGTTGTTCAGCGGCAACTGCAGGTTGAGGAGTAGACTGCGAACTCCGCTGCTCTCGACAGTTCCGCTGCGAAAAGATTAGAAACGAAGATGCGGAAAGGACTGCTCACGCTGGTTGTTTCTCTGTTGGTGACGGTCGGGTGGGCGGCGGAAAGCGAGGACGCGTCGGTTTTGTCGCCGGATAAGAAATGGGCTTGCCGTTTGGTGGAAGGTGAGCCGGCGATTGTCCGCGTGGAAAGTGGCGAAGTGGCCCTGAAGCTGGCGGCGGAAGGCGATTCGCTGCCGTCAGGCGCTTTCCTATGGGCTCCCGATTCGCGGCGGGTGGCGTTTAATTACCGCGCTGGCACGCGCTACTGGACCTGTGCTGTCTACGAGCTGGCCGGTGAGAAGTGGAAAGCGCTGCCCGATTTGGAGACGAACGCGAAGAAGGTCGCGGACATGATCGAGCGTGCGGAGCAGCGCCAACGGAGACGTCTCGGCGCGACGAAGAGCGCTCATCGTCGTCGGATTAACGACACATGGAAGGTGCGGCGCTGGATTGACGCGGATACGTTTGAAGCGTTGGCGTCATCCGACGCAACCGTGGTCCTGAAGGAGGAGAGCGATGATCTGGAGTCTCTTGATACGACGGTGCTGTTCACGGTGAAGTGCGACAACCGAGGCGGCTGGAAAGTTATCAGGCTCCGCGAGCCGTCTCCTGCTGAACTGGAGAAGCTGAACGCGGAGGAGTAAGGCGGATAGAACCTGCGCTTTCTTGGGTTATCCGCAGATTACACAGATTAACGCAGATTTTTTGTTGGGGTTCGGTAGAGCCCGTAACGATCAGAAATCTGCGCTAATCTGTGTAATCTGCGGATAACACTCGATTTACTGAATGAAGCGGATGGTCATCGGGTAGCGGTAGAATTCGCCATCGCTCGCTTTGATGGCGGCGATGATCGCGAAGATGGCGTTCAGGACCCAGAGAATCGCGAGGAAAACGAAGCCGACGAGGATAAGGCAGAAGACGGCGGCGATCGCATTGTAGATCAGCATCGAGATCTGGAAATTGACGGCTTCTTTGCCGTGCGCGTCGAGCTCGGGGGAGGAGTCGCGCTTGACCAGCCAAAGGATGAGCGGTCCGAGCAGGTGCCCGGGAAAATGGAAAAGGACACCGAGCAGGGCGCTGGCGTGAATGAACGCGGCCCAGGTGCGGACGTTCGCGATGGCAGAGACGTTAACGGGGGTTGGCGGCGGTTGTGGGTATGTGGTTTCCATGGCGTCTATCTAAGGGACGGAACCACGAGCCGGTTTGGATTCAAGAAAAGTGACCAGCTTCGCCAAGGCTTCGGCTTGGCAAGCGTGTGACATGGGATGAGTGACGTGTGACAAGTGGGCATGGCTGGGCAGAAAGATCGGAAACAGCGTTCGCCAGAAATCTGTCCGGTTTGCGGGGAGGACGTGCCGCGCGGGGCGCTGGCGTGCCCGGAATGTGGGGCGGATGAGAAATCGGGGTGGCGAGAGGATGCAGAGAGATATGACGGGGTCGATCTGCCGGAAGACTTCGATTATGACGAATTCACCCGGAGGGAATTCGGGAGGTCGATAAAGCCAGCGGGGATCAGCACGATTTGGTGGGTGACAGCGATCGCAGTGCTCGTGCTGACGCTGCTTTATTTTTTGGTTGGGCGCTGAACGAGTTGGAGGGCGGAGCTCGGCGACGCCGCCGAAAGGCTCGGCCTCGCAGAGCTCGGCCCTCCAATAACAGAATTACTCGGGCATGGTCGCGCCGGAGCCGCCGATTTCTGCGGGGAAATCCCGGAGCTTCGGCAGGCCGTCTTTCATCGGGAGGACGGTTTCCTCGTAGTTGAGATGGACGCCGGCCTTGAATGGCATAGTGGGAATAATGCCGGCCGGGACGTCCACCAGACCCAGCGTGTCGTGATCGGTCTTCACAATGCCGCCGCATTCGGTGCAGAAACGGCGATCGCTCATGGGCGACGATATGAAGTGCCCCAGCAAATCGTCACCCTTTGTCACCTTGACGTTCTCCGGTTTCCAGAGAGTGAAGGCGTTGACGGGCGCACCGAGATAAGACCGGCAGGCGCTGCAGTGGCAGTAGCCCATCCCTTCGGGCATGCCGGTGACTTCGATCTCAACTGCGCCGCAATAACATTTTCCTTGATACGTGTCGGCCATAAATCGGAGCGTAAAAGCGGGGGCGATTGTTGGCAAGGATGGAGCAGCGGCGACGCAGCCCCGGAAAAAACGTTGTTTCCCGCTAGGACGGCAACGGCGGCGGAAGCGGCGGCGGAGTCGCGGGAGTCGCCGGCTGCCCGGAATTCTGCGCTTCGAAAAACCTGGCCAGGATCTGTTTTCCTTCGGCAACGTAGGCCTCGAGCTCCTCGGGTTTGGCGCGACGGGAAGTGCGATGAGCGAAGACCGTGTCGCCGGCGGCGTCGATCGTGAGCGGTCCCTCCTGCCCCTCGAAAAATTGGAGCACGGCCGGAGTAAACAGCGCGCGGATCGCGGCTTCGTCGGGTCCACGCAGGATGTATTTCTTACTGAACTGGGGCGCTTCCGGAAAGTTGATGTCTGTCCCGCCGAAGAGCTTGCCGATCTTGGAAAAGAACGACTCCGGGAACAAAACGAACGAGGGCAAATTCAGCACCGGTGACTGCATTCGGGTGACGGTTTGTTTGTACTGCTGGCTCGATTTGCCGTAGCCGATCGTATAAACGTGATCGAACAACGTCATCCTGAGCTCGTCGGCCTGAGCAGCTTCGAGGATGTTCGAGGTGATGTGGCCGTGGCCGGAATTCGCGATATGACACCCAACGATGAGCGCTTTGTCGGCGTCGGTCGCCTTGCGACGGAAAGTAAAGCCGAGTCGGGTGGCGACCGCCTGGATTTTATCGGAACGCTTCCGGTCAAGATAAAACATTAAGGCCGCGAACCCGACAAAGAAAAGGACCACCCCGATAATAACGACCCACCCGCACGAGCCTGAGGAGGACGAAGAGTGTGTCCGGATCGTGCGAGCGAACAAGTTGCCGGCCGATGCGAGCGTTAGGAGGAGGAAGCAGGCAACTCTGAAAAAGACGCGGCTATTCATCGGATAAATGTTGTTGATTCGCCGCGAGCTTGGCAAGCCGGCGAGTGCAAAGAGTCAGCGCCGGGCGGGGCCAAGCTGGGCTTCGCGTTTGCGAATGACATGCAGAGTTACGAACGCGGCGAGCGAGCAAATCAAGGCGCCGATCGCCATCGTCGCCGGAGTGCCGACCAGATCCGCCACGAGGCCCGCTTCGAGGCTGCCCAGCGGAATCATGCCGCCGAAGATTAACGCCCAAATCCCCATGACGCGGCCGCGCATCTCGTCCGGAACAATCGATTGGAGGACGGTGTTCGAGGTTGAGAAATAGAGGACGATGCCGAACCCGACAAACGCGAGCAGGACGACACCGAAATAGAGATTGCGCGTGAATGCGAACAGGACCAACGCGACAGAAAAAATCCAGACGCCGCCGAGGGCCATCGTCCGAGTAGGCAGTAAGTGACCGGCGCTGGCGACGGTGAGCGCGGCGCAGAGCGCGCCGACTCCGCTGCCGGCCATGAGGAGGCCATAACCATTCGCCCCGAGATGAAGAACGTCGTGGGCGAATGCAGGCATCAGCACCGAATACGACCACCCGAAAATACCCACCACCGTAAAGAGCGACAGAATCGTGAGCACGCGGCGGTGGCTCCAGACATAGCTGAATCCTTCCAGGGCCTGGGCAATCGCGCCGCCGCTGCTCGCGATCTGCGTATCTTTTTTCGGTAACCGCATCAGGAGCAACCCCGCGATGACCGGAATGAAGCTGAGGCCGTCACACAGAAAACAGGCGGCGATGCTGATGTGCGCCATGAGCAGGCCGGCGATGGATGGGCCGACGATACGGGCGCAGTTGAAAGCGGAACTGTTGAGCGAGATCGCGTTCATCAGATCTTCGCGGCTGGTCATCTCGATGACGAACGATTGCCGCGCGGGCATGTCGAACGCCATCGTGATTCCGCCGAAAACTGCGAGCGCGATGATCTGCCATGGCTGCACGATTTTCGTCCAGACGAGTAACGCCATCGCGAGCGAGAGAAACATGGAACTGAGTTGGGTGCAGACGATGACGGAGCGTTTCGGATAACGGTCGGCCATCCAGCCTCCCAGGGTCGCGAAGACCAGCATCGGCGCCGAAGCCGCGGCGGCGACAACTCCGAGCAGGGCTTTCGATCCGGTCAGCTGATAGACCAACCAGCCCTGGGCCGTCGTGGTCATCCAACTGCCCGTGAACGAGATCAGCTGGCCAATAAAGTAGAGCCGGAAATTGCGGTGCTTGAAGGCAGAGAAAGTCTTGCGGAACGACATCCCGCCGGTGGCGACGCGGCGCGGACGGCCGGTCATGTCTTCCGGGACGTTGGCGGTCGGTGAATGCGGATCGAGTGCGGCTGGCATTACTTTGAAACCGGAATCGCCGACGGCGGACCGGAAAGATGCAACATCGGCGAGACGCGGGCCGCTTCAAATGCAGGCCCGGCGAAAGGAAAACGGACCGTATTGGCGTGGGAGCAGCTTATTTCGGGACGTATGCGCTTCATACTCACTGGCAGGACCGCGATCTTCTGTTGCGCCCTTACGATCGTATTCGTCGCCATGCCCAACGCAGAAGCTCGCCGCGTCCGTTATCGGAGACCGACGCCGATCTCCGTCGTGCTCCAACCGTTCCGGCTCGCCCGTTCGATCGTGCATGCCGCGGCCGCGCCCGTCGTGCATAAAGCGCCGCGAATCCTGGCTGCGAGGGCGGCCGCGCCGATCAAGGTGGCGTTCTACTCACCGAGAAAGGTGAAGCCGAGAACGCCGCGCGGCGTTCAAGAGATTTATGACGCTGATGACGATTCGGATTCAAAACCAATTCGCGCGGCTTACTCGACTTCCGGACGCTTCCAGACAGCTTCGCCGCGGGCGGAAGAGTTCGATCAGAATCAGGACGAGAGTGGACGCGTCGAACAGCGCGGCGATCGGCCGATGGTGTCGGGGAGCCGGGCGCTTTTGCGAAATGGAGTCGCCTACGCGCCGTCGCAGGCGCCGCAAAGCGTAAAGAACGCGATTTGGGCCACGAACGCGCTTCGCCGCAAGCCCTATGTGTGGGGCGGCGGGCATGGATCCTTTTACGACCGTGGTTACGATTGTTCCGGCACGGTCTCGTTCGCCTTGCATAGCGCGGGAGCGTTGAATTCGCCGCTGCCCTCGAGCGACCTGATGCGCTTCGGCGAACGCGGTCGCGGCCGGTGGATGACGGTTTATTCACGATCGGGACACACCTTTGCGGTGATCGCCGGGCTGCGTCTCGACACGACCGATTTGGGTCGCGGCGGAGACGTCGGCCCGCGCTGGTACGCCTACGGGCGGGACACGGGCGGTTACGTAGCGCGGCATCCGGTCGGGATGTGACCGCCTTCGTTTCGAAGGCGGAATGACGGAGCACGAAGTCGTAGTTCCCTTCGTCAATCGTCATTCGCGGTCCCCATCAAATCCGCAGATTTCTGAATCCAAAAAGGGGTGTCGTGTCGTCTCACTAGCAAAGAGACTATTCCTATGAGCACCATCACCATCCGGCCCTTTGCAGCCCTGAAGCTGCTGACGTTCGCAGCCCTCACCCTGGGCGGATGCCACTGGACCGGCATCCGGGGCAACGGCCACATTGTTACCGAAAACCGCCCCGTCCAGGAATTCACGAGTGTGGAAGCGGAAGGCGCGTTCGATATCGAGTGGGTTCCAGGCCCGCCAAGCTGCACCATCCGGACCGACGAAAATCTGCTCCGCCATGTCGAGACGAGCATGAACGGCAAGAAGCTCGTGCTGGAATGGCATGGCCAGCTTCATCCGACGCACGGAATGAAGGTAAAACTCTCGAGCGCTTCGGTGAGCGGCGCGCGGATAACGGGTGCGGTGCGCTTGTCGGCGACGAGGCTGACCGGCAAGGGATTCTATCTTGAAGCAACCGGCGCCACTCGCGTGGCGGTGGACGGAGCCGTGAATGAATTGTTGGCGACAATGTCTGGAGCGAGCAGACTCGACGCCGAATCTCTCCCGGTGAAAGTCGCCGAGCTCTCCATTTCCGGCGCGGGAAAAGCGGAGGTTTCCGCGAGCGACACGCTCAAAGTGGCGATCTCCGGCGCCGGCAAGGTGACTTACAGCGGAAATCCGACTATCGAGAAGCACATCAGCGGCGCGGGCTCGATCCGGCAGCGCGATTGAAAGCAGTTGAGAGTTGAGGGTTGAGAGTTGACCCGTCTTCGCCAAGGCTATGACGTGGCTGCGGATCAATCACCGGCAGGATTCTCATACAACACGCGTCTCAATATTCTCCATGGGCCGCTCGAAACCATCGACGTTCCAGCGCTGGTCGATGCGTGCACCGACAACTGGTACAACCAGACCTTGTGCAAAGTGGATGAGTCGGTTGTCCGGCTCGGAGTTGTTCACGGTGAATATCATTGGCACAAGCACGACAACGAAGATGAGTTCTTCTACGTGGTCAGCGGCCAGTTGCTGATCGATCTCGAAGGTCGTTGCATCGACCTGACCCCGGGCAAAGCGGTGGTCATTCCGAAAGGAGTCATGCATCGGCCTCGAGCGCCGGAGCGAACTGTCATCCTGATGGTGGAACGCGCCGGGATCGTGCCGACTGGAACATGAGACCAGCCGTGGTTTTCGGCCTCCTCGGCCTGATCGCGGCCCAGCTCAGCGAAATCTGTTACGCCGCGGAGCCAGACGCGACTCCTGGCGAATGGAAATTCATTTCGGATAAGGACGGCGTTGCGCTCTATCGCCGGCCACGGCCAATCACGAACGAATCGAAGGCGATCGGCGAAATCGCGGCGTCGACCGATTTGGTGCACGCCGTTCTGAATGACTTCGAGTCCTACTCGAGCTTTATGCCCTACACAGCCGAATGCCGGGTCCTGAAGCGTGACGACGATTTCGTTCTCGCCTATCAACGGATTTCCGCACCGATGACGAGCGACCGCGACTATACCGTTCGCGTTCACTGGAGCTCGAAACGAGGCGAGCACGGGATGGTTTATTCGGATCGCTGGGAGACAGAGAACGGAGCTGGCCCGCCGGAAAAGCGCGGGGTCGTTCGAGTGAATTTGTGCGAAGGCAGCTGGCTCCTGGAGCCGACCGGGCCGAACACGACTCGCGCGACTTACATGGTCTACACCGACAGTGGCGGAATGATCCCGAAGTTCATCAAGGAAACCGGAAGCCAGATCGGGATCCGGAAATTATTCGGCGCCATCCGGAAACAGGTCGCGAACCCGAAATACGCGACGAAGAATTAGAACGAGTCGACAGTCCTCACGACCTAACCAGGAAACTCAGGATATTCACGATCACGATCAGGATGAAACAAATCCAGAGGATCCGGACCTGCGCGGTGACTTGTTTGTTCGAGCCCGTCTCCAGGGCCGCTTCGGCGGGTTTCTGCGGATCATGCGCCACCGTGACCGCGGCACCGACCGGATAGCGCGCCAGGATTGGATCAACCTCTGCCGATTTGTATCCGCTCGCGAAAGAAACGCGCTGGGAAGTGAATGGTGTGCCGTTGACCGAATAGGTGTAAGCGATCTGCGGCTGGCGCCGGAACATTACCTTCTTGATGCCCGACGCTGTGACGGTGCCGGGCGCGGTCGGCCAGCTCGTGCTCGCCTTCGCCATCTTGACGTTTTGCATCGCCTTGTAGAGAGCGAACGGAAAGATAATCAGGAAAATTAATGCAAGCATGGTGGCGATGGTGGCGGTGCAGCTCGCTGAATCACAAGCCTAATCGTTTCGGAACTGGAGGGCGGAGCTCTGCGACGCCGCTGGCGTAGCGTCGATCAATCGTGCCAGTGGAGCACGTTCAATTCACCCTGGTACGGCCATTCCCGTTGCCTCGTCGCATATCCGTGACGCACCGGATTGTTTGCTACGTAATTCCATTTCTCGTCGTACGATTCACCGCGTCGCAATTGTCGATCCCAATATTCGGTTTATGGAAACGTCATCACGAGTTGGCCACCGACGGGTGACGTAGTTCTTCCAAAACGAAATCCAATTTCTCAGTGGCTGCTCTGGAGAGGTGTTCGGCGCGCAGAACAAATGGATGTGGTCCGGCAAGATGACGTAGCGGCCAACAACCCAAAAATTCGCAGCGGTCCATGCCTCGACGATTAGTCTCGCTGCCGAATCGTTTGCCAGCAACGGACGGCGACCTTTCGTGCAGACCGTGAGAAAAATGATGATCGATCTGAAACCTGACTCGACAGCCGGAAAGTGCGCGGGTCTCTTCCTTTGGAGGGGCGAGCTCCTGCGAGCCCCGGGCGTGTTTTTGCTTCCACCCCGCCGCGTCGCAGAGCTCCGCCCTCCATCTCCCGGGTTTGTCACGCGGTGCGATCGCCCGCTTCGAGCATCCGGACGCGTTTGTCGAGGTAGGGAAGACGGATCGTCAGAGTCAGTCCTTTGCCCTCGTTACTTTCGATGGCCATTTCGCCACCGTGTTCACGGACAATCCGGCGCACGATCAGCAAACCCAGGCCGGAGCCGGTGGTTTTGGTAGTGAAGTAGGGCTCGAAGACGCGGCTGAGGCTTTCGGCGGACATGCCCCCGCCGGTATCGGTGAAGCTCACGCTCACGTGGGTCTCATCCATGTCGGTGCGGATACGAAGAATCCCGCGGCGCTTCATCGCCTCGAAGCTGTTCTTGATCACGTTGTAGAACGCCTGCTTAATCTGGTCGCGATCGAGTTCGATAAGCGGAAGATCGGGACGCAACTCCGCCTCCGCCACAATGTCTCGGTCTGCAATTTCCGGGGCGAAAAAGCGGAGCGCTTCCTCGACAATCGCGTTCACGTTTTCCAGGTGCAGGATCGGCTTCGATGGGCGAATAGCCTGGAGGAACTGGGTCACTATCGAATCCAGTCTTGTGATTTCAGCACGGGAAATCGCGATCGCTTCCTGAAGTTCCTGCTTCAGTTTCCCATCGAGTTTGCGGACTTTGCGCTCCATTAACTGGAGATGGATGTGGAGCGAGTTGAGCGGATTCCCGATCTCGTGCGCGACGCCTGCCGCGAGAAGTGTCAGGGCGTTGAAGCGCTCGGACTCGATCGTTTTTTCCGTTGAGCGCCGGCTTTCAGTGATGTCGCGCAGAATAATCGCGTGCCCGACGGGTTCGTTAGCGGCGGGTTCGTCGATCCTGGCCTTCCTCGTCGAACCGCGGTCACCGGCGCCCTCTCCACCGTCGCGCCGTTCGATCACCAGCGGCACGATATAAAAATTCAAGAACCGGTTGGCCGGATAAAAAATTTCCATGTCGCGGCTCACGGCGCCCGGCGATTGCGACAGCGATTTCCAATCGAGACCCCGGACCCGTTCATCGAGGCGCTTGCCAATTGAGCTCTTTCCTTCGATGCCGAACAGCTCGCAGGCCGCGTCATTCACGTAGGTGATGCGCCCTTTTGCATCGGTCACGATGATCCCTTCCTGGATCGCATTGAAGACGGTCTCGATGAGTCCCTTCTCCTGCGCGAGCTGGAGCAAATAATTCTGGACGTCTTCGGGCCCGATGCGGCCGAGGCGTTCGATGAGCTTGTCGAGAAAACCGGACTTCATGAAATTGCAGAATGCAGATTGTCGATTGCAGATTGGGGAGCCCGGGAAACGATCATTCTGCAATCTTCAATCTGAAATCTGCAATCACTTCGTCACTGTTCCCAGAGGAAATGCTCGAGCCGGAGCCGGGCCAGGCGCGACTTGGCTTCATCGCTTCGAGCGCCGCCAGCAGTAGCGAGCTTTTGGTAAACCACCGCTGCGGGCTGCCACTTCGAATCGTCCTCCAGCAGACGCGCCGCGTTGAAGCCGGCCTTGTAATACCAAAAGAATTCCCGCTGCGGCCGGTCGGGACGATTCTCTTCCTCGATGATTTTGTAGAAGGTGGCGAGCGAGTTCTCGCGATCGCCGAGTTTTTCGAGGCAGATTCCTTTCTTAAAGAGCGCCTGGTTGCGCCAGAAAACCGGCGCGTCTTTTTGGGCGGCGAGCTGGTCGTAGATCTCGATCGCGCGCTGGTAATTCGCGCGATCGGCCTCACCCGCCTCGTAGAAAATGTCGCCTTTGCCGCAAAGCGCTTCGCGTTTCTCTTCGGGTCTGGCGTTGCCCTGCAGCACTTCGTCGTAGAGGGTCGCCGCGTCCTGGTTCTTGCCGAGCTTACGTTCGATCCCGGCCTGCTCGTTGCGCGCGGCCCACTTCAGTTCGCCGTTTTTCTTTACCACTTCGTCCAGGAGAACGAGCGCGCGATCGAGTGACTGAGGCGCCATGCTTTGAGTCGCCGATTTTGCCGCGAAAAATAGGGCGCGCTCCGTAAACGGCCCGCGCGGATTTTCCTGCGCCAAAATTTGGAACTGCGTCTGCGAATTAGGGAAGTCCTGCCGGCGATAATAAGTTTCGGCCAATTTCATGCGGACATCAGGCAGAAAGGCGGAGCTCGGATACTTCCGAAGAAACTCCGTCGCGCCGGCGATGACTTTCGCCGCGTCGGAGTCGGGACTGGCGTCTTCGATCCAGATGGCGAGATAATCGGCGCGCTCAAGGGCAACCGGGTTCGGGCTGCTGTTCCGGGCCTTTTCCAGGTTCCGTCGCGCGTCATCGAAGCGCGGTGGCGCGCCGTGAAAGGCCAGCTCGGCAAGTGCGACCCAGGCTTCGGCAACGCGTTTGTGGCGCGGAAACTGGCGGACAAAATTATCCAGGGTTTGGGCGGCTTTGTTATTGCCCTGCGCGGCCTGGGTCAATCCTTCTTCGAGGAGGAGATCGCCCTGCGTCTCCTCATTCGAACCGCTGCTGGCGAGCTCCCGGGTGTCGGCAAGGAAGCGGTCTCGGTCGTTTTGCTGGAGCCATGCAAATGACGCATTCAGAAGCGAATCCCGCCGCAGGTGAGGCGAGTTGTTGGCGACCTGCTCGAAAGTTTCCCCCGCTTTGTCGAATTGGCGCGCCTGATAATAGACGCGCGCCATCAACAGGGTGATCCGATCCTGCCACGCCGCGGATGGCCGCTTCGCTCGCGCGTCAGCGAGAATCGCGAGCGCTTCCGGGAAGTGGCGCTCGTCGATTTCAAATTGCGCAAACTCAAACAGGCCCTGCGCCAGGGCGGGCAAATTGACGCCACTCTCACGCAAACTGGTGTAGGCGCGCGACGCGGCCTCCCGGCGACCGGCCCGGAGCTCGGCCCGGGCCAGATACCACTGCGCCAGCACGCGGCGTGGCTGCGCGGGATCGTTCGTCCACCGGCTCAACTCCTGAGTCGAAGCCTGCCGTTCCGCACGATAAAGCTGATCGAGTTTCTCGAACACCACGGGTAATTCCGGATCGGTCGCATGATGCTCGATAAATTCTTCGAGCGGATCGTCGCCTGCTTCCGGCGTTTGCAATTGCAAATGCGATTCGGCAGTCGCGCACAGCGTCGCGATCAACACCGCCCGGGTCGCGCCTTCCGGGCGGCGGAGAATCGTCTGGTAAAGTTCCACCGCGCGTTCGTGATGATTGAGCTGCGCCTCGAGCCGGCCCTGGAGATAACGTTTTTCCTTTTTATCGGCGAGCGACGCAGGGCGCGCTTTGTCGAGAATCCGCCGCGCGCCGGCGACATCGTTCTTTGCCAGGAGCAACTCGATCGAGCGCAATTGCGCGCGATCGTTCCACTGCTGATCGCCGAGCAGTCGTGCATAAGCTTGAAGCGCTTCGTCCGAACGCTCCAAGGCCCGAAGCGCTTCGGCCTGGCCGAACAGCGCCGTGGACCGAAAGAGCGAACGATTTTGCCCCGCAACTTTTTGGTAGAGAGCGAGAGCTTCCGGCCAGCGTTGCAGACTGGCCAGGGCCTGGGCGCGCCAAAGTGGTATCGCTGCCAGATCGTCTAGAGCCGGGTCTTGCAGGACCTTCAGCGCCTGCTCGGCGTCGCCGGCGGCAAGGAGGGCTTCCCCCAATTTCGCGTTTGCCGTTTTGCGGTCCTCCGGCCCCAGGTCGCGTTTTAGTAGAACGCGCAAACGCATCACGGCGACTTGCGGAATTCCTTCATCCAGCGGCCGCACCGCTGCGTCCCAATCGGCGATCTCGGCGCAGGTCGGTCGCGCCGCGAACGAAAGCACGGCCAGCAAAGCCCAAATCACCCGGGCCAAAAAAATTTTCCGCATTCGGTGACGCGCGGCTTGTTCCATTGGTGCGATTCTAGAGTGCCACCCCGTTTCAAACAAACCCAGATCGAGCCGCCCTCGGGCTGAGAAAGCTGGAGTGCGCACGCCGTGTGCTTCCAAACCTAACGACACTCTCGAGTATGATTGACCAGAAAACCTTCGATCGCCTTTCGCCGTTGGCGTGCGAGTGGGCCAAGGCCCAGGAGGCGTTCATTCTTCAGCAGGGCGTTCCACTCACCGCCGGGCAGACAGCCGACGCGCGGCAGGCCGGCATCCAGGCTCCCGCCCGGGTGCGGGTTCTGGTAGTCGATCGCATTCCGCTCCCCGAAACGAAAGAACTGGCGGAAGCCGCCCGGAAGGCCCAAATCATCACGGATGCCTCGCGCGGCGTAGCCATCGGCTACGGCATTATTATCCGTGCCGATAGTTGGAAGGACAGGGAGCTGCTCCTGCATCAGCTGGTCCACGTCGCTCAGTGTGAACGCAGTGGCGGGCTCGATTCATTCGTGACTGAATATTTGCTCGATCGTCGCAGCTCTCGCGATTTCAGTTTAGGCTCGCTCGAAGAGGAAGCCCGGGCTTTGGCGCGCGAGATTTGTGCCGGCCGTGAGGCAGCAAAACACGGCTGACTGCTCTCGTTAGGTCGTCGCGACCCGGTCGCGTAGCCGGTCGAGCACGTCGCAGCGCGACTTCGACATCAATCTTGATGAACCCTGTGTCAGACAAGTCGTAGTCATCGATCCGTCGAGTCTCGACCTTGATCTCATCAGGGCGCGCCCAGCCGGGCTCATCCCGCAATCTCACGCGTCATCGGGATTGCGCCGGTGATCTCTTCCCAGCCGTTGCGCAACCAGAATTCGCGACCGGCTGGATTATCACCGGCCACCAGAATAATCGCGCGCTTGAGTCCGGCTCTTCGTAAACCGTCCAGGCAATTTTCCAGCAGGTGCCTTCCTACCTTTTGGCCGCGACACTCCGCCGCTACCGCGAGATGATAAATCCAACCCCGCCGCCCATCGTGGCCGCACATGGCGACCCCGACAATTTTCCCGTCTGCTTCCGCCACCTGACTCAGCCGCGGATTGCGTTTGAGAAACTCCTGGATCTCGTCGCGTGAATCGCCCTCGCAAATCTCGACGCCTTCGACGCTTTGCCAGAGCGCAATCGCGAGGTCGTAATCGTCCATCACGAATTCCCGGGTTGTGACCCTGCCGCTCGTTGCCATGGGAATTCAGGTGGCAGGTTTCGCTTCGCCCGCCAATCCCAGGCGCTCCGCGTCGCTTTGCAAAGCCGCGATCACACCTGCGATCATCCCCTCCACGGGCCGGCCCAGCTCCGCGGCGCCGCGGACGATATCCTCGCGGTTCACCGCGCGGGCGAACGCCTTGTCTTTTATCTTCTTTTTCACTGAAGCGACATCAACCTCGTGAACGCTTTTCGATGGCCGCACCCGCGCGACCGCCATCACGAATCCGCTCAATTCATCGACGGCGTAAAGCGTCTTTTCGAGCGGCGTCTCCCGCGAGACACCTGCGTAATCGGCGTGGGAGAGAATCGCGCGGCAAACTTCTTCGCTCCATCCGCGCTCCCGCAGCCACGCCACCCCCACGAATGGGTGCCCGCCCGTGGGGCTTTGCTCCTGGTTCGGATGCCGCTCGTAATCCATGTCGTGCAGCAGTCCGACGGCTTCCCACAAATCCGGGTCGGCATTCGCCTCCGCCGCGAAATGCTTCATCGAAGCAGCGACCGCATAACAATGGCGGCGCAGGCTCTCGGTCTGGACCCATTCGTGCAAAATCGCCAGCGCGTTCTCCGCTTGAGTACTCATTCGGCGGAGCTAATCAGATTCCCCACGTTCCCACGAATTCTTTCAGGTTCGGCAGCAGATCGGTCGCGGCATGAATCGCCATTAACGCGAAAAGATTCCGCGTCCGCGCCCAAACGATTCCAAAGAAGATGCCGCCCACCGACAGGACCACGATGGCATAGGCAATCGCGTCCGCCGCCGATGGGTTCTCACCAATCGCTTCCGCGAGGCCCGCTCGCCGCAGGATGAAACCGGGCGCGTGCGCGAGACCGAAGCAGAGCGCCATCAGCGCGACCCCGGTCACCTCCGACTTGAACCAAACCGCGACCCGCGTTTGAAGCAGAGCCCGAAAAAAGAATTCCTCGACCAGCCCGGCCTCGAGGAAGAGCCAGAGGAAACAGAGCGGGAGTCCTATCGCCAATTGCGCGGCGCTAAATTCCCCGCGTCGAATGGGCGCCGCGCCGCCACCGAGGAAATATTGGAAGAGCAGAATCGCGCCACTCAGCACGAGAACGACCGCGAGGTGATTGCCCCCGAGGGCGCGAAGTCCGGCGAATTGAATGCCGTAATCCCGCCAGCGATATCCGAAGATGAATCGAAAGAGAAGGAATGGAATTGCGACGAAGACGATCAATTTCCGCGCGAAGACGATGAGGAACTTGAGCCGCGGCGCACTCATCCAACTCGCAGGAAGAAGCGTTTCGGACAGGGCGCTCCCCCAAATCAGATAAAGAGTGACGGCGACCAGGCAGACACCGAGCAGCATCATTTCGGCAGCGCTTTTCCTTACCGTAACGGTCAGTGGTTTTGCGTGGAGCGTGGTCACCCACGCGACGATTGGAAAAGCCAATCCGAAAATGATCAGCTCCGAGATCGCGTCTTCATGGCTAAAACCCTTATTTGGCCACAGGAGGAGGAGACTCGCGCCATATACGGCGATACCGACGAGTGCCCACGGGTTCGTGAAAATGGTGCGGACAGTTCTCACTCTTTCGTTTCGGTCGTAGTGCTCAATCCGCTGAGGATTTTGCCGGAAATCTTTTCCAACCGGAAGCGGCAACTTTCTGTAACCGGCCGTGCGACTCAGCGGTCATCAATGGGCGAGCGGATATTGTTCGCGCCGCTCTCAAGTCCACGCCTTAACCCAAAAATGAAACGATTCGCTCTTGTCCTCCTTTTGCTCTCGGCTGCCGTTGCGCAGGCAGATCTGAAATCCTGGCTTCACGGCACGCCGCCGGCGCCCTCCCCAGGACCGCCCGACGCCAAAGCGGCCGTGGTTTCGTTCGCCCCCAATGTTGTCGCCGACAAACAAATCCTCGATTTTCTGAAAGCGTTTGCCGAAGCCATGCGGGTTCACGATGGAAAATCGCTCAAACCAATGCTCGCCGACGCTTACGCGATCGAAGGTTTGCCGGAAGAAAATAAACCGGCCGATTTTTTCATGCAGGCCATGGTGATCGTGAAAGCGCCCGACGAAATAGTCGTGGCCGGCATCGAGCGCGATGGAGAAAGACGCGTCGCGAAACTGGAATTCCGCTCGACCGAGCGCGGGACGAAGCAACGAACCTTCAAGTTCGACGCGAACGGAAAACTTTTGAGCGCCGACTTTTTCACGCTGAAGCGCCAATGATTACGGAGGATGCCGCGGATATCATCCGTCTCGATGAGGCGGCCAAATCATTTCCAATCCGAGGCGGTCAATCGTTCCCGGCATTGCGGGGCGTTTCGCTGCGAGTTGCGCCCGGAGATTTTATCGCCGTGCTCGGGAAATCGGGTAGCGGGAAATCGACGCTGCTGAACCTCATCGCCGGCATCGATCGGCCGACTTCCGGTGAAGTTCACGCGGCCGGCGCCGACCTGAATCAGCTCAGCGAAAATAACATGGCGGTATGGCGGGGTCGGAACGTCGGCGTCGTCTTCCAGTTCTTTCAGCTCCTGCCGACCCTGACCGTTGAGGAAAACATTCTGCTCGCGATGGATTTCGTGGGAAAAATTCCCGCCGGTGATCGAAGAACTCGCGCCCGGGATTTACTCGATCTGGTCGGTTTGCAGGACCAATCGGCGAAGTTGCCATCGGCTCTGTCCGGTGGACAACAGCAACGCGCCGCCATCGCCCGCGCCCTGGCCAACGATCCGCCCATCGTGCTCGCCGACGAGCCAACCGGCAACCTCGACTCCGAAACCTCCGCGGCCGTCGCCGAGCTTTTCCATGGGTTGATCGATCAGCGCAAAACGCTCCTAATCGTGACCCATGACGACAACCTCGCCAGGCGCGCCCACCGCGTTATCCGATTGAAGGATGGATTCATCGCCGGTGACACCGCCAACGGCGGTGCCCGCGAATGAACACGCAGTGGCGCAAGGTCGCGGCCGATTTCCGCGAGCATCGCCTCCAGATATTTCTCATTGCCACCATTCTCGTGCTCGGAACTGCGGGAGTGATCGCAGCTCTCAACGCCCGCGCGGTCCTCGCCCGCGAAATCGATGAAAGCTATCGCCGCGCGAATGGCGCGGACATCGTTCTCTGGTTCGACAAGGTCGAGGCGTCATTCGTCGAGCTGGTGCGCTCGCGCCCGAACGTCGAGGCCGTGGAAGCGCGTGCGACGGCGTTCACCCGCGTCGCGGCAAAATCCGGCGAATGGTTCCCGGCCCGCCTGATGGTCTTGTCCGATTTCGCGAACCAAACGTTGAACCGGGTCCATCGCGATCATGGCTCATTGCCGCAAATCAGCGACGGCATTTTTATCGAGCAATCCGGGGCTTCGCTGCTGAACGTGATTGAAGGCGAATCGCTGCGCCTGCGCACTCTTACCGGCGAGTCGATTGCCGTGCGCGTCGCGGGGTTCATCCATGACCCGGCCGTGGCGCCGAGCACGCAGGACCGGATGATTTACGCCTACGTCACCCCCGCCGTCGCCGGGGCGCTCGGACAGAAAAGCGACCTCGACCAACTTCTGGTAAAGCTGAAAACACGCGAGCGCATGAGCGAAGTCAGCGAGTTCGCCGACGATTTGAGCGCATGGTTAAAGACGCAAAACGCGGCGCCTCTGCGGGTCGACGTTCAAAGCAACACGCATCCTCACGCCATGTTGATGACCGCAATGCTGCGCGTGCTGGAAGTCCTGGCAGCGATCGCTTTTGTTTGCAGCGCCACGCTCGCCGCCTGCGTGATCTCGCTCTGGATGCGCCGCGAAGTGCGGCAGGTCGGGATCATGAAAACGCTGGGTGCGCGCTCGGGGCAACTGGCGCGGCAATATCTCGCGCTAGTCGCGCCGGTTATTGTGATTGCTGTGGCACTGGCATGGCCGCTCGGCACCGTCGTCGCCCGCTGGGTTGTGCGATATCACCAAACGATGCTCAACATCGACGTCGCCAGTTGGAGTGTCCCTCGCACACTCATCTTTAACGAACTGGCCGTGGCGATCGGCGTTCCGCTCGTTGCCATGGCGTTGCCCATCATTCGCGCCGCGCGGCTCAGCCCGCGGCGAGCCATTCAAGATCCGGGAATCGTGGCGCCGCGTGGCCCGATCGCGCTCACGTCACACTTTATCAAAATCCCGGGGAACCGGCGGTGGAGCCTTGCGCTGCGTAACAGTTTCCGCCGGCCGTGGCGGCTCGCTCTCACCTTGCTCGCGCTGGCCGCGGGCGGCGCGCTTCTCCTCACTACGCACAACAATTACGAGAGCCTGATGCGCGTGATCGACGGAGTGCTCGCGAATCGCGGCCACGATATCGAGATCCAACTTCAGAGCCCGGCGCCCGCCGCCCAACTGGAAGCCGTCGCGCGCTCCGTTCCCGACGCGGAGATCGCGGAAGCGTTCCGACGCGCGGGGGTGAATCTCGTGGCTGACGACGACGGCGCGGTCGCGGTCCGCGAAGGTCGCCGGATGGTTCTGGCCGGTTACCCGATCGGGACGCAGTTGCTCACGTTGCCGATTCAGGAAGGGAAATGGCCGGCGGTAGCCGATTCCGATTCGGTCGTGATCAACCGGCAAGTGCAGGAAGCAAAGCCCGGTTTGGGAGTCGGCGACGAACTGACCGTTAAGTTTCGGGAACGAACAGCAAAACTGCGCGTCGCGGGAATCGTCGAGGAAATCGGAGGCCCGGTAATTTACGCACCGTTTCCGGCGTTCGAAATGGTCACCGGGCTGGGCGACGCTTCTTCGGTGTTGCGGGTAAAGGCCTCGCGAGATCGGGAGCGACTCGTCGCCGGCGCGTTGGAGCAGGCGCTTCTCGACGCACACTTGATCCCGAGTCTGATCAACACAAAGGCTGAATTCCGCGCTTCTCTCGAGGAACATTTTGCTGTTGTCGGCGCGGTCATGAAAATGATCGCTCTCGCTTCGGCTCTGGTGGGCGCCATCACGCTCATTGCGACCGTCAGCCTCGGCGTTCTCGAGCGGGCGCGGGAGATCGGCGTGATTCGCGCTCTCGGCGCGAAGCCCCGCTCGGTTACAGCCTTGTTTCTCTTCGAAGGTGGCGCCGTGGCGCTATTAAGCGCAGTCCTGTCGGTTGCCGGCGGGATTTACTTTGCGCGCCTTCTCAACGGCATGGCCGCGCGGCAACTTCTTCACGTTGCCGTCCCGCTCTATGTCTCCCGGGTTGGGCTGGAGATCGTTGCCGGCGGCGCGCTGTTGGTGGTCGCGGGGGTATGGCTCTCCGTGCGGCGACTCCTCCGCGTTTCCGTCCACGAAGTTCTCGCCTACGAATAGCCGTTGCGCTGTTCGAGGTAAAACATAGTATTACTCCATGACCAAGACGATCTCTAAAATCGGCAACTCCCAGGGAATTATTTTCGACGCCGCCCTCATGGATCTTGCCCACCTGAAGGTTGGCGATCAGGTGAATGTCACGGTTGCATCCGGCAGCGGGACCATCGTTCTCGAACCGATTCGCAGGGGTCCGACGAAAGCTGAACTCACCTCCCTGATCAAAAGGACTGCGAAAGATTATCGCAAGACACTGCGGAAACTCGCGTGAGCGCGACGCCGGAGGATTGCGTCCATCTTAGCGTTGAGATCGTTCGCGAAATTCACGCTGAGGCACTCGAGAGATTTGGCGGGTCCGCCGGAGTGCGCGACGAGAACCTGTTGGCTTCGGCGGTGCTGACACCACAATCGAGTTTCGGCGGTAAATCGCCGTATTCCGACATCATCGAGGTTGCGGCAGCGTATCTGTACTACTTGTGCGCGAATCATCCGTTCGTTGACGGAAACAAGCGGACCGCAATGATGGCCGCGATCGTGTTCCTGCGGTTGAATGAAATCGAGACGAAGCCGGACAGCGATGAATGGGAGGCATTTGTCCTCGACTTAGCTGCAAGCCAGCTCGACCGGGAGGGGACTACCGACCGGCTGCGCAAACTGGTCAATCGTGCGCGAAAGGTCGCCCCCTAGGACTCGCGCAACTTTTCGGCGGGAGCGGCGTTGTTAAGTCCATGAGGCGACGCCGGAGCGTTACCTAAGAGGTATGCTCACCTTCCTCAATGCTGTGGCGATTATTGGATTGATCGCATTGTCGCTGGCCGGATTCACGGCTGCGGTAGCGCTGACGTTCGCCCTCTGGTTCGGCTCCCGCGGATGACCACCGATCTCTGACTTCCCTCGGCCTTTTAGCCGCCTTTGTTTTTGTCCGCCTTCATCTGGGCGACGACGTCCTTTTGCATCCGCTGCATCTTCTCCATCACTGGACCCATCATGGACTGCATCTCTTCCATCGTGTTCTGCATGACCGCGGGCATCTTGGCGATCATGGCCGCTCCGACCGGGGTTTTGTAAAAGGCCAGCATCCCGTCGAGCTCCTGCTGAGTGAACGTCTTCTGGTACACTCTCACGTAGAGAGGCTCGAGCTTCTCCCAAGCGAGAAGGTCCTTCATCATCGCCATCGTTTCGCCGCGCTGCTGGTCGATCTGTTTCTGGACCTTCGGCGGAATCGCCTGGCCCTCCGTGGCCTGAGCGACCATTTGCAGCATGAGAGTGTCCATCTGCCCGATCATCGAATCGACCAGCTTCCGCGCCTGCATCACTTCCAAGATTTGCTTGATCGTGGCTTCCGACGGCGGATTCGCGGGAGCAGGAGCGCTGGGAGACGAAGTCTCGGCGGCATAGATGGCTGAGCCGCAGAGGAGGAGGATGGCAAGGGTTCGTTTAATCATGGCAACCGTTAGACTAAGATCGTTAGGGTCGCGTTGAAACGCCGAATTCATGGCGTTCGAGGCCCGAGCTGAACCTTAGTGTTCGCACGGCCGGTTTCCTGGCGAACCAAACACCCGAAGCGCTCAGTGCGATCGGGCCGCAATCAATCGGGCCATTCGCGCTTATGCGTCCGAAGATGGGTTCGCTATTCCGAAAGGCGCGCATGTCGTCGGAGTGCGCAAAGCGATTTAGCCGGATTGCATTTCTCCGTCCGCCTTTCTATTCTGCGCTTGGCATGAACGCGTCTCTTAAACCCAACCGGTCCGAAACAGCAGCGATCTCAGCGGAAGCCCTGGTGGGCCTTGGCATCACCATCGCCGCGCTCGGCTTGCTCGCGGTCCTGCTTGGCTGGGCGCAACACATGCGGTCGGTCCCCGGCTCAGCCGCACTCTGGCTTTGCCTCGGCGCCGGAATGGTGGTGCTTGGCGTGATCATTGCCGCCGCCTCGCGCGCGCGCAGAGAGCGATAACCCTCGGTAGGGCGAGACTCTGTCGAGCCGCGGAGATTGCCATTCATTCGGACGGCTCGACAGAGTCTCGCCCTACCCAACAACTGTCATTTCGCGGGCGGCGTCGGATTACGATTCGGATACGGCGGCACCGGCGGCAACTGGTATCCCTTCGTCTTCATGTCCTTCTGGATCTCTTCGATCGCGCGATTGAGCTGTTCGTCTTCGCCCCGGAACTCTTTCGCCGGATCGTTATCGACCACGATATCGGGATCGACTCCGTGGCCCTCGATCACCCAGCCTTTGCCCTCTTTCGAGTAAGGCGCGAACTCAGGACGGAAGATTTGCCCCCCATCGGCTAACGGCAAAGGATTACGAATTCCAACCACACCGCCCCAGGTCCGTTTTCCGATGAGTTTGCCGAGCCCGTTGCTCTTGAACCGGAACGGGAAAATGTCGCCGTCCGACGCCGAAAATTCGTCGCAGAGCGCGACCATCGGCCCCAGGAATGTCTGTGGCGGATTAGTCTGCGGCGTGCCGTTGCGCGCGATTTCCACCATGACGAGCGCGCGCCGGAGCCGATCGATAACGAGCGGCGAAACGAACCCGCCGCCATTGCCGCGCACGTCCACGATCAGGCCTTTCTTGCGGACCTGCGGGAAGTATTGCTTCGTGAATTCGTTCAGGCCTTCCTGACCCATATCGGGAATGTGGATGTAACCGACCTCGCCGTTGGTCTTCTTGCTGACTTCATCGACGTTCTTCTGGACCCAGGCGCGATAGTAAAGCGGCGATTCGTCCGCGACCGGCACGACTGTGACATCTCGCGCGCCGTCATCCGACGGCTTCGAGTTCACGCGCAAGATCACCTGTTTGTCGGCCGTGCCGATGAGGGCATCGAAGATATTTGCGAGTGAGCTAACCGGGGTTCCGTTCACCGCGAGGATGTAATCGCCAGCTTTCACGTTCACGCCGATAGCGGTGAGCGGAGAGCGGGCGTTTTTTCTCCAATTTTCGCCCGGAAGAATGCGCTCGATCTTGTAGGCCTTTGTCGCCGGATCGCGGGAAAGTTGGGCGCCGAGCAGACCGAGCTTAATCCGCGGGGTTTCGGGACGTTCGCCGCCGCCGACGTACGCATGGCCGTTGTTGAGTTCACCGATCAGCTCGCCCAGCAGGAAGGTGAGATCGTTGCGATGATTCACGAACGGAACCAGGGCGGCATACTTGTCCCGCATCGCCTTCCAATCGACGCCATTCATGTTCGGCGCGTAGAAGAAATCGCGCATGTGCCGCCAGGCCTCGTTGTAGATCTGGGTCCACTCCGCGTGGCGATCTAGCTTCATGTCGAGCCCGGTGAGTTTTAAACGGAAATCTTTCCCGGCCTTCTCGTCCTTCAGCTCGAGCTTGTCCTTGGGGAGATCGATCATCGCGTATTCCTTGCCGATCTTCACCAGCATTTTCTTCCCGTCGTGGGTGATCTCGTAGTTGCTCACGTCCCCGTGAACGGTCTCCTTGCGATCTTCAAGACTGTAGGAGCAAAGATGGTAGCGGCGGCTGTCAGGACCGGCATCGTCGTCATCGCCGCGGTCGTCGGCCACCGTCCGGCGCATGTAGAAAATGCGATCGTTAATCATCCGCAGGTTCGAGTAATTCGCGGATGGGATGTCGAGCGCGACGAGGCGATCGTGAATGCCATCCAAATCGACTTTTACGGTCACCGGTTTCTTCGCACCGGCGTCTTTGTCCTTTTCCTTGTCGTCTTTCTTTGCGTCGTCAGCAGTTTTCTTGTCGGACTTAGCCTTGTCCTTGTCAGCCTCCTTGCCTTTCTCGTCCGGCTTGTCCTTGTCTTTATCCTTCTCCTTCTTCTTGCCGACTTCATCGCTCCGCGGGCCGAGCGGGTTCTCCGTCTCCTTCGCTAACGTCACGAGATAGACCCGCTCGAGGTCGCGATAGACGTTGCCGAAATCCGTCTCATCAAAGAGCGGCTTGAAGTCCCGGCCCGAGGTCAGCATCAGATATTTGCCGTCATCGCTGAAGGTCGGGTTATCGGCGGAATACCATTCGTCGGTCACCGCCGTGGTTTTCTTGTCCGCCAGGGAAAACAGATAAACCCGCGTGCCGCCATTCTCTTCCTGCCGGCTCCACGCGATCCAATTGCTATCCGGCGACCAATCGTAGCCGCGGATCTCCGATTCCTTGCTCTGGTCGACCTGGGTCACTGCTTTGCTCGCGACATCGATGAAGCGCAGCCGTTGGAGGCGGTCGGCCCACATCAGCTTCTTGCTGTCCGGCGACCAAATCGCCGCGTAAAAATAAGTGTCGGCGTTGGTGGTTAATTGGGTCGGCTCGCCTTTGCCGTCCTGCGAACGGACATAAAGCTCGTTCTCGCCCGTCGCGTCGGAATTGTACGCGATCCATTTCCCATCCGGCGACCAAACTGCGTCCCGCTCATGCGCGTTCGACGTCCTGGTCAGGTTCCGCGGCGTCCCATCCTTGCCCGGAACGGAAAACAAATCGCCGCGCGCCACGGCGATCACCCGCTGGCCGTCTGGTCCGGGGCTGACCGACTGGACATGCTTCGAGGCGTCGACGAAGGCCGACCGGCCCGACGCCAAATCCTCTTTGATGTCAATCGGCACCGCCGCGGCCTGGCCGCTTGCCATGTCGTAGCGCCAGATGTAGCCCGCCTGTTCGAATACGATCGCGTCCTTCCCGATCGTCGGGAACTTGATGTCGTAATCCTTGAACGTCGTCAGCTGCTTCGTGTCTTTTCCAGTCAGATCGGTCGAGAACAGGTTCATCCGGCCATCGCGATCCGAGATGAAATAGATGCGGTTATCGGCACCCCACATTGGGCAGATGTCCTGGGACGGATCGTTCGTGACGTTCGTAGTCTGGCCGGTCTTGAAATCGAAAATCCAAACATCGTCGGCCATGCCGCCGCGATAATGTTTCCAGGTCCGGAACTCACGAAAGACGCGGTTGTAAGCCATCTTCGAATCGTCGGGTGAAAACGAAGTGAACCCGCCGCGGGGCACCGGCAATTGCTGGGGCAGGTCGCCGTCGAGCGCAGCGGTGAAGAGCTCGCCGATGAACGAATTGAAAGTCCGCATCCGAGAACGGAACACGACCAGCGGCTTGGTATTCTCCCACGTCATGACGATGTTGTTCGGCCCCATCCGGTCCGAGACGTCGTCCCGCCCGACCGTGGTCGTCGTCGTGATCCGCTTCGGCTCGCCACCTTCGCCGGGCATCACGTAGACCTCGGTGTTGCCGTCGTATTGGGACGTGAAGGCGAGCTGTTTGCCGTCCCCCGAGAAGTGCGGGAACGAAGTGTAACCCGGACCGCTGGTGAGACGACGCGCGATGCCGCCTTCCTTGGCGACGGTGTAAAGCTCGCCAGCGTAACAGAACACGATCTGCTGGCCGTTGGTCGTCGGGAAACGGAGGAGCCGCGTGGTGTTTGGAAGACCTTGAGCGGAAGCGAATTCACCGAGCACGAGCAGGAGCACGGGCACGATAGCGAGACGAAGAAGAGATTTCAGGCGCATAGACAGAATGGAGATGTGGCGATCAAGCCGGCGTGAGGCCGCCTGCCTGACAACTTGATTAGTTTAGTTGGATCTGCGGAGCCGCGGGGCCGCGCTACGCCGTTACTCGACGAAACATAATCGCCGCGACGAGCCCGACAAGGAAGAAACCAACAAACTGGATAAACATATAGGACGCGGTGTAAACGGTCGGGAAACCCCACCAATTCCAATACGAAACGTTCGTTGAGATCGCCGCCAGGATTCCGATGGCCACGACGAAGCCAATCCGTCCGCCAAACGTGACGATGCGCGTTTGCGCGAGCAGCCACACGGCGATGAAGGCTTCAATCAGTTCGGTGATGAATTCCACCGTGAGAAACTTGCCCATCGTCATCGGGCGCGAACCTGCAGGATGGTAAATGAAGAAGCCGGACGGATTTTTCTCAAGCGTCTCCGGGTATTTTTCCATCGCGGCGCTCCGCTGGGCGTGCGTCGCCTCCGCCGGGAGTCCCATCGTCGGGTAGATGTAAAGACCGTCCTTGTCCTTCACAGTGGTTTTCATCGCGCTCAGAAGCGCGTCGTCGTCCATCGTGTTTTGCACGCCCGCCTCGCCCAGCGGGAGCGCCATATGCGCAATCGCCGTCCAGGCGAACATGGCCACCGCGCCCAGAAGCGCGGCCAAGAAAATCCGAGTCGTTATATTCATAAGTGCCTCCCTTAAAGGGCGGATTATGAACGAGCGCAGCTCTGCGATGCAAGCCTGGAGGGACGGGCGCTGTCCCGTCCCTGAAACCTATGGGGACGACACAGTGGTCGTCCCTCCAATTATCCCGGGCCCTACCGCCCGCCCTGGCTCATCCGATACCGTTCCATCAAGCCCTGGCGCAGGTCGGTCTGCACGTCCGGCCGCAGTCGCTCAAGGACCTTCTCGCGGCGGACCGGGTCCATCGCCAGGAGCTCGGCAATGAATTTGTCCCGCGATTTTTTCTTCTCGTAACGAGTCCAGGCAACCCCAACGGCCAGCAGCAGGCAAATCCCCCAGAGGACAATCGAAGTAAGGGTAATGGCAGCGAGCGTCACAAACTAATTGTCATCCGCAGATTACGCAGATCAACGCAGATTTTTGTGCGGAGTCAGTTGCGCGCTCGACGTTGCCAAGTCATCGACAGAATCCGCGGTCGTCCGCGTTAATCTCCGGACAACTCACATCCGGGCCCAATATCGCGTGACGTAACGGTCGGGGCCGCCTTCCACTCGGAAAAACAGTGAATGTTTTGCCTCGAAATCCGGTCTAAATTTCGCGGCTGGTCACGCTCGCCGCCGTCGTCCGCTCCGAATCTAAAGAGGGGGCTGGATCAGCGGGAGTCTGATATGGAACACAAAATTTTTCTCGGCAAATACCGCGTCGCGGCGGACGAAATCAAGCAGGTAGTAGCCGAACCAGCTTCGGTTTCCGTCGCCGCCGAACAAGTTACGAGCGCGCGGGTCTATCGCGGGATCGAGATCGACTCCGGTCGCGAGGTTAGCCTCGAGGTCCTCCCCGCCAGTGGCTTCAAACCTTCGGTCCGGGAGAAGCTCGAAGCCGAAGCAAACGCCGCCAGACAGATCAATCACATCAACATTCCGGAACTCTACGATTTTGGCGTCGAAGACGGGCAGCTGATGTACGTGACGGAGTATTTCGACGGCACCAGCGCCGAAGATTGGGTGAACCGGCACGGAGCAATGCCGACCGGCTCGGTTTTGCGGATTGCGCTCCAGGTCATGAGCGCGATGGGCGCCGCCGCGTTTCACAAAATTTCCCATCACGCGATCAACCCGGCGAACCTGCTTTTGGTTCCCGGGCAAACCCCGGAAGGCGATTGGCCGCTGATCAAGGTGCTCCACTTCATCGGGGTCGCGCCGACTTTCGCGAGCGGCGACATGTCGGTGGCGGCGTTCGACAAATCGACGCACTACGCCAGCCCGGAACAATTGCAGGGTCGTCCCGTCGATTTTCGGTCGGAGATTTATTCGCTCGGCGCGACGATGTGGTTTTTGCTCACGGGCGCGCCGCCGCTCATGGCGCCGAAAGGCCCGGTCGCCCTGGAAGCGACGACGACTGGCCTCGCCATCGACAAGCTGAAAGGCATGCCAAAGCGGGTCCGGCGTTTACTCGCGCAAATGCTCGCCACTGATCCGGCCGAGCGGCCGCAGGATCCGTTGGCGGTTTATCGGCAGATCCAGGATTGCGTGGCGCAGGTGGAACGGCGCGAAACGATGGCCAAACGGCTCGGCGTTCCGTTCCTATCAGGCGCGAAGATTGCCGCTCTTCCCAGTCGGAGCAGCCGCCGTTTCCCGACGAAAATCGTGGCCCTGGCCGCGATCGTGATCGCGCTCGCCACTTTCGGCTCGATGGCCGTGGCGAACTATTTGCGCCACCAACGAATTCGCCAGGCCGAGGAACCGATCGGCGTGCCGATTGGGGTAACGCAGCCGGCAGAAGCCGCGCCGCCGGTTACAACGAGCGCACCGACGATTGCGCCTGCCCCGCCGCAGCCCGAACAATCGGCGAGTACGGTTGAGACGGCGCAGACTAGCTCAATCGAAAGTCGAAAGTCGAAAATCGAAAATGCCCAAGCGCCGCCAGTGACGGTGAACGCGCCGACAGTCGCCCCCGCCCCGCCGCAGCCCGAACAATCGGCGACTACGGTTGAGACGGCGCAAACTAACTCAATCGAGAATCGAAAGTCGAAAATCGAAAATGCCCAGGCGCCGCCGGTGACCACAAGCGCGGCTACGATTAAGCCGCTGCCAACGGCACCGGAACAAACAGTCCCCGCCACCGTGGTGCAGCAAACTCCTCCCCATCCGTCCCCGGAATCAACCGCTGCGGTGGTCGTGAAAAACGAGCCTGCCAAAGCGCCTCCTCCACAGCCGGAAACGACTGTAGCACGCGAAGAGTCGCCGAAGGTCGCTGCTAACGATACAAAAGCCGACGCCGAAGAAACAAAACCGGCCCCGCCAAAGCCAGTGGAGGTTCGCGAAGAAAAGCCAAAGCAAACCGCCCGCGAAGTCGCGAGCACGACACGCTCCATAACTCCGGAAGTTCGCCGCGCCGAGCCAGCCCCGGCAGAAGGACCGGATGAAGAAGTTGCTCCGGTCAGGGAAAAGCAGGTCGCCGCGGTCGGCTCCAAGCCGAAAAAGGAACGGGCCAAAAAACCCAAACGCGAAGTCGCTGAACAGGAAGTCGTTCTTCGCGCCGAACCCGCGGAAGACGATCAAGCCGCCGAAGCCCCCATGCCCCCACTCCCTCGCAACCGAACCCGCGCCAAATTCATCGGCGTCACCGCCGACGGCCAATGGATGTTCTCTCTCCCCAACAAAAAGATCGTCGTCGTCCCGCCCCCGCCCGGCGGCTAAGGCGTTCCTTGTTGAAGAACGTAATCGCTACCGCTTTGTTACTCGCGCTCGGCATCACGAGCGCAAACGCCGCATCCCCGTCGGACGAACAGCGACGACGAGACGCCGACTGGGAGGAAGATGGGGCGGCATGCCGCATTCGACCTGGGCCCTGCTCCGGTCGGCGGCATTTCCGCACTGCTCTCCCGTCTACGGTATCCGCCAGAGCTAAAACGCCATCGCGTTGGGGGTGAGATGTGGATATCCGTCTCGGTCTATGCAACCGGCGCCGTCTGGAACGTGCGGATTCTGCGGTCCATTGATCCCGCCCTGGACCGCATTGTTGTTGCCGCCATTCGGAACACGCCGTGGATGCCAGCGCTGAAGGGCCGCGGCGCAGTCGATTCAACGATCATATTTCCGATCACTTTTCGTATCGGCCCATTAAACGTTTTAACATCCAGCCAACATGCTCCCCGGTAGCCGAGACGCTGTTGGCCAGGCGAATGACATCCGCGGCTTGCCCTGCCAAACCGCTTTCCTCACTCGCTCGAACGCCGCCTGCTGCGATCCGCTGCCGCAGCCTAACAACTGCTCGTTCACAGCAATTTGCGCCTGGATTTGGAGATATTCTTGGCGCGTGGCGCGCCCTGGGTGGCCTTTGAACAAATCGCCATCTGACCACGCGTGGCGCGAAATTCTTCTGTAGCCGTCGCCCTGTGGGCGACGCGAGAGCTGCGTCAATCGCTGCTTCCCCTCGTGAAGCAGCTTCAGTTGCGAAGAATCGCGCGCGCGTCGACCACAGCCCGACGGCTACAACTAATCGCGCTCTAAAACTGCCTGCGATGGAAGGGCGCCGCCGAAGGTTTGCTCGTTTACGGCGATCTTGGCGGGCGGGGCTGGGATTGGCTCTTTGCCCTTCGCCTTCAGGGCGTCATTGAGCGCCGGCAGATCTTTCGTGAGCAGGTTTTCGAAGTCGCGGGTGACGTCGCCCAGCTCTTTTCGTAGCGCGTCGATCCGTGCGATCTGGTAATCGCCGGGCTTGCCTTCGTAGGCGAGGATCGCGCCGTAAAGCTGGTCGGTGTGTTCGCGCAGGCGCTCTTCGCCGGTGATCGCGCCGCCTTCGGTGGTCGCCACGATTTGTTTCCGGACCACGTCCAGCTTGCCGTTGAAGTCGCTCAGGGCCTTGCGACTCTCATCGCCTTCCGGAATCGCAGCCGTGCTCTTGGCCATGGCCATGCGCAAAAATATGATACGATCCATGAGCGCGCTTTCGTCGCCGAAGAGCGCGTGCACTTTCATCGCGGCGTCCAACTGCGCTTTGCGATCGGCTTCGGTGAATTTCGCCCGTTTATCCAAGCCGACGTTGATCTTCGTTTCGGAAACTTTTCCAGCTTTTGTCATCCGCACCGTGTAAGTGCCGGGCAACAAGCGCGGTCCCTGGAGTCCCGCGCCGGCGAGCTGCACCGCGGGAGGCACCCGCGGCGGTTTTTCGCGCATGCTCCAGATGACGCGATTTAATCCCGGGCGCTTGCTCGCGGGCAAGGTGTCCACAACTTTGCCTGTCGAATCGAGCACTTCGAGTTTTAGTTTCCCGAAAAGATGCCGCGATTTCTGGTAGTAGGTAATCACCGCGGCGTCCGGCGGGTTATCGCCAACGAATGTTGCCGCGCCGCTCGCCCAACCGCCGTTTCCCTCGATCCGTTGCTGAACCGGGCGCGCGGATACAAAGGTCGCTTCCTGGTTCAGGACTTCAGGCGTAAGCGCGCGCCAGGGTGAGATGTCGTCGATCACCCAAATCCCGCGGCCGTGCGTGGCCAGCACGAGATCGTGATCGCGCGGATGCACCGCCAGATCGCGCACCGCGACTGCCGGGAAATGGCTACCCTTGTATTGCGCCCAGTTTTTCCCGGCATCGATCGAAACAAAAAGGCCGAACTCCGTGCCGACGAAGACAAGGTCTTTCTGGACCAGATCGTCCTTCACCACGTGGGCGTAACCGCGGACGCCTTTCGGATCCTGCGCCGTAATCAGCGGTGTCCAGGTCTTGCCGAAATCCGTGGTGCGATAAACGTATGGCGCCATGTCGCCAAAACTGTGCCGATCAAACGCCGCGTAGGCCGTGCCCGCGTCGAAATTGCTCGCCTGGACCCAGCTTACCCACGAATTCTTCGGCAGGTTCGGCACGGTGCCGACCACGTTCGTCCAGGTCTTCGCGCCATCTTTCGTGACCTGCACATTGCCATCATCGGTTCCGACCCAGATCACGTTTTTGTCCTTCGGCGATTCGCTGATCGAATAAACCGTCGTGTGCATTTCCGCGGCGGAATTGTCAATCGTCACGCCGCCGGATTGTTCCTGCTTCTGTTTCTCCGGGTCGTTCGTGCTCAAGTCCGGCGAGATCCGGTCCCAGGTCTGGCCGTGATCCCGCGATCGGAAGAGGAACTGCGCGCCGATGTAGATCGTGCCTTTCTCGTTCGGCGAGAGCGCGATTGGAGTGTTCCAATTCCAGCGCAGCTTTTCCTTGTAGTTCGCCTTTGGCTGAATGTCGCGCCGCTCGTGCGTGTAACGGTTCACCCGCCCGATGTTCCCGCCCTGTGCTTCCGCGTAAACATAATCGGGATCGCTCGGGTCCGGGAACATCCAGAAGCCGTCGCCGCCGTACATATTTTCCCATTGCGAATTGGCGATGCCCCCGGGGTATTGGGATGCGCCCACCCAGGAGCTGTTGTCCTGCAATCCGCCGTAAACCCGGAACGGATCGGCGTCGTCGATGCTGACATGATAGAACTGCGAGATCGGAAGGTTCTCCGCCTTCCACCATTTCGAGCCGCTGTTGTAGGAATAGTAAACCCCGCCGTCGTCGCCCGAGACCACCGTCTGCGTGTTGGTCGGATCGATCCAGACCGCGTGGAGATCGCCGTGCGCGCCGCTAAATCCGCCCACGACCGCGAAGCTCTTGCCCGCGTCTTCGCTCAGAATCAACGGCCCGTCGGTCTTGAAAACGCGGTCGGGATTTTTCGGGTCGACGATCAGCTGCGCAAAATAGAACGGGCGCCAAACCATCCAACTGCTCTTGTCGCGCTTGTCCCAGGTCACGCCGCCGTCATCGGAAACGAAGAGCGCGCTGTCGGTCGATTCGACGAAGCAATAGACCCGCTTCGGATTCGACGGTGCAATCGCCACCGCCAGCCGGCCGTACGGCTTCTTCGGGAAACCCTTGTTCGCTTCCGGCGTCACTTCGGTCCAGGTAGCACCGCCATCTCCTGAGCGGAAAAGACCGCTCGACGACGGCTTGTCGGGGCCGTCCCCACCGGATCGGAAGGTCCAGCCTTTTCGCCGGAAATCCCACATGCAGGCGAAGAGGACGTTTGGATCGTTCGGATCCATCGCGACCCACGACGCGCCGGTCGAAGCGTTCCCGCCCTTAAGAATCAGGTTCCACGTTTTCCCGCCGTCGGTCGTTTTGTAGAGACCGCGGTCGGTGGAATCGTTCCACAGATTTCCGGGCACGGCGGCGTAAACCGTGTCGCCGTTCGCCGGACTGACCACGATCTTCGCGATCCGCTCCGAATTCGGCAGCCCTGAGAAAGTCCAGGTCTCGCCGCCGTCCGTCGATTTGTAAATGCCGTTGCCGATCGAGACGCTGTTGCGCGTCCAGCTTTCGCCGGTGCCGACCCAGATGTTCTTTGGGTTTTTTGGATCGAGGGTGAGCGCGCCGATCGATTGGACCGGCTGCTCGTCGAACACCGGTTTGTAACGCGTCCCGCTGTCTTCCGATTTCCAGACGCCGCCGCTGGCCGCACCAACAAAGATCGTCAGCTTGCCGCTGGCATCTCGAATCGCGTCGATCGCCGCGACGCGGCCGCTCATCGCGGCGGAGCCAATGTTCCGCGCCGGGAGACCCGAGATCGTCGATGAATTAAAGGGCGCCTGCGTTTGGTCCCCGGCAAGGACAACGCCCGCGGAACAGGTCGCGGCCAGGAGAGAGTATTTGAGAAAGCGCATGAGATTTACTTGGAAGCGGTCGTGGGAAATTTGAAGATCGTCTCGTCAATAGGGGTGTTCGCTTCCGCTTTTTCGAAAACGACTTTTTGTTTGTCGGTCGTGCCTTTCGGCCCGCCTTCGACCGAGAACGGGAAGAAGACGCCGTTGATTTTTTCGTAGTCGCCGAGGTCGGTCTCGTTCTCGACCTGCGCGCCGTTCTCCATTCGTTGGGTGACAACCCGGATCTCGAGGAAATGATCGGGGTCGAGGTAAACGTAATTGATATCGCCGTTCTTGCGCACGACCCGCAGCTTATGGGCGAGCGTTCCGTCCACGTCCTCGGTCCCGAGATACTCAACGGTGCTGCCTTTCGCTTTCCAATCGATGAGCGGCCCGTCAATCTCCGCGTCTTCCACCAGCGCCTTCGCCTCGTCGACTGAAACCTTCTCCGGATCTTTTCGGCCGCCGAATGGGGTGATCTTCCAACCTTGGGTGCCGTCGTAGGCGTCGATCCGAGTCATCCCTTGCAAGGTGGTTTCTTCGCGGACTGCGCCCGGCTTTTTCTTTATCTGGATGTAGCCCAGCTCCAGCTTGCCATCGTTGACCAACATCTTTCCCTGGAGCCGCAACGAGGTCACTGACGCGAGCGCCTGGGCTCCGCCTTTGGCTTCCGTGTTTTTGGCGACGAGCGTGTCCACAGTTTCTTTGACCGCGAGCGGCTTGTCCTGCGCATAAAGTCCGGCGGCGACGAGCGTGCCGGCGACGAGAATGACAATTCTTTTCATAAGCATGGAATTCAGACGACGGCGAAACCTATCGCCGCGAACGCGACCCCAGGGCGGAGCAACCGTGGCGTCTCGCTTCTTCTCCTTCTTCTTTAGAAGCTTGAAGGTCGCTGCGCAACCCACTAATTCTGGCCTCGTATGAATGGTCAGCCGCCACCACCCGTTCCGCCAATCCAACCCGCGCCGCAGTATTATCCGCCGCCGCGTTCTGGCATGGGCTGTTTCGGCACCTGTTGCCTCAGCATTCTCATCCTCGGGTTTGTTTGCATCGCCGGCGTGATCGGCACGAGTTGGTATTTCTACGACAAGCTCGCCAGCAACAATATTATCTCGGACGAGCCGATCGCCATTCAGGTCGAACAACCCAGCGAAGCTGACTATCAGACGGCAGACAGTTCGCTGACCAAGTTGAAGTCGGCGGCCAACGAGCGCCGCGAAGAAACCGTTTCCTTCACGGCCGCCGACCTGAACGCTCTCCTCGCGCGCAATCCGGATTTCCGCGACCTCGCTGGCCACGCCCGGGTCGAGATTGCCGATTCCACGATGACGATCAGCTTGAGCGCGCCAATCAATAACTTTCTCTGGGGGTCGAAGAAACGCCGCTGGTTCAACGGCATTGTCCAATTCACCGGCCGCTACGAGAACGGCGAGTTCCAGATGAACATCGAGTCGGCGCGCGGCGGCGATTACGACGTCCCGTCCTACATCCTCTCGCGGGTGAACAACAACATCAGCCAGGTCATCACCGATAACACCGACGATTGGCGCCGCGAGACCGGCGTCGACCTTCGCCGCGTCAAACGAATGTCGATCGAAGGCGATAAACTCATCATCACGACAAAAGCCGAGTAATTGGAGGGACGGGCGCTGTCCCCTCCCAAGATTATAGGGACGACATAGTCCCGCGGTGGCGGGATCCCTCCAGGGAAAACGTCCGCCGCGATCTCGAATAAAGGAGCGCGTGTCATCCCGAGGCTGGCGTAGCGCGCCGAGGGATCTCGCATTTGAAGTTGCGGGTTCCGCCAAATGCTAGCGCGTGGATTGACCAGAACGCGGTTCGCTTCGCGGAAGCGACAGAGCGCTTGAGAGGTCCCTCGGCGTGCTGGCGCCAGCCTCGGGATGACGGATCAAACGTCGCGAAACGCTTCCGCCGCGATCTCGAAGGAACGGAGGCGGGCGGCATGATCGTAGATTTGGCCGGTCGCGATGATTTCGTCCGCGCCGGTGAGCGCGAGTAATTCTTGGAAACGTCGGCGAACAGTGTCGGGCGCGCCGATCGCGGCACAACGGGTGCGCTCGTCGATGGCGGCGTGTTCCGCCGCGGTGCAATGGTCGTCGAGCGAATCGACCGGCGGCGGAAGTTTACCAGGCCGGCCGCGGATCAAGCTTAGAAATTGCGATTGCGCCGAAGTGAAGAGCCGGCGCGCCTCAGCATCGGTGTCCGCTGCGAAAACGCCTGCGCCGATTATCACGTACGGTTTCTCGAGGGCAGCGGACGGCTGGAAATCGCGGCGGTAAAGATGAAGCGCGACCTCGAGTAGTTCGGGCGCGAAATGCGAAGCGAACGCGAACGGCAGCCCGAGCTCCGCCGCGAGACGGGCGCTGAAATCGCTCGAGCCGAGAAGATAAAGCGGAATGTTCAAGCCGCTGCCCGGCACCGCCTGGATCCCAAGGTTCGTCCCGGCAAAATACGATTGCAGCTCGATCACGTCCTGCGGAAAGGTGTCGCCGCTGCTCCCGAGATTCCGACGCAGGGCGCGCGCGGTGCGTTGATCGCTTCCCGGCGCGCGGCCGAGGCCGAGATCGATTCGCCCGGGATACAATGATTCCAAAGTGCCGAACTGCTCGGCGATCAAAAGCGGCGCGTGGTTCGGCAACATGATGCCGCCGGCGCCGACCCGGATCGTTTTCGTTTTGCCCGCGACATGGCCAATCACCACCGAGGTCGCCGCGCTCGCGATGCCCGGAAGATTATGATGTTCCGCGAGCCAGAAGCGGTGATAACCCCAACGCTCCGCATGCTGCGCGAGATCGGCCGTGTTCCGAAACGCGAGGGGCGCGTCGCCGCCTTCGATGATCGGCGAGAGATCGAGGATTGAGAGGCGCGGCATCGTTCAAGATAATCGCACTGCACGGGATTGTAGGGCGTTTCTGTAAAACGCCGGTTACTGGAGGGACGACCGCTGTGTCGTCCCTAAATTATAGGGACGGGACAGCGCCCGTCCCTCCATCAATTGCGGCCTGGCCTATTCGATGAAACGATTCGGCATGTATTCGACCAAAGGCTACGCGGCCCACTCCGCGACATCGCCCCTCGCGCCCTTCTCTTTCGACCGCCGTGATCCGGGCCCGACCGATGTCCAGATCGACATCGTATTTTGCGGCGTATGCCATTCCGACCTGCATACCGCCCGCGGCGAATGGGGCGGCACCACTTATCCCTGCGTTCCCGGTCATGAAATCGCCGGACGCGTCGTGAAGGTCGGCCGCGATGTAAAGAAATTCCGCGAAGGCGACGCGGCCGCGGTCGGCTGCATGGTCGATTCCTGCCGGACTTGCGATAATTGCCGGGACCACCTCGAGCAGTTTTGCGACAACGCGCCCGTCTTCACCTACAACAGCGACGACAAACACACCGGCGGCATCACCTACGGCGGCTACTCGAAAAGCCTCGTGGTCGACCAGGATTTCGTGCTCCGCCTTTCGGACAAACTCGATCTCGCGGCGAGCGCGCCGCTCCTCTGCGCCGGGATCACCACTTACTCGCCGTTGCGCCATTGGAAGATCGGCAAAGGTCACAAAGTCGGCATAGTGGGGCTGGGCGGCCTCGGTCACATGGGATTGAAATTTGCGAACGCGTTTGGCGCCGAGGTCGCGCTCTTTACGACCTCGCCCAACAAGACCGCCGATGCGAAGAAGCTCGGCGCCCATGAAGTGATCCTGTCGAAAAACGAAGACGAAATGGAGAAGCGCGAGAAGAGCTTCGATTTCATTCTCGACACGGTTTCCGCCCCGCACGATCTCAACGCGTACCTTTCCTTGTTGAAACGCGACGGGACGATGGTTCTCGTCGGTGCGTCGCCAGATCCGCTCGAAGTCGACGCGTTCAACGTGATTTTCGGCCGCCGCAGTCTCGCTGGCTCTCTCATCGGCGGGATCGCGGAGACCCAGGAGATGCTCGATTATTGCGCGGAACACGGAATCGTCTGCGACATCGAGAAGATCCCCATCGACAAAATCAACGAGGCCTACGAACGGATGCTGAAGAGCGACGTGAAATATCGCTTTGTCATCGACATGGCGTCACTGAACTAATGTTCGTCGTCGAGACCGATACAACCCGGCAGCTTCTCGTCTTGAGCATCGCGGGTGTCGTGACCGCGGATGAATCGCGAGAAACCGTCGGGCGCGTCCGGGAAAAGCTGGAGGAGATCTCGCCGGGTTTTGTCTGCCTGGTAGATTTTCGCTGGCTGGAATCGATGGCTGCCGGATCGGTGCCCTTCATCGCCGAGATCATGGATGCCCTCGCGGCCAAAGGCGTCAGCGCGGTGGTGCGAGTCATGCCCGATCCGCATCGCGACATCGGGCTCAATATTCTCTCGCAGTTCCATTACGGCCCGGACGTCCGGCTGATGACTTTCGAGACGCTAGCCGACGCGATCCAGGCCCTAGCGCGGGATTAATGAATTGATGGGCTGGAGGGTCGAGCTCTGCGAGACCGGAGCGTCGCAGAGCCCGGCCCTCCAGATCGATTGCGGGTTAGCGCCTCCGGCTAGTGAGCCTGGAGCCCAATCCGAACTTTCTTCTGACTCACGTCGCTGCCTTCCGTCGGAATTAATTGCAGCAGGTAGCGACCCCCGGTTTTCAGCCGGTCGGCGCGCAGTCGTGTCTGAGGAATTAGACCGGCGCGAGTTTCCGATGCTTTCGTGCCCTTCGCGATGACTGCCTCGCTCTCGGCCAGCATTACGCCGTTTTCATCATAGAGCCGGGCCGTCAAGGACTGCCCCGCTTCGCCAAAGAGAACGGAATCGATTGCATCGCCAGCCTCAAGGAGAATTTCCTGATAGGCCGTGTTTGCAGACCAGCTAAAGATGTCCTCTTGCATGGGCGGATCTGGCAACCCTGGACCCTTCCCGGAATAAAACCACGGGTTGTCAGGCACCGGAAAAAAGGGCCGATTCTTTTTCCCTTTTTCTACCTGGCTCTGAATCTTGCATTCCTCTTCCGTGAGGATGAGAGCGTCGGTCCACTCCGCCTCGAAATGATAAAATCCGCGTGACTGTCCAGGGCGGGCACCCACTTGCACGACGATCGGCGTATTCGGCCCGAATGTCCCGGCCGCGAGGACGATCTCATCGTCGCCCTCCAAGCCCAGAGCCGGAATGGCAAGACGCATCCCGAAGGCACGGACCCTAAATTGTGGCGGTTTATTGAATGGACAAAATGTCGGGACCGCCGACTTCGATGCCGGCGGCACAATGACTTTGTAAAAATCGATGTCGTCCACGACATGTTGCCAGGCCCAGGCCGTTTCCTGGTAGCGCTCCTCCCCCTTCACCGCTTTTTTCGGTGGCGTCACTTCCGTCGGCGGCACTTTCGTCAGGTCGACAACGCGCCCGCCTTTTTGGTCGTCCGCTTCTCCCGGGTCGGGTTCGATCTCCTTTGCCTTGCGTCGAATCGTGACCGCATAACTCTCGTCGGCCGTCGTTAAGGGGTTTCCAAAAACCCGGAGCCGGAATCTCTTCGCCCCAAACTTATCGGCCAATTCCGGAGGAACTTCAGAGATGGGGACGAGCTCGGCCGCCACCTGGCCGGTTGCCACCTCGGCGCTGACATCCGCGTAATCGAGAAATGTAAGCAGGTACCAATCTTCGTCCGGAGTGAGGAGACGCAGGTTATCGGCTGAAAAAGGCGCGCCAGTCAAAAACCCAGTCAATTGAGTGGTTAGTTCACCGGGCGTGGGAACGTCGATGTCCTTTATCTTGGTGGCCGTTGGCGAGGTGTCGTTAGGCTCGTTGGCCAGACGCGGGCCCCAAAACAGCGGATCTTTCAGGATAGGGACGACGATCTGGTTGTCGGTGATGTCGTCGACCGTAAAGTTCAGCAACCAATTTGGGGTATCGTGCTTGCGCAGGCCCGTCCCTGCGAGTGCATCCAGGGGACCGAAAGGGATTCTGTCCTTCGCAACGAGGTCATCTGTCGAGTTGCCTGCCGCTCCCGTCACGCTCTCAGCGAGCACGGAATCCTCCTCGTACCCCGTTACTTCGATGTTGAGCTCGGCGGCGCCGGAAGCGGGATCTGTGACGGTGAAATAGCGAGGCGCCTTTCCGTCCTGCGCTATCATGAAATCCACTTTCTGGCCGTTATCGACCGAATGGTTCCAGAGAAGCTGCCGCCAATGGCCGTTCACGCCCGCGGCCAGGTACCATTCGCCGGAGCCGTTAAGTCCGTCATCCATGTCGTTGTGAATGATCATGCTTGGAATGAGGACCTGATAAAGCCTCGCTCCAGGCCAACTCAGGCCGTCCAACGCTCCGATCTGGATTTCGTAATGAAACTCGCCTTGCGGAGCGGGAGGTTCGACGACGAGATCAACCTTGTTGCCGTTCAACGTCGCGGTGACGAGGTTCGGATCGCCATCTTTGACTTTCAGGAAAAACTTCGTGCCCCAGGGCCGGTCCACACTGAAAGCGAATGATCCAAGGTTTGCGTTTCGCTGGTACGAGGGACTGCTGTTCATGGAAACGCGCACGGTCCGGACCAGTTGCATCGGCTTTCCTTCCATGAATGGCAGAAACTCTTCGTGATCGCTTTCAATCAGATAGATCGGGTGGATCTCCGTTTTCGCCGAGTGACCACAGTCAAAAACCCAGTCGCCGACCACGGTCACGTGATCGTCGGCCCACGGCCGATGATAAAACGCGTCCCCGGTGGCGATAATCGGCGTGTGCGCCGGGAAATGGACCGACTCCGTTTCGAGGACAAGTTTGTGCTCTCCGTTATCGCCTCCCAGAACCAGCCAAAGACACTCCGGAACGACATCGATCTTGGTGTCCACGTCGTGGCTCTCGTGGATTAACGGCGAATCGTCGTCTGAAACTTTCGCCGAAGGTGTCTCTGAGATTCTTCCTTCGGCCATGACAAATCGATGATTGTCCGGATCCACGTGGCGCCATTTTGCCTTAACGATCGTGGCGTACGCGGGGGAGTAGGCGAGAGTGTCCGGGCATACCTCATCGAACGCGGCCTTCGTCGGAGATGGAGTGGAGCCGAGACCTGGCGGTGGAGAAGCTTCACCTTTCAGGATCTGTGAACCGCCAGGTTTTATGGCCGCGCCGACGGTCGGCCCTGGCGGGAGCGCGATTGGCGGGGTCAGGTTCGCCTCACCCCACGTTTGCGGTTGCAGTGGATCAAAGGTCGTCGGCCAATGGCCCTCGATCTTTTCATCGGCGGATTTTTTGGACGCCCTGGCTGCTTCCAAGACCGACCCTTGATAATCGATCGCAAACCGCAGCTGTTTCACGGGCCCGGAAGCGCCGAATGTTTCCCACGGAATGTGCACCTCGGACATAAACCACGGTGTCTTGATCGGGTCGATATCCTCCTGGGGCGCAAAGACCGGACCGGAAATTGTCTTTGCGCTGATGCCGACTGTCTTCGCCGGTCGGAAATCGTGACCGTCGCCCGTGGCCGACTCAACCGTTCCATCTGGCGAAATGCGAACACGAATATCTGTCGGCCCCGGAGCTTCGCGCCGCGCGCCGTCCCCATTGATCCAGATCGTCACGCCATCATTCGCATTCTGTTGTCCAAACAAGAATCCGGTAAAGAGGACCACGCCGGTGCGGGTGTGCGCGATGCGCATCGAAGTCTTTCGCTCGGGTTCGAGCGGAATGGTTTCCGCACCCTTGTACTCGGCGGCGTTACCCACCCCATCGATTTTGACCTCTTTCTCGATGAGCGGAATGGCGCCGTCCCACGGTTGAGTCGGTTCGCGTTTTGGAAAGGCGATAGGCGGACCCGCGGGTGCGCGGGCAAAGCTTTCCATCTCCGGTTTCTCCCGGGCCAGCGAAGCGTCGCCGACCAGTCCCGCATGGTGGCCGCCGGCCAGATCCTGGAGGCCATTGGTGAACGGCCACAAACCGACAAGACCCGGCTCGTGCCCGGTCAGGCGCTGAAAGGCCGCTTCACGAATTTCTTTCCGCGTCCGAACCCGATTCCAAATGCGCAGATCGCGCACGTACCCGTGCAAATTCTTCTCGCCCTCCAGCGCGTCGCGGTCCGAGCCAAAGAGCAGCATCTTGTCGGAAATGCAGTGCTTGAGCGCACTCTTCCGTTTATTTTTACCTTCGTCATCCTTTCGATCGTCGCCTGCCTGCCGGTCCACTTCGCCATCGATGTAGAGCGTTCGCGCGCCGCGTTCATCCATCGTCACGGCCACGTGGTGCCAGGTATTCCCGAGCTTGCGATTCGACGTGTTCAAAACCGCGCCGCCCGGAGAGAATTTCAGCTCGTCGCCCAAGCCCATCCAGTAAGAGCGGCCGCGCCCATTGCCGATCAATGTCCCACCGCCGCCGTCAACGACCCGTGCCCATGCTTCGATGGTGAGTTCGCGCGGATTCAACGCGGGCGAATAAGGAACGACAACGTGACCGCCGCGGCCGTCGAAGAAAACGGACTCGGCACCCGCGCCTTCGGCGGGTAAGGGGCCCAGCACCATCTCTCCCCAGCTGTTCGGCCTGCGCGCGTCTCCACTCTTCGGCCATCGCTGTTGCGAGGAACTGTTTCCCTCAACCGCCAGAGCGAGGCCATCCACTCGCCCAAAGCCACCTAACCAATCCAACCTGATGCGCAGTTCCGCGCTCCATTGTTCTCCCGCAGACCGAATCTTGCCGTCAAATAACTCCGCCTTGATTTCGAGTGGCGTCATGGCCCCGTTTGCATCGGCCTGGCGCGCGGCAGTCCTGCCATTCGATTCCACTTCAAATTCATAATCACCAGGCGAAAGCGTCGCGTCGCGGCTGTGATCGGCATCCACTCGCACAATCACTCGGGTCGCGTCACGAGGGATGTTCTTAAAAAAAACGAAAAGATCTTTGCCGGAGTGGATCAGAGATGCGCTGACGGTGGATTTCTCGTTCGCGCCCATCAGCTTCACAGTTTCTCCGCGCGCATAGGCCGCGTCATCGGGCCCGCCATCCAGGACCGGAACATCCAAAGATCTGGCCACAATCACGCGTTCCTCGGCAGCGGCCGCATTCGAGTCAGCGGCTTTTTTCACGGGGCCGAAACGCCACCAGATCAAGAGGACAACCAGACAACCAAACAGGAAGAGCCCGAGAAATCTCCAGCCCGTTCCATGGGGGGCGTCATCCATGCCGATGAGGCTACCTTGTTTCGATCGAAATCCACAAGGCGGAACGTTGCGTTTCCTTTCAAAACAGAAGTTGCAACGCGAATAACCTGATGCGCTCCTAGACGATGCCGGAAGAGCGAAAGAAGCTTGCCGTAGTCGCCGCCTTCGTTGCGCTCTGCCTGATTTGGAGCTCGACCTGGCTGGCGATCAAACTCGGCCTGCGGGATCTGCCGCCGATCTCCTTCGTCGCGATCCGGTTCATCATCGCCGTCGTCGTTCTGCTCGCCATTTCCGTCGGCCGCGTCCGTCTCGTCCCGCGGGAGCGCGGCGATTTCAAGCTGCTCGCCTGGACCGGCGTCCTGATGTTTTGCGTGAATTACGCGCTTCTCTTTTGGGCCGAACTTTATGTCTCGTCCGGACTCTCGGCGGTCCTCCAGGCGACCATCCCCATTTTCGGAATGGTCTTCGCGCACTACGTCATCCCGAGCGAACCGCTGCGGGGCGCGCGGATCGCCGGGGCGCTGGTCGCTCTGGGCGGTGTCGCCGTCATTTGCTCGCGTCTCTTCGATTTTGGCGGTTTGCTCGCCTTCTGGGGTGGGGTCGCGATCGTCTTCGGCGCGGCGGGCGCGGCCATCTCGAATGTCCTCCTGAAAGCGCGCGCCATTCAACTGGCGCCAGCCATGATCGCCGCGTGGCAAATGATCTTCGGCCTCGTCCCGCTCATCGTCGCCGGCCTTCTGGTTGACGGAAATCCCTTCCATTTTCACTGGACGGCGCGCGCGACCTTCTGCCTGTTTTACCTGGCGATCCCAGGATCGGCGATCGCGTTTCTGTTGCTCTACTGGCTGCTACCGCGGATGTCGGTCACCAATCTGCAAACGATTTCGTTCATCACTCCGCCGGGCGCGGTCCTGTTTGGCTGGTTGTTCGGCGGGGAGAGTTTCAGTCTTTGGTCGCTCACGGGTGGCGCGCTTGTTCTCATCGGCGTCTGGCTGATTTTTCGCAAAGCGAAACCGGCGGAAATGGAAGAGTGCGAAGCGGCGTTGCCGCAAGGGTGAAGAAAGTCCCATGTCATCTTCTTCGAGCAATCGCGAGATAGAGCGGAAGTTTCTGGTGCACCGGTTGCCGGCCAACCTAACGAGTTGTCCGAGGAACGAAATTTCGCAGGGCTACCTCGTCAGTCTCGATGACGGATTGCAGGTGCGGTTACGGAAGTCTGGCGAACGCTACTCGCTCACCTTTAAGCGCGGAACCGGCAACGTGCGCGAAGAACGCGAAGTCGAATTGACCGCATCGCAGTTCGACGTGCTCTGGCCGGCGACTGAAGGAAAGCGGCTGGTGAAGACGCGCTACGAAATTCCGTTCGGCGATCGCGTCGTCGAGATCGATATGTATCACGATCGGCACGAAGGCCTCGTCGTCGCGGAAGTCGAGTTCGACGAGGAAGCGGCAGCGAAGAATTTCCAACCGCCCGATTGGCTCGGCGATGATGTCACGGGCGATCCGCGCTACAGCAATCAGCTGCTGGCGTCGTGAACGGGCGCGTCAATCGATCGCCGGCGCCAGCCGCGCAACGTCTCTACGCCAGTCCAACAAAAAGCCAGCCAGGCGAGGCCGACGGCAACGGCGCCGATCACGTCGGTAAAATAATGGGCGCCCAAATAAATCCGGCTGGTCCCAATCAATGCGATCACGAATGCGGCCAGCCATCCGCTCAGAATCCGGCCCGACCAGCTTCGCATCCAATAGGTAACGATTAGCGCAAGGACCCCGTAGAAGAGGGTGGCGCCCATGGTGTGGCCGCTCGGGAAACCGTAGCTCGAAAGCGTGACGAGCGGATTCTCGAGAACCGGGCGTTGACGGTGGAACAAATGTTTTAGGGCAATGTTCAGCAACGCGCCGCCGCCAACTGCCAGCGCCAGAGCGAGCAGGCGGTAGAACGATCTCCGAATCGCCAGAACGACGCCGGCAACGAGAGACGCGGAACTCACGAAAAGCACCGACCCGAAAAATGTGACGGCTCGGAAAATCGTGGTCAGCAGCGGATTCGCGTGGACCACGAACCAGGACTTGATGTGGTCGTCCAGCGCGCGCGTCGCCGCGTTTCGCGACATGTCTTCGGCGATGTCCCCAAACCACCAGCCGGTCGCGACGATGACGAGCAAGCCGATTGTCAGGTGCAAGCCGAGATAGCCTTCCGGCGAAAGACGCGCCCGAAGAAAGCGACGTGATCGCTCAAAACGGCGGGGCGCGGGCTCGATCATTCGCGAAGCCAGCCGTTTTCCGCGTGACGGAATTGTTCTATGGAAAGTACGTCGAACAGACCGGAAGTCGGCTGCCACGTCCGGCGTTCGATCGTAAGATGTGGTGCGTCGATTCGAATCACGTTCAACGAGTTCGGCTGGCCCCGCCCACGAGTGGACGTGCTGGTTCCCGAAGAGACCACGAGGGCGGAGTAGCCCGGCAAATGGTAGCGCTTTGTGGTTTGGCTCGTGTCGGCGATGTGAAAATGGCCGGCCAGGAGCAGGTCGACCCCGCATTCGGCGAGAATTTGGATGGCGCGCCGCGATCGGCCAACAACGCGCCCGGACGCGCCGGCCGGCAGATCGAATGGATGATGGGTAACGACGATCTTCGTCCTGGCCGTTGGGCCCGCCATCATTGTCCGGCGCAACTCCGCCAATTGCCGCGCGTTGATTCGGCCATCTTTCCAGGTGAACGCACGCGCGGTATTGACGCCGGCGACCACGATTTCGTCGTCGGCGAAGACCGGCTGGAGTTCCGAAGTGATGTAGCGCGCATAGCGATCGAGCCGGCGGACGAAACGCGAAAACGGGTTGTATAACGGGACGTCGTGGTTGCCAGGGACGACGATTTGTGGGAACGGAATCGCCGCGAGGAATTCCTTTGCCGCGAGAAACTCAGCCGTGCGCGCGCGCTGGGTCAGGTCGCCCGAGACGGCGACGAGGTCGGGTTTTATTTCGCTGATGAATTTCACCAGGGGCGAAAGGATAGCTGGATCGGTCCTCCCGAAATGCAGGTCGGAAAGATGGACCAGCGTGCGCATCAGCTCGCCGCCTCCGTTCGCGGCACCAACACACGCAGCGCGGCCGGGCGGATCCGGTAATGAAGCGGACTCTGCATTCGCTCGACCTCGCCGTCGCACGCAACTAACAAGCGGCGTTTGCCGGTCTCGACGCGCGCTTCGCTAACGCAAAACACATCGAAGTCTTTGGCCTGATCGACGCGCCCGAGGAGCGCGTGAAAGGCCAGCCTGAAAAGGCCTAAGCGCCCGGTGCCCTGACTAAGATAGAGGCCGAGTTTTCCGCCGTTGACGCAAGAGCGGGAGCCGAGCTCGAAGCCGGCGATCTTGTATTCGTTGTTGCCGACAAAGAGGAACGCGGTACGGCGAACAATCTGCCGGCCTTCGAAGGCGACTCGCAAATCCAGGAACGGGAAACGGCGCAAGGCCTGGATCGTTGCCCAAAAGAACGCCGTCCATTTGCTGCGGGCCAGACGTTGCTGCTGCGCTTCGCGGCGCGCTACGATCTGCGGATAAATGCCGAGACTCGAGTTGTTGATAAAGATGCGGCCGTTCACCTCCCCGACGTCAATCTCGGCGACCGTGCCTTCCTGGATCGTCCGGACTGCCGTCTCAAGATCGAGCGGGATTCCCAGGTCTTTGGCGAAATGATTCAACGTCCCGACAGGCAGTACCCCCAGAATTTTGTCGGTTCCAGCGAGCGCGCCAGCGACCGCGCTGATGGTCCCGTCACCACCGGCGGCGACCACGATGCGTTCGGTGCTTTGGGCAGCATCACGCGCGATCGCCGCGATGTCGCGCCCGCTGTCCGGTTGGACCACGCGCGGTGTTTCGCCGTGGGCCCGGAACAACTCGACGATACGCGCCTGCGGATCGTCGGGTCCGCCCGCGCTCCGATTCATGACAATGATCATCGCAATGGAATCGTTTGGACCGCGCTTGCTGGTGCCCTCTTCTCGCCTGTCAGGCCTGCCAGTCGAAATCAGAATTTGAATCGGGCCGTTTTTTCCCGTTTATGGAAGGACGATGCGCGAATACCACGATCTTCTTCGGCTCGTCCTGGAAACGGGCGCGCCGCGGGAGGACCGGACGGGCACCGGCACGCTCTCGGTGTTCGGCGCCCAGGCGCGCTTCGATCTGCGGGAAAGATTTCCGCTCCTGACCACGAAGAAGCTGCATCTCAAGTCCATCATCCACGAATTGCTTTGGTTTTTGCGGGGCGACACGAACGTCGGGTCGCTCAACGAAAAAGGGGTGACGATCTGGGACGAGTGGGCCGACGAACATGGCGAGCTGGGACCGGTTTACGGTGCACAATGGATTCGCTGGCGCGGCGCCGACGGTGCGGTCAATAACCAGATCGACAACGTCATTGCCGAGATTAAGCGAAACCCGCAAAGCCGGCGCCTGATCGTGAGCGCCTGGAACGTCGCCGAGATTGAAAAAATGGCGTTGCCGCCCTGCCACGTGCTCTTCCAGTTTTACGTGAGTGACGGCGAGCTGAGCTGCCAGCTTTACCAACGAAGCGCCGACCTCTTTCTCGGCGTGCCGTTCAACATCGCCTCCTACTCGCTCCTGACGATGATGGTTGCCCAAGTGTGCGATCTGCGACCGGGCGATTTCATTCACACCTTCGGCGATCTCCATCTTTACCGGAACCATCTCGACCAGACGCGCGAGCAATTGTCTCGCGATTTCCGGCCGCTGCCGCGAATGCAGCTCAATCCTGCAGTGAAAAACATCTACGATTTCCAGTTCGAGGATTTCACCCTGATCGACTACAACCCGCATCCCGCAATCAAAGCGCCAATCGCGGTGTAAGGAGAATTCGATGAAACGAAGACAATTTTTAGAAACTTCGAGCAAGCTCGCCTGCGGATTTACCGGCGCGGTCTCGTTCCTCGGCGTCGGCCCGACGGAAGCAGCCGCGGCGACAGACGAGGTGGAGCCGGGCCCAAATATTATTGGCCCGCGCCCGCCGTTTTCTCCTCAAATTGGGACTTTGATCTCGATGTTAAATTGGATGCGACGCGGGATTTTGAGCCCGGTCCAGGGGCTCACCGTCGCGCAACTCGATTATCTTCACGACGAAAAAGCGAACACGATTGGAGCACTTCTCCAGCACCTGGCCGCGATCGAACGGTTGTACCAGCTCCACACTTTCGAGGAAAAAAAGTGGGGCGATTGGGACGACGCGACAAAGAAACGATGGGACGTCGCGGCCCTTTTAGGCGACGCCGCGCGGACGGCGATCAAGGGCAACAAGCTAGGCTATTACCTCGACATGCTAAAGGAAGTGCGCGAGCAGACTTTGGCCGAGCTTGGGAAGCGGGATGACGCCTGGCTTATGCGGCTCGTCCCCAATTCGGGGTCATCGCCGATGAATAATTACTGCGCATGGTTCCACGTCTGCGAACACGAATCGAATCACAACGGCCAGGTAAAATGGCTCAAAGCCCGGCTGCCGGCGTGATTGATAGTTTCGGATAGCACGGACATTCGAATTTTCTGGCGGACGCAGCCGTCCAAATCCGCGCATGACCAAGCGCTGGCTTTTCACCCTCGTTCTGGTCCTGGGCGCTTCCGCGATCCACGCGGAATCGACCTACTCGGTTGAGATCGACCTGGAAGAGCAGACCGCTTATCTCATTCGTGGGCGCCAGGTCGTTTTGGCTACTCCGATCTCGACCGGCCGCTCGGGCCATCTCACCGAAAACGGGTCATTCAAAATCATCGAGAAAGAACGGAACCACTTCTCGTCGCTTTACGGCAAGATCGTCGACCGCAACGGTCGCACGGTAGTGGCTGACGCGGATGCCGATATGGCGGTGCCGCGCGGCGGAAAATTCCTGGCTGCGCCAATGCGCTACTTCATGCGCTTTCACGACGCGATTGGAATGCATGCCGGTTATCTTCCGGGCTATCCAGCCTCCCACGGGTGCGTCCGGATGCCGGAACAGAATGCGATTGCGTTCTTCAACGCGGTCGAGGTCGGCACTCCGGTCCATGTTTTTGGGAAGACCGCGGGCACCCGCCAATATTTCCGTTACGGCCCGCAGCCGCCTCGGCCATTCAATCAGCGCCCAGCCCGGCCGCGCTTCGACCGGCGCTTCAATTGAGTTGTAGCGACGCCGCTCAGTCGGCGTAAGGACGCGCGATTGTTGCAGACTGTTCTTACGGCAACAGAGCGCCGTCGCTACAACAGAACCGAAATATTAGTTCGGCGGGGGTTGCGGCGAAGCGGTCGTGCTCGCCGTCGTCGGAGCGCGATTCAGGTCGACGAGGTCTTTCAGGATATTGAGGGTCTCGTCGCGTTCGGGGTCGATCGCGGTCTCTTTCGTGCCGTCGTCATTACCCGGCGTCGTGTCGGAATCCGAATCTTCGGCGGCTTCCGGTGCGACCTTATTGTTCTTTTTGTTGGCCGCGAGTTTACCAGGGAAAATGATCGGCTGGAGGTTCGGCTTGTCGACGTTATCGAGGGTCAGCCGGATCATCTGCATTTCTTCGTCGTGTCGGGCGAGGCGTTCCTTGGCGCGGGTTTCCTTGCGAATCTTGTCTCCGTTCAGCTCGGTCTTGCGCACGTCTTCATTGAGAGAGATGCGATTTTCGTCGAGCCGTTTCCGGAGCCGGTCCATGTCTTCCATCACGTAACGGAACTCGGGGTTCGCTTGGACGCGGGCATCGGAGCGGCGTTTCAACTCGTCGATAAACAACCCGCGACCTTCGGACCATTTGGTGAACTTCGCTTTCGGAACTTCGTCGTAGGCGAGGCAATTCTTCAGCGCGCCTTCACCGAATTCCGGCAGATCACTCAAGGTCGGCAGGATAATGTCGGACGCGACGCCGTGCAGCTGGGTCGAGCCTCCGGCCACGCGATAGAACTTCTGGATCGTCAATTTGAGCGCGCCATCTTCCTGCGAGCGGCTTCCAAGGAGCGAGGTGAACCGGCCAATTTCGAGGATCGTCTGGACCGTCCCTTTTCCGAACGTGTTCTTGTCGCCCACGATCAGGGCGCGGCCGTAATCCTGCAGGGCTGCCGCGAAGATTTCGCTCGCCGAGGCGCTCTGCCGGCTCGTCAGCACGATCATCGGTCCGCTGTAAGCGATGCCCGGGTCAGGATCACTCGAGACAACGATGTTGCCATTCGACCCTTTGGTTTGCACCACTGGGCCCGATTTCAAAAACAGACCGGTCAACGAGATCGCTTCTTCAAGTGAGCCGCCTCCGTTGCGCCGCAGATCGACGATGAGGCCGGAAATATTTTCTTTCTTCAACCGTTTGAGGAGCGCGAGGACGTCCTTGGTAGTGCTCTTTTGGTGCCGATCCATGTCGGCATAAAACGAGGGAAGCGTGATCCAGCCGAGTTTCACCGGCTCGCCATTCTCGTTCTTCTTGATGATGATGTCGGCCCGCGCTTCCTGGTCCTTCAGCTTAATTTCGTCGCGCACGAGCTCGACTGTCTTGCGCTTCGAGGGATCAGGCGAATCCGCCGGAATGACGAGAAGGCGGACTTTGGTGCCTTTCTTGCCGCGAATCTGTTCGACAACTTTATCCAGCCGCATGTCGCGGACATCGTTGAACTCGCCATTACCTTGGGCGACGGCCGTGATTCGGTCGCCGACTTTCAACCGTCCGTCGGTTTGGGCCGGCCCGCCTGGAACGAGGCTCTCGATCTTGGCGTAACTGTCTTCGGTCCGCAGCATCGCGCCGATGCCGACCAGGGAAAGGCCCATGTTAATACTGAAATTCTTCAGGTCCGCTTTGCTCAGGTATTCGGAGTGCGGGTCGTAAGCCTGGGCGAGAGCGTCGAGGAACAACTTCACCTGCTCGTCCTTGTCCTGCTCGTGGACGTTTCGGGCGAGACGCTCATAGCGACGCGCGATGAGTTTCGGGCCGGGCTCGATCGGATGTTCGCTCAGGTGTTCCTGAAGCAGCTCACTCGCGATCCGACCGCGCCAGATTTCGTCGGCTTCCGCTTCGTCCTTTGGCCAGGGAGCTTTCTGCCGGCTCAGCTCGATCGAGGCGTCGCTCTTATACTCCGGCTCCTTATTGAGGAACTCTTTGACTTTCGCCACCCGGTCATCCACGCGCTTCGTGTAGAGATCGTAGATTTCGTAGGCCGGCTTGAGGTTCCCGAGAAGAACATCATCGTCCAAAGTCACGCCGTATTTCGAGGTCAGCGTGGCCACATCCTGTTGAGTGAAAAAGAGGTGGCTGAAGTCGAGCAGCTCGAGATAGGTCTTGAGAAATTTCTTGGAAATTTCGTCGTTGAGCGCCTGGTGGGTGTAATGGCCTTCCTCCAGGAGCCGGCCAACGGAGGTAGTAACGTTACCCGAATCCGATTTTGCCAGAACCGGCACCGTAACGAGGGCGGCGGCGAGGGCGATGGCGGGGAGAGTGAAAAACGAGCGGAAGAACGGCTTCATTCGAGAAAAAAGGTTTTGGACAGTCGCAGATTCCGTCCACAAGGCAAGAACACCGCGGCGCATAGTTTGATTCGTTGATAATGAGACAATCGGCTGGGCGGAACATTCAAAGAACGACCCGGGCGCGCCGGTTTGCATGCAGCTTTTGTTCCTGTAGCTGGGATCGTTGATTCCGGCTCCGGCAAACCTGAACTAAACGATTTGGACGTTTGGCCGGGGCCGTTGAACACGGCTAGAGTTCCCGATGCGCTACCGGACATTCTGCGGCGGGATCTTCGAAACGAACTGCTATCTGCTCGAAGCGCCTGAGGGATCGATCCTTTTCGATGCGCCGGATGGCGCCAGCAATTGGCTCGTGGCCGAGGGAATTACGCCAAAGCTACTCCTTCTAACGCACGGCCACTTCGATCATGTACCCGACATTGCGAAGATCAAACGGCAGTTCGGCTGCGCGGTCGGTTGCCACGCCGAAACCGCACCGATGATCTCCGATCCAGAGTTCTTCCGAAGCTTCGGGTTCCAACTCGAAATAGAGCCGGTTGTCCCCGATTTCCTGATCGAAGCGACCCCGCAGCGCGACTTTCTCGGGCTGGCAATGCAGGTCCTCGAAGTTCCGGGCCATTGTCCGGGCAGTCTCTGTTTTTTTTCGCGCGAAAAGAGGCTCCTAATCGGGGGAGACGTTCTCTTCGCGAGCGGAGTGGGGCGATGGGATTTACCCGGCGGCGACGGAGAGCTGCTCTTTCGTGGAATTAAAGAGAAACTATTCCCGCTTGGCGATGACGTGGTGGTGCTGCCGGGACACGGTCCGGCTACGACCATCGGCGAAGAGCGGCGAACGAATCCGTTCGTGCGATAGCGTCAGCAAATGACGAAGCACGAATTCCGAAACGAAGTGCGGTCGCTGTCCGCTTTCGTCATTCGTGCTTCGTCATTACCCCTCACATGCCTGCCCCGACGGCGAGGAACGTGAAGATGACGATGTCCTGGAACATGTGAATGAGGAAAGCCCAGACGCCCCCGCGCGTGTCGATCATGCTCCGCGCCCAGATCCATCCGGCGAAACCGGCCATCGCCGCGCCGAGCGGACCTGAGGGTTGCCCGTAGTAGTGACCGATCCCGAAGAAAACCGCGGTGAGCAAAACTGCTTCCCCGGGCCGAAAGACTTCGCGGAGATGGGCGAGAAGAACGCTGCGAAATTGAAATTCCTCGCTGGCCGCGTTGAGAGCCGCGACCGCAAAACTCCACGGAAAGGTGCGCAGGATGCGTTCGCTCACGCTGAAATTCGGATGGACCGTCAGATACAGGTAGGGAGCCAGCGCCAGGGCGAAGACAAGAATGAAGGCCGGTCCGAGCCAGGTCCACGGCACCGCTTTGGGAAGTCCCAGAATCTTGATTGTTTGCGCGGGCGCCGCGGGGTTGCCTTTGCACAAAAACAAATCGCGCCGGGTGATTCCACTCCCAATCAGAGTAAAACAGAGAAGAACCGCGCCTGATAACGTCGAGAGACGTGCAAGAAAAAGGCGCGCCCCCCAGCTTGAATTATCGGTCACGTGGCGAACCGCGGGGAGATTGGCAAGGGCCGGCGCGAGGTATTCCCAGGCGAAATTCAGGAGCGCTATAGCGACCAGAAATCTCCAGAGGCCGCGCAATGAAGGGAGCCAGATCGCCGCCAGCGCCCCGAGGAGGATGCAGCCCGACTCGATGGTCGTGAACCAGAATGAAATCTGGTGACCCGATTCCTGCCAGATGATTTCCGGCAGAGTGCTCCCGATAACGGCGGCCCACGCAACAACACGCGGCCACGGACTAGACTTTGCGGGGGCGGTGGGGTTCATCTGTCAGGGCCGACGATCTCCGCGACGGTTAAGGAAGGCCCTCGAGTGCCACGCTCAATCGTTCGAGTTCTGGAATTTCGCCCACGAGCTCGCGGAGCGATCCGATCGCCGGGGGAATGTGATCAAGAAACGTTTTGCTGCCTTTGACCAGACCGAGAAATCCGTAGGCCCCGAGTGCCTGCATGAGCCGTTGGATTCCGCAAAATCGAAAGGTGGCTCGAAAGTCCAGAGCGACAGGGTCGCCCGCCGCGGTCCGTTTCGATTCATAATCGGCCAGCAGCTCTTCGCATTCGCTGCGCGAGAAAGTGACGTAGGGATCGAAAAGAAGCGACGCCAGATCGTACTCGGCCAGCCCGGGACGCATACCCTGGAAATCGATGAGGTGCGCCTGGGCGTTGCGAATGATGATGTTCTGCGATTGAAAATCGCGGTGAACAAGCACGCGCGGCCGGTCCGCCAGGTCTTCCGCGATCCGGCCTAACGAGGGCAACGACGCCAGCTCCGAAAGTTCTCTCGCGTCCACTCCAAAAAAACGGCCCAGGCAATTCTCGAAGAAATAATTCTGTTCCCAGCGATAAAGCGCGGCGTCGAACTCCGCCGGCAGATTTTCCCGGATGGTCCGCGCTGCTTCCGAAGGCAGGCAATGCAGCTTCGCGATCTCGCCGAGGGCGGACTCGTAGAATGCTCGCCGGACGATCCAGCTCTCCTCGCGATAACTCCACAAATCGGTCTTCCCAAGATCCTCGATCCAGATAAGTCCTTCGGCCGCGTCGTGAAAATAGATCCGCGGCGCACGAATCCCATGCCCGGCGAGAAATTCGGCGATCGCGACGTAGTGCCGGTTTTCTTCCCGCTCCCGGTTGTACTTAACCAGAATGATTGACTGCTCCGGCGAACACCGGACGCGATAAAATTTCCGGTCCGATCCCCCTTTTTCGATCGGTGTGATTCTGACGTTTGCTTCTTCGAGCCGCGGAAAATGGATCCGGGTTTGCCGGAGAAGCAGTCTAGATGTCGGTGTCACTGAGTATGCCTTGGGCGTGGTGATGGGAGCGGACAATACAGTTCCGAAGCCGGGATCGGGAAGCCATTTGTGCGCCTTTCCAGAGAATAGTGTTGTCGATGGCCGCCCCGGCGCCGACCCGACAGCCGGCGCCGATGGAGTAAAAGCCTGATAGCTCAACATTTGAGTCGATTTGCGCAGTCGGCGCGATCCGCACCGGCCACTCCGGTTCCGTTACGTACGCCGGCCGCCAAGCTTCGTCCGCGATGATTCGATGAACGCCGAGATACTCCCGCCGATTACCAATGTTGAACCATTTCCGCGCATTAAGAACGACGCCGCCGATCTTGCCGCCCTGCCCAATCCATTCCGCCAGAATCGAAATATAGGAAACGTGCTGGCCGGGGGGGATCCGTTCGAAAACCGCGCGCGTCCAGATAGCGATCCCCGCGAAATCGTATCGGCCTTCGTGGCCATAACGATTGGTCATGTCAATGACACGAGTCCCTTCCACGGCAACGTCTTTGCCCAGACCGCTCTCGCGCAACGCCATGGTCACGTCGTTTCCAGCGTGAAAATGCTCGTCGAGCAAGGGCTGGAGATCGATGTCCGTCAGGAGATCGCCGCTATAGCTGATGAACAGTTCGTCGCGGAGCAAAGACTCGACGTTCTTTATCCCGCCGCCAGTTCCGAGGATGTCCGGCTCGTGCACCAATTGCACCGAACTTTCTCGGTAATTCCCGTCCGCGAACAATTCCCGGAACGGTTCCGGCCGATGATGGGTGTTAATCACGAATGAACGGACTCCAATCGAGATGAGATGGTCGAGGACGAAAGTGATCAGCGGTTTTTGGTAAATCGGGATGAGCGGCTTCGGCAGGTCTTCGGTGAGCGGACGCAACCGCGTGCCCAGGCCGGCGCCGAGAACGAAAGCCTGCGTGATCATCGGTTGGAGCCGCCGGCCTGGGGCCGGCATGTTGGCCGCCTGCGCGCTGGTCTCAGGAAAGCGGCTACAGGCGTGCTTGTGCTCCGCCGCCGGTTTGCTAGAACTGGAACCATGGCAGAAGAAACGATCTGGCGCGGGACAGCCTCGCAACTAAAGAATCTCGGTTGTTTCATCCTCTGCGTCCTCTTTTGCTGGCTCATCGTCCCGATCTTTATCGGGCTGCGCCGGTTCCTCGAAACCAAGAACGAGGTATACGAGTTAACCACCGAGCGGGTGAAAATGACCCAGGGCATTTTCAGCAAGGTCACCGAAACCCTGGAGCTGTACCGGGTCAAGGATATCGAGGTCATGCAACCGTTCATGTATCGAATTGTCGGATTGGAAAACATCAAGGTGAACACTTCCGACCTCTCGTCGCCGCTTATTTTGATCGACGGCCTGTCGCAGAAGATCGGGTTTGCCGACAAGCTCCGGAACCAGGTCGAAATCATCCGCGCCCAAAAGAAAGTGCGGGAACTCGATATTGAGTAGCGTGACGCGTCATCCCGAGCCGCGGAGACGGCGAGGGACCTCGCAGTTACATTGTTGCGACGCAAGCAACGTGCGGCGTCCGTCAGACCTAAATCCGTTCGGTTTCGCGAGAGCCGCTGAGCGCTCGTGAGATCCCTCGGCGCGCTTCGCCAACCTCGGGATGACACGCGTATCGACCCGGGCTAGCGCTTCAGGTAGAGGTTCTTCGTTCCGAAGTCGATGATGCCGTGATAACGGCGCAGGATTTCGGAACCGAGCAATCCGACAACCGGGGGAGAAGCGTCCAGCAACCCGCCGTGGATCAAGCCTTCCAGATTGATCACGCCGACATCCTTCCGTTCGAGGTCCATCGAGCCGATCGAGAGTCGGGAGATCGTGGCGATCTGGACTCCGCGCTGTTTCAGATTTACGCCTGACGAGCTGAACGGCGTGTCGCGCAGAGGGATTTTCATCCGCCTGACGAATCGGGTGTGGAGGAGAGTCGCGAAGGCGCCGGTGTCCACCATCAGCTTTGCCTTTAGCCCGTTCACCGAACCGTCGACGTAAAGGTTGAACCCGTCGCTCACATGCATCGGGATTCGTCGAAATCCCCTGTAATCGAAACCGGGTACTGTGCCCGGAACGCTCGGGTTCATTTTCAGCACGAGCACTTGCCGCTGGCAATCGAGCAGGGCCTTGGTCGGAAACAAAATGTCGGCGCCGAGGATGCCGTCGATTTCATCACGCTTCGATTTGCGGATGCCGCCGAGGTCAACCAGGACCATCGGCTCGTCGACGAGATTCAGGCGGCCGAGCCGGAGATTGCGCGCGATCGCAACGGAGTTGAACGCGCCGTTGATGCTGAGGCGCGACGGGATCGCGGATTTTCCGGTGATCGGGGCGAGGCCGTAATAGGCGCGGCGATTGAGCGCGACCGCGCTGACCGGCGCGCCTGTGTCCACGCCGAGAAGCGCGGGTTTGCCGTTGATCTCGGCCCGAACCAGCAAATGGTTTTGGGCGGAGCGAATCAGCGGCAATGCTTCGTAGTCCAGTGCGCCCGCATTCGCCGCGGGCAGAGGAGAGGCGATCGCTGCAAAAACAAACAGGGCCGCGCCGAAAATTTTCTCGACCTTCGCCCCGAATAAACCCCCAAATCCTTTAGACACGAGCCGCAGAGACTAACACACTCGCCTCATGCTGCGAATGCTCTCTTTCCGGCAGGGACGGCGCGCCCCGCCCTCCACGAAGCCGATCGATCGCCGAATCCAGGGTCGCGAACGCCGCAGCGTGGCGTCCCTACCTTTTGCATTGCGTGGTCGCATGACCAGGTGGTTTACTCTGCGCGGTCCTCGGACCCGACATGTCGCAATCGCCCGAACCGAGCAATAATAAATTCATCCAGGGCCTCGGGCTCCTCGACTCCACGATGCTGGTGGCGGGCTCGATGATCGGCTCGGGAATTTTCATCGTTTCGGCGATCATCGCGCGGCAGGTTGGCGCGCCCGGCTGGTTGCTAGTCGTTTGGCTCGTGACAGGAGTGCTGACGCTCATGGCAGCGCTCTCCTACGGCGAGCTCGCCGCGATGATGCCGAAAGCCGGCGGGCAGTATGTTTATCTCCGCGAAGCGTTCTCACCGCTCTGGGGTTTCCTCTACGGCTGGACGCTGTTCCTCGTCATCCAGACCGGAACCATCGCAGCAGTCGCGGTCGGCTTTGCGCGTTATACCGGCGTCCTGGTCCCGTGGGTCTCGGAATCGAATTACATCATCGAGCCGATTCGCTTCGGCGGTTACGCGTTCTCGCTTTCAACCGCGCAATTGCTCGGCCTGGCGATGATCGCGCTGCTGACCTTCATGAACACGCGCGGCTTGAACCTTGGCAAAATCGTCCAGAACATTTTTACCACGGCGAAAACCGGTGGACTCATTGTCCTCATTCTCCTCGGGATCATTGTCGGGTTTCGGTCCGGCGCGGGGTCGGCGAACTTCAGCGATCTGTGGACGTTGCGCGGTGACCTGGACGAAGTAGGGCCGGGGCTGACGGCGGTGACAGCGTTTGGACTGTTTGTAGGTATTTGCGTAACGCAAACCCAGTCGTTGTTTTCGGCCGACGCCTGGAACAACATCACCTTCATTGCCGGTGAAGTAAGAAACCCGCGCCGCAACGTGCCGCTTTCCCTGGCGTTCGGCACTTTCCTGGTAATTGGACTTTATCTCCTGGCTAATGTCGCCTACCTCGCCGCGTTGCCGTGGTCGGCGATCCAGCATGCGCCAAGTGACCGAGTCGCCTCGGAAACCGCCAACGTTATTTTTCCCGGCGCAGGCGCAACGGTCATGGCGGTGGTGATCATGATTTCCACGTTCGGTTGCAATAACGGGCTGATCCTCTCCGGGGCTCGCGCCTATTACGCGATGGCGCGCGACGGTCTTTTCTTTCGTCGCGTCGGAACGCTGAATAAGAACCATGTCCCGTCGTGGGGCCTCATCATCCAGGGAATCTGGGCCGGCGTCCTCGTTCTGCCGCGCACCGTCAAGACGGACGCCGCCGGCAACGTGACCGGCTACGGGAATCTCTACGGCAACCTGCTCGACTACGTCATCTCGGCCGCGCTGATCTTTTACATCCTGACAATCATCGGACTTTTCGTCCTGCGCCGGAAACGCCCGGACGTCGAGCGGCCTTACAAAGCCTTTGGCTATCCGGTCGTCCCCGCGCTCTACATCATCGGCGCATCTGTGATCTTGATCGTCCTTTTCATCTACCAAACGGCTACCACCTGGCCCGGCCTCATCATCGTGCTGAGCGGGGTGCCGATTTATTTTCTCTGGCGAAATGCGAACGCGGGACGCCCCTCAGGCGACCAGCCCACGTAGCGAAACCGAAACCAGAGCGCAGTTAGCAACCACCAAGAAGGAGAGCGGACCATGGCAAACTTATTCGCGAGAAAGCCCCTCGATAAGCTGATGGCGGAAGCAGCCGACGTCGGTGAGCACAGTCTGAAGCGTTCGCTCGGAGCGTGGAACCTCATCGCTCTCGGCATCGGCGGAATTATCGGCGCCGGCTTGTTCGTTCGGACGGCCGCGGCGATTGCGGAGCGCGCAGGGCCATCCGTTGTGCTCGCGTTTATGGTGGCCGGCGTCGGATGCGCGTTTGCCGGCCTGTGTTATGCCGAGTTCGCGTCCATGATTCCGGTCGCGGGCAGTGCTTACACGTATTCCTACGCGACGATGGGCGAGTTCGTCGCCTGGATCATCGGTTGGGATTTGATTCTCGAGTACGCGGTTGCGGCCGCGACGGTCGCCTCGGCGTGGAGCGAATACGCCAACCGCGTCCTGGATTGGTTTGGTTGGCGAATCCCCTACCAATGGTCCCACACACCCTTTCAGCATGACGCGGCCGGGGTCGCGGGCATCGTCAATCTCCCCGCGGTCTTCATCCTTTTTCTGCTGACGCTGCTTCTGATCCGCGGAACGAAAGAATCCGCGTTCGTTAATGGATTGATCGTCGTCTTGAAGGTGAGCATCGTCATCCTCGTCATTGGCCTCGGCTGGGGTTACATAAATTCGGCAAACCACACGCCTTTCATCCCCGCCGCGACGACCTATACAACGGCCGAAGGCATCACCCATCCTTTTGGGGGGATCATGGGAATCCTGGGCGCCGCCGGGGTCGTCTTCTTTGCTTACATCGGGTTCGACGCGGTATCGACCGCAGCGCAGGAGGCGAGAAATCCGAAACGCGATATGCCGATTGGTATCCTGGGATCGCTCGCGATTTGCACGATCCTTTACGTTCTCTTCTCATATGTGCTCAGCGGCATCGCGCCGGTCGCAGATTTCCGCGATCCACTGCGGGGCGGCGAAGCGTCCGTTGCCTATGCGATCAGCACTTACATGCACGGATACGAATGGCTTTCAAAATCCGTGACGGTCGCGATTCTCGCGGGATTTTCTTCCGTCATCCTGGTGATGTTGCTCGGTCAATCGCGCGTTTTCTTTTCCATGAGCCGCGATGGTTTGGTCCCGCCGATTTTTTCCGACGTCCACCCGCGCTACCGCACGCCCTACAAATCGAACATCCTCTTCTTTCTCTTTACCGGAGCGATGGCCGCCTTCGTTCCGGCGGATGTTACCGGTGAGATGACCAGTATCGGCACGCTCTTTGCCTTCATTCTGGTCTGCGCCGGCGTTTGGATTATGCGCGTCCGCAGTCCCGAGCTCGAACGCGGATTCCGTGTTCCAGCGGCGCCGCTTGTCTCGGTCCTGGGAATCATCACCTGCGGCGCCATGATCTACGGGCTCGGCTGGACCAACTGGGTCCGATTGATCGTCTGGCTGCTGATCGGCTTCATCTTCTATTTTGGCTATGGCAAGAGTCACAGCCGGATTAACGCACCGCCGCCGGAAATGCCGGAAGGGATCAGCCTGCATAAGTAGCGCATTTTGGATGCGCGGTCGTTTGCGTCCGACGGAGGCCGGCGGCTACAACGCCGCGGATTCCGTCATTATCATCCCATCGGGCTCGTCGCGCCGAACCCGAGGATCGCCTCGATGCGATCGCGCGAGGCAAACGTGTCCGGCGCGCTGCGCAAGCGCGCGCGCTCCGATGCTTCCGAAGCGGGAAGGCCGGAATCGAGCGCGCGCAACAATTCGCGCTCGCTCTCCGGGAGCGTCGCATCCGACGTATCGGCGTGGTGCTGAAGACGGCCGACAATTTCCGCGAGCGCATCGCCGTCGTACTTCGAGCCGCGGAACGTATCGACGATGCGTTGAAAGCTGAGGTGAAATGGAATCGTGGCGACGTCGACTGGTCCATTCGCAGCGACGTCATCCGGCGGCGTAATGACGGCCGCGGAAATAGCTACCGAGTTCCAGACATTCTCGGGAGCGTAGTAACCGATCTCGAGGCGATATGAGCTGCGCGCATGCAACACCGGCAGGAGATGACTGCCGGCCAGCGGCTCGACGGCCGCCGTCGATTCTTCGATTCCTTCGTGCCACAAAACACGCAGGTGCGCTTTGCGGTCCGCCGGCGGCGCGTCGGCGAAGACCGTCGCCCAATCGATGTCCCAAAACGCAAACAGAGTGTGTGGATCGCGCGCGATCGCGAAAAGGAACGCGCTCCCATACGAACGCGGGAGCTCGCCGAGATTCTCGTAGTCGTCCTCCGCGGCCGAATCCTCGGGGCGTTTTTCCGCCACGACCGGCTGGCTCGAGAGAACAAACGAGGCGCCGCCCTCCTCCTGATTGGTTAAATCGACTGCCTCGTTCGCCATGAGGCGACGATACACAGAATCTGCGGCTGCGACAGGTCGAGGTTCGACCGCCATCTCAATACCGAAACCTCCTATGATCGTACCGACTCCACTCCAGTCTTGCCTGCCGCGGTCCCTGCCTTTGAGCCCCAACTAAACCTAAACCAGGAGTGGATCCCTTACCAACTGCCCGAAGAATTAGGGGAAGCCTCATGCGACCCCATTTTCCGTTCCTTGGAGCACCTTTTCAACACGCGAAAAACGAATACATATTTCGGAACACGCTCACGAGATTGGTGAATGCTGCAAAGCCGCCTTATTCAGAGCTTGCAAAAGCAGCCTAGGAATCTCGTGACTTCGCAGGTATTTGGTGAACTTATTTATATCTTTGTCCAAGAGGTAATTCAATTCCGAATGAATCGTGCCTCCCTTAATTCCGGGCCAGCACAGAAACACGGGGTCATTGTCCCACGTTCTGCCATCTTCTCCGGTATAGGAAACATGGAAGGCGACATAAGCAGGCTCGGGGTCTATTGACTTAAAGCTATACGTAACGCGGCGGTTTGTCCGCTCGATAATCGGTTGGCTAGTTGACTCGTTCTGAACCAATGGTGGGACCGCCAGTCTTGCGTTCTGGACAGCGAACATGAAATTAGTGGTCTTTGCAGCTGCCGCTCCGACGTTTACAACTACGAAAGAAAAGCTGATAGCGCCATTGCTAACAAGCACGCGCTGCTCCGATAGAACTAGCTTGGGGCGCGTAACTACTGCGTCGTCACGACGCACCTCCGTTAGCGTAAACACCGGCTGGACTTGATTATCCGAGAAGATTAATTCAAACGTGGTTTCTGCGCGTGCCACCCCGTTCCCCGTCACTTCAACAACTAGCAGATGCCTCGGGCTCGGCTGAAACCCTTTGAGGCAACCAGCGGGCCACTTGCCGTAAAACGCGAAGTGAATATCTCTTAAACTTTGCGCTGCGGGAGGGCGCGTAGCTTTGAACAGCCTTATGTCAGTGGTTTTGCCGGGAGTTAAGGTTGTGTTGGTCGGAATATCGTCAGTAAATTCTACACGCCTTAAAATGTCGTCTCGCGTTGGAGGTTTCCACGATCCTCTAGAGGACGACATTGGGGGCGCGAGCCTGAGCAGCCTGAAATTAACTAGGTCTATCCCTTGGTTGGGAAGCACGTTCGTGACTCTCACAACTCCGTCGGCAGTGAATATGGGTTCGCCCGATTTATACCGTGCGTTCTGCGTTAGGTTGTCAAGATCGGGAACCGGCGGCAAAGCTTCGATGCGGAAGCCTTCCTTAACCGGGCTTGTGGGTTGGAAAAAGGCCCTTCGGCTGAACGCCGCTTCCGCGATAGCGTTCAGTGTCACAGACTGGCGCGGTACGCTTCCTCGCTTTTTCTCGGAAAGCTCGCTCAATAATTCGTAATATTCGGGCTCGCCGAACCTAGGTCTTCGTGGGCGAAAAAGAAAATAAACGATCAAACAATAAACCGCCACAATGCTGGCAGCGAACAACCAAAGTTGCCAAGCCGTGTACTTCACCAAAACCCACCCCAGATTCTGACTGAACCAGTCTGGAATTTTCTTATCGGTGAACGATTGCCAGCTCTGAGCGACCGCACAGAAGGCCGCGATAAGCGCCACGGGTGTTGCCAATAGAGCGCTACGCACTGGATTGCCCCGGATGACATCCATGAGGCTTCGGGAATCCCTCACTTGCGGCATTTGAGTCAGTGTAGATTTTCCGCTTCCGGCGTCAAGATTCACCCTTGCATCAAGCCGATAATCCCGAAAGGAATTGATCCCTCACCATCTGTCCGAAGAATCGGGGAAAGCCCAGACTGACCCACCTTCCCCTGCCTGCGGACTGACCCCTATCCGACTGCCCCTATTGTCCCTTGAGATGTGGTCGATCTTGTTGCGTTTTGATGGCTTCCTTGATTGTTAGGCTGTCCCCGCCATCAAAATTAATCATACTTTTGATCTGTGTTAGTTGAATCAGAGCGCGGGGATCATTCATGTCTCTCAGTTTGTAGATGCACTCAAGAAATGCCTGATGGAACCAACCGTCAAATGAAGTATCTTCGGCCCGACCCGGGTCTGCAATTACGCGGCACAGGATTGCGAGTTTTGCTAATAGTTCGGGATCGTGGATAAAATTGACCTCTCTAGCTACCCTCTCTCGATCAACTTTTTTCGAGAAGTTTGGATTTGCGGCAATTGATTGGAGTCGCTGTATAACGGCCAAGACTTCGCCCACCCCGCTAGATTTCACATTCCTATCGTTAGCGAAACACGGACCGCCGGCAAGGAAGACCATCCCGAACGCAATAATTGTCGTTAACGTACGATTAGCCATCCGCTGTAATTGCTCCCTTTGTATGGGTATGGTGCCGTGCTGTTTAATAATGCCTTAATAGCATTGTATTGTGCGCTTCTTGGGTAGTCAGGACCGTGCGGAACATCAGAAGTCACCGTCACGCATCCATCGCTCGCCCGCCCCGTATGAAGATTAATACTGTCACGGTACACAATATTTCCTTGAGGGTCCCTAACGGGAAACTTGTCCCGGTAACCGCCCTGCCCATCCGGCCCGTAAAGATGATACCATGTTTGGTCCCCTGGGCCAGGACCGTGCTCATAAGCCTCACCCAAAAGATAGATGCCCGCCGGCACGGGTCCTTCGAAGGGATCGGCTTCATGTGCAGGATCATTCGCAAAGACATTTCCGGAAAAAACATTGGTAGCAGTAGCCGTGGCCCCCGTTTGATTATCAATCGCTGTCAATGTGCCCGCGGCGCGATCGAACACCAGCGTAGCATCTTCTCCGAGCGGATCAACGAGGTTCAATGCGTTGTTTCTCACATAGCCGTATAAATTTATTCCACCCATTTCCCCGATAGGATCCCGACTAATCCACCGAGCCATCGTCGGATCGTAAGCGCGATAGGCTGCCAGATAGAGATTGCTCGCGGCGTGGCGGTAGTGGCCGGTGTAGCCGAAATCGAAGCTCATGTTGCCGCTGACAACGGTCTGGTTGCCCCAGGCGTCGTAATCGTATCGGGCCTTTACAACGCCGCTCGCGTTGGTCACTTCGCGCACCGAACCGAGGTGATCGCGCGAATAGTAATAATTCATGACATGACCCTCGCCGACCCTTTGCTCGCCTTCGGCGAAAAACCGTTTTGTGACATTCATGCCGCTGGCATCCCGCTCCTCGGCGATCGTGTTCCCGCTCCAGACGAACGTCTTGGTGCTCGTGGCCAGGCCAAGGAAAGTCACCCGGACCTGCTGGGAATTCTCGTTAACGCTGACCGCCTGCACGGCTTGGAAACTGAAGCTGTGGGGACCGGAAGAGAGGGTGAAGGTCCGTCGTAGCGCGCCGTTCCCCTCGATAAAGGCGGATTGAACGCCATCTGGCGCGTCGAAGCCGCCAGTAAAGGTGCCGGGGGTAGCCGCGATGCCAGCGGAGTCGCCATATATCCAGGCCGCATCAGCCGGCCGATATTGGTAATCTGCCACCGTGGGAGTCTCGAAGCTCCCGTTGGTGACGGACGCGCCGTCGAGTGTCACATCGTCCAAAAGCATTGCATTATGTCCGCCATTCGAATTCAGTCCTTGCAAGAGAAGCGTGTAGTTGCCGACGGGCCCGACAAATGGTCCGACGGTGAATGTTTCATATCTATCGCTTCCTGGCTCGATCGTAGACGCACTAGAGCCATCATATTCGAGGATTTTCACTCGACGCGAGAGACCGTCATAAACAAATTCTGTGCGACTGCCGGCGTCCTTGTAATTTATGGCGACGAGCCGGTTGGCCGCGTCCCATTCGAAGGTACGATTGCCCCCATCGTCAGTCATGTTCCCATTCGCGTCATAGGTGAAGGAGGATTCAATCCGCTCAGACCCGAAACCGTTGGATCTCGTGACCGTGTCGAGTTGATTGAGATTGTTTGCAGTATAGATGTCGCTTCGTTGCCGATTATGTGCCCCCGTGAAGATATTGCTTAGCCGATTACCGGCTAGGTCATACCCGTAACCGAATCCAACCCCAGGCTGGATTACGCTTGTTAGCTGATCCGCATTGTCATACTCAAACGAAAGGCCGGTTTCGGTTGCACCTAACGTTTTGTTCCAGGTCTGAATCTGGCCGGTCGCATCGTAAGAGTATTCATGACGAGATAGGGTTGCCGCCGCCCCGGTGAGGTTCTCGATCGTTTGGAGACGGCGATCGTTGAGATTATCAAAATAGCTGTAGTTGGCAGTTTGCCCGTGGGGATAGCTGAGTGTAAGCAAACGCGGAGTTACGCCATCGTAGGTCCGGCCGAACGAGCCTAAGGCGTTGGATGAGGCGCCTGCACGGCCCAGCGAATCATACGTGAAGCTGGCGGGCGTTCCGTTGATGTCCTGGCTGATGACCCGGCCGAGCTCGTCGTAGCCCAGTGTAATCGTGCTGCTCGGAAGCGGACCGCTGGTCGTATGCAATTTTCCAGCGCCCAAGATGCCATCGGCCACGGAATAGTATTCGTAATCGGTCTCACCGATGCCATTCGTGATCATGGACTTTATCCGATTGTAGTTCAGATCATAAGCATAGGTGACGGTCGGCGTTGGAAGCAGGGTATTTGAGTAACTGACCTGGTGGAGATTGTCGTCGCGGTCATAAAAATAATTCGTTTGCTGGTTCTTTGCGTCGGTCGACGATTGAAGGCGACTCGTAGCGCCGGCAGCCTTCGTGGCGGTTTGCCCCTCGTAAAGGTACGTGATTTTAGTGTTGTCCTGAAAGATTTTCTCATAAACGCGGCCTTGGATGTCGCGGTGGAACGTCGTAACATTCGCATTTGGATCAGCGATACTTGTGAGCGAGCCACAGCCGCACCAGCCGTAATGAGTGGTTCGATTTTCCGGATCGGTGATGGTATCCATGTGCTGGTTAGCGTCGTAGTGGCGGTAAGTCCAAAGTCCCCGCCGGTCTCGGCTCGCCGTCAGATCGAGCGTCATTCCCCTGTTCTCGTCGATGTAGTTGAATTCCTCGAAGGTTGTGTCCGGATACGTCACATTGATTTCGCGGTCGAGGTCATCGCGGTCGATCGTGATCTTATAATCGTCGGAATTCGTTACCGTCTTAACGCGGTTTTTGATGTCGTACCCTAAAGTCGTCGTGGCTGAGTGCGTGTTGAAAAGCGGGCTCGTGATGCTTTGAAGATAGTCGCGGGGCACGTCCATATTGGTGCCATCCCCATAAGCGAAAGTCGTGATCTCGTGTCTCGCATTTTCCCGGCTCGTGATCTGCATGTTGGCGTTGTAGCCGTAAACCGTCATCTGTCCGCCCGCGTCCTTATCGGTTTTGACCTGGTGATTAAGGTACGTGAGCTTGCGCAGCAGTTCGTCGTTTGTGCCGGCCGTCTGCCACACTTCGATCAGGTCAATCTGGTTTGTCGGCTCGTAAACATACTTTGTGACGCGCTCAAGGGGGTCAGTGGACTTCGTCATCTTACCGACGGCGTTGTCGTATTCGTATCGGAAATGCTGCGTGCTCCCGTCCGCGAGGAAGCGTGCAATTTGCGTTGGATTTGCGCTGGGCCCGACATGCTGATAATCGGGTTGGTTGTCGTAGGTGTACCAGACGCGATTTTCCAGCGGTTGCTTCTTACTGGAAGGAATTCCGGAGACAGATCCGTCGGCGTTGAGGAGCCAATGTGTAATTTGCGCCTGGGTGAGCACTCCGGGCGCTTCCTCCATTGCTTTCTTGTCCCAGTAAAATGTATTTCTAAGATGTAGGTCGGCGTTCGTAATGCCAGCGATATTTGGAACCGGATCGCTCGCACCGATGCCGGCTGCGTTGTCGCGGTATTCAACCCGCTCTTTCTGTCCCAATGGATCGGTGGCTTCGATCCAGCGGTTCGCGCCGCTTCCTCCTCGGGCGAACAAAGTCGGGCCGTAGGGCGTTGTCAGCGTGTCGATCGTGTCGGTGCCAGGCACGTAGTGGAATTGCGACTGAATGCCAATCTCATCAGTAATCTTCGTTAGTTGGCCACCGGTGTAATCAAATCTCGCAGACCGCCCCCCTGGATCAGTCACCTTAGTGATCTTCCACGGGTCACTGGACTCGTAGGAGATCGTTGTGACCTGACCAGGAATCAGCGGATTCCTTACACAGCTCACCCGGAAACTGGCGTCGTAGTCGATGTTGATTGCAATTCCGGCCGCATCCACTATCTGAGTCATGAAAATACGGCGGGGATATGACATTGCCCCGTCGCTCAGAGTGAATACCTGCTTCGAACCGTCAGGCATCCGTCTTTCATAACCAGCGGCGGTTTTGACCAAGATCGCATGGGTTTGGGGATCGGGTCGGAAGGCTGCCGAGCCAGAATCGAAGGCAAAGATTTCCGCACCGCCCCCTGAACGATACAGGTTTGTCAGTGGAAGTTGTATGTTTGGATCGTCGCTAACATACGAAAGCCACTCAAAGGTCCATTTCGGGCCGAGATTCGAGAAGGCGAAAGTTGCCGGCTGCTGCGTCTCCCTCTCGTTATAAGTGACGGTGAAATCCATTGCAGGACCGTACGGGGGCAAATATCGGAGCGGCGTATCCGAAATATTGAGGCTGACAAGCATCGAATGAACGCTGTAGCGAGCCATCGCCGCGTTGATTCCGCACTTATTACCGCCTGACTGATCATCGTTGGCAGTCAGATTGTGGATTGAAGTAGCTGCACCAGAAATTGTGTAGGAGATTGAATCCGACCCAAATTGCGCCGAATTCCGGTCCCAATTGGGGTCGACTGTCCAAGTTGCGAGAGAGGTGCCACTGCTCATTACGGCATTCGCACCGGCTGGTTGACTGTCTAAGATCAGGCCAAGGTAGAAGCACTGATTAGCGCCGCAGGGCAGGCTATAATTGATAATCCAATCGTCGTATTCGGGAGACACATGATCAGCCGCGCCCTGGACGTGATTAATGGAATACGTTGAAGGCCATGTATAGCCTCCGCCCGAAATCGTCCCATTCTCCACCGTCCGCACTATATACGTTCCGGTAGGTAAAGACGCAGAGACAGTGATGTCCCACGTGTGATGCCAAGACTGCCAACCCCAAAACGAATTCCCCACTAAAGAAACGTCGGCTGACGCATTTGGAGAAGCGGCTAAGACTGCAGCCGCAAACAATCCAAGTAGTCGCCTACTCCTTAAACCCATAAAGAAGATTCGGTCACGGATGAAGCGAAAAGAAAATTGCGGGGATTATTACAGATAGGTTGGGATTTCATGAATTGGGATGGGAGGCAAACACTGTTGCCGCGGTGGGGCTTTTCTGGGGAAACGGAAATGATTCACAGGGGGGATTGGGGATTGATAATCGCGACGTGTTTTAGTGCACTCAAAACCTGAGGCAAGACAATTCTGTGAAATCGCAACGCATTCGGGGACTACCTGCGACGGCGATTAGCTCTCGCATGCCAGCCACATCCTGAGCGTCGATTTTCACTTAACCCGTCAGGCTGGCAGGGGACTTTTCCTCGAACCGCCCACAGTTCGGTAATGGTCCGGCTCCACGAACGAGTCGCTCCCCAGTTGTGGTTCTCCCGAGCCGATCGCGCCCGCCCCGACCCGGCAGAGCCTACACGGCCAAGAACCGCAGGCTGCGCAACCGGCGATACACAGAATCTCTCTTCGTTGTAGGGCGTTTGATTCACTTTCTCCCGAAAGCTCACCCCTCACGGGGCTTCCCGTCGATGTCGCTCGCGTCCCCGCGGCTCCATTCTATGAACGGCTCGGCGTCTAACACGGACGCTCTCCAAATCCGCGCAGCTGAGGCGACTTATTGGTTGCCCAAATTGTACGCCTCAACGTTACCGACGCCGGTGCCGCCATTCACGCCGCTGAGGACGACCGTGTAGGGCCCGGGCGCAAGTATCTTGAGGATCGCGGACTCTTTGGGATTCGGCGGCGCCAGCACGGTCGCGGCTAGCGCCCCGGCATCCGGACTCGTGCCCCAATCGTCATTCGACGCGATCGTCGCGCCCTGGGCGTCGTGCAGATCGATAATCGGATCAGGGAGCGGATTTGAAACGCCGGCTGCACCGAGCGATGGACCGATGCCACGCACCAAAATAGTTTGCGGCTGGTTCGTGAACGAATCGTCGTTCACGACAAACCCGCCGATGAGGACATTGTTGCCGGTTCCGACAAGACCTCGCGTGGCCACGTTCCCGAGGTCGGCAAACGATTCCGCGTCTAGATCGTAAACTTCGACCAGGCCCACGCCGCTGCCGCCGTTCGCGCCGCTCAACACCGCGGTGTAGCCGCTCGTATTAGCCGCGCCCGCGAGATTGAGAATGACCGCGGCTTCGTTGTCGTTGGTCGGCGCGAGGCCGCTGGCACTGATCTCGGCCTGCTGGGTCGTCCGCCAGTTGTCGTTCGTCGCGATAAGCCCGTTGGCGTCGTAGACCTTCAGGGTCGGATCTTGCAACGCGCCGCTGACCCCGGTTGTTGGACCGAGAGCGCGGACGAGGACGCGTTTCGTCGCGGAGTTACGTTTGATGAAGCCGGCGATGCCGTCGTTCTGCCCGCCCTGGACGTTCACGCGAGTTGCGATGTTCGCCAATCGGCGGCGCGGCGGGGTCGGAGCCGGCGTCGAGCCCGGGGCGACGAACGGCGGCGGATAGGCAGTGGGGGCCGGGGTTGGGGACGTCGCGAGTGGCGCGCCGGCCGAATCGTGCACGACGAATTGCGTGCCGCCGCGTCCGATGTCGCGCCGGCCTTGGCGTGAACCCTGGCCGCTCACCGGTGGCACCACCTCGATAGTGTAAGAACGTGAACGCAATCCGGCGACCACCGTTCCGTGGCCGATCAATGGATGCCCTTTGCTGGTCAGGACCGCATTCAATTTCGCGACGCTCACCTGCACGGAAACGGTATTGTCATCCAGGTTGAACTCGCCCGCGTCGGCGTTGCCGACGATCGTGTAAATAAGTTTTCCGTCGTTCGCTCGCTCCGCAGTGCCGTAGGTGTAAGTCATGACACCATTCACGTCGGTGTCCGCTTCAACGAAAAACTGATCGCCGTGATCGGAGGCCGCGAACGAATAGGTGCCGGTCGGGGACAGAACATTGTGGGGCGCGTTCACGGCGAAACTCATTTGCCAGGTCGTCTGGCCCGGGATAACCGCGAGACTCGAAACCCGCATCGTCGCGGCCACGGAGAGCGAGGCGCCGGTTCCCGAAGTATCGTAACGCGTCGTCAAAACGTCGGACGCATCGGGTTGATGAATCCGCGGGAGGTTGCCTTCCTGAAGATCCTGCGCGTAATCGGTCACCTGCTCGCCATTCAATCCCGGCATTCGCGGCGGCATCACTTCATCGGAGTTCACCGACGCCGTTCCAGGAGGAATGACGAGGGCATTGCCCTCGGCCAGCACTGGGAGATTACCGCCCTTGATGCTCGGCCCACTGTTCTGGCGCGCGACGTAGGTGTGTCCGTCGTAGTCGTTGTGATCGTCGGTGTACGCGATCACCGCCGCGCCCTGGGGATCGAACGAGACCTGGAAGTAATCGATAAGGTTCCGATTGTTCGCGCCGGTAAGTCCGCCCTCGGAAATGTTCGAGGCGTGGATGATGTGCTCCGGCTCGGTCACTTCAACGTTGCGGAAAGTGGGCGTGTTCGAGTTCGCGTCGAACGATTGCGCGTAATAGACCCTCCATTCCGCAGTGTCGTCATTAGCCCCTTGCGTGCCGAACCAGACGATGCCCACCGATCCCGGGGTCGGCCCGGTTTCCATCCAGGGAAAAACGTTGGTGTTCGTTCCGACGTTATTAACGCGCACGGGATCGCTCCAGGTCACACCTTTGTCGGTCGAATGCTTGAGCAGGATGTCGGCGTCGTTCGAATAGCAAACGTAGACGGTGCCGTTCGGCGTCCCGTCGTCCGCCACTTTCGTCACGAAGAAAAGATGCGCCACGCCATTCGGATCGGTCGCGGCCTGGTTCACCGTATAAGAAGTCGGCGGCACCGCCAGGCTCGCGGGCGTTCCCACGACGACCGTTCCCTGGCTCGTTCCGGCATAGACAATGCCGGTAGCTTGATGAACATCGATCGGCCCTACTTGCGTGGTCTGGCCGGCCGTCACCGCCGGTCCGTAGGTCAGTCCGCCGTCATCGGAACGTTGGATCTGGGTCACCGCCGGAGCCAGCGTCCGGTACCACATATAGACCGAAGTGCTCCCCAGAAATTCGTGCCATTGCCGGTCGTCCGTGATGATGCCGCCGGTCCCATTGCCCAGCGGATTTTTTTGAAACGTCGCCGCGCGGTCGGAGGATTTTCCCGTGGAAATGTTCGCGGCGATCAGACTGGAAAACGCGATCGTGGGATCGGGTTGCCCCGGCGGAAGACTAAACGGTACCGCCAGGTCGATGTCGCCGCCGCCGTCCCCGCCGAGCTCGGCTTCTGTCGTCGCCGGGCTAAAAGCGTCGGGTTGCCCGCGATAAATGGGAATCCGCATGTTTGGATCGAACGACGGGCTGAGCGGATTCAAGTCGAAGCGCCAGAGATCGACGCCTGCGGGAAAACCGCGGATCGCGCCGACGTAAGCGTTGCCCGCGAAATCGGTCCGGTTACTCGGCTCGCCGTCGCGCAACGTGGTTGGCGCCTTAAGCGGAACGCTGTTCGTAAACGTGATCCCGCCCGCGACGTAATTCGCGGTGCGCATTGGCGGCGGAGTTGCGCCCGGGCCGGTGGCGCTGAGGAGCTGGGCGGTGCCGTGGTACTGATCGGTGGGAACGACATCGGCGTAAACGATATGGACTACGTAATCGCCCGCGCCCGAAGTGGCCGGATTGATAACAACCTGCTCGCTCGCCGCCGGCTGGCTGGCATTTTCTCCGGTGAAAACGACCGCGCCGTCGAGGGTGTCCTTGTGCACGTAGAGGTCATAGTCGCTCAACATCGAGAAGGTGATTTTGATGAGGAGCTGTTGCCCCGCGTAATCCGCGGCGGTGCCGGTGAGATGGATCGTGAAAACGTCGCAGTTGATTCCGTTCTGGCACGCCGTCTCGGTCGTGATCGCCGGTCCGCCGAGAGCGTCGCCGTCCCATTGCAGTGCCGTCGTGCTCGAGGGATTGAGCGTTCCCTGGCTGGGATTCGCCGCAAAGGCGGCCCATCCTGGACCGAAGATGAGGGCCGTCGCCGCGAAAAGGAGGAGGTGGCAACGAGCAGTGAGATTCCGGCGGGGATGCAACTCTGTTGTTTTCATGTGGTCTTTCTTTTTAGGAGCGATTCGTGGTCATCCTTGCGTTTTTCCGCGAAACCGGCCGCCGGTGCTGCGGACGCGACGATAGAAACGTGTGTGTGAATACAATGGTCATCCGCGAGGTGCGACGACGGGTGTCTGTAATCGAATCGCGCCAAAACCAGCTTTGGTCCTGCGGCCAGCGCGTTTTAGGATTACATTTGCGCAATTGATTTTTTACGAGAGAAGCGTCCAAGCACTCGGCCGCGTTCGATTCATTCTTGACGATGCCCGCGGCTCCAGGAACCGCCTTTGGGTTGTCCCAGGCTTGAAAGCCAGGTAACGAGAATTTTCGTGTAGCAACGAATGGGGCGTAGCTGTCGTTAGCGATAGCGGCAGCTACGCTAACTCTCGCCTCGTTTTTGCAGGACGTTTCTGTGAAACGCCTCGGCGATACTCTCTGGAGGGACGGGCGCTGTCCCGTCCCTATGATCGCAGGGACGACCCAGCGGTCGTCTCTCCAATCTTACAGACCCGATCCGACTGTACTCGGCTGAGTAACTATCGATCTTCGCCGTTGATCCGACCGCAGGCGTCTTCTCCACGTCGTAGGCGACGTTGCTCGCTACGGTCTGGGTCTGCGTATCGTAAATCATTACGGTTTTCTTTGCTTTCGGCGAACTTTTCTTGCCGCGTTCGGTGTCCACCGCGATGTAACGGACCTTCTTGGCTTTCATGTTCGCTCTCCGCTGGGAAGACATGTGCGCACACGAACGCCGGCCACGCATTATCGCAACCTCCCGCTGCCGCTGGTCCGCTTCGTACCTCGCGATCGCATAGATCGTCGCCGCAATGACCACGGCGGTAACAACCTTCTCCGCCGTGCTACTGTTATGAAACGGCAGGCTGGGGACGTAGGGAATCTGTGCGTGCGCGATGGGGGCGCTGACCACGAATGCGCCGGCGGTAACAAGGCACGTGACTTTAATGAGCGATATTTTCATACGGGACCGGCATCCTATTTCGTAGCGCCTTCGCAGGGCAAGGATATTCCGCACCCCTTCTCCTCTCGACCAGGACGCCCCTCGCCGGTTCGCCATCTCCCCTTGCCAGCGCCGGGCGCCATTGGTAATACCGGCTGTGGCCGCACTTCGTCTGATCTTTATTTCCGCTGTTAGCCGCGAGCTCCGGAGCGGCCGGCAACTGGCCGCGAACACTCTCACCTTCCTCGGTTATCAACCGATCTGGCAGGATATCTTCGGGACCGAGACAGGGGATTTGCGCGGGATGTTGCGCCAGCAGATCGACCAGTGCAAAGGCGTTCTCCAGATCGTCGGGAATTGCTACGGCGCCGAGCCGCCACAACCGGATCCGCAGTTTGGCCGGGTCAGCTACACCCAATACGAAGCGCTTTACGCCCGGCAACGCGGCAAGAAAGTCTGGTACCTTTTCATCGACGAAGCGTTCCCGGTCGATCCCTGTGAAGCGGAGCCGGAAGAACTCCGCGCCCTTCAGGCGGCGTATCGCAAGCGTTTGCAATCGGACGCCCACCTCTTCCATCCGCTCACCAGTCGTGAAGGGCTCGAGGCCAGCGTCCTCAAACTGCGCGACGATCTTATTCGGCTCCGCCGCGGCGTGAAACGCTGGGCGGCCGGGGTTGCCATCATGCTCGTGCTGAGCGTTGGCCTCGGTCTGTTTATTCTCTACAACCAGCGCGAAACAACCAAGCGCGTCGTCGAAGCTCAGAACGCCGTCGTCAACATGAGCCAGGAGATGACGAAACTGCGCGAAGGTATTCTTAAGTATCCGCGGATTGAAGCCGAGGTGCGCCAGGCCGAGACGACGGACAATCCAGCAGCGGTCGAGAAGAAAGTTTACGACGCGTTGAGTAAAGAAGTAGGTGTGGATGCCAAGGTATTACAGGAGAAGCTGCCGGACGTAGCGCTCAACCTTCAACGCGCGCCGGACGCTACGACTTACGAGCGAGCCAACGCCGCCTATGTCAGCAACGACTTCCTGGAAGCTGAACGCCTCGCTTTGCAGGCCGCCGAGGAGCTACAAGCCAGCACGCCGACAAAGACGGTCGAAATCGTCCAAGCCTATCAGCTAGCCGGTTTCTCCGCGCAAAAACGCGTCCAGTTCAAGACCGCGATGGAACATTTCCGCGCTGCGGAAAAGCTCACCGATCGCCAGGTCAATGCTTCCCAATGGGCGGACGTCCAGCACGCCATCGGCGATCTCTCGATCGAGCAAGGTTCCTATCGTGACGCCGAGGAGACTTTGCGCGGCGCTGCCGAAGCTCGCGAGCGCGCCCTCGGCGCAGAGCATGCCGATACCCTGCGGACCAGGACCCGTCTTGCCTACGCCCAGTATCGGCAGGGTAAATACAATGAAGCGATCGCCGGCTTCCGCGCCATCGTCGCACTTGAAGAACGCCTCTTCGGTCCTATGAATCCAGACACTCTGGTCGCAAGGAACGGCCTCGCCATTGCCCTCGATAACGGAGGTAAACCGGCCGAAGCAGAGGCCGAACATCGACGCATCCTCGCGATCAGGGAAAAAGTCCTCGGGCCTGAGCACGCTGACACACTTAGGACCAGGAATAACATTGCCCTTTCCCTTGATCGGCAAGGCAAGCATGCGGAGGCCGCAAGTGAATTCCAGCAAGTTATCGACCTGGAGAACAAGGTCCTGGGCCCGGAGCATCCCGATACCCTTAGAAGCAGAAGCAGCTTTGCCTATGCGCTCGATCATCAGGGTAAGTTTGCCGAAGCTGAGGTTAACCTCCGCGACGTTATCCGGCTCGAGGAAAGGATTCTCGGCCCCGAGCATCCAGATACTTTGGTTAGCCGGCTAAGACTGGACAAGGTCCTGTTAAGCCAGGGTAAGTTTGCCGAAGCTGAGACTGACTACCGCGACCTGGTTGCCGCGGAACAAAAGGTCCTTGGTCCCGAGCATCCAGACACTCTTTCCGCCAGGTCCGGCCTCGCGAATGCCCTCCAGGCCCAGGGAAAGAATTCCGAAGCTGCGTCTGAGTATCGCGAAGTCATTACCCTGGAAGAGAAGGTCCTTGGACGTGAGCATCCTAACACCCTTGTGAACCGCAATAGCCTGGCTAATGCAATCATGGCCGAGAAGAACTACGCGGAAGCTGAAGCCATGTTCCGCGATCTTCTGCCTGTCGTAACCAGAGTGCTGGGCCAGGACAATCAGCTTACCGCCCGCGCCCATCGCGGTCTCGCGAATGCCTTCTTTAACCAGGCCAACTACGACTCGGCCGAACCCGAGTACCGCGAAGTCCTTCGCATCCTCGAGAAGGTTCGCGGCCCGGACCACCCCGAAACGCTCGAGGCCTGCTACGATCTCGCCGGCAACCTGGCCCGGCAACGCAAGTTACCCGAAGCCAAGGAACTCGCCCGCCGCGCCGCCGATTCCGCTCGCCGCAAGCTCGGCCCGGACAATGCGCTTACCCAAAAATATACGGCCTTTCTTACTGAGCTGGAAACCAAGAACGCTCTCTAACACGCTTGATTCTGTAGCGGCGGTCCATGACCGCCGAAACCCGGCCTAGCTCCAGCGATGCCCACCCCTTGACCTAGCCCGTTTCAGTCACCCGCCGAATCGCACCAAGCAGCTCATCGATGTCGACCGGCTTAACGAACGATTCCGAGAATCCGGCTAACCGATATTCTTCGCGGTCCTGCGCGCTGCCAAAACCAGAGATGGCAATCCCGGGAATGTCGCGTTCGCGCAACTGGCGCATGAGATCGCGACCATCGCCATCCGGCAGCGCGATGTCGGACAACAAAAGGTCGCCGGACCGCGAAGAACTAATCGCTTCCGAGACTGTGGTGGCTTCCTGAACGTCGAACCCTTTCTGCCGCAGAATGCGCGCGAAAGTCCGCAGGGTATCGACGTGATCTTCCACCAGCAGCAAACGGCGCTGGTGCGCAAAGAGTTTTGGCTCCGGCTGCGGACGCCGCTCCGGCTCTGGCTGCAGTTCCGGCGCCGGAACTTCCAGTCGATCCAGCAAGGCGGTCACAAGACTAGCCTGGCGCTGAATATTTTTGCGGAGGACCTGGATGCCATCTTGTGCCGCGGCGACTTCGTTAGCGGCGACATGTTGCTCGAGCTCGGTAAGCGTTGCCAGAAGTGGCGCCAACGGCGTGCGCAGTTCATGGCTGGCCACGGCGAGTAACTTGTTCTTCGCTTCCGTCTCTGCCTCGGCCCGGAGCAATTCGTTGTTAACCGCGAGCCACTGTTCCCGGCTCGGGATTTCCAGAATCCGCGGAACGAACGCGCGCAGGATAAGCAAGCTCGCGACCGAGAGAAGCGCCGTCCCCACTCGAGTCAGGACGAGCGACCAAATAACGATCGGCCCCTGCAGCCAGATCGTGAGGAGCGCGAAGAGGGCGTTGACGCCGCACAAGAAGAGGAACCCGGCGATGCAAAGGACGATTCCACCAAACGGAACATCCGAGCGGCGCCGGACGATCCGGAAGAGCGAGAAGGGCATCACACAAAAGGCCAACGCGATGGCCAGGCTGGAAATCAGGCTGAGCCAGGTCAGGAATTGCGGCGGGGTATAGGCGCGCGAGCGCTGGAGGAGAAGCGAGAACAAGTTCGCGCCGAAATACCAGAAGCCAAAAACAACGAGGGAAAAGAGGACAACGAACCCCGCGAAAAGAAAGACGACGCGTTGCGGAACAGTTTTCATCCGGTTCATCGCCGGTCCTACAGATAGCCCGCCTTCGCCCGGCAGCAACGTCTTAATCAGCGCTAGTGTAGCGGCGGTCTATGACCGCCGACGCGCTGCAGAGCTGTCGAAGCGAGGAATACATTGCCTTCTCAAACGCAAAGGGACTACCCTGCGTTAGATAGTTAGAGAGAGGGTCGCTGCCATGCAAAATATTACTTCAAACCACCCTGAACCTGGAACCCACCGAACGACAATTCGACGTCGGTCGCGGATAGCCGGCACCGTGATTGGACTGTTCGCCCTGGCGTGGTCCCAGACCGCGCCTGCCGCGACCATCACCGTTACCGGCAGCGGCGACACCATCGCCGTAGATGGCGCGGTGACTTTGCGCGAGGCGATCAGTTCGGTGAATCAAGGCTCAAACGTCAATGGAGACGTGGTCGCGGTCGGCGCGTACGGAACGAACGACACGATCAACTTCAACCTCGCCGGCGCAGGGGTAAAGACGATCAGTCCGACGGGGGCTTTGCCCATTATTACTAACCCGGTGACGATCAACGGCTATACGCAAGGCATCGCCTCCGTGAATACCCTGGCCAACGCGGACAATGCGGTGATCCTCATCGAGCTGAACGGCGCCGGCGCCGGTGCCGGCACGGATGGTTTAACCCTCGGAGCAGGCAGCGGTGGCACCACCATCAGAGGCTTCGCCATCAACCGCTTCGCCGGCGAGGGCATTGTCGTTCAGAGCAACGGCAACACTATTATCGGCAACTTCATCGGGACCGATCCTACCGGCACAACCCGGATGCCTAATGGAACGTTCCCCAATTCAGGCGACGGCATTCTTATCGAGAACGCCTCGAATAACGACATCGGCAGCATTGCTCCGGCTGGCCGGAACGTTCTTTCCGGGAACGCGATCGGTGGAGTTCACATCACGGGCACGCTCACCACGCCGGCCAGTGGAAACACAATCCACGGAAACTTTGTCGGCGTTGCGGCCGATGGCTTCAGCAGTGTGGGCAATCGGACCGAGCCCGCGCCAGCGTCGGGAGCCGCGGAGGGCAACAACCTCTACGGCATTGAGATTTCCGGTGGAGACAACAATACGGTCGGCGGTACCGCCCCGGGAGCCCGCAACGTTGTCGGCCTCTGCGGTGACGGGATCGTGCTCGACAACGGAGCCCAGGGCAACCTCATCCAGGGGAACTTCGTGGGCGTGGGCGCCAATGGAGTGACTCCGGCGGGAAACCTCCTGCACGGTATCGCCCTGCGCAGTTCGAACGGCTTCGGTGCTCCCCTCGGCCCCCCCCAGCCCAATGAGCCGGGCGTTTCCTTCAACCTGATTGGCGGCACAACCGCCGGGGCCGGCAACGTCGTCGAGTTCAATGGCACCGACGGCATCGCCATCTTCGGCAGCCCCGTATCGGCTTCGGGACAGCCGAATATCCACAATCCAATCGAAGGCAATTCCATCTTCGAGAATGGCCGCAGTTACTTATCGGCGTCCTCAGCCCCGCTCCCGCTCCTGGGCATCGATCTGACAAACCAGTTCACCTACCCGAGGGATGACGGAATCACTCCGAATGATTCCGAGGGCCACGGTGCTCCCAGCGATCCTAATAACTTCCAGAACTTTCCTGTGTTGACCGATGCGACCTCGAACGGGGGGATGACGACTATTGCCGGTACCCTCAGCAGCGCCCCGAACTCCACCTTTCGGATCGAGTTCTTCGCCAGCGATCCCGACCCTCTTAATCTCCCCGCGGAGGGACAGCAGTTCCTCGGTTTCGCGAACGCGAACACAGACGCTAATGGCGACGCCTCCTTCAACACGTCTCTGAACGTGGCGGTAGCCAACGGCCGCATCGTGACCGCCACCGCCACCGACGCCGTTGGAAATACGTCGGAGTTCTCCGCCGGCCTTGTGGTGCCGACCCAGGGAGCGACACCTACCCCAACTGCTACGGCTACAGCCACACCTACTGCTACTCCGACAGCTACACCTACTGCCACACCTACAAAGGCCCTGAACCTGTCCACGCGCGCGCGGGTCGACACGGGGGACCGAGTAGTAATCGGAGGCTTTATCATCACGGGCAACGCTGCCAAAAAAGTGGTCGTGCGCGGGTTGGGACCGTCGCTCAGCAGGTTCAACCTCAGCGGCCTGTTACTCGACCCGGTCCTGGAGCTGCGCCAGGCTAATGGCTCCCTGATCTTATCGACCGATAACTGGAAAGACAACCAGCGCACGCAAATTGAAGGCAGCGTCTACCAACCTACCGATGATCGCGAGTCGGTGATCCTGGCCACTCTTCAGCCGGCAGCTTACACCGCGACCCTAAGCGGGAAAGGCCAGACTGCCGGCATAGGAACGGTGGAGGTTTACGATAACGATCAGGAAGCTGACTCAGAATTAGCTAATATTAGCACCCGCGGTTTCGTCCAGACCGGCGACAATGTGATGATCGGCGGATTCATGTTAGGCCTGGGCAGCAGCAACGTGCGAGTAGCAGTGCGCGGGTTAGGACCGTCGCTTAGCCAATTTGGACTAAGTAACCTGCTCGCCGACCCTGTTCTGGAACTCCACGACTCTAACGGAGCTACCCTGGTTTCAAACGATGACTGGCAAAGCGACGCGGTTTCAGCCGGGAACTTAACCGCGAATGGTCTTGCGTTATCGGACTCAAAGGAATCCGGTATATTCACTTCGCTGCCACCTGGAGCGTTCACTGCGATCCTCACGGGAAAGAACGGCGGCGTGGGTATAGGTCTGGTAGAGATTTATAACTTACATTAGCCTCGCTTGTTTTCGCTCTCGTAGCCACAGCCCTATGGGCTGTCTCCTGCGAAGACAAAGAAGCGTCGTCGGCGCTCATAACAGCATTAGGGAATGCCCCTTTCTGCTGTAGATTAACGCCGATCCTAAAAAAGGCGGCGCGAGTCGCCAACGAATCACTCCCCATTTGGAAGCCAAGATGTCAGACGAGAACCATTCACGCCGGCGCGGCAAAGTCGTTTGGTTTATCGTCACCGAGGGTGCGGCGATAATGATCCTGCTCGTCGCCGGTACGTCTGTCTTGTTGGCGCGTCCGGTCGATTCGACTGTAATGACTGCCCTGAACGTCGTAATGCTCGCGGCCGCTGGCGCGGTCGCCACGATCCCGATCTTCTTTTTCGCCTCCGCGCCGATCCTTCCCCGATCAGGACGCTAATTGCGTTCATCGAAGAGCATCCCGCCTCGTGCACGCCGCCTGGCGCCAACGGCGCGCCCCTCAATTCCAGCCTGGGGCAACGACCCGGATGGTGATTGCTAACCAAGTCTTCCTAGCGCCAACGGCGCGCCCTCAATTACAGCCTGGGGCAACGCCCCAGGGATCTTCGTTGGGTTTCGTAATCAAGCGCTGAAAGCGCGATTCAACCCCGGCTCACCGATTGTGCGCTTCACCCAGCCAGCTCAAACAAAACGACCGTCGTTAGGCTGCTGCTCCGGCAACGCCTGCCACGCCGAGCCTGGCAAAAGCGGGCCGCGCTACTTCGCCGGCTTCTGTTTCGCCTTGGTCTTCGCCAGCGCGAGGCGCTCCGTCTTCTTCCGGCGTGCCTTGCGTCTCTTTACGTTATCTCTGCCTTGACTGTTTCCCATATTGTTACTCTAAAGCGTTTTCTGTTCGGACCGGAAGCACGATCGGCACCGGCGGGTTCCTGCCAAAAAATAGTGTGCCACAGGGAGGGCAAATGCCGTGACTGACTTTCGGCGCGCCGCTCCGCACCACCTGCTTACACCAGGAACATACGATGGTTGGGAGCAACTCGCGGTCGCCGCCTGGGCGCTGCGCGCGCATTAACCCACGTCCTCGTGAGACCCGCACGAGCCCACGGAAGGACCAACGGAACCGCCGCGAATGACGACCCCATATCCCCCGGTGATGACTCGCCGCACCAATTCGCCCGTCGCCGGATCGGTCAGGAGCGGTTTCTCGCCGAACGCCTGTTTCACTTCGAACTGGCGGATGGGCCGAGTTCGATCGGTGGTTTCGTAAATATAGGTCGGCACAGAGTTATAAGTGAGTCGGTTAGATCGTCACGAACCCCGAGTTGTCGTGCCATGCGATCTCATCCGGGCTCGCGTCGCGCACCGCGGTAGCGTGCATGTGGTTGCGCCGGGCGTTGTCGAAAATGCCGGTCACGAATAATCCAGTCGGATGCGTGCCCACGTCTTCGAGCCGGAAAAAATCACCTGCGGAAAGTTCCCGGCCACTCTTCGGTTCGACGACCATGAGTCTGCCCTCATGCGCCCGACGATAAGCGCGCGCCGGCGTTTCACTCGGACGTGCGACTTCGGTAATGGATGGCATAATAACGTTGCTGCGGCCTGATCGGACCGGCCGCGCATCGACCGTCGTAATTTCAAGCTGGAGACAACTGCACTCTAAGCCCGGTTTGGGATTCTCCTAACGATGTTTGTAGCGGCGGTGCGTCACCCCGGCTAGCGTTGCGCCGATCAGGCCCAGAATTTGGTTGTGTTCCCCACAATCCTTCTTCGAAAATAGAGGCATGCGCTTCCCGCTTGCCCTCCTGGCCCTGGTCAGTCTTCTTCCAGCCAATTTCGTTTCAGCCAAGGACGCTTCCGATAGCGGACAACATACGTTCTACGGCGAGGTAGTGGCAATCGATCAGGCCGCCAAAGTGATCCAGCTCAAGAACGGCAACCAGCGCTACCTCTTCCATTACAACGACCAGACCAGGATGAGCAGCGCGAGCGGGCAGGTCAGGTTAGACCGGATCCTGCGTGGCACCGGAGCGGCCGTCGTCATGCGAGTAGGTGAAGGGAACTCCGGAATTGCGCTCGTTATCCGTTTTGTTCCCGAGCCAGGCGGGTTGAAATCAATGAGGCTTCCGTCCGCCAGGACGGTGCATGGCGAGACCATCTATGGAAAAGCCCTGAACAGTTTTATCGCATACGAACCACCGGCCGACGAATGGACCGGCGGCGCAACTTTAGCACGACGCAACAACACGGGCTTGTTCGCCCTTTCGATCGCGGCTGACGGGACGGTTTCCAATGTCACTCTCCGCAAGTCGACCGGTTATCCCGAGCTGGACACCCGCGCCGAGAAATGGATGAAGAAATGGCGGTTCCGTCCCCACAGCCTCACCGAAGTGCTATTCCCGATGTACTTTTCCCAGTACCGCCGCTGGTGGTAGCGCGCATCAAAAAACTCATTAACCGGTCGGAGCGTGTCCCAAAACGGATCACCTTCGTGAATCTGAAACGGCTAGTTCCCGCATCTCATCTGTAGCGGCGGTCTATGACCGCCGACCGATTTCATGAATCTGCACTTAGCTCGTCCTTCCCTTTTCCTTCCAAATTCCTAATTCTTCCTTTAATTCTTACTTCCAATGAAGCGCCCTAGCGTCATCACCTGGATCGGCCTATTCATCGCCCTCTTCGGCATGCTGATCGTCCGCGGGATCGTAAACCATTACTGGCCCACCCCTACCTTCGGGTCAGCCGTGCTCAAGGAAGCCGGGATGTGGCTGGTCGCCCTGCTGCTTCTTCTCATCATAAAACTCGGCGAAGGCCTTCCCCTCAGCTCGATCGGCTTTAGCACTGCGCGTCTGGGCAAATCGATCCTCTGGGGATTTCTCCTCGGCATCGTTTGCCTCGTGGTTGCCGGCGGTTTGGTTGCGCTGACGCACTTCACCGGCGGCGAGGGCGGAAAAGCGTTCGAGAAACTCCCGACCTGGCTGCTTTCCCTGATCGTTTTGCGCGCCGGTGTCGTTGAAGAACTCTGTTATCGCGGCTACGCCATCGAACGTCTGCACGCCCTCGGCCTGCCGCGCAGCCTGGCTGCCGGCGTTCCCTTGATTATCTTCGGTGTTGGCCACTGGACCGGCGGCTGGGCTAACATCGTCATCGCCCTCGTCCTCGGCGCCATCCTCGCCCTCTACTTCGTCTGGCGCCGCGATCTTGTCGCCAACATGATCGGCCATTGGTTTGTCGACTTCGTCGGCAACGTCCTCCCCCGATTAATGCCCTAGTAGCCGTGCTCTTAGGTGGATCGAGCGCTCCGTCGCTCGATGTCCTGGAGGGACGGGCGCCGTCCCGTCCCTATTCTTGTAGGGGCGTCTGTGTCAGACGCCGGTCGTGCAAAACGGGCCTTCGCTAAAACCTCGTCACACGGCACTGGCCCGTTGATGCTTTTCCTGCCCGGCTCCGACCTGGAGTCCGTCTTATCAACGATTCGACAAACGTCGCCACCACCGCTTCTTACTTTGCCTTTCCGGCTTTGTTCCCGACGGCGAAGGCACAGGTTCCGCCTGACTAAGTTGTTCCTGAAAGTGCGCGCGAATGGAATCGTCGTCGCGCAAATAGTGGACGCTCCAGCCGCGCGCGACATCGTCGCCATTTACCCTTCCCGCGAGGGCGTGGGTGCGCGCCAGGAGATACTCGAGACCTAGATTCTTATAATGCCGCAACTGCATCGAGAACGGCACGGGGAAGACGAGCCGGCCAGCAGGAGCAGCGCGATGCCGCCCGACGGCGTGGTTGATCTGCTCCACCGCATCCGGATCGAAGAGGACGGTCTTATCCAGATGCAGGTCGCGCTGCCCACGGGTAAGAGTGGTGGCGAGCGGGGTGCCGGCCGCCGGAAAGCTCTCGCTTACCATGTCGAAGCCGAGCGCTTGAATCACCGTCACGCCGGCATCTTTTTGCGCGGCCAGATACTGATGCCAGCCCGGGTGAAAAATGAATTCATCCAGGTCAACGAGACAAACCCAATCCGCGCGTCCCCGGCTTTCGTGCCAGCAGGTCTCAAAAAGCGCGAGGTGCGCGTCGAGGTAAGATTCGGCCTTCCGGCGGATAGACCGGACCTCGACTTTGGGAGAAGCCCGCAGAAGTTCGACCGACCGATCGGTGGAATCATCGTCATAGATAATGATCCGATCGACGAGCGGCTCGTAGTGCCGGAGGAAGAACGGGATGATGCGTTCCTCGTTCCAACAAGCCGCGTAAAGATCGATGGACATGAGGATGGAATCGGGTCGAACGCTCTAACACTTAACCCATCCGACTTCAATCTCGTCCACGGGCTGAACGCCGGCCTATCCGACTCCATCGATTCGAGTCGGCCCCGCCCTCGTCGAGATTTACGCGCTTCCGTAACGTCGCTGTAGCGCCGGTCTATGACCGCCGACGCCTTAGGGGATCGAGCGCTCCGCGCTCGATGTTATTGGAGGGACGGGCGCTGTCCCGTCCCTATAATTATTAGGGACGACACAGCGGTCGTCCCTCCAGTAATACGCCTTCCTTCCTCGCCGCCTTATTGCGAACGCTTCGAGCTGACAAAGAAATACACTGCGCCAAGTAATGCTACCGCTCCAGAGCCGGCCAGGACCACGCGAGCCAGGCCCGGCCCACAGAGAAATCCAAAGAGCACGCCCAATAGTCCGAGACTGCACCCCACGAAGAACGTCCCTTTCGTTGGCTCCTGGCCGGTCATCCTGTAGAGCGAGCGGATCACTGGCACGACAGCCACGGCCGCGGCCACGGCGGCGAAGGAGAAAAGCGACGAACCTTTGCTCATCACCGCGATCGACGAGATCAACAACACCGCCACGCAGCAGCCGAGAAGGAGGAACAGAATCAAAAGGGCAATGGCGGAATTGAGCCGGAAAAGAACAGAATCGAGCCACGGCTCTTTTTTCGCTGGTATCATGCGTTCAAAGTAAAAGGCGATGGTCTCTGCCAAAATGGCTGGGTGCCAGTTGATCTTCGAACCGAGCGCTGCTCCGACAACTCATCGCACGTCGTCCGCTTTACAATAGGACAGACTTTCTGGCCTCGAGTGTAGCGGCGGTCTATGACCGCCGACCTCTTAGGTGGATCGAGCGCTCCGCGCTCGATTGGAGGGACGGGCTCTGTCCCGTCCCTATATGACTGGGACGACACAGCGGTCGTCCCTCCATCCTACTCAGGTCCGAAAAGTCCGCCCAAAGAGGCCGCGGACGGCGATTCCTCTTTCATGAGATCAAGCACGAAAGACAAGATCAAAGGCACTCTGCAGGAAGCCAAAGGCAAAGTTAAAGAGGAAAGCGGAAAAGCCGTCGGCAATCCCGACTTACAAGACCGCGGCACCGGGGAAAAAGTGGCCGGCAAAGTTCAAAAGAAAATCGGCGATATAAAGAAAGTATTCGGCAAATAACTCCGGGGAGCGCACGCGCCTCGCGTGCTACTCTCGGCGCCTCGCCGAGAGTTTCCCTCTGCGGCGAAAGAGAAGACATTCCACCTACAAGCCAGTCATCGCCCGGAGGAAAACGATCAGGACGCCGATCGTGACCAGCGCCAGCGGCCCGCGCGCAACAAACTTCGTTGTCCCATCGAGACTTTGCCCGTGCCGCGATTGCATGAAAGCGATGAGCGCCAGCACGAGCCCGATGGCGTAACATATCAGCGCCACAGTGAGCGCCGTCGACGGACTCCATCCAAGTCGAGCTCCAGAAGTCCCACCCAAAACCCCGAGCCCAAGAAAAAGAAACGACGCCAGCCCAAGTTTGCGCAGATGATTCATGCAACTCCTGCTTACGCGATGCTACCCACCGCGGCAATTGTTAAGACGTGGGCTACGAGCCTAATGGCTGTAGTGACGGCGCTCAGTCGCCGTATCCGGTCCCTTCGCTATGAGCCGTGAATCTCTTACCGGCCTGTCTAGACGTCACCCTGTAGCGGCGGTCTATGACCGCCGAGCCTTTAGATTCGACGCTGATACAGCGCCGCTACAATCAAATAGACGGCGATTACGCCAAGCCGCCGCCTGCGTCTTGCCTCTTGGACGGACGGGCGCCGTCCCGTCCCTTTATGTTAGGGACGACACGGCGGTCGTCCCTCCAATTAGCAAGAGCGGCGAGCGAATTAAATCGCCAGACCGTGCTTGGTCCGTTACCACAAGGGCCATGAGAAGGATTTGGGCATGGGTGCTCACAAAATACTGGTGGTTCTGGGGCGCGAACGTCCTCGCCGCGTTGCTCGTGTTCTTCGTCTTCATCCTCGGGTGGAAGCACGAAACCATTACCGCGCCGAACATTCCGGCCTGGTGCGGCATCCTGGCGGTGGTCCCTGCGCTCCTGGTAGGAAGCCTCCGACTCCGGGCGGCCCGGCATCCCGACCTATCCGTTTTGCCGCTGCTGCTCATCCCGGTTCCGTCTGTGGTCTGGGTCGCCGGCTCCCTCCTCTTCGCAATCCTTTATTTGTTGATAGCCTTCATCGCGCATCTCCTCGGCCACGGAAGAATGAACTAGCTCCGGTCCACCCTGGCCAGAGGACAAAGCGGTGCGTCGGCGAACCTGAGTGTCGATAGTTAGCTCTGACTCCTTGCCGGCGCCCTACCACGTCTGCTGAGGATTCGCCAGCGAATCGTCAGACGCTTGGAACTTGTTAGGCGTCATGGGCGTTTTCGACGCGATAGCCTGCTGCTGAGAACGTTGAAAATCCCGGTGCCGATCTTCTTCGCGCCTCACGATCCCCTCAAATTTCCCCATCAGCCACGGTGACAGATAGCCCTTGCTCAGCGCGACCCGCTTCACCGATTCTTCCGTCAGAAAGCGATAAGTCTCCATGGTACAGTGCCGATCCTCCCAGAGCTTTTTGCTTGTCTTTATGAAAGCGTCCGGGCTGACGAAGTAATGATAGGCCCAGAGGGTGCGAGCATCCGGCTTATTGTAGGCTAAAGCACCTCTCAATTCCTTGAACGCCTCCGCAGACGGATGGTTGGCGTCGGTATTGGCAGGCGGAAAGCTGTTAATTGCGCTGACGATGTCGCGGCTTTGAATCATTGCCACCTTGATGCACTCGGCAAAGATGTCGGCCGCATCCTCCTGGGTAAGCGCGCCATATTGTTTGTAGGCTTCTTTATCCACAGTGCTTCGCCTCATCGCAGAAACATCGTGTCGTCTTTTGGCCGCTTCGAATGCCGCCTGGGCCATGATATATCGATGATGAGCCTCGAAGAGCCAGTCGTGGATCACCGCCGCCCGGGTGAAGTCGAAGGGTGCGAACCCGGGGACGTACCAGAGCTTGCGAGGAATACTCGCTCCATTGGTAATCATCTCTTCGGGTTCGATTCGGAAGTCATGGTGTCGAAACAGTCCACGGCCGTTTGTGCTTTGCGGCACCTGGTCGTTGTTTCGATGGGTAGTGAAAGCAAATTTAGCGTTATGTTCCGGCTGGAAGAAAAAGAAGGTGTTGGGAGCGAGCGCCACCATCCGCGGTTCGCCCGAAAACCGTCCTGTCGTGGGAACTCTGTCAAACGTCGCCTGGGAGCTGCACGACGCGAGCAGAGTGACGGCGAACGCCAGGACGAGGAAACGACCGGATGTTTTCATGGCAATTCCTACGGAACGGCCAAGCCGAAGTTCTTGAAATTTGATTACCCAGCCTGAAGCTTTGTTAGAACTCGCGCGTTTGCCTTTTGGAGGGACGGGCGCCGTCCCGTCCCTATATGCCAGGGACGACACGGTCCCGCGCCTGCGGGATCCCTCCAGTTACTCTGTCGCCGCGTCTTCTCCTGTAGCGGCGGTCTATGACCGCCGTGTTGCCGGCTCGACTACCTGATCGCTACGGCTTCCAGGCGCGATACGCCACCGGCGCGCCGACCGTCAGGCTGGTCTTGCTCTGGCCATGGCGATCGAGTTGTTCGGCGAGCCATTGGAACCATTCCCAGCTTTTTTGCGTGCCGGTGCGGGCGCGCTCCACCTCCACGAACGGCTTAAACCGTTGCCAGGAGATCCGCGCCATCCCACCGATCAGATCATCCGCCACCGACAGCGGAACGATGCGCGCGAAAACCGAGTAGCCGATTCCCTCCATGATCGTGGCAATTTTCAAAGCTGCTTCCAGACGGCGCGGGTCATTCTCGATCTCGGCCGCCGAAGCGCCTTCCGGAATCGAGGCCATCAGCATCGACGAACTCATCCACTCCGGCGTCATGAGCGCCTGGACCGCGGCGAAAGCGGCCCGTTCCTCGCGCTCGCGCCGGGCCCGGCGCATTTCAATCAACCCAAAGGCCACCCCGGTTAGCACGGTCAAAGCCGTCGCGATGTTTGCCAGGGTCGAAAGATCCACTCCGCGACTATAGCAAACCCGACTTCGACGGCGAGGCCGTTCCAGCGCGACGCCATGAAGATCCAGAAAACTACTGTCGCGCTAGCGAGGATTGAAGACGCGCCACTGCCGGTACCTGTTTCCGCTCTAGCAGACTGTCGGGAATAAGCTCTGACCCCATCTGAGCCTCCTTATTTTGAGCGACGCCTTCTGCCCCTCGTTCCTCTGGCCGGAGTTCTCGGCTTCGGGTGCAAGGTGCCTCTAATCACCATCCGCCTTAGCGTCGCGTAGAGTGGATGTTTCGGGTTGGCGCGGTAGAACCGGTGATATCCGTTGCTGCGGGTCGAGATCAGTTCGGCCGTCTCAAGCTTGGCCAGTTCATCCTGCACAGTTTGCAGCGTGAGAAAGCTGAGACGAGCCAGCTCTCTCACGTACAGCTCCTGTCCCGGATTAGTGAACAAAAGCCGGAGAACCTCGGCGCGGACCACCGGGAACAGCCCATGCAGCAGCGTCTTTTGCACGTCGCCGTTGTAACTTGACCGCTTAAAGCGGTCAAGTTTACCGACACATCACTTGGTGGAATGCGGGGGGGGGCCGAATCTTTGATCAACTCTGCGCCATCTCGTACCTCGCTGCGGCATCGCCGACTTGGACGTCGCATCGTAAGCGGCTTGCGATGCATCCAAGCGAAGCGTGTGCGGGCTGGGAGGACGTCGCGCTCCTAACGGAGGCGTTTGCGATGCGAAGCCACTAAAACTAGACCGCTTAAAGCGGTCTAGTTCACGGACACATCAAAATGGACCGCAGCAAAAAGCGGCCCGTTCCTCGCGCTCGCGCCGAGCCCGGCGCATTTCAATCAAGCCAAAGGCGACCCCGGTCAGCACGGTCAAAGCGGTCGCGATGTTTGCCAGGGTCGACAGATCCACCCCGCGACTATAGCAAACCCGACTTCGACAGCGAGGCCGTTTCGTTGTAGCGGCGGTCTATCACCGCCGACGCGCCATAGCTCGGCCGCCAATACGCAGCGCTTTCGGGGAACTCGTCACAGGTCACCTGTCACACGTCACTTTCTTTCCCAACACCCCAGTGTCGATAGTTAGCTCTGACCCCTGTTGATCTGCCTTCTTGCGGGAAGGTTTATCGCGTGCTTGAATGCTTAAAGCATTCGAGTCTGTTTTTCGCCGCTGCTTTGCAGAGCGTTGCACGATCGAGTTATCCGTTCCCGCTAGCTTTGAGGACCGTTCGAATCGTCTTGACCGCTTAAAGCGGTCAAGTGTCAAAGCTGATTGTTTAGCCGTAGTCGTCGAAAAGTCGACGCTTCAGAATAGCGTTTCGCTGTGGCGGCGGTCTAGGTTCTCGCGCCGTAGTTTAACGAAGGAGGATGACCGCCGACGCTTCATAGCTCGGTCGCTAATACGCAACGTTTGCGGAAACACGGTCACAGGTCACCTGTCACACGTCACTTTCTTTCCCAACACAATCACAGTGTCGATAGTAAGCTCTGACCCCAGTGACCCCATCCTAAGGACTGACCCTATCGCCTAACCCGGCGGCCGACGGCGAGATCGCGCTTGCCGACGGCGGCCACGATCTGATTGAATCACATGGGCGATCAAATGTACGCGGGACGAATAACGAGCGAAGAAAAGTCGACGTTCAGCAAGTACGTCGGTCTTATCGTGGTGTGCGTGCTCGGGGCAGGGGGAGTTTACCTCTTCTTTCTGACGTAGGAGGCAAAGCCGCTCGTCGGTTTCGACCCGAACCAGTCGGTGCAGAGCGACGCCGTTCTCAAACGTCGCTTAAAAGCGGAGCAGTATCGGGTTGTGCGCCAAAACGCTACCCAAACGCCGTTCCAAAACGAATTCTGGGAAAACACTCGGCCTGGCATCTACGTCGATATTATTACCAACGAACCCCTCTTCACGTCGGTCGACAAATACGATGCGGGTCTCGGCATGCCGGCGTTCAGCAAGCCAATCTCGTACGATCTCCTCGTCGAGGTCCCGGACAATTCGCATGAGATGGAGCGGACCGAGGTGCGCGTTAAACGAAGCAACGCCCACCTGGGTCACCTCTTTGGCGACCCGAAATCGCCGACGGGGCGAAGTTACGTCCTCAACTCGGCTGCGTTCGATTTCATTCCGCTCGAACGAATGAAATCGGAACACTACGAAGCGTACCTGCCGCTGTTGGAGAAGAAGGCCGGCGCGCCGTAAGTTGCATGGGGCGCACGCGCCTCGCGTGCCCGTACTTGCGCCCTCGCGATTGCGCGTTTTAATCGCCTGTCTCGCAGCCGACGCGCCTTCGGGCCGCACGCCGCGTTGTCAATGCTAACTGCAGCCTCCAGCGTCCGCGCGGATTGAGTGTCGATAATAAGCTCTGACCCCTTCTGAGCTCTTAATCAAACATTTGGCCGATTACCTCGCGGCGTGCACGCGTATCTTTGAAGCGCTTGCATTCGACGAGAGTCGGGATTCCATCCTGATCGACCATCAGCAGGTCGAGGCTCCATCGCCCCTCGGCGGTGCCCGGATCTTCGATCGTCATCTCGCGTTTAACGAGCAGCCACCGCCGCGGGTCGTCTGGATCGACCTGGTCGCCGGGGACCAAATTCAAATTGTTTTCGAGTAGATTTTGCAGCTCGAGCTCCTCGTTCGCGCAGTGCACCGGATCGAATGGCACGGTCTTTCCATCATCATTTACGCTGTAAACATTCTTCATAACCTTTGGGATTTGAGTCGGCGTGTCTGGGACTACCCCATGTGAATTCGCCGCTGATTCTCTCTAGGCTGCCCGCTTATATAAGTATTTCTGGAAACCGGTGAAAACTCGATTGATCTCGTCAGGCTGTCCAAGCTCGGCGACCGCGTCGGCGATCGCGTTGTGGTATTTGAGTTTTAGCAACGGCGATAGCTTTTCTGACGCTAGTTCGTCGACGCCCACTTTGACGTATTGCGAGAGAACGAAGTCGAGGAAGAGCTGCTGCTTGCTGTTGAATGCAGTGCTAATCGCAAGCTTCGCACGGGCAGCGCGTTCTTCGCGGCTCTGCGTCGGCAACAGGTAAGCGACGTACGCGAGCACGTCGAAGAGGTCGCTGTTGTCCGCATCTATGCTCTTCTGCATCTCGGCTAGCTGTTCTCGGCCGAAGCCCTTCTCGGCGAGTCCATCCAGCAGTTTCTTTCGGGTGCCCGGCTCGCTCCAGAGCGCACGGAGTTCGTCTTCATTCTTGAAGAACTCGGGGAGCTTCCCGAAGAGCGCTTCCATGAATTGCTGTGATGACATCGGCGTGCCGTCGGGATGCCAGAAGCTTGTCATCATCATGTGCTGGATGGTGCGCTCCTTGCCGTCGGCGAGCTTCACTTTCACCTTCTTTTTCTTCGCGCGGCACTGGCACGGAGTCTCGCCACAGACTGGGCACGGCTTCTTCTCGCATTCGCAGGGCGTTTTCCCGCAGATCGCGCACGGCTGCGGGGGAAGCACTTCACACACGCACGGGCGTTGACCGCATTTCGAGCAGGGTTCCTCTGCGATCGGTGGACCGTCCCACTCAGGATCGCTGAAGTGCTCGTAGGCCTTAACGAAGTCGTAGATTGTGAAGTAATCCTTTCCATCGTAGAGGCGGGTGCCGCGTCCGATGATCTGCTTGAACTCGATCATCGAGTTCACCGGTCGCATTAGGACGATGTTGCGGATGTTTCGCGCGTCTACTCCGGTGGAAAGCTTTTGCGAAGTGGTAAGGATCGTTGGGATGCTCTTCTCGTTATCCTGAAAATCGCGGAGGTGTTGGTTGCCAAGTTCACCGTCATTAGCGGTGACACGCGCGCAGTAGTTCGGCTCTTTGCTCTTCTTCGTTTGGTTGATGTAATCGCGGACGGCGAGCGCGTGATCCTGGATCGCGCAGAAGACGAGCGTCTTCTCCTGCTGGTTGATCTGACTCATGAAAATGTCGACGCGCTTCTTCTCGCGCTCGTCGATCACGATCTTGCGATTGAATTCCTTTTCGCCATATCGGTGCCCGGATTCTACTTCGCCTTCCATTACGCGGTCATCGGGCGTGTAGATGTAATCATCGAGCGTCGTCGAAATCTGCTTCACCTTGAAGGGCGTGAGGAAGCCGTCGTTGATACCCTCCTTCAGCGAATAGACGTAAACCGGCTCACCGAAATATCGGTAGGTATCGACGTTGTCCTTCCGCTTCGGTGTGGTAGTTAACCCGAGCTGCACCGCAGGAGCGAAGTACTCCATGATCAGGCGCCAGTTGCTCTCGTCCTGCGCGCCGCCGCGGTGACACTCGTCGATCACGATGAAGTCGAAGAAGTCCTTCGGGTACTCACCAAAGTACGGAGACGGCTGGCCGTCGATCGGCGGACCGCTCATGAACGTCTGGAAAATGGTGAAGAAGATGTTGCCGTTCTTCGGCACCTTGCCCTTTTTCTTGATCTCGTCCGGCGCGATCCGCACGAGCGCGTCTTCGGCGAAGGCTGAGAAGGCGTTGTAGGCCTGATCCGCAAGGATGTTGCGGTCGGCAAGGAAGAGAATGCGCGGCCGGCGCGTTGGTTCACGGCTGAGGTTCCAGCGGCTGTGGAAGAGCTTCCATGCGATCTGGAACGCGATCATTGTCTTGCCCGTCCCGGTCGCGAGCGTGAGTAGAATCCGCTCCTTGCCAGTGGCAAGCGCTTCGAGCACCCGCTCGATCGCGATGTCGCGAAAGTAGCGATCTCCCAGCGAGCCGCCTTTGTCTTCGAATGGTACCGCCGCAAAGCGATCACGCCATGCGTTCTCCTCCGCGAAGGTGAGATTCCAAAGCTTTTCCGGCGACGGGTATGACGCGAGGCTATCGGTTTCATTTCCGGTGGCCATGTCGATACCGTAGATTCCTTGGCCATTGGAGGAGTAGGCAAACCGCAGTTCCAGTTTCACCGCGTAGTTTTTTGCCTGCGCTGCGCCTTCGCTTAGCAGCTCATCCCACGCTTTCGCTTCCACCACCGCGAGTTTCGTGTTCCGATACTCGAGGATGTAATCTGCCTTCACCGCCCTTGCGCGCCGACCATGACCCTCGATGCGACCGGGAGAAATCAAATACTCGCGTCGAACGCGGCTTCCCTCCACGACGCCCCAGCCCGCTGCCCTGAGCGCTGGGTCAATGTAATCAGCGCGCGTCTCGGCTTCGTTCACTTGAAATAAGCAGTGCGATTCACTTCACGACCGACGTCAACTCAACTTGGCGGGCGAGGAAGAGCTTGTCCTGATGAAGCTGGAGGACTCTCCAATTCTTGAACCCATACCAGCTAAGACCAATGCCACCAAGAATTCCTGCTGCAGCAAACCAACGCACTAGTGTTCGCTCATTGTCGAGCCAGCTAATTTCAACGAGGTGCGCAGAGATATCTGTCTTGTCGAGCAGGATGCGTTTGCTTATTTCGATCTCCTCCCGGAGCTCCTTGTCGAGATCGGCAGGGGTCATGGGCACACGAAGTTGACCGGGGACCTCCGGCACGACTTCTGGCTCCTTGCCTTGAGCAATAAGATCGTGATGTTTCTGATTGTACAGCAGATCGGCGTGAGACCGCTTTGTCGCGTCGAACCTGTGATTTACGAACTCCGATTCAAGATCCGCCCTCTTCATGGCAAGTGTTTGCTGATTGACCAGCTTGAAAAGCTCATTCGAAATCGACCAACTGGCATACAAGGAAATCACGATCATCGCCAATCCCGAGAGCGCGCAGAATTTATATAGATTATCGGTCGGGAGAGGCAGTGGGCTCATGCGTCGTTATGTGGAGGACGAGTAACTTCGCCAAGTTGAGGGCTCCGGCAGATCGGCCTTGGATGGATTGTACAACTCGTGCCCTTCCCGGCCGATGCGATCGATCAAGTGCGCGCGGCTCATTTCGCGAAAACTTTATCTACCACCTTCTTGCCTCTACCGGAAGGCACAAGACCCTCGCTCCTCATCCAGCTGATCGCATCGAAGAACCTCTTGCGAGGGATTTCCAGCTTCTCCGAATGCCAGCGCTCCCGCGCCTCCAGGACAATTCGCTCGTCTGTGATCTCTTCGCAGTCGAGCAGGAGATTGTTCCAGGCAGCGTAGACGGTGGCGAAGATTTCGGCTTGCTGCCAATCCATCTGCACCATTGTTTCGAGTAACCGGTCGACTTCAGCGCGTCGATGTCCAAGAGCGGCTTCGGTTCGCGAGACTAACTCATCGAACTTCGGACGCTTTGTCACGCGATACGCAGCCCCCTTAACGCGCTGGAAGGAGAAGTAATCAGCCATCTTTGCCCGATGCTCCACCCCCTTGAGATGTCGAAAGTCATTCGGGCCCGCCGCGTCCTTCGTCGGCGAACGGCCAAGTTCGATGCCCGCGTGAGCTTCGATCATGTGAGCGATCTTTTCCGCTTTCACGTGGCCAAAGTCCATCTGCTTCCCGTGCGCTTCGTGCAATCGATACGCCATCGCGAGAATGCCGGCGTGCAGATCGGTCGTCGTGATCTCTGGAATGATGATGGGGAAAGGAACAATCTTCGCTTCGCACCACTCGCGGGTCAGATCACCGGTGAAGGCTTGATGCAGCAGCGACTTCTTCAACGCCTCTAGCGCGGCGAGCTTCCGCTCGTAGAGGCCCGCGAGGCGTCGGGTTTCTTCGCGCAGGACGTCTAGCCGACTCGCAATGTCTTCCTGCTGTTTAAACGATGGTAAAGAAATCGGTAGTTCCGAAAGCTTCGCTTGGTTGATGTTGCTGATGTTCGCACCGCCACCATCGCGAGTGAGCCGATCCCGCGTCGCGCTCGATCTCATAAAGTGCAACAGAAAGCGTGGGCTAATCTCTCGCGTGTCGAAACGGAGACGAATGATGAAGCCAGAAAAAGAAGTCGTTTCATCCACGTCCGGAACGAGCATGCATCGACCGACCAAATCCCTACTGCCATTTGATCTCACGGTCAGAATGTCATCTCGCTGAATTGAATAATCGTCTCCCAGTTCACCATCAATCGTGACCGTTTGAAGCGTTTTGATGGGAACAACGGAGCGGTCTTGGAAATCCCCGACTCCAACAATGCGAAGTGTTTGGCCGTTACTTTGCCGAGTGAAGTTTAAGCCGTTCTTGAACTCGGTGATCTCGCCGAGCCGCTTCTTTACCCAGCCCTCCCCGCGCTGCGTGAAGACGGATTGAAGGTGGCTTTCGAAGAGGGCGCGGGCGTTTTGGAGGTTCTTTTCGGCGTTGGCTTTAGTCGTGGCGAGGCCCGCAAACGCTTCGTCCAGCAGGCGGGCGATCCGCTGCTGTTCTGCGAGCGGCGGGACGGGAATATTCCGATAAAGCTTCTTGATGACGCTGGGGTGAGCCTTTCTCACCCAGTCGAAGCTGATCTCGGAATGACGCAGAAAAAGGACGTAATAGAGGTATCGGTATTCCAGGACACTTCGGTCCCGAATCCGCAAAATTCCGCCCACGTTTGTCACAGAGAACTTGTGTTTTGGCCGATGGAAGAGTCTGCCGCCACCGTCAACCGACCAAGTGATCAGTTCCTCATCGAAGAGGAAGTGGCCGTATTCGCCAAACTTGCCATCGTTATCCTTCGCCGAGGAGTAGATGGGAAAAGCTCCCGGAGACGCGGCGATGTCTCTCTTCGAAATAACTTTCCCTCGCGTGAGGTGAACGACTCCCGAATCGACTAGCTCGGCAAGCGTCTTCATTGGGACAAATTTCATAGCAGTGCCTTGATGGTCGTCAGCAATTCTGCGCTCTCAGCATCAAGCGCTGCGATTTCCTCCATGATGGCCGCTGGACTTCGGTGCGCGATTTCCTGGCCGCCGTTCGGATTCTTCACGGAGAGATCGAACGTCGTCGGGTCTATCGTCTTCGCGTCTACGCTCCAGCTCTTAGCCGAGTCGGCGAAGGTCTTCTGTAACTCTACGAACTCGGTAAGGTCAGCATCGTTGAGCGGGTTCCTCTTGCCCATGTTGCGACCGGGTTCGAGTTGGTAAAACCAGACCTTTCTCGTCGGCGCGCCTTTCTCGAAGAAGAGCACCACGGTCTTCACGCCCGCGCCCTGGAACGTGCCGCCGGGGCAGTCGAGGACGGTGTGGAGGTTGCAGCTTTCCAGCAGGAGCTTGCGCAGGCTAACGGAGGCGTTGTCGGTGTTCGAGAGAAAGGTGTTCTTGATCACGATTCCGCCGCGCCCGCCGGCTTTCAGGATTTTGATGAAGTGCTGGAGGAAGAGGAACGCGGTCTCGCCGGTGCGGATGGGGAAGTTTTGCTGCACTTCTTTGCGCTCTTTACCGCCGAAGGGCGGATTCGCCAGCACGACGTCGTAGCGATCGCGCTCCTGAATGTCCCCGAGGTTTTCGGAGAGGGTGTTGGTGTGAAGAATGTTCGGCGCCTCGATCCCGTGCAGGATCATGTTCATGATCGCGATGACATAGGCGAGGGACTTCTTTTCCTTTCCGTAGAAGGTGTGTGTCTGGAGTGTGGTGTCCTGATCGACGGTGCGGGTCGGGTTCGCTTGCCGCAGGTAATCGAAGGACTCGCAGAGGAATCCGGCGGAGCCGCAGGCGCCGTCGTAGATGAGCTCGCCGAGACGCGGCTGCACGACTTGGATGATGGCGCGAATCAGTGGGCGCGGGGTGTAATACTCGCCGCCGTTGCGCCCGGCGTTGCCCATGTTCTTGATCTTCGCTTCGTAGAGGTGCGAGAGCTCGTGCTTCTCCGTCTGGGAGCGGAAGCGGAGCGCGTCGATGTGGTCGATGATCTCGCGCAGGTTGTAGCCGCTCTGAATCTTGTTCTTAATCTCGCCGAAGATTTCGCCGATCTTGTATTTGATCGTGTCGGGGCCGGTGGCGCGCTGCTTGAAGCCGTGGAGATATGGGAAGAGCTTTGCGTTGACGAAGTCGCGCAGGTCGTCGCCGGTGAGCGCGACGTTGTGGTCGAGCTTGCCGTCTTTGCCTTTCGGCGCGGCCCAGCTTTCCCAGCGATACGGCTCTTCCAGGATGAAGCTGTAGGTCTTGCCGTTGAGCTGCGCTTCGACGGCTTTATCCTGCTCAAGGGCGTCGAGGTATTTCAGGAACAGGAGCCACGATGTCTGTTCGATGTAGTCCAGTTCGGTCGTACAGCCGGCCTCCTTCCAAAGGACGTCGTCGATGTTTTTGAAGGCCTGCTCAAGCATGGCTCAGCTGGTCAGATTTCTCGCAACGATAGGTTAAAGGGGTAAGCCGGCCGACAATGCTTGCGCCGAGCAAACGAGGGTCATTCTGGCTAGCGCGGGGTCGACGTTTCGGAGGAAATTGTTCATCAAAGGCAGCCATCAAGGGCCACAGGTTATCCTCGGCGACTCCCTTAGCCAACGACTCTGTGATGTCGTTCAACTCAATGGGCCCGCGAAGCTGAGCTGACTCAGGAGAGGAAACGCGCCATGTCTTTGTGGCTGTATCAAGAACCACATCGTGATGTCCGATCGGACCGCCCGGGGGATTGATCCACGAGGGTCGGAAGAAAAACGTGTAATCCTTCAAGAGCCGCCTTCGAAAGCGAGCGACCTCGAAGGGCGTACTGAAGAATGGAAATCCATAAAACACAGGGTAACCGAGTTGTTCCAGCTTCTGCAGTTTTTGATGCTGGTTGCGTCCAACCGTGTGATTTAATTGCCATCGCCATTTGGTGCCTTTAACGATCGCCCGCTTATACTGTATAAGTACGCCGCCGCCCGCCCGGTCGCTGATCGCCGCATCGATCGGAATGATTGCCTCCGCACGTTGTGATGGTGCTATAGCGAAATGCACACGCCGAGTGTGGCGGAACAAATAGTTTAGCCATTCGGTCGTTAAATTCAGCTCAACAGTCTTTTCTGAAATCATCGGTTCCCCTCCGCAAGAATTGATGAAATCCCAACGGGCGCGCGGTAAAAATCTGGGTGGATCTGAGTGTGTCCATAGGGGAACGGAGGGTTTTACGAGGAAAAGTAGGAATTAGGAAGGAAGAATTAGGAAGCGAAATCGCGACACGGGATGCTGGATGCGAGATGCGAGCGACGACATCGAGGGGCCGGCGGTGGCACGAATTTAGCAGCATTCCCGGGCCTATGTCCCCAAAGAAAAAGAACCAATCCACTCTCCCCCTCGTCCAACGCAGACCAGGTCAATCACTTCGCGAGGAGTGGGACCGGCTCGTGAACGAGAATCTGCCGTTCATTCTGCTTGTCCCCGCGATGCTCTGGGTTGTTTGGTTGACCCAGTGGCTGCCGGTATCGAAAGAGGTGTCCCCGAATTTTTGGTTGGCGCTCGCCATTGTCGGCACCGGAATGGCCGCTATCGCGTATCTACGCCTAATTCCGCGAGCGCGAAATCTCGTTCGCGGCGAGCGCGGCGAATTGCGAGTAGCGGAAGTTCTGGATGATCTGCGGACTTACGGATACCGGCCGTTCCATGACGTGGTCCGGGATGGATTCAACGTCGATCACGTTGTGGTCGGGCCAGGTGGCGTGTTTGCGATCGAGACGAAGTTCCGGAGCGGCAGCGGTGAGGTCACGTTTCGGAATGGCGAAGGATTGTTCGTCGGTGGATTTGCAGAGGAGAAAGACTCATTGAGCCAAGCGCGCGGTAATGCCGCGGAGGTGAACCGCCTCATCAAGGAGAACTGCCGGATCGATGAGTGGGTCTGGCCGCTGGTCGTCTTCGTGGGCGACTGGCGAGTCAAGAACGACTGGCGAAACACCGATGCTCGTGTGTTTACGCCAGATCGGTTGGCTGATCACATCGTGAATCAGCAACCAAGGTTGACGCGTCGCGAGATCGAGCTGATTGCATCGCATCTCGAGCGAAGCGCCCGCCACGGCGGGTAAAATGTGAGCGGAGGGCTGCGATCAAAAGGCCCGGAGTGTCGCGGACAATGGCATTCCCAAGCCGGAGCTGGGGAACGAGGGGTTTTAGCGCGAAAGCGCTAAAGGCAGAAGTAAAAATTAAGAATACGGCGGTCAGGAACGCCGCCGGATAGACGGCTCAGCCGCGCAGGGTAGCGGTGCGTAGCTGGGTAAGCGAAGCATCAATTAAGAATTAAGAATTAAAAAAGTGACCTGCCTTCGTCCCGCAATCGCGGGACTACGGCGTGGCAGGCGTGTGACGTGTGCCGGGGGAAGGTGGAGGGGAGCGGAGGACAGTTGGCATCTGCACTGCAAATGTTGTATTAAAAGGCGTGAGCACGAAAGAGGTCCTTTTGGAAGTGGCCGAGAAGCTTCCGGCAGACGCAACCCTGGTTGACGCGATCTATGAGCTTGAGTTTCGTCAGGCTGTCGAAGATGGACTGGCTTCTCTGGATCAAGGCCAACGGATCCCGCTGGAAGAAGCCCGGAAACGCATCCCCCTATGGACTTCAAAGTCTTCCTCTCCCTCAAAGCTCTGACCGATCTCGAACGGATCGTCACCTATATTGCGCTTTACGATGTGGCGGCCGCGACGCGAGTGGGGAATCAACTGCTCGCCGCCGCGCTCTCGCTTGCGAGTTTTCCTGAACGTGGTCGCGTGGTCCCCGAATTTCGCCGCCCAGAGTTACGTGAGATCGTTCTGCGCTCCTACCGCATTATCTATCGCGTAAACAACGCGGACATCACCTTGGAAATCGTGCGCTTTTGGCATGCGGCTCGCGGATTTCCTCAAGTTCCAAGAGGCCGATAGTCGGAGGGCAGAGTCGTCGAGGGTTTTAGCGCGAAGGCGCTAAAGGCAGAAGTAAAAATTAAGAATACGCCGCGCTGGGAGGGCGGCGGATAGACGGTCAAGCCGGCGAGGTAGCCGGTGCGGAAGCGGGGTGAGCGAAGCATCAATTAGGAAGGAAAATCACGAACCGTGTGATGAGCCGTCTTGCAGCGAAGATGGCGGATGGAGGATTGATCCGCCTTCGCGCAAGGCTACGGCGGGACAGGGGCGACAGGGCGAGGATGGGCAGACGGGAGGTGCGTCGGTTGTTTGAACCGCGAATCGTCCTTCGGCGGATTGGTCAGGGCGCAAACCCGATGCGAGGTTTAGGCGGATCAGGGGGTGGGCCTTCCATTAGTTGGCGGATGGCATCGAAGACGATTCGAAATTGAGAATCGTATTTGTTCTCAAGGGCGAGAAGTTTCCCCGGGAGATCCGCGTTCGACAGCAGCATCTGGCGCAGACGAACGAATGCGCGCATGATCGCAATGTTCACTTGGACGGCGCGTGCACTGCGGAGGGTACTCGAGAGCATCGCGACGCCCTGCTCGGTAAACGCGTAGGGACGATACCGGCGTCCCCCGCGACCACTCTTTGAGGTTTCAAATTGAAACCTCAAACCCGCGATCTCATCCTCAGTAAGCTGAAAGGCGAAGTCTTCGGGAAAGCGCTCTGCGTTGCGCTTCACGGCAAGATTCAGAGATTTGGTGGGAACTCGGTATAGGTCGGCCAGGTGTGAGTCGAGCATGACTTTTTGGCCGCGTATGAGAAAAATACGGTGCTCGATCTGGACCAGGAGCGCTTCAGATTTCACGGGGCAATCCATTGCCCAATCGCTCGCACCGGTCTGGCTTCGCGTTCCGCGGCGAGCCAGTCGAGCTGATCGAGTTGCTCTTCTGTCAGTGGAGGCTGTGCTCCCAGCCGGCGAAGCAGCCGCGTCAGCCGTTTTCGGTGCGCGCGTTTCCTGGCGAAGCAGCGCCACACAGCTTCGTCGTCGTTAAATCGGCGGACGTTTTCCCGGACGTCGTTGACAGGCGAATCGTGGTCTGGGGGAGACATGCGCGATGAAAGTAAGAAGGAGGAATTAAGAAGGAAGAATGAAAATTTGAGAAAGAAAATCAGTGCAGCCAGTGACCCGCCTCCGTCGAGGCACTACGGCGTGGCAGGCGAGTGACCCGGCTACGGCGGATTCGTCCGTCGGCGAACATGTGATGTGACAGGCAAGACGGAGGGTGGAGGTGGGCGAACTTGCCAGGAGAGGGGGCGCGGTGGCAGAATTTCGGGGTGGAGTCCGATACTCAGGCGATCAAGGATGCGTATACCGAGAAGTTGAAGGCGCTTTATTCCGTTTTGGCCGATGCGCTCATCGGCGGGGAGAATATCGCGCAGGCGGAAAGAGATTTTCAAAAAGCCGCGAAGTTGGCGCGCTCCGCGCGGGATGTGGCGATCGGATTGCTGCCGAAGTAGCGAGTCGGGATACGGGATACGGGATACGGGATGCGGGATGCGGGGTGCGGGATGCGGGGTCGCGACGGCAGATTCGTCCGTCGGCGAACGTGAGTGTGGTAAGCGGAGCATTGGGAGCGCAACCGCGAAATAAAGACGCGGCGACCGAGCCCATTCGGTTTGCTCAGGGCAGGCCATTTACGGCTACAGTTTCGCGCGGCGTTCGGCACGCGAAGGGAGCCGGGGGCAGAGGAAGATGGCACGCGAAGGCGCAAAGGCGCTAAGTTGACTGCCGTTCTTTCCTTTGCGTCTTGGTGACTTCGCGTGAGAGCATCTCTCAAATGTATCCCCCACAATCAAGGCTGCGAATAGAGGGCTCGCGGAGGGAACCAAGCGGGCAGGCTGGCGCGAATTATAACAGTCAGGCGATCAATGCTCTGCGCGGAGCCCGCTTGCGTCGCTAGACGAAGCATTGCGGGCAGAGAAAACGCGAAGAGTTGAATAGATCGCCTCCGTCTACCGACCAAAAAGGAACAACATGAAAAAATTCACCACCTTAATGACAGTATGTTCGCTGGCGCTGGCTGGAGCCGTAATGGCCCAACAGCCCACGCCGGACGAATCGCAACCACCGGGGAAACACCCGAAATCCGAAAGGAAGGCGCCGGCGGAATTGAAGCCTAAGCCGACGATCGCACCGAAAACTGAGGCTCCGGCCGTCAAAGACTCGACCGTGAAAGAGCCAGGGACGACTGCAACGACGCCTCCGCCAAAACACGATAAGTCGAGCCGGAAGACTGTGCCAGCCGCAACTCCGGACACGAAGACTTCTACCGAACAACCAGCCGCGACTTCGACGCCTCCCGTAAAGAAGGAGCAGTCGCCGAAGACGAGCAAGAGAGAGACGATGAAGTCGCCTACCCCCGACGCGAAGGCATCGCCGAGTGCGCCTCCCGTGACAGCCAAGGCCACCCCGACGCCAGCAACATCCAAGGCCAGCCCGACGCCGGCGGCAGCGACCGCGAGCACAACTCCGGCAGCTAGTCCGGTAAGCACTACTCCCGCGGCAGCGACGGCGACCGGTACTCCGGCAACGGCAGCGTCGGCCAGTGCGGCACCGTCAATCTCGCAAACCAGCCCGACACAGTCGGCCAACACAAAGGTTGTAACGAAGAAGCTGGATGTGCAGAAGGTGGAACAGATCAGGCAGCAGCACACGAGCTTTCATGCGCAGCCCAGACCCGACAGAGCTCCGGCGGTCACATTCAGCGCGAACTTCCGACTCCCGGGAAGCGATCGGTGGCAGGGGCCGCAGTATGAGGTGTATCGCTCTTACCATCCCGAACGGCACGATCGGGGCTGGTATCATTCGCGTTACCAGCGGGTGGAATTGATCGCGGGCGGTTACTACTACTTCCACAACAACTACTGGTACCCAGCGTGGGGCTACAATCCGAGCAACGAGTATTATGCTTACGATGCCCCGGTCTATGCCGGCAAGCATGCCGAACCGCCGGACAAGGTCATCGCTGATGTCCAGGCCGCGCTCCAGGAGATGGGCTACTACAAGGGTGAGGTGGACGGATTGCTCGGACCGCTGACCCGCGAAGCGCTCACCGGTTACCAGACCGACAATGGAATGACGGTAACGGCAGTGATTGACGAGCCGACACTCGACGCGCTTGGGATGGGGTAAGGGAAGAAAGTAAGAGTTAAGAAGGAAGAATTAAGAAGTTAACAAGGGCCGCCGGGTGCGTGATGCGCTCGGCGGCCTTTTTCTTGTCGGGCGCAGGGTGGATAAATAAGCTTGAGGGACGGGACAGCGCCCGTCCCTCCACAGACGGCCGCCAGGCCGGGGCCTTGACGAAGGCTGGACAAGCGCGCGGGGTCGGGAAGATACGAATCAGATTGGGGAGCGACGATGAGGCGGATCTTCATTGGTATGGCGGCATTCGGTGTGGCTGTGGGCCTGGCTTTCCAGTCGGCGCAGGCGGGGGAGCGGAAGAGCGTGCGAACGGGATCCGAGAGACGAGATGCGAGATCCGGGATTGAGCAGGCGGCGCGTCCCGGACAGGCGGTGGCGGCATCGACGAAGATACAGGCACGTGGGGAGCTGGCCTTTTTTCAGGTCACTGCTTTCGAATCCAGGTCGGCGGGCGTGAGTGAGAAAACTTCGCGGCAGCGCGAGGAGCAGAAACCAAGCGGGCCGACGACGCCGTCTGAGCGGAGAACGATTACGCTGATGCGGTTCAATCCGAATATCTCGGTCCAACCGCTTATAGGCGGCGTGAACGGCGCGCAGCTGTCGGTGGGGTTTTGAGCGCCCGGGACGGGCGCTCAATCAAAGGAAGAAGGAAGAAGGAAGAAGCTGGGAATTGTAGGGCAACGGCGTCGGTTGGCGCGGGAGCCGAGAAGCGACCGGGGGTTTGGGTTCACACGAATCAAGGAATGAAAAGACGCAACGTCTTTCCCTCGCAGATGATGAAATCCATTATTCGCGTCCTGGTTTGTTCCCTCTCGCTGATCGCCTTGGGGCGCGATGCGCTGGCGGAAAGTTCGTCGCAGCTCCGGCCGGCGTTGCTCGGGCATCACGCCAAATCGTTAGTCAATATTATCGATAGCCAGGGGTTGGTGAAGCGCGGTCAGGGAGATGGGTTCGTGATGTTCGGATGTGCGGTGTCGGAAAATGGTTACGGCTATTGGTCGCGCACTTATCGCGCGTCCCCTCACACCGAGCTTCTCCAAAAAGAGGTGCTCGACCGAATCAACCAGGCGATCTTTGAACCGGCGGTCTACAAAGGCACCCACGTCGCGGTTTATCTAACCGGCTCGGTGGTGTTCGCGGTTCGCGACGGAAAACCGCATCTACGGATCTTTTTGCACCAGGAAGACGATGAGCTGAAGAAAGGGACCGATTTCGTTGCCCCGCAATGGGCGTTTGGGGCTCCGGGGAATTCAGCGTTTAAAGGCATTTATTATCCGCCCCAGGCGCCAGGGCGCGCGGGCGTCGCGTCATTGAAGCTGAGCGTGAATGAAACCGGCCAGGTGCAGGCGGCGAGCGTGATCTATGAGCATCCGCCCGGAATGGGGTTCGGCAAGGAAGCGGTCGGCCCGATCCGTGATGCCACGTTTATTCCCGGTTTTCGCAATGGGAGGCCGGTGTCTTGCCAGTTCACCTGGACGCTCATCTTTACCGGTCCGGGTCGGCAAATGAGGACGGGGTAGGGGAAGGAAGTAAGAATTAAGAAGGAAGAATTAAGAAGGAAGAAGTCGGAATGGAATTGGAGGGCGACCGCACCGGTTGCCTCGGAAATTGGAGGGATCCCGCAGGCGCGGGACTGTGTCGTCCCTATGACTGGTGGCAGGCGATGCGCCTGCCCCACAATTAACAAGACCCAATTAAGGGACGGGACAACTCCGAAGGCCTTCGCGAGCAGGCGCTGGTCCGTCAGTCCTCGTCGGTTAACTGGAGAGAGGCGAGGATGATGCCGGCGGCGAGCTCGGTGGCGTAGATGGCGCGGGCGGTCTGGGGATGGTCGGCCAATTCTTCGGTAACGGCTTTGGCGAGTTGCGGGCCGACGTGCCAGAGAAGCGAATGGCGCCGGGGACGGAGCAGGCCCATGAGGCCGTCTCCAATTAGAATAAGGCCGGCGAGTTCGAGAAGGCGCTTAGTCATAAAGTAAGAATTAAGAAGGAAGAATTAGGAAGTTAGGATTTGGAGCGCTTTATGATCGTCACGAAGGTCGCGGTTAACTCATCGGTCTCCTCGCGCAACGGCGCAAGTTTCGTGGCAGAAACAACGGGCGCTTCGACGAGTAATTCAAGCCAGTAGGCGGTTTCCTCAATCTCTTTGAGGCAATCACCGCATTTCGAGATGAACTCTGGTTTGCTTCTGGCGCGATAAGCCTCGCGATAGTTTGCGCCAATCGCGGTCCCGGACCGCAATACCTGTTTCCCCAGAATCTGCGCTTCCGCCGTTTTTGGCAATGCGGTGAACATCCGAATTATGCGAAGCGCGAAGCGTTTTGTACGCTCGGGAAGATCAGGCTGGGGGGCCATCTTAACTTCTTAATTCTTCCTTCTTACTTCTGCCTTCGCTCAGCCGAGCCCAAGCGAGGCCAGCGTCGGCTGGTCGAGGGCGGCGGTGGAGACGAGGCCGTGGTCGCGCTGGTAATTGGCCAGAGCTTCACGCGTGAGCGGGCCCATCAAGCCGTCGACTTCGCCGCGATAATAGCCTTGCTCCTGCAGGGAAGACTGGACGTTCGCCAGGACCCGATCGAACGGAACCTGGTTGTTGCCGACGTAGATCGGGCCGTCATACGGATAGTAAGAGTAGGCGTTATCGTAGCCCCAGGCGGGATACCAGTAGCCGGAGTTCCAGTAGTAATAGCCGCCGCCGATGAGCAGAATTCTGCTGCTATAACGCGAGTGCCACCAGGAACGGTCATGCCACTGCGGCCGGTAAGTTTGAAAGACGCGATACTGCGGGCCGTTCCAGTTCTGCGAGTTTTGGATCCGGTAATTCTGGTTGAACTGGACGCTGGCGATCGAGGAACTGCGTTTCGCTTTGAAGTTTTTGTACTTGACCTGGTTCAGCTGGAGGTTCGCGTTGTTGTGCTGGTTATTGAAGTTCTTTTGGTTCTTCTGATTGTTCTGGAGCTGGTTGGTTTGAAGGTTCTGCTGCTGAGTGAACTGTTTTGACTTGGTATTTTTCTGGAACTTGTCGTTGGTCACGACATTTGGGACCGGGGTCCGGTTGGGCTTAACGACGTTCGATTTGCGCAGCTCGTTCATTTGAGTGTTCGCCGAGTTCACGCGCGCGTTGTTCATTTTCTGGGTGTTGTTCTGGACCTTCATCTTGGTCTGGGGCGCGGTCTTGACATGCTGCTGCTGCGGCGGCGGGCCGGATTTGCTTTTCTTCTTGTCGTCCTGTTTCGCGGAAGCGGCCGCGGTGAATCCGAGAGAAGAGGCGAGCAAAATGGTGATCAGTTTTTTCATGGTCGTAAGTCCTTCGAGTTTGATTCGTGTTTGAGGAGGGAAACGGCTCTGTAAGAGCCGCAAGTAAGAATTAGGAATTAAGAAGTTAGGTGAGAATCAATTGTAGGGCAACCGTCCCGCAGTCGCGGGATTGCCGGCTAATCGACGGCAAAGGGGAGAGAACTGTAGGGCGACCGCGTCGGTTGCCTCTTCAATTCGTGGCAGGCGACGCGCCTGCCCTACAATAAAGAGCTTCAATCCTGGAGGGACGACCGCCGTGTCGTCCCTATAGTTAAGGGACGGGACAGCGCCCGTCCCTCCAAGGCACGCGCGACCGGTACGCTTGTCCCACAAAAAGAAAAGGCGGGCGATCCAATCGGAAACGGGACGCGCAAAATATCTCTTGACCCTGGAACGGGCACCGGGGCTTAGGGTTCGTTCATGGAGGAACTTCGCGGGAAGACAATGAGCGCCGGCGAGCTGGCGCGGCAGGCGGGAGTGAGCGCGGATACGGTCCGCCATTACGAGCGCAAAGGCGTCATCGCGCGGCCGCCACGGGGCGCGAATGGGTATCGGAAATATCCGGAGGAAACGGTGGCCCGCGTCCAATTGATCCGGGGCGCGCTCGGCCTCGGCTTTACCCTCGACGATCTCGCGGGTGTGCTTCGGATTCGCGATCGGGGCGGGGTTCCATGTGGACGGGTCCGGGCGTTGGCCGCTGCCAAACTGGAGGAAGTGGAAACGCGCCTCCGCGAATTGGCGTCGCTCCGGAACGATCTGCGGTCCGCTCTTCGCACGTGGGACGCCGAACTCGCGAAGACACCTCCCGGGAAACGCGCCGGATTGCTGGACGCGCTTCCCGCCCGGAAGTCGGCGGGCGCAAAGCGTTCAGCCCCATTTTCGACCAACCAAAACAAACCAAGAAAGCAGATTAAACGATGAAAATACGAGTACTCACGATGGCTCTCGCCATCCTCACTGTCGCAGCCACGCACTGTCTTCTGGCGGAGGAGCCGGCCCATCAACATTCCGGCGACATGAAGGATTGCCCGATGAACCCGGACCATGCCGCGGCCGTGGACGATCGTGGCGACAAAGGGATGGGATTTTCTCATACCAAGACCACGCACCATTTCAGGCTGCAGGCAGACGGGGGCGCGATCGAGGTGACCGCGAACGATGCGAACGACCAGGCCAGCCGCGATCAGATTCGCGGACATCTGGCGCATATCGCGACGCTGTTCAGCCAGGGAAACTTCGAGATCCCGATGTTTGTCCATGCCCAGAAACCACCCGGCGCGGAAGTGATGGCGAAGATGAAATCGAGCATCGTGTATCGATATGAGGAGATGGAAACCGGGGGCCGGGTCCGAATCTCGACGGCGGATTCGCAGGCATTGAAGGCGATCCATGATTTTCTCCGGTTCCAAATTGCGGAACATCGAACGGGAGATGTGACGGAAGTAGGAATTAAGAATTAAGAAGGAGGAGCCCTGTGATCGAGATTGTAGGGCAACCGCGTCGGTTGCCGGCTAGTCTTGGGTAACGAATTTAGTCTGGTTAGCGGGGACAGACGGTGATGTCCTCGCTGGAGATGAGAGTCCATTTTGGGACGATTGTGTATCTGGTTGGTCTCGTCGTTTACGTCGCGATTCGGGGAGTGTTTGGGGGACGGACGAAAGGGAATCAGAAAACGGTTATTCGGGCGGATGCCCTCGATCGCGCGCTGGTAGGTCTGGTGTTCATTGGCAATATCATTTTGCCGGTGCTGTATTTGTTCACGCGCTGGCTTTCGTTCGCGGATTATCGCGCACCGATGGTTGTTGCGGGGAGCGGCGCGGTCGTGATGGTCGTAGCGCTTTGGCTCTTCTGGCGGGCGCACGTCGATCTTGGGCTGAACTGGTCGATCACGCTGGAGATGCGCAAAGACCACGAATTGATCACGCACGGAGTGTATCGCCTCGTCCGCCATCCGATGTATGCGGCGATTTTTCTGTTTGCGATCGCGCAGGGATTTTTGCTCCCAAACTGGCTGGCGGGCTGGGGCGGATTTGGGTCGTTCGCGATTCTGTATTTGGTCAGGGCCCCACGTGAAGAACGGATGATGAGCGAGTTCTTCGGCGAATCGTATCGCGCTTACCTGGAGCGAACCGGCCGGCTGGTGCCGAGATGGAAAGTAAGAAGTAAGAAGTAAGAAGTAAGAAGCTGAGGCTCTGCAGAACGGGATGCGCTCAAGAGCATCGACGGAGAACCGAAGATGGAGGAGATCACCCAAAACGGATCGAAATTTCACGTGATCTCAGGCGACGGCACCGACAAGCGCGAAGGGAACAAGGTGCATTTTCTGGTGGCAATATTTGGGACGGGTCCGGACCAGGCGGGAGTTGTTTATACCGATGTCGACGCGGATGCGCCGGCCGATACGATGAAAACGCTCATGGGGATTCTGAACTCGATCAAGGTCGCAAAAAAGTAAGAAGGAAGGCAGTGACCAGCCTTCGTCCCGCAATCGCGGGACTACGGCTTGGCAGGCAGGGTCCGGCCGTCACGGGATCGCCGTGATTGAAATTGTAGGGCAACCGCGTCGGTTGCCTTGTGGTTTCGAATATACGGACGAAGCCGGAGCTTCGAAGCACAACGGGGCGTTCCCAAGTGCAACTTGGGAACGAGGGAACGGATTCTGAACTCAATCAAGGTCGCAAAAAAGTAAGAAGGAAGAAGGAAGAATTAAGAAGTAATCCCGCGACGGCGAGACGAACGCTGAAGTGCGCTAACAGTCCGGAGAAGCGGATTTCTTTTTCATTCCTCCCACCGCGGGACTGGCGGGGCGCGATTGGAAGGAGTGATCGCGGGGAAAGCTAAGGAATCGGGACGAGCATCGCGGCGGATCTTGGGTTGCGCGGTGGCGGTGGGGATTGCGTTGTTGCTCGGAGGCCTGGGCTATTTCGCGCTGACGCATTTTCTCGGGCGGTACCTCGAAGGCGAGAAGCTCCGCGCCTTGATTGCAGGGAGGGTGGCGCGCGAGCTCGGGGGCGAGGCGGGCCTCGCGCCGATGTCCTGGCGGGGACTCTCCGTCTATTCCGACGGAATGGTAGTAACGGCGTCCCCTCCCCGCGCGCTAAACGAACTGCGCGCGGAGCAGTTGTTCGCGCGATGCAGCTTGAGCGAACTCTGGCGCGGCAGATGGCGAGTGGAGCACTTGACCGCGCGTCATCTCCAAGTGGCGTACGGCGCGGCCGCCGCAAAGCAATTGGATCGCAAGGAATTCCCGACGCCCGAATTGCTGCCGGCGTCGCAGAACGAATCAGCGATCAAAGTGGACATTCGCAAGGTGACGATCGCACGGACCGATCTTCTTTGGGGCGATCTGAAAAAAAATGACGGCGGCCAGTTTCGCGAAGTGCAGACCGAGTTTTATCCGGACGGCAAAAACCTATCGGTGCGCGGAAGCGGCGGCACTTTTCACCAGGCGAAATGGCCCGAGATGCGAGTAACGGACTTCAAAGCTTACTACGCGAAGCCTTCGCTCCGAATTGACGAAGCGAACCTGAGCCTGGGCGGCGACGGAACGATTCGGGTGCAGGGCGGAATGCAATTCGACAAAGAGGCGTCGATGGATTTGCAATTGAAGGTGGAGCGGTCGCCGATCGGGCCGTTCCTGAGCGAGGCGGAACGCGGGAAAGTGAAAGGGACTTTCGATGGGGATGCGCACCTGACTGCGCGCCTGGGCCAGCCGGCCGCGCTCGACGCGGACGGATCGGTTGTGATTCGGAAGGTGGTTTTGGATAAGGTCGACGCGCTGGAGAAAGCGGCTGCTTTCACCGGGAAATCGGAACTCAGTCCACTCCGGATCACGGAGGGACGCGCCAACTACGAATGGCATAAGGACCAGCTTGCGGTGCGCGATCTGTTTGTTGAAGCGAAGGGGACGCTCTGTCTGCGCGGCAGTTTTAAGATCAGGGAGGGAGAGATCGATGGAACGGTGCAACTGGGCGTAGCGCCAGAGATCGTGGATAAATTCCCGGGCGCGCGGAAAGACGTTTTCACGCGCGAGGACGATGGATACCTCTGGACGCCGGTGAAGTTAAGCGGGCCGTTTGCGCATCCTCGGGACGACTTGAAACCTCGGTTAACGAAAGCGGTGGAGAATCACATCGCGGGTGGCTTGCTTAGGCCGTTGTTGAAGCCAGCGAAAGCGATGATGGATGTGATCGAGGCGCTGGACTTTTGGAAGTAAGAGCTAAGAAGGAAGAATTAAGAAGATGGGGGAACGGGGTTATGGGGAAGGCAAGTGTTGACGGAAATACGGCGAGTGCGTAAAACCCGGCGACACATTCTGGAACGAAGGAAAAATCAATGCGCACGATTGTGACACGGAGATGGATGTTGGGATGGCTTGGGATCTTGCTTGCTCTGGCGCCGTTCACGGCGGGGGCGAGCGTTTACACGGTTAACAGTACGGGAGAGAGCGTAACCGCACTCTCATGCACGGATAAGCTTTCTTCCTGTACTCTGCGAGCGGCGATCACGAAAGCTAACGTGTCGAGCAGCCCGGACACGATTCGGTTCGACCTCGACTCGAGCAACACGGGGTGCGACTCGAACGGGAACTGCACGATCACGCTGAACAGCGCGTTGCCGAACGTGTCGGGGAATCTGACTATCGAAGGCCCGACGACAACGAAGCTCTTCATTTCGCGAAGCACAGCCGCGGGAACAGCGGATTTTCGCATCTTTACCATCGACGCCGGATTTACAGTAGCGTTCTCGAACCTGCGGATCACTAATGGTCGAGTGTCCAACGGCGGAGGCGGCATCTGGAACGACGGGTCGCAGGTGACGCTTCGCAATTGTTACCTGAGCGCCAACACGGCGAACTATGGCGGCGGAATCTGGAACGGCTCCTTCGGTCAGACGCCGCCGGCATCCCACTTAAAGCTCATCGATTGCACCCTCAGCCAGAACGTGGTCCAGCATTTCCAGCAGTTCGACCAGGCGGATGGAGGGGGCATTTACAATTCCGGCGTTTCCCAAAATGCGACGATAGAGGCGATCAACTGCGTTTTTAGCGAGAACTTTGCCCCGGGATTTGGGGGCGCGCTGGTGGACAACGGGGGAGCCACCATTACCGATTCCACGTTTCAGGCGAATACGGCTGCTGAAGGGGGCGCGATCATGGCGGGTGCCGGTACGAACGCACCGCCGCAGGTAGTTACAGTCATTACCGGCAGCACGTTCAGTGGAAACGGACTCAACGGCGGGCAAGGAGGAGCGGTTGGCAACCTCGGTAGCCGAGTCACCATGACCAACTGCACGCTCAGCGGCAACGTGGCGGCGAACGGAGGCGGGGTGGACAACGGTTTCGGTGGCACGCTCACGCTAAAAAATTGCACGTTCAGCGGCAATAGCTCGGCCAACGCCAGTGGAGGAATGAGTTTGCGCAACACGAACGCGATCGTTGAGGTGGTAAACACGATCTTTGAGCGGACCGGCAGCAACGCGAACCTTGCCAATGACGTTTCCCAGGGCGGCCGATTCACTTCCCTGGGGCATAACCTTAGTGACGACGCAGCCGGCGGTCCGCTCTTCACCACCAGTCCTGGCGGGTTATTGAATGCGACCGGCGACCAGCGGAACTCGACTCCGGGCCTGGCGGCGCTCGCTAACAATGGCGGCCCGACCCAAACGCACGCGATCAACAGCAAGAGCGACGCGTTTAACAAAGGCGACGATACGCTCGCGCCGAAGTACGATCAGCGAGGGTTCGTCCGGTCGAGCGTGAGTGACGTCGGCGCCTTCGAGAGCGGCGGGCAGGCTAAGTCGTTGCTCGCAAATATCTCGACGCGCCTCCGGGTTGAGACCGGGGACAACGCGCTGATTGCCGGATTCATCGTCACGGGGACGCAAGCGAAGAAGGTAATTGTGCGCGGGATCGGTCCGTCACTCTCCTTTGGCGGAATACTCGCGAATCCGACCCTGGAACTGCACGATTCGAGCGCGGGGGCCCTGCTGAGCACGAACGACGATTGGGTTACGTCGCCGAACAAGCAGGCAATCATCGATTCGGGGATCCCGCCGTCGAACGATCTGGAATCGGCGATTGTGGCGACGCTGCCGGCGGAGACTACGTTTTACACCGCAATCCTTCGGGGCGTGAACGACGGAACCGGCATCGGCGTGGTCCAACTTTATGATCTGGACGGCGCGGCCAACTCCAAGCTGGCGAACATTTCCACGCGCGGACTCGTAGGCACGGACGACAATGTTCTGATCGCTGGAACGATTGTGCTGGGGCAGCCGGTCCAAAAAGTGATCGTCCGCGCAATCGGTCCGTCCCTGGCGGTGCCGGGGGCGATGGCGAATCCGACGCTGGAATTGCGGGACGGCAACGGCGGCGTGATCCGCGCGAATGACGATTGGCGCACAGGTGGCCAGGAGACCGAGATCAACGCCACCGGGATTCCGCCAACGAACGATCAGGAATCGGCCATTGTGGCGGACTTGCCGGCAAACGCCGCGACCTACACGGCGATCGTCAGCGGCTCGGGGAATACCACAGGAATCGCGGTCGTGGAAATTTACCGGCTGGACTAAGGAAGTAAGAAGGAAGAATTAAGAAGGAAGAAATCAGAGCTCCTAACGCGGATCAATTGTAGGGCAACCGCGTCGGTTGCCGGCTTATCGATGGCAAGCGATGCGCTTGCCCTACAATCGCCTAACCGCGCGCGTTATTTCGACACGATAATTTGTGAAAACCGGGGTCGGGTGTTTTCGCGAATCCTAAGGGTTGTCCGCGGCAAACAGGGTCATGGGGAAAACAGGTTTGAGGAAGGGGAATGGGCGAAAGAAGGCGGCGGAGCTGATCGAGGTTCGCAAATCTGCGGTGCACGGGCGCGGCGTTTTTGCGCGTGAGCCAATCCGGAAAGGGACGCGGATCATCGAATACACAGGGCGTCGCGTGCCCTGGAAAGAAGCGCAGGATCTGCCGCCGTTCGATCCGAAGAATCCGTTTCACACCGTCTTTTTCTCGGTCGGCAAAGATGACGTGATCGATGCGGCGGTCGGTGGGAATGAAGCGCGCTGGATCAATCATTCGTGCGCTCCAAACTGCGAGACTTATGAGGAGGATGGCCGGATTTTCGTCCACGCGCTCCGCGGTCTGCGCTCGGGAGAAGAACTCTTCTACGATTACAAAATGATTCCGGCGGAGCGGCGGACCCGGAAAGTCGAGAAAGAGTTTGCCTGTTATTGCGGCGCGAACAAATGCCGCGGGACTATGCTGGCAGGGAAGAAGAAAGGAAGAAGGAAGAAGTAAGAAAGCAGCTAGTTCTTAATTCATCCTCCTTAATTCTTACTTTTCTACGCCGGCAGGGGGCGTCGCCGGAATTTCCCGAACCAGTGGTCAGCGCAGCCGCGGCAAATGCCGTGGCTGACCTTCGGAGAACCAGGTTTCATGACGCGCTTGCACCAGGCGCAGACCAGGGTCGGCAACCTGCGCGCGGCGTTGACCATCTTTTTCATGATTGGGGTGTTGGACAGAGGGGACCGCTTTTTGTTCAACTGGAGGAGCGGCGCCCTCTCGCGGTTCCAGCCCGGAAGCGGGCACGATTCCCAAACAAAGTTAGGAACCCGGGCCCCGAGAAGACGTAGATGCTCAAGGATGAGCCAGGTTTTCGTTCCAACCTATTCCAGGACGGGTGCGGCTCGAGACCGCGAGCGCAGCGTATTTTTGCGCTTGTCCGGGAAGGACGGAGAAGACTAAAACCGGGCGGAACGTTTTTCCTCCATGCATCTTTCGTTTCCCTGCCGGCCCGATTCCGCGCTCGTCCTTGATAACCGAGGTCCCGGCTGGTGTTAAACACTCTCGATATTGTGATCGGCTTCGCAGTCATCATGACTGTGCTCAGTCTGTTCATCACGATCCTGGTCCAGATGGTGTCGACGGGTCTGGCGTTGCGCGGCAAGAATCTCGCGAACGCGCTTTCGCTTACCTTCCAGACGATCGATCCGAAGATCGGCGAGCAGGCCCATTCCCTGGCCGCGCAAATTTTGCGAGACCCGATTTTTTCCGATTCGATCTGGCGAAAGAAGAGTCGGGTCGTGGATGTGGCGACTCTGGCTTTCGTGGAAGCGGAAAAAAAACTGGTGGACGCGAAGCAAGCGCTCCAGGCAGAAAGCGATCCAACGAAAAAAAATCAGCTTACCACGCTAGTGACCCAACTAACCGGCGCAGTCGCGGCGGCGCAGGCAAACCTTTCGAAACTGGCCGACCTCGTGAAAGAAGAGCGCGAATTGAAGCAGGCGACCAACGCCCTGGGGACGGCGACGGATCAAAATAACCGGGCGGTGGCGCAGCGGGCGATCGAAGATGGAACGGCGAAAGTCGCGGCGGCTCGGGCGGAGGCGGAAGTTCCCGAGGTCAAAATGAATCGAACCGAGCCCTGGGGGTTTTGGACATGGCCAAGCGGCGGGGCGCGACAGCTCGGCAGCGCCATTCGGCCCGGCGAAATTTACCGGGTATTGCACGAGCTCGCCGAGCTAACCGAAACGGAGGCGGCCTTGAAAGGAATTGCGCCGGGGCTTGTCACCACTGCGGGAGCGATCATCGAGGCTTTGGAAAAACCAGACCGGCCAACCACGGAGGCGCAGGAGAAGCTCTCGCTCCTGAGCACCGTCACCGAAGCATATTTTAAGGGCAGGCCGGACCAACAAGCTGCGATCGTGAATTCGCTGGTCAATCTCGGCGCGACCGTCGAACGCGCGACGACGCGATCGTACGACCGTTTCCAACGCTGGTTCGGGAGCGGACAGGATCGCGCCGAGCAATGGTTCCAGACTCACATGCGTGGGGTGACGATCGTGATGGCGATCCTGACCGCGTTTCTCCTCCAGCTCGACACGGTGGATATCTATCGGCAACTTCGCGAACAACCGGCCCTCACCGCCGCGTTGGTCAAAGCCGCGCCCGGGGTGATCGAGCAAGGCACAACAGTTCTCGATCCGGCGAACACGGCCGCTTACCACAGCTATCTCCTCTGGTTACAAAAGCATCCGCTCTTTCCCTTGAAGACTCTGCCGGAAGCGGGAACCGACGCGGCCTACCGGGGCGCGATCGCAGATCGGATCAAGGCAGCGCCGGATCTCCAGTATCCGGTGCAACAATTCGATAAGGCGTTCGACCTCGCGAAAAATGCTGAGGGATTTTCCGGCGATGCCGAAGCTGCCGCGGCAAAGGCAGCCTACGAGGCGTGGGTCAAAAACTTTTCGATATTCGCCCTCGAGCCAAAGCCGGACGATGCGGCGACAAAAAAGAGCGTGGATGAGGCGATCCAGGCCAAGGTGACGGCGAACGCGGACGCGAAGGCGCCGCCCGATCAGGATCAAACGAAACAATGGCTGGCCGAGTACCGATTCGCTTCAGCCCGCGGGAAAATTTGCCTACGAAAACGCGCGCCAGAACGCGTATCGGGATTTGAAAAAGCAAATGGACGCGGCCGGGTTTGCTCTGGCGCCTGTCCCGTTCCTGAGCCGATGGGACGCCGAGCCGGTGCCGTTGTGGGCAAGGCAGATTTACCCGCCGGCCGCGCATTACCTCGTTCATCTCATCGGCGTATTGATGACAGCAGGTTTGCTCACGCTCGGTGCGCCGTTCTGGTTCAACCTGCTCAAGAACCTGACGAGTCTGCGACCGGCCCTCGCAGCCTTGGTTGAAAAACGTCCGACCAGTGCGCCAGCGTTGCCTCAGACCCCGGCAGCGCCCGGCACCAGTTAAGAAGTCGTTAATCCTTTCCTCTCCCAACCCCAACTCCAACTAACTACAGTTATGGCTCGAAGAAAAACCACCAAAACGATGACGGCTCCACGCCCCGTTCGCAATCCCGCGCCACCCTCCGGGCTCGACGGCGACGTCTTCATTCAGGCCGGCCACCAGAATACTCCAGACGATAAGACCGGCGGCGAAGGTCCGCTCGGAAACGAGATCGATTGGACGCCGATCATCGCGGATGAAGCGACCCGAATTCTGAGGTCGGCGGGAGTAAGCACCATTCGGGAAGACGCGAGCCTGAAACGGCCGGAGCGACGCAACGAACGCTTCCGCGTAAAGGTCGCGGTCTTTCTTCATTTCGACGATCCCGATCAAGGCGAGACCGGATCGTCGATCGGGTTCAAGGACGGGAGTGACGAGCCGGCGGCGACCGCCTGGAAGAAACTCTACAGCAAGTTTTTCCCGTTCCCTTTCATGAAGGACAATTTCACGGAGGATGAAAGAGACTATTATGGCTTTAAATATACGATTACGACCGACGCTGAGTTTCTAATCGAATTCGGCGATCTCGGTTCGTTGAAACAAGCGCGCTGGATGAAGCCGCGCTTGAAATGGATGGGCGCGCTCCTCGCTCATTTCCTGAGCGACCGCATCGGAAAAGGCAAGGTGCCATTGCCGGATTTCCCCGGGACTGCACCCGATCCGCATAGCGAGGAGGAGGATCACCTGCGCGATCTGCATATCGTGCCGTCGAGTCTGCCCAAGCGGTTACCGGACTACGCGCGCGAGAAGCTGAGTGCCGCGGCCGGTGTGCCGTGGCATAAGGCGGGGCTCCTTCCCCAGTTCGACGCGTATCGTGGATCCCTGCCCGGGAGCTTTTGCCTGTTCCATAACTTAAGTGACATGCCATTGGATGGAGTAACCACTGCCGCGATTTACGAGTGCAAGTTTGCCATCGATAGCGACGGTAGCTCGGATGCAAGCGACCCCGATCATCAACAAAAAACAAGCTTGCGTCACCCCGACAATACCAGTCTGGACGCGCGCGAAGATGTGTTCGGAGTCATTCCTCTCGATGCTGCTGAAGCGAGGCGCGAAGGCCTCACTAAACTCCCTGGGGTGCCGGATTTCGGCGGCATCGGATTACGCCTTGGCGACATAGGAGTAGCATTCTGGAAGGATAAGATGACGGCGTTCGTTTATGGCGACAAAGGACCACCGAACGCCCTGGGTGAAGGTTCCATCGCCATGGCGGAGGAGCTTGGAATCCCATCCAATCCAAACAACGGGGGCTTCAACGACAAGGATGTTCACGACATGAACAAAGGAGTCATGCACATTGTGTTTCCGGGATCGAGCGATGTGCCAGCTGGTTCGATCAAAAGCGAACGCACCGCCGACGAAGTCCAGGACTTGGGCGACAAACTCTTCAAGGCATTTTGCCGGCAAAAGGCGTAGCTCTGTCACTCGGTGGCTTTGGCGCCATGCCCGCACTTGTGTCCTTTCCAGCCGTAGAACGCGACATAGGCGTAGGCGAGAAGAGGCACTAGATAGGATAGCTGGAGACTCGCGCGATCGGCGATGTAACCTTGCGCGGGCGGAAGAAGCGCACCGCCGAGGATCGCCATAACGAGGAGCGACGAGGCCTGGCTTTTGTAAACACCGGTGCCTTCGATCGCGAGCGAGAAGGTGTTCGACCAGCCGATCGAAGTGAACAGGCCGACGCCGAGGATGCACCACATGGCGAGCCGGCCGCCTGTTACGATCGCGACCGCGAGGAGCGCTATTACCGTCAGCGAGAAAATCATGAGTGTGCGGCCGGCGCGCGAGTTGCCGAGCTGGAACAGGAGATAACAGAGAACCAGGAACGGCAGATAAAGACTGGCAAGGTGCCAGCCGCGAATAGCTCCCAGAACTATGGCGGCGACAGTCGGGATGCTAGCGAGCAGTAGCTTCTTGGTGCGCGGCTTAAGCTCACTCAGTTCCACCGCTCCCATGAATCGGCCAATCAACATCCCAAACCAGAAAAGCGAGACGTAACCGCTCGCTTCCAATTGGCTTAGACCCGCGACGCTCGATTGCCCGAGAAAGTTAATGATTGAACTGCCGACCGCGACTTCGCCGCCGACATACATGAAGATCGCAAGGATGCCGAGATCGACGTGCGGAAATCTCAACGCGGCGAGCCCGGGCTCGATCTTTCCTTCGCTGATGTCCGGAAGGCGGATGAACAAAAAAACCAAAGCCAGGAGAAGGAAGATAAGGAAGAAGGCCAGGTAAGGCGCCTTCACCGAAGTGGCGCCATGAGCGCCAGTGCGGGCGAAGTATTGGAAAATCAGGTAACCGCCGATCAGTGGACCCAGGGTTGTGCCTAACGAGTTGAAAGCCTGGGCGAGGTTGAGCCGGCTCGAGGCGGTCTGTTCAGGTCCGAGAATGGTGACATACGGATTGGCGGCGATCTGGAGCATGGCGAAGCCGAGCCCAACAACGAACAGCGCACCGAGGAAGAGCGGATAGGAAAGGAAAGTAGCAGCGGGCCAGAAGAGAGCGCTCCCGGCTGCGGAAATCATCAGGCCGATCACGACGCCGTTTTTGTATCCGAGACGTGCGATCGGGTCGCCAACGGTCGCCGAGATGGCGAAGTAGATGAGCGAGCCGATGAAGTAAGCCCCGAAGAACGCGAACTGGACGAGCATGGCGTGGAAGTAATCGAGGGTGAACGCGTCCTTGAACCGCGGGATGAGAATGTCGTTAAACACCGTCATGAATCCCCAGAGGAAGAAGAGGACGGTCATGATCGCGAACGGGCCGCGATAGGTCTGGCGCAGGGCGGCTGCGATTGCGGGTGGCTCGGTTACCACGTTCGGCGGAGCGGGTGCGCTTCGGTGTTGAAGACGACGTGATCGAAATCGAGCGTCTCGGGCGGCGCGAAGAGGAGATAGAAATATTTAAAGGTCTCGGCGAGGGCGAAGCTTTCCATCTCGTCGCGTTTCTCTTTCGTAACCACATTCTGGAGCGCCGCATACCCGGCCTCGACGCGGCAATGTTTCACGAAATCGTTGAACAAGTTTTCGCCCATTCGCTGATAGGCCGGCTCGCGCGTGTAATGGTGAAGGTAGTAAGTGGATTCGACGATCTCGGGGCGGAGGTGATAGGTAAACGCAGTCGCCGTCATCGTTTTGTAATCCAGGACTTCGGGCTCGATCCCGTGTAGCTGCCACATCTTGAAACCGGAATCCTGCAGGCGCCGTGCGCGCGGCACATCCCCAGACAGCGCGAGTAAGGCGGGGAAGAAGGCGTCGAGCGCGCCGTAGGTAGTGTCGCCGCGCGCGCCCGTGTTCATATCGGCGTGGCCGTACCAAAGTTCCCCGCGCTCTTCGTCGGCGAGATACTTGTGGACAGCTGCGATGCTCGCGTTCCACATCTCAAAGCAATCTTTGTCGCCGAAGAGGAGCCAGCATTTCCAAAGATATTCGTAGTAGGAGTCGATCCCGCCGCTGACGTGACTGTCGGGATCGGTCCAGGCACCGGTCTCGACGTTGATGCCAGAGCCGAGGAGGCCGATCGGCGACCGGCGCTTGTAAGTCTCGACCAGGGCGCGTTTCGCTTTTTCGTAGAAGACTGAGTTGTTCGTCAGCTTGCTCAGGGTCCCGAACTCGAGAAGCAGAGTGCCGGTTTCGGCTGGGTTCGAGTTCGGATCGCGAACCTGGCCCGTGTGAAGGTTCACGTAGACGTAGGGAAGGCCGGTCGGCGAATTAAAGGCGGGGAGCAAGCGGTTGCCGAGGTCTTCCGCAAGCGCGAGCAAGCGCTTGTCACCCGTCAGCTGATAGCCGGAGAGTAACCCACCGAGAAGCCGGATGGTGATCTCGAAATTCTTCACGTAGATGTCGCGATCGAACGAGAGTTTGGTGGCGATCAGCTCGCGCGCCTTGTTCGCCTCGGCGTCGAGCTTCATCAGGATCAAAGTGTCGAGCGCGTCGACTGGGGTCATGAGCAGGGATTCGCCATACCAATCGTGCGGCGTTTTGGTCAAGGGCTTGAGGGCGTCGTGTCCCCAGGCGAAACGCTCGTAGTTATTCCAGGCGTGAAGGCATTCGGCTTTTACGCGCTCGGCCATTTTCTGGGAGTGGGCCGCATCGCCGGAATGGTTCCAGCGTTGGAGCGCGAACATCACCAAGAACCCCAGCGAAGCCCCAAGGCCAACAAGCGCAATCGTCCTTCTAATCACTCAGGCAGGGTCAAACGCCGGAGTGAAAGGTGTCGAGGAAGAAGTTAGAGCTTCCGGTTTATTGGACGGACGACCGCGGTGTCGTCCCTGGGTTAATAGGGACGGGACAGCGCCCGTCCCTCCATTTAGGATGTGATGGTGTGAGCACAGCCAGGCGAGTTCCCGTGTGCCCGAGCTTGTCCTATGGGACCTATACGACCTATTCCCCGATCGCGCTCTGGATCGCCTCCGCGATCTCGTTTGCCTGGCGATCTATTTGTTCAAGTTCCCGGCCCTCGATAAGCAGCCGGATCTTCGGCTCCGTTCCCGAATACCGCAGGAGGACCCGTCCTTTTCCCGACAGTTCCTTCTCCGCGTTTCCCACCAGCTTCATTACCGCCGGCAACTCTTCCAAAGGCCTTTTCTCTTTCACCTTCAGGTTCCGCTGCGCCTGCGGATATTTCTTCAAGCACCGTTTCAATTCACTCAGCGGTTTTCCGGTCGACTGCATGATTCGCAAAACCTGAAGGGCGCTGATGATCCCGTCGCCGGTCGTGGTAAAATCGCGGAAAATCATGTGGCCGCTTTGTTCCCCGCCCAGGTTCAAGTTCCGCCGAACCATTTCCTCGATGACATAGCGGTCTCCCACTTTTGTGCGCAGCACTTTGCCGCCGAGCGACGCAAGCGCTTCGTCGAGCCCGAAATTACTCATGACGGTCGCGACGAGCGTTCGCTCCGCCAGCCGGTCGGACTTCAACAAATCGACGGCCGCAATAGCCAGAATCTCGTCGCCATCGACGAGCTCACCGTTCTCATCACAGAGGAGAACGCGATCGGCATCGCCGTCGTGGGTGATCCCGAGGTGGGCGCCGCTTTCCTGGACGAGGCGCTGGATCTCCGAAGGGAAAGTGCTCCCGCATTCCGCGTTGATGTTCGTGCCATTCGGTTCGTCGTGTCCCACGTGGACGCTGGCTCCGAGTTCGCGAAGAATGCAGGGAGTCGATTTGTAGGAGGCGCCGTTCGCCACATCGACCGCGATCCGCATTTTTTCGAGCGACAGTTTTCTCGGGAAACTGGCTTTCGCGAATTCGACGTAGCGCCCAAGCGCGTCGTCAATCCGGCGGGCCCGCCCGATCTTGCCGGCGGTCGGGCGAATCGAATCAATCTCGCCGCTGAAGACGAGGTCCTCGATTTGTTGTTCGATTTGATCGTCGAGCTTGTAACCGTCGTGCCGGAAAAATTTGATGCCGTTGTCTTCGTACGGGTTGTGGGAGGCGGAAAGCACGATGCCTGCGTCGGCCCGGAGCGAGCGGGTGATGTAGGCGACGCCCGGGGTTGGGAGCGGGCCGATCAACAGAACATCGACTCCGAGCGAAGTGATGCCGGCGACGAGCGCGTTCTCGAGCATGTAACCGGAGAGACGCGTATCTTTGCCGAGCACAATTTTCGGCCGCGCTCCGGCCGGATGCTCGCGCGGATTCAGTTTCGTGAAAATGTGAGCGGCAGCGCGGCCGAGCTTCAGCGCCGTCTCGGCGGTGACGGGCTCGACGTTGGCCACGCCCCGAACGCCGTCTGTTCCGAAAATTTTCTTCGCCTGAGGCACAGCGATTATTGTAGCGGCGGTCTATGACCGCCGACAACGTTTTATGCCTTCCGGGTATTCGGCGATCATAGACCGCCGCTACAGGCCCGATTCCCCTGCTGCTTTTAATTCGTTGATCTTGCGGTGCAGCGTCCGGCGGCTGATCCCGAGCTTTTGCGCAGCTTTGGTGATATTACCGTTCGTTGTCGCGAGCGCCTGCATGATGAGCCGCTTCTCCGTTTCATGGAGATCGAGGGCGCTCGATTTTTCGCCGAACGCTTTCGCCGGCGTGATCCCAGCCGGCAAAGCCGCGCCCGTCGCCGCGCGCACGTTCGGGGGCAGATCGCGCAACGTCAGTTTCGTCCCGCGGGCCATGACGACGCCGTGCTCGATCGCGGTCCGGAGCTCGCGCACGTTCCCGGGCCAGCCGTGCGTCAGGAGCGCATTCATCGCGTCGGCCGTCAGTTCGAGGAGCGGTTTCTCGTTCACCTTGCAAAAATGCCGGAGAAACGATCGGACGAGCAGCGGAATGTCCTCCTTCCGATCCCGCAGCGGCGGCATTGTGAGGTGGACGACATTCAAACGAAAATAGAGATCGTCCCGGAATTTTCCCTCGGCCACGAGCTTCTCCAGGTTCTTGTTCGTGGCCGCGATCAAGCGAACATCCGCGCGCAAGGTCTGGTTGCCGCCCACCCGCTCGAAAGCGCGTTCTTCGCTGATCACCCGCAGCAGTTTCACCTGCGTGCTCGCGTCGATCTCACCAATTTCATCGAGGAAAATCGTGCCGCCGTTCGCCTGCTCGAAGCGTCCGATCCGGCGTTCATGCGCCCCGGTGAAAGCGCCCCGTTCGTGACCGAATAATTCGCTCTCGAGTAATTGCGGCGAGAGTGCCGCGCAATGCACTGTCACGAATTTTCCCTTGTTCCGCCGGCTCAAATTATGGATCGCCTGCGCCGCCAATTCCTTGCCCGTCCCGCTTTCGCCTTCGACTAAGACGTTGGCTGACGAGGGCGCGACCTGCTTGATCGTTTCGAGTGCTTCCCGCAGAACCGCCGATTCACCGATCATGTTCTCCAGTCCGTAGCGCTCGTCGATCTGCTGCCGCAGCGCCCGGTTTTCCTGCTCCATCTTTCGGCTGGCTAGCGCCCGCGCGATCAACATTTCGACCTTGTCGAGGTTCAGCGGCTTGGTCACGAAATCGTAAGCGCCGCGCTTCATCGCTTCGACCGCGGTATCCACCGAGCCGTAAGCCGTCATCATGATGCTGATCGGCGGGTGCGGCAGTTTCAGCGCTCGTTCGATCAACGTCATGCCGTCATCGCCGCCCAGACGAAGGTCGGTGATCATGAGATCGATCGGCTCGCGTTCGAGCACGTCCATCGCACCGCGAATATCTTCCGCGACGTAGGTATCGTATTCGTCCTCGAGCAAACGCCGCAAACCATCGCGGGTGTGCTTCTCGTCGTCGACGATGAGGATGGTAGGCTGGAGACTCATTTAGCGAATCAACGAATTAATGACTTCGCGATTGTACTATCTCCCAATCGTTAAAGCATTCAGTCGCTAATTCGTTAATTCTTCCCTGTCCACTGATCCACCCAGTCGTTCACCGTCTTGTACCAAAGCCGCGAGTTCTGTGGTTTCAGCACCCAATGGCCTTCGTCGGGGAAATACAACATTTTCGACGGCACATTCAGCCGCTGCAGCGTTGTGAACAGCTGGAAGCCCTCGCTAACATCGAGACGGAAATCGAGCTGTCCGTGGACGACCAAAGTCGGCGTCTTGAATTTCTCGGCGAAAAGGTGCGGCGAGAATTTCCGGTAAAGCTCACGGTTCTTCCACGGCGGGCCTTTGAATTCCCATTCGTTGAACCAGAGCTCTTCCGTGGTTCCGTAGGCTGACTCGGTGTTGAAGACGCCGTCATGCGAGACGATGCATTTGAAGCGATCGGTGTGGCCGAGAACCCAGTTCGCCATGTAACCGCCGTAGCTCGCGCCCAGCGCTGCCTCACGGGTCTTGTCGATGAACGGATAGGTCTTCTCGACGTAATCGAGCCCCTTCATCAAATCCTCGTACGGCCTGCCGCCCCAGTCGCCGCTGATCGAATCGGTGAACTTTTGGCCATACCCGGTCGAGCCGTGGAAGTTGATCATGACGACGACGTAGTTGCCGATCGCGGCGAAGAGCTGCGGATTCCAGCGATAGCTCCACGAATTTCCCCATGAGCCTTGCGGTCCGCCGTGGATCAAAAACTTCAGCGGATATTTCTTGGTCGAATCAAAACCCGGCGGCCGAACCATGAAACCTTCGACGTTCTCGTTGTTTGCGCCGGGAAACGTGAACGATTCCATCGGCTGCATGTCGATTTGAGCCAACAACGCGTCGTTCATGTGCGTCACTGCAATGGGCGCCAGGTTTGCGGTCTTTGGCGTTTCCTTAACGTCGAGACGCGCGATCTCACTTGGGGCGCCGACTGACACGCGACTGAAGAAGAGCGAATTACCGTCTTTCGAAAAGATCAGATCGTCCGCATGAAGTCGCGAGACTTGCTTCGGCGGTTTGCCGTCCAGGAGCAATACCCAGATTGGCGCTTCGCCATGATCTTCCGCCGTGAAAAGGATCGCCTTCGAGTCCGGGTTCCACGCGATGCTGCCCACAGACCGATCGAAATTCATCGTCGCGTTCCGGCTCTGGCCGAGCTTGCGCTGATAAATAATCAGCGACTCCTTGTCCGCTTCAAATCCGGCGCGCGCCATCGAGCGCCAGGCGATGTGATTCCCATCCGGCGAATAAACCGGCGTGTTGTCGTTGCCCGGGCTGGTGGAGATTTTCTTCGGTGTCCCACCTGACATCGGGACGAGGAAGATTTCGTTGTTCGTGCTGGTCGCTTCGACTTCGTCGATGTTGCTCGTGTAAGCCAGTTCCTCTCCGTCCGGCGAAACCGCGTACATGTCCTGGCCACCGAGGTTGAACGGCGGGACGTCGTGATCGCCCGGCGTGAGATCCGTCGCCGCGCCGCTCCCGTCCGCGCTGACCGCAAACAAATGGCTACGCTTGTGTTCCGTGTAGGAAGTCCAATGCCGGTAGAGCAGCTTCGTGAAGATCTTCGCCTTCACCTTGCTCTTGCCCACCTCCTCTTCACGCTTCTTGTTTTCGGCGTCGTCCTTCGCTTCGGGATAAACCGACGACAGGAACACGATATTTTTTCCGTCCGGCGACCAGATCCCGCCGTCGGCGCCGGTTGAAATGTTCGTGACCTGATGCGGCTGGCCATCGAGCCCGCCGCTTTCCGGCGTGAAATTACCCATCCAGATTTGCGTCGGGTCGGTCGCCTTCGAGGTCCAGATAAGCCGTTTCCCGTCGGGTGAAAAACGCGGGCGCTCTTCGGGGTTCGGCGTCTGATTTAACCGGCGCGCTTCTCCTCCGGCTGCCGGCACGATCCAAAGATGCGAGATCTTCGTGTTCGCCTCGAGGTCGACATCGACTGCATCGAACACGACCCACTTCCCATCCGGCGACGGCACCGGCGCGCCGACCCGCTTCAGTTTCATCATGTCCTCGAACGTGAACGAATGCTTCCCCGTCGATGTCGCATTCGTGTTCGTGCTCGTGCTCGTGCTCGTGCTCGTGCTCGTGCTCGGAGTTTGAGCAAGTGCCGATACGGCGATCGCGAAAGAGAAGGTCAGTATTTTCCAGCGCATAGGTGAATCTCCGATTGAGTGCGCAAACTCTCGCCGAACCTCCGCAGGCGCAAACCTTATCCCTCCCGCTCTTTCGGTGACGCTTGCTCGTGATCTCTCTTTCTATTGGGTTCGACTCCGGCTAAAACCGCTTTCCCTATGAAACGCTTTCCGTTTTGCGCACTTTTCGTCGCCGCTTCGACCGCTCTCGCCGCCCCCTCCGGCACGACTGCCATCATCAACGGCACCGCGATCGACCCCGGGGCTGGCACGGTAATTCCGAACGTCGCCGTCATCATCGAAGGCGACCGCATCCGGTCGATCGTCCAAAACAGCACCGAGATCCCGAAGGAAGGCGACCGGGTCATCGACGCCCGCGGCAAGTTCATTCTTCCGGGCTACATCGATACCCACGTCCATTTCTTTCAATCCGGCGACATCTTCACCCGACCGGATGCGGTCGATCTCAACGCTATCCGTCCCTACAAAGACGAGATCGCCATGATCAAGCAGAAGTTGCCCGATACCTTCGCGCGTTATCTGCGTTGCGGAATCACCGCTGTCCTCGATATCGGCGGTCCAATTTGGAATTTCGAGATGCGCAAAATTGCGAACTCGACCGGGAAAGCGCCGCGCGTCGCCGCCGCCGGGCCCCTCATTTCGAGCGTCTCGCGCCCGCAACTCGATCTGGGCGATCCACCGATCGTGAAAATCGACACCCCCGAGCAGGGCGCCCAGATGGTCCAGAAGCTTGAACGCCAGAAGCCCGATTACATCAAGATTTGGTACATCGTGAACGCCGAGAACCCGGTCGAGAAATTCCGCCCAACGGTCCACGCTGTCATCGCCGAAGCGCACCGCCTCAAGTTGCGCGTCGCGGTTCACGCCACGGAACTGGAGGCCGCCCGCGCTTCGGTCGAGGAAGGGGCGGATCTTCTCGTTCACAGCGTCACCGACAAACCGGTCGACGAAGCTTTCGTTAAGCTGCTTAAAGACAAAGGCACGATCCTTACGCCGACGCTGGTGGTCTTCGAGCGTTACGGCCGGACTTTCGCGAACAAACTCGAGCTTACTCCGGAAGAAAAAGCGTGGGGCAATCCCGAAGTGATCGCCTCCCTCGACGTAACGAAATTGCCCACCGACAAAGTCCCGGACCGGATCAAGAAGGCGACGGAAAACGCGCAGCCGGTCCTTGATAACATTCAAAAGACCTACGACGTCGCGCTGAAAAACCTGAAGACCCTCGAGGAGGCAGGCATCACCATTGCCACTGGCACTGATGCCGGGAACATCGGCACGATCCACGGCCCCGCGATCTTCCGTGAGTTTCAGCTCATGAAGCAAGCCGGCCTCACGCCGATGCAGATTCTCAAATGCACCACCGCGAATGCGGCCAAAACTTTCGGCGGCGAGACCGGTGCGAAGATTGGTGCGCTTCAACCCGGCAACTTCGCCGACCTGGTCATCCTGAAATCAAACCCGCTGGACGACATCAAGAATGCCTCCGACATCGATAGCGTAATGAAGAACGGCGTGCTTTATCCGGCCGACTCGATTCTGCCAAAATGAAAGGGACGACGCTCATCCTCGTTCTTCTGCTGGGCTTCTCGGTTCGCGCCGGCGATAAGAAAGTCGATGTCGCGAAGGTCCATGGCCGCATCCAGTTCGTGAATAGTTTCCCGGACTACAAGGTCCAGGCGGTGACCAGCTTCGCCGATCTGCACGTCGAAATGGTAACGAGCTTTCCGGACAAACCAGGCCAGTGGCAAATCGTCGATTCCTTTCCCGACTACAAAATCGAGATGGTCAATTCCTTTCCGGATTTCACCATCCAATATGTCACCAGCTTTCCCGGGCCGCGGAAATGACGGCGCGCCCGGCAACGTTCCTCACTCCGGAATCCAGTCGGTTCGCGCGCCTCTTCCGACTTCTCACGACATTACAACCGGCAGATCCTGAATCCGCTCACTAACTTCGAAGAGCTATGAACCAATCTCTTACCCGCAAGAAATTCCTCTTAACCGGTGGCATCGCGGCGGTGGCGAGTCTTCTGCCGCAACTTGGCGCGGTGGCACAAACGTCTCCACCGGCCGCGTCACCGTCTCCCCGGAGCAGTTCGGGTCCGATCGATCTGGCCAAATTTCCGGAGCGCGGCCCGCAAATGGAATCGGCGCACGTAAAGCAATTCGTCATCGCCGGGCACGGCAACCTGCCGCTGGTCAAAGAGATGCTGGCGGCCGAACCTGGGTTAATCAACGGAGCGTGGGATTGGGGGAATGGCGATTTTGAGACGGCTCTCGGTGGAGCTTCCCACATGGGGCGACACGAGATTGCCGAGTTTCTCCTGGAGCACAACGCCCGCATGGACGTGTTTGCGGCCGCCATGCTCGGCCGTCTCGAAATCGTAAAGGCCGCTGTCGCCGCTTTTCCCGGTATCGTAAAAGTTCCGGGCCCGCACAAGATCCCGCTCATCGCGCATGCGGAAAAAGGTGGCCCGCCCGCGGTGGCGGTCCTGGATTTCCTGCGGCCTCTGGTAGGGTAACCGTTAATGCCGAAGTTACGCCGGGCTGCTCTCCTGTTCGGCGCCTGGACACTCGTTGGCATTATCTTTGCCACCGTCTCCTATGCCTCGGCCCTGGCCGAACCAACAGACGGTTTGGCTTTCTCGACGCTCTCCGGCTCAACCTCATCCTGTTTTATCTCTGGGGACTTTTCTCGCCGCTCCTGTTCTGGTTTAGCCGCCGATTCCCCCTCGAATTCCCGCCTCGAAAGCGCAACAACCTCTTACTCCACCTTCCGGCGCTGGTGGTTTTTGCCGCGGTGCATCAGGCGATTCAGGTTGTCGTTCTCTGGTCCACCACGCCCCGGATGCAACAGCAATGGCCGTCGATCGTTGACTGTTACCGCTACTATTTCTGGTTCGGGTTCTACATCGACTTGATCATCGCGCTGCTGATCATCATCGCGGTCCACGCGCTCTTTTATTATCAACGTTTCCGAGCCGGCGAGCTCGAGCAAGCCTCCTTGAAAACGCAGCTGGCCCAGGCGCAGCTGAAGGCTCTCAAGATGCAACTGCATCCGCATTTCCTCTTCAATACCCTCCACTCCATCTCGTCGCTCATCCTGGAGGACCCGCCCAAAGCCAACAGCATGATCGCGCGTCTCGGCGACTTTCTGCGACTGACTCTCGAACACTCCAACCGCCAGCTCGTTACCTTGAAGGAGGAAACCGAATTTGTGCGTTGTTACCTGGACATCGAACAGGTGCGCTTTGGCGATCGCTTAACCGTGAACCTCGCCGTCGATCCGGCTGCGGATTCCGCTCAGGTGCCGCACCTGATTTTGCAGCCCTTGGTGGAAAACGCGATTCAGCACGCCATCGCTCCGCGCGCGGCTCCCGGCACGATAGCGATCGAAGCAAGACGATTGGACTCCCGGCTCCGACTGGAAGTGAAAGATACTGGGCCTGGAATAACCAGCCTGGTTGAGTCACTCCAAGGACATGGAGTAGGTCTCGCCAACGTCAGGGCAAGACTCGCCCAGCTTTATGACGGAGATTTTTCGTTTGCCATGACCAATAGCCCGGAAGGCGGCTTGAGCGTCATTCTGGAATTGCCTTTCCAAGTTGAACGCCGCGCTACCTCGGCTCCTTTGTTATGAGCGAGGCGAAGATTACGGCTGTCATCGTGGACGACGAGTTGCTCGCCCGGAAATTTATCCGGCGAATGTTGAAACACGAGCCCGATTGGGAGCTGGTCGGTGAAGCCAGCAATGGGAACGAAGCTGTTGAGACGATCAGGACCCAAAAGCCCGACATCGTCTTTCTCGACGTTCAGATGCCGGAGATGGATGGGTTCGCGGTCCTGGAAAAGGTGGCAATAGGACAATTGCCCGAGATTGTTTTCACTACCGCCTACGAGTCTTACGCCATCCGAGCCTTCGAGCTGCACGCACTCGATTATCTTCTGAAGCCTTTCGATCAGCAGCGGTTCCGAGAGGCTATCAGACACGCCAAAGAGCGGCTCCATTCCCGACAACTAGAAGATGGCCGCCGGCAGATCGGAGCGCTGCTGGAAAGGATTAACTCCAAGCAGCCGTATCTGGAGCGGCTCATCATTAAGGCGGACGGACGCATTACTTTTCTGAATACTCACGAGATCGACTGGATAGAAGCAGACGATAAGTATGTTCATCTTCACACGGCCAAAGGCGCGCGGATGGTCCGCCAGACTTTGAGCGCGATGGAGACCCAGCTCGATCCCGCGAGGTTTGTCCGAATCCATCGCTCCGCGATGGTGAATGTCGAGCGGATCAAGGAGCTGCAACCGTTGTTCAACGGGGAGTATTCGCTCCTGATGGAAGACAAGACCAAGCTAACCCTTAGCCGAACCTACAAGGACAAGTTGTTCGGGCTTCTGGGTAAGCCGCTCTAGTCTCCCCTCATCACGCCTTCAATTTGTCGGCTCGCGCCGCCGGCTAGCCCGCCTACGACATTGTTGTCGAGGACTGCCAACAGGAGCGGTTATCGCTTCTCGCATGCAAAAGATACTAACCGGCATGAGTGGGTTGGGATTGGGATTGTTAATGACCCTCGCGCCATCTCTCGGCAAAGCCGCGGGTAAGGGCGGCCCTCGCGAAGAAGTAACTCGGATCGTTGCCCAGATTCAACGAGCCGACTATGAAGGCGACCGGACGACATTAAGAAAGAGTTACGATGGGCTGGGGTCCTATGTGGAAAACAAGGAGCTGGCGTCACGGGTTCGATATTGGCGCGGGTTTGCTCTGTGGCGAAGCGCGATCAACGGTGGCAATGACCCTTCCAGCGATCAGAAGGAGTTGGAGCATGAATTCCTGCTGGCCGCCGACGAGTTCAAGGAGGCACTCGCAAAAGATGCCGGCTTCGTCGACGCAAAGGTCGGCCTGATTTCGTGCCTGGGTTATGTCGCTTATTATCATCGGAACGAGAAAGAGCGGCTGAGCCAGCTTTTGGGGGAGATCTTTCCGTTGGTAAAGGAGGCGAAGGAATCAGCCCCGGATAATCCGCGACTTATCTGGGTGATGGGTCCCATTCTCTGGAACACACCGGTGGATCGCGGAGGCGGGCTCGACAACGTGGTTGAGAACTATAAGCGCGGTTTGGAGATCTGTTCCAAACTTAAGGTTCCAGAAGACAGCCTCGACCCTTCGTGGGGTAAACCAGAGTTAATGATGAATCTGGCCTACACTTACCTGCAAAAGACTCCACCTGACGTGAACGCCGCGGAACGCATGGCCCGCGGTGCGTTGGAGCTGGTTCCTAACTGGCATTATCTGCGCGATATTCTTCTGCCCCAGATCGTCGCCGCGAAAACCAAAGCCACTGAAACGGCGAAAGCTGATCCGAAGAGGAGCTAGCCTTTCATGAAGCTCAAAAAGGAACGTCATCCGGCGCCAGTATCAGCTCCAGGTTCCTGTGGACGGCGCCGTTCGCGCCGAGCCTTCGGCGTGTTCCGGCACCACCCGTGCTTGCCCGCACGAATGGCCACCTACCGGCGATTAGGCGAAGCAGTTTGCTTCCCTTTTTCCTGTAGCTGTCGCTCCCGCTATTTTTCTCTCGCTTCGCGCCGGTGACAAAGGACAGGTTCGGGCATGCAGATTTCCATCCTTTCGCGCGTCGCCCTGGCGGTTTTACTGTTTGCGCCGCTCCTCATGGCGGCGGATCCGCAAACGCCCACCATGAAAGCGGTCGTCGCGCACGAGTACGGCCCGTCCGGCGTCTTGAAATATGAGGACGCGCCGCGGCCCGTGCCGAAGGAGAACGAACTGCTCGTGCGCGTGATCGCTTGCGGGGTGAACCCAGCCGACCCGCTCGTTATTTCCGGGCGATTCGCGAAGGAATTTGGGACGCACGTGCCGTTGATCCCGGGCTATGACGTGGCTGGCGTAGTTGAGGGAACCGGCGCGAAGGTGGCGAAGTTCAAGAAGGGAGACGCGGTTTACGGATACGCACTCTTCGGCGGCGGCTGGGCGGAGTATGCGGTTCTGGCGGAAAACGAAGCGGCTCTGAAACCGAAGTCGGTGACGTTTACCGACGCAGCCGGGGTGCCGATGGGAGCGTTGACCGCGTGGCAATCGTTGGTCGACGCGGCGAAGCTGAGCGCGGGGCAGACCGTGCTCATTCACGGCGGGTCCGGCGGCGTGGGAAGTTTCGCGGTCCAAATTGCGAAGGCTCGTGGAGCGAAAGTTATCGCGACGGCTTCAACGGCGAACCAGGAGTTGCTCAAGCAACTCGGCGCGGATGTGGCGATTGATTACACAAAAACCAAATTCGAGGAAGTGGCGAAAGACGTCGACGTTGTGCTCGACACTGTCGGGCGCGAGACGCTTTCGCGTTCCTACGCCGTCGTGAAGAAAGGCGGTATCGTCACGACAATCGTCTCGCGGCCGGACCAGGCGCAACTGGACAAATACGGGATCCGCGGCACCTCGATCTCGAGCCATCCGGACGGGAGCGAGCTGGCGGAAATCACGAAGCTCATCGAAGCCGGGAAGATCAAGTCGATCGTGACCCAGGTGCTGCCGTTGACCGACGCTGTGAAAGCGTCAGAGCAAGCCGAGACCCATCACACTCGCGGCAAGATCGTGCTTAGAATCGCCGACGAGCCGAAGCTGTAGCCCTTCGGCCGGGATCACCGATCCCGGCTACAACGCCTACTTCTTCGCGCCGCGAGGATCGTCGGCCGGATTAACATAAACGACGGCGAACGGCCCGGTCCCGTGGACCTGGACGACGCATCCGCTTTTGCTCCCGGCAAAGTGCTGCATCCCCGCAGGCATCACCGCATAAGCTCCCGCGGGCATTTCCTTGGCCGTCGCGTCATCAAACTTCGCGCCCATTCCCAGATTCAGCGTCCCGGAAATGACCGTCACGTGTTCGGCCGTGGGGTGGGTGTGAGCTGGGATTTTGTAACCGGCCGGCATCTGGAGACGGATGGTGAATGCTCCGTCCTTTGTCGAGTCGCCTTCCAGAACGGCGACTTTCGCGCCGGCCGGGAGCGATGGCGGAGCGTCACCCCATTTCAGATCGGCGCCGGAAAACATGACATGCTCGGTCTTTGCGGCCGGCTTTTCATCGAGCGCGAAGAGGGCCGAGCAAACCGCAAGACCAACCGCGTACAACAGGATGGATGTGATCTTCTTCATCCGCTGATGGTTGGAACTTGGGCGGCTAAAGGTCAAGCCGCATTTCGCCCGGCGGCCTAACGAGGAGATGCCGCTGGCAGGGTGGCGGAAACGATCTGGAACTTCCAATTCTCGAGCGCGGTCCCGGCCGTGTTGAGATTGGAAGCGAGATAGTAAAGGCGCTTCGTCGCGGGATAATCCGGCGCCTGTTCGAATCGCATCTTCAAATAATACGGCGGAATGCTTTGGTAATAGAGCGTAGCGGTCAGAGTAACCGCTTTTGGATCGAGCCCGGCGAGAGGAACTTCGTAGGTCACCACGCTTGTGCCGCTTCCATCCTGGTAATGCTTGTCATCGCCAGTGCCGTGAGGATGGGTCGCCTGGAGGAATTCGCCGGACAACGAAGGATCGGGTCCCTGCGCAGTCCAGCCGAGCGGGAGGAGGCGATTGTCTTTCACCGGCGTGTCGCGCCGGATGAAACTGGTCGTGAAATTTCCCTCAGCATCGAGCATCAGCTCCTCAAAGATCTGCACCTGGTCCTGGCGCGTGATCGCATGCTGGGGCTGATCGCAATAATGCGGCTGGTAGGCCTGGCGTGGCACGCTGGAGGGCCCGCGCGGCTCGAAGAATTCCGACGGCAACGGCTTTCCGTTCTCGTCGACGATAATCCCGAGCTCGTTCGTTCGGCCCGAAGCCCAGACCGTTTTGCCACTCCGATTATCGGTCGCTCGAAATTCCACGAACGCGCGGCGGAAACCAACTCCGCTCGGAAAACGGTGACCGGTCTTGTTGGCCACGGTGACGTTAGCGACCAATTTGTCCTTGCTGACGACGGGTTTGGAAATCGCGATCTCCGCCGTGGCGTTCTGCGCCTGTTCGACGAACGCGTCGATCGCGTTCGGCAGATCGGCGTTCACGGTCAGCATGTAATCGTTCTGCCGGACGCCGAGCACTTCGTTATACGGAAAGTTCTTCTCGCCGACCTTCGAATCGCTCATGAGCTGGCGGAACATTTCCAGCAACGGCAGGTTGAGTCCCTGGAGTTGGTGGCGGACAAAACCCTTGTCGCGAAAGCGGACCTGCACTTTTTCCGTGGGAGCGCGGTGCTCGACGGCGGGGTAGTCGTCGTCCTGAACGGTCGCGATCGGCTGTTGAATCACCGGGACCGCGAGGGTCCCGGCCGCGTTCCGGTAGGAAGTGCGCATGTGGCAATCCTGGCAGGTTTGCGCCTTCGGGTTGTTGCCAAACTCATTTTGGAAACTGCTGTTGAGCCACTCGAGATAAGTGAGCTGCTCGAGATTGTGCCCCGTCGGTTTCTTGTCGACGACCGGCAAATTGATCGTGTGGCAACTGCCGCACATGCGTGAGGTTTTGATGTAAGGATCGTGCTTCGGTTTTACACCAAGGGCGTTGTTCATCGGGTCGGTCACGATGACGTCGTCCTCGAACGGTCCCAGCATCTCGTCCGCTTTGCCGACGGGGAAGAGGCCGGTGATCGAATTCTCCAGGAAATATTTTAAGGGCGGCACGCCCTTCGGCGTTTGATCTTCCACGATGTGGTGACAGGCCGCGCAGCTCACGCCGTCACGCGCCAACGCGCCGTACTTGAAGTTCGGATCCGTCATCTTGGTTTCGTAAACGAATTCGCGATCGAAGTTCGCCGATGGGCCGTGATCGAGATCGAACTGCCGCTTACCCATGACGCCGTGACAGCGAAAGCACGTGTTCACGACTTCCTGCGCGAGTCTTTCGCCTTCGGCCTTGTCCTTGAAGGTCTTCAGGTAGGCGAGCTCGCTGTCGAGCTGGGAATAAAAAATCGGATCGCGCCCGGCCAACCCCATCGGCGACCAGCGCCATTCGCCGTAGGGCGAAATATTCATGAGCGGCGCCTTGCTCTCGGTGTCTTTCGCGCCGGTGTAAACCATGGCGTTCCCGTAGTAAATCGCGCTGTGACAACCCATGCAGGAATCGGAGGTCAGGAAATGCTGCGGTCCCTTCGCATCGGCGACGACATGATCGTAGGTCTCCGACGGAATTTTTTTCACATCGTGGACTGGCACGGGTGGAATGGCGTTGAAGAACTTCACGAACGCCGGATTCGGCGTGGCTCTGGGGCGCGACTGGTCGGGTTCCTTCGCCGGCGCCATCAAGGCAGCGGCTTCATGATGGCTCATCAGTTTGCCGCCGATGTGAATCTCACTCGGCGTTGGAGCGGAAGCCGGAGGCCGCTTTCCCATCCGAACAACGTCGGGCGTCGGTGAAGCTTGCGGCACCCAGGACAAATCGACGAAGTAAGACAAGGGCTGGCCGGGATAATTCTTGATGTTGCTGAGCGAGACGAAGGTGAAATCCTTCTCGGCGGACGTATGGCAGCGAACGCAGTAAAGCCCGAAGCCGGAATTGGGGACAGAAAAAGGCGGGTTATGGTTATCAATCGTCTGGTCTTTCCAGATCTCCGCCCAATACCAGCCGTCCTTCGAACCCTTGGAATCCTTGATCATGATCGTCCAATCGGTCACCGGATCCGGCTTTTTTAACTGATATTGCGCGGCGGGCGGTGTGTATTGCTCCTTGATGATCATCGCCCCATCGGGGATCGCGCCGGCGCGGTCGGCCACCAGCCACTGCATGATCTCGGGCGAATAATAAATTTTTACCGTCGGATGAACGCCAAACGAGAAGTTCTTGATGAACGGGCCGGTATCACGCAGGCCTTTGTCTTCGCTCCAGCCGAGGCGGAGGTAACCGCCGCCCTGGAGAAAGTCGCTCAGGATCTTTTGGAATTCCGGCAGGCGTTCCGGCAGGAACGTGCTCGGCAGCGGCAAAGGAGAACGAGCGCCAAATTCGTTTGAGACCGGAGTCGGCTCCGTCGCGCGCAACCTTGCTCCAACGAGAATCGCCACGAAGCCGGCGAAAACGAGCACGAGGAACCAGCGGGAAATTCTGGGTAGCACCGCAAACTTTTCTGAAGAAAGCCCACGCGCAGGTCAATGAAATTGCGGACCGATTGCGCTACAGTGCCGCTCCAGCCCATGAAAAATCTCGTCTGCGCTATCCTGATTTTCGGTTTCCTGCCGGCGCTGGCCGCGGAGCCGCCGCAATTCGATGAGAAAGCCGCCGAACGCTTCGCTAATCTCGCCCTCGCCTGTGTCGCCAAGGAATATCCGAACAAGATCAGCCACCTGCTGAACAGCGATGCCGACGTCGCGCCGCCGCGAAAGCTGACCCCATCTTTCTACGGATGCTACGACTGGCATTCATCGGTCCATGGTCACTGGCTGCTGGTGCGGCTCGTGAAAACTTTTCCGGACGCGCCGTTCGCGAAGCCGGCCCGCGAAGCGTTGCGGAAAAGTCTGACCGCCGAGAATCTGAAACAGGAAGCCGCGTATTTGCGCGGAGAAGGGCGGGCGAGTTTCGAGCGGCCTTATGGAATGGCGTGGCTGCTCCAGCTCGTCGCGGAGCTGGCGCAATGGGACGACCCACAGGCGCGCGAGATGTTGACCAACCTTGCGCCGCTGGAACAAGCGGTCCGCGATCGGTTGAAGACGTGGTTGCCAAAGCTGTCGCATCCGGTCCGGATCGGCGAGCACAACCAGACGGCATTCGCGCTCGGCCTCATTCTCGATTACGCGGTTGCCACTAAGAACGATGAGCTTGGCAAGATTGCCGCGGCCAAGACCGACGAATTTTTTCGAAACGACAAAGGCTGCGCCCTCAGTTACGAACCGTCCGGCGAAGATTTCCTTTCTCCATGCCTCGGCGAAGCGGATGCGATGCGGCGGAGCATGTTGCCCGACGAATTCGCGAAGTGGCTTGGGGAGTTCCTGCCGCAGATCCCGACAAACGCGAAAGGCAATTGGCTGCCCGTCGTGGTTTCGCCCGATCCGAGCGATCCGAAGCTGGCGCACCTCGACGGGTTGAACCTGAGTCGCGCCTGGATGCTGGAGGGAATTCTCTCCGTGCTTCCGGAAAACGATCCGCGCCGGCCGGCGTTGTTCGCCGCGGCTGAAGCGCATCGTCGCGCCGGCCTCGCCGCGGTCACGGGTGCGCACTACGAAGGCGGCCACTGGCTCGGAAGCTTCGCCGTTTATCTCGTTACAAAACGCGGCCTCGGCAAATAGCGACTCGGTTCCAATGCGTCTCCGATACCTCGTTCCTTGCCTCCTGTGGTTAATCTGCCGGCTGACGTTTGCGGCCGAAGACAAAGAGCTCACCGCGCTCGAAATCTTCGATCGAACCCTGACCGCGTTCGACAACCAGCGGGTCGCGTTGCGCGACTCGCAATACTACCAGACCCTCACGACCCATCAGTTCGATGGGTCCGGCGCGGTCACCGCGCGCGGGACCTGGCAATCGATCGTTCGCCCCGGCGATCCGCGCCCGCTCGAATACGTCGCCGAGCGGATGGAAGGAAAGCTCTCTTTTTTCAAATCGGAAAGCTCCTCCTCGTCCTCAGCTTCTCCTTCGGCGAAGTCCAAACCAACGGACAAAACCGAAGAGAAAAACCAATCAGAGACCGCGGTGGAAGCAGTCCGAAAATATAACCTGCGCGATCGCTACAATTGGAAGCGCCTGCCGGACGAGACGGTGACCGGCGAAGGCGCATACGTAATTTCCTTCGAACCGAAGCCACGGCAGAACACCCGCTCTCGCGAGGAACGCTTCTTCGGTCTACTTGCCGGCAAACTTTGGGTCAGCAAAAGCGATTTTATCATTCTGAAAATGGAGGTCGCACTCCAGTCTCCCTGCCAGTTGTTTTGGATTTTGGCGCGGGTGACGACGTTCCAGTTCACCTATGTCCTCGAGCCGTCGCGCGGTCCGCGTCTCTTTCGGTTGAGCAAGGCGACCGCGAAAACCGTCGTTAGTTTTCCACTTTACGCCGTGCGGCAAAAACACTGGCTCACGATCGACAAATACGAGCCGCGGACGGCGCGGGGCACGGCACCGAAGAATCCGCGCCCGAGTTTGGTGCCGCGAGGAGAGGAATGATCGCTTATTGTAGCGACGGCGCTCTGTCGCCGTAAGAACGCTTCGCTGCAATTAACGATTGTTACGGCGACAGAGCGCCGTCGTTACAATAAATGATCCACGTTCTCGATACCAAACATCTCGGCCGGCAGGGCATTATTGCGGTGACCGTTCTCGAGACGGAGGACGGGCCGGTCGTGTTCGATACCGGGCCGGAATCGACATTTGAAAACGTCGCCGCTGACCTGCGAAAACTCGGCTTCGATCCGGCCAATGTGCGTCACGTCTTCCTCAGCCACATTCATTTCGATCACGCGGGAGCGGCGTGGCGCTTCGCGGAATTAGGGGCCACTATTCATGTTCATCCCCGCGGCGCACCACACCTCGTGCACCCCGGGAAACTCATCGCCTCCGCGACCCGTCTCTACGGCGACCAGATGGAAAGGCTCTGGGGAAAAATCGCGGCGATTCCCGCCGAACGCGTGCGCGTCCTTGAAGACAACGAGGTTGTCGAGGTGTCGTCGTTTCATATCCGGGCTATCTCAACCCCCGGCCACGCGAGCCATCATCATATTTATCACTGGGACGACACCGTTTTCGGCGGCGATGTTGCTGGCGTTCGGCTTGGGAGCGGCCCGCCCGCGCCACCGTTCGTTCCGCCCGAGCTCGACATCGAAGCGTGGCGCGATTCCATCGCGAAAATCGGGGCGCTGAATCCCGTGAATCTTTACCTGCCGCATTTTGGTTTGGTCCGCGGCGATATTTCGGCGCACCTGAATGCGCTCGAAGAACGTATTGTCCGCTGGTCGCTCTGGTTCCGCGACCGCATCCGCTCCGGTGACGACGAATCAAGAATGACGGCCGCTTTTGCCGAGCATGTCGCGGCTGACTTACGCGTCGCCGGAGCCAGCGAAACAGAAATCATCGATTACGAATACGCCGATCCCAGTTTCATGGCCGTGACCGCCGCGTCGCGTTACTGGCGTAAGCGCCACCCCGAAGAAATTGGGGGCGACCACGCTAAGACGACCTCCTAGCTTCGCCGAGTGGTGATCCTGGCAGCGTTTTGCCTCGACACTTTCTAAGGGAAGGTGATGATGCCTTCCCCGGCCGCTCGATCTGTCTGCCCCCATGACCAAAGTCAATCGATCTATCGAAATCGCGCACATCTTGTTTATGGATGTGGTGGAGTATTCGAAGATGCTCAATAACGAGCAGATTGAAGTCCTTGAAGAACTCAAACGCACTGTTCTTCGGACAGCACAAGTGCGCGCTGCGAAAGCAGCTGATCAGCTAATTTCATTGCCCACGGGCGATGGAATGATCCTCGTCTTTCGCAACTCCCCCGAAGCGCCAGCGAAGTGTGCTTTGGAGATCGCGGCAGCCTTGAAAAGCCGTCCGAAAGTCCGGGTGCGAATGGGTGTACATAGCGGCCCCGCCGATGAAATCCTCGATGTGAATCAACGCCCGAACTTCTCAGGAGAAGGGCTAAACACGGCTCAGCGCATCATGGATTGCGGCGACGTCGGTCACATCTTGCTCTCGAAGCGTGTCGCGGAAGATTTGGCCCGGTATGGCAACTGGAAACCGCGACTCCACGACCTTGGGGAAGCCACGGTAAAACATGGTGTGAAGGTTTCGGTTTTTAATCTCTACACCGAAGATCTCGGTAATCCGGCCGTGCCCCGGAAAATCCGACGTGCGACGCGCAGACGCCGGGCGATTTTCGCCGCGGCGACCGTTTTCGGGACATTTATGCTGGCGGCGGTCCTGTGGTTCTCCTTAAGCGGCAAGGAGGTGGCAATCCCGCGGAAGAGCATCGCCGTACTTCCGCTGGAAAATCTCTCCGATGACAAAAGCGACGCCTTTTTTGCGGTCGGCCTGCAGGATGATGTGGTCACGCGTCTTGCCAGAATCAAAGATATCAAAGTAATACCGCGAAGATGGGTCGCGCAGTATGACCCAAAGACTCCTCCTAACCTATCCGAGATTAGAAAGTTCCTGGGTGTGGCTCACATTCTCGTCGGGAGCGTACGTCGCGTAGGGGATCGTGTACTGGTGAGTGTGCAGTTGATCGATACCGCTACCGGCCAGCACGTCTGGGCCGAGCCTTACGACCTGTACTCTGGCCGACTCGATCGCCATGCAGGGCGAACTAGCGTCTGAGATCGCAGGGCGGTTACGGGTCATCCTGAATCCGGAAGAAAGAGATAGCGTCAAGAAAAGGCCGACTGACAACGCTGATGCATGGGTCTTGTATTTGCGAGGCCGTGACATCCAACTCCGCCCGGAAACCGCGCTTGAGAATTACCGCGACGCCATAAGCGTTTATCGAGAAGCCATTGCGCTCGATTCAAATTTTGTGCTGGCGCTCGCGCAACTGAGTCTGACGCAAATCCAACTTTATCAATTCTTTGAACAGGGAAATGCAGCTTTACTCGCCGATGCGCGGAAAAACGCCGAAGCCGCATTGCGCCTGGACGTTGGTTCCGCGGAGGCGCACCTCGCCCGGGCCCGCTGCGGTCAACTAGCCGGTGATTATCACCTCACCAAAACCGAGTTGTCCACCGCCGTGGAGCTTCGTCCTGATGACGGGGCCATTTTACTGTCAGTCGCTACCACTCAGCAGCAGTTGGGGTGGGAGAAAGAGGCTGCGGACAATTATCGGCGCGCGATTGAGCTGGGGCCGCGGGACCCTAGAATCTACCTCAATCAAGGTTATCTCTTGTATCAGATTGGGCAGGAAACCGAAGCACGTTGGGCTCTCGATCACGCACTTTTTCTTCAACCCCGTTCGGTCTACATTCGCCTAGTCCGTGCCGTCGCTGAGATTTCCTGGACCGGCCAGACCGCGCGGGCGAGGGCGATTCTTAAAAAGCTTCCCGCCGGACAAGATCCCGATGGAAGAGTTACCTCCGCGTTTTGCACGCTCGCCATTTTGGAACGCAATTTTCCGGAAGCGTTAAGGCTGCTGCGCGAGTACCCGGGGGAAACTTTGCCGACGGTCGATACGGGCGGGTTGGGGCAGCAGGACCGAAAAACTGAGGGCGAAGGAACTATCCGGCTCTTTTCCGGTGATCGCGTTGGTGCTTACGAATACTTGGATGCCGTGCGCTGGCAGTATGAAGTCGGGGTTCGAGACAACCCGGGATCAGCCATTCATCATGCCGCCCTGGCATTACTTTATGCGTGGATGGGTTGGAAGGATCCGGCCATCGCCGAAGCCACGCGCGCTCTGGAGTTAGACCCCTCCGCAGGAGGCGCGGTAAAGCGAGGTGTCACACTCGGTTTGGCCAAGGCCTATGCCTGGGCGAACGAGCCGAACCTTGCCTTGAAGCAGCTCGAGCAGTTCTTTAGTTACCGGCGTTCGGACTACACGGTTAACAATTTCCACCTCGATCCAGTGTGGGATCCATTGCGGAGCGATCCGCGCTTCGAAGAACTGCTCGCGAAACAGAAGTAAGCACGAATCTCGGGAGTGCCTTCAGTGTAATTCGCGTTGATGTGATTCCGAAGAGCCCGGGGTTGCGATAGCTCCTAGAGAACAATAGGCGGGATTCCGGAGCCGCCATTTGCGTGATGGGATCTGGTGCCCGGCAAGTCACCCCTTCGCGCTTCGGTGCGGAAACGCGCGGCGATGATCGTTGTGATCGCCCTGGCGGTAGCGGGACTGACAGCCTTCTACCTGGTCCGTTCGAAAAGCGGAGCGAACGGCGGAGAAAAATCGATCGCCGTTCTCCCGTTCGAAAACCGCAGCCCCGACAAGGAAAACGCCTGCTTCGCCGATGGCGTTCAAGACGAAATCCTCACTCGTCTGGCGCGGCTCGGCGGTTTGAAAGTCATCTCGAGTACGTCGACGCAGCAATACAAAAGCGCGCCCGAAAATCTGCGCGAGGTCGGCCGCCAGCTCGGCGTTGCATTCATTCTCGAAGGGAGCGTTCAGAAATCAGGGCAATCGGTTCGCGTCAGCAACGCGCGCTATCGTTTATAGCCGCTTCGGCGATCGCGACCGCGCCATTCCTGCGTTGGAGCGCCTCCTGAAATTGCCCGGCGGCCGGCCTCCGATTACACCCGCAACCTTGCGCCTGAATCCCCAGTTCGATTCGATCCGCGAAGATCCGCGTTTCCAGCAACTTTGCGCGGCGGAGTAGAGCGGTTTTGTCTTGCTTCGGTCGAGGCGACCGCGCTACAAGAGAATTTCCTGCCCCCGATGAAACTATCGATCCTGGATATGGGCGCCGATATCTACGGCGACTGTCTGTACATCGAAAACAACGGCGTAACCGTGCTGATCGATGGCGGCCACGTCGGCGATTTTGATGGCCAGCCCGGGACTAAGTCGATTCCGGCACAGCTAGCGCAGGTATCCGGCACGGCGGCGACCAAACCGATCCACGTGGATCTGCTCGTCGTCACTCATTCGCACGCCGACCACATCGGTTGCCTGCCGAAGATGGTGAAGACCGGAAAACTGAAGGCGAAGTTCGCGCTGGTGAGCGATCCGGATCATCGCTGGGGCGCACCCTCCGCGGCGCCTCCGGATTCACCGCCCGCAGTCGAGACTGCGCTCGATCTTCTCGGCGAAGAAGTTCCGCCAGTCGACCGGTTCAAGTCGAAGGACGCGCTGCGCGAGTTCCTCGATGCAATCGCGGGGTTGCAGAAGCAGTACCGCGACATGATCGACGCACTGAAAGCGGCAGCGCCAAAGACGGTCGTGGTCCGTTACCAGACCGACGCGATTCCGAAAGCGCTTACGACTTTGCTCGGCAAAGCGGGCCTCACTATCCTCGGCCCCACCAAGGCGCATCTGAAGCTTTGCGAGAAACGTCTCGCTGAAAATAAGTCCGACGCGCGCGACGCACTCCTCCGCGACGGCGACGCGCTGATCGATGCCGCGGGCGATTACGTGGAATTGTATCGGCGCATCGCTACCAGGGATGGACTTGTGGATAGTGCGGTCGCCGTGGACGCCGCCACGAAATCGAAGGGCGCGATCAACGACCTGAGCATCGTCCTCCGCCTCGAATTCGGCGCCAAAAAAATCCTGCTCCCCGGCGACATGCAGTTCGCTGCCGCCGAGACGACCGGTCTGGAAACGATGGTGGCGACGCTGGTCAAAAAAGTCGCCGCCGCCGGGCCCTACGAGGCGGTCAAAACACCACATCATACGAGCTACAACGGGTGGAACGAAACTCTCCATAAAACGACGCTCTCGACGCCGCTGCTCGTTCATTCCGGCGGCAGCAGCGATCCCGATCACCCCGAGCGGGAGACGCTCAAGATGCTCAAGGCGAACTCAGACGGGCATACCTTTCTCCGGACTGATCGCAACGGCCTTATCGAAATTCAGCCCGACGGGACCAAGCTGAAATTCACGACCGCGAAGCCGGGAAAGAATGACTTCTCACCGAATGGCGGAGCAGACCTTGCCCCGCCGCGGACGGAGACAGTTGTCTCCACGACTTCCGGCACCAGCGCGAGCAGCGACGTCGTTCGTGTCCACGCCGAGATTCCAAATCGCCGGACCCGCGTCACCATCACTATCGACATCGATCCGGGCGCCAGCGGATCGTCCATCGACGTCGCGTCTGGCGTAAAAAAAAAGTAGCGACCACCTTGCCGCCGGAACTGCTGGTGGCGACGAACCGTGAGGCGCTCACCGAGAAGATCGGCGTGGATTATACCGAGGCGATTCTCGGAAATCTGAAGGAACGCGGGCTCACCGTCCTCGACGATTTGCCCCGCATTTTCGACCAGGCGGCGCTGCGTGAGCGAATGGTGCCGCAACTTAAAAACACAATCCATCGCGGCGTCCTGATCCTCGGTGGACTGGACGTTGTCCCCGCCGCGCGACTCGATTGTCTCACCGCGGAGCTGCGCCGCCGGATCGACCCAACCGACGATCCGGACCAATTCTTTGTCTGGAGTGACGGTCCGTACGGCGACATCGAGGGCGACGGTGTGGAAGAGTTGCCGGTCTCGCGCTTGCCCGATCTCGCGGATGGCGAATTTCTCGCGAACGCGCTCAGCCGGCCGCCAGGCATTCCCGCCGCTGCGGTTAATGGCGTCCGCAATATTCGCCGTCCATTCGCCGACAAAACCGTCCAGACCGAAGCGCCGCTTCTTCGTTCCGAGCCGACCACGGCCGATACCTTGAGCCCGGGCGATTACACCGCACCGAATCTTTATTTCATGCTGCATGGTGACGACAGCGACGGGACCATTTTTTGGGGCGAAGGAGATGACTCGTTCCCCGAGGCCGTGCGGGCGGACGATTTGCCGGCGACGATCGACGGCGTGGTCTTCGCCGGCTGTTGCTGGGGCGCGCTCATCGTCCGGGAAAGCGCGCGCCGCTTGCCGAACAACGAGCAGCCCACGCCGCGCACGGCCGAATCCAGCCTGGCGTTGAGTTGTCTCGCCCGCGGCGCGCGTGCGTTCATCGGCTGCACCGGCGCGCACTATTCACCACCGAAGCCGCCTTACAACTATCTCGCCGGCCCGTTGCATCGCTCGTTCTGGGAGGGTTTGCGCTCGGGAAAATCACCGGCCCGCGCCCTCTTCGACGCCCGGATCGAATTTCTCCGCGGCATTCCGCATCCGGCGCCGGACGGAAAGAAAGACAACCTCCTGATCGCGCTCGAGCTAAAACTTTTCCAGGAGTTTACCTGCCTCGGCCGCGGTTTTTGAAACTTCTTGAACGCCCTCTTGCCTGCCGCACACTAGAACATGCCGAAAAACAAAAAACCCAGCTACGGCAAATTCGTCGTGAAAGAGCCGGGGAAAACCGGCTCGCTAAAATCGCGTCCCAAGGCCGACTCGGTCACCAGGATGAAGGCTCTGGAGAGCAAATATCGCTCGGCTCCCATCTCGTTGTTGCCGGGGAAATCGAAGGCCGTCGCCCGCGTCGTGACCGGGAAAAAAGCGGGCAAAGCGACCGATGCTTCGCGACCGCGCCCAACCAAGAAGGCATTTTACCTCGGGGGCGAACCGATCGCCTACCAGGGTTGATCCCGCCGCGGCTGCTATACTTCTTTCAGCTCGGCGACCCAGCTCTCGCGCCGTCCCTTCCATCCTTCATCAACCGCCCGCCAGCGCACGTTGGATTCGAATTCGAGGAGTAATTTCGCCACATCGTGATCGCTCGTCGCGCCCCGACAATCGCGGACCCAGCCGTTGCGGCGCACGGTCCATTCTTTATCGACTGCCGCCCATTTCACGTTCGCCTCCAGCGTAATGAGCTGGGCCGCGACACAGGCCGCTTCGTCACAAGTCGTCGTCGTTCGCACCCAATCAGGTCTGAGTGTTTTCCACGCGTTGTCCACCGCGCTCCATTTGATGTGCGACTCGAGGTCGGCCAATTGTTTGCCTAACGAACCGGCCATCGCGCTCTTCCCCGTCAGCCCCGCGATAACCAGCGCTGCCACCACAATCGAAATCCGTTTCATGGCTTTTTGCCTAACAAATCAGGTTCTCGATCACGAGAAATTTTTGTATGGCGCCGGACCCCGGGAACAGGGTGGCTCACGATGCATCGGCGCTACCGTCCGCCGCACGACCAGTTTACGTCCGGCCGGCGAGGCTCGCGACCATCGCAATGAGCTCGGCCGGCTCGACCGGTTTAGCGAGGTGCATCTGGAAACCGCTCAGGATGGCGCGGCGGCGGTCGTCGGACCGCGCGAATGCGGTGAGTGCGATGGCCGGGACCGTCCCACCGTTTTTCACGGAAAGCTCGCGCACCTTTTTGATCGCGGCATAGCCATCTTCCTGGGGCATGCCGATGTCCATGACGAGCACGTCCGGTTTCGATCGTTGTAACAAACGCAGCGCCATTTCGCCGGAATCGGCTGTTTCAACGGCGGCGCCGCAGCCTGCGAGAATGCGCTTGATGAGATGGCGCGCATCGGCTTCGTCGTCGACAGCGAGAACGCTAACGCCGTGCAGGTCGAGCTTGCCCTCGAAGCTCTCGCCGGTCGCGGCGCGCGGGTGGCGGCGGGAGGGGTCGAGATCAACCGTCACCATCGGCAACACGATCGTGAAAGTGGACCCCTTGTTGAGGCCGGGGCTCTTGGCGCGGACCGATCCGCCATGGAGCTCCGCCAAATTTTTTACAATGGCGAGCCCCAGTCCAAGCCCGCGATGTTCGCGCGTGCTCGACGCGTCCGCCTGGCGGAAACGATCGAACACGTGCGGCAGGAAATCCGGGTCGATGCCCTGCCCGTTGTCGGTGATGCTTATTTCGAGATGGGAATTGACGCGCTCCAGGATCGCGTGAATACGACCGCCGCGCGGGGTGAACTTGAGAGCGTTCGTGAGCAGGTTCCAAAGAATCTGCTGCAAGCGCGCGGGATCGCCGGAGATCGGGCCGGCCAGAGGATCGAGCGCTGCGGTGATGCGAATCTCTTTCGCGGCGGCGGTTGGTTTCACCGACTCAATAGCGCTGTTAATGACGGTGAGCAGATCCACCCGTTGCACATCGAGCCGAACTTTGCCGGAGATGATGCGGCTCATGTCGAGAAGGTCTTCGATGATCTGGGTCTGGGCGCGGGCGTTCCGCTCGATCACCTCCAAACCTTCGGCGATCTCATGCGGATCCTGGGTTTCGCGAAGCAGATTCGCCCAGCCGAGAATGGCATTGAGCGGAGTGCGCAGCTCGTGGGAAAGAGTGGCCAGGAACTCGTCTTTCATCCGCGTTTCCAGCTCCGCCCGCTCGCGCGCCTGGCGTTCGCTCACCAGGAGCTGCTCGCGCTCGGCTTCAGCGCGTTTCCGTTCCGTGATATCGCGAAAACTCCAGACCCGCCCGACGTTGCGGCCTTCAACGCGCTGAATGTTTGAGTAACGCTCGAAGAACCGCCCGTCCGCCGTTTCCAGGACATCGAATGTCTCCGGCAAGGACGCCGAGTAGATCGCCGCGATCCGTTCGCGAAAGGCTGCTGGATCTGCAAACTGCACCCCGGTCACTTCCTGGAGCCGGGCGTGTTCCCTTGTTTTCAAAATGTCCGCCGGGATCCGCCACATGTCCGCAAACTTCTGGTTCCACGTGATCAGCTGGCCGTTTTGGTCCGTAACCAGGATTCCATCGGTGGTGGATTCGAGCGTGGCGCTGATGGTGGAGAGGGAGTGGGCCAGCTCCGCGCCTTTCGTTTCCAGCGCTTCTTTCGCGCTTACCAGTTCCTGTTCGGCCCGGCGACGCGCGGTCAGAATCGCGCTCGCGGTCTGAAGTGCGGTCGACCGCAGTAAATCCTCTTCCCCTTTAGCCCCCATTATTTTTCCCCAGAATCTCGCCGGCCAGTCTTGTCCCCTCAACCCGGGCCCGGATTTTGGCGAATGCCGTCTCGCGCGGAGTGGAAGTATCGTCGCTGAACGGCGAAAAACCGCAATCGTCGGTGGTGCCCAGTTGTTCCAGTGGAATGTATTTTGCCGCTTCGAGAATCCGGTCCCGCACTTCTTCGGGCGTATCGATGTGCGGATCGATCGAGTGGACCACGCCGACAAAGATGCGCTGGTGCGGCTTGAGGTGGCGCCGGATCGTTTCCAGGACGCGGGTGCGATCTTTCTCTCCGGCCAGCGCGATATAGAAATTGCCGGCCTCGAGTTGAAAAAGACTAGGCAACAGACCTGCGTAATCGACATCGGCGCTGTGGGTGGAATCGCGGTCGGCTCCGGGACAGGTGTGGATGCCGATCCGCCGGCGTTCGCTGGCGGAGAAGCGCGAGAGGGCGAGATTGTTCAGGTCGATAAAACTGTTCAGGAGATTCCCGGACGGATCGATTTTGACCGCGAGACGCGCCTCGGTGAAATCGACCTGGACGTTGTGCGCGCCTTTCTCGAGACAGCGGCGCACTTCCTTTTCATGCTCGGCCAGGAGGTCGTCGATGAACTCCTCCCGCGAATAGTACGGCAACCCTTCAGCTGGGTACATTAGACTGAGCGCGGAAGGCGAAATGACCGCCTGTTTCACGGACACATGCGCGAAACGCTGGGCCGTTTCGAGGAAAGCGTCGGCGTAACGTTTGTAGCGGAAGGGGCCACTCGTTAGGCGCGGCCATCGCCGCGTGTGACTGACAAACGGAAGCTGGAACCCGTCCGGCGAGATGTTATGAAGGCCGTCGACACAGTAGGTCCCGAAATTATGATACTTTCTCTGTTCGCCGTCGGTGATCACCGGCGAACCGGTCGCTTCAAACTTCTCGATCGTGTCGCGGATCGCTCTTTCGTAGAGCGGATCGAGCAGTGGATCGTCGCAATCGTGGGTCCGGAAAGCTTCAATCAATTCCAGGGGCCGCGGGATACTGCCAATTGGCTCGGTGGGGATAATCATTGGTGGTCGAGTGAGACCAGGAAGATAGAAGGTCGGTGGAATCCGGCAATCGTGAAGCGAAGCGCGCCCAGCTCGAGGCGACCGGACGCGGCTAGAGACGCGCCCGCGTGCGATTTCGAGGTAATGGAGCGATTTTTCTCCTGTTTCCTGGCAGTCTTCTTCGTCGCAACGCTTTCGCTCCGCGCGGATGACAGCATTCGCGACGTCCAAACCCGATTAAAGGCGGGCGGCTTTTATTTCGGTGAGATCAACGGCCGTTACGATAGCGAGACGGCCGCCGGAGTGACCCGTTACCAGATTCGGAATGGACTCAAGATCACCGGCAAGCTGGATCAGCCCACCCGTTACGCGCTCGGCGTCACCGCGACCGAGCCCAAAACTCCGATGCCGCGGTTTGGCGAAGACGTGTGGCGCGCTCTGCGCAAGAGCGATCAGGTCGCGATCAACAAAATGATCGCCGAGGAGGCGGCGAAGAAAGAGAAACCGAAGCAGCCCGCCGCCGTTTCGGCGAATTCGCCGAAGCCGAGGCTGACCGCGCCAGCGAGGACAGCGGACCGCGGGCGGGACGAACGGCTCCACGATTACATCGCTGCGTTTGTTCTGGCCGGGCTCGATCCGCAGGTCGGGGCGGAGACTGAGTTTTTTGCCGATCGCGTCGATTACTTCGGCGAAAATGGCGTGACCAAGGAAAAAATCCGGCGGGATTTGCAGCGCTATAACGAACGCTGGCCGGAGCGGGCGTTTACCCTCGCTGGCCCACTCGATGTGCGCGCGGTTCAGGAGCGGTTGAAAGTCACGTTCCCGCTGCGCTACGAATTGCGGAACAGTTCCAAGACCGCGACCGGCAAAGTTTGGAAAACTCTGCTTCTGGAAAAGACCGGTCACGACGATTTCCAGATCGTCGCCGTGAACGAGCGAAAGGCTCCGTAGTCCTTACGCTTTGCCGTTTGTCTTCTCTGGGTTCGCGCTCCCCGGCGCAAGCAAATGTTTTCTGGCCAGCTAGAGCGTTGACATCGCCGGCGCTCTCTCTCAGAGAATCGCTATGCAAAAGCGACTTATGGTTTCACTGGCCGCGTTTATCTTCGGCCTCGCGGGCATTGGCTACGCGGCGGGAAGCGCGGAAAATGAAGAGGCTATCCGGGCCTTGGAAAAGCGCCAGGGCGAAGCCTGGAACCAGCACGACGCGAAAGCCTACGCCTCGTTATTCACTGAGGATGGCGATTGCGTGAATGTTGTGGGCTGGTGGTGGAAAGGGCGCGCGGAGATAGAGAAGAAGCTAACCGACGCTTATGCGTATGTTTTCCGTGAAAGCGTTTTGACGATTGGCGAAGTGACCAGCCGTTTCCTCCAACCGGACGTCGCGGTAGTCCACGTCCGCTGGACCATGACCGGCGCCCGGACGCCGCAAGGTATCCCGACCCCGCAGCAAGGAATCCAGACGCAGTTAGTCCGGAAACAGGATGGCCACTGGCTAATCGCGGCGTTTCAGAACGCGAATTCAATTCCTGAAATGCCGTTCCCGAAAGGGCCGGTCTCCGGTCCGCCGGAGAAAACAGCGAAGCCGTGATCTCCGAATTGTTTTCTTAGCTCGCCGCGAGCGATTTCATTTCTTCCGCGCTCAACTTCACCTTCTCTGCCGCCATGTTTTCTTCCAAGTGCGCGACGGACGAGGTGCCGGGGATGGGCAACATCACCGGCGAACGCTGCAGGAGCCAGGCGATCGCGAGCTGATAGACCGTGGCGTTCTTCGCCTTCGCCGCCGCTTCGAGCGCGCCCGAGTTCAACCCATGGCTCCCGCCCACCGGAGACCAGGGCATAAACCCAAGGCCTTCCTTCTCGCAATACGCGAGGGTGTTGTCCCATTTCCGGTCAGCCACGTTGTATTGATTTTGGACCGTTACGATCGGCACGACTTTGCGCGCCCGCGCAATCTGTTCCGGCGAAACTTCCGAAAGCCCGATGTGCCGGATCTTGCCCGCGACCTGCGCCTCCTTGAGCGCGCCTAACGAATCTTCCATCGGCACCCTGGAATCGATCCGGTGCAGTTGATAAAGGTCGATCCGCTCGAGCTTCAGACGTTGGAGGCTTTTATCGACGCATTGCTTCAGGTAATCCGGTTTGCCGTTCGGCGACCACTGGTTGGGACCTTGTCTCGTTAGGCCGCCTTTAGTCGCGATGATGAGGCCTTTCGGATATGGATTGAGCGCTTCAGCGATGAGCAGCTCGCTCGTTTCGGGGCCGTAGGCATCGGCCGTGTCGATCAGGTTCACGCCGAGTTCGATGGCGCGCTTGAGCACTTTGATGGCGGCGGCCCGATCCTTTGGCCAACCCCAAATGCCGTCGCCGGTGATGCGCATCGCGCCGAACCCAAGCCGGTTCACGCTCAGGTCGCCGCCGATTCGGAAAATGTGACTCATGCTGCTTGATTCCGCCGCGAACATCGGCGGCATTCCCGTGGCCGACAATCCAACACCGCCCGCCAAACTCAACCTGACAAATGTTCTGCGATCCATAGGTGTTTTCCTTTTCGCTTTCTTTCAATTGTAGGGCGGGCGTGTCCCAATTGCTAATCCGCGACCGGAGCGGTTGCTCTACAATCTCCTCTTGGAGGGACGACCGCCGTGTCGTCCCTGATAATAGGGACGGGACAGCGCCCGTCCCTCCAATGTCTGATTTCCGCTGGCCGCGCCGCAGTCCGAATTTTCTCCCCAGCCGCGGTTGATCCATTACGATGAGGCTGATCAATTAACCAAAGAAAGAACTTTATGGGATTCCTCGATTCAATTCTCGGTGGACAAAATCAGCCCGGCAACCAGCCGGGCGGCGCGAACCCGCTCCTTGGCGTGCTGACCGGACTTCTCGCCCAAAGCGGCGGCGTGCAGGGGCTCCTGAACAAATTCACCCAGGCCGGTCATGGCGACCAAGTCAATTCCTGGGTAAGTCCCGGCGAGAACAAGCCGATCGCGCCCGAGCACGTTGAGCAGGTCATCGGGCAGGACCAGATTAGTGCGATCGCGGCCAAACTGGGAGTAGACCCGGCGCAGGCGTCGCAGCTTCTGGCGAAATTTTTGCCGACGGTCGTCGATAAACTTACTCCCAACGGCAAAGTCGATCCGGCTGCCGATCACCATCAAAGCCTCTCGGGATTGCTCCCGTCGCTTCTCCAAAGCTTCGGGGCCGGCAGCTTCGGGAGGATCCTGGAGACTGGTCCCGCCGAAAACCAAACGCCCGCGGGCTAGTTTGCCGCCACGCGAGTTCCGTGGGTCTGCGCCGCGATCCGAACGCCGTGCGCTTGCTGTTTGAGGGTGGCTTGCGCAACCGCTCCGCTCAAGCCGGTATTCGTGATCTCGATCTTCGTGCCGACGCGGACGGTACTGAAAAGGCGCGTCACGTCATTCGAGCGCATCCGGATGCAACCATAACTGACGGGCCGGCCGATCTGCGCTTCCACGGGCGTGCCGTGAATGTAGATTCCGCGTGAATAAGCGCGGGCATTACCCCGCTCAAGCCCGCGCAGCCACAGGATCCGGGTCACGATCGGGTCGCGGCCGGGAGCGTTCGGACGGAGGATTTCGCCGGTCGGTCGCCGGGATTTGAAGACGGTGCCCACAGGGGCGTTCCCGCCGATCTTCGACGCGACTTCCAAGGATCCCAACGGAGTCGCGTAGCTGTTTGGGTTATCGCCCAGCCCGTACTTCGACGTGGAAACTTTGAACCGCTCCCGGACTACGCCGCCATCAACGAGGGCCAGCGTCTGATCGGGAACGCTTACCACGATTGAAGGTTCCGCCATTGCCTGGGTAGGAGTGAGAACAGCCGTTAGCAGCACAAGAGCAATGACAGAAAACGCGATTTGAAGATGCCTCATAGTTTTGTTGGGCCGGAGAGATAGCCCGGGAGGCGCCGGGGTCCTAGCTAATCAGTTTGAGAACAGTTAGGAACACTTAGAGAACAGAAAGGGCGAGGCCGGGCAGCGCGATTCAGCGACATTGGAGGGACGGGCGCTGTCCCGTCCCTATCTATTTAGGGACGACACGGCGGTCGTCCCTCCACACAATGATTGCGCAGCCGCGCCAAAATCGCTTCAATCTCCCCGTGCAGATCCGCACGCGGCGCGATTTTCTTTCCCTGGCCGGCAAAGGCCTCGGCCTGGCTGCTCTTTCCTCCGCGACGGTGGCGTCGCTTTTGAAGAACGTCGAAGCCGCCACCAAGACGGTCGCAAATCTCACCCCGGAAGAAGCGGCGATGGATGAGGACTTTTGGTTCGCGATCCAGAACGCATTCAGCGTCACGCGCGGCATGATCAATCTCAACAACGGCGGCGTTTCGCCCAGCCCGCGAATCGTGACCGAGGCGATGGTGCGTTACACCTGGCAACAGGAAGACGCTACGGCCTACACGATGTGGCAAATTCTCGAGCCGCAATGCGAAACCATTCGGACCGGTCTCGCCGAATTGTTCGGGTGCGACCGGGAAGAGATTGCCATTACCCGCAACGCCTCCGAGTCGCTCGAGATTCTGTTAATGGGAATGGACTTCAAGTCCGGTGACGAAATCCTCACTACCACCCAGGATTATCCGCGGATGCTGACCACCCTGCGTCAGCGGGAGAAGCGCGAAAATCTTAAGCTCAAGCTGATCCAGATCCCGATCCCGCCGAAGAACCTCAACGAAATCACGGCGGCCTTTGAAAAAGGAATCACCGACCGGACCCGGCTGATCCTGATGGCGCACCAGGTCAACATCACCGGCCAGATCACACCGGTGAAAGCGGTCTGCGAAATGGCGCGCGCCAAAGGGATTGAGACCATCGTCGACGGCGCCCATTCGTTCGCGCAATTCGATTTCAAACAGAAGGATCTCGGTTGCGACTACTTCGGCACCAGCCTGCATAAATGGCTCTACGCGCCCAAGGGTACTGGTATGCTCTACGTGAAGCGGGACAAGATCGAAAAAATCTGGCCGATGATGGCGGCCGAATCCAAGCAGGCTTCCGACATTCGAAAGTTCGAAGAGATCGGCACCCATTCGGCGGCGATCAAACTGGCCATCGGCGAAGCGCTCCTCTTTCACAACGGGCTCGGCGGCAAACGCAAGGAAGCGCGCTTGCGTTACCTCTCACGTTACTGGATGAACAAGCTCAAGGACGTGCCGAAAATTAAGTTCAACACGTCATTCGACCCGAACCAGTCGTGCGCCATCGCGAACGTCCAGATCGAAGGGACAAATCCGGAAGCCGTCGCCAAATATCTCCTGGATAAACAGCACATTTTTACCGTCGCCATCGTCCACGAAGAATTCCAGGGACTGAGGATTACGCCAAATGTCTACACGGCCCTCCCCGAGCTCGACCGCTTCTGCGATCAGATGGTCCAAATCGCTGGCAAAGGTCTGCCGGTGTAGCTGCGAACTTGGAGGGACGGGCGCTGTCCCGTCCCTATTAAATATATTAGGGACGACACAGCGGTCGTCCCTCCATTGAAAATCAAGCCACCGCCCCATCCCTCCATTGTGGACAAGCTGGGCAGATGGGCGGACGCTTGAAGCAACCAGGCTTTCTCAATGGAGATTCATCAGCTCCGTTACTTCGTTGCTGTGGCCGAAGAAGGCAGCTTCTCACGCGCCGCTGCCCGCGAACATGTCGCTCAGCCTTCGCTTAGTCAGCAAATCCAAAAACTGGAAGCGGAGGTGGATCACCGGCTGTTCGATCGTCTGTCGCGCTCGGTAGTCATTACTGAATCCGGCAAATGCCTGCTCGAGTATGCCCGGAAAATACTGGTCGAGATTGCCGAGTCTCGCCGTTGCCTCGACGACCTGAAACATGACGTCGCCGGCCGGCTAACAATCGGGGCGATTCCAACCATGGCGCCCTATGTTTTGCCAAGGCTCATCGGGAAATTTCAAACCCGCTACCCAAAGGTCGAGCTGGAAATTCTGGAGGACACAACCGAAAGCCTGGCCTCGCGGCTGGAAGAAGGAACTCTCGATATTGCTATCATGTCGACCTGCCAGCAGAGGCCAACCCTGGAAGCTCACCCGTTAGGCAAAGAGGCGCTTTTTGTCTTGCTGGCGAACGAACATCGCCTGGCGAAAAAGAAAAAGATCACTTGGAGCGATCTCAAATCCGAAAAGTTTCTCCTCTTACACGAAGTCCATTGCCTGTCCGCGCAGGTTTGTCAGCTTCTGGTTGCGAATGGTCTTCGGCCGGAACTGGCCCTGAGAGGCGCCCAGCTCGCCACGATTGCTCAGATGGTTGCGACCGGCATGGGCGTCTCCTTCGTACCGCAAATGATGGTGGAACGCGACCTCCCGAGTGGTTGCGTGGCCCTGCCCTTTACGCCGCCAGTTCCCACCCGCGAGATCAATCTGCTGCGCAATCCACTCCGCCACGAAACCAAAGCGGCCGCAGCCTTCCATCAGGAAGCCGCCGCCGCCTTCTCTCCCTAGAGTTTGTCGATCACCCGCAACACCAGGTAATACATGATAATTACGAAGCTCATGCTTCCCTTCCGGTTCCGATTCGTTTTATTTCAACATCCCTATTGCGTGGACTACCGCTGATATCGGCCACATCGAGACGAGCACGATGAGTGTCCAAAGAAAGAGGTCCGTGAAGTAGCAGGGACGTTCCCGCTGTTGGTAACGCTCGCTCAGGAAACGAGAAGCACGCAGACGCATTGAAGTCAGGTTGATCACTTAGATTACCCCTTTCTCCGCGCCGGAACGGACCGCTTGCAGAAGAAACGACACCAGCATGAGGGAGCCCATCATCAACCCGGCACAAAAGCCGGCTTGGTCAACGCAGACGAGCGCGCCTTGGACATAATCAAAGACGCGATCGATTGAGAATTGTTTGCCGGCTTGCTTGAGGCGCCGGCCAACTTGCCATCTCTTTTCGAGAGTTACTGTTTTCATGCAGTAAACCGAAACGCGCGGTCAAGTAGTTTGAAATACTTTATGCGTCTGGCGCGAATAGGCGTTGCCTATTTCTCTTTCTGGGCCCTCACGATGGATGACGCATGGAATCGAATTCGTCGCTCGCAGCGCCCTGCCGCGCTGGGCGGTTCACGAGGGAAAAGTGACTCTGGAGCGCCTCCGACCGGGACGTAGCGTGCGTCCCAGGCGGTCGCGCGCGCCGCCGTAGCTAGGGAGCTTTGGTAACAGTGCTGTTACTATTCGGCCGGTATTGAAGAGTCCGAGCGCTTGATCTCCAAATGGAAAGACGCGGCAACGTCGCGGATCCTTTGGGACGGGGAGAGCCGACCCTCCATGCCTGCACCGAAAATTTGCGATTTGACCGCTCGGGTTGTCACCCTACCGTCGCCAAATGAAAGCATTATCGTCCGCTCTCACCGCAATCGTTCTGCTCCTCGCCCTGGCCGCTGCGCCGGTCCTCCGCGCAGAGGTTCCGCCTGACCAAATCAAAAGCGCCGGCGCCATTCCGCTCACTACCGATCTTCTTGATAAGATGGACGCGTCCATCAAAGCCCTGGGAGCTGATGAGGCCGCCAAGAAGGAGTTGAACGCTGCCAGCGCCGATCCTTCCATCAATCCAGACAACTGGGGCACGAGCATCACCGCGAAATGCCCCAAGGTGGCTGAGATTTTTAAGGCCGCCGGCATTACGGCCGATGATTTCGGCAAGGCCCTCTTCGCGATCATGGCTTGCGCGATGGGAGACGAGCTGGCCAAGTCCGAGGAAAAAACCGTGAAAGCAAACTACGATTTTGTCGCCGCGAACAAAGACCGCGCTAACCAGACCTTTGGCAATTTCATGCAGATGAGCATGCCCGCGACGCCATAGGCGCCGCAACGAAGGAAGAATTAAGAAGTAAGAAATTTAGAACACGCCGCATGGTAGCGGTAGTCGGCGTGGCCGGCGGGGTTAGCGGTGCGTAGTTGAGCGAGCGATGCACAGGTTCGTTCGCACCCACTCTATTCCCATTCGTACAAGCATGGATAAACGTTTCCTTCGCGAGCAGTTTCCTCGCTCCTCGGCTTACAACCCCGAGTGGATCGTCGCGAGTGTTAGCGGCGGCGCCTGTTCCTTGTGGTTGGTTGAGTGGCTCGCGTCTGCGCTAGATCTGCGTCCAGGGATGCGGGTGTTGGACCTGGGTTGCGGACGCGGGGCTTCATCGGTTTTCCTCCACCGAGAATTTGGGGTCCAGGTCTGGGCGACAGACTTGTGGTTCAACGCTTCGGAGACGCTCCAGCTGGTCCGCGACGCGGGGGTCGAGGATGGCGTGTTTCCTATTCACGCAGACGCACGGTCATTGCCATTCGCGACAGAATTTTTCGACCTTATCGTCTCTATCGACTCCTTTGTTTACTACGGGACCGATGACCTCTACCTGAATTATCTCGGACGTTTTGTGAAGCCGGGTGGACAAATCGCGATCGCCGGGGCGGGGTTATCGCGTGAGATCGAAGGCCCGGTGCCCGATCATCTCAGCGCGTGGTGGGAACCGAGCATGTGCTGTCTGCATTCGGCCGGGTGGTGGCAGCGCCACTGGGAGCGAGGTGGAGTAGTGGCCGTCGAGCTGGCAGACGATATGTCGAGCGGCTGGAAAGTGTGGCTAGATTGGCAGCGGCTGGTTTGTCCGGAGAACTCCGCGGAAATAAGAGCTTTGGAAGCGGATAAGGGTCGTTACCTCGGCTATGTTCGGGCGGTTGGTCGCCGTCGACCCGAAGCTAAACTCGATGAGCCGATTCTTTCTATTCCTTCCCACTACACGAAAGCGCCTCTGCTCCGGGGCGAAGAGTAGTGACGCGAAGTTGCTCATCCTTGTTGTCGGTCGGTCGTCATTTGTGTATCGCTAGTTAGTTAGACGCCAAATCGATTGTGCACGATGCTACCAAACGCTCGATAGGTCGCTGGATTCATCTCATCTTTAGCATTCCGATTATCGGTTATGTTTATAGTCCGTTTAAAGAACTTCCGAACTACGCACCAGTCGTTCGGTACGTCGCCGTTCCTATGATCGTCCTAACCGGGCTTTGGATGTGCAAAGGCCACGTCCTGCGAAGGTTCATTTCGAAAAGGCCGACCTGATTGGCTTAACTCAACCGGCAGCGACACAACCCAGACTCATATGAAAAGCGTTGGAACAAAAAAAGAACTGTCATCAAAAGAAGGCGCGGAACTCATCCAGACTTTGAAGGTCCGTTTTGAGGAAAACATGAACCGTCACAAAGGGCTGGCATGGACCGGGGTGCAGGCAAAGCTGAAGGCTAATCCAGACAAACTTTGGTCGCTCAAACAAATGGAGGCAACCGGCGGCGAACCAGATGTTGTAGGCCAGGATAAAAAGACCGGCGAATACATCTTTTTCGATTGTTCGGCGAACAGTCCCAAGGGCCGGACAAGCGTTTGCTACGACCGCGAAGCGCTCGATTCCAGGAAAGAATATAAGCCGAAAACCAGCGCCATGGAAATGGCCGCGGCCATGGGCATCGAGCTCCTGACGGAAGAACAATATCAGGCGCTGCAGAAACTGGGAGAGTTCGATACGAAGTCGTCGAGTTGGTTGAGAGTTCCCGATGAGTTTAGAAAACTGGGGGGCGGCCTTTACGGTGATCGCCGTTTCGACCGCGTCTTCGTCTATCACAACGGCCCGCAATCTTACTATGCGGGCCGCGGATTCCGCGGTTCGCTCCGGGTCTAGCCGATCACGTAACCTCGCAAGGGTCAAACCTCGGATTCTGGCATTGCGAGGCGGTGGCAGCTGGCCCAACCTCTTGCCCTCGGAGTTCCTCGATGGCCAAGACCTGCATCATTCTAAATCCATCCGCCGGATCGATTCGCGATCTGGATGATCTCACCGCCCGTCTCGCCCAATTGCCGGACGCCGAGATCCGCCTGTCAACCAAGCCGGGCTCAGCGGCGCGGTTTGCGAAAACGGCCATCGGAAAGGGACGAACGACGATCGTGGCTGCAGGAGGCGACGGAACGTTGAACGAAGTGATCAACGGAATCGGCGAAAACTTTGGCGAAGTCCGGGTGGGACTGCTGCCGCTCGGCACTGGCAATGATTTCGGGCGTTCGATCGCCATGCCGGTGGACTTGGAAGCGGCTTTGGAAGTGATCCGTGCCGGCGAGACGCGGGCCGTCGACCTGGTTCGCGTCACCAGCGATGAAGTCCGCTATTTCGTCAATGTCTCCGCGGGCGGATTTAGCGGACTGATGAACGAAAAGCTGACGTCGGAGATGAAACAGACGTGGGGACCGCTCGCGTATCTGCGGAGCGCCGCGGCGGCGTTGCCGGAACTGCGCGCGTATCGCACAACGCTGTCGCTGGACAACGAAGAATCAATTACGATGGAACTTTACAACGTCGTCGTCGCGAACGGCCGCTACGTGGCGGGCGGCCGGTTGATCGCGCCGGAAGCGTCAATCGATGACGGCTTGCTCGACGTGATTCTCATCCCGCAACGGCCCGGCGCGGAAATGGCCCTCATCGTGGCGCAAATCGCACTCGGCACTCATCTCTCGAGCGAGGCCGTCGTCTATCGACGCGCGCAAAAGGTGACGGTAAATTCCAAACCGGGGATGTGGTTCAACGTCGATGGGGAACTGGTGGGCAATGAGCCGGCGACTTTCGAAATCGTGCCGCGGGCATTACGTTTCATCGCGCCGAAGCCATGAGGGAAAAAATCATCGATCCGGAGCGCGCCGCGGCGATCTCAACGGAGCTGCGCGAAAAGGGACACCGGCTTGTCTTCACGAACGGCTGTTTCGATTTGTTGCACGTGGGGCACGTCCGTTACCTGGAGGCAGCGCGAGCGTTGGGCGATGCGCTAGTCGTGGCCATCAACGGCGATGATTCTGTGCGCGCGCTTAAAGGCAGAGGCCGGCCGTTGAACCGCGAGACTGAGCGCGCCGAGGTTATCGCGGCGCTCGAATGCGTCGATTGCGTCGTCATTTTTCCGGAGGTGCGGGCCACGGCCCTCCTCGAAAAAGTGCGGCCCGCGATTTACGTGAAGGGAGGCGATTACACGACGGCAAGCTTGGATAGCGAAGAGCGAGGAGCGCTTGAGCGCGCCGGCACCGAGATCCGCATCCTTCCGTTTGAGTCGGGCTATTCGACTTCGGCACTCGTCGAAAAAATACGCGCCGTGCCATGAAGAAGCTAGCGTTGGGAATTCTCGGCTCGGGCAAAGGCAGTAACTGCCGCGCGATCCTCGAACAAATCCGCGATGGACGATTAGAGGCCGAAGCGCGCCTCGTCGTCTCCGATGTGTTCGACGCTGGAATCCTCGACATCGCGCGCGAGTTCGGCGTCCCAAACCTTTATTTGCCCCCGGGAAATTTTCGGACCCGACTCGAGCCGGCTGTGGAAGCGGAGTTGGTGCGGCTCCTCCGACAGGCCGGCGTGCAATTGGTCGTGCTGGCCGGTTTCATGCGCGTATTAAAAGAGCCGATGCTCGCTGCTTTTCCGCGCCGCATCATCAACATTCATCCGTCGCTTCTCCCGAAATTTCCCGGCATCGAGGCATGGAAGCAGGCTTTGGTTGCCGGCGAAAAAGTCACCGGATGTTCGGTTCATTACGTCGACGCCGGGATCGACAGCGGTGAAATTATCCGACAGCGGAAAGTGCCGGTGCTCGCGGACGACACGCCCGAATCGCTCCATGCGCGAATCCAGCTCGCGGAGCGGGAACTGTATCCGGAAGTGATCACGCAGTTCGTCGCGGCCTAACGAATCACCCGCGCTCGGCCTTTTGATCGCGCGCCAGCAGTGCCTGCATCGCGTCGGCCGGCGGCTTCGCTTCATGCACGACGGAATAAATCTGGTCGATGATCGGGGTCTCGATCTGGAGCCGGCGCGCGCATTCGAAAGCGCTTTTAGCGGTGGGAATTCCTTCCGCGACTGTTTGGGTGCTGGCGATGATTTGGTCGACGGTTTCGCCGCGGCCGAGACGTTCACCCACGCGCCGGTTGCGGCTGAGCTGGCTGAAGCACGTGGCAATCAGATCGCCCGCGCCACTTAACCCGTAAAACGTGCGCGGATTGCCGCCCATGGCAGTCCCGAGACGCAATAATTCGGCGAGACCCCGCGTGACCAAAGCTGCCTTCGAGTTGTCGCCCAGGCCGAATCCGTCGCTCGCGCCGGCCGCGATCGCGAAAACGTTCTTGAGCGCGCCGCCCAGTTCGATGCCGATCGTCTCGTCGCTGGAATAAATCCGAAACCGTTCGCTGCCGAGATAGGATTGAAGTTCCTGGGCGCACTCTGGATTGCGGCAGCCGAGCACCGCCGCACTGGGCAGATCGCGCGAAACTTCCGCTGCGAGATTTGGCCCGGAGAGAACAGCGACGGTGTTGCGTGGGAAAATTTCGTGGAGCACTTCGGTCATCCGGAGCCCGGTTCCGTGCTCGATGCCTTTCGTGCCGCTCAAGAGGATGGTCTCCGAATCTAATCCGGCGTCTCGGAGGCGAGTGGCAACGGAACGCAACGCTACCGATGGCGTGACGAAAACGATGAGATCCGAGCGCAGGCAATCCCCGATTTCGCTCGTGATGTGAATCGATTCCGGAAGCTTCACGCCTGGCAGGTATTGGGCGTTCTCCCGCGTTTCCCGCATCCGCGCGGCGCGGGAAGGATTATGTCCCCAGAGGGTGACGGCGTTGCCGCGCTTCGACCAAAGGACGGCGAGGGCCGTACCCCACCCGCCTGCTCCGACGATTGCGGTGCTTTCGATGCTCACTTACGGCGGAAGCGTTGTTCGGTTCCGTTGAGAAGACGAGAAAAATTCGAGCGATGCCGCCAAAGAACCAGAAGTGTTAAAGCGATGGAAAAATAAATGAGCGCCCAGGTGTCCACAAAATTCCAGCGCGCCAAAAGGCCGACGATAATTGGCAGCGAGATGGCCGCGATGATTGAAGCGAGCGAAACATAGCGACTGATTTCGTAAACAACGATCCAGACCAGGAGAACGAAAGGCACCGCGAGGGGCACCAGCCCGGTGAGCGCGCCGGCTGAAGTGGCGACGCCTTTCCCGCCTTTGAACCGAAGCCAAACCGGGAAGGTATGGCCGGCGACGCACGTGATCGCAGCCAGGATCGCGATGTACTCCGCGTAGGGCTTCGCCTCCGGCCAAAAATTTACGAGCATCAACGAAACCCGGACCGCGGCGAATCCCTTGAAGGCGTCGATCGCGAAAACAGCGTAGCCCCAATTCTTGCCGAGAATGCGCAAGACATTAGTTGCCCCGATGTTTCCACTGCCCTCTCGACGAACGTCCACGCCAGCGAGGCGGCCGGCTAAATAGCCGGCGGGAAACGAGCCGAAAAAATAGCCGAGGAGACTGCAGGCCAGGAGCAGGAACAACACGGATTTAATTTCGCCGCACGCCTAGCCCGCGGCTGGCTCCGGCTGTTTGTTTTTCTGGAGCCAGATCGAGATGATCGAAATATCGGTCGGCGTAATTCCACTTACCTGGGCGGCGTGGCCCAATGACATGGGACGCAGCGCAGACAATTTCTGACGAGTCTCGCGCCGCAATCCGGAAATCGTTTCATAATCCAAATCGGGAGGAATGAGGCGGCCACGATCGCGGTGCAGCTTCGCATTCTGAAGAGATTGGCGCTGGACATACCCTTCGTACTTCAGGTCGGTCTCAACGAGCTCCCAGATTTCTGGGGAGGCGGTCTGCCGGATCTCTGGCGGCAAAGAAGGCAGCTGAAAATTTTGCGTCTTCATCAATGCGGCCAAGGGCTTTCCATTAAACGAGATCTCCCGAACCGAAGCGCGTAATTTCTCCACTGCTTCGATTTTCATTTGGAACACCCCGTGCCGATGGGTGTCGACGAGGCCGATTTCGAAGCCGCGGCCGGTCAAGCGCTGGTCCGCGTTGTCATGGCGCAACGAAAGCCGATCTTCAGCGCGGCTTGTAAACATGCGATATGGCTCATCAGTCCCATTAGTGATGAGATCGTCGATGAGGACCCCGATGTAAGCCTCCTTCCGACCGATCACAAAGGGTGGCCGCCCCTGCACCTTTAGAGCTGCGTTAGCACCAGCCATAAGCCCCTGAGCGGCAGCTTCTTCGTACCCGGATGTGCCGTTTACCTGACCCGCAAAATATAGCCCTTCGATTCGCTTCGTTTCGAGGGTCTGCTTCAGCTGGGTTGGCGGGAAATAATCGTATTCCACCGCATATCCGGGCCGCATCAGTTCCGCCTCCTCAAGCCCAGGTATCGAACGAATGAATTCGACTTGGATATCGTACGGCAAGCTGGTTGAAAGCCCGTTCACGTAAAATTCCTCCGTGTTACGCCCCTCTGGCTCCAGGAAAACCTGGTGCGTGGTTTTCTCCGGGAATTTAACCACCTTGTCTTCGATCGATGGGCAATAACGGGGCCCGGTGCCTTGGATCCGCCCAGAATAGAGTGCCGACTTCGCGAGATTCCGGCGGATGATTTCGTGGGTGGCCGAGGTCGTGTAGGTGATCCAACACGGAAGTTGTTCCACGTGGAACGGCGTCCGACCGGGCAGTTCGCTGGAGTCGCCGCAGATCGGCGGAAAAAAACTGAAGAACGATGGTGGATTGTCGCCGAGCTGCTGCTCGCATTGGGTGAAATCCACCGAACGTCGATTGATCCGGCAAGGGGTGCCCGTCTTGAATCGACCTACTTCAAACCCGAGCTTTCGGAGCGACTCGCTCAATCCGGAGCTCGCATCCGCCATCCGCCCTCCTTCCTTGGTTTTAGCGCCCAGGTGGAGCATTGCGCGCAAAAAAGTTCCTGATGTGACCACGACTGAGCTCGCCGTGAAGTCGACGCCAATATCCGTAGTGACACCCATTGCTTGTGAATCTCGGTTGACCAGAATATCCAGAACGGTGGCCTGTTTGATGTCCAAGTTTGCGGCGCGTTCCAAGACCGATTTCATCCGGAATTGATACGCTTTCTTGTCACATTGAACCCGAGGAGCTCGGACGCTTGGGCCTTTTGTTCGGTTCAGGAGGCGAAACTGCAATCCGGTTGCATCGGCATTGATGCCCATGGCTCCGCCCAGCGCGTCAATTTCCCGAACCATGTGGCCCTTCGCTAATCCCCCGATGGCGGGGTTACATGACATCTGCGCCACGGTATCCAAGTTTTGGGTAAGCACGAGGGTCCTGCTTCCCAACCGTGAGGCCGCCAAGGCCGCTTCAACTCCGGCGTGACCGCTGCCGACAACAATGACGTCGTAATCCGCACTGGAAGCTTTCATGTTCCACGTAGAACATTGAGGTGCGCGACTTCAGCGCCTGTCAGGTTATCGATCATGGTTCGAAGCTAACATGGCTGGAGCAGCAACGGCGGCTGGCACTAACCCGCCGGTGGGGCTCGCCTGAGGATGTTCCTGAGCCTGCCGCAATAGACGCAATGCTATGTTGCCCAGTATGATAGTTATTACCGCAGCGCTGCCGAAGCCGCCTAACCAAACCCAATATTCCACCGGCCGTGGATGGCTCTTACCTCTCGCCAAATTTAATCCAAGCTGGCCGAGCGTGCCCAGATAGGAATAAAGGAATAACCCTGGGGCTTGGCCTACCGCCACCCAGAGCATGCAAGTTCGGAAACGAATTCTGGTTAAGCCGTACAGATAGTTCAGGAGACTGGTTGGAAACAGGGGATGGAGTTGACTTAAGAGAATGATCTTCCAGCCCTCTCTCTCGATCGCGGGTTCCAATGCGCGTAGAGTGCTGTTGCGCATCAACCTGCGCTTAAGCCATTGCCGTCCAATCGCGCGACTGATGAAAAACGAGATCGCGGCGCCGCCAACATTACCAACCAGCGCGATGAAGAATCCCCACCAGAGGCCGAAGAAGAATCCAGCGCCTACGCTTAAAATGCCGCCAGGGAGCAGGAGCACGTTACAGCAGGCGTAGAGGACGGGGTAGCAAATGGCGCTCCAAGCGCCCCACCGCATCACGTGTTGTTGCACTTCCGCGACCCGGTCGACGACCGGCCAAAGCTGGCTCAAAAAAAAGAGCGTCAGTGCGACAATCGCCAGGCCGGCTAGTTGCCAAAAAATCGCGCGCCGGATCTGAGCCATCGCGCAACACTCACCGCACCCACGAGGCGACGCAAATGACCTCGCTGGCCGCTACCGCGGACAGATTGCGAAAACGCGCGCGGGAAATCCCGAGCCTCCTTTTGGTTTCGGAAAAGTCGCGATCACGAGGGCCCCACTCTCCGGGACCTGATCGAGATTAGTCAGCAGCTCGATTTGATAGTGGTTGGTTTTCAAAACGTAAGTTTCCAGCGAGTAGTCTTCTTTCGAAGTGGCAATGCCGGGGTCCGTGTCCGTCGTTTCGTGGCCCGAGGCCGTAATCTTGCGATCCTCGTAGAGATATTGAAGCGCGGGTAAACTCCAGCCCGGATAGTGCGCTACGCCGGCCGAATCTTTGTTTTCCATCGCGCTCGCATCCGGCCACCGCTTCGACCAATCCGTGCGCATTGCCACGAATGATCCCGGCGGAATGGGTCCGTGATCGGTCTCCCATTTTTTAATTCGCTCGACCGTCAATGTGTAATCCGGAGTCTTCGCAGCTTCAGCGTGAACGTCGATGACGACCAGCGGCAAAATCATTTCCCTAAGCGTTATCTCGTCGACGGTCCGCAATCCTTTGACGAAGTGTGCTGGAGGATCAACATGCGTTCCCCATTGCCCCACATGCGTGAAGAGTTCGCTGAAAAATCCTTCGCCGAGAGAGCCTTTCCCTTTTTCGTACCAATAGGCGATCTCCCTCTTTTCATCCGGGAAGCCCTGCCATTTTGGGATGCCGGGAGCGAATGCGTGGGTTAAATCCACGAACTTTTTGGAATCAAGGATTTTCCGGATCTCGAGCAAGGTTGGCTCTCCCGCTCGGATCTCAACCGTCCAGGCGAGCGCGATCAGCGCGCAAAAAAAGAAACGTGGGAGCACCTTCATTTTGGCGTTGTTAAACGATCGCTGTACAAGAAGCCAACAAGATCGAATAACGCCCAACAAAAAAGCGTCTGGCTTGGGCGGACGGATTTGTGGGGACCGGCTCGCGGTGTTATCAACAGGCAAATCTCCGCACTGTTTACGAGGTGAAATCAAGAGTCCAGACGAGTTGTCCGCCCCGATAAGATTAAGAACTGTCCTGTAAATTTAGATTCAATCCTTAAAGAAGGTGTTAAAAACTTTTCCCACTGACTCGGCGGCGCTAGCGGATCCGGCCCTTTTGCCGATGACTCAATCCGCTCCGGGACAATCCGTTCCCGCCAGCCAACCAGTTACGGGAGATGAAGAAACAGAAGCTTCCTCGGACAGCCTGTTCGAGCATTTCGCGTGGCTTTACATTTTCTGCCGCGAAAAGTTATTTCGGGACGACACAGCGCGCATGACCAAGGCGCTTTGGCCTGGAGAAAGGCCGCGGTCAGGCCAAAAGCTAATCGAGCTCGGATGCGGCCCAGGCTTTTATTCGTGCAAGTTGGCCGAGCGATTTCCCGAGCTTGAGGTCGTGGGGATTGACCAATCGCCAAAACAGCTCGCATGGGCGCGAGAAAAACGGACCCGGCTGGGTTTGAACAACTGTCGTTTTAAGAGCGACAACGTTCTGGAATTGTCGTTGGCGGATGAAAGTTACGATGTTCTGGTCGCGTCGCGCTTATTCACCGTCCTGCCGACACGGCGCCGGGCGGTGGCGGAAATGCACCGCGTGCTTCGTCCGGGCGGCCGCTGTTTTATTGCAGAGCCGCGCTGGGCGTTTTGGGCTTCGATTCCACTTTTCATGATGTGGGTTCTTGCCGGGCTGACTCATTTCAAGAACGGATATCGCGAACCAACGCGCGCCCGCGTGTTATCTCTCCGCGAAATGAATCGCCTTTTCGCGACGCAGCCCTGGCGCCGAATCGAGACCTGGCGCGAGGGGCGTTACCAATACGCCCTCTGCGAGAAGGAGTGACGCGGCCGGTGCGCCACGCGGTGACCCAAGAACGGTGATTGTGCTTCATCGCATCCTCGATCCGCGCGAAGGCCGCCAAGTCTCCGGAGGTTTGTGCGCGCTTGCGGTAATGACGAAAGCGCCAGAGGCAGGACGAGTGAAGACGCGGCTGACGCCGCCGCTAAGCCCGGAAGAGGCCGCAGCCCTGAACATTTGTTTTCTTCGCGATACGGCGGAGGCGATCGGCCACACCGCGGACGGAGTGCGCGCGCAGGGGATCGGCGTCTACACGCCGGTCGGCGCGGAGGCCGCCTACGCGGACATTTTGCCGAAAGATTTTGTTCTCGTTCCCCAGCGCGGCGATGCCTTCGGCGAACGGCTCTCCGCGGCAACGGAAGATTTGCTGCAGCTCGGATTTGCTTCGCTTTGCCTAATCGACTCAGACAGTCCGACGGTCCCCGGGCACGTGTTCGCGCGCGCAACCGAGTACTTATCCGAGGAAAAGGATTCAATCGTTCTCGGGCCTAGCGACGACGGTGGCTATTACCTTATCGGCTTGAAGAAAATGCATTGGCCGCTGTTCGAGAGAATCGACTGGAGCACGGACCGCGTCCTGCAACAGACGATCGCGGCGGCGAGCGCAATCGATCTGCCGGTTCATCTCTTGCCAACCTGGTATGACGTCGATGACCGGGGAACGCTCGCGCGTCTTTGCCAGGAGCTTTTTCGGGCTAACGGAAGTTCGAGCGACGGGTTCGAGGCGCCGGCCACGCGTCGCTTTCTCTCCCATCTGCTGGAAAGCGAAGGGCGCGCCCGGATTTGGCCTAACGAGTCGGACGCATGAACGCACACGGAAAACGGGCTCTCGTTACGGGCGGCGCCGGCTTGATCGGTTCCCACGTCGCCGATCTGCTCCGGCGTGAAGGTTGGCGGGTGCGCATTCTCGACAATCTCGAGCCCCAAACGCACCGGCACGGGAAGCCGGCCTGGATCGGCGACGATGTTGAATTTATCGAAGGCGACGTCACCGATCGCGAAACGATTACCTCCGCGTTAGGCGACATCGACGTGATTTTTCACCAGGCGGCCTACGGCGGATACATGCCGGAGATCGCGAAGTACGTTCGCGTCAATAGTTTCGGCACCGCCCAGATGCTGGAGATGATTCGCGAGCAAAACCTCCCGATCAGAAAGGTAATCGTCGCTTCTTCGCAGGCGGTTTACAGCGAAGGCGCGGCCACTTGTCCTGAGCATGGCCTCGTTTTCCCCGAGGTTCGGCCGCTCGCGCAACTCGAGCGCGGCGATTGGAGCGTCCATTGCCCAATGTGTGGCGCGGTGACAACCAGCGCGCCAACCCCGGAGCGTGCGCCCGTTGGCGGCGAGACGGTTTACGGCCTGACGAAAGTCGACCAGGAAAAGCTGGTGCTGCTTTGGGGAAAACAAATCGGAATCCCAACGGTGGCGCTGCGCTATTCCTGCACCTACGGGCCGAGGCAGTCGATCTTCAATCCGTACACCGGAGTCATCGCCATTTTTTGCACGCGTTTACTGAACGACCTGCCGCCGGTCCTTTACGAAGACGGCGAACAGACACGCGACTTCTCCTTCGTCGAAGACATCGCACGCGCGAACCTGCTCGCGGCGGAGAACGACCAGCTCGATGGCCTGCCGGTAAACGTCGGCAGCGGCGCCGGCGTGAGCATCCGAAAAATCGCCGAGCAGATTTCCGATGCGCTCGACATTCAGATCGCTCCCGAGGCGAACAACGAATTTCGCCCCGGAGAGATGCGTCACCTAACGAGTGATACGGCGCGGATTCGCGCAGCGGGCTACGCGCCCCAGGTCGATCTCGCCACCGGCGTTGGGCGCTACCTCGATTGGATCCGCCAGCAGGCTGACGTCCGCGATTACTTTAGCGAAGCGGCGAACCTACTTCGCAGCAAAGGAATCGTTCATCGCGTGAAGCCGAAGGCGTGAGCCGACCTTCAGCCCGCCGCCTCTGCGCCGGCGATGGTTTGCCCGGGCTTCCCAGGGCCGACGTTATGCCATTCTTTCAGGCGTTCATTCGCAACCCCGTTGCGGACGTAACGCTGCCAGACAAAGGCAAGATCGAAGATCAGGGCTGCCAGCCACCAAAAATAAAGGAAGAACGCGCCGCTGAGGAGCACCGGCCAGACATGGGGATGTGCCTGGAGCAGGTCGGTCACGTCCTTCACATGCTCCGGCGCATAGTTTGGCTCTTTTAGTGGGTCGGGATAGAAGAGCATATTAAGGTCGTCGCGATTAAGATGCGCGCGGTTGATCCAGCGTTCGGGGTCGTGACTTTTTAGATGTTTCAGCCGAGTTCCCTTGTAGGACTTAGCACTTGCTCGCAGGTTTTCGCGTTCCTTTTTGTCCAATCCCGAATGGGGCAGCATTTGGGAAACCACCAGCAATGCGACCGCGCCCGCACCCGCCATGAGCAGTGGGCGCATGCCTTGGAAAATCCAGCGTTGCTTGCGCGCGACGACGGCGGACTTGTCGAATTCGTGGGACGGCCGCTTCACGAGGAACAAGGAGAGGAGAGCCACCGCTAGCCCGAGCCCGAGAACCCCGATCGTCGGACCGTATGGCCCAAACCCTTCGAAGACCTGCCCGATCTCAGTCCGCGAATCCCACGCGACCAGGCAATAAGAACCGCAACCGGCCAGGAACGCGACCAGCCCCCAGCCGAGCCAACGGAGGCCTGCGGCCAGGCGGGGAAGCCGCGCCAACAAAGTTATTCCGGCGATAAATCCGGCAATCTCGAGCGAGTGAAGACCGACCTGCGTATTGGAAATCGAGGCTTTGTTCTCGAATAACCCCAGAATGGCGTAGCGGATGTAGCGCGCCAAATGGTCAAGATCGGGATGGGTGTAATTGGTGACCGCCCGGTAGAGAATAAACATCCCGAGGGCAAGGATCAGAAAGCTGATCAAATAAGGCACCGTCGGGCTAAGGAGATAAACCAGCGGACGCGTCTTGGGCTTCGGCGCTCCAGGGCCCTCGCCTCTGATTACATCACGAATATAGTGCTCGAAGACGGCGCCATCCTCCCAGTAATCGTTGTGCGCTTTCCCGGGCAAGGTGTAGCGCGCGAAACCGATATCGTTTTCCTCTTCGAACTCGAAAGGCGCGCATTTGTGCTGCTTCAACCAGATGCGCGCCGCATCGAGCTTGAACCCGACCGGATCGCCGTAGTCGTAGTAATTGCGCCATTTGATTTTGTCCTGGCCGTTAAAGAATTCGCAGGCCGGTCCGAAATCGAAGGACTTGAAAAGGCCGGGCCAGAGCAGGATGTGCTTGTCGATCGGCGAACCGATCGTGAGATAGCCGCGCAATCGCGTAAGCCAGGTCGGGATCTGACCGACCCGATCGAGAAGCGCGCCGCCTTCGGCGTTAGCAGGGACAACACGCTGCCCGGAGAGCGCATGGAGGAGCCCGAGAAAACTCACCACAGTGCCTTCGCTGTGGGCCACGATGTGAAGGTTCGCCTCCGGATGTTCGCTATGGATCTGCTGCATCGCGCTATGGAATCGGCCGATGATATCGTTCCGAAAAAGGGTGAACTCGGTGACAATTTGGACGTCGCCGAGGTATTCCTCGAGCACCCGGTTGAGATCGAATTTCATCAGGCCCGCTTTTTCGGCGAGGAAGCTGAGATTCTCGAGGGTATGAACCGTGTCGATAATTTCTTCGAGCACTTCAGCCGCGAGACTGAAGTCCGGTTCCGCGACTGCGCCGGACGGCGAATTCGCTTTCTGGCGCGCGTTGCGATTGCAAATGAACCGGGCCCGGCCGACCACGGTGCGAGCCCAGGCTTTCGTTTCCTCGATCGTCCGGCCTTCCTTTACCACCTCCTGTGGAATGTCCGCCCAAAACACTTCGGTGAACCCGATCGCCGCCATCGAGTGCTTCGTCTCGGGATCGAAGGCATCGAGGGGCGCCACTTTCACGACTCCCTGGACGTCGCTGTAAAACCATCCCAGCGGCTGCGGGGCCAGGGGCGGGGGTTCACCCTCTTTCCCGATCGTTCCCGCGGAAAGCGCAAGCCGGGTCGCGACGGCGCGCACCGTCATATTGCGGCTTTGTTCGCCTATGCCGTGGATGGCGACGAGGATGTGCTCGTAATTGCTCATGGTGGCGGACGGCGTCTCAGAGTTTGTTCCCTCACGGTGGAAATTCCCAATAGCCGAGTTCCCCTTTTCGTCGGTCGCGAAGCTTTCTCTCCAATGGCGCCAGGCCTTTCGCCATCATCTGCTGCAAATCGTCCATTAACTTTTTGCAGTGGTAATAGGAATGGCCGAGCTGGTTCGTATCGATACCCGTTGCGTCCACGGTATCGAGGCCAGGCACGACCACGAGAGTCCCGCCGGCTTCTCCGAGTCGAGCGAACTCATTGACGTGCCTCGAGAGTTTGAGCGCCCAGTCGTCATCGGACGCATAGAGGGTGAAACGCTTTGCTGCGTCCCTTATGGCGGCCCAGTTCCGGTCGGTGAATGTTTTCGCGTCTATATCCGGAGCAGCCATGATGACGTTGTCGAAAAGCGGCTTAATCTCCGGCTGTCGGCCTAACCCATCGAGCGCATTGACGAGGAGCTGGTTGCCCATGCTGTGAGCGATAAGGTGAATCCGCCGGGCGCCTGATTCGCGCGCGACGCGTTCCAGGAAGTATTGGAGATGGCGCCAGCTCCACTCGGTCGTCGCGCGGTCGGTCGCATAAGCGAGCAGGTTGTCTTTGGACGGCCAGCTGTACATCATCGGCACGCCTTCGAAGTTGAGATCGTAGGCAATCTGGGCGGTGCGATAGGCGGCGTCGTCGAAGCTCGTCTCGAAGCCATGGATGAAGACGAAGGCCGACCGTTCATTCAGGGGGAGTCGAGCGTACTCTTTCCGAAGGGCGGCGTAGAAATCATCGCCCTTAATTACCTGCAATTCCTTTAGGACGATGTGCTCCTGCTCGTTTTCTTTGGCCTCCCAGTACCACAACTTGACGGGGCGCTCGAGTTCCCCCGCTTTGTGGACCGGTGGAATTGAGACCTTAACGAAGCCGGTAATAAGGTACTGGCCATCTGGATAGGGATCGCTATTGCGGTCTCCGGTAAAACGCTTGGAGGGTCCCTGCGCTCCAGGAGCTGGCTGGCGGTCGGTCGCGAAATAAACGTTCACGAAACGCTTGTCCTTCCCAGCGGGCGTGGCCTTCGGCTTTTCTTCGGGGGGCCCCTCAGCCAGGGGCGGCGGCGCTGCTTCCGGCATGTCCGGTGGCTGCTCCGCCATCATCGGCGATTCCTCATCCTCCGGTGGAGGCGTAGGCTCCGGCTCAGACTTTTTCGGCGGCGGCGTGGTTCGGGGAAGAATCGTTGGAGCTGCCGTGGTTCGGGGAAGAATGGTCGGCGGCGCCGTGGCTCTGGGAAGAACGCGTGTAATTGTCGGCGGCCCGGCGCCAGTTATCGGACCGTCTTTTTTCTCGAGGATCGCCCGGGCGAGAAGGTCGAGGGCGGGACGATAGTTCGCGTTTAGCGCGAGCACTTCGCGCGCGATCTGTTCGGCTTCAGTTGTCCGTTTCGCCTTGAGCCTTTCCTGGCCGACCTTGACGCCGCTCTCAGAAAAACCGCGAAGCGCTTCGTCATGTTCTGCACTTGTCTGTGGTGCGAGGCTTAGCGCGGCGCGATATTCCACGTAAGCCTTTGCAAAGTCCTGGGCCTTCATCGCGGCCCGGGCGCGAACGAGTGCCTCCGCCGCTTTGCTCACGACTAACGGTCTGCGCAGCAGTTGGCGCGATAATTCCGGCTTGGTCTGAGCTGAAACAAGATCCAGAGCTGCCAACTGCAGCGCAGCGATGCACGCAGCGGCTATCCAACGCGAGAATTTTGGCGGGGTAATCATCGGGGGAGAGTCCGATCTTACTCGACAGACCGGGCGGCCTGACAAGACAAATCGGGAAGCAAAGAGGTCGTTGTTCGGGTAAAGGTGAGCGGTGAGCGATCCGGTTAAACTTCCCGATTTCAATTCGTCGATCGTCGAACACGCCCGGAAGGATTTCCCGCTGCTCGACGCCCGGATGAGCGTGGCCGAGGCGCTCGACCGCATCCGGCGCGAGGGCGTCGGCGAGCGCGTAATCTATTTTTTCGCAACCGATGAAGGCGGTCGATTGGCGGGTGTGCTGCCAACTCGCCGTTTGCTCACGGCGGCGCTCGAGGCGCGCCTCGAAGAAATCATGGTGCGCAAGGTCGTGGCGATCCCCGCCACCGCTACGGTCCTGGAAGCGTGCGAATTTTTCGTGCTCTACAAGTTCTTTGCCTTTCCGGTCGTCGATAAGGAACGGCGCGTCATCGGCGTAGTGGATGTGAGTTTATTCGCGGAGGAGATCCTCGAGGCGGGCGAGCGCGAAGACGAACGCCGCAGCGTGGCGCACGTTGCCGACGATGTTTTCGAAGCGCTCGGATTTCGGCTCGCCCAGGTCCGTGGTGTCTCGCCGTGGCGCGTTTTTCGGTACCGTTTCCCATGGTTGCTGGCGACTGTGGTCGCCGGCACCGCGTGCGCTCTCCTGGCAGGCGCATTCGAAACCACCCTGGCCGGCAGCCTCGTCATCGCATTCTTTTTAACCATGGTGCTCGGTCTGAACGAAAGCGTCAGCATGCAATCGATGACGCTGACGATTCAGGCCTTGCGTGCGAACACGCTTACGCGCCGCTGGTTTCTCCATAATCTGCGCCGCGAATTGGCCACCGCCGTTTTGCTGGGTCTGGCGTGCGGGCTCCTGGTCGGCGCGATCGTCTGGGTCTGGCGGCAGGACCCAAAAGGCGCTGCTGTCATTGGGACCAGCATCGCCGTATCCCTGGTCACCGCCTGCCTCTTCGGTTTCAGCGTCCCATCTCTTTTGCATTGGCTGAAACTCGATCCAAAAATCGCGGCCGGCCCGGTCACGCTGGCGGTGACGGATTTTTGCGCGCTCGCCTTTTATTTCACCCTTGCCTGGCTAGTCCTCGGATGATCTCGGTCATCATTCCGGCGTTGAACGAAGAAGAGCCGATTACAGACGTAGTCCGCGCCTGCCTAACGACTGGTTTGGCCGCTGAAGTAATCGTGGTCGACAACGGCAGCTCGGACCGGACTGCGGAACGCGCGCAGTCAGCCGGCGCGCGAGTCGTCTCGGAGCCTCTCCCTGGCTACGGCCGCGCCTGCGCCGCGGGAGTTCGCGCGCTGGCGGTCCCGCAGTCGCGGGACGATCTCGTCGTTTTTCTCGACGGCGATGGCAGCGATTGCCCTGAACTTATGCCGCAGCTCGTCGACCCGATCCGGCGCGGCGAACAGGACTTCGTCATCGGCTCCCGAACGCGCGGTGAACGGGAGCCGGGCAGCATGAATTTCCAACAGGTATTTGCCGGGCGCGTGGCTGGCTGGCTCCTGCGCCTTCTTTACGGCGTTGGTTATACAGACATGTGCCCGTTCCGCGCCATTCGACGCGATGCTCTCGACCGGCTGGGAATGAAGGAGCTTACCTACGGCTGGAACCTCGAGATGCAGATGCGAGCGGCCCGAGCGCGGCTCCGCATCCGGGAGGTCCCGGTGAATCACCGCTGCCGGACGGGCGGCGAATCGAAGGTGTCGGGAACGTTGCGCGGCACCTTCGTGGCGGGTGCCCGAATTATTGCGACTTTGTTTAGAGTCGCCCTCGAACGCTGACTCCCATACCGTCGGGACATGACTCGTCGTCGAGCCCTCGGTGCCGGTTTTCTCGCCGGCCTCACTGCCGGAATAGCGATGACCGTCACGATGCTCCTGATCGCCTGGCTTTTCGGAGTGGCGACGCCGCTCATCATTTTTGGCGATCGCATCTCGGTTTTCATTCCGGCCGACGCTTTCCTCGCTTTGATGGGTCGCGTCGGCGGCTACAACCACATGAAGCAACTTGGGGTTGGGTCGGTCATTGGCGGCCAATTGGCCGTGGGTGCCTTAGGCGGAATGATCTACGGCCTCGTCATGCGACGCCGGGATCGGAATCGAACCGTCTTCTCCGTTATGATTTTCAGCGCGCTGCCGCTCATCATCTTCGGGATCTTTTTGTGGCCGGTGCTCGGGACCCATTATCGCGGCCTGCCGATTAATCGTGCGACCGTCGTTACCCTGGTCGGATTGATCGCGGCGTTCGTCGTCTTCGAGCGAACCCTGGTGCTCGTATTCCGGTATCTCACTCAGCCGCGGGTCGAAATTAACGACAAGGAATTTAGTCCGCCGATCGGGCGGCGCGCCTTGATCATGGGAGGAGTAGCGCTTCTCGTCGCCGGTGGTGGCGCCGAATTGCTGCGACGGCTTTATCGGACCGCGACGTTCAGTTACGATAGCACCCAATACAAAGGACGGGGCGTTAAGCCGATCACGCCTAACGACCAGTTCTATTGCGTGACAAAAAACGTCGTCGACCCGAAAGTGAACGCCGATCTCTGGCGGCTCGAAGTCACCGGGCTCGTGGAAACGCGCCAGACCTATCGGCTCGATCGCTTGAAGTCGCTCCCGGCCGTGGAACAGGAGACGACCCTGATGTGCATCAGCAACGGACTGGATGCCGGACTGATGAGCAACGCGAAATGGAAAGGCGTGCCGATGAAAGTGCTGCTCGCCGCGGCCTCGCCTGCGACCGGCGCCACCAAGGTGCGGCTGCACGGGGTCGATAATTACACCGACACTTTTCCACTCGAGAAGGCGCTCGATCCGACCACCTTGGTCGCCTACGAAATGAACGGCGAGACGTTGCCCGATCGCCACGGATTCCCGGCGCGAGTCATTGTTCCCGGTTACTTTGGGGAGAAGCACGTAAAATGGATCACCCGGATCGAGGTGACGGACGAAAGCGCGGTCGGCTTTTACGAAAAGCAAGGGTGGGGCCCGGACTTCATCGTCCCGACCCGGTCCCGGTTCGACGAGCCGGACAACGAATCTGTTTTTCCGAGCGCGACTGCCGCGAGCGGCATCGTCGTCCGCGGCGTGGCTTTCGGCGGCGACCGTGGGATCTCGCGGGTTGAAGTCAGCCTCGACGACGGCGGGACCTGGCAGGATGCGAAGCTGGATTATCCCGGCACGAAATTGACCTGGGCGCTTTGGAGTTACGATTGGCGGCCGGCCGCGGCGGGCAACTACGCGCTCGTGGTTCGCGCTACCGACGGCGAGGGCGAGGTTCAGGAATTGGACGCAGACCGTCCGTTCAAATCAGGCACGACCGGGTTCCACCGGATTACGGTCTACGTGACTTGACTGGAGGGACGCGCGCCGTCCCTCCTTCCCCCTGGCACACATCCCGCTAAAGCAATCTGTCCGTCAACCAGGACCTATTATGCTCGAAATTTTCCTTCTCTCCTTCCTGTGCAAGAAAATGGGGTCCACCCTGCGTGACAAGGGATGGGGCACGACCGTTTGGATGCAACTCGCCGTCGTCATCGCATGGTTTGGCGGCATGTTTGCGGCCGGCGTCGGTTACGGCATCTACGTCACTGTGACGCAAGGTCCGACAGCTGCGGACCATCCGAATTTGATGGTGCTTTATCCGCTCTGTTTCCTGGTGGGCGCCGCTGGCGTTGGGCTCCTCTTCACGATCGTGTCGTTCTTCCCTTCGCACGACCTGCCGCCGACCTGGACAATCACGGCGGACACGAAGTAAACGCGCCCGCGCGCCTATTTCTGGCAGCGCGAGCACCAGGCTGTTGTCCGGCCGCCGATCATCGCTTTCTCCAGCGGCGTTTGATGGCGTGGACAGACGCCTTCGCGTTTCCACTTTTGATGGATCAGCCAATCGCGCGGCGGCTCGCCAAATTCCGGGCTGATGATGCGGAGCGATTCTGTCGCAATAAAAACGGTTTCGCTAAACAAACGAGCCCGGTCCGCTCTGGACAAACTGCCGGCAACTCTTCGCGGCGCGATTTTCGCGCGCCAAAGAATTTCGTCGGCCATCCAGTTACCGATCCCTACGAATCCGCTCTGCAGAAGGAGGACCGCCTTGATCGGCGCCCGAGCGTGACGTTTGAGAAACGTGTCGAAGAATGCTCGGTCGAACGACTCCGAACCGATGTCGGGAGCGCCGGTGCGCCACCAATCCGGCGCGGCAGGGCCGTGGTGGAATCGGACGCGTCCGAACAGGCGCGCGTCGCGGAAGACCAGGGCGCGCTTCGCCTGGTGGAAGACGAGATGATCGTGTTTCTCCGGTTGGAAACCGCGGGGCTCGACGCGGAGCTTGCCGGTCATGCCGAGATGGATCCCGACCCAGTTGCCTCCGGCAAATTCGAACAGCATTTGTTTTCCCCATGAAGAAGAGCGCAAGAATTTCTGGCCGGTGAGGTTGCGAACGAGGGCCCGGGGATTCGAGCCGCGGAAAATTCGTTTCCCCGCGTGGACTTGAACGCGCACGATCTTTTGCCCCAGCGCCGGGTCCCATTGACGGCGGTAATATTCGACTTCGGCAAGCTCGGGCATTCGAAGAAAATAGCCGACGGGGAAAAACTCGAAATCCGAATCTCGAAATTCGAGACAAGTTCGAAATACAAATGCCGAAGGCTCGAAGGGCGGTGCCAATTGGTTTGAGCGCTCGGACATTTCTCCATTCGGATTTGTTTCGGAATTCGCGCTTCGAACTCCGGGTTTTCTGCGGCCTGACTTTCGCGACGCGGTTGCGTCATGTGCTAGAATTCCACGATGGAAAAAGTGATCATCGTCGGGAGCGGCTGTGCGGGATTGACCGCGGCGATTTACGCGGCGCGCGCGAACCTCAGCCCGCTTGTCCTCGAAGGCCGGCAACCGGGCGGTCAGCTTTCGACGACCACACTCGTGGAAAATTTTCCTGGATTTCCCGATGGAGTTGATGGGCCGCAGTTGATCATGAACATGCACGCGCAGGCCGAGAAATTCGGCGCGCGTTTCGCCTACTCGGAGGTGACCGACTACGAACCGCACCCGGACCATGTTCGGATTAAGGCTGACGACGAATGGATCGAGACGCGTGCCTTGATCATCGCGAGCGGCGCCTCGGCGCGCTACCTCGGTTTGGAGAACGAAGAGAAACTGATTGGCCACGGACTGACTTCGTGCGCCACCTGCGACGGCGCGTTCTATCGCAACGTCCCCGTCTGCGTGATCGGCGGCGGCGATTCCGCGGCGGAAGAAGCGCTTTTCCTGACGCGATTCGCTTCCAAAGTTTATCTGATCCACCGGCGCGACTCGTTGCGCGCCTCGAAGATCATGGCCGACCGTGTCCTGGCTTGCGAAAAGATCGAGCCGATTTGGAACACGGTCGTAACCCGTTACATCCCCGACGAAAAAAACGAAATGAGCGCGGTGCTGCTGCGCAACGTCCAAACGCACGAAGAACGCGAGCTACCAGTCGCGTGCGTTTTCGTCGCGATCGGGCACGATCCAAACACGAAAGCGTTTCAGGGAAAGCTGGAAACCGATCCGGAGGGCTATCTGATCGCGAGGCATCTCGCGGAGAGCAAGCATCCCGGCGTCTTCATCGCCGGCGACGTCGCCGACCGCGTCTACAAGCAAGCCGTGACCGCGGCCGGTTCTGGTTGCGCCGCGGCGCTGGAAGCGGAGAAATATCTTTCGGCGCTCGGCGGGTAATGTAGCCGTCGGCCTACGGCCGGCGTGACGCTAGCGGGACCTGCCCATCTCATGGTTGGCAAGCGGAGCCCTTGCCCTACAATCGCGCCTGCGTCTTGAAGATTTGCGATCTAACTCAGTTTTACTCACCGCTCAGCGGCGGCGTGAAACGCTATGTCCACGAGAAGGCAAACTATGTGCGCGCACGCGGTATCGACGAGCACGTGCTCATTGTTCCCGGGGAAAAGACAGAGCGAACCGGCGACGATCAGACGCGCACCTACTCGATTCGGTCGCCGCTGATCTCGCGGACAGCGAAGTATCGCGCGCTCCTGAATCTTCGCGCGGTCGGCGAAATTCTGGAGCGGGAGCGTCCGGACATCATCGAATCGAGCGACCCCTATCAGGTGGGCTGGAAAGCGATCTCATTTGGGAAAGCGGCGAAAATCCCAGTCGTGGCATTCTACCATTCGCATTTCCCGGAAGCGTATTTGCGCGGCGCTTCGAAGTTCCTGGGCCGGCGCGCCGGCAATTCTTTGATGTCGGCGGCGCGCCGTTACGTGCGCAAAATGTATAATCGGTTTGAGGCGACGCTGGTCCCGTCGCAGCCGCTCGCGGAGACCTTGGAAAATTGGGGAGTGCGAAATACCCGGCTCGTTCCCCTGGGTGTGAACACGGAGAATTTCCGACCTGATCCAGACGATGTTGCCGAGACGAGAGCAGGGTTGGGGATCGAACCTGCCCGGAAACTTCTTCTCTACATCGGCCGCCTGGCGCCGGAGAAAAATACCGCCGTGATGTTTAACGCGTTTACGAACGTCGCGAGTCGGACCGACGAGTTCGCTTTTCTCGTGATCGGTAATGGCCCGCAGCGAGAACAACTGCGCCGGCTCCAAACGAAGACCGGCAGCGTGAAATGGATCGAGTATTGCACCGATCCCGCAGAGCTCGCGCGTTACTATCGGGCTGCGGATTTATTCGTTCACCCGGGAATACAGGAGACATTTGGCCTCGTCGCGCTGGAAAGCCAGGCGTGCGGGACCCCCGTCGTCGGGATTCGCGGCTCGCGCCTCGACGGGATTATCCTCCATGACCAGGAAGGCTGGGCCGAGGATGACAGTCCGGCAGCGCTCGCGGACGCGATCGAGCAATTCAGCCAGCGAGACTTGCGCGCGCTCGGCGACGTTGCCGCGAAAGGCGCCGCACAATATGCGTGGTGGCGGGTATTCGAACGACTGTTTTGCATTTATCGCGAGGTCTGCGCACACTACCCCCAGGCCCGACCATGAAATCCGACAAGGCATTCACCATTCGCAGCTACCGCCCGACCGATCGCGGCGCGGTCCGTCGTCTCTGTTGCCAGACCGGATTCCTGGGCGATCCGATCGATCCGGTCTATCAGGATCACGAATTATTCGCTGATTTCCTGACGAGCTATTACACCGACAAGGAACCCGAATCGTCTTTTGTGCTCGAAATCGATGGCGAGATCCGCGGCTACCTGATCGGCTCGCGCAAGCCGCTCTGGAACCAATTTTATTCATTCCGCCAGAACGTCCGGCTCTTTTTCCGCGCGCTTTGGCGTTACCCGCGTTACGACCAGCGGTCGCGCCGATTCATTCGCTGGATGATCAGCCACGGTTGGAGGGAAGTGCCGGCCGCACCCCGGCGCACACCGCATTTCCACATCAACCTGATGCCGGACGCGCGGAAGATGTCGACGACGCGCGCGCTGATGAGCGCGTATCTAAGTTATCTCTATCGGAGCGGCGAAAAACACGTCTACGGCCAGATCGCGACGTTCCAGGATCGCCGCGGTGAAAAAATGTTCGAGCGCTACGGGTTCAAAGTTTTGAACCGGGCCGAGATCACGAAATACAAAGCGTATTACCCCGAGTCGGTCTACCTGAGCACGGTGATGAAGACTTTGGAAACCGCGGAACCGCTCTCAGTCGACGCGCGCTCACGCATGTAACCGTCAGGCCGGGCCGCTTGTCGCCCGCGAATCGCCGCGCTAGAGTGCGCGCGTAAATGCCGGCATAGCTCAGTTGGTAGAGCAGCTGATTTGATCAGCAAACGGGCATTTGCCGCCCTTAGCTGTCTTTGATTTTCTGGTTGGAAAGTAACGACCAGGTCGTTTGGCTTTAGCTCAGATCAGCCCCGTTTTGTCCTCTTTTTCGGCATGACGGCTTACTGCTTAAAACCCCAGAGTATTCAGCGAAAAATCATTCGCCATGGCCCGTCGCCGCAACATCGGGACTGCCCCCCTCCAAACCTGTCGATGCGCGGGGACAGAGCGAGGGTTGGAAAAGGGATTTCCTAGCAGTCCTCTTCAAACTAGAATAATCTCGTCAATCCGTTGAAAACAACCGCCCGCAATCCCCGCAGCAGACCGTCGCCACGATTACAGTACGGATGCGCCCCACAAGGCCTGCCCTGCGCCCACCGAAGTCGATCGTGTAAGTTGGCTCGAGATTCCGCCGTCCCATCGACAAATATCTTGCAATGGGATCTTGCTGACGAAGTGGTGCTCTCCCTATTGGTGTGCCGCCATTCCGGATGGATTCTCGATCTGAAAACATTTCCAACCTGATGCTAGATCAGTTCCCAAACTCACCCTACTGGGACCGCAATGCTTGGTATCCGATCTGCGATATCAAGCAGGTTGGTTCCAAGCCCGTCCGCCTTATGGTTGTGTCTTTACCCATCGTGGTCTTCCGCACAGAGTCTGGAAAGACCGCTGCGTTGCTGGACGCCTGTCCGCATAGGCAAGCACCACTTTCGGCGGGACGGGTTCACGGAGAGAACATTCAATGCCCGTTCCACGGTTGGGAGTTTGACGCCGCAGGTCTCTGCACCAATATCCCGGCCATTCCCAAAATACGGTCACAGCCTAGATTCACTGTTCCGACTTTCCCGGTCCAGGAGGCTGCAGGCCTGGTGTGGGTATATTTCGGTGAAACAGACGACTCTCCTCCGCCGTCCTCACCCCCTAAGCTGCTTTGTCCTAAAGAGGATTCCGTCCTCATTCATCACCATTACAAGTTCGAAGTAGCGACTGATCTTCTTTCTGCAATCGAAAACAGTCTGGACTTCACGCATGCCGGATTCGTGCACGCACGAACCTTTCGTTCTGTTCCAACTCAGCGCGTGAAGGTCGAAATATCAAAATCCGACTCTTACGTCGAGTTTCGTTTCCTTGATGAACCAAAGCCCAAAGGGCTTTTATTCCGGCTCTTGAGCACTGGCGGCGAGCCATTCTCACACCGCGACCGATTTTATCCACCGGCAATGATCGAAACGGTTTACGAATATGGCGGCATCATCGCTCTGCAGTTCCGCGAGGTAATGACACCCATTGACCACCAACGCACTGCTGTCTTTGGCTGTTTAACAGCTAAGCCGCGGCCGTTGATTCCAAAGGTCCTAGCGGCATGCGTGCTGCGCTCCCAAGGACACAAGATCATTTCACAAGATCAACGGATACTCCAATTGGTGAGTGAAAACCGGAGCGTCTTGAACGAACGCAAACCTGGCATCGTTCGGTCGGATTTGTACTACCGCTACATTAAGTCGTGCCTAGTCAAGAGTAGCGTAGAGAATGATAGCAAAGACATTCGCACTACGGAGGTTCTCTTATGACCGGGGATGAAAGAGGTGTGTTCAGCAGCGAGAAGTTGATTCGCAATCGCGTAGCCAATGTTTTGGGACTCCAAGTATTTCGCGTTGCTCTTGCGCGCTTCCTCTCGCGACATCGACGACGGATGCACACGCCCGTCCACGATCGCTACCAGGAATCTCTCATTTCCAATGGGTTTTGTATTATTCCAGATTTTCTCTCTCCGCCCGAATTTGCACGTGTCAGGGAGGAGTTTCATGCAACATTCGAATCCGGCACTGCCAACAAGAAAGTCATTCGTGATTCGAAAAACTACATACGTGAGACGGTTTACGTTGAATCCAGCGCCGCGACGCCAGCAGCCTACAAATCGATTCACGCCAATTCTCGGGTGCGGACACTGTTACTCACTCCAGATTCTATCCCCATTCCGATCTTCCCTAAGGGAGAATTTCAAGTCGCGTTTTGGAAAAGTTATCCGGATCCCGAGCGCAGCGTGTCGGCTATCCAGGCTTCGCATACGAATTCTGAGCTTCATTCCGACACATTCCACACTATTGCGAAGGCGTTCTTTTATGTTGAGCCAGTAACGAAATCAAACGGCGCGCATCGGTACGCGCCCCATTCCCACCGCCTTTCGTTTCGAAGGCTTTGGTTCGAGGACCTGTAACAGCATTTTTCAAAGAGAAGGCTCCCCGCGAGTCTCCGACCGCCAACGGAAATTCATGAATCTTGCAGCACTCGATTTGGAACTCCCCGCGAACACCCTCATCGTTGAAAACACATTCGGATTTCACGGTGCGGGGACGATTGATCCGGGGCAACGGCGGAATCTCATTTATGTTCAGTTTCGGTGGCCTCCCTTTAGATCCCCCCGGAATTGACGGTGAAACGACAATCATCGAAGGCCGTCAAAATCCCTAACGATGCGAATAGATGGTATTTTCATCAGCGGCAACTCTTGTGGCGCAACGATTTTCTGGGAGACATCGAATCGGGAACCGGATGCAATATCCTTTCAATTTGAACCTTCAGGAATTGATTGCACGCCTGAAGGCACGGCTGATGCATTCTTTGCAGCCTGCTCTGTCCTTGCGATCTGGCGTGGCGAAGAGCGCATTTGGATGCCTCTCCCTGTGTGCCCCTTATTGTATCGGAATCTCACCGAATCGCTAGCATACCTTAATCATTGGTTCTACGCGGATGATGGTTCCAAGTCTCTAGGCATTGAAGTTGAGATCCGGAAAGATATCCTCCGGCGGCCAACGTCACGCAATGCTGCGGTCTTCTTCTCGGGCGGCATCGACTCGATGTTTACCCTCCGTAGCAATCTTGATCTTTATCCCGCGGATCACGCGTTACGGATCACAAAGGGAATCGTTGTAAAGGGGTTTGAAGTTCATGATATCGAGGCATTCGGGATTGCAAAGTCTCATCTTCAATTAGCGGCAGCGTCGGCCGGGATAGAGCTATTGTTCGTCCATACAAACCTCTATTCCGCTTTTAGATCACAAGATCAGCATCTCGGGTTTTTAATCCAGCAGTTTGAGGGTGCGTTTTTTGCAGCGATTGCCCACACTTTGAGTCAATCTGTTGAACGCGTCGCGCTTGGAACAACCCTCGATCTGAAACATCTCGTTCCGAACGGAACACACCCGCTTCTTCGCTACAGCAGTGCGCTGTTGGATTTCACGGTTGACGGGACATCCTTTGATCGATTGCGAAAGGCTCAATCTCTGGTTGGATGGGAGCCGGCAATGCGATTCCTGCGTGTCTGCAACAAGACAGATAGATATGCCAAGGAGGGAATAAACTGTGGCAAGTGTAACAAATGCGTCGGCGCCATGCTGCTATTCTTTTCCCTGGGCGTTCTCGACAAGATGGAGACCTTGCACGCCACAGAACTGACCCCTGATGTGGTTGCGGAGTTTTTGACTCCTCGTGTGCCGTTTCAGCAAACGCTATGTCGACAGTTAGCGGAACGTTTTCATCGATCGGGCGAAACTTCCCTGGCGGATGCGGTTGAATCCGTCCTATTCGAATACCGGTCGTGAGCGCATTTCCAGATATTGAATGAGTACGATGGAATTCATCGTTATCAGTGGACCGCCGGCGGTCGGCAAGTTGACCATTGCAAGGATTGTTTCGGAAAAATTCGGATACAGGTTGTTTCACAACCACCTGACTTTCGACGCTGCCTTAACTCTTTTCGATTTCGGGACAGTTGAATTCTTCAATTTATGCGATGAACTCCGGTACGCTTCTATTTCGTCAGCCGCTCGGGCGCGTTTGCCGGGATTGATATTCACCTTTTGCTTTGCGACGGAAGGCGATCAGCACTTTTTGGCAAAGTGCGCTGCAACCGTCGAATCAGAAGGAGGACGTTGCCACTTCATCGTGCTTAATGCCTCGACAAGTATTTTGGAACAGCGCGTCCTGGCTCCGAGCCGCAAGCAGTATGCCAAGACCCAAACTGTCAAAGAATTACGGCGCTTGCTGGCAGCTCACGATTTTACCGCGACGCTTCCCGGCCGTGAGACGTTTCGACTCGACACGGGCACGATGTCTGCAGAAGCTGCCGCCGAGGCAATATCTGACTACCTTGACTCACGTTGAATACAGCGACCCTTTCGGAAGATCCCTCACCGTTCCTTGTCGGCAAGCTCGCCCTTGGGAGCCCTTTCCTGTACCGAAGCCCAGTTATTACCGTCTTCAGTCATCATAACCTCCGTCCCATAAGGCACTGAGATCGATTCCAAGGCATCGGCGACAAGGAAAAGTGTTGTGCGGTATTCACTCTTTAGGACATGAGTGACAGTATCGTGCGATGCGCTACTCCATTTAATCTTGGCGTCGGCCGAATTATGATTTCTTATCCTGAGTATTTTCATTGTCGTGTTATTTCTTATACATGAGTGGGAATAGTTGTCGCCAATCGGTGGCGTCTTCAGCATAATCGCTCAAGGCTTTCTCAGGACCGTCAATAGACAGGCCATCAATGTAGTTGCGCAAGCCCTCCAGCGATTTGAGCACGTTGTCGATGCTTTCGGAGTTTGATCTCTCCATTCCGGTTGAGACCTCTTCGGCTAAGAGAGTAATACGATGAACCTCCATAAGACGGAATCTGCGCGCGTTATTGCACGACGGGCGTGCATCTCCACTATTGGATGCATGGTGCAAGAGTTTTCCGTATTCCTCATGCCGCAGACACTCTGGACAAAGGATTGTCTTTCTCGATGCAGCATGTCCGACGCGCACCGGTAAGAACTCAACAATTTCCTCATTCGTCCGAATAGATGAGAAGAACGACCAGTCATTATCAAACCATGAAGGAACGGGGGATTGCCAAAATCGATCGACACTCAACAAATAACATGCGCCGTAGTATTCCTCTCTTTGTGGAATTTTTGCGAAGTTCCGTTTGGCGACAGGTGTGCGATCGTCCGGAAAGAGATCAGTAAATCTCTTCAAAAGCCCCTTCAAGGCGGATGGGTCATTCTGCGAGATCAGTCGCCCAACGTAGTTGTCCGCATCCTTATCAGCCAAACCGGGTCCCTTTGAAATAGTGCGACAGAACAGTTCGATCCATTCAAGCCGGGATAGATCGGGGCAGCCGCTTATTTGACAACAAGAGAATGACGGGAGTCGCTCTGCTTTCAATTCGAAACCGGGCGGAACGACAACGTCGCTGTCGAAATTGAGGACGTGGGAAACGTCTCGATAGAGCAATGCTGTAGCAATCATTCCAATGTTTCGAGCACTATGAACATTCCAGCTCGCCCGACCGAGACGCATTTTTGACATCCAACGCCGAAGTCGCTCGTTGCACTTCTTGGAGGGGACGGTTTTCTGCAAGTTCTCCCACTTTTTCTGACTCAACTCTGTCAATTCAAGAGCGGCAAAGCTTCGGACCACTCGTGAAACTGCCTCGGAGGCGCGTCTTAAACTCGCGTTATTAACGATGAGACACCTGCATGCCTTTAGCGAGTGATTACGGCCAAGTGAGTCCAGAAGACGATGTAACTCATCGGGGCGTTCATGAACGTGTATCGTTACAGACAGCATAACTACCACTTCTTGTGCGCGAGAACGAGCGAAAAGCGCCCTTCATCGGGATAGGTGATCTCGCGAATGGTCTCAAGGGTGAAGCCAGTTCGTTCCAGTTTGTTGAACAGCTTTTTGACAGCTCCTCTCGGCGTATACGGTGCATCATGCACTTCCATTATTATGCGTTCAATCCGGTTCAGACATTCAGTGCCCGCCGCATCGATAATTTCAAACTCAGATCCCTCGCAGTCCAGTTTTAACAGGTCAATATATTCTATCTTTACAGCTTCCAGAGCAGTCTCAAGTGTCCATCCCTGAACTGTCTGTTGGTTAATACCTTCTGAAAGGAGGGTATGACCTCCAGAGTTTGCGTAGCAAGTAGAGAGTTGTCGTTTTCTATTTGACCCGGTTATAGCAATTCGGCAGGCCTCGAGGGGGTAGCAAGAATTGATGTCGATATTGGCCTGAAGGAGTTCGAAGTTGTGTTGCTGGGGCTCGAATCCCACAACTTTTCCGGTTTTCCCCGTCCTCTGCGCGGCGAGAATCGAAAAGCATCCAATATGCGCGCCAATGTCGACGACGACGTTTCCCGGCTTCACCAACGAATTGATTAGATAGTGATCCTCAACTAGGACTTCATGGAGAATGCAAATATCGGGAACGGACAAACCACGTGAGCCCCGGATGACCAGTTTCGGGCCCGAGCGCAACCGAATCAGCGCCTTCGAGCTTTCGCTGTGAGAGGATATTATGGGCATGATTACCCACGGGTTGCGAAACCACCGCAGTGCCATCCTGGCCGATTTGAACAGTCCCAGGGTTCCGTTTAACATGGTGAATCACGCATCCGAGGGGTCCAATTCACATAGGGCGTCGTTTAACAACCGGCATTGCGAACAAGTTCCGCACGGCGAGGCTTCATCCTGGAGGCACGACCAAGTACGGTCGAGCCGAAATTTGAGCCCCCTCGCCAATCGAATAACGTCAGTCTTCGACGAAAACAGCAGAGGAGCTAGGATGCGCGGTGAATTTTCTCCATGTTCGTGTTCTAGAATTTGATTGAGGAGCGGAAAGTGGCCGGGCATCGCATTCCGATGTCCTTCAGCATTCCAATCTGGAAAGATGGTGCCGCTAATCAGCCATGTAGCATCGGAAGTTGCAGCAAGACATCCAGCGATTGAATAATAGATGGCATTACTTTCGGCTAACGCGAAGTTTGCGTCTTCGGGAAAGTTTGAATGGTGCACAATGGGATATGGAATAATAAAGCTCGGAAGTTTTGTTTCGCCGATCAATCGGGCCGCACATTCTGATTCGCCTTTCGGTCTCATTGGATGCTCGTATTGAAGGGCCATCACGTTCAAATTCAGGTAAAATGCTAAGTATAGTGCCACTGCCGAATCCAGGCCGCCCGAGACGAGGATTAGGACTCTAGTAGCCGGTGGCAAATTCATAAAAATGCGTAGAGGAACATCCCGCAACGGAGCACCATTCGCTACCTGACGGCCTGCCAACTCTTCCAACAGGCTAAAGACAGAATCATTTAGTCCAGGCATTCCAATAATTCGATCGCCTGTCCGCCTGGGTGGCGCGACAGATCAATGTTTTCTCTCGTCCAGACTCGTTCACCATTGTATTTATCATGTGCGTTTTGTAACGATTGTCGGATTGAGTCGTCCACTTGCGAGCTGTAGAATTCCACAGCCGCTGCTTTTTTTGCATAGCCGACACTTCGATAGCTCCATGCTGTCTTCAAACCCAGTAGTTTCGCGTGGTGAAAAGCCAGGGGATCGGGTCGGAAATAGGTGGCATCTTCAAAAAAGGCAATCTTTTGAAGTTGTGGAGACATGAGGCAAATATCTCTCACAATTCGATGATCAATGTGATGGCCGAGTCCAAGTGGACTCAAGAAGAAAGCCACGGGATTCTGTTCAATCGATCGACGAAGCAATTCTCTTGCACTTTTCCATGTCTCGTCCGAGTCCGTTGAAATCCCTGGGCTCAAATAGGACTCTTCAGATGGATACGCCTTTCGCAAACTGCTGTCCGGCAACCCACAATAATCAACGTCGACGGAAAGGTGTTTCATGGCGGCTTCATCTTCCTTGCGCCTTTGTTGCGTAATTTCGTCAGGATCGCCACAGCCCCAGATTGTGTAGCGAGACCGCGAATAGACATTGATGACCAAACACGAGCCGAAATATCCCGCAGCCAAGGCGGCCCCTAGGGAGAACACAGCATCATCGGTATGTGGCGACAGAATTACCGTTTCATAAGCCATCTGCAAAGCCAACTTTTACTTGCTAACAAAATTGACGAGTTTTGGGCGCCCTGACTTTTTGTCTCGGACAATGATAAGCTCTGTGTCTTCATTCGTTGAGAAGCCGGCTGCATCGAGTGCCTCACGAACACAGGCATCCAGGGGAATGTCTTTTATTGTAGGATCGACTTCGATAACTGCTCTCTTTTTTCCGTTTACGGTGATGACAACTTGGACCTGGCTCACGCTCTGTATGAGCTTGAGGTCAATCTTCGGCCACGGTTCTATGGCAAGGGAAATCGAATGCCCCAATCGCTGCCACAATTCCTCGCAGAGAAACGGAGCGAATGGCGAAAACGAGAGCACAAGCTTCTCGAGCGTTTGCTTTGAAACGGGCCGCCTCCCGACTTCGTTCAAGCACTTCATGAACTCGGAGATGGTGGTGTTCAGGCGCAGGGACTCAATACCATTCTCGGCGGCTTGGACAGTCGAATCGACGATTCGACGAACGTCGCATTCTTCTTCGGCCGGATCAATGGTTTGACGAACTCCGGACGGATCTTCGCGGACGACAAACTGCCAGAACCGGGAGAGAAAGCGTTTTGCACCGACGACTTTTTCGTCTTCCCATTCGCGCGTGCCCTCAACTGGTCCCATGAAAATGAGGCAGACTCGAAAGCTGTCCGCCCCATGTGCCGCTATGACGTCATTTGGATTGACGACATTTCGCAGGGACTTCGACATCTTCGCCCTTACCCGCTCGAGGGGTTCGTCTGCGCTCGCGGGATCGTAGTGGGAAGATGCTTCGGTTACATAGTATTCACCGTCCGGACGCTTTTCGACTTCATCGGCCGGCACGAGGACGCCTCGCTTCGTCTTGTAAGCAAAGGCGCCCAGGAGTCCTTGATTAACGAGCTTCCGAAACGGCTCTGTCGTCTGAATCACGCCAAGATCTGAGAGGGCCATATACCAGAACCTTGCGTACAACAAATGAAGGGTGGCGTGTTCGGCACCGCCAATATACAAGTCGACCGGACCCCAGACACGCTCCTTCTCCGGATCAACCGGGCATGTATTGTTCTTCGGGTCCATGAATCGGAGAGGGTACCGAACAAGAACCCGCCCATTGGGGCATAGTCGACAATTCGCGAGTTCCGGATTTCCCTGAGTCCTTGTCAATCACAGTCTTCCATTCTATCGCTCTCGACAGAGGCGGTTCCCCGCTTTCGTCCGCTGAATAGTCGACAAGATCGGGTAATTCGACAGGCAATTCAGAGTCTGGCACTGTTGTCGTTGTGCCGTCTTCCCAGTGAATCAACGGGATTGGTTCACCCCAGTATCGCTGCCTCGCAAAAATCCAATCACGAATGCGGTACTGAATACTTTTTTCACCTACACCCTTGAATTCAAGAAATGACACGACTTTTTCAGCACATTTAATTCTGTTCACGCCTTCCAAATCGAGGTCATTGAAGACGTTGGACGGATTAGGAAGAGCCAAACCTTGTCCCTCCCAAAAGCGCTCGCCGGATATCACTTCGCTCCGTGCTGGTTCCCCATCCGGTGCAAAGACCGGTGAAACCTTCAGCGAGTACTTTTTCGCAAATAGGAAATCACGTTCGTCGTGGGATGGGACTCCCATAACCGCTCCCGTTCCAGTTTCCATCAATACATAGTCGGCCACGTAAATAGGAGCCCGTTCACCCGTTAGTGGATTGATTGCCGTGCTTCCAGTTGGAACACCTGTCTTTTCCTCCTGCTGCTTCCTTGCAAGTTCCCCCCTTTGCAGTGAAGATCGAACATATTCTTCGACCTGTTGGCGTTGAGGCGGCTTCGTGATCTCCAAGACCAGCGGATGCTCCGGTGCCAGAGCAAGGAAAGTGACGCCAAAGATAGTCTCGGGACAGGTTGTGAAAACGCTCAGGGCATCATCACGCCCATCAAGGGCAAAGTCTATCTTGGCGCCGGTGCTCCTCCCAATCCACGATCGCTGCTGCTCCTTGATTGCCTCCGGCCAATCAAGGGTTTCAAGCCCCCCAAGTAGTCTCTCTGCAAAAGCACTGATTCGCATCTTAACTTGGGTTAGCGCTCTCCGAACCACTTCGTACCCGTGTTCCGTCCGGCCGTCAGCCATAACTTCTTCGTTTGCCATTACGCATCCCAGTTCGGGACAAAAGTTTACTACGGCACCATCGAAGTAGACCAGGCGATGTTCATCGCGATACTTCTCCGCTTCAATGAGCGGGGCACTCTTGAGCCGCTCGGGCAAAGGAAGTTCAGAAATTGGTCTCGCCGCCTGCCTTTCCGAATCAAACCAACTATCATAAAGGCGGAGGAACATCATTTGCGTCCACCGGTAGTAGGAAGGGTCGGTTGTCGAGAACGAACGATCCCAATCGAAGGATAAACCTATCAAATCCATTTGCTTCCTGTAGTTGGATGCATTTCTCTTAACCGTCTCTGACGGGTGCTCGCCGGTCTTCATGGCATGACGCTCAGCCGGCAGACCGAACGCATCCCATCCCATCGGATGAAGCACGTTGTAGCCTTTCATCCGCTTGTAACGGGAAACAATATCCGACGCTATAAAACCAATAGGATGACCTACATGAAGACCCTCTCCAGAGGGATAGGGAAACATATCGAGACAGTAAAACGTCTTGTCATCAGGCAGTGGGTCCGGAGTCGAAAAAGTATTCTCGGCAACCCACCGACGGCGCCACTTTTCCTCGATTGCCGTGATCAGGGAGGCGTCGTAATGCACCGCTTTTACGACATCATCGTTCTCTTGAGTGTTGTTACTCATTATTAGACTCGTTCGCAATTTCAGGTGCTTTGCCGGTCGCTGCATATTCCCTGATTGCATCGTAGATACGAAACAATTCTCTGTCCTCTTCCAAAGGGCTCGACGGGGAAGAGATGCGTATGCCTACAAATGCATTCACAACCTCCTGGTAGTCATCAATCACAAAATCCGGGATAATGGGAACGGATAATTCCGCAAGACGTCCGCGATGGTTATATTTAGGCTTGTGAAAACAGTCGATTACGAGATCACTCAATTCAAACTGACGGACAATTTCCCACCGAATTCCGTTTCCACTCCAAAGATAGATTTCATGCCCATCCGCTCGAAGCTGGCTGAATACTTCGCGAACACCCGGGCGAAGGCTTGCTTGATCTCCCTTCCATATCACGATGGTGTCATCGACATCAAAGAAAATTCGAAGCATAGCGTGTTAACGTGATCAAATAACGAACTGTGGCGCAGAAAGAAGGACATTGTCAATTGGGGTCGAGGGAATGAAGGCCTTTGGTTTCTGCTAACGCTCTGCGCCACCAGTGGGTCCAATCAAGAAGGTTCGTCTGAAGCCAGAGTAATTGGCGAGGCGGTCCGCACCGAGGCGACTCCAACTGCGGCCCTAGCGTTTGAAGCGCCGATAGCATGGTCGCTGTTCACATCGGCAACGAACCGCGCGATCGTGTCGGTTCCGATGGCCACGTCGACAGTCGTCAGCAACTCGCGAATGAGCCGGAGCGACGCGCCCTTTTGCCGGAGCTCGACGATGCCTCTTTGACCGGCATCAGCTTTGCGTGAAGTGACGGCGGCGTGAACGCGCGGACAGCGTCATTGAAACGTTGCGTCGTCTGCAGAGTTGCTCATGTCATCGCGCGCGGTTCGGCGAGCGAGCAGGAATTTCTGTGTCCGAGCCAGCGTGAAACGGTGGGAATGTCCACCCCGCTCTCGATGCAGATTGTCGCGAAAAGATGGCGGACGTCGCAATGGGAAACGATGCTTCCAGAACTTCTCGCCGAGGCTATTCTAGCGTCGGAGCAAAAGTGATGGACCGTCCCCCACTTCCGATATCTGGCGCGAGCAGAAAGGCTGACGGGTATGCGTTGCCGGTGACACCATCGGAATCAGCTTGCCTGCAAAATTGAATGAGGCACAGTGCGGTGGCGGGAATCCGATTTCCGCCCTCCAAGCATAAGTCATTTGGCAGGCCTATACAAGTGGCGTATACTCGTAATGGTGGGGAGGAGCGGCCACCCAAACGGTTTTTCCCTCACTAATGCCGGCATAGCTCAGTTGGTAGAGCAGCTGATTTGTAATCAGCAGGTCATCGGTTCGAGCCCGATTGCCGGCTCGGTTTTTCGTTCGCTTCCCGCCAGAGCCGCAATTCTTCTCACTGTCCTTCCCAGGAGAGGCCCTCGGTAAAGATCTGCACCTGGCTGCCGCTACTGTCCGGCTTTACGAAAATGGTTAGGGCCGCTCCGGCGCGTTTACGTTTTAGGATTGAGGACTGCGGCTGGACCATGTCGGCGCCGTCGTTCGTCCAGCCTTGGGCCTTCAGCGCCGCGGCCAGCTCGGTGCAGACCTTTTTCACGTCCGACTTACTCTTGAAGAGGACGTGTTCGACGATTTTCTTGTACTCGACCTCGGTTGCGTCTTTCGTGAGAGCGAGATCTTTCACGTTTAATCCAGCAACCTTCGGCTGAGTGGACGGCGGCTCCGCTTCGTCGTCCTTTTCCGAGTCATCGCCCGGCGTGGTTGCTGGCTTCTCTGTTTTCTTTTTCTCCGGCACTTGAAACTCCTTCGGGATTTCACCCAGCGGTGCCATGAACTTGAGCTTCACCTCCCAAGTCTCGCCAAAGGTCTCGACCTGGCCATTGGTGGTGAGTTCGCCCTCTACCTTGCCGTCCGCGAAACTGAAGTCGGCCATCTCGATGTTGCCCGTGGAGCTGAATCCCTGCTTTTTGTGGGCGCTGTGAGCGACCTGGCAACTGTAGATGCTGCCGTCCTCGAACACGGAGATGACCAGGGCGCTGCCGAGCTTGCCGAACGAAGCATCCCAATCGGCCTTCTTATTTTTGGAATGATCTTTCTCGGTGAACACCAGGATAATGCCCGGCTTGCCGTCGAACGGCTCTCCCCAACGCGCCGACACATACGCGATCTTCGCTTCCTTGCCGTTCCCCTTGAACATACCAGTCACCGTTGGTTGGACATTCGCGGCGGGGCCCGGTTTCTTCACGACGGTGGGTGGCAGCGAATCGCTCGCCTTAAGCAGCGCGACATCGAATCGGACGTCGAAACCCGAGGGAAACATACCTTCGGTCTCCATCGGCTGGCTGGCTTTGCCGCTCACGCGGCCGGCGTTCATCTTCAGTTCCCCGGTCGCCTTGCCGCTGTGCCGGCCGAGCATCATGCCTCCCGCGGCGGCGCTCCAGTATTTAAATTCGCCCGTCTTCTTAAACACCAGCTTCAGAAAGGGCCGTCCGAAATCGGTGTCCCCACTTTGCTTGTCGTTTTGGCGCGCTTCCTTCAATTTCTCGCTCGAAACGCCTGCCGGCTCAGGACCACCGTGATCGCATCTTCGTTGTCGATCGTTGTCTCAAACGCGACCGCCTGACTGAGCGGATAGGTCTTCTTGTCGAGCATCAGCGACCCCTCCGCCGGTTTCGTTGAAGGCGCCTGCGCAACGAGCGCGGGTGCGCCCATCATGCTTATGAGTGCAACCAGAGAGATGAATTTATTGGTCATATGAAATGGTCCCGCTATCCCAGCAGACAGGCGACGAACTGCCAAGCATCGCGTTCCGTGGAGCGAGCAATGTAGTCGTGGCCCGCCCCCACGGTTCTCTGTTGCTTTGCCGACGAAAACAGGGGAATTCTCGATTCATGAACGATCTGCTGCTCGATGTTCGTTATGCCGTGCGCGCGCTTTGGAAGAAGCCGGCCTTCACGGTGGTGGCGTTACTCACTTTGATGCTTGGGATTGGAGCAAATGTTGTCGTGTTCGGAATCGTGAATGCGGTCGTGTTGCGGCCCCTGGCAGTGAGCGAGCCGGACAATCTATACCAGCTTCGTAACGGACCTTGGACGAACTGGAAATTGCTGACGACGTCGTATCCGGCGTTTCAAGATTATCAGACGCGGAACACGACCTTCAGTGGCCTCGCAGGCTTTTATGGATACTCCGGGGGGACACTGCATTGGGGAAACGGAGCGAGGAAGGTGGCGGGGTACGCGGTTACCGGCAATTACTTCGAGCTGCTCGGAGTGCAACCGGAGATCGGCCGGCTGATCCGCCCGGCGGATGACCGCGGTCCGGGTTCAGCGCCGTATATGGTGTTGAGCGACACGCTTTGGCGAACTGCGTTTAATGCCGATCCGGGCATTGTCGGCAGCACTGTCCGGCTGGGCAAAGATGCGTTTACGGTGATTGGCGTCGCGCCGGTGTCGTTTCACGGCACGGAGCAGTTTGTCTGGCCAGATTACTACGTACCGATCGTGAACTCGTTCGGGGCGGAGTACCTGAAGGACCGGAGAGGCAGGCCTTTGGCGGTGCTCGCGCGACTCAAGCGAGGGGTGGCGCCCGGACAAGCCGCGGAGAATCTGAGCGCGATCTCGGCTACGCTGGCGAAAGAGTATCCCGCGACAGAAACAGGATTGCCGTTGCGCCTTATTCGTCCCGGACTCTACGCCGATACGGGCGACGTCGTTCGCGGATCTCTTTTCAGCGTAAGCGGGCTGGCTCTGCTCATTCTGATGGCGACCTGCGCGAACCTGGCCACGTTGTTTGCGGCGCGCGCAGCGGATCGCAACCAGGAACTCGCGCTGCGGGTGGCTTTGGGAGCAGGCCGTTGGCGGCTCGTTCGCCAACTGCTGACTGAAGCGCTGGTGGTGTCCATGCTCGGCGGAGCGATTGGCCTCGCTGGTGCCGCCATTTTGCTGCGTCTTCTGGACCATGCCTCGTTGCCGACCTTCTTTGGGGCTTCTTCGCCTTTTAGCGAATTCTCGGTGGGCGTGGACGCGAAAGTTTATCTGGTAGCCTTGGGGCTCACCTTAGTTAGCGGACTCCTTTTCGGAATGATTCCGGCGCGAACGGTCTGGCGGAGCAGTCCGCTCCAGGCAATGAAAAGCGGGGCTGTGGACACAGTCCCGGTTCGTCGGTTCGCCGTGCGCGATCTTCTTCTCGCCGCGCAGATTGCCATTTGCACACTCATGGTGATCGCCTCGCTCGTGGCGGTGCGCGGGATGGTGCGCCTGCTACAACTTCCACTCGGCTTCCAGCCGCAAGGCATAATGCTGGCCGAGATGGACTTCAGCGAAACAGAACCGGAGGGCGATCTGCCGCGAGAGAAGACGAAATCGATGATCGCTGCGTTGCGCAACATCCCTGGAGTAACGGGAGTGGGAACATTCAGTAAACCGCCCTTTACCGGGGGATTGCGTCCAGTTTCGGTTTTTCCGCCAGGGACAACCGAGTTTACGCTGAACCATTCCGTGCTCGCCTCGTTAGGCAAAACGATATCCCCCGGCTATCTCGAGACTGCCGCCACCCAACTCCTGCGCGGCCGCGATTTCTCATGGAGCGACACCACGGAAACGCCGTTCGTGGCGATTGTGAACGAGACTTTCGCACGCAAGATGTGGGGCGATACACCTGCGCTTGGACAACGCTTCATTTTCCTGGACCACCTCCGGGAAGTGGTGGGCGTAATGGAGGACGGCAAGTACCTCGAGATGCAGGAGCCGGCCCAGCCGATGGTGTATCTGCCGCTGACCCAAAGCGAAAACAACTATCCGTATTTCGTCGTGCGCTCGTCCCGCGCGAAGAGCGAGATGATCCCGGCGATCGAGCAAACCTTGAATGCGATTGAGCCGAACGCTCCCATCATTGTGCAGAGCTGGTCGGATTCACTGGCGGGTCCGCTCTTCCCCGCGCGCGCGGCAACAGTCGCCCTCGGCGCAATGGGCTTGCTCGCGGCGATGCTGGCAGCGACCGGCATCTTTGGCATGGCCGCGTATAACGTGAGCCGCCGGAAGAAGGAACTCGGGATCCGCATGGCGTTGGGCGCGCGCGCAAAACACGTCCTGAGCGCCGCTGTCGGGCGACCGATCGTGCTGCTCGGACTCGGATCGCTGGCAGGTTTGCTCCTGGGCGCCTTCGCCAGCCGTTTCCTGGGCCAGATTGTCTATCAGGCGAACGCGCATGATCCGCTGGTCGTGTTCGGTGCGATCGTGACGATGGCGCTGCTCGGTCTTGCCGCATCTGCTCTTCCTGCGTTGCGAGCAGTTGCCGTCGATCCATCTAAGCTGATGCGGGAAGAATGACCTGCCGGGAGCGGAGAGGGATTCGCCAGCGGTGGCGGTAAAAAAACCGCTGGCCTTGCCCGGACCGCACCCCCATTTTCCGGGAGGTAATGACCTCTGCCGCTGCCCAGCTCGAGGCGCTCGAGAATCACAGCATTTTCATTTTGCGCGAAGCGAACCACGCTTTTCGCAACCTGGCGATGCCGTGGTCGATGGGGAAGGATTCAAACGTCCTCCTCTGGCTCTCGCTCAAGGCGTTCTTCGGCAAAGTGCCGTATCCGCTTCTCCATATCGATACGACCTACGAGTTTCCCGAAATGCTCGAGTTTCGGGAGTGGGCGATCAAACAATACGGGATCAACGTCATCGTGAAGGTCAACACAGAGGCGCGCGCGCGTGGGATCGGGTACGAAACGCATGATCCTGTGACCGTCACGCACGAGCTGAAAACCGTCGCGTTGAAACAGGCGCTGGCCGAACACAAATGGGACGCGCTTATCACCGGCATCCGGCGCGACGAAGATCCGACCCGGGCCAAGGAGCGCTATTTTTCGCCGCGCGATGCCGATTCGGAATGGCATTACAAGCATCAACCGCCGCAGTTCTGGGGACAATTCGCGATCAAGAATTCGCCCGGCGAACACGTCCGGGTCCAGCCGTTGCTCGATTGGACGGAGGTCGATGTCTGGCGCTACATCCAGCGCGAACAAATTCCCATCCCGCCGCTGTATTTCGCACGAGACGGAAAACGCTATCGTTTGTTAGGCTGCACTCCGATTACGCATCCGATCGAAAGCAACGCTGGCACGATCGAGGACATCATCGCCGAGCTTGAGGCTACGCGGACGAGCGAGCGAGCCGGCCGCGCCCAAGACCACTATGAGCCGCACGCGATGCAAAAGCTGCGGGCCAAGGGGTTCATGTGAAGATCGTTTTTGTAGGGCACGTCGATCACGGCAAATCGACCGTGATCGGCAAGATCCTGGAGGAAACAGGTTCGTTGCCCGAAGGGAAAATCGAAGCGCTTCGCGCCAGCTGCAAAGCAGAAGGTCGCCAATTCGAATACGCATTCGTCCTCGACGCACTCGCCGAGGAGCAACAGCAAAACGTCACCATCGATACAACGCAGATTCATTTTCGAACCGCGAAGCGCGAGGACGTGATCATCGATGCTCCCGGCCACGAGGAGTTTTTGAAAAACATGATCACAGGCGCGGCTAGTGCCGATGCGGCGGTGATGGTGGTGGCGGCGGACGAAGGGGCGCGCGAACAAAGCCGGCGCCACGGCCAGTTGCTCGGGTTGCTTGGCATCCGCGAGGTGATTGTCGCGGTCAACAAAATGGATCTGGTGGACTACTCGGAGCCGCGGTTCCGCGCGGTTGAGCGAGAGTTCAGTCTCTTTCTCCAAAATCTTGGAATTCAGGCCCGCGGATTCATCCCGATCTCCGCGAGCGCAGGTGCGAACATCGGAGACAAGAGCCCGCTCATGCCGTGGTTTGAAGGCTCGAGTTTGCTGGAGGCGATCGAAGGCTTCAAAGCGGTTCCGTCGGCGGCGGAGCAACCATTGCGGTTTCCCGTCCAGGACGTTTACCGAATGGGGTCACGGCGAATCGTCGCGGGGCGAATCGAATCCGGCACTTTACGCGTAGGCGACCAGCTGCTCTTCTCGCCACGCCATAAAACAGCACGCGTGGCAACGATCGAGCGCTGGCCGAATTCCGGCGCGGAAATGGCGAGCGCCGGAGAATCGATCGGGCTCACCTTGCACGATCATATCTTTGTCGAGCGAGGCCACGTCGCCTCGCACGGCGCCGGCGGGCCGATCGAATCCAACCGGATCCATGCGAAAGTTTTTTGGATTGGTTCGGAGCCACTCCGGGTGGGAGACCGTTATCGGCTAAAGCTCGTGACCCAAAGCGTGGAATGCGAAGCTGTCGCGATCGCGAATGTCGTCGACGCGGCCACCCTTGATTCCGCTGCTGCGCAGAAGCCGGAAATTCGCATTAACGAAGTTGGAGAAGTCACCCTGCAGACTCGTGCGCCGCTGGTGTTCGACAATCATAGCCACGTCCCGAGCCTGGGCCGATTTATCCTCGCAAACACCGGCCACCTCGTAGGCGGCGGGATTATCACCGGCGGGCTTTACACCACGGCGAACGCGGTCAAGAGCGACAACATCTTTTGGAGTGAAAGCGAGGTCACAGCGGAGCGGCGGGCGAAACGAAACCAGCATCGTGGCGCCGTTATCTGGCTCACTGGCCTTTCCGGCGCGGGCAAATCCACGATTGCGCGCGCCCTGGAACAAGAGCTGTTCCAGTTATCCATGCACACCTACGTGCTCGACGGCGACAACCTCCGCCACGGCTTGAATGCGAATCTCGGGTTCGCCCCGGAAGACCGGGCCGAGAACATTCGTCGGGTCAGCGAAGTCGCGAAGCTCATGGCGGATGCCGGCACTGTCGTCATTACCTCTTTTATCTCGCCGTACCGGAACGATCGGGCCCGCGCGCGGACAATCGCCCTCCAGGCCGGCGCTGAGTTCGTGGAGATTTTCGTCGATGCACCGCTCGCGGTCTGCGAGCAACGCGACCCAAAAGGATTGTATCAAAAGGCGCGGGCCGGTGCGCTGAAGGGCTTCACCGGGATCGACGCGCCCTACGAAGCTCCGGAAGATCCGGAGATCACGGTGCGCACGGATCAACAATCGCCGGACGAATCCGTCGATGCGATCCTGGTGGAGCTGCTGCCGCGTTTGCGGCTCCCCACGAGTTGAAGAGATGACGGTCGCCCACACGGTCGCAACTAACCCACCGGCGCATTCGCGTTCGGTTGTTGTTGGTTGCACTCTCGCTTACCTCAACGAACTGCCGAATGTCGCCGTTCTGGCGGCTTCATTCCTCCGTTTCCATCCCAGCGCGTCGTTTGTCGTGTTGATCGTGGACGGCGTCGCCGGCCAGGCAGCGCTGCCGAACGCGAAAATCCTTTCCCTCACTGACCTCGGATTGGAAGTCGGAGAAGAGTGGCGTTTGCCAATGTTGCTCAGTCACCGCCAGCTTCGGGCTTACCTGGAACCGCGGCTCATCGAGCTCCTGGCGCGAATGCATGGCAGTCCCGTCGTCTATTTTTCCCCGTCGACGAAGATCTTCGCTACCCTTTCCGCCGTTTTCGATAGGCTGCAGCCCGCCGGCGCGATTCTCGCCACCGAGCCGACCGAAAATGAATGGGGCGATCGAGGACGAAGTTTCATCGGCGTGCCTTCTGGCAGCGACGCCCTCTTGCGCCAATGGGTTCAACGGAGCCGCGACGCGGCTCCAGCTGGCGAAAGTTCATTTGAAGGCCTGTTCGACTCCGTTCCGACTCGCCTCCTCGAACTGCCAGGCTTCGCTGTTAGTTACTCAAATCTCGATCCGAGCGGCCTTACCCGGATCGATGACGGCTACCAGATAAATGGCCAGCCGCTCCGATCCTTCGACTTTCGCGGCTACGATCCAGACAAGCCTCACTTGTTGAGCCGATACCTTGGCCTTCAACCCGGAATTCTTTTGAGTGACTACCCGTTAGTCGCCGAGCTATGCGATAACTATCGCAAGCAATTGCTTGATGCTGGCTATGCGCCAAACCAGTCTGCTCACCGGGCCTTCGAAATTCTCCCGAGCGGTCTGCGGGTGGATGCCCGAATGCTGCGCGCTTACCGACAGGCTTTTGCCGAATTCAGGTCGGGCGCCACCGGTGAACCACCCAGCCCTTTCGGGCCAGAGGGCGAAGGCGGTTTTGTGAAATGGCTGAACGAGCCGATCGATCAGGCCAGGGAAGGCGTGTCGCGCTACATGTTAACGGTTTATGAAGATCGGCCGGACGTACAGAAGGCGTTTCCCGATCCGACGGATGGGGATGCGGCACTTTTTCGCCATTGGTATCTCACTTATGGCGCGCAGGAATTGAATCTGCCCAAGGACGTCGTCCCTCAAAAGTCAGCGTCGCTTACCGGGCCGGCCCCGGCTTCGGTTAACGTTGCCGGTTATTTCCGGGCGGAGCTAGGGATCGGAGCGGCGGCGCGTTCGTTAATCACCGCTCTCGAGGCTGCGCACGTTCCACTCAACACAGTTACTTTCGATCGCACGGCAAATCGTCTGGCGCATTCATTTACGGACCGTTCTGCTAGCGACACCAATGCCGACATCAATATCGTTTGCATTAACCCGGACCAGATTGGCGCGTTTGCAGAACAAACCGGCCCGGAATTCTCCCGGGGTCGCTACAACATTGGCGTCTGGTTCTGGGAGGTGGAAGATTTCCCGGTGTCACTTCATCACGCCTTTAATTACGTGGATGAAATCTGGGTCGCGAGTGAATTTATGCGGCAGACCTTTCTCAAGGTATCGCCGAAACCCGTTTTCAAGTTCCGTTTACCTGTCCTGCCGCCGACGATCGATAGCTCGCTAACCCGCGCTGATCTAAACTTACCCGAGCAATTCATCTTTCTGTTCAGCTTCGATTTCCTAAGTGTGTTGGAGAGAAAAAATCCGATCGGTTTGGTTCAAGCCTTTACCAGTGCCTTTGCCTTAGACGAAGGACCGCGGCTGGTGATTAAGACCATCAACGGAGACAAGCGCACACTCGAGCTGGAGAAGTTGAAGTATGCCATCCGCGGGCGGCCAGACATCGTGCTTATGGACGGTTACCTTGATGCGATAAAGAACGCCACTCTCACCGCCTTGTCCGACTGCTATGTCTCGCTCCATCGTTCCGAAGGGTTCGGTCTTACAATTGCCGAAGCCATGGCTCTGGGAAAACCGGCGATTGCCACCGGCTATTCGGGCAACCTGGAATTCATGACACCGGACAACAGCTACCTTTGCCCTTCGTTCCAGTCCGAAGTCGGGCCCGAACGGGAACCGTATCCCGCCGACTCCCACTGGTCCCAACCGGACGTAGCCGCTGCAAGCAAACTCTTGCGTTGGGTGTCTGAGCACCGCGAAGAAGCGAAGACGCGAGGAGCGCGGGGGGCCGCCGACATTCGCTCCTCATGTTCTCCGGTAATCGCCGGCCAGATTATCTGCGACCGGCTGTCAGTTATTAGGCGGCGGCGCAGGGAGTCCAAACGAGAGTATTCGATCGACTTCCTCCGAGATCGAATTGCGGCCCTGGAAGCGCGACTTTCAGAGCAGCCCTGATTTCCGGACGTTTGGAGCGGCGCGCCTGCTATTTACGCGCGATGACGTAGACGTTCTTGCCGAAAAAAGGGTGGAATAATTTGTCCAGAACGAGGCTCGGTCGGAACACCCACCGATCATAGAACCTGATCGAGCGAGACGTTATTGTGCCGGCGGGGCGCCGGAGCCCCCGGAAGAGAAGCGCCGCGAGGAAGCCCAGCACGTCCGCATAACGAACTTCTTCGACCGAAAACCCCGCCTGTTCTACTAATTCCCGCAGGCTTCGTTTCGTGTAACGCCGGTAGTGTTTCACCTGGTCGTCCAGGCTCGACCAAAGAAACTTGAAGGCCGGCACGTAAATGAGGACGGCGCTACCGGGCCGCAATTTTTGCCAAATCTGGGCGGCGCTCGACGTGTCCTGGCTAATGTGTTCGAACACGTTAAGAGAAAAGACAAATAAGGCCGCGTTATCGGGAAGCGCATCAATCGCCGGGAACGCTTCGAATCCTCCGTTGATCAGTTGTTGCCTCTGGGTGACGTCAGGTTCAATACACACCACGTCGTAGCCTAGGCTACGAAGCCGTTTGGAGAAGGTTCCCACCCCCGCGCCGAAATCGATAAGACGTTTTTCCGGCCCCGCGCTGCGGCGAACGAGGTCCGTTAGGAAAGCGTTGTAGTGGTCGGCGCTTTCGAGCGCTGCGAGGATGTCGCCTCCGGTGTATTCGCCTTCCATGCCGTTTTGTTTCGAAAAAAGATATTGTACTTAATGATCGCGTAGACTGCCCTCAGTCCATCTCGCCATCCAATTTTCTTTCCTTCTTCATAAGTTCTGCCGTTATAAGAGATGCCGACCTCGAAAACGCGGCACCCACTTTTAGCGACTTTCGCGGTAATCTCCGGCTCGAATCCGAACCGATCTTCCTCGATCATGATATTCTCGAGCGCTTCTCGGCGAAATGCTTTATAGCACGTTTCCATGTCGGTCAGGTTCAGATTCGTCAACATGTTTGAAAGCAGAGTGAGGAATCGGTTGCCGACCATGTGCCAGAAATAAACCACGCGATGGGCCCGACCCCCCAGGAACCGCGAACCGTAAACGACATCAGCCTTGCCCGACAGGATCGGCTCTAACAGGAGCGCATATTCCTGCGGATCGTATTCCAGATCGGCGTCCTGAACGATAATGACGTCGCCGGTCGCGGCGCGAAATCCAGAACGAAGCGTTGCACCCTTGCCCTGGTTGGTCTCGTGGTACAGAACCACGTCGACAGCCCGCCGCACCTCATTCTCGATAATCTCCCGGGTTCCATCGGTCGAACCGTCATCCACCAGGATTATTTCCAAGGCCTCAACGGGAGCCGCTCGGACCGCGCGGACAAGGGCCGAAATGGTTTCGCGTTCGTTGTAGCAAGGGATTACTACCGAGAGCTTCATTCAAATGGCCGGAGTGACGCCTTCTAAGTGACGATTGCTTCATCACCTACTGGTGAATGGCGATTACGATGTTTGCATTTCTATGAGCTGCGCGCAAAGCAAAAGCGGGAGCCGGGTCCAGACGTGCCTTGCCGCCGAGGGCAATTTTGCCCACAGCGAAGCAGCGCGGCCTTGCATATCAGGGTAGCGCCAGTAAAAGACGATGGTTGGCAGAAAGGACCAACCGCCTGCGAAGCGTTAATGATAGTCCAAAACGATTTTGCTCAACAGTGGAAGATAGTCGGGCCGGCAGTTGCCGCGGCCGTGGAGCGAGTCGGTTCGAGCGGCTGGTATATCCTAGGCAAAGAGGTTGATCAATTTGAGCGCGCTCTGGCAGAATTCTGGGGCGCGCCGGACGCAGTCGGCGTGGCCAATGGGATGGATGCGCTCGAGATCGCCCTCCGGTGCCTGGGTTTGCGCGCGGGAGCCAAGGTTCTGACAACCCCTCTTTCCGCGTTCGCTTCCACCCTGGCCATCGTCCGCGCGGGCGGCGTGCCTGTATTCGTGGATGTGGACGAAACTGGGAACATTGACCTCGGCCTATGCCGCGCGGTCCTCGAAGCAGACCCCTCTGTCCGTTTTCTTTTGCCGGTCCATCTCTTTGGTAACGCCGTTAACCTCGACGAGCTCGCCGCCTTGAAGGCGGAGTTTGAGCTGCAGGTAGTAGAAGATTGCGCCCAGGCGATCGGGGCGAGCCATGCGGGAATCCGCGTTGGCACCGTGGGTCAGGCAGCTGCTACGAGCTTTTATCCGACGAAAAATCTCGGAACGCTCGGTGACGCCGGGGCGATTCTCACTAATGACGAGTCAATCGCCGAACGCGCAAGAACGTTGCGCAACTATGGGCAAAGCTCGCTTTATTATCATTCGGAGCGTGGACTCAACAGCCGCCTGGACGAGTTACACGCAGCTATTCTTCGAGAGGCATTGCTGCCAAACCTGAGCAAATGGACCGCGCGGAGACGAGAGATAGCGACTACTTACCAAAACAATATTCAACATCCGGAAATCCAGTTACTCCCGGTCAAAGCGGATGCGGGCGCGGTGTGGCATCTTTTCCCGGTCCTGGTCACCGAAGGGAAACGGGATGCCTTGCGCGATTATCTGCGGACGAAGGAGATTATGAGTGGAATCCATTATCCGCGGATTATTCCGGACCAGGAGGCCTTGCAGGGGCTCGACGATGACAAATCGCCGACAAGCTTCGCGCAGGCCAGGCATTTCGCTCAGTGCGAGCTATCTCTGCCGATCCATCCATTCCTGACCGATACTGAAGTAGCTACCGTGATCGATGTCTGTAATGGATGGGCCGCGGATTAAACGCCTTTCGTCTTGCCGCGGATAATGTAGCGGCTCAACACAAAGGTAGCCGGGATCGTGATTACGACGACTGCCAGCGGGGCGATCCTCTTGTCGAGATGCAGGGTCTCGATTAGCACGTAGAGCAACGCGAGTCCCAAGAAGTACTGGACCAGGTAGACACTCGGATACTTGAGGGCCTTCGACAGGCTTAGCTGCTCTCCGAAAACAAATCGAGCATTAAGGTAGTACGAAAGGAAGATACCGGCGACATACGAGCCACTGTAGGCGAAAGGGTAACGAATAATCTGCAAGAGAAGCAGGTAGAGCGCGTAGGTGATTCCGGTGTTGAGCCCTCCGATCAAAACGAAGAGAATGAATTCCCGGTATTTCGTCCAGGTTGCTTGCGGCCAAGGTTGCATTTGTCCCCGCGACGGCCCGGGCTAAAAGATCTCGTCGATCACGGCCTCCGGACGCTTGTTCGTCTCATCGAAAATTCGCCACAGATATTCTCCGATGATCCCGAGCATGACGATAACCATGCCGAGCAGAAACGAGAGCAATGCCACGATGGTAGCAAAGCCCCGAACGTCGGCTTGTCCGCGCAAGGTGTTAATGAGAATGACAAAGCCATATACGAAGCTCAGGAACGAGACAAACATTCCCAGTAACGAGATCATGCGGATAGGCAGTATCGAGAAGCCAAGCATCGAATCGAGAAAATGTTTGAGCTTCTTTGCAAATGACCATCGCGATTTTCCATATTTTCGCTGGCGCCGATGATAGTGAAGTATGTGGGGCTGGAATCCGAGCCAATAGGCGAAGAGGGGCGGGTTGATGTTCTTGCCCGATTGCGCCAGGTACGGGAGGAAAACGCGGTCCATCAGCGCCAAATCAAACCCGCCCCGTGGATAACCAGGCACGACAAAAAGACGGAGCAGCCAGTAATACACCGCCGAGAAGACGCGGGTGATGATTGGATCTTCGCGCGCTATTCGTGTGCAGAGAATGAATTTTGTTCCCGCTTCGCGCTCTTTGAGCATTTGCAAAATCAACTCGGGCGGGTCCTGGAGGTCAGCCGCGAGCACCATAAAACAATCGCCAGTCACAAACCCGAACCCGATTTTAGCGGCATGGACTGCGCCGAAATTGCGGGTCAACTTGACCACTTTTGTCGCAGGTCGTTGCTCCTTTATCTTTAGCATTTCCACAAGGGAACGATCTCCAGAGCCGTCGTCGACCATGATCAGCTCAAGGCGATAATCGCGCCGGCCCAGCTCCACTTCGATCATTTGGAGCTCGGCAAAAAGATGTGGCAACGAGGCCTCGTTCCAAAAGACGGGCACCACAATCGATAAGGTGGCTTGAGAGGGGATTTCTCCCATGGTGACTTAGCGTGATTTGTTGACGGCTTTATCGATCGCGTTATAGGTCCGGTAGCCGTCCTTATTGTAACATTCAAATTCGATGCGGTTGATCTTGAAGCAAACACTCCGCCGGCCTTCCAGGAACGTGAGACTGCCACGATGGTTCGCTTAGCCGGGCGAATTCATCCCACTCTTGTCGATCGGCTTCGGTGGAGCGCTCGATTCGCATCACAGACTACGATCTAAGTTCCGCGTAGCCAAACCCGCTTCGCCCGTGTTGATTACCATTATAAAACATTAAGAGCCGTCCGTTGATTTCAATAACGTATGGATAACATACCATTTCCGCGTCCCAACCCGTCGCCGAGGGCACCACAGGACCTTCTTCGATTCTTCTCTCCCAATTAATTCCATCGCGTGACTCGGCGTAACCGATGAAATAGCGTCGACTGAACGAACGGACTGAATACCACATTCGGTAACCCCCCTCGTGCCGCAATACACAAGGCCGTCCGATAGAGTATTCGTCCGGTGCCTCCGGCTCAAGACAAACATGGGGGTTCGTCTGCCAGACAATTCCATCCGCCGAAGTCGCGTAGCGGACGGAGTTCGAGTAGTGCACGCCCTCTTCCCCCACGACCCAATGTCGACAAGACCAATACCACATTTTGAACGTCCCCTCGTCGAAGATGACAAAAGGCCCCGAGCGAGAAAACCGTTCCTCATTCGTCCGATCCAGAATGGGGGTTACTGAGTAACGGGTAAAACCATGTTGACTGCTATCCACGGCGAGTCCGGTAAATAGCATGTAAGGAACGCGCACGGTTCTTTGAAAACCTATGTAGTACAAATAGCGGCGTGTCCCGACGTTTACGACGCAGGACGGAACCACACCGGAGTCATCAAAACAGCCTAGCTCGCCCAGGTCTAAGATGGGAGAGGCGGCCGTCTGTAACACTCGCGACGGCTGCTCGATGTCGAGATCAGCATAACCGATGCGCCCGAAGTTTTGATCATCCAAGGCGGCAAAATATACGCGAATGGTTCGACGATCGATGATCTCGACCGTCGGAGTATGCGTATAACCACGAGCCCACCACAAATCCCCTGGCGTGGCGTAGATTAGCCCGCGCTTCTCCCATTTGCTCACTTGGCTTAGTCAACCATGAGTTAGGAGCGATCGGGGAGAAGGCGCGAACGCATGATGGTGCCCTTACCCAGCGCAAGCACTTGCCTGGCTGCGATCATCTCTCCTGGAAAATCGGGGGAGTTAAGCTCATCCATGGCGATTGATGCTCCCACGCATCAAAGGTGGCCGAATCCCCGGCAAACATTTTTTTTGTCGGCTCGCGTGGAGCGGCCGCAAGACTCGCTGTAATCTTGTTGTGTCATTCGATTTTTCGATTAAAGGATCATGAGTTAATGCCTCTACGGGTCAGCAAACCGCCAGTTCTGTCACAATCGTCGAAAAGCGATCCCGGCTCGCTGGGATCTCGGCCACAATCCATCGCCGCACTCGTTCAAGCAAGGTCGATTTTGTCGGTGCGGCAGGCCAAGTTTTTCTTGTCGCGTCGGAGGAGACTTAAATGACCGGTGAGCCGGTCTGTTTAAAAGGAAGCTTTACGCAAGGCAGGATCAGTGCGGAGCGACACCTCGCATCCGTGGGCCGGCTAGTAATGGATGGCAAGATCGTTATCCTGAAAGGGGTCTTCAGCGAAGACATGAAGGAGCTTCTCGATCTCCGGCATTCCGTATTTGAATGGGCGCAGAATACGCCCCCGCTCAACGCGCCAGATCCACAGGTTAACTGTCATTGCATGCAAGCCGGCGTCTCAAAACTTCAGAAGACGCCGCACGTATTTCATTCCTACAATTTCAATCGAATTTCCCAGTTGCCACCGGCGCTGTCCGGGCCGCTCCGGAAATATTTCGAGCCGCTGGCGGTATTTCAGAATGCCATCACCGGCAACACTGCTTCTTTTGAACAGTTCGGTGAAGGCGAACAGACCCTACATCCGCAGCTCATCCAGTATCCCCAAGGTGGAAGCATTTTTGGACGCCATGTTCATCCGCTTGCACCTCAGCGAATCGGGCTGATCGCTGGACTTTCTCGTCGAGGGGTAGATTTTAGTCGAGGCGGCGCTAGTTTCGAGATCGACGGGCATGTGATCGATACCGAGGCACTCCAGGACTTCGGCGATATCGTGTTGTTTCGTTTTGACGTCCCTCACTGGGTGACTCCGTCCGATCCAAAGGATAAGTTCGATTGGGCGGATGAATCGGGCCGTTGGAGCATGGTGCTGCCGTATTACTAACGGCGACCTTGTTTTCCCAAATCGGCTAAAAGATTTCCTCGATCACCGCTTCCGGACGGTTGTTTGTTTCGTCAAAAATACGCCAGAGATATTCTCCGATGATTCCAAGCATGATAATAACCATCCCGAGCAAAAAGGAGATAAGCGCAACGATGGTCGCGAATCCTGCTACGGCCCCATGTCCTGTCAGGGTGTTGAACAGGATAATAAAGCCGTAAGCAAAGCTAAGAAGGGAGACGATCGCCCCGATAAGAGAGATCATGCGGATCGGAACGATGGAGAATCCCAGGATGGCATCGATGAAGAGTTTGAGCCTTTTCCAGAAGTTCCATCGGGATATGCCGTGCTCCCGCCTCCGCCGCGCGTACTCTATCGTAACAGGCTTGAAGCCGAGCCAGTAAGCGAACAGCGGTGTGTTGATGTTCTTGCTACTGCTGTTCAAGTACGGAAGCAGCGCCTTATCCATCAACGCAAGGTCGAACCCGCCCCGTGGATAATCGCTTACGACAAAGAGGCGCAATAAAACGTAATAGATCCAGGCGAAGAACCTGGAAGAGATTGGATCCTCGCGGTGGCTGCGAACGGCCAGGACGAATTTCGAGCCGCGTTGCCAGGGTTCGATCACTTGCAAAATGAGGTCGGGCGGATCCTGCAGATCCGCGGCCAGATTCATGAAGCAATCACCGGTTACAAAACGGAATCCGGTCTTAGTGGCATGGATCGCGCCGAAGTTTCGTGTGAGCTTAATGATCTTTGTCGCTGGCCGGCGCTCCTTAATCTTCATCAACTCCCCAAAGGAGTTATCCCCCGAGCCATCATCGACAAAGATCAGCTCGAGGCCCATGTCGCGTTCGTGCAAACGAGTTTCAACGACACTGAGTTCGTCGAGGAGCGGAGCCAGTGACCCCTCGTTATAGTAGACCGGAACGACGACAGAAATGACCTTCATTAGGCCACGGGCGCCGGGCTTTTCAGCGCAGCCAGGAAATCATCGTATGTCCTGTAATAACCCTCGGCGTCATAGCATTCCGAAGCCAGGACGGCACACACCGAACCCGAGGAAAAGTTATCGAGCTCGCGCCAGACAAGAGGCGGCACATAGAGGCCGCGGTAGGAACGATTGAGTTGGTAGCGCTGCTTTGCGGTCCCGTCGTCGAGAATGACATCGAAGCTGCCCGACATCGCGATGATAAATTGGTGGCAGGTCCGCAAAGCATGCCCGGCTCGCGCTTCCCCGCCCGGGACGTCATAAAGGTAAAACACGCGTTTGATTTCAAAGGGAACGTGACGACCGGCCTCAAGGAAGGTCAGATTTCCGCGAGGGTCGGCGATCTTTGGCAATTCGACCAGTTGGCAATCGTGAATGCTCATGCGAGCGCTCCAGTTAAGCGGCCCGGTGTCCAGGCTGCAAGGTCGATGTCGTAATGGTCCTGGACGACGACCCGCGCCCCATACCCTTCCTTTTGGTCGATCAATCCCCGGTTCAACTTGCGTCCCTGCTCTTCGTCCGACGTTCCGAAATCGAAGTATTTTTTGGAGCTGTAATGCCGGGTGAGCAGTTCTTCGAAGACCAGATCCAGCGCGCCGAGCTCGCGACTCCTCTCGTTGGCAGCGATATACTGGGCGTGGGCGACGTTTTGGCTTTCGTAAATCAGCACGCCCCCGAGCATTTCTTCGTCGCGATACGCGGCGAAGAGCTTGATGTGATCGGGAAAACGAGAGTGGAGCAGCTCAATCTCCGCGAGCGAATGAACCGGGTTGGTTCCATAGGCCTCGAGGAGGCGCTCAGTCAAAATTCGCCAATAGGCAGCGAGGTCCTGGCTTTGGCGGACGGTCACGCCATTTTTTTGGGCCTTGCGCGCACCGCGGCGCCGGCGTTCCTGGGTTGGCAATGGTCGACTGTTCGTCGCGACGGTGAGGGCACCGCGGCGCAACAACCGGGCCTCGCACAAAAACAGGACGTAGGCGTCTTCCTCCGCCGCGGCACAATGGTAAATATGGGGGATGCTTTTGTAGATGACGCGGCGAAACCCGTTTTGCACTAGAAAGCTAAACGTCTCCTCGAACACCTCGAGCATTCTCGGCAGTTTCATCTGATCGTCGGTGACGAAGCCGCCGTAGGTGAGACCACCGTGGCTGCTGAGCAATTCCCCATCGGCGTTAGCGGGCAGCACGGTGACGATGGCGCCGGCATCGTCGCGAACGATAAGAGAGTGATCGGTAAAACGGTCGCCATGATATTCCATGTAACCTCGGAGGAAGAGAAACGTACCGTTCTTACTTTTCCGCACGAAGTCGTCCCATGCCGCTGCGGCGGCTTTTTCATAACGTTCGACGCGCATCGCTTTGTCCACCGGCCCGCGACGGATCTTTACTTCGCCGTTTGCAGACGGTTCGTTCGCCAGGCTACCACGCTGTCGGCGGCTTCGGTATCATAGCCGAGAAGGCGGCTTAGGGCAGGATCGTTCTTATGTTTCCCGCCAAGGCTGCGTGGGAAACTAATTTGCTGCTTCATGAAAGGCAGGCCAAACAGGTGGTTCACACCGCGCCGGAGGCCTTTCGACCGGTTTACGCCGCCCCGGTGATAGATCATCGAATCGAAAACAAGGGCGGAGCCAGCTTTGGCTGTTAGGGTTCGCTCGTGAGCCTGAATGAACTCGGGTGAAGGGAACGGCTCTATTTTGTGAGAACCTGGCAGGACAAACGTACCGCCGGTAACTTCCGAGAAATCATCGATGCAATAGAGCGCACTGACTGCCAGCGGCCTGGAAGAAACGAAATGCTGGTAAGCGAGGTCGCGGTGCCAGGCGCTTTGAAAATGCTTGTCCGTCGGGGCGTTGATCACGGCATTCTGCTGCAGAATTGTGAAGTATTCGCCGAGAAGAGAACCAACCACCGCATGGACTTTCGTGTTGGTCGCGAAGCCAAGGAAATAATCGTCATAGGCCAGGAGGCAACGGCCCACCAGCGCGTCGTTGATCTTCCGGAGATTCTCTTCGCCTCCTACTTCCTTTGCCTGGGCGCCATACACAGCGTCGATCCGTTTCCGCGCTTCCTCCAGCTGGGACTCTTCGATCACATTCGGGACAACCGTGAAGCCGTTGATGAGGATCTCCTCCCGGAAACGATCGACGTCCGATTCAAGCCGGGTCGATTGCCGCACGCCGTACGATTTCAGTTCATTTGTGCTCATAAGATTCCCTTCCGGCGCGGCCCATTGATTCATGCCTCGAGCACAGCGTACCCAAAGCCGCTGATACCGCGCCCGTTGCCGTTGTAAAACATATGGCGTTGGCCGTTTATATCCACGACAAAAGGATAGCAGATCATTTCTGAATCCCAGCCAGCCGCCGATTTCTCAATGCCCGCCTCGGAATCTCTCCGCTCCCAACGAAGGCCATCCGCGCTCTCAGCATATCCGATGACATAGAACTGCCGGAACGACCGGATCGAATACCACATTTTGAAACGGCCTTGTTCGTAAACGACTGCGGGACGGCCGACGGCGTACTCGTCATCCAGGTCGGGCTCGAGGCAGATCTGCGGATGGGTTTGCCACGAGATCCCGTCCGGCGACGTGGCGTATCGAATCACGCAGATGTAATGCAGTCCGTTCTTGTCCTTGATCCATTTCACCGTGGACACGTACCACATCTTCCATTGGTCACCCTGGCGAAGGATGGAGCAGGTGCTTCGGATGAACGGCTCTTCATTAGTGCGGTCCGTGATTGGAATCAGAGAAATCTTCTTAAACGCCGCCTCGCCTTCGCTGATCGCGAGCCCCGTAAAGGTGAGATAAGGGACCCGCTCCGAACGCTGGAAACCCTGGTAGTAGAGATATCGTTTGTCGCCAAAACGGACGACCGTGCTGGGGCAAACTCCGGAGTCGTCAAAAGATCCAAGGTCACCCAAGTCGAGCACCGGATCGCGAGCCACCTGGAGAATTTGCCTTGGATCGCGCGCGTTGAGATCGACTGAACCGATGCGGCCAAACCCGTCGCTATCTTTGGACACGTAATAGACGCGAACGACTTCCGAGCTGATCACTTCCGCGGTGGGAAGCTGAGCCCCAACTTTTGCCCACGAAAGGGTGCCGTCGGGGACATAGATAAGGCCGCCCTTACGCCACTTCATCTTGCCTCGTGCGCTGGCACCATTGGCGCCGTGTTGGTCGGAATTCTTTCGATAACCGCACCCTCTGGGACATCGGATTCAATCAACACCGCCGGTCCAAGATAGGAGTCTTTACCAATGGTCCGATCCGAGCCAACCGTAACATTAGCGCCGATAATGCAGTTTGCTCCTATGGTCACACCATCCGAAATGATGCAGTTTGGCAGGACGAACACGTTATCCTCCAGGTTGCACCGGTGGCAAACCTGGTTGCCACTCCAAATTACCACATTGTTACCTATGTTGGTGAAGGGCTGAATAACAGTGTCTTCGCAAATGAAACAATGTTCGCCCAGAGCAGTGTTTGGTCGAATCTGGGCGGCAGAGCTAAGATAGGAAGCAATGCCGTATCCCCTGGCCTTACTCTCGCGATAGAGTCTGGTCCGTAGTCGATTAAACTGGGTGAACACCACGGCCACAAAGATCCAATGGTTCTGAGGCGAGTACCTTTCCGGGAGGTCTTCAAAGGCAACGATCGGCCGGCCAAATATCTCCTCACGCTTTAGAAAAGGACGTTCGACCGAAAAAGCTACGACTTCGAATTCCGAATCGAATTGAAAAAACTCATAGGCGATCTCGGCGAAGACGCTATCCCCGACCAGAATGAGTCGTTTCTTGCCCACGTCTTGGTGAGGGCGCGCTGGAGCCGCGCCCGTCAGACTACTCGATGATGATGTAGGATCGATCCGGAAGAAACTGGGACCGAAGGATCCGGTATTTGTCCAGGCCGAGCACTTCCTTCACGGCGATCGTTTCGCCCGGGAAGTCCCGCGAGTTCAGCTCATCCATGGCGATAACACTACCACGCATGAGATGCGGCCGAATCGCCTCGAGGCATTTCTTTGTCGGTTCGTATAGGGCGAGATCGAAATAAGCCAAAGCGACGAGCGTCTCGGGATTGTCAGTAAAATAACCGTCCACTGTTTCAAGGACGTCACCCTTTACCAGCCCATATTTCTTAATATGGGACATAACGTTGTCGGCCTCGTGGGCGTCGAGCATGCGCCCGAGGTATTCTTCGTACCCTTCCGTGACGGTGTAGCCGCCAACTTTCGCATAGGCGGAGGAACCATCCTTCGGCGCGATGGACGGGTAACCTTTGAGCGTGTCGAAGCCGACTACTTTGCGAGTCCAGTTATACGGCTCGTAGACGCTGCGAAATGACTCGAACAAGGCGAGGTTAGCCCCCCACCAAACACCAAACTCTACGACGATTCCCGGGAGCTCGACGATGTGTTGGTAAAGCTCGTTTAAATAGAGAATTTTCGCGAGCTGGGTGCTGCGAAGGTACAAGCCCAGATTGACCAGCATCTCGTCATCCGGGATTGGAGTCTGCTTGAACAAATCCAGCAGCTGTTTTCGTGCTTCCACTTCCTCGTCTGAGCCGCGAACTACGTTTACATACCCTGGTTTTGCCACTTCATTCCTCCTTACACGGTTTTCTTCTTTTTCCAGATGCCGACGACCGTCTGATTATCTTCCACGTCGCTTAAGACCAGGGCCCCGGCCCCGACAATGCAGTTGTTCCCTATGTTGGTGTTGTTTGAGACGGTCGAGTTAACTCCCATGAAACAAGCTTCGCCAAGACGGCAGAAGCCTGAAACCACAACATGCGATGAGACAAAGCAGTTGCTGCCAATCGTAGAATGGTGCCCGATGTGATTGCCGCTCCATAAGACAACGTTGTCTCCGATGGTGACGAAAGGCTGGACGACGTTATTCTCGAAGATAAAGCAATGCTCTCCGATTTTGCAATTGCGCCAGACGAAAGCGTGCGGACTTACGTAGGACGCCGGCTTATAACCCTTTGCCTTGGCCGCTTCATAAAGACGGGTCCGGAGCTGATTACCCTGGGTGTACACATTCGCCGCAAAGAAACTGTGCTCGGCTGGCGCAAAGCGTTCCTCCATGTCCTCCATCGGTATAACAGGCAGGCCGAAGAGCGAATCTCTCTTCAAATACTGACGCTCAACGCAGAAGGCGACCACTTCGTACTCGGAGTCGTGCTGAAAATATTCAAAGGCGATCTCGGCGAAGGCGCTGTCGCCGATGAGCAGGAGCTTTCGTGTTTTGTCCATGCGGTGATTAAGGCTTTCGAATGAGAATATCTTCGCGGCGGTTTGCCATCGGCAGGTTGTCCGGTTGAGGCAGGAGATAGCCTTCGCAACCGGCGCCGCGTGCCCTCAGGACAAGGCCGAGCAGGACACTGTCATCTATCTTTCCGACTTCAAGCGAGGTGAAGTCCATTTTCGGAATCTCATTCGTTCCGGTGAATTGCTGGTGAAACCTGATGCCGTTCGCAGAGCTGAAGAACCGTTTCCGCTTGGACTGGTTCGGGATGTCTCCGATCAGCATTTCTCCGCCCGGCGCGAGCAAAAGCAAGGAATGATCGAGGAAGTCGAAAAGGTTTGTTTCCGCAAAGATGTAATGCAGGACGCTGTAGCAAACGATCGTGTTGACCCGGCCCTGATGGGGTTCGAGCAACGCCATGCATTCGGTCGGATACTTGCCGGTCAGTTTGGTGATGAAGGGCTCGTCAGGCAGATGGCCCAGCATTTCCTCTGAGTCGACGAGGAGGAGCTGATGCTGGTGGCGCCGGCACCAGTCGATCATCATCAGCGCCGGCCCGCTGCACCCTGGCCCGATCTCGAGCACGGTTTGTCCCGACCCAGCGAGAGTCGGCAGCTTGGCGATAATGTCGTTGAAGATCAGGTCTTCCTTGCCTGAACGGTACGAATCAGGAAATCCAATTCTTTCGTATTGGCTCAGGCCGGGATCACGGGCCAGCTTCTTAAAGTCCTCGAACGTTGGCTGCTTCGGCGTCTGGGCGTTATTGGATTCCATCGGTCGAGGTTTTTGGATTGCACGAAGGGCCGCGGTCGAAAATCGCTTAAACCGTCCAAACCGCAACCGCAGGAGTAACCGTCCGCGGCTACGAGACCATTATCTCGTGGGAAAAGAGATGGCAGAACTGCGCTTGGATCGCCAGGCCGAGGGCGCAGGCGAGGAAGATCAGGATTTTCCAGAACAAACTGATCTCCTGCCCCGGCCGAAGGTGTTCGCGAGCCTGAACCACGGCCAAGACAAGCGGCACCTGGCTGTAAAATCCGTAGCGGAGGAAACCGAGGTAGTGGCCTTCTCGCAGGCCACCGCCGCTGGCACTAAAAAAGAAGATGAGCCAAGCCGAGAGATAAAACGGAATCCGTTCCGAAAATTTCGCGAGGGGTTTGCGCCGGCAGAACCAATAATCCAGCGCCGGAATCACGAGCAGAGCAACGATGACAGCAGCGAGATACGTGTGGCTCAAGTGGACCGGCGAAACGAAATCCTTCTCGAAGCGGGGCAACGATATATCGAAGTTGGGAAGCGCGAAGATAGCGGAGTAATCGGTCTTGAAAATTAGCCATCCGGTAGCGCGGGTCCGCATGTAAAGGTCCCAGTGGCCAAACCGGACGGCGCAGTAGATAAAAAAACCAATTGTGCCGAAAGCAGTCGCAGCGGAAACCAGGGCATGGCGACATAACTTCAAAAGGAGCCCGCTAAAGGCCATCCGCGCCTTGACGGAGGGCCAGAGATCGTTCCACGCCCACACGACCGGCAGCGCGGCGAGCGGTGCCCCGACGATTCGCGAGGCTGAGCAGACATAACCGGCGGCAGCGGCAGCCAACGTGAAGGGAATGGAAGTGCCGGCCCTGCTTCCCCAAACCAGAAGAAGAAGAAAAGAAGCCATAAAAAGGGAGTCGGCATAAGTGACCACCATATAAAAGGCCGAGGGGTGACAAAAAATGATCATGATGACAGCCACCGCGACACTGGAGGGGACTTTCCAGTCCCGGAGGCACCGCAGTAGGACCCACCAGAAAACAAAGGCGGCGAATTGCGCCGTAATGAGAAGAGCGACTGCGGGAGACACTCCCGTAAGTTTCCAGACCGCCCGGGCCAATAATGGATAAGCCGGGAAGAAGGCGACATTTGAAGCCTGGTTCGCAGTGTCGGGCGGATCCGTGGAGCGGTAGCCTTTTTCCAGAATGTCGGCATACCAGCCGCCATCCCAGGTCCAAAGCGACAGGTAACGATCGTGCCATGCGAAACCCCGGGCGCACATGGTCGCGAAAGCAACTTGGGCGAGAGTGATCGCCACAGCCAGGAGCAACAATCGCCAGTCAATCTTGCCCGCCCATTTTTGCCCCGCCGTCATTCGGTGACTCTGAAATTTCTCACGTTGAAAGCAAGCTTCCTCGGGTCCCCATTTCCGGGCAACTCCCCGGCGCGATCGGTTTCGAATTGAATCTCCATCGATCCTGATGGCAGGGGGAGCGGAAGATCCACCGACGTGCCCGGATCGATGGCGTTAAAATTTCTTTCGTACAATTGCTGCGAGCCGGTCCGAATCACGATGCGGCGCGGGCCGTTCGTTCGCAACTCGCAGGTGAGATGAACGGTTCTGGGTCGCCCCTTCTCATTGTGGAGCACGATGCTGGCATTACCCTCGCTCCACCGCCAGGTTGAGTCCGGGCCCGTTTCAAGCGCGTGCCAGTGCCAATCGAATTCCGGCGGCAGGCTGGGCTCAGTTGCAGGCAGCAGTGCTAAGCAGATAAAATCGGGCGACTCGCCGATAACGCGATTGCGGCCGGCGCGTTTAGTGGCGGCGACGAGGGCCGCGCCGCGGTCCGCATATCCTTTTTTGTTGATGAGAAGGGCGGCAAAGCCGTACCGCTCCAGGATAGGAAGCATCGCCTCCGATCCAAGTTGGCTAGTCTCGCGTTGCCATCGTTCGCGGGCCCGGCCTTTATCGCTACCATAGGAGAAACGCAGCGTTTCGCTATGGAGATAGGGCCGGAAATGCTCGTAGTCACTCATCTTCTCGATCGGATCCGCCTCGGGATAATCCATTATCGGCATTTGAAAAATCATGGCCTGTGGTGGCAGGCGCGACTCCAATTCGCCAACCAGCTTGCGGTCAGCTGCGATCAAACCTTGCGCTTGGCTGATCATTCGATTCGCCGGAACGACGTAAGCCTGATCCCAAAGACCGGTGATGAGAACGAAGAAAGCAATACTGGCCGTAGTGAGTCGGCGCCAGCCGTTGCTCCGCTGAGTAAGAATCCCGGCCAGAAAAAGCAACGCTGTTGCCATGATTACGATGGACAATCGGTTGGTGGCCCGAAACAGAGCCATTCCAAACGTCCCAAGTAACCCGTTGATGCCGCCAACAACGCCATAGAGCAAGATCCATAGGATGACCCAAAAATGTCGCGGTACTTTTCCAAGGCCATCGCGAGCAATCCCTTTTACAGCATGCCAGCTGAGCCATACGAGACCGGCTATGGCTATGATGCCAAGATAAGCAGACCCGCGCTCCCCAAGGAACATTGACCGCGTGAAGTATCGGTCGCTGGCCCATTGCTGCAGCCACGCAAGACGGTGGATACCGGGCAAGAAAAGCTCGATGGGTTTCAGAGCGTATTGCTCGAGGCCCTCATACCTGCGGATCGTTACGAGGTCATTGGTTCCATGTGTTATTCGAAAGAAGAGGGTGTCGAGATTCATTATCCCGAACGCTCCGATAGTCACGAGCAGGATAAGCAAAGGGAAAACGATCTCCTTTGCCGGGCGGCGTCTGACCCACGCGACAATCCCGGCAAGGACCAGGAGCTGACCAAAAATATTTGTGTAGTACGGGTTCTGAATTCCGTGAAGAATTCCAATAGCAAGAGCAGCCAAAACGCGTCTTGGTGTCCATCGTCCTTTGTCAAAACACCACCAAATTACAAGCAACCCGAGCGGGACGTGCCAGTAGTAGGTTAGAATCAGGTGCTGCAGGCTCCGGGTAAACGAAAAAGTGCTGAGCGCAAAGAGGCTCGCGCAGACCGAGGCGAACAGCCGATTACTTCCAAGGGCGCGCGCCGCCGGATAGAAAGCGGTCGCAGCTAACAGATGGGCCGCAAGGAGGACTATATTCGAACCCAGGCCCAAGCCGAAAAGCCGGACCAGAAGCGCATGCCCAAAGCACAGAGGCTCTTCTACCAGAATGTGGTCGTTCCAGCTAGCGGTGAAGGGCGCGCCTAGCGAGGCCGGATACTTGGAAAACACAGGGCGCACCCCATCCGCGGCGAACGCCTTGGCAGTAGCCATGGCCGCCCAGGCATCTCCGCCGTAAACTACCGGGGTTTGCCATGCTGGTGAAGTCCAGCGCCGGTAGACTGCGCACCAAGCGAGACCGACGACGCACAGGGCGAGGCACAGATAATACCAATCGCCGCGTCGCCAGGCGGACGGTCGACTGGTTATCGTCCCCACGGTCATACACTTTTACTGTCCCGGCACCGGGGACAGATGCCGGAAGGAGATACGCCGGAAGGCGCACCCCAGCTTTCTTGGATCGGAGGAGGAGCCCGCTTCAAGCGGCGACTTTGCGTCCGGGAAGGCGAACCTGACGACGATCACGCGATTCTGGTTCCAGTCTAAAGCTGAAATCCGCATGGTGACGGTGGATTCCTGGGAGAGGACATAGCGCTCTCGGACGGTGTCGTTGAATGAAACCTCGACTCGTTGCGACGGGACGCCGGGAAGGATTGCGGGGATTAGATCAACCGACATGACAACGTCGCCAGTGGTTTCCGCGGGTTGCATGTAGAGGACCGCCGAGTCACTTATGCTCCAGGCGAAGAGTTCCCCAGAGAGATCCCAGCCTTGCAGAGTGTAAGCCTGGGCGTTGCGGCCTTCACCAGCAAAGACAATGTCGAAGTCGGTTGGGTCGCGCTGGCGTTCGGTCGTTACCGTGGGCCCATCGGCTCTGACTCGAAAACCGCGAGCCGACTCGACTGCTGGTCCGAACCGCCAGACGGGCAGGCCTTTCTCGACCGCCCGTTGAGGGTCCATGGCGTGCGTCAAACCAAACTCCAAAGCGGTCTGCGGAGGAACTGCAAAGTCGAATGAGTTGCGTTGCAAGGCGATGGCCACCCCAGCGGCCCACCCCCAGTCAGCGCGTTCAAAAAGAAGGTACTTTATCCGCGATGGGGATGCTTGCGCCGCCCGCGGCAACTCTGGCATCACCGTCGAGTTGGAAACTAGCCCGGGCAACTCGCTAGCAAAACGCCAGCCTTTGGCCGTGCCTGCGAACAGAGGAATGGCGATTACGAGGGACGATATCGCCAATAGACGTTCGCCCCGCTGGTCGAGCCGGCGGCAAAGGGGCAACACGACGCTCGCGAGAAGGAGAAACATCAGGCCGTAATTGAAAAAAGAGTTGAAGGCCAGCATCGGTCCGGCCTGGAGCATTCCCCAAACGACTGACAGACAAAGGCCGAAGATAACGAACGTCGTGAGCCAGCGCTCAAATTTTGCGGCAATAGGGTTGCGAATGAACAGGAACAAGCTCGCACCGAATACCAGCAGCCAGCCGGTGACGAAGTACCAATGTTCTTTCAATGAATCCAGGCTGTGGGAGCCGAGACTGTCGCAGTACTTTTCCGGATTTCCTTCGTAGGCGCTAAAGTGAGCGAGATACAGAATTGCTTGCGCCACTGTTTTGCGTTCGGGACGCCGGGCGGACAAGTCAGCGAGGATAAGGTTGAGGTTACTGTTTGCTCCTTTTGCGACATCTAGAAGAAGTGGAAACAAAGCAAGCGCCAAAATAACCAGACTTACCCCCAGCGCCATTTTGTGAGCGCGTAGAGCTTCGGTGATGGGAATGGATCGCGACCGGCAGTGCCAGAAGAGGCCAATAATCGCGAGGAGGAATAAAGGCGCCACAAAGAGTGGTTGGGCCACATGGCCGTGAGCGAGGAGACAGGCGGAAATGACGGCGGGCAGGATGTCGCGAACTGCGCCGGATGCGACCGAGGCAGAGGCGGCCACGAAGCAAACGAAGGGAAAGATGAGGACGTTCGGCGGCCAAATAGTGATGAAAGCGGTCTCAGGGCCGACCAGGTAGTTCACGAGTCCGAAATGAATCGCCGCGAGCAGAAGCAGAACCGCGACTACCGCACGACGGCCGACCTGCCGATACAAGACGGCCAAGCTCCAAGTGAATAAGCCGCACTGGATGAGAATGCCCGTAATGATATGGGCGTTGAATTCGGATGGGACGACCTTAAGAAAGTCAAAAAAGACCCATTCGCCCATCGCATAGAGGTAAAAAAAACCCGGGCCGGGATGATGAAACCCGAATCGCGAATAGTTACCGTACAACTCCTGAAAGAATTTCGCTTTGCGAATCTGGAGAGCGTTCGCGGCGAAATCTCCGATTTCCGTGTGAGGTTGGAAAAAAAAGAAGTCGTAATGAACTCCAACAAAAATCGCGGCAAGGCCGAGCCAGATGGCGACAAAGCCCCAGGACGGAAAGCGCGATTCTGTTGCATCGTCGTGGCTGTTCACGCCGACCTAAGGTTCCAGTTCGCCGGGAGGGTAGCTCCGATACAGCCACTCCGGTCGAAGCGCCTTGGCCGGTCGCGCATTCGTAGCGCGAAGAAAGAGATATTGGCCGAGGTCCGATTCCCGTCGGCTGAGTAACGGGCGGAGCTCTGACACGGCGACGAACTGATTCGTGTGGTTCGCATGCACGTCTGCGGAAAAGAACACGTCAATATCAAAGCCGCAGTAGTTTAGAAGAAGCGTCAGCTCATGTCGATTGTATTCCCGGTTATGGCGTCCGTATGGCCCGTATCCCGAATAAGGATCGTAGATGTTTGCGCCCGCGATCATCCGTCCCACATTTTCCAAGCGGCTTACATTTGGCGTGGTTAGAATTAGTTGTCCGCCCGGCTTGAGGATTCGCTTGATTTGTTTGAGAACGCGCACGGGGTCGCTTTGCAAGTGTTCGATGATCTCGCAAAAAAGCACGAGATCGAACTCGTGGTCGGCGAAGGGGAACTCGTCCTCTTCAATATTGAAATGAAAGAACGCAAATGCGTGCGAGTCGCGGGCGCCGGTAATGGGATTAGTCGCCGTAGCGGTTTGCGTTGCGCGCGGGGCGAAATGGTCACCGAAGTAGTTAGCCAAGGTTAACTCCAAGTGACTAAAGTATTTCAGGAGCATCGTGGTGTAATGCGGATTGGAACCTAATTCCAAGCAGCTCCCGCTGGATTGCGACGCCAGACCGAGAGTATATACGAAACGCTTCCAGTCTTGCCTCCAATACTGCTCCATTTCCTGCTTCGGTGCCCCTTGGATTTCGATCGAAGCAAAGAGAGAGGTAAGGCTTTCTTCAGTTTGACCGTCCGGGATTGGTAAAGGAGGGATGAGCGGGAAAAGGGAGGCTGCCTCCGGGCTCAGGTTCGTGTCGGGTTGTTTGGTCGAGGACATAAACTCAGGCAGTGACGTTGGCAGCTTGAAGGTGTGCCGCTCGATTCGATCTCAAGAGGAGCGCTTTTGCCACACTCATTTCGATTCGCTACCTTTCTCAATGCTCAGGTTGTACACCGCCACGCCCAGAACGCGCGAATCGCCATTGATCCCCAGCGATCTAGGTGTAGTCGCATTGGGCGTCCGAAACTCGAGGGTCAGTTTGCCACCGGTCGTAATCGAGCCCGGAATCGGCGCCGTATATTCCTTCTTTTCGGCTACCTGCCAGTCGGCAATTTGCTTCCCGTTTGCGAAAACAGCTGTCGGCTGGAAGGGTAGCTCAGGCGGTTTGACCAGCCCTGCCATGGTGACTCTTAACATCGATGCTTGCGATGCAGGAACACTGAGCACCAAAAGGGCCGACTGCCCTTCGGTCCATGTGAACTGACCTTCCGGCTGGCTCCAACCGCGGCCACGAAAACGCTTCGCATCGCCCAGTCCCCCAAAGTCGATCATCGTCCCGAGATAATAAGTGTGAGATGATTCGGATTCGGTCAGGATCGAAAGGTCCGGGATACGTGTAGGCCACTGGAAGCGCGTCGACAGCTGGCCTGTCTCCAGAGCGCTCAGCTGCCCCTCGGCAGCATTTACTGCAATCGGCATCTTCACGTGAGGAGCTAGAAGCACTGCCGTGCCGCCAAAACGCGGGACATAATCCAGGTACGGGACCAACTCTCGACCGTCCGAGAACAACTTCGGCGGCTGCGCTGCGCCGACGAACACCAGCCAGTCAGGGCGGCGACCCATTTGCGACGGAACTTCGGTGCGCGATCCTGCTTCAATTCGTTCGAGGGGCACTTCCACCACCCGATAACAGAGTAGAAACACACCGAGCGCCGGGATCGATAGCAGAACCCACCGAATGCGTGGAATTCTCCATCCATCGCGCAGACCAATATAGGCCAACAGCATGAGTAGCGGCAAAGTCCACACGAGGTAGTGAATCACATGGAAGCGAAAAACATTGCGCGGCCAAAAGTCATTAAATGCGAAATACATTAAGTAGGTCGCAGCAATCGAGCCGAGCACTCCAAACCCGCGAAGGCCGAACCGATGGACGATAATTGCGGCGCCGGGCAGGCAAAACAGAAGCCATGGGTAATGCCACAGCAGCATCGGCTCCGATTCTCGAAAAAACAGATGCCCGTCCACGAACAGTGAATATGCCTTCCACGTCAAGGGAAAGGCGCCAAAGGTATGACCGGCGCGCGTCGTGAATTCGTAGCGACTCGTTACTGAACTAAACATCCTGTAATGCAGCAAAGCCAAGGACATCACGAACACGAGAATTATTCCGCTCGCGCCAAGGCCGACTAGAAGGCGACGTCGCCAGGTCGGTAGACAAAGTATCGCCGTCCCGAGCATCGGGAGCAGACAAGCGGCTTCAGCGGGTCGGCAAAGATAGGTCATCCCAACACAGCTCGCGCTAAGGTAAATACGGCGAATGGTTGGTCGGGAAAAAACCAGGAGGAGGGCCAGAACATACGCAAAAAAATGGGTAGGAATGGTGCTCCATGGTTGCACCAGTGCGGCCGACAATGTGCCGCGATATAGGAAAACAAATCCGATTATTAAGAACAACGTCTCCTGTGGGGGCAGGAAGTGGCGGACAAGCTTGTAGAAGAGTAAAGCGATCCCGACGACAAGAAGCAGATCCGGAACAAAAAAAGCGTGTCGAGGCACGGCACCCCATGTGAGAGCGCCCAAGAAGGGATACCCGAGTGGGTACTGATAATTAGCGGCACTTAGCTTACCAGTTGCAATTGCCTCGGCAATTCGCCAATACAGACTTTGATCCCACCAGCCAAGCCACCCGGCTGGGTGGGCATCGTTATTGCCCGGTAGAGCGGGATGCCCCAGATACCCCAGTGTATAGACAAGAGCAATCGCGACGGCAAAGGCCGTTCGTCCCCGAAACGAATCGACGAAACGCCCGAACTCCTGCCAGGACTCAGCGAGACGTGAGGGAATACTGAAAGTACTGGTAGTATGCAATTGTTCGGCTACTCCTTCGCAACGATGACCTCAGCCTGATTCATCCCGAGTTCAACAGGTCTTCGTTCATTGCGCCGGGGATCTACGGCTTGAAGGTAGGTGCGCTCAATCCGGTCCCACGAATAGCATTTTCTGACATATGCCTTCCCCTGGCGACCAAGGATCTCGCGCGTCTCCGAATCCACGATCGAGAGCGCGGCCTTCCACTCATTGAAGTCGCGATACCAAAGGCCGCCGTGCGACTCCCGGCAATGGGCTGCCAAAACTTCGCAGTGGGCGTTGACGAGGGCTGGACGGCCCGCGCTCCACGCTTCAAGGAGCGCGATCGAGAGGCTTTCGTAGGGAGATGGCATAATAAGCCAGTCGCACGACCTCAGCGCAGCCCACTTTACTTCCTCGCTAACATAACCCAGGTGAATGATGTCGTCATGGAAGGGGATCGGCATTATCTCCTGGCCGACGATGACAAGCTTGTAAGGGTTATTGGACTCCTGTTTCCATCGGAGAAAATAATCGAACAATTGGGCGCAACCCTTCGATTCGTCGACTCTGCCGACAAAGAGAAGAAACGGACCGACGAGGTTAAAGCGCGCCCTGAAACCGGCAGTTTCAGTTGGGCCGGGATTGTCGATACCTATCCCAGCGACCGGGCCAGCCAGCGCATTGCCCGGGAACCTTGTCTTGAGAAAGTTTCTTTCCGCACTGGTATTGAAAATAAATCCGCGTGGAAGTGTGAAGAAATGGTCCCAAAAACTAAAATAGATAGGCCATTCGTCGTGGGCCAGCGGTTCCAGCCACGCTTTGCCAGCGACCAACGGAAGGCCAAAGTAAGTGGTAGCGTAAAGGTATCCAAAAAAGACAAAGGCCTGGTAGGATTCATTGTTGTCCCTAAGGTAATCGAGCAAACCGCTAGAGACTGGTCCTTGGGCGCGCATCCAGTTTTCCTGCTCTGCCAGGCTCGCGTCCTTTTGTTTCGCACGCAGTTCCGCGGAAAGGCGGTTGAATTCCTCAACGTCCCGCGGTTGATCCACCGGAAAGCGATGGACCAGAACCTCCCCCAACCGGTCGGTTCCGGCGGGATAGTAATTTTCCCAAGTCATGTAGTCGAGCGCACACGTGGTCAGAATTTCCGTATCCCAATATCTGGCCATTCTTTGGGCGACCTGCAGGCAAAGCGCTTCGGCCCCACCATTCACTTCGGTGCCGCATCGCTGAACAACAAACGCTACACGGGGACGTGTCCCTGCAGCCGGCGCCGGACAATCCGTTTCGGAATTATCCTTTGGCGAGTTCAAGATCGAGGCAACAAATGCCGAGCACCCGCGCATCGGCACTTTGCCCCAGAGCCTTGGGAGAAGTCGCTTTCGGGGTCTTGAACTCGAGATTTAAGACTCCGCCCACTTTCGTGATGGCGGAAGGCAGAGCGGCGACGAACTCGGCGGTGTTCCCAACCTGCCAATCGGCGATTTTCTGGTCGTTCGCGAAAACTTCGACGGGTTGAAACGGCACGTCCGGGGGGTTGACCAAGGCGGCCATCGTCATCTTGAGCGAGATAGGGTCATTGGTTGGACTGATCGGAAGTTGGAGACGCGCGGATGTTCCTTCTGTCCAGGTGAACTTAGCTTCTGTCTTACTCCAGCCGGTAACCTTATACCGCTCGGAGTTGCCCCCCTCGCCAAAACTGATTTTCGTGCCGAACTGAATGGCCGCGGGCGTCGCCAGGGGGCCCGAAACGGTCTCGGAGCGATCGCAGCTACCGAGAGATAGCAACCCGAGTAAGGCGCCAGTTCCGATGCAATTCGAAAACAACCTTTGGAGTTTGCGCCGTTGAATTTTTGCCATAGAAGAGAAAACAATCCGAGCCGTCGCCTGGCAAGTCAAGCTGGCTTGTTCGGTTTCAATTCGCGCGATTCTGTTTCGGCAGCGGCGCGAGCTTCTTCGCCATCTCGAGGAGGATTGGCTGGACCCTTTCTGGAAGAAAATCAGGGCGGCGATTCCGCTGGGCCCGGAGCAGCTTTTCCCTGAGCGCTTTATCGGTGGCCATCAGATGCGCTGTCGCGGCGAGCTCGCGCCAATTTTCTTTCGCGGTAAACATGAGGCCGGCTCCTCCAAGTGTTTCCGGCACTGCCGAGGCTTTAAAGGCAAAGATCGGAATGTCGAACCACATCGCTTCGATCAATGGCACACAAAACCCTTCATGCTCCGACATGGACCAAAAGAGATGCGCGCTCCGATAGTAGGCCGCAAGATGGGCGTCGAGAATGCTGCCGGGCTGGAAAACTGAGGAGCCAATTCCCAACTCGGCGATGAGCGACTGGATGTAATCCACGTAGGGGTCGGCTTCCTCGGGTTTGCCTACGAGAACAAGGCGGGCATCGGGATCGTATTCGAGGTAATGCGAAAAGGCGCGGACCAAATCGTCCTGCTTTTTGTTCGGCGCAAAGCGGCCGACAAACAGGATGTTGGTCCGGCCATCCTGCATCCGCTCGAGGAGGGCAGGGTCGGCTTCGAACGCCCATTTACCAGGCTCGACGGCGAGCGGGAGAATCCCGGGATTGCGAAAGCCGCAGCGCGCAAGTTCCGCGGAGTTGAAGGCCGAGTCGCCGACGGAATTGGCAAATGAATTCGCGAGACGGGTCAAGTCCTCGCGGCCCCGGTAAAGGATCCGCGCGAATTCCGGACGGTATCTTTCGAAAAACTCGCCGGGCGTGATGTTGTGATAGATGAGGTATTTTGGACCGGCAAATTCGATAATGTGCGGGGTGATTTCCGAACCGATACTGTGATGGTAGATGACGGTTTCCGAGGCCTGGAGCGCTTCCCGGTTAAAGACCCTGCACTCGTGCGCCACGCGGGGGTCGACAAATTGCACGTAAATGTCGGAAGCGACGTCGGCGGCCCGGAGTTGATCGCGAATCCAGATCGCTTCATTGGAGATGGCGTCGCCGTAGGTAAGGTTGGGCAGGAATTGATTAATCGCTGCAGGTGCCGGTGACCTGGCAGCAATAGGCGCCGTCGGCTGGGATTGATTGATGACCAGGGCGCTCTCGTAGCGATCCATCACGAGGTCCCAGTCCGCCGCCTCCGCGGCGTAGCGCCGGCCATTTTCGCCGCGCCTCGTTAGCTCCGGAGCGGCCGCCCGGTCGATCTCAACGAACAGGCGAGCCCAATCTCCTTCCGAGTCCGCGACCCAACCACCCTCAGTTTTTTTAACGGGAATGGCCGTCGCGAGACACTGAGCGTGAACTGCCACGGGCTTTCCGTGGAACCACGCTTCCATCATGACGCGCGAAAAACTTTCGTTCTGACTGGGCTGAACGAGCGCGACGCAGTTTCGGAGAAGTTCGACCTTCCGTTCGTTTGAGACCATGCCTTCATCCGCAGTTTTTGGTGGCAAGGCGGAGACAGCCGGCCCCGCTCCCGCGACGACGAGGCGCAAGGTCGAATTGGGCCGCACAGCTCGAAACCGCGAGAACGCCTTCAACAGCAAAGGCAGATTCTTCCCCGGATCCTTGCGGCCAAGATAGAGCAGGTAACGATCAGCCCTCCCGGGCGCCGAAGCGCCATTCGTGGAATGGCCCACCCTGTCGGGCAGGGATGCTACTTCCACTCCTTCTCCAATCACATGGGCTTTACGCCAGATTCCGGGCCCAAACAGTTTCAGCGCCAGTTCTTGCTCCCCCTCGCTGTTAAAGAAAAGCCGGGTGGCGCGATAGAATGCGTCCGCTACCTGCGGCAGGTAGGCGTAGGCTTCATCATGAAGGCAGGGCTGGAAAATGGCGCGCTCACCTACGATTTGCATGCCCTCCAGGACGGGGCCGTAGAGATACGGCAGGAATAGAAATGAATCGTATTCCGTCCGACGCTGGTGGAGGAACTCCAGCATCTCCGGCGACTTGATCAGCTCCCGCGTAAAGATTTCCGCATCGGCTGAGTTCACGGGCGACACTCCCGGCTTTAGCGCCGGCGTTTCCAGGGAAAGGAGATGGGCGCACACCCGATCGAACGAGGTGCGGTCGCGCTCGGTCACGGGAAATCTGCGGACGGCAAAACCTTCCGGCTCGATGAGACGGCCGGGCGGTAGGTGATTTGTGCTCCAGTCATCCTGGTGCGAACGGCAACACGTGGTGAGCACTTCGATCTGGTGTCCGCGTGCAGCGAGGCGCGCTGCGATTTGCCAGGCTTGTTGTTCGGCCCCGCCTTTGAGATCCCGTCCGAACCAGGGGGTCACGATCCCCAGCTTCATCGCTTCTTCGGTTTGTATGCGATGATGCCGAAATCCTGCGGACCGTAGAGCAGGTCCTTGATGGCCGCGAGCTCGGCCGTCTTGGCCTCGAATTTCACGTCGAGCACCGGCGAAAGATATTCGATTTGGATTTTCTCGAATCCCTGCGCGGCCAGCATAAACTGCGCGGTTTCCGGGAACACCGGATTACGATGCGTGGGATCGATGTGGAAGTTGCACGCACCGACCACGAGGTTCTTACAATTAGGCGATTCGAAAATTGCCACCCCTCCCGGTTGCAAGACTCGCCTGGTTTCGCCCAACAGATCCATCAGGGTTTCGAACGGCAGATGTTCGATGATGTGAAACCCGGTGATCGCCCCTTGAGTATTCGCTCGCAGGGAACGCAGGTGCTCGACGGCCTCGGCTAGCCGCACTTTCAACCCGTGCGTTTTGCAATGCGCAATCATCGTCGTATTCAGGTCGATGCCCCGCCCTTCGAGCTTCTCTTCCTTCAGGAGCTCCAGCCATTCCCCTCGCCCGCAGCCAAGATCCAGGATCGGACGGCGCGCCAATCCAGCGCGAGCCTTTCGGATGAACGGGAGGTAAAAAGCGACGCGGGTTTTGATTTCCTCCCGGGACCCGCGGAATCGGTTCTCGAAATTGAAGTAAAAAGAATCGAGGGCGACTGGGCCCACCCTTCTCTGCGGCTTGCCAGGCGCTGCACTAGGCTCGGGCTCTTTGCCGAGGAATTGCCGGAAGAGCAACGCGTGCTCGGACAACTCGCCTTTTACGAAAGCACCGTCATTTACGACCTCGTCCACGTGGCCCTGCAGGTTCGTCAGCTGATCGCCGAGTCGATCCGTTTGCACCTGCAAATTGCGCAGGTGCAATCCGGTATTATCCACTTGGTGTTGCATTTCATCGGCTTGTTGACTGTGCCGCGCCAACGAATTGGGGACGCTCGCCAAGTCGGCTAGCCGACGAGTTAGGTCGTCGACCTGCGTCTGGAGATTGCGCAGATGAACGTCAAGCTTCTGCGCGGTTGCCAGCGCGTCATTTGATCCAAGGCGGCTTTCCGCGAGGTCGTCTCGAAGTTGAGCGACCGCTGTGCGGACTGACTCGAATTGGGTAGTCGATTGGGCTTCCGCGGCTTGGATGCGTCCGGCCAGGGCAGTCGACCTTGCCTCCATTTCGTCACTCCTGGTGTTCAACCTGGACGCGAGTTCATTGAAATGGTTCCCAAGCGTCGCGGCAACGGAAACGCCAGGTGCGGCGGCCTTCATCCAATTTGCGTCCGCATCGCTTTGCTCATGAAGCGCGAGCAGCCAGCTATTGAACTGACCCAGACATGCCGTTATCTCGCCGACGCGGCGGGTTAAATCGTCGGTTGTCTTCGAGAGAGCGCTGAGACTTTCGACAACGGCGCGGTTGTACCCGCCTTGCTTCCGGAAAAAACGGCGCAGAAATTTCGGGATCTTCGAACTGGGCTCGTTCTTTTCCCGAGCGCGCTCGACCAGAACATCGAGCCGGTCCTTCCTGGACTTGACCATTCCGGGGATCCAGACGGCGGGAGCGGCGGGCAGCATGGCGACCGGCGGAAGAGATGCGCTCTCCGCTGCTGGCGGGACCCGCCGCGGCGGTTTGGGTCGCACGGCTTCCGCGCGGACCCGCTCCATCAACTCCGCGACGTCGATCTCGGCAACAGTCGTTTCGATCACCCGGTTAGTTTAATTCCCGGGAGCGTTGTGTGAAAGCGGATTAAACAAAGGACCCAACTGCGTCGGGGACGCAGTTGGGTCCTGCAATACTTACAAAAAAACAGATACTATTGCTTCAGGGTCGTGCTGCTAAAGGCGCCCGGGGCGCCGTTGCCGATCAAAGAGTTGCCTTGAAAGGAATCGATCGTTCCCCCGTTCGGAGACAACCCCGTTGAATTGTTAGCGATCATACTGTCGGAAACGCGGATCGACGAACCGGCGATAGCGCGAAGGCCGTTCGTATTGCAATGCGCGACGGTGGTGTCGTCCAGGTTGAATTGGGAGTTGCCGCCGCTCAGGATGACCCCGTTTGCCGTGGAGTTGACGACCACGGATCGGGTGAGCTCGCCGCGAACATTAGCGACTGCTTCGATGCCGTCCTGTCCGCAATTCATAATCGAAGTATTGTCAACAATGGCCAGGACCACGCCAGCCGTTGTGGTCAGGTGCATGCCGTCTTGACCGACATTCTCGATGACCGAGTTAATGACCTCCATATTACCGGCGGCAGTCTTGTTGACGTCGACCCCGTGCGTGGTCAGGCTGTAGATCCAGCAGTGGTCGACCGTGACCGTCTTTCCAGCGAGAAAACGCACGCCGCTGGTCCCGGTCCCCGCTCCGTTCATGGAGACGTCCCGGATAATAACAACCGCCGTATTTGGGGTTGCGGTAGCTCCATCATTGACGGTGATCGCGGCCGGGGCGAGGGCTGACAGAATGCCGGCGAGAGTGCCGGTGCCATTCACGGTAATCGACTTGGTAATCGTGAGGGTGCCAAAACCGGCCGGATCGAGAGCGGAAATCTCGCCGCCGGCCGCGGTCTTGGAAATAGCTCCCGCAAAGGTTTTGCACGGAGCGGTGCGGCTGCAGGGATTTACATCGTCACCGACGCCGGAAACCCAGGTTCGGGTAGCCTGGCCAAAGGCCGCGCCTGAAAAGCCGACAACGAGGACGGCTGTGAGGATGAAACGAATGGGGTTGGATTTGTTCATAATAGGTCTTTCTAGTTGGGTGTTTTTTTCGAGCCGAGGATGTCCCGGGGGGTGTGAACGCGAGTTCGAGCTGACAGGCTATTGATTTTCTGGCGACGCTGTCAAGCCCATCCAACTCATGAATCCGCCTCCTGGCCACCCCGTACACAAAGAAACCCAACTGCGACCCTGGGGGCGGCAGTTGGGTCCCGCAATACCTTCGAAACGTGCGTCTTTACTGTTTCAACGTCGTAGAGCTGAATGAGCCCGGAGTCGGATTGCCGATCAACGAGTTGCCTTGGAAGGAGTCGATCGTGCCGCCATTCGGCAATAGTCCCGTGGTGTTGTTCGCGATGATGCTGTCGGAAACGCGGATCGCAGATCCCGCGCTCGAGCGCAGACCGTCGATGTTGCAGTGCGCTATCATCAAGTCGTCAAGGTTGATCTGTGAATTAGAACCGCTCGTTGAGATTCCATTACCCGTCATAACCTCGATGTTGGAACGGCTAATTTCTCCGCGGACATTGTTAACTGCCTCGATCCCATCTCCACCGCAATTCATGATCGAAGTGCCGTCCACGATGGTCACGACTACGCCCCCGGTGGTGTTCGCATGAATTCCGTCTTCGTTGACGTTCTCGATCACGCTGTTGATCACCTTCAAAGTTCCATCAGAGCTCTTGGCCACATCAATGCCGCGGCTCGTAGCAGAATTGTTCTGTCCGTAGATCCAGCAGTGATCGAGCATCAATGACTTGCCCGCAAGATAACGCACGCCATTCGCGCCGGTGCCGGCGCCATTGATCGAGACGTCGCGAATAATGATGGTGTCAGTGGAAGGGGCATTAACGATGATGCCGCTGACGCCGAGGGAATTGAGGATGCCGGCGAGCGTTCCAGTGCCGTTGATGGTGAGCCCCTTACCGATCGTGACGGCGCCAAAACCGCCGGGATCGAGCACCGAAATTTCACCGGCGGTGGCTGTCTTCGAAATCGCGCCGGCAAAAGTTTTGCACGGGGCGGTGCGGCTGCATGGGTTGGCGTCATTACCGACGCCGGAGACCCAGGTACGGGTGGCCTGGCCAAATGTCACGGTAGAAAATCCGACCACGAGGACGGAGGTGAGGATGAAACGAAGTGCGTATTTGTTCATAGGGTCTTTCTTTTGTTGAGGTGTTACTGCGTTGGTTGGACCGCCAGGGTATGGATTTATGGCCCCGATCGTCAAGCCTGGCCTCCTGGGCGGTTTCGCCTGGGGGCGGCCCGAAAAACAAAGGACCCAACTGCGTCCGAGACGCAGCTGGGTCCTGCAATACTTACGAAAAGAGGTTCTATTGTTTCAGGGTCGTCGAGCTAAAGGTGCCGGGAACCGGATTGCCGATCAACGAGTTGCCTTGGAAGGAGTCGACAGTTCCTCCGTTCGCCGAGACGCCGGTGGAATTATTGGCGATCATGCTATCGGAGACCCGGATAGAGGAACCGGCGCTGGCCCGAAGGCCGGTAGTGTTGGCATGGGCGATGGTCGTGTCGTCGACATTCAATTGGGAGTTTCCTCCACTGGTCGCGATGCCGTTGGCGGTAAGGATCTCGACAACGGAACGGGTGATTTCACCGCGCACGTTCGAAGCCGCCTCGATTCCGTCCTGGCAGTTCATGATCGAGGCGTGGTCGACGACCGCGACGACCGTGCCGCCGCTGGTGTTCATGTGAATTCCGTCTCCTGTGATGTTTTCAATCGTGGTGCCATTGACCACCCTCAGGTTTCCATCCGCAGTCTTCGCGACCTCGATCCCGTCGCTATTTGCACCGTTGCCGTTGAATCCGTAGATCCAGCAATGGTCAACCGTCAGGCTCTTGCCCGAGGTAAAGCGAATTCCATCAAAGCCGGTCGAAGCGCCGTTGATCGAGATGTCCCGCAGGATTACGACGATTGTGTTTGGAGTTGCGGTGGCGGAATCGTTCACATTAACGCCGTTTGTTCCGGCAGCAAGAATGCTGGCAAGCGTGCCAGTGCCATTAATAGTCATGCTCTTGGTAATTGTAACCGTCCCAAAGCCGCCCGGATCCAGAACCGAAATCTCGCCGTTTGCGGAAGTCTTGGAAATGGCTCCGGCAAACGTTTTGCAGGGAGCGGTGCGGCTGCACGGATTAAGGTCGTCGCCTACGCCTGAGACCCAAGTGCGGGTTTGGGAGAAGGCGGTTGTGGAGATGCCGACGATGAGCGTGGAAGCAAGCAGCAATCGAGTGAGTTTAGTCATAGTTAGTGAGTTTCTAATTTGGAGTTTTTATGTCGCTGTCAGTGAACGGGAGGCTATGCGGATTTGCCTAAATCGGTCAAGGAAAGGGTTTTAATTGAGCGACTTGCGGAAAAACAAAGGACCCAACTGCGTCCAAGACGCGGTTGGGTCCTGCAAACTGACGAAAAGTGGCCCTATTGTTTCTGGGTCGTCGAGCTAAAGGTGCCGGGAGTCGGATTGCCGATCAACGAGTTGCCTTGGAAGGAGTCGACGGTTCCTCCGTTCGCCGAGACGCCGGTGGAATTATTGGCGATCATGCTATCGGAGACTCGGATAGCCGACCCGGCGCTTGCCCGAAGGCCGGTGGTGTTGGCATGGGCGATGGTCGTGTCATCAACATTCAATTGGCAGTTTCCTCCACTGGTGGCGATGCCGTTGACCGCAAGGATCTCGACACTGGAACGGGTGATTTCCCCGCGCACGTTCGAAACGGCCTCGATTCCATCCTGGCCGCAGTTCATGATCGAGGCGTTGTCCACGACCGCGACCACGATGCCGCCAGTGGTGGTGAGGTGGATCCCGTCCTCGCCGACGTTCTCAATAACGGAGCCGTTGATTACCTTCAGGTTACCGTCCGCAGTTTTACTCACGTCAATTCCCCGGCTGGTCATTCCATAGACCCAGGAGTGGTCCAGCATGACGGTTTTGCCGCTAAGATAACGCACCCCGCTTGTCCCGGTGCCGGCGCCGTTCATGGAGATATCCCGGATAATCACAACCGCCGAGTTGGGAACAGCGGCGGCGACATCATTCACCGTGATCGCACCCGGCGAACCGGCGGAAAGAATGCCAGCAAGCGTGCCGGTGCCGTTGAGCGTGACGGACTTCGTGAGCGTGACAACGCCGAAACCGCCGGGATCGAGAACCGAGATTTCACCAGCGGCCGCGGTTTTGGAAATCGCCCCAGCAAATGTCTTGCACGGAGCGGTGCGGCTGCATGGGTTGGCATCGTCGCCGACGCCAGAGACCCAGGTACGAGTGGCTTGCGCAAATGCGCCCGACGAAAAGCCGGCAACAAGCGCGGCGCAGAGTAGGGAACCGAGGATTCTTTTCATATATTTGTATTGTTAGTTTGGGGTTTGACCAGGGGGAGGCCGAGAGTGGCAGAGCGTCCTAATCGCGTCAAGACCAATCCATCCCTTGTGGCGATATACCGACCGAGTAGCATGCCGCGTATGCTTCGGTTTCGATCCCGCGGCGAATCCAGCCTGGTCCCGCCGGTGTTCGAAGCGGCGCCGCTCGCGGTTGCCGACCCGTCCTTCCGCGAGATCGCCGCGGCGAATGGATTGAGCCTGGACCCTCCGCAGTCGCCCAGGATCCCTCTCTCCGGCGATCGCGTTCGCGACGTTTATCTGAACGATCCGGAATTGCAGAAGCTCTATCCGCTCGGCCTGCTGTCCTTGGGCCAGCTTCATTTTTTGGGCTGGCTCACCACGCACGGCCGCGCCGACCAGCAATTCGTTGACGCGGAGATTCTCGATTTTCTGAACGATTCCGCAGCTGACGAGTTGCGCGGATTATGCCTCACCTACCTGCTCCAGCCGGAGTGGCAGCGCCATTTCCCTGCCGCCCTCACGGACGCGGGCTGGGACGAATTCCGGGGCTGGATAACTGCGAACTACGGTCATCATTTGCGCCAAGACTTGCCGGCGGAGGTTCCACGCCTCGATTTCATGAACAATCAGGACGCGGCGAGCGAGGCGCCGCGCGCGGGCGTCAATATTCTGAGCCATTTCTGCAATCCCTCCGGCATTCAGCAGGCGGCATTGTGGACAAAGAGGGCGCTCGAGTGTGCGGCGGTGGCGACTTCGTGCCGCGATGTTCCGGTTCCGCGGCGAATCGCACCAAGCGATCGCGAGGATTGGCTTGGCCTGGAGATCCATCCAATCACGATCCTCACCCATGCGGCCGAGCCCTACTTCGAATCCGGCTACGAACGCGCCGGCTTATTGCCGCAGCAGAATATTTATCGCATCGCCTACTGGGCCTGGGAACTCGAAGCCCTGCCCGATGAATGGGTGAAAGCGGCCGAGCTCATAGACGAGATCTGGGCCCCGACGCGTTTCGTTGCGGAGGCAATGCGAGCGCGCATGCCCAAGCCGGTTTATCACATGCTCCCCGGCGTCGAAGCCGGCCCGGTTGAAACAGTGACGCGCGCCTCAGTTGGGATTCCTGAAGATCGTTTCGTGTTCCTGTTCATGTTCGATTTGCATAGCCAGGTGCACCGGAAAAATCCAACCGCGGTATTCCGCGCCTTTCAAAATGCGTTCCGGGAAACCGATCGCGCAACGCTTCTCATCAAGACCACCGGCGGTGACATTCATTCGGCCGACCTGGCCAAGCTTCGTGAGACACTCCGCGGCCCCAACGTTGTCCTCCTTGATCGACTGATGACGCGCGCGCAAGCGTACGGTTTGATCGCGCAGTGTGATTGCTTCATCTCACTCCATCGCTCGGAAGGCTTTGGTTTGGGCTTGGCGGAAGCAATGTTATTGGCGAAGCCCGTGATCGCGACTGGTTATTCCGGGAACCTCGACTTCATGAATCGCGAGAACAGCCTCCTGGTGGATTATGAGTTGGTCGAGATCATGGAAGATCGTCCCATCTACACCCGCGGAAATTTTTGGGCCGAACCATCGGTTGAACAGGCCGCCCTTTACATGCGAGACGTCTACGAACATCCGCATGTCGCTCGTGCACGGGCGAAACGAGCCCAGCCGGAAATTCAAAGGCTGCTATCGCTCGACTCCGCCGGACAGCGAATGCGCGTCCGCCTCGATCAGATAGCCGCTGGCCCGCGAGGTTGACACTGCCCGGAGGGCCAGCATTGTCGCTCGTGACGGCCGATTTTTCACCTGGTTGGAAGCGCGTTTTCGTTTCCGGCGGCGCGGGATTCATCGGCAGCCATCTTGTCAGGTCGTTGTTAAAAGACGCCGCGACTCAAGGCGTCGTTATCTTCGATAACTTCAGCTCCGGCCAGTTAACGCATCTCGAAGGGAGCACGCGCGACTCCCGTGTGGAAATCGTTCGAGCCGACTTGAAGGAGCAGGGCGCGGTTACCGCGGCCATGACCGGGTGCGACACTGTCTTCCATCTCGCCGCTAACCCGGACATCGCCAAAGCAGTTACTCAGCCGGACATCGATTTCTGGGAAGGCACTTATCTTACCCAAAACGTCCTGGAAGCAATGCGAATGAGCGGCGCTCGCAGGATTATCTACACTTCCGGCAGTGGCGTCTATGGCGAGAATCCCGACCTCGCCTTTGCCGAAGACTACGGACCTTGTGTGCCTATCTCCACTTACGGCGCGAGCAAGCTGGCCTGCGAAGCTCTTATCGCGTCGTATTGCCATATGTTTGACCTGATCGGGCGCGCCTTTCGATTCGCTAACGTAGTTGGGCCCCGGCAAACTCATGGCGTCGGCTACGATTTCATCCGCCGTTTGAAAGCGGACCCTTCGCGGCTTGCGAATCCTTGGCAATGGCACTCAAAAGAAAAGTTACATCCATGTCGAAGATGTCCTGGAAGCGATTCGCATCGCCGACGGGCACGCCACCGGCAAGTATGATGTCTTTAACGTCGCCACTGACGACTACATTACTGTCCGGGAAATTGCGGAACTGGCGGTGAAGGTAAGCGGCCTTACTACACATGAGACCAAAGTACGAGTTCACGGGCGGCGATCGCGGCTGGAAAGGCGACGTCCCAATCGTCCGTTTCGATTGCTCGAAGATCAAAGCCCTGGGCTGGCAGGCGTGCCGCACGTCGGCTGAGGCAGTAACCGACGCGATGAAAGCAATGCTCGAGGAGCTAGCTCATGCTTGACGAGGTCGAACACCTGATCCCGCCTGGGACCCAGCCCGGTCCGGTAGATCTTACCATCGTGGTTCCGGCCCTTAACGAGGAGATTACCGTCGGCGAGTTTGTCGATTGGTGTAAGGAAGGCCTGGAACGCGCCGGAGTTCGCGGGCAAATCCTAATTGTCGACAGTTCGACGGACCGGACGCCGGAGATAGTGTTGGCGCACGGAGGGGAAGTGCTGAGGACGCCGAAACGCGGGCTGGGACGCGCGTACATCGATGCGATGGATTACATTCGCGGCCAATGGATCGTAATGGGCGACGCCGATCTCACCTACGACTTTAGGGAGCTGGCGCCGTTTGTGAAAGCGTTTCGGAACGGCGCGGAGTTTGTCATGGGCAGCCGGTTTCGCGGCAGCATCGAGAAAGGAGCGATGCCCGGACTGCACCGTTACTTCGGAACGCCTTTAACTACCTGGATCCTTAACCGGACCTACCGCAGCAGTTATTCCGATATCCATTGCGGCATGCGAGGTCTTACCCGTGCTGCTCTGGACCGGATCGACTTAAAATCGCAATCGTGGGAGTATGCCAGTGAGATGGTGTTAAAAGCCGCGCGGCTCAAGCTGGTCACGGCCGAGGTGCCGGTGAAATTCTATAAGGACCGCGAAGGACGCTTCAGTCATCATCGGCGGATGGGCTGGCTTTCGCCGTGGATCGCGGGCTGGCTGAACTTGAAGGTAATGCTGGTCTACACGCCCGATTCCTTCCTACTAAAGCCGGGCATCGTGCTCGCTGCTGATCGGTGCGCTAGTCTCTTGCGCTTTGGCAATGGGACCTGTTACGGTCGGCGGAGTAGGCTTCAGCCTATACTGGCTGCTCTTTGGAGTTACGTGCGTGACTCTGGGTTATAGCTCCATTCAAATCGGGGTCCTGGCGAGAGTCATGCACGGCCTGCGGCCCAAGTCGCTGAAACGGCTGCGACAAATCCTGAGCTACGATCGCGGCATGCTTCTATCCGCCGGCTGCATCTGTCGTCGGTATTGTCCTTCTCAGCACCCTTGTCTACCACTACCTGAACTCGGAGTTCCGCTGTTCGAGATTTCCCACCCGGCCATCTTCGGTCTCCTGCTAATCATTGTAGGTTTCCAGACCTTTTGTTTCACTCTCTTCCTGGAAATGGCGCAACGGGTCGCGCCGGAGCACAGGCTTTGAACGATCGAACACACGAGTCCTATGGACAGAAGAAGCTAAGCTTCGTCGACCGGATGGGAGTCTGGTTATCTCAGCGAGCTATCTCGCGAGAGCTGCCGAACCGGTCAGACCTGGACGTGCTGGAGCTAGGCTGCGGGTTTCGCGCGACCCAGCTGGTGTCCTTAAGTCCGCGATTGAAGCGCGGGACCGGCGTCGACTTTCAACTCGCGCCGGAACTGGGGAGCTTGGCCGCATTTCACTTTTCACGAGGGAACTATCGAAGAGACCTTGCCGAAACTGGCCAATCGAGCGTTTGATGCCGTCCTGCTGATCTCAGTTCTGGAGCATCTGCGCGACCCGCTTCTGGTCATCACTGCTGTTCGCGATCTGCTCAAGCCTTCAGGAGTCCTTCTGATTAATGTCCCGACCTGGCGCGGGAAAGCCTTTCTCGAGTTCTCCGCGTTTCGGCTCGGCCTGAGCCCGAAGGTCGAGATGGACGATCACAAAATGTATTACGACAAGCGCGATCTCTGGCCGCTTTTGGTTCGGGCCGGCTTCAAGCCCAGCCTGATCAAGCTCCGTTACCACAAATTTGGCCTTAACCTTTTCGCGGTCGTTCGACGCGAGGATGTCTGATCAATCCCCGGCTTCGCAGGACGACTGGGGCGCGCACTGGGAGCATTACGCCCAGTCCGCCTCGGAGAACCCGGCGCAACAGATGCGTCACGAAATTATCGCGCGCTTGCTTTGTGAAGATTCTCCAGAAGGGACAATGCGGCTCTTCGACCTGGGCAGTGGTCAGGGCGACCTGGTGCAGAAGCTGGAGCCGCTCCTGCCCAGGGCGCGTTTCGTCGGCGCGGAGCTGAGCGAAAGCGGTGTCGCAATCTCCAAACGGAAAGTGCCGGCAGCGACTTTTCTCGTCGCCGATATTTTTCAACCGCCCGCCGCGTTGAACGAGTTTGCGAATTGGGCCAGCCACGCGGTTTGTTCTGAAGTGTTGGAGCACGTGGACGATCCTGTCGCGTTCTTGAAACGGGCTCGCGATTATCTCCAAGCGGGAGCACGGCTGATCGTGACGGTACCGGGCGGGCCCGTGTCCGCTTTTGACCGGCATATCGGACACCGGCAACATTTTGATCGCCGCAAAATTCGTTCGATGCTCGAGCAGGCAGGCTACTCGGTCGAACAGACTTACCGGTCCGGCTTCCCGTTCTTCAACTTGTACCGGCTATTCATCGTCGCTCGCGGCAGTCGCCTTGTGCAGGATGCTCAGGCAGGATCCACGGGAACGCCCTCCGGCATGGCCAGGTTCGCGATGAAAGTGTTCCGGGTCCTTTTTCATGCTAATCTGGTCGACTCACCTTTCGGCTGGCAGGTAGTTGCTACGGCCCGCAAAGCTTCGCCATGATCATCACCCGCTCACCACTTCGCATTTCCCTGGGCGGCGGCGGCACCGACCTACCATCCTACTATCGCGAGCATTCCGGATTTCTTATCGCAGCCGCGATCGACAAATATGTTTATATCAATGTCCACCGCCGGTTCGTGGACGGCTTTCTTCTGAAGTATTCGAGCTTGGAAGAAGCCGCGACAGTCGACGACATCAAGCACCCGATCATCCGCGAGGCGCTGAAGCTCGTCGATGTCCATGAGCGCAACCTCGAGATAACCAGCATGGCCGACATCCCGGCGGGCACGGGACTCGGTTCGTCGGGAAGCTTTACCACGGCGCTACTCAAAGCGTTTCATGCCTTGAAGAAGAATCTCGTCCATCCGGCCGAGCTGGCCGAGCAGGCTTGCTGTATCGAACTGGAGAAGCTGGGTGAACCAATCGGGAAGCAGGACCAATACATCTCGGCTTACGGCGGCATCACTGCCTTTCGCTTCATGCCGGACGGGCGAGTGGAAGCGGCGCCGTTGAAGATCGCCGAGGAAACCTTGTTCAACCTGGAGGACAACCTGTTGCTCTTCTTTACCGGCTACTCGCGCGCGGCGTCCGCGATTCTCAAGGAGCAGGACGACAAGAGTAAGAAGGCCGACACGGCGATGATGGAGAACCTTCATTTCATCAAGGACCTCGGGAAGCAAAGCCAGAAGGCACTCGAGGCCGGTAACCTGGAAGAATTCGCGCGGCTCATGGATGTGCACTGGCAGCGGAAAAAGGAACGCTCGAAAGGAATGAGCAACAACGACATCAACGCCTGGTACGATTGCGCCATGTCCAACGGTGCTCTGGGCGGCAAAGTCATCGGCGCCGGTGGCGGGGGCTTCCTGATGTTCTACGCCGGCGACAAGGTGAAGCTTCGCCACGTCATGCGCGAAAAGGGACTGACCGAAGTTCGCTTCCGGTTCGATTTCGAAGGCACCCGGCTGCTCAATCAATGAGTGAAAACCTCGGTAACTGGCCGGTGGCGATCCTGGCTGGCGGATTGGCCACTCGTCTCCGGCCGACCACTGAGAAAATTCCGAAGGCTCTTATCCCTGTCGCGGGCCAGCCTTTTCTTGCGCACCAGCTGCGGCTTCTTCAAAACGCCGGCATTCGGAAGGTCGTGTTATGCGTGGGTTATCGCGGTGAGATGATTGAGCAGGAGTTCGGGGATGGTCGCAACTATGGAGTAGAACTAAGCTACTCCTTTGATGGCCCCGAGCTTCTAGGAACCGGGGGCGCACTCAAGAAGGCTCAGCCGTTATTGGGGCGAAGCTTCCTGGTTTTATATGGCGATTCTTACCTGCCGATCGATTACTCCGCGCCAGCCCGCGCTTTCATGGCCGGCGGCAAGCTGGGACTTATGACGGTGTTTCGAAACGAAGGCCGCTGGGATGCGAGCAACGTTTGGTTCCAGGATGCCGCGATCAAGAGTTACAATAAGAGAGAGCGAACTCCTGAGATGCAGCACATCGATTACGGCCTGGGCATCCTGGACTCGACTGCATTAGCGGCTTGGCCCGACGGCAAGGCCTTCGATCTCGCCCATGTCTATCGCGATCTCGTTTCCCGAAACGAGTTGGCGGGCTTCGAGGTCGAGCACCGTTTTTATGAGATCGGCTCGCCCGAAGGTCTGGCCGAGCTTGACGCGATCCTCCGGAGCCAGCAACTATCCGCTACGCCATGAGCTATTCGGAAGAACATTTGCGCGAGACTGCGGAGATCGTCGCGAAGGTCGACCCGGCGCTCTGCGAAAAGGCCGTTTCTCTGTTGGCAGACATTCGCGCGCGCGGCGGCAGGCTTTTCATTCTCGGCGTCGGCGGCAGCGCCGCAAATGCCTCCCATGCCGTAAACGATTTTCGGAAAATCGCCGGCCTGGAATGTTATGCGCCGACCGACAACGTTTCCGAGCTCACCGCCCGCACGAATGACGAAGGCTGGACTTCGGTCTTCGCGGAATGGCTGAAGGGAAGCCGGCTCAACGAAAAGGATGCACTCCTCGTTTTCTCCGTCGGTGGCGGCGACGCGGAGAAAAACATCAGCCCGAACCTGGTCGCCGCGTTGCAGCTGGCCAAAGAACGCGGCGCGTCGGTGCTCGGCATTGTCGGACGCGATGGTGGCTACACGGCGCAGGTGGCGGACGTTTGCCTTGTCATTCCGACGGTCAATCCGATGAACGTCACGCCGCATGCTGAGGCGTTCCAAGCGATCATCTGGCACCTGCTTGTTTCTCATCCGGCGTTGAAAATAGCGCAGACGAAATGGGAGAGCACGAAGTAGCCAGGCGCGCCGCGCGCCTCGAGAAGGCGAACGGTTCCCATCGTCTTCGCGGAAACAAAATCGACCGGCTGCTCCATCGAGTACTGTTCGTCCATGCCAATAGTTAAGCGATGAACGACCGGTCGCATCGCCCCCGCAAACACGAGAGCTGGCTCTTATTTTTTGTGTCCATTTTGCTTCTCAAGCTTGCGCTCTTTGCCATCGACCCGACCCCGAAGCTATTACTGGGCGATTCCTGGAGTTACATCCAGACGGCCCTGACGGATTGGATACCGGAGGCGCGCTCCTATTTCTACGGGTACGTCATCCGCTGGTCTTCCGTTTGGACGCGGAGCCTGACTTCACTTCTTGTCCTGCAGCTCCTCATCAGTACCGCGGTGGCCGTCGGGAGCGCTTTGATTTGCCGGTTCGTTTTCGGGCTGTCAACGCGCTGGTCTTTCGTAATCGGCTTTCTCTGCGCGCTGGATCCCCTTCAATTGCTTTACGAACGCTATGTCATGACCGAAACTATCAGTCTCGGCTTATACGCTTTCGTTCTCTACCAGTCATTTCTCTATCTTCGGGACCGTCGTTTCCGCGACCTTGTCCTGGTCCAGGTTGGTTCTGTTCTGCTGATCGGCTTTCGAATGAGTTATCTCCTGCTCGTGCAGCTTGATACAATTTTACTGCCGGTGATCGCATTCGCACCGGCTGTCTGGCGCACGTTTCGGCATCCCTTCGAGCGGGCAGTCGTCGCCCGTGCTTTCGGCAGGCTTGGAAGTCATTTGTTGATCAGTCTCCTTCTCATGTTTGTGCTCCACGAGGGCTACAAGCGAGCGAATGGTTGGATTTCTCATCGCCCGCCAGCGTATCTGCACGCAGCTGGGATTATGCAGCTCGCAATTTTGTCGCCGGTCCTGGAGCCGGCAGACTCGCCCGATCCCGGTCTCGCAGATCTGATTAGAAAGGGCGACGAGTTTCACCTGAAGGATTTGAATTTCAGGGACAGCCAACGCTTCAGTCCCGGGTACCTGATCGACAGATTTTCGACGCTCCATCCAGAACGCTCCGGTGCGGAAAGAATCGCGCGGGAAACCGCGATGAACGCGCTGCGCCGGAATCCGGGGGCTGTCCTGAACCTGGGGTGGCGCGTTTATTCCGACTACTGGAGTGTGGCTGCGATGAAGGCGTCTGCGAGATCCGATTTCGGGTTTAGCAATCCACCGAAAGAGGACCTCCTCGATTTACTCGCTTCACGGTTTCATCTTGCCCTCGATCCAAAAAAACAGACGGAGAGCTTTCTTCAGCAGTGGTCCGTAGCAGCTTGGCCATATTACTTCCTGATCTTGCTGGCGCCATTGGCTGCGGCTTTTGCGGTGGCTTTTCGGCCGACGCGAGGATACGCCTTTCTACTTTTTATTCACATAACTGTGACGCTCCTCGTTGCGACCATCTGTGGAGGCCACACTGTGCGCTATCTTCAGCCAATCTCTTTCGCCACTTTATTGGTCATCGCGGTCTATCTCGGCCGCTTTATTGAACCCCACCGGTCCGTGGCGGACAGTTACCCCCAGATGCCGGAGGATGGCGAGACCACCACATTCGTTTCGTGAGCGTTCCGAATTAATACTTGATTGCATGTCAGTGATCGCCGCGACAAACCGTTGCGTCTTCCTGGATCGGGACGGCGTCCTTAATAAGGCCATCGTCCGAGATGGAACGCCCCATCCGCCGAACTCGCCGGAAGAGTTGGAGCTTTCGTCTGATGCCGTCGCGGGCTGCGAGCAACTCAAGCAAGCTGGATTCCGCCTCGTCGTCGTCACCAACCAGCCCGACGTAGGGCGGGGAAAACAGACCCGCGAGCTTGTTGAGGCCATTAATCAACGGCTGGCGGAATTGATCCCAGTCCTCGATCGTCTTGAAGTTTGTTTTCACGCGGGTGCAGAGCATGGCGAGCCGTGTGAGTGCCGCAAGCCAAAGCCGGGCATGCTTGAGCGAGCCGCGGCGGCTCTCGACATAGAGCTTTCCGGGAGCTGGATGATCGGCGATCGGTGGCGGGACGTCGACTGCGCGAAAGCCGCCGGCTGCCGCGCCATCTTTATCGACCACGGCTACAGCGAGTCGTTGCGCGAGAAACCTGATTTTACCGTCACCAGCTTTGCGGAAGCGGTCGCCCGAATTCTGGAATCCGACTTGTCCCACTCAGCCACTACGGATTAGCGTCCAGATCAGGATGTCGCAACTGTTGCTCGATCTGCCGATCAAGATTTTCGCGGACGGCGCGGATCTCGAAGGCATCGCGTCGCTCAACGCGAAGCCCTACATCCGGGGCCTGACGACCAATCCAACCCTGATGCACAAGGCTGGCATTGCGGACTACGAGAAGTTCGCGCGCGAAGTCCTGGAAGAGGTCAAAGAGAAACCGATCTCGTTCGAAGTGTTCTCCGATGAATTTGCCGAAATGGCGCGCCATGCGCGGATGATCGGGCAGTGGCAGGAGAACGTCTATGTGAAGATCCCGATCACGAATACCCGCGGCGATTCAGCTTTGCCCTTGATCGACGAGCTAAGCGGTGAAGGAGTAAAGCTCAACATCACTGCGGTCCTGACCAAAGAGCAGGTCGCAGGCGTCGCGAAAGCGGTCAAGCCCGAGGTGCCCTGCGTGGTCTCGGTGTTCGCCGGCCGGGTCGCGGATACGGGCGTCGATCCACTGCCGCTGATGAAAGAGTCGCTCGAGCTGCTGCGTGAATTGCCAAAGGCTGAACTTCTCTGGGCGAGCGTGCGCGAGGTGCTCAATATTTTTCAAGCGGCGCGATGCGGCTGCCATATCGTGACCGTGCCGCACGACATCCTCGAGAAGGCGGCGAAGCTGGGTGGGATGGGTTTGGGGGAGTTGTCTCTCGATACAGTCAGGATGTTTCACCGCGACGCGGTTGCCGCGGGCTTCAAGCTGTAACTACGAAGTTCCAATGGTGCGCGTTTCCCGGAAGTAACGCAGCGTTGCCCCGACCGTTTCGCGCAGTGAACCTTTTCCGTTCCCAGCCTAGCCGGTCGCGAATCTTCGAGTAGTCGGCATATAATCGCCTACGTCGATCGATCTTCTGTCCCAACTACGTTGGCGATTTCCTAACTTTCGAGAACCAATGGGTTTTGCTGTTCTCATTGTCTCGTGTCGCCCAAGTCTTCCCGAGTGCGGCCGCCCGCCTCTTTCAGCGTGGCCCGCACGGCCAATAACTGTCGCAATCCCTGAGTTGTCATCCAAGGCAGCCACTTCTCGGGTGCGACGCTTTTACCATCTAATCGTTCTTTTAGTCCTTGGACTGCATATTCTACTTGAGAGGCCACAGCTCGGAGAAGGAAGAGTAGCCCTCTGTTGCGGAGGAAGAACCAATTCCAGTAAACGAAACTGAGGAATATTAATGGCAGGCTCCGTATTAACACAGCGGGAGGATAGTACTTGGCAAGAATTTTGGTCCGGTTTCGATTACAATAAAACTGCTGAAAAACATGTGGCTGTTCATGATCTCGCTTCACGGACTGCAGTAAGTCGTGATAGACGATGGACGTCGGGACATACATGATCGAATGCCCGCGACTGCGAAGGCGAAGAGTCAGATCAAGTTCTTCGTGGTACATAAAGAATCCTTGGTCAAACAAAAGCTCTCCCTCGAGGGCCCGCTGACGCACCATTGCCGAGCATCCAGTCAACGCTGGCACTTCCATCATCAGATCAAATTGGCCTTGATCGACTTCATTAAAGCCTCGTCCCCAGATATTGCCAAGATTGTTGAACTCTGCGCCGGCCTGGGCAATTCGCGGATATGCGGACGCCAGATAGATCTTCGGGACCGCGGCTCCAATTCGTTCGTCGGCATCGAGAGCTCGAACCAATTCGACCAGCCATCGCTCATCCACAACAGTATCGCTGTTGAGGAGGGCGATGTATTCACCCGTGGCTTTGGCAAAGCCGACGTTGTTACCCGCAGCAAAACCCGTGTTGGTCGGCAACTGGACAACCGTCACCTGCGGGAAATGCTGCCGCACGTAGTCTGCGCTTCCGTCAACCGATGCGTTATCAACCAGTATTATCTCGTCAGCGGGAAGGGTCTGGTGGGCCAGTGACTTCAACAAGGCCCCAATCAAGTGCAGGCCGTTATAGTTGACGATGACAACAGAAACCTTAGGCACTAGATCAAACGTCTCTTTCCAAAGTATTATCCCGGTCCTCCGAAGCACTCTTTCTCGAAAAATCAAAGCCGATCACGGTCTCGCCATTGAACAGTTCACGATCAAGTCTGTCACCAATCTGGAGGAGTCCGTAACTATTGGAAAACACCCCATTCTTGCGCACAGTAGAACAAGTTGCCGCCGTCGCGTCAAACGTGTTACGATCTGCGCCGCGGAAAATATTGGCCCAACATATGGATTATTCAGATACGGCTACGAAAATGGGCGGAGACGCGATTAGCGTGGAACCCAATGCCTCCGAGGTCATCGCCGTTCTTATTCCTTGCTATAATGAAGAGATAACCGTCGCGGATGTCATTCGCCAGTTCCGTGACCAATTGCCGGATGCCGATATATATGTTTTCGACAATAATTCGTCCGACAGAACTGTCGAGCGTGCCACCCAGGCCGGCGCGACCGTGTTTCATGAGAAGCGCCAAGGCAAAGGCTATGTCGTCCAGTCAATGTTTCAGAAGGTTGAAGCCGACATTTATGTGATGGTCGACGGCGATGGCACCTATCCTTCCGAAATAGTCCATACCCTCCTCAGGCCGATTCGCCGGGGAGAAGCGGACATGGTTATTGGCTCGAGGCTTCACGAACACGCGATGAGCGATTTCCGTTTTATGAACCGATTGGGCAATCGATTGTTTCGCTTCTTGCTGAATCGTATTTTCGGAGTGCGTCTGGCCGACGTGCTTTCCGGGTATCGGGTTTTTCGTCGGCGTTTAGTTCGTAGTCTCCCGCTCTTCGGCGGCGGTTTTGAAACCGAAGCGGAAATGACAATCAAGGCGCTTGATCGCGGTTTTTCAATTGTGGAAGTGCCCGTTAATTTGAGCCATCGTCCGGCGGGCGGTAGTTCTAAAATCAAGGTGGTAAGGGATGGACTGGTTATTCTTCATACCATTTTGACGTTGTTTCGAGATTACAAACCCCTCACTTTTTTCGGTGGAGTGGGACTGGCCATTATCATCCTGGGCTGTGTCCCGGGTGGCTGGGCAGTTATGGATTATTTGAAGACGGGTTTAGTGTCGCGACTGCCATCGGCAGTCCTGGCCGTAGGACTAGTTCTCAGCGGCACGATTTCCATCTTCGTAGGATTAATCTTGCATACCATCAGCCGTCGCTTTCAGGAGTTGGATCTTCAACTCGGGCGTTTTGCGGAAGATTCATTTCGTCAGCTTTCCAGAAAAGCGCCGAGGGTGGCCACCTCAGATGCCGGGTCCCGCCCCCGCGAAAGTGTTACCAAATGGTAGACAATTTGAAGGCAGGCCCGGGGGAACGCTCGCGCCAGCCGCTGGTCTCCATAATCGTCGTGAACTACAACGGCGGAGAGCATCTGCCGCGTTGCCTCGAAACATTGTGCCTCGATTCCTACCCAGCGCGGGAAATCATTGTCGTAGATAACGCATCCGCCGACACGAGCTCAATCATTCTGAAAGACCTGTCCGTCCGGCATGCGGATTTGGTTGTGCTCTGGAGCGATCAGAACCTGGGCTATGCCGGTGGTGTCAATTTGGCCTTGGCTGCGGCAGCCGGCGATTACGTTGCCATTTTAAATAATGACATAATTGTCGATCCTGGCTGGTTGGCCCCTTTAATTGCCTTCCTTGAAGAACGTCCAGAAGTTGGGGCTGTAAATCCACTCATAGCGTTGGCGGATCGCAAGCGCATCAATGCGCTGGGACAAACTCTCCACGTTACCGGCCTGGGCTTTAATCGTCATCTAGGCCGATTGGTGAAAAGCGTTAGCCGGGAACCGGCAAAGGTGTCGGGTATTCAGGGAGGCGCCTTCGTGATCCGGCGCGCCCTCTTGGAGCAGATGGGAGGCCTGGATGCAGCCGGCTTCCTTTACCATGAGGACGTCAATGTCTCCTGGCTGCTGAATTTGATGGGCTTCGACCTTTACTGCGTTCCTGAGTCGGTCGTGCGCCACGACTACTGCCTTTCCGTGCATCCAGCGAAACTGCACCTTCTGGAGCGGAACCGGTGGGCGATGCTCCTGGCCTACCTGCATTGGTCTACTCTGGTCTTGCTCATGCCAGCGCTTATGGCAACCGAGATACTCATTTGGGGTTATTGCCTGCTCCGCGGCTGGGCGTTCATTCAAGCGAAGGCAGTGTCCTATCAGTGGCTTTTCCGAAATCGCCGGCAGATAGCTAAAAGGCGCAAACTGGCCGCTTCGTTACGGAAGCTTTCGGATTGGCAGCTGCTGAGCAGGCTCCGCTGGACGTACGCGTGGGATCAATTCCTTGTTTTGGGCCGTGAGCGCGGTCCATCGCGACGGCAATTGGAAAACGCGATTCGAACTGCGCCAGGTTAAGGAAGAGGAACAGGTCCGGTCTCCTGAGCAGGCAGCGGAAGCTCGCCCTTATGACCAATGCGGAGCGACAACCTCGCTGACGCGACCCAGCGATAGGCGGTCATTCCCTCTGTATAGGATCGAGATGAGCCATCAATCCCCCTTCCTTGGTCGGCACCCTGAGAGCGTGATTGATCGCAGCCTCGGCAGACTGGAACGGCGTCGCTGCTGGAATTCCTCGCAGTTGGGCCCGCACCCAGACAAGAACAGCGATCAAGGAGAAAGGGAGTTTGTAAAACAGGCCCAGAAGGAATGCCTTGATGCTCTTAACCAGGTAACGGGTAAACCTTAATCTCGGAAATTTGGCGGTGAGGCTCTCTTGCCGAACTAAACAGTACTCATGCACAATGTAGTTAATACCGGTGTCAAAGACGGGAATAGGAGCTGCGTAATTCCTGCGACGTCCCTCCCGCTCCTGGCAGGACAAAAAATCCCTTGAACCGTCTGTCGGAATCCCAGTTAATCCCGCACCTGTGCTCCTGGGAATAGCATAGCTGACATAAGCAGCGTAATCGTAGAAGAGGATGCTGTCCACAAGCTCCAAACATCGATAGGCAAAGTTGTAATCCGGTGAGCTGGACGTAAAGACATTACCGAAACGCTCTTGGATTTTCTCAATTACGGCGAGCGGGACACAGCAATTCATCATCCTGGGAAGGCAACGAGGGAAGATCGACCGGGAAGACAGAAACAAGAGCCGCGAAGCGGAAGCTTCAAGAAGCTCGCCTGTCTGTGGTTGCCGCTCGACCGTGATTGGCAATAAATGATCAAAGACTGTAACCCAATCATAGCTAATAACTGTTTCCGGATGCTGCTCCGCGAGGTTTAGGATTTTAGACAGCGCGCCAGGCTTGAAGAGCGATCGGTCGGTCAGATAAATAATATTATTGGCCTCGTAGCGTCGAAGCGCCTCGCCAATTGCCCAATTCCAGTGTTCCGCCATGGCGAGAGGTCTTGCGGGCGCGATATAAAGCAAACGTTGATCCGAAACCTGGCGGCAGAAGACCTCCAAAGATCTGCGATCACTCTCAACGGTGGAATTATCGGAGACGATTAGCTGGAGATCCTCCACAGGCTGATGGAGGACAGACTGAACGGATCTTATGGCCAGGTCCGCACGGTTGCGCGTCGGGATGAGCACCACCGTCCCTCTTGAATGCCTGATTGTCACGCTGGCGATCTAACGGCGTGCTTGCGCTTCGACAGACCGATATTCGGAAAGAACCGTCGAAGATAACTAGTCCAGCGACCGCATTTAAAAATATACCGAGAAAGAAACTCGTCCGCGTCTCGATTGCTCTCCAGAGACGAAGGGTGCTGAAGCGGGAACGACATCTCAGTAGTAGGAAGGTTCGCTGTCAGGGGGTTGAACTCTACAAGATTAGTGGCCTCCGATCCGAACCCTATGTTCGAGATCAAATTGGTCGAAGGCATGACACTCAGGCCGTTTTGTGTCCAACAGGTCCAAAGCCAATTGAGGTCCCAAGAGCTTAGGTTACCCGCAGCTATTCTGTCGAACGCGTGACGCCAGAACGCCGCATAAGTCTTGCTTCCCAGCATGTTCGCAAGCAAAGGGCCGTTGCGCCGGCTCGGCCACAAATCCATATTGATATCGAGGTGTTGCCAGGCCCGGCGCCACGTCGCCCAACCCCACGTGCCGGTGTAATGTGAGAAAAAATAACTGTGACTCGTCACCTTCCGATCACGCATGTAGTTGTCTCCGCTGATCATCATTACTCTTTCGTTCTCGCGATATCTCTGCAGCAACTCGTCGCAAAAACGAAAAAAACTCGGGTCAGGCAGGCAGTCGTCCTCCAAGACAATTGCTTCGTCGACAAGTTCAAAAACCCAGTTGAGTCCGCTCACGGTTCGACGATTCATGCCAAGATTGGTCGAAGAATAGTTCGTCAATACCTCGCAATCCCAGGACACCGCTTCGACGATCTGTCTGGTCAGGCGAGCCTTTTCCAAGTCGTCCGGACGATCGGGACGCGGGCCGTCGCCAATTATGAGAAGCTTTGGGGGCCGAGCCCCGGCTATGGCGCGGAAGACTCGTTCGGTCTTGTCCGGGCGATTGAAAATTAGAAACGCAACGGCCGTTCTCAAAGTCCACCTCATTCGCCGTGACAGGTCAGGGGTCGCGCTGACGCTTGAACTTGAAATAGCCAATGAACGCTTGCCTTGTGAAAGGCGTAGCCAACCCGGTTGCGCCAGCTACCAAAATGGTCGTGCCCGTCAAAATTACGAATTGACGAACGCGGGGGCCGTCCAAGGGAACAAGGACCCGGCAAAGGAGGGCGGCGACCAGAGATACGCTCATCGGCAGGCCGACGTCCGTCAGGTACCACCTCCACTGTTCTCCCTTTAGCAGGCGCCGATGCATAACTTGACTGACAACCAGCACGAAACCGCCATTAAGTATCACCCAGACGTAGGCTACGCCGACCGCGCCGTAAGTTGACGCTAGGAAAACCATTGAGGGCGCGGCGATCAAAACTGCCGCCAGATTGAGATAGAAAGTCAGTCTTGTCCAACCATAGGCCAATTGCAGGGCATAAGGGAGATGCATCAAGCCGTTTAATCCCGTCCCGATCACGAGGATGGTGAGAACCGAATGCGTATTTGCCACGGTCGTCGTATTTCCTGTCCAAACAAAAAGTATCTCCCTGGAATACAAAGCGATAACAATAGTTACAGGCAAAATTAGCGCCGACATCAACTGGCAACCGTGATGATAAAGATCCTTCAGGGCGCGCTCATCGCCGAGGCTAACCAACTGCGTAAACCTCGGATAGAGTGCCGAATACACGGGCAACGTCACGAAATAAATGCCAGTAGCGACCGCCCCGGCAAGGGCGTAGTAGCCAAACGCTTCCAAGCTTAACAACCTGCTCAAAATGACCTTATCGAGTTGGGCGAGGATGACGGACATTACGGTGATTCCGCTGATCCCTGCGGTGAAACGCCAAGTGTCGCGCAGGAGTTCCTTTTGAAAACGTGCGCCGAACTCAGCCTTCGGCAAACTTCGCCGGAACAAAACGGCTGCAAGGCACGTTTGGAGCAGAGTAATCGCAACTAACCAGGTAAAGAATGCCTGGACCGTTGGCGAGATATGCCAGAGAACCAACACGGCCCCCACAGACCGCAGCGTAGCAATAACAACGTTGATGCCGGCGAGCAATACCTGCCTTTGAAGGCCCATCAATCCACCAAAATAGAGACTGAACGGCCACTGCAAGAACAGAGTCAGACCCATGAGGGTAATTGCGGTTTGAATAGTTTCCGACGGGAGCTGCCGCGCTTGCACCCAACGAGTGGCAATCAACGGTGCCAGAGCAATCACACAGGTCCCGATGAACGCCCCTATGCTCCAGTAGATAAGTTCCAGGGTCCGGACCAAATTGTGCATCTCCTGCGCCCTGTCTCTTTGCGTCGAAAGTCTGGCCATTTCCCGGCTCAGCGTTGTGCTCAATCCAAAATCGAGGACGACGCAAATAGTCTGCAAAGATGCAAATATTCCTATTATGCCCCACGCCTCGACCCCCAGTAGCCTGACGTAGAGGGGAATCATGACCAGGGCCGTCAAAGCCGTCCAGCCGTTGCTAACGAAATTAGCTATGACGTTTCTTTTAACGGTGCTGGTGCTCAATTGGTAGTTCTGGAATTGTCCTGTTAGGGCAGCGAATATTCTTGAGCGGTTTATCTTGGAAAACCCGTCTCCTGCGCTCACCGTGGCTGTGGGCTGTCCCCTTCAGGCTTCGGGTTACTCGCAAAGTACTGGCGAATAATCCCTTCCCACTGCCGCACTGTTAAGGAGGCATGGAATTCTCGGGCGCGTGATCTCGAGATACTCCCGTCCAGATAGATCTCGCCGCGCATGACTTGAAGCATCGCGCTGATTATATCGTTCAGATTCCATGAATCGACGATCACGCCCATGCCGGGCCTGAAGATTTCCCTCGGACCGCCTGAATCAAAGGACACAAACGGCTTACCCAAAGCCGCTGCTTCTAGTGCGACCAATGATAGCGATTCACGGTGTGACGTAATTACCACGCCATCTGCGACGTCGAGATAGGCAAAATAATCCTCCGTCTGTTCCGGAACCCAAAAAACCCGGCTTTCGACACCGAGTGTCTTGGCCAATGCTCTTACGTAGATGCTGTAGCCGGTCTCGGCGCCACCAAGCCACAGGAAATACGTCAAGGGCTCCAGTTTGAGCAGCTCATTCGCAATTCGCACGAAAACGGCAGGGTTCTTGTTTAGATCACGCGTCCCGGACATCGCCCAAACAAACGCTCCCGGAGGTATTCGCAGATCTTGTCTTATCGCCTTTGATTTGTCCGGATCGCTTTTGACCTGGCCTCCATCAATCGACCCGTAGCAGATTTCTACGTTTTCTCGTCGTCCCAGGACACCCAGGACCTCGGCAGCACACTTGGAGCCGGCGATGATTAGCTTTGGATAGCCTATAAGACAGTCAATGTCGGCCGGCTTAAGTGGTAGCAACATCGACTCCAGCTCGTGGGTATGGAGGATGCAAGGAATCCGCAGCCTCCGCGCCAGAGTGACAACGTTGGGTTGGACAATTGAATTCACATACCATGCATCCGGCCGGAAGCGCTTGTGAATCGTCCATATAATTCCATCGAGAACGCGATTTGCGAGCCATGATATAAAAGCACGACCCGGAAAAGCGCGATTGGCGAGCGAAAGCGCGTGCCAATAGTGGAACAGGCTAACATCCTTGGGAAAGGTCCTGGAAAGCACACCCCTGGCACCACAGGCCACCGCCATTTGCGTATTCCTCCTGTCGGCGCTCCGGATGAGATTTGATAACGCGACCTCGGAACCCGTTCGGCCGCAGCTATGGAAGAAGAACAGAATTCTCATCTTTTCGGATTCTTCCCGCAAAATAGTCTAAAGGAAAGCGAATGCCTACCATCCTCTAACCGGTCATTCTTGGAAACCAGACAGGTTTACCGTTACTGCGATCAAGACAGTTGCGCTTGGAAATGGCCTGATCTACTTGCGACGCAGCCACGCCCCCGACCAATACGTAATGTTTTCATTTAACTCGCTTTCATTGAACGGCCAGGGCGGCTGCTCCAGGACGAAGTCCGGGTGGGCGGCAACAAACTCCGCTACGGCGGCGGCGGGGTTGTCCCACTCCCACCGGGCCTCACCTCTGGGCGAGTCAAACAACTCTCTGACGAATCCGTCGGCGGCGACGATATAGGACCCGGGCGTGACAAGGTCGGAGTACGCCTCGAGTTCATCCCCGACGTGCTTCCTGGTGTGATTCGAATCGAGGATAATTAGCGCCACCTCCCCTTTTCTTACGAGGGAGTGGACCTGCCGTACAATGTCCGGCGAAGTCGAACTACCTTCGAGCAATGTGATAAAAGAACTCATTTCATGGGCTTCAATGGCCTTCCGGTTGTGGGGCCGGATGTCGAGATCGACTCCAATCACACGCCCGCGTCCCATCAGCTTGCATAGGCTGGCGTAATAGATCAACGAGCCGCCGTGGGCGATGCCTGTTTCGATGATGACCTCCGGACGCACTCGATAGATCACTTCTTGGACTCGAAGCATATCTTCCGGCAACTGGATAATGGGCCGCCCCAGCCACGTGAAGGTATAAGAGTACTTCTGATCCCAGCCGATCTTAGTCCATTGCTTCGACAGGACTTGAAAGGCCTCCCTGGAATACAAATCAAGAACAGTTGTTCCTGTTTCAGCCACCTGGGTGAGTGTTCTGCCGGCCGTGTCAATAATCAGTTTCATAACTTGCGGTCAATCGAACCTAGAGCTGAGCAACTCGTGACAAGGCTGACTTCTTTCTTTTAGTATCGATGGAAGATCCTGGAGCGCTCCGGACAGGCAGATGAAGCAATGGTTTGCGTGTGCACTATGGTTCCAGTTGTGATTTCCACCAGCTGATTGTCTCCGCGAGCCCGCGGCCCAAACTATATTCAGGCATCCAGCCAACTTCATTACGCAAACGCGAAGTATCTGCTACCACCAGCGGCGATAACTTTTCAGCGCCACTCGGCGGCATAACCTCGATATGCATGGGGCTGTGCAACTGAGCGGCTATTTGCCCAACCACTTGTTGCACGGAGATTGGTACACCCGAAGCGATGTTGACTGGGCCAGTTGTATGCGAGTCAAGCAAGGCGACCAAAGCCGCGGCAGCGTCTTCTACGTAGAGAAAATCCCTCACGATCTCTGCATTTGAACAACGCGCAGGCTCTCCGTGCAGGCCCGAGCGGATCAGCGAAGGCACCAGCCTCTGTGCGTGTTCATGCGGGCCGTAAAGGAAAAAGAGGCGGGCCCAGGCGGCGCTCAGCCCATTCACTTCGCTCCATGCCTTAAGGATAAGGTGAAGAGCGTGCTTGCATGCACCATAGGTCGTCGCCGGATTCAACGGCGTTTTCTCTTCTGAGCAGTGACCGCTGCCCCAATCATACTCAGCGCATGTGCCGACGCCGACGACGCGTTGGCCGTCCCTCGCCGCAAACATTCGAAACAAATACAAGCTGGCCTCGACCCATAGAACGTTCTCTGGTGCATTCCAATACTTGCCGTGTTCGGCATACCAGGCGCAGTGCAACAAATGGGTTGGGCGCACCTCTTCCACCACCCGGGCAACTTGCATTCTATCCAAGAGATCCGTCCGATGCCAGGAGACGCCGGTCAAGGAGGGAATGCCGGCCGGCTCCGTTGAGGACAACGCATGCACTTCGTAACCCCGTGCAGCAAGCGGGACGAGACAGTGACGACCCACGAAACCACTTGCTCCGCTTAGCAGAACTCTTTTCACCTACCGAAATCCAGGTATTCGTTATCTCTCGCTATGATAGTCCGGTCCCCTTCCGGCCATTCGATTGCGAAAGCAGGATCGTTCCAGCGAACCCCACGACCGCTTCCGGGAACATAAGGAGCGGAGATCTGATAGAAAACTTCTGAGTTGGTTTCGAGAGTTTGAAAACCGTGCGCGAATCCCTTCGGGATGTAGAACATCAAACGATTACTTGCCGTTAATTCTACGCCCACCCATTGTTTGAAGGTCGGTGACGCTGGTCTCAGGTCGACGACGACGTCGAAGATTCCTCCCCGCGTGCATCGCACCAGCTTGGCCTGGCCGTGAGGCGCTTCCTGGTAATGCATGCCGCGCAGAGTTCCCTTCCTGGTGTTGAACGAAATATTACACTCTACCAATTCCGATTCCAGGCCGCGGCCAGCAAACTCTCCCTTAGACCAGCTTAAAGCGAAAAAGCCGCGTTCGTCTCCGACAGTCTCGAGTTCGATAGTGAAGGACCCGCGCAGCTTTGTTTCCTTGAAGATCATGATCCTGTTTTAGCGGGCTTTGCTTTCGCCTCCCATATTTCGTTCGGCTCCACGACTCGCACTTGCGGGATTGGTATGAGAAATCGTCCTCCGCGCCGTCGGTATTCAGACTGTTGGCCGAGAATTTCGCCGGCCAGGTTCCACGTCAGGAGGAGCACATAGTCGGGCATATCCTCGAGTAATTTGTCGGGAGCGTGAATAAGCAGGTGCGTCCCCGGGGTGTAACGGCCTTGCTTCAACGGGCTGCGATCCACGACGTAATCGATCGTTTCTCGGCCGACACCGATATAATTCAGCAGGGTGCTGCCCTTGGCTGACGCACCATAGGCTCCTATTCGCTTACCCTGCGCTCTCAATTTGGCCAAGAGAGCGAGGAGTTTCGCGCGCAACGATTCAACCTCTTTGCCAAACCCCAGATAAAAAGAGAGTCTGTTAATACCCCTGAAGGTTTCTTCCTCGAGCAGATGAGCGACCGGTGATGGTCTTTCCGCCGTCCCGTTCTCGCGGCTGGCATGGACCCGGAGAGTGCCTCCGTGAATGGACATATGCTCCACCCGATCAATCCGAAAATGATGACGTCTGAAGAGGTGGTCTAGTGCAGTAAAAGAGAAGTAACTCAAGTGTTCATGGTAGATAGTATCGAACTCGCAATAGTTGATCATATCCCTGATGTAAGGGACCTCGACAATCACGACGCCGTCGTCCTTCAAAAGGTGACTGATACCGCGCATAACACTGTTTAAGTCCGCCACGTGAGCCAGGACGTTATTAGCATGTATTATGTCGGCCCGGCGGCCCTCCGCGCGCAAACGTTCGCCGAGCTCATTGCTGAAAAAATCGCAGATTGTAGGAATACCCCGCTTTTCCTCTGCGATGCGGGCTACGTTAACCGCCGGCTCAATGCCAAGCACCGGGACACCGGCCCGTTTGTAATACTGAAGGAGATAACCATCATTGCTCGCAATCTCGACGACGAGGCTCTCCGAACCAAGGCCCCTGGAGCGCATCAGTTGCCCCGCGATTTCCTCAGAGTGATGCAGCATGGTGTCCGAGAAAGAGGACAGGTAGAGGTACTCACGGAAGAGCGTTTCCGGCGGAACAGTCTCTGTAATCTGCACCAGCGAACAATTGGAGCAAAAAACCAGGTCCAGCGGGTAAGTTCGTTCCGGCGCAGTGATCTCTGATTCTGTGAGGAGCGCATTGGCAAGCGGTGTGCACCCAAGCGAAAGGATCGGTTCGAGACGCACATCTCCGCAGGAGCGGCATGCTCGCGGTTGGGCATCGATCATCTGAGGTCAGAGCCGAAGAATTCTTTGTACCAATCAATGGTCGCGCGCAGACCATCGTCGAGGGTGAAGAGCGGCCTCCAGTTGAGGAGCCGGCGGGCCTTGTCGGCGCTCAAGGACTGATGATGAATTTCGTTCGGAGCATCATTCCGGAGCTCCGGCTCGAAGTCGGAGCCCATCGCCCCCAGGATGCGTTTGACCAGCTCAAGCACTGTAACCGGCATTTCGTTTGAAAAGTTAAAGGCGTGGCCGCGGAGTAAGTTGTCCGTCGCCATGCACTCGACCAGGAGCATGTTAGCCGCGGCGGCGTCTTCGACGTAAAAATAGTCGCGGCTGAATTTCCCGTCCGAGCGAATAACGGGGCGTTGTCCACGCAGGACAGAACGGATCGTGCCGGGCACGAGCCGATTCCAGTTAAGGTCGCCGCCGCCATAGAAGTTCCCGCAGCGCGTCACGGCGACCGGAAGGTCATAGGTCACCGCGTAGGTCTGCGCGAGCAAATCGGTGCAAGCCTTACTAACGTCATAAGGGTGGTTTCCTGCGAGCGGAGCGTCTTCGGTGTAAGGAAGTTGGTGGTGCTCTCCGTACGCTTTGTCCGACGAAGCGACCACGATTTGCTTGACGGCCGGGCTGCGGCGACAGGCTTCGAGGAGAGACCATGTGCCGGCGATGTTAGTTTCGAAAGTGGAAACCGGATTGCGATTTGCGATGCCCACAATCGTCTGGGCCGCCAGGTGGATCACAGAATCAATTTCGTACTCGCCGAGTACCCGTTCCAGTTCTGATTGGCTGCGGACGTCGCCGCGGACGACCTTAACCCTGTCGACCAACCTTGCCCGCACCAGTTCCGATTGCGGCACCCAGTCACGAACGAGACACACGACATCTGCGCCCGCGCTGAGAAGGCGGCGAACGAGCCAACCGCCGAGCAAGCCCGTCGCGCCGGTCACGAACGTTGGTCGATCCATCCAAAAAGAGGAAAGGCCAGGTTCGGTCCGAGACTGTTCCTCTTTCATTGTTCTCAAATGGTCCAGGGCGCCTTTCCTTGCTGCCACAAACTCTCGAGAAGGCGCTTATCGCGCGGAGTATCCATGCACTGCCAGAAGCCTTCGTGCTGATACGCCGCCAACTGTCCTTCGCCGGCCAGTTTTTCCAAGGCGTCGATTTCCAGACTGGAATCATCGCCTTTGAGGTAGGAAAAAATCTCCGGTTGAAAAACAAAGAAGCCGCCATTGACCCAGCCCTCACCGATCTGCGGCTTTTCCGTGAATTCCGAGACCAGGTCGCCTTTGAAAATCAAACCGCCGAATCGAGCCGGTGGTCGGACGGCGGTCACAGTCGCGATCCGACCGTGCGATCGGTGGAAAGCGAGGAGCGTCGCCAGGTTCAGGTCACTTACGCCGTCGCCATAGGTCACCATAAAAGTGCCGTCTGCCAGTTCTGGTTGGAACCGTTTGATCCGGCCACCGGTGTTGGTAGCAAGCCCGGTGTTTTTCAAATGAACGATCCAGTCTTCGCACTCCCTTTCCTGCGCGCTGATAATTCCCCGCTGCAGATCGATTGTCATGCTACCGCTCAATGATGAGTAGTCGACAAAGAACCGCTTGATAGCCTCTCCCCGGTAGCCCAGCGCGATAAAAAATTCTTTGAAATCATGGGAAGCGTAATGGCGCATGATGTGCCAGAGCAACGGACGGCCACCCACTTCGACCATCGGCTTAGGTTTGATCTCCGCCTCTTCGGTCAGCCGACTGCCCATCCCTCCGGCCAGAATGACGACTTTCAAGCTTTCCTCCCCAGAAGGCCCGATATTCGCCTGTTTGCTTCGCCGCCTAAGTCCGCCCCATCAAATTTATCGATCAAGATAGTGCCGGTATCTGTTAGTCTTCGTCCGGCATCAACTCTTTTCGTCGACCTGGTTCAGCAATAACGACGTCGACAACCCGTCGCGCCAGGTTCGAGCCGATAAAGCCGACTCCGTCCGTGATCAGGACCGGCGAGCCTGCAAATTCATTTTTTCCGTGGGTCTCAGCGTGTCACCGTAACGGTTTTGCGGCGTGGATTCTGTGGTTCGTAATGGCGCGGAAGGAGAAAAGAGAGCCAGAACTGCTTATACCAAGTGTCATTAAGGAAATAGGTCAGGATCTGTTCCATCAACGCCGATTCAAAGAGCAGTTGACGAAAAACATGTCCTTGTTCCGAAGGTTGTAGACCATCGCTTGGCTGCAAGCCAGGAAGAGAATGCACGCTGCTAACAAAGCCGCGCTCAAACATTTGAGCGACGAGCATTCGCGTAATTTCGCTATCGACACGGCACCGCCTTTGCCATAGGGAATCAGGAACATCGAAGCGAAATCGCTTGTGAGCCAAGTTGAAGGTCAAGCCGAACTCAGCGACGTCATGCGATTTCAAGGAGCAGAGATATTCCCGGACGCAGTTGGTTTAGCGACTGACGGAACAACTATGGAATATAAAGACGGCAAATTCGAGGCGCGTAGGTTTGCGGACCGGAAAAAGAATTACTATGAGCGGTCTCGCTAACATGCTTCCGCGGGACTACTCCATCATACCCGTGCTACGAAATTCTGGAGATGGGAAGCATGCCTGCGGCGTTCTATGTTTGCCGGCGCGGATAGCTACTTTCCAGTGAGCAAGGTAAGTCGCAAGCTGGCCATCCACGGAGGAGCACCCGCTTTTGCCGAACCGCTTCACGTAGGGCGTCCAAATATCGGCAATCGCCGCGATTTCAGGCGCCGCGTAGATGATATCCTGGAGAGGGGTTGGCTGACCAACGGAGGACCGTATCTTCACGAATTTGAGCGGCGCATAGCCGAATTCATCGGCGTCAGGCATTGTATTGCAACGTGCAACGCTACAGTGGCGCTCGAGGTCGCGATCCGTGCGCTGGGGTTGAGCGGAGAGGTAATTGTGCCCTCCTTCACCTTTGTGGCTACCGCGCATGCACTCCAATGGCAGGGAATCACGCCAGTCTTTTGCGACATCGATCCAGCCACGCACAATATCGATCCTCACAAAGTCGAAGAGTTAATCACTCCCCAAACGAGCGGAATCCTGGCTGTTCACCTATGGGGACGCCCATGTCCGATCGCCAAACTTCAGGTCCTCGCAAATCAGCATGGGTTAACCCTGCTCTTCGATGCCGCCCACGCCTTCGCTTGCAAGTATCGCGGCCGAATGATCGGTGGATTTGGCCAGCTAGAAGTCCTGAGTTTCCATGCCACCAAATTCATTAACGCAGGAGAAGGCGGGGCAGTGGTCACGAACAACGACGATCTCGCGTCTCAAATTCGATTAATGACAAACTTTGGATTTGCCGGATTCGACAAAGTCATCTCACTTGGGACAAACGGCAAGATGAGCGAGCTAGCCGCCGCCCTGGGCCTGACAAATCTCGAGAGCATCGCGCGCTTCAACCGCGTTAACCAAAGTACCTTTGAACTCTATTGCGAAGAGCTGTCGGACGTAGATGGCATCTCGGTGATTCGCTACGACCAGAGTGAACAGTCCAACTACCAATATGTAGTCATTGAGGTCGACGTGGCGAAGACGCGCATCACGCGGGATGACTTGCTTGCAGTCTTGCAGGCCGAGAACGTTCTCGCACGGCGATACTTTTATCCAGGGGTCCACCGGATGGAGCCTTACCGCTCTTCCTCGCAAAATGCGCGTCCGCTCCTGCCGGCGACGGAAGCGGTCGCGGGTCGAGTTCTTGTGCTACCGACAGGGACTGGGGTAACGAGAGCAGAGATCAGGAAAATCTGTGGAATAATCCGTTCTGCTCTAACGCGGCCCCGTGAAATCTCCGCGCGGCTACGAAACTAGGCCAGTCACGAGATGGTTCAGTCCGATTGCCGCGGTGAGAAGGCGGCGAAGGAGCCACCGCCGATCAACATGTCTGGCCAGACGGCCTCCGGGAAGCTGTGGCCTTCTTGGGCAAGGAAACGAGAGCGGAAGGCTGGATGAATTCGTCGTTGCCCTCTCCTGGCGGTAATCGAGAAGATTACCTTCGCTTTCGCGGAACGAAAGGGCGACCAACGCCTCTGCTTGAAGCGAGGACGTCCTGGTTTACCAATGAAGACTTTTGACCCTTTTCACTTCGTTGTGGTACCACTCTCCAACCTCAACCGTGAATATTCTCGGCATCTCAGCCTTTTATCACGATAGCGCCGCCTGTTTGGTGCGCGACGGGATCATCATCGCCGCCGCCCAGGAGGAACGCTTCACGCGAAGGAAACATGATCCAGGATTCCCGCGCCATGCCATTGACTATTGTCTCCGGGAAGCAGCCTTGACGAGCGACAGCCAACTCGATCTCGTCGCTTTTTACGAGAAGCCATTCTTGAAGTGCGATCGGCTTCTTTCGACCTATTTGGCCTGCTCACCATTTGGGCTACGCTCATTTCTCAAAGCAATTCCGGTCTGGATCAAAGAGAAGGTCTGGATCAAGGACACCCTTCGGAACGAGCTTCTGTTTGAAGGCCCGATCATTTTTCCGGAGCATCACGAGTCCCACGCGGCCTCGGCCTTCTTCCCTTCGCCCTTCGGCAGCGCCGCGGTGCTGACGATCGACGGGGTGGGAGAGTGGACGACTACGAGCATCGGTCAGGGGGAAGGAAATCGGGTTGAGCTTTTGGCGGACTTGCGCTTCCCGCATTCGCTCGGGCTTCTTTATTCCGCGTTCACTTACCATCTCGGGTTTCGCGCCAACTCCGGCGAATACAAGATGATGGGTTTGGCCCCCTTTGGCGAAGCGGTGTTCCGTGACCTGATCCTATCGGAGCTCATCGATCTCAAGGAAGACGGTTCTTTCCGTCTGAACCTCCGCTATTTCGATTTCATGGCGGGTCTGACGATGACCAATGAAAATTTCGATCAACTCTTTGGCGGTCCACCGAGGAAAGCGGACGCAGAGCTCACCCGGCGACACATGGATATGGCTCGCTCGATTCAGGTGGTCACGGAGGAAGTCATGCTGCGGCTCGCCCGGCACGCCCACGCGCTCACCGGCGCGAGCAACCTTTGTCTCGCGGGTGGCGTCGCGCTCAATTGCGTTGGGAACGGCCGGATTCTGCGCGAAGGCCCCTTCGACAACATTTGGATCCAACCTGCGGCGGGAGACGCCGGGGGCGCTCTCGGCGCGGCCCTGCTCGGCTGGCACCATTACCGCAAACAGCCCAGGAAAGTTTCCGCCCACGGCGACACTCAACGCGGTTCGCTTCTCGGCCCGACCTACGATGCCGCCGAATTTCTGGAGCGCGCATCGATCCCGCACGAGGAAATCGACGAAGACGAATTGATGTCGCGGGTCGCGAGACTGCTCGAAGCAGGGAATGTGATCGGATGGTTCCAGGGGCGGATGGAGTTCGGCCCGCGCGCTCTGGGCAACCGATCGATTCTCGGAGACGCCCGTTCGCCCGAGATGCAGGAAACTTTAAACCGGAAGATTAAGTTTAGAGAAAGCTTTCGTCCCTTCGCGCCCTCGGTCCTGCGCGAGCGCGTTGATGACTTCTTCGAGCTGAACAAGTCGAGTCCTTACATGCTTCTGGTCGCGCCGGTGAAAGAATCGCTTCGGCTAAACAAACAGAGGAAAGAAACGGGCGGCGATTTCATGGCCCGGTTGAAGGAGCCTCGTTCGAGTCTCCCGGCTATCACGCACGTTGATTATTCGGCCCGCGTTCAGACGGTCGCCGCCGAAGACAATCCGCGCTTTCACCGGTTGCTCACGGAGTTCGAAAAAAATACCGCCTGTCCGGTGCTGGCGAATACCTCTTTCAATGTTCGCGGCGAGCCGCCGGTTTGCACACCCGAAGAGGCCTTTACATGTTTCATGCGGACCGAAATGGATTATCTGATCCTAGGGAATTTTCTCCTCGATAAAATGAAGCAAAATTCCCCTCATGCGGTGAAGGGCGAGGCCGTCGATGTCCTGGATTAACGACGAATACCAAAGGCTCGACCGTTCTCCGCAGGCGCTGAGACGGTTTGGACTAATGGCGGGAGTTGCGGTCCTGCTCCTCGGTGGTGTTTTCTGGTGGCGTCATCGTGGCGCCGGCTGGCCTTTGATCTCTATCGGCGCAGCGTTAATCCTTTCCGCCGGCCTGGCCCCGCTGGCGCTCAAATGGATCCACGGCCCATGGATGATTGCCGCGCTCGCGCTCGGGTGGATCGTCACGCGAGTTCTTTTGACGGTTCTCTTTTTTTTAGTGATCACACCGATCGGCCTCATCCAGCGGCTTTTCGGAAAGCGCTTGATTGAGATTGCTTTTAGAAGCGATGCGGCCACTTATTGGCATTCACGGACGGCGCGTCCGGTCTCTGAAGACTACGAAAAGCAGTTCTAGCATGAGTGGAAAATTGTCGATCCTGCGCGAATTTTGGAGCTTCTTGCGCGTTCGCAAGAAATGGTGGCTCGCGCCCGTCATGATGCTCCTGCTCATCCTCGGCTTGATCCTGATTGTGAGCGAAGGCTCGGCCCTCGCGCCCTTCATCTACAGCTTGTTTTAGCCGCCCAGGCATGGTTTTCTGGCCCGGCTCGACCGCGTCCACCACGTCAACCGGGCGTTGTTGAATGCAGCGGAGCGCGATGACAAACCTTTGGAACCCGGCCGAAGCCGCGAAATGTAAATCGGAACTCGACCTGCGCGTTTACACGTCGCGCCTGCTCGGTCGCGATCCTACCCTGGTTCTGCACGGAGGCGGCAATACTTCGGTCAAAGTGCGAGAGCGAAATGCTCTCGGTGAAGACGAAGAGATTCTCTATGTGAAAGGAAGCGGTTGGGATCTGGAGTCGATCGAGGCGGCAGGGTTCACGCCGGTTCGGATGGCCCATCTCTTGAAGCTCGCGCAGCTCGACCAGTTGTCCGACCCGCAAATGGTGAGCGAGTTGGCGGCGAACGTCACCCGTCCCGGCGCTCCAGCGCCCTCAGTGGAAACGATCCTGCATGCAGTAATCCCGCATAAGTTCGTCGATCACACCCACGCCGATGCGTTGCTTGCCATCACTAACACGGAGGATGGCGAAGCGCGGGTGCGCGAGATTTATGGCGAGGACGTGATCGTGGTGCCGTACGTGATGCCCGGTTTTGAGCTGGCGCGAGCCTGCGCGAAACAGATTAATGCGGAGTTAAAGCCGTCGACGATCGGGATGGTGTTGTTGAAGCACGGCCTTTTTTCTTTCGGCGCGACGGCGGAGGAATCTTACGCGCGCATGATTTCGCTGGTGGAGCGGGCGGAGAGTTACTTGAAGAAACAGGGAGCGTGGGAAGTGGCGCGGCCTAACGAAACGAGTCCGATCGGATGCATAGGACTTATCCTGGCGACGCTCCGGCACCAGATAGCACTTAGCGCAGGGTTTCCAGTCGTGCTCTCGACCTGGCAGGATTCGAAGTCGCTCGCCTTCGTGCGCGGCGGCAACGCCCGCGAAATTTCGCAGCGCGGCCCGGCGACTCCCGATCACATTCTGCGGACCAAGCGCCTGCCGTTGCTCGGCCGGGACGTCGAGGGATACGCGACCTCCTATCGCGAATACTTCAAGCGGAACGCGCCGCGGGCGAAAGAGCCCAAGACGATGCTCGATCCGGCACCGCGTGTCGTGCTCGATCCGGAAATTGGCGTCGCGACCGTGGGTCGCTCGGCAAAGGAAGCTGCCATCGCCGGAGATCTTTACTCGCATACGATTGACGTCATTACTCGGGCGCAAGCGTTGGGTGGGTATCGTGCCCTTTCCGAGGACAAACTTTTCGAATTCGAGTACTGGGATCTGGAGCAGGCGAAGCTGCGCCGGGCTGGGCCACCGGCGATGTTTGCGGGCGAAATTGCCTGCGTCACCGGCGCGGCCTCGGGAATCGGCAAGGCATGCGTGGAAGCGCTCCTCAAACGCGGTGCAGCTGTCGTCGGCCTCGACCTTGATCCTGCCGTGAGCAGCAGCCGCAACGGCAGGCCGGACTTCCTGGGACTGCCATGCGACGTGACTTCGGCGAACGCGATCAGCGAAGCGATCGAGCAAACGGCGCGCGCATTTGGCGGCCTCGACATCTTGATCTTGAACGCGGGCATTTTCCCCGCCGGCGCTCGCATCGAGTCGCTTGCTGACGAGGAATGGCGCCGCGTGTTTGCGGTGAACGTCGATGCGAACCTGGCGCTCATGCGCGAATCCTATTCGCTCTTAAAGATGGCGCCGCGTGGCGGCCGAGTCGTGGTGATCGGCTCCAAGAATGTCGCCGCGCCTGGGCCTGGCGCTGCAGCCTATTCCGCGTCGAAAGCCGCGCTTACCCAGCTCGCGCGCGTAGTCGCGCTCGAATGGGGCGCCGCCGGCATTCGGGTGAACACGCTCCACCCGAACGCGGTGTTCGATACCGGCATTTGGACGGACGAAGTCCTGCAAGCGCGCGCGGCCAGCTACGGAATGTCGGTCGAGGAATACAAACGGAACAACGTTCTCAAAACCGAAGTGCGCAGCTCCGATGTCGGCGAAGTCGCCGCGGAACTATGCGGCCCGATTTTCGCGAAGACGACTGGTGCGCAGATTCCGGTCGATGGCGGGAACGAACGCGTGATTTGAGTTTTCTAATGTGGGAGCGGCCTTTGCGCCGCGATCGTTTGGGCACAAAGGCCCCTCCCACATTGAAATTCGCCTGCGGCTACTCCTTAAAAAACGCTGCTTCCAGCTCGGTCGACAACCAATGGTAAACCGGGAGATGCAGCTCCTGGATTTCGGCGACGTTATCGGATGGGACCTTGATCGCGATATCGGCGAGGGTCGCTAGTTCGCCGCCGCTTGCGCCGGTAAGCGCGATCGATTTCAGGCCGAATGCCTTCGCCACGATCACCGCGTTAGAAACGTTCTTCGATCTTCCCGAGGTGCTTATTGCCAGCAACACGTCCCCTGCCCGGCCAAGACCGTAAACCTGCTGCGCGAACACCAAGTCGAAATCGCCGTCGTTCGCAGTCGCGGTGAGAAGCGACATTTGCGACGGCAACGAAATCGCCGGGAGCGTTCCCTGGAGCCGGTTGGCGATTTCCGTTCCGCCGACTGTTTCCAACTTCGCGACGTCGCCGGCAGAGATGGGCCGGCGTTTCAAAAAACCTTTCATCAACTCAGCGACAATATGCTCGCTATCTGCCGCGCTCCCGCCATTGCCGCAGACGAGCAGTTTGTTACCGCTTCGGTAAGCAGCCGCGAGCACGTCGAAAGCGGCACGCAGATCTTTTTCGCATTTGCCAAGGACCGGGTACCGCTGGAGCAACGACGAAAGATTATTCATTACTGCGTCGCTGGCAGCTTGGTCGGGTGAGCGCAGTCAATTAGAACCGGGGGCTGCTTCGATGGGCCGCGGAAAGAGCGGGCCGCGCGCAGGAGGGCCTCGAAGGAGATAACGACGAAGGTAGCGGCGGCGCACAAATAGTGGAGCCAGTGGAGCGGAAGAGCACTGACCGCGAACAGAATTCCGCCCCGCCGCGTGAACAACCGGTAAAGGTTCCAGTTGCAACCGAGGAGAAGCGCGATCGCGCTGCCAGCGACCCCGACCAGCAGTGGGTCGGCGCGGAAGAAAATGGCGCTCAGAACCAGGATCCAGGCAGCGATCCCGCTCACGCGATTTTCCCACCGCAGGTTTAGATCGCTCGGCATGCGTTTCTGGCTGAAAAGCAATCGCGTCCACGGGACGGCGCGATAAAAAACATCGGTGTGAATGACTTCTAGCAAGGTCCATTGCTTTCGATGAGTTGCCTGGATTTCGCGGCAAAGCTGCAGCCGATGACCGGCGACGCGCAATCTCAGGCCCAGCTCAATGTCTTCGATGCTGGCCCATCGGTAGGATTCGTCGAACCCATCCGCTGCTTCGAATGCTTCGCGCCGAATCGCGCCGCAACCGGCCCAGAAACTGGAGGCTTCCCGACGGCTGACCTGGTGCACGTAATGATGGAGAAGATTCCGATACTGCGACACCAATCGCTTATTCGTCGGCGAATCGTCGTACGATCCAAAGACAGCGGACAAATCACCATGAGCGACGAATTGGTCTTCCATCAATTGGAGCGCGTTGCGATGGACGGCTACATCGCAGTCGATAAACACGATGATGTCGCCGGAGGTCGCGCGCACTCCCCGATTCCGAGCCGTCGCGGGCCCGCGCGGCCCCGCTTTGAGCTCGATCAGTTTGCAATCAGAGCTACGAGCAATCGCCGCCGAGTTGTCGGTCGAGCTGTCATCCACAACAACAATCTCGTCTGGCGGGCGCGTCGAAGCTCGTAACGCCCCCAGACAATTCGGAAGATGATCGGCGCCATTATGGATCGGAATAACGACACTCAGTCTGGGCGCGAGCGGCTCCATGGAGCAACTGGTCATAGTCGGAGAACCGGGAAGCGTCAACCAATCGGAACGGAATGGTGAGATCTCCGCTTCGAAAGCTGCTCTACGCGATTTATCTCGCCGCCGTGAGTTTTGCCGTGGCCGAGATTGCCGTTCGCATCTCCGGATATGCGGGGCGCCATCTTTGCGATCCTATTTATCAACCGTTCGCGGGCAGCGCGGATATTCCGTATATCCACAAACCGGGCCTGAACCACGCTCAGGCGCGCGGGTTCGCTGTCATCAACACGGACGCGATGGGGCTGCGTTCGGTTGTCACGGGTGAGCAATGCGGACCGCATCGAGATGGTGAGTTCAGGATCGCCCTGGTGGGCGATTCCGTGACGTTTGGCGAGGGCGTGGCGCGAACAGAAGAAACGTTTGGGCAGATCCTGGAACAAACGTTGAACCGCAGGCAGGAGACGGTGAAGGCGCGCGTATTTAATTTCGGCGCGTCAGCCTACAGCGTCCAGGTAATGGCGGCGACGCTGCAGCATCGAATGCTCGCGATCGAACCCGATCTTGTGATGATGGCGCTCATTCCCGCGGACTTTGACCTTGGCCGGACGCCTGCGGTCGATAGCCGTGGATATCTTACCGACAATAAGCTATCCGGGTTTCTCGCGAGAGATAGCGTCCTGCGGCCCTGGCTGCGCAAGATCCATCTCCTCTATCTCGTGCGCGATCTCGTTTACCCGCGTCTCGATAAGACGAGGAAAGCCGAGGAGATCCTGGCGGCCGGCGAGTTGCCGGCGTCTTACTCATACCTGAATGACTTCCGCGCGACAGCGAAGGAACACGGGCTTCCGTATCGCCTCGTTTTGTTGCCTTCACTCAAGAGCCGCTTCCACAATCTCTCCTCCACGTTGCACGCTGACGATTTCGCGTTTGTCGATCTCGAACCGGTTCGAGAAAGATTTAAGGCGCAGGAGTTCCGCGCCAGCCGGTTCGACACCCATCCGTCCGCCGCTGTGCATCGCGCGATCGGAGAAGCGCTCGCCGACAATATTCTAGTCCTGCTCGGAGAAGAATCCGGCCGCGTTCGCCAGCTGCGCCCAAAACAATAACGCGATTGATTGCAAAGCGCGGGCCCTGGGCGGGCGCGACACGGTTGACTTAAACAACTGCAGGTAAAACGCCGGCTCCGGTTTGAATGGCGGTTCGCCTGGCAAGGACCTTGCGCGATGAAAGCGGCGCGCTCCGCGGCCATAGCCGAAGTGTTGTCGCCATAAAGTTCGGAGAGAAAGATCGTGCGCGTGATAAACGACTGCGCTCGGCGCGTAGCTCAGCCGTCGAGCGGCGGAGCGCCAGCGCGCACAGAATTCACGGTCCTCCGACGTTACGAATTTCTCGGCGAACCCTTTCATTTGCCGGAAAAGTTCGGCGGACACAGCGAAGTTATTGGAAGCAAAGAACCGCGCGTCGTCCGGGTCGGCGTTGAAGTGAGCATAAACGGACTCAATGATCGCCTGGCTCGTTTCCGAGTAAGGGTTTTCCGGAAGGGCGTTGACCGTGCGTCCCCCAATGATCTGGTCCGGTTTCGCTGCGCAATGACGAGCGAGCTCTCGCAACCATCCGGAGTCCGGCTGGCAGTCGTCATCGGTGAAAGCAAGAAATTCCCCTCGCGCGTGCCGGGCACCGAGATTCCGGGCGCCGGCCGGGCCGGTGTTTTCGTGGCGAAGAAGCTGGAGAGAAAGGGTTGGTCGAAATGGAGCGATGACCTTATCCAGTTGATTCGCGCCGCCGTCGTTCACGATGACGACCTCAAACCTGTCGTGCGGATAGTCGAGGCCGACGAAGGATTGCAGACAACGAGATAGCTGCGCCGGCCGATCAAACGTCGGAACGATGATCGAGAAAAAAGGCTGGCTACCGTTCATTGCTCACGAGGTAGCGCTCGCGATGAAACTCCATGTCCGACAACTTCGCCATGGCGTTGCCCGGGCCGAGCGCATAGCCAACCAGCTCTCCGGCTCCGTCCACGAGCAATCCAGCCACGAGCGCCGATCCCAGCCTCGGGAGCAGATGCCGTGGCCGGCCGCTCACGAATAGAGCTCGCGTAATGCGAACGAACCGAAGGAATGGAATGACAGGCGACCCGAGAACGAATACAGCCCGACGCCACGCCGGCCAGGCGCGCGAACGCGCCGCGGCGAATAACCGGCCGCCATTGAACCGGAGCGGAACGCAGGGCAGCGGCCTTGAAAAATTTTCGTGAAAGGTGCGCGCAGATCCTTCGAGATAAAGCCGATTTCCTTTCCGTCGCAGATCCCAGTGCAGAATGCTTTCGGCGTCCAGCATGTGCTCGAGGCGATCGCCGTATTCGAGAAGGAGCGAGCGCTTGTAAGAGCTGTTGTGCCCAGGCAAATGTTCGCGTTCTCCGCTTGGACATGGGTCCAGCCATTCGGAATATTCAATGAGAAGATTCGCCCAACTCGTTAGGCTGCGAGGATTAGCATTGGCCATGGCGGGCCCGACCGCAGCCCAGTTTTCCTGGTGACGCGCGATGAGTGCTTCGGCCCAACCCGGACCTGGATAGGAATGGTCTTCCGCAAAAGCCACGATCGGGCCGGAAGCCGCGCGAACTCCCGCGGCGCGCGCTCTTGCGGTTGAAACAACAGGCCCGGTTTCGACTACCAGGTAGGAATGAAACTGGCGGAGGCTAGATTCGTCCAGTTCGAGGTCTCGAGCGGAAGGCGCGACAATCACGATCTCGAGTTTGGCCGCGAAATTTTGAGTGGCGAGATGTCCGAGCGTTTTGCTGATCGTGGCAAACCGATCCGGGGTTAGAATGATCACTGACAACACCGCGCTCATCTAGCCGGCTCCAGAGGAAAGGCCTGCTGGGTTGCGATGGCGGTCGCGGCGGCCAGCGCAATCTCGAGCGCCCGTCTGCCAGCCCCCAAGTCAGATTCCACCGTTTTGTTGAGAAGCACAGCTTCGGCAAAATGATTCCACTGCTCGACATAGGAAGCAGCAAACTCACCGCCTCTGAAGGTTTGGCAAAGTGCGCGCGGCCAGCTCGACAGAATCTTTCGTGCGGCGCGCAATCGCGGAGCGAACGCGCCGGAATATTCGTTGAGACTAAATTGTTCGAGCCCGTCGGAGCGATAGCAGCAAACGCGCAACCAGCCACGCTCCCCATAGACCTCGAACGCCTGGTTTTGACCGGTGCCTTCGGCGAAGGCGCAAACCACCTGCACGCCGTTCCGCATGGATAAGAGGACGGTCGCAGCCTTGTCAAAGCCGGAGCTGCTCGCGTGAATTTTATCAACCTCACTTTCCAAGAGGAAGCGGACGAGATCGAAGTGATGAACGCCGAGGTCGAAAATCACGCCGCCTCCCGTCTCAGGCGAACTTCGCCACGAACTAAGCGCCGCAGCGGATTGTTTTCCACTCGTGAAAACCGTGCGTACCAGTTTGAGGGGGCCGAGCTCGTCGCGCTCTATGATCTGGCGCGCCTGCCGAACCAGGCGGTGCCAACGAAGGTTGAAACCGACCATCACCTTGCCCGACGGATCGCGTTTGCTCGCTTCAATGAGGCGGTCGCAGTCAGCCAGATTAAGGGCGAGCGGTTTTTCGATGAAGAGATGTTTGCCCTGCTCGAATGCCGCCAGCGCTACTTCCGCGTGAAGCTTTGGCGGCAGGCAAATTGCCACGGCATCGACGTTACGGTCAGCAATCAATTCGCGGTGGCCCGGGTAACGTCCTGCGATGTGGTACTGCGCCCCCAACCGCTTCAGGCGGCTCCAATCCTCGTCCGCCAACGCGACCACTTTTACCTGGCGCGCATGTTTGAGAGCGGGCAGATGAAGACCTTCGGTGACCGCCCCGCATCCGATTATTCCCAAGCGAACTATCCCGGCCATGGCGAAGAACTACCAAAACCGGGCGAAAACAGAATCAGAGGCCAGCATTCCAAAATCTGCTCCGGGCGCGGCGGGATCGATCTGCACCGGATCGCGATCGATCCATCGAAGCGTGATGCTGAAATCGCTCACCGTCGCCGCGCTTTTGTGAACCAACACCGAACCCGACATGATGGGCGTAGTCCAGCGTGTGTTGCCGTCAACAACTTCGATAATTGGCCGGGTGGATTCGTCGGGCCGGGGGCCGACTTCTTTCCAGGGCGGTTGAAAACGGAGGCGAACGGGCCGACGACCGATATCCGGGTTCTGGCGCACGCGGACAACGACAGCATTAGTCTCAGCTGTCGTCGTGATCGGCAGAGGTGTTACCCGATGGGCTTCAAACCCGACGAGCACGAGGAGGCAGGCTGTGAGTTGCAATCCTTTAGAGCCAGTTATTGACGCCACCGCCACGATGCCCACGACTAGCACGCAAAAGGCGATAGCGGCTATTCGGATAAACGAGCTGTCCGGCGCATCAAGCCAGAAACTGAAATGAAAAGCTGGCAGGATTTTGAATAGAAAATCGTAAGGCATCCCCCCTGAGCGTGCTTCCAGGTGGAGCCCGGGGTGGAAAACGAAAACGAGCGAGTTCGTCAACGATAGCGCGGCTAAGGGAAGGTAAACGATCGCTTTGGCTGCGATCCGCATCGCGCCTTCGGTAAATCCCGAAAGGCACAGCGCCAGGACAGGCACGGTCTGGACCCAAAAACGGCCGGGATATGATTCTCCGATTGCATGGGAAGAGCCGGCCAGGAACACGAAGAGAAAAAACAATGCGGGCAGAGCCCACGCTTTGCCGGCACGGAGCCCGGCGATGAGGCCGGCAAAAGACAGAAGCCAAACCGGCGCGTATGGCAAAAGACCGTGGCGGTAATGGACAAACATGTCCAGAGCGACGCGGGTCTTCCAGATCGGGCGATCTTTTACGCTGCCGAGCCATTCCCTGAGATACAAATTCGAAATAAAGAAGCCGATCAGTCCCACGACAAAAACGGCGCCGACAATAATTAATGCGCGCCAATTCGAAGCGCGCCGCATAATCCAAACGAAGTAAAGCGCGGTTGCCGCAAACAGCGCCAAACCTCGCAGGTGGACGAGCGGCGCGACGCAACTGCAGACGATCGCCGGCGCATAACCAGAAATTTTTTCTCGCGGGCCCGAACACAAATTCCAAAACGCGATCGCGCTCAAGGTGAACAGAAATATCTCCGGCAACGCAAGGAACTGATAAGGCAGGGAGGGAAAGCCAAACACGGCCGGGACGAAGCACGCCAGGGCCGAGAGGGTGCCGCTGGTTTGTCTAACGAGCGTTGCCGCCAGAAAGAAAAGTCCGACTACCCCGACGGCGAAAGGCAGAAAGCGAATGATCTCGAGCGACCAGGTGGCGGAGATCGGCGCCAGGATGAGTGAGACCAGGACCGGGTGTTGCGGGATCCGTGCCTTGGTTTTGTTTGCCGGCTGCAGGTCGCGAAACGGATATTGGACCGGGCTTCTTTGGTCGCTGTGCGCCGCGCGAAGTTCTTCGTAACGAGATTCCGGCATGACGGGGACTCCGTGCAAAGCAAATGAGACCGCCTGGAGGAGATATCGCGGCTCGTCACCGGTGAAGGGAAGCTTGCTGGTCAGGCGAGCACTGAGCGCCGTAAGCATGAGCGCGGCGACACAAAGGTGGAGCAACAGTCTGGTTGCGTTCGGCCTCTCCCGCAGGCCCAGAGCGAGCTTCTTGACGCGGCTGAAGGAAAGCAACGGTCTTTACTTTGGCGCGTCGCCACCGGGGCCTTTGATGAGCCAGCGTAGGACGACGGCGAGCAAGGAGAGCGCGATGATTACTTCCGCCCAGAAAAACGCGAGGAAATCGCTCAGAGTCCCGATTGGCGGCGTTCCCGGCTGGCTGTTGCGCAATGCGGGAAAGGCAAAGAGCAGCGCGCCGAGAAATGAGAACATCGAGATCTCGATTTTGCGATGGCCGGCGAAAACCCGGAACACCAGGCAGATCACGCCAAAGGCCAGCGCCCACATCGCGATCATGATGAAAACGGAAAAGAACATCGCGGTCGACGCGCGCTGGAGGGTGATCTCGATCAACGCGTGATCGGGCGTGTTCTCCTCGTCATGCTCCGAGTCCTTCTTGATATACTCGGTGTTGATTTGCAGGCCGGCGACTGATCCACCGAGCGATACCGCCATCGGGACCGCTTCGTTCCCTCCGCCTTCCCCGCCTTTCGCCGCCGCCGATTCGAAGAAAAATCTGAGCTCGGCGGTGTGGGTATCGAAGGGATAATCCATCGGCTCGCCTTCATAAATTTCGATGACGGCCTCCACCGGATTCATCCGTTTCCCTTTCTTGAATTCGTGAACATTCTTGCCGGTCGCGCTCGCGATGTAGAGGTCGAGATCGCGGGCCAGGGCCCCGCCTTCGCCCGAGGCGAGATTTCCGTGCGGGGTGAACTCGAAGCGCACCAGGATATCGCCTTTGATTGGATCGGCGCTCACGATGCGGCCCTTCACATCGATGCGGTTCTCGCCGGCTTTTTGGGTGTCTGGCTCAAGCCAGGCGGCGCGATTCTCCCCTTCGCTTTTATATTTGGTGAGAACGAAAACGTAAGCGCCAGCGAAAATGAGGAGCAGGACAAGGCCGACAAATAATGGCTTCTTCGATTTCGCTGGTTCTTCCATGGTGATTTCCTCGGGGTTCGGATGCTGGCGATGACCGAGAAATCTGACAAGGCTTTCTTTGCCGTCGGCGCATTGTGATTCGTCTTGCACGTCGTCACCCCCCTTTACAAACTTCGCGCCATGCAAATTCATGTCGCGCGGGACGGAAAGCAGATCGGCGTTTTCTCCCTGGAGGAGATCAAGCAACAGTTAACTGCCGGCACGCTGGCGATGTCGGATCAGGCTTGGTACGAAGGAGCGGCCGGCTGGGCGCCGCTTTCGACTGTTCCAGGGGTCAACGGTGGAACCACGGCAGCCGCGGCGCCGCCGGTCACGACCGTGCCCACGGCGGCGATCCCAGCGCCGCAAAACCGAACCGAGCCGCTCGCGGTTGTGTCGCTCGTCTTGAGTCTCGCCGGGCTTCTCGGTTTTTGTTGCGGTTTTCTCCTCTTCGCGGCGATTGCCGGGATTGTTTGCGGCCACCTCGCGCTTTCGCGGATCAAGAAGGACCCAACGCTGGAAGGACACGGCCTGGCCATGGCGGGTACTGTGATTGGTTATGTCGCGTTGGTGGGCTGGCTTGCCTGGGTCGTCCTTTTCGGTGGGCTCGCCGTCCTCCAAGGAATCAGCGAAAGCATGATGAAGCACTGAGGTCGCCAGGCAGAGAAAGTTAGGGAATTGCGTTGACACCTTCCCGGCGAAACCGGTAATCAACGCCCCATGAAGCGACTCTTATCAGGCACAGCCTTAACCTTCCTTTCCACGTCGGCCCTGCTCGCGCAAGACGCCAGCTCGACCCCTACTCAGCTAACGGACGCGCAAGCGGCCGGCCTCATGGCCGGATGCGGGATCGCCGCGTTGGTTCCGATGCTTATCGGAATCGCGCTCTGGCTCTGGATCGCCATCTGGATCATGAAGGACTCAGCGCGGCGCAATTCGCCCAATCGCACTCTGGTGGTTGTCCTTGGCTGGCTGGTTCCGCTGGTCGGTCTCATCGTCCATTTGGCGACGCGGCCGAAGACGGTTTCTGGTTCGCCGAATCCGTAAACAGCTTCGAGAAGATTTGGAGCGCCGCGGCTGTCGTGAGCAGCCGCGGCGGCTTCGCGTACAGGTGGGGATCTTGCGCAACTGCTGCGCTTATTGCGTTGACACCTGTTCGCCTTGCGCCCTAAGCATTTTCGGCACGATGAAACGATTGTTCGCAGCCGCGCCCTGGTTTCTTTTCGCGGCGACTATTCTGGCGCAGCGAGCTACTCCCCATGCGAGCCCCACTGCTACCATCGACCCGGCCGCGGCCGCGGCCGCGACCACTGCGGTAGCGGGACTTTTCGGGCTCCAAATGGTCTGCTGTTTCGGCTACGTTTTCTTCATCGCCCTGATGATCGGCGCCTGGATTTTCACCGGCATCTTCGTCATGAACGATGCCAAGAACCGGAACTCAGAAAACGCGCAAACCGTGACGCTCCTTGGCTGGCTCATCTGGCCAGTTGGGTTAATCATGCATCTGACCACCCGGCCGAAAGGTAATCTGGTGCCATGTCCGCATTGCCAGAAGAAGCGCCTCGAAGGCAGCGCGACTTGCCCGCATTGTCACCAGCCGTAAAGCCGAGGCGCCGCCGGAATTTTTGGCTCGCCGCATTGGTAGTGGCAGTGGCCTTGGGATGCGATTGGATGCGGCCGCCAAGCAGGCAGTTATCGGTCGTTCTTTACAATACCATTGTCATCAAGGGCTATCGAACGCTCCTGCGGCCGATCGGAAATCACTTTATCCGATGCCCCTACGATCCCAGCTTGCTCGGTCTACTCCGAGCAGGCCGATGCTCGCCCACGGTTTTCCTAAAGGCGTCGTGGCTAACAAGCTCACGGCTCTTACGCTGTATGCCGTGGGTGCCGCTGGGAACGAAGGACCCGGTGCCGAAGCGAGAATAGAGGATGGAGGATAGAGAATAGATGACAGCTCAAAGCTCCCTCCTTCGACTTCGCTCCGGATGACAAATATTATGAACAAGACCCTCATCGCGATTTGCTTCCTGGTCGGGGCGACCTTACTTCAGGCGGCGGATCCGGCGGTGGAAGAAAAGATCAAATCGATTCGCGCGAAGTACGCCGAGATCGAGAAGCAGCTGAAGGATTGCCGGCAGGTGAAGCGCGATCTGCCGGACGAGTCGGCCGAAGGTGGAGAGCTAACGGGTTATTTTAGCGGGTCGAACCTGCGAAAGCTGAGCGCGAAGTTCTTCGGCGAAACTGGGAAGGTCCTGGAGGAATTTTATTTAGCCGACGGTCAGGTGATCTTCGTGTTCCTTGTCGAGACTCGCTATACCGCGCCGAATTCCGGCGTGGTGAAGAACAAGACCGAACAACGCTTCTACTTTGCCGGCGGAAAGCTGATCCGCTGGCTAGATGCGCAAAACAAAGAGGTGACCGCCAGCGCCGATAAGTCGGCGCGTGAGCGTGATCTCCTGGCCGCCGCGAAAAAATATTCGGCCATGGTTTCGCCGTAGGAATCAAGACTCACACACAAAGGACACAAAGGAACACTACGGTCCGAGGTCAGGTGCTTGAAGGAACGCCTCCAAAAAAGATCTTTGTGAACCTTTGTGACCTTTGTGTGAGATTCCTCTGGAGTTGCTACCGCGGCCCGGCTTCCTCGATCTCGATCAGCTTAGGCATCACCATCTCGTTCGCGTGCCGGACCGATTTGAAGAGAATCAGATAGAACGACGCGACGATGACTACCAAGGCTCCGCCAGTGACGAAATGATGGGAGCGCACCCGCTCCCAGCGCGGAGCGAAGGCAATCAGGCCCAAAGCAGTTAGGAGGATGATCACTGCGTCAAAACTGGCGCGTTGCCAGTAGCTGCCGCCAAGGTTTAGCCACATGCCGAACTCATCGAAGGTCAGGCCCATTGCCGAGTCCGTAAAGGAGCGCCCAGAAGCCGCGTCTCTCTCGTGGGAACGGCGCGAAGAGTAAGACAGCCGCGGTGATCGCAAGCAGAAAAATTCCGTAGTTAAGATGATGGACGTGCGTCCCGCCGGCGTGGAAAAACAGGTTCGGCATCCGGCGCGTCATGATCAGGATCACGCACACGCGCGAGATTACGAAAGTAAGGAGAAGCGCGATGAAAGGCGAGCCGCGCCAGATGGCGGACCGGGCGCGGTGGCAGCGCTCTGCTTTCGTGTTAACTTCGTTTTGAGCTCTCTCCAATTCATGGCGAAGAAAGGGGATTTTCACCGCGGATTGCGCCGATGTCACGGATGGAGAGGGAGCGAGGACGGAAGGTGGAGGATAGAGGATAGTAAACGCCGGCCGCGCCATTCTCCATCTTCTATGCTCTATCCTCGTTGCTTCCGTGCCATCCGCGTAATCCGCGCTTAATTCCGCTACGTTTTTAAGCGTAGGGAAAAATCCTACAAAAAAAGCTGGACACAAAATTGAGCGACCGATAAACAAAGAACTCCCACGACCCCGATTTAGCCCCGATCCCCAACCCCGAAAGTAGTTAGTCTCGATCTCCCTCACCAACCTCAACCGCCTCGCATACCATGGCTGAACCATTCCTTTCCGAAATCAGAATCATGAGTTTCGGCTTTGCCGCCGAAAGGCTGGGCGCTTTGCAACGGGCAACTGTTGCCGATCAACCAAAACCAGGCGCTCTTCTCGCTCCTCGGGCACGACCTATGGGGGCGACGGCCGCGTGAACTTCGCGCTTCCCGATCTTCGAGGCAAACGTGCCGATCCACTTTGGCCAGGGATTACGTTCTCGGCGAAAAGGGGGCGAGCAGGCGCACACGTTGACGATTGCAGAGATTGGCGACCCATATCCATATGCTGAACGGCACTTCGACGGCGGCGAGTCAGCCCGTTCCGACCGGTGACATCTTCTGGCTACCACAGCGGCCACCGACCCGGTTTATTCGACACCATCGAGTCTGGTGGCAATGTTCCCGCAGGTCCGTTGGGAATACGGGCGGCAGCCAGGCGCACCTGAACCTGCAGCCGTTTCTAGTCCTTACTTTCTGCATCGCGCTCCAGGGAATTTTCCCTTCGCCAAACTAAGGAGAAAATTTATGGCCCAACCCTATGTCGGAGAAATCAGGATGTTCGCGGGAAATTTCGCCCCCGCCGGCTGGATGTTTTGCGAAGGACAACTGCTGCCCATCTCGGAAAACGAAACGCTGTTTAATTTGATCGGCACCACCTACGGCGGCGACGGCGAGTCCACCTTTGCGCTACCGGACCTGCGCGGGCGCTTGCCCATGCATTTTGGAAACGGAGTAATTTTGGCCGAAACCGGCGGCGCGGAGGAAATCACCCTGACCGTCAACCAGATTCCGGCGCATACTCATGCTCTCCTGGCCACGGCGGGGGCCGCCAGTTCGACAAACCCGAACAACAACGTGCTGGCGAAGCCGAGCAAGAACATGTATCGCGACGCCCTGGCAGTAATCCGATGAATGCGCAGTCGGTTGGCCCGACTGGGGGAAGCCAGCCCCATAGTAATTTCCAACCGTATCCTCTGCGTTGACTTCATCATTTCACTCTTCGGGATTTTCCCGTCACAAACCTAGGAGAATCAGTTTATGGCCGATCCATTTGTAGCCGAAATCCGAATCTTCCCGTTTAATTTCGCGCCCAAAGGCTGGGCGTTTTGCAATGGGCAGCTTCTGCCGCTGTCGCAGAATACCGCCCTTTTTTCACTGCTCGGCACGACCTACGGCGGCGATGGCAAATCTACGTTTGCTTTGCCCAACATGCAGGGGAACGCCCCGATGCATCCCGGTCAGGGCCCGGGCCTGTCGCTACATGACTCTGGGAGAAACCGGCGGATCGCAAACGGTGAGTCTGCTGGAGTCTGAGATCCCATCTCACAGTCATTCCTTAAATGCCGTGGGCGGCTTTAACGGCACCAATAACGACCCCACAAACGAGGTGCCGGCTAAGGGCGATGCCGCGTCTGCTGCCCTACACCCGCATCAGGACCGATCGCTGTTGATGGCTCTGCAGGCGATCGCGCCTGCCGGTGGCGACCAGCCGCATAACAACATGCAGCCGTTCTTGACGCTGAGTTTCTGCATTGCGTTGCAGGGCGTGTTTCCGCCGAGGACGTAGCGGCGAAACGCCGCTGCGGCGAGGATAGAAGATGGAGGATTGAGGATAGCGATGTAATTCTTCGCCATTCTCTATCCTCGATCCTCTATTCTCGCACCATGCTCTCTCTTCGCCCTATCACGCCGGAGGACGATTCATTTCTGGCGCGCGTTTATGCGAGCAGTCGTGCGGAAGAGCTCGCGATTACCGGTTGGACCGAACAACTGAAGGCCGATTTTTGCCGGAGTCAGTTCGATGCGCAGACCGCTTATTATGCGCGCGAATTATCCGGAGGCGTCCTTTCAAATCGATCGAACGCGACGGCTGGCCGATCGGACGGCTCTACGTCGCGCGCTGGGAAAAGGAAATTCGGATCGTCGACATCACGCTGCTGCCGGAATCACGCGGCACCGGGCATCGGGACGAAACTGCTGCTCGAATTGCAGGAAGAAGCTCGAGCTGCCGGCAAATCTCTCACTATCCACGTCGAGCGCTTCAATCGCGCGCTGGCTTTGTATCAGCGGCTTGGGTTCAAAGAGATCGAGGACAAGGGAGTGTATCTGCTGATGCGTTGGAACGCTCGCCCGTGAAATTGTCATCCTGAGCCTGTCGAAGGATCTCTAAATCCTTTCCTTTTATGCAGGGCCGCCACAGCCAGAAGACTGAATAGTTAGAGATCCTTCCCTTCGACTGCGCTCAGGGCAGGCTCTTCGCTCAGGATGACAAGTAAGGAAACGCGATCAGTACCAATCCGTCGCGAGATCATCCCAGCGTGGGTTTTGTTTCGAGATCAGCGCATTTTTCTTGTCGCGTCGCCAGCCTTTGAGCTGCTTCTCGCGTGCGATGGCGTCGCGGATATCGCGATAATGCTCGCAATAAACCAGGTGGCCGCATTGGTATCGTTGCGCGAAACTCGCGCGCGTCATTTCGGTGCTGCCATACCCGAACGGGCAGGTCGTTGGTAACGCCGATGTATAGCGTCGACCGAGTGTTGTTGCTGACGATGTAGACCCAATAATTGTGGTCGGCGCTGCTCTGGGGGGAGAGTAGTTAGAGGTGTTTTACGCTGTCATCCTGAGCCTGTCGAAGGATCTCTAACTCCTCTGTGTGGGAGTTGGGCTACGACGGGCCATCAACGGAGAAATAGTTAGAGATCCTTCGACTTCGCTCAGGATGACACTGTTAAATTAGTTAAAGACCGCTTCGAACGTGCTGCTGGTTGCGCCAGCGGCGATTTGGACGAGGAAAATTTCCATCTCGCCCAGCTGAGGGTGGCGCATTTTGTAGATGTTCTGAGGGAGGCGGAGCGGTCGAGCGGCCACAAACGCGAGCGAGAATGGTTCCCGGATTGATTCGGGGCGGACGCCCAACGGGCGCGCTTCAGAAAGTCTCACGGACACAGTGCCATCCGTGAAGACGATGTCGAAATCCTGATCGAGACAGGCGGCAAATTCTTGGCAGGTGACGGTGGCGAGGTCTAGCATTTGGAAAAGAAGTTTAAACCGCGGATTACGCGGATAGCACGGATTTTTGGAATGAAATTCTGCCCGCGAATGGACGCAAATCCACACGAAATAGGGTCGTTAACCCAGATTAGATTCGCGACCATTCGCGTTCATTCGCGGGTTCGTGATTTACGGACTTCTTTTCCTCCCCTATCCGTGTCATCCGCGTAATCCGCGGTTAACATTCTCCCCTCGTCCGCTTTTTGCTAAGAAAACGCGCTTGACCTCAACCCACGATTCATGGTTCAACTCGGCCAGTCTCCCGACTGTGCGAAAGCTTTTTAGATGATCCACGACCGCCGCTCATTTTTGCGGGCCGGCTCGTTGCTGGTATGCGGCGCCCTGCTGCGTCCGTACCGTCTCTCTGCCCAGGCCCAGACCACAGGAGTGCTCTCGTTCGATGCAACCGAGCTGAAGCTTCTGGATTTCGTCTCCAGTTACAGCTCGACGGTGCGAATGACCGGCGCCTCGGTGCTTAGCCATTTTCGCTCGGAAAGTAACGCCGGCCTGCGCGTGCTGGTCCAGGTGACGGATTTCGCGAAGGCGGCCGAAGCGCTCCTTCGGGCTCCATTCCAAAAATTCTACGCGAAAGAGAATTCGGTCTCGTTCGTGGCCCAAAATGCGGGACACGTCATCGAGAATCTTTCAGCCGTCGATTTCGCAACGCGGATGGCGCAGCTGGGCGGGAAAGAGAACGCGGTCTTTGCCCACGATGCGTTAAGCTACGATCCGGTTGCCAAGCAATTGGACGACCCGCTCGGGGCATTGAGCGCGAACGAGATCAGGCTCATTACTCGCCCGACTAAAACGCCCGCGGCCTTGGCCGTTGCCATGCGCGGGACCGGGGACGCGCGCGCGGCCGGGGTCGCCGAGAGTTCGGAGTTCGCCATGTGGAAGGCGCAATTGGTGAAGGTGACGACGACGGCAAAAGCTGCCCAACCAATCGCCGCCGCGTTCGTTCGTGAGCTGCCGGCCTTCGCCGCACTGGCGGGAAGCGACGAGGTGAAAAGCGCCTTGGCGACACCGCTGATTTCGAGCGCGATCAAAGGGGCGATTGGGATGACGGCGAAGCAGGCAGTTGGCGAATTCGATCGGGTCCGCGAAATTTTCGGCCAATCGTATTCGGACTCCGGGGTGTGGCTTTACGTGGTCCTGGGCAAGCAGGTGAAGAAAGACACGCGCGGCTGGATCGACCCGGCGTTGCTGGAAGATGTCCACTGGCGCGAAGCGTTTGACACCGCCTCGAAGATCGAAACGGCCTTCGAATCCCCCGAGCTAAAACCGCGCGCCTGAAATTTACCTAGGACCCAATAAATACGCTGGACACGTTTCCGCATTTCCTCTAAAAACTACGCCGACCGGTCTTCAAATTGCTCACTCCACGACGCCTGTGAAAACTATCTCCAGCCCCTCAGATTATCCCCCCTCACGCCGAAGCAGGACGGGACGCCCGTCCCTCCAGGCAATTGCGATTGCGCTCGCGCTTTTTGGTCTGACCGCACTCCCTTCATTGGGTCTGGCGGCGCCAGACATAAATACAAAGACGAAAAACGCCACCTTCCCGCTTAATAACGATAACTCGGCACGACCGGGTAATACGATCAATTACTCGATTTCGGTCGGGAACAACGGAGCGGCGGGCACAACCGATGCGACCGGCGTACAGGTAGCCGACACGATCGACGCGAATTCCACGTTCGTGAACAACTCGGCGAAGGTTTCGGCCAATGCGATCGCGCATGCTTACAACGCGGCAGGAAACACTCAGCTCATCGTCAACACCGCCGGCGGCCTGAAGGTAGGCGTGGTTGACATCGATGGCGTTACGCCTAACGCGAGTCTAGTGGTGACCGCGGGCACCTTTGCCACTTCCGCGGGTGGATCTGTCGTCATTGCGGCGGACGGATCGTTCGTATACACCCCGCAGACGGGCGACCAAAACTTGACCGACACGTTCAGCTACACCGTAACCGACGGAGACAATTTGCCGAGCACGGGTTTGGTCAGCATCAACCTCGGAGCGCGGGTGTGGTACGTTGACAGCACCTACGCGGGTGCGAACGGGACCGAAGATGGCTCCAATACCAGGCCTTTCAATTCTTTGGCGGACATCTCGGGCGCGAGCGGTCCTGACGCTGCGGGCGATATTATTTTCATCATCGAACGGGCTGGGGATTACGACGGGAACCTGACGCTACTCAACAACCAGTTACTCTACGGCAGCGGCGCTGCCCTCACGGTTAATACCATTGTGATCAATGCGGCGGGCGGACCGAACACGACGATGGTGACCACGGCTGCGAGTACGCCCTCAATCACGTTGGGTGGTGGAACGGGGAACACGGTCACGGGATTCACGATCGGGAATACGACTGGCGCAAAGATTACCGGCACCTCGTTCGGCACGCTAACGATTAGCAACGTGACAATGGCGGGAACCGGCCAGGCGCTCCTTCTTAACGGCGGCACCGTTAACGGAACGATCGACAGCCTGACATCGACCAGCAGCACTAGCGCCGTCAGTCTGACCACCATCGCGGGCACCTTAACGATTACGACGGGTGCAATCAGCGGAGCGACCGCAGACGACTTCTTCGTCAGCGCCGGCACCGGCACGATCAGTTACGGCGGCACGATCACGAACAGCAGCGCCCACTCGGTTACTGTCCAAAACAAGACTGGCGGAACGGTGACGTTCAGCGGCGCGATCACCGACACGGCAGGGAGCACGGGCATCAACCTGTCGTCAAATACCGGTGCGACCATCAACTTTACTGGCGGCCTCAACTTGAGCACCACGACCAACGCCGCATTCACTGCGACCGGCGGCGGCACCGTGAGCGCTACGCAGAATAACACGAGCGTCGTCAATACGTTGACGACGACGACCGGCACGGCGCTCAATGTCGCCAACACCACGATCGGCGCGAGTGGACTTACCTTCCGCTCGATCTCCGTGACGGGAAATAACACGAATCCGACAAACGGAGTTGTTCTGACTGCCACGGGCGCTAACGGCCTCAAGGTCACCGGCAACGGCGGCGCTTGCACGCCAGCCACCCCAACCTGCACTGGTGGTACGATCCAGGGCACCGGTTCGCATGGCGTCGCCTTAACGGGCGTTTCGAACATCGAGTTCAACCTGTTCTCAATTCATAACACCGGGGATCACGGCATCTTTGGAGACGGAGTGAACAACTTCACTCTTCGCGACTCCTACATCTTTGACTTCGGAAACACAGCCGGCGGAGGCGTAAGTGAAGATGCGATGCACTTCGAATCTACTAACCTCGCGAACACGGCGGCCGGTCATGGCCTAACGGGCACAGTGATCATCCAGCGCGACACTATCGGACCGGACAGTGCCTTTGTCCTCAGCCCCAATCCGCCAGTCCCTGAAAATAAGGGCATCGTCATCCGAAATCATAATGACCTTAATTTCAACATGACTGTGACGGGCACGAAGTTCTTCCAGTTATCAAACGATGGCATTGACGCCGAGGCCTCGGACGATGCCGACGCGACGGCAGGTCACGGCGCGGGCACGATCAACGTAGATGGGACGACCGCGGACGGAACCAACACCTTTAGTCAGATCAACGGGCGAGCGGTGAACTTTCAGCAGCCCATCGATAGTGTGGTAGCGCGAACTTTCGACCTGACGATCAAAAACAATAGCTTCGACCATGTGGGGATCGGTGGACGCTGGCTCGCCTCGGGTCGCGGGACGATGAACGCCCGGTATAACAATAACACGATGACGTTCTGTTATAACGATGCCATCCGCTCAGAATCCGATGCGGTTAACTCGGCATTGACTCCGCATGCGTCGGTGAACGCGACCATCAATAGCAACACGATGGGCGGCGGCTCCATCTTCATCAGCCTGCATCGTGGAGCGCTTTCTAACATCGCATTCACGAATAACTCGAACATAGGCGGCACGCCCGCTGCCTCCGGTGGATGCGCTAGCTGCACGGGCGTGCATACCGGGATCAACCTGCGCTCCGACCGAGGTTCGGCCTTGGCGATCGATATTACCGGCAATACCGGAACAGCAGATGGAAGCCTGGCGCAGGCCCAGTCCGCCCTTGATCTCCAAGCGACTACGAATGGCGGCGGAAATTCTACGATCTGCGCAAACATCGGTGGCGCGGGCGCGTTGAAGAATACGCTCACGGAAAACCCCGATACGGCCGGACAGCAAGTCATCTCCATCGATCCAGTCGGTGGAAGCACGATTACGATTCAAGGCGGGCCCGGCGGCAGTCCCGGCACCGAGAACTTCCTGATTGCCAACAACACTCTCAACGGCACGAACAAAGTAGCGATCTCGACTCCAGGAGCGGTGCCATCGGGCGTCGGTGCTGACTGCGTAACCTCCACGCCATTACTCATTTCGTCCGGCGGCGTGGAAAAGTCACAGACTCCGGTGGATGAGGTAACGAAGACCTCTGTCCCGGCAGCAGACGCAGTCATCAATTCGGCAATGGCTGAGCCCGTGCCAACGGTTATGACAGCTCCCGCGCCGCAAGCCGTGTCGGCCCAACCGCTAAACCAGGCCGAGCTCGATTCAGTCGTCGCTACTGCGATCGCACGGTGGCAGGCAACCGGTTTGAGCGACCATCAGTTGGCGACCTTGCACAGCATAAAATTCGAAGTCGCCGATCTACCTAGTATTTACCTTGGGGAAGCCGGCGCGAATCAGATCCGCGTAAGCCGCAGTGCTGGCGGCAACGGGTGGTTTACCGATGCGAACACAGACAGCGATGCGCTCTTTTCCAAGGATGCTTCGGGTGCACGCAGTTATGCAGATTCGGCGAGTGCACCCGCGGGACGCATCGACTTGCTTACCACGATCATGCACGAGATGGGACATGCGATTGGCCTACCGGATTCCTACGCGGAGAAGGATCGCGATAGTTTGATGTATGGCTTCCTGACCAAGGGCGAGCGGCGTCTGCCGTCCAAAGGCCAGGCGATCGGCGCAGTCCCGGGCAGCGTTGCCGGAAGCCGCTTCCTCACTGTGCCTTTCACTATCGGCACCTTGAATCCTGGCACGACCGTGACGATGAAATTCGATGCGACGGTGAACGGGGGCGGATTCTGCGGCAACATTACCAACACGGCAAATATTTCCGGCAGCAACTTCGTCACGGTTAACACCAACACTACGAGCGTGCCGGTCCACTTCCCGCCGAGCCTGTTCAGCGCCCAGACGCCGCCGGACAAGGGAACGAAGGACTTTGTGTATGCGGGCTACAATTTTGCCGCGAATGGGTGTCCGGCGCCGACTTATGCGCTGGCTCCCGGCTCACCGCTGCTGCCGCCTGGATTGTCCCTCGCGGCCAATGGAGCGTTGACTGGAACCCCGACAACGGCCGGCACCTACGCGAACATCATCGTTCGCGCGACAAACACCGCGGGCACTTTCGACACCGCGCTTTTCACAATCACGATCGCGGATCCGATTACTATTGGCAATTTGAGCAGAAACGAGTGGACCGTGAATAAAGCTGGGTTCGACGGCACCATGGCCGTTAGTGGTGGGACAGCACCGCTGTCGCTCTTTGCCCAATCAGGCCTGCCGACAGGCCTTACGGCAGTGCTAACCGGCAGCACCATCAGCTTCACGGGAACGCCGTCGGCAAATGGAACCTTTTCCAGTGGCAGCGTGACGATCAAGGACTCGCTCGGTGCATCGACAACGAAGACCTTTTCGATCACGATCAACCAGGCGGTAACGGTAACCCCTGCGACGCTGCCTAACGGCACGGTCGGTGTGGCCTATGGTCCTGCGACCATTACCGCGAACAATGGAACTGGCACCAAGACCTTCTCAGCTCCCAGCGGGACGCTCCCGCCGGGATTGAACTTCAATACGAGCACTGGCGTCCTGGATGGCACGCCGACGACGCCCGGTTCCTATACGTTCACCATCACCGCGACTGACTCGGTGGGAGCTACCGGGTCCCAGGCCTACACGATCGTTATCAAGCAAGCGACCACGACCGCCCTGGTCTCTTCGCAGAACCCGTCGTCCAACGGAGTAGCCGTTACCTTTACCGCGACGGTCAGTCCGGTCGGGGCGCCTCCCGGAACACCGACGGGCAACGTAACCTTCCTGGATGGAGTTAACCCGATTACCTGCAACGAAGGCCCGGGCGCCCAAACGTTGAGCGGCGGCGTAGCGACCTGCACCACTTCGGCTCTCAGCGTGGCGGGCTCGCCGCATTCGATCACCGCGCAGTACGCGGGCGATTCGAACTACCTTGGTTCAACTTCTAATACCGTTTCGCAGACCGTCATTGCCTGCGCGAATCCCGCCACCGTTACAAACCTGAACGACGCAGGCGCCGGTTCTTTGCGCGATGCGTTAGCGCAGGTCTGCGACGGCGGCACGATCAACTTCCAGGCCGGGCTTACCGGCACGATCCCGTTGACCACGGGCGAACTCCTTCTCAACAAGAACGTCACCGTCACCGGGCCGGGAGCCGGTGTTCTTACGGTTAGCGGCAGTAATGCGAGCCGTGTGTTTAACGTCGCGCCCGGCAAGACTGTTGCCATCTCGGGACTTACCCTTGCTAACGGCAACGCCTCCGTAGGTGTTTTCCCGGGAAGTGAAGGCGGCGCTATTATCAATGACCATGGGGCACTGACAGTTAGCAATTGCGTGTTAAGCAACAACGCGGCGGCGGACAGCGGCGGCGCCATCTTTAACAGCGGATTTACGTCCGGCACCTCTAGCCTCGTCGTGAAGAGCTGCACCTTTGCCAATAATACGGCGGTCTTCGGTGGAGCCTTGTACAACTACGGCGATACCGGCACTGCCACCGTGGATATTCTCAACAGTACGTTTACGAATAACTCTGCCTCAGGCGCAGGCGGCGCAATCGATAACTTCGCCTCGGCTGCTTCGGGTAACGCGACGTTGCGGATCGTCAATTCGACCATCAGCGGGAACAGGAGCAACGCGGACGGCGGCGGAATCTACAACACGAATAATGCGTCGGCTGCCACGGCGGCCACGACTCTGACCAACGTCACCATCGCCGGAAATCGTGCCGATAATGATACCAACGCGTCAGGGACCGGCGGCGGCATTCGCGTGGTAGACGGAACAGTTACGCTCAAGAACACAATCGTCTCAGGTAACTTCAACGGGGGCAGTCCGAGCGTGACGGCGGATGACGTCGCCGGTGCTGTCAATGCCGATTACAGCCTGTTTGGGAACACAAATGGCGCGACCACTACTGGCGCCAATAATCAACTGAACATTGATCCGCTCCTTGGCGCTCTCGCCAATAACGGCGGTCCTACCCAAACGCACGTGCCTGCCTTGGGCAGTCTTGCGATCAATAATGGAAGTAACGCGCTGTTGCCAGTGGATACCTTCGATTTAGATAATAACGCCAACGTGGCGGAGGCGCTCCCGGTTGATCAACGTGGCCTTGGCTTCCCGAGGGTGGTTAATGCCACCGTGGACATTGGTGCGGTCGAAGTGAACTACAAGATTACGGCTACGGCCGGAACGCCGCAGAGCACGACCGTTAGCACACCCTTCACGACTCCGCTCCAGGCGGCTGTATCGGAATCTGGTAACCCTATCAGCGGTGTATCGGTGACCTTTACCGCAACCCCAGCAGGGAATGGAGCCAGTGCCACGTTCACCAGCGCCAATCCCACGACTACCGACGCCAGTGGCTTCGCCACGGTTACTGCCAGTGCGAATAGCATACCGGGCACTTACACCGTATCGGCGACCGCCACTGGATATACCGGGCCGGCTGACTTCACGCTCACGAACACTGCCGGGCCAGCCACTCACTTTACCGTGACCGCGCCTGCGAACGCCGCCGCGGGCTCGCCTCTCACTGTCACAGTGACAGCGCTCGACGCCGCGAATAACGTCGACACCAACTACATAGGCACCGTCCATTTCACCAAGACAGACAGCGGTGCTGGTTCGGCCGTCCCGGGTGATTATACCTTCACGCTGGCCGACGCCGGAACGCACAACTTTCCGAATGGAGTTACCTACGTCACCTCCGGCACCCAGACTCTCACCGCGACTGACACGGTTACCAACACGATCACGGGCTCGGCCAATACGCTCGTGAGCGCGACGACGGCGACGCACTTCTCGGTAACTGCGCCGGCCAGCGCCACCGCGGCTGTCGGGTTTAACTTCAGCGTGACGGCGCGCGACCAGTTTAATAACACCGCGACCGGCTATACGGGCACGGTGCATTTCACGAGCACCGATGGCGCGGCCAATCTGCCCAGTAACTATACCTTTACCGGGGGAGATGCGGGCGCGCATTCCTTCAGCGCTACCCTTAACAGCGCCGGTAATCAGACGATCACGGCGACGGATACCGTCACCAATTCCATCACCGGCACGAGTGGCACAATCTCAGTCAGCGCAGGCGTCGCAACCCACTTCAGTGTGACAGCGCCGGCCAACGCCACAGCCGGCAACGCGTTTAACGTTACGGTCACGGCGCTCGATGCCGCAAATAACATCGCGACCGGTTATACCAGCACGGTTCATTTCACGAGCACGGACGGCCAGGCGGCGTTGCCTGTGAATTACACGTTCCTGCCGGCAGACAATGGGTCCAAGACCTTCAACGTTACGTTGAAGACGGCAGGCAACCAGACCATCACCGCGACGGACACGGTAAATGCGGCCATCAACGGGACCAGTTCGACTATCAATGTCCTGGCTGGAGCAGCTACGCATTACGCCCTGACGGCTCCGGCTGGGGCGATTCCTGGCTCGCCGTTCAACTTCACAGTAACAGCACTCGACCAGTTCAATAACACCGCAACGAGTTATACGGGGACCACCCACTTCACGAGCAGTAACGCGGCGACGGTGCCAGGCGATTATACCTTCGTCGCAGGCGACAATGGCTCGCACATCTTCAGCGCGACCTTGAACAACCCGGGGAACCAGAGCATTACCGCGACCGATACGGTAACGCCGACGATCACCGGAACGGCGAACCTCCAGGGTGGCCAGGCGCCTGCCATCACCAGCGCGAACAACGCGACATTCAAAGTCGCCACCGCCGGCACCTTCACAGTGACCACAACCGGCTTCCCGACGAACGCCAGCATGATGATTACTGAAACCGGCGCGCTGCCTGCGGGCGTGACCTTCGTGAACAATAACAACGGCACCGCGACCTTGTCCGGAACGCCGGGCGCGAACACGGGCGGCACCTACTCGATCTCAATCAAGGCCAGCAACGGCATCGCGCCGGATGCGACCCAGAGCTTCACCCTGACGGTGAACCAGGGTCCCGCGTTTACCAGCGCCGACCACACGACCTTCACCGAAGGACTGCCCGGCACGTTCACGGTAACGACCACCGGGTTCCCGACGGGACCGAGCATGGCGATCACTCGCACCGGTAATCTGCCGGCCGGTGTGACGTTCGTGAATAATAACGATGGGACCGCGACGTTGTCCGGAACGCCCGGACCTCTTACGGGCGGCACCTGGCCGTTCACCATCGGCGCTAACAATGGTGTGACCGCCACGGTGAACCAGAGCTTTGTCCTCACTGTCATCGGGACCACGCCGAGCCCGACTCCAACCGCGACAGCTACAGCTACAGCCACGGCGACTGCGACGGCCACCGCAACCGCGACCGCAACAGCCACGGCGACAGCTACACCGACCGCAACCGCGACGGCTACTGCTACTGCAACGGCTACCCCGACGGCTACGCCTACTGCTACGCCGACGGCTACCCCCACGGCCACGCCCGCTCAGGCGTTGAACATCTCTACCCGTCTGCGCGTTGATACCGGCGATAAGGTAATGATCGGCGGCTTCATTATAACCGGTAACGTGGCCAAGCCGGTCGTGTTGCGTGGTATCGGACCTTCGCTCACCAGCGCTGGTCTACCAGCGGCATCGCTCCTCAGCGATCCCGTGCTCGAACTCCACGGAGCCAGCGGCGCTCTGATTCTTTCGAACGACAACTGGAAAGACAGTCCGCAGAAGGACCAGATCCAAGGCACGATCTTCGAACCGACCGACGATCGCGAGTCAGTCATCCTCGCGACCCTGCCGCCGGCGGCTTACACAGTTGTGCTCAAGGGCGCCAAGGACACCGCCGGCATAGGTCTGGTCGAAGCCTACGATAACAACCAAGCCGTGGATTCGGAGCTGGCGAATATCAGCACGCGTGGGTTTGTCCAGACAGGGAACGAAGTAATGATCGGCGGCTTCGTCCTCGGCGGAAGCAACCCGACGAACATCGCCGTGCGTGCCCTAGGGCCTTCGTTGACGAGCGCTGGTTTGAGTAATGTGCTGGCTGATCCGACGTTGGAGCTCCACAACGCCAACGGCACGATCATGATTTCGAACGACGACTGGGAGAGCGACCTCGTCTCAGCCGCGGAGCTGACCGCTCATGGCCTGGCGCTGCCGAACGCGAAGGAATCGGGAATCTTCACGTCGCTCGCGCCGCCGGGACAATTCACCGCAATTGTTGCGGGCAAGAACGGCGGAATCGGTATTGCGCTCGTCGAGATTTACAACCTGAAATAGCCGCTGCAATTGTGGCGCTCTGTCGCCGCGCGCATTCGGTATAACGCCTCGACAGAGCGAGGTGACTACAGTTCGAGAAAGACTCTCGAATCGGTGAGCTGGCGGCGAAGTTCGATATTGTGCTTGGCTTTACGCCGGGGAGTTAGTCGACATGCTGGAGCCAGTTTTATTTGGAGCGAGCTTCGCGGTGGTGCTGGTCGGAGCTCTATCGTTTTTCTATCCGCTGCGCTGGCTGGGAATCGGAAGCCGCGGCATCGCCGTGCTTGTTATGGCCGCAGGGTTTCTGCTCATCGCGCTCGTCGCCGACCTGATCGATTCTTACCTGGTCTATCTCGGCCTGACTTTGTGCTTCGCAGGCCTGGTCTCGCTTATCCGCCCATTGCGCTTCCTTTACATTCGAACGCGCCGATCGGCGTTCGTGGTTCTCAGCTTGGGATTGCTTCTAGTGGTCAGCACTTTGCTTTTGCCTTATCGGGACAACGAGGCAACGAATCGTGTTACGAAGCTCGATGATTGGATGCCGCGCTGGCAGGTGCGAGAACGCCACGCCCTTCGGATCGCAGCGGCGCCGGACAGGGTGTTCGCCGCGATTCACGACGTCCGGGCCGACGAAATTCTTCTCTTTCGCACGTTGACGGCGATCCGCCGGTGCGGGGGAACGGGGCCGGAAAGTATTCTCAATGCGCCGGAACAAAAGCCGCTGCTCGAGGTCGCGACCCAGACGACATTCCTTCTCCTCGCGAACGACGTGCCGACTGAGGTGGTCGTAGGAACTGTGATCGCCGCTCCCCGGGCGGTGTTGGAAGCGGGACGCCTCGAGCCGGGGTTGTTTCGCAAAACTCTGCCGCCGGGTGTCGTGCTCGCAACGATGAACTTTCTGGTTACCCCGGACGAAGGCGGAGGATCTACCGTCGTTACCGAGACGCGGATCTACGCCAACAGCCCGGCAGCTCTGCGACGATTTGGAGTTTACTGGCGCCTCATCCACCCCGGGAGCGATCTCATTCGCCGGATGTGGTTGCGCGCAATTGCGCAGCGCGCGGAACGACGCGAGCCGGCAATCCAATGACCGCGCGCCTGACGTTTGAGGAAGCCGCCAAAATGTTGCCGCTAAAGTTGCGACCGGAAAGGAAGCATTAGCCACTCGCTCGCCCGTTCCCACCAGGAACGGCTCTTGAACTCTTGTAAGGTGTATTCGCGCGCGTCGCGCAGGTCCTTTTCGAAGACCGATTCCATTTGCCGGGCGAATTTCTCATCGTAAACGACGACATCGAGCTCTTCGTTTATTTCCGAGGAGCGCGAGTCGAAATTCGACGAACCGATCATGGAGAAGAGTCCGTCCACGACCATGGACTTTGTGTGGATCATTGTCGGCTGGTATTCGAAAATCTTTACGCCCCCTTCGAGCATGCGTCCGTAAGCGGCGCGACCGGCTGACTTGGTGAGCGGCTGGTCGTTGTTAACCCCCGGCAACAGAAGGCGGACGTCGACGCCACGTTGGACAGCTTTCACGAGCAGCTCGACGTGATCGTCCGTCGGCGTGCAATAGGGATTCGTAATCCAGATCCGCTTTTCCGCCGAAGCGAACGTCGTGGCTTGGAGGAGCGGCACCGGCGCCATGGAAAAGGAGTGCGACGCGATCAATTGGGCTTTCAGATCGCCAGCCTCGCGTAACGGAGGGAAATGGCCGGCACCGCTGATCGTTTCGCCGAAGGTCTTGACCCAGTGCTCCTCGAAAGCGCACTGGAGTTTCCCAACGAGCGGGCCTTCGATGCGCGTCTGCGTGTCGCGCCAGTGGTATTTATCCTGCGCGTGGCCGGCCCATTTGCGCGAGAACCCGGCTGACCCAGTGAAGGCGATCTGGCCGTCGACCACCAGAAGTCGCCGGTGCGACCGCCGATTCGTTCGATCGATCCGCCACGAAAGCGTAGGATGGTAATAGGCGAACTTGCACCCGGCCTTCTTCATCATCCTGACATCAGAATTGTCGAGGCTCCAGCCGGAGCCAATACCATCCAAAAGGATGCGAACTTCGACCCCCGCCCGAGCCCGCTCGCAGAAGGCGTCACGAAACTGCCGTCCGACTTCATCCGAGTCCAGGATGTAACTGGCAAAGTTGACCGTTTTTTCGGCGGCGCCGATCGCATTCAGCATGGCCGGAAAATACTCGTCGCCATTCGCAAGCAGCTCGATCTTGTTCCCGAGGATCGGGACGGGATCGGAAAGCGCTAGGGCCGATCCGAAGAACTCCGGGTCGCGGACCGCAAACGTGTGGTCGAGATGGTACTCGAGCGTGTGCCGCCGGATGAAAAAAATGCAAAAAATAAGGACGAGGACCAGAACACCCAGCGTTAGCCCGATCCACTCGGCCAGCGCGAATTTCCACCACCGTTGGTGAAGCCAATGAGAAGAGTGAGCACGTCCTTTAGCCATCGTCGATAGACTCGACACTGAATCGTGTCGGACCCGGCAAATGACCGGATGCGTTTACGGACGCTGGTTTGGCGCTAGCGCAGGGCTTTGGACGCGAAGTCTTCTACGTTCATCACCACGTCCCGGTCGTCGAACGGAACGCGCGTGGATGCTGTGAATTTGAAGGCTAACCGGCTCGTACGAATTTCCTTGATCGTGAAATGAACGGTCCTGGAACGGATCTCGAAGTTCAGCGTTAAGCCCACTTTCCGGAAGCGCGCGTCCGTCTCCTTGATCCAATCCTTGAAACGATCGGGGTTAAAGGTGCCCATGTCGCGCGTTAGGACAAGATGGACGAGGTTCCGGATCGCTTCGCGCTGCTCCTTGGGCCGCGAATGCATCATGATCATGGGTGTGACGAAAGCAGAAGCGGTGCCTTTCCCGGTGGCCGGGAAGCCCTCCAGGGGCCCTGAAGATTGACTTCAAAATGCTGGCCTTTACGTTCGCCTCATTGGAACAACACTCTGAAAAAACCGAGCGGCAATTCATTAAGCTCATTGTCGGCGGAATCGTGGGTTTGTTTCTTTTCATCGCGCTCATGGTCGTTGGCGTCCGCTTTTTTCGTCAATGGCAGGAGCGACACTTGGTCCGCGTTGCGGCGGCGCATCTGAGCGGTGGGGATCCAAGAGCGGCAATACTGACCGCCAGGAGGGCGTTGCAGATGGATCCCGACAACGTGGACGCGGCCCGCCTCATTGCCCAAATCGCTGATCGTGGGGAAGACAAGGCGGCGGTCGACTCGTGGCGTAGGGTAGTCGCGAATCCAAAACACACCACCGACGACGTCCTCGGACTCGTTCGTTCGGCACTGCGGGTCGATGACCTTGCGACGGCCGAGAGAGCTCTTTCTTTACTCAATGAGGCGGGCAAGCAGACCGCTGGCTACCACGCAGCCTGTGGACGTCTCGCCGAAATAAAAAAGAACGTCGCAGAGGCCGAGAGCCATTGGGCGCAGGCCAGTGCGATGGACCCTCAAAATCTCGGTTATCAATTCCAGTTAGCATTGATTCGACTTGGATCGAGCGATTCCACAAAGCGGCAGGCGTCTCTGGACGTCCTTGAGCGCTTGCGGGGCGATCCGAAGGAACGCGCGGGGGCTACCCGCGCTCTGATCATCGATGGTGTAGCCCATCGCGCGGATGTCAACCGTATGCAGGTCCTCGCCGCCGAGCTTCAAAATTATCCGGAAGCGACTCTCGCGGATAAGCTTCTTTATCTCGAAATTCTACGGCAGCTTCGCGACCCAACCTTGGAGGAATCCCTAACAAAACTAGAGCACGAAGTGGTTTCTAATTCGGTTGATCTGGCCAGCTTGTTTTCCTGGATGAGCGGTAACGGGACCGCCGCCTCCGGGATAGAATTCGCCAAGACTTTGCCAGCGGAATCTCGGGACAAATGGCCCGTCCCGCTGGCGATTGCCGCGCTTTATTCCAGCGCGAAAGACTGGAACGGCCTCGAAAAGATGACGCGAAATTCGAAATGGGAGTCTCGCGATTTTCTTCGTCGCGCTTTTCTCGCACGCGCTTTGCGTGGCCAGGATAAGCAGCTTCCTTCGGAGGAAGAGTGGGTCGCTGCCCAAAAGGAGGCTTCCACCGAGCCCCAGTCTCTTCTGATACTGGCGCGCACGGTGGCTTTGTGGGGCTGGGAAAACGAAACGGCCGATCTACTTTGGATTCTGACAAAAAGTGACGACACGAAAATGGAGGCGCTCCAGACGCTTTATCAGCATTACACGGAGAAGGGCGACACCTCCGGCCTTTACCGCACGCTCCTTCGCCTCGTCGAAACCTTGCCGAATGACTTGGTTCTACAAAATAACCTTGCCCAAGTCTCCCTGCTTCTCGGAGCGGACGTGGAACGCGCTCGAAAGATCGCCGCGGAACTCTCGACCAAAGATCCTTCGAACCCTTCGTTCCTGTCGACTTACGCTTTTTCCCTTTATACAAAGGGGGATGTCAAAGGGGCTCTCCAAGCAATGGATAGATTGACGCCGGATCAGTTGCGCGACGCATCGCTGTCGGCCTATTATGGCATCGTTCTGGCGGCCGCTGGCCAGAAGGCAAAAGCTCGCGAATACCTTCGCCGGGCGAGTGAGGCAAAGCTGCTGCCTGAAGAAAAGGCTCTTGTTGCGAAGTCCGAGAACGGAATGAATTGAGCGCAGCCCTACTCGCTAAGAACAAAAGGCCGTCTCCCTACGAAGAGGGTCGCCTTAGACAACAGGGAAACCTTAGCCGATCGACGTCCTGGCCTGCCCCGCGCGACGGCGGCGAAAAATCTATGTGAAGGAGACGGGGCGATCACTCCAACGACTCGGAGAGAGCACTCATTTCGGGGACAGGCGTGCCGGTTGCCCTGAACGTCACCGGCAAAATATCCAACGCGCCGGCGGTCACGGAGATGAATTGGTAAGTGTTGGTGACGGAAACGAATTGATCATCGAAAGAGCTTCCCGACCCGCTACGAAGCTGGCCTTGGGTGTTCGAGCCAAACAACAGAAACGCTTCTCCCGGCTCGCTCTTGAAAAACAATTGATAAAGCGTATCCGCACCCGCGACACTGTCGTATCCGCGCACTGTGATCGCATATTCCGGTTGAGGAAGAGTCACCGACGAAGATCGGACGTCGCCGTTAGTGTTATTGGGGTTCAAATCCCACATGACGATAGTGGCCCAGCCGGAAGAAGCGGTTAGTGCAACGATGGAGCAGACTGCGCGGAGCAGGGGATTAGCGATTGATCGTTTCATCTTGATTTCGGCCTCCCCTCGCGATGTTTTCCATAATTGCCAGAATCACAAACGCAGCGCAATAGTTATTTTCGCATCCCCGCGACGCTCTTTATGTCGCCAGCCGCTTGATTACCGACGGACCTTCAGAGGTTCCGCCAAGTAAGCTGGCTGGCTTGAAAGGCCATATGCAAATTCTTGAAATCAGCCGCACGGCTGACGAACTGGAAACGAATTTGTTCGTTGCCGCGATTGAGAAACATGGTCGAGCGTTGGTAATTCTGGCCGTAGAAGGCGTACGAAACAATCACGAGGAATGTTTCATTTTGCGCGATCAAGAACGGATTTTTCTCCTGCGATAGAAGATTGACGTTCGTACTTCCAGCGGGTACGGAGGCGAGCGCTTCCGCAGCGAGCATTTTCATCGTCCGATCGTCAAAAACGGCGGGCTGGTGAAGGCTAGCCTTTACGATCGTTCCCTCGGCCTGAGAGTCTCCTGGCGGACGGATTGTGAACTTGGCGGAACTGCCGGAATACGTCCAGCCTCCAGGGGGCGAATAGGTGATTGTTTTGGCACCGCCATCTGAGAACGCGAGGAGCCTGGTTTTCACTCCGTCCGCTTCATATGTGGTAAGCTCAGGCGTCAGCTGCAATTGCGCCTGCGCTGAAGCGACGAAGGCGCCGGCTAAGAGCAATACTAGAGAACGTACCATTTTCCTTTGATGTAGCTATGGATCATCAGCGAACCGGGTGGCGGTTTAATCTTGAAATTGGGATCGAAGAACCACTCCCGGTTCGGTGGAGAGTAAACACTCGTGTTATTCGTCCATTTCCCAACCGACTGGTTGCTCTTGAACAGTTCCACCATCGAACCGTAGTAGGTAAACATTTTGCCATTCCAGTTCTCCAGAAAGCGCGGGAAATTCTCTGCCCCACCGCTGTATGCCCCATCCCCTCCCACGGGAGCGGTTGGGACAATGCCGGAAATGATAGCAGCATTCACCGTCGTGTTGGCGCTGGCGCTAAGCGCACCACTGGCCCCCACCCAACCCGATGAGGTGACGTTTACTGCGTCGGCGAGGATCGAACACGGCGCGCGCGTATAACCCGACACTTGAGGGTTAGGGGGATTAGCAGGGTCGCTATAGCTACCAACGACGTTGGAAGGAACGGCCGGACCGGTTCCACCCGTATTGAAATCTCCCTGAATGTAAACAGGATTGTTACTCACAACCGTCAATCCGGAAGAGGGGATCTTGCTACCATTTGTTAGGCGAATACCTCGCTTCACTGCGCTCGTATTGACAGTTCCATTTGTATTGTAACCGCTGGTCGCGCTATTATCGTAAACGTACACTATTCCGTTGAAATTAGAACCAGCTTTGAACGTTGGGCTCAATCCACTTGTGTTATTCAAGATTTGACTCACGTCGAGGGTGGCGATCCGCACAGAGCTCTTGCCCGGGTTGGTTAGTCCCTCTCGCGTATCCTGAATTGTTGTGCCATCCGCGGTGACCGCTGGTACTGAACATGTCGGAGAGGGCCTGGTATTGCGCGCGGCGCGGATCGCCCCAACCAAGACCGCCGGATGAAGGGTTAGCGAGAAGCGACGCAAAGGATGTTATTGTCCCGTCAGGCTCGGGTCTCCCAATCTTAACATTATTACTGTTATCGATTTGGATGGCAACGCTCGCCTGGTCCCAGTAACGCATGTTCGACAACGGGTCAGCTACCGAAGTAGGCGGCTCAATTAGCTCACGATAGCTGTCGTTGTTTGGGTTCGCATCGGTCGTATTGAAGAGCGCAGTGGAATCCAACCCGAATGGTTGGAGAGCTTGATCCCGCGCGGGCGGCAGGTCGCCTGGATAATGTGGTGAAACAGGAGTCTCTCCGTCATGCTGTCTGTCACCTGGCTTGAAATTAATGAACCAGTCCGAGGCATAGGTAACCTTATCGGCAAAGGTTAGATAATCATGACCAGTATAAAGATCGGAATTGGTATGGACCCAGCCGGTCACCCTAAAGTCCGCTCCCGGATGAATCTCGAGGGGATCGACATAGAAGATGGCAAAGCTCCAGGGAGAGACCTGCTGTTTTTGGAGGACTCGCCGGACTCTCGCGACGACCTTGCCGTTTGGACCGAGGGCCGGCAGCGTCACATCCGCCGAGGCAATATAATTATAGACCAACGGCGTTGTGGACGTGGTCGCTGTCAGCGTGCCCGAGATTTGCCCAAGCATGGGCACTGGAGAGCTACTTGCGCTCGGCAGGGGCTCCCAGTTGGGGCCGACGGCCACGATCTTATAATTGGAGATCGTGTAATTGGCATCGTAGTTGTCGCTGTCGGGCCTGTACCAGTTCGCTGTCGTATCTGTTTTTGCGAAATTCGTGACGTTCGGAAGGTTTAACTGCTGGTAGGTCGGTAAGGGGATTACCCCAGGAACTGCAAAAACACTGCTCGGCTGTCCACTGGGGACATTCGCCGGCGCGCTACAGATCTTTCTCCAGTTGGCAAAGAGAATTTCGATACAGCTGTCCCCAACGGCAATTGCGTTCTGGACTGTGTTACTGCGCTGCACGTGCCTGTTCACGGTGTTCGTGTATTCAGCGGCGATGGCAACTACGACCATCAGGGTGGCCAAGACTGAAATGACGACAACCAGGGAACTGCCGCTGTGGTTACGAAGCTGGACTGTTTTCATTGGTAGGTGGTGAGTCGTGTTTTAAAGGGAACTTGTCCGTTCAAGAGAATGTTGGCTGCTTTGTAGCCACGGTTGCTATAGCTCGGGTCGCTAGTCGAGAGATCGATCGCTGCAACGAAGCGGTAGTAAAGTGCGCCCGCTGGAGTGCTCGGTATGCTGAAGGGTCGTGGATTGGTAATGTCATTGACGATGTCTTGAGCCGGCGGGGAGGCGACCTTCGACCACTGGAGTTTATACTGGGCCGGGGGACCCGGGTTAGCCACAACCACGTTATACGAACATCGATCAGTTATATAAGCAATGATCTCGCCAACAGAACTATTTGTACCCGCGCCTTTGATCGAGACCGACAGATCATTAGCCAGGTTTACCCTGCAATCGTTTGCGTTTCCGCTCACAGAGACGATGTCGTCTTCGATCTGATGGGTTGGGACAATCAGGCGCTGTCCAGCGATTGGCAACGGTTGTCCCGCTGCAATTACTAGCCGAACCTGGTTCTGCCCGGCATTCGCGTCATTTCTAATTTCATGCGGCCCTCCGTTGCTCGTCATTACACCATTTGACATTACGGCCCCCCACTGTTGAAAAGAGATCCCAGATGCCTGGTTTCCCACTAACCCTGTGAGCGCGGGCAACGAAACCGCTGAGTGCAAATTCTGGATCATTTCGATCATCGCAACCCGGGCCTGCTGGTGCGCGGTATTGGTTGCCGTGTTCTTGGCGCCCAAAATAGTGCCGATATTCAGGAGCGTGTAGATCAAGAGACCCACAACACCTATCACTCCCATCGTGATAGACAGCTCAACCAGGCTGAGCCCGCTCGATATCCGCCGTTGAATTCTCATATATCGGAAGAGCGGATAACTGTCATCGAGTACCTGATACTCCCAGCGGTTGCGCGCTGCGTTCCAGGTGGGCCCCTTCCCCATATATTGGTAACCGATCGTGAATATGGCTTGGTATGTGTTCGGCATCGCCGCGGTGGAAATATTGGTCACGGTGCAAGTCATGGTGCCTTTAACTATGATTCCACCGGAGGTATCTTGAGCCCAAGTCGGCGCCGTCGTTAGCAGCCGCCAGTGGGTTTGAGTATCGCTTTGATAAGCAAGCTGGCCGACGTCAGATCCGACAAATCCAACGGCACTGGTTCGGGCTGCGGTGTCGGGGTACGTCCAGCGTGCCGGCTCCCGATAAACGGGCCACGGATCGGTCTGAGTGGAGACGACGCCCGTTGTCGGGTCGCGATAGGCGATAGTGTGCGTAACCGGCACTCCGACTGCGCCCGCGGTCATATCGTAGGTGGGTGGATTGTTGCAATAATCCTTAGGAATTTGGGGTGTCAAAACGGTGCCGCACGGGTCGAGGTTATCGTTCGTTTTCTGCGGGTTGAACGGACTCATCGACTGGAACAAATCAACCTGAGTCATTAAGGCCGCGGCAGCTCCCGTGGAATTGCGGCTCGTGGCAGCTATCGAATTGAATTTAGTCAATGCGCCTAAGGTGCTTGCGACCCCGACTCCGATAACGGCGACTGAAACTACAGCTTCGACCAGCGTGAACCCCGTTACTCTTAGGCGTCGCCGGGCCTTGTGATGATTATGGAAAATCATAATGAACTCGAAAGCATCGAATGTGCCATTTCCGGGACTGACGACCCGGCTGTGCAGCATAGAAAGCAGTTATTTTGCCGTCTCGCTATGTTAGCGGGACCGGAGAAGCCGCGTCGTCCGGCGCTTCTTGCCTGCTAATTCCGCCAATCCGCGATCGTGGTCGAACCGTTCCCCCATTTGCGATTCAGAACGGATCAAAGTCTTCAATCGAATTTTGGAAGGAAGGGATGGCGAAGCGCCGGTAACTTCGGTTTGTCCGATTGCCGGCGATTGGACCGCGATGGAATGTTCTCGCTTCGCGTCTGGGAGCCTTTCGTTTTTCGGCGAGCTATGGGCGCTGGTTATCGCACGTTCGCGAACGGACGTCGCGGGCGCTTCGGAGTGCGCCGATTTCCAAACAAGACAGACGCCGCCTCTACTCGTCGACTGCGCGTTCTGCTAGCAATTTCGCGATTGTTTCCTGGATATCGGCGACGCCGACCGGTTTCTTAAGGTAGGCATCGCCGCAGGCCTCGAGCGCATTCTGGTGATCGGCCTGCTCGCCGTAGGCAGAGTAATACAGGATCGGAATTTTCGGATTTAACTCCCGCAGTTTTTGGCACAGCTCCACGCCAGTCCCGTCCGGCAAGCGGACGTCGAGGATGTAGAGGTCGAAGTTTATCTCTCTGGCTAACTCAAGGCCTTCGGCCATGCTGCCTGCCGTGAGGACACCGTAGCCGCAGTCCTGAAGCAGCGCCGCCATCATCAACCGCGTGTCTTGATGATCGTCCACGTGGAGGATCCGAGCTCTGGTGCGTTGCATGGCCAGAAACAACGTAACAGACTAACGCCGATTGCGCATCGTTTCTGTCGCAACTATCGGATTGACACGACCCGCTCTTCCGCGCGATGCAAGTAGCCTTATTACCGAAAGTGAAGCACCCGGTTCCAGGGATTCCTGCATGATTCAACCTAATCAGCCGCTTCGCGTTCTTTGTGCCGATGACAATGTTCTTGTCCTCGACATGCTTTCCAAGACCCTTGAGTCAGCGGGTCACCACGTGGAGGTCGTCACGGACGGCCGCGCCGCGGTAATGCGCGTGGCGCAAGATCCGGACTATTTTCAGTTGATTGTGACTGATACGCGGATGCCCCGCCTCGATGGATTCGGTTTGGTGGAGGAAGCACGTTCCGCCGGCTTCGACGGTCGGATTATTGTTTTCGCGAACGGCTTGAGCGCGGAAGAGCGGCAACGCTATGCGGACCTTCGCGTTGACCGCGTGATCGATAAGCCGGGCAAGAGCGGCGAGTTGGTAGGCGCGGTCTGCGAACTGGGAGCTTTGCTCGGACGATCGTAAAAATCGGTGCGACTGGCGGAATGTTCTGAGAGCGGCACTCTGAGAGTCGGAAACGCGAATATCGACACGCCGCGGAACGCTCCAGCCCTTAGACCGGCGCTGGCTCCCGAGTGGCCCCAGCGGACAGCGCCCGCAGCTTCGAAATAACCGCTGGAATAATTTCCAGCGCCTTCTCCACGTCCGCATCCGTGTTAAATCGGCCGAACGAAAAACGCATGCTGGCCCGTGCGCGTTCTGGCGGCACCTTCATGGCACTGAGGACATGCGAACTCTCGATCGCTCCCGTGCGGCACGCGGATCCGGCGGAACAACAGAGCTGTTGGCGATCGAACATCACCAGAGCCGCATCCGATTCAATTCCGGCGAAGGAGAGATTCGTCGTGTTGGGCAATCGAATGGTGCGATCTCCATTCACTGAAGTATCCGGGATACGCTCCAGCAATGCCGCCTCAAATCGGTCGCGCATCGCTCTGACTCGCGTGTTCTCATCCGTCAACGTCGCCGCCGCGCATTCCGCCGCTTTTCCGAGCGCAACGATCGAGGCCACGTTCTCCGTGCCTGCGCGGCGATTTTTCTCCTGGCTTCCGCCGATCATTGAGGGCCTGAATGCGCAGCGCTTGCTGACGTAGAGCGCTCCCACGCCTTTCGGTCCATGCAGCTTGTGCGCGGACAACGCCAGGGAATTAATCGTGGTGTCCGCCAGCCGGATGGGAATTTTTCCCACGGTCTGGATGGCATCGGTATGAAACAGCACTCGCTTGCGCCTCGCTATCTCGGCGATCTTGTCTACCGGAAAGAGAACGCCAGTTTCGTTGTTCGCCCACATGGCTGTTACGATCGCGGTCTGAGGAGTAATGGCGCGTTCGAGTTCTTCCAAATCAAGGTTCCCGTCGGCATCAACGCCGACGACCGTCACAGCCCCGCCGGATTTCGCGACCGTCTCACAATGCCGTCGGGTGGCGCTGTGCTCGACAGAGGTGGTCACGACATGCTGCCGATTCGAATCGAGGCGCAATGCGGAATTCACCGCGGCATTGTTCGATTCTGTTCCGCAACTGGTGAAGACGATCTCCCCGGGCTCGCAGCCGAGCAATTTAGCCACTCGTTCGCGTGCGAGCTCGATCGCCTGCCGCACCTGGCGACCAAAGCTGTAGCCGCTCGACGGGTTGCCGTAAAACTGCGTCAAAAACGGCAGCATCTCCTCGATCACCGCCGGATCGAGCTGCGTGGTCGCGTTATTATCGAGATAGACGATCTGCTCGGCAGAGATCATGGAGCGGCCACTTTAGGCAGAGCCGGCCACGAGGTAAAGTCTGGGCCCCAGATCATTCCGGCGGGCGCGGCGCATTTCCGGCGTGCTGCGGGGCGCGGTGTGTATAGCGGAAATACAGGTTACGCAGGTAAATCGGCAACGGCATCGCCGTGCTCAAGACCCCGACGGAATCGCGTTGATAGATCGCAAAATAACTGAGCATCAACAGACTGCCGAGGGCGCTGCATTCCCAGAAGCCGAACGGGATCACACTCTTTCGAGCTCGTTCCGACGCGATCCACTGGATTAGGAAACGGAGGCCGAAGACCAGGCTTCCGGCCAACCCGACGATTTTCCAAGGGTGAATCAAAATTCCGAACACGTGGGTCTCGGCCAAAAACTGGAAGCTCTTCATAACGCGCCAAGGTTGCTCCAAGGAGCGGAGGTTTACAAACCGCCGTCTGCTTCCCTCCAATTCTGGCGAGACGTGATCTGGGTTTCATCTCCCCGGGAATCCATCTAAGATTCCGCGCATGTCATCGATCTGGGACCTCGCCAACCCGCAATTGCGCGGTCTTCCTGTTTACGAGCCGGGGAAACCTATAGAGGAGACCGCACGCGAGCTCGGCGCTCGAGCGCAAGAAATCATCAAACTCGCTTCGAATGAAAATCCGCTGGGCCCATCGCCGAAAGCGCTCGCTGCGATGCGGGCCGCATTCGAGTCGTCAAACCTTTATCCGGATGGCGGCGGTTTCTACCTCCGCGAAGCGCTTTCGGCAAAGCTCGGGGTCGGAGCCGATCACCTCATTCTGGGAGCTGGGTCGAATGAGATCATTGAATTTTTGGGGCACGCGTTTCTCGATCGCGGGGATGAAATCGTCACCTCCGAGCACGCCTTTGTTGTTTACAAACTCGTTGCTGCCGTCTTCGGCGCTCGCACGATTGAGGTGCCGAGTCCAAACATGCGTCATGATCTCGAAGGCATCGTGACTGCGATTACTCCGAAGACGCGTTTGATCTTCATTGCGAACCCGAACAACCCCACAGGCACTCTTGCCATGCAGGGGGAGATCGATCGTTTCATGGACAGATTGCCGCCGGACGTCGTGGTCGTTTTCGACGAAGCCTATTATGAATTTCTCGACGAACCGCCGGACACGCTGCGCTTCGTTCGGGAGGGACGCAACGTCGCTCTGCTCCGCACCTTTTCAAAAATCCAGGGGCTCGCAAACTTACGCGTCGGTTACGGCATCGCGCGACCCGAGCTCATCCAGGTGCTGCACAAAACGCGGCAGCCATTTAACGTCAGCGGCCTTGCCCAAGCCGCTGCTCTCGCCGCCCTGCAGGACGACGAACACCTCCGCAAAACAAAACAAGTTACCGACGAGGGCCGCGCCTACTTCCAAAACGAGTTTGCCGCGATGGGTCTGCCTTTCGTTCCGAGCGCGGCCAATTTCGTCCTGGTGAACGTCGGCGACGGGCCGAGGATTTTCCGCGCGCTGCTCGAGCGTCGGATCATTGTGCGTGGACTCAAAGGCTACAACCTTGCGGAATGGGTCCGCATTTCGGTCGGAACGATGGAGCAGAACCGGCGATGCATCGCAGCCTTAAAGGAAGTTCTGGCAAACCACCCTGCGTGAAGGAATCCGGCTCTATTCCGCCGGGGGAAACGATTGCTGCCATTTCCACTCCCGCCGGCGAAGGCGCTATCGCAATAGTGCGTATGACAGGCGAGAACGCCATTGCCGTCGCCGACACAATCTTTCGTGGCGTCGAAAAGCCGTCCGAGCTTTCGTCGCACAACCAGCGACTGGGCGAAATCATGGACGGCGATCGCGCAATCGATCAGGTGATGCTCTCGATCCACCGCGCGCCCTGCAGTTACACCGGCGAAGACGTTGTCGAGATAAGTTGCCACGGCGGAATCCTCGTAACCGCCCACGTTCTCGAAGCCTGCTTTCGCGCCGGAGCGCGAGGAGCGCGGCCGGGCGAGTTCACCGAGCGCGCTTTTCTGAATGGCAAGATGGACCTGACCCAGGCGGAAGCCGTCATGGATTTGATCCGCGCGCGGAGCGAGCTGGCTCTGCGCTCGGCCCAGGAACAACTTGAAGGCGCCCTGGGCCAAAGGATCGCCGGGATCCGCAGTGATCTAATAGAACTGCTCGCTCATCTCGAAGCGGCGATCGAATTTCCTGAAGAAGGAATCGCTCCGGACCAAGGGACAAAATTGCGAAAACGTCTCGAATCGATTCGCGAGCGAATGCGCGGCCTGCTGGCTACGGCCGATCGCGGCCGGGTCTTGCGTGAGGGACTTCGCGTGGTGATTTACGGCCCGACAAATGCCGGGAAGTCCAGTCTGCTCAATCGCCTCCTCGGTTACGAACGCGCCATTGTCAGCGAACACCCTGGAACCACGCGCGATACCATCGAAGAGGTGATCAACCTGCGCGGAATTCCGATTCGCCTGCTTGATACCGCCGGTCTGCGCGAGTCCGCTGACGAAATCGAGCGGGAAGGAATCGCTCGGACGGAGCGGTCTTTAGCCGGCGCTGATCTTCTTCTTCACGTTTTCGATCGGAGCGTAGCGAAACCCGCCGGCTTCACCACCAATTCCACCGGGCAAACCCAGATCGTGCTTTTGAACAAGAGCGATCTTCCGGAAGATCCGGACTGGACGAACTTCGATGCGCTGCGGATTTGCTGCCTTTCGAGTGATGGGCTCAAGGGCCTGGAGGAAGCGATCGTGGCCCGAATTTCGGAGAAGAATCTGCGGCCCGAAAGTGGAGTGGCCATCAACGCCCGGCATCGTGATTGCCTGCGCCGCGCGCTTGCCGCCTGCGACCTCGCGGCCGGGACGATGGCGTCCGCTTTCGCGCCGGAGTACGTAGTCGTCGATTTACGTGATGCGTTGCGTGCGTTGGATGACATTACCGGCGCGGCTAACGCCGAGGAAATTCGGGACGCGCTTTTCGCCCAGTTCTGCATCGGCAAATGAACGCCGGCGCGATCTACGAACATCTCGTCAGACCGGTTCTATTCTCGGTGTCGGCCGAAGCGGCTCACGACCTGGCGATCCAAAATCTTCGGGCGGCCTGTCACTGGCCTGCCGCTCTTCGCCAGCTCGAGCGGTTCCAACCCGTCCCGAAACCAACAACTGTTTTCGGATTAACGTTCCCGAATCCCGTCGGACTTGCGGCCGGCTTCGACAAGAACGGGGTGGCCATTCCGGCGTGGGCCGCCCTCGGGTTCGGTTTCGTCGAGGTCGGCACCGTCACCGCAAAAGCGCAACCAGGGAATCCGAAGCCGCGCATCTTCCGTTTCCCCGGTGAGGGCGCGCTCATCAATCGCCTCGGATTCAACAACGACGGCGCCGATGTTGTTGCCGCGCGGTTGCGGGCGTTGCGCGAGAGTGGGCGCTGGCCCGCTATTCCCGTTGGGATCAATCTCGGCAAATCGAAAGTCACGCTGCTCGAACAAGCGGTCGACGACTACCTTTATTCGTTCCGCTTGCTGGCTCCGCTGGCAGACTACGTGGTCCTCAACGTCAGTTCGCCGAACACGCCCGGGCTCCGCTCCCTCCAGGAACATGATGCGCTTCAGCAGTTGCTCGTCGCGGTTAGGCAGGAAAACGCAACGGCAGCGAAGCCCATCCTCCTTAAGATCGCCCCCGATCTTTCCCTCGCCGATCTCGATCAGGTCGTTGCCACCGCCGAGGAAAATGGAATCGGAGGCATCATCGCCACCAACACAACGCTCGATCATTCCGCCATTCCGTCGGCGCTCGATCAAACAGGAGGGTTAAGCGGCCGGCCGTTGTTAGCCAGGTCGACCGAATTCGTTCGCGCAATTCGCGCTCGCTCGTCGCTTCCGATCGTCGCATCCGGCGGTATCTTCGACGCGGCCAGTGCCCGTGAAAAAATAATCGCCGGCGCCGACCTTCTCCAGGTTTACACCGGCTACGTTTACCGGGGGCCCGGGTTACTCAGCGAAATCGTCAACGGCCTCCAGGCCGTTTAACGCGTGACCCATTTGGCGTTCTGCCCGACGATCACGGGCAGCTCGTCCATCATGTATTGGGTCTTGCCGATTACGCCCCACATCGGAACGCCAGTGGCGGCGTAGAACTTCTTCGACATGCTCTCGCCCGTGTGGCAGCCCCAGCTCTTCGTAAACGCGCCGCGGGCAAATGCGCGCGGACTGATTCTCTTAAGTTCGTCTTCGTGCAGCCATGATTTGCAGGCGCTCTCGATATTGCTGCTGTAATCAAACATGAAGCACTTCGCGTTGGAATGGCCGAAGTATTCGAAGTCAACCACCTTCATGCTGTCGCGCGGCTGGCCGCTGTTGAGGTAATTGATAACGTCGTTGCCGTTCCCGAAATAGACGAGGTTCAGGTTAAACTTTTCCTTCACCGAATCGATGAACCCGAACAGGTCCATTTTTTCCTGGACCGCGCGGTCCTTGTACCCTTGCCGGTAAACCAGCCAGGTGATCTTGGCGTCCGGGGCCGTCGCGCGAATTTGCTCGGTCCGAATGCGGGCGGCACGGATGAAATTCGCCCACCAGTGATCGTGCGGCTGTTGTTTATATTTCTCCCAAACCATCAGCGACGGGCCACCGACGAGGAGGACGTATTCGCCGTTCGCGGGCGCAGCAGCGGGGGCCTGCGCGACCATGATCGCGCTGAGCAAAATGAGGAACGCGAGGAGTCGTTTCATGCGGATGGGTCGGGAGCAGTATTTATGCTGGGATCGGGTTTCGTGCAACTCACTCAACACTCATCGCGCACCAGGTCCTCCATCGACTGGCGGCGGCGAACTAGCCGGTTGTCGCGACCCTCTACGAGCAGTTCGGCGGGCAAAAGTCGCGAGTTGTAATTCGACGCCATCGCGAAGCCATACGCTCCGGCACTCATCAGCGCGAGAAGGTCACCTTCCTTCACCGGCGGCAGCTCGCGATCCTGCGCAAAAAAATCTCCGCTCTCACAGACGGGACCGACCACGTCGACAGATTCACGCTGTTCGCTGGTCGGCTGACGCGCCGGCACGATCTCATGGTAACTCTGATAGAGCGCGGGTCGGATCAAATCGTTCATTCCTGCGTCCACGATCACAAACTTCTTGTTTGCGGTTTGTTTGAGATAACGCACCCGCGTCAGCAGGACGCCAGCATTGCCGACCAGGAAGCGGCCTGGCTCGAGCAAAACTTGCAACCCGAGTCCGCGCAGGGGCGGGACGATTGCGTCGCGATAATCGGCCACGCTAAAGGCCGCTTCTTCACCGCCGTGGTCGTGCCACCATTTTCCCGAACCGCTTTCGAGCGCGCGCCGATAAACAATTCCCATTCCGCCTCCGATGCTAAAGAATTCGAAGTGGTGCTTTTGTTTAAGTTCGCCAATGAGCGGCGCTACTTTTGCGATCGCCTCGGCGAACGGTGCTGCGGCGGTGATCTGCGAGCCGATGTGCATTTGAATCCCGCGGATATGGATGTTCGGGAGGCGAGCCGCTTTCTCATAAACCGCGGCCACTCGATCCAGGGCAATGCCGAACTTGTTCTCGCTCCGCCCGGTTGAGACGTAGCGATGAGTGCCCGCATCCACGTCGGGATTCACTCGTAACGCGATCGGTGCGCGCACTCTCTTGCCCCGCGCGATCCGGTCAATCCAGTCGAGCTCGGCCTCGCTCTCGACATTGAAACTGAAGACGCCCTGGTCGAGCGCGTACTGGATTTCGTCCTCCGATTTGCCCACGCCGGCGAAAGTGCATTTGGCCGCCGCTCCTCCGGCCTTCAGGACGCGAAACAATTCGCCACCGGAAACGATGTCGAAACCCGCGCCCGCCTCCGCGAGCAACCTTAGAATCGCGCCGTTCGAGTTCGCTTTGACGGCATAACAAATCAGGTGGTCAAGCGAGCTGAGCGCGAGGTCGAGGCGGCGATAATGATCGAGGATTGTCCCGGCGCTGTAGACGTAGAGCGGTGTCCCGAACTGGTTCGCGACGCGCGAAAGCGGCACCTCCTCGCAATGAAGTTCCCCATCACGGTAATGGAACGAATGCATGTTGGCGTCACTAAACCATCAGGCGCTCGTCGCTGCGAGTGCGGCATGCTATGATCGTCGCATGAAGCTTTTCATCGGTTTGATGGTCCTTCTCTGCGCCACTCGATTTTCTTTCGCCGCGGACCCAGACGTGAATCCTTGCACCCTCGTCCCGAAGGAGGAACTCGCGAAAATCATCGGCGAAATCAAAGACGGACCGACGCCGAAGGAAGGCCTGATGAAAGAGAAGGAATGCCGGTGGACCAACATGTCGGGGTCCTGGCTGAGCATCGCCGTTTATTCCGCGGACAAGTGGGGATTGAAAAAGGGGAGCGGGAACGATCCGAAGGACGTCGCGGGTTTGGGCGAAGAAGCGTTTACCGACAAACGCGGAACAGACGCGGAGCTTTACGTTCGCAAAGGGAAATGGATCCTCGAAGTCCGGACCAGCTCGGGCAGCGCGAACGCGCGCAAGGTTGCCGAATCAGCGTTGGCGAAGATTCCGTAGGTTCTTCGGCGTAGCTACGACTCCATTGCTTTTCGTGGCCGCAGCGAGCTAACCAGCGACGCGAGAATCAGGAGCGCGCCAAACGTGCAGACGATCGCAGCACCGGACGGAAAATCGCCCCAGTAGGAGACGAAAAGGCCGGCGATGCCGCCGACTAGCGAAATACCCCAGCCCACAAGGAGGCGCGCCGAATTCGACCTCACTAACGTCACCGCGCAGACAGCAGGGACGATGAGATAACTGAACACGAGCAGCACCCCGGCTACGCGGACGAAGATTGTCACCACGATTCCGAACGTGGCGTAGAAGAAAAAATCCCATAAACGGACGCGCCAACCGCGCCAATACGCTTCATCACGCTGAAACGAAACCAGGAGAAAATTCTTCCGAAACACAAAGTGGATCACGCCGACCACGATGAAGACGGCGAAACACTTCCAGACTTCGGCGGAGCTGACGACCGTGATGTCGCCGACGAGCACGTTGCGGATTTCTTCATTGCCATGAGCGGACCGGCTGAGCAGAAGAACCGCGGCGGCAGCGGCGACGACGTAAGTGATGCCGATGATCGCTTCCTGAGGAACCTGGCTCGTGCGCTTGGCGCTAACGGAAAAGAGGGCGGCGCCCACCAAGGTTACGCCGAGTCCCAGGGCGTAGGAGAAGACGCTTTCCGGCTCGTACCCCAGGAGGACGCCGAGGCAGATGCCGAGCGACGCCATCTGAGCCATCGCGATGTCGATGAAAATGATGCCGCGTTGGACAACGTGGAGCCCGAGATAAACGAGCAGCCACGGTAGGAGGACGCAGGCCGCGATCGGCCAAAACATTATTTCCCACATATTATTTCATCGCCGCGCTCAGCCGCGCGACCAGGGCGTCGATTAATTTCACGTACGAATCGGTGCCTGGGAGCGCGCCGGGATATTGAGCGAACTCCACCACTTTGGCGCCGGTCGCCCCCGCGACTTTCTCGGCGATTTTCCGGTCGTGAAACGGCTCCACGATGATCGCTTTGATTTTTTGCGCCTTCATCTTGTCGATCACTTCAGCCAGGTGCGAAGGTGAGGGTGGAATGCCGGGCTTCGGCTCAAGGAATGTGTCGATATTCACCCCAAAGCGGTGAGCGAAGTAGGGCCAGGAATCATGGTAGGCGACCACGTTCTGTCCCTTAAACGGAAGCATGGCCGCGCCCCATTCCTGGAGCTTCGCGTTGATCGTCGCTTCAAATTTCTTGTAATTCGCGTCGTAGGCTGACGCGTTCGCTGAGTCCACGGCGGTGAAGGCTTGCGCGATGTGCTGCGCAACCGTTTTCGCGATAATCGGATCGACTATGAAGTGCGGATTGCCGAGTGCGTGTACGTCGCCCGCCGCCCGGCTCGCGTTGGCCGGCGCGTTCATCAGACGGACGCCTTGGGACGCCTGGATCCGGCCCGGTTTGCCTACCTCGATTTTCGCGTTACGGGCATTTTGGAGCAGCGGCGGCAGCCAGCCGATCTCCAGCTCGGCTCCGCCGTCGATCAACACGTCGGCGTCGCGCAATTGGACCACGAAGCTTGGGCGCGCGTCCACGAAATGAGAGTCTTCCGTCGGCTTCGCCAGGACGCTGACGTCCACCTTATCGCCGCCGATTTCGCGGGCGAGGGCGCCGAGGTCCGGCAGCGTGGCAACGACTTTGAGCTTGGCCTCGCCAGTGAAAGCGAAGCCAAGGACCGTGGATACGATTAACAGGATTTTTTTCATTAGAATTTGTGGGCGCCATGGGCGCCGAGGATGAATTCGAACTGGAGGAAAACGGAATCGACGTCGCGGCTGGCCAGGAAATCGTTCTCCTGCAGGAAATCGTGATTGTATTGCAGCCGGATCTTCGAGAACTCGGTCGGATACCAGGTCAGGTTCGCCGAAATGCGGGAGCGCGATTGGCGGGTATCGTCGTCTGTGAAGGGTGAATCCTGCATGTGCAGGTAATCACCGCGGATGCCCACGACCCAACCTTTCTTGAATCCCCAAAGCACCTGGGAATAGAGGCCCCAGTCGCGGAATGTCTCTTCGACCGGGAACAAGTTGTCGAGTCCGCGCCCAGCTTCGAAGCGCCGATACATCCCTTCGGTTTGCCATTTCACGAACGGAAAACCGCCCTCGGCGTGAGAGCTTTTCCATTTGTAGAGGAGATCGGCGCCATAAATCTGCGTGTGAGTATCCGAGCCGGTGTCGTTCATCCCGAACGCGCCGGATCCGCCAAGAAGAACGGTCTGGGTGTCGCTGGGATTAAAGGAAGTTTCGAAGCGCGGCACGTAGAGCATGTCGTGCAGCGCGCTGGCGTCGCGATCGATCGTCATGCGGCTGAAGAAGAGCCCGTCCTCGCCGGGGTTTCGGAACGAGTAGGCGGTTCCGCCGCGTCCGTTTTGGACCGCGAAGAGGAGCTGCGAATACCAGGGCGTCGGCAGCGTCCAGGAAACCTGGGCGCCAACTCCACGCAAGCCATCGGGCCCGAGTAATCGGCCGTTGACCAGAGGCGAATCGGCAAATTCCCAGGTGTGCGGATGAGTCGCATTGATGCGGCCGAAGGCGTCGAAGAATTGCCCGCCTTTTACCTGCAAGCCCATAAGGCAGGCTCGTCGTTTGGAGGAAGGCTTCTTCGAGCTCGATCTCGGTTTCGTTGTTGTTGTCGAGCTTGAGAACAATGTTGGCGAACCCTTCGAAGTAAGGGATCGACCGCGCCGTCGAGCGCGATCTCGGCGTTGCGCGCGTTGAAGCCGCGCTGCTGCGGATCGTGATCACCCACTTCGAGCCGATCGAGATGGCGCTCGCTCGACGCTGCCAGGGCGAAGACGGAATCGAACGAGATGTTCATGTAGTTCTTGTTGTTCCCGCCGCCGATAATTGGGAGCGGCTGAGTCAAGGACGAACTGGTGTCGGACGTCGAAACGGTTGCGGGCGACGTCGTAACGGATTCATCAGTCGTTGGGAACATGGTCGTCCCGTTGGCTGTTACCGAAGGAGCTGAGGCTACGACTGCTGTATCGGTGGTCGGAAACAGCGGGGGCGCACTCGGCGATGGGAGAGTCGCCGATGTATCGGCTGTTGGCGGTTCCGGATTGTCCGGCAGCGCCGGCGGGTTGTTTTTTTCGGGAGCGGGTTGCGGGCTTTTCACTTGTTGCTGCAACGTTTGGACCAGCTCTTTGAGAGAGCGGACTTCCTCCCGTAACGCTTCGACTTCCGCACTCGTGGCCGGGGCGGAAGCTACCGGCGCAGCCGGAGTATCCGCCGTTTGCGCGAGCAGGCGCGCCGTCACGCAGACGGCCAACGCCACGCTAACAAAATATTTCATTTAATTTCCTGACTGGCTCGGGCGTGGTGCCCGAAAGATTGCTGAAACGAATCTCGAGCGTTCAGCGCGCATTGGATCGAGCGGTCGCGGAACGCACGACAAACCGCCGCCTCCGCCAGGCGGAGGGGAAACCAATGGTCAGGAATTCGCCGGCGGCGCGTGCTCGAGAAGTGAGAACTCGAGGTGTGCGCTGACTAAGGAAAAGGTCGCCTGGATCGGAACGAAAAGTTTCGGCGGCGCGGGCGGGGCGAGAGAGATCGTGACTTGGGGAGTGTGCTGACAGTTGCCCAAGGTGAGCAAAGTGACCGCGCACTCGTGGTTCGGTGCGCCGAACTCGCCGTGGATCTGCTCATGAAGCTGCGGAAGGGCGGACAGAACAACCGCAAGCAAAACCGCCGCAATCGATCCAGCGGCGATCGCCGCCTGAAACGCGACCCGTTTGCTGTCGCTGAGGCGCAGGCTCATCTGGCGGTGAGTGTGGGCCCCCGGTCTCCTCCAAGCAAGTGCGATCTCACAGTCTGCCTAACTGGACACCGCCGTTCGATTGGCTTACCAATCCAGATGATCGGACCGGCGAAAATCTATTTCATCATCTTCGGGTTGCTTACCATCGTGGGTGGCGTGATCGGATACGTCAAAGCCGGGAGCACCGCCTCGATCATCGCCGGCGGGATTTCGGGTGTCGCTCTGTTGATCGCGGCTTTTCTGATTCCTGGAAACACCGCGGTCGCACTCATCATCGCCGGCATCGTCTCGCTTCTTCTGGCGGGGCGGTTCATTCCGAACTTCATGCACACCGGCAAAATGATGCCGGCTGGTTTGATGGCATTGTTGAGCGCGATCGGCGTCGTGGTGGCGATCGTTGCCTGGATCAAGAAATAGCAGGATCGGCGTGCGAAAAATCCGGATCAGCACCCTCGGCTTTTTCGTTTTGCTTCTGCTGGCCGCGGCGTTGACGGCGATCGTGCTGCGCTGGATCTCGCTCGAGCAATGGCACCGCACCCAGGTTTTACCGACCACACCCGTGGACATTGAGGTACCGGAAAAAACTCCGACACCAGCGCCTTCGCCGAAGACCCCGGTCATCACAGGCAAGCTCGACACGGCGAAGCTCTTTAGTGGCATCACCGTCCATGCAGCGGTCGAGCCCACCCCCGGCGGCGCCGCGTCCGACGAGCGGGCCGATCCGCAAAGCTACGTCCTTGAGTTGAAGCTCCACGCCCGCGTGCCGACGCCGAACGCGACCATCGAAGACCTGGCGAAGGTCAGCCCGGATTTGCCGCGGCTTTTGCCCGGCCTGGCGGCGATGATCACCCCGGATTCGGTTTCGCCGTTCTTCAAGGAGCTCTACGACACGAAGCTGCGAATCCTGAAAGACAATCTCGTGCGGCTCGACCAGCTTCTTTCGCGGCACAATTTTTACGATTGCCAGACGGTGCTGCAATTGCGCCATCCGGAAACGAAGCGGCGGGTGGTCCTGTTGCAGGCCGACATGGACGTCGATGCCGACGGATCCGACTCCGATCGCCTCCCGGCGGGTTCCGGTTCCTCGGCGAACTTTAAACCGGTGACCAGTTATCGCTGGCCGAAGAAGAGCCAGATTCCAAATCCCTACCTCGGTTCGGCCGAAGACCGGTTGAAGCGATACCAAACGGAATTGGAAAACAAAGCGACGTCGCCCGACCGGAAAAAGGAACTTAAGGCTGGGATCGGGGCCGTCCGGGATGAAAGCGAGACGTTGAAGAAGTTCAGCTTTTTGATCGGCGCGACCGATCCCTACATTGTGTTGCCCATCGGGCTCGGCAAAGCGGATGGCGGGCGGGTCGGCGATTACGCGCTGGTTATATTCGGCGACCGGATTTTCCCGGCAATCGTCGGTGACGTCGGTCCGTCGGACAAGGCGGGAGAGGCGTCGCTCCGGATCGCGAAAGAAATCAACGCCGCCGCCACTGCTTACAACCGGCCGGTGAGCGATCTCAAGGTGACATATCTGATTTTCCCTGGTACCGCCGAAACACCGTGGGGCCCTCCCGATCTCGAGAAACTCCAGACGCGCAGTGAAGCGCTCCTGAAAGAAATCGGCGGCGCGAGTATCCCAGTTCACCACTGGGAAAACATCATTCCGCCATTGCCAAGTCCGACGCCTACGCCGAGCCCGAGTCCGACGCCGTCAGCATCGCCCACTGGAACTCCGGCGACTCCGGGGGCCGCGCCCACTTCAACGTTTGCGTTCCCGCTCGCGACTCCGACGACGACGCCGAAGAAGTGAATTTTGAGCAAGGCCTTTACGCGAGATGAGAACGAAGGGCCGGAGATTCCGGAGATCGTGCCGTCCGCGTCTCTGCTCACCCCCGGCGCGAGGAACTACATTACGCCGCAGGGCGCGACCAACTTGCGGGATGAGTTGCAGAAGCTCGTCGAAGTCACGCGACCGCCATTAGTCGAAGCGCGTGACGATCCGGACGCGAAGCGGCAACTAACCCGGCTTGATCAGCGGATCCGGCAAATCGAAGAAGGTTTGCAGGCGGCGGAGATCGTGGGGTCGCCAGGCGGCTCGGTCGACGTGGTGCGTTTTGGCGCCTGGGTTACGGTCCGCGAATCGAATGCTGAAGAGACGACGTACCGGATCGTCGGTGTGGACGAGACCGATGCCGACAACAACTGGGTGAGCTGGATGTCGCCGATCGCAAAAGCGCTTCTAAACCGCAAGCTCGGCGAGCGGATCCGCTTCAAATTTCCTTCGGGCGAGGACAGCCTTGAGATAAAAGAAATCCGTTATGAGTAATCGTTTTCTCTTTGCTCTCCTTCTTTCGTTTACCTTCGCCCTTGTCGCTCGTCCGGCGGAGCCGTTGACCCGGGAACCGTTCGATGTGGTCATCAAAGGCGGCACGGTCTACGACGGCACAGGGGATAAACCGCGCGTGATTGATGTCGCGATTCGGGGCGATCACATCGTCGACCTCGGGAACTTTCCGCCCGAATCGGCGAAGTCCGTGATCGATGCTACGGGACTCGCCGTCGCGCCCGGTTTTATCAACATGCTGTCGTGGTCGACCGAGTCGCTGATCGAAGACGGGCGTTCCCAGAGCGAGATTCGCGAGGGCGTGACAACGGAGATCATGGGCGAGGGCAACTCGATGGGCCCTCTAAACGACCGGATGAAAGAGCAGATCCGCAACGAGCAGCGCGACATCAAATACGAGATTAAGTGGAACACCCTCTCGGAATACCTCCGTTATCTCGAAGGGCGCGGGATCTCGTGTAACATCGCTTCGTTCATCGGCGCGACGACGATCCGCGACTATGTCATTGGACTCGAAGACAAGCAGCCGACCCCGGAGCAGCTGGAACAAATGCGCCAGCTCGTCCGGCAGGAAATGGAAGCGGGGGCGCTCGGGATCGGGTCGTCGCTGATTTACCCCCCGGCGTTCTATGCAAAAACCGAAGAGCTGATCGAGATCTGCAAGGTCGCCGCCAAATATCAGGGCAAATACATTTCGCACATGCGCAGCGAAGGGAACCAGCTTCTCCAAGCGATCGACGAGCTGGTCCGGATCAGCAAAGAGGCGAATATCCCGGCCGAGATTTATCACCTGAAAGCCGCCGGGCAGCCTAACTGGGGCAAGGCCGAAGCGATGCTGGCCAAGATCGAGGATGCGCAAAAGGCCGGACTGAAGATTACGGCCGACATGTACACTTACACCGCGGCCGGGACTGGACTCGATGCCTGTTTGCCGCCGTGGACGGCAGACGGCGGGTATCCGGCGTTGTTCAAGCGGCTCCGCGATCCCGCGACACGCGAAAAAATTGCGGCCGAGGTGCGGGTCGCAAGCGACAAGTGGGAAAACCTCTATCTCGCGGCCGGTTCGCCCGAAAAAATTCTGCTGAGCGGATTCAAGTCGGAAAAGCTGAAGCCGCTGACCGGCAAATCACTCGCCGAGGTTGCGAAAATGCGCGGGAAAGATCCGATCGAAACAGCCATGGATTTGATCGCGGAAGACGAATCGCGGATCGACACGATCTACTTCCTCATGACGGAAGAGAACGTGAAGAAGGAGATCGCGAAGCCGTGGGTCTCGTTCGGCTCCGACGAAGCTTCCCAGGCGCCGGAAGGGAATTTTCTGAAATCGAATTGTCATCCGCGCGCCTATGGAAATTTCGCACGGGTGCTGGGAAAATATGTGCGCGAGGAAAAGGTCCTTGCCCTCGAGGCGGCGATCCGAAAATTGAGCGGGTTGCCGGCGACGAATTTGGGGCTGGATCATCGCGGTTTCGTCAAGGAAGGCATGTTCGCCGACGTGGTCGTGTTTGACCCGGCGACGGTCGCGGACCGCGCGACCTTTGAGAAGCCGCACCAGTATGCGGTGGGGATGAAGCACGTATTGGTAAACGGAGTTCAGGTCTTAAAAGACGGCGAACACACCGGCGCGAAGCCGGGCCGGGCCCTGTGGGGACCGGGGAAAACGAAGTAACCGAGCAAATCACTGCCCCTTGGAATCCACGCGCGATTCGATCTGATCGAGACTTGGATTGTTTTGGCGGATCCATTGCTGGATGGCGCCGACGTCGGAGGGGTCGACGGTGGTTGTGCGCGGTTCGCGTTTGGCCAACTCCGAAGATGCGTCCGGCAAAACCGGCTTCGCCTTTTTCACAGAGAACTTCCAGTGCCAGCCGAAACGCAGAAGCGCGTAGTACATCGTCTTCGCTTCCACCACGCCGACGCCGCTGCAACGCATCGCGTTGTAAAACATCCGGTCCACCTCGGCAGGCGGCTTATTTTTCTGGTCGTAGGCGACGTCGTGGAGCACGGAAGCGTTCCGATATTTGCCTTCGAATGGCCCGCCCATGAACGACCACAACCCGCGAGGAATGGAGGCGCCGTCGATGACGGAACCGGCTGGTGCGGTCCAGACCACGCCCTTTGGATCGGTGTAACGCAATTCGTTGAGCAGTGTCATGGTCCGGCCATCCTGGTCCCAGCGAGTATCGATGGTGCCGCTGTAGTAGCCCCATGGGCCGGCGGGGTCGGTGTTATCATGATGTCTGCTAAAGACGCAGCCGGAAAGCAGGACCGCGAGGATGAGAACGAGGAAACGCATGCGAACGTCCAATTTCCGCGAGAAGAGGGTTCGTTCAACGACCGAAGTTGCTACCCGGATTTGTCGAGAGCGGTGCGAAGAGCTCTTAGATGTCCGATGAAAGCGGCCGCATCGAACGAATCGAGGATTCTCACATCGTCGAAAAGCAGTTTCATTTCGGCCGCAATTTTCAATTTAAACCACCCTCGTTCCCAAGCTCCGGCTTGGGAACCCCATTGTCAGCGAAGCTCCAGCTTCGCCGGAGGGCCGGGGGAACGGCGCGATGCTTCTCCGTGGCCGCGCTGACGAAGCAAGAGCTTCGAAGATAACTGCGTTCCCAAGCTGGAGCTTGGGAACGAGGGCCGAAACAGATCGAGCACGATCACGAAGGGAAGGCTCGTTATCCCGCCTTGTCGAGCGCGGCGCGAAGCGCCTTCAAATGGGCGGCGAAAGGCGCCGCGTCAAAGGAGTCGAGGATTCTCACATCGTCGAAAAGCAGTTTCATTTCGGCCGCAATTTTCAATTTGAAGCCTCGGTTTTTATTGAGCGCGTAGGCCAGCCGATCGAGAGCGAGGACGAGGCGTTTGGCGCGTTGGGCCAGGGCGGGTCGAGCAGCGGACTCGGCGGAGAACTCGGTGTCCACGGAGGCGAGCGCGGTCAGCAGCTGCCGGACGCTATCCTCATTCCAATTCGAGGTCGCGGCGCGCCGCGCCAGCGTATCAGCCTGGGTCTGAGTGTTGGCGAAATCGGATCGCGCCGGCGCGGCGGGCGGCGGAAGGATTGGCGAGGAAATTGCCGCTGCGGAAGTCGCAGTGGCGCAAAGCCAGGCGAGGCCGTTCCAGCGCGCGATCGACCACTCGTCGGCGAGCGGATCGGCGGCCAGGTTCCAACTCATTTCGCGCAACGCGGCGGCCTGCCCGGTAAGCCATTCGCGCGGGCCGCTCCAGGGATCGTCGTCCTGCCAATGTTTCGGCTCGGCGATGGACTGGCCGTCGAGCTCGAAAAACAAATCCGGGTGGCCGGCCTTGAGGAGCGCCGGCTCGAGGTATTGGTGGCAGGCCGCGCAGGCGGTTGCACGTACATAGAGGCTGCGCAGATCGCGCATCCCCGCGCCGACCCGAGTGTTGTAGGTCCAGTCTTTGCGGGTGTGGCCGCGAAACCAACCGCCCGCCGCCCCATGGCAACTCTCACAGGAAACGCCTTCATCGGAATGTGCGGTGGACGATAATCGAGCCGCCGGCAACGATTGAAATGGAGAATGGCAAATCGTGCACCGGCTATTAGTCGCTGCCGGATTCGGCGCGCCAGCCGCGGTGATGCCAAGACTTTCGGCAATCCGGTCCGAGCGCGCATTGAGAAGGATGGCGTAGGCCTTTGTGTGGTAATCTTTTTGGCTCCAGGTCAGATACTGGCTCCGTTTCGGCCCTGCGCCGCCGTGGCAGCTGGATGATTTGCAGCCCAACGAGCCGACGAACGTCCCGGGTGTCTCCCGGATCTCACGAGGCTCAGTCGCCGGCAGAGCGAGAACTGCGGCGAAAATCAGGAGACAAATCGAAATGGCCCTCGGCGACACGGGCCGAGACTAGCATCGGCCTTTCGCGGAATGCGAACGGAAAGCTGCCTAACTGGAGCCGTGGCGCTCAGTCGCCGCGATCCCGCACGGGCCGTGACAGAGCGTGGCCGCTACAGCGCGAATCAAAGATCTAGTTCGCCCAAGCTCGCCACTTCTTGCGGAGTGGTTTCACGTAGCGATCGACGTCCACCTTCTTCAGGCGATCGACTCCGTCTTTCACCGCCTCGCTGGAATCTTCGTATTTGCGCCGAAGCGATTTGAAGAATGGCCAGAGGAACGGGAGCGACAGGATACTCAAATCCACGTTTGCCAGAGGCGATTTCGCTTCGACCTCTTTCTCCGCCGAACTTGACGAATAACGGATAGCGAGCCCGATCGCGACTCCAATAGCGAGTGCCCCGAGAACCGTCGGCACCGGATTTTCGCGCAGGAAAAACTCAGTGCGTTCGCGAGCGACACTGGCGCGTTCCTTTGTCTGCTCCCACGCATCGCCGGCATAATGGGAAACCTTGTCCGTCGCCTGCCGTAAGCGGGTCGGGATTTGCTCTTCCGAGCCGCGTTCCTCGCTCGACCTCGAGGCAGCCAGCGGATCGTCCTCCGTATATTCGTCACCATTAGGATTGATCATATAGATAATTCGTAAGTGGTGAGACTCCTGCGCCTCTGCTTTTGTTCGTTCTTTTCAGCAATCTTTCCCTCTTTCTCTTGCTTGTGCTCTTACTCCCGGGTCGGCCCGGCCCGGAGGGAGTAAGAGCAACAGCAAGAGCAAGAGTGAGATTACCGCCAGACGTGTTTGGGATATTTGCGCTGAAGTTCTTTTTTGATTTTTGGATAACCCTCGCGCCAGAAAGTCTCCAAATCGTTCGTGATCTGGATCGGACGGTGATTCGGCGCCAGGACCTGGATTCGAAGCGGGACCCGACCGCGGCCAACGGTCAGCCCGCGCGGCGTATCGTATAAATCCTGGATTCGGGCCGCGATCGTCGGGGCGGCTCCGTTCTCGTAAATGATTTTCGCCGCGCGACCGCCGAGAAGCTTGATCCGTTCAGGAGCGAGATCGTCGAGGGCCTGATGCTGGCCGCCGTTTAGCCAGGACTTCACGATCGGCCACACGGCGCGCTCCTTGATCTCTTTGTAACTCACAGCGCCCTGGCAGATTTGCTCGATCAGCAACCGCTTCGCCGCTTCGTCGATCGGGGGGAAAGCGAATTCCGGGAACTGCGTCGCAACGAAATTTACGCGCGCAATCCACTGCTCGACGGCATTGTCCCAATGTTTCAGCGGGCAAGTTCCCGCGAGAACTTCCCGGGCGAGGAGCGCGGCCGTTTCGGGATTATCCGCGGTGACGAAATCTTCATTCCGAAGAACGAGATCGTGGAACAGAGTGACCCGCCGTCCGGTCACGCGACGCAACGCCGCGTCCCACTCAACGCGACTCTCTTCGCGAAACGATTCCGGAAATAATTCGCGCAGCCATTCTTCTTCGATCTTCGTGGCCAGGGTGAGGAGTACCTGGCGCTCTTTCTCGCTGCTCTCGATTTCGCGAATCTCGGAGGCCACGAGCAGACGCGCAGCGTGGACCACGGACTCCCGTGCAAGCACGCCGCGCCGGGCGTGGACGAGCGCGCAACGTAGCGTCCCGGCATCCAGCCGAACAGCGACCTGGTCCGGAAAACCAGCGAGGACGCAGCGCTGGATGGCGCCGGGCTTCATTTCGCAGGCCTGGACGTCCAGACTTTCTTCGCGGGCGATGGCCAGGAATTGGTCGGACAATTGCGCGGCTTCGCGCGCGGCGCCCGCGTTGATCCCGAGGCGCGTACAACGCTGCCCATCGAAGCGGCAATTCTCCGCGTAACGGAACGCGCGCATCAGAATGAAAAAATCGGACTCGGTTTCGCTCCCGAGAATGTCGTCGCGATCTTCCCGCGCCTGTTTGCCGTCGAGCCGCCGGAGGAGCGGTCGGCCCTGAGTGAGAGCGGCAATCAGCGCGATAGCCGGGACGCAGCGATGATCATGGGCCGCGAGTAGCATGCGCGCGTAACGCGGATGCACGGGAAAAGCGAGCATTCGCCGTCCGAGGGCACTGATCCTCCCCAACGAAATCGCGCCGAGATCGACGAGCAATTGCTCGGCCCGGGCCAACGCGCGCGTCTCGGGCGGCTCGAGCCACCGAAAATTCGCAATGTCATCGATCCCGCTGGCTTTGAGAGTGAGGACCACCTCGGCGAGATCCAGGCGTTTCACCTCTGGTAATTCCTGAGCCGCGCGATCGATATGCTCGCGCTCTGTCCAGAGGCGCAAACAACGCCCGGGGGCCGTGCGCCCGGCGCGACCGGCGCGTTGGTCCGCGGACGCCCGGCTGATTTTCTCGACGAGCAACGTGTTGATGCCCCGTCGCGGATCGAACCGCGCGATTCGCGCCAGACCGCTATCGATCACGACGCGAACGCCGTCGATGGTGAGCGAGGTCTCGGCCACGTTCGTCGCTACGATCGCACGCCGCTTTTCATAGTGAGCGAGGGCCGCGTCCTGCTCGGCCGGCGGCAGCTCACCATGAAGTGGCAGAACGACGAACCGATCGCTGACGCGTGAAGACCGAAGAGCAGAGATCGTTCGCCCGATTTCATATTTTCCCGGCATAAAGATCAGGACGTCGCCCTCGGTTTCTGGGGCGAGCCGTTCGAGCTCGTCCGCGGCGAGATCCCAGATTGGGTAACCGTCGCCGCCCACGGGTTTGGGGAGGTATTCGATCTCGACCGGAAAAATGCGCCCGGCAGAAGTGAGAAGCGGACAGGGCGCGAGATATTTCTCGAGGAGACCGGCATCGAGCGTAGCCGACATGACGGCAAGCTTCAGGTCGGGGCGCGCGGATTCCTGGAGGCGGAGCGCGCGTGCCAGCGTGATGTCGCCGTAAAGATGGCGCTCGTGAAATTCGTCGAAGAGAATCGCGGAGACGCCTCGCAACTCGGGATTTTGAATCAGCTGACGCAAAAGGATTCCCTCGGTAACGAAACGAATCCGCGTCTGGGGAGAGGTAATGTTTTCGAATCGGATCTGGTAGCCGACTTCAGCGCCAAGCCTTGATTTGCGTTCCGCAGCGACTCGGGCCGCGAGCAGGCGGGTCGCGAGCCGGCGCGGTTGCAGGACAACTACCTGCCCGTCGCCAAGGAGGCCGCGGTCGAGGAGAATTTGCGGGACCTGGGTGGATTTTCCAGAACCGGTGGGAGCCTGAAGGATCAGGCGCGAAGAAGAGCGGAGAGATTCTACGATCGATGCTTCGAGCTCAAAGATTGGTAAGTCCTCGCGCTGCATGAGAGGGGAAAACGTCCAACGTCCAACGTCCAACGTCCAACGTTGAACTAGGAAGGAAGAAGGCGGCCGTAGGCGGCGTAAAGGTCGTCGCTGAACACGGCGAAAGTGACTCCAGTGATGGAATCGCTGTCGCGGAGAAATTGGTTTGTCGTGTCGACCGCGATGCGCGCGGCGTCGGAAATCGGATAACGGTAAGCGCCGCAACTGATGGCGGGGAAGGCGATGGTTTGCACTGCGTTCTCGAGCGCGACGCGCAGGGAGTTTCGGTAACAATTCGCGAGGATTTCGGGTTCACCCCGAGTTCCGCCGGACCAGACAGGGCCGACGGTATGGATGACGAAACGCGCCGGCAAATCGTATCCGCGCGTGATCTTCGCTTCGCCAGGCCGGCAACCGCCGAGTGTTTTGCATTCAGCGAGCAGATCCGGACCGGCGGCTCGATGAATCGCGCCATCCACCCCGCCGCCTCCGAGCAGCGTGGTGTTCGCGGCGTTCACGATCGCGTCCACCGCGAGCTCCGTGATGTCGGCGCGGAGCAATCTGAGCCTGGCGTCAGCCATCTCGTGGTTTGTGGATCAAGCCGACGCCGCATGCGTCCTGGTAAGCAGGGCGAGCGGCGTCCATCGAGCACGTGTCGCCATTGAGCGAAAACGTCTCGACATCCGGGTGCGCTCTTCTCCATTCGGCAAAAGCGCGGCGGACGCCGCCTTCTTTGGTGACATCGAAACCGGCCGCGAACTCGCTCACGTCGTGGAGGACGAGGATCCCGCCGGGAGCGAGCATCGGATACCAGAGGTCGAGCTCCGCCACCGTCGATCGATATTCGTGAGAGCTATCGAGGATGACCAGTTGCGGCTCGCCGCCAAAATATTGTCGTGCCGTTTCGATCGAGGTCGGATCGAGCGAACTGCCTTCGGCGATCTCAACAAAATTTTCCAAGCCAGCGCGGCCGATCCAGAGCCGAGACAGCTCGCACATCGCCGGATCGAGATCGAGACTGAACAGACCGCGGGGCGCATTCATCCGTCGAAGCATCCAACCAAGAAGGAGGGCCGAATAACCGGCGCACGTCCCGAGTTGCGCGATCCGGGTGAGGCGATTCCCACTGACGAGCCCGTGCAAGAGCGACATGAGCGGGACGGCGCATTCGCCGATTGGACCATTTCGATCGGTCTCCGCGTACCACTCGCGCAGGACGCTCCATTCCTCTTCACTCAGCTCCGCATAAATCGGCGGAACGTAATCGTTCCCCTCCAGGTGATGCCACCAATAGCGCGGATGAGGATTCTGGTTCCAGGCGCGTGAACGCAACGGATCCCGCGACATCACGGCGCGAGGCGATCGATCTGCCACGCGCTCTCGCTTTGGCGGGTATAACGAAATCGGTCGTGGAGCCGGTTCGGCCGTCCCTGCCAAAACTCGACCTGCGCCGGCTTAACCCGGTATCCGCCCCAATGCGGCGGAAGCGGGATTTCGGTGTTGTGATAACGCTCCCGCATCGCTTCCAAACGCGCATCGAGGATTTGGCGGGCGTCGATAACTTCGCTTTGCCTGGAAGCCCACGCGCCCAAGCGGCTCCCGACCGGTCGCGAGTGAAAATAGGCGGCGGAATCTTCCCGCGACGTCCGCTCGACCGTCCCGCTGATTCGCACCTGCCGTTCGAGTTTGATCCAATAAAAACAGAGCGCGGCGTGCGGATTCGCTTCGAGGTCCTTGCCTTTCTCGCTGTCGTAATTGGTAAAAAAACAAAAGCCGCGGTCATCCACGGCTTTCAGCAGTACGATGCGGACGGAAGGTTTTCCGTCGGAAGTCGCGGTCGCCAGACTCATCGCATTCACGTCGCGTTCCTCGGCGGCGAGGGCGGCGGCAAACCAGGCGCGGAATTGTTCGACCGGATTCGGGTGCAAATCGGCGCGACGCAACCCTTGGGCGTCGTATTCGTGGCGCAGCCCGCTCAGCTCCGATAACGTCGGCAACTCATCCATGGCGACAACCGGATATGTTATTTGAGCGCGGTGAAATTGTCGAAGGGCGATTAATGTGCCGCGCCGTTGCCGCGCCCCTCATTCCCAAGCTCCAGCTTGGGAATGCAATTGTTCCCGAAGCTCTGCTTCGGAAGCGTCGCTGACGAATCGGCCCCAAGCTTCCTTCAAAGCCTGGCGAAGCTGGAGCTTCGGAAGACAGCCGCATTCCCAAGCTGGAGCTTTGGAACGAGGAGCTTCGACCGCCGCTCGTTGGTCAGTTGATGCTAACGACGGTGCCGATCGGCAGATCGACGAAGAGCTTCTTCGCCGCATCGCCCGGCAGCCGGATACAGCCGTGCGACGCCGGGTACGGCTGGACCACGCCTTCGTGCATCCCGAAATCGCGGCAGCTTAACCGCATGAAATACGGCATCGGGCACTTGTAAATCGTCGAGCGATGGTCGCGGTCCTTGTCCGTGATGACGTAGTAACCGGGCTTGGTCGTGAAGCCATCCCGTCCCGTAGAAACTTTCGTTTCAAAGACCGTCGCGCCGTCCTTGATCACGGCCATATGCTGTTTCGCGAGGGAAACTTCCACGCGCAATTGCTCGGGTTGCGGGCCACCGCCGAGCAACATTTGCACGCACTGCCAGTTTTCCGTCCAGGCGGCGAAATAAAGGGGCAGCATTTTCTCGCGGGAGGTGTGCCGGTTTCGGTCCGCCCCGGCATCGAGTAACGCGCGGACGTAATCCGCTTTGCCGAGGCCGGCGGCGAGCATGAGGATATTCACGCCAGGATCAGCCTGGATGTAGAGCCGCAGATACTTCGATTTTAGGAGGTCCGTGAATTCCTTTTCGGCGTCCTTAGGAATACCGGTGTTTGGGTCGGTGCCGCCGGCGAGAAGCATTTGGAACAGAGGCGCGTCATCGCTCGCGATCGCATAAGCGATGAGCGGAACGATGCCGCCATCGCGGGTGGGCGGCGCTGGATGTTTGCTGAGGAGAAGGCGAACCTGGTCTCTCAAGCCGGCTTTGACCGCGGTCTGAAGGGCGCGGCGTGTCTCGGGACTCCAGGTCAAAGTCGGTGGAAAGCGTTCGAGGATTGTTTGAAAAATCTTCATGTCGCCGCTGGCGATGGCCGCATTCAACAGTCTGTGGGCGCCGGCGGAAGCGGGATTGAAGTTGGATGACAACGAGAAGAGGATTTCCACCGCCTCCCGTTCACCGGCCGCCAACGCGTAGTCAACCGCCGTGCGTCCTTCGAAATCCATGAAATCGATCCGCGCCTGACGGTCGATCAACGCGCGCAACATCTCCAGATTTCCTTGTTTTGCCGCGATCATCAGCGCGGTAATTCCAGTTTGGTCCGTTGATTCCACAGGCGCGCCGGCATCGATAAGTTTTCGGACAGTTTCCCAGTCGTGTTTGAGGGCCGCGACGATGAGAGCGTTTTCCTTCCAGATCACCGGCGTTGCGAAGAGCGGTTCCGCTGTAAAACAATTCTGAGTGACGCGATGTCGCGGTTCCGATCGCACCGGCATTACGAAGTCGGCTTCTATCGGTCTGGAAACAACGAGAACTGGTTGTGGCGTGGACGGGGCGGGAAGCGACGCGCCTGGTGCCTTTGATACGGCCGGGGCCGGATGATCCGGCAGGCGCATCGTGTACACGACAAGACCCGCCAGCGCGAGGCTGCCGAGAATGCTTCGAAAGGTCGGGAGACGCATCTTGGACTTTGCGGAACAATGCTACACTGCCCGTCAAGTCTTAGAGCACGATCACGGCCAGTGGGTCTTGCAGCGCAATTCTGCCTTGACGCAAGATGGCCGGGCTCACTAGGATGCGCCCCTCGTATCGTCCGGCGCAGCCCGCGCTCCGGACCGCCAAATCAACCTTTGGAGAACCTATGAAAATCACCGTCCTCTGCCTTGCCGCTTTGTTTGCTACGGCCGGGCTCGCCTTCACGCAGGAAGAGAGCGCATCGCCGGCACCGCCACCGGAGGTGACCACGCCCACCACTACCAAGTCCGACCCATCAGTGTCGGTCACAACCGAAAAGACAGCTTCCCCGAGCCCGAAACCGCAGTCTTCGGCTTCGCCGACCAAGTCTTCTTCGCCGGGGGCCGCCAAGTCCAACCCGAGCGCCACGCCTGGCACCAGCGCGTCGCCGGCGGCTGTCATGCCGGTCAAGAAATCCAGCCCGGAAGCGACCATCCGTGATATCGAGGACAAATGGGAGGCGGCGGTGAAAACCCACGACCTGTCGATCCCGCAGACTTATCTGGCTGACGATTACCGCGGGGTGAGTTCGCAGGGCAAAGTCATGAGCAAGTCAAACCTGCTCTCGGAAATCAAGAAGGACACCGACGTTTATTCCTCGACGAAGAACGGCAAAATCGATGTCCGCGTTTTCGGCGGCCAGTTCGCAGTGGCAACCGGAGTGTCGACGGAAGTCGGCAAGGACAAAGGGGGCCAAAGCTTCAAGCGCTCCTTCCGCTGGACTGACGTTTGGGTGCTCCGGAAGGACAAATGGCTGTGTGTTGCGACCCAGTCGATGCTCGTCAAATAGCGGAGCCCTTTTAGTCGAGATCGCGACAACTGTGTCGCGAAAATAAACGCGAAACCCGCCGATCCGACCCGCAATTCCCTCGCAAAAGCGCGTCGGCACGTCCGTTGCTAGAGGATACGGCATGCTCACGCTATCAAGTTTTGTAATCGCCATGGGCTCCGTGTGCATGAGTGTTTTCTGGGCGTGCAAAGAAGACACGTCTGATCACGCGTAGTTCCCGGCGGCACGAAATTCGAAGCACAGGTTTACTCGCTCGCGGTGGGCGTTACCTTACCCGCCCATGCCGATCACCGAGGAGCAAATCAAGGATGCGTTGAAGCAGGTTAAGTATCCTGGCTTTAGCCGCGACATCGTGTCGTTTGGTTTGGTCAAAACAGTCCGCATCGAAATGGGGTCGATCACTGTCCAAATGGCCCTGGCCACGAACGAGCCGGCGATTCCGCAGGCTATCAAGACGGAGTCGGAGGCAATCTTGAATGCGCTGCTGGCGTGACGAGCGCGAAAGTGCTTATCGATATTCAAGCGCCACCCGCGGGCGCGGGTGCGGCTGGAGTCGGCACGACACGGATAGAAGGAATCAGGCATGTTATCGCCGTGGCGAGTGGGAAAGGCGGCGTCGGGAAGTCGACCGTGGCGGCGAACCTGGCGGTTGCTTTGGAAAAAACGGGCGCACGAGTCGGCCTCTGCGACTGCGACATTTACGGTCCCAGTATTTCACTGATGTTCGGCTCCCGCGACCGGCCGATGGCGACCGAAGACAACCGGATCGTTCCGATCGAGCAATACGGATTGAAGCTGATGTCGATGGGGTTTCTTCTCGACGACACTTCACCGGCAATTCTCCGCGGGCCGATGGTGACGCGCTACACCCAGCAATTCCTGCGGCAGGTTGAATGGGGGGAGCTTGATTATCTCGTGCTCGATCTTCCGCCAGGCACCGGCGACATTCAGCTCACCATTGTCCAAACCGTGGCGCTCTCCGGGGCGATCCTCGTGACCACGCCACAGGAAGTGGCGCTCATCGACGCCCGCAAAGCCGCAACCATGTTCGAGAAGGTCAACGTCACGGTCCTCGGCCTGATTGAAAACATGAGCTACTTCGAGTCTCCGAGCGACGGCAAACGCTACGAGATCTTTGGGTCCGGCGGCGGGGAACGCGAAGCAAAACGGCTCCGGGTCCCTTTACTGGGCCAAATCCCGATCGATATCGCGACCCGCGAATCCGGCGACCGCGGTCTGCCCATCACCGCGGCAGCGGGCGATTCGCCAGTCGCGGCTGAGTTTATGAAGATCGCGGCCCGGCTCCGGGAAACGCTTCGGTAGCAAGATTTGAATAGGCACATCCGCTGCTACGCCTAAGGGAGGCGTATGGTTTTTGTTGACCTGCTCGCGCTTATATGAAAAACAGTGCCGACATGACGGCAGCCAACGGCGAACAAGTCCAGTTCGTCAAGAACTCGGTCCTCTATAAGGAGTTCCTGGCGGAGCGGGAAGAAATTTTGAAACACAAGTGGATCGAGAGCGAAAAAGCCGGGGCTGATATCGGCTTCGAAAAGGCGCTCTGCGATTGGATCGTGAAACATCGGTCCAGTTGGCGAAACAAACGGATGAAGGAGGCCCGGGCCGAAACGGCAAACGCTTAAGTCCAAGCCGCCTTTCCTTTAATGCGATCCAGTGAGGTCGCGAAGGAACCTTGTGAAACCAAACGCTTCCACTTCTTCTTCCCCATCCGCGACCGCGCCGGTCCTGGACGCTGCCGCAATCGAACGCGCCCTGCGTCGCATTTCCCACGAAATCATTGAGCGCAACCCGGACCTGGGCTTGGTCATTCTCGCGGGTATCCCGTCCCGCGGCGTCGAAATCGCGCGGCGAATTACTGCGATCGTTGGGTCGTTAGGTGGCGTCGTTGTTCCGACCGGCGCTATCGATATCTCCATGCACCGCGATGACGTCGGCACGCGCCGCGAACTGCCGCGCGTTCAAGCCTCGACTCTCCCTTTGCCGCTCGAAGGCAAAACCGTCATCATCGTGGACGACGTTTTTTACACCGGCCGCACCGCGCGTGCAGCCATGGATGCGATCAGTTCGTTTGGACGTCCTTCTCGAATCCAGCTCGCGGCCCTGATTGATCGCGGGCATCGCGAGTTGCCTATCCGGGTCGATTACGTCGGGAAGAATATTCCGACCGCGCCGGGCGAAGAGGTCCGGCTTCGTCTCGAGGATGTCGACGGCGAACCCGATGCCGTGTGGCTGATCAAGGAGGAGATGGCGTGACCGACGAAGCGAAGTCCGATCTGCGTTGGCATCGGAAAGACCTTCTTGGCATTCGGGAGTTGTCGGCCGAGGAGATCGTTTTCATTTTGGATACGGCCGACGCGTTCAAGGAGGTCGGCACTCGTGAGATCAAGAAGGTGCCCGCGCTTCGCGGCAAAACGCTGGTAAATTTTTTTGTCGAACCGAGCACCCGCACTCGGACCTCATTTGAGCTCGCCGCCATCCGGCTGAGCGCGGATGTCATTAACATTTCGGCTTCGTCGTCCAGTCTGGTGAAAGGCGAAACGCTCAAGGACACGGCGAAAATCCTGGAGGCATATCACGCGGACCTGATCGTCCTTCGCCACAGCTCGTCGGGCGCGCCCCAGTTTCTCGCCGAGCGGCTGAAATCCAGCATCATCAACGCGGGTGATGGCGCTCACGAGCATCCCACCCAGGCACTGCTCGATCTTTACACGATCCGCTCACGCAAAGGCCGAATCGCGGGACTCCACGTCGTCATTATCGGCGACATTCTTTTCAGCCGGGTGGCGCGCTCAAACATTTTTGCGCTAACGAAACTGGGCGCGCGCGTGACGCTCGTCGGTCCGAGCACACTGGTCCCGCGCGCTTTTGAGAAACTCGGAGTCACCGTCACCCACGATCTCGACTCCGTTCTGGAAAGCGCGGACGTCGTGAACCTCCTGCGCATTCAGCACGAGCGGCAGCGGAAGGAATATTTTCCCGGCATCGGCGAATACATCCGCCTTTTCGGCCTGACGAAGGCACGCGGAAAACTGCTAAAACCGGATTGCCTCATCATGCATCCGGGCCCGGTCAATCGCGGGGTTGAGATCGACAGCGATCTGGCGGATGGAGCTCAGAGCGTCATCCTCGAGCAGGTAACCAATGGTCTGGCGGTCCGAATGGCAGTGCTTTACCTGTGCGGAGGGATAGCCACGCCATGAACGCGGTGATTCGCAACGGCCGGATCATCGATCCGGCGAACCAGCGCGACGAAATCGCCGACCTTTTCGTCGTCGACGGGAAAATCGCGAAGGCGAACGGCAAGGATGCTGAAGTCATCGACGCGACGGGGCTAATCGTCGCGCCCGGGTTGATCGATCTCCACGTTCATTTGCGCGAGCCTGGGTTCGCCTGGAAGGAGACGATTGAGAGCGGCGCGCGCTCCGCAGCCGCAGGCGGATTCACCACGGTCGTTTGCATGCCGAATACGTCGCCGGTGGCGGACAGCCCGGCGACGATCTCCTGGATCAAGCGCGCGGCGGAAGGCGCTTGCGTTAACGTTTTGCCCTCAGGTGCGATCTCGAAAGGCTTGATGGGCGAAGAGCTGGCGCCGATCGGTTCCCTCCAGCGAGCCGGCGTCGTCGCCATCACGGACGACGGCCGTTGCGTCCAGAACAACGAGCTGATGCGGCGCGCGGTCGAGTACGCGCGAATGGTCGGCGTGCCGGTCCTCGATCATTGCCAGGACTACAACCTGGTCGGTAACGGCGCCGTCCACGAAGGTTACTGGAGCACGCTGCTCGGGCTGCCCGGTTGGCCAAGCATTGGCGAGGAAGTGATCGTGATGCGGAACGTCCTTCTCGCGGATTGCTGCGATCATCACGTTCACTGTCAGCACGTCAGCGCCGCCGGCAGCGTCCGGATTTTGCGCGAAGCGCGGGAACGCGGCGTCAAGATTAGCGGCGAAGTCTGCCCGCATCACATCGCGTTGACCGATGACGCGATCCAGAACTTCGACACGAACTTCAAGATGAATCCGCCGGTGCGGACGAACGAGGATATCGCGGCCCTTCTCGAGGGAATCGCGGACGGCACCATCGACATCCTGTGCAGCGACCACGCGCCGCATGCTCAATTCGAGAAGGAAGTGGAATTCGACGCCGCGCCGTTTGGAATCGTGGGATTGGAAACGGAACTCGGACTATTCCTCGATCTGCTCGTGCACAAAAACAAAACGATCGCGCTCCCGCGCCTGATCGAGATGTACACGGTGAACCCAGCGAGGTTGTTGCAGAGCGACGCCGGAACGCTCTCGGTTGGGCGCGCCGCCGATGTCACGCTGATCGATCCGGACTTGGAATGGACCGTCGACGCGAAGTCATTTCAATCGATGTCGCGCAACACGCCGTTCGACGGGTGGAAGCTGAAAGGCCGCGCGGTGCGGACGATTGTGGGCGGGAAGACGGTTTGGTCGTTGTAGCGGCGGTCTATGACCGCCGCTACAGCGAATGATCAACCCGTATAACCGCCGGAGATGTACATCTCTAAATGCTGAATCGCCGCTGATTGCGTGGCGATGACCCATTTCACCAGATCGCCGATCGAGATCACGCCGCGAATCGTTTCGCCTTCGAGGACGGGCAGATGCCGAATTCGTTTGTCGGTCATCATTCGGAGGCAATTCTCGACCGGTTCGCGCGGGCTCACGACCGTGAGATCGCTCGACATGATTTCGCGCACCAGGGTCTCGCGCGACTTCTTTCCGCGGAGCATCACCTTTCGGGTGTAATCCCGTTCGGACAGCATGCCGGTCGGTCGATCGTTCTCGACCACCAGGAGCGCGCCGATATTTTTCTCCGCCATGAGCGCGACGGCATCGTAAACGGTCGAGTCGGGCGAGATGGTAAAAGTCTCCGTCCCTTTTTGGGAAAGAATCGCTTCGATGGTTCCGCTTACGTCCATTGGTCTCGAACGAGAGAACCGAACGTAACGACCATCGCTGGCCGTGGCAATACTTTCTCTGTCCGGGCTCAGGCCCGCTTCGCGACAATGAAGTCGAACTCCTTTTGTTGAGGACGCGGTAGGGGAGTAACAGCCGCCAGGGAATGACGCAGCGCTCGAAGGATGCGGAGCCCCCGTTCGATCCGATCGGGACGGACGGAGTACGGGACGGCCAGCAGATTGCGGCGTGGATAACGAATTTTGGATCTTTTCATGGCGCGATCCTAAAACAGGGGGTAGGACATCGACTGTCCCATGGTAAAAGTTTTTGAAAATATTTTCTGGAGCTGTGTTGTAGCCGCGCGCCTGGGGTGCGCGTGAGGTGGACGCGAGAATGGCAATGGACGCATCGATCGCGTCGGCCGCAGGCCAACGGCTACAAAAGAGAAGCGAGCCTGCGTTTTCGCGGCCCCCCCTCGAGCGGATGATGCGGCTGCACGCCGCTCTGAAAGCGAAAAGATTTCCGAACTGCCAGAAGATCGCCGCGGAACTGGAGGTCTCCGCGAAAACGATCCAGCGCGACATAGATTTCATGCGCTACCGGCTTGGCCTGCCGATCGATTATCATCCCCAGGAGTTCGGATTCTTTTACACCGAGCCGGTCACAGGATTTCCGAGCATCGAAGTTTCCGAGGGTGAGATCACGGCACTGCTCGTCGCCCAGAAGGCGCTGGCCCAATACAAAGGCACGCCGTTCGAAGGGCCGCTCCATTCGGCTTTTCGGAAACTGACTGACGGACTCAAAGATCGCGTTTCGTTTTCCTGGCACGACTTGGAGGACGCGATCTCGTTTCGAAGCGCAGGCGCCAGCGCCGCGGACCTCGAGTTATTCGAGATCGTCAGCAAAGGCGTGCTCCGCTGCGTTGAACTGGAGTTTGAATACCGGACGCTCAAAAGCGCCGGGTACGAGCCGCGCCAGGTGCGCCCCTATCACCTCGGCTGCCTGGAGAACCAGTGGTATTTGTTCGCGGAGGACCTGGAGCGGAAACAACTCCGAACCTTTGCCCTCCCGCGAATGCGGAACGTGCGACTGACGTCGCGAGGTTTCCGGCGCCCGGCGGATTTCTCGATCAGCGAAGTCTTGAGTGGGAGTTTCGGAGTGCACTCAGCCGGCAGGAAGCGGCGCATCCGTCTGGAGTTTGATTCCTTCGCGGCCCGACTCGTAGCAGAAAGAAAATGGCACGAATCCCAGCGCGTCCGCGAGAACAAGGATGGCTCAATTATCCTGGAGCTCGAATTGGGTGGCCTGGAAGAAATCGAGCGCTGGATTCTGAGCTGGGGAAAACACGCGCGCGTTTTGGCGCCGCGGGAACTGGCCACGCGCATTCGCGATGAAGCGAGCGCGATAGTGAGCCTTTATTGACGTCCGAATTTTGTCTCGATCAAAGCGTGAACGAACCCACTGATCGCCGGATGATCCAGACGATCGACGACTTCATTCAGGAACCCTGAGACGAGGAGCTGCTTCGCGACCGGCGCCGGGATGCCGCGCGAGAGAAGGTAAAACATCTCGTTCTCGCTGAGCTGACCGGAGGTGGCGCCATGACTGCATTTCACGTTGTCGGCCAGGATTTCCAAGCCGGGCATCGAATTGGCCTCGGCGTCGTCGCTTAAAAGGAGATTGCGGACGGTCTGGTAAGCATCGGTGAAATGGGCGTGTGGCTCGACGCGGATCAAACCGCCGAAGGTGTTACGAGCGCGATCGTTCAACGCGTTCTTGTAAAGCAGGTCGCTCGTCGTATGTGGACTCAAGTGGTCCTGCAGAGTGCGGGCGTCGAACTCCTGGGAGTTGTTGGCAACTGAGACCGCGAGCATGTCACTGCGGGCGCCTTCGCCCACGAGCCGGCTCAGGCTTTCCAGACGTGAATAAGCCCCGCCCATATTAACGTTGAGGCTTAGGGCGGAGGCCTCGCGCGCGACCGAGGTGGAGTTGATTTGGATCGCCAGTGCTTTCTCGTTCCGATTCTGTGTACAGACGTAATTCAGCTTCGCACCGCGGCCGACCACGAGGTCGTTGACGCCGCAGGCGAACCCGGCGCGGTCCGGATGAGCCGAACGGAAATGCTCGATCACCGTGACCTTCGCCAGTTCATCAGCGATCAGCAGGGTGTGCGGGAAAGCGGCAGCGTTCTCGCCATGGAGCCAGTGGAAAATCTCGATAGGCAGCTCGACCTCGACGCCTTTCGGCACGTAAACAAACGTGCCGGACGTGACACATGCTTCGTGCAACGCCGCGAACTTCGCCGAACCAAGCGTGGCCGGCTGCGCCATGAAGTGGCGGCGGAATAAATTTTCGTGCTCGAGGAGCGCGCGACCGAGCGGTTTCAAAACGACGCCGGCGGCGAGGAGTTTTTGCGGCAACGGATCGCGCCGGAGCAGCTGATCGTCAGCGAAAATCAGCCGGCCGGCCACTTCCTCGAGCCCGAGAGAGCTTTCGAGAACTTCATCGCGCTCACCCTGACTTAAGGGCGCGCCGAAATGGTAGCTCGAAAGATCGAGCGCGCTGACGCTGGAAAAGCGCCACGCCTGATCTTTGCGAGCGGGATACGGAAGCGATTCAAATTTGGTCCATGCCGCCCTTTGTTGGTCGCGAAACCAGGCCGGCATTTCGGTAGAGCGCGCCTCAAAAGGAGTCGACAGGATCGCGCGCGGCGATTGCGGCGATTCGAGGTCTACCATGGTTTCGTCGAGGACGGCTGTCGGATTACTCATACCCTGAAAACGCAAACGGCGGCCCGAGACCGCCGCTGTTTGCCCTTGTCTTGGGGGCGGAACCTTAGCCGACCGACCCTTCCATCTCAAGCTCGATCAGGCGCTTGAGCTCGACGCTGTATTCCATCGGAAATTGGCGGACGAGATCGTTGACGAAACCGTTCACGCTCAGGCTCATGGCTTGCGCTTCGGTGAGGCCGCGTTGTTGCATGTAAAAGATTTGCTCGGCGCTTACCTGGCTAACGCTGGCCTCGTGCTGCACGGAATTGCCGGTGCCGCGGACCGTGATGGCTGGGTAAGTGTCGGTGCGGCTGGTTGAGTTGATCAGGAGCGCGTCACACTCGGTGTTGTTCCTGCAGTTCTTGAGATGCTTGGGAATCTGGACGAGCCCGCGATAGGTCGCCCGGCCTTCGCCGATGCTGATGCTCTTAGAAATGATGTTGCTCGTCGTTTCGTCGGCCGCGTGAACCATTTTCGCGCCCGTATCCTGATGTTGTCCGTCTCCGGCGAGGGCGATCGAGAGGACTTCCCCCCGGGCGCGCCGGCCTTTCATGATCACGCCGGGATACTTCATCGTCAGGCGCGAACCGATGTTGCAATCGATCCATTTCACTTCCGCGTCTTCGTGGGCAAGACCGCGTTTGGTCACGAGGTTGAAGACGTTCGAAGACCAATTTTGAACGGTGATGTACTGGATCTTCGCGCCCTTGAGCGCGACCAGCTCGACCACCGCGCTGTGCAACGTGGCGGTATTAAATTTCGGGGCGGTGCAGCCTTCCATGTAGGTTAGCTCGGAGCCTTCGTCGCAAATGATCAGGGTCCGCTCGAATTGTCCGAAATTCTCGGCGTTGATCCGGAAATACGCCTGGAGCGGGTGCTTCACTTTCACGCCGGGCGGCACATAAATGAAGGAGCCGCCGCTGAAGACCGCTGAGTTCAGCGCGCTGAATTTATTGTCGCCAGTCGGGATGACTTTGCCGAACCACTTCCGGAAAATTTCCGGGTGATCCTTCAATCCTTCGCGGCTGCCGACAAAAATCACGCCCTGTTCGCCGACGGCTTTCTTAATGTTCGAGTAAACGGCTTCGCTGTCGAACTGCGCTTCGACCCCAGCCAGGAATTTGCGTTCCTGCTCGGGAATGCCAAGGCGCTCGAAGGTTCGTTTCACGTCATCAGGCACATCTTCCCAATTCCGTTTCGGCTGAGTTCCGCCACTGAGGTAATAACGGATATTGTCGAAAACGATCGCCTCCAGGTCCTTGCTCGCCCAATGCGTGGGCATCGGCTTGCTCAGAAAAGTCTTGTACGCGTTGAGGCGGAACTCGCGGACCCAATCCGGATCCTCCTTGAGATCGGAGATGAAGTGGATCGTCTTTTCCGTTAGCCCGACGCCCGCGTCGTGGGTGTGGGTTTCCGGGTAGGCGAAATTCCCGATGTTCCTCTCGATCTCAAAAGCGGTTGGTTCTTTGGCCATAACAATTCCCTCTTTAGGCGATGGCTGGCTCGCCGAATTCCTTCTCCGAAGCTACCTCGTAACTTTCGTAACCTCTTTCTTCCAACTCGAGCGCGAGCTCCTTGCCGCCGCTGCGCGCGATCCGTCCCTGGACCATCACGTGAACGTGATCCGGCACGATGTACTCGAGCAGTCGCTGGTAATGGGTGATGACGAGGATTCCGATGGCCGGCCCGCGCATGGCGTTTACGCCGTTCGCCACGACCTTCAGCGCATCGATGTCGAGACCGCTATCGGTCTCATCTAACACGGCATACTTCGGCTGAAGCATCGCCATCTGGAGAATCTCGTTCCGTTTCTTTTCGCCGCCGGAAAATCCTTCGTTGACGGAGCGCGAGGTAAACGAACGGTCCATCTCGAGCAGGTCCATCTTCTCGTAAAGCCTGGCGTAATACTCGGTCGCTTCGAGTTCCTCGCCCTCGGGGAGCCGGGCTTGGACGGCGGCGCGCAGGAAATTGGCGATGCTCACGCCCGGAATTTCGCTGGGATACTGAAAGGCAAGGAACAGCCCCTTGCGCGCTCGCTCGTCCGGCTCCAGTTCCATGATGTTCTCCCCATCCATCTCGATCTTGCCGGAACCGACTTTGTAGTCGGGATGTCCGGCGAGCACCTTCGCGAGCGTGCTCTTGCCAGAGCCGTTGGGACCCATGATGGCATGGACTTCGCCCTTCGGGACCGCGAGGGAGAGACCGCGAATGATTTCCTGCTCTGCGATGGACACGTGCAGGTCCTGGATAGACAACTGGTTCATTTGTGGGGCACGAAACATAGCCGGTTTGGCGGGTTTTGCGAATGGCGAAGTCGGAATAATTCCGGAGGCAAATCCGCAATCGCGGCGCTTTTACGGTCCACCCGACCGGCATTTTTCTTGCTTATAGAACGCTCCAAGACCGCGATTTACGTCAGGCGTATTGAAATGAACAATGAACCCAAATCCGACGACAAATCTTGCGACCCCGAAACGCCCGAAGCTTCCGGCCACGCCCTGCCCGCTCGCGTCCGTCGCATTTTGGTCGTGGACGATGAGCCCGCCGCCCGGGTCCTGGCGTTCCGGGTTTTTTCCGAAGCTGGCTTTCAGGTCACTACCGCCCAATCCGGGTTCGAATGCCTCGAACATTTCCGAAAACGGCCCCATTGGTTTGACCTGATCCTGCTCGATCTCTCGATGCCGTTCATGGACGGGGAAGAAACATTCAAGCGTCTGCGCGTAATCAATCCGAATGTTATCGTTTTGCTCAGTACCGGCTTTCTGGCCCAGGCCCAGGAGCGGATCGATCGCATGCTGGCCGGTGGATTGGCCGGTTCGATTCGCAAACCCCACCGGCCCGACGAACTGCTCGCGCAGGTCCAGACGATCCTGGAACGAGCGAAGATTTCTCGCGTTGGCGCAGCTGCCAACCTCGCTTCGTCGATCTAGTCACGCCCGCAATTGCGAATTGCGAATTGCGATTTGCGATTTAAGACTGAGAAGCGCGGTTTCCAACCGATCGAAAATCGCCAGTCGAAAATCGAAATTGATTTACCCCGTGGTGTAACGGTAACACAGCGCCCTTTGGAGGCGTTATTCATAGTTCGAATCTATGCGGGGTAGCCATGTCACGTAAAAGGCGCCTCACCTGGGTGGGGCCTTATCTGCGACGTGTCTTGATTTAATGAGAGCCAGAGCGGTAATCGCACTTGCCGCAGCGAGGCCGGCTCCCACGAACATGGCTCGCCGGAATGCGTCGACGAACGACTCGGCGATCGCTTCCTTCACCGTTTCGCGCACCGCCGGCTCGCCTTCGGAAAGCTCGGCGGCCGCGAGCTTGTTGCGTTGCTGCGCGAGAGAGCTTCGGACATTCGCGGGCAATTCCAGCTGCGCTGTCCGGGTATCGAGGGCGCGGTCAAAGCCTTGCAGCATCACGATCCCGAGCACCGCGATTGCGAGCAGGCCGGCCGTGCGTGCCACCGCGTTATTCACGCCGGATGCAACCCCGGCGCGCGTGCTGGCCACCGAGTTCATTACTGTTGTCGTGAGTGGTGCCACGCTGACCGCCATTCCGATTCCGAGCACAACGACGGCGGGGAAGAAGGTCGTCCAATAACCCCCGCCTACTCCGGGAAACATGAAGAGCGCAAATCCAAGGGCAGCGATCATTGGGCCGACAACGAGCGGCAACCTGGCGCCATAACGATCCACGAGACCCCCGGACCAGCGGGAGAGAAGAAACATGATCAGGATAAACGGCAGCAGGGCCGCTCCCGCTTGAGTGGGGGTGTAGCTTTGCACCTGGATGAGATTCAACGGCAAAAAGAACAACGTGCCTCCGAGGGCGCTGTAGAGGAAGAGCGTGAGCAGATTCGTGCCGGTAAAAGTGCGCGATCGGAATAGCTCTAACGGCAACATCGGATGGCGACTCTTCCATTCGACAATGAGAAACGCGACGAGGCCGGCCCCGCCAAGCAACATCGAAGCGATCACGGCGCGGTGCGCTAAACCTAGCCGCGCGGATTCGATTAGCGCGAAGACCAGAGCGCCCAAACTTGCCGCGGCCAGGACCGCGCCCAGCCAATCGAGCGCACTTTTCTTCTCACTCCGAGTGTCCGGAACGTGACGCACTGAGATGGCGATCACCACGATCGCCAAAGGGATATTGATGAAAAACACCGCGCGCCACGAAGCGTGGTCGACCAGCCAACCGCCGAGGACCGGCCCAATGGCGGTCGTCATGGAGCTGAAGCCCGACCACGTTCCAATGGCCCGCCCGCGTTCCTCCTCGCGGAAGGAGCCGCTGATAATCGCGAGGCTTCCCGGCACGAGCAGGGCCGCGCCGATTCCCTGCCCGGCGCGCGCTATAATGAGTTGGCCGACGCTCGGCGCCAGTCCGCACCAGGCCGATCCCGCCGCAAAAGCAACGACGCCGGTAAGGAAGACGCGTCGCCGTCCGTAGCGGTCGCCTAACGAACCGCCAACCAGGAGAAGAGCGGACAGAAACAGCGCATATGCCTCGACCACCCATTGCACATCCTGGACACTGGCATTCAGGTCGGTTTGCAATGCCGGCAACGCGACGTTCACCACGGTCCCGTCGATGAACGCCATGCTCGAAGCGACAATGGTCGCCGCCAGCACCCATTTCCCAGATGAAGGGGAGCAAATCGCCGTTGCCGCGCCGGCGCGGATAACACTTTCGTCGCAGGGCTGGCGCATCGCCGCGAACGCTACGGAATGCTTACGGCGATTCGCTTGGAGGCGTTATTCATAGTTCCAATCTATGCGGGGTAGCTCTCATTTTCCGCGCCCGATGAGAGTGGCGCGTATTTCTCAGCACCGAACTTCGCACTATGTTCCAAAACAAGAAATGTCTCGATTTCTGGCCCGCGTTTTCATATTCAACTCAAGGACGTGGAAACTTCTATCGAACGAAAATTTTCGTTTGGCATCTAACTACAATGTAATTACAATGATATTGGTAGCACATGGCCGAGCGGAACGTCGTAAAAACAGTCAAATTGCAATTGTCTATCGACGAAGTTTCAGATCGCCTGTTACAGCGAATGAGCAACGTCGGTCTTTTTGGCAAGAACCGCGTCGAGGTGGCATCTTGGGTCATTCGTCAGTGGATTTGGCACAATCAAGCGGATCTCGAGCGCTTGGGGATTGTGGTGAAATCCGAGATGCCGAGCCGTCAAAAGCCTTTAAGTTAGTAGAAATTCCCTACCGGTAACACGAAATGAGAGATCCATTGGAGTCGGCACAAATCTTTGAAGCAAGTAGTCGTTTGCAATCGGCAGCAACGACCCTGCGGAAAATGCAAAAAGGCGATAAACTTCTAGATCCAGATCGCGAAAACTTAAAGTGGTCCGGACATTTTCTCGAGGAGGTTGATTGGACCGCAGCCGACTGTCGGGAGGGGGTGTCTGCTGATTTGGCTATGCAAGCAACGGAGGTCCGTCCATCATTCTACGCAACACTATTACACATTAAACCGTCGTTTCAGAAAGCTGGAATCACGGAGACAACGCAGCGTAATGATTTTTTTTTATCAACATACGAGCTCCTCACGTCCGGCGGCGCTCAAGTGCGCCCAAGCGGACCAGAAGGCACCATTGACGTCGGCTTAGCTGCTGTGTTTCTGGAGGAATTATCGCGCTCACTGCTTGTTCTGTTGAATGAAAACCGAGAGCGAGCGGAAAGCGATTTAGTTCACTCCCTGATCTACTGAAAACGGTAGAGTTTTAGGTTTAGTTCGTGGTCTCCCCAGCTTCTATTCTCCGAAGCGAAATCAGGCGCCTGGGGCACGCGGTTGCTCACCTCGCTGGAAGCATAGAACAGTCGGAGAACTTTCCTACGGCCACAGCGAGTGATTTTTGTGCTGTAATTAGGACGACAGCCAAAATGATCGCGGAGCGGATCGACACCGCGCCGGAAGACAAGCTATTACACATCCATACATTATTGGTTTTGCTTGGCGCGGATTTACGGTATCCCGAAAGGTCTCGAACAGAAGAAACGCCGTGGAGCATCGTGCAGCCGACCGAGGAGTTCTTGCAGTCTCACCTCCGAGTTAAGTGCAAATTCATCATACGACCACAGTGGTCATACAACTATGGTCTCTTATCTGGGCTAATCGAGGCATATACGACCGACATTAAGGCATTGTCAGAGTGGATCTCTCTCGAAGAGTGGAAGGACGCGATTGGATCATCAGCCGAAGATCGCGTTTATTGCGTGTCTTTTCCAAGAATTGAAAAAATGAACGTGCTGTCGCACGTCAACTGGGGCCACGAGGTTGGCCATATACTCGCCGCTGATTGGTTACGCAGCGAATTTCCATCATTGTGGAAACAATTTGAGCCGCAATTAACAAAAATACTACGAGATGATTATGTCTATGGGATACCTGCCGGCGTCACCATCCCAGATGATCTCATCAGTGAAGGCGTAGCGGACGCAGTCAAGCGTACAATGCATCTCGCGCGGACGGCCTTCAAAGAATTAATCTGTGATGCCGTAGGGGTTCACCTGTTTGGTCCTGCGACACTAGCATCGCTTGCTGAATTCTCCTGTCATCGCGTACCGGACGCGAGCCCGCTCCAAACGGGAGGTTACCCTCCTTGGCGTTACCGGCTCCGAATGATTAGCAACACCGTTATTAAAGATATTATTACTGCCGACACGGCCGATTGGCATCACACGCTTGCCGGCTATGTGAGCTGGATTCAGGAGTGGCACGAACTGCTCAAAAGCGAATCGGATAAGGCAATTTTAGAAAGCAGCGTACGGACGAAAGAAGCCTATCGAATGGTTGAACAGCATTGGTCGACGGTTTGGTCGCAGGTGGTTACCGACCTCCCTGACACTGTGAGGAAGCCTTATAAGCTCACAAGTAATCGAATGGTAGTTGAAGAGTTGATCGAGAGATTGCGACATGGTATTCCTCCAAACGAAACCGGCAGCTGGCCAACGAACCACCCAGCGTCGCTGGCTGACATTTGGAATGCAGCGTGGGCGTGCAAAATTCAGCATTTTAGAGGGGAAAAAGGAGAGATACTGGACGAACATGTTGAGACATTATCCCACCTAACGCTTAAAGCCATAGAGGCAAGCTACGTTCAAAAAACGTTCGGTCCTCGATTGCGCGAATTGTAGCTGATGAGTACGCTCACGAGCACGGAAATCCTACAGAGGTTTGAAGCCGATCATCCTCACCGCTTGACGATCTCCCCAATTTTATCACTGAAACAGATCGGAGATTCTTCGGTTGACCTAAGGGTAGGAAACCAATTCATTATCTTTCGACAGCATACTGAAGGGGTCATTGACCCGTTCGACCCTAATCGTCCGGCGTTGCATCGGGTGCAAGAGCGTCGCGTGGTCCGGTTCCGGAATAGTTTCGTGCTGCATCCTGGAGCACTAGCGTTAGCTGCGACATTCGAGTACGTGCAATTGCCTTGCGACGTTGAGGGTCAGGTAGAAGGTCGCTCATCGTGGGCACGCCTAGGTCTGCAGATTGCGACCGCTACGTCCGTAGAACCGGGCTTTTCTGGAGTGATTACCTTCGAGTTGGCTAATGTTGGAAATATGCCCTTACGTCTTCGACCGGGAGTTCGAATGGCCCAACTGGTTCTACGGTCAACCGCTTCAAAGATTGCGCAGCCGTACGGAAAAAAGAAAAAGTATAGGTTTCCGATAGGGCCACAGTTCAGTCGCCTCAGTGAGGATGAGGACGCAAAAGTTTTTCTCTAGTCCGATGTTAATTGGCGGCATAGAGATGATTTGCGGGATTCTGCCGGCCCTGCGTCCAGACCTCCTGTGAATGGCCTTGGAATGCGGCGCGGGATGTTGATTTTGACAGTAGAGGATTGTTAGTCGGACGCCTCGGAAAGCCGCTTGATGTGGTTCATCACGCGGAGGTGGACGGCGCGGGTCATGTCGCGGGTCCAGATATCGAAATACCAGCGGGGGCGGACATGCAGGGTGTACCAACTGGAACCAATCAAGGTCGTGGTGCCGTCGTGATTATCCTGGAGGACGAATTGGCCGCGATGCAGAGTGATGTGGCCGTAGGCTTCAGGATCGGTCGGTTGTTCGGCGACATCGAAGGTGAGTTTCTCGTTGGGGACGAATTCGGCGACGCGCTCTTTGATGACCACGCCGTCACTGAAGGTGCATTGGCGATCCGCGCCCACGAAGTTCCCGCCGTTCGTAGTCTGGGTCGGATACGGGAGGCCGAGCCGGAAAATCCAGTATTCGGGCCGATCGGGAATTTCGGGAAAGGCAAGCACGTGCGGCCACACTTTCGCGGGCGGCGCGTGGACCAGGATGCGATCAGTGACGACGGCTTGCTGCTCGGTGTGATGAAGCGATTCGCCAAGCGCGACGACCGCGAGCAGCGGGAAGATGGTGAGCTGGAGTTTGGAGTAGTTCGGCCGGAATACGACGCGGCCCACCAGAATTCCGCAAAGAATAAAGGCGTAGAGCGCGGGTGAGACGATAACGAGACAGACAATCCCTTCGCGCAGGATAATCGCGGCAGCCCCGAGTCCGACGAGCGTCACGATGACCGCATCGAGTGCACTCCAGGCGATGGTGCGATGAAGGCGGCGCCAGAACCACGCGGCGACGAGTCCAACGAGAAACGGAATCAGGAAAAAGCTTGGCCAGGCGATGAACGTTGTTACGTCCGAGTTCTTGTAAGCGCCTGCGAGCCACACGATCCCGAAAAGCAAAACTCCGCCGATCGCATTCGCGGCGAGGGTGCCAAGCATCATTGTCCAAACGACGTTGCGGCGCGGCAGGGGAGGTGGTGTGTCTATCATTAGCAAAACTTGGTCGCGCGCACGACGGGCTCGACCATCGGATAAGGGTTGTAACGGCCGGAGAGATCGCAGGCGAACGTAATTCGGTCGCTGCCCTCTTCTTTCTCGGCATCGATGAGGCGGACTTCCAGGGTGTGCTCGCCCTTGGCGAGACTGTCGCCGGGAATTGGAAAGCTCCATTCCAAGTGACCGCAGTCCTGGAGGCTTTTCCATTCGCCATCGTCGATCCGCGCTTTCGCAGAAGTGACATCGGTGTTCGACCAGGCGCGGACTCGCGCTTCCATCGGGCCGGGAACAATGTGCGCCGGTTTCGTCGCCAGAATCGCGCGTCTCGGATGGGTGATGAGCACGACAGGGCCCTTGTCATCCATGCTGCGATAAGTGAGGGCAAGGTCGTCGCCGTCCAGATAAACGAGAGCATAACCGGCGGGGCCGCCTTCCGGATCTCCGATTGAACGGGTGGCAACGTAAACGTTTCGGCCGTCGTTCGCGATCTGCCCGTAGTGGGTGTGCCCGGCGAAAAGGCCGACGATCGGCCGGGTTTGGACGACTTCGCGCCATGCTTCGATGCCGGGTCCGGCAAAATCTTCCCACACTTAAAATGGATAATGGTGCTGGAAAACCACGACCCGTTCGCCGCGCGCGATGGCGGCATCCGCTTCGTAGCGGAACCAGATGACCTGTTCGTCGGTCATCCCGAGCGGCCGAAATTGCATCGTATTCAGGCAAATGAAGCGGTAACTGCCGACGGTGTAGGCGAGATAGGTCTCGCCGACGTGGTTTTGATACGCGTGGCAACCGGGGTCGTGATGGGCATCGTGATCGCCCACGAGCGCGTGCCACGGCACCTTGAGCTTGTTCGTGACATTCTTGAACAACGCCCACTCGGCATCGCGGGCATGTTGGACGTTGTCGCCCGCGAACTGGACGAAATCGGGCCGAATGAAATCGTTCACCTGGTCCGCCATCCAGAGCGCGGTCTTGTAATTCGGGCGGTCTTCGAATTCGAGATGCAGATCGCCCGGCCAGACGAAGACGACAGGTTTTGAGTTCATGATTCGTTAGGCCGCTTCCGCGCTTCGCACCAGCTCCGCGAAGGTTCCGTTTTTTGCCACAAGATTATCGAACGAGCCCTGCTCGACGACTCGCCCCTGGTCGAAAACGAAAATGCAATCCGTCTCGTTTAACGTTGTCAGCCGATGGGCCACCATGATCACCGTATGCGAATGCCGCGCGTGATCGATGGCGGCCCGGACCTGGCGCTCGCTAATGTTGTCGAGCGCAGACGTGCCTTCATCGAGAATCAGGACTGGCGGGTTCTTCAAAAACATACGGGCCAGTGCGATCCGCTGCCGCTGGCCCCCGGAAAGATTGCCGCCGCGCTCGGTTAGAGCCGTGTCGTAGCCCTGGTGCATTTGCAGGATTTCATCATGAATATGCGCCTGACGCGCGGCTTCCTGGATTTGCTCCAAACTCACCGTGCCACAGCCGTAGCCGATGTTGTCGCGGACGGTGCCCGAGAATACAAATGGCACCTGGCTGACATATCCGATGCTCTTGCCAATATCTTCGCGCGAGAGCACGCCGATGGGGACGCCACCGACGAGCACTTCGCCGGAAGTGGGATGAAGCAAGCGTAGAACGGCTCGCAGCCAGGTCGACTTTCCCGACCCCGAGCGCCCGGCGATGCCAATGGTTTGTCCTTGATGAATTGCCAGGGTCACGCCATCGAGGATCCGGCGTCGGCCATGCGACGGCGTATTGTATTCCACCACCAGATCCTGGCATTCGAGGAGCGGAATGGTGCCGTCCAAACGCGGCGGACGCAGGGTGACAACGTTGAACGACTGGTCCTGCGGCTGATCGAGCATCTGGAGCAACACGTTGACCTGCATGCTGCTGTCATAGGATTCATCCAGGATCCGGTGGACCTCTTTCAGTGGCCCCATGACCGCGAGGAACAGGCCGGAGAACATCAGGATATCGCCGTACTCGATTTGCTTGTGCACGGCGAGAACGACGCTGTAACCGAGAACAGCGGTGTAAAAGAACGCCTCGTTGAGGGCTTTTAGCCAGTCGAAACGCGCCATGGCGAGCTGGTGCTGAAATTCACGTTTGGCGCGCGCATCCGCCGCCACGGTGACGCGCGAGACTTCCAGCGGATGAGTGTTCGCGGCCCGGATGTATTCGAGGCCGCCGAGTTGTTCGACGACGGTGCCGTCGAGATTTTCCTTCGCGTGGAGCAACTCGACCCGCACATCTTTTTGCGATGATACCTGCCAGATGGTCAGAAGAATCGCCACCGGGACCACGCCGAGCATCACCAACCCGATCCGCCAATCTCTCGCCAAGGTGGTGTAAAGAGCCGCGACCGCCAGGGTCAGTGCCGGGAGGAAATCCGCGAACGCCACTCTCACGAATTTCTGATAGCCTTCGACAGCGCGCGAAATCCGTCCATGCATGGCGCCAATCCGGTCCGACGCGAGGGCGCCGAGATCGACCCGGAGAAGGTGGCTGATGAGCCGCACTGTCATCTGACTCTCAATGCGCGAGGACGTCTGCGCGACCAGCCAGCGCCGTAACAACTGGAGAGATTCCTTAACGAAATAATAGCCGAGAAGGATGAGAAGCGCAGTCGTGACATAATCCGACAGCGCGCCCGCATCTCCGGTCCGCTTCAGGACGTCGTTAAAAAATGCGCCGATCAGGATGGCGATCCGGACCTGGACCCAGGCCACCACTCCGGTGACGAGGACCGCAGCTAGCAGTCGGACACGTTCCGGACGGCCCAGAAGTTTCCAGAGCGTTTTCCGTCGCGTCCAGACCACGCTGAGATCGCCCAGCAACGAACGCGGTGGCGGCGATGGTGTTCGGACGGGCATGGCCTAACAACTCACCGAAAGATGGAGAAATACGTCGCGTAGAAGATCAGCATGAAGAGCGAGAACGGCACACCGAAGGCGAGGTAACGCCGAAAAGTGATGGCGTGTTCGGGATCGTTGAAGCGCTGACTTTCCCCGGCGAGAATAATTCCGGCCGATGCGGCCGTGACGAGCGAACTGCTCCCCGCGCAAATCCCGCCGCCGAGCGCCCAGGCCGCGGCGTGTCCAGGGTCGAGTTGTTGGATGGAATGCGAGACGGCCGTCGCCCACGAGGCCGCCTCGGTAAAGGTCGTGCCGAAATAACCCGTCACGGCTATCACCCACGGTGCGGCCTTTGCGGCAATCAATTGCTGGTAAAGGATCGCGCCAATCCAGGAATGCGAGACGCACCCGGCCAGGACAAAGATGGCGGCGAAGGCGAGGTAAACATCGAACCCGAGCGAAGTCAGCGAATGATAGCGCTCGCTCTTTCGTTCCAGGAGAATCGCAATCACGATTGTGGCCGCGCCGATGGCGATCGCCAGGGGTGAGAAAATGACATGCAGCAAAATGAAAAATGCAAGGAGCGAAAGGCCGACCGCGAGGAGTCGAACATCGATCGTGAGATCCGATTTGGCTTTCTTCCAGTCCGCCGCCGTCTGTGCGACTTGCAGGGTGTAAAAGGGCACTTTCGCCGCGGTCGCGGCGCGGGTGGTGATGCCGCGTTGAGTCAGGATCGTGGCGGCGGTCACCAGCGCGGCGAGCACAAGAAGATTGGCCGGGAGTACCTCGCGCATGAAATCGCCCGCCTGCAGTCCCCAGGTCTGGGATTCGATGATGTTAGGCGTGTCGCCCCAGCGGGTGGAGAACCCGCCGAGGTTGCTCGCCACCAAAGCGGCGCTCAAGATCCAGCGCGACGGAATCTGATAGGAGGCGCAGAGCCGGATGATGATCGGCGTCATAATCAGGATCGAAGTGACATTGTGCATCAACGCCGCCGTCACGTAGGTAGTGATTAGCAAAATCGCGACAAGCAGCGGCATCGTCAGCCGCGGGTGGCGGAGCCGAATTTTGCCGAGTTGATGGCCGAGCCAGGCTGCGATCCATTTGAATCCCTGCGAGCGTTCGATCATGTGGGCCGGGATCGCCACGGCAGTGAACAGAACGGTGATGTTCGCGTAATGAAGGAAGCCGCTCCTGAGAATGTTCTCGGCGCTTTCCCACTGAATAATCAGGAACGAACAACTCACGAGACTCATCGCCAGCGGGAGCGGCACCTCGTAGCGCGTCATCGCAAAGAAAGCAGAGAAAAGCAGGAGAAGCATGAGCGCGCCCGCGCTCCAGTGTGCCTGCCACGATTGCGGATCGAGCGGCAATTCCGGCGCAGGGGAACTGCCGGCAGCGAATGCGGGGCTCGCGCCGAAGAGTAAGAGCAAGAGTAAGAGAAAGAGGAAGGGACGCGATCTCATATGAACGAGACAGGCGAGCCTGGCTGAATCGCGACGTCCCGCGGATTGCGGTGGGGACGCAGGTGGGCAATGAGACGAATTCCGGCTGGCAACATTTTCGGCTCGAGCACATCGGCCACAGCGACGTCGACAAAAAGCACGCCGCCTTCGCGAAACGCTTCGAAGGCGAGCACCTGCATTTCCTGCGCTTTCGCGCGGCAGGCGCGCGAGCCTTTGATCGCGCCTTCGGCTAACTCGTGCATTGGCCCATGAAGCGTCGCTGCGTCTGGAAGCAGAAAGCTGACTTCGCAGACAGGCACGAAAATTTGCGCGAGGTCGGGCGGGATCGGAAGGATTACGCCGACTTTCTGGCCCCGACATTCGGAGAGAAGTGCACTATTTCGCTTGTGCGCCATGAGGCGGAGCTGAACGCTGATCGCGTCAAACGCCAGTTCGAGTGGAACGTTCTCAGCCTCGAGCATGCGCAGGCGTTCCTGCGCTTCGGGCGCGCCATATTGCGTAGCGTATTTGAGCAAGTCCGCGGTCGTGCGGGCTTTCCTTGACTCGATGAGGAGGCGCAGAATTTCCAGCAGCTCGACTTCATCTTTCGCGGGTGGCGCGCCGCCCGGCGCTGTGGTGGACGATTCAGCCATGATTCCGGCGGCATCGTGGGCAAATTGGCAGGGACGGGTCAAGCCCGCAGGCGAGCGCTATTGATTCGAAACGGCGCGGTCTTCCAACACGACTCCCAGCGATCCCGCTTCGAACCCTTCAATCCGCAGTTTTTTCCCGTCGCGGAGGACTTCGATCCAGCCGCCGGGGAAATTCGCATAGGCCCACTCGTACGCACTCCGCACCGGGACGCCGTTCGATTCAAGCAACCGATCGCCCGGCTTCAACTCGGCGGCCTTGGCCTGTTGGGCGATCACATCGACGATGAAAGCTCCTACCTCAAGGGTGCTGCCGTCGCTCCGTTTATGGGTAACGCTCTGGAACGTGCCGCCGGAAAATTTCGCTTCGCGCACGCTGAACCCGAGGGTCTTTTCGTTGAAACCGTTTTCATAAATCCGTTCCCGCCGGTCGAGCTGATCAAACTCCTCTTCCATGTGCGAGGCGGTTCCCGTAGTCGTGAGCGCGAGCGGTTTCCGGTTCATATCGCAGGCCTGGCGGACACGGCGCTTTCGCGCGCCCGTCTTGTGCCATTCCAGGTCGGTGCTGAATGCCGGCGCGCCGGCCGATGCGGCGCAGCCGATTTCCCAGATCAGAAACGTGCGGCCGTTCTCGTCGTAGCTCTCCTCGTACTGCGCGTATTGCAACCCGGCGTCGAGCGCGAGCTCGCCCTGCTCATTTTCGTACCGAATAACGATGCGCCGTTGCCGGCCGAGCGCGTCGTACTCCGGCAGGCTTACGTCGCGATGATAATGGAAACGCGCATGATCGAGGTCTTCCATCGACTGACGGCGCAACACACCGGTCACGTCGAATTCGTCGACCAGCCGATGATAACCGGCCTTGCAGTAGGTCTTCGCTCCCGCCGCGTCGAAGTAACTTTGTTCCGACCGCACTCCCTGCGGTCCGAAACTGTGGCTAAACCGCGTGATGGCATAGCCTTTGTCGTTCGGAACCGGATGGCCTTCAGCGTCGAGGTTCTTTTCCTCGGTCAGGTTGCCGCGCTCATCGTGTTGGAAAGCCGTCCAATAATTCTGAAGGCCGGTCACTTTCACTTCGCGCGGATAACCGTGATCGTCGTAGCTCGCGGACCACTCGCCCAGGAGCGCGAGTTTCTCGTCAGCGTCGACTTTGAAGTACTTCCGCGACGTAAACTCACCGAACGAATCGGAAGTAATTTCCTGCACGGCGTAGTCATTGGAGAAACGAGCGATCTTTCCGTCGTTCCCGAGGGCCGTCACGCGACTCGCGTTCCCCGCGTTGTCGTATTCGATCGCCAGCGCCGCGACGCCTTTAGTTATCGCCGGCTTTCCGTCGCCATCCCTGGTCTCGGATCGAATGACCCGGCCGAGCTTGTCAAAGGTGGCGGCGTAGGCAACCACGCCCGCGCGATTTGCCATTGGCTTTCCTTGCGCGTCGATATTTGACAGCAGGGTCACGAATCCGGCTTCGTTCCGGTCGAGCTTGTAACCGTAAACGCCTTCCCCGTTCGGGGTGGGTTGCCCGGCTCCGTTAAAGAAAGTTACTTTTCGGTCGCGCCCCGAAGCGTCGCGCTCAAATTCCATGTGCGTAGCGCCGGTGGCGTGGGCCGCATCAAAGCCGCGGACATTGACGAAATGGGCGCGCGGCGCCTCGTTTCTCCCGACGCGATCGTAAACTACGCGCCAGATGACTACGCGGTTGCGATCTCGCGCCGTCGCTTCGCGCAAATTATTGCCTTCGTAAGTGAATTCGACCGAGGAGCTTTCCAGCGCTTTTTCGGAAAGGGGCTGCACGCCGGCTATCCCTTCAATATAAATCGGGATTTGTTCGGATAGGACCAGCCGGCGAACCAGCGCCGGATAGCCGCGCGGATTCAGGACCTCGACGAGGGTGATCGGTCCCAGCCGTCCGCGGCGCGTAAGCCGCAGACTGACGACACGATGCGCGGTCTGCGCCTCGGTTTGCTTTGTGACCGGCTCGAACCCGCCGTTCACGAACTCCACCGCACGGGCGTACTCGGTGTGCGCGCGTTGATACAACTCCCAATGGCACAGCCAGGCCACCCCACCGATCGCAGCCGCGACGAGCGCCGCTCGCGAAACAAATCGCCACGGATGTCGCCGGATCCATTTGATGGTGCGCACCACTGTCGTCGGAGGACGCGCCATGATCGATTCGTCGTCGAGATACCGCCGCAAATCTTCCGCGACCGCGGCCGCGCTCTCGTAGCGATCGGGCGGTTCTTTCTCGAGGCACTTCAGGCAGATTGTCTCAAGGTCGCGCGGAATGCCGGGCCGGTAGAAGGCCGGCGACACCGGATCCTCGAGGATGACGCGGACGCTGAGTGCGGTCTCGCTATCGTCCGGTAGGAAAGGCGGACGGCCAGCGAGCATTTCATAAAGGATCGCGCCTAACGAGTAGATGTCCGCGGCCGCGCCCACCTCGCGACTCGTGCCTTTCGCCTGTTCGGGCGCCATGTAAGTTGGCGTTCCGATAACCGCGCCGGTCAGGGTGAGAGCGCTGTCGGCCGCCAGGCGCTTCGCGATTCCGAAGTCCGCCACTTTTGGAACGCCTTCCGGATCGAGCAGGATGTTCCCCGGTTTCATGTCGCGATGCACGACGCCGTTGCGATGCGCGAACTGAAGGGCGCGCGCGACGCTGATCAAAAGCTCAGCCGTTTGTCGTTGGTCGATCGGTCCCGCGCGGAGCCGGTCCGCTAACGATCCGCTCTCTACGTATTCCATCGAGAAGAACGGCACGCGGTCCAGGTCGCCGACTTCATAAACCTGGATGATGTTAGTGTGATGCAGGCCCGCGGCGGTCTCCGCCTCAGCCAGAAACCGCGCCAGCTCGTCGGGACCGTAACGCCCCGTGAGCATCTTCAGAGCGACGATTCGATTGAGAGTGATTTGCCGCGCCCGATAAACGACGCCCATTCCCCCGCGGCCGAGCTCACCCTTGATCTCGTAGTCGCCTGCCTGGCGCAGGGTCGCGAATGACTTAGGAGCGCCAGGATCCGGCATGGCTCGCAAATCTTCTTAGTTTTTGCCCCGCCACTCAAGCGTTGCCTGCGTGATCGCGGCCGCGTTGGCGATACTTGTCCTCCAGCCGTTAGTACAAGATCTGCAAACGCACCAGGACCTCGTCAAAATCGGGCGATCCGAGAGCTGGACGGGCGTCGCGAAAACTCGACCAGGTATGGATGTAGTTGCCCATCAGTTTGATGTCGTCGCCGTGGATGAAGTAATTCAGCCCGACCGTGACCGAATCCAGGTTGTCATCGATGATTTGACCCGGATTGAAGTGCTCATATTTCGTCACGAGTTGGAGCTTCTTTGGAATAATATAGTAGCCCCCTTCGACGTAGTAGCCCTCCGCGCGGAAGTCGTTAAAGGTCGGCACGATTCCGTTCACGGTCCGTCCCTCGTAACTCTCGCTCAAATATTCGGCGACCAGGTCGAATGGACCCCAGTGGAGGGAACCGTCGAACCCATACCCTTCCCGTTCAGCCGCGGTCAATGGGGTGAACGAGCTGAGAGAGCCGTCGCTGTTCACTCGCAGATTGCCCGCCGGGGAAAGGGTTGTGCCGCCGGCATCGCGGCTGTGAAGGCCGTTGGCGCCAAATTTCACCCAGGTATCCTGGCCGGCCACCTTGCCTTTCCACGGCTGCAGTTCGATCCGGCCGACATACATGTATTCGTCGTTGTCGTTCACAGCGATGTTGCGACCGTTGCCGTTGAACATGCCGGCGTAGTAGGTCAGCAGATCCTTCTGTTCGGGGAAAAGGTTCGTGAACGGCTTACCCCAAATCTGGACGCCGATCTGCCGCTCGGGCGTCAACGCGCTCGTTACCTGGCTCCGTTCGGCGGTCATTAGCTTCGGGTCTGGCGAGAGTTGCTCGAGGCCGAACGGTGCTTTGTATTGGCCCAGCTTGATTTGGAATTCGGGGTAGCGATGCCAGTTCGCCCACAAGTCCAGGCCGCCGAAGGCGGTGCGGGTGGAATTAGACCCAAGGGTGCGTCCGGTAGCGTCGCGAATTGTGAGACCGACATCGCTTTGTTCGAACTCACCTTCGAGCTTGAAATCGAACTGCTCGGCAAAATCGCCGGTAATGTTGATCCGCATTCGGCGAAGCCGGAAACGATCGTCGATCGCGCCGGAGCCGAAGCGTCCTTCGAAAGCGGAAACGTCGCCCCCCTCATATTGAGTCTGGAGCAGCCCGCCCAGCACAAGCTTGAGCTCAGACGCACCCGGGACGACGTAGACAGGTTTCTTTTCTTCGACTGTCGTCTCGACGGACGATTTGGAATCGGGAACGAACTTCGTTTTCTTGCTTTCGCTGAGTGAGGAGGCTGGGGCGGGTTTTTCTTTTTTGAGACTCTTCACTTCCAGCTCGAGCTCGGCATTACGCTTCTGGAGAAGCTCGACAGCGCGCTCCAATTTCTCGAGACGTTCTGAATCCGTTTTCGCTTCGGCGGCGAAGGCCGGAAGTGCCAGCGCGCTCCAGCACAGGGCAACTATTAGTTGCCGAATGAACGGGTTCGCGGCCGGCGCAGAAATACGAATGGGTGTAGGAATTGATTCGCGATTGCGGGACATGCCTGTCGATACAAGACCGGCGTGCCACGCTACAAGCAGTTTTGGTTTCTTACCGCTTCAGTTTCATCAGTGCTTCTCGGGCTAATTTCTGCTTCGGATCGATCTTCAGGGCGGTTTCGTATTCGTTTCGTGCGCCTGCCGTATCTCCCTTTTTATCCAGGATATTTCCGAGACGGAAATGCGCGGCCGCGAGCGACGGGTTTTCGAGATCTTCGCGCGTCGGCATTGCGATATAAGTGCGCAGGCATTTTTCTCCGCGATCCAGCTGCTGACCGCTGAGTGCCGCCGCTCGTCCAACCTGGTAAAGCGCGAAAGGAAAATTCGCGTCCAAGTCGAGAGCTCGATCGAGGGCGGCAAAGGCCTGGGTCCAATCTTTCCTCTGCTGATAAAGAAGAGCGAGGCGGACCTGAATCATCGGACGCGGATGCAGCCTGGCCGATTCCTGGTAGGCCGTGAGCGCCGCGTCGTACTTCTTGTCGGCCGCGAGAAAATCGCCGTCGAGTTGGGAGGCCAGCGCGGGATCGTGACGGCGAATGAATGCGACCTGCTCGGCGGCCCGGGCATTACTTCCACCGAGAATGCCCGGGACGGCCCGATACATGATCGCGAGGTCCTGGCGCGCCTCGAGATTGAGCGGGTCGAGCTCGATCGCCTTCTCCAGTTCGGATTTTACCCGGCGAATGCTCAACAGGCTGCTCGTGATTCCATTTTCCGCCGCCTGTAAGCCGAGCGCGCGTCCAAGCCACTGATGGAATTTTGAATTGCCTTGCTCGGCCGCAACGCATTTTTCCAGCAAGGGCACCGCTGCCGCATACTGCTCCCGGCGGACGAAATCCTGGGCCTGCCGAAACACGGCCTGGATATCGCCCGCGATCACGGCGGAAGCGAAGACCGCCACGAGAACCAGGGCAGCAGGTGGACAGCGAAGCTGAAACATGGCCGCAGAAACGAACCATGAACTGCCAGACGCCGCGAGACGGATTCGTAATCCGGTTCCAAGAGGAGCCTCGACTGACGGGGAGTCCTTGTCCGCGCAAGGACTCCCCGGCCGAGATTAGTCAGCGATGACCGTGCCCTTGTAGGTGCCCGACGCCACCGGGGGTGCGATTGGTGGCACCGGCTGAAGCCGTTTGCCGGGCTCTTCAGAACGAGGTGTGACAGTTCCGCCTGGGGTGATCGTTACGGGTGGCATCGTCACGGGCGGAATCGGGCCCGGCAATCTGACACCGTAAGCGGTGCCGGTGACGGAGAAGACTGCGAGCGCGCAAAGCGCGATCGCCCAATTAGAGATGTGTGATTTGTTTTTCATGGGGCGGACATTGATTCACCGGAAGAGCGGCGACAACGGAGGGCGGGTAACGTGACTGTTACTTGCGCTTCGGGAACCGCGGCAGGGTCGAAATTTCGCCCGCTTTTGCGTTGGCCTAACGAGTCATTCTACGAGGGAAAATAGCGTCTTTTCAGATCACCGCGTCGAGTTCACTGGAAGTAACGGACGCGTTACTTTTGCCGGCCCTGGATTGCCTTGAAATGCAGCGCTACTTCCGTGCTTCCGGCGTCACGGTTAGCGTTACCCGTTGGCCGGCACGCTCGACGACTACTTCAACCGGCACGCCGATCTTCACCGCGTCGAGGGCATAGGTGTAGTCGTAGATGTTCGCGATCTTTTGCCCGGCGAACTCCACGATTACATCGCCTCCTTTGAGTCCTGCTGTCTCTGCCGGGCTCGAACCGCGCACGCCGCTGAGCTTCACCCCCTTCACGTCGCTGCTGGTGTAATCCGGGATGGTCCCCAGATACGCTCGCAACGTCTCGCGGCCGCCGCCGTCCTGCGTGGTTCGGTCCACTTTCGCGAGGTCGGGTCTCTCTGGCGTTTGCGCCAGCTCCAGCACGAGCTGCTCGGAGAACTTCGCGATCCGCTCCAGTCCTGGGTAGTTGATCTTATCGGCGGTGTCGGTTGGCCGGTGGTAATCATCGTGCGCGCCCGTGAAGAAATTCAGGACGGGAACATTCTTCGGGTAAAAACTGGTTACGTCGGTGGGCAGGTAAGGATCGTCCTGCAACGTCAGGTTGAATCCCGCGGCGACGTTGCGTTTCTCGATCAATTTGCGCCAGCTATGCGACGACCCGACGCCTTGGAGCGTTAATTTGTTGTCGCGCAGTCGGCCCACCATGTCGGCGTTCACATAGGCGGCGATCTTCTCCAACGGCACCGGTGGTTTTTCGCAAAACGCAGCCGAACCGATGATTCCGATCTCCTCGCCCGACCACAGGGCGAAGATCACGCCGCGCCTGAATTTTTCCGGATGCTCGCTCCGTTCCTTCGCCAGGGCCGCCGCCAGCTCCATCGTCCAGGCTGTCCCCGAAGCGTTGTCGTCGGCGCCGGGATGGATTTTGTTTTCCTCGCCAGTCCGCTCGAGCGAGCTGGTTCCGCCGCGGCCAAGATGGTCGTAATGCGCGCCGACCAGAACGTATTCGTCGCTCCCGGCCGGCGGCGGAAGATAGGCCACCACGTCCGCATCCATTTTCTTCAAGTGTTCGACGCCGCAGGCGAGTTTCACGTTCACCATTGGCAAAACGAAACCACCCTCGGCATGCGGGTTCTCCTGGTCGAGCGCCGTTTGTATTTCCTTCAAGCTCTTGCCGGCCGGCGCCAGAAGTGAATCGGCGACACTTCCGCTGATCGATGCCACAACAATGCCGCTGCTGGCGTTGGTGTTGTCGTTGTTGAGGGCGAGAAGCAGGCCCGCGTTTGGCGAGTTTGGTCCGGTCACGACCAGCACTCCTTTCGCGCCGCGTTCCCGCGCCAGCATCGCCTTGTAACGCAAACCAGAATAACGATTGAGCTGCGCGCGGCGAGTCGCGTCGACCCCTTCCGGCACGTAGCGCAAGATCAGGACGATCTTGTCCTTCACGTCGAGGCCCGCGTAGGAATCGTAGCGCGCCGCGCCTTCGCCGGGAACAACCAGTCCGTAGCCGGCAAAAACGAGGTCGCCCTTCGCTTCTCCGTTCTCACTGAAGGCAAGCGGCCGGAACTCCGAATCGAGCTTGGCGATCGCAGGCGCTTTTGAATCTGCGACTGAGATCTCGAGCCGCGTTTTCTCCGGCAGCACGCGTTCCCCGGCGTTGAACTGAAACGGCAAGGCGTAGTTTTCTGCGAAAGATTTCAGGCCGTTCTCCCGAAAATAGTTTGCCAGCCACTTTGCCGTTTCCTGCGCCCCCGGGCTCCCGGTCATTCGGCCTTCGCGTTTTTCGTCGGCCAGCCACTCGATTTCCTTTCGCAAATCGCCGGCCGTGATTTCGGCGCTGTAAGCGGGATCGGTCGCCCCGGCCGGTGATGACGTAGAAACGGCGTCCCTCTTTGCGCTCTTTGGCGCCGCGCCGAGCGCAGCTCGCGCGGCCTCGTCGTTCCAATCCGCGAGGAACAACTGTGACTTCCCGTCGCCGGTGCGGCCGCTCGTCCAACAAAGTTTCTTGCCGTCCGGTGAAAAAACCGGCAGCCCGTCGAACCCAGGCGTGAACGTCACTCGCACTGGTTCGTGTTCGCCCGCGGAATCCACCATGAACAATTCAAAGTTCTCAAACCCGAGCTTGTTCGAAGTGAAAATGAAATACTTCCCACTCGGATGATAAAAGGGCGCCCACGACATCGATTTGAAATCGGTCACCCGCCTCTTATCCGAGCCGTCGAGTTTCATCGTCCAGACGTCGGCGATCATCCCGTTCTCCTCGAAATGTCGCCAGACGATCCGCTGGCCGTCCGGTGAAAAGAAGGGGCCGCCGTCGTAACCCGGCTCGGTCGTTAGGCGGCGCACGTTCGAGCCGTCGGCATTCATGACGTAAATGTCGCCGAACCAGGCCGGGTCTTTTTCGTAACGCTCGCGCTGATCGCCCGGAAGCTTTTCGAGGGGAAAGGCGGCGCGGAGCGAGCAAAAGACGATCTGTTTTCCGTCCGGCGAATAGTCGCCCTCCGCGTCGTACCCCGGCGAATGGGTCAGGTTAACGGGATCGCTCCCATTCTGTTTCGCCGAAAAAATGTCGAAGGTCGCGTCGTAATCCCAGGAATAGCGCCGCTGTTTGCCGCTCGCTCGAAATTCGAGCTCGGCCTTTTCTTTCGCCAGGGCCTCGGGATCCGCTTGGGTCGACGCGAACAGAACGCGGTCGCTCCCCGGCTGGAAAAATCCGCAGGTCGTCTTTCCATGGCCAGGCGAGACCCGCGTCGTCTCGCCGCTTTCGAGGTCGAGAATGTATTGCTGGTAAAACGGGTTCTCCGGCTCGCGCTCGCTCTGGAAGATGAGCTTCTTGCCATCGGCCGAAAAATAAGCTTCGCCGCTTCGTTTGCCTTCGAAGACGAGTTGCCGCGCGTTTGAGATGAAGCGGTTTTCCTGCGAAGGATCGTCGACGCCGAGAGCAGTCGCGCATGTCACAGCCAAGGTGAAGATAAGCGTAAAGTATCGTGCACCGCTCTGTTGCCCGCGCCGCGAAACAGAGTTTGGGAACGAGGGACGAAGAAACAATCGAACGAACTGCATGCGGGAACTTCCTCTAGTTTCTTTCCGCCGCGCGCGCGAGCGAAAGGCGCACGGCTTCGTCGCTGAGCTGCGCGAAGTCTTCGTAAAATTGTCCCACGCCCCGAAACCAATCCGGCGCGAATAAGATGACCGTCTCATCCGCTGCCCGCTCGATTTCCGTCAGCGTTTCCGGCGGACAAACCGGAACAGCCACGACGATCCGAGCCGGATCTTTTTTCCGCACCGCCGCGATCGCGGCCAGCATGGTAGCGCCGGTCGCCAGGCCGTCGTCTACGAGAATGACCGTGCGGCGTTCGAGATCTGGCGCCGGTCGGCCTCCACGGTAATCGCGCTCACGGCGTTCGACCTCGCGAGTTTCCTCCACCGTTATTTCAGCGATGGTCGCCGCCGCGAACGGCATGGCTCGGAGGACCTCTTCATTCAAGACCCGCACTCCGCCGGAAGCGATCGCGCCCATCGCCAGTTCGCGCTGGCCCGGCACCCCGAGTTTGCGCACCACAAAAACGTCGAGCGGGAGCTCCAGCGTTTTTGCAATCTCGAGTCCAACCGGCACGCCGCCTCGCGGAAGGGCAAGCACGATGGTATCGCCGCGTCGGGCGTAATGCTGGAGCTGCTCGGCCAATAATTTCCCGGCTTCTGTCCGGTCGCGAAAGGTGGTTCGCATGGTTGTGGAAAGTTCGAACGAGGTGCGCGGAAAAGCGAATACGTCGTATAGGTCCTACGGGTCCTATTTCAATGGAAGACACGTGTTGCCATAACGAACGTTCGAGCGCGCCCGCCACTCCCGCCGCGCCGGGTTCCACCTACACCTGCCCGATGCATCCCGAGATCGAGCGGGACGGCCCGGGTTCTTGCCCGATCTGTGGAATGGCGCTCGAGCCGAAAACCATTTCGGCCGCGACCGTTGAGGACAATTCGGAACTGACCGACATGACCCGCCGCCTTTGGATCGGCGCGGGGCTCACGCTTCCCGTGTTTCTGCTGGCGATGTCGCACCTGATTCCGGACGCGCCCGATTGGTTGTCGGGGAGCGCGTCGCGGTGGGTTCAGTTTCTTTTCAGCACTCCCGTCGTTCTCTGGGCTGGCTGGCCATTTTTTGTGCGCGGCTGGCAATCGTTGCTCAGCCGGCATCTCAACATGTTTACCCTCATCGCCATCGGCGTCGGAGTAGCGTGGATCTACAGTTGCGTCGCGCTCCTTCTCCCCGGCTTATTTCCTCCCGGTCTGGGACACCACGAAGAGCCTGGCCTCTACTTCGAAGCGGCCGCAATGATCACGGTGCTGGTGTTAGTCGGCCAGGTCCTGGAGCTGCGGGCGCGCCGCAGCACCGGGAATGCGATCCGCCGGCTGCTCGATCTCACCCCGCCCACGGCGCGGGTAGTCCGCGACGGAAAGGAAGCTGACGTCGCTCTGGCCGACGTCAAAGCTGGCGACCATCTGCGCGTTCGCCCCGGGGAGAAAGTTCCGGTCGACGGAAGCGTGATTGAAGGCCGGTCGTCGGTGAATGAATCGATGATTACGGGCGAAGCGTTGCCCGTCGCAAAAGGACCGGGCGACAAAGCGATCGGTGGCACGATCAACGACACCGGCAGCTTTGTCATGAAAGCTGAGCGCGTCGGCGAAGACACTGTCCTCGCGCAGATCGTGCGGATGGTTTCCCAAGCCCAACGCAGCCGCGCCCCGATCCAGCGTCTTGCCGACAAAGTATCCGGTTATTTCGTCCCCGTGGTTCTCGTTGCCGCTTTGATCACATTCACAGTCTGGATCGGGCTCGGCCCCGAGCCGCGTTTAGCCCACGCTATCGTTAACGCAGTCGCCGTCCTGATCATTGCGTGCCCGTGCGCTCTCGGTCTCGCAACGCCGATGTCGATCATGGTTGGCGTTGGCCGGGGTGCGCATGCGGGAGTGCTGGTGAAAAACGCCGGGGCGATCGAGCGATTGGAGAAAATCACCGTCCTTGTGGTCGATAAAACCGGGACGCTCACCGAAGGCAAACCTCGCGTAACGAAAGTTATCGGCGCGAACGGCGCGACCGAAGATGAGTTGCTCGTCGCTGCCGCGTCCGCGGAAAACCAGAGCGAACATCCGCTCGCTTCCGCCATCGTCGCCGCGGCGCGAGACCGAGGCCTCGCCCTCGACAGCATCCACGAATTCGCCTCGGAAACGGGCGGCGGCGTGACTGCGCGGACAGGTCGCGGGTTGATCGCCGTCGGTCAGCTCGATTTCGCCCGCACTCACATTGGAGGGACGGCCGCCGTGCCGTCCATCTTGGAAGAGCAGGCAACCGAACTTCAGAAAGAAGGCGAGACCGTTGTATTCGTCGCGATAAACAACCGTGTCGCCGGAATTATCGCGATCGCCGATCCGATCAAGCCCTCAACCGCCGGCGCCATTCACGAGCTCCGCCGCCTCGGCTTGAAACTCATGATGCTAACCGGCGACAACGAACGGACCGCGCGCGCTATTGCGGGAAAATTGGAGATCGATCGGGTCGAAGCCGGAGCCGCCCCGCGGGACAAACACGCCCGGATCGAAAGCCTCCGCCGAGACGGCGCGATCGTCGCCATGGCCGGGGACGGAATCAACGACGCACCCGCGCTCGCCGCAGCGGACGTCGGCATTGCGATGGGGACCGGGACCGATGTCGCGATGGACAGCGCCGGCATCACCCTCGTGAAGGGCGATCTCAACGGCATCGTCCACGCGATCCGCTTAAGCCGCGCCGTCATGCGCAACATCCGCCAAAACCTTTTCTTCGCCTTCATTTACAACGCGCTCGGAATACCGATCGCCGCCGGCGTCTTTTATCCGTTCTTCGGTTTGCTCCTCAGCCCGGTGATCGCCGGCGCCGCGATGAGTATGAGTTCCGTTTCGGTGATCGCGAACGCTTTGCGTTTGCAGCGGATTCGGCTCTAGGTGGATCGAGCGCTCCGCCGCTCGATAAGTTAGACCGCCATCGCGCGGCGGAGCGCACGATCCACCATGCTCATCTTCCTCATCTGCGCCTTCTCGCTCCTCGCCGGCTTCATCGATTCGATCGTGGGCGGCGGCGGCCTGATCCAGTTGCCGGCCATGCTGATTCTGTTCCCGAACTTGCCGATCGCCACAATTCTCGGGACGAACAAGTTCGCGTCGTGCGCGGGAACGACAATCGCCGTTCAGCGTTACGCGCGTCACGTTGCGTTCGATTGGCCAACGATCGTCCCGGCTGCCATCAGCGCTTTCATTTTTGCCTTCTTCGGCTCGCGGATCGTGTCGCTCTTAAACACCGCGTTCCTGCGCCCGATCGTGCTCGTTCTCCTCGTTCTCGTGGCGATCTATGTTTTCTTTGTCAAAGACCTCGGGATCATTCACCAGCCCAGGCATCCGCCGAAGAAGGCGCAGCTTCTCGGCATCCTCATCGGTGCCGGACTTGGCTTTTACGATGGATTTTTCGGCCCGGGCACCGGCAGCTTCCTCATCTTTCTCTTTGTGGGGGTGTTCGGATTCGATTTTCTCGCCGCCTCAGCTTCGTCAAAGGTCATCAACCTTGCCACGAATCTCGCCTCCGTCCTCTACTTCGGGTGGACCGGTCACATCATCTATGGCTACGCAATTCCGATGGCGCTCTGCAGCGTTCTGGGGGCGACGATCGGGGCCCGCCTCGCCATCGCAAAGGGCAGCCGGTTCGTCCGCATTTTCTTTCTCGTCATCGTCGGCGCGCTCATCGCGAAACTCGCGCAATCGATCTTCGCGCCATAGTATTCAGACGTGATTCGAAGGCTGCTCGCTCTGCTCGCGATTGTGCCCGCACTTTCCGGCCAGGCTGCCGAAGTTGTTTTTGAAAGCAAACCGACACGGACGCATCTCCTCGAGCTCTTCACTTCCGAAGGCTGCAGCAGTTGCCTCGCGGCGGAGGCATGGATGACGTCGTTGAAGACCCAGTCGCGGCTCTGGCAGGATTTTGTCCCGGTCGCGTTCCACGTCGATTACTGGGACCACCTCGGCTGGCGGGACCCGTTCGCGGCCAAGCGTTGGACCGACCGTCAGGCGGATTATTCGGTGCTCTGGAAAATTGAAAGCGTTTACACGCCGGCGTTTGCGCTGGACGGAAAGGAGTCGCGCCAGGGCGCGCTCACGGCCGCAACGGAGGAGGCCGGTGTCCTGAGAGTTGTTCTGGATGGAGATCGACTCAAAGCCACTTTCAAACCGGCAAACGGCGGCGCGCGCCGCGTGGACATTCATGTTGCGCAACTCGGTTTCGGGATGACCTCGGATGTGACCGCGGGGGAAAACAACGGGCGCAAGCTCGTTCATGATTTCGTGGTGCTCGGCCTAACGACCGAATCGGTGAAGTCGAACATGAAAGAAATGCGATTGATCCCTCCTGCGCTTAAATCAACCGGCGATCCGCGCACCGCGATTGCGGTCTGGGTGAGCGAAGCCGGAAAGTTAGAGCCGCTCCAGGCTGCCGGTGGCTGGCGGCCGTGACGAATTATGAACGAAAAAATCGAAAAGTCGGATGAGGAATGGAAGAAGACGCTGACGCCTGAGCAGTACCATGTTCTGCGCGAGAAGGGGACCGAGCGGGCATTCACCGGCGAATACGCGGACACGCACGACCCGGGGACGTATCGCTGCGCGGGCTGCGGCAATCCGCTCTTCGACGCGCAGACCAAGTACGAGTCCGGGAGTGGCTGGCCGAGTTTTTACAAACCGCTCGCGAACGACGCGGTGGAAACGGAAACCGACCGCAAATTCGGCATGGCCAGGACGGAAGTGCTTTGCGCGAAATGCGGCGGGCATCTTGGACACGTTTTTCCGGACGGGCCCGAGCCGACCGGACTGCGGTACTGCATGAATTCGGCCGCGCTGAAACTGGAGAAAAAACCCTAGCTCGCGCGGCGGTGTAATTCCAAAGGTAACAAAGTTGTTACCAAAATGCGCTTGCAACAGAAGCGTGGGAGGCGCTCGGTTTTGACAACCCAGACGAACCATCTGCGTAACAACGCGGAGGTTTATGAAAACGAAGTGCGCACCCGGAATTCTCCACCCGGCGCTGAAAAAACGCCGAACGCTGGCCGTAACTCTGATCCTGGCCCTGATCGCTGCTTCCACTCGTTGGGTCGCTGCGCAGGGAACTCCCGATATCGTCTGGCAAGCCACCCACGCCGGGTACGTGCGTTACACGACCTTTTCGCCGGACGGTCAGCAGCTCGCGACCGGCGCGGACGATAAAAAGAACAATCTCTGGCGGGCGTCCGATGGCACGCTGATCCGAACCATCACCCAATGCAGTGGGTTGCACTGTGGTGGGCCACTATCCGGCTTTTATTCGCCGGACAGCCAGCAACTCGCGACCTCCGGAGTAAAGTTCTGGAATGTCGCCGACGGGACTCTTGCCCGGACTTTAAGTCTCGGCGGCACCGTCGCGTTCTCACGGGACTGGCAATACATCGCTTCGTCCGTGAACTCTGGAGGGGCCTACGGAACCCAGACTCGCTCGATCACTCTCTTGCGAAATGACGGCTCGCAGATCTGGAAAAACTCGAATGCCGGGGGCGGGGCTACCGTTTTTCTTCCCGACGGCCAATCGGTCGCGACCATTGGTTTCCAAGGGATCGACATCTTGCGGGTGTCGGACGGTTCGTTGATTCGCAACATCGCCGGGCCGCGCGGCCTCTCCCTGGCTGTATCACCCGACGGCCAGTTCCTGGCAACGAACGGCGGCGCCGGCGGCTCGTTTCAATGGGACGACACGATAAAAATTTATCGCGTGTCCGATGGCGCGCTGGTCCGCACCTTGACCGGGACGGGCGTTGTGACTTCGATTGTGTTCACTCCGGATAATCAAACGCTGATCGCGAGTTTGTACGATAACAACTACGATCCGGTGAACGGATGGATTCCTTCCACGGGTTCGATCCGGTTTTGGCGCCTTTCCGACGGGGCGCTTTTCAAGACTTACGATCAGAACACGGGCACGTCGGCTAACGCGCTTTCTGTTTCGCCCGACGGCCAACTATTCAGCTACTCCCATGACTCCGCCGTGTTTGTCGCGCGGGTTCCGTCTAACTCATGCGCGTCGTCGATTTCGCCTGGGAGCGCGAGTTTTCCGACCGGCGGCGGAACCGGCGTGATCAACGTGAGCGCGCCACCGGGATGTAGCTGGAAGGCGGTAAGCCGAGTCAACTGGATCACCATCACAGGGCCGAACAGCGGGACCGGAAACGGCACCGTGAGTTACGCCGCGACTGGCGGCTCCAGCGGCATGACGGGTCTTATTATCGTGGCCGAGCAAACGTTTCCGATCCATCTCGGAGCCGACCCATGTACCTACACGATCTCACCCAGTAGCGCAGATTGGTCGCCTGCCGGCGGGACCGGCGCGTTCGGGGTCCAAACGTCGGGCGGCTGCGGCTGGACGCCGTCCAGCAACGACAGTTGGATCACCATCACCAAGATTAGCCGCGATAACGGCGGCGGCGGCGTCACTTATTCGGTGGCACCGAATCCCGGACCTGCTCGGACCGGAACTGTCACCGTCGCCGGAAAACAATTCACCATCAACCAGGTCACGTCGGACTGCACTTACACGGTGACGCCGACCGATAAATATTTTGATAGCAGCGGCGGCTCGGTAAACATCGACATTCAGACGACAAACGGCTGCGCCTGGAATGCCGCGTCCGATTCCAGTTGGCTCTCGGTTGGGGCCGGGAATAATAGCGGGAGCGGGCCCGGCATGATCACGGCCTGGACAAACGCGAACCAAACGACCGCCGCTCGCATTGGCCACGTTACGGTGGCCGGAAAGGTTGTGACCGTCACACAGGACGGAATCTATTGCGGTTACACGATTTCGCCGAAAAACCGCTCCTTCACCGCGGAGGGTGGAAGCGCGTTTGTGAACATGGCCGCCCAAGATGCGTGCAGTTGGTCCGCCATCAGCAACGATAATTGGATAACGATCACGTCGGGCGCCACTGGCGCCGGCTACGGCACCATTTATTATTCAGTAGGTGCAAACACGACCGGGGCCGATCGCACCGGCACGCTCGCGATCGCGGGCCAGACTTTTACGGTCTTTCAAACGGCCGAAAGCCAGGGCGCGCCGGATGTTTTGTGGACGGGCCTGGGACACACCGCGCAAGTGAACGCCGTCGCTTTTTCGCCCGACGGGCAAATGGTGGCCTCAGCGAGCAGCGACCACACCGTCAAGCTTTGGCGCGTCTCGGATGGCGCCCTGGTGTCGACGCTCCACGAAGGGATCGATCCATCGGCCCCGACGCATCAGGACGTCGTCAACACCGTCGCGTTTTCGCATGACGGGACAATGCTCGCCTCTGGGAGCATGGATCGGCACATCAAACTCTGGCGCGTATCGGACGGGGCCCTGCTGCGAACGATGGGCGGCAACGAATTCATTCTGGGTGTCGCCTTTTCGCCGGACGATCAATTGCTCGCTTCGGGCGGCGGGTATTCCACGAACGAGATAAAGATCTGGCGGCTATCGGATGGACAAAACACCTCGATCATTAACGACAATCTCGGTGCGAACAACGCAGTGGCTTACTCGCCCGACGGACAACTTCTCGCGGCGGCGAAGGCTCAAAGTGTGGCGACGGTGTTTAACCCCGCCAACGGGAATGCCGTGCACAACCTTGGCCATGACGGCACCGTGAACTTTGTCGCGTTCTCGCCCGATGGCCAAACGATAGCGACGGCGAGCGATGATCAATCGGCGCGGCTGTGGCAGGTCGGAAACAATTTCCAAACGTTCGCGCTAAACGGGCCGTCGGGGTTCGTGAAGTCGGTCGGCTTCTCTCCAGACGGACAAATGTTGATCGCCGCCGGGCAGGACTGGGGAGCACAACAGGGGACCATTCTGTTTTGGCGCGTCGCCGATGGCGGCTTGCTGCGCGCTTACACGCAACAAACCTCCACCGCAGTGTTGTCGGCGCAGTTCTCGCCCGATGCGAACGCGTTTGCCTGCGGTCTGGCTGATGGGCGCGTAATTCTCGCGCGTAACTCACTTGGTTCACCACCACCTCCTCCGCACCCAACCCCCACTGCGACCGGAACGCCGACAGCAACTGCAACTGCAACTGCGACAGCAACTGCAACGCCCACTCCAACCGCGACGCCTGGGTCGACAATTCCGCCACCGGCGAGTCCAACGCCGGGCGCGACCCTCACCCCGACAGCAACGCCTTCTCCCCCGCCCGTCGCTTCCGTCACTCCAAGCGCGACCCCGGACGCCTCCGCATCACCAACCGCGGCACCGCCCTCTCAACCCCTCAACATCGCGACCCGCGGCCGGGTTACGCCTGGTGAAGGTGCGATGATCGGCGGATTTATCATCACCGGAACCGAGTCAAAGAAAGTCGTTGTCCGCGCGATTGGTCCGTCGCTGCAGAACAGTCTTCCCGGCGCGCTTCCCAATCCGGTCCTGGAACTTCGGTCCTCCAACGGTTCGCTCCTCAGTCAAAACGATAACTGGAAAGACGACGCTCTCCAGGCCGCCGAACTCGAAGCGAACAAACTGGCACCCACACACGAACTCGAATCGGCCCTCGTGATAACTTTGACGCCGGGAAATTACACGGCTGCGGTCACTGGCAAAGATGGTGCAGCCGGAGTTGCACTGGTTGAGATTTACGACCTGAGCCCGGCTGCTGACGCGCAGCTCGCGAACATCAGGTACTCGCGGCATGGTTCGTTCGGCGGACGGTGTTTTGATCGGCGGCTTCATCCTCAGTGGCACGGATGAAAAAGCGAAAGTTCTGGTGCGCGCGATCGGGCCTTCCCTGGAAAGCGCCGGTGTCCGCAATTCGCTTTCCGATCCGACCCTGGAACTGCGCGATGGCAACGGCCTTCTGCTCCGCAGCAACGACAATTGGAAAGACGAGCAGCGGACCGAGATCGAGGCGACGCAGATTCCTCCCGCGATGGAATCGGAGGCCGCGATAATTGCCGATCTTCCGTCGGGTCTCTACACGGTCATTGTTGCCGGCAAGAACGGCGTGAACGGGGTGGGGTTAATCGAAGTTTACAGTCTCCGTTAGCCGAACCGAGTAGAGGCGCGGAAAAATGAGCGCTGGACTGCAGAGAAGCCAGCCGCGCACACACTTCTGCGCTTCCCAGCACCGGAAGCAGATACGACGACCTGATTCGATTCATCTACTGGGATTAGCGATGATCCTGTCCTGGCTCGAAGCCGCACTTATTCTAAGCGTCGCCTGTTACCTTCTCGCCCTTGCCTGGGCGTTCCTTCGCCCTGCCCCCACGGGAGAAGGACCCTGGAAGCGCGCCCCCGTCTCTTCCCCCGGTCTGGGCATCGGGATCGGAGGAGCTGCGACCATAGCAGTGTGGGCTATGTTCGCGTGGTGGTAGTCAAAAAGGGAGAACATTCGTGGCTAATCCCACGAAATCCGGGCGATCGGCTGAATGTTCAAATCCGGAGACAGCTCCTGATAGCTTAGCACAGTCAGAGTCGGAAAGTCTCGCTCGATGAGCTTCTTGAGCGTTTTTCGGATGTCCATGGTTGTGAGTATCACTGGATTCTGGGCCGTTGAGGGCAGGCTTCCAATCTCATTCCGGACAGCCTTGATTAAGCCTGTTGTTTCGTCATTCGTCAGCGGGTGATTACCAACGTTCGTAAGCCTCTCTTCGAGGGCGCGATCAACCAGATACACTACCAGCGTATTACTCCCCCGGGTGTATTTGTGTGAGATGTACCGCTTGAGCGAGGTTCGGACGAAGTTGGAATGATCCGCGACATTCAAATCATCAAGGCTTTCCGTTCTTGTGACGGGACACAGGTTTTCGGTGCGGGGGGTGAAAACAATGTAGCGGTTCTGATCGACGTCGGTGGTGCCGTTGATAGAAAGCATGCTTTCCAGAACACTTCTCATATCCCGAATCGATATTTCTTCATCCAGCAAGTCCTTGAGCACAAGGCAGAGGTGCTCGGCGGAAAAGCGTTTCATGGCTGTGTCGACAAGGTACGGAAACGCTCCGCGTAAGGAATCAAGCATATGTTCCGTGGCCAGGATGTTTTGAAAAGTGGCAGCGTTCCTGCGAATAGCCGCGGCGAGGTAAAGGACGAGAAACCCGTCGGGTCCCCAAATGGTCAGACCCGCTTGTCGGCAGATTCCGAGCGAGTCTTTTTCTTCCCGCACAATTGCGGACGGGTTGCCGTTTGCGGGATTCACGGCCTCTCTTGCCGTTATCTGCAGCAAAGCAAGCCTGTCCACCGTATCGTTAACCAGAAACTCATCACGGGCCAACCCCTTGATCACCGGAAACTCGATCCCGTTGAGTGTGAACCGAAACTCGTTTGGCTTAAGATTCGTATCGATCTTCGCGTCCACTTCGGGGAGAACAATTCCTAACTCATAGAAAAGCCCATCCTGAAGTAACGAGAAGGTACTGTTGATCGGCTGGCCGTCGGCAGCGCTGCCTTCCGCGAGAAAAGGTTCATTCGTGAAAACGGTGATAGCTATTTCGGCCGATTCCGGCGCGCCGATCTCCGATTCGTTTCGGTCACTACTCCCACGGCTTTTGAAATCCTGGCTCGCAGGTGGAACCTCTTCCTCTAGTTCAATCACCTGTGTAGTCTTAACAAGTGAATCCCCGGATAGTTCTGGCCGAGCGAGAACAGGAATTTCCGGAAACTCCAGTTCGATTAGCGTTCGGACGAACGGTCGCAACTCGGCATCTTCCACCAACAGCGCGGTATGGCGCTGGTCGCCTATGCTATTCCGGACGGCAGCAAGGGCGGCCTGGCAACGCTCAGGTTCCATTGCCAGAACCGAGTGGCCACTGCTCTGGTAGAGGCCCTTTCGGACCTCGCTTTCCAGGCGAGGTCCCAGAGGCAGAATGGCGCTTTGACCGTTATTGCCTGGCAGCCGAGAGCGACGCAGAGGTAGTGACCGGACGCTCTCCGCGATGACCCGCAGCGGCGTTTCTTGCTCGTATAGCTTATCGAACACTTCAAATAACTCATCAAACCGTGTGATAGGCACTCTTTCTCCCAGCAGGCTTCGGCAGAGAATGACTAAGGATGTGAATTTTGCCTGTTCGCCGCGGACCTGTTCGAGCGTCGCGGGAGACTGGGTCAGCAGAAGGTCTGCAACTTCGTCATGACCCACGAAGTCGATGAGGTTGCGCTGGAGGACGAACTCGAGGTGCCGAATAAGATAGCGAAGCACATCCCAAAGTTCTACACCTCCTATCTTCACCTTCTCGCAATCTGCCTCCTGGATCCAAAATCCTTGGCTGCCAGTGAGAGGATCGATCGCTGCCTTTCCCTCCACCCCGAGAGACGTCAAGGTCTCGGCCGATTCAAGGCAGAACCGGTGATTGAGCTGAACGGTCCCAGCGACAAATGGAATCCCCAGAAGCGTGATGACATAGGTCCCGTTGGCCAAATCAGTGTCGTTGCTCCTGAATCGAACGCCTGGTGTCTTGACCCCAAAATTATCCCGGAGTCGCTCTCTCATGTCCAAGGCGGCGCGCGACACTTCATCTGACAAGGCGCCGGCGGTTTCGCTCTCCGTATAAGGGAAGAGATCGCGCGCCAGGTCCATTGTGATTGGCGTAATCACGTGCAACCGGTCGAGCGCCTTTTGCCCAAACTCAGCGGCAAAAGCTTTCATTCGACCGACCCGCTCGATCTCCCTGGCATAGTCCGGAGCGGGGTTGATTCGTTGCGCGCATTTCAAGGCCTCAATCGCATTGTCAAAGGCCTGCAATCTCCCTCCGGGTTCGTCTACGACGAGTTCCCATGCCTTCGCAAGGTTCGATTGAATGACTGCGTCGGCAGGGTCGTGTTGGATCGCTAGCCGGTATGTCTCAATGGCCTTTCGATAATCGCCTCGTGAGTAATAGTCATTCGCCTCGTCGTTCCTGAGAAGAGCCATCTCGCGGTCGAATTGCTGGCTATCACCGTCGACCCGAAATGCGTGGTTGAGTTCGTCGCCGGCTTGGGAGTAATCCTTGAGAATCTTATAAACCGAAGCAAGGTTGCGGTGAAAAACTGCTTTCTCAGGTGCGGTCTCTGTCGCCGAGGCCGCGATCGCGTGGCGATATTCTTCCGCTGCTTGTCCGTATTCGCCATGGAAGTGACTCAGGTTACCCAGCCGGTTATGATAGCTTGCCCTGTATGGCTCCCCTAGAATCTTAAGCACCTCGTCGTAAACTCTCCGCGCGGCGCCGCGAGTCTCCTGATTCTTGTTATACCTATCAGCGAGAGCTTCCAGTGCAGCTCTCGCTGTGTTGTTATCAATGTCACTTCGCAACTCCGCTTTCAGGATTCTTTCAGCTTCGTCAAAGTTTTTCAGCATTGCGTGCATCTCGCCGACCTTCGCCCGCGCGATGCCCGCCCATTCCCTTGGAAACATCGGGCCTCTCTTGTACCATTCCAACGCACTTTCCCAGTTACCCTGTTGCTCATAGAGAGAGGTCAATCCCCAGTAACCATCGTAACATTCCGGTGCTACCTCGATGGCCTTCTTGTAGGTCGCTTCGGCCTCCCCGGCGCGATTTTGCTTTTCATAAACCTGCGCGAGGGCCACGTAACCCGAAGGCCTCGCATCATCCAGTCTGATCGCCTCTTCGTAGTACTGTTGAGCTTTGTCTAGCTGCCCGACCTGGTTGTAGATGTCGCCAAGCTCGCGGTGGATTTGAAACGCGTCGTCGGGATCGATGCTAATTATCCGTTCAAGAAGCGCAGGCAGATCTCCCTCGTGCTCATTTAGGAGTTCCGCCCGTCCATATAGCCGGAACAACTTTCCATATCCGAAATTGTCTCCCGGGGCGGCTTCGATTGCTTGCTTGTATCTTTCCTCCGCGACCGCAAAATCCGACCGTCGTTCGAAGTATTCGCCCATCCCCCCATAGCCATAAGATGCGTCCGGGGCGATTTCGATCGCTCGCTTATAGTTGGAGATCGCCTTCTCATCATCTTTCTCTTCCAGCCAGAAATCGCCAGTGGCACTGATCACCCAGGGATCGTTCGGAGCGAGAGCCGTCGCACGATCAAAAAGCTCCTTGGCCAGCTTAGGTTTTTGAAACTGAAAAAATTGGAGCTGCGCTAGCATGACGAATAATCGCGAGCGAACCGCCGCACTGAGAAACACCTGACCCGCAAGGTAATCTAATTCCCGGTAGGCTTCCGGCCACCGCCCCTGTTTGATGCATCGGACTGCTTTGGTCAGGTCATCCAAGACCGATCTTCTCGACTCCGGAAAAGAGAAAGCGCCTTCGCACAATCGTGCACTGAAGCCAAAACGGAACGATGTGATCGTTACCGCAAGGGTGCTCAGCCACACCTGCCAGCCGCCATCAGGCGAACTCCTGAACGCTTCCTCGATTTCCCTGGTTACACGCGCAAGCGTTTCCTCGATAAAGTGGGTCCTGCGTTCCATTAGCAGCCCCCGCGAAGCACGATCCTCCGCCCGTCCGATCTGTGCCTCCATAGCAGCCCATTCGAGGAAATCTTGCTTGGTCGCGGCGCTTAACTCCGTGGATTCAAGGCCTTGATTCATAGCGGCAGCGTCGCCCTCCACCTCATCACCCACGGTAAGGTCCTCAGTTGGAGTGCCACGCGGATCGATTGGCGACTCATTATCTTTCCAACATTAGATTGGATAACCTTTTGCCTTCCGCCTTGGTATAGGCAGCCGTTAACCGCTGGCAGCATTCTCCAACCTGTGAACTATCATCCGGGCTCCAACACTGGAAGAATTCATCAAAGATTTCGAACATATTGGCGTACTTTTTGTCCGTCGCCGTGCCTTCCGCGTAAGACTCTAGCAAACTCTTTAGAGTGGCTGATTTCTTAAACTGGGCGCTCTGCTTCAATTCCTTGAGCGTCTTGCCAAGCATTTCCACAAACTCTATTTTCTTTGCGCGAGTCTGCTCTCTCACCTTCTCATTGATCGCCAAAATTATCCCCGTTCGTTCTTTTATTTCCGCGTAACTGCCGACCTTCGCCTTCAAAGCCTGAAAAAGATCGAACAGATCGATTTCCTCTTCAGCTATCTCCGTCGTCTCGGAATTCAAGAGCCTGAGGAGGTGCCCGGTAAAAATACTGTTTTCCTCGCCTTCCTGAGATACCTGTCCCGGGGCGGAGGAAGCGATGATGTAGTGGCCTCTGCGCGACAGCAAATCCTTCTGGGGATCATACTGAAATGGGCCGCTCTTTTCATCTGGCATGCCAATCCCGCCGGAGTGGCAGGCATCAAGGAAAACGACTAGCCTCCGAGTTTCCAGTTCATCCAGGCAGTTGTTAAAGTCTTTGTTCCACAAAGCTGTAGCAAAAAGCCTGTTGCGCTCCGCTTCGTGGGGAATCAAATAACTGCGCCCATCCTCATCGCGCATTCCATGTCCCGAGAAATAAATGACCACGAGTGGGTCTTTCTTACCCGAATTCGCGCAGGCCTTACAATCCTTCCGAAGCTGTTCGAGTTGATCCTTGATCTTGGTCACTGTCGCTTCGTTATCCCGAAGCGGCCGAACCGTATATTTTATTGGCCCCGGCTTGTTCAAAAACTCAATAAAATCAGTGGCATCCTTCGCGGCGCACCTCAAATTGGTGAATTGCCTGGCCTCAAGCTCTCTATTTGGGTCGGTGCCATGTTTATAAAGGCTAATTCCAATAACGAGGGCGAAGGCAGGACCCTCATAGAAGCCCATTGGCTCTTCGCGCGTTGAAGTAATTGGTGCGGCGCCAACCGCCGAAGAAGCCGAAGCGTCATTAGATAGGACTGTTGCCACGGGTTCGTCGCCAGTCGCCACGGCCGTCGTAACGGTGGCCTGGGCAGGTTTTGCAGGGTTGGGCGTGGGCTTAGCGGGCGATTCGATTGCATATCGTTGCAATGCTTTGGCCGCCTCCTTGACTGTGTCTATTGCATTAGATTTGCCTTCGAATGATTCCACCAGTTCGAGTAACGTGGTGAGTCCACCCTGAGCTTTGAGGCAGGCATTAACGATATTGAAGACGTCGAACCTATCGGCAGCATTTCGTGTAATCTGACTCTTAAACGTCAATTCGTTAACTATGATATCGCGCCCTTCCTTGGTCGCCATGGTAGCACAGGTGAGCAGGGCCGAAGTTAGTTCCGCTTTAAGCAGAGAAGGCTCTTGTTTGTCCATTAGATGCCTCCGGCCCGATCGTGAGATAGTCCGCTAAGGCTCGGCAACGCTTTCATTGCCTCCTCCTGGAGGTTCTGCCAATCCAAGGAATCTCCCTCTAACATGTGAACGATTTCCAGAAGCTCTTCAATGCCTCCAGCATAATCCGACGCAGCGGTAATCAGATTCCAGACATCAATCTGCGCGCTCGAGTTACGCCTAACGGCGAAGCGGATTTCGGCTCTAAGTTCGTCAATCGCCGTGTCGCGGGCGTTTGTATCTTGTATCGTCCGGCAGGCGAGCAGCGCATCCGCAAGGGTTCGTTTCTCTTTCGTTGTCAATTTCCAGGGCGTCTTTGGGTGAAGTTGGTCAATTCCTCGCACCGACCCCACCCGCAGGGACATTGAACTGCCGTCCCAATCCCGGGTAGAGAGATAGATCGGAGATTGTTGTGCCTGTCCCGCCTCTCGCAGGGCCCCAAACCTAGCCTGAACAACTTCGACCAGTTTCTTCATATCTGGCGGCCACGCGGAGCCAGGGTCGCGAGGCAGCTCCTGCAACAAGTTCTGCGAGAAGAGCCCCCTCTTCTCTTTACCCAGATTCTTCGCGACCTGGCCGTCTTTCGCGGCCATGAACACGAACTGTTCGTGCCCCGTCGGTTGGCCGACCGGCAGTTCCTCGCCCGGCAACTTGAAGGCCCATTGCATTTCTTCGGCGTAATTGGCACACGCATCGATGAAGAGAATCTGCCGTGGAAAGCCGGCAAAATAACTGCTTCCAAGAGACTTCAGCAACGAATCGAGATCCAGATTCCGCTTGTTATCGCTCGTCGCATCGGCATAGAAAAGCCGCCGATCGTTCTCGCCATTTACCACCCCATGACCCGCCCAAAAGAGCACCAGAAGATCACCCTTCGTTTCGTGGAGAGTAGTGAGCGCTCCGTCGATTGCCGATCTCGTTGCAGGCTGCGCCTCAAACTTCGATTCCTGGATTCTCGGTCGATTGTTCTCCAACGGTGAAAGAAACAGGTCGATGTGTTCTCGCGAAACATTTCTCGCCAGCAGCCATCGGCAGAATTCAAGAGCGTCGGTCACCGGCCCGTCCAGATTCCAAGCGCTGCCGGCATCGTATTTTTCTATGCCTACGACCAGGGCGTAAGTCTGGGCGGGATCGGCTGGTCGCTCGCTCATGGGATTTCCTTCGCGAGGACTTTCCACACAACCGGGTTGGACCAATAAGCGCTGTGTGACTCTGGGAACCGCTGTTGATTATCCACTTTCACATCGGTTACGCGCCCGGGAAAAATTGGCTCTCCAAGATAGCTGAGAAAGTCTCGCAAATCGTACAAATTTACCCAGCGCGGGAAATGTTCGGGCAGGGGCTTACCAAAGGGCAGGGATTGGAGGGCATTGATCTCATAGAGAAACGGCGCCTGAGAACCGGCTGTCACGAGAAGATCCACTTCGCAGTCTTTCGAGACAAAGAGATCGACACATGCGATCCCTCCCAGGCTATGGGCCAGCACCACCCGCGGCCGCGCCGTTTCCGCGATGCGCTGCTGAATGTATTCCCGAATCGCACTTCCTCGAGCCTGATAGAGGAGAATATCCCCCGTGCCTGGATAGGCAGCGTCGGTAATCGCACCGCGCCGACGTTGAACGTACCTCGACCCTAAGGTAAGGACGAAGCCACCAAGTTGCTGCTTCAACCAGCCCCCGATCCCATACTCCATGCCTCCCAATGCCTGGATCAGCAGCTGCTCGATCTCGTCGCGCAAGCGAGCATCGAAAAAAACAGCAGGCTCGGGCATTTCGAAATCCGGAACTTCCGCGACGTCCATCGCCTCTTGAGCGGCGCGGGAGGTAAGCGCGGCTGCTTCCGCAATCAGGGCTCTGGCTATCGCCGCGCGGTGGTCTGCCAGAGCCGCCGGTGCGCCAGTAAGGGCGGCGCGATAAAGCTCCGAACCGGTGATCGCGGTCCGAGCCGCTTCGAATTTCTTATCGATGCCGCCCTCCTCGAGCAAGGTTTGCACTCGCGGCGTGATCTCGAAGCGCTTTACGTATTCGCGCAACTCGGCTCCCGGGGGCGCCTGGCCTGGAGCAAGATCCCTAGTCATTTTTTGCTTCAGAGAAAGGACCCGCAACTCGTAGAGAGGGTCGTCGTAGAGCAAACCCCAGAGCGCGACGCGATAATCGTCGTCCGTTGCGGCTGGATCCATCCATCCTCCGGACACAGCTCGCGCGGTATCGTAATTCGGAATGGAGACGCCTTTCTTGTTTAGGCGACTCCCAAGGTGGCCCCAATAACATTTGCTAACCGAAACGCCATTGCAGTTTCGCTGCACAACTTCGAGCGACCTATTGTAAGCGTCCTCTCGGACACCAGTCCCATGCACGAAAATAATGTTCGTCATCCGCTTACTTCTTCAGGAGCTCTTGGGAAGTTTGTCTCCCCGCATAAAGCTCGTTTGCACCTGCACACTTCTTTTACCTTCGCCGGCGCAGAGGCGAATTGGACTGGCAGTGGTTACTGACAAGGGGTTGCCTTCTAAGGTTCACGGTCAGTGATAGGGAGAGCGGCAGTTTTGGTCAACCACGAACGAGCCGACGTTGGGAACCGAAGGGTGTTTGTGATGCGGGCATCACATTCAAACGCGCAATTCTCTCTCCGACCCTCGAAGAATGGCATGCCGAAGTTAAAAATCCGGCGTGGTCTCCGCCGTAACCGCTCCCCGACCGAGCCGTTATTCCGTTCGCAGCGCGACCATCGGATTCACGCGGGTGGCGCGGCGGGCGGGGACGAAGCAGGAGATCGCGGCGACGAGCGTGAGCAGGCCGGAGACGACGAGATAAATCGTTGGATCGAGCGGCTTCACTTTGAAGAGGATGTTTTGGAGCGCCGCGGCGAGAAGCACACCGAGCAGAAGCGCTGCGGCGCCGGCGCCGAGAACGAGACCAATCACGAGTTGCCAGGCGCCTTGCTGCATGACCATTCGGAAGATTCGCTTCGCGTCCGCGCCGAGCGCCATCCGGATGCCGAATTCCTGGGTACGCTGATTGACCGAGAAGCTCATCACCCCATAGAGACCGACGGCCGAGAGAGCGAAGGCGACCGCGCCGAAGATGGTGAACAAGGTGGCGGTGAGGCGGTTCACGCCGAGAATCTCATCGTGCAACCGCGCCGGTGTGCCGGCGAAATAAGTGGGCAGATTGGAATCGAGTTCCGCAATCGCCCTGCCCAGGACGGGCCCCATGTTTGCGGCGTTCGCGCCGGCCCGCGGCCGCACGACGATGGTGCAGAATTGCGCCGCCGGTGTCGCGGCCAGGAGCGGGACATAAAAGCCGACGCTGTCTCCCTGCGCATTGAAGGGTCCCTGCATCAGCATGTCGGGCGCGACCCCGACGATCGTGCGCCACGGCTCCGGCTTGAGCCGGATTGAAACGCCGCACCTGGTGACCGATCGCGCTCTGGTTCCCAAAATATTTCGCGGCGAAGCTCGCATTGACGATCGCGACCGGCTGCTTCGTGTCGCTGTCTTCGATCGTGAAATCGCGGCCCTCCAGCATCTTCAATCCGAGAGTGCTGAAGTAACCGTCAGAGACTGACTCCGAGTTGCCGCGCGGCCGATCCTTATCGGCGACGTAGGTCTGACCATCCACTTCGTATTGGCCGCCCGGTGAAAATGTCATCCGGAAACGATCGGTCATCGCGGCACTCTCAAACGAGGGATTGCGACCGGAGCGACCGCAGCGCGCGGACGAAGAATTGGTGCTTCGCGTCGTCGGTCGGGTAATCGCCTTCCATCAATCCCATCCGGGCGCTGTAAACGGCGTTCTCGTCGTAGCCGTAATTTTGCGAAGTCTGGTTGCGGATCGACTTGATCTGGAACGTTGCCATGATCAGCAACGCTGCCGTCACCGCAATCTGGCCGATGACCAGAATCCGCGTAATCACGTTGACGAGGCGGCTGCTATTTCCGCGCCCGCCTTCTTTCATTTGCTCGGCCGTGTTCCCGCGCGCGCTCAGGATCGCCGGGATCAATCCCGATAAAAGCGTCGCCAGCAACACGATCCCGACGGTGAAAAGCAAGGACTTGGCCGTCGATGGTAGAATTTCACCCAGTAAGGCAGCGGGAAGGGCAACGCGTTCGTCGCGCGGACGAGCAGGCTAACGCCCCATTTTGCGAAAAGGATCGCCGACAACGCCGCCCATGGCGGCGATGAGGAAACTTTCCGTCAGCATCTGGCGAACCAGACGCCAGCGGGTGGCACCGAGCGCGCCGCGGATCGCCAGTTCCTTCGCCCGCAAGGCGGCGCGGCCAAACTGCATGTTCATCACGTTCACGCACGCGATGACCAAGAACGAGCAAAACCGCGCCGAGCATGGCGTAGACGGTCCCGCGCAGTTGCGGGCCGGTGAATGAATTCAGCAACGGCTGCACGTTGGCCGCGGTCAGATGCTCGTTCGTTTTCGGATTGTCGTTCGCGATCCGTTTCGCGAGCGCGGAGAATTCGGCGTTCGCCTGGTCGAGCGAGACACCATCCTTTAATCGGCCCATTACGGCCGGGGCGCTGCCCGCCGCCCGCGCATCTTCGCGAGGCTTGATCGGAAACTCATTGTAGAGCGGCACCCAGAGTTCCTCCGATTGCGGGAACTTAAAGTTCTGGGGCATTACGCCGATGATCGTGGCCGCTTTGCCGTTAATCCGAACCGATTGCCCGACGATGTTGTGGATCGCCGCCGAAATCGCGTTTCCAAATTTCGTAGCCAAGGATCGTTGTCTTCTCGGCGCCCGGCTTGTTGTCGTCCGCGGTAAAATCGCGGCCGATGATCGGGCGATACGCCTGACGATCCGGAAGAAATCCTCCGTAACATATCCGCCGGTGTAACGCTGGGGATTATTTTTGTAGCTGACATTGATGGTCGATCCATTGAGGTAACCGGACATCAGCGCGAACGAATTTTGGCCCGGCCTTCAAGTCTTCGTAGTCCTGCGCGGCTGGGATATTGCCCTTGCCGAAGTTGTTCTGCTGCGGCGTTCGCCTGCGGGTCGATCAGGCCGACGCTCATCGAGTTGTTCCGGGTGCGGGAAAGGAAAATCCGCGCAGGACAAAGGCGTTTACGACGGTGAACTGCGTGGTCACGCCGGCGATGCCCAGGGCCAGGACCAGCACGGCGAGGAGACAAAACGATTTTTCCTTAAGAGAATGCGGAAACCGATGCGGACATCCTGGCGAAAGGTATCGAGAATCATAAGATGAGTTGGGTTGAGGTAGAGACGGCGAAGGCCGCTTCCAAATGAGATGACAGCGAGGCCGGCATGGATTTAGAACGGGAGAGCGGCCCACGCTAAACAAACGCCGCCGGTCGCGGCTTTTGTCCAAGACGGAAAGATCGCCCATGGATTTACTCGGTGCGCAGCGCGACCATCGGATCCACGCGGGTGGCGCGGCGAGCGGGAATGAAACACGACGCCGCGGCGACGAGGGTGAGCAGACCCGAGACGAGCGAGGTAAATCGTAGGATCGAGCGGATTGACCTTGAACAGAATGTTCTTGAGCGCGGCGGCAGCGACGACGCCGAGGAGCAGCGCGATGCCGCCCGCACCGAGAACGAGACCGATCGCGAGCTGCCACGCGCCCTGGCTCATGACCATGCGCAAAATCCGCATCGCATCGGCGCCGAGCGCCATCCGAATGCCGAACTCCTGCGTGCGCTGATTGACGGAAAAGCTCATCACGCCGTAAAGGCCGACGCCGGAAAGGATGAAGGCGACGACGCCGAAGATGCTGAAGAGCGTGGCGATCACGCGATTGCCGGAGAGGATGTCGTTGTGGAATTGCGCGGGCGTGCCGGGGAAATAGGTCGGCAGATTTGAGTCGAGCTCGGCGACGGCTTTGCTCAGGACGGGCCCGAGCGTGTCGGCGCGCTGACCGGCGCGCGGCCTGACGAGCGACGGTGGCAAACTGCGTGGCGGGCGAGGCGCCGAGCAGCGGCATGTAGAAGCCGGCCGCTTCGGTCTGCTGATCGAACGGGCCCTGCATCAACGTGTCGGGCACGACGCCGACGATGGTGCGCCACGGCTGTTCTTTGCCGGGATTGAAGATGCGCACCTGATGTCCGATCGCGCTCTGGTTGCCCCAATGTTTGCGCGCGAAGCTCGCGTTCACGATCGCGACCGGCTGCTTCGCGTCGCTGTCCTCGATGGTGAAATCGCGGCCTTCGCGAAGCTTGAGACCGAGCGTGGCGAAGTAGCCGTCGGAGACCGATTCGAAATTGCCGCGCGGACGATCGCGATCGGTCAGGTAATTTTGACCGTCGACCTCGTATTGGCCGCCGGCCGCGAAGGTCATGCGGAAGCGATCGGTCATGGCCGCGGCTTCGAATTGCGGATTGTTGCGCAGCGCCCGGACCGCGCGAGTGAAGAAATCGCGGCGCGATTCTTCGGTCGGATACGGCGCCTTCCATCAAGGCGAGGCGCGCGGCGTAGAGGCCGTTCTCGTCGTAGCCGTAGTCGAGCTTCGTTTGGTTGCGGATCGATTTGATCTGCAACGTCGCGGCGATGAGCAGCGCGGCGGTCAGGGCGATTTGCCCGACGACGAGGACGCGGGTGATGACGTTGACGAGACGGCTGCTGTTGCCGCGGCCGCCTTCTTTCATCACTTCGGCGGGGTTGCCGCGCGAGCTGAGGAAAGCCGGGAGCAAACCGGAGACGATCGGTCGCGACGAGGGTGATCGCGAGAGTGAAGGTGAGCACGCGGCCGTCGATGGTGAAGCGCCACCAGTAGGGCGGCGGGAACGGCGCGGCCTTGACCACTTTGTCGAACATGTCCGTGCCCCAAAAGGCGAGCAGGCGTCCCGGCGATCGCGCCGAAGATCGCGACGACCAGGCTCTCCGTAAGCATTTGCCTGACGAGTCGCCAGCGCGTGGCGCCGAGCGCGCCGCGAATGGCCAGCTCTTTCGCGCGCAAGCGCAGCGCGGCCGAACTGCATGTTCATCACGTTCACGCAGGCGATGAGCAAGACGACGATGACCGCGCCGAGCATCGCCCAGACGATCTGGCGCAGTTGCACGCCGGTGAAGGATTTGATCAGCGGCATGACGCTGGCGGAGGTGAAATTCTGGTTCGTTTTCGGATTGTCGGCCGCGATGTTGCGCGCGATCGCGATCATCTCCGCGTTCGCCTGATCGAGGGTGACGCCCGGCTTCAAGCCGGCCCATGACCGCGGGCGCGCGGCTGTTCGCGCCGAGGAAAAGCTCGCCGCGCGGCGTGGGCGGCCACTCATTGTATAGAGGCGTCCAAAGTTCCTCCGAGATCGGGAACTCAAAGCCCGGCGGCATCACGCCGATGATGGTCGCGGCTTTGCCGTTAATCGTGACGCTCTGGCCGACGATGTTCGGATCGGCGTTGAAATCGCGCCGCCAGATTTTGTCGCCGAGAATCGCGGTCTTCGGCGCGCCGGCCTTGTTATCGTCGGCGGTGAAATCGCGGCCGAGCACGGGCGAGACGCCGATGATCTTGAACAGCTCTTCCGTGATGTAGGCGCCGGTGTAACGCTGCGGATTGTTGTTGTAGGTGACGTTGATGGTCGAGCCGTTCAGGTAGCCGGCCATCATCGCGAACGATTTCTGCGCCGCCTTGATGTCCTCGTAATCCTGCGCGGCGGGAATGTTGCCGTTGCCGAAGTTGTTGTTCTGATCGCTCGCTTTCGGATCGATCAACCCGACGCTGACGAGCTGCTCGGGATGCGGAAATGAAAACCCGCGCAGGACGATCGCGTTGACCACCGCGAACTGCGTCATCGCGCCGCCAATGCCGAGCGCGAGGACGAGGACGGCGAGAACAACAAAACGATTTTTCTTTGAAGAGGACGCGCAGACCGACGCGGACATCCTGGCTAAAATTGTCGAGGATCATATGGCTGAGTTCGGTTGGAGTTGAAGAGCGCTTCGAAGTGAGATGCGGGCCGGACCCAAAACGGATTCAGAAGACGGTCGCTAATCGATGGCATACAGGTTTCCATCGGTGCTTCCGAAATAGACGACGCCGTTCATGACCAGGGGCGTGGAGAAAATCCCGCCGATCATTTGCTGGCGATCGATGCCGACAATGGGCGCTTCCCGCCAGCTCGAGGTGAAGAACATCGGCTCGTTGAATTTGCGGTCGGCGGTGAGGATCCAGCCTTTGTTTTGCCTGGATGTCTCCGTCTGGAACTCCCAGAGCGGGTTGCCGGTCTTCAGGTCGCGCGCCTGAAGGGTGCCGTTCAAGATGCCGATCAGAACGACGCCGCCCGCTATCACCGGGGAGGAAAACATGTAGGCCTTGTCCTCCTTTTTTAGCAACTCCTTGCCGGTGGTGGCCTCGGCGACGCGAAAAAGACTCGAGTCCGACGGTCGCGAACACGACTTTGCCGTCGCCGACCGCGGGAGAAACGATAACCCAGCTCAGGTCGTTAAAGATTTTCCATTTTTCTTTGCCCGTCGCGGCGTCGAGCGCATAGAGATGGGAATCGCGGCAACCGACATAAACGACGCCGTTTACCACCGTGGCCGAGGATTGGAACCCAACCTGGTTGTGAATCAGCGGGTCTTCGCCGCCGTGAAATTTCCATTTCTCTTTCCCGGTCGCCGCCTCGACCGCGTAAAAATAACTGTCCCAGCTTCCGACAAAGAGCACGCCGTCCGCGTAGGCGGGCGAAGCATGAATCACGTCGCCGGTCTTGAATTTCCATTTCAACTCGCCGGTCGCTGCGTCCAGGGCGTACAGGTTTCCGTCGCCGCTGCCGAAGTAAACGGCGCCCTGGACTACGACCGGGCTCGAAAGAAACACGTCGAACTGGTCGGCGATCGTTTGCGTCTTCGGCTGAAGTCCGTGAATTCCCTTTGCCTCAAAGCGCCGCTCGCCTTCCGTCGCGAACTTCCATTTAATCGCCCCGGTCTTCGCGTTCAGCGCATAGAATTTCCCGTCGTAGCTGCCGGCGTAAACGAGCCCGTTCGCGACGGCAGGCGTGCACGGCGCCGGCCCGCCAGTGGTCCGTTTCCAAATCTGCCGGCCCGTTTCCGAATCGACCGCGTAGATGTTGCCGTCGTCCCCGCCGAAATAGATGACCTTGTTGTCCCAGACCGGCGACGAAACGATTCGATCGCCCGTCGGGAATTTCCATTTCACCCGATGGAATTGGCGCGGCGCGGTTTCTTTCGACGTTCCCAAGTGCGCCGCATCCCCGCGGAACATCGATTGCGAGCGGGCCGATAACGCCAGGGCAACCGCGCCCAGGCCAATCGCAAGACGAAAAACGCTTACCCAAAATCTTTTCATGGCGTAGGCCGTCGTAAAACAAGCGGCGCTTCCAGCGATCCCTGGCTCAGTGTCCCCTTGATCTCGCCCGCAGCCTGATTGAACCGGCCCTCGAACGTGATCCCGAATTCCTCCGACTTTACCGTGAGGAAATCTTCGTCCTGGGTCACCAAGGCTGACCGGAACGTTATTTACCTTTTTGCCAACAATGGTGAATTCCAAAGCGGCACCTTCGGCACCGCGATTCGCAAATTTCATGGTCGCGTGCCGCGCGTATCCCATCATCTCGTAGTCGCCTTTCCACTCCCCCTCGAGTTCCTTTGCGACCGGCGTGCTTCGCGGCGGGAGCTCCACTTGCGCCAGACCTGTTTTCTCCAGAACCAACGGGGCACTGTTTCCGCCCTGCTTGAAAGTCGCCCGCCAGATGGCCGTCGGCGGTTAGATGCGCTTTTATTCCGCGCGGCCTGTCCGTTGGTTGCCAAATGCTCCTTTAATGGCGAATGCGAAATCGCCGCCGCGCAACATGCAGATCGACCAGCTCCGCGCCCTTGATTGCAAATCCCGGAACGATGATCGAGCCGGTCCAACCCTTTCCGCCTTCATCAGACAGATCAACGATCAACCTGAGCTCGTGACCCGGAATCTGCGCGATGCCTTCCCACCGGCCGGCTCCTGTTTCCGCCGCCTGGCTAAGTGCGACGAAAGCGAACAAAATGAGAGCGAATGATCGCAACGTGTTCTCCGAACTACGTTGGGATTAAGCGTGCTGAATCGTTTTCGCTGGTTCGGTGATCGACGTCGTGTGGATCGTAGTGGGCATTTCGACCGGCTGTTTCGCGACCTGCCAGATCGTAAAGAGCGCGCTCAGAACGACGGCAAAATAGACCGCGCCTTCAAAAATCCCACGTTCCTTTTCTTCAGAACGCACGATCAAAGCGTAGGTCGATTCGAATCCTTCGGCGGCGAGAGTTTGGTTTTTCATATAATTGGATTGGTTGATGCCGCCACCTATTGCAAAGCGCATGCCACTGCTTTCGGAAGAGTTACAAGCTGTTGCGCAACAGGTATTTACGAGAGCGGTCGCCGCCTAACGACCTGCGCAGTTGGTCTCGCGCTCGGGATTACTCGTTCCGAATCTGGGACGGGGAAATCCGTACAAACAGAAGCGCAGAGGAGCAAGTCCCCTGCGCTTCCATTGAACGAACTACTGAATTACATGTAGTTCAACGCGCCGCACCGCCAGCACGTGAACCAGCTCCAATTGGAGTGCACGTAATTTCCTGCGCCATCGTGCCAGCAGGTGTAGAGCAAAGTCCTGCGGCGACCGCCGGCTTCAGCTCCATCGGCTTCTTTTTCCGCCCCACTGCCGCCCTCTTTATCCGGCTTCTGTCCTGACTTTTCGTCAGCCATGGTATTATCCTCCGTTTTGTTGGTTGTTATTGCCTGCCACATCATTCCGTGTGACGGCGGGTCGCCAGTTATGCCGAGTCCCGGCATTGGAAGCAAGCCCTTCGTCGTTCCGAATTCATGTGGTGGAAAGCAGACGGTCGGGTCCGGTCGATTTTCGAAATTGTTCATGGGCCCGGATCATTTTTTCGAAGGTGGCCCGTTCGTTAGGTATAATGTCGGTGGGAAATTTTGCGGCGGATCGTTCCCATTTCGCCAGCCAATCCCGGGAAAGCAGATCCCGTTTTCGCGCGGAGGCGCTGGGCAAGGCGTCGGGCGTCATTGCGATGGTCGTCTCGACTTTTTCACCGGCGTTCCGGCCGCGGGCGACGAAGAATCCGGCTGCGAGAAGCGCGGCGCGGTTGGCCGTTGAGCAGGTGTAGGTAAAGAGCTCCGTCTCCCGACCGCGGCAGAGTTCGAAGAGTCGTCGAAAAATGCGGACCGTCCAAAGCTCCGCTGATGTCCTGGTGGAAAACATGTCGTAGAAAATTACATCTGGCGCCGGTGCGTGATCGATTGTCGTCAGAAAATCGCCGAGACGAAGTTTCCAGCTCACGCTTTGGTCCGTTTTTCGCCACTCGCCTTTCGCCAGAATTGCGTCGACCGGGCCAGCGCGCAGATACGGAAAAGATTCGATATTGGCGAGCGCGAGACGCAATGGATCGAGATCGTTTTCAAAGCTGACTATCTCGAGCGGTCGCGTCCCGCCGGTTGCCTCGGAGCATTGGAGCGCCGCGATCGCGTTCGCGGCGGCGCCGAGTCCGACGTCCCATAGAACCAAGGGTTCTGGCGACTTCTCGCGCAGACGTTCCGCGAGATGGGATTGCTCGACGTAGAGTTGTCGCGCTTCCTCCATCGGATTCGTCCGCGAATGCATGATCTCGCCGGAAGAAATCTGGCGGATGCTGGCAAAACCTTCCCACGCTTTCTGGACTTGGTAATCCCCGAGGCGTTCTGGCGCGTCACCTTTCATTTGAAAATCTCACTTGTTTTTGGCCCGAGGTTGCAGTTGAACTGTTCCGCCCCAAGCAAACCAAACCAAAAGGATTAAATGAAACGCAGCCGTATTCTTCTTTCCGCTCTCGCGGTTCTTGCGCTCGGGGCTTCCGTCCGGGCTGATCTGGAACTTCCGGACGTCAGCCAGCTCGCTCACGTCAAACAACGCGTCGGGCTGACCGACATCAAAATCAGTTACCACCGTCCCCTCGTGAACGGTCGCAAAATCTGGGGCGGCCTTGTCCCACTGGGCGAAGTCTGGCGGGCCGGTGCAAATGAAAACACGACCATCGATTTCAGCAGCGACGTGACCGTCGAAGGCCAGGCACTTCCGAAAGGAACCTATGGTCTCCACATGATTCCGACAGCCGATACCTGGACGGTGATTTTTTCCAAAATGTCCACCGCCTGGGGAAGCTACACCTATGACCAAAAGGAAGATGCCTTGCGCGTCACGGTGAAGCCGCGCCCGACCGAGATGACGGAAGCGCTGGTCTACCTGTTCGAGGATCTGAAAGACGACTCGGCAACCATGACCTTGAAGTGGGAGAAGATGGCCGTGCCGGCGAAAATAGCGGTCAGTCCCGAGGCGACCGTCGCGAACATCCGCGGTCAGATGCGTGGCCGCGCCCAATACGAATGGGAGGCGCCAAATCAGGCCGCGAATTTTTGCCTCACTCACAAGATTAATCTCGATGAGGCCCTCAAGTGGGTGAATCTCTCGATCCAAAACGAGGAGCGTTTCGAGAACCTCACGACCAAGGCCGATTTACTCAAGGCCATGAACAAGCCGGACGACGCAAAGAAAACGTGGGAGCAGGCTATCGCCAAGACCACTCCGATCCAGCTCTATTCCTACGCCCGCCGGTTGCAATCGGAGAAGAAGGACGCTGAAGGGCTGGAGATCCTGAAGGAAGTCTCGAAGCGATATCCGGAGACGCCGTTCGGCCATCTCGCGAATGCCCGGATCAAATCTGCGGCGGGCGATTTTGCCGGTGCCGCCGAAGACGCGAAGAAAGCGCAAGCCGTCGCGATCTCCGATCAGCAAAAAGCCAGCATCAAATTGCTGATCGACCGGCTTAACGCGAAGCAGGACATCAATAAATAAGCGACGCGGTTGAACCAATCGCGTAGGGGTGTAGCGCTCATGGGTAATGGGAGGGCGAAGATTATGCGTCGCGCGCTGGGCGTTCTGGTCATGAGCGCGGCGGTTCTCTACGCTGTGGAACCGCCGCCGCGCAGCTTTCCAGCGCCGATGAACGCGGCCGAGATTCAGCTTGGGCTTCAAAAACTGAATGTCCTCGGCCGCGTTCTCTTCGTCGCCGCGCATCCGGACGACGAGAACACGAACCTGATGGCGCTCTGGTCGAACGGATCGCTCTATGACACCGCCTACCTTTCCGTCACCCGCGGCGACGGCGGGCAAAACTTGATCGGCCCAGAGCTGGGCGAACGTCTCGGGTTTATTCGCACCCACGAGCTTCTCGCGGCTCGTAAAATCGATCACGCCCGGCAATTTTTCACCCGCGCGGTCGACTTTGGCTTCTCGAAAAGCGCGCCGGAAACGCTTCGCATCTGGGACCGCGACAAAATCCTGGCCGACGTCGTCTGGATGATCCGGAAATGGAAGCCGGACGTGATCGTTACGCGATTTAGCCCGGAAGATGACAAAACCCACGGCCACCACACGGCGTCGGCGATCCTCGCGCGAGAAGCCTTCACTGCCGCCGCCGATCCGAAACGCTTTCCGGAACAACTCTCGCATTTCGGAACCTGGAAACCGACCCGGCTCGTTTGGAACACTTCGCCCTTCTTTTTCCAGAATCGCAACATCCCGTTTGATCCGGCTGGCCTAACGAGTCTGGAGGCTGGCGGGTTCAGTCCGCTCCTTGGTAAAGCGTTCACCGAGATCGCGGCCGCGGCCCTGAGCATGCACAAGAGCCAGGGCGTCGGCAGCCCGCCTCGCCGCGGCGCGCGCAAGGAATACTTCAAACTCATCGAAGGCGCACCGATGAAGGAGGCGCTCTTCGACGGGATCGAAACGAGCTGGAAACGAGTTCCCGGATCGGATGCTATTGCTGAAAAAGTAAAGAACCTCCTCACGACGTTCGTCCCGGCTGATCCGGCTGCGTCCGCACCGAAGTTGCTGGAGCTGCGCCAGGACCTGACCCGGCTCGCCGCTGATGATTGGCGAGTGGCGAAAGTTGGCGAGGTCGATTCGCTTATCGCCGCGTGTCTATCGCTCCACATCGAAAGCTCCACCGCTACTTCCGTCGTTTCTGCCGGCCAAACGTTGCCAATCAAACTCGAAGCGATCAATCGATCCAAGGTGCCGGTGCAGCTGATCGAAGCGCGCATCCCGGTATCCGGTCAGACTCTGCGGTTGGACGCGCCATTGTCGCAGGACGAGTTCGTTGCGAAGGATCTTGCGCCGACGGTTCCCGCGAATGTCGCCTACACCCAGCCGTATTGGCTGCGAACTCCGCCGAAGCTTGGCACCTTTAATGTCGAAGACCAAAAGCTGATCGGATTGGCGGAGAACCCGCCCGCTTTCCCAGTCGAGATCACCGTTCGCGTCGGTGACCAGGACCTCGCCTACTCACTCGACACGAAAACGCGGAGCGTCGATCGGGTCATTGGAGAGGTGCGCGAGGACCTCGTCATCGCCCCGCCGGTTTTTGCGAATCTTCAGAATTCCGTTTTCGTTTTTGCGGACGACAAGCCAAAGAGCGTGCAGGTGCGTGTCACTGCTTCGAGCGGGCCCGTTAAGGGTGAGCTCCGCCTCGACGTGCCGAAAGGCTGGCGGGTCGAACCAACGACCGTCGCCGTCGATCTGAGTGCCGCCGAAAACGAATCGTACGCCAGCTTCACGATCCAGGCGCCGGCGAATCCGGGCGAAGGGACGCTGCGAGCCGTGGTCAAGGTGGACGGCCGCGATTATTCCTTCGCTCGCGAACGCATTTCCTACCAGCACATCGGCGCGCATCTGCTCATGCCTCCGGCCGAAGCGCGGATCGTCCGCGCCGACATCAGGAAGAAAGGCGACTTGATTGGCTACATTCCGGGCGCCGGCGACGATATTCCACAGAGCCTTCAGCAGATTGGTTACAACGTGAAGGTCCTCGACGGAACTGACATCACCGTCGAAAATCTGAAGCGTTTTGACGCCGTTGTGCTCGGGATTCGAGCTTACAACACGCAAGACCGCATCGCCGCCTGGCAAACCGAGCTTCTCGCTTATGTGAAAGCAGGGGGCGTGGTGCTCGCGCAGTACAACACGACCGATCTCAAAATTAAAGAGATCGGGCCCTACCCCTTGGAGATCACTCGGGAACGGGTCACCGATGAAAACGCCGAGATCCGGATTCTCGCGCCGGAACATCCACTGCTAAATGTGCCGAACAAAATCGGCCCCGACGATTTTAAAGGCTGGGTCCAGGAACGAGGCCTCTATTTTCCCGCGAAATGGGATCCGAACTGGACGCCGCTCCTTTCATGCAACGATCCTGGCGAGAAACCACTCGACGGCGGTTTGCTTGTCGCGAAATCCGGCACCGGCTATTTCATCTACACCGGTTACGCCTTCTTCCGGCAGCTCCCCGCCGGAGTTCCCGGCGCCTACCGCGTGTTCGCGAACATGGTCTCGCTCCACGACGCAAAGTGAGCCTGCACGATCATCCGCCGTTCTTCTCCTCCTGGCGCAAGGCGTACGCGTTCGCCGTCTTTCTTTTCGCGATTGAAGTTGCGTTGCTTTACGCCTTCACCCTGCGGTTTTCGTGAACCGGCTCGATTACATCGTCCTCTTCGCGACGATCATCGCGATTCCGCTCTACGGACTCTGGCGGACTTACAATCACCCGAACTTCCGCGAATATCTCAAAGGCGACCGAACTATCCGCTGGGGAACAATCGGGCTCTCGGTGCTCGCCACCCAGGCCGGCCCGATCACGTTTCTCTCGATGCCCGGCCAGGCCTACGAAAGCGGCATCGGGTTTATCCAAAATTATTTCGGGCAACCGTTCGCGCTCATCGTCGTGTGCGCGGTCTTTGTTCCGATTTATCAGCGTCTGAAGGTCTTTACCGCCTACGAATATCTCGGACAGCGGTTCGACAAGAAAACGCGGCTGCTCGGCGGGTTTTTGTTTCTCATCCAACGCGGCATCGCCGGCGGCATCACCATCTACGCGCCGGCAATTATTCTCTCCGCGTTGCTCGGCTGGGACTTGAACCTCACCATTTGGCTGGCGGGCGGCTTCGTCATTGCCTACACGGTCGTCGGCGGGACAAAAATCGTCAGTCTCACCCAGCGCTATCAAATCCTGGTCATTTTCGTTGGGATGGCACTGGCGTTCGGGATCGCGGTTTCTCGTCTCCCGGCCGATCTTTCATTCGGAGACGCCCTTCATATTGCCGGCCGGATGGGGAAATTGCAGGCGGTCGATTTCTCCATCGATCCGTCAAAGCGCTACACCTTCTGGTCCGGTCTTCTTGGCGGATTCTTCCTTTCGCTTTCCTATTTCGGCGCGGACCAATCGCAGGTGCAGCGTTATCTCGCCGGCAATTCGTTACGCGCCAGTCGGATCGGGCTGCTCTTCAACGCGCTCGTCAAAGTCCCACTCCAATTCCTCATTCTCCTCCTCGGCGCGATGGTCTTTCTGTTCTATCAATTCGAAAAGCCGCCGATGTTTTTCAACCAGCCCAGTTACCAGCGCGCGGTCGCGAGCGGTTATGGGCCGAAGCTCGACGCGCTCCAAACTCAGTTCGACGACGTTTTCGCGCGCAAGCGCCAACTTTTGCAAACCGCGCCGGCCGACGCCGAGATCCTGCAACTCGATGCTCGGAGCCGCTCGATTCGCGATGAAACGAGAAAAATTCTCGAGCAGGCGGGCGCCAATCCAAAGAGCAAGGATTCCGATTACGTCTTCATCACTTTCGTTCTCCAGCATTTGCCGCATGGCGTCGTCGGTCTGCTCGTCGCGGTAATTTTTTGCGCGACCATGTCGGCGACCTCCGCGGTCCTGAATGCGCTTGGCTCCACCACCGCAGTCGATTTCTATCGCGTCTTCCGGCCCGGCGGATCGGACCATCATTACGTGGTCGCTACCCGATGGCTGACGCTCGGCTGGGGCATCGTCACTATCGCGGTGGCTTCGTTCTGCAGCCTCGTCGAGAATCTCATCGAAGCCGGCAATATCCTCGCCTCAGTTTTTTACGGAAGCATCCTGGGCCTGTTCCTCGTTGCCTTTTTTCTTCGCAATGTGCGCGGCTCCGCCGTCTTTTTCGGCGCGGTTCTCGCCCAGGCAATGGTGATCGTTCTTTTCCTAACCACGAACATTGGCTATCTCTGGTACAACTTGATCGGTTGCGCGGCCGTCCTCCTTTTCGCCTGGATATTAGAGGCGATGCTCTTCCGGAATCGCGCTGTGGCATGACCGCGCCGATCATCTGTTTCGGCCAGCAACCGTGCGGCTTCTTTCCGAAACGATTTCTCTTCGCGAAAATCGTCGCGGCCCGCCGGCTCCAGAGCGAGATCGGCGGCGCGATCGTTTTCTTCTTTCACGACAGCGATCATGACCCGCGAGAAACGGCGACGGTTTTGCGCGAAAAGCGCACGGGGGACGAGCGCTCGTTCAACTTCGAGTTCGCGAACAAGATCCAGAAGCAGTTCTCCCCGCTCTATGCGAAACGCCTGGTGCCGGACTGGCAGGCAAAAATCGCGCGGCAGCTCCCGAATTACGTCGGGCCAGATCTCGTCGAGCGCTTCAAATCGGCCGAAGGTTCGACGGCCGCGGAGTTTTGCCACGATATGTACCGGCGCATGGGCTTGCTCGACGGGATCAAAGTCGAGCGTTCCAGCGACCCGGGGTTTCGGAAACGCGCCACGGCCATAGACGATTTTTTCGTCGACGTTCCTTGGGAAGGGGAAACCGTTCGGGCCCGGCATCGCGACGGAAAACTTCTCCTCCACAAGGGCGGCGATAATTACATCGAGCTACCGCCGCAATCGTTCGACGCTGCGCAGATCAGCCCGACGCGCGACACCCGTCTGCGCTGGATGCAATCGGTCATCCATTGCACCCATTACGTTGCTGGCGCCGGCGAGCGCGAATACCTGAACGAAGCGGAGGCGCCGGGCGTAATTTTTGTTCAACGCGACGAGATTTCCGATTCCGATCTCGCGTATATTGGCGATTGATGGAGCGTCCGCTCAAAATTGGGATCACCTGTTTTCCGTTAATCGGCGGCAGCGGCATTCTTGCAACTGCGTTGGGAACCGAACTCGCAGCGCGGGGTCACGAGGTCCATTTCTTCAGCCACGCCCAGCCGGTCCGGCTCGACATTTCTTTACCGCGGATTCGTTTTCACCAGGTCGAGGTCGGGCACGCGACCGTGTTCCCTTGTCCCGATTACACTTTGCCGCTGGCCGTGAAGATGGCCGAGGTCGGGAGGGCGAACAGCCTGGACTTGTTCCACGTTCATTATGCCGTTCCGCACGCGACTGCCGCATTCCTCGCCACCGAGATGATAGGCGCCGGCGCGCCGAAGGTCGTGACTACGCTTCACGGTACCGACACCACTCTGCTCGGTCCCAATCCGCAATACCGCGCGGCGATCGAACATGCGCTCATTCACTCCGACGCCGTCACCACCGTTTCGGAAAGTTTGCGGCAGCAAACGACGGAGATTTTTCGGCTCCAGGAAGAGATCGAGGTTATCCCAAATTTTTTCACGCCGAACCGTTCAAACAAAAGCCGCGATGAAATCCGACGCGAGCTGGGCCTAAGCGATCGCGAGTTTCTCGTCCTTCATATGTCGAATTTGCGTCCAACGAAACGGATCGATCTGCTCCTGCAGGTGATTGCCGCGGCGAGGCATCGCGATCGCCTTCGGTTGCTGGTTCTGGCTGGCGCGCCCTTCGCAGCTTTCGAACCGCTCGTCGACGAGCTGGGATTGCGGGAGAACGTGATTGTGAAAGAACACGCCGCCGCGGTCGAAGATTTCCTGCCGGCGTCCGACGCCGGCCTCTACACTTCGGAGAACGAAAGCTTTGGGCTCAGCATTCTGGAGACGATGTTTTTCGGGAAACCGGTAGTGGCTTTTCGCATCGGCGGTATCCCGGAGGTCATGGGGGACGCCGCTTGTCTGGCCAAGTTCGGCGACGCCGCGGCGCTGGCCTCGAAGCTGGACAATCTGGTCTCCGATCCGGAAGCCGCGAGGCAGATCGGTGAGGGCGGACGGAAACGAGCCGAAGAACTTTTCACCGCCGGCCGAATCGTTCCGCAATACGAAGCGCTTTATCGTCGCGTGCTCGGTCGTTAGGCAAGCGCCGCTTCCACCGCGGACGGAAATAGTTTGGCCACGTCGCCCTCAATTCGTAGGGACACGGCGGGGTCGCCGTCGTGGTCGGTCGGGCCGCGATTAATAATGACATACGGTGCCCCGCGTTGCGCGGCGAGAAGAGGAAACGAAGCCGCCGGATAGACCGAAAGAGTCGATCCCAAGGCGACGACGAGGTCCGCGTTTGATGCGGCATCCTCCGCCCGCGCCAGGACGGCGGGATCCAGACTTTGTCCGAAGCTAATGGTGGCCGGCTTCAAAAATCCGCCGCAATTGCAGAGCGGCGGCTTGCGATTAGCCCGAAACAATTCGAAGTGCGCCTCCGGATCGCTGCGCCGCCGGCAGGTCTGGCATTCGACGAGCAGGTTCGTCCCGTGGAGCTCGACCAATCGCTCCGCGCTCGTCCCGGCGCGGGCATGGAGGCCATCGATATTTTGGGTGACGACGGCGTCAATCTTCCCCGCGTTTTCAAGCTCGACGATGGCGCGGTGGACTGCGTTCGGTTCCGCCGTTCGATAGCCATCCCAACCTTCGAGCTTGAAATCCCAATGCTCAATCCGCGCCGCCTCCGACGTCATGAAGTCCTGGAAATAGACCGGCTGTCGGCGGGTCCATACTCCTTGCGGTCCGCGAAAATCAGGAATGCCGCTCCCGGTCGAAATTCCGGCGCCGGTAAAAATCAGCGCGCGGTTCGAGTCACGCAAGTAGTCGCCGAGCCGATGGGCCGGCTCGTTTCCGGGGTTTGTCAGGGTGCGCGTCTCTATCTGCGGGGCCCGGGAATGTTCTCGAGCTTTAGACTCGCCTTGATGTCGTTTCGGAAGCCGGGACTACGAACCGCCCAGCCTTGCCCTTCGAGCCCGGGCGGCCCTTTAATGTCGGTCCATTTGCCATCTGCCTTTAAGACCGCGAGCCGAGCGCAGCCGAAATAATAATCCTGATCACCACCGGGCACATCCAGGTGCGCGAAGGAAAGCGCCATCGTGCCGTCGGCTATGTTGTAAATCAGGAGGTGAACCAAAACCGGTTGGCCGTAGTTCGGACTATCAATAGTGTAACTCCCAGCGATCTCGACTTCGCGCGCGCGTTTCAGGGCGAGATCGTCCCACCTCCCCGCCACTTCCGATTTCACAATCCGCAAGCCCGAGAGATGAGTGCCCACGAGACTTCCGCGGACCAGGATATGCGCATCGACCGGCGAAATCGTGAGCGACTTGTAAAACTTCGGGCTAATGGATCGCTGCAGAACGCGGAGTGGGATTACCTTCAGCTCTGGCAAGGTAGGCCGCGCGGCGGAAGTGCTGGCGAACAGAGCTACGGACAACGACAGAACCAGAGGAGTCACGAGGGCTTTCATGGACCGAGTGTGGATTTCCGGTCCTCTCGATAGCAAGTAAATCCTGCCAATATTAGCGAAGACTGTCGATGAGCGTGCGGCTATTGGCGATCGCCGCCTCATCCGGGTTCGGGCTCGCTTTCAGCAGTTCGATGGATTTTTCCGCCGCCCCGATCGCTTCTTTTTTCTGTCCGAGCTTCGCCAGAATCTGCGCCTTCTTGTATTGCATGAAATACGCGTTCGGATTTTTCGCGATGGCCTGGTCGACCCACTTCAACGCCTGCGGCAGGTCCTTGTTCTGGTCGAAATAAAAACTGCCGGCGCTGTAATAAAAATTCGCGTCCTGGTCCTTGCCGCTTTTCACGGTGGCGTCGATTCCCTGCATGACTTTCTCCACGTCGTTCGTGGTCAGCTTCACGGGGACCCGGGTTTTGTCCCATTCGAGATAGAGCGTTGCTGAATTGGCCCGCAGATCTTCGAAGAGGATCGTGAACGTCTCGGCCGGCGCGCCCACCAGTAACGAGGGTTTCGCGGTAACGCGCGCCGCTTCATCTTCCGGTTTGTGATCCGTCAGTGCCTGAGCCTTGAGGTTTTTCGAGAGGACGACAGTCCATTGGCTCGCTCCCGGAATCGTGTAGAGAACGTACTCGCCGGCGGGTACCTCCTTGTCGGCGAATTTCACCGGGCCGCTCGTTTTGATCCTGGTCGGTTGATTCGCTCCCGTCCGCCATGGTTTATCAAATGGGACGACGCCGCCGAAAATGACGCGGTCATTTTTGTTCGGGCGCGAGTAATCAACTTCGATATCGGTTAATCCAACGCGTTGCTTGATGAGGGCGTGCTGGCTGGCCTGCGGGAATTCCACTTTCTCATCAGCGGCGATGGCCGGCGCGGGTGAGAGGCAAGCGGCGAGGAAAATCGCGGAAGCGAAGAACGTCGTGCGAGCAACGGTTTGTTTCGTGAGGAAAGGTACGATCATAATAATTCTACGGTAGTTTGATTTTCTCGATACCAGCGGCCTCGAGTTCGGAATTCAATGAGCTTACTTCCTGGGCGACGGCACGCCACCGTTCGATCGTGGCCTTCGCGTCCTGTTGCAACGCAAGCGCCGCCGCCTCGATCGCGGGCGTCGGCGCCGCGTCAACGTCCTGCAGATCCCCGAAAAGGCTTCCGGCCTTGCTCAAGATATCGAGCTCCAACGATTGTCCTGTCCGGACTCGGGCCGGGTCGGCGAACTCCTCCAGCTTTTTGTGCAGCGCGTCGATCTTCTCCTTGATGGGTTGGTCGCCGGCTTTCTCCTTCGCTTTCGCCAGCCCGGCGACGAGCGCCTCGAAGCTCTTGCCGATTGGTTCCAGCGTGACGCGCGTGTCGTAGAGCGCTTTCGAGAGCTCAAACTGCTTCGCCAAATTCGCACCCGAAACTTTGAGGCGCGGATCCATCTTCAGGCTAAGCGGTTGAGTAAAGGTTTTGCGACCTGCGGTCAGGACCACCGAATAGTCGCCCGGTATCGCCCAGGGACCGGTCGGTTGCGGAGCCGTTTTTTGGACCACCGCGGTCATCGGGTACGTCAGGTCTACCTCTTTCAACGGCTCGTGGTGCATGTCCCAGAAAAACCGATGGAATCCGGCGGTGGCTGCCAATGTTTGTGGGGGCCGGACCCAGTAACGCGGAATTTTCAGTTTCGGATCCGGGGTCGGCGTTGGATCGTCGCTCGAATAGCGGCGAACGACTGAGCCCTTGCCGTCCTTGATTTCGAGAGTCACAGGTCCGCTTACGTTGGGAGCCAACCGATAATCGATCATTGCGCCTTCCGGCGGATTTTCGCCCACGGGTTCGTCGGGCGGCAACGGCGTGTCGGTGTTCAAATTCCAGCGCACCCGGACCGCAGTCTGCGGTTTGAAGAGAAACGTCTCCGCGGCCCCGGCTTCGGATTGTCGCAACGCCGTGATGTTATCCAGAATCCAAAAACCACGGCCGTGCGTAGCGACCGCGATATCGTCATCTTTCAGAATCAGATCGCGGACGGAAGTCGCGGCCATATTGAGTCGAAGCGAGCGCCAGTTTTCCCCGTCATCGAACGACACGTAAACAGCGCGCTCGGTTCCCGCGAACAGCAAGCCCCGGCGCTTTGGATCTTCGCGGACGACGTTGACGTTTTCGTTCTCCGGGATTCCGCGCACGATCTCTTTCCATGTTTTCCCGGCGTCGGTCGTGCGGTAAACGTGCGGGCGCAGGTCATCGAGCCGGATCGTGTTCACTGCTGCGTAAGCGGTGTTCGCATCGAAATGGCCGGCGTCCATGATCGAAATTTTTTGCCACGGGGTGATCGCCGCTGGGGTGACGTCCTGCCACGTTTTCCCGCCATCGGTCGTCAGGTGAATCAATCCGTCGTCCGTCCCGGCCCAGATCCGATTCTTGTCCAGCGGCGACGGCGCAACGGCGTAAATCACGCCGCGCTGCCGCGGTTGCGCGCCTGGCTCCGACGCATATTTCCCGACGCTCGCCGGCGTCTCGAAAGTTTTGCGGGTGAGATCGGGACTAATCTGCGTCCAATGCTGCCCGCCGTCTGGCGTTTGCCAAAGTGTGTTCGCGGCGAAAAAAAGCAGGTGCGGGTCGAGCGGCGAAAAGACGATGGGCTGCGTTCGCACCATCCGAAATTCATCGGAGCGAAACGGTTTCGGCAAAATGCTTTGGGCCTGGTGCGTCCGCCGATCGTAGCGGGTGAGCTTTCCACCGTAGATAATGTCAGGGTCGAGCGGGTCCGGCGTGACGTAGCCGTATTCCTCGGCCGCCACCGGCCGCCAATCACGAAACGAAATCGCGCCGTCCGGTCCGCGACTCGTGATTCCCACCGAACCGCTTTCCTGTTGGCCGCTGTATAGACGATACGGAAACGCGTTGTCGGCCGCGACGTGGTAAAGCTGGGCGGTCGATTGGTTGTACCACGAGCTCCAGCTCGCGCCGCCATTTACGGTCACGATCGCGCCCTGGTCGCTGCCGAGAAAAATCACATCGGAGTTGGTGGGATTGATCCAGACGTTTTGGTAATCGTCGCCGCCCGGCGCGCCGCGCCAGCCTTCCCAGGTCTTGCCGCCGTCAACCGACTTCCAGCAGACGACGCTCGCGGAATAGACGACGTTCGCCTGTTGCGGATCGATTCGAATAAGCGGCAAATCTCCGCCGCCGATTCTTGCGCCCGGCCGGTCGTCCTCCGTCGCAAGCTCCCAACTTTCCCCGCCGTCCTCCGATCGATAAAGCTTGCCGGCTTTCTGGGTCGCGACTGCGGCCATCAACGTCTGCGGTGCGCTGGCGGCAATGGCGATATTTGCCTGCACGATGTCGGGAGGCAGGCCGTTCGTCAGTTGTTTCCAGGTCTTACCGCCATCGATGGATTTGAAAATTCCACCCCCGGTTCCGTTCCACGAACCATTTTCCCACGGACCTTCGCGCGCTTCCCACAACGCGGCGTAAACGATCTCCGGATTCGTCGGGTCGATCTGGACGTCGGCCGCGCCGGTGTTTTCGTCTTTCGCTAGCGTCTTCGCGAAACTCTTTCCGCCGTCGTTCGAAAGATAAACGCCGCGCTCTTCATTCGGTCCGTAAGGATGGCCGGCGACCGCAACCAGTAACCGATCGGCATTTTTCGGGTCGACCGCGATCGCCGCGATCTGCTGGCCATCGCGCAGTCCCAAATGGGTCCACGTCTTTCCCGCGTCGGTTGATTTGTAGATCCCGTCGCCGACCGACAAATCGGGACGATGCAAACCTTCGCCGCTGCCAACGTAGATCACGTTCGGATCGGAAACCGCGACCGCGATCGCGCCGACTGAGCCCGTCGGTTGATCGTCGAAGATCGGTTGCCAGGTGCGGCCGTAATCGGTCGTTTTGAAAACGCCGCCGTTTACCTGTGCGAAATAAAAGACATTCGGTTGCGACGGAACGCCGCAGATCGCGCGGACTCGGCCGCCGCGAAACGGGCCGATGTTGCGCCAGCGCAACAGCGACGAGAAATCCTGCTCGGCGTCAGCGACAAACGCGCCGACGAGCAGAGCCAGCAGAACAACGGCGCCTTTTCGAAACAACATCTAGGTATTTGGTGGGGGCGCTGGGGCGGGAACTGGCGCCGTCGTTCCTGGGGCGGGAATTGGTGCCGTAGCCGTTGTCGTTGTGGCCGCGGGCGCAGCTGCTGCCGCCGCTTTCGCCGCAGCTGCCGCGGCTGCAGCTTTTTTCTTGGCCTCGGCTTCGGCGGCTGCTTTGGCCAAAGCCGCATCCACCTCGGCCGCTTCGACCGGGTGAATGCTGTGATAATAATCGTTCGACTTCGCCAGCGCCGGTTTGTGCATGAGGAGCGCGTCGAAGCGTTCGCGCTGGCTCAACTCATAGACCTTGTCCATCTTGATCGCCTCGAACGGACAAACCTCGACGCAAATCTGGCAGCTCATGCAAACCGAGATGTCGATATCGAACGTCGCCGGGTAAAACTGCGGTTTGCCCATGTAATCGGGCTTCTTGTCGTCGCTCTTGACGATATAAATGCATTGCGGCGGGCATTCCTTCTCGCAAATCCTGCACGCCACACAGCGCAGCCCCGCTTCCGGATCCTTGTCGAAAACCAGGAAGGGAAAATTCCGGTAGGCCTCCGGCAAGGGCGTCCGCTCCTCCGGATATTGCACCGTGATGAGGCGGTCTTTGTAAAAATAACTGCCGACGAAATTCTTCGCCGTAACCGCCATTCCTTTGAGGACGCCTGTTCCGATCATGGTTACCGATCCACTTCTCCCATGACGATATCGATGCTGCCAAGGATTACCATTACATCGGCGACCGTGTGCCCGAGGCACATGTCTTCGAGGACGGTGAGGTTGATAAAGCTCGGCGGGCGGACGCGGTAACGGTACGGGTTCATCCCGCCGTCGCTTATTAAATAGAAACCGAGCTCGCCCTTCGGTCCCTCGATCCGGCCATAGGCTTCACCGACGGGCGGACGGAACGCGCGAAGTTTTGCCTTCGGATTCACGATCGGACCCGCGGGAACGTCTTTCATGGCCTGCCTCAGGATGTCGAGGCTCTCTCGCATTTCGAGCGCGCGGATCATCAGCCGATCGTAGCAATCGCCGTGATCGCCGAGTGGCACCCGGAATTTGAAACGCGGATAAATGCCGTAGCCGTCGACTTTCCGCACGTCGTAGTTCACCCCGCTGGCGCGCAACATCGGACCGGTGATGCCGGCACTGATTGCCAGCTCGGCGGAAAGTCTTCCAACGCCTTGCGTGCGCGCGATCAGGATCTCGTTCGAGACGATCAGTTTCTCGAACTCGTCGAGAAACCGCGGGAACGCGTCCACGATTTTTTGCGCGCGGGCGAACCAATCCGGACCGGCGTCCACCCGGCAGCCGCCGAAGCGCATGTAATCGCACATCATTCGCGAGCCCGAGAGCGATTCGAACAGGTCGAGGATTTTCTCCCTTTCGCGGAAGGCGTACATAAGCGGCGTCCCCCACGCGCCCATGTCGCTGAGGAGAAACCCGAGCAGCGACGTGTGATTCTGCAAACGCGTCAGCTCGGCGAGGATCACGCGTAAATATTCCGCGCGCTCGGGCACTTCGAAACCGGCGAGCTTCTCCACGCTAAGCGCGTAGGCCCAGTTGTTGGTCATCGAGCAGAAGTAATCGAGCCGGTCCGTGTACGGCATCGAGCCGAGGTAGGTCGCGTTTTCGCCGATCTTTTCGTGGTTGCGGTGGAGATAACCGAAAACCGGCTTGAGCTTTCGCACTACTTCTCCGTCGAGCGCAACGTTCATCCGGAAAACGCCGTGGGTAGATGGATGCTGCGGCCCCATCGAGACTTCCATCAGATCGCCCTCGATCCGCGAAGTCATTCCGGGCGGCGGCGCTTCTTCCAGTTCGTGAAAGCGGGTGGTCATTTACCGAGAGTTTAGGTCCACAGATTTCGCAGATTTACACAGATTTTTTTGGGAATGGTGGCGGGTTTCTAATCTGTGTAAATCTGCGAAATCTGTGGACGATTATTCTGCAGTGATAGCCTCCGCGCCGTCGACTGCGGGACGCGCCGGGTAATGTTCTCGCGCGCGTTCGAGCACTTCGTCATGCGGCGTCGGTTCGTATTCGTAATCGTCCGGCTCGCGATAATCTTTCCGCATCGGGAAATCCTCGAACTCGTCCCACATCAGGATGCGGCGGAGATCGGGATGACCTTCGAACTTGATCCCGTAGAGATCGAAAATCTCGCGCTCCTGGAACTCGGCGCTCCGCCAAATCGGCGTCAGCGAAGGCAGATGAGCGCCACCGGCGCGATCTGGCGTCCGCATCCGAATGACGACGGGCCCATGCTTCAACGTCATCGAAAACAGGTGATAGACCGCTTCGAGATACCCGGGAAAAAATTCTTCCGCCGATTCGTCGACTTCTTTTTCCACACCCTCGACCAGCTTTTTCACTTTCACCTTCTTCGTCACTTTGCGATCGAGCCAATCGATGCCGGTGACGTTTGAACAATGGTCGAGCTTCAGCGCCGGATCATCTCGGAGAAATCGAGCGACCGCGAAGGCATGCTCGCGATCGAGAGACAGAGATGACTGTGCGGGCACCGCGGCGTTCGGCACGATCTCGATCTTCGCCCCCGGCACCGCCGCTTCCGCGCGCGCCTTGATTTGTTCTAGCGTTTCCATAGGTGGATCGCGCGCTCCGCCGCGCGATACGAGTGTTTGTGTTGCTTCGCCCTCATTGCTTCATCGAGCGCGGAGCGCTCGATCCACCTTTCATGCGCGTTCGACTTTCGGTGGCTGAAAGATCGCCGGATTATTCGGGGGCTCGAGATCGTGCGCGCCGAAGTTCGGGACCGGAAACTCGCTTACCTGTTCGCGTTTGAGGTGCGCTGCTTTGTTTTTGCCAGTCAGTTCCTGATCTTTGATCTTGCGCTGCAATTCCATGAACGCATGAAGCAATGCCTCGGGCCGCGGCGGACAACCCGGGATGTAAACATCGACCGGAATGTAGCGGTCGATCCCTTTCAGGACGTTGTAACCCTGCTTGAACGGCCCGCCGGAAATGGCGCAAGCGCCCATCGAGATCACGTACTTCGGGTCCGGCATCTGGTTGTAAAGCCGCACGATTTGGGGCGCCATTTTTTTGGTCACGGTGCCGGCCACGATCATGAGGTCGGCCTGCCGCGGTGACGGACGAAATACTTCGCCGCCAAAACGCGCCAGATCGTAACGCGATGCCGCCGTTGCGATCATCTCGATCGCGCAACAGGCCAGCCCAAATTGGAGCGGCCAGATCGAATTGCGCCGGCCCCAGTTGTAAAGCTCCTGCGTGGACGTCACCCAGACGCCGCGCTTTTGCAGTTCGCTGCGCAGTCCCTCGTCGATTTTGTCGCTCACGCCGTTTTCTCCCGCATTAGAGCCCAATTTAAACAACCTTTGCTCCACGCCCAAACAAGCCCTTCCAGGAGCAGGAGCAAAAACACGAGAATCGCGATGAACGCACCAAAGGGTAGCCCGGTGAACGCCACCGCGAACGGCACCAGAAAGACCGCCTCTACGTCGAAGATCAGAAAGATGATGCAGTAGAGATAGTACTGCGATTGGAATTGAACGTGCGATTCCCCGACCGATTCCATCCCGCACTCGTAGGTCGCGTTCTTTTGCGGTCCTGGTTTCGGCGGCTGAAGGAAGCGTCTCCAAATCCAGGCGAGCGCGAGAGGCATCAACGGAAAAACAAGGGCCACGCCGGCGAAGATCGCGAGGAATACGTACGGATCGGTTTTCATTCTCGACTAATCATTCCAGTACCTTGCCGCGCCGGGCCCATTCTGTCAGTCATTCTTTGTGGAGCAAATCGAAGGTCGGGCCGTTCGTCAATCCACTCCGCCAATCCTCGTTAACGCCTGCCGCCGTCTGATGTAGACGTTTGCCTTCGGCGAACGCGAATGAAGGCCACTGAGCTGTCGCGCGTCTTTCTTGCGCCGGCCACAGGCCGACGTCTACAAGTGCGATTCGAAGTCGCTCGAGAGAGGGTGAGATTTCGTGATTTCTGCTCGGAAAACAGTCGGCGCGGCCTATAATTGTTGGGTGGAGAAAAAGGTCCAGCGCTTCGCCGGCTTCGCGGAAGCCGATAAGGCCGATCGCAATTTCTACAAGAAGCTGACCGGGAACGAGCGCGTGCAAATCCTGGTCGAACTTTCGACCCATGCGCCTGAGCAGCGACTTGAGAGAGTTTCTCGAATTGTTAAACGCCCGCGGCGTTGACTACCTCGTTGTCGGAGCGCACAGCCTCGCCTTTCATGGCCGGCCGCGTTACACCGGCGACCTGGATATTTTGATTTTCCCTTCGGACGCCAACACGAAAATGTTGGTTGAGCTGTTGACTGAGTTTGGCTTCGCCGACTCGCGCTTCGCTGCGTCTGATTTCATCGAAAGCGATCAGATTATCCAGTTGGGCCGTCCCCCTAACCGGATCGATCTGCTAACCAGTCTTACCGGCGTGACGAACGCCGAGGCCTTCGCAGATAAGGTGCGTGCAGAGATCGACGGTGTTCCCGTTTTTCTTCTGGGAAAGACGCAGTTGATCCAAAACAAGCGCGCGGTCGGGCGGCCGCAGGATCTAGCCGACCTCGCCGAACTCGAACCGTAGTTTCGCGACGTGCGGATTCGGCCTTGCCTAAGCAATCGCCGACCGCTTTCCTTCACTGCGAATGACCGCCAGCTCCGTCGACCAGGCTTTTGTTTCGCTGAAGGGCTGGCTGCTCTCATTCCTTTCCTCGGCGCCGGAATGGGTCCAGCCAATTGTCTCCAGCCTGATCAACATTTCGGCGGTGCTCGGCGTTTTCATGACGCTCTTCGCGCTGATCTCGGTGCTCGAGCGAAAAATTCTCGGGCGAATCCAGAACCGTTACGGGCCGAATCGGGTCGGGCCATTCGGGCTTTTCCAGCCGATTGCTGACGGGATCAAGCTGTTGATCAAGGAAGACATCGTGCCGGCCCGCGCCGACAAGGTTGTCCATTTTCTGGCGCCGATCATGATGGCCATGCCGGCGATCCTCGCGCTCGGCGTGATTCCGTACGGGCGCAACATGACGGCGTTTTCGATCGACGCCGGGATCCTGTTTTTCTTCGCGGTCGGTTCGGCGACGGAGCTGGCCGTGTTCATGGCGGGCTGGGGGAGCAACAACAAGTTCTCGATGCTCGGCGCGATGCGCGCGATCGCCCAGATGGTCAGCTACGAGCTGCCGCTCATCATCACAGTGTTGCCGGTGGTAATGATCGTCGGCGCGCTTTCCGCCGACACCATCGTCGAGGCGCAGGCGGGCTACGCCTACGGCTTCGTTCCGCGCTGGTTCGTTTTTACGCCGTGGGGCGCGGCCGCTTTCATTTTGTTTTTCGTCTCGGGCCTGGTCGAGTCGAACCGGACGCCGTTCGATATGCCGGAAGGCGAATCCGAAATCGTAGCCGGCCACATGACCGAGTATTCCGGCTTCAAATACGCCATCTTTTTTCTGGCCGAATACTTTGGCATGTTTGCGGTCAGCGGCCTGGCCGTGACCCTCTTTCTCGGGGGCTGGCATGCGCCGTTGCCTTTCCTCGAAATCGTTCCCTCTTACGTCTGGTTCTTTGCAAAACTCTCCGCGCTTCTTTTCGTGTTCATCTGGATTCGCGGCACGCTCCCGCGGATGCGGATCGATCACGTCATGGCGTTCGCCTGGAAATTCATGATGCCGATGGCGTTCACCTGCGTCGTGGCCGCGGCCGCCTGGCATTACCAACGCGAGAGTTTCATGCGCTGGATTTGGTCGGTGGGAATTCTGCTGGTCGTTTACCTGGCGCTATCGCGCTTTCTTCGGACGGGAAAGAATCTGACCACGCGCACCTATCGTTTCGCCGAATGAATACCACCGCCTTCATTTTCATCGCGGTCTTTACGCTCTCGGGTGCGCTGGCTGCCGCTTGTCTGCGGAAGCTCATCCATGCCGCTCTTTGCCTCGTGCTCGCATTTCTCGGGCTCGCCCTCTTTTACTTTTTTCTCGGCGCCGAGTTCGTGGGACTCGCGCAGGTATTTGTTTACGTCGGCGCGGTCGCTGTCCTGATCGTTTTCACGATTCTGCTCACGCGGCGCGAAGAGGAAGACACCGGCGGCTTCAACTGGGGAGGGGCCCTGGTCGCGCTCGCCGTGTTTGGCGGGCTCCTCTGGACGATCTACAGGACGCCGTCCACGGCGATCGCGGCGCCCGCGATCGAAGCGCTAACCGTTAAACGGATCGGCGAACTGTTGATGACGAACTACGTGTGGCCGCTCCAGTGCGTCGGTCTGTTGCTGACCGCCGCGCTGATCGGCGCCCTCGTTCTCGTGATGGAGGAGAAGCGGTGAACGCAAGGTTTCTTCTCTGGGGAGCGCACGCGCCCTCGCGTGCTCTTTTCGGAGCCTCGCCGAAAATCTTCCCGAAAAGTTCGCAATCGCGAGGGCGCGATTGCCAGCACGCGAGGCGCGTGCGCTCTCCGAGCCAATGACACCGACGCTCCAGCTTTGCCTCGCCGTCTCGGCGGCACTTTTTTCCATCGGCTTGCTCGCCGCGCTCAGCCGCAAACACGCGATCTTCATTCTCATCGGCATAGAGCTCATGCTCGCCGCCGCAAACTTGAACTTCATTGCGTTCTGGCGCTTCGGGCCCGACCCGCAAAACCCGAACGGCGTGATGGTCGCTATCTTTTCGATCGCGATCGCAGCGGCCGAAGCTGCCGTCGGTCTGGCGCTCGTCATCGCCGTTTACCGGCATTACCGGACGACAAACGTTCGGCGAATGAATCAGCTCAAGGGATGAGAGCCGTCCTTTTAGCACTCGCGGCCCTTATCGGCGCTCCCTTGGCCGCACCCGCGGTAGATCCGCCGGAGAAAAAATCGCCGCCGTTCGACGAGCTGGTTCGCCAATTCGAGTACGACCGAAACGCTCCGCTGCAGATTCGCGAAGAAAAAAAAGATAAACGCGATGGCGCGACGGTGATCGAGCTTTCCTACGACAGTCCGCGCGGCGGCCGCGTTCCCGCTACGCTCGTCATCCCGTCCGGCAAAGGTCCGTTCGCCGGAGTTCTTTTTGGGCATTGGATGATGCAACGGTCATCGTTTCGGAACCGGAAACAATTTCTCGACGAGGCGCTCCTGCTCGCGCGCGCGGGTGCCGCCTCCCTGTTAACCGATACGCCGCTGATCCGGCCCGGCTTTATCCTGGAGAAGGATGGGTTAAAGGGCGAGATCCAGAACGCCGAAGCGTCGCGCCAGCAGGTGATCGATTTCCGTCGCGGCGTCGATCTGCTTGTTGCGCGCGGCGACATCGACCCGCAGCGGGTCGCGTTTGTCGGCCACAGTTACAACGCGCATACCGGCGGCATTCTCGCGGGCGTCGAGAAACGCGTCGGCTCGTTTGTGCTCATGGCGGGCGTCTTTGCCGATGAGGAATACGTGTTTGTCTCGAATGCGATGGATGTGGTGCAATTCCGGAAGAAGAACGGCGAAGCGGCGCTGCACGATTTCTTTCGCCAATACGCGTTCGACGACCCGGTTCATTTCATCGGCCAGAGCGCGCCCGCGGCCGTCTTTCTCCAATTCGGCGAGGAGGATGGCGGCATCCCCGAGAAAATGGCGCGCGGCTATTTCGAGCGGTTTGCCGAGCCCAAAAAAATTGCGTTCTACAAGGCCGGTCACGCCTTGAATCGCGAGGCGCGCGAAGAACGCGTCGAATGGCTGGTGGAGCGGCTCAAGCTGGCGGCGATCGACCGCGAAGCGATCGAACGCCTCCCCGGTTTGGAACAGGAAGAGAAGGAAAAAGATTAGCACGATGAATTCCTGGGCCGCATCCAACTTCTGGTTGATCCCGCTCCTGCCGTTGGCAGCGTCGCTGCTAATCCTGACGCTTGGAAAAGCGCGGGGATCGGCCGCGTTTGCGCTGGCGGTTCTTGGGCAGGTCGCTGCGCTGACTGTCGCTATCGTCTCCTTCGCCTGGACACTCCAAACGCCAGGAGCGCGGGCCGTCGAAAATTTCACCTGGTTCACTTTCGGCGACCAGGTGCTGCGGCTCGGCTGCGTCCTCGATCCGCTCGCCGCTGCCATGCTGGTGATGATCACCTTCGTCGGCCTTTGGATTTTCGTTTTCAGCAAGGGCTACATGGCTGGCGACAAGGATTTCACCCGCTTCTTCGCCTACCTCTCTTTCTTCTCGGCGGCGATGCTCGGCGTAGTTATCGCGAACAGTTTGCTCCTCTTGTTTGTCTGCTGGGAACTGGTCGGGCTCGCCTCTTATCTGCTGATTGGTTTCTGGATTCACAAACCGAGCGCGGCTGCGGCGGCGAAGAAAGCATTCATCACTACCCGGATCGGCGATCTCGGATTCTTCCTGGGGATGCTCTGGCTCTATCGCGATGCGGGAACGCTTTTGTTTTACGACGGAGGCAAAGGCTGCCTCGAAGCCGCCGGGCTTCTCGCGATCGGATCCAGCGCGACTTTCATCGCGCTCTTGATTTTCTCAGGCGCGGTCGGCAAATCCGGGCAATTCCCGCTTCACATCTGGTTGCCGGACGCCATGGAAGGCCCGACGCCGGTCAGCGCGCTGATCCATGCCGCGACCATGGTTGCCGCCGGCGTTTTCCTCGTCGCGCGCGTCTATCCGATCTTCTCGCTAGGCGCAATCGATGGCGTGACGCCGTCGCTCACCGTCGTCGTTTGGGTCGGGGTAATCACTGCGCTGATGGCGTCGCTCATTGCCATCGCGCAGGCCGACATTAAACGAATCCTCGCTTACTCGACGGTTTCGCAGCTCGGTCTCATGATGGTGTCGCTCGGCGTCGGGGGCGTGGCCGCCGGCATCATGCACTTGCTTGCGCACGGTTTTTTCAAAGCGCTTCTGTTCCTCGGGTCCGGCTCGGTGATTCACGCGTCGCACCACGAACAGGACATTCGCAAGATGGGCGGGCTGCGGAAACTGATGCCGGTCACGTTCGTCACTTACGCGATCGGCATGATGGCGCTTAGCGGGGTGCCGCTTTTTTTTGCGGGCGCCTGGACGAAGGAAGAAATCCTGCATGCGACCGGTCATTGGCCGAAATCATCGGTGCCGCATTACCTAATGCTCGCCGGAGTTGTGCTGACGGCGCTCTACATGACGCGGCAGATGATCTACGTGTTCTACGGCGCCCGTCGAACGTCCGAGCCGACTCACGAAAGTCCGCCGGTGATGACTCGGCCGCTCATCGTGTTAGCTCTTTGCACCATCGGCCTCAGCGCCATTCTCACCTCCGCGTGGCCGTGGCTGCACAGCTACCTGTCCGGCGAAACGGCCGAGGTCGATTTCGCGCGGGTCATCCAGCCGATGCTTTTCGTTTCGCTCGGGCTCGTCGCGGCTGGAATCGGCCTTGGCATTTTGCTGTATCGCCGAGCCGGTCTCACCGATCCCTTTCAGCAAGCTCAGCCCGTGCTCTATCGCTTTCTCGAAAACAAAATGTGGCTCGACGAACTCTACGCCCACACGGTGATCGCACTGAGCAAAAACGCCGCTTTGGTCGCCAGTTGGATGGACCGCTTCTTCTGGGATGGCCTCGTCCGCGGCGTTGGCGGAATCGGACGGATGTTCGGCGGGTTCTCGGCCGGCTTTGATGAACGAGGAATTAACGCGGGAGTGAACGAGGGCGCGACCGGAGCGCGCGGCCTGGGTCGTTTGATGTCGCGATTCCAGTCCGGCCAAATTCAGGTTTATCTCGGCGCCGTCGCTGTCGCGGTGGTGGCGCTGCTTCTTTTCTACGCATGGCTGGTCTGATCACAGTTCTGATCTTGCTGCCGTTGGTCGGCGCGCTTTTTGTCAGCGTCAGCCGTCCGACCGCTGCGCGGGGGATCGCTCTTGGTTTCAACATCCTGAGCGCCGCCGCTGTGTTTCTCTTGTGGCGTAACTTCGACAGTGGCAATGCCGCGCTCCAGTTCGTCGAGCGGCATGCGTGGATCCCGTCGATTGGCGCCGAGTACCTCGTAGGGATCGATGGATTGAGCCTGCTCCTGATAATTCTCACCTCGCTAATTTTTCCGTTCGCGTTTCTGGCCCAGCGGTTGAGCCGTGGTGCCTGCGCGCTCCTCCTCGTCATGCAGGCCGCCCTCTACGGGAATTTCACCGCGCACAACTTCGTCCTCTGGTTCCTCTTCTACGAGATGAGCCTGGTTCCCGGTTTTCTTCTCATCAAAATCTGGGGCGGCGCCAATCGCGATTGGGCCGCGACCAAATTCTTTCTCTACACACTCCTCGGCAGCGTCGCGATGCTGCTGGCCTTTCTCGGCATTTATTTCGCGAGAGGCACGTTCGATTTCGCGCGGCTGGCTGAGCTCGCCCGCACCGCTCCGTTACTGACCGGCCGGGTTGGCTGGCTCGCGTTCTTCGGAATTTTCCTCGGCCTCGCCGTGAAGGTCCCGCTCTTTCCGTTTCACACCTGGCTTCCCGACGCTTACGAGGCCGCGCCCACCGGCGTCTCGATGGTGCTGACCGGCGTCCTTTCGAAAATGGGTATTTACGGATTCATCCGTCTATTGCTTCCGCTTTTCCCGCGCGAGATCCAGGCGTTCGGACCGTGGCTGCTCGGTCTCGCCGTTTGCTCGATCGTTTTCGCTTCGCTCGCCGCGTGGGCGCAAACCGATTTGAAACGGATGGTCGCTTATCTCTCGGTTAACCACCTCGGCTACTGCCTGCTCGCCTTGTTCGCCGTGAGCACGGCGACTACGCGCCCGCCGGCTGAAATCCAGGCGGCTCTGAGCGGCGTGTTCATGCAAGTCTTCAACCACGGCGTCACTGCCGCCGCCTTGTTTTACTTTGTGGGCTTGCTGGAAGAACGCCGCGGCGCCCGCGGTATCCACGATTTCGGCGGGTTGATGCAGCGAACTCCGTTGCTCTGCGGCTGGATGAGCGTGGCAATGTTCTCGTCCCTCGGGTTGCCCGGCTTGAACGGATTCATCGGCGAATTTCTCATTTTCAAAGGCGCCTTCAGTCTCGCCATGATCCCAACCGCCGTGGCCGTGCTCGGCCTGCTGTTCACCGCCGTCACATTCCTGCGCGCCATGCAGCTGCTCTTCAGCGGTCCTTTGGCTGAAAGCTGCACCGGCTTTCCCGATCTTCTGCGGCGCGAAAAGTTCGTGATCGTGCCGGTGACACTCCTGATGTTTGCCGCGGGCATCGCGCCGCAGTTTGTCTTCAACATCTTCAACAGCACCGTCGCTCAGATGACGCGGCTTTTTGCATAAATGGGAACAACCCGCGCTATCGTTCCCGCCCGTCAAATTATCCAATCCCTGCACGTGCTGCGTGGGCAGAAGGTGATGCTCAGCGGCGATCTAGCGGAGCTGTATGCAGTCCCGGTCAAGGTCCTCAACCAAGCTGTAAAGCGTCAGGCCGCCCGATTCCCGGCGGATTTCGTGTTTCAACTGAATGCGAGGGAATTCCAAATCTTGAAGTCACAATTTGTGACTTCAAGTTGGGGAGGATTGCGGCGCGCCCGCCCCTACGCTTTCACCGAGCAGGGTGTTGCCATGCTCTCTAGCATTCTGAACAGCCCACGCGCGGTGAAGGTTAACATCGCGATCATGCGCGCGTTTGTGAAACTGCGAGAAACTCTTGAGTCCAATCGCGAGCTGGCGCGCAAATTCAGTCAATTGGAGCAACGCGTCGGCAAGCATGACGAGGAAATCGCAGCGATCATCGATGCCATCCGGCAGTTGATGGCCCCGCCCGAGAAGCCGCGGCGCGAGATTGGATTTCACGTTCGAGAAAAGTCGCCGCCCTACCGGACACCGAAACGTCGATGATCGCCTGGACCATTTACGTCACGTTCGGCGCGGCGCTTCTCCTCCTGTTTCTGCCCCAGGTGCTGGCGCGCTGGATGGCGCTGCTCGCGACCCTGGCCGGATTCGCCATCAGCTTGAACGAGTTCTTCGCCGTGAACGATCCGGCCATGTTCACGACGATCGTTCAACTGCCGTGGATAAAAGTCCTGGGGTTCCAATACCACCTGGCGGCTGACGGCATCAGCCTCACCATGTGCCTGGTCACCGGCCTCACCGCGGTCAGCGCCGTCCTGTTTTCCTGGGATGTGGAGGAGCGGCCTAACGAGTTCTTCTTCTGGCTCCTTCTGGTCGTCGGCGGGTCCTATGGCGTTTTTCTTAGCGCCGATCTCTTTCTTCTCTTCGTTTTCTACGAGCTGGTCATCGTCCCGAAGTATTTCCTGATCGCGATTTGGGGTTCCACGAACAAGGAATACGGCGCGATGAAGCTGACGCTTTATTCGTTCTTCGGCGGCGCGCTCGCCCTCCTCGGCATTCTCGCCATCTATGTTGCCGCTGGGGGAACCACGCTTGATCTGCAGCAGCTCGCCGAGTTCAAATTCACGGCTCAATTCCAAGCCTGGGTCTTTCCGGTTTTGTTTCTTGGCTTCGCGGTCCTCGCTGGCATCTGGCCTCTTCATACCTGGGCGCCTACCGGCCATGTCGCTGCGCCCACCGCGGGTTCGATGTTGCTCGCCGGCATCGTGATGAAACTCGGCGCTTACGCTGCTTTGCGGGTGGCGATGAATCTTTTGCCGCAGGGTTTCCTGCTCTGGAGCAAGTGGATTGCGGTGGTCGCCGTCGTCGGAATCATTTACGCCGCCGGAGTCGCCTTGCGGCAACGCGACCTCAAGTTCGTTATCGGTTACTCAAGTGTCAGCCATATGGGTTTCGTCTTGCTCGGGCTGGCAACAGCGAACGCGCTGGGCGCAACCGGGGCGGTTCTCCAGATGTTTTCTCACGGCGTCATTGCGGCCCTCCTCTTCGCCGTCGCTGGCCGGATGATTTACCGGCGCACCCACACTCGTGACCTCGACGCGCTTGGCGGGATGAACCTTCGCCACCTCCTGCCCTTTGCGGCGTTTACGTTCGTCATCGCCTCCGCTGCGTCCATGGGCATTCCTGGTTTCAGCGGATTTGTCGCGGAGATCACTGTTCTCCTCGGAGCCTGGAAGGCGTATCCGCTGGCTGTGCTGGTAACCGGGGCCGGCATGGTATTGGTGGCCGCGTTCACCCTGCGCGCCCTCAAGAAGACGTTCTTTAGTGACGCGGCGGCGGAGAGCTCAGCCGTTGGATCCCAGGCCATGGCAGCAATCTCGGCCCCCGAAAAATGGGGAGCCGCGCTCTTGATGTTCGCGACCCTCGCTGCCGGCGTTTATCCAAAATTCCTGCTCGACCGGATTCTGCCCGCGGTCGAAGCAATGCATTTTCTCAAACCGTGAACTACTTCGAACTGCTTCGACTCGCCGCGCCGGAGGCTACTCTTGTTCTCACGGCTTTGGCCGTCCTCGCGCTTGGTTTGTTAGGCCAGCGAACCAGCACGATTTGCTCGGGAGTCGCCGCTGCCGGACTTCTCTTTGCTTCCTCGGCCGTCCTCATGCTTCCGCCGCAGGCGACGCTCTTCAACGGCATGCTCGTCATCACGCCTCTTGTTTGCCTGTTCAAAGTGATCTGTCTCGCCCTCGCGTTCTTCACCGTGATCGTGGCGCGGCAAATGGACTTCAAACATCACGGCGAATATCTCGCGCTTCTTCTCCTGGCGACGGTCGGTCTGATGTTGCTCGTCGGGAGCGAAGAATTCCTCGTCATTTTCATCGGGCTCGAGCTTACCGGCCTTTCGCTCTACGTGATGGCGGCGTTCGATAAAACCGATGTTCGCTCGGCGGAAGCAGGCCTGAAGTATTTTCTTTTCGGCAGCACTGCGAGCGCTTTCACGCTTTTCGGCATCAGCCTCATCTACGGCACGACCGGTTCGACCGGTCTCGCTGTGATCGCATCGAGGCTCGCGGTCGTCTCCCCTTTGCTGGCCGCCGGGCTCGTCATGACGCTTATCGGTTTCGCATTCAAAATCGCCGCGGCCCCATTTCATCTTTGGGCGCCCGATGCCTACCAGGGCGCACCTGTTTCTTCGGCCGCGTTTATCGCATCCGGCTCGAAAGTCGCCTCGTTTGTCGTGCTTGGAAAAATTGTGCTCGTCGGGTTCGGTCCAGCCCAAGGCGAAGCGGGCTGGCACGCCATGGTCGCCGGTTGGGCGCCGCTCCTCGCTGTCCTGGCGGCGTTCTCGATCTTGCTCGGGAATTTCGTCGCGCTCGCGCAGTCGAACGTCAGGCGGCTGCTGGCTTACTCGGCCGTCGCGCACGCGGGCTACACCTTACTGGGGCTCGTTGCGGGCGGGCGCGAGGGTTTCAGCGCCACCCTGTTTTACACTACGATCTATGCTTTCACCTTGGTCGGCGCATTTGCGGTCATCGCGCTCGTCCGCCGCGAAACCGGCGGCGATGATTTCGCCCATTTCTCCGGGCTTTCGTCGCGCTCCCCCTGGCTCGCCGGTTGCATGGCGGTGTTCATGTTATCGTTGGCCGGCATTCCGCCGCTGGCCGGTTTCTTCGGGAAATTCTACCTGTTTAACGCCGCCTTGCGCGCGCAGGGCGATTACGGCCTGCTTTGGCTCGTTGTTCTCGCGCTTTTTGGGAGCCTGATCTCCTTCTACTACTACCTCATGGTGCTAAAGGCGATATTCGTCGACAAAGGTCCGGTCGTCCCGGAACAACCCCGATCTGACCTTCTCCAACGTCTTGCCATCGGTGTCCTTGCCGGCATTGTTCTCTTCCTCGGTCTGTTTCCCGGCGGTTTGATCTGGAAAATCACCAGTTCCCTTCCGTGACCGAAGTATCCTAATCGGCGCGACGTCGACTAGCTTTGCTGAACAAGTAGAAACGTCGCGTTATTCCCAAGCCGAGGCTTGACCGTTCCACGCCCTTTCCGCAAGATCGGCCCTATGAGACCTATAAACTTACTTAAAACATTCGCAGTGCTCTGCGCGACTGCTTCGGTCGTTTTCGCGCAAAGTCCTGCTGCCCCGCCGAAAGCTGTTACCAGCCCGGCAACTTCTACTACCACTACTACTACCTCGAGCCCGGCTACTACTACCAGCACGTCGACTTCATCCATGCCGAGCGAGGCCGAGATGATGAAGATGATGATGGAATTATCGAAGCTGAACGAGAACCACAAGCTCCTCGCCAGCCTCGACGGTACCTGGAATTTCGTCACTAAATTCTGGATGAACGGCGACCCGACTTCGAAGCCGCAGGAATCCAAAGGCGTCGCCACCAGGAAGTCGCTTATGGGAGGCCGCTACTTCCAGATGGATGTGAAAGGGAAGATGCAGATGCCTGGCCCCGACGGCAAAATGATGGACATGGATTTCACCGGCATGTCTCTCGAGGGCTACGATAACGCCAAGCAGAAGTTCGTCGGCTCTTGGATGGATAGCATGGGTACCGGTATCATGACGACGGAGGGCACCTATGACGCTTCCACGAAAACGATTACTTCCACAGGCGAATTTCAAATGAGCGCGACGATGAAACAAAAGATTCGCGAAACGCTGAAGCTGACTGACAAAGACCACATGCTCTTTGAATGGTACGAGGATCGCGGTGGCAAAGAAGTAAAGACGATGGTGATAGAGTACACCCGCGGCAAGTAAGTTAACCCCACTGCTCCAAGAACCTTTACCCGCTGCCGATTGCCAAACCGCGTCGGCAGCGGGTTTCTTTTGCACTCGCGCCGGACTGGCTCGACGGCGGGGGTGCGCCTGCTAGGTTCCACTCATTCCCGATCAAGTTATCGAGACCAGCATCGACCCGCGCTTCACCCGACGTGAGCGCGAGCCCGGCCTCGATCTTCTCCGGGCTGTAGCTGTTCTCGTCGTCACGATTTATCACGCCGCGCTCTTCGGCTTCCAAACCCCGGGAAACTTCGATCGCTTCGGCTGGATCGGCGTCGATCTCTTCTTCGTCCTGAGCGGTTACTTGATCGGTGGGCAGCTGCTCGCCCCACTAGCCCGCGGCCAATCCATTAAGCTGGGACGTTTCTTTGCCCGGCGTGCCCTGCGCATTTTGCCCGCCTACCTCCTCGTTCTCGCCATCTACGCGTTCCTGCCCTCCTGGCGCGAGTATGCCGAGATGTTTCCGCTCTGGAAATTTATCCTCTCCGTCCAAAATATCGGGCTCCGCGGCGGCACCGCGTTTTCTCACGCCTGGTCGCTCGCTGTCGAAGACCAGTTCTATTTGTTGCTCCCGTTCGTGTTGCTTCTGGTGATCCGCTGGCGCCGCGCTGCGTTTATCGTTCCCTGCACGATCGTCCTCATCGGGCTCGTGCTCCGCTGGTTCCTCGCCTTGCAATATCCCGGCGAGGACAGCGTCGCCTGGCGTGGCTATCAAACCTGGATCTACTATGCGACTTGGGGCCGGCTCGATCCGCTCGTCCTCGGGGTCGCCCTTGCGGCGATCGAGCGATTTCGTCCGCGCTGGTGGACATCAATCACGAACCTCGCGCCCTGGCTTTGGTTGCCGGCCCTGGCGGCGATTGGTTATGCGCTTTCTCTCGGCGAAACTGAATCCGTCACCGTCACGTTCTGCGTCTGGCAATTTCCCCTTGTCGCTCTCGGCATGGCATTGCTGCTCGTCTGCGCCGTCAGTTCACGGTTGCCCTTTGGACGGATCAAAGTTCCCGGCGTCGCTTTCATCGCCAGCATTGCTTACAGCGCCTACCTCGTTCAGAAACTCGTCATCCATTGGGTCGTCCAATTCTTCGGGACCCACAGCCTCGCCATGACTTCTTTCCCTGCTCTCATCGGCGTCCAAGTGTGTATTTACGCCGCGGCCACCGTCCTCTTCCTCGCCGTCGAACGTCCTTTTCTTCAACTCCGTCATCGCATCGCGTCACGCTCTCGCTGAAACTCCAGCTAACTCGTCACATGTCACCGGTCACTTCTTCATTGTCCGTCTTCTTCCTCGCCCAGGACGAACAGACTGCCGACTCCGTGATGGCGCGGCTGACTGCTTTCATTCGCGCCGCCACCCAATCGCTCGACATCGCCGTCTACGACATGCGGTTCAGCGAATCGTTGCGCGCCCAGTTCGTCGCCGCATTGCGCGAACGCGCGAACGCCGGCGTCCGGATTCGCTTTTGCTTCGACGGCGACAAGCCCGCCGAACCCAACATTGCCGCCGGCCAGGATCCCGCGCCCGCCGGCACCAGCGCATTCGTCCAGGCATTAGGCTACCCCTGGAAGCGCATCGCCGGAATGAAGCTGATGCACAGCAAGTTCATCGTCCGGGATCGCGCCTCGGTTTGGACCGGCTCGACCAACATGACCGATGACGCTTTCACCTTGATGGAGAACAACGTCGTCACGCTCGATTCCCTGACGCTCGCCGCCGCCTACGCCGAAAATTTCGAGCAGCTCTGGGAAAAGGAAAACTTCGAGAACACCGGCAAGATCCACACCGAGCCGGTCTCGCTCACCTTTGAGGGACAGCCCGTCACCGCGCGCCTCCTGTTCTCTCCCGGATGCGGTCTCGAGATCGACACCGAGATCGCTCGCCGCGTTCGCGCCGCCCAACGCCGTGTCCGGATTTGCAGCCTCCTCATCAATTCCGGCACCCTCATCGGCGAGCTTCTCGATTTGCTTCACGCCGGCCGCATCCAGGTCGACGGCATCTACGATCGGACCCAGATGGCCGAGGTTTACACCCAGTGGCAGGGAGTTCCGTCGAACCACTGGAAAATCCCGGCGCTCCAGGAAATCGTTACCCGCGCTCATCTCGCAGGGAAAAACTCCACGCCTTACAGCCCGACCAGCCGCCACGATTTCATGCACAACAAGGTCCTCGTCATCGACGACACCGTTATCACCGGCTCCTACAATTTTTCCCGGAGCGCCCAGTTCAACGCCGAGAACATTCTGTTCCTCGACAGCGCCGCTCTCGCCGAAACCTATAGCCGCTACATCGACCACTTAAAATCGAAATACGCCCGCTGATTCCGGCATACGCTGTTGTGCGTATGGACGCCGCTGCTAATTCTCGTTAGAAACAGTCGTCATGCCCTCCCGGAATGGACGCCGAAACGGCCAGTCAAAGCGCCTGCGCGTAGCCGAGACTGAGCCGCCCTATTTGACCCGGCGCGAACTGGAAGTCATCGAGTGGATCGTCGCCGGAAAACGGAACGACGACATCGGCAAGATTCTCGAATGCAGCCCGCGCACCGTCCAGAAGCACGTCCAGCACATTCTCGAAAAACTCCATCTCGAAACGCGGACTGAAGTCTGCGTCTGGTGGTACGAGCGCCGCCTGAACCGCGACGGCACGCCATTTCGGCCGCGGCCGCCGAAGCGTCGCTGAATTCGGCGCGCCGTACGCCATTCGGCCCATTGTGCTCGTTTGGCCGCATCGCGCATGATGCGCGCGATCGTGAAAATTCCCCTCCGCCCGGTCGCTCGTTTCCTTCGCGGTGATCCACCGTCGTGCAGCTTCACTAATTCTCCGCCCATGAATACGCTCTTCTCCCGCGCCGCCAGCCTCGCCTTCTTTTTCCTCCCTGTTTCGTTGGCTATTACCCGAGCCGGCGCTGCTGAAGCGTTGCTCCTCCAGGACACCTACGTCGATAACGCCACGACCGGCGGCAAGCCGCCGCCGAACGGTTCCAACTACGGGAGCGGAATCGATCTCCACGTCTTCAAGGGAAACGGCCGGATGGGTCGCACGTTTCTCAAGTTCAGTCTCGCCACGCTTCCACCCGGGACGCTGGCGAGCGATGTGAGCCAGGCCCGGCTTCGCTTTTGGGTCAACAACAACAGCACGATCGTGGGCGCGATAACTCTTAGTCCAGTGACCACCGCCTGGGACGAATACGGATTGACCAATAATTCGGCGAGCACCCTCTCTTTTGGCGCGCCAAAGCTCACCAATTTGCCGGTCGCGTCAGTTAACAATTTCATCAGCGTCGACGTCACCGCCTGGGTCAAGGCCTGGCTGAATGGCAGCCTCGCGAACGAGGGCATCGAGATCGAAGCCAGCGCGACCACAAGCACTCTCAATCTCGCGTTCGACAGCAAAGAATCGAACCAAACCAGTCACGAACCGCGTCTCGAGATTTCCCTCAGCAGAGTCGGGGCGACAGGTCCTATTGGTCCTATCGGTCCCAGTGGTCCTATTGGTCCCGCTGGCCCGCAGGGAATCGCCGGCCCTCCCGGCGTAAATGGCGCGCCAGGACCCGCGGGACCAACAGGTTTGGTTGGTCCGACCGGTCCGGCTGGCTCGACCGGCTTGCAAGGGGTCGCCGGTAATAATGGAAACAGATGGTTCTCTTTTACCGGACCACCCGGCGCCGCACTTGGGACGCTTTCAGACTATTACCTCAATCTCGCCAACGGCGATGTCTGGCAAAAAGTGAGTAGCGCGGGCGGACCTATTTGGGCGTTGCAGGGAAATATTCATGGAACCCCGGGCGCTAACGGCATCGACGGCGTGGCGGGCATCGCGGGCCCGGCAGGTCCTCAAGGGCCCACTGGCGTGCCTGGGCCGATAGGTCCATCAGGTCTCGCGGGTCCGCCCGGTGCAACGGGATCTCAAGGTCCCGCCGGACCTGCAGGTCCCGCCGCCGTTTGGCCCACCCGGGTCGCCCCTCAGGGCGATCTGGCAATGGGAGAATTCACCCAGGGGTCCCCCCCATAAACAACTGTCCGGCTGCGGCTGATCCCCCCCGATGAAGCGCAAGCCCCCCGATAGCCGCAATGCCCTTTCGGCATTGCGGCTATCTCTTGCCGTTAGTGTCGCGACGCTCATACCTCTGCTGTTGTATGGCACAGGGCCTTCCTGGTGGTCGCAGCGCGGTGTTCTGCTCGAACAAGGCGCAGCGGACGATTACGCGCCGGCCAATCAAGGCCAGCTAAAGAATATCGCAAAGGCCGCGTTTCTGGAAATGGACACCAAACTTCCCGGCGGTGCGGGCGAGACCTTGCGTCACTTAGTTGCAAACTGGTCGACTCCCAGGTCGCAAACGAACGATTTCGCGCCGGTGAACCTGGGCCAGCTCAAGAGTGTCGCCAAGCCGTTCTATAATCGGTTGATTGCGGCGGGCTTCACTACCGCCTACCCGTGGACCCAAAGTGCCAATCCAGCGGACGACTTCGCTATCGCCAATATTGGGCAGATCAAAAATCTGTTCGGCTTTGATTTCTTTGGAGCGGTTCTCGATAGCGATGGCAACGGTTTGCCGGACGCGTGGGAACAGCGTTACTTCGGTCACCTCGGCGTCAACCCGGACGACGATCCCGACGGTGACGCTGCGACGAACTTACAGGAGTATCAGCGCGACACTGACCCGAATGCGTATGACGTCGCGCCGTCGATCGTCCTTTCCCCAGACCAGCTGACGGTCGTCCTCAGTCCTGGCGAAAGGAGGACCGCAATGCTCACCATGAGCAACGCCAGCTCTCAGTCGCTCCCCTTCCAGCTTACCGCGCGTGACGACGCTACCCATGATCTGATTTTCACCGATTCAGACCAGCCCTCGGGGCCGGTTTATGAATGGGAAGACATTAGCAATACCGGAACACTGTTGCCGCGAGTTTCCGGCGCCGACGACGAATTCGAAAGCTTTGATCTAGGTTTCGCCTTCCCTTACTTCGGCCAGAGTTTCACTTCGGTTTTTGTTAGTTCCAACGGCTTCATTACGTTTGGTGAAGGCTCCGATCAATTTAGTAACTCTGAACTGCCGGGGGCAGATATGCCGGCCAATGAAATCGCCGGGTTTCATACGGATCTCAATCCGAGGCGGTCGGGCGAAATTTTCTACTTGAATGAATCCGACCGCGCCATTATCCAATACGAAGGAGTCGATAGCTATGGTGGTACAGGCAAAGTCACTTTCCAAATCGTGCTCAAGAGTGACGGCACGATCGACCTTCGTTACAAAACTCTGCCTTCGGTGGTGGATGACGTCACGGTTGGCGCCCAAAACGCAACTCGTGATAAAGGATTGAGCGTTGCCTTTGGCCAGGCCTATTTGCATCCAAACCTCACGGTAAGGTTCGCACCCGGCCAGGGGTGGCTTAGCGCCTCGCCCGCATCCGGATCGATAAGTTCTGCCGAAACGCGAGCGATAACTGTCATGGTTGATGCGACCTATCTGGAGTCGGGTAGGTATACCGGCAGCGTCGAGCTTTCATCATCGGAGTCGGAGCCGGTTCTGGTGGCAGTGCCAATCACGATGATAGTTAATCACGAACCCACGGTCAGTCTTACCTCGCCGGCCGCGGGACAAACGCTCCTGACGAGCGCCAGCGTTACCTTGGTGGCCGAAGCTGCCGACCCGGATGGCACAATTGCGAAGGTGCAGTTCTTCCTGGACGGCCAGTTTTTGGGAGAAACTGTCTCGGCCCCGTCCAATTTTGTGTGGGTGGCTCCAACGCTTGGAGCTCATGTGCTTACGGCCAGAGCTACCGACGATATGGGAAAGTCAACCGCCTCGGCAGACATAGGTATAACCGTCCTCGCCGATAGTGATAGTGACAGTGTTTCCGACGACTGGGAACGCGCGCACTTTGGTGACTTGAGTCAAACGGCGGAAGGCGATTTCGATCGTGACGGAATCAGTAACGGCGATGAGTATCGCACTGGCACCGACCCATCGGATTATTTCAATGGGACGCTGCCAGCGATCCTGGTGGTGGCGGGAGATAACCAGCGCGGTCCCGCCGGAGAGGTCTTGCCAGTATCCTTGACTGTTCGAGTAACAGACCAGCAAGGCGCGCCCCGTGCGAACGCCCCTGTCCATTTTCAAGTAGCGACCGGCGATAGCCAAATAGTCCTGGATGCTGGCGGAACAGCTCTTTCGACCCAGGTGCAAACCAACGCAGCAGGTGAAGCGTCAGTCTTCTGTCACGCACCACAAACGCGCGGGTCAAGATCTACCATCGCGGCCGAGTGCCGCAGCGGAAGCCAAACCGCTGCCGTTAGTTTTGTCGAGACCTCCGAGGCCTTCCTCGAAGCCACACCTCAGAGTCTTGCGTTTGTCATTAATTTACCTGGGACGCAGCCCAAGACGGTTCAGTTGCATAATAACGGCCCTCTATCCCTCGACTTTTCCTTGGAGACGGACGCCACCTCCTATCGCTTCCTGGACTCCACCATGCCCGATGGGCCCGCCTATGAATGGAACGATATCAGCGCTACCGGCACGCTGCTCGCCGTAATCTCACAATCCGACGACGACTTCGAAGCCGTTGACCTGCCGTTTGCCTTTCCCTTCTTCGGACAGGACTTTTCTCGGATTTACGTGGCCAGCAACGGCTTCGTCACGGTGGGCGCCGGCGCTGCCTGGGGCTGGCATGGTCCCTTGCCTGGATTTAATATGCCGCCGGGCGAGATAGCCGCGTTCCATACCGATCTGAATCCTGCCGCTGGCGGCCACATTTATTATCTGAACGGGTCGGACCGCACCGTGATTCAATTCGATCAGGTGGAGCAGTCCGATGGCAGCGGCCCGGTTACGTTTCAGATCGTCCTCGAGCAAACGGGCGCAATTACTTTTCTCTACAACAGCATGAATGGCACGCTGAACGCTGCTTCAGTGGGTATCCAAAATCTCCTCCAGGATCAGGGCGTCGAAGTAACCTACAACAAGGCTTACCTCGGGAATAATCTTGCCGTCCGGCTTACCCGCGATAATTCGTGGCTCCAGGTCTCTCCGGCTACCGGTCAGATCGAACCCGGCCAGACGGTAGACATCACAGTCACCGGCGATGGCGCCCATCTCTCCGAAGGCAACTATGCCGGGTTGCTCCGCGTCCGCTCCGTCGCCGATCAAAGCGTGCTGGAATTGCCAGTCACGGCGGCCGCCAACGCTAGTCCGATTGTGAAGATCATTGCTCCGCAGCAGAATGCCGGCGTCGTCGTCAGCGAAACTCTCAGCGTGGAAGTGCAGGCGCAGGATCGGCATGGACAGGTCAGAAAGGTGGATTTTTACGAAGGGTCGAACCTGATTGGTGTGGTTACTGATTCGCCTTTCGTCATCGGTTGGCATGCTCCCCAGGCCGGTTCCTTCACCTTGACCGCGCGCGCGACGGACGACCTCGGAGCTACCGGCAAATCACTCCCAGTGTCGGTGCACGTGGAAGAAGATTCCGATGGCGATGGCCTGGGCGACCAATGGGAGATGGCCAACTTTGGAAACCTCGATCAAACGGCTAATGGCGATTATGACGGCGACGGACGAAGTAACCGCCAGGAGTTCCATGACAACACCCCGGCCGACGACTACTACAATGGCGGGACCCCGTACCCGAGACTGTTAACTAGGACTCGGGCTGCAGGGAAAGACATGCATGGTTTCCGGCCTTTCATTCCCACGAATCCTTTCCGTTATTTTCTCCAAAGCCAGTCTGTAATCCATCTAATCGGTGGCAACCCGGAGAGTGAAGTTAATGCGATTATCACCACGCGGCTCGATCCCGACACCGGCTCCGTCGTGGAAGACACAGCGACGGGAAACGCCGCCAACCTGCGTTACTACCCCTGGGCTCCCGCCTCCTCTCCAACGGAGACTATTCGCGTGGATCGCTTCGCCCTCCCTTTCGCCAGGGAAAATAGCGACAACGGCGCTTACAATGATCCGCCGAACTTGGTCGACGATGGGCCGGCCGTCGCCGAACGGACGACGACCTTAAGCGACGAATATACATTCGACCAAATGGTCAGTCGCACTCGAGCAGCCCTGCCGCCGATTCCACCGTTTGACGCGCCCAGCAGCGCCAAGGATGACGCCAACTTCGCCTATTTCGAATTTTACTTGAATGATCAGGCCGTTTACATGACTCATTCCAACTATCAATTCCAATGGAAGCCCAGCCCTAACCTGCCTGAGCAGAAGAAGGTTTCCTGCCTGGAAATCTTCTATCCCTTCAACGATCCGCGTACGCCAGCCCCGGAAGATTTCACCCCTATCACAACCGTGCGTTCCTGGGAGGGAACCGCCAACGAGACCCCGGTCTACTACCTTTCACCCCCAGTTCCGGGGTACTACTCCCTAACAACCATCTCTGCGGATTTAATGGTTGATGGCGACCGGGACGGGAACATGAGTTTTTCCGAAGGCGCTGTCTATGTGAAGGATTTGACCACAGAGCAACGACCATATCGGTTCTGGGTGAACGACGACGACGACGGAGCCGCAGGCGATCCTGGCGAACATGTGCCACCGTCTGCGCCCGACTACGCCGACGGCACGATTCGTTCCATTCGCGATCTCGAGGATTTCGCCCGATTACATGTCAACGTCGCTGGCCTCGAAGCGAGCTTGGAATCAGGCGAGATAAAAGCCGCATTTGAATGGAAGCAAACCTCGAACAGCCCGAGGATCAAACTTTATCGAGCAGCCTCCGGCGGAACGGATTACTTAACAAGTGAGTCAAAGGCCTCAGCAACGATGTTGTTCCCGTTCAGGGATACTCTCGGAGAAGTCGCGCCAGGGGTCCCCCTTTTCATGCCGCAGGACTTCTGGGTTAGCAGGTCTCAAATCTCGAATGTTCCAAAAACATTGCCGGTCGCCTGGTTTCTCTTCGAAGGCAGTGGCGAGGGCAAAGGCCAATTGATCCTGAGTCTCTGGGAGGACGGCCAGAAAATCGGTGAGACTGCAGGCGTGTGGTTGGATCTCAAGGACGTTAAACAAATGTACCAGCGGGCCACAGCCACGCCAAATTCCCTGTCCGAACCATATGCTTCGAACGCTAACCCTATTGACGATGAGAATATTAGCTACACTTCCGATGTCACGCCAAGATTTGATCCTTCTCCTGGCGAAGACGAGCAGTGCCTCATTTTTGTGCACGGCTGGAAGGCAACTGAAGATGATGCGACCAGTGCCGGTCAAACCATGTTTAAGCGTCTATGGTGGGAAGGATACAAAGGGCGCTTTGCCACACTTCGGTGGCCGACGAAAACCTCCGTATTTTCCTATAATACTAGCGAATGGTTGGCGTGGAAATATGGTAAAAGCTTGGACGACTATGTGACCAAATATGTTCGACATCAACTTCCTAGTTATCGGGTGAGCGTAGCCGCACACAGCATGGGAAACATTGTGACGGGCGCCGCGTTAAAGCGCGGAATGACTCTCGACAGATACATGCTCATGGAAGCGGCGATACCCGCCGGCTGCTACGAGGATTCCGTGAACACCTATACCCGGTTTGTAGACGCCGAGGCGACTCACCCCACTCCTGACACTATGTCGCAAATGGGGTACCGGTTGTTTTTGTCATCGGCTCGAGCAAACGTTGTAAAATTTATATCTTTTTTTAACATCGACGACTTTGCGTTGGCGACTGGAATGAAGAGAGTTATCTGGCTGCCCTTTGAGACGAATTGGGAGAAGAACCAGATCGATTATAAGCCTGACACCATCGGCTCGGGACAGTATTTATATCTTGGTGGTAACACCTCTCAGTATCTTACCGGCGCCGAAGGCGACTTCCGGCAGATAATTGACGTGCATGAATCGATGGCCTTTGTGGCACGTCCTCGGTCGAAAGCGGCGGGTGCTGAGCTTCACAATGCAACAGTGTTTGGTTCGGTGTTCAATCTGAAAACGTCGTGCAACTTTGGCGCTGATGTCGACGATCACAGCGGGCAATTCACCCGCTCAATCCAACAACTGAGGCCTTTTTATCAACGAATGGTTTCCGAGTTAAAGCAATAGCATGAATCGGCGCATCATTCTGCCCGTCCTGATTATATTGGCTGCTGTTGTCGTAGCTGTCGTATTTTTTCGAGCCACACGTTCTTTGCAACGGCCTCAGCCTGTGACGTCAGCCGTAGCACCCTCGCCCATAAGCCTTACTCAGCCGCCTAGCCAGTACCAGATAGACGTTGGATCAGCGAGCAAGGAAGAAGTTGCGGCGGAAGTTCGGCGGCGCGACAGTCAAGATAGCAAGTGGGAGTGGAAAGTCCCGATCAATTTTTATGGCAAGGCCGTCGACGAGAACGGGAAACCCGTTCTGGGCGCAGATGTTCGGTTCCAGTGGACCGATCTTTCCACGACCGGCACACAAGAACGGCAGGTCGAAACGGACGCGCACGGATCGTTTTCCCTCAATGACGTTAAGGGTAAGCGGCTTGTCGTTCGCGTAACTAAAGTCGGTTATTACGCGGCGGATTCGCGAAATCAGTCCAGCTTTGAATACGCGAATCCCTTCGAGGAGGTCTTTCATCAACCAAAGATTAATGCACCGGTGTTGTTTCACCTGCGCAAGCAACATCTAGTGGCCGATGTTATTTCCAAGTCTACCGAGGTCGTTGTCCCCGGTGATGGAACGATAAGTGGGGTGGAAATTGAAAGCGGAAAGATCAACCCGATAGGCGAACTTCGAATCCAAGTGTGGAAACCTTGGCCACCCCGTCCGATGACGCCACCGTACCAGTGGAAAGTCATCCTTACTATTCCACGGGGCGGACTCATCGAGACCAGCGAAGATTTCGCCTTTCAGGCGCCAGAGACTGGTTATGAGGAAAGGTACGTTATTGATATGAATCCGGCATTGGGCAGTGAATGGAAGGTCGCTGCCGAGCGTTCATTGTACTTTGCCTTTGGCGAACCAAAAAAATACGGTCGACTTACGGTTCGCACTGACGGCGGTAGCCGTTATGTGTTTCTTGACTATGTGATCAATCAGGCTGGTCGCCGGGATCTGGAACCTGGAAACGCAGCTCAGTAGCTGCTTGGAGGAAACAGAAGAGGTCAACAACTGTGTTAGATCGCAAGAACAAATTCCAGAAAAGTATCGGATTAGCAAACCACAGCTCCTTAGCGCACGGTTCGTAATATGTTCGGAGTTTACATGTCTTATTGGTATTCGGCCGCCTTCCTCCTTTCGTGTATTGCCGTGGCCGCATCATTACGGGCGACTCGAGCCCGGTACTGGGTAGCCGTTTCGACGTACGCACTTATCGTGGTCGGCTCGGCAGGGATGGCAGCGTTTCCGATGTTCTTCAACATCAGCATGGCCAACGCCTTCGGCGCACGCCACGTGTCGCCGGTTGCCTACTTTTTCCCGCTGGTCGTCCTGGCCTTTTTCGCCATTCCCGCCGTCGCTTTGTTTCCTTTTGTGCCACTCTCAAAGGCCAGGTGGATTGGAATAATCTTTTTCGGCGTGGCTCTCTCACTCACGATTGTCGCTGTGATTTACGGGCTCTTTTGGCAATCGCGCGGTTCATTCCATCCGCCCCCGGCATTTGGGCAGCTCGGGCTGCTCTTCCTTCTCCTTTGGCTGAGAGTCTACGACATCCGTTCAGCGGTCAAGGAGTCCTGACAAGACGATCCGAACGGAGCCATAGGTCTCCAACAGGGAGGCAAGAAGGGTCAGTTCCAAGTAGGGAGGCAAGCAGGGTCAGTTCCAAGTATTGACAATCGTATCGATTTTTTAGCTTAGCGACATGCCACGACCGCTGCGGATCGAGTATCCCGGAGCCATCTATCACGTGCTCAGCCGGGGTGATCGACGGGAGGCGATTTTTCTGAGCGATGCGGATCGGGACTTATTTTTGGAGACCTTGGGGCAGGCTTGCGGGCGAAGCGGATGGCAGGTGCACGCCTGGTGTTTAATGAGCAATCATTTTCATCTGGTGGTGGAAACGCCGCGGGCGAATCTCGCCGCAGGCATGAAGTGGTTTCTGGGAACGTACACGCAACGCTTTAACCGCAGGCATCATATGTCGGGTCATCTTTTTCAGGGCCGCTCTAAAGCGCAGGCGATCGACGGGGAGAGCCGCGGCTATCTGCGCGCGGCCTGCGATTACGTGCACCTGAACCCGGAGCGGGCGAAGTTGATCAAGAAAGGGACGGCGCTGACGAGCTGGCGCTGGAGCAGTTACGGCCAGTATCTGGGAAGGCGGCGGCCAGCCTGGTTGCGGACTGATCGGCTTCTTTGTGAGCATGGAATCGAGAAGGAGGACGCGCGGGGCCGTCGCGAGTTTGCCTGGCGGATGGAAGAGCGACGGCTGGAAGCGCCGGAGGAAGCGGTGGCGGCGCTGCGCCGGGGCTGGCGAGTGGGGGCGGAGGATTTCATTGATCGGCTGGTGAGGAAAGTGGAGCGGCCCGCCCGGAGTGGTCATGGACGGAGCGTGCACGAGGAGACGGAAAACGCAGTAGGGCGGCGGATTGTGAACGAAGAACTCAGAGACCGGGGCTGGAAGATGGCGGAGTTAGAACGACGGGCGAAAGGCGATCGAGTGAAGGTACAGGTTGCGCGGCGCTTGCGAACGGAAACGAGTATGACTCTTAAAGAGATTGCCGATTTGCTCCAAATGGGAACGCCCACCCATGTAGCTTATCTGCTCTATCATCGAGCCTGAGAATTGGCGATACTTGGGACTGACCCCTTTATGACCCCTTAATCGTTACGGAGGCGACTATTATAACGCAAACAATCTCAACCAGCTCGACAGCGTGTCGAGGTACCACGGTGCCGGGGACATGCAGACTGAGATCCCCATCACTTACGACGCGAACGGAAACATGACGGACGACGGGGGCAATCGCACCTTCGAATGGGACGCCGCGAATCGGCTTGTGGCGGTCAATTATAAGGACACCGGCAGCCGCAGCGAATTCGTCTATGACGGCCTGTCGAGACGGGTTAAAATTCTTGAGTATGATGGCTCTAGTGCCGCCACGATCGAACCCGGGAGCGGCCAATATGAGACTTTTACGGCCGGGCCGTTTACGCTGCCAGCCGGTAACTACACGCTTCTCTTCCAGGGGCTGAATGCGAACGGCGGGGCCAACGCGATGCTTTTGGACGATGTGACACTCGACGGGGCGTCCGTTACCAATGGCAGCTTCGAAAGTCCCACCGTCGCCAATTATCAGTATCGCCCGGCGGGCACGGCGTGGACCTATGGCGACTCCTCTGGGGTCGCGGCCGCCCCCGGCAGCGTTACCGGTAGCGTCGACGTGCCAGATGGCGTTCAATCCGCATTTATCGCGGGGAACGGCGCGCTTTGGCAAACCTTTCCGTTACCCTCCGGCACCCACAGCTTCAATTTCCAAGCCGCCCAGGCAGTGAGCCTGAATGAGAGTTCGCAGCAGGTTCGGGTGACTTTGCTCGGTCTGCCCACGAGCACCAAGACTTTTGTCTGGAGTGGCAACACGCTCGCCGAGGAGCGCGACGCCAGCGGCATGAATGTCACAAAACGGTTTTTCGCCGAAGGCGAGCAAAGGGTCGGCGAGGGTCATGTCATGAATTATTACTATTCGCGCGATCATCTCGGCTCGATCCGCGAAGTGACCAGCGCGAGCGGGGTTGTAAAGGCCCGATACGATTACGACGCCTGGGGCAACCAGACCGTTGTCACCGGCAACATGAGTTTCGATTTCGGCTACACCGGCCACTACCGCCACGCCGCGAGCAATCTTTATCTAGCACCCTATCGCGCCTACGATCCCGGTTTCGCGAGATGGCTCAACCGCGATCCGATCGCGGAAACGGGGGGCATCAATCTTTACAGATACGTTGGGAATAATGCCGTGGGTCGAAGTGATCCGCTCGGGTTGCTCGACTATCACTTCGCGCCAGGAATATCGGATCACGTGCGCTCGCTGGCTAACAGGGCGATAGCACGTTTAGACGCTACGCCGACCGGACAGTGGCTGCGCAGTCTACCTGGCCAAGTAACGATCGTCGACGGAAAAGGCGGGAGGGCACCACAGGGTGGCGGCGATACCGTATCTCTTGACCCAACCGACCCCCTAGGAGTGGGAGCCAACTCGGACATTCAAAAACTTTACCGCGACGAATTGCCTCCCGTTCAACCTGGTTGCACAGACTCCGAAGATGATTTTCTCGCGGTTATCTTCGCCCACGAAGTTGGGCATGCAGCATTGGATATTGATGATCCCTTCAACGTGCTTTATATCGAAAATCCTGTGCGGGCCGAGCTTGGGATGAAGGTAATGCGGAAGACATATCATGACGGACCGCTTCACTAGAGACGCTAAAACATGACTAACCGCGATCACGATCTGCTTCTAGGACTTTCCGTTTTGCTAATGACGCTCCTGCTTCCTGCATCGGGAACAACGGCTTCCGAGGAGCCACAATCACCTTCGGAGTTCTCAAAAAAGGGGAAATCGGAAGATGTGAGTTTTGTTCTGGCTGAGAAGTCGGATCTTCGCATGCTCTTCTGCGACGATGCCACGTTGAAATTGCGCATCAGGCGAAAAGTATGCTTGGTCGACGATGTGTTTAAGGGGCCGCGCGAAGTTGAGCTCGGTTCGGGCAAGACCATTCGCGAAGTTGTGAGCCCTTTTGTAAGAGATGCTGAGCGCGTCCAAATCCGGTTAATTACACCGAACGCGATCGAACAGACCCCGCACCCGCGCAAACCTGATCAGAAAGCCGTGCTGCTTGACCGCCAAGTGCAACCTGGCGACATCGTCGTTATCGCTGCGCACGATTGAACTCCCACACAGCAGCCGGCGAATGCACTTCAGGTCCAACAGGGGTGGGGGAAGGCGGGTCAGTCTGTGAATCTCGTCAGATTGGGCAGCGGAAATGGGGTCAGGGCTTATCAGTGACACAAGGAAGCATCGGACAGGCGGTCCAACAGCGGTCAGTCCTCAGGATTGACACCGGGGGACAGATTCGGTAGCAAAGCGGATGTGCCCCGCCAGATTCGGATCGAGTATCCGCGAGCGATCTATCACGTGATGAGCCGCGGTGATCGCCGCGAGGCGATTGCGGGAACGCCCGCACATGGGCAACTGGACGAGCATTCAAAGTTACTTTCCGAAATGATTTTCCTGAGGACTGACCCCTCTTCGCCCTTTGCTGCGAATAAACTTACAACCTGTTAAACGCGATCTCCCTACCATGTTCTCGCGTTCTCCCTTTCTCTTCCGCCTCGCGCTAGCGACGATGACCAGCGTCGCATTCTTGCCCCGGGCTTATGCCCGACTCGGCGATACCCGCCCACAATGCGACGAGCGGTATGGCGAAGCTTACAAAGTAGAGAAAAACGCCTCCCATTATCGGAATGCCGATTTCTTCCTTACCATCACGTTCTCCAACGGCACAGCGGATTCTATTGCCTACCAAAGAGTGACGGAACATTCCGCAGGCCAAAATGAGGAGATTTCGGAGGCTGAGATCGAGAACCTCCTCAAGGTCAACGGAGGGGGACGCACTTGGACAAAGAAATTTCCTCCCTCAGTGGACATTCAGTGGGTCTCAAATGACGGAGAGCTCTCTGCATCCTACTACAAAGCTAGGCGTTATCTCACAGTTTACACGAAAGCGTGGTTTCACCGTGAGGCTTCCAAACGCAGACACGTCCACCGCCAACCGGTATGCTTTAATTGCAGATCCCCCCAGGAAGAGGGGGTTAGCCATTGGGGTTGGTATACGTGCTGGCATTGTGGCGCACTAATCCATCCCGGCCAGGAACCAACGCAAGATGTAACGCGTGCAAGGAAGGATATCAGCTCCGGGGTTGTAACTCTTTACTATGCGACTGATCGACTTTGGACGGGATCAAAAGAACAGCCGAAGTGGTTCGGCGACGATTGGAACGAAAAGGCCGGCCATTTGGTCTATGGCCAATGTGAGGTGTCGATTCCCTTAAAGAAGCACAATGCCGGGGAAGTCGAGAAGCCGGCGTGGTACCGCCTTGAGTTCTCCGAGGATCCGGCAAAACACGTGGTCGTGTACAGGCCTCGGCAACTAGCGGAGAAGGCTTTTTTTGACGGCCTGGCGGAAGCGGTGCGCGAACGCGACGAAAAGGAGATAGTCATTTTCATTCACGGGTTCAACAATACATTTGATGACGCCGCCAGTCGGCTTGGAGTTCTGGCCTTCGATATGGAGTTAGCCGGAGTTCCTGTGCTCTACAGTTGGTGCTCGCGGGGGGAGACGCTCAGCTACGCCCATGATGAGGAAGCTAGTAAAAGCACAACCCGGCCATTGGCTGATTTTCTCGCCGCCGTCGCGCAAACCGGAAGGGCTGCTGGCGCTCGGCGGATAAACGTTGTCGCGCATAGCATGGGAAACCGACCACTCGTAGCCGCCATGCAGGCGTTAACCGCGAGAACCGAGGGTCAGGTCCTGTTTGAGGAAGTTGTCATGGCCGCTCCCGATGTCCCCGCAATGGGATTCGCTACTGATGAGTGGCCTTTGATGCGTAGAAACCTCGCTCCGGCGAAGCGTGTCACTCTTTACGCTTCATCCGATGATAAAGCGCTCAAGGCATCGAAGAAGGTTCACGGTTACCGCCGAATAGGGGAAGCGGGCGATGGGCTGTTATTGCTGCCGGGACTAGACACGATCGACGCGACTGGATGCGACTTCAGTCGCTTAGGACTTAATCATGCATATTTCGGAGGCCCGCGCGTATTGGCGGACTTGCGGACGTTATTCTCGGAGGGTCTGGCTCCTGCCGAGCGAAAACTTCGAGAAATGAAGAGGCAGGAGCTGCCCTATTGGGTACTACCCGGCGTGGCGCCCAGGTGAGGTATCTGTTGTTGGGGAGGCAAGGAAGAAACGGGGATCGGATACGCGGGGATACGGGGTCAGAGCTTATTATTGACACACGCGGGTTGATTGCACACGTTCGTCGGCATGTCCCGACCCCTCAGGATAGAATGCGAAGCGTGCTCTACCATGTGATGAGCCGCGGCGACCGGCGGGAAGCCATTTTCTCGACGTAATTGATCGGCGCCAATTTCTCGAGACCCTCGAGAATCACCAAGGCGGGTCAGTCTGTGAATCTCGTCAGATTGAGCTCGACGGTCCGGCGAAACGGGAACTAACCTGGCCGAGTTCCCATGCCTCGGAAAGCTCGCGTAGAATTTGCAGGCGCGATCTGAGTCTGATTACGCCGACAGAGCGGCGTCGCTACAACACGGCGACTGAGCGCCGTCGCTACAAGTCTCAATCCCGCAAGAGATCGAAGCCGGTGGTCCCCAGCTTCCCGCGATCGCGCGAAGTCGTTTCCAGGTCATCGGCGAGATGTCTCATCATTTCTTCGAGGTCGCGCCGGGTCGCACGCATCCGATCCAGGGCGCGGTCGTCGCCGCTAAACAACTTTGTCACCTCACGCTTCAGGTCGCCCAATTTTGCCCGGACCTCCTCCAAGCTCGGGTTCGGCGCCGGAAAATCGGGGTTATCGCGCAACCGCCAAAGGATGTTGTGCACGTAAACGCTGAGGTTCACCTCCGTGAACTTCGAGAACTCGCGATCGATGATCTTGCGTTGCACTGGTTCCGGGCTCCTTCGTTCAACTATAGCCCTTCCCGGCCAGATTCCTCTCCGACCTCTGATTGATGCGTCTGTTGCATCGTCCTGTTGCGATGATTTTCGTGAACGAAACTAAAACCATCACCCGCCGGCGCGTGCTCAATGGGCTGGGCGCAGGGCTGGCGGCGATCGCCGCGCGCCCAATCTTTTCCGCGACGAGCCCCATTAAACCTGAAGCCATGACACCGCAGAAACTCGAAGATCCAACGAAGAAATATCCCAAGCCGCCGTTCAAGGAACAATCGCAGCCCTGGCCTGGACTAGCGGGCAAGATGGAACCGCGCCCGGATCACGGAGAGAAGAGCTACAAAGGCTCGGGCCGTCTCGCGGGGCGGAAGGCGCTCATCACCGGAGGCGATTCGGGGATGGGTCGGGCGGCGGCGATCGCGTTTGCGCGTGAAGGCGCCGATGTCGCCATCAATTATTTCCCGAACGAACAGGCGGACGCGGATGAAGTGATCGCGTTGATCAAGGAAGCCGGGCGCAAAGCAGTCGCGTTGCCGGGAGATCTGCGGGAAGAAAGCTTTTGCACCAAGCTGGTCGCGGACGCCGTGAAGGAGCTGGGCGGTCTCGATATCCTGGTCTGCAACGCTGCCCGGCAACAAACGCGCCCGTCCATTCTCGAAATCTCGACCGAAGATTTTGACGCGACGATGAAGACGAACATCTACGCGCCGTTCTGGATGATCAAAGCCGCGGTCCCGCATCTCCAGCCCGGGTCGGCTATCATCGCGACGAGCTCGGAGCAGGCGCACGATCCGTCGCCGGAGCTATACGATTACGCGCAGACCAAGGCGGCGACGACGAACTATGTCCGGTCGCTCGCGAAGCAGCTCGCTGAGAAAGGCATTCGGGTGAACGGCGTTGCGCCCGGGCCGATCTGGACGCCGCTGCAGGTGAGCGGTGGCGCGACCATGGAGAAGTTGAAGAAGTTCGGCGGCCAGACGCCGATGGGACGGCCGGGTCAACCGGCCGAGCTGGCGTCGATCTACGTCCAGCTCGCGGCGAACGATGCCAGCTATTCGACCGGTCAAATCTATGGAGCCGCGGGCGGCAGCGGACAGCCGTAGAGAAAAGTAAGAATTAAGAAGGAAGAATTAAGAAGGAAGAATTAAGAAGGAAAGGCGGGGGTTCGCTTTCTTCCTTTATACTTTTCCCCGCGCCTCGATCCATTTCTTAAAGCCGGCTTCGAAGAGCAAACGCCAACCTTGCTCGGTCGCGCTGGTATCTCCGAGGCAACCGAAGGTGGAATCGGTCACTTCCATCGTGGTCGCAGCTTTGCCCTTTGGCGAAAAGGTAACGTTGAGGAGCGACGTTGCTGGGCCGCCGAACGGGGGGGCGATAAATCCGGACATCGTGATCGAGTTCGGCGCGTCGACGGCGATGACGTGATACCAGACGAGCCCGTTGCCTTTGCCGGAATCTTCGTAGAGCCTTCCGCCCGGTCTTACTTCAAACATGATCCGGTGCGGCGATTCCGTGGCGTAGAAATCCTTCGGCCACCAGGAATGAATCTCGCCGGTGAACGCTTTCCAAACCGCCGGGTGCGGCTTCGCAATTTCGAGAGTTAGCCGGTGAGTGGCGGATGTGATCGGTGCGGTTTTGGATTTTTTTGCCATAAGTTTTCTCTACCTGGTCATCTCCGCTCGCTGTAGCCGCGGCGCTCAGGCGCCGTGTTCAATGATTCTGCGCTCAGTCGCCGCGATTGTTGCAGGGCAACAGCGCCAGTTGGCGAAGCAGCGCTTAGCGCGATACCTAACCCAATCCGGATGGACCGCGGTAAACTAGCGCCTCGGCTCTTGCGGAAAGCCGACGGCGTCTCGTCAAATCGGGCGCGAAAGGCGCGTGTAAAAGTCTCGTGGCTCTCGAATCCGGTCTCGAGCGCGATGTCTAGGACGGTTGCGCGCGAAGTGAGGAGCAGCCACGCGCCGCGATCGAGCCGGAGCCGGCGCTGATGCGAGCCGGGCGTTTCGCCGAGCACCTCCAGCATCAACCGATGAAATTGGCGCCGCGAAAAACAGGCGGCATGCGCCATCGCGTCGACCGGCTGATTGCCTTTCACGTGATCCAACCCGCGGCGGAGCCTTGCAGCCGTATCGGCGCTTCGAGTTACATCTTTTGTCGGCATTCCCGGTTCCTACTTCATCCTTCTTACTTCCTACTTCCCAAGCCGTCTTGATCTTTCCTGCCTTTTTGCGCGCGCGGTCCTAAGCCCTGTAGTCGCGCCGCTCTGTCGGCGCGTTCCGTTTCCGGCTGAGATCACAGACGCGGCGACTGAGCGCCGCGGCTACAGGAAAAAAGCAGGGCCGCGTCTCGCAGAGACGCCCTGCAACCGAAAACAAAGCCGCGGAGAAACATTACGTTCCCCGGCGGCTTTGTTAATCGAATCGGTCGGCAAGCGGTGCGCTTGCCCTACAATTTCTGAGTTGCTTCGGCGCGATCCGGTCAGCCAGTGTATCGGTGTGGTAGGAGGCATGTTCGCGGAATGCCGACCAACCTCCGGTATTTTTCGCCTGCTCTGCGATTGAGCTGGTTTCGCTCTTCACGAAATCGTCCCAGGTCGCATAGCGCGCGAAAAAGAAGCTCGTCCGGAATGCGGGACCCAAATCAGGGCCGAGCGACATCGGCGACGCGCGGCGACCGATCATTTGTTAGGCCGCGGAGTCTGGGAGGTAACGTGTTGAAGCGTTAACACTAATAAGAATTGATTCGCGATGCGGAATGCGATCGCACTGTAACTACGGCGCTCAGTCGCCGCGTCGGTCGAATTTGGCAACCGGTGCGGTCGGCCTACAACGATCGGATTACGCGGCGACCTGCCTTCATCAAATTTCGGCATGGCAGGCGGACCGCCGCGGCTACAGCACTGCTCACTTGGCTTTCCTGTCCAGCAACTGCTGAAACCTCGGATCTTTCCTGATCGGATCCCACACCGGATCGAGACGGAAATTGTTTGCTTTGTAGTCCCACTGGGACTTGAGAACGAGCTCGATTTGTTTCAATGCGGATGCGGGTTCCGCGGCCCACGTATAGGCGCGCGCCAAATTGAAGTGGAACCATTTCTCCGCGATCGCGTCTGCCGGCGGCCCCAGCTCCAGGGCCCGAGCCGCTTCAGCGAGTGCCGGTTGTTTCCAACTCATCTGCGCATAGAGAAGCGCCAGGCCGGCATGACCGCCAGACGCGAGCGGGTCTTTGCCGACTTCGACTTCAGCCTTCCATCTCTCGGCATCAAAACATTCGTAGGCGCGCGCGAAATCGCCGGCGTAAAGGCGAATGATTGCTTCGCTGAAATTCTTGGTGTCCTGGCTCCCGAAGCCGCCGCTGTCCACCCAGGGCAACGTTTGACCCTGATACGCCGCGAGCAGGCGGAGCGCTTCCGGAAAATTACGTTCGTAGATCGCGAGCGTGCAGTAAGCGGACGTAACTCTGCCGTCCGGGTCCTGGCCGCCGGGCAGGCTGGCAAGAATCGCGCGGGCGCGTTTCGTATCGCCCGTCCAGGAAATCTCGGCGGCGGCGCGTTGCAATCGGAAATAGACTGACTCCGGCGCCAGGAGTAGCGCGTGATCCAAGGCCGCGCGAGCTTCAGCTTCCCGGTCCATTTCCTTGAGAAGAACTCCATAGCTATAGAAGTTTTTCGCTTCGCGCGGCCCGAGCTCTGTACCGCGTTTGAAATTCGCGACCGCCTCGTCGTTCCAACCCATCCCCCATTGCGTGACCGCGGCCGTCACAATAATCGACGCATCGTTAGGCTGGAGTCGCACCGCCGTATCGAGCTCCCGTCTTGTGGTTGCGGCGTCTCCGGCATTCTGGGCACACCGCGCCAGCGAGGAGTGCGCTTCGGCCGAGTTCGGATCCAATCGCAGCGCTTCTTCCGCGTTGGACCGTGCCTCGGCCAGCCGGGCCGCGTTCGACGATTCAAAATATTCGTAGATCAGCGCCTGGACGAGGCTGAGCCGCGCTCGCGCGAGAACAAACTTCGGGTCGAGCGCGACGGCCTGCTTGTAAAAACTCTCCGCGCTCAGGAAATTCTCGCGCGACGTCTCCGGCCGGAGCTGCGCTTCGCGACCCTTCAAGTAGGCGACATAAGCTTCCGGGTTATCGGTCGCCTTCATTTCCACGCGCGCCTTTTCCTCGGCGGTAAGACTCGCGTGCAACGCCCCGGCGATCTCCGACGCCAGTTCGCCCTGTAACGCGATCGAATCCGTCAGGGTGCGATCGTAACGCTCTGCCCAGATGTGCTGGTCGGTCGCGGTATCGATCAACTGGACATTCACGAGCACGCGGTTCCCGACACGGCGGACGCTGCCTTCGAGAACGCTGGCCACGCCGAGTTCCTTCCCGATCTCGCGCAAGTTGCGGCCGGCTTTGTTCCGATACGACATCACAGATGTGCGCGAGATCACTTTCAAGTCCTTGATCTTCGCCAGGCTCGTAAGCAGGTCGTCCTGGATGCCGTCGGCGAAGAACGCGTTCTCCTTGTCGTCCGAAAGATTTTCCAGGGGCAGAACCGCGATGCTTTTCTTCGGGACAGCCGGAGTCACCGCGGTCGGAACCGTTACAGGCCCGATTCCCGGCGCGGCTCCGCGTTTTGCCCACCAAAAGACTCCCCCCGCGGCGATCATCGCGACGAGGACCAACGCCGCGATCCCGATGCGCTGCCGCAGTTGCTTGCGCGAGCGAAGCATCTCCACTCGTTGCGCCCGTTGAATCTTCTCGGGTGTGGCCGGATTGCCGAGGTTGTCGGTGTAAAGATTAACGATCGACACCTTCACCCCGTGCTTCACTTCCGCTTCGCCGAGATCGTGCAAGTGCGGCTGCCACTTGCTGTATTGCGCGAGATCCGCCGCGACCCGCCGCGACAAAAGAATGTGGCCGCCGTCGCCGCAATCCATCACGCGTTGCGCCATGTTGATGCCGGCCCCGGCCACGTTCGGCCGGTCGTTCACGTCCATGATCTGATCGACCGGGCCGCTATCAACACCCATGCGGAGCTGGATTTGCGGCCGACTTTTCAGCGCCTCCGAAATTTCCAGGGCACACCGCACCGGCGCATCGACACTCGTGAAAAACGCGAGCGCCATCCCATCGCCTGTCGGCAGCCGGACCAGTTTCCCCGCTGCCTCCGCCGCCTTGAACTGCTCCGTTGCCCGGACAAGCCGGTTCAGTTCCCCGAGCAACTCGCTCTGTTGATCGATCGGCTTCTTGGAATACCCGACGATGTCCGTGAACAAGACATGCGCGATTTCCAATTGAGAATAGTTGTCGGACTCAGCGGCCATGTCGCGCCCGCGAGGCTAGGGGAAAGGTTGAAACGCTGAAACGCAAAAAATTGAAAAGACTGTGACCAGCCTTCGCCAAGACTACGGCGCGTGATGTGTGACGCATGACGAGGACGAGAGCGCTCGTCTTCTACTTCGCTTCGTTTGTGACAAATGGGGGCGCCAGGACTCGTTCCACGCAGCTTGTATCGAGGTTCTGGGCGTCACCCTTCGCCAGAAATGTTAGGATCATCTCATCGATACATTCCACGTTCGTCAGCCCGTCTACGCCGTGAGCGCCGTGCGCGATGACGACATGCTTGCTGTTGGGCAGATGGCTCGCGACTTCTTCGCCCCGCTCCGGTGGCGTTACCGGATCCATGAAGCCGGAAAAGATCAGGACCGGCACATTTGAATTGACTGGCTCCTGATAGTCGGCTGGGATTTTTCCGCGCGGCCACAAGTCACAGGCGCGGGTTTGCTGTTCCACCCGGTAGTTGCCAAAAGGGTTACCGGCATTCGCTTTCGCGGCTTCTTCCCGGTCGATGAAAGGAACGTCTTCGGCGCAGGTGACGCTGAGATACATGCCATCCGCGATGAAGTCGGGCTGCGAGCGATCGGCTGGGATCGCGTCCTTGAGGAACGGCGTGTAATCGCCCTCGGCGGCGTGGTGAATAATGAGCGGGATTCGGCTTGCGCTTTCACGGGAATACATTCGGTTTCGCATTTTTTCCGCGAACACGTCTCGCTGAATCTCGACGGTCGCGATCCCGCTCTGGTCCGGCGGCGAATATTCCACCCGGGCCGGCTCGCGGCCTAACCGCGCCAGCGCTTCCTCCCAATCGCGCTCAATTTGCGGGAACGCCTGATGACAGGCTGCGTTCGCGGCGCATTCGGCCAACAACAAATCCATGGCGCGCTTCGCCGCGCGAGCATGGTGGAGCGGCATCTTGAGATAAGTAGGCGCTACGCCCATGAGGACGGCGCACCGGACCCGGTCGGGATGCTGGCGCATGTAAACCAACGCCGCGCGCGTCCCGTAGGAAAGTCCGTTGAGATTGATCTTCTCGTAGCCGAGCCAGGCGCGGACGTCATCGAGATCGTCCATGGCGAGAGTAGTAGTGTAGAGCGTGAGGTCGGCTCGCGGCTCGAGCGCCTGGCGCATCCGGTTCACGTAATCGGCCGGATACATTTCGCTTAGATAATCCTGCGCGCTTTTGGTGTGCGCCGGAGCGGCGAGCCGATTGGAGCTACCGCTGCCGCGTTGATCCACCAGGACCACATCGCGATGCCGGTGGTATTCCTTACCTTCGCCAGCGTAAAATCCGGCACCGCCAATCGCGGCGGCCCCCGGACCGCCGGCGAGATCGAACATCGGCGCCTCGGCGGGGCTCGTCGGTTCCAAAGCCGGCACGACGACGACATTCAAGTCGATCGTCCGTCCCGAACGCGTCATCCGATTCTCAAAAACCGTAAGCTTCCCGCATAAGAGCTCTTCATTAACGCCGGGCAACTTGCATGGCTGCAACGGTCCGCGATTCGTCAATCGTTCATTGGGCGTTTTCGGCTTATGACACGCCCCGCCGCAAACGGCGATAAAGAGGAGCGCACCGGCGATTGTCAAAAGTCTCGGCACTGCGCCATGCTATCCAGTGCGGAGAAGGGCAACAATACAAAGCAGGTAACGTGTGACGTGTGACGGGCGAGAGCACTGGCGTTTCTGTCAGCGTAAGACGCGGCGACAAAGCGCCGCGACTACAGTTCCGTTCTCGTCACAGGTCACTTTCCCCAGTATTCCACCGTGATGCCCTTGTCGTCCGAGCAAGTCCGGCCCGAGCCAAGAGTGCGCGTGGAATCTGTCGATGTCCTCCGCGGCCTGGTGATGGTGATCATGGCCCTCGATCACACGCGAGAATTCTTCTCGAACTACGGCGGTAACCCGACCGACGCGGCGACCGCCAGCGGCATTATATTTTTCACACGCTGGATCACGCACTTGTGCGCGCCGACATTTGTTTTTCTCGCCGGCACCTCGATCTATCTGCAGTCACTTCGCAAACCTCGGCTACAACTCGCTCGATTTCTGGTCAGCCGCGGTGTTTGGCTCATGGTCTTGGAACTTGTTGTCGTGAGCTCGATGCTCACATTTCATCCCAGCACCCATTTCTTCATGCTCCAGGTGATCTGGGTCACCGGCCTGTCGATGATTGTGATGGCCGCGTTGATTTATCTGCCGCTCTGGGCGGTCGCTTCCTTCGGTGCGGTGCTCGTCCTGGTGCACAACACCTTTGACTGGGTCGATCCCGCCGCGATGGGTCGCGCGGACGGAACAGTCTGGCGATTGCTTCACGTGCCCGGTGTCCTCGTTCCGCCGTCATCCGGAAATCTTTGGCTGAACCTCTATCCATTAATTCCGTGGCCGGGAATCATGGCGCTCGGGTTCGCCTTCGGCGCATTCTCGCAATGGCCGCCCGCGCAACGCCGCCGCACCATGCTCCGCGTCGGGATCGCATCGCTGGCGGTCTTTGCGGTCTTACGCTGGAGCAATCTCTACGGCGATCCCGTCCCCTGGAAGCATCAGGCGTCCGGCGAACGAACGGTGATGTCGTTCCTGGACGTCCAGAAATATCCTCCCTCGCTCCTCTTCACCCTCGTCACGCTCGGCGTTTCACTTTGTCTGATGGCCGTGTTCGACGCTTGGCAGGTCCGCGACAAGTTGAGGCCAGTTCGCTCGATTCTCTCCGTTTATGGGCGGGTGCCGTTTTTCTATTACGTGCTCCATTTCACGACGATCCATCTCGCCGCTTTGCTGACGACCGCGGCGCTCGGCCTCGACTGGCGCTGGTGGCTTAAGCTTTCGCCAGCCGGCGGAATTTTCGCAGGTCAACCTCCCGGCTACGGCTTCTCGTTGCCCACCGTTTATCTCGTGTGGCTCGCGATCGTGACCTTCTGCTATTTTCCCTGCTGCTGGTTCGCCAGCGTCAAACAGCGGAACAAGAGTCCATGGCTGTCGTACTTGTAGCCGCGCGTCAAACTTTGTAGGGCAGGCGCGTCGCCTGCCGTGGGATGGCAATGGCAACCGGAGCGGTCGCCCTACAAGGTTGGATTGCGCGGCGACGACAGCTCAAGAATCGCTTTCACCGCCGCTTCGACGTGGATCAGCGTCGTGTCGAGAAACGGCAAGCGTTCGGGTTCAGCGGCGCGGAGAAGCAGCGGCAGCTCCGTTCCAGCGAGAATCACGGCTTCGATCCCGTCGTCTCCGCGCATGCGATTTATGCAGTCGAGAATGCGGTCCCGCGTTTCCGGCAGGAACACATTCTTGAGCAGCTCGCCGATATACGCGCGGTGAATGAAATCCTTCTCCTGATCGTTCGGCGCGAGCAGCTCGATCCCAGCGCGGGCAAACACTTCCGGATAAAATCGTCCGCGCATGGTGAAGCCGGTCCCGAGCAAGGCCAGCTTCCTGAACCCGAGCGCCAACGCGCTATCGCAGGTGGCCTTCACGAGGCTAATCATCGGAATTTCGGCGCGCCGCTCCACCTCTTCGAACACGATGTGCGGCGTGTTCGCCGCGATCAGCGCGATCTCCGCGCCCGCCCGGGTCAATCGCTCGACCGACTCCGACACGTAATCCGCCAGCGCCGCGAGATCGTTTGCATCGAGCATCGCGATCCCGCGGTTAACGTCGATGCTGTCGATGAGGATGTGCGGCACACTTGCCGCGCCTGCCTGGAGTTGCTCTGGCGACGGCATCTCCGGCATGCGCTTGCGACAAGCATCGAGAATGAATCGGTAATACTCGATAGTCGATTCCGGCCCGATCCCGCCCACAATCCCGAGCGTCTTCATTAAGGCACAGTAGCGCGCGTCTGCGCGCGTATCCACGGCGCTCCGCCGCCGTGTCATTCAAAAATCGAGCGCGGCGAGACGCGGCGACTGAGCGCCGCGGCTACAGTGCCGCGGCTATAACTCGGCGCCGGCGGTCATAGACCGCCGCTACAATGTTCCCTTACGGTTTGCCGTTCGGCGACGGCGTAGGTGTCGCTTTCTGTCGTTTCGACGTTATCTGCGGCCTGGTCGGTGAGGGTTTCGGTTTAGGCGTAGGTGTGGCTCGCTCTCGCGGTGTCCGGTTAGGTATCGGAGTTGGTTTCGGCCCCTGTGTCGGCGTGGGCTTCGGCAGATTGCAATTTGCTGCCGCTTCCCGTTGCGAAGAATAACAGGCAAGACCTCTTCCCTTCGCCACCGATTCGCTCATCTGACTAACCCGGCCGTCTACGCAAACCCAGCAGGTCTTGTTGGTGCTGCCGCAATTCCGCTGCGCTTCTTCCTGCGAAGAATAACAGGTATAGCCTCTCGCTTTGGCCAACGCTTCGCTCACCTGAGTAACCTTTCCGTTCGCGCAGACCCAACAGGTCTTGTTAGTGCTGCCGCAATTCCTCCGCGCTTCCTCCTCGGACCGGAAGTATTGGCCGCCCTTGGCCTGGCATTCCGCTGGAGTGGCCTGGACGATCTGTCCGTTGATGCAGCACCATCCTCTGATTCCGCCACAAGACGCCTGGGCTCGCTCCTGGGAAGGATAACAGGTAAGGCCTTTCGCCTTCGCCTCAGCCTCAGGCATTTGAACACCCTGGCCGTCTACGCAAACCCAGCAGGTCTTGTTGGTGCTTCCGCAATTCCTCCGGGCTTCCTCCTCGGACCGGAAGTATTGGCCACCCTTGGCCCGGCATTCCGCCGGAGTGGCCTGGACGATTTGTCCGTTGATGCAGCACCATCCCCGGTCTCCGCCACAAGCCGCGAGGGCTCGTTCCTTCGATGGATAACAAGGAAGACCTTTAGCCTTCGCTTCAGCCTCTGGCATCTGGACGGCCTGTCCGTCCACGCATACCCAGCAGAGTTTTCCGCAGGCTACCTGCGCTCGCTCTCTGGATGGAAAACACGGAATGTTTTTCGCCTTCGCTTCAGCTTCAGGAATTTGCACGACCTGTCCGTCAATGCAGACCCAGCACATCTTCCCGCTGCAACTCCTCCGGGCTTCTTCCTCAGTCGGGTAACACCTAAGACCTTTCTGGGCGGCCTCGGCCTCCGTCATTACTCCTACTCTCCCATTGTCGCATACCCAGCACTTGCCTCCCTGGCAATTCCTCTGCGCTTCTTCCTGAGTTGGATAACACGTAAGGTTGTGTTCCTTGGCCTGCAGCTCCGTCACCTGCACCACTTTTCCGTGCACGCAGACCCAGCAGAGTTTCCCACAATCCCTGAGTGCTTCTTCCTGTGAACGATAGCATTTGCTACCTTTAGCTTTCGCCTGGTCCGCGGTCACCTGGATCACCTTCCCGTCAACGCAGATCCAGCAAAGCTTCCCACAATCCCGCTGCGCTTCTCTCTCTGAGGGGTAGCACTTGGCGCCCAGCGCCTTTGCCTCTTCTTCGCTCACCTGCACGACTTTTCCGTCTACGCAGACCCAGCAGGTTCTTCCGCAATTTCTAAGCGCTTCTTCCTTGGTTGGATAACAGATGCCACCCTTCGCCTTGACCTCTGCCTCCGGGAGCAGAAGGATGTGGCCTTTGATACAGGTCCAGCAGTAGTTATCCGGTGGCGGTGGCGGCGGGCAATCAAAACAGTGGGGAGGGCAAGGAAGCGGCCACCACCAACAATGCGGCGGTTGAGGCGGGCAGGGCGGATGATCTCCGGGACCGCCGTGCCACGTATAACAATGGCACTCCGTGTCCCACCACCAGCCGCCGCCTTCCTGGATCCAGACCCACTTGCAACACATGTAATTCCAATTCCCGCCGTCGACCGGCGTTGGGGTAAGCAAAAAGGCGTGTTTCTGGCCGTCGTTCGTCGTGCCTTCGCCGATGATGTGGCACGAGTCGCTAATCGACTTGGCCGTGGTCAGGACTTTGAAGTTACTAAGGGTAAGATCGCAAAGGGTGTTGAGATCATGCATCTGCCCGTCTACCCAGAGGAATGCGTGCTCGGTGCCGTCACTCAGCGTCGAAGAGCCGACAATCAGCCCGGCGGCATTGCGCCCCATTCCGTTGACGCTGTTGGCTGTGCTCGACGTGCCGCCGAGCGTCCCAAGGTCAGTGAGAGTGTAACTCAATTGCGCTTCGGCCCGGGTAAAGGCGAAGAGCACGAGGAACGATGCGAAACAGATGATGTTTTTTGTTTTCATGGTGGGAGTGCAACGGCGAATACCCGTCCGGTTTAGAGATTGCCGCGGCGGTCGGCAAGCGAAAAGGACCAAGGCATTTTCCGGCTCTCGCGGGTTACCTCGGCGGCGTTCCCGTTCTCTCGTTAGGTTTGGCAGCAGCGTTCTACTGCCGCTCTCGTTCGCCGGCATGATTCCGATTTCGGAGGGGTCCCGCATTGGAATTGCCTTTACGAGATCACTCCAAGCAACCGAAATGAGAGAATGTTTACCAGGCTATTAACTGCCGCCCTTTTCGCAATCGCGTGCGCGACTCAGGCCGCTCCAACTCCAACGCCGCCCCCGCCGGCTTGCGTGTCACCGGAATTCCGCCAGTTCGATTTCTGGCTGGGCCACTGGAAGGTGACCAACCCGCAGGGCGTCCAGGTCGGGACCAGCGAGATCACGCGCGTGTCGGAAGGCTGCGCGGTCCGCGAGCAATGGCAATCCGCCAAAGGCCAGGGCGGCACCAGCATCAATTACTTCGACTCCGCCGACCAGCAGTGGCACCAGGATTGGGTCGGCGGTGACGGCACCATTCTGCATCTTCATGGCGCACTGAAAGACGCGGTCATGGTCCTCACCGGCGAATCCCAGAGCCCGAAAGGCCCCTTCCTGAATCGGATCAGCTACACGCCACTTCCTGAAGGAAAAGTGAAACAGGAGTGGTCCATTTCGGTTGATGGCGGTAAGACCTGGCAGATCAGTTTTCTCGGGACCTACGAGAAGGTAAACTGATCGCTCACTTGCCGACCGAATTTCAAAAGCTGCTCCAAAGCGACGCGCCCATCCTCGCGCTCGCGCCGATGCAGGACGTCACCGACCTGCGCTTCATGCGCCTGATCGCCGGTTACGGGAACGCCGATCTTTACTTCACCGAATACTTCCGGGTCCTGCCCGACTCGCGACTCGATCCACAGATTCTCAGCTCCATTACGGAAAACCCAACCGGCCGTCCGGTCATCGCCCAGATGATCGGCAACGACATCGCCGCGCTCGTTCGCACCGCGCGCGAGCTGCAACAGCATCCCGTCGCGGCGATCGACCTCAACCTCGGCTGTCCCGTGCCGATCGTGTATCGCAAATGCGCCGGCGGCGGTTTGCTTCGCGATCCCGATCGCATCGACCAAATCCTCGGTGCGTTGCGCGAAGCCATTGCGATCCCGTTCACAGTGAAAACGCGCATCGGATTCGACGACCCTTCCGTCTTCGAGCAACTGCTGACAATTTTCGCGCGCCATTCCCTCGACCTGCTTACCGTCCACGCGCGGACCGTGAAGGAAATGTATCGCAGCGCACCCCGCTACGACTTCATCGCGCGCGCGGTCGCCTCGTTGCCGGTTCCCGTGCTCGCGAACGGCAACATCTATTCCGCCGGCAAAGCCGCCGAAGTCCTCGCGCTTACCGGCGCCCGCGGGCTTATGATCGGCCGCGGAGTCATTCGCAATCCCTGGCTCTTCCGTCAGATCCGCGAGCACCGCCGCGGAGTCGCCCTCTTCACCCCGACCGGCCACGACGTTCTCGAATATGTGCACGCGCTTTACGAAGCCGTCAGCACACCCGGGATTCGGGAATCGGCCCAGATTAATAACATGAAGAAATATATGAACTTCATCGGTCTCGGCGTGGAACCGACCGGCGAATTCCTTCACCAGATCCGACGCACCACTACTCGCGCCGAATTCTTCACCCTCTGTCGCCAGTTCCTCAATCACGACGAACCGATGCCGCTCGAACCGTTCCCGATCGCCTTGAAACAAACCGACGTCATGGCGGGCGCGATGAGATAACGAGTTCTTGAATTGTAGGGCAGGCGCGTCGCCTGCCCCTGTTGGCAGCGCTGTAGCCGCGGCGCTCAGTCGCCGCGTCCAATTTTGCAAGGGATCAGGCGGCGACAGAGCGCCGCCGCTACAGCACAACTTAGCGCTTGGTGATTGCTCCCACTGGACGACTGTGTCTCGTCGGATCGCGCATTGATGTTTATCGGCGGGCGATACGCGCCTGCCATGCCAGCACCTAAACCGAGAATTGCCGCGACCGACGCTCTTGTCGGCCTTTGGACGGTTGCCCTCACAGCCTTTGTCATTGCCGCGCTTTATTTCGGACGCGACCTGCTGATTCCACTCGCTCTCGCGGCGTTGCTCACCTTTCTTCTTTCACCTCTCGTGACGCGACTGGAGCGCTGGCTCGGCCGCATCGTCGCGGTGTTGCTGGTCGTCGCACTCATTTTCGGTGCACTGGGCGGCGCCGGTTGGATCCTGACCCGACAGCTGGTCGATCTCGCGACGAAGTTGCCCGAATACAAAGGCAATATCACCCAGAAGCTCCATGCGTTTCGCACCCCGAAAGGCGGGACGTTGACGAAACTTTCGCAAACGGTCGATGAGCTGAAACAGGAGCTGCCCGGTGGATCGGCGCCTGACACTCCCGTTGTTACGAAGGAGCCCGGCAAGCCTGAGACCGCAATCGCGTCCCCACCGAATCCGCTGCCCCAAACGGTCGCCGTAAAAATGGTCGAGACCTCGAAAGGAAATCCGTTCGAGCTCGTGCAAACAATCATCACGCCGTTGCTCGGGCCGCTCGGCACCGCGGCTCTGGTCCTGGTGCTCGTGATCTGCATGCTTTTTCAACGTGAAGATCTGCGCAATCGCCTGATCCGCCTCGTCGGCCAGGGCCGCATCGGCGCGACCACTCGCGCGATGGACGACGCTTCCGATCGCGTCTCGCGTTACCTGCGAATGCAGTTGCTCGTGAACGTCACCTACGGCGTCTGCATCACGATCGGGCTCTACTTCATCGGTGTCCCGAACGCGGCCTTGTGGGGCGCGCTGAGCATTGTCCTGCGATTCATTCCCTACATCGGCCCGTGGGTCGCGACGATTCTTCCAACGTTGCTTACCCTCGCGATCTCGCCGGGCTGGACGATGCCGCTGCTAACCGTCGCGCTGTTTGGCGGCGTCGAGTTGATCCTGAACAACCTGGTGGAGCCGCTCCTCTATGGGAAACACACTGGTGTTTCGTCGATGGCGCTCATCGTGGCGGCAGTATTTTGGACCTGGCTCTGGGGCCCGCTCGGTCTGGTGCTCGCCACTCCGCTTACTGTCTGCCTCGTGGTGATGGGCCGACATATTCCGCGCCTCTCGTTCCTCGGCGTCCTTCTAAGCGATGAGGAACCGCTCACGCCGGCGGAAGATTGTTATCACCGGCTGCTCACTGCCGGCGAACAGGACGAAACCGAGCTCGTCGACGATTACCTGAAGCAGAACTCGCTCGCCGCTCTTTACGATTCCGTCCTTGTCCCCGTGATCAGCTCCGCTGAAACCGACGCGCGCGACGGCCGGCTCGACCCCGAGCAGCTGGCCGACGTCCGGGAAAGTCTTCGCGTGATCCTGGACGATCTTGCCATGCGCCCCGCCGCGTCCGACCAGATTAAGGAAGAGCAGATCGAGCTCGCGCACCGCCCGAACGCAGCGCCCGCGCCGACCTGTCGTGTTTACTGCGTGCCGGCCCGGGCCGAGCGCGATGAATTCGCCGGCGCGATGCTCACCCAATTACTCCGTGAACAGAGCTTCGACGCGCAGAACGCGTCTGCCACCCTTGCCGCCGCCGAGCTGCTCGAGAAACTAGAAGCCAATCGTTCCGACGTCGCCTGCATCTCCGTGGTCGCGCCATCGACCGTGATTCACGCCCGCTTTCTCTGCACCAAACTGCGCGCCCGTTTCCCCACGCTCAAGATCATCGTCGGACTCTGGGGCGCCACCGAACGCGTGGCCGAAGCCACCAAACGTCTTCACGATTCCGGCGCCGACGAAACCGTCACCTCTCTCGCCGCCGCGATGCAAGAGATCGCGGCCGCCTCCACCGCGCGCGAACCGCTTGTTGCCGTCAACGCTGCGTAGGCGGCACCGCGCCTCTTTTCTTTTCCAAAATTGTAGGGCAGGCGCATCGCCTGGCGCCGGAAGCAGCGCTGTAGCCGCGGCGCTCAGTCGCCGCGTCCATTTTTGCAAGCGATCAGGCGGCGACAAAGCGCAGCTGGCAAAACAAAAGCGGGACCATTTCTGGTCCCGCGATCGAAAAGCTAACGAAAATTTAGTGTGTGTTAAGTGTCTTCGAGCTTTGATACCTCGTTAAGCAGCCGCGGTGCCACAGCCATTTTAGGAGAGTAGTAGCGGAACGAAACCGTCATCTCTCTTTCTTTTCCAAGTTGTAGGGCAGGCGCATCGCCTGCCGCTGTTGGCAGCGCTGTAGCCGCGGCGCTCTGTCGCCGCGTCCATTTTTCGCAAGCGATCAGGCGGCGACGGAGCGGCGCCGCTACAGCACGGCAACCGGCGCGGTTGCCGTCCACAATTCGACGATCGCCGCGGGATCGCCGCGTCAGATTTGTTCACTTCAAACGTTACTGCGTTCCTTCCGCGGACGATTGTTTTGCATATGTATAGCGCTCTCGCCGGCCTTCTGATAGCGTCCGCGACTCAGTCGAAATAAGACGCACTTCAGAATGGAAAATATGAAATCGCACTCCAAAAAATTCTTTCGCGCTCTGCCGCGCATCCTCGTCGCCGCCTGCGCGCTGCTTGTTGTCTGGACGGCGAGCGCCCGCCAACCATTGCCCGCCGCCGTTCTCAACAAGCTCGACGGCCAGCTGGTTTTGGTCGTGAAGAAGAGCCGGGCCGAAGCTCCCTTCGATACCGCCACTGCGGTGGAGCCGGACGTTTATAAGTTTCGCGGCCGCGTCCTGGTGGAGATCGAGGGCGTGTTCTCCCGCGAATTATCCGATCAGGTCGCCAGCCTCGGCGGAAACGTCGTCAACGGCTGGGGAACCACCACCAGGTTTCGCGCGTGGGTGCCCTTTGCGCAGTTGGAAATTCTCGCTTCCCGCACGGACATCAAATCCATCTCCGCGGCAAGACCGAGCGTGACCCGCCGGAACCATTCTTAGTTTGGCCAAACAAAATCATCTTTATGAAATTCAAGAATACTGATCGCCAGTTGATGTTTAAACCGGCTCGCCCACCGAGAGCACGCGCCCGACTGGTGCTCGTCGCGATCCTTGCCCTGACGCTCGTCGCCGGCAAGTCCGTCTCTGCTTTGACCATCAATTTGACCTTCGACCCGGATACTACCCTTAACGCTGCCGGTTTGAACGCGCAGGCCATCAGCGACATGAAGGCGGCTTGCGCTTATGCCGCCAAGCAGTTCACCGACCGATACACCGACCCCATCAACGTCAACATCAAGGTGGTCGCTACCCCCGGCACGACCGATTTCGGCAGCAGCACCACTCCTTTCGATTCCGTCGATAGCTATAACAATCTCCGGGCCGCCTTCGCGGCTGACTCTAAGACCGCTGACGACGCCACGACTGTAGGCGCCGGCGGCTCGCTGCCGGCCGGAGCGGATCCGATCGCCGCCGCCCACGCTTATAACGTGACCAGGGCGCAGGCCAAGGCGCTGGGTCTTCGAGCTGACGACATGCTGAACGACGGGACCTTCAACTTCGGTGGTGGACAGCCATGGACCTTCGATCCGAACAGTCGCAAGCTCCCCGGGAAATACGATTTTATCGCCGTCGCCATGCACGAATACTCCGAAATCATGGGTCGCAATTTTCTCATGGGAGACACCCTTGGCACCGGCACGCCGCAGTATGTTGCGATGGACTTGTTCCACTATACCGGCGCGGGCGCGCGGGGGTTAAACAATGGTCCCGGTAGATTTTTCTCCTTTAACAACGGGACGACGCTCCTCACAGAATTTAACGACGGAGGAAACGGCGGCGATCCTCAGGATTGGAAGGGACCGGCTTCATCCCCCTTCAACGCCTTTGGCCCGCCTAACCAGCAGGACGACATGACGCCAGTCGATCTTCAGAACATGGACGTCATCGGCTACGACCGCACGACGGCAGGCCCATCTGGCTCCGCGGCGAACGTCTCCACCCGGTTACTGGTCGGCACCGGTGACGACCTCCTCATCGCCGGGTTTTTCATCACCGGCCCGAATGGTTCGACCAAGAAAATGATCCTGCGCGGGACTGGACCTTCGACCGGTGTCCCCGGCGCCCTGGCTAATCCCACCCTCGAACTTCACGACAGCAACACCACGATTGCGAGTAACGATAATTGGAAGACCACCGTAATCGGCGGGATCATCACGTCGGATCAGGTGGCCGAGATCCAGGCTTCGACTTTGGCGCCATCGAACGATGCAGAGTCCGCTCTGATTGGGACGCTGCCTCCCGGCGGTTACACCGCGCAGGTCCGCGGAGCGAACAACACCACCGGTATTGGTGTCGCCGAGGGGTTCGATCTCAGCATTGGCTCGGGCGCGACCCTGGCCAACGTCAGCACCCGTGGCCAGGTCGGGACGGGAAACAACCTGATGATTGCCGGATTCTTCATCGTGAACAATCCGCTCAAGGTCGTGGTGCGCGGCATCGGCCCGTCGCTCGCTAATTTCGGTGTGCCAAACCCGCTGGCCAATCCGACCCTCGAGCTCCATGACGGCAATGGCGCTACGGTTTTGGCGAACGACGACTGGAAAACCACGCAGCAAACCGAGATCGCTGCGACCACGTTGCAACCCTCCAATGACGCGGAATCCGCTCTCGTGATAACGCTCCAACCCGGTGGCTACACCGCCCAGCTCCGCGGTGTCAATAACGGCACCGGCGTCGGCGTAGTCGACGTTTTCGCCCTGCCGTAGTGTTAGCGGCGAAGCGATCCGACTGTCATCTGTAGCGGCGGTCTATGACCGCCGACGTCGTAGTTGTAGCGCTGTAGCCGCGGTCCCGCTATCGCGGGATCGCCGCGCCTCCGACGCTCATCAATCCATCACTCCGAGTTCATGCGTATTCCCAGCATGAATGCACGCAGTATCTTTTTCGTCGCCGGAGCCTTGGTTGCCGCCGCTATCGCCACCCAGGCCGCGGAGCTCGTCGAAGTCGCGAGCTTCGATAACCAACAGGTCACCGGCGTCGGTGTTTCGGCGAAGACCGGACGCGTTTTCGTAAACTTCCCTTATTGGTCTGACGATCATCTTATTTCCGTCGCTGAAATCGTCGACGGCAAACCGAAACCATTTCCGAACGACGATTGGAATAAACCTGGCCCGCCCGGCTCGCATTTCATCTGCGTCCAGAGCGTCGTCGTCGATGATCAGGACAACCTTTGGATTCTCGATCCGGCGGCGCCGAAGATGAAGGAGATAGTCAAAGGCGAGCCCAAGCTGGTGAAGGTTGACCTGAAAACAAACCAGGTCGTACAGACCATTCCGTTCGGCGAAGATATCGCGCCGACGAAATCGTATCTGAACGATGTCCGAATCGATACCGCAGCCAATGTCGCGTTCATGACCGACAGCGGCAAAGGCGCCATTATCGTGGTTGACCTTAAATCAGGAAAAGCGCGTCGCGTCCTTGATGGCCACAAATCCACCCAGCCCGAAAAAGAGGTGAAGCTCACCGTGGACGGCAAACAACTCATCGCCGAGGAAACGAAAAAGCCGCCGCAGATCGCGTCGGACGGGATCGCGCTCGATAGCAAGAATGGGTATCTCTATTATCACGCGCTCACCGGTCACACGCTTTACCGCATCAAGACCTCCGCGTTGCTTGACGAACTTCGAAGTCCGCCTGCCGCGCCGGAGGCTTCGCGAAGGCGGGATCTCGAATCGAAGGTTGAGAACGTCGGCCAGACCGCGCCGCCCGACGGTATGCTCGAGGCACCGGATGGAAGTGTTTACCTCACCGATCTCGAGGGAAACGCGATCGGACGTTGGGATTCGGCCGCGAACAAAGTCGCGCCGGTCCTCACCGATAAACGGCTTTTGTGGCCGGACACGCTCGCGTGGGGACCCTGCGGCATTCTTTATGTGACCGCGTCCCAGATCCAAAACATGCCGCGCTTTAACGGCGGGAAATCGACGCGGACCGAGCCGTACAAGCTTTGGAAAATCACCGGCCTGTAAGTCGCGTTCGCCCACCGACGAAGGGAGCGCTGGGAATGGAGCCCGCGGGCGGCGGTGCGACACAGGTGGTTTCGGAATTCCCTGTACGATCACGTCACATGTCACTTGTCACACGCCTGCCAAGCTGTAGCCTCGGCGAAAGCTGGTCACTCGCTTCGTTGAGATTCTCTCGTGAACGTTCAACTCCGTGATGTTGAAGCGCAGGATCTCGCCTTGTTCTTCGAGCACCAGCGCGATCCTGTGGCGGTCGAGATGGTCATGTTCCGTTCGCGCGACGCCGCCGAATTCGCCCAGCATTGGGCAAAGCTGCTCACCGACGACTCGTGTCTGAAAAAGACGATTGTTATAGTGTCCGCTGTCTCATCGGAACAGCAGGTCGCCGGGAACATCGGGAGCTGGACAGCGGAGGGACAACGGGAAGTCGGCTATTGGCTCGACCGCGCCTTTTGGGGCCGCGGCGTGGCCACCGAAGCGCTGACCGCTTTCCTTCGCCTCGAACCAATCCGTCCGCTTCACGCCGGCGTAGCGAAGCATAACCTCGCCTCGATCCGCGTCCTCCAAAAATGCGGATTTGTGCACTTCCAAGACGATGGCGCTACGCACATCCTTCTGAAGCTCGATGCAAAACTGTAGCGGCGTCGCTATGTCGGCGCCTCGAATTGTAGGGCAGGCGCTCCGCCTGCCGTTCCTAAGATTTGGCAACCGGAGCGGCCGCCCTACAAAAGCGCATCCCGCATCTCGTGAGGTTGCCTCCAATTCCGCAAGGCCGTAATCTTCTGAAGGCTGAGGTGACGCATGCGTCGCATGATTTGTTTCGCGCTTTTCGGACTGCTCGCTTCGAGCGAAGCGGTCTTTTCGCAAGCGCAGCATTGGGTCCGGCCACGAGAAGTCGGGCCCCGGTTTAGATGGCATCCTGGAATCTTTCCTCGGTATGACTACTTGCCTCGACACCACCACTTCGATCCCTTTCGCTATTTCGTTCAGGATTTCACCACGACATATTCGGCGCGCGAGTCGATCATCCCGTTCTCGCCAACCTACTTCTTCCTCCCCAGCGAGTCACCGAAGCGCCCGCAGCTGATCTTCAAGGACGACACGATCTTTACGGTGGCCGACTACTGGCGCGTCGACGATGAGCTCCATTTCATTACGGTCGAAGAAGGCGGAACGAAGTCTGTGCCACACACGGTGCCGTTCGGGGGACCTCGATGTGCAACGGACAAGCCGCAGCCGTCGCCCAAGGCTTTCGGTTCGTAATAAGAGATGAACCTATCGAGCAATGGCTGCAGCACCGTGCGCAGCACAAGGCGGCGGCACCGAAGCACCGAAGCCGACAACCCTCGGACTAAATTGAAAATCGGAAGCTAGCCGCGGAGCTCAGTCACCGCGCCCTATTGTAGGGCAGGCGCTCCGCAGGGCCGCGCGGCATCGCCACCGACGCGATTTCAGTTTTCAGCGTCGGAGCTTTGCTCCAGGGATATCCATGAATGTCCGATATCGCCGCGGCACCGAGCCAGTCGGAGCGTCTGGAGATCGAATGCTTTAAGCAGTCGAGCTAGTGGCGAACCCTCGAGCCGGAAATCCGGGTGCGTGGGATTTTTGCGCGGAGCACTCGCCGGCTGGGTAAAATTCGCGGGTTGGCCTTGGGATGCGCCGAACCTTTGCGCACAAGTTCGACCAGAGTGCGGGCGAGCGGGTGTCGCGGATTCGCCCGATAAAACCGATGATAACCATTGCTCCGGCTTACAATCAGATTCGCCGCTTCGAGCTTGGCTATCTCGTCCTGCACGGTCCTCAAGGCGAGGAAGGTCAGCCGCGCCAGCTCGCGAGTGTAGAGTTCCTGGCCCGCGTTCGTAAACAGGAGCCGCAGCACCTCAGCCCGCACGGTCGGGAACAAGCCGTGCAACAGAGTCTGTTTCATGGCGTCTCGATACTCGAATGCTTTAAGCAGTCAAGTTCACTGCGGTTTGATTTTTCTCTAGAGCCGGTCGTTTCCTTAGGCCGCCTGAACTCGCGAATGGTTTAAGCAGTCAAGTGCACTGCGGCTTAACTTTCCTCTGAAGCGCCGGATGATTCGGCGAAGAGCACAAACATCGGCGGTCGCGGTCAGCCCACCGAGGGCGGGGCGGCGAAGCCCGGGCCGCTTTCCTTCGCCGCCGCGTTCGTAAACAGGAGCCGCAGCACCTCGGCCCGCACGGTCGGGAACAAGCCGTGCAACAGAGTCTGTTTCATGGCGTCCCGATACTCGAATGCTTTAAGCAGTCAAGTTTACTGCGGCGTGATTTTCTCGGAACGCCTCGGACTAGTCGGCGTAGAACACCAGATACCCGCTCGCCTCGGTCGGCGCCACGGGGCGCATCCGCCGATCGAACCTCGGGATTTCAGCGTTTCAGTTTTTCATCGTCTCATCTCTTTGCTCCCCAGGCGTCCGAGGTATTGCGACCGGGGTCCGACGGTTACAGACTCGAATGCTTTAAGCAGTCAAGCGCACTGCGGGTCACTCTTTCTCTAAAGCGCCGGATCAGCTTGATCTCCGAATGCGGCCGGAAACGCTCTTCAGCTCCTTTCCGGTTTCCGCGTTCCGCAATGCGGCTTAGTTTCCTCTAAAGCGCCGGATCACTCGGCGAAGGGCAACAAAACGTCGGGGGTCGCGGTCAGCACCACCGAGCGCGGGCGGCCAAGCACTAGCCGCTTTCCTTCGCCTGGAACCAACCCGCCCGCTTCACGCCGGAGTAGCGAAGCACAACCTCGCCTCGATCCGCGTCCTCCAAAAATGCGGTTCAAGCTATCCCTCTCCGTGGAGGCGGCATCCAGTGACGCCGACGCCTCGCACGTTCTGCTTACGCTAACAGCTTGATCTCCGCATCCGGTTGGAAGCGGAGTTCACGACAGCGCAACGCCTGCTGCCTCGGTTGGCTTCCTAATTCAAACTCGGTAGCTGCCCACACAACCTCGCTGCTTCCCTGGCAGTTTTACTTCTATGTCACTCATCCCCTTCGCTCCATTCCTAATTCTTTACTTCTTACTTCTACCTTTTGCGGCCGGCACCCACCTTCACCTGACCCTTTCGGGTCTTTAGTCGGCGCCGGCGAAACCGTCACGTCCCTCACCGCCGCTGACGAGGAAGCGCCGTAGCGTCGCTCGCATATCGGCCCGCGCACTAGCCTTTAGAAAATCAATTCTCATCGACAAACGAGCTAATTTTGACACCATATATTATGGACAACCGCACTTCGTGCCGTTTCACAGTTAAGGAATACGACGAAGCTAATGCCTGGATACTCGTTGAAGAATACGAGCCTGGAATTAGCGCGTTGAAAGGTAAGTCTCTGGGACTCGAATTTCCAACCGGGACCCCATATCAAGAGGTCCGCGAGATTGCGACGTTACTAAATCAAAGAGTAAAGGGCATAGTCCTTCACAAGGATCCGGCCTGAAGAAACACGGCGCGCCGGTGATGCGCGAGAAAACCCTTCTGCCCCTCTGAAAACGCGCCAACTCGGACGACACGTTCGGTTTCGACACCCATTCTTCGCACCGACTCCTTGTGGGCAACATCCGAGAGCAGCAGCTCGCCATTGTCTTCAAACGACATGAAACCACGGTCGAAGAGATGATCTATCGACGGCGTGAGCAACAGACCGTTTTCGCCGTTGAGCCGTTCGTCATTCGTCGATTCACGCCACGGTTTGATGTGGTTGGCGAAAAGATGTGTTCGATATGTAACCCCCGTTATACGACAGCGGTGCTCAATTTTCGTCAGATTATCACGGAATAGACCCTGACCTACGCGCGCCTTGATTAAAGCCATTCGCGTCGTTTCGCGAAGCTTTGCGTCTTCCGAAATGCGCTTCGCCTCCAATGCTTCCCACTCATTGATACCGCGTAGCTCGGTCTCAACGGCATCCGGTGCCTCCTCCATTCGCATGCCTTGCACGATTCGGAGAAGCTCGGGACTGATCAGCTGACCGACCATGAGCGCCATCTTTCGTGGAATCTCAGCGAGATAAACTCCCTGATTGCCATGCCCATTCGGTCTTATCGGGGAGTACCGATCGGGCAATACCGGCGCAAGCGCCTGCATGTGCTCCGCCGGTCGCAATGGAGGTTGAATTGGGACGAACGGAACGTCCACGCGCCACCCGATGGCATCCCACGCTTCGCCGATATGGCCGATTCGTCGGGACGTGGCGATGTGTAACAGTGCGTTGTCGCTATCCCAAAGCCGCGAACCACACCGTCCGCGTACGAAAATATCAAATCACCCGGCGCGACTTCCCGCATCGTTTCGTAGAAACGGTTTAGAGCGCCGTCGCGTTTCGTCTTCGGCGCCCAGATGTATTCCCCGCCGAACTCGTGCCGAAACGTCTGCTTATGGTTTACCCACCAGTAGCGCATGCAAATGCCCGGGATTCTTGATTAGAACGGTGGAATCAAGCGACATTAATTTTTGACGGGCCCCGACGGCGGGCGATGCGTCATGCCTAGCTGTGGTTCAACGAGAATCTACATTTCGATCACGATATTCCGTTCTCAAAAGGGGGAAGCAGCCTGACCGCAGCGAATGTTCGGCTGCTGTGTGCACGACATAACCTCGAAAAATCAGACAAGACTCAGCCGTGGTTCGGTGGTTTTTTTTTGCCGCCGCGGCCGCAGCGCCACGCATCCAAAGGATGTAGGGTTGAATTTGCGCAGGTCCTGTCATGGCACCACGTGAAGCGACCTTTATGATCGCGTCTGATGTCACACCGCGACGGATCGATAGAACTGATTTTTGAATTATTGGGAGCCACCAATGGTCAACAAGTCAGCCTATTCCATTTGATGAACTCGAGCGAAGCGGGTCTGCGCTTCCAGAATGCCGCGTACCATCATTGCGCGCAGGCCGGCGAGGCGGGCCACAGCGGGTTCATGCTTATCTGAAATCTCAACCCCATGTAAGGCCCCAGGCATCATCGCAAGTTCTATCGAGACGAGATCATCTATTTGCCGGGAGACTTCCTTTAAGGCCTCAAACTCATTACTCACCCAGCAAAGAGGCTCGATGATGCGTCTTCGAAAACTGTAATAGTCCGTCTTAAAGTCGCGAATCGCTTTTCTCGTCTCGGCCACGTCCAGAGGGTAATTAGGATCGGGAGCTTGAACTGCGTTTTCGTATGTCTGTTTAAGCGCGGCTTCGTATTTGTCGAAGAATTCGTCAAATATTTGGCGGTTAGGTTCGAGGATCAGACGCTGTATCCAAAAACTCCCGATTTCGATTTTGTGTTGATCCGCGCGCTCAATCTTGGCGTCGCTGCGCTCCTCTTCGCGAAAGCGACGATCTTCGGCGCGATCGGCACGCTGCTGCACCCGCGTTTTCGCGAAGATGTACCAAACCAGCAGAAGATTCACGACGGTCAGGGCATCCTTAATCAGCTCCCAGATCTCAGAGGGAATTGAGCCAGACTTCGCCGCCGGAATCACTGTAGGACTCGGCGCTGAAAACGCAGCCGTCACCGACGCGACCGCCGTTGGCGCAGCGGACGCCGATCCAGGGGGCGCAGTCGCCTGCCCGAATGCGTAATCGGTCAGAAATACAGCAGCGACTGCGAAGAATGTCAGCCGCTTCACGGATCCGTTACGCCTGCAGCACGGGAAGAGGATTCGATTCCTCCAACGCCTCCCGCTTGCCCTCCTCAATGTCCTCCCAAATCTCGGGTATCGCGTGAAACCGGTACTTCGCGTCGAACCCCTCAACCCCGAGTTTCTGCACGCTTAGGGCAAAGAGGCCCAAAAAGAATGAACTATTTAAGGAGATGATGTGATCCGGAACATAAACATCCACCGGTTCGGGGCGATCGTCCTCGAGATCAAGTTGCAGTTTTTGACGCAGCATTTCTCCTTTCGGGCGGCCGGAGATTACCAAAGAACCGGCGTCGCAATACCGCGCAAAGTCGATTGAGCGCGTTTCGGTAGTCATAGACTCATTTTCATTTTTTCTCCGCTGAGTTTTTCGAGAAAATTCTTGTCCACGAAGAATTTGAAGCTGAGGAGTGTACCAGGGAAGGTCCCTGAAATAGTGTGAACATTCCGCGAATCCGGCTTTTCTTCAAGATCGTTTTCTGCGTTGAACGCGATCACGTTTCGGGTGCCTCCGGGCACATTAATGGGCTGCAGACGGTACTCGGAGTTGAACAAAATTCTGGTGCGGCCGGAAAGTAGCGTCATGCGTGGTTCGGTCGATTGGTTACTGCTCCCAAGCTTTTGAAACGCGTTGATCATCTGGACCGTGCCTTTGCCGCGACTGGTCGCTCCCGGCCTCATACTAAAACGGCTCACCCCGTCCTGGAGGGCGTATAAAGTGCAAAGATCGGCTTGGGTAAAGCTTTCAGCGAAGAAGAATTGTTTCCGAGAGTGCGTCGCGGCGAGCTTTGAGATCTCGCTGCGGGTTCCAATGGGCGTGTTGGGATCGATGATAGAGTCGAAGATTGTTCGACCGAAGTTGAATATCACGAGCTGACACTCGCCGACGAGGGTATCAGTATCGATCAGTTTGCCTGTGTTCGGGTTGGGCGGAACCATATATCCAATTGCGAACCACTCATTGCGCCCGGAATGTTCCTCCGCATTTGTAATAATCTCGCCGACCCATTTTACGACATGCCGCTGACCCGCAAGGTCAAGACGATATCCAGCCTTCTCAAAACAGCGATTGAGATATTGGACGAGCTTCGTCGCGGCCAGCTCCTGATCAGAGCCACCTAACAGTTTGGTGCTCGTTTTCCGATCGCCCGAAAAAAGATAAAAGGGTACAAAGTCGCGCTCGAATTCTTCCGGCGCGCGCGCACCTCGGACTTTTAGATGCTTGGTCATTCCCATCGATTGAAACAAACTCCTTACCCGCGTGTCGTCCGGATATACTCCTCCAAGTCCGAAAGGCCCGCCACGGGCGCGCCATTCGCGGCGGAGCCGAAGCACAATGACGTCGAGCACCGTGCTGGCACCCAAATCCATCTGCGTACATTTGCTGTGATCAAATCTCAGGCCGCGCGCATCGCGCCGCCCTGACAACTCAACAACCGAATAGATAACATTCATGGTGGGCCCGAGATTGTCGGTGAATGAAAAGACCTCCGGGATCCGAATTAAGAAGGTGTGCTCGCTCCCGTCTGGCTCCGCAGTAAACTTTCCTTTGAGGTGTTGCCGTAAAAAAGTTAGAAGCGGATCTCGTTGGCCGCGCCCCAAAGCGTTCGGAGATCTCCAAGTCGATCGGGAACGTCGCTGTCGACGCAACCGTTTGAGGCGTTTTCGGAAGCGCTTCTGCCGAAGACGCTCGACGTACGGGTCATCGCTTTTCACTTAGCATTCTCAAGTTGGGTTCAGTCAAGACAGCAGGTTGGACCAGCGACGATCAATGCTTGAGATTCCGACTGTCGGAGGCCCAAAGAGGCGTTAAGGGGGGAAGGCAAACCATCTCATTATTCCAATCGTCGTGACGTTAGAACGTAGACATATTGCATCGCCCCATTTCTTTTGGTCAAACGTCTTTTGCGGCGAAAGAGGGGAATCACGGTGAATCCACGATCGAACTTGAGACTAAAGCTCCGTCGTAGCCCCGCCCTTGGGGAGGTCTTGACATTATTTAGGGTCGCACCCCAAATGCGGTGGAATGCAATTTCTCAAACGCCGATTCGCCAAAGCTCGCGAAGGGACGGCGGTGCTGTTCTTCATTGATTCGTTCGCTCCCGCTCAGTCACCCTTCGGGCTGACGTCTACCCGGTGGGTTCCCACCGCGCCGTGTTCAGATTTTTCCACGTTCGACTTCGCCGTTTGTTCGACCTCGCGTTGCTGAGAAGTTTCTAGGCAATTTCGCCATGTCTTTATCCAAACGTCTTTTCGCCAAAGCTCCCGAGGGAACGGCGGTTTTATTCTTTATCCAGATATTTTCGACGCTCGGGTTTGCGGTTCTTTATTCGACGCTGGTTCTTTACGCGACGAAGCATCTCCAGCTGGATGTGAAGGAGGCGACGGCGTTGATGGGGGTTTTCGGGGCGTTCAATTACGGGCTGCATCTCTTTGGTGGGTATCTCGGCGGACGGTTCCTTTCGAATCGGAATCTGTTTGTCGGCGGGATGGCGCTGCAGGTGGTCGGGTGTGGCTGCATCGCGACGGGGACGCTGCCGTTGTTCTACGTCGGGCTCGCGCTTTTTCTCACGGGGAGCGGACTCAACGTGACCTGCATCAACATGATGCTGACCCAGCGGTTCACTCCGGAGGATCCGCGGCGGGAAGGAGCGTTCCTCTGGAACTACGCGGGCATGAACGTCGGGTTCTTTGTCGGGTTCGCCGTGGCCGGTTATTTTCAGGCGACCGAGAATTATCCGAGCCTTTTTATCTTCGCGACGCTCGGCAATTTCGCGGCCATCGTTCTCGCGTTACTCTCGTGGAAAACGGTGGCAGACCGCAACACGCCGCTGCTCGAGGCGACGCCAGCGAAGTTCCAGCAGCGGCTGGTGGCCGGCATTGTCATTGTCGTTGGTATCGTGCCGGTAGTGTGGTTTCTCCTTCTGAAACCCGGCAGCACGGGGATGTTGCTCAAGGCCATTTGCGCGCTGGTGGCGTTGGCTTTGATCTATCTCACTTTCCGTCACCCGGACCGGCGGGAGAAACGCAATATGACGGCCTACCTGATCCTCGCTGTCGGTTCGCTCGCGTTTTGGTCGCTCTACCAGATGGCGCCGAGCGGCCTGATGCTGTTCGCGGTCCACAATGTCGATCGAATGATTGGCACGGTGGAAATTCAGCCGCAATGGATCCAGAACATTAACACCGTCTGCATCGTCGTCGGCGGCCCGGTGTTTTCGGCGTGGTTTCTCCGGTTGCGGGCGCGGGGATGGAAGATCGATATCCCGCAGCAGTTTGCCACTTCGCTGCTTTTAATGGCGGTGGCTTTTCTGATCCTTCCGTTAGGTATCAAACTCGCCGCGGGCGACGGCAAGAGCGCGTTCGGATGGTTGTTCATGAGTTACGTGCTCCAGAGCATCGGTGAGCTGCTTCTTATGCCGGTCGGATACGCGATGATCGGCAAGCTCGCGCCGAAGCAGTATCAAGGGATCATGATGGGAAGCTGGATGCTCGTGACCGGCCTCGCCTCACTGTTTGCGGGCGATTTCTCGGGGATGATTCCCGAGCCGACCGGCACCACGGCGGTCGCGACCAACCCGGGTTATGTGAAACTTTTTGCCGAGCTCGGCGCGGGTAGCCTGGTGGTAGGCGTTGCGCTGCTCGCGCTCATCCCGTTCCTGCGCAAACTGATTTCCGATAAGGCAGCGATGCCTTCACCGGAAGAAGCGCCGACACCCGTCGGGCCGGTTGTGCCGGTGGTGTGACCCGAAGCCAGTGGCGTTGTAGCAACGGCGCTCAGTCGCCGTTTCTGGCTGCCGACCTGGCGAAGTCTCTCCTTTTATGCGGCGACAGAGCGCCGCGGCTACAGCGCTGGTCAGCGGGCGACGGTCGCAGACTGCCGTTACAGATTGCGGCTGACACAGCCGCCGCTACAGAGAGAGGGTGTTCGGCGAGGGCGCCGAACACGGCACGCGAGGGCGCGTGCGCTCCCCGGGCGTTTCAGACGGTCAAGGAAAGTGACGAGCGACAAGCCAGGGACCTGCCGCGCGTTTCGCTTCGGCATGGCACGCGAGTTGGAGCGCTACGAGCCTTCGCAATGTCATCGGTTTCGCGCCAGCCAGCTCCTCGTCAGTTGAAGATAATCGACGAACGTTAGCTGACTGGAGTCCAATTCGGATTCGTAGGCGATAACCGGGAGTTCGCGGCGAAACTGCCGGTAATTCTGCCAGATTCGTTTGCCACCTGGCAGGACGGTTTTGCCCGGCGCAGATTGCAACCAGTTACGGACGTGTCGGATTGCAGCGCAGGGGCTTTTGTTGTGGGCCTTGATGTCCTGGCCGCTGATGTCCGAGATGAAGCGCTTATAGCGATGGGGAGTGCGGTCCATCACGAGGCACTGCTTTTTGCGCGAGTGCCGCCCGAATTTCTTCGCGCCCAGAAAAATTCCGAGTTCAAACGGCATGTTGAAGCGCGGTAAGTCATACGGCTCATTTTCTACCTCGGTCCGGGAAATGTCGTGAATGCCGTGGTTGCACTCGGGAACGAGCTTGTAAATCGTATCGATTCGGACTACGCCGGCGTCCGTTTCCTCGAGCGTGCAACGCGGCAGAAATCCGCACGCGGTCACACAGAACACTATTGCCTCCAACAGCGGCTGGTACTCGGGGTCGAACGGGCAGTTGATGAACACACCGCGACCGGGTCGTGCTGCCATGGAGGGAACGAGGCCGGATTAGGCGTGGGCGTGCTTGGTCACGAGGCGGACCTCCCGATTCGATCCGGACTTTATTATTTCCTTGTACTTCGCCGGATTACTTCGGCGTAAGCGCGCCACTTTGTCGACTGCCTCTCGAATCTTGACTGTGGGAACAGTCCCGCTGCGATGGACTTCCTGAAGGGGTGGGTACTTAGTTGCTGGCATGATCTAGGTATTGATTGAGTGATCGATGAATGTGCGCTTTGCGGGCCGGTCTTGAAAAGCCAATTCCATTCCGCGGGCGTTTCGGTTTTGGCGGTTCGCGGCCTCCGAAAGAGAAACGCGCTTAAAGCCAGGGGTGGACGTTATGGGGGTCACTAAGAGATAATCTGAGACGGTAAGGCGTGGGGAGACAAGCCCGAATTTGGCACCGAGGCAATCTTCTGGCGCGTTTTCGGTGGACGCGCAGAAGTGATTAGTCACATGAACAACTGACACCGGCGGGCGTCATTTCATTCGATCAAAAGTTTTTTGAAGCAGAGCCAAGTCCGAAGCATTTCCTACTTTCTCTCGAGTCGTATCGATCCATTTCTTTTCGAGAGCGTTCTTGGTGGGGCGGTCGCTCTCAAAAAACACGCCGAAGACGCCCGGGAAGGGTAATTGCGCGAGCTTGTAGGCGGCGAGCTCGTCGGTGACGTCGTGGCGAAGCTCGTCTTCAGGGGTGTTATCCCATTTCTTTTCCTGGATGAGCTCGAAGCTGCCGCCTTTGCGGGGGTTGGCGGGGTCGAAGGCGCCGGGGAAAAATTCGACGCATTCGCTGAGGCATTCGATCACGCTGAAGCCCTGGTGGTCCATGGCGCGCTCGATCATCTGGATCATGTGGTTGACCTGGGTGGCGTGGGTCCGGGCGATGAAACTGGCGCCGGCGCTGACGAGTTGTTTCATCGGGTTCACGGGCATGTCGATGGCGCCGGTTGGGTCGGTCTTGGATTTAAAACCGATCGGGGACGTGGGCGAGGTCTGTTTCTTCGTCAGGCCGTAGACGAAGTTGTCCATGATGAAGTAGGTGAGGTTAATGTTCTTCCGCGCGCCGTGGTTGAGATGGTTCCCGCCGATCGAAAAACCGTCGCCGTCGCCGCCGAACAAAAAGACGTGGAGGTCGGGCCGGGCCAGGCTGATCCCGCTGGCATATGGAACGGCGCGGCCGTGAATGAAGTGGGTGCCGTAGCCGTTGACGAAATAGGGAAAACGCGAGGAACAACCGATCCCGGCAATGGTGATGATCTTCTCGTGATCGAGCTGCCGTTTCTCGAGGACCTTGTAATAAGAAGCGAGGACCGCGAAGTCCCCGCAGCCCGGACACCAGGTGGGGTGATCGGCGGTGATGGCCTTTTTGGTTAGCTTCTCGCGGACTTCTTCGACGACTGCGGTGGATTCGCTCATGGGAAAATTGCAGATTTCAGATTGCAGATTGCAGATTTGGGAAGAAGCAGATCATTGCGCGCTCTCTTGGTTGGAGCCAGAGACTGCGATGTCGGCGCCTTCGGCGCGTTCGCCGGGAGGATGCTTGGAATGTTCGACGACTCCGCTGGAGGCGCGGCTGGCTTCGGTGCCGGGTTTCGTCGGCGTGTTGTCCATCGCGCGATCGCGCTCGGCGGAGACGCTGATGACGGGTTCGCGGGCGTCGCGGGGAGCGCCGAGGCCGGCACCGTTGCGTCCGGGAAAAGTTTTGCCCTTGAAGGTCGCTTCCAAAATTTCGCGGATGCGGAAAGTGAGACCGTCGGTCTTGGTGACGCTTTCAATTTTCGGTTCGCAATAACGGGCGCGAAGAATCGTGGCGAACTGGCCGAAACCGTAGACGCCCTGGTCGTTCATCTCGACCACGACAATGCGTTTGAATTTCGCGAAAATATTTTCGAGGCCGTTCGGCAACGGATGGAGATGGCGGAAATGGAGCGCGCCCATTTTCTCGCCCTGACGGCGCCCGCGTTTCACGGCGTCGTGGATCGGGCCATAGGTGGAGCCCCAGCCGACAAGGAGCGTGTCGCCTTCAGGGTCGCCGAAGATTTGCGGCACGGGCAATTCCTCGGCGAGTTTGCGGAGCTTGTTCCGGCGCTTGGCGGTCATCGCCATGTGGAGCTTCGGGCTGCCGGTAGGGTGGCCCATTTCGTCGTGCTCGAGGCCAGACATGAGCGGGTATTTGCCGTCGCGGATCCGGGTGCCGGGCGCGAGGTGCTGGGTGATGGCATCGAGCGGGTAGGGCTTGAAGGTGTCGCGCGGAGTGAGATCCGGTTTCGGATCGAGCATCAGGTTCGCCAGATCGGGTTCGTCGTACGCTTCGATGCGGGTCGCGAGTGAGCTGTCGCTCAAAATGAAAACGGGCGTGCTGTATTTGCGCGCGATCTGGGCGGCTTCGATCGCGATATAAAAGCAATCTTCTACCGTCTTCGCGGCAAGGACCACCCGCGGGCTGTCACCGTGACCGCCGTAGATCGCCTGGAAAAGATCGCTTTGCTCGACGTTGGTCGGAAGGCCGGTGCTCGGTCCGCCGCGCTGCACATTAATAATAATGAGCGGCATCTCGGCCATCGACGCCCAGCCGATCGCCTCGGTCTTGAGCGAAATCCCCGGGCCGGCGCTGCCGGTGACGGCGAGGTTACCCGAGTAAGACATGCCGATCGCGAGCGAAACGGCGCCGAGCTCGTCCTCCGCCTGAACGAAAATGCCGCCGTACTTCGGCAGCTCGCTGCGCAAAATTTCCATGACGGAGGACCATGGCGTGATCGGGTAACCGGAGCCGTAACGCACGCCGCCGGCGATGAGGCCGTAAGCGAGCGCCTGGTTGCCGTCCATCGTGATCTGGGCGCGGGCACCTTCTTTGACGACGCTTTTTTCGAACTGGTAAAGCTTCGAGAGCAAATTCCCGACGGGATAGGCGTAGCCGGCCGTAAACGCCATGATGGCGGTATTGACGATGCTCTGATCCTTGCCGGCGAATTTTTCTTTGATCAGCGTCGTGAGTTTCTCGACGTCGAGATGGAAGATTTTCGCGATCAGGCCGAGAACGAAAATATTTTTCCCTTTGTCCTTGGCGGTGCCGCCGAGCGCTTCAACCGTGAGACCGGTGATCGGGACGCCGACGTAAACGAAACGCTTGTCGTCTAGATCGGGCTCGACGTTATCGGAATCGTAAAGGAGAACGCCGCCTTCCTTGAGAAAGCCGACGTGGTCCTGGTAGCTGTGTTGGTAAAACGCGACGAGGAAGTCGGCTTCATCTCCGGACGACAGGACTTCGCCGGTGCCCATTCGGACTTGGAAGATGGACGGACCGCCGGAGATGGTGGCGGGGATCGTCATATAGGTCATGACTTCCTGCGCGCTCCGGCCGGCGAGCCGGGCGAGAAACGCACCGACGCTCTGGATGCCGTCCTGCGAATTGCCGGCGAGGCGAATGACGGCGTCGTTAATGTTTTCGGGGCGCAAATCGGCGCGGTCCGCCGGCGATGCCGCAGGGGCGGTCGGCGCGGCCGCGGCCGTTGTGGCCGGGTTCCGGCAACTGAACTTGCGTATTGGATGGTGTGACGGTGTCGCCCATAGGAGATTTGTCGGATTAGAACTTTAACGAAACAATTGCCTGATGCCAGTGGTGAATGGGGAAAAGCGGGCGCGGCGGTTTGCCTGTAGACGCTCGCCTGTGGCGAGCGTGAGAGTGACGGGCAATCGAATATCAGCGTCACGTCGGCCATAGGCCGACGGCTACAATGGGCGAGCGTGAGAGTGACGGGCAATCGAATATCAGCGTCGCGTCGGCCATAGGCCGACGGCTACAATGGCGAGCACGGCACTGACCGGCAACCGAACATCGAGCGTCGGAGCGCTCGATCCACCTTTGACGAGTACAGGCGATTCGGCTCGCGTTGAAAAGTGAAAGTCTTCTAGATGTGATCGTCGTAACGACGCGACAGGGAAATCGGAGGAAAGGAATTTTTTATGGCAAACGAACGGAAATGGGGAAAAGCAGGGCCGGAACAGCCGGCTGGTGACGGAGGAGTGGGGAGCGAAGGTCCGCCGAACGGGGAAGCGGAAGGACGCACCCGGCTTTCGATGGCGACGTGCGCGACCTGCGGAACGCAATCGTACATCGGGCCGGATTGGAAATGGTTTACGTGTTGGAAGTGCGGTGCAGTGAGCTCCGAAACGGCCATGGCGTGACCGCGCCTTCGCCGCGGTCGAGGCAAGATTGTAGCGGCGGTCTATGACCGCCGAACGTTGGGCGGCGACGGCGGTCATAGACCGCCGCTACAGAGAGGAAGTGTTCGGCGGGGAAGGAACGGGCATGCAATCGCGCTGGAGTTGTCGTACCAGTCCGGGATGCGATTACGATTGGCGGTGTTGGCCCTGAGCAGTGCGATTGCGCTGCAGAACGCGGCGGCGGGCGACGTTTACAAATTCCTCACTGAAATCCCGATCGGCGGCGAAGGCGGCTGGGATATTTTGACAGTCGATCCGGCGGCGCGCCGTCTCTACGTGTCGCACTCGACGAAGGTTGTGGTGGTCGATCTCGAGAAAAACGCGGTGATCGGAGAGATAACGGATACGCCGGGCGTCCACGGATTCATCGCGGTGCCGGAGACGGGTCGCGGATTTTCGACGAACGGGAAGGAGAACAGATCCAGCGTTGTCGATCTGACGACGTTGAAGACGATTTCGAAGATCGACACGGGTGAGAATCCGGATGCGTTCGCCTACGACGGGAAGCGCGGCGAGCTTTACATTTTCAATCACAGCGGGAATTCGGCCACGGTAATCGATGCGAAGAACGCGAAAGCGATCGCGACGATTCCGCTCGGCGGCAGCCCGGAATTTGGAGTGAGTGACGATGCGGCCGGCCGGGTTTACTGCAATCTCGAGGACAAGAACGAGGTCGCGGTGATCGACGCGACGAAGCACGAGGTCGTGGCGCGGTGGCCGCTGGCGCCGGGAACGGAACCGACCGGGATCGCGCTGGACGCCGCGCATCATCGATTGTTCGCCACCTGCCACAACAAGATGATGCAGATGCTCGACACGACCACCGGCAAAGTCGTCGGCAGCGTTCCGATCGGCGCGGGCGTGGACGGATGCGCGTTCGATGACGCGGCCCAGCTTGCTTTCGCGTCGTGCGGCGAAGGAACGACAACGATCGCGAAGGAAGAAGGGCCGGAGAAACTGACCGTCGTGCAGACCCTGAAGACCGAGCGGAGCGCGCGAACCATGGCGCTCGATCCGACGACACATCGGATTTATTTGCCGAGCGCGCAATTCGAGCCGGCGCCTTCGCCATCGCCCGGCGCGTCGCCGATGCGGCCGAAGATGGTGCCGAACACAATGAAGCTGCTGGTCTACGGCCCGATTGAAATTACGAAGCCGTAGCATCATCACGATCGCGGTTTCGCTGGTCGCCGCCGCCATTGCGCGCGGCCAGGGCGGGCCGCCGATGATCACCGATGATCCGGGGACGCCGGGCGCCGGGAAATTTGAGATCAACCTGGCGATCGCGTTTGAGCGTCGCCCGAATGCGAGCGCGTTCGACGCGCCGGGGATCGACATAAATTACGGAGTCGGCGATCGGATCCAGCTGACGTTGCAAGGTGGGCCGGTGTTATTGAAGCGAAAAGGGGACGGAACGCTTGGCGGTCTCGGAGGCACGGAAGCGGCCGTGAAATGGCGGTTCGTCGACGATCAACGCACCGGATTCACGATGTCGATGTTTCCGCGGATACTCTTCAATATCTCGCAGTCATCGGTCCGCCGGGGCCTGGCCGACGACGGGACCCGATTTCAATTTCCAATCCAGATCGCAAAGGCATTTCCCGATTTCGATCTCAATTTCGAATGGGGGACGCTCGTCAGCACAATTGGCCCGGCGGAATGGCTCTATGGCCTGGTGATTGCCCGCGATATCAGCCAGAGGACGACGCTGATGGCGGAACTGCATGGCACGAGCCGGACGAATTTTGCTGATGACGTCCTGGCGGTGAACTTCGGGATCCGCCAGAAACTGAACGAGCACTGCGTGTTTATCGGGTCGTTAGGCCATGAGGTGCGTTCGCCCGAAGCGCGGGCGCTCATCGGCTATGCCGGCCTCCAGTTATTGTTCTGACAAGGCGGATCGAGCGCTCCGCAATCGATTTTAACGTGAGGTCGAAGGCGCCTCGCAATTTCGCATCGCCCGCGGAGCGGCCGATCCACCTGCAAGTTCAATGCGCTTTCGTCGCGGGCTTTTGGCGGAAGATCAGAATCAACGCGACGATCACGACGACGAGCGCGAGAGATGCGGTGTAACGGCTTAGGGCCAGCCCGCCATGGTCGCGTGGCTTATCGAGAAAATCACCAACCACCGCGCCGAGCGGGCGAGTGAGGATGAACGCGGTCCAGAACAAAATGACGCGCGAGATGCTCGTGAAGTAATAAAGCAAAGCGGTCACCGCGAGTAACCCGCCGAAGACCGCGGCCGCGCCGAGGTATCCCATTTCGTTGGTGTCCGCGACCCAATCGCCGAGGGCGGTACCAAGCGTTTGCGAGAACATGATTGTGACCCAGTAAAAGATCTCGACCTTCGGCGTGTTCACGGTCTCAATCGAGATGCTCCCGGTGGACCAACGCCAGATCAGAAGCGATGCGATTACCAGGATCAGCAAGATCGTCGAACCACCGGTGTAACCGATGCCGAGCGATCGGGTGCAATAATCGGCCAGGGTCGTCCCGACCGTTGTGGTCGCGACGATCGTGAACCAGTAGAGGAACGGTTGAAATTTTTTCGCTCTGATCTGGACGAGGACGGCGGCGATAAAAATTACGCCGAAAATCGCGGTGCCGATGAGATAGCCCCTGCCTGTAGCCTCCTCGGTTGTTTCGCCCAGCCACGACATGGTGACGGCGTCTCCGCCAGTTTCGCCCAAGGTGGTTGCGAGGATCTTAACAATCCAGAAGAGAAGAGTGACCTGAGGAACCTTCGCAGCGAGCTCTCGTGTTTTTTCGTCCATAATGAGAGACGGCGGTCATAGACCGCCGCTACAGGTGAAGCGTCATTCGGCCGGAAGCCACGAGTGTTCCTCCCACCAGGCGGCGAGCGATTCGTTGCTGCCGCGAAAAATATTGCGCTCGGCCCGGGCGATGTTGGCGACGCGGATTGGGTAGGAAGAACGGGGGCGCAAATCGCATTTGCCGTCGCCGGTGTATTGCCAGAGACGCCAATTACTCCAGGGCGAGCTGGCGCTGGGTTGAAAATGATAGTTTGCGATCCAGAGCCAGCAGTTGCCGAGGACCGCTTTGTCGGCGCGACTGACGCCAGGCGCGTTCAGGACGGAGCGAAGCCGATATTCGCTGCCGTAAACCCCGGGATATTTTCCGGTGCGCTGTTTGATGCGCTCGACGAAGCGAGCGGCCTGATCGACCCGCATCGTGCCGCCCGGGTAATGGCCGTTCTTTTCGAAATCGAGCACGAGCAGGACGCCGCTGGGCTGGATCGCCGGGCCGCGCCAGCTGGACGCGACGGTGTTGAGAAAAAACTCGGCCTGGCGGAGAGGGTCGGTCGCGTCGCCGAAATGGTATGCGCCCCAGAGCAGACCGGCGCGGGTCGCCGCTGTCTGGCGCGAGCCGTAATAAGCATCACGAGTGAACTTCGGATAGGTCGCTTCATGGATGACGCCGACTACGCCCTCTCGCTTCATTCCTTCAAAATCCACGCGCATCAGATCGTAATGGGAAAGGTTCACGACACTGTTACCGGCGAATGCGGAAACAGCAGACAGCAGAAGCGAAAGAAAAATCGAGGCGCGCAAAAATCTCATCGCGCGGACGATCAACTCGGTGCGGCGCGCTGACAAACGGAAAGGGGAATTCGTCACCAAACTGTTACCGAATTTAGCTTGCCGCGCCGACCCGTGGTCCCCCATGATTGACATCCACCCGTGCCCCATCCGGGGCGGGCAAGGTTCCAAAAATTCCAGGGGAGGAAAAATATGAGAGCGATGCACTCGACGAAGCGGACCCGAACAATCACCAGCCTTTTGCTAGGCTTCATTTCTTTAATCCTGCTGGTGGCGGGGTTATTCGCGCCGCGTCTAACGGCGCAGCAACCAATCAACCCGAACATCCCAGTGATCGCTCCAGGCTCGGCCTATCGCCAAACGAACCTGATCAGCGATTCGCCCGGATTGAGCTTTATCCTGGATCCGTTGCTGGTTAATCCATGGGGCATCTCGATGACCTCATCGAGTCCATTCTGGGTGGCGAACAACGCGACGAGCACGACCCAGCTGATTCGCGGTGATGTGGGCGGAGCCCCGATAGTGCTGAATGCGAGCCCGCAAACCATCACAATTCCAGGCGGACTCCCGACGGGGACAGTCGCGAACCCGGTCGCCGCAGAGTTTGTCCTTCCAGGTGCGTGCGCGAGCGCGCCATGCGGAGCGAATTTCCTTTTCGCCTCGGAAGTGGGCAACATCACCGGGTGGGACCCGAATGCTCCAGCGGCGGGATCCACCACAGCCGTTATCGCGGCGAGCCAGCCCGGGCATGTTTATAAGGGTCTCGCCTACGCCAACAACGGGTCGGGAAACTTTATTTATGCGGCCGACTTCGCGAATGGCACGATCGACGTATTTAACTCAAGTTTCGCGCTCCAGCCCGCGGCAAGTTTCCCGTTCGCGGATCCAACCATTCCGACCACTTCCGGGAACACCTATCACCCCTTCAACATCCAGGCGATCGGGGGCAGCCTTTACGTCATGTACGCAAAAGTCGGGACTGACGGCGACGATGAGCCGGGCGTGGGCAACGGTTTCGTGCGGCGCTTTAACGCGAATGGCGTCCGCGACCTTACCTTCGGAATCAATAATGGCGCCCTCAATTCGCCTTGGGGTTGCACGCTCGCTCCGGCCAGCTTCGGGATCTTCGGCGGCGCGTTGCTCATCGGCAATTTCGGCGAGGGCAACCCGAGTATTCACGCCTACAATCCGACGACCGGCGCCTTCCTGGGCACGCTTCAGAACGAGGCCGGAGACGGCATCGAGATCGATGAGCTCTGGGGACTGGCGTTTGGCAACGGCGGCGCCGGCGGCGATGCGAACACCCTCTATTTCACGGCCGGTGTCGGCGAAGAGGAGCACGGCCTGTTTGGAAAACTCAATCCAACCACCGCCTCGGCGACGTCGCTGATTCAATTTGCGTCGGATAGTTTCAGTATAAGCGAAGGCAGCGGCCACATCGAAGTTACCATTACTCGTCAGGGAGATGCGTCCGGCTCGGCGACCGTCAACTATTCGACGTTCGACGAGAGCGTAATAGGCCACGCTTCGCAAAAGTCCGACTACGAGATCGCTGAAGGAACGGTGACTTTCGCGCCGGGCGAGACGAGCAAAACATTCACGATCTTAATCGTGAACGACACCTTCGACGAGCGCGATCCAGTGGATAACCCGAGTGGCGACGAGGTGATAGACGTCTTCCTCTCGAACCCAACAGGCTCCGGCGCCGGCCTTGGGACGCCCAACCACGCCGAGGTCACCATCACTGAAAACGATTCCGGGGCGCCGGTCCACAACCCGATCGATGGCAGCGGCTTCTTCGTTCGGCAGCATTATCTCGATTTTCTAAACCGCGAACCGGATCCGTCGGGTTTCTCCTTTTGGGGGAACGAGATCGACTCCTGCGCCGGCGATGCCCAATGCGTCGAGATAAAGCGGATTAACGTCTCCGCGGCTTTCTTCCTCTCGATTGAGTTCCAGAACTCCGGGCTGGCCGCTTACCTGACCAATCGGGCCGCTTTTGGGCCGAATGCTTCGGGCGGCGGTCCGTCGGCAGTTTTGTACGGCAATTTCATGCGCGATCTTCAGGCGTTAAATAACGGCGTGATCTTCGGGCAGCCGGGTTCGGACACCCGGGCGGAGCAGAACAAGGTTGCCTATTACAATGAGTTTGTGACGCGACCGGAATTTGTTTCTAAATATCCGGCCACGCTCACGAACGATCAGTACGTCGACAATCTGCTGGCGTCCGCCGGCCTGTCGCCGAGCGACTTTAGCGTTAACCTGACCAACTCGCAGGAGGTGCCGCCCACCCATCCCACAACCACCTCGAATGTGCGGCGAGCTTCGTCGTTCGGAACAGCACGCTTTCAGTTCAACGCCGCCTTCACGGCGCTGACCCTGACCGCAACGATCAACAATCTCGACTTCACCGGTTCGCAATCAGCGGACACGAACGACAACCTCACGAATGCACATATCCACGCCGGTCCGTCAGTGACGTCCGGAGTTAATGGCCCGGTCGTCTGGGGCTTCATCGGAACACCCTTCAATGACAACAATCCGAATGACGCGGTGGTGACGCCCGTGCCTTTCGGCGTCGGTGCCAACGTCAGCGCCAAATGGGACGCGCCGGAGGGCAACGCCACTACCCTGGCCGCGCAGCTGGATAACATCCGCAATGGTCACGCCTACATTAACTTCCACACGACCCAGTTCGGTGGCGGCGAAATCCGCGGCAATTTCCCGGCAACGCAGCCGTTCCGGGACGCGCTCGTCGCCGGTTTGAACGGAGCGACCGAAACCCGGGCGACCGTCCTGAGGAAGGTGTCGGAGTTTAACTTCCTGAAGGCACGCGAGTACAATGCCGCCTTCGTCACGATGGAATACTTCGGTTACCTCCGGCGCGATGCGGATACGGCCGGGTTTAACTTCTGGCTTGGCAAACTCAATTCGTTCGGCGGCAACTTCATCGAGTCGGAGATGGTGAAGGCCTTCATCAGCTCGAGCGAGTATCGGCAGCGCTTCGGACCGTAAGCCGATTACTGGAAAGCTTTCGCCCCAGCTCGCCAACGCGGGCTGGGGCGTTTTGCTTGCGCCCGCCTCGAAAATAGCGAGCATTCCGGCGCGGCCCGCGAAAATTATTGTTTCGATCCTGTGAAGCTTCTCCACGCTATTTTTCCTTTCGCGAAACGACGTTCGGAAGAGCGCGCGGATAGCTTCGATGTGTACCGGCGGCGTGCCCTCCATTTTCCCGCGGACCAGGCCGGGCCGAACCTGAACGTGTGGTCGCCGGCGGACGCGGAAGGCTCAGTCGACGGCGCGGCTCGCCTCGCTTCCGGCATGTTGCGCAACAGCCGAACACTGCGGCGCCGTTTTCCGAACGCGATCTCCGAAGGCGAAGAAGGCGCCTACTGCGAATGGCTCTCCACAAGCGCGGCGGTGAAGCTCGGGCTGTCGCATCGCGCCGTCGAAAATATTTGCACCGCGTTCCGTCGCGACCCAGGCAAGCGAGTCCTCGAGCTTTATTTGCGTTCGCCGAAAATCCAGGCGCGTTTTCCGCACGGGCTTCTGCCGGTGGGACAAAAACGATTCGTGAAATGGCTCCTCCGCGAAGGCCGGGCCAAACACAATCTCAGCGCTGCCGAGATTCTCTGGTTCCTCCACGAGACCGCGGAGCAGGTCCCGCAAATGGTCCTGAAAACCTGGCTGATTAATCTCTCCTGGCAGCAACGCTTTCCAGCCGGTCCCACTTCGACTGGGAAACAGGAATTCCTCGCCTGGTTGCGCTGCGAGTTTCCCGGTTACGCTGCTTTTGCTTCCGCGACGGCACTCGATGCCGCAGTTCCTGCCGCCGAAGAGATGCTATTGCACCCGCCGAATGGTTCGTCCGCCAACGGGCGCCGCGAAGTGCCGCGCGGCGTAAACATTCTCAGCCACTTCAGTTATCCCTCCGGCATTCAGCAGGCCGCGCTCTTTGCCAAGCGTGCGCTCGAGCTCGCGGATTTTCGGGTCTCGTGTCGCGACGTTTCCGCGTTCCCCTGTTTCGATGTGGAAGATCGCGCGCCGTTTCTCGGGCTCGAGGTTTTCCCGGTCACGATCATCAACGTCTCGCCGCAACCGTATTTCTCGGTGGCCTACGAGCGGGGAGGGTTGCTCCGCCGTTCAGGCGTTTATCGTGTCGCCTATTGGGCGTGGGAACTCGACGCGATTCCCGAAGAATGGGTCGATCTCACGCCGCTCCTCGATTGCATCTGGGCGCCGACCCAATTCGTGGCCGACGCGTTTCGAAAACGAATGCCGCTGCCGGTTCACGAAGTGTTGCCGGGCGTGGAGCTGGGCGAGATCGAGCCGGTCGCGAAGGCTGACCTCGGGATTCCGGCGGGGAATTACGTTTTCCTTTTCATGTTCGACATGTGCAGCCAAATGGTGCGCAAGAATCCCCTCGCGGTGATCGAGGCGTTCCGGCGCGCATTTGGTCCGCGCGAGAAGGCGACGCTCGTCGTCAAGGTCAGCCGCGGCCGTTCCCATCCGGAAGCGTTCGCGCAGTTGGAGGAAGCAGCGCGCGCGGCCGGCGTGGTTCTGGTGGACGAAGTGCTTTCACGGGCGCGCGCCTACGGGTTCATTGAAATGTGCGATTGCTTCGTCTCGCTCCATCGCGCCGAAGGTTTCGGCCTTTGTCTCGCGGAAGCGATGTTGATGGGGAAACCGGCGATCGGCACGAATTACTCCGGCAATCTCGCTTTCATGCATCCCGGAAACAGTTTGCTTGTCGACTACGAGCTCACCGAGATCGCGTCGGACAATCCGATTTACAAGGCGGGGAACCACTGGGCGGAACCGTCGATTGAGCATGCCGCGTCGCAGATGCGTTACTGTTTCGAGAATCGCGCGGCCGCGGCCGAGCTCGGCGCCAAAGGACGCGACGAAGTGAAACAAAAACTGTCGTTGAGAGCAGCCGGCCTGCGCATGGCCGAACAATTGGCAAATGTGACCGCATTCGCCGACGGGGGAATTCGGCCGGCGAGGTCGCTGGTCGAGCCTGCTCGTCCGCCGCTCAAAATTCTGGCGCGCTAGCAGGTCACCAGACCTCGACCGGCAGGCGCACCGTCCTGGACCCCACGAGGCCGAACCACGAGACTCCTTCCTCCAGCATATCGATCTCGAGAATGTAATTACCGGGCTGCGCCGGCGAGTTCACCGCCAAAAACACCGTGGTATTTTCGCCGGATTTCAGGTTGTGCAGCAAAGCGCTTCGGCCATCGTCGTTGATCAAAATTTTGCCGCTGGGGTCAAGCCAGTGGTTGCCGACGCTGACCTGATAGAGTCCGCCGCCCCTTTCCCGCGCGAGCCACGTAATTGGGCTGAGGTTTTTGATTCGGACCCGCAAAGGCGCGCGTTTCTTTCGGATGAAAATCGCGGGGAGCGGAGACGACGGAGAGCTCGGCGCGAAATGCCTCGGGCGGTAGCGGGGTCCGGGGTGGTGGAGCTTCCTTGGCGACCGCGAGGGTATAGGGTTTGACGGTCGCCAGGATTTCGCAGCCGGGACAATTATCTTCCGTGGTGATCACGAGCCCGCCGAGCGGCACGGGGGCGTCGGGTGCTAACCGTCGGAAGCGGGAGAGATCGATTCCCTCGAGTGTGCCGTACCAATAAGCCTGGATGTAACCGGGAATCCAATTCGCATCGGCGATGTAAATCGGGTTCGCAGAGGAGGCGACTGCGGGTCTGAAAATTTTTCGCGGATACTCGGCGTCGAAGAGGTGGACCCGGAGCGCGGTTCGCGCGGTCCGGTGGTAATTCCACTGGAACCATCCGGCCTCGACTGTGGTCGACACGAGCAGGATGAGGAACGCGACTCTCCACCCCGGGGCATTCAACCGCGCGAGGAACAGGCAGATCCCTTCGATCGCGAAGACCAGCAGAAACGCGAGGAGTGCAATGAGCCGCAGCATATGGAACGCATCATTCGTGAGCGAGGCCGGCACGATTGACACCGCGCAGCCGTAAAGGAGAAACCGGGACCAGGATTCGCGTTTTGCGCGCTGGAGCGCGACGACGATTCCGGCGACTGTAAACACGAGCACCGGCGCGAGAAAATGCGGCGTCCCGAACACGTGGACGACCTGGTCGGGATTGGGATCGCCCGTCACGAGAAGTCGCCACGGATTCAAATTCGCCAGGTAATGTTTGGCGAATTCGGTGACCGCTTCCACGAGACCGATGTTCGGTGTGAAATACGTGATGACGCTGAAACGCTCGACCAACGCCGTCGGATGCTTGATCGAGAAAAGCAAAATCGGACAAACCAGCAGACCGTAGGCGAACCCCGTCGCGAGCAGGCTTCGCCAGCGTTCGCGTGTCCAAAAAAATCCGAGCCCCAGGGCCAGAAGTGGCGCGAACACGCGACCGATCGAGTAAGCGTAGGTGAGCAGCGCGAGCGTCACGGCGATCGAGACGACGTCGGTAGCGCTCCATTTATTTTTTGCGCTCGCGCGGTGGAGACAAAGCAGGAACAGCCCGCAGGCCAGCGGATAGATGGCGACCTCCATCGCCACGCGTCCGACCTCAAACAGCCACGGCGTTAACAGCGCGAAGATGACGGTGAGAAGGAAAATGATGCGCGATCGCGTGAGCCGCCAGGCGAGGCAGCCGAAGGCCCCGGCCGCGAGGACAACAAAGATCGCGCTGAGCAATCGCGGCCCCAGCACGCCGGGACCGGTAAGGCGAAAGACGGCCGCCAAAATGTAGATATAGACCGGGTTCTTGTAGTCGCCGAAGGCGCAAAAATAGAGCGGCCAGCGCACCCCGCTCTCGTCGGCGCCGGTGCGCGCGATGGTATGCGCGTTATACGCGATCGATGATTCGTCGATGTAAAAACCGCGAGGATTTGTCGTGATCCGGACGAAACAGAGCGCGGCCGCGACGATCGCAAGACCCGTCAAGACCCCGATCCAGGTGCGCGTGTTCTTGACTCCTGCTTGCACGGACCAAATCCTTGATCCCACTCATGGACTCCGTGCCAGCAAAAACGTCGATTAGGGAGCGGCTTCGTGCGCCTGGCACCATGGTCGCGATCCTCGTTACGCTGCTCCCGCTCCTCTATTTTTTTCCGGCGACGCGCGGTCGGCTCATTATTTCGCCGGACGACGGGATCATTCAAAACGTCCCATTTCGCGCGGCTATCGCGAGTCAGATCCACGCCGGATTCGTTCCGCTCTGGAACTCCTCTCTCTTTTGCGGGATGCCGCTTCTGGGCGCGGCCCAGGCCGGCGTTCTCTTTCCGCTCAATTGGTTCTTCCTCGTCTGCCCGGTGCCCCTGGCGACGAATCTGATGATGCTCTCGACCTACATGGTCGCCGCCCTTGGGGCCTACCTCTTTGCGCGACGGAGCGGATCGAGCTTGGCCGGCGCTGGCCTAACGAGTCTGGTCTGGCAGGCGAGCGCTTTTCTGGTGGCGCAGATCGGGCACACTAACATTGCTCAAACTGCCGCGGTTCTGCCGTGGTTGTTCTGGGCGCTGGAAAGTTATGGAGAAACCGGCGACCGCCGTCGCGGCGCACTCCTCGCCGCCATCGTCGCGCTCCAATGTTTCGCCGGACATCAGCAGACATTCGCCTATTCGCTCATGGTCGCGGCGATGTACGCACTCGCGATGTGGCGCATCCGGCGCGCGCGAACTTATCTCTGGTCCCTTCTCCTGATCGTCGCGGGACTGACGCTCGCTGCTGTCCAGGTGATCCCAACCGTCGAGCTGCTGCGCTTCAGTCTGCGTTCGGCGGCGTCGTACGATTTCTTCACTTCGTTCAGCATGCCACGCGGATTCCTCACGACCTTCTTCGCGCCTTACTTGGTTGGTGGTGGCGACGGAAATCTTTTTCGCGCGCCCTACGTCGGGCCCTCCTTCTACGCGGAGTACGTCGGCTATGTCGGATTGATCACCCTCGCTCTTGCCCTGGCCGCGTTAATTCTGAAACGGGATGGACGAACGATTTTTTGGACGATCGTTGCCGTGGTCGGAATTATTCTCGCGCTCGGCCGCTACGCCCCGTTCGATTTCAACCGGCTGATCTACGCCGTTCCGGTGCTGAAGCTTTTCCGGGTCCCGGCCCGGCACCTGATGGAAGTCGAATTTGCGCTTGCGGTGCTGGCTGGACGTGGCCTCACGGCAATGATGGCGGCGCCCGATCGCGCGCGGATCACCCGGTGGATGGTCGGCGTGGGAGCCGTCCTGTTTGTTCTCACCTGCCTCTCCGTGACGGTTGGTCGGCCATCCAATTTTCACCTCGCTCGCAGCGCACCGGTCACTGTTCTGCGCGCGCCCGAATTATTCCTGCCGCCGGTCCTTTCCATCCTTAGCGCGGCTGCGCTCTGGTTCGCCGCCGCACGCCGAGGGACCGTTTCGACAATCCTCCTTCTTGGCGTTGCCTACCTCGACCTTAACCTCTGGGGACAATTCAGCGGGTGGCGGACTGCAAGTCCGACCGCGCAATCGGAAATCTGGAGCGAGCCGGCAGCCTTCAAATTCTTGCGTGAAAATGCGAAACCAGATCCGGCCGCCCCTTATCGGATTCTCACCCAGGACCATCTCTTCGATCCGGAGGAACCGGTTTCCTACGCGGCGCCGGTGGAAGTCTGGCTGCCAGCGCTTCAGCCGGACATTCCAATGATGTGGGGGTGGGAAAATGCAGCCGGCTACGAAGGCTTCGGTCTGGCGCGTTACAGCAAGCTCGCGGGCGATATGAAAGTCTGGGGTGATCTGACCGACCCGGAGCGGACATTGCGAAGCGAGAGTCGCGAGCTCGATTTGCTGAATGTGCGTTATCTGCTTGTCCGATCGCCGGCCGCCCCTCGGACCAAACAGCCCATCGTTGCCGCCCCGGAAGTCCCGGCCACTGAAATCTACGGCGGCCAAAAATTCGCAAAAGGACAACTCAATTTGCCGAACCTCGTCGCGAGAGACCAACTCGCGTTTCAGGTCCCTGCCACTGAAACGCGTTGCTTCGCGCTGACGAGCACGCTCGCGTGGTCCGAGACCGTCCGCGACGGAACCGTGGTCGCGCGAATTCGATTGCGCGCGAACGATGGAACGAAATTCGATTTCGAATTGCGCGCTGGCCAGCACTCGTCGGAGTGGGCCCACGACCGCGGCGACACGAATGCCCGCATCAAACATAAACGCGCGCCGATCGCGACCAGTTACGTTGTCGAGGATGCCCAGCCGAAATTCGAGGGACACGATTACATCGCTGCCTTCGATTTGCCGGTCCCGGCGATGATCGTTGGCGGCGAGATCACGCTTGTTCCGGTCGAGGAAGCGCCGCGCTTATCGCTCAGCGTCGGCCGGATGTCGCTCCTCAATGGCGAAGCCGCGCGCGCAATTCAAAAAGAATGGATCACGCTGACGACGTTCCAACCCCAACCCGCAGTGGCGAATATTGATGCCGCCGGCCCGCGTTGGAAACACGTCGTCGATGCCGGTCCCGTCGCCATTTTCGAAAACCTGCGCGCCCTTCCCCGGGTTTGGCTGGCGAACTCGGAGCGGGTCGCGTCGGGGCCGCAGCAACTCGAAATTATTCGCACCGGAAAAATTTCCGCCGCGACGAAGTGGCAGCCGCTCGATGAAGCGCTCGTCGAAGGTTCGTCCGGCGTTGCTTTCCCGAACGACAAACCGCCGCCAGGCCGGGCGGAGATCACTGGCCGAACGCCAAACCGGGTTCAGGTCGCGACGGACTCGTTCACGCCGTCGCTCTTGGTGCTCGCTGATAATTATTATCCGGGCTGGCGAGCGGAAGTGGACGGCCGCGCGGCGCGCCTCATGCGGGTGAACTACAACCAGCGGGGCGTCGCTCTTCCCGCCGGAAGACATGTCGTCGCCTTTTCGTATCAACCCGCGTCGGTCCTGATCGGTCTGCTCGTCTCAGGCCTATCCGTGATGTTATTACTCATATGGATGAACAGCCGTCCTCCCGAATCGCCAGCATGAGTGCCGCGCCCGATCGTGCCCAGTTCCTCGCCCCGCCGCGATTTATCGAACGCCTCGAGGATTGTTTCTTTTATCATGCGATGGAACTGCCGGGCTTCGGCCTCATCCGGGCGCACTGGGATTTGCGAGGGCGTTTCGATGATTACGTGGGCGGCGTCAAGGTTGCGGGGAAATCGGTTCTCGATATCGGCACCGCGACCGGTTTCCTAAGTTTCGAAGCGGAAAAGCGCGGGGCATCGCGGGTGGTATCGTTCGACCAGAGCGACGGCGCCGACCAAACATTTCTGCCCTTCAAAGACAAACTCTACTATCGCGACCGGGCGCGCTGGGCCGAGCAATACCGGACGGAAATCGAGCGTTGGAAAAATGCTTACTGGCTCAGCCATCGCCTGCTCGGGTCGAAAGCGGAGGTTTTTTACGGGGATATTTACAATCTGCCGGCGGAGCTCGGCGAATTCGATGTGACGCTCGTTGGCTCGGTCCTGGAACATTTGAGCGACCCGGTCAGCGCTCTCGGCTCCGTCGCGCGTCTAACGAAGGAACGCATGGTTGTGGTAACGCCCCTGCTGGAGACCGACCAGCCGATCGCGCGTTTCGAAGGCCGGGCCAACAATCCGGAGGCCGACTTCACCTGGTGGGTTTATTCGCTCGCCGTTTACCGCGAAATTTTCGGAATGCTCGGATTCACGATCGAAAAAGTGAACCGGGCGAAATATCGTTACATGTACGGGGATCGCGACGAAGAGCGCTCCTCGATTGTCGCCGTCCGCGAATCTAGGTAACGACGAGCGGCAGATATAACGCCGTCGAACCGCGCTCTTCGAACCAGCAAATATGCTGGTCCACCAAATCGATCTTCAACGTGTAGCGACCCGGCGCGGCCGGACAGGCGTGTTCGATCGTGACGGTGCACGACTCGTTAGGCCCGACCGTTCGGGGCAGAGCTGGCTCACCGTGGAACTCGTCGCAGACAATTCCCGTTGCGTCGAAGATTTTCACACCCAGGGTAACGTCGCCGCGCCGAAGGGCTTTCCCGGCCAGCCACAAGGTATCGCCGGCGTTCCGCACGCTGATCATGGCCTGGAAGTGTGCGCCCGTTTTGAAATTTGCCGGCCACGTCGACTCCAATTTCAGCTCGGCTCGCAGCACGCCCGGCGCGCGACTGTCTGGGACACGCGAGGCAGACGCGCCGTCCGTGACTTTCTTGCAAAGCAGATAATTGATCGGCGGGATCTCGACGCGAAGCCGGCCCTGTTCGTCCACTAGGTCCCGGTCGAACAAGCCGTTTACGCTCACGTAATCGCCCGCCACCGCGAACCCCGCTTCGTCCAGGAGTTGTCCGAGGTATTCTCGATCGAAGGGCGATTCGAGCGTGCCATACTCCCGCATCACTTCGGCAAGTTCCGCCTCGGTCGTCGAGCCGGGCGCGGGCCGGTTCCCTTCCAGGATAAAGAGAAGACCGCCCACCGGCAGCATGGCGGCGAGGTGCTTGAGCGCGGCGCTTGCATCCTCCAGATGATGCATCGCGTCATAGCAAAGGATCGCGTCGAATTGTTCCTCGAGCGGGCTGGATTCCAAATCGTGAACGCGAAACCGGCAAGAAATTTTTCGTTCGTGATCGATGGGCGGCAGTATTGCGACGCGTTCCTCGCAAATCTCGATGAGCTGCGGGCTGATATCGATCCCGGTCACGTCGTATCCGAGCCGCCCGAAATACTCACTCAGCCAGCCGGAGCCGCAGGCCGCGTCGAGAATGCGCGCCCCTGGGCGGAGCTCGAGGGTGACCGCGATGTTCGCGAAATCACAGAAGTGCCGATGCGTTTCGACATCCATGCCCTCGCCGCGATATTTTGGCGGCTTGCTGGCGAGATTGTAGAACGGCTTCGTCCGCAGGTAATGCAATCGCTGCGGGTCCTGGCGGGATGGATAATCGATTGCGGCCTGCTTGTAATCTATCCCTTCGAGCTTGGGCGAACGGCCGGGCCTGTTATCAGAATTCACGAGTATCGAAGGTTGCAGATCGCGATGGAAATTACCCGGTCGTCGCGGCTTTGCTTGTCGTCAGGGCGCGGTTGCCAGGTTTGGTCTGCGGTGATCTCGAGCTCGAAAGTGTCGCGATCGTTCGGCGCGCCTGGGTCCGGTAGTCGAAACTCCAGTTCAATCCAGCCATAACGGAAAAGGGTAAAGGCGGAGAGCGGCGTGCCATTGAGGGCCAACGTCACGTTCATCTTGCGCGCGCCCAAATCGGGCAAATGCGTGGTCAAATCGAGCCGAATCGTTCGGACCTGTTTAGCGCAAAAGCGGACCCGTCCCCGGGTTTTCATCCAGCGCGCGATCGGCGGCAGGTCGTCAGGCTCGTGCCAGCCGTCGTCGAAGATCGCCTGAGGCGAACGATCCAGGCAGATTTCTCCTTCGCTCAGGCCTTTCTCGAGCCGGAGCAATTCGCCGCGGTCGCGATGCTCGTTATTGAACGAACCGAGCGGCGCATTAGACGCCTTCAGGAACATGTAAAGGCCGCTGCGCGGCAGCCGGACGTTCAGATCCGAAATTTTTCCGAAGACGTATCCCATCGCCATGTCGAAGGCGCGCCGTTCGCCGAAGGAAAGTCCTCGAAGGTATTCCACGAAATCGTCTTCGAAGGGCAGGCCATAGCGGTCTGCCTGCTTGAGAAATTCATCGCTGCTCAGGCAAAGCGCGTAGCGCGGTTCCCACGCGACGTGTTGAAAGAATTTTTCGAAACGCGCCGCGTGCTCAGGTTCTTCCTCCAACCCGACGTGGCCATCAATCGCGATAAAATCCCGGAGCTTTTCCGGCGCCATTTCCTCGCAGGTCCGGCGCGCCGCGCGATCGGTGCATTCGATACCGTGCATCGTCACGCCGTCGGGGCGAAGGACGCGTTTGATCTCCGCGAGAACCGCGTCTTTTTGCTCCGCCGGAATGTGACCGAGCACATCCAGGCTCACTGCGTAATCGAATGACGCGTCGGCGAAGGGCAGGGCGTCGAGCGCGCATCGGACGGTTCCGTCGTAACCATTCCGGCGCGCGGCGGCGACGCACTCATCGGAAAGATCGACGCCCGTCAAGGCGACTCCTTTGCGCTTGAGCAATGCCAGCATGCCGGCGCCGCAACCGAGGTCGAGGACCGCGCTATTTTCGCGCACATTATCGTAGACCCACATCGTCCGGGCGAACCGCAGGTCGAACCGATCGAGCGCCTTGAAGTAGCGATGATCGAGGACCGCATTCGACACGAACTTGTCGCGGTAGAATTCCGCGACGTCGTCTATCCCGGCACGAGAATAAAAATTCGCGCCGGCGCCGGGTGCAGTCATGCCGGCGGCCCTGGCGGAAGCCGTTTCGCCAGCTCTTCCAATTTCAATTCGGTGGCGCGCCGGGCCCGGTCCGAGAGGACGGCATCTTCGCTCGCCTTCAGTGCGAGCTGCCGGATCGTTACGCGCTGCTCATCGAGGAGATGCTGAATCCGCTCACGGAATTCCTCGGCGAGATTTTTTTGCACGGCGGCAATTTCTTCGACTTTCGCGTGGTCGCGTTCCGCTTGTTCGACCTGTTCGCGCCGCACCCGTTCCAGTTCTTCGCCGTGACCGGCCTTTAGCTCAGATATCTGGCGTTCCAGCTCCGCGAATTTCGATTCCTGTTGCGCCCCGAGACTGCGAACGGCACTGCCAAATTGCTTAAGGGCCGAAACCACGGCCGCGCCGAAGTCAGCTTCCTGCCGCGCTCGCCGACCCGGATGAAAGATGTTGTCGGACCACGAAGGGCGATCGTCCCGCAGCGACTTCGAGGCGGCGCGCAACGCGGCCAGCTGCGTTTCCAGCTCCCGAAAAGGTTCGTTGGTTAAGCTGCCATCATCCTGCGCCATGGGTTCTCGATTTAAGCGGTTGGCGCGAACTGTGTCGACGCTCCGGCGGTTAGCTTTCCGATTTCCCGAGCCACTTGAAACGAAAGTGGATCGATTGTCGACGTATCGCTCCAGCGCGTCATCGCGGTGGCGCTGCGGCAGGCCAGGTCGCGCGCGATCCATTTCGCCCGGAATTCAGGTGCCTGCGCCGCCACTTCCAGGAGCGCACCGACGTAGCGCTCGATGGAATGGTTCTCGGCGACGTAACGCCGGCCGTTGTGGCCGAAAGCTCGATAATGCTCCGGGTCGCGCAGGAATTCAGTCAGGTGCTTCTGGATATCCTCTATCTCATGTTCTGGCCTAACGAATCCAACAGTGTCTTCCGGCAGCGTCGCATACCAGGCGCGGCGGGTGACCAGGGACGGCAACCCATATTGCCAAAGATGCAGCTGGCTCCCGGACGCTTCGCCCATGCTGGGGTCGCGCATGTTCACAACGAGATCGGTCTGGCGCAACGCCACGTCCAGGTCGCTTGCCGTTTTAAAACCATGAAGCGTGACGCTTTCGGAAAGGTCGAGACGGCAGACGAGTTCTTCCATTTTTTCCTGGCCGTCCATCGTGCCGTAGATGTCCAGCCGGAATCGCGCTCGCTCGGGAAAAGTGGCGAGCGCGCGAAGGAGGAGGGGAAGCTTTCGATTCGGCCCGAGGAAGCCGAACACTGCGAGGCGGTACGGTTTAGCCGCGTCGCGGGCTCGCGGTGGATCCAATTCCGGCATCGCCATGCCGACGCAGAGCGGCAGCAAAACGACTGACGCATCTTCAGGCAATGCCGCATACGCCGCGGCGGAATGAACGATAATGGCGAGCGCGTTTTCGGTCGCGGCCTCAGTGAGCGGGCAACGCTGCGCGAGCTCTTCCGTGGCGAGCAATCCTTGCACGTACGTTTCCGCCAGGACGCGGCCGTTGATCCCGTGATACCGCTCCACCAGCTCCAGATATTGGCGCCGATTCAACCCGCAATCGTGGAACACGAGCCCGGAAAAGAAATGCTGCATCATCAGGTCGTGCAGGAGCACTATCCCTGGGTGTTGCTGGCTGAGATGCCAGATCGCGTGATGATAACGGGGATCGTTTCCCATCTGGTAAAAGGTCGCGTCGGCCTGATTAATTTCGCGCCAGGGCGGACGCTGCCACTCGTAATGGCGGACGGTTACTCCCGGCGGCGGCTCAAATTTCCATTCCGGTTCGCTTGACCAGACAACGACCTCGGCCTCGCGCGCCAAATGCGGCAGCATGTGAACAGTCAGCCGCGCGATGTCCGAGCGCATCGGGGGCAACGGCGAAAAAAGATTCAGTTTCACGCCAGCAATTTTTTCACGACTTCAGACCACGATAAACCAAGGCGTTCGTAGTTCTCGCGGCCCGCGCGGCCGAGCTTCAAGGCCAGGCTGCGGTCCTGCCACAGTTCGTCGAGCGCTTCGGCGAGCGCCGCGGCGGTGGGTTTCGTTACCAGTCCGGTTTTGCGGTGCGAAACAAACTCGAGCGGCCCGCCGGAATCCTCGCAGGTCACGACTGCCTTCGAGGAGAGCATCGCCTCGAGCGTGATGTAACCGTAGTCTTCATCAACGGGCGGAAAGATCACGGCGACGGCGCGCGCGTAATTTTCGCGTTTCTGTTCTTCGGTGATTTGCCCGAGCCATTCGATCCGCGCCTCGACGCCCAGTTTGGCCGCGAGCTGCCGGAGCCGCTTGCCGTATTCAACACTATCCGCCACGCCCGCGAAACGGACCTTCACTCTTTCTCGCGTCAGGGCGAGCGCTTCCAGGACGAGGCTTTGCCGTTTTGAAGCGGAGAAGCGGCTCGGGAAGAAAAAATAATCGTCGGTCCGATCCGCACAGAAAAATTCATCGGCGTGCGGAGGCGGGTGATAAAGCGGCGTCGCATTGATGCCGCAAAAGTGCCCGAGGCGGTTCGCGATGTTTTTCGAGTTCGCAAAAACGGCCTTCGCCTCGTTCAATAATTGATCGCCGCGCCGGATCGCTTCCCGGACCATCACTCCCCCCGGCGATGCGCTCAGGTCCTCGAACGGATAATTCCACAGATCGTAAGCAGCGCGATGCTGATGCAGCACCCAGACCACTTTGTTCGGGTGCGGAATCAGGTAAGCGGGAAATTTCAAACCGATCAACCGGTCGACTCGCGTCCCGTGGATCTCAGTCAAGTCGAGGAGCCGGCAAGCCAACATTTGATCTGCGATCCTTTCCGGCACCGCGGGGTTAAACGGCACGGTCACGATGTCCGTCTCGTGCCCTTCGCGCAGGAGGGCCGCCCGCAATCCAGCCGCGTGGGACTCCGCGCCGCCGGTGACGAACGGTATCTGGACCGTGGCAATAACGATCCGCACGGCGATCTAGATCTGCCCGGCGTTTCCACCGGAAGTTTCGCGCGTTTCCTTTTCGACGAGTCGCTCGCGCAAGATCGCGAGTTCGCTCGACATTCCAGCAATCTCGCCGGCCATCTGCTTGTTCACGGCGATCAAGGCGCTGAGGGCGTCGATCAAGGCTTCATTGATCGCCCCCTGATTTCGGCGCAGGCGCCGCAATGGTTTGATTGTGTCGATGTCATTCTTCGCTCGCGCTCGGGCGAGCGATTGACGCGCGCTCTTGAAATCGAATCCGGGATGGCGGCGGAAAGCGGATGACGCCACGGCCGCGCGTTCCGCAGGCTGCTGCGGCCGCGGCCGGGTGGCGGCCGCGCGCATCCACTTCGCGATCTGTTCCGGCGACAAGGCTGGACTCCGCATCTGCATAGGGCGGCAGGTTACAACGCGGCCCAGGACACAGAAAGAAGTTTATGCCTGCGGCTGGCGCAATAAGATGCCGGCTCGTGGAATTCGAAGAGGAACATCCGAAGCGATCGATGCGCGGCTGGCGGCATTACCGATTCGAGCTTCTCGCCGGTTCTCTTCTCCTTCTGATGGGCACGAACCTCGTCTCCGTTCTCGGGCGCAAAAGTATTACCACCGATGAGATCGTGCTCATTCCGGCCGCCTATTACTATTACGTCGATGCGGACGTGAACCTGATCGGCCAACACCCGCCGGTTTGTAAACTCCTGGCGGGACTGCCGCTTCTCTTCATTCAGCCTAACGAATGGAAGCCGGAAAAGTTCGACCCGGCCGGACGCCCCGACCAGAACGAGTGGGAATACGTCATACGCTTCTGGCGGGACAACCGGGCGCAGTTCGAGGCCATTTCGTTCTGGTCGCGGATTCCGATGATAGCGCTTACTTTGGCGCTGGGGGCGCTCCTCTTTTTCTTCACCCGCGACTTGTTAGGCCCGCGGGTGGCGCTTCTCGCGGTAGCCTTGTTCGCGGTCGAGCCCACCATCCTCGCTCACGGACGAGTGGTCCAGACCGATATACCGGCGGCGTTCGGGCTGTTGTTGACGGTTTATGCCATCTGGAGATACGTCCGCGCGCCCGGGTGGAAGCACGCCTGCTTTCTCGGGGCCGACGGCCGCGGTAGCGCTGCTCGCGAAGTATTCCATGCTCGTAGTTGTTCCTGCGATTTTCGCGACCATCGCAGTGTTGTTCTTCCTACGGGGCGCGCGACGATTAAATCCAATCCGCGATGCGGTTATCGCCGCGCTCGTGTTTCTCATCGTAGTCAATGCGGCCTATTTCTTCAACCACCGCGCACTCACGCCTGGCGACCTGAAATGGGTCAACGAAATGTTTCCAAGTTCCACGGGCTTTCTCACTCCGGCGCTCCGCATCCTCCGCTGGATATTGCCGACCGATTTGTTGATGGGGATTTACTGGCAGTTCCACCACACGAAGATCGGGCATCCCGCCGGCTTGCTCGGAATGCACCGCGAGCACGGCTGGTGGTATTACTTTCCGGTCGCATTTTCGCTCAAGGTCACCATTCCCTTCCTGATTCTTTCCGTCGCTTCGGTGGCCTGGGCCGCGCGCCGCCTTGGCCGCGAGGGCGACGGACGATGGCTGGTGTTACTCGGCCCCCTCGTCCTTTACACCGTCCTGCTCGCGCTCAGTCCCATTAACATAGGCGTTCGATATTACCTTCCGGCCTACCTTTTTTTCATCGTTCTTTCCGCAGCGCTGCTTGACTCTCTCTTGCGCTACCGCGGAACTGTTCTGGGTCGTTACACAGCGGTGGGCGGGGCGATTGCCGCTCTTTGCTGGATAGGGGTGGAAGCGTGGCGGACCTATCCTGATTACACGCCGTACATGAACCAGCTTGCCCGCGGTCGTCCTCATTGGTGGTACCTCTCCGACTCCAACGTTGAATGGGGCGATGACTCAAAGGAGCTCGCGACCTGGCTCGCAGCCCGCGGGGAGACTCGTGTCCGCGGGCTTCTTCTTGGCTGCTTTGCCACCCTCGACTTTTACCAAATCAATTACGTCGATGCTCTCGGTCCTCCCGGAACGCCGCTCCTGCGTTACACCGCTCTGGGCGCAAGTTTCCTCAACGGCTCGACAGTTCCGCAGTACGAGATCGACGGCCACCGCGTTTCGGACGACAAACGAGTGAACACTTTCGATTCCTATCGCAACCGCCAGCCGGAAGCTACGATTGGAAACTCAATCTACGTGTTTCGCGACGGTGATTGACGCCGTCCGACCGGCTTCTCCTTAATGACCGGAATACTCTTCCTCTTCGCCGCCGCCCTTTTCGGGACCGGCCTCGTTCGGCGCCTCGTATTTCTTTCGCTGAACTACGCGGAACAGGTCCTTTGGGGGCTGGTCATAGGTTGGAGCGGGGCGACTGCGATTGCCTACGGCTTCGCGCGCGTCACAGGCGGGCTAAGTTTTCGGACGGCTTTGCTCGTTACCCTGTTTGTATTGGGCGTCGCCATGGTCAGTTGGGCGCCGACCGTCCGGGACCTGTTCCAGCGCAACCGCAAGAGTGTCGGGCTTGTTTGGAGCAAAGGTTTAGTGCCGCTGGCTCTCCTTCTTGCGATCTTTACTCCGATCTACCTCCGACTCTTCCTTACTCATATGCTGCCAGTTCATGACGGTGGCATTTACTCCGGAGGAGAGAGTACCTCGTACGATATGGCTTACCATGTGGCCATTACCACGTCGTTTGCGTACGGCGATAACTTTCCGCCTGTCTACACGCCGATGTCCCCGGCGCCGCTGCTTTATCCTTGTCTCCCCGACTTCCTGACCGGCCTCCTTGTCGTGTTAGGAATGGATCTGCATCTAGCTCTGGTCTGCACCGCCGTGCCACTGTGTATGGCCCTGACTGGCATCTTCTACTTCCTGGCTGTGCGCCTGTTGAAATGGAGTGAGCTTCTCCCGGTCCAGGAAGCCCATCCTGGCTGGATGGCTTTCACGGCGACGCTTCTGTTTCTGTTGAACGGCGGCTTCGGCTTTATCTACCTGTTTAAGGACTGGCGGACCAGCGGAACGAGCGTGTGGCAGTCCCTTGCCCACCTGAACGTCAACTACACTCACATTGCCGAGAAGGGACTGGTCTGGCCCAACGTTGTAACCGACATGCTTCTCCCGCAGCGGACGAGCATTTTCGGCTTATCTCTCGGTTTAATCGTTCTTACTTGCTTCGCGATGGCGTGGCGAGACGCGAAAGAGAAAGCGCCATCCGCGAGCAAGTGGCGGGGCTGGCCTGTCCTGCTTAGCGCCGGAATCCTAGCCGGCTTGCTTCCTTTCTTCCATATTCACTCCTACGCAGCGGTTGGTCTCATCAGCGGTTTCCTTTTTTTGCTGCGCCCCCGCAGGGTATGGCTGTTCTTCTGGGTCCCGGCGGTAGTCCTGGCGCTTCCATGGTTTCTCGAATTGGGAGGACACCTTGCGAGCGCAGGTTTCCTTCGTTTTCAACCAGGCTGGCGCGGGCAGGAGGAACCAAGCTGGCTCCTGTTTTGGCTGCGTAATATCGGATTGCCGGCGATTCTTATTATTCCGGCATGGCTCCAGGCTCCGCGATCGTGGCGCGGGTTCTACGTCCCCTTTGTTATTCTTCTCGTTCTCGCGCTCCTTTTTGTCTTCTCACCGAACGACTACGACAACCTGAAGCTGATGGTCTACTGGTACGCCGCCACCTGCGTTGTCATCGCAGGTTGGCTCGGCCGTCTAGCCGTTACTCGGGCAGGCCGGGCTTGTGCGATCGGCCTGGTAGCGGTCTCGATCCTGTCTGGCACGCTGGCGATTGTCTACGAATGGCGAGCCAGCAAACTGATCTTCGATCGCGACCAGATTGCGGCGGCGGAATTTGCCAGGCACGAGACCGCGCCGCATTCGCTCTTTCTGACCGCGCCGAGCTTGCATCAACCGGTGTTGAGTCTGGCGGGGCGCTCGGTCGTTCGCGGGCCTACGGCATGGGTTTGGAGCCACGGTTATCCATTCGCGGAAAGGGAAGCGGATGTTCGCGCCATCTACACCGGCCGCGACGACGCTAACGAGTTACTTCGCTACTACCGCGTCGACTACGTTTACCTCGGGCAAAGTGAAACGACCGAACTCCGGGCAAACCGTGCCTTCTTCGATGCTGGATTTCCTACGGTGTTTCGCGCGGGAGATATCGCGATATACGACACCCAGAAATTACATGCGGCCGATGCAACCGACCAAAGTTCCTCCTCTTTTTACCCATCTCGCGAATACGCCTCGCGAGTTGATCGTGACCCAGCCCAGTTCCTTGCCGAATTTCCCAGCGTCGCGTATCAGCTTTACCGTCTTCACAAGGTCGCCTTTGGCGGCTCTCCGCACTACAGCGATTTCGTAGTCGATCTGCGAACGCTTGGTCGCGAGTTGTATCCGGGCGCGCCCGCTTGGAAGGAAAAGCTGAAGGAGAACACGCGAGCGCTTTGCGACGGATGGGTGACGCGCGTCACCTTCAAGGATCGCTACGATGGGCTGACTGACGAGCAATACGTTTCCGCGTTAGCGACGAACGCCGAACTGAAAGTATCGGACCACGAGCGTCCCGACCTAGCAGCGGACCTCGCAGCCGGACGCGAGACAAGGGCATCCGCCTTACTTCGCATGAGTGCCAGCTCGCGCTTCTATCGGCGTGACTACAATCGCGCCTACCTTTTATGTCATTATTTTGGCTATCTGCGCCGCAACCCCGACGATCCGCCCGACCATGATTTCGCCGGCTACAACTTCTGGTTAGCGCAGTTGGGCCGGACCCGGGACTATCGCGGAGTGACCCGGGCCTTTATCGAGGCGGACGAATACAAACGACAGATTCGCTAGGGGACAACCTCGACCGCTCCCTTGAACGGCTTTGAGCCGCGCTCGCTAAACCGCGCGATTTCTTTCTGGACGAGATCGACCTCAAGCTCGTAACGACCCGGCCGCGGCGGTGCTGTGATCGGCACCGTCATCCCGAAAGTGTCGCCGGGCTCGATATCGTAAGGCAAATGTAGTTCGGTTTCGGTCCCGGCCACGACAGTTCCATCCGGCCGAAGCCATCGACTCTGCAAGATCACAGCATGGCTGTAGCCCAGTTCACCGAGACAAGGCCACTCGACTGCGCTCGTGTTCTTCACCAGGAAACTTAGAGAACGCACCTGGCCACACGACAACGACGCGGCCGGGTTCTCACAGACAATCTCAGCGCGGAAGTCGGCTATTGGCTCTTTTCTAACATTAGTCGCGGGAAGATAAGGCGGGGCCGAATACACGATGTAATTGAGAGCGCGCGCAATAAGCCTGCAGTCCCGACAAGTCTCTTCGGTGCTTAGAACCACGGATCCTGGCGGCGGCTGGACGCCCCACGTTAACCGGATGAAGGTCGCAGGACCGAGATGGGCAAGAGCGCCATACCATAAGGCATGGATGTAACCAGCCTTACCCGGTTCATCAACGAGGTAGATTGGCCGTCCTTTAGAGCTCAACGCCGCGGCCATCACCTTCCTTGGAAAACGCGCGTCGAAGACATACCAAAGAGCCGGCGCTTTCTCGTGGTAAAGCCGCTGAAACCACAACCCTTGCCCCGCGGTAAGCACTATGCCCGTGGCGAGCACTCCGCCTTTGATCCAGGACGCATCAGACTTCGTCAGCCACTCCAGCGCTGGGACCATAAGAAGAAGAAAAAACACCGGGAACGCAATGAGCCGGAGCTGGGGAAATGGATTCACCGTAAGAGACGCCGGCACCGGCGAGATGAGGAGAGCGTAAAGAATGAAGCGCCACCAAGAATTGCCTCGACGACGATGCAGAATGATCACCGCGCCAGCAATAGCGAGGACAATGCTTGCTCCAAGGAGACTTCCCGCGCCTTCGAGGTGATCGCGAATGTTGCTCTCGCCCGTGGCAAGCCATCGCCACGGGTTAATGTTTATCAGGTAATGTCGCGCGAACTCCGATGCGTTCGCCATCGCCGAGTTCTCGCCGCTGATGTAAGTAATTGCCTTAAACCGTCCCGTCAGCGCCTCTGGGTTCTGCTGATGGAAGAGGAGCAGTGGCAGGCAAAGCAATCCATAAGAGATCCAGGCCTTTATAATACCTGGAAAACGTTCGCGACTGCTAAAGAGGACGAGTCCTAGCGCCAACAAAGGTGCGAGCAGGCGCCCGATTGAATAGGAATAGGTCAGCAGGGCTAACGTAACTGCCAGGGCGACGACGTTACTCCACTCCCAGCGAGGCTTTGCCTGCACACCCCAGACCGCGAGAAGAAAGAGGGCGAGCAACGTCGGATAAAGCGCTACTTCAAAAACGAGCCGGCTGCTCTCGAATAACCAGGGCGTTAGTAACGCTGTGCTTGTCATCAGCACCGCGACGATCCAGCGTCGCGTCATCTTCCACGTTAACAAACCAAGCAATGAAGCCGCCAGGAGACCGCAGGCCGCAGTCACCAATCGCGCCGCGGCGATGCCCGGTCCGGCCAGGCGGAACAAACCCGCGAGGAGATAGATAATGGTTGGGCTCTTATATTCGCCGAAGGCGCGAAAGAAGAGGGGCCACGCCTGCCCATACTCGTCCTGCCCGGTTTGAGAGATACTCCAGGCGTTGTAACAGATCGACGACTCATCGATCGAGAACCCTGGCGGATCGTTCGGCACGCGGACGAAAAGAAGACCTGCCGCCGCAACGACCATCAAGCCGAGCAGGCCGGCCAGGAAGTAGCGGCCAAGGGCATAAGGGCGGAATTCAAATTTCATGTACCCGACCCCAAGCGAAACCAGAAAGCCGGCCCGGCGCCAGCACAAACCTGGCCCACTCTTCCTTCGCAGTTTTCTGGCGATGTCACCTGATTGTCACAGGAAACAATCTTGTCGCGGGTGGCTTTCCCGATTAAGAATTGCGGCCTGAAACGCATACACATAACGGAGCCCGTTTTATCGTCTGGCAGAAGCGGTGAACCGGCGAGATGAGAAATCTGGCCACGCCATTGGCGCTGACGGGGGTCGGTGCGAGTTCATCAGGGGACCGGAGGCGCAATCAGTTTTTTGACTCGCGCGTCGCCGGAATCTCGTTGTTGGTCGCGGTGGCCTATTATCTCGGGGCAAAAATTGGCTTCGCGCTAACTTTTCAGCCTCACCCGATATCTGTGCTTTGGCCGCCGAACTCCATTTTGCTGGCGGCGCTTCTTCTCACACCGGTTCGTTTTTGGTGGATGATATTGCTGGCCGCATTTCCGGCCCATCTCGCCGCGCAAGTACAAAGCAACGTTCCGCCTGTGATGATCCTGTGCTGGTTCATCAGCAATTCATGTGAAGCGTTGATCGGCGCGGGCTGCGTCCGATATTTTTTCGACCCGCCGGTCCGGCTCGATCGCCTGCGTGACGTCGGGATCTTTTGTTTCTTCGCGGCCTTCCTGGCGCCCTTCTTGTCTTCGTTTTTGGACGCTGGCTTCGTGGCTCTCAATCAGTTTGGACACGACACCTATTGGCGGGTCTGGCGGATCCGGTTCAGCTCCAACAGCCTCACTGCTCTGACCCTGGTTCCTTTTCTCATAAGCTGGAGCACGGAAGGGATCCGCTGGCTGGGCCGGATTCGGCGGGCGCGATTTTTCGAAGCCGCGGTCCTGTTGCTCGCCCTGGTTTCCGTCAACCTGATTGTCTTCTACAGGTTGGGGCCGGCTCCGGATTCCGCGTTGCTCTATTTGCCCATGCCGTTTCTGATCTGGGCCGCGGTGCGCTTCGGTTCGCGTGGCGCGACGGCGGCTATCTGCATGGTGACCTTTCTCGCGATCTGGAGCGCCGGTCACGGATACGGGCCTTTCTCGACCAAGTCCGCCGAAGAAAATGCGCTCTCCCTTCAAACGTTCCTCATCGTCATGTCGGTGCCCCTCCTGCTTTTGGCCGGCGTCATCGAAGAGCGCCGGAAAGACGCGCTGACGCTGCGGGAACGGGACGAGCGCATCAGCCTGGCATCCGAAACAGCGAACCTGGCGTTCTGGAGCATCGACTTCGAGCGCGCGGAATCCTGGATGAGCGACCAGGGCCGCGCCATGTTCGACTTTACCTCGGGAGAACCTCTGACTCGCGAATTGTTTCTCTCGCGGGTGCATCCGGAAGATCGAGAGGCGCTCGATGAAGCCATTGAACGAGCCCGTGCCATCTCGCCGACGTTTGAATTTGAGTATCGCTTGCTCCGGTCCGACGGCGAGACGCGCTGGCTCATCTCTCGCGGGCGTTACGTCCGCAACGACCGCGGAAAAATTACCGAATTGATTGGCGTGGCCATCGACGTTACGGCCCAAGTCAAAGCGGACCTGGAGTTACGGCTCCAACGCACGGAGATGGCCCGGATGAGCCGGGTCTCCTCCATGGGCGAGCTGACGGCTTCCCTTGCGCACGAATTGAATCAGCCTCTGACTGCGATTGCCAGCAACGCAGCGGCCGGCAGCCGAATGCTCGCGCACGGTCAGCCTGACCTGGAGATGTTCAGAGAGTTGCTGGCGGACGTATCGGCGGACGCACGGCGCGCGGGCGCTATCATTCACGGAATCCATGATTTTGTCCGAAAAAGCGAAGACGCGCGCCATCTGGTCAATCTGAATGAGATCGTGCGGGAAGTTTTGCGTCTGCTTAACTCCGACCTGCTTGGACGAACGACGACCGTCGAGACCGAGCTTCTCCCTAACCTTCCCGAGGTGATGGCTGATCCGCTGCATTTGCAACAGGTCCTGCTCAACCTGTTGATGAATTCACTCGAGGCGATGCATTCCATTCCCGCGGAGAAACGGCGCATTATCGTCTGCACAAAATTGGAGCCGGATTCATTCGTCTCGGTGAGCGTGCGCGATTACGGCAGCGGCCTGCCCAAGGACAATCTCGATAAGGTGTTTACCCATTTCTATTCAACCAAGCCCAACGGGATGGGAATGGGCCTGACGATCGTGCGCTCCATTGTGGAAGCTCATGGAGGGAAATTGAACGCGGAAAATATCGGAGACGGCGCGCGGTTTTGGTTTCGCCTGCCGGTTGCGCCAGTGCCTGAAGCCCGGGAGGTGGCGTGAGCGCGCTCGCAGAATTAGTTGGGGTAGTAGACGACGATCAATCGGTGCGCCGCGGGTTGCGCCGCTTGTTCCGATCCGCTGGATATGCCGCGGAAACATTCGCTTCCGCCGAAGATTATCTGGCGCGGGAACTTTTCGAAGGCCCGACCTGTCTGGTTCTCGACGTGCGCATGCCGGGGTTGAACGGGCTCGGACTGCAGAAGGAAATTGAAGCCCGCGGCGGTTGCGAGCAGATAATTTTCATCACCGGCCACAAGGACGTGCCCACGGCCACTCAGGCTATGAAAAACGGAGCGGTGGATTTCTTGCTCAAACCTTTCGATAGCGAAGAACTGATCGAAGCGGTGAAGAAGGCTCTGCTCCGCGGCAAGGAACATCTGGCGAGGCGCGCGGAACGGCGAACGGCGCGCGGCCTGATCGACAAGCTGACGCCGCGCGAATTCGAAGTCCTGCGCTTCGTTATCATGGGCCTGCTCAACAAGCAGATCGCGGCGGAACTGAAGACGGCCGAAAAGACCGTCAAGGTTCATCGCGGTCGGGTCATGCAGAAGCTCGGCCTTACTTCAGTCCCGGACCTGGTCCGTCTTACCCAGACTGCCGGGGTCTCCCCCGCCGACGGGCCGCATGGGACTAAAGGCCAATATCCAGCCTGAGCGCGTCGGCTAATCTGGCCGGTGATCCCGCCTTGGCGGGCCAATGCCATGACGCTCAGCGAAAAACCGGGCCCGGAAATTGTCTATCTCGTCGACGACGATTCCGCCGTCCTGAGATCGATCGGGCGATTGCTCGCGTCCGATGGTTTTGCGGCGCGCTCCTTTGATAAGCCGAGGGATTTTCTTGCCCACGTAAGCACGCATGCGGTGCCACTCGTCGTGCTCGACCTGCTGATGGAAGAGATGAACGGCCTTGAAGTGCAGGCCCAGATTGCCGCGCTCTCTCCGCGCACCCGAGTGATCGCAATCACAGGGCGGGAAGATCCGAAAATGGAAACGGCAGTGCGGCGAGCGGGTGCCATCGCTTTTTTCAGGAAGCCCTTCGACGACGGCGAATTCCTCGACGCCGTGCGGCGCGCTTTCTCCATGCAGGTTCAATAATGAAGCCGCCAGATCAGATCGAACATCGCGAAATCCCGGAGTCGTCTCGCGAAGAGCAGCTGAGCCTTTTGCAAACGATCACGATGGAAGTGACCGCGGCGAGCGACCTCTTTTCCGCGTTGGAAGTCGTGCTCGGCCGCGTTTGTGAGAAGACAGGGTGGGCGCTCGGACAGGCGTGGGTGCCCAATGGCGAGAAGACTCAGCTCGATTGCGGTCCGGTCTGGTTTTGCGGCGAGACCGATCTGAAGCGATTCAGGGCCGCCTCGAAGGAATCCCACTTCCTCCCCGGGTCAGGGCTTCCCGGACGCGTCTGGAAATCGAAGGAGCCGGCGTGGATCGAGGATGTGACACTCGACGGGAATTTTCCCCGAAACAAAGCAGCCGGAAAAGTGGGACTGAAGTCCGCGGTGGGCATTCCCATTCTTTCGGGCAACGAGGTCATCGCAGTCATCGAGTTTTTCGTGCGCGAGGCGCGGATCGAGGACCAGCGTCTCGTCAGGGTAATCGCGGCGGTTGCGGCCCAATTGGGTTTGGTCATGCAACAGAAACGCGCCGAGGAAAAGCTCTCCGACACCAACGAAATCCTCCAATCGATTTTGTCGAGCATCGGGGACGCTGTCATCGTCGCTGACAAGCAAGGCAACTTCCTTGTTTTCAACCCGGCGGCAGAGCGGATGTTCGGGAAGGGCGCGACCCAGATTGCTTCGAGCGAATGGTCGCAGGAGTACGGCCTCTACCTGCCGGACAGGGTCACTCCTTTTCCGCCGGACCAGTTGCCGCTGGCGCGATCGATTCGCGGGGAAGCGGTCAACAACGTCGAGATCTTTATCCGACACGCGAAAGCCCCCAACGGATCCTGGACCCGGGTTAATGGCCGTCCGTTAAGAGGCCCCGACGGCGAACTGTCGGGTGGCGTGATCGTTTGTCGCGACATCACCGAGACAAAAAAGGAGGAGTTTTTCCTTTTCGATCAAAGCCGCGTTTTGGAGATGATCGCGGCGAACGCTTCGCTTTCCGAAGTCCTGACCAGCCTTGTCCTGCTTATGGAAGGTCAGGCCGATGGACTCCGTTGTTCCATTCTGCTTCTCGACCGCGACGGGAAGCGCGTCCGGCACGGCGCCGCGCCAAATCTGCCGGAGACCTATGTGAAAGCGGTCGACGGCGCCCTGATCGGGCCGCGAAATGGTTCCTGCGGAACGGCCATGTATTTGCGCAAGCCCGTTGTGGTCAAGGATGTCCTGACCGATCCGCTCTGGGCCGATTACCGGCAGCTGGCCGAAATTTGCGGGCTGCGCGCGTGCTGGTCGACGCCAATTCTATCTCCGCTTGGCGAAGTCCTGGGTTCGTTCGCGATGTATCGCCGGGAAACGCGCGGCCCGGAGCTGGAGGAACTGCGCCTTACCCAGATCGCGACCCACATTGCGGGGATCGCGATTGAGCGCCAGCGCGCGCAGGAAACGCTGCGCGAGCGCGAAGCGCGAATCAATCTGGCTGCGGAATCGGCGCATCTCGCGTTTTGGGTCATCTATCCGGAACAACATACTGCGTGGATGAGCGACAATGGGCGCGCGCTTTACGGATTCGATTCCAACCAGCCCTTGAATCGCGACCTGATCTGCGGACGGGTTCATCCCGATGAACGGGCCGCGGTCCACGCCGCGTTCGATCATGCGTGCGCATCGCTCGGAGTCTTTGAATCGGAGCATCGCCTGGTTTTACCCTACGGAAGGACTCGGTGGGTTATCGTCCGCGGCCGCTGTTTACAGGACGAACAGGGAAATCTTTTGGAGCTCATCGGCGTGACGATCGATGTCAGCGCCCAAAAGCAATCGGACCTTCAGTTGCAACTCCAGCGCGAGGAGATGTCGCATTTGAACCGGGTCGCGTTGATGGGTGAGATCACCGCGTCGGTCGCGCACGAATTGAATCAGCCGCTCACCGCGATCGCGAATAACGCCTCGGCTGCGCGCCGTTTTCTAGAGCGGGGAAATATCGACCCGGCCCTGCTCCAGCAATTACTCCTGGACATGGTGTCGGATAGCCAGCGCGCCGGCGAAGTCATTCGCGGCATCCGCGCCCTGGTCCAGAAAGACAAGCAGATCATTCGGAGCACCCTCAACCTCAATGCCGTGATTGCGGATACTGTTCGCCTGGTCAGTTCCGACATCCTGCTGCGAGAAAGCGTGGTCACGACCGAGATGGATCATAGTTTGCCGCAGGTAGAAGCAGCGCCGGTCCAGATTCAACAGGTCTTGCTCAACCTGATCATGAACGCGCTCGATGCCGTGGAAGGCCTTCCGCCCGCCGAACGCCGCATCATTATTACCACTCGTTCTCTCAACGGCGAGAGGGCCCAGGTCAGCGTGCGCGATTTCGGCGCCGGCCTGCCGAAGGACCGCCCGGACAAAGTCTTCGATCACTTCTTTTCCACCAAGCAAACCGGAATGGGCATGGGGTTAACCATCGTCCGCTCCATTATCGAGATGCACGGCGGCAAGATCACCGCGGAGAACGCTCCCGATCGCGGCGCCTGTTTTTCCTTCCATCTCCCCGCGGCCCGGCGCGATTCGAAAAGCGAAGCCGCGTGAGAACGTCCATCGATCCCGATCTGCGGGAAGTCTGTTTGCTGGATGACGACGCCTCCGTCCTCCGCTCCATGCAGTATCTGCTCGCCTCCGATGGAATCCCGGTCCGCGCGTTCAACAAACCGGAAGAATTTCTTGAGTACGCCGCCGCTCATCCGGTCCCCGTCGTGGTCACGGACATCTGGATGCCCGGCATCACCGGTTTGGAAATCCTCGCGCGGACCTGCGCGCTCTCGCCTCGTCCACGCGTTATCATCATCACCGCGCGCGACGATCTGGCCGCTCGCGCCACCGCCATGGCCGTCGGCCCCGCCGCCTTTTTCATCAAGCCCTTCAACGACGAACAATTCCTCGCCGCCGTCCACGACGCACTGGGCCAGGTAAAGAACTCTTAAACGCTTCTTACAGGAGCAAACTGAGATAACAGAGAAGGGAAATTTTAGACTCTGTTTTCTCCGTTACCTCCTGTTAACTTCTTCGGGCACTAGCATTATGAAAAAATACATCGCGGAATTCATCGGTACTTTCTTTCTGGTTCTCACGATTGGTCTCACCGTGATCGGTGCGGGAGCGAGCGTGATCGCACCGCTCGCCATCGGCGCGGCGCTCATGGTCATGGTTTACGCCGGCGGCCATATTTCGGGCGGCCATTACAATCCGGCGGTGACGCTCGGCGTCTTTATTCGGGGCAAGGTCATGGCGTCGGATGTCGTGCCTTACATCATCGCGCAACTGGCCGGCGCCGCCCTGGCCACGGTGGTGGTGAAATTCTTCCGGGCCGGCGCGGATGTTACCCCGATGGCTCTCCAGGTTGGCCCGGCCTTGCTCGCGGAATTTCTCTTCACCTTTGCCCTCGTTTATGTGGTGCTAAATGCCGCTACGGCCGAGGGAACGTCAGGCAATTCCTTTTACGGGTTGGCGATTGGAATGACGGTGATGACGGGAGCGTTCGCGGTCGGCAGCATTTCCGGAGGAGCCTTCAATCCCGCGGTCGCCCTGGGGATCTCGATGCTTGGTCTTTCGAGCTGGGCAAACATTTGGATTTTTTTGGTGGCCAATTTCGGCGCGGCCATCGTCGCGGCCTTCGTTTTCAACCTGATTAATCCGCCCGCCCAGACGACCCCGATCGCGACTGACGAGCCGCCTTACGAAACTCCGCGCTAACCCGCGAACCTGATTTTTCACAGGAGATAACAGAGGAAACGGAGATTCTGAAATCCGGTCTCTGTTATCTCTGTTTCCTCCTGTAGAAATCCCTTCTTATTTATTTGCACTCGGCAGGATCAGCCGATGCACGTCGTTTGTGAGTTTCGTTTCATGAAAATTGATGAGCAGCCCGAGAGGCACATCCATGAGTTTCATGTCGCTGAGCAATTGTGCTTTGTGGATCGCTAGCACATTCTGCAAGGCCTTGGCCTCAACAAGAACGCACCCTTCTACGAGCACATCGAACCGCAAGGGCTCTTCCCTTTTGAATCCTTTATACTCGATGACCACCAGTTTTTGGCTCGCGCAGGCCAGGCCACGCAGCTCGAGTTCCTTTAGGAGGCACCACTCATAAATGGATTCGATCAAACCCGGCCCTTTGTTCCGATGCACCTCGATCGCGGCGCCAATAACGGTTTCGGTCAGCTCGGACGCTTTGCTGAAGAGCGGGTGCATGGGGGAAACGAGCCTTACAGGAGATAACCCGCCTTCGCTAAGGCTTCGGCGTGGCAGGCAGAGAGAACGGAGATTTCCAAGAACCAAACTCTCTGTTCTCTCCGTTTCCTCCTGTGAGACCAAGGTCCCATAGGCAAAGTGAACTGCGGGAGGCAACCTCGGGGCGGCAGATTCCGCATCATGAAACTTCCCGCGCACGTCCTGTTCCGGAAAGAATGGTCCCTCATTCTTTGGAAGCCACATGGCGTTCTGGACCAGGCCCTCGTCAGTGAAGTCATTGCCTTCATCGAAACCGCGGAGAAAAGGACCCTTCAACCGTTCAACCGGTTCACCGACATGTCGGCGCTCGACATGGTGGATCTGAATTTCAAATTCGTCTTTCACGTCGCCCTGGGCCGGCGTCTCTCGGCGGCGCCCAAACCGGCGGTCAAATCCGCCTTCTACGTCACGAGTAAGGCGACCACCCACTACGTGAAATTGCATGCGATGTTGACCGACTATTCGCCGCTCGATGTCTCCCTGTTTACCGATCGCGCTGTAGCCGCGGAATGGCTCGGTGTTCCGGTTGAGGCCTTGCTCATGCCCTAGGGGAATCGCCGCCTAAAATGGATTTAGTGCAGGATTTTCTTCATGTCTCGATTGAGGGCATCATGCCTGTGCGGTAATTAACCCCCGCGTTCTGGTCGAATCGTTCTCATGAGCTGGGTCACTTTTATCTGGGCAGTAGTAATAGGGGCGTGCGCGGTCATGGCGCTCCCGCATCTGCTTGTCGGGTTAAAGGCCAAGGCGTGGGAGAATTTGTTCTTCGTCCTGGCAGCGCTTTCGGTGGCGGGGATCGCCGCGGGGGAACTCGCGATCATGCGCTCGCATACGCCGCAAGAAATCGGGCGCGCCCTGCAACTAGCCCATGTGCCTGTCTTTTTTCTAATTTTTGGCATCGCCGGGTTTATCCACTTCTATTTCGGCACCGGCAGATCCTGGCTCGGTTGGAGTGCGATGGGAGCCAGGTTCCTCTCCCTCCTCCTCAATTTTGCGTTTCCTCCGAATTTGAACTATCGCGAGATCACCTCCTTGAGGCGTCTCGATTTTCTCGGCGAAACCGTTTCGATGCCAGCGGGAATCGTGAGCCCTCTGAGGCGGCTGGGCGAGCTCAGCTCGCTCCTTCTTCTCGCTTACGTGATTGACGCTGCCATCCGGCTTTGGCGGCGAGGGAGTGCGAACGATCGCAGGCAAGCCTCGGTAGTTGGTGGAAGCATCGCGGCGTTCCTTCTTATGGCGGCGGGTTTGTCGGCGATGGTGCACGCCAGCGTTCTCAATCTCCCGTATCTAATCAGTTTTGCTTTCCTCGGCGTGGTCCTTGCGATGGGCTTCGAGCTGAGCTACGAAATCCTGCGCGCGGCGCAAACCTCCCGGCAATTGCGCACCAGCGAGGCCGCGCTCCGCGAAAGCGACATGCGAATGGGCCTGGCCGCCAGCGCGGCGAACCTGGGGTTGTGGGTCTGGGACGTCGAGCAGGACAATATTTGGATCACCGATCAAGGAAGAAGTCTTTTCGGGTTTGCGAAGACCGAGCCGATCGATCTCGCCCGGTTCCTGCAGGCGGTGCATCCGCACGATCTTCCTGTCATGCGCCAGACGCTCCAGGATGGGCTCGCTCACGGGGGTGAGTACGAAAGTGAGTATCGGATTGCGCGCAGTGATGGCACGATAGGCTGGGTCGCCGGGTATGGCCGGGTGGAATCGAACGAACAGGGAAAGCCTGTGTGTTTGCGTGGGGTTTCCCGTGACATCACCAAGCGGAAATTGGCTGAGGAGGGCTTGCGTGAGAGTGAAGCTCGTTTCCGGACCGTGGCTGACGTTGCCCCCGTGATGATCTGGATGTCCGGCCCGAACAAGGAAGGCATCTTCTTTAATAAGGGCTGGCTCGAATTCACCGGCCGGACCGTGGACCAAGAGCTGGGCGAGGGATGGCTGAAAGGGGTTCATCCCGAGGACCTGGCCCATACCCTCGACATTTGCGGTACCGCGTTCGCGCGACGCGAACCGTTCACGGTCGAGTATCGCCTGCGCCGGAATGATGGGGAGTACCGCTGGCTCCTCGACACGGGAACGCCGCGCTTCGATGTGGACGGAACCTTTCTTGGCTACATCGGTTCCTGCATCGACATCGGCGAGAGGAAGCAGGCGGAGCTGGATCATCAGCTCCAAAGCATGGAACTCGCGCGCGTCGGACGTCTCGCCTTAATGGGCGAACTGGCCGCCTCGCTCGCGCATGAAGTGAACAATCCTCTCGGGGCCATGGTCACGAACGCCAGCGCCGGTCAACGTCTCCTATCTCATGGCCAGCTTCGGACGGACGAGCTCCGTGAACTGCTGGCCGACATCGTGGCGGACGGCCACCGCGCGCGCGAAGTCATCGAAGGCATTCGCAACATGGTGCGCAAGAGCGAACCCTCCCATGTGCCGGTCGAGATGAAGGAAGTCATTCGCGATTTGCTCCGGATCGTGCGCGCGGATGCCATCGCCCGAAACGTCAGCCTCGTCGCCGAACTCCATCCGAATCCGGGCGTGGTGAAAGGGGATCGCGTTCAATTGCTCCAAGTCCTCCTAAACCTCACCCTCAACGCGTTCGAAGCCCTCAGCGTCATGCGGGCTGATGCCCGCCGCGTCGTCGTTCGGGCTGAAAGAGTCCACGAAGGGGCAATCTGCGTGAGCGTGCGCGATACGGGGCCGGGCTTTTCCGAAGGGCTCGTGGATCAATTGTTCGAGCCCTTCTTCTCAACGAAAGTGGAAGGGACGGGGATGGGCCTGGCCATTGCGCGCAGTATTATCGAAGCGCATGGCGGAACCCTTTCGGGGGAGAATTGTGAAAAGGGTGGCGCGATTTTCACCGTTTGCCTGCCGGAAGCGATCGAGACGAGATCGCAGGCCGCGTAAGCGCACACATCTGCAAGACTAGCGAGCCGCGTATCACAGGCGTGAGACAGGCAGACTCCAGAGTGGGACCAAGGTCTCATATCCGCTCACCTCTTATCCCTCCATTATTCTCGCTTTCGTACTCCTGATGCCTTCCGCGGAACATGCTCTGAAAGTCCTCGCGAAACCGGCGCCCAAGGGCGACCCGTTCGACTCCGCTTCCATCTGCCTGCTCGACGACGATCTTTCCATGCTCAAGGCGCTGGAGCGATTGCTGAAGTCCGATGGCTTTAACGTCGAGCGCTTCCACGAGCCCGCGGCCTTTCTTTCGGCGGTAGGGAACACTCCGTGCCGCGTCGCAATCCTCGACGTCTGGATGCCGGACATGAACGGTTTGGAAGTGCAGGCGGCTCTCCGCGAAACGGCGCCCGAGACGCGCGTTATCTTCATGAGCGGGCGCGACGACCCCTCTGTGCGCGAGACTGCGCTCGAGGCAGGCGCTTACGGTTTCCTTTCGAAACCGTTCGACGATGAAGTCTTTCTCCAGCTCGTCCGCAAAGCGGTCACGAGCTGAGATAGCTCCGCTGTAGTCCTGCCACTCTGTCGGCGTGTGATTTGGTGGAGCGTGTCCCGCGAAGGCGGGATCGCGCGATGGCTAAAAGACATTTGTGGTCCGCTATCATCGAGCGGCGGAGCGCTCGGACCTTCTGCATAGGACCAAGGTCCAATGCCCGGCTCGATAAAATCGCTTCATAAGGAGTCATGTTGAAGAAACAAATTGCCATTTGGGTCCTGTTCCTCGCCGCAGCGTCGCCAGTCCTTTGGGCGGGCTCAGTCGAAACAAAATTTGTCCCCACGGAACCCACGGAAAAGGAATGGAGTTTTAATCTTTCCCTTTACGGATGGGCGACAGCCATTGATGGGACGATCAGCGCGGGAGGGCGAAGTGCGGATGTCGACATTGCTTTCAAAGATGTTTTGAAGCATCTCGACATGACGTTCATGGGCGCGGCGGAGCTGCGTTACAAACGCTGGGGCTTCATGGGTGACCTGGTCTACGCGAGGTTGCACGACGATATCGCGCCTCCAGCCGGCATTGTCTTCTCGAGCACCCACGAGGTCGTGAAGCAAACGATCGGGACCTTTGCCCTGAGTTATCGGGTGGTCGATGCAAAACCGGCTTACCTCGATCTCTTTGCCGGCGCTCGCGTCTATAGCTTTTACAGTGAGATTGTTCTCCGGCCCAATCTGGGACAGACAGGTTTTAAGGCCAGCGGCACTTCGACGTGGGCCGACCCAATCGTTGGCCTTCGCGGTCGCTACTATGTTTCGCGAGCGGTCTTCTTGAACGGATACGGCGACATCGGCGGTTTCGGCGCCGGCTCTGAGCTCAGTTGGCAAGTCCTTGGCGGCATCGGGGTCCAGGCCGCCCGCTGGTGCGATGTCCAACTCGGATATCGAGCGCTCGGCTTTGAATACGATGGGACCAGGGGAAAGCAGGAGATGACTACACATGGTCCTATCATTGGAGCCACTATCCGGTTCTAAGAGAATCCAACTGGAGGAAATAGAGGGCGCGGAGAATGCGATTCCTTGGACCTCTGTTTTCTCAGCACGCCTCGCCGACTTGTCACGCCAAAGGCCTGGCGTCGGCGGAAGCGTTGGCGAAGGAGGGTTACGTCCTCTTAGATTCTTCATAGGACGCGGCTAAGCCATGTCCACGAAGATAGGCCGCTGCTATCGCATTCCTTTACCGCTCGTCGTTTTTGCCGTGCTGATTGGATCGGCCCAGGCAGAGGAGCACCACGACGAGTTTGTCCCGGAGCTCAATGCGTTCATCAAACTATCGAAGCAGGTCCGGCTCTATCTGCTCGGGGACGTCACTCAGGGGTTTTCTCCGAGTTTCACCGACGGCGAACTCGGCGCGCACCTCGACTTCACACTCAAGCCCATTCTGCGCCGCGAGCTCCGTCAGGGCGACTGGGAGCGGAGTCGCTATCTGTGGGTCCGCGCTGGTTATGTAATTTCGCGCGACCTCGATGACCGGGAAGATGGGTCTACCACCCAGACAATGCTTCTCGAGATGACGGGCCGATTTGAATTGCCCGCGCAGATTTGGCTGGTGAACCGGGTGCGGGTGGACTTCCGCGACATCGACGGAGACACCTCTCAGCGCTCTCGGCTGCGGGTTGGGATCGAGCGGGAATTTACGGTAGGCGGTCTGGTGATGGTCCCCTATGCCCAGGCCGAAATTTTTTATGACACCCGATTCGATTCGTGGAACCGCCAGCTCTACCAGGCCGGGGTCGAGATCGAACTTACGAAGCATTGGCGAATCGAGCCCTACTTCGCCCGTCAAAACGATAGCCGTTCGGCTTCCGGCAACGTGAATCGCATCGGCCTCGTGCTGAAATCCTACTTCTAATGTGGTGGATCGAGCGCTCCGTCGCTCGATGGCGAGATCCTTTAGTCGCGCTTGAACACAATGATCGCCCGACGGCGTAATTTCAACAGGAGCAAACAGAGAACACAGAGGATTTGATTCTGGGACTTCCGTTTTCTCCGTTTCCTCCTGTAAGTCAACTAAGACCAAGGTCCAATTGCCGGGACTCGAATCGTGTTGGACGTTGAGGCCATGTGGTTCAGACGCGTTTCATTGATCTTCGCGAGCACTCTCGCGTTCGCGGCAAGTGTCCCGGCCGCGGAAAAGCCACCCGGCAAAGACCGCGAGGGCATGGCTTGGATTCCGGGCGGCGAATTTGCGATGGGCGCCGTCACGAATGGCCATGGGAGTGGTGAGATGCCCATGCCCTCGAACGATGCCGAGCCGGTTCATCGCGTTCGCGTCGATGGCTTCTGGATGGATAAGACGACGGTGACGAATGAGGAATTCGAAAAGTTCGTGAAAGCCACCGGTTACGTCACGGTCGCGGAACGCACGCCAACGAAAGAGGAGTTTCCGGGGGCGCCGGCGGAGAATCTGGTAGCTGGTTCCGTCGTTTTCACTCCGCCCGACCATGAGGTGGCCCTGAACGATCATTTCCAATGGTGGAACTACGTGAAAGGCGCGAACTGGCGGCACCCGCTCGGTCCCGAGAGCGACCTGAAAGGGAAAGAGAAAAATCCGGTCGTCCACGTCGCGTATTCGGACGCAGAGGCTTACGCAAAATGGGCGGGCAAACGTTTGCCGACGGAAGCTGAGTTTGAATTCGCCGCGCGGGGTGGGTTGTCCGGGAAGACCTTTGTCTGGGGCGATGAATTTCGCCCTAACGGCAAGTGGATGGCGAACACTTACCAGGGAAAATTCCCGGTCACCGAAAAGGCCGAAGATGGTTTTGCGGGCATCGCCCCGGTTGCGCAATATCCGGCGAATGGCTACGGCCTTTACGACATGTCGGGCAACGTCTGGCAATGGTGCAGCGATTGGTACCGGTTCGATTACTACACGCAGCTCGCGAAAGCGGGAGACCTGACGGTCAATCCAAAAGGCCCCGATAGTCCATTGGACCCGGCCGAGCCCAAGGAAAAGAAGCGCGTCCATCGGGGTGGCTCATATCTTTGCAACGATCAATATTGCTCGCGCTACATCGTCGGCACGCGCGGCAAAGGCGAAGTCAATACCGCGACCAACCATCTCGGTTTTCGCTGCGTGAAAGACCCTATAGCCGCGAGGTGATTGGTTCTTACAGGAGAAAACAGAGATAACAGAGAATTGGGTTCCGCAGCCCCTCCGTTTCCTCAGTTACCTCCTGTTAGGTTCTCATAAGACTAAGGTCCCATAGCCAGCCGGGTCGGTATTTCTGAAGCTGAGCGGATTGGATCCAATATCATGAAAAATATCCGCGTATCAAAACTCATGGTCGCCGCGCTCGCTTTTACCGCTCTGAGCGTTAGCGGTCAGGACGCAAACAAGGTCGACCGAACGAAGCTCCCGATTGCCGAACCAGACTACCCGCGCAGCACTGTGCTTGACGCGCGTGACACCAAACCGCCAGCGCGTTTTGAGGTCAAGGCTCCCGCCGGCGCGCCTAACGTGCTCATCGTCCTCGTTGATGACATCGGCTTCGGCATGCCGAGCGCCTTCGGTGGACCGGTGCGGATGGCAGCGGCTGATCGCCTCGCGAGTCAGGGACTGCGCTACAATCAGTTTCACACCACCGCGCTCTGCTCACCGACGCGCACGGCCCTGCTCTCCGGCCGCAATCATCACATGAACAACATGGGTGGCATCACTGAGATCGCCACGGCTTTTCCGGGTAATACCGGGCAACGGCCGGATAACGTCGCGCCACTCGCCGAGATGTTGCGGCTTAATGGTTACAGCACGGGCTTCTTTGGCAAGAACCACGAGACAGCAGCGTGGGAGGTTAGTCCTTCCGGGCCCACGAACCGCTGGCCGACACGTTCCGGGTTCGACAAGTTCTATGGCTTCTTCGGCGGCGAGACCGACCAGTGGGCACCCAGCATCTATGACGGCATGACCCGCATCCCAACGCCGCATTACGAGGGCTACAACTTCATGACGGACATGACCAACCAGGCCATCGCCTGGATGAAGTTCGAAAAGGCGCTCACGCCAGACAAGCCTTTCTACATGTACTTCGCGCCGGGTGCCGTCCACGCGCCGCATCATGTCCCCAAGGAATGGATCGACAAAAACAAAGGCCGCTTTGACGAAGGCTGGGATAAGATGCGCGAAGCGACCTTGGCGCGCCAAATCGAAATGGGCACCGTGCCCAAGGGCACCAAGCTGGCCCCCAAGCCCAAGGACATCAAGGACTGGGACAAGCTGAGCGCCGACGAGCAGAAGCTCTATGCGCGCCAGATGGAGGTCTATTCCGGCTTTGCGGAATACTGCGACAACGAGATTGGCCGCTTGTTCGCTGCCATTGGCGAGACAGGCCAGTTCGACAACACTCTCATCTTCTACATCATCGGCGATAACGGCACGAGCGCCGAAGGTGGCATGTTCGGCATGTTCAACGAGATGACGTATTTCAACGGCGTGGGCGAGACCGTCCAGGAGATGCTCAAGCATTACGACGACTGGGGTGGTCCGAGCACCTATCCGCACATGGCGGCGGGCTGGGCTGTCGCGGGCGATACGCCGTTCATGTGGACAAAGCAGATTCCCTCGAACTACGGCGGCACGCGCAATGGCATGATCGTCTCGTGGCCGAAGCGGATCAAAGCCGCGAACGAGATTCGTTCGCAATGGCACCATGTCATTGATGTAGCTCCCACCGTGCTCGAAGCGGCAACTCTTCCTGAACCGAAGAGCGTCAACGGAGTCGTTCAGTCACCGATCGAAGGTGTAAGCATGGCTTACAGTTTCGACAAGGCGGACGCGCCAGGCACTCATAAGACTCAATACTTCGAGATCATGGGCAATCGCGGCATCTACAACGATGGCTGGTTTGCCGGCACCATTCACCGCGCGCCGTGGGAGCAGTTGCCTCGCCGCAAATTGCAGGAGGACATCTGGGAACTTTACGATACCCGTAACGACTTCAGCCTTGTTAACGATGTCGCGGCCTCAAATCCGGCGAAGCTCAAGGAACTCCAAGGTCTATTCTTAAAGGAGGCGACCAAGTATCGCGTCCTGCCGATCGACGACCGGGTCCTGGAACGGGTCAACCCAGCTTCAGCGGGCCGGCCTGACGTGATGGGCGAACGAACCACCCTCACGCTTTCCGAAGGAATGCTGGGCATGAGCGAGAACGTGTTCATCAATATTAAGAATCGGTCGTTCTCCATTAACGCGGACGTCGAGATTCCGCAGGGCGGAGCTAATGGCGTGATCCTCGCGCAGGCCGGCCGCTTCGGCGGTTGGAGCCTGTATCTAAAGGAAGGCAAGCCGATGTTTGTTTACAACTTTCTTGGCTTGGAGGCTTTCAAAGTCGCGGCTGCGGATGCGGTCGCAGCGGGCAAGGCTAACATCCGGATGAACTTTGATTATGATGGCGGCGGGATCAGTAAGGGCGGAACGGCGAACATCCTGGTTAACGGCCAGAACGTCGCTAGCGGGCGGATTGAACGCACCCAGGGGATGATCTTCTCGGCCGACGAAGGAGCGGGCGTTGGCCAGGATGACGCCACCCCAGTCACCACCGACTACAAGGAACGCGATAACGCCTTCACCGGCAAGATTCTCAAAGTCGTCGTGGATGTGAAGCCGATCGGCGCCGCCACCAAAGCCGACGCGAACTCGAGCAAGGCTGAGGCCGACGCGCGAATGGCTTTGTCCGACTAACGGGTTGTGAACTATGTGGACCGTTTCACGAGGAGCGGCCCGCGAACTCCTGTCGAGACGTCATGAAAGCCAAACTCCTCGCGACCGCGCTTCTGACGCTGGGACACGCAGCCATAGCCGCCGATAGACCCAATGTCGTCATCATGCTGGGCGACAACGTCGGCTACGGTGACCTTGGCGCCTATGGGGCGGGGGAGGTGCGAGGCATGCCGACTCCGCGGATTGACAAGCTCGCCAGCGAAGGACTGCGCCTGACGCAATACCTCGTTGAACCTGCTTGCACACCTTCGCGCGCGGCGCTGATGAGCGGGCGCTACTCGCAGCGATTAGGACTTGGCACAGTCATCATCGCGAATACTCCCAATACGCTTCAGGCGAGCGAGGTCACGCTGGGCGAGCTATTCAAGAGCCAGGGCTACGCTACCGCCATGGCCGGCAAATGGCATCTCGGGGCGAGCGAGCAGAGCTGGCCGACCCACCAGGGTTTTGACGAGTATCACGTCGGCGTCCTCGAAACTACCGACGGTACTTTGTATCGCGAGAGCATGTCACGCGCAGGCATGCCCGAATCCGCTATCGCCGCGGCCGAGCCTTACATCTGGGAATCAGAAGCGAACGGTAACTTGAAGAAGGTGCGGCCCTACACCTTGGAATACCGGCGTCAGGTCGAAGGCGACATTGCCAAAGCCTCCGTCGAGTTCATCGAACGTCAGGCAAAAGTGAAGCAGCCTTTCTTCCTCTACGTTGGGTGGACGCACTCTCACTATCCTTCGCGGTCCGCACCTGAGTTCACCGGTAAATCGCGTATCGGCAACTACGGCGATGCCATCATGGAACTCGACTATCGCACCGGCCAGGTGCTCGACGCGATCAAAGCCGCCGGCATGGAGGACAACACGATCGTCATTTGGATTTCCGATAACGCCGCGGCACCGACCCAGGGCCCAGGCGAAGATCGCGGCGGTTCGAACGGACCTTTCCGCGGCGAACTAGGCGATGCCTTGGAAGGCTCGGTCCGCACTGTCGGCATGATCAAATGGCCGGGCAAGATTACGCCGCGCGTAAGCAACGAGATGATCTCGGTCCACGATTGGTTCCCGACCCTCGCTGGTTTGATCGGCGCGAAAGTGCCTAACGACCGGCCCATTGACGGCGTGGACCAGGGTGCATTCCTAACTGGCAAACAGGAAAAATCGAACCGCGAGAGTTTGCTCACCTTCATTGGCGAAGAAGTCGCGGCGGTGCGCTGGCGCAATTATCGGATCTACCCAAAGCCGTTCACCGCTTCGTCCGGCAATCCGGCGATGTCCGGTTTGGCCGGGGTCCGGCAGGAAGGCAATGGTTTCCCCGCCATCTTTAATATCGAGGCCGACCCGCGCGAAGAGAACAACGCCCTCGGCACGAGCGCGTGGGTGATCGGTCCGTATCTCAAGGTGATCGGGGACTATCAAAAGACCCTGGAGAAGTATCCCAATCCCAAGCCGGTGAAGCTCACGGAGTTTGGTAAGTAAAAAACAAACAGACGCAGAAGAGATCGCTAGGTTTCTGGGATCTGTAGTCCGCGATACCGTCGTCCGACACTAACTATGACCGACGCGAACAAACCTCACAGATCGGAATGCGAACTCCGTTGCCTCAGTTGTTTCCTGTTAATCTCGCATAGGACCAAAGTCCCATATTCACGGCGCGCTTCTTTTCAGATTGTGGCGGAGCGATCTTATCCAACCGCATCTTGACCTTATGAAAACGAAACTACTCACTACTGCGTTCAGCCTCGCGCTGGCGTGTTTCCTGGCTTCACCTGCCGATGCGCAATCACCGGCGCCGGCTTCCGCGAAAAAACCCTCCTCTGCCGAGGCTACGGCGGGCAAGCCGAACATCCTTGTCATCTTTGGCGATGACATCGGCTACTGGAACGTCAGCGCCTACAACCGCGGCATGATGGGTTATCGGACGCCGAACATCGACCGGATCGCAAAGGAAGGCGCGATCTTTACCGATCATTACTCGCAGCAGTCGTGCACGGCGGGACGCGCGGCCTTCATCACCGGCCAGTCATGTTTGCGCACCGGCCTTTTGAAGATCGGCATGCCGGGCGCGAAGGAAGGTCTTTCTGAAAAGGATCCGACGATCGCCGAGCTGCTCAAGGCCCAAGGCTATGCCACCGGCCAGTTCGGCAAAAACCATATCGGCGACCGCAATGAACACCTGCCTACGATGCACGGGTTCGATGAGTTCTTCGGCAATCTTTATCACCTCAACGCCGAGGATGAGCCGGAACATCCGGATTATCCGAAAGACCCTGAGTTCAAAAAGAAGTTCGGCCCACGCGGCGTGCTCAAGTGCAAGGCGAGCGACAAGGACGATCCCACGGTCGATCCGCGGTTTGGAAAAATCGGCAAGCAGACCATCGAAGACACCGGCCCGCTGACGCGGAAGCGCATGGAAACGATCGATGAGGAAACACTCAATGCGTCCCTTGAATTCATGGACCGGCAGAACAAGGCCGGCAAACCGTTCTTCCTCTGGTTCAACTCGACACGGATGCACATCTTTACCCATCTCAAGAAGGCCAGTGAAGGGAAGACCGGGCTCGGGATTGTCGCGGATGGAATGACCGAGTTCGACGACATGGTGGGTCAACTCCTGGACAAACTCAAAGAATTGGGGATCGCGGACAATACGATCGTCGTTTGGACCACCGACAATGGGGCCGAGCTCATGACCTGGCCGGATGGCGGTACCGCGCCTTTCCGCGGCGAGAAAAACACGAACTGGGAAGGCGGCTATCGCTCGCCGTTTGTGATGCGCTGGCCGGGGGTGATCAAGCCCGGCACCGAGATCAATGGCATCACTTCTCACGAGGACTTTCTGCCGACTCTCGTTGCCGCCGCCGGTGAACCGAACGTGAAGGAGAAACTCCTGACCGGTTATCAGGCCGGGGGCAAGAACTTCAAGGTCCACCTGGACGGCTACGACCTGCGCCCGCTCCTCGATGGGACCGGTCCGGACCCGCGAAAGGAATTTTTCTACTGGACCGATGGCGGAGAGCTCGCCGGTCTGCGTTACGACCGGTGGAAGGTGGTCTTTCTCGAACAGCGCGCCCACGGATTCAACGTCTGGGCGGACCCACTGGTCCCGCTGCGGTTTCCGAAACTTTTTGATCTCCGGGCCGATCCGTTCGAACAGGCGGAGGAAAGCGGCGCATGGGAGCGCTGGCGCATCGACCACGCTTTCGTCTTTGTTCCGGCGCAGGCTTTCGTGCTCCAGCATCTCATGACCTACAAGGATTTCCCACCGCGGCAGAAGCCGGGAAGTTTCTCGCTCGATGCCGTTATGGAGAAACTTCAACAACCTGAAGGCGGCGCGAAATAAGGCGCGCTCCTCCCGCCGGCAACACGGAGATCGGAGCAGCTCCTCCGATAGACCATCATCGGTATTCCAGAGAACATCACTTCTAAACCGCGGGCCGACCCCCAGGTCCATGCCGATGCTGGGAGATAAGCAAAGTCCGTCCGGCTAAGGCCCAACGGTCTGTTATTTGACGGGGCGACAGAATCGCACTGAGGAAGACGCTTCTTTGAGACCATCATGAAACAGGCAGCCGCATTTCTTAAAACCACCACGATCGGCGGGCTATTCGTCGTGTTACCCTTGTTTGTTGTGCTTGGCCTCCTGGGAAAAGCAGTGATGGGCGTGCGTGCGGCAGCGCAGTCGATCATGGCAAAGCTTGCCGGAGAAGAATCGGGGGCGGCCCATTTTCCTATCATCTTCGCGATCCTGATCGTGGTTAGCGTTTCATTTTTGTTCGGCCTGGCGATGACTTCGCGCCGTGGCCAGGCTACGAGTCGCTGGTTCGAGGGGACACTGCTCTTTCGCATTCCGGGCTACGCCGCCGTGCGAGCCATCGTAGGCGGCCTCGCTGATGCTCGGGGGGAGGGCGTGGTTAAGTCTGGCCTGTTGACCGTCGATCCAGGAATAGAGTGTTTTGTTTTCGTGATCGAGGACCACGGCGACGGCCGGCTAACCGTTTTTATCCCAGGCTCCCCCAACTCCGCCAGCGGCAACGTGCAGATCGTGCGTAAAGATCTTGTCCGCCTCCTCAATGTCCGCATTACAGATATCACCGCCGTCCAACAGCAATGGGGGATGGGCTCTATCAAAGTCCTCGCGAAACATAACGTGGCAACCCCGAACGATCCGCATCCATCGGGGACTTGATCCGACTAGCTTCACCGAGAATAACAGGAGTAAGACGTGCGTGCGCGAGCGGGTGCCGACAACAGAGGAATCGGATGCAGACCTCGTTTCCTCCGTATTCCTCCCTGGCGGCCCGCTAAAGTCGATGAGCGAAGGCGGCTGTAAGATGTTTCTTATCGGCCTTGCAGTTCCAGCGCCTTGCGCAAAGGCGCGCTGGAAACTTTGATCATACCGTCGAGCGGCTGATACATCTCCAGGATAAGGAACATTGCGCCCGACACCGACAACGCGCTGATGAAAAGCATGGTAATCGCCGTGGTATTTCGAGGCGCCAGCAAGCCGAAGCTGATATGCAGAATCGTGAGCCAGAAGAGAAGGACTACGAGGAACGTCGTTGGGAGCGCGTGTTGCGCCTGGGCGATGAGGAGCCAGCGGGCTTCCAGCATTTCGCCGCTGAGTTTCTCCGCCTCGGCACGCAACTGGCGCTGGACCTCGGTCGCCGGCTTCAGTTCGCGGATCTTCGTCTGAAGCTCTTCCATTCCGGTCGCCCGCTCGAAGGCCCCGAGTCCCGGCCCCTCGGACCTCTCTTTTGGCCAGAACATGTCGATTCCGGCGACAATCGTACGACTAAGTTGTTCGCGGGCCTCTGTTGTTTCCGGACCGTAGTGCGCCAGCGCGCGATCCAGCAGGATGATTCTCGCGCCGCTGTGCGTGATCGCGGTATCGACCGAATCAAAGAAAGTGTTGGCTGAGCTAATCAGTAAGCCCAGGACCAAGGCGGCCAGCGTAGCGATCATACCGGTGACCACCTTCACCGTGGCCCTCGAGTTATCGCGCAGGTGCGCCTCAGGAACCACTCTGCTGAGCCACAACCCGAAGAGCGCTCCGACGAAAATGCAGGCGGCGCTGATCAAGAAAATGGCTTGTGAACTGATCATACGATTTTCCCGCCTGGTCTTAGCGGTCCCATCCAGGTGAATCCTGCCTGTCCCGCTTTTATCAGCAAATAAGACCAAGGTCCAATAGTCGCTCTTAGAGCCGATACGGCAGACTCCGGCAATGAAGACGATGAATTTGATTCCGGTCGGACTTGCGATGCTCGCCTGGCTGATGCCGTATGACTCACCGGCCGCGACGGTTCCTGCCGGCACTGCCCTGGTTGTGCAAACACTCAACGCAGTCTCATCCACCGATGTGCAGGGAACGCCCTTTGGCGCGCGCCTCGCGAATAATGTCGCGGTAAACGGAAAGGTGATCCTTCCCGCAGGAACCAAACTTTCGGGAAAGATCGAAACTTCAAGGCGGATGGTGAGCAGCTCGCAACGACTTACCGTTAACCTGACCGCTGTGCAGATCGGCGGCCACGTCGTGGCGATCAAGACCACTGGCGCCCGCGAACTAAGCAACGACTTCCAGACGAAGCGCGGTATCTCGGTTTCGCGCGCCGCCTACACGGTGCCCGCCGGCAAGCGGCTGGAGTTTCACTTAGCCCAGCCACTCAGCATCTAGGCAAGCTACTACTTTAACAGGAGATAACGGAGGCAACAGAGTTTAAGGGAATGCTCTTTCTGAACAGAACTATCTCGGGATGAATCGGAGTGGCGAGTACCTCGGCATCGCTGATAAAGTAGCTCTCGTTACCGGTGGCAGCACCGGCATCGGCCGCGCCACCGCGCTTCTTTTTGCCCGTCACGGTGCCAGGGTTGTCATCGGTGACCTGAATCCAAAAGGGCGCGAAACCGTTGAGATGATTGAGCGGGAAGGGGGGACTGCTCTTTTTGTGGAGACGAATGTGTGTAGCGCCCAGCAGGTCGACGATCTCATCACGGCCGCGGTCAAGACCTACGGCGGATTGCATTTCGCATTCAATAATGCCGGCGTCCTTCCCGCAGCTGCCTTGCTCGCAGACGTTGATGAAGCCGCGTTCGATCACGTGATGGCTGTAGATGTGAAGGGCGTCTTCCTCGCCATGAAGTATGAGATCCAGCACATGCTCACGGCCGGCGGTGGCGCGATCGTAAACAACGCTTCGATCGCCGGAATGATTGCCGAGGCTGGCATGAGCTCCTATGTCGCGGCCAAGCACGCTGTGATCGGATTATCGAAGGCGGCCGCGGTCGAATACGCAGCGCAGGGAATTCGCATCAATGCCCTGGCGCCTGGCGTAGTAGAGACAGCCATGACCAGTCATTGGTTCGCAGATGACCACATGCGGACCTACCTTATGGGCAACACGCCGATGGGGCGGGCCGCCAAGCCTGAAGAACTGGCGGGAATGGTCGTTTTCCTCTGCTCGGAGTCCGCCGCGTTCGCTACCGGCCAGGTCTTCGTTGTGGATGGCGGCTACACCGCTCGCTGACGGTGGAAAAAAGGACGCGGATTAACAGGAGGAAGCAGAGATAGCAGAGGGTTTTGTTCACCTCCGTTACCTCTGTTTCCTCCTGTTCAGTCAGTACGACCAAAGTCCAATAGGCCGGTCTGCATCGACCTGAGAATCTGGCAATCAAACAATCGGCGGAAGGAAGTCCCTATCCTGCCAAGAACAGAAACCGGAAAAACAATTATGAATCAGATAAAGAAAATTGGTTTGGTGTTACTAGCGTCGGGTCTGCTCGCGGGATTCGCTCAGGTGGCGTCGGCGGCGGATGCCACGGTTCGGTTCAGCGGCGGTTCGATCGCGGCTGGGATCGGCTGGAGTTGGGGGAAAGGAACGTTGACCTACAAAGGAAAAGACTATCCGATTTCCGTAAAGGGACTGTCGTTAGGCAAGGTCGGGATTACCGGCGTGACGACTTCAGGCGAAGTTCTCAATCTGAAGAAACTTCAGGACTTTGACGGTAACTACACCGGCGTCGGCGCCGGGATCACCCTCGCCGGCGGCCGCTCGGCAGTGACCATAAAGAATCAAAACGGCGTTCGGGTCCGGGTTATTTCGACGACGCGAGGCGCTGACCTCACGATCGGCGTGGGCGGCGTCGACATGAAAATCAAAAAATAAGCGACTTGCCTAACGAGTAAGTCCAGCGCGCGCAGCACCGTAAACCCATGAGTGCACCACCAACGATTCTGACCGCCCGCATACATCGCCGGGGAGCGATGCTTCTGTTCGCCCTAGTGGGCGCAACCGCGTTGCTTCCGCCATCCGCGCAAGCCTCGATGTTCCATGGCGAGACGCTCGATGCCATTGCCAACGGGATCTCGTGGGTGGCCATCGTCATCGCGCCGATCATCGGCATCGTCCTTTTTTGGCTCGTCCATATCCTGCCGGAAAAGATCGCCCATAAGAGGAAGCATCCGCAGACCCGGTTGATCCAATGCCTGTGCCTGATGTCGCTGGTCTTCGGCGGAATCCTCTGGCCGCTCGCCTGGATCCTGGCTTACTCGAAGCCGGTCCTGCATAAGCTCGCTTACGGGACCGACGTGGATGAATCGCTCGCTCATGACGATCACGGTCATGCCGATGCAGTGACAGAAGAGACAAGCGAAGTTGAGCAACTTCGCGCGCGCATCGCGCAGCTCGAACGCCAAATTACCGGAGGACAGTCCTAATGGAGCTCCTCCTCCTGATCATCTATTCGACCATCGTCTGGTTCGTCTTCTTCAAGAAGAAATGGCTGCCCTGGAATATCACCAGCCAGGTCATCGTCATCACGATCCCGATCATTTGTCTGACGATTATCATCCTGTTCATGAACATCGTCGCGCCGTCGGCGAGTGATGTGCGGGCGATGAATTACGTCATCCCGATCGTCCCGCGCGTGACCGGGCAAGTCACGGAAGTGCCGATCGAGCCGAACCGGCCGATCAAGAAAGGCGACGTGCTTTTCAAAATCGATCCGGCGCCGTTCGAAGCAGCAGTGAAAGCCGCCGAGGCCACGTTGCGCGGACTTGGCGAGCAACTTAAGAACGCCGCGGCCAAGAAAGCCGCCCTGGCCCCACGAATTGATCTCGCGAAAAAGCGCGTGGAGCAATTCACCGCGCTCGCTTCGACGGGAGCGGGCAGACGGGCCGACCTGGAACAGGCGCAAAGCGATCTCGGAAATCTGGAAAGCGAAGTCCTCGCGGCCGAGGCAACGGAATCGCAGGCAACTGCGCAGATTGCCAAGGCCGAAGCCGACCTGCTCGGTGCGAAATACGACCTCGACGGCACTACGCATTTAGCACCCGCCAATGGCCGCGTCGCGAATCTCGCGCTCCGCCCGGGCGTGCGCGCCGCGCAGCTCCCGCTTTCGCCAGTGATGAGTTTCATCGAGGAGGACGACCCGTGGATCCTCGCCTTTTATAGCCAGAACGAACTGCGTTACGTCGAGCCAGGCGACGAGGCGGAGATCTTCTTAAAGATGTATCCGGGCCGCATCATCAAGTGCAAGGTGGACTCCATCCTCTGGGCCACGGCTCAGGGCCAAATGCCGATCAGCGGCAATTTGCCAAATACGATACCGGCCGCCGCCGCGCCCGACGCGTTGATCGCGGTGCGTCTGCTCGTCGACGGCAAGGACAAGGACCTCTTTCTGGCTGCTGGCGCTCGCGGCCATGGCGCGATCTATACGGAACATGGAAAGTTTTTGCACATCATCCGCAAAGCCTTCGTCCGCGTCTCGACGAAGTTCGATTGGTTCGTAGCGAAGCTGCACTAACCGATGCGCGTCAAAATCCGAATCCTTTTCGGCGCGGTCGGCTGCCTAATTCTCGCCGGCTGCGCGCTGAAGATTCCGCCGTTCGGCGCAGATATTCTCACTGACGCGGCGCGCGATCAGATTCCCGGCCGCTGGAGCGGCAGTCATGGCCGCGGCGCGGTTGTGCCCGGCTGGATTCAAACCTTCGGCGATCCGGAACTGACGCGGCTCGTCGAGGAAGCCATCCTCCGCAATCCCGACCTGAAAGCAGCCGCCGCGCGGGTGGAAGCGTCGCGCCATGCGGTGCGGGTGGCGTCGTCGTCTCTTTATCCGCGCATTGGCGCGAAAATTTTAGGGAACCGGCAGGGCCAGGAGCTCGGAGGCGCTCTTAATCTTGGGATTGATCCGCCGAGCCTTGGCGGCATCCCGGGCGTTGGCGATGAAGGCGGCAGCTTGAGCGATCGGAGCGTGGATTCATCATCGCAACGCTGGGTCTATGGCCTCGGAGTCGGCGCGGCCTGGGAAGCCGATGTGTGGGGACGCGTCCGGTCGAAAAAGGCCGCCGCGCAGGCCGAAAGCGACGCGCTCGGCTACGACTACGAATACGCGCGCCAGTCCCTCGCCGCCGCCGTGGCGCGCGCGTATTTCTCGACCATCGAAGCTTCGCAGCAGGCTGCGAATGCCGCGGAAACAATGAGCTATTACGACGAGGCCCTAAAGCTGGCCGATGTGCGAAAAGAGCACGGGCACGCGAGCGACTTTGACCTCGCGCAGATTAAGGCGCGCGCCGCCAGCGCGCAGGACGCGCTTTACATCGCACAAGCCGCTCGGGCGCAAACGATCCGCGCCATCGAAATTGTCACCAGTCATTACCCAGCCGGGCGGCTCGCGACACGCAGTTCCTTCCCGCGTCAGCCCGGTGCCGTGCCCGCCGGTCTTCCCTCTCAACTTCTCGAACGGCGCCCCGATGTCCTCGCCGCCGAGCGACGTTTCGCCGCTGCCTTTCATCGGGTAACCGAAGCGCGTGCCGCGCGCCTGCCGCGCTTTGCCATCAGCACTACCACCGGCCTGGGCAGCGCCGCGCTTGACGGCGTCGGCACGCTCGATGCCCTGACCTGGAGTCTCGCCGGTGGGATTACGCAGCCGATCTTTTTTGGTGGCGAACTCAAGGCCGTCCAGGACATCCGCACTTCCGAGCAAAAGGCTGCCGCCGCGAGTTACACCGCTACCGCGCTCCGCGCCTTCGGTGACGTGGAAGATGCGTTGGCTGGCGATTATTACCTGCGCAAACGCGAGGGCGCCCTGTCCGACCTTGTCGAAAACAACACCACCTCCGTGAAACTGGCCGGTGAGCAACTCGAGCAGGGCCAGATCGACACCTTCACGACCTTGCGCCTCGCCGGCGAAAACCTGGCGGCGAAAATCGAACTAACCAGGATTCGGGCCTCGCGTTTGCGCGAACGGGTGAATTTGTATCTCGCCTTGGGCGGCGATTTCAAGGGGACCGAAAGCTACGCGAAATAGGGCCGGATGAACCCCGGAGTTATAGCCATGGCTCAGCAATTCGATCTCGTTGTCATCGGAGGTGGTCCCGCCGGAATTTGCGGAGCGAATACCGCGGCAATTTTTGGCAAGAGTGTCGCGCTCGTCGAAAAATTGCCCGACGTCGGCGGTGCGGGAATCAATACCGGCACGATCCCGAGCAAGGCGTTGCGCGAGACGGCGCTGGTGCTCTCGGGCGTGCGCTCGCGCGCGCTCTTCGGCGTCGACATCTCCATTCGGCGGGAGGCAACCGTGATGGATTTCATGGGTCACATGAAAAACGTGGCGGCGCACGAGCGGTGGCGGCGGCAGGAACAACTGCGAAGTAACAGGGTCCAGATATTTCAAGGCGCGGCAAAGTTCGTCGAACCCAACACCGTACAAATCGGGCCGGACACCTGGTTGCGCGGCGAAAGAATTTTGATCGCCTCCGGCTCTTCGCCGGTGCGACCCCCGGAGTTTCCGTTCGAACATCCGCGCGTCCACGATTCCGATGAGATCCTTGAGATCGGAGTGCTTCCGAAAACGCTGGCGGTCGTCGGCGCTGGCGTTATCGGCGCGGAATACGCCTGCACTTTTGCCGCGCTCGGTGTCGAAGTGCATTTGATCGATGGGCGCGACGCACTCCTTGGTTTTCTCGATCGCGAGATCGCGCAGGCCATCGAGCACGCGATGGTCGCGGCGGGCGTTCGTTTCCATTGGAAGGAGAAAGTAACGCGTTGTGAGGCGCCCCCGACAGGTGAAGTAACTCTCACGCTCACTTCCGGCGCAACGCTCGCGGTGGACGATGTCCTGGTCGCGGCCGGGAGGCAAAGCAACACGGCCGATTTGAACTTGGGCGCCGCCGGGCTCACCCCTGGGAAACGCGGCCTGATAAAAGCGGATTCGACAGGCCGGACTGAGGTCCGGCACATTTTCGCCGCGGGCGACGTGGTCGGTGCGCCGGCGCTAGCGGCTACCGGGATGGAGCAGGCGCGTTTGGCGGCATGTGTCGCGTTCGAGATTCAGCAGAAGGAATCCGCGGCGCCCATTCTCCCGACGGGCATCTACACAATTCCGGAAGCGAGCATGGCCGGGGAGACCGAGGAAGCGCTTAAGGAAAAGAACATTCCCTACGTCGTCGGCCGCGCCCGGTATGCCGACAATCCGAGGGGCCAGATCATTGGCGACGAGCACGGTCTTCTTAAGCTGATCTTTCGCCGGGAAGACATGCGTCTCCTCGGTGTTCATGTGGTCGGCGAGCAGGCGACAGAAGTCGTTCACATCGGGCTGGTCGCGATGCTCGCCGGAGTGGGCGCGACTGTTTTTAACCGGGCTTGTTTCAACTATCCGACCCTGGGCGAGCTATACAAGATGGCTACCTACGAAGCGATCTTGCGCCGGGATGGAGTGCTTCCCACTTAGTTTCGGCGGCGTCCCGGTCTACACGATCATCGCTCTCATGTTTTACTGGATTCCGGACTTAGCGAGGTAACATGCAAACCGCCATCAAACCGGCGCGGCTGGAACGGAGTCTAGGCTGGTTAGTTCTACTGCTTCTCCTTGCTGGATGCCTCCTGGTTCTGCGGCCGTTCGCGTCGGCGCTGCTTTGGGCAGTGGTATTATGTTTCTCCAGTTGGCCAATTTATCGTCGGCTCCTGAGGTTACTCCGCGGCCGGCGAACCTGGGCTGCGTTGGTTATGGCCTTGGGGATGATCGTGGTAATGCTGTTACCCTTCGTGATTGTCGGCGCTACCCTGGCCGACAACGTCCAGCAACTGACCTCCTCCGCGAAAACATGGGTCGAGGTTGGACCGCATGCGCCGCCGGCTTGGATGGAAAAGGTGCCAATTGTAGGACAGCAAGCTGCCGAACGCTGGCAGAGCCTTGCGACGGACCATTCCAAACTAGTGGAGACAGCTAAACGCTTTATCGAACCGGTAGGGTCATTTCTGTTGATAGCCAGCGTAGCCATCGGCGGCGGCCTGGTTCAATTGGCTTTGAGTATCTTGATCGCGTTCTTTCTTTTCCGGGATGGTATAGCTATTGGCGAACGGGTAACGGCGGCGGTCCAGCGAATAGGAGGCGAGCGCGGGAGCCATCTGCTCGAAATAGCCGGGAATACGGTTCGGGGTGTCGTCTACGGCATCCTCGGGACCGGACTGGTGCAGGCGTTGATGGCTGGAATCGGTTTCCTCATTGCGGGTGTGCCGGGCGCCGCGCTCCTCGCCTTGCTCACATTTTTTCTATCGGTTGTTCCCGTGGGTCCGCCGTTAGTCTGGCTTCCCGCTGCGCTTTGGCTTTTTTACCAGGGCAGAACGGGTTGGGGAATTTTCATGCTCGTCTGGGGTGTTGTTGTGAGCAGCGTGGACAATGTCGTCAAACCCTGGCTTATCAGCCAAGGCAGCGATCTGCCTTTCATCCTCATTTTCTTCGGCGTGCTCGGGGGCGCGCTGGTGTTTGGGTTCATCGGCGTGTTTATCGGACCCACCCTGCTCGCGGTTGGCTACCGCCTTGTTGAAGAATGGGGTGCCACCAAAACAGCAGTCTCCGCGCAAACTTAAGGTAAGGAAGAACGTGGACACTCATCGCGAAACGGTCGCCATGAAAGACGAGTTCTAGGTGCCTGCCGTGATCGAGAAATCGACGGAGCTACCCCGGAAGAAATGGATCGAGCCTGTCGTGGCAATCCTCATGGCTCTGACCACTCTGGGGACTGCCTGGTGCTCGTATCAATCCGCCGCGTGGACCCGTCGCGCCAACGGCTTGATGAACGAGTCGAACGCCCTCGAGCAACGAGCCGCTTTGCTCGATGTCCAGGGCAGCCAGGCACTGGTCGTTCACGCCTCGATGTTCATGCAGCTCATCGCCGCGCAACACGCTGGTGATGAAAAACTGGCGGCCTTTTATGCCGAGCGTTTTCCGCCCGACGTGAAGAAGGCTTACGACGCATGGGTGGCGCAGAAGCCTTTCGAGAATCGAGAGGCCGACGCTCACCCGTTCGTCCCAAAGCTCTATCAAGTTCGCGGTGCGGCCGAAGCCACCGCCATGCGGGCTGACGGTTCCGAACGTGTCACCCGGGCGCGCGCAGCGGGCAATCGCTCCGGCCAATACCTCGCGGACACCGTCCTTTTCGCCGCCGTCCTCTTCTTTGCCGGCACCGCGGGGGAGTTTGAACAATCGCGCGTGCGGCATTCCGCCGCGGTGTTCGCCGTGGCTGTGTTCGTTTTTGCCGTCATCCGCATTCTGCTCATGCCGGCCGCCTGAGATCGTATGCGCACTCTTTCCCGCTTCATTCAACCCGCCCTTGCCTTACTGGTGATGCTTTCACTCGTTGCGTGCGGCGGTCTGCCCAAAGGCGGCGAGCGCACGGCTTCCACGGCTATGAGAGACAACGGAGGCACCGCGCTGGCGGCGGCGGTGCGACCACGCGTCGCGGCGCATCCGGGGCAGTCCGGCCTCCACGCACTCCCGGACGGGCGCGAGGCTTTGGCGGCGCGGCTGGCCCTGGCGGATGCGGCGCAACGCAGCCTCGATGTGCAGTATTTCATCTGGAACAAGGACCTGGCGGGCAAGGTCCTGCTCGAGCATCTATTCCGCGCGGCCGACCGCGGCGTGCGCGTGCGCTTGCTCCTCGACGATCTCGGCACGATGCCCTCCGACGCGATGCTGCTCGCCATCGACAGTCATCCGAACATCGAGGTGCGGATGTTCAACCCCGTGGCCATGCGTTCGCCCCGGCTGCTCGGCATGGTCGCCGACTTCGGACGCATCAACAAGCGGATGCACAACAAGTCGTTCACGGCCGACGGGCAGGTCGCCATCGTCGGCGGCCGCAATATCGGCGATGAATATTTCGAGCGCGAACGCGGAGATGAATTTTGCCGATCTCGACGTGGCGGTCATCGGACCGGTGGTGAAGGAGGTGTCCGACGAATTCGATCTTTATTGGAATAACCAATCGTCGATTCCGATCGCCGCGCTGGCGCGACAAAACACGACGCCCGAGCAATTCGCCGCGAAGCGGGCGGCGCTGATCGCGTATACACGAGACCGCGAAGCGCTTCCGCCTACGCGCAAAGCGTGCGCGACAGTGAATTTGCCCGGCAACTTAGGAACCGAACTGTTTCCTACTACTGGGGAAAGGCCACGATCGTGAACGACCATCCGGACAAGGTGGCCACCTCCGCCGACAAGACGGAGACGCATCTCGCCCCGCAGCTTGCGCGAAGTCGTCGACAAAACAAAGCGCGAGCTGTTCCTCTTCTCGCCTTACTTCGTGCCGGGGAAGAAGGGCGTCGAGCTCCTGGCGGGCGTGCATCGGCGCGGAGCGCGGGTGGTCGTGATCACCAATTCGCTGGCTTCCACGGACGGCGTGCCGGTCCACTCCAAATACCAGCTCTACCGCAAGCCGCTGCTCCAGGCCGGCGTCGAACTTTACGAGATCAAGCCGACCGCCGGCGCCCTCAGGCTCGAGCCCGGCGCTTTCGCGGACCGGCCGGATCGAGCACCGGAGGCTTGCACGCGAAGACGTTCGCCTTCGACCGCCGGATTGGTTTCATCGGCTCCTACAATCTCGATCCGCGCTCGAACAAACTGAACACGGAGATGGGAGTGCTCTTCGACTGCCCGCCGCTGGCGAAGCGTCTGCCCGAGTAGACCGAGCGCGATCTCGCGCGCAACGCCTATCGCGTGGAACTCGACCGGAGACCGCCTCGTCTGGGTGACGCGCGAGGGGGGAAAGGAAGTGCGCTTCGACTCAGAACCCGGGGCCAGTGTTTGGAAACGCTTCAAGGTCCGTATCCTGAGCTGGCTGCCGATCGAGGGCCTGCTTTGATTTCCTGGCCGGAGAAAAAGAGCCTGTACGACCAAGGTCCAATAGGCTGTCAAAGTAGGTTCCGCCAGACTTCAAGTCTTCAAGTGCAGCATGGGCTGCCAAAAAAGATTATGAGCTCAAAAAACGCTTCATCCGGATTCGGCAGCCGGTCATTGCAATGCCTGTTGATAACCTCCATCGCGTATTTCTCCCCGGGCCAGTTCGTGGCCCTGGCTCAGCAATCGTCTCCGCCAGCCGTGGCTCCGGTGCAATCGCCGGTCGCAACTCCTCCGGCGGAAGCGGCGCCGAAGATTCCAAATGATCAACTGGACGCGTTAGTCGCGCCGATTGCTCTGTATCCCGACCCTCTCCTGAGCCAGACGCTGGTCGCTTGCACTTATCCGCTCGAAATCGTTCTCCTCCAGCAGTGGCTGGAGAAAAACAAAACGTTGAAAGACAAAGCGCTCACGGACGCTGTCCAAAAGCAGACCTGGGATCCAAGCATCCAGGCCATGGCATCGCTTCCGGAGGTGGTCAAGAAACTCGCCGATAACATCAGTTGGGCGTCCGACCTGGGAAATGCTTTTCTGAATCAGCAATCCGATGTGTTCGAGGCCGTTCAGCGGCTCCGCGGGAAGGCGAATGCGGCCGGCAAATTGAAGTCGAGTCCACAAATGAAAGTGGAGACCAAGGTTGTTGAAACCAAGACCGTGGTGGTTATCGAACAGGCCGATCCAAAGGTTGTCTACGTTCCCACCTACAACCCTACCGTCGTTTACGGCACATCGGTTTACCCTTACCCGGCAATGTATTATCCGCCAGCAACGGGCGCTCTTCTGGCATTCGGCACTGGGATTGCGCTAGGCGCGGCCTGGAACAATGGCTGGGGCTACAATTGTGGTTGGGGGAACAACAACGTCAATATCAACGTAAACAACAACTACGTAAACCACTACAACAAGACAAACGTTAACAACATCAACAACGTTAATCGGAACAACATTAACAACGCGAACGGAAATACCTGGAAACATGATGCCCAGCATCGCGGCGGCGTTCCCTATTCAAACAAGGCCACCGCGCAGAAGTATGGCGGCACCGCTCGCACCCAGCCCTCCAACCGGCCGTCGAGTGTGAATCAGAGACCTAGTCAACAACCCGCTCTCAGCGATCGGCAAAGACCATCGACGAACGATCGCAGCAGCCTGGCTAATGACCGACAGAGACCATCTACGAATGACCGTAGCCTGAGTAATTCGGCTTCGAATAGGACGCAGAAACCGTTTGGAGAAACAAACCGACTCTCGGACAAACAGTTTTCAAGGGATTCGAGCCCCAGAACTAACAATGCCTTCAGTGCTCCTTCCAACCGGATGGACAGAAGCTCCTCGTTCGCCAGTCAGGACCGAGGTTCTCGGAGCATGGCATCATCCCGAAGCAGCGGTATGAACCGGAGCAGTGGCATGAGCCGAGGCGGCTCCCGAGGTGGCGGCCGGCGGAGGTAAATCAATGAAAACAAGAATTCCCGTTATGACGTCACTAAAAATTCCTTTGTCGGCCTGCGCCGCTTTTGCCGTTTATTTTCTCAGCTTTGGGTCGCGTGCGGCGACAGCCCCGGAGCAAAAAGGATTCGATACGCCGCAACTGGCTGTGGAAGGGCTGCTCCAAGCCATCGACGGCTTTGATGTCGCCGTCCTCGCAAGCATTCTGGGTCCAGGGAGCGAGGACCTGATTTCATCCGAAGATCCGGTGCAGGACAAAAGCCGGGCGGTTGCCTTCGCGGCGAAGGTCCGCGAAAAGAATTCGATTGAGGTCGATCCAAAAAATAAGGATCGCGCGACCCTAATAGTCGGCAATGAACAGTGGCCGCTTCCGATTCCGATCGTGAAACGGAAGGCAAAGTGGTACTTCGACAGCAAGGCGGGCCGCGAAGCAATCCTGCTCAGGCGTATCGGAGCGAACGAACTGGATGCTATCCAGATCTGCCTGGGCTTTGTCGGGGCGGAGCAGGCGTATTCTCTGGAGAAGCACGATGACTCTATCGTGAATCAATATGCGCAACGGATCGTCAGCACGCCGGGGAAACACGATGGCCTGGCCTGGCAGAATGCCGATGGCACCTGGGGTGGCCCAGTCGGGGAGACCGTAGCCAAGGCCTTGGAAGAGGGCTACTCGGACAAAAGCAAACCTTTTCATGGCTACTTCTTCAAGGTCCTCAAAGGCCAAGGTCCCGCAGTGCCTCCGGGAGAAATAGATTTCATGGTTAACGGGGCAATGATCGGGGGGTTCGCGCTGGTAGCTGCGCCCGCTGAGTACGGAGTCACGGGTGTGAAGACATTTATGGTCAGCCACGGCGAAGTCGTTTACGAGAAGGACCTGGGACCAGACGGACTAAAGGTGGTTCAAAGCATGGAACGCTTCAATCCGGACAAGACTTGGAAAGAGACCGACGACCAGTGGCCGGATGATGAGCAAGTAGCGACAAATTAAGGTGCGCGGAGGGAACGGTTTGAGGCGATCGCGCTGGTCGCTCGAGACGAGGCCGATCGGACAGACATGAAGATGGATTGCGTAAAGTCTGTCGCAGTTGTCGCGCTGACATTCGCTCTCGCCAGCTGCGCGGAGCAAATAGCAGTTGTCTCCGAGAAACCAGCGGCACGTTTCCAGACAACTCCCGGAACCAATCAAGCCGTCGCGCAAACTATCAGCCGAGCGCAGGGATTGGAGCGCACTCAACCTTTGGTAGCGCTTGAGACCTACGCCAAGGCGGCCCGCGATTCCCTGCGCGAATTCAATCGAGACCCGGCGAATATCGAAGCGCGGCGCTGTTACAATTTCGCCGTCGCGGGCATCTTTGGCGTCATCCGAGCGGCCAAGCTTGATCCGTGGACTCAACCCTTCAGCGCCGGCGCAAACAACGAATTAACGGTCAGCGGCAGAAAAGGTTCCCGGCCGGAGAACAACCCGTCCTTGTACGATTTAGTCCCCACGGATGAACTTTTTTACAAGGGCGCATATGTGAAGGACCACCAGACGAAGGACGGAGTCGGAGCTCCCCTCGTCGCCATCCGTCGCCTGACCAAGGAGGAAGCGGCTGCCAGGTTCGCCCCACCTGTAATTTATTACGGCGTTACGGGCGTCGTAGAATTCGAAGGAACACGTTGTGTCCTCTCCATCCACGATCCGCTGGCGGTGGAAGACGTGCAGGTGGAAGGCCACAGTTATGCCCTGGCCGCCGATTTCACCGCTTCATTTGCTCTGGCGTTAGCCAGGGAAAAACCGCAAAAGCTTGGGCTTATCCGATTATTGCGTCCGGAGCAATATGCTGAAACGGCACGGGTCGTCCGGCTTGAGCCATACAATCCGAACAAGGCTGTGGTCCTCGTGTTGCACGGCCTGATGGATACGCCGGCCACGTGGACGCCAATGGTAAATGACCTGCGCAGTGATAAGGAAATCCGGCGCAACTACCAGTTTTGGTTTTTCAGTTATCCCAGCGGTTACCCCTATCCCTACAGCGCCCTCATTCTTCGCCAGGAACTGGACGCCATCGAAAAAAAATATCCGCTGCAGCGGCCGATGGTCCTAATAGGTCACAGCATGGGAGGATGCATTAGCCGGACTCTGATTACCGACGCTGGGACGAAGCTCTGGATGGAAGGTTTCGGGAAGCCGCCGGAGCAAGTCGAGATGCCCGCGGAGAGCAAACGTCTTCTCGAACAAGCCCTAATCTTTAAGCACCGTCCAGAGATCGGACGAGTGATTTTCATGTCGACTCCCCATCAAGGCAGCGATATGGCGAGCAACTGGATGGGCCGATTCGGATCGATGCTGGTTAAGACGCCCGGGAAGATGCTGACCATTGGCAAAACTATCCGCGAAGCAGCTAAGCCCGATCCGGCAGCCCTTCAGTTGAAACGTCTTCCGAATAGCGTGGACACCCTGGCGCCGAACAATCGTTTCGTGGTCGCGATCAACAAGATTCCGACCGCACCCGGTATTCCCTTTCACAGCATCATAGGCGACCGGGGAAAGGGAGATTCGCCAAACAGCACGGACGGCGTCGTAGCTTACTGGAGCAGTCACTTCGACGGCGCGGCCAGTGAGCTGATCGTCCCATCTAATCACACCTCGCCTCTCAATCCAAAAGCTATCGCCGAGGTCCATCGCATTCTAAAGCTGAACGCCGCATCCCGTTGACCCAAGTCTTACCCGTATGCTCTACCGACTGACTCAAACCATCATCACAGTTCTTCTCCTGGCTGTTTTGCCTTCTGCTCGCGGCGCGAAGTTTACGAAAGGCGATCAGGTCGCCCCCTTCACACCCGAGTTCAAACCGGGCGATTACGTCTGGCACCCCGAAATCTCACCAGAAGGGCCGGTGGTTGTGATTGTCAGTCTCCCAGATCAGGTCATGTACGTTTATCGTAATGGCGTCCGCATCGGGCGTTCGACGGTAAGCACTGGGACTTCAGGCCATCGCACACCAACGGGGGTGTTCACTGTCCTGCAAAAGAAGGTTGATCACGAATCGAGCATCTACAAGGGCGCCAAGATGCCGAACATGCAGAGACTGACCTGGAGCGGTATTGCGATGCATGCTGGTCAGTTACCGGGATATCCCGCGTCGCATGGTTGTGTGCGATTGCCGGAAGATTTCGCGGCCAAGCTTTACACGGTGACCAAGCTCGGAACAACGGTTGTCATTGCGGACAACAAGGCGAGCCCGATCAACACGACAAAACCGGGCCTGGTTTTTTCGAGCCACACCAGTGAGACCTACATCGCGCCTGCAGGGTTCACCTGGGCCCCGGACAAGTCACCTAACGGGCCCGTCTCAATCATCATCAGCACAGCGGACCGGGCCGGTTACGTGTATCGCAACGGCGTGGAAATCGGCCGCGCGTCGATCCGCGGCATCGAACGAATTTCCGGGACGCACATTTATTCGGCTTTGTCGGCAGTTGGGTTCGACGGAAAACGCAGTTGGATTTCGAAGGCGAGCGTAGGTGGCCGCGCGCCAAACCTTTCAGAGCTGGCGGACAAGGTGGTGATTGCTCCAGAGTTCCTCAGCCACGCGCGAGAGCTTGTTACCCCGGGTACGACCCTCGTTCTTACGGACGCGCCGGTGAGCGATCGAACCCGGAGCGGTCCGGGCTTCAACATCCTTACGGCTGCTCAGAAAAAGTGAACTAATCTTATGCTAACAAAACCCATTTTCATTGTTCTCGGCTTGCTCGCCGCGACGGCGTTCGCCCAAAGCGATCCTACACCTGCACCTCCAACCGACACCGCTTTCGAGAGCGTCGGTCCAGTCGAGGCAAAATTGTTTCTGCCCGAGGATGTGATGAAGGGGCCACTTCACTCCGTCCGACCGCAGGCGGAGAACGATAGGTTGGTGAACACGTACTACGTCGATTCAGGAGGCCAGGTATTCGAGGTGACAACCGGCCCGGCCCTGCGCACCAGGATTCGCGAGATCTACGCCATCGATAAACTGCGCGCCACGAGCAAGACGGAAGAGTTCGGCAAAGCGATGGCAGCCGCCGGCAAGCAAAAAATCGAGAGCGTCAAAGGGATCGTAAAAGATCCGGTCGGGACCATCAAGCGCGTCCCTCAAGGGGCCTCGCGGTTTTTTGGCCGAATCGGTGACACCTTAAAAAGCGCCGGGTCCAACAATGAAAGTAAGAACCTGCAGGGTATTACCGGCGTGGAGAAGGCAAAGGTGAAGCTGGCGGCCAAGCTCGGAGTAAGCCCTTATTCGACCAATCAGGAATTGCAGGAGCAGCTTACTAATACCGCGCGCGCCATGGCCGGGGGTGGGTTGGTTCTTAACCTGGCCACAGGCGTAGTCGCCGGCCCGGCCGGCAGCGCCATTACGGTTCTGAATGTGAACCAAACCCTGCAGGACGCGTTGATCAATTCTACGCCCGACGAGTTGCACGCGATGAATCGGAAGAAACTTCTCGCCCTGAAGGCCAGGAAGGAGAGCGTCGATGAGTTTCTGATGCATCCCTGGTATTCGCCCTGGCATGAAACCATCGTCACGGACGCGCTTGCTACCATCGGGGTCGATCCGACCCAGTATCTCGAACAGGCAAATCGTGCCTTAACAGAACAGGACACAATCTATTTTCAAAGTCTCGCGCAAGTCCTGGCGCGTTATCACAAGGCGAAGGCGCCGTTGAGCGAGATCCGGCTTGAGGAAGGAAGAGTTTGCGCCATCGACTCGAATGGGATCCTGGTGGTGCCGCTCTCGTGCGATTATGCGATTTGGAACGAAGACAACGCCAACCGTGTCGAAGTCTTTAGCCAGTTGCCGCAAAGTAACGCTAAGGTGAAAGGGCTCGCCCTGTGGGTGGACGGAAAAGTTTCCGAACGCGCCGCGCAGGAGTTGAAGAATCGAAAGATCGAGCTCGCGACCGACGTCCTCGCGAAGAAATGAAGCGAGGCGCGGTCTGGTGATGCGCAAAGCGCTCCGCTTTCTGATTGTCGCTCTGGGCGGACTGGTCGGTCTTATGGCGATTGCCTGGGGGGCCGGCGCGCTTTACTACGATCTCCCCATCGCCTGGCTCCGCCTGCCGCTCGCCCTCGTCTATGGCCTGGCAACGATGGCTGCGCTGTTTTTGATCAAACCGCGCGGGCGCGCGGTGGGTCTGGTCGCGGCAGGCTTCGCTGTGGTCCTCGCGTGGTGGTTCACAATCAGGCCGAGTAACGAAGGCAACTGGCAACCTGACGTTGCCCAACTCGCGTGGGCGGAAATCAACGGCGACGAAGTTACCCTGCACAATGTTCGCAACAACGACTACCGCACCGAGACCGATTACACCGCCCGCTGGGAAACGCGGACCGTGCGCATCTCGCAACTCACCGGCGTTGACTTGGCGATCAACTATTGGGGCTCGCCGTGGATGGCGCATCCGATAGTTAGCTTCCAGTTCGCGGACGCGCCTCCTGTTTGCTTCTCGATCGAGACACGAAAGCAAGTCGGCCAAACCTATTCGGCCATCGGCGGTCTCTACCGGCAGTTCGCACTGATCTACATCGTCGCCGACGAGCGCGACGTAATCCGTCTCCGGACAAACTACCGCCACGGTGAAGACGTCTATCTTTACCGGACCACGATGAGCGCCTCGCAGGCGCAGGAGCGCTTTTACGAATACCTGCGTTCCCTCAATGAGATTCGCGAGCACCCCCGATGGTATAACGCTATTACGACGAACTGCACCACGAGCATCCGCGACCAGCATCCTACCGCCGACCGAATTCCGTGGGATTGGCGCCTCCTTCTCAATGGCAAAGCCGACGAACTGATGTTCGAGCGCCACACCATTGTCACCGCAGGAGTTCCGTTCCCCGAACTTAAAGCGCGCAGCCTGATCAACCCGCGCGCCAAAGCTGCGGACGCCCTGCCGAATTTTTCCGAACTAATTCGAGTTGGTCTGCTCGAATTGCAAAGACCTATGATTAAATGAACAAGTTAAACGACTGAAGGATGGATGGTGGGCGACCAGTGACGACGCAACATGTCGTGGTGATGGGAGTCTCCGGCTCCGGCAAATCGACCGTCGGCGAACTGCTCGCGCAGGAACTTGGTGCGACATTTATTGACGGCGATTCCCTTCATCCCGAAAGCAACGTCGCAAAAATGGCGGCCGGCACGCCGCTTAACGACGCCGATCGAAAGCCGTGGCTCGAAGCAGTCGGGCAGAAGCTCGCCCACGCCGGAGGCGAATCACTGGTTATCGCCTGCAGCGCATTGAAAAAATCTTATCGGGACATCATCCGCGCCGCTGATCCAACAGCTCGCTTTGTGTTTCTGGAGGGTTCTTGTGAACTGCTGACGAAACGCCTCGCCGGCCGCAAGGGTCACTTCATGCCGCCAACGCTGCTCCAGTCGCAGTTGGAAACACTTGAGCGGCTGGATCCCGATGAATCTGGTGTAGTGCTCAACATTTCGGAAAAGCCCGAAGAACTGGCGCGCAAAGCCGCGGCCCTTCTTAGTGCGTGATGAACAATTGTAGACGTCGGCCTGTGGCCGACGGATGGGGGGTCAATTGCTGCCATGCTTTGTCCCGCGTTCGCCGCAGGCGAACGTCTACAATCCAGGCGTGGGTGACGTCCACTCGACATAATAATTTCGTCTGTCCCAAAGCTGCGATCGCATTGATGGTGCAAACATGACTCAATTGCCGCCCGATGAAACGCCTGGCCGATAAGACAGCCCTCGTCACCGGCAGCAGCTCGGGCATTGGCGCGGGGATCGCGGTCCGCCTTGCGCAGGACGGAGCCCGGGTTGCGATCAATTATCGGAACGATCGTGAGGGCGCCGAGAAAACGCTCGCCGCGGTCGAAGCCGTGGCCGGGCGCGGTATTATTCTCCAGGGGGACGTCAGCAAAGTCGCGGAGGTGGAGCGGCTGGTAAGCGAAACTGTCGAGCAGCTCGGCCGCCTCGATGTGCTCGTGAACAATGCGGGAATCGAGAAGCAACAAGCGTTCGTCGACGTAGACGAAGCATCCTACGATCGCGTCCTCGACGTAAATCTGAAAGCTGTGTTCTTCGCGACCCAGGCGTTCGCTCGCGCGGCGATCGCACGCGGAGGCGGCGGCAAGGTGATCAATATTTCTTCGGTTCACGAAGAACTGCCTTTCCCGGGGTTCGCGAGCTACTGCGCGAGTAAAGGCGGCGTGAAGATGCTGACGCGCGATCTGGCCGTAGAGCTGGCGCCGCATGGCATCACCGTTAATGGCGTGGCCCCCGGCGCAATCGCCACACCGATCAATACCGCGCTCCTCGGAGACAAGCCGAAGCTCGAGGCGCTCTTGGCTCAGATTCCACTTCGTCGACTCGGGTCGCCCGAAGATGTTGCGGGTGTGGTTGCGTTCCTCGCTTCCGCTGATGCCGATTACATCACCGCCTCCACCGTTTTCGTCGATGGGGGGCTGATGTGGAATTACCAGGAGCAGTAATTAAGTCGTCTTTGTCGAGCCTCCCAGGAATTCGCGAAGACGTCGCGGTAGATTGAAAGTGATGCTGGCGGGCCAGCGAGAGGCCAGCCTTGCGATGGCTGCCTAAGAAGGGATACTTATTTATCCATTAATAGATGGAGATCGGCTAAGCCAGGGTGGCGAAATTGGCAGACGCGCCAGACTTAGGATCTGGTGGAGCAATCCTTAGGGGTTCGAGTCCCCTCCCTGGTATTTTCGAGCGAGCCAATAGAGGGTGGGAGATGGAGGATGGTCCGACGGCGTTAAGGCTGGCCGCAATATTTGAAGAGGAGGAGCTCGGCGTGACCTTCGGGAAATAAAAGCGGATGGCACCGTCGCGGCCGATCAGATCGCGGGCGACACTGCAACTGGCACGCATGCTGTGGACCTGGTGGATGCCGACGTGGGTGCGGATGTAGAGCTCGCCCCACGCTTCGATAAAACGGCGCGCTCCGCTTTTTCGGCAAGTAAGCGCTTCGAGTGCGGGCCGTTCGTATTCGAGGTAAGCTTACCGGTGAAGCGGCTGTCCGATCGCGCGATAATCGAGGCCGGGCGACTTCGCCAAACCGGACCGGCGGCAATTCCTGTCCAAGTTGAGGCGACGATCCCGAGGCGAAGGCGCGGGTCGAATCCGGCAGCAGCATTTTGACGTGAGTGGGTGCTGAGGGCGACGCGAATCGGGTCGCCCGTCCCGAGGCCGATCGTGATCCAGAAGTGATCGATGTTTGCCGGGACGCGATCGATTTCCGCGGCGAACGCTATAGGCGTGCCGGCGGCGTGGACGATGTCGCCATGGTTTAGACCAAGGTAGGGTGCGCCGCGCCTGATGTCTGGTGTCGATGAGGCAAGGGTCAGGCGACGGTGGGAGCGGGCGCGCCTTCGCGCCGTTCCGATCATTGGCGGTCAAGCCAGCCAACAATTTTTGGCGGCGCGCAAAACAGACCAGACCCGAAGAGAGCGACTGCGACCGCGGCGAAATGATAACCGGAAAATGGCCGAGCAGTCGCGGAGTCGCGCGAACAAACTCGTGGGCGAAGCGAAACAAGCCGTAACCGATCAGGTAGAGATGGAAATGCTGGCCGGGCAGAAGTTTCTGCCGCCGAAGAAAAGTAAAGAGAGCGAAGGCGATGACATTAAATGCCAGTTCGGCGGGGGCTGCAGGCCAGCGCGGAGTACCTTCGGCATCATTAATTGTGTACCAGCCCGGCGAACACATCGGCGCCCAGACAGCAACCGTGCAGCACACAACCGATGCGTCCGAGCGCGATGCTGATCGGGGCAATCAGGGCGAAGTCATCGCCGGTGGCCCGATCGTATCCCACAAAGAGCTTGGCCAGCTCGACGAAAACGTAGCCTCCGAGGAGCGCGCCAAGAATTGATTTACCGGCGGCGAGTTGGAGCCACATGTCGAACGCGCCGAAGTGGAGCCAGCCCTCGGCCAGGAGGTAAACGAGTTTGGCCCCGAAGAATGCGCCGACCAGCGCGGCGCCGTAAATAAATAGGAGGCGGCGGTCCTGACGGGCCCGGCGTTTCCAGAAAAAGAAGCTGATCACGATACCGGCGAGGAGAAGCCAGGTGTAAGGCGAGATGGTCATGGGAAGTCTTCGCGCCGACTAGCAGCCACAAGGAGGGGCGCTTTCCAAACCGCCCTCTATAATGGCGCTGCACACGGGCGGTTTGGAAAGCGCGTCTCCTTGATGCGTTTCGCCGTTGCATCCGCAAACAGCGGTCGCATTCTCATCCGGCGCGACCCGCGCATCGGCGAATCCGGAGTAATAACGACAAAACGAATCCAATTTTCCGTCGGGCCGGATGACGTGGGTGCAACAGCGATCGATCCGATCTTCGTCCCAGGTCGAGGCGTCCATGAACGGTTTGATGAAAAGGCGGAAGGTGTTTGTCTCGTTCAACTCGAACTGCCGGAGCATCTCGCCGAGCGGTTCCGAATCGCATCCGCATTTCATGAGGTCCTCGAGTTTGTAGCGGACCTTGTCGCGGAGGAATCCCTGCACCTGCGCGAAATCGATAAAGTCGCTGATCGAGTAGGTGCGGCCGTTTGCCTTCAGGAGGTAACCGATCGTCGCGCAATTCGGATCGCCACAGGGAAGCGGGGTGAAATCTTCGAAACGAAGCCGGTCCGCCGATTGCGCGACGGCGGCGAGGATGATATCCGCCGTGTTCAAGCGCGCGCTGGCTCTGCAATGGCGTGCGGCCGCTGCCGAACATCGGTTGAAAGGCGACGCCGCGAACGTGCGGATAGCGCAGGCCGAACTCGATCGCTTCCCACAGGTGCGGGAGATTATCCGGCGTCACCGTCATCGCGAGGGTGACCGGGAGGTTCATTTCCGCGCAGCGTTCGACGGCGCGCCGGCGAGTTTCGCGCAAGTCGGCGCCGCGGAGATAATGCTGGCCTTCGAGCTGGACGCCATCGAATTGCAAATAGAGCTGGAGCCCGCCGTAATCGAAGTTGCGACTCAGCTCGTTCGGCGAAGCCTCGGTCGTTCGCGATTCGGACGCCGTTTGTATTCAAGAGGAGGTAATCGATTCCTGGATTCGCGCGGGCCCAGGCGAGCAGCTCGAAGAATTGCGGATGCAAAGTCGGCTCGCCGCCGGAGAGCTGGAGGATCTCGATGCCGCCTTTGCGATCGATTACGCCTTGAATCCGGCGCTGCAAATCGCCGAGCGGCACGGCATCGACGTGCTTGCCCGGTGCCGACGGGCGAACTCGCGTAGCAGGTCGGGCAGGCGAGGTTGCAGGAGTTGACGATCTCGATGAGCGCGAGACAGGTGGAAAGTTTTTCGAACGGCGCGTCCCCTTTTCCGGCGGCGTTCCGGCCCAGGGTTCCGCGGACGGCTCCGTCGCTCGCCCGGCAGGCATTGCCGCAACAGTCGCCACCGTCGGCATTTTGCGGATCGCCCTGGGCGAGCCAGTAAAATCGCGCGTCCGAGCTGATACAGGTTTCCGCTTCGCCATGGACAGGGCAGCTGCGCCGCAAAAAGATTTGGGCAGGCGCGCTCTCGGAGCGCCAGACCTCAGCGGGGCATGGCAGGTGGCATTGCGGGCAACGGCTCGTCGTGCGTTTCAGCAGTTCCCCGGCAGCGCGGCAGCAGACGGATGATTCCACCGCTTAACCCGCGGCCGCGGCTGCTGTGAACACCGCGACACAACCGGCAAACGCGAGTCCACTTACAGCGCGACCTGGAAGACGACGCCGAACAGAATCCCGAGGAAGAAAACCTGGAGGGGAGTCTTGCCGACGCGCTGGTGCGAGAATGAAACCGGCCGCGAAACAAACGACGAGGACGAAGACGACATCCCAAGTATCCCAATCATTGCTTTTCGCTCCTGGGATAAAAGATGAGGTAGGCCAGGGCAAAAAGGCCCGACAAAATAATGCCGACACCGGCCTGCCGAAACTGATGATGCCGCGAGCGAGAAAGATGAGCCCCATCCCGCATTCGAGCGCGCCGCGCGCGATGCCGACCTGGACCCAGACGAGATGGCGCACCGGATCAGCCGACGCCTTCCAATAGCCGAGCGCCATGGTGAGCAAGGCGCATCCAAGCAGCGCAACGATATAAGTGACGCCCAACGGCAGGTCGATAAACCCGAAGGCCAGCTCGACGTGGCGCGGAAGGACAAGGAGCAAAGCGCCGAAGAGAAACAGGACCGCGGCATCGAGCGCGAGGAGAATGCCGGTAACGGGGCTCACGGATCGAAGTTTCCATGGGGTCACCGAAGATGGAGTCTGGCATGGCCACGCTAGTGAGCCGAAGCGGATCCGAGAAAAAATAGCGGACGGCGCAGCGCGCCGTCCCTACCGAAAGGTGGCGAAGGCACGCCGAGCCTCGGGATGACAGCTATGGCTTGCTCTCGATTGAGGGCGCGAACGCGGGGTCCCATTGCCTGGGAGGTCCCTCGCCGTCTGCGCGGCCGGGAGACCGAGACTCTAGCGAGGAGCGGGAGAGGATGAAGGGGAAAGCTCCCGTTGCCTTCGTCGATGTAAATTGTCTCGCCGACGAGCGAGACGCGGAGGTGCTGCTGCCATTCGCCTGATGGGAATTTGCGCGTCGCGCGCATGGTTTTACTCAGCGACTTCGGTGCGCTCGGCTTTTTCTTCAATCGCTTCGACAAGGACCCGGCCGTCGAGTTTTTGGGGCGGCTCGAGGCCAAGAAGATTCGGAGAACCGTCGGTGCCAGGTCCATGTTGCTGCTGGGAAACGTTCATGCGGTTCGCGTTCTCGAAAATCCGGGCCGGCGGCGATGAGCATGTTATGAACGTCGAATTCGCTGAGGGTGGCGTGGGTCCCTTTGCCGGCGGGCCGCGGGCGGTATCGGTGATGATCTGTCCGGCTACGCCGGACCCATTCGGTTTCTTGTTCCACCGCAGGCGACACCATGACGTCCGGCGCATCGGGCGTGTCCGCACGGACGGTCACGAGCGGGAAAGTGCCTTCGAATTTTTCCCGCGCGAAAATCACTCCGGCAAAATCGGAACGCTGCAGCCACTCGACGAGACGGGCGACCACCTCGCGATCGTGCTCGATCACGTAGAACAGGATGGTCCCCGCATTCCCGGCGGTAATAATTTGCCCGCGCTTCGGCGTTTCGCGAAAAGTGGCCGTCGCGTCGAAACCGGCTTTCCGGAGCTCACCGGTAAAATCGATTGCTCGCTCGACGGTTGAGAAACCGTGATCGGAGACGACCAAAACATCCGTGGATTCGCGCGCACTTCTTTTTCTCCAGGACGTCGAGGACTATCGCCAGGTTGCGATCCGAGCTGCGAACGGCGGCGAGGCAGGCCTCCGAGCCGGGAGATGTGTCGTGCTCCGCCTGGTCAGGATCGCTGAGCCAGAGAAGAGAGAACGCCGGGAGCGCGTCGCGCCACATCATTTCGGTGAGGGCGCGCGTCGCGTAGCGTGTTGCGCTCGTCGCTGTTATTGCCGGGCCCAGTGAGGAACGGGCCCAGGAGGCGAACGTTTCGTCTCGCAACGCCGCCGGCATCGGCGCCGCGGCAAATTTGATGGAATTTTTCAGTGACGCTTCGGTCCATTCGGCATGGCGATCGTGCAGAAAAGACGACGGATTTTGTCCCCGACTACCGCGGTCTTGCGGCCAGCTGCACGCACAATTTCGGCCATGGTCGGCGCGGCGACGTATTTCCCGCCGGTCAGTTCGTCGGCCTTCTTGATGATCGCCGGGTCGGCATTTTCAAAGACGTTGGCCGGGTCGATCGCCGGGCGGAACTCGCGATTGGCGAGGATGCCGTTTCGGTTGGGGAAAACGCCGGTCGCCATCGCGGTGCCGTTGACGTTGGTCGCGGTGATGTAAACGGAATGATGCTGCTGAAACGTCACGCCTTCCTGGGCGAGCTTCCAAAGCGCCGGCGTGTTCGCCTCGGTGACAAAGTCGGGACGCATTCCGTCCCAAACGACCACGACAACGTGACGGTCGTTAGGGCGCAGTTCGTTTTCGCAAAACCCAACTACCGGCAGGAGCGACGCGGCGAGGAGAACGAAACGCGCGAGCCTCGTCATCGCCGTGCGCGCCGGAACGCATTGGCAATCACGATAAGCGTCAGCGCCGTGGTAACGCCGGCTGAGAAAAGACAGTAATCGCAGAACGCGTGGAGCACGTAAGCCTGAAGATAGAGAAGCCACAGCGTGACCGCGAACATCACGGCAACGAGCAAAGCGAAAAGCGTCCGGCATTTTGGATAACCAAATGCGGCCAGTAACGCCAGGCTGAACGCGGTGAAATAGGCGAGCGCGCCGAGCGAGGCCAGGGGCACCGGACCGAACGCCGCGTAGCTGCTGCTCAATACGTCCTGACAACCGCTGGAGGCAATGCATTGCGCCGTCCGGCCGGTGATGTGTTCGACGGTGAGATAAATGCCGTCCGCCAGGCCGAGCAACGCGATGGTTGCCGCCAAAAAGTAGAGACCTTTTCCTGGCTGACCGGCTTCGAACTCAGACGCGCTGCGCGTGTCCATGCGCGTTATCGGGACTTCGCCGCGAGCGCTTTCTCGATCATCGCCCGGATTCCGTTCTCGGTGAGATCGGTCGGTATCACCTTTTCCCCGTTCACGTAGAGGATCGGTGTGCGGTCGACGCTGAGTGAGTCGCCCCGTTCCTGATCGGCCACGATTCGCTTGGCGACCGCCGGGCTGTCCATCTCCTCCTTGAACCGGTCGACGTCCAGTTGCAGCTCGCGCGCGTAATCATTCAAATACGGCCGAATGTACGCCGCGCGGGTCCAGGTGCCGCGATTGCGATAAAGGGTGTCGTGCATTTCCCAGAAGCGGCCCTGTAACCCGGCCGCTTCGGCCGCGCGCGCCGCGTCGAGTGCGTAGTGATGCATCTGGAGGGGGTGCTCGCGAAACACAACGACCAGCCGTTTCTCGTACTCGCGTTCGAGCGCTTCGAGGATGGCAAAAACTTTCGAGCAGGGGAGACACTCGAAATCGCCGAACTCTTCCAGGACCACCGGCGCGTTCGCTTCGCCGCGAATGTGCAGGGGCTCGGCGCCGGGCCGGCCGTAGGTGAATACCAGGGCCTCCGTTGAGGGCGCGGTCGGGCTCGCGCTTTGGGTCTCGGTTGCGGCAGGTGTCGGACTCGGGAGCGTTTCTGCAGTGGAGGGCGCTGTTGGAGTGGGTGCCTGAACCGGACTCGGCATTGTGGTCGGAGCCGGTGGCGGCGGCGCAGGCTCGGGCTCGAGCCGCGCCCGATACAAAAGCAGGCCCACGCCAAGGCCGACGAGCAAGACCGCGGCGATGATCAGAAACGGAAGAGATCGACGCACGGGCAGAATGGTAATTCGGTCTGCCGTTCCGGCAATGCGCAATTGAGCAGCAGGCGCCCCCGCCTCGGGTTATCGAGATCGCTGGGGTGCCCCGAACGTTGCAGTGTGCGCTACTGGAGGGACGGGCGCTGTCCCGTCCCTAACCTAACAGGGACGCCACAGCGGGCGTCCCTCCAAATAGCCCGCTAAACCTAGAGCCGCTTCAGCACGAAGGCCGCGAGCGTTTTTGATTTTTCCAGCTTCTGCGCCTGATCGCCGGCTCCCCCCACGCTAACCCGAAAGTAAGTCTCGCCCTTCAAAACGTAGAGAGCGCCGCCCACCCGGCTGCCGCTCCAAAAAGCTTCGTCTCCCACGCCTTCGACCTTTTGCGGGCCTTTCTCTTCGCCTTCCTTGTCTTTCTCCCGCTCCTTCTCTCGTTCCCGCGGATGCTCGCCGTAGAAAAGCTCGTGCCAGCTTTCGCGCGGGTCGCGGGCATTGGCTCCGTCGGCTTTCCGCGTCACTGTCAGGACGACGGAATTCATCGGCGTCGGCAACTCGAAGTAGCATTGCGAGACCCTGAGGCCGAGTCCCGGTCCGTGGCTCGCCTTCGTGTTCTTGAACGGTTCGCCTTGCACAGCCTGCGTCTCTTCCCTGGTCAACAAGCCGCACGCGAATTGGTCAGGAGACGTGCTCGTCTGTGAAGGCGTCGGAGTTGCGGCGACCTCCTGGTTGTTGCTTTTCGAGCATGCGACAAGATTGAGCGCAGCCGCGAAGAGAAGCGATGCGACGATGTGGCGGTAAAGTTTGCAGTTCACACTCCCAAGCCACACTGGTTTGGGAGGTCCGTCAAAATTTCTTACGCGGATTGTGCGGGGCCGGGGAACCAATCCGCCGCCACGGGACGATACCTTTGTGCCAACCTCTCGCCACTCGGCGCTCGAAAGGAGTCCCATGAAAAAGTATTCTGTTGCTCGTTCTGGTTTGTCACACCTCCGAATCCTTGCGGCGTGTTGTCTGGTCGCCGGCTCGGCATTCTTCAGCTACTTCGCTTTCGCCGCGATCACGCCGCCGAGCGGAGCGCTCACCGAAAGCAGCGGGCCGATCATATTCAACGGCGGGCCTTACCTCGTCCCGAATCCCTCGTCGCAGGCGGACGGTGTTCCTGTTTGCAACGCCGTCCTGGTCTGCGACGAATTCGCGCTCACCGTCTCGGGGCTCAGCGCGGCCACCACCGCGAGCAAATACATCCGCGTCGAAGTGAGATGGCCCGAAGCCGGCGAGACCCAGTTCGATCTTTATGTCTTCCAGGGCGACACCGCGACCGGGAAGGTCATTGCGCAGAATCTCGGCAACCAATCTTATGTCGACCCGGACACGGTCTTGATCCCGGCGGTCAACGGGCAATACACCGTCCGCGTTGTTCCATTCCTGCCGAACGGCCAGAGCATCACTGGCACCGTGAGCCTGGTTCCGTTCCCCGCGGTGGCACCGATCGATCCCGGTGTCCCGCCGACGTTTTCCAATCACATTTCGCCGCCAAGTCTGGGTAACTCTGCGGGCGAGCCCTCCATCGGGGTTGATTGGGCGCCGCGCGTTCCCTCGTTGAAACACGACAAGGTCAATACCGGCGGCGTCGCTTTTTTCACCAACAACACCGACCAGCTCCGCGTCAGTTTTGACGACGCCACCAGCCCTGCGACTGCGCTCTGGGAAGATGCCGCCGCGCCGGTCCAGACCGGGCTCGATCCGATCGGCTTTGTCGATCACGAGACAGGCCGCGTCTTCGGGCTTCAATTGGCTGCCGGCTCGAGCAACGCCGCCTTCTCCGATGACGATGGCGCTACCTGGACAAATTTCGCCGCGGGCGGGCCCCCGGCTGGGCCAGACCACGAGACTCTTGGTGGCGGTCCTTATAGTGAAACCGCCGTGCCGCCGCCCCCGCCGCATCCGCTTTACAAGAATGCCGTCTATTATTGCTCACAAAACGTCGCGGGCGGAGCGGAGTGTTCGCGGAGCGACGATGGTGGCGTCACCTTTGGCCCTGGGATCGATATTTTTGATCCGACGGAATGTTACGGCGGCATTCATGGTCATGTGAAGGTAGGACCGGATGGCACCGTTTACGTGCCTAACTCTTCTTGCAGTGCCGGAACCGGGAGCCAGGGCGTGGCTATCTCGCGCGATAACGGTCTCACCTGGGTCGACAAGACCGTGCCTAATAGCATCGGCACCGGCGACCCTTCCGTAGGTATCGGCACCGATAACACGGTTTACCTCGGCTACGTCAACGGCGACGGGCGGCCGCACATAGCTGTCTCCACGACTCACGGGGATACCTGGATCAACGATTTCGAAGTAGGAGTGCCGGTGGGTTGTTCGCCCGGCGATCAATACGCCGCGTGTCGAATCAAAAGCGCGGTCTTCCCGACCGTCGTTGCCGGTGACGGGGACCGGGCGGCGTTCGGCTTCCTCGGGAGCACCACGGGCGGCAATTTTCAGGACCAGTCAACCTACCAGGGCATCTGGAATTTTTATGTCGCGACGACTTATGATCGCGGAGCTCACTGGGTCACGGTTAATGCGACCGCTGGGGATCCGGTCCAGCGGGGTTCGATTTGTCTGGGTGGTGTTATCTGCGGCGACGATCGAAACCTTCTCGACTTCAACGATATTAGTGTCGACCGCGAAGGGCGCAGCATCGCTGCGTATGCCGATGGTTGCGTCCTTGCGCAAGGATGTGTGAGCCCGGATTATCAAGGTCGCCTCGATAAGGCTTCGATCGTCCGACAAGCGAGTGGCCGCCGTTTGTTCGCCGCGTTTGATCCTAGTCTCCCGCCTCCGACACCTACACCGAGCAACGTTCAGCTTCTCAATATTTCCGGACGCGTCCTTGCCGAGGGCGGAGACAAGGTAGGTATTGGTGGCTTCACGGTCAGCGGGAGCACCAATAAGACTGTTATCATCCGCGCTCTTGGGCCATCGCTCACTTCGGGCGGCGCGGCGTTTCCGGGACGTTTGGTCGACCCTAGGCTCGAGCTGCGTGCCAGCGACAATTCTCTCATTCAGACGAACGATTCCTGGCGCAGCGATCACGAACCGGAAATTCAGCAGAGCGGGCTCGCCCCGAGCGACAATCGCGAAGCTGCGATCATCGCTGCGCTTCCGCCCGGCCAATACACTGCGATCATTTCCGGTGCTAACAACACAAACGGCATTGGGCTCGTCGAGATCTACGATCTTCAGCCCGCCTTGCCTGGGGAACTCGGCAACCTTGCCGTGCGCGCCAACGTGCAGACCGGCGACAACATCCTGATCAGCGGCCTTATCCTTGGCGGTGGCACCCCAAAGCGCGTCCTGTTGCGTGCCATCGGCCCATCGCTTCAAAACCAGCTCGGCCCTGCCGTCCTCCAGGATCCGTTCCTCGAGCTCCACGATGCCAACGGCGCCACGCTCGTCACCAACGACAACTGGCGTAACGCCACTAACGCCAGCGAGATCGAAGCTACCGGTCTCGCTCCGACGAACGATAACGAATCCGCCATCCTCATGCCATTGAGCGCCGGTCCTTACACATCCATCGTCCGCGGCGTGAATAATATCACCGGCATAGCCGTGTCGGAAGCCTACAAGCTCAACAACTAATCAGCTCGACGGTAAATTCTGATGAAAAAAGCCGACCTCAGATGGTAGGTGAGGGCCGGTGCCCCCCAAACATACTGCGAACCGCCTGCCACGATATCGGCAATACCATCGAGCTTGTAGGAGCGCGACAGAAAAGCTGGGGCCCAGGTAAAGATGAACCGGTCGGAGTCGTCGCGGATTAGCCAGGAAGTAGAAACGTTCACAAACACGATGAACTTCGGGCGTTTGCTTTCGATCTCGCGTGCCATCGTTTCCTGCATGTCATGCGCATATTGATGATGTTCCATCAGCGGATAGCTGTAGATCAGGCTCGTGGCTGAACGGCGCCGGCTGTAGAAAAAAATCTCCGGCTCGCTCCCAAGGACAGCCACCGGTTCGTCCGGGGCGGAGTTGGCCTCGATATACCGTGCAACTTCGATCGCTTCGGGGAAAGGATTGGGGCCGTAGATCTCTCGCGCCAGCGCGGTCGGCGTTTCCGCCACGAAATATTTTTTTTGCCCTAACAAAGGCGGGACTAACGCAACTAACCCTCCGGCGACTGCGCTGTAACGCCAGAGTCCGGGGATGCGCCATGCCCGCGCGACCGCGATGCCGAAAAGCAACGCCACGGCCGGCAACAGCTGCACGTAGTAATGCCTGCGAAAGTAGAAGCCCGGAAGAACCGCGATGAAACCAACCAAGAGGAAGCCGATGACAAACCAATCGCGTCTGGATCTTTTCGAAATTGCGATGGCCAGCCCTACCCCCGCGCCGATCCAGATCAGCCAACCCCAGCTAATTGCTGTGGGCGTAGCGGCGAGGAACTGGTGCAGTCCTTGCCGAAGCGAGACTTGCGATCCATACGCGGCGGCCTCCAGGAACGTCCATCGCCAGAATGCCGGCAACACGCCGGCGATCGAAAGCCAGAGCGCCATCGCGAGAATCGGAAAGGTCGAACCGGCGACAAACACCACAGTCTCACTCGCGGCATTTGCTTTCGCGGATTCGCGAGCTCGTGCCGCCATCCATAAGAACACCAGGCCGAAGGCGACGAAGACCAGCGATGTTTGCCGCACGACGACGGACATTCCCAGGCACACGCCGGCCATGGCGACCTGCCATCTGTTCTCCAACTCGATTCCGCGCCACAAGAAGAGCAAGCCCGCGAGCACGCAGAGCATTATCAGATGGGTTAGGTGGCCCGCGTTTCCCAGCACGCCCGGACTTACGCTCATCACCGCCCAAGCCGCCGCGGCTGCAAGTCCGGCCGCATTTCCACCAAGCCGGCGGCCGAGGAAAAACAGGAGCGCTGTGCTCGCCAGGTTTACGGCGAGGAATCCGATATGAATTCCCGAGGCGCTTTCGCCGAAGAGAGCCATCATCGCCGCGTAAGCCAGGTAGGCTCCCGGAAACTTGTGGTTCCCCGTTGTGCCGTACGGCGCCTCCCCATTCAGGAGGAGTCGGCCGATGTAGGCGTATTCGCCTTCATCTCGCTCCAGAGGGCATTCGCGCAGGCGCCATCGAATAATTAAAATGCCGAGGAGAACGATCGCGAGTAGCGCCCACACGAGCCAGCTCGCGCGGCGTTGCGCGTTAGAGGTCTTCGGCATCGGCGCCAGTGTGGCAGCAACATTCCCCCAAAGCAAAACAGCCGGGCCCTCGTGAGCCCGGCTGCTGTTGATGAGTCAGCGGACCTTGCGAATAAGATCGTTGTATTCTTCGTGCGTTCCGATCCAGAAGCACACCACTAGTTCACCGTCGCGGCGCGCCATCGCACGATAGTGATCTCCGATCCGCACGGACCAAACGTTCGCGTAGAGCTTCTTGAACTGCATCGAAGGATGAAATGGATCCCGCTGCCAGAGGCCAAATTTGTCTCGAGCGAAGCACTGAACGTGCGCCGGTAGCCGATTGAACCCGTTCCAGAACCGCCGGTGCGTTCTGGATTTCACGGCAACTACTGCGAGTCCGGCTCGGACCGGAGCCGACCGGCCGCGATATCGTCTTCCACTTCACGGAGAACATCGTCGAGCTTCCCGTCCGCCACATCGCGCTTCATCTGCTGGTCCCACTCATCATCCCGCCAGCCGTGGAACCATGCCGCCAACGCGGCGCGCTCTTCAAAGGAGAGTTGGTCGATTGCCGTCTTGATTTGATCGAGGCTCATGCAGTTTGGAATCGTATCAGCGGCGAGGTCGCGGCGCAATCTTTGCCCCTGGACTATACACGGCGCTCGGCGCGAGTTCTCCTCTGGAAAATCTCAAGTGGGAGGAGATCAACCCCGCGCTTGCCGCTATGAAACCGCAAGACGAGGAGGTCATCGATCACATGTAATAGCGGTATTTTGACTGAGGCTGAATGCTATTGTCCTTTGGGAGTTCGGCCAAAACGCGGCCAACATCGCGAGAGAACCGAATTGTAATAGGCATCGTACTCCCGAACCAACAGCTGTTCCAATTCAACTTCGTCAGTGCGAGGATTTCGGTGCAAACCCATTGAGGTGTTGAATCCCCAAAATGCTCTAGGATTTCGATGGGCCGCGGAATGCGTTTGCTGGGATAGGAGCGTAGGTATGGAATGTATCCCCCGGTGAAGAGCAAGTAATGGCGTTTCCCTAAAATTACGCCCGTGCCTCTGATTACAGGCCGCTTTCCAAGACGCATGAAGCGCGATTCGAGTTCGCCGAATGCAACGAAGTCGTAATGGTAGATCGTTCCAAGAGCTTTTCGGAAGCCATCTAATTCCTCAGGCCAATAGCGCGACGTTTTGTGAACAACGACTCGGGTGGGCGGAGCACCATGCTGCAGCTTGTATTTTTCTAAAGCATTTGTGAGAAGCGCAGTTGCTTCCGTTTCCCGAAGGTGTGGACTTGAATCTCCTCGATCCTTGTCTACGACAGCCTTCCCGCCTTGGAGAACGATTCCCTCACCTGCTCCGAAGACTTGAGCGAGGCTTGAATTCATATCGGACTTTCCGAAAGGCCGCTCTTTGTAGAAAGACACCCCAATGTAGCAGGTATTGTCTGGTAGTAACTGAAGTCTCCAAGGGGTATGCCCGGCCTTATAGTACAATGCGGTAAAAAGATTCCATGCGACCGACGAGAGATGCTCATCCCGTAATGTGCTTTCCCAAAGTAATTGTGTCGGAATGTCGAATCGCATCGCCCGCGCCTTAAACGCGTGATGAATGTTCCAATAGCCCTCAAATGAACTGGACGGCGTGTCGAACCCAAGGGTCAATAGACTTTGACCGGCAGCTTCGTCTTTCTTTAGACTAGCAAGAAAGCGATCTCTCGGAGATAGCACGAATTTCCGACGTGCCATAGCCGCCCCAACGTGCTCGACTTCGTGCTGAACGTCTGGCGGTAGCAACGCGACAACGACGTCAGGCGCTGGGTCAAGGTTGTTCAGCGCTTCCAGTTCACGAAGCAGGAGATCGATCACATTCCGGATTTTCGCTTCCTCTATCGGGGTCGATACTGCCTTGCCAAAGAATTCTGAGTGAATAGTGCGGTGCAGGGCGCTGTTATTCGAGACGAACTGTGTGCGAAATGACTCTGTAGGATCACAACCCGGAAAGTCCGGGAAGGTGTGCGGATCCAAAGGCTTGCCTCGGCTGTTGAATCCCGGGGTCAACGTATTTTGCGCCCTTTGCAGAAACCCAAGAAAATCCTGAACGCCTTCCGGAGTTCCGATCAGTCCGATTTGGATAGTTTTCGAGGGGTGTCTTTCCCAACCGAATGGTCCGTAATTTTCGATTCCCGCCTTTGGATCTACTGAGAGCTTTCCTCCTCCGAAAACGAGTTTTGGCTCCTCGATAAAGAAGCTGTTGAACACCGGAACAAGGCGTTCCAGCTTTTGCTCGATCGGTACGGAGCGTTTGCGGCTTAACGTTTTCACTCGTGCTGCTCTTCTTCCGATTCCGCCAACGCTTCGAGTTCACCAGCCTGAACAGCGACGTCCTCCAGTTCTGAATCTTTGTGCTGGAGTAGCGTCCGGATGTTGATCTGGTCGAATGATACACCGTGGCTCACTCGAGCCGCGGCAGGGGTGCTGTCGACATAAATTGGGTCATCACCGGTATCGATTTTGATTTTCGGCCATCCATCGGAGAGAACGTGCCCCCAAAACAGTACATCGCGAAAGATGTCTGGATTTTGCTGCTTGCCCATCCACATCTGAGCGAGCTTCCCGGCAGCCTTGCCGCCAATTGCTATGAAGCCATCCTCGGTAAAAAGATACAATGGGAGAACAGAGAGGAAAATTTTTTCATCGATTCTACGGCACCGAATCTCTGCGCCTTGGTGGACCCAAAACGCTGACCCTTTCATTTCGTCGACGATTCGCTTCGCGACGGTCCGCGGTTTACCGACGGGCATAGGCCATTTGCGATCCTGCTGATGTTCGTTGGCCTTGAAGTAATACCGACCTTTACCGTCAGTCCGAATGTTTCTCCGCCTGAGGTGATTGTTAACGGCGGTGTTCAAGAGTGCCATCAACCAGTTCTGACGATCCACTTTTAGCGCCCACTCCGCGCGGGAGTCCCGCAATATAGTGTGACAATCAACAACACCTCTTAACGCCTCGTTGTCTGCTTCAAGGCGGGCGAATGTATACAAACGCCCATTCCGCAATATAAAAGGCGCGCAGTTCGAAGTTTTCTCCCAAATCGCCGGCTTCTCTGAATAGTGGGTTGCGGCGTGCCAGATGTACATCGGCACGTAGGTAAACCTGAAAAGATTCGAGAATATTGTCTCGGCGATGGGATCCGGGAGCCAAGCTACGTCCGGTGGACCTTCTGTTGGTAGGATGACACCAGCCGAAGCAATTGGACGAAGTCGACGCCCGCGATCGGGTGGAAGATTTCGAATCTTCCGGACCAAGCGATTGAAACTTCGCTTAAAGTCTGACGGTTTTCGGAAGTCGATGTATTTTAGATCGCGAAACGGCGCCGGATAGTTTATTCGATGTTGGTGGTCTAGCGACAGATCGCGCAGCAGGCAGGGGATAAGTTTGCCTTTCGTATTGTTGGGATCGGCGGCAACAATGTGTTTCCATTCGAACCGCGGCCAGTCATTGGTTAAGAACTCTGGTGAAAGGATCGCGACCAGGTGTCGCGATTGTTCCATGCCTTGATTCATTCGATCGATAACGCTTTGAGCATCCTCGATGTCCCATTTGTCGAAAAACACCCGCAAACGCCGAGACCCAGTTGTTCCGTCAAAGGTTTCGGACTCGAGATGCTCCGCCAATTTGGTTACCCATGCCAAATCGGCTTTGTTATAGCAGATATACGCGTCCTTTTCGGTCGCGCCGTTTGGTTGGACTAGGGAACTGAGGTCAATCGACATGGTTCTCGGGTGGCAGCATTCTTCTTTCGAATTCTGGAAGCACTCCAGTGATACATATTTGGTCCAGCTGCGCGTATCGTAGCAAAACAGCCGGGCTCCTTTCGGAAGCCCGGCTGTCGCAATTCATTGTTAGTTTCGGCTTAGCCCCGAAACGATTCGGGGTTTCCGCCGAGACGGCCTCAATAGTCCATGCCGCCCATGCCGCCACCCATTCCGCCGCCCATGCCCGGAGGCATGCCGCCACCTTTCTCCTTTTCAGGAGCTTCGGTGATGATGGCTTCGGTGGTGAGCAACAGGCCGGAGATCGAAGCGGCGTTCTGCAACGCGCTTCGGGTCACCTTGGTCGGATCGACGACGCCGGCTTTCACCAGGTCTTCGTATTCGCCCGTGGCGACGTTGTAGCCTTCGTTGCCTTTGCGCTTCTTCACTTCCTGGACGATGAGCGCGCCTTCCTGGCCCGCGTTATCAGCGAGAGTGCGAAGCGGCTCTTCGATCGCGCGGCGAATGATCGCCATGCCGACTTTTTCGTCGCCTTCGAGTTCCAGCTTATCGAGCGCTTTCTGCGCGCGGATCAGAGCGACGCCGCCACCGGGGACGATGCCTTCTTCAACCGCGGCGCGAGTAGCATGCAACGCGTCTTCGACGCGCGCCTTCTTCTCTTTCATCTCCGTCTCAGTCGCGGCGCCAACGTTGATGACGGCCACGCCGCCGGCCAACTTGGCGAGGCGTTCCTGGAGCTTCTCGCGATCGTAATCGGAAGTGGTCTCTTCGATCTGACGGCGGATCTGGTTCACCCGGCCCTGGATGTCGACTTGTTTGCCTTCACCCTCGACGACCGTGGTGTTCTCCTTGTCAATCGTGACCCGCTTGGCGCGGCCTAAATCGTCAAGCTTGACGTTCTCGAGTTTGATTCCGAGGTCTTCCGTGATGCACTGACCGCCGGTGAGGACCGCGAGGTCTTCCAGCATCGCCTTGCGACGATCGCCGAATCCCGGGGCCTTAACAGCCGCCACCTGCAACGTGCCGCGGAGCTTGTTCACGACCAGGGTCGCGAGCGCTTCGCCTTCCACGTCTTCCGCGATGATGAGGAGCGGACGTCCAGCTTTCGCTACTTTCTCGAGCAGCGGGAGCATGTCCTTCAAGCTCGAGATCTTCTTCTCGTGAATGAGGATGTAAGGATTATCGAGGATGGCTTCCATCGCTTCGGCGTTCGTGACGAAGTAAGGAGAGAGGTAGCCCTTGTCGAACTGCATGCCTTCGACGACGTCGAGGCTGGTTTCGATCGACTTGGCTTCTTCCACCGTGATGGTGCCGTCCTTGCCGACCTTGTCCATCGCGTCGGCGATGATCTCGCCGATCGTCTTGTCCCAGTTGGCGGAGACGGTGGCGACCTGCGCGATCTCGCTCCGGTCGCTGACCTTCTTCGAGATTTTGCCGAGCTCAGCAACGATGGCTTCGACAGCCTTGTTGATGCCGCGCTGGAGCGAAGTCGGGTTGGCGCCGGCCGTGACGTTGCGGAGACCTTCCTTGTAGATGGACTCAGCGAGCACGGTCGCGGTGGTGGTGCCGTCACCAGCGATGTCGGAAGTCTTGGAAGCGACTTCGCGGACGAGCTGGGCGCCCATGTTTTCATAAGGATCTTCGAGCTCGATCTCCTTGGCCACGGTCACACCATCCTTGGTGATCGTCGGGCTGCCGAATTTCTTGTCGAGGATGACGTTGCGGCCGCTCGGTCCGAGCGTCGCTTTCACGGCGCGCGAGAGTTTCTCGACGCCGCGGAGAAGCGCATGCCGCGCGTTCTCATCAAATTGGAGTTGTTTAGCTGCCATAGTGTTAGTTGGTAGTTTCTAGTTGAGAGTTAAGAGATTGGATTAACCAATGATGCCGAGGATGTCGTCCTCGCGCATGATCAGGTAGGACTCGCCGTCCACCTTGATCTCAGTGCCGCCATATTTGGAGATGAGGACCTTGTCGCCCTTCTTCACGGTGAACTCGACCTTCTTGCCGTTATCGTCCACCTTGCCGGTCCCGAGAGCGACGACGTTGCCCTCCTGCGGCTTTTCCTTGGCGGTATCGGGGATGATGATGCCGCCCTTTTTGGTTTCTTTCTCTTCGATCGGCTGCACAAGCACGCGATCTCCGAGGGGTCTTACATTAATTGCCATGTGTTAGTTACTCCTTCTTCTGCTTTGGTTGGTTAATGCCGGCAGCCGTCAGTTGTTTGCCAACGGCTTCCGGCAAATTGTTAAAGTTCGTTACTTCTTCTTGTCTTCGTCCACGACTTCGAACTCGGCGTCGACGACGTCGCCCTGGTCTTTGCGCGGACCTTCTTCCTGCGGGCGGGCCTGAGGGCCGGCGCCCATGTCGGGGCCGGGCTGGGGACCTGCGCTGGCAGAAGCTTGCTTGTAAAGATCGGCGCTGACTTCCTGGAACTTGTTCTGCAAGTCGTCGTAGGTCCTCTTCATCGCGTCGGTGTCGTTCTTCTCGATCGCTTCCCGAACGGCTTTGATCGCGTCCTCGACCTGCTTGCGTTTGTCTTCCGGAATCTTGTCGCCGAGATCCTTGAGCTGCTTCTCGCTCTGGTAAGCCAGAGTGTCGGCGTTGTTCTTGATCTCGATCGCTTCCTTCGCCTTCTTGTCTTCGTCGGCGTGGGTTTCGGCGTCGCGCTGCATCTTCTCGACTTCTTCCTTGCTCAAGCCTGAGCTGCCGGTGATGGAGATTTTCTGCTCCTTGCCGGTGCCAAGGTCTTTCGCGGAGACGTGGAGAATGCCGTTCGCGTCGATGTCGAAGGTAACTTCGATCTGCGGGGTGCCACGCGGGGCCGGCGGGATGCCGTCGAGATGGAACGTGCCGAGGTTCTTGTTGTCGCGCGAGAGCGGGCGCTCGCCCTGAAGAACCTTGATCTCGACGCCCGGCTGGTTGTCGCTGTAGGTCGAAAAGATCTGCGACTTCCGGGTCGGGATCGTCGTGTTGCGCGGGATCATTGGCGTGGCCACGCCGCCGGCGGTTTCAATCGCCAGCGTGAGCGGAGTCACATCGAGGAGCAGCACGTCTTTGACGTCGCCCTTGAGCACACCGCCCTGGATGGCAGCGCCGATCGCCACGACTTCATCCGGGTTCACGCCTTTGTGAGGTTCCTTGCCGATCAACTGCGCGCGGTCTCGATGACCTTCGGCATGCGAGTCATGCCGCCGACGAGGACCAGCTCGTTGATGTCTTTCTCGGCGAGCTTCGCGTCGGAGAGGCACGCTTTCACTGGCGGAACGGTCCGCTGGAAAAGTGAGTCGGTCAGCTGCTCGAGCTTCGACGCGAGTCAGCTTCTTCTGGATGTGCTTCGGCCCACTCGCGTCCGCCGTGATGAACGGCAGGTTGATCTCGTATTCCTGCGAAGAAGAAAGGGCGATCTTCGCCTTCTCAGCTTCTTCCTTGATGCGCTGGATCGCGTCTGGCTGCTTCGAAAGATCGATGCCGCTGTCCTTCTTGAATTCATCGACGATCCAGTCAACCAGGACGTTGTCCCAGTCGTCACCGCCAAGGTGAGTATCGCCGTTGGTCGCCTTCACTTCGAAGACGCCATCGCCGATCTCGAGGACGGAGATGTCGAACGTGCCGCCGCCCAAGTCGTAGACCGCGATCTTCTCGTCCTTCTTCTTATCGAGTCCGTAGGCGAGCGAGGCCGCGGTCGGCTCGTTGATAATGCGGAGCACTTCCAAGCCCGCGATCTTGCCCGCGTCCTTGGTCGCGTTGCGCTGTGAGTCGTTGAAGTAGGCCGGGACGGTGATAACCGCCTGAGTGATCTTCTCGCCGAGCTTCGCTTCCGCGTCGGCCTTGAGCTTCGCGAGAATCATCGCCGACACTTCCGGCGGCGAGAAAGTCTTCTTCTCGCCATTCACTTCCACCTGGACGTGGGCGTCGCCGTTTGCCGCCTTCACGATCTTGTAGGGCACGCGATGCTCTTCCTCGCGGACTTCATCGTACTTGCGGCCCATGAAGCGCTTGATGGAAAAAACTGTGTTAGCCGGATTGGTGACAGCCTGGCGTTTCGCCGCCTGACCCACGAGCCGCTCGCCGTTCTTCGCGAACGCTACGATCGACGGCGTGGTGCGCGCTCCTTCGCTGTTCTCCAAAACCACTGGATCGCCGCCCTCCATGACGGACATGCAGGAGTTCGTCGTCCCCAAATCGATACCTAAAACTTTAGCCATATAAGAAATTCCTTTCGTGAACCGAGAGATCGGTTCGCTGACCTTTTAGCAGCCGATGTTCCGGCGAAGCCGATCCTCGTAAGTGGTTGATATTCAGGAGCTCGGGGGTCGAGGCTGTTTCCAGCGTTTTGCGGAAATGCGCCATCCTGTCACGGACGACGGCCTGAATGAGTGCCCGCCTGTCACACCCTGCGGCCTCGCGACTTTCTCCGAAAATAGCGGTATGTCTCCTGCTTAAACTCGCGCAATGCAACCCACAGGCGGCTCGAAAACTTCTGTGCCCGCGCCGAGCACCGACATCGTTTTCGCCTGCTCCCATTGCTCAACTTCGCTCGTTGTCGATGCGGCTGCGGCTGGACTCGCCGTGAATTGCCAAAAATGCGGCGAGGCGATTCGCGTCCCGGCCGCACCGATTGAGGTCGCCGCGGAGAATGCCGTTCGGATTTCGGATCTGCAGCATCAGTTAAAGGAAAACCAATCGCAGCGGACCGAGATCACCAGTTACATCAATCAGCTCAGCATCCAGCTGCATCGCTGGCAGCTTCGGTTGCAGAGCTTGAACGAACGCCAGCAGAAGCTCGACGCCGAGCTGGCGGCCGCGCGCAAGTAATGTCGCCGCGTCCCTGTGGGACGCGCGAGACAAGTGTCGCCGAATCCGCCGCTTCCCAAAGCGAAGTGCTAGAGCTATTCCGTCCTCAGAGCCGTCATCGGCGTGACCCGTGTCGCGCGTTGCGCTGGGAAAAAGCAGGCCAGCAATGAAGCGCCCGCGAGCATCAGGCTCGAGGCGAGTAACGCGAACGGATCGTTCGGACTGACTTCGTAGAGGATTTGGGAGAGAACGCGCCCGGCGGCGAGCGCGAGCAGGAGTCCGAAGACAACCCCGAGCCCGGTCTGCATCGCTCCCTGGCGCATGATTAATCCGAAGACGTCACTTCGGCGCGCCCCCAGCGCCATGCGAATCCCAATCTCGCGGGTCCGGCACGCCACCGCGTAGGCTTTCACGCCGTAAACGCCAACGACTGCGAGCAGCAAGGCTATGCCGCCAAACACCCCGAAGAGGACCGCGCCGAGGCGGACAATCCAGAGGCCGACGCTTTTCTCCATCAAATCGCTGAACGGCGCGATGCCGAGAATCGGCAGATCCGGATCGACCGCGCGCAGCATCTGGCGCACGGGCGGGATCAGGGCGGCGACAGCTCGCCGGTCCTTGTTCCCGATGCGGACGTGCAGATAAACGTTGCCACTCTGCGCCACCGCCAGGGGCACAAACATTCGTCGAAGCACCGTGTCGTTCTGAACATCATGCCGATGCGTCCCGACGACGCCCACGACTTCGAAGTCGTTAGGCGATCCGTCCCGCGGCGCGATCGTGTAACGAATGTGCTGACCGACTGCGTCCGTGTTCGGGAAAAGTTTCTTTGCCATCGCCTCGTCGATGATCGCCACCCGCGCCGCCTGTTTGTTCTCGGCTTCCGCCTGGGTGAAATCGCGACCACGCAGAATCCGCACGCCAATCGCGTCGAAATAGCCGGGCGTGATCGCCGTGAAGAGGCTGCTGGCGCCCGGGTCCGGCGCCTTCGGATCGGTCGGCATCGTTTCGCGCGACGACATGATCCGGCGCGTGTTCGTGAAATTGCCGTAGGGCAACATGGTGCCGAGCGCCGCGGCCTGCACGCCGGGCAGTTCCCGGGCGCGCTGAATCGCGGTAAACATGAGCCGCTTTGCTTCCGCCGGCTCTTTTTTCACAAGCGAGAAATCGATCTCAGTCACGAGATCGCCCGCCGCGACGAATCCCGGGTCGAGCCCGCCGGCCTTGAGCGCGCCCCGGAAAAATAATCCGGCTGCGAACAGGAGCACGAGCGACAACGCGATTTGCGACATCACAGAGATATGGCGTGGGGCAAAGAAACGGCTCAGCCGTCCGATCCGGGCCGGCTCTCCGACCTGCTGTTTGAGGTCGTTCACGAGATCGGTCTTCGTCGCTTTCAAGGCTGGGCCGAGACTGAAGAGGAGGGTGGCGAGCAGGCAAAAGAAGAAGGTTACTCCAAGCACGATCGCGCTTGGGTGAAGATCGGCGACGAATGAGAAATTGAGGGAGCCGAGCATGCGGCCGAGCGACTGGAGCATGAGACTGTTGCACCAAACGCTGACGGCCAGTCCTACTGCGCCGCCGGCGATCGCGAGGAGCAGGCCTTCGCATAACAATTGCCGCACGATCCGCCACCGCGATGCCCCGATCGCGATTCGCACGGCGATCTCTTTCGTGCGCGACGTTCCGCGAGCAAGCAGCATGTTGGCGAGGTTCAGACTCGCGATAAGAAGAACCGCGGCCGCCATTCCCATGAGAAGAGTCGCGATCAACGCGATCGGTCCGTCGTCTTCCGGTCCAGTGCTGAGGCTGAAGCGGGAAGGCTTTTGGATTTGCAACTCGCGCGCGAACTCCGCGTCCGGCGGTTGGAGAGCGTTGAAGCGCTGACTCAAAACAGGGAGCCGCGTTTTCGCGGTCTCGGTTGTCAGGCCGGGTCGGAGCCGCGCCGTCAAATTGAGCGTGTAATTTTTCGGCTGAGCCAGGTCGGTCGTGACATCGGTATCGCTGAAGGCCGAGCCAAGGTTCGAATATATTCCGAGGGGCACCCAGATATCAGGAGCGATCAAAGCGCTTACCCCGCTGAATCCATCGGGCGTTATGCCGATGACGGTGTAGCGCTGGCCGTTGACTGGAAGCTCGCTGCCGACGAAATCCGGACGGCTGCCCATTCTTTTCCAAAATCCGTAACTCGCGATGATGACCGGCAGGTTCGCGTTCGGTCTGCACTCCTCCGCAGTAAAGAATCGGCCCCGAAATGGGCGCACGCCCATCAGGGTGAAAAAGTTTTCCGAAGTGAGGAACGCGAAGCTGCGCCGCACCTCGTGCTCGGCGCCGATGCCAGCGACCGTAAACGAGAACGCGGCCACGTCGTCGAACAGTTCCTTCCCATTCTCGCGTAGTAGTTCGCGGTATTCGTTGTAGGAAAACTGCCGGTAATCGTGGTTCGCACTTTGCCGTGCGGTGAAAACGTTGACCACCTCCTGCGGCCGGACCGGCACCATCGGCCGAAGCACCACGCCGTTGATCAGCGCGAAAATTGCCGAGTTCACCCCGATCGCGAGCGCCAGCGTGAGCACCGCAACGATCGTGAACCCCGGGGACTTAACGAGCTGTCGAAACGCAAAACGAAAATCCTGAATCATAGGGCGGGCCTTTCGAATGAGATGCGGAATGGCTTTCGATTGGATTCAGACTTTTCGCGTCGCGCCCAGATCGCCGACCGAAAATTCTTCCAACTAAGGAGTAACCGAGTCAGGATTCGCGCCCAATCGTTATGTATTCCCCCTGTCGCCCGACATGCGGGTTAGTTGCAATCGCCTTCGTGCTCTTAGGGGGCGAGACCGCATGGGCTAAGCCGATTACGAAAGTTCTGCGGCTTGAGATGAATCGGAGCGAGGGGATCTGGATGGTGAAATCCCTGCCCACAAAACAGGACGTTCTGGCGAAAGGCGATGCCCAGCTCCAGGCGGATCTGACGAAAGCGATCGAAGGAGCCCGAACGGAATTCGGCGGTGATTCCAGCGATCTATCTTTTGACGACTTCCGCATGGAAGTGGCGAACCAGATGGCGCCGAAGTATGTCAGCTTTCTCCTGCAATCTCCCCCGGAAGGCAGCCCTGATTCGGGAGTGTTTGAGTTGGATGCAGAGTACCAGGAGCCGGCCGCCGCCAAGCACATTCGGAAGCCGCTCAAAATCTCTGTTATCGTCCGCGGTTCCCGAGCGCTCGCGGACGAGCCCGTCCTCACGACGCTTGGCGAACTCGAGTCCCATCATGTTCCGGGGCTTCCCGCGTTATCAGACGAAGACCGGCGGACGCCCGTTTTCGTCGGGGCAGACGAGGGCGGAATCGCGCACCCCTCGGCCTGGGCTCACTCAACCGACCATGCGGCAGCATTCGCGATCACAGCCTTCGCCTTTGCCAGCGCTCGAAAACACAACCTCCAGGGTAACGTTTCCGTCTCCGAAGCGGGCCTGCCCGAAGGTGCGTTTATTGATGTCACGGCTGATATCGAGAAAGAGGTAATTAAACGCTTCGAACTGCCGGGTTGGCAGGTGTTCCCGCAGGATCGGAAAGGTGTGCAAATCAAGAGCGCGCCGGGAACAAAGGCGCCGTGGAGTATCGACATCTCCCTCCAAGCGGTCGAGGCGGTGAAATTCTTCATTCAAGGAGTTCGGATTGAAGGGAAACTCGCGGCGCTCGAAAAATTTCCTCAGTCGGCCCAAAAGATCGCGCTTCTGGAAGAAAAGGTCACAGAAGATCAGCGCGCTCTCTTCGATTCTCTCCGCGGCAGACTCGTGACAAAAGAGGAATTGGCGGCGGTGACCAGGGAGGTTTTGGACAACATCGAACGCGAACGAAAGATCGTCGCCGCCAGTGTTGAAACTGCCGGTACCGCGATCGTTTTCACCGCGCTGTATCAGCCGCGCATAACCGACATCAAAGGCGGCCTTGGTTATTCCACCGACAAGCGACTGGCCGGCTCGCTGTCTCTCGCCAGCCAAAATGCGTTTGGCGATGACAGCCTCCTTAAGCTGGGTCTGACGGCTGGCTTGGAGACACAGGGGGGTGAATTTTCGTACGGGCGCCCTTTTTTCCACCGGCGCGACAGTCCCTTCACTTCGAGGATGGACATCACGGCCCGCTACTTTCGGGATAACGACCAAAAGCTCGGAATGCCCGCCGAGGTCGGCTTCGACGAAGAGCAAACCAGCGTAACGGTCGGCCACACCTTGGAATTCAAGCGGGCATCCATGGACCAGGAGCGCAAGCCCGGGAGCGCGATTGAGAATGAGGCCGCTCTCAACCATGCTTATTTCGCCAGGCTCATCACCTCGGCCGGTCTTTCGGACACGCGTCTCGGCGCACCGGCAGAACTAAAGGCCGAGGTCGAGAGCGGCCAGGTCCTTTTTCTCCTGGCAGATCTCGAGCAACAGTGGAGCCGCAAGTTGCGGACGACAGGCGATCCAGGCCTCGGCGAGACGCAACTGTTCTGGAAGGTCCATCTAAAAAAAGGATTCGAAGCCGGGCCAGGAGACTTCGATTTTTTTGCGGCGCAAACGGCGGCGACGGCGTCGGCCTATTGGGGGAACATCACTTCGCGCGATTTCCTCGTTCGCCTTACCCTCGGCGGCGTCATTGTTACGGGAAACAGCCCTGTTTTTGAAGAATTTCTCCTGGGCGGGGAATCGACTGTGCGCGGTCTGGAATACGGAGAGCGGGTCGCGCGTGGTGCCGTCTACGGAACGCTGCAGGCAGGAATCACCGTCGATCGGCTCGTTACCGTAATTTCCCAGGTCGTAAAAAAGGGAAAGGACGAAAAACCCGCCGGGACGGAAAGTGGACCGGGCCCTGGCGGCCTGGATCTCAAAAACATCTTCTTAAACGCCTTTGTTGACTACGCCTATATCGCCCGGCGCGGCTCGCGGGACCCGGATGGAACGCGCAGTCTTGAAGCGGTCGGTCTCTCGCTCGAAATGAGATTGCCGGAAAGCGTCGGCAAGGGTTCGCTCGAGCTCGGCTACGCGTGGTCGCCAGAATCAATCCATGGACACGGGCGTATTTTCACGAGCGCGCACTTCGATCTTTTTTAACCGCATCCAACCCAAACACTAAAAAAATCAATGAACGGACTCATCCTAAACAGTAATGGCACCAATCGCATTTTCCGGCCGGACGGAAAAGTTGTCGTGGCCGGCGCCGGCGGCGACCAGGTCAAAGGCAGTTGGAAAAGCGTTTCCGACCGCGCCGCAAACAAGATTCAGTACGACTTCGGCGGGAAGCAAACGGAGTTCGACGTGAAATTTGCTTTTAACCAGAGGAACCAGCTGGTGGCGGTAATTCCCGCCGCCGCCAACGGCGGGACCGACTCCGCACCATTCACTTTTTCGGGGCAGATCGTCATCGATGACAATCGCGACATCGCCTACACGCTGTTCGACGAGGCGGGCAACGAGACGAACCCGAAGCAGACAGTTATCGTCTACGGCAACCTCGCGTTGGTCCCCGGCCTCGACAAGATGACGATTGAGCTGGCCGGCGGCGGAACCGCATCGATTCGGGGGAGCAGCCCGCGTCGGAACAATCTCCATGTCGAACCCAACCCCGTAGCGGACCAGGAGAACGATCAGATTCGCTTCACCGCGGCCACGATTAATACCATCGCCGGCAAGGACATTTTAACGGCCGCCAAGATCCAGTTTGGCGGACACTGGGACGTTAACGAGAAGGGCTTGTATTTCAGTGCAGGTCTTAAGGCGGGCGACGTTCAGATTCAGTTCGGCGGCACCTACAAGGGAGTGACCGCCGGTCTGGAATACTCCGCCAAGAATGGCGATAAGGATGTCACTTTCACCATTAAGGGCGAACACCAGTTCAACTCGTCCGGCGGTGGCACCGGCTCGGTGAATTGGCTCCTGAAACTGGGGCACCAGGGCACCAGGATCGAGGCCGTCGCGGACCTGAGCGTCCAGAAAGTCGATGAGAACGGAAACAAGCTGAGCTTGGATGGTAGTTTCCAGTTCGCCCGCGACGGCAAAACCATGGCCAGCGCGATGAACCTCAATCTCAGCGCGGCCTATGAGATGCGAGACGGCGGCAAACTGGCCTTCCTCGCGGACCTGAATAGCGACGGAAATCGCCTCAGTTATCACCTGATGCTGGAAGGTGACTACAAAGTCCGGGGGGGACAGGTGAACTTCCTGATTAAGCTGGGCCAGGAGGCTACCGGTGATCAAAAAATGGAGTTCTCGCTCGGAACTACTGGTGACAGTTTGGTGCAAGCCCATCTTGCCGCTGTTCTGCGCAGGAGTCCTTCAGGCGAAACCAGCGTGGACATAAACTTCGACGTCAGCGTTCGCTGGGTGGACGGCGCACCGGTCAAGAACGGAGAATTGCCCGATGTGAAAGTCGGTGAGGTAAAGAAAGTGCCCGCCTGAACTAACTGATCGCCGAAGTCGCTTTGCCATCATGGAGGAACGTGCTTTTGCACGTCGATGAGTTTCCAAAAGCGATTTCCAATCGCCACTCCGGGATGCTTACTGGGTCGGTCGCGGCTGGGGCTGGAGCCTGTCCAGCAGCTCCGCGAAACGTGGATGTCCGCGGACCGCATCCCACGCAGGATCGTACTTGAAACCCCCGAACGACAAGTGTCCTGGAATCTTGACCAGGAAGGTAAGTTGCTCGATGGCAGCGTCGGTCTCGCCGACCCAGGCCTCGATCAACGCAAGCGAAGTGAGGAGGTCCGAGCCGTCCATCGCGTCTTCGGCGAGAGGACGCAACGCGACGGCGCGTCGGCCTTCCTCGAGCGCCTCCTCCTTGCGCCCCAGGCCGGCGTCGTGGATGGCGAGCGTAGCGATCAGTATCGGGTCGTTAGGCCGCGCCGACAATTGCCCCTTGACTGTCTCTCTAGCGCGCGTGAATGCGTCGTGAGATTTTGCGGCGTCTCCCCGAACCCGCGCAATCAGCCCGTGCCAGTAGTTCGTCGGCACTGTTAAGCTCGCGCCGCCGAATAGTTCGTCACCCTTCCAGGAAGCGAGGACCTTTGCTGCGGTGTCGTAGTCGCGTTCGTAAAGCGCAAGATTCATTCGCGTCCAGGTCGTGGCCCCATCGGGGTCGTAGCCGGCCGGCAGGGAATTGAGGAAAGTCCGCGCCGCCGGGAGGTTGCCCTTTTCCAATTCGATCTGGGCATGGACCATCTGGGAATAATTGCGGGTGCTCGGGTTAGAATCCGCCGCGCGTTCGAAGAGCGCTTCTTCATCATCGTACCGCCGCAAATAATCGTAGACGACAGAGAGGCCGTTCACCATTCGCGGATTCCGCGGATCGAGCTCGAAAGCTTTCTCCAGGTTCTTCAGCGCGTCCTCCCAGTGGCCTTGACGCCGGGCGATGAATCCGGCGAGGGAGTAAACCTCCGCGCTATTCGGCAGGGTCCGGTTGGCCAGGGCGAGCTCGGCGAAGGCCCGGTTGTAATCGCGTTTGCCGTGGTAATAAACCAGGGCCTGCGCCAGGTGGGCCTCGCCGAGATCGGGCGCGAGCGCGAGCGCCCTCTGGGCGGAACTCTCGGCCAGTGCCAGCCGCGCTGGGGTCGGGTCCAGATCGAACCAATAAAGATTGTCATGCGCCTTTGTTCGCCAGCAGAAAGCGAGGGCGAAATTTGGATCGCGCACGACCGCTTGGTCGAGCAAGCCCACCGCTTTCAGCAAGGTCTCTTTGCCGTCCGCGGTATCGTGAAACGTTTGGACGAGGTCTTTCGCGCGAAGGTAGAGATCGAACGCCTGGATGTCGCGGGTGGCTGGGGCGATTGCGGCTTTTTCCGTGGAGGAAAGTTTCGCCTGGAGTTGGCGCGCAATGGCCTGTGCGAGCTCGCTCTGGATCGCGAAACTGTCCGCCACTTCGCGGTCGTAATGCTCGGCCCACAGATGTTCGTCCGTGCGAGCATCGATCAACTCGGCGGTGACTCGGACGCGGTTTTTGGTGCGCTGGACGCTGCCTTCGAGAAGGTGGGCAACGCCGAGCTGGCGACCGATTTCGCGCATGTTCCGGGGAACGCCGGCCTTGTAGACATTGACGGACGAGCGACTGATGACCTTTAACTCGGCCACCTTGGCCAGGTTCGCCAGGATCTCCTCCTGGATGCCATCGGTGAAGAAGACGTTTTCCTCTTCCGCGCTCAGGTTACTAAAGGGCAGGACGGCGATGGATTTTTCGGGAATCGATGGAACGCCGGTTGTTGAGGAGGCAGACTCAGCTTTTACAGGGGCCCAGGGACGCCGGGCCAGTTGAACGAGGAACAGCGCGACCGCGACGGCGGCGGCGACCGCAGCCAGGGCCAATAATTTCCGGCCGGTTCGATGGCGAATCGATTCGTGCAGCGGCACTTCGTCCGTCCGCTTAAATCCTTCCGGGGTGAGCTCGAAAGCCCAGGCCAGGACCAGCGCGATAGGAAATCCGAGGATAAGAAGGAAGATCACCGCTCGCACCGCCCACGCCGGGATTTCAAAAAAGGGAAAGACCTGGGTCGCGATCTGAATCAGCACCCAGCTCACGACGGTATAGGTGACTGCAACGCGGTAGACATTGCGTCGCTGCAATTCGCCGAGGAACCTGCGCCAATCCATTGCGCCCTCTTTAATGGAATCAGCCGGCGGGGGCGAGCTTTACGAGATCCGCGTTGTAGTTTGCCGGGCGATCTGGCACGCTCGGCTCATGACAACCAAAAATAAAGAGCCGAACACTACCGTCCCGCGCGACGAAGCTGCGAAGAGCACTACCGTGCCCGGAGCAGAGCCCGACGCCTCTGGTCGGGGCTCAGACCCGAATACTACCGTTCCGCGCGACGTGCCAGACACGACCGTGCCACGGGACGTTGATTAGGAACGACGGTCGCGTCTTATCGCCAGGACGCCAATCGGTTTGCCAGGCGAAAGCTTTTCCGGAGCTAGAGATACCCCCGCCTGCGGACGGCTGTGGATTGAAAAGGCTTGCACTTCCGCGGCGCGACACCCACGCTCGCTCCTTCTTCGAAACCTATGAAATCCATCCTGATCTTCGCTTTGTTCCTCACGCTCGGCACCGTTTTTCTGAGCGGCTGCACGACAGTCCCGAAAGACACAACGGTCCGACACGATGTGAGCAGTTCGTCGACGCACACCTATTCCAAGTAGGGTTACCGATTGGACGTTAATCGTCGGTTGACGAAATGGCGTTGCGCGAGCGCTATCTTTTTGTTTGCGCGAACCGGCGCGCCGATGACGATCCAAAGGGCTGCTGCGCGCTAAAAGGCGCCGAGGAAATCCGCGCCATCCTGAAGGAACAGGTGAAGGCGCGCGGCCTGGCGAGGCTGGGTGCGCGGATCTGCAAATCGAGTTGCCTCGATCAATGTTCGAGCGGCGTCTGCATCCTCGTGGAGCCGGACCATTTCTTTTATGGGCATGTGACCCTGGCGGATTTGCCGGAAATTGTGGAGGCCCTGGCCTCCGGCGGCCGCGTCGAGCGATTGGTCCTCAGCGAGGAAGAGCTAGCTCGCGGCTAAATCTTTTTCTCCAGGACGGCCTTTAGCAGGTGCCGGTGACAATGCCGTTCTTCCTCTGGGCAATGGCAAAGCAGCGTAACGGGCTGCTTCCGCGCCAAATACTGGAGCAGTCTCAGGGTGAATTTCTGGCCGTGGTTTTTGATTCGTTCGTTGCGCGCGTCAACGCCGCCGCCCTCCAACAGTTCGCCGATGTAGCGCCGGCTGTATTCTTTCCACGAAATTTTGCCCGCGAGAATCGCGTCGCGCAATTGTTCGGAGGGGCCGAGGTTTGCCATCCAAATATCGAACCGGTCAGCCGGCAAACCCCGACCGCGGCCCCGCGCCGCGAGGATCCGGAGGCCGTCGCTCCGTTCAATTGGGGTGTGGACGGACTTGGTATTAAACATCGCTCTGCTTCCGTCTTCTCTTCTTACTCTTCCTCTTGCTCCTTCACGTGACCAAGAGCAAGAGCAGAGGACGAGTAAGACGAAAGGCGGCCGCTTTTTCCGCCTTTTCGTTAGGTCCAAATAATAGCTTGCAGTCCCTGCGGCGACCGCACATTCTCGTGCCTCTGCTTAACCAACCAACCTATGAAATCACTCATCTATTCAATCACCTGTCTGACGGTCGCGGCGTTCCTTGGCGCGTGCACCAACAAAACTGAAACGTCGACAACCACCGCGCCTGAGAAAGCGCCGGCCAAGACGTCCACCACCACCAAGAAATCGACCACCAAGAAATCGTCGACCGACACCACCAAGAAGTCGTCCACCGACACGACGAAGAAGGATACGACCAAGAAGGAGAGCAAGACTTCTCCTTCTCCGTCGCCCACTCCGTAAGGACGTTTCGACAGCAGCTCAAGGCTGCAGACAGTATTGCTTGGAGTTAGTCAGCCGTTCTACGCGGCTGACTAACTCTTTTTTTTGATCTGTGTGCCGCAGGCTCTCCCCATCGATCGCGTTGCTCTTCCTAGCCGCGGGTGATACTGCTCAATCATGGAGGCTGAGCGTTCGACCGATAAGTCCGCCGCGGTGGCTTCGCCCATTTTTGGCGAACGTTTCACCCATCGGCTGGAAGCGTTCAGCGATCTCGTATTCGGGTTCAGTCTTTCGCTTCTCGCGACCCGGCTCGACATTCCGGCGACCGCTTCGGAGGTGTTCGAGAAAACCCGCTGGGGAACATTCATCGTCACCTTTGGGATAATTTGTGTCATCTGGCTCGCCCATTACCGCATCTTCCGGCATCGGTTTGTCGCCCACACTCCGGACGTCGTGGTGAATTTCGTTTTCCTGTTCGGCATCGCCGTCCTGCCTTATGCCGTCCAGACATTTCTCCGCTTCGGCTCCGGGGACGCGACTATCTTATATTTTGGCGACTTCGGGCTGGTTCTTACCGCGCTCGCCACGTTGCGATGGAGAGCGTTACGCCAGCGGCGCGGCGATCCGGACGCCGCGATGCGGCTCCGCGAATGGCGCGGCACCGTCCGCCAATACATCATTGTCTTCGTGATCATCGCATTCCTTGTCGCGATGAACGCTGGTCTGGTCACGAAAGAGAAAATTTTCACGATTGTGCCCGCGAGTCTGGTCCTGATCACTCTGGGTTCGCGCTTTGCCGTGCGTCGCCTGCCGCGATCCCTTCAGTGAAACTGCCGTGAGAAAGAAAGTTCCGTTTACAGTTGGCGTCGTCGGTCACTTTGGCCTGGCCGTGCGGAGTCCAAAGCGAAGTGCGAAATGGTTCGAGCGCGCCCTTGGGCTAAAGAAGGAATTTGAATTCGAGGGAGGGATCGCGATCGGGAATGCCCAGGTCACGATCGCGCTGCACAAGGGAAGACCGTCTCCGGGAACGCTCGGCCACATGTCCTTTCATTTGCCCAGCATGTCCGCGCTCCGAAAAGCCCTGACGCATCTGCGCAAACAGAAAGTCGACCTGGAAGACCCGGGCGACGAAATCGGGCCCGAAGCGCCGGGCTCGCCGCACATGGGAATTTGGTTCCGCGATCTCGATGGTTATCGCTGGGAACTCAACGTGCCGGGAGGCCGTTGAGTAGACGGTCAAGCCCGCGACGGTAGCAGGTGAGCCGGCGGGCGCCGGCGAATCAACTTAGCGTCCAGGACGGACGCTAGGCAATTGTAGGGCAAGCGCGTCGCTTGCCACGAGTCGGAGAGGCAAGCGGAGCGCTTGCCCTACAATGAAATCACCCGAGCTCGAATCGGCTGCGCCGCGGAAGCGAGGACAACGGTTCCAGTTCCAACACGGGACCGTCGGAGTTCACTTCGAAACAGATCTCTCCATCAGGTGCCACCGCCCAAAGGCACATGGGTCGGTTTGCCACGCAGAATTCGTGGCGGGGATGGTTCTGCGGAAACCCGCAATCGGCCTGGGCGTGCTGGCCGCGACGCGAGCAGGCGCGCAAATCCGCGATCAACTTCTGTAACTCGAATAAGCTCCGCCTCACTTCAACCCAGATGAGGATCGTGCCGGCCGCTGATTTGACGAGGAGATCAAACTGGTCCGCGGTGGTACGATGTTCGTCGCGACCCGGTTCCAGGCTGAGATGGCTCCGGAGCCAGCCGCGCTCAAAAACGAGACGGGCCGCAGTTGCGAGCTGACAAAAATTTTCGCGAAATAGCCGGACCGGTTCATGCGAGAAAAGCCGGTAGGATCTGGGTGCCGGACGCGTCTCAAGCCCGGTCTGGAGGAGTTCGCTTTCGATTTGGCCGCGCTCATCCGTTTCGAAAAGATTTTCGTCCAAACCTCGGCGGAAAAATTCCTCCTCCCAGGCGGCGAGCGGTGGACTAATGCGGACACTGGATGGATTGGCCCGCTGCCCGTCGGCGGCGCAAACAGCGCTGAATTTTTCCTGTAACCAAGCTTCGATCTGGGTATTCAACGCCGTATAAGAAATTCCGAAAGATATCGTGTTGCCGCGCCGCGCTGGCTGGGGTTAAGTGCGGGCACCAGACTATTATGAAAACACTTGTCACACTCATTGCCATTTCCTTAATCGGCGCGATCGCCACAGCGGACGCGAAAACTTTTAAACTCCCGAACGACGAATTCGCGATCGCATCCCTCGATATTCCGGACAGCTGGAAGCCGAAAGAGGTAGAGAAGGGCGTCGAGTGCCAGAGCTCAGACGACGCGGTTTACATGTCTATCGTGGCCGTTGGCAGCGAAAAGGGCATGAACGCCGAAATCGACGACGTTTTCGAGATGCTCAAGAGCCGCAACGTGACCCTCGACGATTCCACCAAGAAAGAGAACAAGTTTAAGGCGGGCGCGTTCGACGCCACCGAGCTGCTTTATCAAGGCAAAGATGAGGACGGTCCCACCGCGGTCAGCATCACTTTTGTTCCAATAAAAGATAAGATGGTGATCATCACCTATTGGGTAGAGACCGCGAAGGAAAAGGAACACCAGCAGGAAGTCGGTAAAATCGTAAACAGCCTGAAGGCCTCTTCCTAGGCGAAGCGGTCGCGAACCGCGGATTCCACTTAACCCATTAAGGCGCCGGCCGTGTTTTCCGCGGCTGGCGCTTTTTTTTGGATGAGGCCGGCAGCTCTATTGACGTTGAGCCCGGCGGGATGACATGCTCGCCGAAACAAATGGCCGCGCGTACATCACCCAGCGTCTTCACGCCAACCGGCGCGATTGATCTCCACGTTTCACCGGAGCTGCGCGCGTCCCTGCGCACGATCATCGACGACGAGAAGCCAAAGCGCCTCGTCGTAGATCTCTCCCAGGTCCCTTATATCGACAGCTCCGGAATTGCGGTCCTGATCGGCGCCATGCAAGCGCTCCAACATGAAGGGGGCGTGTTCCTCATCGCCGGGGCGCAGGAAGGAGTGCGGATGATTTTTGAAAGCGCGAAGCTCGACCAGTATTTCCGTCTCTTCCCGGACGTCGAAGCGGCGTCCGCTGCGCCCTGATTCGTCATCTCGGCTCGACCCATTGAAAAGGGTCTTGAAGGTCTCCCCGGCTCTGATCACAATCGGGCTCCCCAAGCCGATTTCGCAGATAACCCCACAAAAGGAACCTCCCTATGAAGTCACTGTCACTCGCTTTAGCGATTCTGGTAATTGCCCTTGTCGCAAACGCGGTCACGCCCACTCCCTCGGCAAGACCAAGCCCGCCCACTGTCAGCACCCCCGGGATTCAGGCCTCACCGAGCGGCTCGCCGACGCCCACGCCGAAGCCGGATCTGGCCAATCCGATGGAGGAGCCCGGCAAGGCGCCCGCTGTGGCTGCGACCCCGCCAGCCAACAACACGCCACCCAAACCGGTACTTTATTTGATGGGGACGGAAGCCTACACCGCCGGCGGCAAGAATTGGGTCCGTCTTCGTTACGACGTCCTAAATAAAGCGGACTATCCGGCGGACATGTTCGCGGCGGCGCCGAACCTGCCTCCGTGCGGCCTCAACACGAATGCCTCCCGCACCTGGGTCGACTTTTTCGATTCTACCGGCCACCGGCTCTACGGTTTTTGTGCGCTGAGCAAACCTGCAGACCTGGGCAAGATCTGGTTTGCCTACGAGGAAGGCACCGTCCCGCCGAGCTACGTCTACATCGAGCTCAACGACCGGAAAACCAATACGAAGTACAAGTCGAACCTGGCTGACACTACTCTGTAGCGTGTTGGCTGGCGGAATGTGGTTTGGCCAATCAGGCAGGACTTTCCATCGCGATAAACCGAGCGCCGCTCGAGTTGCCTCACCGTTTACCGTCGCGCTTCTACGATGATCGCGCGCATGGGAGCGCAGAACCTGGGACCGCCGAACTGTTTCTCCAAGGCGCGACCCACAGCCGCGGTGATGACCGGGAACAACAACGGGTCGCGCTCCGCGATGGCGACTGACACGGGAGTGCCCTGGACTAATCCTGTTGCCGCATCTTCCACTCGCGTGCTCCCGCTGTTTTTGCTGACCACTTCGATTCGAATATCTCGAAAGCCCGCGGCCTCGACCACGCGTCTGATTTCAGCCGGGTCGTAATACCCGAAGGGCACCTCATAGAAAGCCGGGGGATCTTTCTCGAAGTAACCGGCGATCGTTTCGTGTGGGATCTTTCCAAGCGGATTCTCCGCCAACGAATCCCAGACGTTGAAGAGAAAGGTTCCACCCGGTTTGAGAACACGGTGCGCCTCGCGAGCGCAGAGCGCTTTGTCGGGCACGAACATGACTCCGAACTGGCAAATAACCGCGTCGAACGCCTCATCGGGAAACGGCAAGCTGCAGGCGTCGGCCTGTTTCCAGACAATCGCTTCATCGCCCGTAAATTTCCCGGCGGCATGGCGCATCATTGGTTCGTTTAGGTCGGTGGCGGTCAGCGCGACTGAGCGCGGCAAACGTTCACGCAGGATTCGGGTGAGGATTCCAGTTCCACATGCGATCTCGAGCACTGAGGTGTTCTCCGATGCTTGAAGCCGCGCGGCCAGGTCCTCCGCGTACGGTTCGAAGAAAAGCGGGCCGAGGTATTTGTCGTAGGCGGCGGGAATCGATCCGGCGAACTGCGCATTTTTGTTATCCATATTCGGTTATTGTTTCAGGAGGGCCTTCAGATATCGACCGGTGTAACTCGCCGGCAACTCCGCAATCTTTTCGGGCGCTCCAGCTCCCACGATTTTTCCGCCGAGTGCGCCCCCTTCCGGCCCGAGATCGATGATCCAATCCGCGCATTTGATCATTTCCAGATTGTGTTCGATCACGACGAGCGTATTCCCGGCATCACGCAATTTCATCAGGACCTGGAGCAGCTTCTCGATGTCCGCGAAATGCAATCCGGTCGTCGGTTCGTCCAGGATGTAGATCGTTCGGCCGGTCGCACGTTTCGCGAGCTCGGTCGCGAGTTTCACCCGTTGCGCTTCGCCGCCGGAAAGTGTCGTAGCCGCCTGGCCGAGCCGCAGATAACCGAGACCGACGTCGAGCAGCGCCACGAGTTTGTCGGAGACCGACGGCACGTTTCGGAAAAAACGCGCGGCTTCGTCCACCGTCAGGTTCAAGACGTCCGCGATGTTTTTTCCCTTGTAGGTGATCTCGAGGGTTTCCCGGTTGTAACGCTGGCCCCGGCAGACTTCGCATTCGACGTAAACGTCCGGCAGAAAATGCATCTCGATCTTGATCAGGCCGCCGCCCTCGCAATTCTCGCAGCGGCCGCCTTTCACGTTGAAGCTGAATCGTCCCGCGTCATAGCCGCGCACTCGCGCTGCCGGAAGCTGACTGAATAATTCGCGGATCGGGGTGAACGCTCCGGTGTAGGTGATCGGGTTCGAGCGCGGGGTGCGTCCGATCGCGCTTTGGTCGATCACGATCGCCTTATCGAGCTGATCGAGACCCTGCAAGGCGCGATGCGAACCCGGTTTGTCCTTTGAATTGTAGAAGTGGCGGAAAAGCGCGCGTCGCAAAATATCGTCCACCAGGGTCGATTTGCCGCTGCCCGATACGCCGGTCACGCAAGTGAAACACCCGATCGGGAACGAGGCCGTGACGTTCTTCAGATTATTTTCCGCCGCGCCGGTCACGGTTAGCCAGCCGTCCCCCGCGTGCGTCGAGCGCGGTTTCATGCGCTCTCGCGGAATGGCGATCCGCGCCCGACCCGAAAGATAATCGGCGGTCGGCGAATTCTTCGCGGTCAGCACTTCGGCCAGGGTTCCCTGGGCAACGATCTCGCCGCCGCGCGGCCCTGCCCCCGGACCGAGATCGAGGATATGATCGGCGGCCCGGATGGTTTCTTCATCGTGTTCGACCACGATCACCGAGTTCCCGAGATCGCGGAGGCGACGCAGGGTAGTGAGGAGGCGCGCGTTATCGCGCTGATGCAGCCCGATGCTCGGCTCGTCCAGAACGTAAAGAACGCCGGCCAACCCGGAGCCGATCTGGGTGGCGAGCCGGATCCGTTGCGCTTCGCCTCCCGAAAGCGTGCCGCTTTCGCGATTGAGCGAAAGATAGTTCAGGCCCACCTCGACGAGGAACTGGAGCCGTGAATCGATCTCGCGGACGACGTCGGTCACGATGTGGCGTTGCTGTTCCGTCAACGCCAGGCGCCGAATGTATTCCGCCGCCACGTCGATCGTCAGCTCGCTGAACTGATGAATGTTCAATTCGCGTCCGCTCGAATCCTTGATTGTGACCGCCAGTATTTCCGGCTTTAGCCGCGCGCCTTTGCACGTCTGGCAGGGGACCCGGGTCATGAACGCGCGGATCCGGTTGCGGGTGAATTCGCTCTCCGTCTCCGCATAAAGCCTCTCCATCTGCGGCACGAGCCCTTCGAACGGTCGCGACGTCTTCGGCGCTTTGCCATTGCCGCCGACGTTGAACTGGATCGGTTCGTTCCCCGTTCCGTAGTAAAGCGCTTTCTTAAAAGTGTCGGACAAATCCGCGAACGGAATGTAGTCGTCGACTCCGAAGTGTTTCACGAGCGCGCCCTGCAAACTGCGGTAATAAGCCAGCATCGGCTTCGTCCCCCGCCGCCACGGCTTGATTGCCCCTTCCTTGAGGGATTTCTCCGGATCCGACATCAGCTCCGCGTCGCAAACCAGTTGCGTCCCCAATCCATGACAGGCCGGGCACGCGCCCAAATGGCTGTTGAACGAAAAATGTTTCGGCGTCAGCTCGCCTAACGAGTAATTGCTATCAGCATTCCCGTAGTCCGTCGTGTACCGGACTAATTCCCACTCTTCTCCTAATTCGACATTGGACGTTGGACGTTGGGCGTTGGGCGTTTTCCCCTCTGCCGATTTCAGCACCACGATCCGGTTCCCCCCCACCGCAGCGCCGTCTCCACCGAATCCGCCAGCCGCGTCCGCACTCCTTCCCGAATCACCAGCCGATCCACCACCGCCTCGATCGTGTGCTCCTCGGTCTTTTTCATCCGAATCGGCTCCGGTCGCCCCAGCTCGACGATCTCGCCGTCAATCCGGACCCGGACGAATCCCTCGCGCTTTGCCTTCTCAATCACATCGCGAAACTCGCCCTTCTGATTCTGAACCAGAGGCGCCAGGAGAATGATTTTTGTCTCGGCCGGGAACGCGAGAATCTGATCCACGATCTGTTGCGGCGTCTGCCGGTGGATCGCCTGGCCGGTTACCGGATCGTGCGGCTGGCCAACGGCCGAAAAGAGGACGCGCAGATAATCGAAAATCTCAGTCGTCGTCGCGATCGTCGAGCGCGGGTTCGCGCCCGCGCTCCGCTGCTCAATCGCAATGGCCGGTGACAGGCCTTCAATGAAATCGACCTCCGGTTTTTCCATCTGGTCGAGGAATTGCCGGGCGTAAGCGGAGAGGCTTTCGACGTAGCGGCGCTGTCCTTCGGCATAGAGCGTATCGAAGGCGAGCGATGATTTTCCAGAGCCGCTCAGGCCCGTAATAACGACCAGCTTTTCCCTCGGAATTTCGACGTGGAGATTCTTGAGATTGTGCTGGCGTGCACCACTGATCTGGATAGTTTGCGCAGGCATACGGACGACAAATGTCGAACCTGTCAGTCAAGCACCAAACGTCCCGTTTCTCCACCCGAAAGCGCCGATCATGAGTGAAACCGACCGCAGTATTTCCCAAGAAGAATTGGTCCAGTTGCAGAAGAAATTCAGCGAGATCAAACACGCGATAAACAATGCGCTTGCCGTGATGATGGCGCTCTCCGAGATGTCGCAACGGCGGCCTGATTATTCAGAGAAACTGGCGAGCACGGTCCTGACGAAGGCGCCTCAGATCGTTTCCAGCCTGCAGGAGTTCACCCAGGCGTTGAACGAAAAAGCCGGCCCCAGGCCGGAAGTGGTGCCGTAGCCGCGCCCGTCCGGTGCGGAAGTTCCAAATCCCAAGGTCCAAGCTCCAAATAGGGAGCGTTTGTGCCAACTCGACCGCCGAGTTACCGCTTCGGTGACGCGGAAACGGAGGGCGACGTGGCCGGCGTCGTCGCAGGCGCGACTGAAACCGCCGCGGATGCTGCCGGACTGGTAGAGGGAGGCGCAGTGGTGCCCGTCACGGTCGCGGCAGGCGACGCGGTTGCAGACCCACTCGGGCTCGCTGTCGCGGTGCCGGCAAGAGCTGGCGTCCCGGAGGCTGACGCTCCCGGAACTGGCGTGGCCGAAACAGCCGGCGCGGGAGTCTGGCCCTTCGTCAGTTCGCGGGTCAGATTGCTCCCGGTGTTCGCTTTGTGCGCGTAGAGGATGGAGAGAATGAACGTGAGGAGAAAAAATATCGCGGCGAGCCAGCCCGTAATTTTGGTCAGGACGTTGGTGGTTTGAGCGCCGAAAATGTTCTCGGTCACGCCACCGCCAAAGGCGGCGCCGAGGCCTTCGCTTTTCGGGCGCTGCATCAGGATGACAAACATCATGAGCACCGCGTCAAAGACGTAGACGCCTAGGAGAATGTTGATCAGCAGGGTCATTTGGGACGGGCAATATGGCGAAAGAGAGGGGAGAAGCAAACGCCGAACGCCGAACGTCCAACGCCCAATGTCTGAATTCAAGATTGGGCGTTCAGCGTTGGGCGTTCGGCGTTTGCTTCACGGAATTCCAAATCGCATCCAGCTCCTGGAGCTGCACCTCGCCCAGTTTCTTCCCTCGCTCGTGGAGTTCGTCCTCCACCCGGTTGAACCGCGAGACGAATTTGTCCGTCGCCGCTTGAAGGACGCTCTCGGAATCGAGTCCGCTCTTCCGCGCGAGATTGACGACGGCGAACAAGAGATCCCCGATTTCATCGGCGATCTGCGCCGGATCGCGCGAGGTAAGCGCTTCCTTCGTTTCGCCCAACTCTTCATCGACCTTCGCCACTACGTCGGACATTTCGATCCAGTCGAAATTCACCCGGGCCGCTTTCTTCTGCGCTTTCTGGGCGCGCATCAACGCCGGCAACGCCGCGGGAAGGTCCGCGAGATAATGGCTGTTCCCGGCGCCATTCTTCTCTTCCTGCTTGATCGCTTCCCACTGTTTGACTACGCCTTCCGAGTCTTTGACCTCGCTGGTGGCGAAGACATGTGGATGCCGCCGGATCAGTTTCGATGTCACTTCTTCCAGCACCTCGTCGATGTTGAAACGGCCGGTTTCCTTCGCGATTTCCGAATGCATGACGGCGAGGAGAACGAGGTCGCCGAGTTCTTCCCGCAGATTTGGATCGTCATTTGCCCGGATCGCGCTCGCGACTTCGAAGGCCTCTTCGATCAGCGCCGGGAGGAGCGATTCATTAGTCTGTTCGCGATCCCAGGGGCAGCCGCCGGGCGCGCGGAGCTTTGCCACAATCTCGCAAAGCTTGGCGAAGCGACCAGGGACTGGTGACTGGTGAATAGAGTCAGCCATGGAGACAATTCACCCGTCGCTGATCACCATTCACTAAATCTTCCAGAGCGATCGGTGGGTCCGAAACTCGGAGACTTCACCGGTCGTTTTTTTGCCGACGTAAATAGTGATCCCGATAACGCTGACCAGGGTTCCGCCGAAGATGAACGCGACGAGCCACGCTGGAATATGGCCAACGCGGAGCGCTCGGTAGAACGCCGGCAAGCCATCAAGCGTCGTCGCAGCGTGCAGGAAAATTTTCGTCACCCAGGCGACCATGATCAGGATGAAAATGAAAACGTAATTGCGTTTCAGACGCCGCCCTACGGCTTCGAGGCGGCTGATCTTGAACGACGGCAGAATCAAGTCCTCGCAGACCAGTTTCTTCCATTCGCCCTGGAGCATTTCCCGGTTCTCCATGACCATCGGAACGAGGAAGTGCGCTTCGAGCATCCGGACCCGGGCGCGGAACGCATCGTAAAATCGGTAACGCCGCGCTTCGATCCAGAGCATGCCCCAGACGATCGCGAGATTGAAAAAGAAGATCAGGTGCGGGACCTCGCGGTTCGAAAACGCGATGGTGATAATGGCGGTGCTGCTGGTGATGGCCCAGTTGGTGGTAATGTCGAGCCGCTGCCGCCAAACCATGATGCGGCCGAGCTCGCCGCGATAGAAGTGCGACATCGCATTGACGTAACCGGGATCGTACAGGCTCTTCTGCCAGGAGATCGTCGCTTCGTCGGTCGTGCCGCCGGGATTGTTTTGAGTTGCCACGAGTGCCTGGATAATTCGATAACTCGGATTCGCCCGTCAATCCAATCAATCGCCCGCGCTTTTCCGCAATGCCTGCGTTACTCTCCGAAATTCTCGATCCAAAACTGGTGGTCCTGGAGTTGCGTGAGCAAACCGCGGCCGAGGCCATCCTCGAGATCGTCGAGCGCTTGCGTGACCACGGGCACGTCCAGGATTTCTACAAACTCGCGGACGCGGTGATGGAACGGGAGGGGCGCAGCTCCACGAATACCGGGGAAAGCGTGGCGTTCCCGCATGCCCGCACCGATCTGGTGGACCGGCTCGTCCTTGGCATCGGCCGGAGCAAGCCCGGAATTCCGTTCGGTTACTCGAGCGAACTGGTGCATCTGATTTTTCTCGTCGGCGTGCCGCAACGGATGGTGACCGATTACCTCGTGTGCGTCGGCGCGCTTGCCCGGGTCGTGAAGGAGAAGGCGCGACGCGAAGCGCTCCTGGCGGTTGAGACCGCGGAAGAGTTCGTCGAGATATTACGCGAAGGCTCTCTCGAGCTGTAGCGACGGCGCTCTGTCGCCGTAAACAGCTTTTGGAGCGGATCCCCCGTGGGATACGCCGGAACAGGCGTCGCTACGATCTACTCCGGCTTCTTCAGCAAATGATTCCGGGCACGATCCAGCGCCCGCCGTTCCGATGCCGTGAGGCTGTTGATCCCGTGCCTGGAGATTTTTTCGAGGACCGGATCGATCGATTCGTGGATGCTCTCCGGTTCGGGCGCGCGCCGCGGCGGGTCGCGCGTTACGATGTGGAATTTCGGCTTCGGCTGGAGTCGCGACTTCACCGCCGACCACCATCCTAGCTCCGGTCCGGCGCCGCGCATCCGAACGAAACCCACCGCCGCAACGATCGTTGCTATGAGCACGAGCATGCTGGCCCAGTCATGATTGGCCAATGCGGCCAGGAATCCGATGGCGACCAGAATCAGCGCGATCCATTTCATTTGGATCCGGACAAAGAACATTTCGACGTCGGGATGAATCGCGGCGAACGCGAGGAAGATGCCGAAATGAAGGGTCGCCGACCCGGCCAAACCCAGGCGCACCCAAAAACCGGCGAGGGTGAGCAAGAGGGTCGGCAGTATTAGAAGCAGCCCATAGAAGATGATAAACGCGCGGCGGCCAAAGAAGCGTTCCAGCTCGCGGCCGAACGCGAAGAGCATGTACATCTCAACCGCGAACATGAGCAGCGTCCCGGCCGAAGAGGGCAAATGGACCAGGGCATAGGTCGCGATGCGCCAGACGTGGCCAAGATAAAGGACCTGCGCGTTATCGAAGATGAGCCACGCCAGGATGCCGGCCGCACTGAAAGCGTAAAGCAAGCACGCCAGCACCATCAAGAAGGTATGCACCGCCACGAGCAAAGTCGTGACGTGAACCGGGTGGCGGCCCACCCAGGTCACCGGCTGGTAGTCATCCGATTTGGTGACTCCGAACATGGGCCAATTAACGGCGCGCCCTCACCGCGTGCAAGGGCCGGAACGTCGACCGCGAAAATTTGCTTGGACAACTCCCCGAAGCGGCGAAAATGACCATCCGCTCAACGCCTTTCGCGAATGACTTCGAGTCCGCACATCCATGGATAATCTCGCGCCTGCCATCACGGCGCCGGCCGGAATCGGCGACACCAAGCCAACCAATCGCGCTGTGCTCGACTGGGTGCAGGATGTCGCGAAGCTGACCGAGCCGGAAAACATTTTCTGGTGCGACGGTTCGGAGAAAGAAAACGGGTGGCTGATTGAACAGGCGCAACGGCTCGGCGTGGTCCTCAAACTGAACGAGGAAAAAAAGCCCGGCTCCTATTTGCACCGGTCGAATCCGAACGACGTCGCGCGGGTGGAGCAATTCACCCTGATCTGCACCCCGACGAAAGAAGAAGCCGGCCCCACGAACCACTGGGCTGCGCCGGCGGAGACCTACACGAAATTGCACGAGATGCTGCGGGGCGCGATGCGGGGGCGGACGATGTTCGTCGTGCCCTACATCATGGGGCCGCCGGATTCGCCGCTCACCAAGGTCGGCTTTGAGATCACGGATTCGATTTATGTCGTGCTCAGCATGCGGATCATGACGCGGATGGGCTCAGTAGCGGTGAAGCGGTTGGGCGACGATGCGAAGGGCGAATGGAATCGCGGGGTGCATTCGTTGCTCGACGTGAATCCCGAGCGCCGGTGGATCTGCCATTTCCCGCAGGATAACGCGATCATCTCCGTGGGCTCCGGCTACGGCGGGAACGTTCTCTTGAGCAAGAAATGCCTGGCGCTCCGGATCGGTTCGTATCTGGCGCGGAAACAAGGCTGGCTTGCCGAACACATGTTGATCCTGGGCGTGGAAGCGCCCGATGGCCGGAAGCATTACGTCGCAGCCGCGTTCCCGAGCGCCTGCGGAAAGACGAACTTCGCCATGCTGATTCCGCCCGCGCATTTCAAAGGCTGGAAAGTTACGACGATCGGCGACGACATCGCCTGGATGCAGATTGGGAAGGACGGACGGCTTTACGCGGTCAATCCGGAGAACGGCTACTTCGGCGTCGTCCCGGGGACGAGTTACAAATCGAATCCGAACGCGATGAAGTCGATCGAGCGCGACACGCTTTACACGAACGTCGCCCTCACTGACGACGGCGACGTCTGGTGGGAAGGCAAGGACGGCGCGCCGCCCGGGCACGTGATCGATTGGAAAGGAAACGATTGGACACCCGACTCGAAGGAGAAGGCCGCGCATCCAAACAGCCGGTTCGCCGTGCCGATGCGGAACAATCCGGTGCTCGATCCGGACGTTGAGAAAGGCGAGGGCGTCCCGATTAGCGCGATCATTTTTGGCGGCAGGCGCAGCGACACGATGCCGCTCGTTTTCCAGGCGTTCGATTGGGTGCATGGCGTTTACGCCGGCGCCACGATGGCGTCGGAAACGACCGCGGCCGCCACCGGCGCCGTCGGCCAGATCCGGCGCGATCCGATGGCGATGCTGCCATTCTGCGGATACAGCATGGGGAATTATTTCCGCCACTGGCTCGAGATCGGCCCGCGGCTAAAGAATCCGCCGCTGATTTTTCATGTGAACTGGTTCCGTAAAGGCGCCGATGGAAAATTTCTTTGGCCGGGGTTCGGTGAGAACATGCACGTCTTAAAGTGGATCATTGACCGATGTGAGGGCCGCGCGGAGGGGAGGGAAACGCCAATCGGATTCATTCCGCGTCGGGAAGAGCTGGGGTTGGTCGGGGCCGATCACATTCACGATTCCCAGCTCGGCGAACTCCTCTCGGTGAAGCCGGAGGAGTGGAAAACGGAGTTGGAAGGCCAGGCAAGATTTTTCGATACGCTCGAGCCCGATATGCCGCAGCGCTTGCGCGCCGAGCGCGAGAAAGTCGCGAAACGGTTTCTGTAGCCGCTCGCCTGGTTTCTGTAGACGCTCGCCTGCGGCGAGCGCGAGAGTGGGCCACCACGCTCTCGCGTCGGCCACAGGCCGACGACTACAGTGGTTTTCCGCGCCGAAAATTTGCGAACCGGTCCCCGCAATCGGATAGTCTCCGGTGGGTTCAACGACCGCCGAAAAACCTTGCGTGACCGCGCCGCCTGAGGCGGGCTGCGTCGAGATTCGCGGGGCGCGCCAGAACAACCTGAAGGGGATCGACCTCGATCTGCCGCTTGGGAAATTGACCGTCATCACCGGCCCGAGCGGCAGCGGCAAATCGAGCCTCGCCTTCGACACAATCTACGCTGAAGGCCAGCGGCGTTACGTCGAAACCTTCAGTCCTTACATGCGACAATTCCTCGACCGGATGGACAAGCCGCGCGTTGACGAGATCCGCGGGATCCCGCCCGCCATCGCCATCGAGCAGGCGAACCCGGTCAAAAGTTCTCGCTCGACCGTCGGCACCATGACCGAGATCAACGATTACCTGAAGCTTCTGATGCCGCGCGTCGCCCGCGCATTTTGCCCAACCTGCGGCCGTGAAATTCGGCCGGAGACCGCCCGCTCAATTGCGGATCATATCCTCCAGGATCTCTCCGGCCAAACTGCGTTGATTACGTTCTGGGTCGCGGTCCCGCCGAAAACCGAGCCGCGCGCGTTCTTCGATTTCATCCAGCAACAAGGCTACCTGCGCGTCTGGATCGACGACGAAATCATCCGCGTCGATTCCGACAAAAAGATCAAGCGCCTTGGTGCCCGGGTTCAGGTTATCCAGGACCGGGTCGGCATTTCCGAAACGAATCGCGCGCGCCTCGTCGAGGCCATCGAAACCGCCCTCCGCTTCGGCAAGGATAGAATAAATGTGGTCCCTCTCGCTCCCGGCGGCTCTCAACTCTCAACCACAAACTCTCAACTTCCCTTTTCCACCGGCTGGCATTGCGCCCACTGCGACCTCGATATTCGACCGCCGACGCCGGGCCTTTTCAGCTTCAACAATCCGCTCGGCGCCTGCCCCGATTGTCGAGGTTTCGGACGCACAATTGCAATCGACCTGAACAAAGCCATTCCGGACCGGTCGCTCTCGATCGCGCAGGGAGCCGTCCGCGTTTTTCGCGGCGAAGAGATGGGCGAATCGCAACGTGACCTGGTGCGAGCCTGCGCGCGGGAGAAGATCGATGTCCGCATCCCGTTCGAAGAGTTGCCGAAAGCGGACCAGGATTTCGTAATCAACGGCGAAGCGCGCGATGAAGATACTGACGTTGAAGAACTGGCGGAGAACGATCGCTGGTACGGCGTCCGCGGATTTTTCAAATGGCTCGAGAGCAAAACCTACAAAATGCATGTCCGGGTTTTGCTCAGCCGTTACCGGGCTTATACGACCTGTCCTTCGTGTAAAGGCGGGCGATTCCAGCCCGAGGCCTTGAATTACAAGATCGTTTCGCCTGCGCCGGCCCCTGGCGCGGCGGTCTATGACCGGCGAAACGGTGGAACGGCCAGCGCCGGCGTCGGCGGTCATAGACCGTCGCTCCAGAATCGCGAGATTGCGCGGACGTTGCCGGAGATTGCACTACTTCCGATCTGCGACGCCCAGAAACTTCTCGCCGAGCTGGCGTTGCCGCCTAACGACTCAACGGCCGAGATGCTCCGCAACGAAGTCGTGGCGCGGCTCCGTTATCTTTGCGAAGTCGGCCTCGGTTATCTCACCCTGGATCGATCGACCCGCACCTTGAGCGGCGGTGAAGTTCAGCGGGTGAACCTGACGACCTGCCTCGGCGCGTCCTTGGTTAACACTCTCTTCGTCATGGACGAGCCGAGCGTGGGTCTGCATCCGCGCGATGTGGGCCGGCTCGTGCGGGTGATGCACGATCTCCGCGACAAGGGAAATACGCTGCTCGTCGTCGAACATGAAGAAGCGATCATCCGTGCGTCCGACAACATCGTCGACATCGGTCCGGGCCGCGGCGAGTACGGCGGCGATTTGGTTTTCAGCGGGGCGCTCCGGGACTTTGTAGGGCAGGCGCTCCGCCTGCCAAATCGAACGACGGCAAGCGATGCGCTTGCCCTACAACAAAAATCGTCGTCGCTCACCGCTGACTATCTGGCCGGCCGCAAATCGATCCCGATCCCGAAATCGCGCCGCAAATCTTCGAGCGCGATCAAGATCACGGGCGCGAAGGAGCACAATCTCAAGAACGTCGACATTGAAATTCCGCTCGGAATTTTCAACTGTGTCACCGGCGTTTCCGGGTCCGGCAAATCTACGTTGATTCACGAGGTCCTTTACCGGCACCTGACGCAGGCCAAAGGCCAGCCGAGCGACCAGGAACCGGGCGCCTGCAAATCCGTTACCGGCGCCCACCGAGTGGGCGAAGTGGTCATGGTCGACCAGTCGCAGCTCGCCCGCACCCCACGTTCGACGCCGATCCTTTACCTCGGTCTCTACGATCGCGTCCGGGAAATGTTTGCTGCTCAAACCGAAACGATGGCGCAGGGACTGACTGCGAGCGCGTTCTCCTTCAATTCCGGGAGTGGCCGTTGTGAGCGCTGTTGCGGCACCGGCTTTGAGAAGATCGAGATGCAATTTTTGAGCGATCTCTATGTTCGTTGCGCGGAATGCGAAGGCCGCCGCTTCCAGCCGCACGTCCTGCGAGTGAAGGTTTACGGCAAATCGATCCACGACGTTCTTGAGATGACGGTCAGCGAAGCGATCCAGTTCTTCGCCCAGATCGGCGAATCCAAGACGCTCGGGGACAAGCTCGATGTCCTCGACGAGGTCGGGCTCGGTTACCTCCGATTGGGCCAGCCGCTGAACACACTTTCCGGTGGCGAATCTCAGCGGCTCAAACTCGTGCGACACCTGACCGAGATCGGAGAGCGGAATGCGGAGACCGGAAAACTTTTCATTTTCGACGAACCGACGACGGGATTGCACTTCGATGATGTCGCAATCTTGATGCGGCTGTTTCAGCGGTTGGTGGACGCCGGAAACACGATCGTCGTGATCGAGCACAATCTGGAAGTGATTAAGTGCGCCGACTGGATCATCGATCTGGGACCGGAAGCGGGCGACGGCGGTGGAGAACTGGTGGCGGCGGGAACACCGGAAGCGTTGGCGAAAGTGGAGGCGTCGCATACCGGACGGTATTTGCGCAATGTTCTGGGGAACACACGCGCCTCGTCCCGCGGCCGCGGGAGCGCCTCGCCGCGAATCCCGAGCAGCGTTTATCTTGATGACGATAACGAAATTGCGTTACGCGCGGCGGAAGAGCCGTTCGGCGAGGCGCTCCCGCGGCCACGGGACGAGGCGCGCGTGCTCCCCGGCGACAGAGCATCCGGCGCCATCCGCATTCATGGGGCGCGAGAGCACAATCTCAAAAACATCTCGCTCGATATCCCGCGCGACCAAATGGTCGTAATCACGGGGTTGAGCGGTTCGGGGAAATCGACCGTCGCATTCGACATTCTGTTCGCGGAAGGGCAACGCCGTTTTCTGGACAGCATGTCGCCTTATGCCCGGCAGTTCGTCGAACAGTTGGAAAAACCGGACGTGGATTTAGTCGACGGTGTCCCGCCCAGCGTCGCCATCGAGCAACGCGTCACGCGGGGCGGCGGCAAATCGACGGTCGCCACCGTCACCGAGGTTTACCATTTTCTCCGGCTCTTGTTCGCCAAGACCGGAACGCAATTTTGTCCGGACTGCGATTTGCCGGTCGAAAAGCAAAGCGTGGCTGCGATCGTTCGTCAGCTCGAGACGGCGGTGAAACGCGGGCCGCTCAAGGTGCTCGCGCCGCTCGTTAAAGCGCGGAAAGGATTTCACACCGATGTTGCGCGCTGGGCGGAGCGTCAGGGGTTCGACACGCTTTTTGTCGATGGCCAGCTCATCCCGGTCGCGCAATTCCGCAAGCTGGAGCGTTTCAAGGAACACACGATCGACGTCGTCGTCGGTGCCATTGATGCGAAGCGAATTCTGAAAGCGCGCAATCTCGTCCAGCGCGCGCTCGACATCGGCCGCGGCACCGCCCATCTCCTCGACTCGAAGCATGGCCTCACCGTGATGAGCACGGAGATGAGTTGTCCCGGGTGCGGCCGGGCCTTTGAGGAACTCGATCCGCGGCTTTTTTCGTTCAACTCGCCGCATGGAGCCTGCGAGGAATGCGGCGGGTTCGGCGAAATTTGGGACCAGGACAAGCAGACTGGAAACGAAGATACGGGCGACTCTGTGCTCGAGAACGAGCTCGCCGCCGAACGCGAATCGGAATGGATCGATGAAGAGGAAGCGGTGCCGTGTCCCGCTTGTCACGGTTCGCGGCTGAATCCGATCGCCCGGCATGTTCGGCTCCAGGGGCAAACGATCGACAATTTTACCGCGCTTTCCGCGGGCGAAGCGTTGCAGTTGATGGCCAGGCTGCGTTTTCGCGGCAACGCCAAAACCGTGGCGGACGATCTGGTGCCGGAAATTTCGCAACGGCTCAGGTTCATGCAAAACGTCGGGCTCGGCTATCTGTCGCTCGGGCGTTCGGCGAAGACGCTGAGCGGTGGAGAATCACAGCGGATCCGGCTGGCGGCGCAGCTCGGGTCGAATCTGCGCGGCGTTCTTTACGTTCTGGACGAACCGACGATCGGCCTTCATCCGCGCGACAACGTGCGCCTGCTCGAAACGCTGACGGCCTTGCGACAAAAGGGGAACTCACTCGTCATCGTCGAACACGACGAGGAGACAATGCGTCGGGCCGATCACATCATCGATCTGGGGCCGGGCGCGGGTGTGCATGGCGGCGAAGTCGTCGTCCAGGGAACCCTGGCGGAAATCAAGGAGCACGGCGGTTCCGAAACGGGACGATGTTTGACCAATCCCCTCTGCCATCCGACGCGGAGTGAGCGCCGGTCGTTAGGTGAAGTCGAGCAGTGGATCGAGATCAGCGGCGCGCACGCGCACAATCTGAAAAACGTTGATGTCCGATTCCCGGTTGGTCGGCTGTCAGTCATCACCGGCATTTCGGGATCGGGAAAATCTACCTTGATGCGCTCAGTCTTGCTTCCGGCGGTCAAGGAAGCGTTAAAAAACAAACGTGTCCCCCAGCGGGAATTGGTTTCGACGATTTCCGGGACGGAGTTTTTCGAGACGGTCTACGAAGTCGACCAGTCGCCGATTGGCAAGACGTCGCGCTCGACGCCGGCGACCTACATCAAGGTTTTCGACGAGATCCGCAAACTCTACGGACAGCTGCCGGTCTCGCGCGTGCGCGGTTATTCGCCGAGCCGTTTTTCGTTTAACACCGAGGGCGGCCGCTGCGAGACGTGCGCTGGCCAGGGCGCGATCAAGCTGGAGATGAGCTTTCTCCCGCGCAGTTACGTGCCTTGTGAAGACTGCGGCGGCCGGCGTTACAACGCCCAAACGCTCGAGGTGCTCTACAACGAGAAGAGCATCGGCGACGTCATGGAAATGACGATTGAGCAGGCCGCGGCGTTCTTTTCCACCAACCAAAAGATCGCGCGCCCGCTTTCACTCCTGGTCGACACCGGCCTCGGATACCTAAAGCTGGGCCAGCCGAGCCCGACCTTGAGCGGCGGCGAAGCGCAACGGTTGAAACTCGCGAGCGAGCTCACGCGCGGAATTGGCCGCGCCCAGAACGAGCGGATTCGCAAAATGCGGAAGCCGAAATCGACGCTCTACCTTTTGGAAGAACCGACGATTGGGCTCCACATGGCCGACGTAGAACTGCTCCTGAACGTCCTGCATCGCCTCGTCGACGAGGGCAACACCGTGATCGTGATCGAGCACAATCTCAGCATCATGGGCGAAGCCGATTACATCGTGGACATGGGACCCGAAGCCGGCGCGGAAGGCGGCGAAGTGGTCGCAACGGGGACACCGGAAGAGGTCGCGAAAAGCCGGGTGAGCCGCACCGCGCCATTCCTGCGCGAAGTGTTGAAGACGAAACGGCTTCGCAAGCAGCGCGTGTCATCCCGAGCCGCGTAGTTGTAGCGACGGCGCTCTGTCGCCGTGCCAAGCGTTCTGACGGCGACAGAGCGCCGTCGCTACAACGCAAGCGCGCTATTGCCCACCTCGACAACATCGCGGAAGATCGCGTCGCTTCATGTTTGCCTACTACCTGCATAATCTCGATCCGTTCATCTTCCGCATCACCGGCAATGTTGGCCCGCGGTGGTACGGGATGGCTTACGTCCTCGCGTTTGTTTTTGCCTGGCTGCTCTTGCGCGTCCTTTCACGACGCGGCTTTCTCGATCTCCCCCAGGCCGCGCTCGGCGATTTTGTAACCTGGGTCGCCCTTTTTGGGGTGATGATCGGCGGCCGGCTCGGCTACGTTCTTTTTTACCGACCCGATATGTTGCGGGATCCGGTTTCGATTTTGCGGGTCTGGGAAGGCGGGATGTCGAGTCACGGCGGGATCATCGGCGTCGTTGTCTTCACTCTCATTTACTCGCGCCGGCATAAAATTCCGTGGACGAATCCCGGCGACAACCTGTGTGTGGTCGCGCCGATCGGCTTGTTTCTCGGCCGCTGTGCCAACTTCATCAATGGCGAGCTCTACGGACGCGTCACGAACGTTCGCTGGGCGGTGCTGTTTCCCAAGGAATTGTTGGACCCGGCCAACTCGGCCCAGGCGAGCAACGCTCTCACTACCGTTCAGTATCTCGATCCCTCAATGAAGTCGACCGAGCAGGTGATCGAGTCGGTCCGGACCAACCCAAAAATCGCTGAGATTCTCCGCGGCATTCTATCGCCGCGTCATCCTTCGCAACTTTATGAAGCGGCATTGGAGGGTGCGGTTCTCTTCGCGGTCCTCTGGTTTGTCCGAACGCGCTTCCGCACACCCAACGGTTTTATCACCGGCTTGTTCCTTATCGTTTATTCCGTCCTCCGGATCATCGTGGAAAACTTCCGCGAACCGGACGCGCCGCTTGTCGGGATGTTTACCCGCGGCCAATTCTTTTCGTTCTTCACCATCGCGATCGGCATCGGGTTCATCGTCGTGGCGCGGCGGAATCCGAGTTATCCGCGAGGATTGCAGAAGAGCCCGCGCAAAAAATAGCAAGGGCTCGACGAAGCGCTTTTCCTTTCGCCAAAACTCCCGTATTACTTCCGAGAGTAGGCGCACATGCTTCTTGCGATCATCCTGGCGACCGGCGGTCTGACTTTCGCGTTCGAGCACTCGACCATCGCCGGGAAGATCGTTCTCTTCCTCCTCGCGGTGGTTTCGATCTTCAGCTGGTCGATCATGATCACGAAGCTGCGGGTGATCCAGTTCGCGCGGAAACAAACGGCACGGTTCCGGGCCGCGTTCCGCAAAGATCGCCAGCCGCTTCGGCTCTTCGAAAGCCGCGCGAATTTTCCTGGGGCGCCGCTCTACAATGTTTACCGGGCCGGTTGCGAAGAGATGACCTTTCAATTGCTTGGCTCGGCCGAAGTGGACGAGACATTTAAGGCGCGCCTCGGGAGCGCGGAAAAGATCGCGCCCGCGCAGATGCACGCGGTCAACGCCGCCATGGAACGCGCCGTAGGTGAGACGGCGTTGGGTCTGGAATCGCAGTTGATCCTGCTTGCCACCGCCGTGAGCGGTTCGCCCTTCCTCGGACTTCTCGGAACTGTGTGGGGCGTGATGGACACGTTCACTGATGTCGCCGTTGCCGGTTCGCCGAATCTGACGACGATGGCGCCCGGTATTTCCGGAGCGCTGATCACGACGGTGACCGCGCTCTGCGTCGCGATCCCGGCAATGTTTGGTTACAATTTCCTGGTCACGAGCATCCGCGGAATGATCGTTGAGATGGATAACTTCGCGGCTGAGCTCGCCTCGGAGTTCGAGCACAAATACGTCGATCACGGGGCGCGGGAAGCGGAATTCGAAAGATGAGACGCTATTCTGGACGCCACAATCTTTCGACGCTCTCCGAGATCAACATCACCCCGTTGCTCGACCTCGCGTTCGTGTTGCTGATCATTTTCATGATCACGACGCCGCTGCTCGAAAACAGCGTCAACCTCATCATCCCGTCCAGCAACGCCGCCAATGCACCGGTCAAGACCGGTCAGGTGCAGACGATCTCAATCGACCGGCTGGAAACGATCAAGATCAACGACAAAACCGTCTCGTCGGCTGATCTCGTTGCGCGACTGGCGGAATTGAAGCGCGCGAACCCCGAGGTCGCGATCGTCATTCGGCCGGACCGTGATTTGCCGGTGCAGAAATTGATTGCGCTGATGGACGCGTTGCAGCGCGCCCAAATCAATAAGGTCGGAATCGCGACTAAGGCGGCAACGAACAGGTAATGTCCCGGGACACGCGCTTTTGGACGAACGTCGCGCTTGTGACGGTGGCCCATCTCGCGGTGCTGCTGACGCTCGCGCGCGGAAGCCGGGAGGAACCACGGGCGAATTTGCAGAACGTCGTCTGGATGAGCGCCGATGCGGCTGCCGCGGAAGCAAAGAAGGCGCCAGCACCCACTCCAGTGTCGACCGTGGCGCCGGTGGAGAAGCCGGCGGAATCGTTGAGTCCAACGCCTTTCAAGAGCGAGATCCAAATGCCGTCGCCAACCCCCACGCCCACCGCCGCTCCAAAGCCGAGCCCGACGCCGAAACCTTCCGTAAAACCAGCTCCGTCCCCGACGCCGAAGGCGACCCCGAAAAAGAGCGCCGAGCCCAAGGCGACCCCAAAGCCTTCGAGCAAGGAGACGCCCGAGAAGAAACCGACGGCGTCCGTGTCGAAGAAGGAATCGAGCACCTCAGCAAAGGAAAGCTCAGAGAAAAAAGAGAGCGCTGACAAAGGGTCGGGCGCGACAAACACGCAGGCATCGGAGCTCGCGTGGTATGGGACGATGCTCCACGATCGTTTTCACAAGGCTTGGGAACAGCCGAAGAGTATCGTCGCGACCGGCGCGAAGATGTCCACGATCGTGAGGATCAGGATCGAAAAAGACGGGCGCGTCTCGAAGTTCGCGATCGTGAAACCCTCGGGCAACGTGGTGGTCGATGAATCCGTCGCCGCCATCGCGCAACGGGTGACGCACGTCGATCCTCTACCGGAGGGATTGACAACAAAGGCGTTCTACGAAGTGAAGATCGATTTCGAGCTCAACGCGGAAAAGTAATTGTAGCTAACTTGACCTTGGAGGGACGACCGCCGTGTCGTCCCTGAAATTACAGGGACGGGACAGCGCCCGTCCCTCCAGCGACGTCTCCTACAGCAGCGCCAGCGATTTACCTTCGCGCTGCTCGACCTGATCCATCGTGCATTGCTTCGGCGCTTTGTCCGGGCGATACCGCAGAATCTTCGTCCCGTGCCGAAACCGTCCGCCGGTGAAATGATCGTAGGTCACTTCGACGACGGTCTTCGGATCGACCGGTTCCCATTCGGCGCTTCGCTCCGTGCTCCAACGGCTCGGGCCACCCGGGGCGTTGCCGGTGAAACCAGGCGGCTTTTTTAGCGCTTCGAATTTCTTCGTTAACCCTGGACGCTCACTCGCCTTGAAAGCGGAAGTGAAACCGACGTGATGGAGCAGGCCTTCGTCGTCGTAAAGCCCTAGGAGCAGCGATCCCAGGACGCGCGCGCCGGTCGCGTAGCGAAAGCCGCCGATCACGCAATCGGCGGTGCGGACCTGTTTGATTTTCATGACGGCAGTCCGCTCGCCCGATGCGTAAGCTGCATCGGCCAGCTTGGCGATGACGCCGTCCAGATCGCCGCCCGTCTTGTCGAACCACTTCTTTGCCTTCGCCAAGTCGGTGGTGGCCGGCGAAAGGCGGACTCCACTCTTTGCCTTCAAATTTTGACGCGCAAAAGATTCAAGCTGTTTCCGCCGTTCCCGCAGGGGCAGGGCAAGCAGAGATTTCCCGGCGGTGTCTGCGAGCAGGTCGAAAACGATGAACAGGGCCGGATGCGCGGCCGCGAGTTTTTGAACGCGGCTCGCGGCCGGATGGAGCCGCAATTGCAGTTCGTCGAAAACGAGCGCGCCGCCGACTGGAATAGCGAGCTCGCCGTCGAGCACGAACCGTTTCGCCGCCAGCCCCTCCAGCGCTCCGACGACGTCGGGAAAATAACGGGCGAGCGGCTGGCCCGCTTTCGATTGCAGAAAAACTTTGTTCCCGTCGCGGAACGCGATGCAGCGGAATCCATCCCATTTCGGCTCGTATTGCCATTCGTCTCCGACGGGGATTTCGTCGACCGAGCGGGCCTCCATGGGCGGGAGGGGTGGTTTGATCGACAGATTCATCTTGTTATTTCGCGTCACGCGAGTCCGAAGTGTGAATAGTGATCAGTGGCTGGTGAATAGACAAAACCATTCACCGATCACCAGTCACTATTCACACTTCGAATCGCCTGCCGGTGCAGATTTAGTTATAACTCAGTGATTGTATCTTCGCGGCTCGAGCTTCGGTGGGCGCTTTCCTTTTCGCACGGCGCCGGCGACCGGAATGTAGGTCAGCTCGGAGCGATCGACGGCGCAACGTAGGAGTAATCCGCCGCGGCTCATGTCGCCGCGACCGACAAAATCCGCGGGGAAACAAAGGCGCTGGTCGAAATGTTGGAGAAGCACGTCGACGTATTTTGACGTGGCAATGCTGCCGAGCAAAACGATCTGGCTATCGGCCGGCAATTTTTCTGCGAGCCGCTTCACGTCACGCTCGAGCGGCGTCCGATAACGCGGATCGTCTTCATGAATGTCGACCTCGGCGAACTCGAGCAGGTCGGAGAGACCGATCGGGGTGGCGGCTGGAACGAGGCCGCGCGTCGGAGTAATGACGAGGACCGACGATCGTCTCCGGCGCGGCGGCGCAAAGGCATTCGCGTAAGCGAGCTTTCCCCGAAAATACAGGCCGCTTAGGAAAGCGAAGATCTCTCCGAGCGTCGGAGGTTTGTTGCTTCGGAGGCGTTTCGCGAGATCGAACTGGGCGCGTTCGCTCATCACCATGCGGGCGCGCTGGCCGCCGGCGTAGGCGGGCGACAAGAGGAACACGCGAGTCATCAGGTCAACAACGAAAGACGATTCCGTGCGGGATCAAGGTGGATCGTGCGCTCCGCGAGCGATGCGGGATGCGGCCGGTATGCCGTGAACCGTGATGACATCGCGCGACGGAGCGCGCGATCCACCTTGCACTCATCCGCTTTCCCAAGGACGCTTCGGTCCCGTGAAAATCCTTGTCGTCGGCAGCGGTGGCCGCGAACACGCGCTGGTTTGGAAATTGAAGCAATCGTCCGGAGTCGACCGGATTTTTTGCGCGCCGGGCAATGCCGGAACTGAGGAGCTCGGAGAGAACGTTGCCATCAAGGCGAACGATTTCGCGGCGCTGATGCAGTTCGTTAAGCAGAATGCGATCGGACTCACTGTCGTTGGTCCGGACGATCCGCTGGCCGCCGGGATCGTCGATGTTTTCGAGAACGAAGGTCTGCGAATTTTCGGTCCGACGAAGTCAGCGGCGCGATTGGAATCTTCAAAAATCTTCGCCAAGGAATTGATGCGGGCGAAGCGAATCCCGACAGCGCGGGCCGCCATCTTCGAAAAGCCGGAAGCAGCGACCGCGTTCTTAAAGGAGTCGCGTTTTCCGATCGTGATCAAGGCGGACGGGCTGGCGCTCGGCAAAGGCGTGATTGTGGCGAAGCAGGTCGAGGAAGCGGAGGCCGCGGTGACTGCGATGATGACGGAAGGACGCTTCGGCGAAGCGGGCCGCCGGCTCCTGATCGAGGAATGTCTCGCCGGCACAGAGTGCTCGCTTCATGCCCTCGTGGACGGCGCGAATTTTCGGATGCTGGCGAGCGCCCGCGATCACAAGCGGGCGTTAGACGGCGATGCCGGACCGAACACCGGTGGGATGGGGGCGTTCAGTCCGGCCAATAATTTCGACGCGGAAACGCAGGGACAATTCGAGCGCGAAGTCATGCGGCCGTTGCTCGATGGTTTGCGCGAAGACGGGGTCACGTTTCGCGGCCTGCTTTTCCCGGGGCTAATGATGACCGCGGAGGGACCGCGCGTGCTCGAGTTCAATTGCCGATTCGGTGATCCTGAGACGCAGGTAATCCTGCCGCGACTGAAAACCGATTTGCTTCCGCTCCTGGCGGCGACGGTCGACGGCGAACTCAGCAGCGTCCAAATCGAATGGGACGAACGACCGGCGGTGACCGTGGTAATGGCGTCGGGCGGATACCCAGAAAAATATGAGACGGGCCAGCCAATCTCCGGCCTGGAGGCTGCTGCTTCGGAGAACGTGCAAATTTTTCATGCCGGGACGCGGCGCGAGAACGGCCGAGTGGTAACGAGTGGTGGCCGCGTTCTGGCGGTGACCGCGCTGGGCGAAACGATTGCTTTGGCGCGCGACCGGGCCTACGCAGCCGTCGGGAAAATCCATTTCGAAGGCTGCCATTATCGCCGCGATATTGCCCTGAGCGCCGTGGAGAGTAAGATCGTGGGCCACTGATGTCGCGCGGCCTCTTCCTCTTGATCGTCGTTCTCTGGATGGGGAGGGCCGCCGCCGATCTGTTCGCGCAGACGCCGGCCAAGCCTTCGCCAACCCCGACCCCGGCCGTCGAACCTTCCGCACCGCCGACCCGTTCATTGATCGATTCGATGGACGCTGCTGATTTGAAGGAGGCGATCCAGTTACTGAAAAACAATTACATCAAGCCGGAAACGTTGAACGAGACGGAGCTGAGCCGGGCTGCTTTCGAAGGCATTCTGACCCGGCTCGGGCGCGGTGCGATTCTTCTTTCGAGCGCAAACGCGCCATCTTCCGAGCCGGCGCCGCTGCTCTATGGCGAAGTTCTTGATGGCCACGTCGGTTATCTGCGTCTCGGGGCGCTGAACAAGGCGAACCTCGATGCGCTCGATACGAACCTCCAAAGTTTTGCGACGAAGAAAGTCGACGCGGTTGTCCTCGATTTTCGCGCCAGTGGAGCGGCCAACGATTTCGCGGTCGCGGCTGAGTTTGCGAAACGTTTTTGCCCGAAGGACAAACTGCTGTTCACGCTCCGCAAGAAAACGACGATGCGACAGGAACGCGCGTTTACTTCCGACCGCGATCCAGCTTACCAGGGATTGCTCGTCCTCCTGGCGGACAACGACACCGCGGGCGCGGCGGAAGCGGTGGCCGGTGTGATTCGGGTTTACGACAAGGCGGTGTTGATCGGTCAGCAGTCCGCCGGGCAGGCAGTGGAATATTCCGATCTTAAATTGCCGAGCGGCAAAGTCCTGAGGATCGCGGTCGGCGAAGCGGTTTTGCCCGAAGGTGTTTCTCTTTTTCCCGGTGGGCTCAAGCCGGACGTGCCGGTGGAAATGGCGGCCGTTGAGAAACGTGAAATATTTCAAACGAGCCGCGAAAAGGGCATGACGCCGTTTCTGACCGAGGCTTCGCGGCCGCACCTGAACGAGGCGGCGTTGATTTCCGGGAGGAATCCGGAACTCGAAGCGATGGAAGCGGCGCAACGCCGGAAAACCGCCGTGGAAAAGGGTGGGGTCCACGACTCTGTCTTGCAACGTGCTCTGGATCTCGTCACCTCCATCGAGATTCTCCAAAAGAAATAGTGATTCAAGGAACGGCGCTCTCCGGATCGCCAACGGTCCCGCAACTGCGGGATAACCGCCGCTCCTTGTTGGAAAACCGGGCGCAGCGGTTTAACATTCCGGTCGGGTGAATCCGCTCGAAGAACGCATCGGCTACAAGTTTCGCAATTCGTTGCTCCTCGCCGAAGCGCTCACCCATCCCAGTCTTCGACATGAGACGCATCGAACTTACTTTGATAACCAGCGCCTGGAATTTTTGGGAGATGCGGTTCTGCAGCTGGTGGTCACAGAACATCTCTACGGATATTTCTCTTCGGAAGCGGAAGGGAAATTAACCAAACTCCGGGCGCGCCTGGTTTCGCGCGAAGCCCTGGCGGTTCATGCCGCTGAGATGGAACTGGGAAAATACCTCATGATGGGCCGGGGCGAGGAAGCGAGCGGCGGACGCTCGCGCAACTCTACCCTGGCGGACGCGTTCGAGGCGCTGGTAGGCGCGATTTATCTCGATAGCGATCTGGCCACCGCGCGGAAATTCATTTTGGAACAATCGGCGAGCGATCTGGAGCAGCTCGTCGAAGAACCGGTCGACGTAAACCCGAAAGGGCAACTCCAGGAGTTGCTCCAGGCGATTTCGCCGCGCAGCCCGGTTTACGAAGTGATGTCGCAGACCGGACCGGAGCACTCGAAGACGTTCGTTGTGCGTGCGGTTTGGGAAGGGATCGAGCTGGGGCAGGGGACCGGAAAAAGCAAAAAACAGGCGGAGACCGCGGCGGCGATTCAGGCAATGCGCGAGCAGCGCTGGGAGAAGGTGTCCGCGGGCGGAACATGATTTTGGACGGCAAGCGCTCCGCCTGCTTACGGATTGCGCGCTGCCTCGGCAAGCGGAGCGCTTGCCCTACAATGGCGAATGGTTGAGGGCGTGGATGTCATTCCACGCGTGATGCTGCGCGATCGTCGCTGTTACGAAATTCTTCGCGCGACGAACGGCTTCCTCGAGCCCGAGGCCCGAGGCGAGACCGGCCGTGATCGCGGCCGAATAGGTGCACCCGGTCCCGTGGGTGGCGACACCGCGCGAGAACGGCGCGGAAAATTCGATCGCGTTCTCGTCCTGGAAGAGAACGTCGATTGCCTGATCGCCGGAAAGATGGCCGCCCTTCAGCAAGATCGGGACACCGTATTTCCTGACGAGAACTTTGCCGGCTTCGTACATGCCGTCGAGATCACCAATCGAGCGGCCGGTTAACCGCGTTGCTTCGCCCAGATTCGGCGTCAGTAAAGCTGCGAGCGGAAAGAGCTCTCGTTCGTAAACTGCGATCGCGTCGTCCCGCAGCAGCGGATCGCCGCTCGTCGCAACCATAACCGGATCGATGACCAGCGGCCGTGGTCGATTTTCGCGAAGGATATCGGCAATCGCCGCGATGATCTCCGCGGAAAACAAAAGACCCGTCTTGATCGCCGCGACCGGGAAACTGCGGAGCAAAACCTCGATCTGGTCGCGGACCAGCGCTGCGCTGACCGGCTCGATTTTCGACACGCATCCCGGCGTTTCCGCGACAACGCACGTCACCGCGGTTAATCCGTACACGCCGAGGCGCTGAAAGTTTTCAGGTCCGCCTGAATTCCCGCGCCGGCGCTGCTATCCGAGCCTGCGATAGTGAGCGCGACGGGAATCGTCGCATTCCCGCTGTAGTTACGGCGCTCTGTCGCCGTCATCGTGTGAAATGCCTCGACTGGGCGAGGCCGCGATAACTATCCGCCGTCTGCGCCGATCGCCTCGACGGGCATCCTTCCATCGCTTCTTTGCAAAGCGCTTCCTCATCCGGACTTTCCGGCTGCTTGTAAACGAAAGAGTGGCCGCCGTCGTCGTTGCGCTTGTAATTGGCGGGCGCGGTTTCACGGCAAAGATCGCAATCGATGCATTGATCGTCGACGTAATAGGGGCCGGAAACGTTTTCCGGATATTTGTTTGCGGGATCAGCCATATTTTCCGCTAAAAAGCGAACTCGAACGTAGAAAGAAACCCCTCGGGCGCAAATGAAAATCAGGTATTCCACGCAAGAAGCGCGACCAACCGCGCCCGCAACGGCGAAATGAAGAAGATGGCCCGCGTTTCGGTCACGAAGAAAGACAAAACCAACACGTTACGAGCGTTCCTGGTCGAGCTCGCTGTCTACGCCGTTTTTGTCACCACCTATTTTTTCCTGGTTCTCCACTACCTCTCGGGCTGGCTCCAGAATCTGCATCTGCAATCACGTCAGGATTTACGCCCTGGTCGCCATCGTTCTGATCATCGGCCAGGCGGTCGTCCTCGAAAGCGTCACCACCTGGCTGCTGCGACTTCTGCGCGGCGGTCGATCGGAATAACCACTGATGTTTTTCCCGATCTCGAATTCGCACATCAGCCCGGTCTATCTGGCGATCATCGGATTTTTCATCGGCGTCCTGGGTGGATTTTTTGGCGTCGGCGGCAGTTTCATCGCGGGACCGGCATTGCGCGCGGTCGGGCTTGATTGGAATTTTGCCGTCGGCACGGATCTCGCCCACATCGTAGGGAAATCGGTCGTCGCGGCGAAGCGGCATCGCGCCCTCGGAAACGTCGACCTGAAACTCGGCCTCATCATGGCGGTTGGAACGATGGGCGGCGCCGAAGTCGGCGCGCAATTGATCCAGATGCTGAAGCGCGCCGGGAACGTGAATTCGGTCGTCAGCATGGTTTCAATCGCGATCTACGTGAGCATTTCCAGCTTCATGATCTGGGAAGCGTGGCGGACGCTGCAGTATCAAAAGAAGCGTCGCCCTCGCGCTAAAACGCCGGGCACGGCGGCGAAACAGGACGAGTCGTCGTTTAGTCATCGGACCAAGGCGATCCAGAAACTAAAACTGTGGCCGATGGTGTCGCTGCCCGCGTCGGGCGTGAAGGCGATTTCGCTCTGGGTGATCATTCTCGTTTCGTTCATCGGCGGTTTGTTCAGCGGATTTCTCGGCGGCGGCGCCGGCTACATCCGGATGCCGATGCTGGTTTACGTGCTTGGAATTCCAACCCATCTCGCCGTCGGGACCGATCTTTTCGAAATCATTATTTCAGCCAGCTACGGAACGTTCAGTCATGCGCATGAAAGGGAACGTCGATATTCTGATCGCGCTCGTCATGCACACCGGCGCGGCGATCGGGGCGCAGATCGGCGCGATCTCGACCCAATATTTTGCGGGCCCGAAAATTCGGCTCGCCTTCGTGCCGCTGCCGTTGATCGGCGCGGCCATCGTGATTTACACGCTCGTGACCGGACACAAACTCTAGCCTTATGCGGATCCTGATTTGCAGCGATGGCACCGACCCGGCGGACAAGCCGGTCCTCGTCGCCGGCCTTGTCGCGGCGCCGACCAAAGCGGAAACGACCCTGCTCGGGATCGCCGAAACGGCTGCGGACGAAAAGCCGCTGCGCGACGCGCTCGAAAGCGAGGCGGAAAAACTAAAAGGCTTTGGGGTTTCGCCGGAGATCGTAGTCCGCGCCGGCGAACCGATCCGGGAAATTCTCGAGCAGACGAAAACGAAAGCCTACGACATCACGATCATCGGCGCGCGGCGCAAGACGAGCAGCGGTCCGTATTGGCGCTCGGGCAAAACCTATGAGGTAATCAAGGCGATTCCGACGCCGGTGCTTCTTGCGACCGGCATTTGCGAGACGCTCAAGAGTTTTATCGTCTGCACCGGCGGCAAAAAATACATCGATGCGGCGGTGGAATTAACCGGCAAACTCGCCGCGGCCGTCGGCGCTTCGGTCACGTTGCTCCACGTCATGGCGGAACCGCCCGCCATTTACGCCGACCTGGTTCAGCTCGAAGAAGACGTCGAACGCCTGCTCGAATCGGGCTCCGAGCTCGGCCGCAATTTGCTCGCCCAAAAGCAAAGCCTGGAAAAGCTCGGCATTCTCGTCGAGGTGCGCATCCGCCACGGGTTCGTGGTCGATCAAATCTTCGCCGACGCGAGCGAACGCGGCCACGACCTGATTGTGACCGGCTCCTCGCCAACGCGCGGGCCACTCGGGCACTACATCATGGGGGATCTGACTCGCGAAATCGTGAATCGCGCCAACGTTCCAGTTCTCGTAGCCCGATCGGCCAAGAATGGCGGCGCGCCCCCCGCCGGGATTTGGAGCACGCTGAAACAGCTCGTCGCGACGAGCTGGGGAAAGACGTCGTAGCTAGCGCTACGACGGAAACCCCAAATCCCAACATCCGAGCTCCAAACAAGTCCAAACACCAAAAATCCAACCCGCGCGTTAACGTTCCGGCTGATAACGCGAGAAACAGGAATTGGGATTTCTTTGGGATTTGGAGCTTGGGATTTGGGATTTTTAGGAATGCTTAGCCGCCATTCCTCTGGAGTAACCCGCCTTGTCCGCGCATCAGGGCTTCGCCAATCAAGACGGCATCCACTCCGCATGCCTTGATCCGTGCCAAATCTGCGGCCGTCCGAATTCCGCTTTCGCTGACCAGGACGATGTCGTTAGGCACTTGCTCGCTCAGCTTTTCCGTCACCGAGAGATCAACTTCAAACGTCGCCAGATTGCGATTGTTGATCCCGATGATTCGCGCCTCCGTCTCCAACGCGCGATCGAGCTCGGGCAGCGTGTGCACTTCGACGAGCGCGTCGAGTTGATACACCGACGCCGTTTCCAAAAGCGACGCCAGCTCCTCCTGGCTCAGCGCCGCAACAATCAGCAGGATCGCATCCGCCCCGGCCGCGGCCGCCTCCATGATCTGGAGCGGATCGAGCACGAAATCCTTTCGCAGGAGCGGTTGCGGAACAACGGCGCGAACCGCGTTCAGGTAATCCAGATGGCCCTGGAAAAATCGCTCGTCGGTCAGCACCGAAATCGCGTCGACGCCCGCGCGCGCATAATTTTTTGCGATCGTCACTGGCTCGAACGATTCCACGATCACTCCCGCCGAGGGCGACGCTTTCTTGATCTCCGCGATGAGAGCCACTTTTCCCTCTTCGCGTTGCAGCGCAGCGGCGAATCCGCGAAAATCGTTTCGGAGAAGCGCAGCTCGACGAAGCTCCTCACGCCGCGGCTCCAATCGCTCGATCTCGTCGCGCTTGACCTGCAAAATTTCGTCGAGCCGGCTCATCGTTCTTCTCTAGCGCCGAATCATGCCGGTTGCACGCAGACGCGCGGATGGCATGTTCCCGCCGCGTTCGACGGTCATAGACCGCCGCTCCATCGCCGACGTAGCTCAGCTGGTAGAGCAACGGTTTCGTAAACCGTAGGTCACCGGTTCAATCCCGGTCGTCGGCTCTCTTTTGCGCGCAAAAAGTTTTTGCAACTTTGGGCCCGATCTGGTCGCGGGTAGGCGACGAGGAGGTCCGCCAGTTTCCACTGGCTTCGTTGAACTTAGGGAAGCGGGCGGCGTCCACGAGTCCCGCGAGCATCATTTTCGCAAGCAGCGGGATTTCTTTCATGACAAAAATGTAAGCATCCAGTCGGTCGGGACCATTCCGAATACACCTTCGTCCCTGTCCATCCACGTTCGGAAAGGATCCACACATGCGCACAAGACACGCTTCGAAGGCCGGCATTTTTCATCCGCGCCTCATTCTCACTTCCATCCTCTTCGCCATCGGCGGCTCGCTCGCCTTTTTCAGCTGGGCGTCGAATCCCCCGACGAGCAACGTCACCGTTCCCGGCAGCGGTGGGCAAAAAATCGAAGTGACATGGACGGGCGAAATTCCGCCGCTGGTCAACGGGACAAGCGATTGCTACAAATGTCGCCGACACCCCGGCCGCCGATCAACACGTCTCGACGATCAACGTTCCGGCGAACGTCTATAACTCCGTGAATGCCAAGTTCACCTTCCACATCGAGTGGGATGCCAACTCAGGCAACGATGAGGTTATCACCGTGCTCAAGCCAGACGGCACGACGCTGGATTCTTCCGACACCAGCAATCCCTTCGAAGAAGTCACGGCTCTCAATCTTCCGGCGGGGGCTTACAAGATCATTGCCTGTGGATTTATCAGCGCTCCCACTCCCCAATCTTATGTCGGAAAACTGACGATCGAAACTTCCGCGGGCGGCGCGGGTGGTCCGCCACCGCCACCGTCCTTGCCGTCACCGACTCCATCGTTCGCGGGCGGTCCGCGTTACTTAAATTACGCGCCGCCGCCGGCAGTTGGCGAAGCGGCCGGCGAACCGTCCATCGGCTACAATCTCGTTACTCACAAAGCGATGTACATCGCCGGGCTGCAAACCCTGCGAGTCACTTTTCCGGAAGCGATTACTCCGGCCGGATCCGTTCCCGCGGCCTGCGACGCTATGTGGGAGGATGTTTCCTATCTCGTCACGAAAACGAAGTCGCTCGATCCGATTCTCTTCACCGACCAGAACACGGGACGCACTTTTGTTTCGCAGTTGGATAGTGTGGTGCCGCCCGCGTCCCCGGTCCTTATCGGCCTCAATAGTTTGATGGCCTATACCGATGACGACGGCGCGACCTGGACGCCGGCGCAGATCAATCCGCCCGATGGAAGCTACGATCACCAAACGGTCGGCGCCGGACCGTATCCGGCCTTGCTTCCGCTCGGGAACCCTACCAACAAAGGCAGCGCGGTTTATTATTGCTCGCAAGCTGGCGTGACGGCGTTCTGCTCCCGGAGTGACGACGGCGGCCTCAACTTTGGAAAGTCAACGGCGCCGTATAACGCGGTCACAGACGGTTGCGGCGGTATTCACGGGCACGTGAAAGTCGCGCCGGATGGAACAGTGTATCTGCCTAACCGCGGTTGCTCCGGCATCCAGGCGGTCTCAGTCTCTGAGGACGGTGGAACTACCTGGACGGTGCGACAGGTGAAGGGGAACGGTTTCGAAGCGGGCGAACCTCCGGCGATTCTCGACCCATCAGTCGGCATCGCGAGCGACGGCACCGTTTACTTCTCCTACATCAACACTGATGGCCACGCCCACGCCGCCGTCAGTCACGATAAGGGCGTGACCTGGATCAACGACTTCGATCTGGGCGCGAGTCAAAACCTTCACAACGCTGTGTTCGTGGAAGCAGTCGCCGGCGATCCGGATCGCGCGGCGGTTGGGTTTTTCGGCACAACCCAGACAGGCGACCATCAGGCCGTCGATTTCAATGGCACCTGGTATCTCTTTCTTGCCCACACCTATGACGGCGGTGCGCATTGGGTCACAGTTAATGCGACTCCAAACGATCCGGTCCAGAAAGAAGCCTGCATCTGGAACCAGGGCGGTGCGAACCAGTGCCGCAACCTCCTCGACTTCAATGAAGTCACGAAAGACGAGAAGGGCCGCGTCCTTTACTCGTATGCGGACGGTTGCATCGACGATTGCAAGGAAGGCGGGCCTAACTCCTATAGTTCCAAGGCCACCCTCGCGCGGCAATCGGGTGGCAAAGGCTTGCTAGCCCAGTTTGATCCCGCGGAGCCCGCCGTGCCCCAGGCGGCTTGTCTCTCCGGACGGCGCGACGACCTGGCCTCCTATCTTACCTGGGTCGCTCCCGATAACGGAGGCAGCGACGTTACTACTTACAAGATTTATCGCGGCACCACGCCTAACAATCTGGTGGAGATCGGTCAGCAGGCCGGGGATAAGCACACTTATAGCGATCGCACGGCCGATCCAGGCGTCCCGATTTACACCTACCAGGTCCGCGCCGTGAACGCCTCCGGTGAAGGCACTTTAAGTAACCTCCTCAGTTTACCTCTCGGGCAGCGGCTGGAAATAACCGGTTCCTGCAGCGCGCCCGGGGTGACCGCGGTGACCGATCCAGTCGGAGACGAAAGCGATGGTGTGGTCCAGCACGACATCACTTCCGTCTCGATGGCGGAGCCGATGACAAATACCCAAACCGGCGCAGCCGACAACATTGTCTTCACGATGAAAGTCCAGGACTTGACCACAGTTCCACCGGGCTGGCGCTGGTCGGTCCGCTTCACTGTCGCCGGATACGGCCCGCCGGATGCCCCGATCGTAGGTCCCCAGGAAGATTGGTTTGTGTCGATGCTTTCGTCGGATAACGCCGCGCCGGCTTTCACCTACGGCACCACCGGAGTGTTCCAGGGAGCGGCCCGCTTCTTCAGCACCGTCGGAAACCTCGACCCCTCGAGTACCTACAGCACCGATGGAACTATCACGATGGTCCTGCCCAAGGAGACATTTCGCTCCCATGCTGTCTGCGGTGGCACCTGTGCTCCACTGGCCCCGGGAACCGCTATCAGCATAGCTCTGGGTAGTGTCCGGTTATCGCCGCCTTCGGAAGTGCCCGGGAGCGGCGGCACCAATGAGACTATTCCGGATACGACTGGCGCCAGCAGTTATCAGCTCCGGCCAGCCAATCTTTGTCTGCCAAACGCCGCGCCCGTTGCCGTCCTCACCGCGGACAAGGGAAGCGGGACTGCGCCGCTCACCGTGACGTTGAACGGGAGTGGGTCCTTTGATGCCGACGCGATCGATTCCATCCCGACCTATACCTTTAACTTCAATGACGGCTCGGACGATGTTGTGCAAAGCTCGCCGACCCTCATGCACACCTTCAACCAGGGGGGCCTCTACGACGTGAAGCTAGTCGTGACCGATTCGCGTGGAAAGGTGAGCTCAAATACGGCGCACGCCCTCGTCGAAGTGGAACAGATCAACTCGCCCAGCGCCGCGCAGTTGCTCAACATCTCGAGCCGGCTCCGGGTTCAGATTGGGGATAACACTCTTATCGGTGGCTTTATTGTTACTGGCACCGAAGCGAAGAAGGTGGTCGTTCGTGCCCTCGGACCGTCGACCCAGGTTCCGGGTTTCGTGGCCGACCCGACGCTCGAATTGCGCGATGGCTCCGGCAACCTCGTTACAAGTAACGACAACTGGGGCGATTCGCCCGAGGCCTCCCAGATTCAACAGGCTGGGTTGAACCCTGGCAATGCGAACGAGTCCGCCATCCTGCGAGTGTTAAATCCGGGATCCTACACCGCGGTCGTTCGAGGTAAGAACAACAGCATAGGCACCGCCGTAGTCGAAGCTTACGACCTCGATCCGAATAACAACGCGAAGCTGGCTAACCTGAGCACCCGCGGTTTCGTCCAGACCGGCGATAACATTCTCATTGCCGGGTTCATCACCGGAAACCGGAACTCCAATATAAACGTCCTTCTCCGCGCCATAGGTCCGTCGCTGGCCGGACAGGTCCCGGCTGCCCTCGCCGATCCTACCATGGAGCTTCACAACGCTAATGGCATAACCGCGGCATCGAACGATGACTGGCAGGACACCCAGAAAACTCAGATCGAGCAGACGGGTATTCCGCCCGCCAACCTGAAGGAATCCGCCATTGTGGTTAGCCTGCCGACCGGCGGTTACACCGCCATCGTGAGAGGCGCGAACAACACCATTGGTAACGCCGTCGTCGAGGTCTACAACCTGCCGTAATTCTGCAGCGCGCCCGTGGTCGGTCTGGCGACGGGCGCCCCGCTTCTCACAATCTCGCTGGCCGGTCAACTCCGCCCCTCGTTCCCAAGCTCTGTTTGGGAACGCAATTGTCCCGCGAAGCTCCAGCTTCGCTCCTAGGACCTCCGCCTCTGCCTTCCGGCTTATCGACCGACTCCGGCACGAATATCTTGCTGGAAATGCTCCCAACTGACGATTTCGCCTTAACCCCGTCGTGATAGATGTAAAAACTACGCCTTTAAAGACGTAGTTACGTCTAATTCTCGTTAGGCCGTGAGGACACTCGCTCATATCGTCGTTGTCGTCGGACTCGCCCTCACAGCACTTCCGCGCGGAGCCCGTGCAGCCGAGCAGAAGGCGGAACTCGGGAAGCGACAGCTTGCGGCGCTGCTCGCGGCAGTCGATGCAATGCGTCGCCACGGCTACAGCTTTCGCGGCCAGCAGGTCGGTTCACGGAATCCTTGTCGGACCAGACGAGGTGATCCTGATCCAGGTGCCAATCATAGTTCACGGCGTGCAGAGTGTTGCCTCGCTAAAAGCGTCCACCGCCGCTTCCCTCAGGATCGGACGACGAGTGTTTCATCCTTCAAGAGCGTCCGTCGCTTCACCGCTATACGACTTGCCGTCAGGCTGGAGGCTTTACCACTTGGAATTTGAGATTCCACGGGATCCGATTCGCTCCGTTTTCACTCTCGCCGTTCGCTACATTCAACCCCATCTTCCAGGTAAGGTGGCGCCGTACTATCCTATTCATCCCCCGGAGCGGTGGGCTCCAAGGTCTATCGTCCGTTACTCGGTGGCAGAGCCTGCCTCGCTAGCACTTGTTTCGAAAGGCGAGATCGTTATAGAAGCCCAGCCTACGCGCATATCCGTTCAGCCGCGGCACCACAAGCTGATTTTGGTTCGCGTGACGAAATCGTGAAGCGTTTCCGGACAATAGAGCAACTTTGGTCGGGTTGGAGGGCGACCTTTCCGCAAAGCGCATTCCCAGCTGGAGCGAAACTATCTTTTTGGGCCGTGGACGCGGACGCGCCGCGCTTGTATCGACTGGAAGATGCGGTAGTTCCAGCCCGATAAGGTGAGACCGTTATGAAGCCACATGAACACGACATCATGCGTTCCGTCGAGGACAGCTACTGGTGGTACCAGGCTCTCCGCCAGCATGTGGTCGCATCCATCGAACCGAAGCGCGAAAAATTTGCATTGCTCGATGCCGGCTGTGGCAGCGGCGGGATGCTGGCGACGTTGCGCCAGGAATTTCCGGCGGCCGATTTGACCGGGATTGATGACAGCGAACACGCCATTGAGCTTTGCCGCGGCCGAAACACCGGCGCGCACCTGCTCCGCGCCGGCGTTCACGAGCTTCCGTTCGCGGCCGATTCCTTTGATGTAGTTCTGTCCCTCGATGTCTGGACGCATGCCAGCGTCGACGACGCTTTGGCCGCGCACGAAACTCGCCGGGTGTTGCGACCGAATGGGAAACTGATCGTGAATCTCGCCGCATTCGACTTCCTCGAAGGCGCGCACGACAAGGGGGTCGATGCGGTTCGGCGTTATACGCGTCCACAAGTGAGGGCACTGCTCGAGGGCGCGCATTTCGCCGTGGAACACATCACCTATTGGAATGCGACGCTGACTCCGCCCATCGCGCTCTTTCGTTGGTTAAGCCGGCGCCGTCTGGCCCAGGAAGAGGCGCGCTCGGATTTCCGCCCGCTTCCTTCCGTTCTCAATACCGCCCTGGCCCGCCTCACGGCGCTTGAACTTAAAGCCAGCCGTCACGTATCGTTGCCCTTTGGCACTTCCGTCTTTGCCGTCGCTCGAAAACATGGATGAATTCAGACCGCGCCTCAGCATCGTTGTCCCGCTTTACAACGCGGCGGCGACGCTGCCGGCCCTGCACGAGGCGATCTCCGCGCTGGAAGTGCCGGGCGGCCATGAGCTGATCCTGGTGAACGACGGCAGCCGCGATGAGACGGAGGCCGTGGCCCTGAAGTTGACCCGGGAAAGCCGGCTGCCGACGCGCTTCCTCAGCTTGTCGCGCAACTTTGGCGAGCACAACGCCGTCCTGGCCGGGATGCGCGCAGTTTCGGGCCGTTACATTGTTACGATGGATGACGATCTCCAGAATCCACCGGCGGAAGCGCTCAAACTGTTGGCGGTGGCCGAGGCGGAGCAGCGCGACGTCGTCTTCGGTATTTACGAACACAAGGAACACGCCTGGTGGCGCAACGCCGGCAGCTGGCTCACTAATCGCATCGCCGATTTCGTCGTCGACAAGCCGCGCAAACTTTATCTCTGCAGCTTCCGTTGCCTGAGCCGCTTCGTCGTCGACGAGATCACGAAATCCCGGACGCCCTATCCGTACGTGGACGGACTCATCTTCCAGGTAACGCAAAATGTTGGCACGGTCCGGGTCCGCCATGTCGAACGGACGCTCGGGAGCAGCGGTTACAATTTCCGTAAGCTCATCCGGCTTTGGATCAGCATGCTGGTAAACGTCTCGGTGCTGCCCCTCCGGTTAATGACCCTGGCGGGAATGATCACGAGCGCGCTCGGCTTTCTCGCGGTGATCGAGGTGGTGTTCGAACATGTCCTCCACAAAACGCCCACCGGCTGGAGCTCGATCATGGCCGCTGTCCTTGTCCTCTCGGGCGCGCAGCTTTTATTGCTCGGGATTCTGGGCGAATACGTCGGCCGAATTTACCTCGGCATCAGCGAGAAACCGCAGAGCGTGGTGCGTGAGGAAGTCCGCTCCCATTCGATCCCATCGTGATCTCGCTCGTCGTGCCGACCCTCAATGAGGTCGAAAACATTCCGCAGCTCCTCGCCCGGATCGCGGAATGCCCGCCGGTCCCGGATCAGATAATTTTTGTCGACGACGGGTCGACGGACGGGACCCGCGAATGCATTCGTTCCCACGCTGGGAACCGCGGCGTGGAATTGATCGAGCGCGACGCGCCGACGCTCGGACTCGCGGGGGCGGTCCTGGCTGGAGCGCGAGCGGCGCGAGGGGAATGGCTCGTTGTGATGGATGCGGACCTCAGTCATCCGCCGGAAAAAATCGGCGAGCTGTTGCAGCCGCTCCTGGCAGGCCGCGCCGACATGGTGATTGGCAGCCGCTACGTGAAAGGGGGATCGACTCCCGGCTGGCCGCTCTGGCGCAGGATCATGTCGCGGGTGGCTGCGGCCCTGGCTTATCCGCTCACCGGCGTCCATGATTCCATGTGCGGCTTTTTCGCGATGCCGACTCGATTGCTTCTCGAAGTCGCGCCGGCTGCGACCGGATTCAAGATCGCGTTCGAAGCGATCGCGCAGGGCGGAAAAAATCTGCGCGTTGTTGAGGTTCCAATTGTGTTTCTCGACCGGACCCGCGGCGCTTCCAAGATGAGCTTTGGGGTGGCCCTTCTCTTCGCCGAACGCTGGGTAGCGGCGATGACGAAGCGATTGTTTCAATCTCAACCCTCAGGGATCGTCCCTGGAACTGAGCCGCGCTTAAGGCGCCACAGTTCTACAGATAGTCCGGCGAAGAGCAGCAAAGTGGCGAATAACGCGTTGCCATAGGTCTGCGCGGTGACGCGGAAGGGGATCGAGAGGGCAAGAAGCGCGAGCGCGGTTCCCGCACACGCCGCCAGCACCGCATGCGAGCCGGTGCCGTCAAAGATCCGCTGGGTTGCGACCGTGAGAGGATAGAGCAGCCAGGCGAAGAGGTAGCCGAACGAGAGCGGCGTAAAGATCAGCATCAGCAAAAGGAGAAGCGCGAACTCGATCGCGTCGGTCTCGGGCGTGCGGAGAGCCGCTGGAGGCATGACCGTTACAAATGCGAGGCCGAGGGCGAGCGCGCAAGCAACGATGATTCGATTCACCGTGTTGAAATCGAGATCGGCCACGTTGGCGTAAAGTGGTTGGTGCGGCTCGTATTTGTGGTCGTAATCGACGTGCCTCAACAAACGGTTCGCGACCCCCCAGATCGATTGATTTTTCCACGAATTGCTCCGCCCAAGCCGTTGCCCGACCCCGGTCTCGTCATATTTGAAAAGCATGCCGGTCGACCAGCGCCCCAGGTCCTCGGTCGCCTGGGTGAATCCGCGGGATGGAAGCGGCAGCACAATTAACAGGAATGTGAGCGTAAGCAGCAGCGAAGCAGTGGCGATCCAGAAGCGGCGATAAATCAGATAAACGATCGCCATTACCGGAAACGCTTTGATCGCGGCCGCGACGGCGATCAGTCCGCCCGCCGTCCATCCTCTTTTGCGTTGGAGGCAAAGGAACGCGGCCAGCATGAGGGCGAGCAGGACGAGGCTGGGCTGCCCGAGAAGGAAATTTCCCCAGACGTGCGCTCCCATCACCAGGCCTGGGACGATATAGACGAGAAGATCAGCGCGGCCCCTCCGTCCTGTCGCCAGCCGAACCGAAAAAATGATGCTGCAAATCCAGGCCGCCGCGTTTACCAGCGCGAGCACGATCACGAGCCCGGTCAATCCGAGCGCGCTAATCGGCGCCAAAAAAAGCGCGCACGACGGCGGGTACATGAACGGAAACTTGTGCCAGCGGTCCGGGTAAATTTCGCCGCCTTGGAGGACCGTCTGCCCCGTCTGGAACCAAACCCAGTAATCCTTCGTGCTCTGCCCGTTCAGCGAATGCCAGATCGGCACAGTTACGAACACGAGAAGAACAACTCCGAAACCCCAAAGGAGAAATCTGAAGCCCGAACTCACCTGCGAGGTCTCCGCGTTCACGGTCGGACGTTTCCCACCAACCGCAGCTTCTGCATGCCGCCTTCCTAAAAATGAAGATGGCTCATCAGCCAGACAACCGTGAGCACGAGCGCGATGACCAGCACCAGAAAAATTATCCGGCCTTCGCGCCTTTCTTTGCGCAACGATTTCCGGCGGCCGCCAGTCCGTCCGTCGTCGCCCCAGCGTTTGTCCTGGAGAGCAATTGAAACATCCAGACGACTGCTGCCTTCGGTCGCGCGGGAAAGTAATTCTTCCCGCTGCCGACGAGTGGTTTCCTCCGCAACCCGTGGGGCCTCGGCGATCATTCGCTCGAGCTTTTCCATCTCACCTTTGAGCTGGGATTCCTCGTGAGCCAGCTCTCTTTGTTTTTGGTTAAGCGGCGTCCCGGGCTGAGGAGGTCGGCGGCGCATGCGGAATTACTGGGGCCGTGCCGCCATCCAAAAGAAAATGATGAGGGCGACGATCCCGAAAACGATGAGCGGCAGACTGACTGCGAAACCGATCTGCACCCATTGCGCGAACGATTTGCCACCGAGCCCTGACGTAGCGGAAGTCACTTCGGGCAGATCCATTTCCCCTGCCTCGCCACCACCACTTGCCTCGAGCCGGCTCCGTTGCTGGCTAAACTCCGTCCGGGCATCGTCCACTGTGCTGAGAGCGCGGCTCAATTCCTTCGGGAGCTCCGACGGGTTCCAGCTCTTGGGATCGATCGATTCGAGCAACTGCAGATGCTGGGTGAAACTTTCGTGGGTGGTGCGGATTTGTTCGAGTTTCTTCTGGGAATCGTACCCTTCGCGTTCCAGGATTACCAGGGAACGCGAAAGCTTGTCGCTCATCTCGGCCCGGCCGCGCTCAAGCTCTTCCTGGCGCCGGCTCAGCTCTTCCAGCTCACGCTTTTGCTTCTCGAGGACGTCCGCCTGCCGCCGCAAATGCAGGAGTTGTTCCTGCGCTTTTTGCACCTGCGAATCGAGCAGCTCCGGCGACATCGCCTCTTCATCGCTTAACTCAAGCATTTGTTCGATCGGTCGGATTCTTTCTGCCATGGCGCTCGGGTTCGCCGCGCATTCTCGGCGTCCATTGGAATCGCAGCGGCTGAGTGATATTAGCGGCGGCACTTGAGAAAGCCACAAATTTTCCCTGCGGCCTTTCAAAATATTGCGCTCGATTGACTGGCTGGAAAAATGGGAGAACCAACCCTGTGTCTGATGCACCCGAGCTCGTGATCGAATCGCCCGCCCTTGGGCAAAATCTTTACGACGAAGCTGTCTTCATCACGGGCTCGATTCGAAACGCGGACTCGAATTCGGGGCCGTGGGTTGTGCGTGCCTGGGTGGACGATCGCAGTTTCGCGGAGACCCGTCTGCTTTTTGCGACCGACGATCCAGCGCGGTGCGGCTTCCGAATGTTCTTCCGGATTTCGCCCGCCCTCAGTGAAGCGCGCGACGTCGAGTTGCGCATTGTAGCCGGGATCGATGATCCCGGCCGGACGGACCAGCTCACTGCGGTGCGAAGGATTCAGATCGTTCCAGCCGCGTTGTCCAACCGGCCGTATGGCGATGTCGTTCACGGCGGAAACGAGACGATCCTGCACCGGGAAAATATTTATGGCTCGGGCCCGCCGATCGAAGAACCGGGCGTGGAAGTTTCCGGGTTGCTCCGCGCCTATTTGCCGGCGGGCTCGTCTGTCATCGACGTCGGCTGCGGCGCCGGCGCTTATGGACCGCCGTTGCGTGCGGCCGGTCACGAGTGGCTCGGCCTGGAAGCGAACGCGCACTGCTGCGACATTCTCACCCGGCGGCAGTTGCCGTTTCGCGGAGTCGACGCCGACTCTGCTCAGTTGCCCTGCGGCGACGGTGAATACGATTGCGCGATCTGCATCGAAGTCGCCGAGCACACGAAGGATCCGGCCGCGTTTGTCGCCGAGATCGCGCGAATCATCCGGCGCCGCGCGCTTTTCTCGGTTCCGAACATGGAGTTGCTTCCGTACCTGCATGATTGGCGGGTGGTCCCCTGGCATTTACTGGAGGGCGATCACAAGAATTTTTTCACCCGCGCCAGTCTGCGCGCCTTGCTTTCCCGCCATTTTTCTCGAGTCGAAATTTTCCCGTACGGCGAACATTCGCTCCGAACCCACGACGGCGTTCCGCTTTTCGTTCATCTATTCGCCATCGCGGACAAGTAGGCAGCGCTGGATCTGATATTGCGGATTACTGGAGGGACGACCGCTGTGTCGTCCCTAAAATAACAGGGACGGGACAGCGCCCGTCCCTCCAGTTAGGCTTCAACCCAAGAGGTGATCAAGATCATGATCAGGACTTTTTCGCTTCCTCCAGCAACCGCTGCCACCGCTCGACCCACCGGAGATACGCACCACCAGTATGCTCTTTCAATTCCGGCCAGTGCGAATCGATATACTCGCGCTGATACGGCTTCGGCCCGTGAAAATGAATGATCTTCGCCTCGGCATTCTCGCCCCAGTACGGCTTCCAGTTTAACTCCGGCCGCAGGCGGTCCCAGAGCGGCCCGTAGTCATCGCGATAGAACCAGCGATACGCCGCTTCATCCCACGATTCGGCTTCGAGCGCGGCGAGGTTTTTCGCGACGTACTCGCGAAACTCCGGGAGACTCTTCCGCAGTTCTTTGACGTTCATCAGCATCACGCCGGTGTTCATGTTCACGTAATCGTCCTGCGCCGATTCCGGCGCGACGGCGAATTGGCGGCACGCGTTTGCTTCGAGCTCCGGCACGATTTCGCCGAGAAATATCACGTCGCAATCGGTGTAAAGAACGCGATCGTCATCTCCGGTTTCTTGGACAAGGTCAGGCAACTCGATTCGCGAAAAAGCGCCGGAGAGCGCCGCGGCCAGATGCGGATTCTGCTTTTGCCGGCCGAGCTCCTCAAGCGCTTCGCGAACAAAACTCCGGTGCCGAATTATCCGTCCGCCGCGCTTCTCCAGCCACGCCGTAAAATCGTTTTCGCTCCCGTCGTAAATGCAACAAGGCTCAAGCGCGGTGTGTTTTCCCGCGGTGTGCACGGCCACCATCACCATCTCGGCGTATTGCCGAAAGGCGGTCGAATCCTCCGTAAGCGCGAAATACCATTTCATAAGTTATCGGCGGCTTCGCTCCAGGTTTTGCCACGCGATCGCGTCGCCTTCCACAGTTTCGCGGAAATCGTATCCGGCCGTTTCCAGCAGCGCGAAGGCCGCTTGTTTGTCGCCTTCGGACAAATGCTGATGCTCGAACATCAACAAAGTGGGAGCGAAGCGCGCAAAATCGAGCGTGCGCAGGACCTCGAAGTCGTGACCTTCCGTGTCGATCACGAGAAAATCGATCCGAGAAACGCCGTGGCGCGCGAGGAGACTGTCGAGCCGGATAGTGGGAACACGTTCTTCGACGAGAAGAGAATCTATTTCCGGGATGGACGACCGATGTTTGAGAAGGACTTCGCGATCCAGGGTTGCAAGTTGGTTGAACCATTCCGGCGATTCTCCCGGCACCGTGCGCAGACGATAAAGCGACGACTCTCCGTCATAGGTTGAAACGGCAGCCCGCTCGATGTGCACCCCAGGCCGATCGCGATAACGCGCCACCAGCATCTCGTAAAGATGCGGGACTGGCTCAACCAGCAACCCGGACCAGCGTGTTGTGCGAAATCCTTCCACCAACGGATCGCCAGCGACGCCATCGTTCGCGCCGATCTGCACAACATACGCGTCCGGAAAGTACTCGGCGAAAAGCGCGATCAGGCGATCGGTTTCATCGCGCCGAAATATCGATCCACGGCTGATCTCGACCTCGAGCAGAAAAGCGGACAGGGCCGCATTCCAGCGGGAGGAGACGTCGCCGGCGAAAAGGAGGCGAAGTTGCGCCAGCAACCAGCGGCACCTCGCGCGGAGACGCGCGGACCCGGACGGCTTTGGTGGACCGGGCGGAAGATGTTCGACAGCGGTGTTCAGTGCGCCGCCGGCCGTGAACGAAAAATGGAGCGCTCCTTCGCGAAGGTCTGCCGGCTCGACTTCGTCGTGAAAGCCGGTTGCGAACGCGTAGTTCGGGAAAGCCCGGCGCACATCCGGCCGTTCCTCCAGTTTAAGAGTTCGCCCGGTCCGACCCAGAAGCCGAAGGTCGCGCACTTGTTCTTGAGTCGCGATCCACCCGCGCAGTCTCACTCGTCGGGCGCCGAATTGCTCGCGCGGTTCGTCGAGATGAAAAACGAAATTGGCGTGCGCCTGCATCGTTTTGGATGTTCGCTTCGAGTTATCTTTGGCTCAATGTGAAGTGTGTTGTCCGGACGCAAGGAGTCGCTTCTCTGGCTGACGGTCCTCATCGGCGCAACGGGTCTGCGCTTCGCTCCGATCGCGGCCAGTCTGCCATACATTGATTACGTCGACGAAGGATATGCGCTCCATCAGGCAATCGATCTCCTGAACCGCGGAACGTTGGATCCTGGATGGTACGGGTATCCTTCGCTGCCTGCGTATCTGACCGCGGGGAGCCTCGTCGTCGCTGCTCCATTTTACCGCCAGATTCATGGGCACAGTTTTCGCGATGATCTTCCCCGCGACACCGGCCGTCCTCCAGGCTCCGGCTATGATTACGATCAAATCTCCCCGCCGGCACTCATCCTTGCGGGGCGGATCGTTGCAGCCACCTTAAGTGTCGCGACCGTTTTGTTCGCCGGACTAATCGCACTCAAACTGCAAGGCGGGGTAGCGGGCTTTATGACGTTGCTTCTAACAGGCGTGTGTCCGGCCCTCGTCCTGCGAGGGTCGAATGTTTTGGTCGATACGTTCGCGACCTTTTTTGTCCTGCTAACGCTCTTTTTTTGCGAGCAGTTTCGTGCGAGCAAAACGCTCCTCGGCGCCTGGGTCGCAGCGGCAGGGTTTGCCTCAGGTTTGGCGTTGGCGTCTAAATATCCCGCGGGTGCAATCTTCGTCGCAGTCCTTGCCAGCATTTCAATGCTGCCGATGTCGAGGGTTGGGCGCATTCGGTTCGGCCTGACGGCAACCGCAGCGCTAGTTGTCGGAATTTTCGCTGGGGCCCCGGCGACGATTCTTCATTGGCGCCTGGTCGCGCGCGATGTGGCGGTCACGGCTGCGAACTATCGAATTATCGAATCGAAGCCGGGATATTTTGGTCAGGCCGTCACCAGTTCCGAACTCGGATGGTTTGTCGTGCTCGCGGGTTGCGCGGGGCTCGGCTTGATGTTCCGGGATAAAGTCACCCGGTCGACAGCACTCGGCTGGAGCCTTTTCGGCGTAACCTTGCTCACGCCATTCGTTACCAAACCATTCCAGCCTTTTCGCAATCTCCTGCCGTTGGTCCCCCTGTTTTGTATTGCGGCAGCGATCGCATTTTCGCAGCTCATTCGGTGGGCGCGCCGTCACGGCCGTGCTGCGTTGGGCTTGGCGACGGCCACGGTGCTTGTCGTCGTAACAGTTGCTTCCAGCGTTCTCGCTTCACGCCCGCCGCTGCAACGCCGACTGGCCCAGCGGGACAGTCGGGTCCAGGCGATCGACTGGCTTCAACAGCACACAACGAGAGATGAGCGCGTCCTTGCCGTTTGTGAGCTTGCGATTTTGCCCGCCGAATGGAAACGGCTCGCCGCGTCCACAATCGTGGTTCCCTGGTGCGAAGCGCTGGACCTGCTCGATCGCGGGCAGTTCGATTACGTGGTGACCGGTGACTTCGATACTCGATCGGCGCCCGACGCCGGCACAGCCCCCGTTTGTCTGGCTCGCTGGAAAGAAAAACACGCCGCGCTGTCTGCGACTGCTGAGTTCGGCGCGGGACCGACATTCGTCGCTCCCTTTATCTGGCACACCAACGACGAGCGGATCGTTATCCGGCGAGCGAAATCAGAATGATCGCGCGCCGATCGTCACCGCGGGACCGTTCGCGTGCTCCGGATCATCGTGAATGATCTCGATCGTCTTGTAACCGGCGGCTGCCAGCAGATCGCGCAACGACGATAGGGTCAGCCAGGTTGCCGTTCGCGACATTCCGCTTAGCGGTTCATCGGGGCCGCCCTCAAAGTGAGTTTCCCCCCGGAGACCGTTTCCGAGCTCCATCGCGTTCTGGGCGGCTGCGTATTGCGTCCAAATGAAAAGGACCGGGGCGGCTGCTGATAATCGCTCGATCAACTTCCACGGCTCCGGCAAGTGATAAAGCAGACCACTGCAAAAAACGGCGTCGAACTTTCCGAACTGGCTGAGGTCCGCGTTTTCGAGATTCGCCTGCGCGAATTCGACGTTTCGGATTTCCAACAATTGCTGGACGAAGCGCGCCTTCCGCAGGTTCGTTTCGCGGCCTTCGACCGCCAGCACCCGGGTTACGTTCGGGTGCGCTGCGAGGAGAAAAGTGTGGGCCCCCTCCAGCGAACCCAGCTCCAGGATGGTCGTCGTCCGCGGCGCGAACTGCCAGAACTGTCCGATCCGCGCATCGCCGGCGGCGCTGATCCCACCGCCGTACGGCTTTCCCCCGATCTCGAATTGGAAAATCCAGGGACCAAGCGAGGCGAATTCTGCCGTGAGATCGCGCGATTCTTTCATCGGCCCGGCATCATCTCCAGAAGCACGCCCTTAAAATATTCCGTCTCCGGCAGAGTGGGAAGCACGGGATGATCGAGGGCCTGCTCGAAGCGATGAAGCCTTCGTGCGGAACGCCGCGCGTCGACGAGCGCGTCCGCGATCGTCTGGGCGAAGATCGTTTCGGTGACATGATGCGAGCAGGAAAAAGTCGCCAGGATTCCATCCTTCGAAAGGAGCTTGAACGCCCGCACGTGCAGCTCGCGATACCCGCGCAAGGCGTCGTGCAATCCGCCCTTGGTTTTCGTGAACGACGGAGGATCGAGGATGATGAGGTCGAATTCCGCGCCATTCTTTTCCGCAGCGCGCAGGTAGGCGAACACATCCTCCCCGACCCATTCGGCTTCCACGCCATTGTGCTCTGCGTTCCGCCGCGCGTTCGCCAGGCTTTCCGCGCTCGCTTCCACCGCCGTGACTTTGGTCGCGCCCGCCTTTGCACACGCCAGCGCAAACGCGCCCTGGCTCGCGAAACAATCCAGCACGCGCCGGCCGTTCGCGTAACGCGCGACGATTTCATAATTGCCAATCTGGTCGAGATAAAACCCCGTCTTTTGCGCGTTCAGTAAGTCGGTCGTCAGCCGTAACCCCGCTACCTCGATTTCAGTTTCCTTCGGCGGCTCTCCAAATAGCACGCTCGTTTGCGGTTCCATCCCCTCTGCCCTGCGGACCGGCGCGTCATTCCGCTCGATAATGGATTGTAGGGCAGGCGCTCCGCCTGCCGTGGCCGTCGATGCGGCAAGCGGTGCGCTTGCCCTACAAAAGATATTCTTCAACGCCTCAACGATCGTCCCCTTCCGTTTGTCCATCGCGAGAGTGAGCGTCTGCAAAACCAGGCTGTCTCCATACAGATCGACGATTACCCCTGGCAGTCCGTCGCTCTCACTCCAGACGACCCGGCCCAGCCGCGGATTCACGCCGCGACGCGAGCGGTACTCAACTGCCTGCGCAATTCGGCGCTGAAAAAAATCGAGGTCGAGGTCCTGCTTCCGCCGGGAAAACCTGCGCGCCACGATCTGCGACTTGCTGTTGTAAATGGCACTGCCAATCAGCCGGTCCTTTCCGTCCTTGAGCGAAATCACATCGCCGTCCGCCGGATTCCCGAAGACTTTCAAGACCTCGCCGGAGAACACCCAGTCGTGCCCGTGGAGAATCCGCGCCCGCGGTTTAACAACAAGTCCGGCCATTGTCAGAAGGTGAATGGTGATCGGTGAATTGTGAATCGGGAACTCGCGTTTTATCTCGCGGCGTTAATGCTAGTCTTCACTATTCACCAGTCACTGATCACCATTCACCCGTGAATAACACTTTAATCCGCACCCTCGACCTTCCCGGCGTCCCGAAACTCCGCTCCGGCAAGGTCCGCGAAGTCTTCGATCTCGGCGACACCCTTCTCTTCGTCGCCACCGATCGGCTCTCGGCCTTTGACGTCATTCTGCCGGACCCGATTCCCGACAAGGGCGCCGTGCTAAATCAAATCTCTGCCTTTTGGTTTCGCAGATTCGATTTCGTGTCGAACCACATGATCACCGCCGACATCAATCAGTTCCCGCCGGAGCTTGCGTCGTTTTCCGGGCAGCTCGAGCGCCGTTCGATGCTCGTCCGAAAAACTCAACCGCTCCCGGTCGAATGCGTGGTCCGCGGTTATCTCGCCGGGTCCGGCTGGAAGGATTACCAGCAAACGGGGAGCGTCTCGGGGGTTTCGTTGCCAAAGGGTTTACAGCTCGCTTCGAAATTGCCGGAGCCGATCTTCACCCCTTCGACGAAGAGCGAAGCCGGCCATGATGAGAACATTGACTGGGAAGAATGCTGCGGAATGATCGGCCGGGACCGAGCCGAGCGGGTGAGGGACCTGACTTTGAAAATTTACGAAGCCGGCCGCGAGCACGCCGCCAAATGCGGGATCATCGTCGCCGACACGAAATTTGAATTCGGTCTTCTCGGGGATGAGCTGCTGCTCATCGACGAATGCCTGACGCCGGACTCATCGCGCTTTTGGCCGGCGGACCAATACGTCGTGGGGAAAAGTCCGCCGAGCTTCGACAAACAATTCGTGCGCGATTATCTCGAGACGCTCGATTGGGACAAAACGCCGCCGGGGCCGAAGCTCCCCACGGAGATCATCGAAAAGACCGCCGCGAAATATCGCGAAGCGTTCGAGAAGCTGACGGGCGGCGCGCTGTTGTAGCGTTGTCATCCCGAGCCGCCTAGACGGCGAGGGACCTCACAAGCGGTCAATCGTTACCGCGTCACATTGAGCTGGTCCGTCATCGGACGCGCGATGTTTCGCGCTAGCGCAAATTCCAAATGAGAGGTCCCTCGGCGCGCTTCGCCAGCCTCGGGATGACAACGCTTTAGGACCGCGCTATCCGCCGAGCAGCTCACTCACCATCGACTTCTCTTCCTTCAGCTCAGCCACCGACGCTTCGAATTTCCCTTTGCTGAAGTCATTCAACGGAACGTCCTTCACGATCTTCCATTTCCCACCGCTGGCGCGGACCGGGAACGAGCAGATCAATCCTTCTTCAACGCCGTAGCTGCCGTCGGAACAAACTGCAACGCTGTGCCAGTCGCCTTCCGTGGTATCCGTCGTGAGCGAGCGTACTGTGTCGACGATCGCGTTCGCGGCGGACCCGGCCGAGGAGGACCCACGCGCTTTGATAATCGCCGCGCCGCGCTGTTGGACCGCGGGAATGAATGCTTCCTTCAGCCATGCTTCGTCGCCAATGACGGCCGCGGCCGAACGGCCATTGATTTTCGCGTTGTACGCGTCCGGGTATTGCGTCGCGGAATGGTTTCCCCAAATCGTGACGTTGCTAACCTCGGTAATTTCGACACCCGCTTTTTGCGCGAGCTGGGCTTTGGCGCGATTTTCATCCAGCCGCGTCATGGCAAACCATCGATCGCTCGGGACGGATTTCGCGTTGTTCATTGCGATCAGGCAATTGGTGTTGCACGGATTTCCAATCACCAGAACGCGCACATCTTCCGCTGCGTTTTTTGCAATCGCCTGGCCGTGGCCGGTGAAAATCTTTCCGTTGATCCCGAGCAAATCCTTCCGCTCCATCCCGGCCTTGCGCGGCACGCTGCCCACGAGCAACGCCCAATTCACCCCGCGAAATCCTTCGTCGAGATCCGTCGTCGCCACCATGCCCTTGAGCAGCGGGAACGCGCAATCATCCAACTCCATAACCACGCCCTTGAGCGCTTCGAAGCCCGCCGGGATTTCGATCATGTGAAGCGCAACCGGCTGGTCCGGGCCGAACATCGCGCCGGAAGCGACACGAAAAACGAGAGCGTAGCCAATCTGTCCGGCCGCACCGGTGATCGCGACTTTGATGGGTGATTTCATGAAGTTGAGAGTTGAGAGTGAATTGTTGAAAGCAGCCGTTTGGACTCTCAACTCTCAATTTGGAACTCTCAACTTAATCTGCCCGTCTTCTCTAACAATTCGTGAATCAACCGCATCCGTTTGCGGACGCTGCGACTTTGCCTCCAGTCTTCGACCGTTTTCCCCATTCGCCGACTCCAGTTCGCTCCGCCAGCCGTGCCGGGAACATTGAAGCGGTCCTTGCGAGCGAACAGATCGGTGATCATTACCAACGCGAGCCAGGATTCGCAGCGGAACAGTGCTTCCATTATTGGGCCGTAAAACTGACGGTCGAATTCGGTCGATTCATTCGGGGCCGCGAGGCCGGCGAACTGCGCGATCTTCGTCAGATCGCCGCGTGCCTGTTCCGTTTCTTCTGTCGCCGCCTCAAAGGCGTCGTTCCAAAGCGCGCGGACCGGCTTATGATCATGAGTCGCGTAGGTTGCGACTGACAACACCTGGTAATCATTCCCAGAAATCGTCCGGCCATCCGGATGGTTCTCCCATTGCGGAATCTTGAAGCCGGCGATGCCGAGCGAGCGCAGGCTGGGCCGCACGTAGTCCGGCACCGTCCCGAGGTCTTCTCCCACGACCCGGCTCTCCTGCGACTCCTCCAAGACCACCCGCAAATAATCTTCGCCATCGCGCCGGTTCATTTCGCAGTTCTCCCCCGTCGAGTCGTCCCGCGGATAAAACTGCGGGAACGCGCCTCCCGTTTTCTGACGCATTGCTTCCCAGGATAACGGCAGGAATTCCTGGTTTCGGGTTGGCCGCCAGGGGAAGGCGTAGATCCGGTAAAAGCCGAGAACGTGGTCGATCCGGAAGACGTGGAAGATTTTGCGAACGCCGCGGACGCGCCACCGCCACCAATCCAGATTGCGCGTTCGCATTACGTCCCAGCGATAGAGCGGGATACCCCAGTTTTGGCCCCATTTCTGAGTGAACTCGTCGTCCTTGAAATACGGCTCCGCCGGCGCGCCGCCCGACCAGTCGGTCGCAAATTGGTCCCGCCGCGAGTAGACATCGGCGCTGTAGAGATTGACTCCGAACGGAATGTCGCCCATGAGAGCGACCCCGCGCTCTTCGGCGTAAGACCGCGCGTTCTGCCATTGTCGCGCCGCGATCCACTGGACGTAGCGATAAAACTTGGTGCGCTCGTCGAAGCGCGTCCGCTTTTCCTCCGGCTGCGCCTGCCACCACTCGCGGGCTGATTCTGGTCGCTGCTGTTCTTCCGGCCACTGGTCCCACGTTTCGCGTCCGCCGTTTTCTTCCATGAGCGCGCGGAAGAACGAATAATCGTCCAGCCACGGTGCTTCGCTTTTGCAGAACGTGTCGAACTCTGCGGAAGGCTTATCGCGTTGAGCAAAGCGGCCGTAGGCCTTTTCCAGGAGCGCCATTTTTAATCGGCGAACCCGGCCGTATTTCACCGCCCCTTTGCGCAGCTTCTCGAGATCGAACCCGGAGACAACCTCGTCGAAATCTTGTTGGCTAAGATCTTCAGGCGATCCGGGAACGAGGTGCAGCGTCGTTGGTTCGACGGCCATCGCACTGATCGCATTATAAGGACTGTGATCCCCGCCCATTTCGTTGATCGGAAGCAACTGGACCAGCTTGAAGCCGATCTCCGCCGCCCAATCGATAAACTGCCGCAACGCCTCCAGATCCCCGATGCCAAGATCGTTTTCCCTTCGCAATGCGAATAACGGCGCGAGGACTCCAGCGATCTTCTGCTCAGGCGAGAGGTTCATGGACGGAGGATTTGGGCCACGGATGGACACGGATTAAACACGGATTAAAAAACGAGACGCTTGTACTTCGACCTTTAATCGCCCGAAGTTGATAAGCAGGCCGACCTTAATTCCCGTGGCTTTGAGAACGTTCAGTCGTTGTGCCTCGTCGCGGCGGTCGTACTGAGGGCCGACCTTCAACTCGACCAGCACACAGGTGTCGATCAACAGATCACCATCATACTCGCCAACAACGACCTGCTTGTAATGGACGTGAACGCGCCTTTCAATCTCGGCCACCGACCCGCGCCTGATTAGCTCTACTTGAAGAGCCCGTTGATACACTCGTTCTAAGAATCCGTAACCCAGTTCGCGATGCACCTCGAACGCCGCGCCAATTACTTTCTCGGTGATCCCGCGATGCAATAACTTGTCTGGATGTTCCCCCTCGATTTCCAGCATCGTCTCTATCCGTGTTTCATCCGTGTTAATCCGTGGCTACAGAATCAGCCGCGGGTGATCTGCCAATCCTCGACCAAGTCATTCGGGATTTCTTTTAAGAACCGCGATGGTCGCTGGAAGATGTCGCCGAACCCGCCGCTCAATCGCATCTGCGGATAGGTGAGATACAACTCGTCCCGCGCCCGGGTGATGGCGACATAAAATAGCCGGCGTTCTTCTTCAATCGCATCGCGCGTTTCGAGCGAGCGCGTGCTTGGAAACATTCCGTCGGTCAGCCAGATCACAAATACGGTGTGATATTCCAACCCTTTCGCCTGGTGAACGGAGGAGAGATTCACCGCTTCGGTGTCGGTGGATTGATCCAGCGCCGGTTCCGCGTCGATGTTGCTGATCAGTGCGAGCTGGGACAGAAACTCGTCGACGTCCTTGAACTGCCTGGCGAAAGCCGCGAGCTGGTTCAGGTCTTCTCGGCGCAGTTCGTAGTTGGTGAAGTTCGCCTTCGCGTAATCGTCGTAAACCGCTTCGACGATCGACGTGATCATCTCAGACGGCGGGTTGGGTTTCCCCCCCGGTGCGATCTCATCGAGTGTATGGGCCAGTTGTTCCCACGACTTCTTCGATTTCGCGCCGACCGGGATAGCCCGTAACAGCGCGCCGTAGTTGATGCCGCTGGAGCCGCTGTAGCCGGGATCGGTGATCCCGGCGGAGGCAGAAGTCGCTTCTGGGCCCGGATCACCGATCCCGGCTACAAGGCCTGCTTCCCACGCCCGCCAATGACTGTCGGCACTCTTGTTTCCGATTCCGGGCAAGAGCTTCACCATCCGTTTGAAGGCGACTTCGTCCCGTGGATTCGCCACGAACCTGATGAACGACGTCACGTCTTTCACGTGCGCCTGCTCGAAGAACCGCACACCGCTCGTGATAATGTAGGGAATGCCGCGGCGCGAAAGCTCGAGCTGCAGTTCGATCGCGTGGTAGTGCGCACGGTAGAGCACCGCGATGTCGTTCAGCTCGATCCCCTCATCGCGCAGTTCGAGGATCCGCTGCGCCACGAAACGCGCCTGTTCGCTCCCGTCGTTTAATCCGACTACCGCTGGGCGGAAGGAGTTGCTCGGCCGCGTCGCCGCCAATTCCTTGCGGAACTGTTTCACGTTCCCGGCGATGGCCGCGTTCGCGACCCGCAAAATCTCCGGCACGCTCCGGTAATTCAGCTCGATCTTAAACACCTGTGCATCCCGATACCGTTCCGGGAACGCCAGGATGTTTTTGAAGTTTGCGCCCCGCCACGAGTAAATCGATTGGGCATCGTCGCCCACCACCATGACGTTCCGATGCTCGGCCGCGAGAGTGTCGATGAAATCAGCCTGGATCTTGTTCGTGTCCTGGTATTCGTCCACCAGGATGAACTGAAACTGGCGCCGGTAAAAAGCCGCGATGTGCTCGTGCTCTTTCAGCATCCGGAGCGTTTTCTCGAGGAGATCGTCGAAGTCCATCGAGTTCGTGCTCTTTTTTTTCTTCTCGTAGCGCACATGAACGTCCGTGATCTGTTCGAGGAGCGGTAGGAAGTAGGGGAACTTCTCGGCGAGCAACGCGTCGATCGGCGTCTCGGTGTTGATGACGAAGCTGAATATCTCCGCGAGCACATCACCCTTGGGGAAACGGATCTCCTTCGGATTGATTCCCGCCGCCGCCACGACCGTATCGATGAGGTCCTTCTGGTCCTCGCGATCCATGATCGAGAACCCGCTCGAGTAGCCGAGCGCGCTGCCGTGCCGCCGCAGCATCCGGTTCCCGATCGAGTGAAAGGTGCCGCCCCACAGTCCGCTCGCATCGACCGGCAACAGGTTCGCCACCCGATCCAGCATCTGACGCGCGGCTTTGTTCGTGAAGGTGAGAAGGAGGATGTTTCGCGGGTCGATCCCGTTCTCGAGCAAGTACGCCACCCGATAAGTGAGCGTCCGCGTTTTTCCACTCCCGGCGCCGGCGATTACCAGGAGCGGCCCGGGGGACGCCGTCACGGCCGCGAGCTGCTGCTCATTCAGCTCCGCCGCGTAATCGATCTTGATTGAGCTCGCGTGCGGCGCGCGCTGGAGCGTGTATTCGCGGGACATGGGCCGTAACGCTCCGGCGTCACGACCGCTACTTCAACGGGAAATCCGCTGGGGAAATTTCGTAGACTGCATTTCCGCCGCTGCTGGTGAATCCGGCGCTTTGGAAAATTTTGTAGACATGGGGCCTCTTGGGCGAGACCTCCGCCGTCATTTGCCAGAAGATTGCGCGGCCAAAATTGGAAGGAGCGATACCGAATCGGTAATGGCGCGGCTCAAGATAAAGCCGTAGCCAATCTCCGTAATCCAACTTTGCCACCGGCCGACCATCGAGATGGAAACCTAGCAGCCCAGAGCCACGCGCTTGTTGAACGATGATCACCTCAACTTCATTGCTCGAGTGACGCTGCAGATGAGTCGGATCCAAAATCTGATTGCGCGAAATCGGCGACTCATGAATCTCGATTGCCTTGCCGGCAAAGGCGGGAGACGGGGCAGCAAAACCCGCGACCAGGGGGGCAAGAGCTCCGACGAAAAAGGGGATGTCATAGGCAATTAAAAAAGTCACTCTAAGCAGGTGCAGTTGGCGGGCCGGGGGCTGCGGTCGAACCGCGGCGTTTCTGGCCGAGATCTTCGAGCAGCTCGATCTGGATCTGCTGGAGTTCGAAGAGCCGGTTGTATTGGCGCCGCAACAGGTGATCGAGTTTCTCGTGGAGATGCCGGATTTCGAGCTCGGCTTTGAGATTGATTTTGTAGTCGTTCTCCCCGCGTAACCGATCTCGCGCTTCGCTCCGGTTCTGGCTCATCATGATGACGGGCGCCTGGAGGGCGGCGAGCGCGGAGAGGACGAGGTTCATCAAAATATACGGATAGGGATCGAAGGCGCGATTCGCCAGAATGAAGCTGTTGACGATCACCCAGAGGAAAAGGACGACGCTGAAAAATATGATGAATGTCCAGCTGCCGCCGAACGCGGCGATCGAGTCCGAGAGCTTCTCGCCGAAGGTCAGTTTCTTCTCGAACTGCTTGCTGATATCGCTCGAAAGAATTTCGTGTTCTCGCAGGCTCTCGATGACTTCGTGGTCCAGCGCCGAGAGCTCGCCGATTTCATCCTGCAAAACTTCCTTGACGTAATCGCGCCGGAATTTTCCGAGATCGTCCAGGCAAATGAAGCCCTTCCCGTCCCACTGCGGCGCTTTCTTGTGGATGAACTCGGAGAGCGAAGGCCGCACCACTTCGCCGATCGTGCCGTTGCGGGCTGATTTGGTCTGTCCGCAAATCAGGCATTGCGCCGTCTCAGCCTTGCCCATGGTCGAGTGATACGGAAAAAAGCGGGCGCCTGTCGATTTAGTTGTAGCGGCGGTCTATGACCGCCGACGGGATGGAATTCGGCGGCTTGAATTCGGCGGGATGGGAATTCGGCGGTCATAGACCGCCGCTACAGCATGCTGCCTAACGCAAAATTACCGAGCGCGAGGCGGAGCGGCCGTGATCGTCGAGCGCGGTGAGCTGATAAACGCCAGGAGCCGGTTTCCAGCACAGGACGGCGTGCGCTTCGCAGGCGCCGAGAAAAGTTTTGTCGGCGAACCAGTAAAGTTTTCGCACGCCTGATTCGGTCTCGGCGCGGAGCGGGAATGCCGGGGCTATCAGTCGAAGCGCTGAGATACCGTCATCTCGGTTCCGGGCAGATTGATTTTCGGCGGGATGTCCGCCGCGGGAAAGCAATTCGTTGTCGCTCGTGGGCGAGAAGGGTGGGGGCAAGTTTTCGCGGGACCCCGGCGCGTTCGAAGAGCGCGAGCAAATCGGAGGGCCAGAATTCGTAAACCTCGCGCTTCACTGTCCCGGCTGCCGTCGTCCTGGGCAACGCGCAAGCCGGTGGAAGCATCGACCAGAATCTCGCGATGAACGTCGCAGGTAGCGATCGGCGAGATCCCAGGAATGAACCAGCCCTCGGTGCGATGCGGGCAGACGCCGTCGGCAATTGACCGGAGACAGAACAGAACTCGACCCGCTTTAGGTTCAGCTCCGGCGGCGGCAAATGTTGTTCCGGGCGTGACGGCTGGAAGGCGCGGAAGCCGTCGATCATCTGGAAAAGGAGCGGCGCCGCGGCGGTGCGGCCAATGAAAGCAGGCATTCCGTTTTCCATCGAAATTCCCAATCCAGACCGCGAGGACGTAATGATCGAAGACGGCGACCGACCAGGCATCGCGAAATCCGTGGGAAGTTCCGGTTTTCCAAAAGACAGGCGCGGAGCGGGCAGATTCGGCACTCGTTAGGCCGGGTCGCGGAATCTGGCCGAGCATGTCGAGGGTGAGGAAGGCCGCCTCCGGAGTGAAGATGCGGGTGGCGTTTTTCGTCTTACGGGTCTTGCTTCAGGTCGGCGCAACGGCTGGAGCCGCCCGCCATTGGCGAGCGCGGCGTAAAGCCGGACGAGGTCCTGCATCGTCACTTCCGCGCCGCCGAGCGGTAGCGATAAACCGTAGTAAGAGGCCGGCTTCGGCAGCGGCACCTCGGCCTCGCGCAGAAATTCGTAAAACGTCGGGTGCGACAATTCCGAAGCGAGCGTGACCGCCGGAACATTCCGGCTTCGGGCGAGCGCATCCGAGGCGCGGATCGGGCCCGAGAAATTCGCGGTCGAAATTCTCCGGGTTGTAATCGCCAAAGGTATGCGGCGCGTCCTTCAACAAAGTGAGCGGATGGATTTTTCCCTGGTCGAGGGCGAGCGCGTAAACGAACGGCTTCAACGTCGAGCCCGGCGAGCGCGGCCGCCGGGTTCCATCGACCTGGCCTTGGATTTCGACTTTCGAAAAATCCGAGGAACCGATCTGAACCAGCACTTCCATTGTCTTGAAATCGATCAGCAGCGCGGAGGCGTTCTCAATCCCGCGGTCGCGGTTTTGCGCGATGTAATCGGCTGACGCGCTTCTCCAGCATTTGCTGGAGCGACGAGATCGAGCGTTGTCGCGATGTCCGTTCCCGCGGTTCTCGATTCGAGCACTTGCTGGACGAAATGCGGCGCGAGTCAATGGAGCGGCTGCGTCCGCGCTTCCGCGCGAAAAGTGAGGGCCGGCGCTTCTTTGTGCAGCCGAGCGCGAATACCAGCGCTGTTGCGCGTTCGTCACCCGCTCATTTTCTCCGCCGGCGATCAGGGCGCGGCGGGTTGGACTTTGCGGAATCACGCTCAACGCGACCGCTTCCGCCTCGGTCACCCGCGCGGCGCTTTTCGAGAAATAAATTTCACTGGCTGCGCCAACGCCTTCGATGTTCCGGCCGTAAGGCGCGAGATTCAGGTATGCCTCGAGGATTTGCGCCTTCGAGTAATGCCGCTCCAGTTCGAGCGCGTAAACGATCTGCCGCAGCTTCCCCGCAGACGGTGCGGGTGCGAAGATGATAACGCAGCCGCGCCAATTGCATCGTGATCGTCGACGCGCCGCCGTGCGAGCCGCGCGGAGACCGCCAGGTTCCACGCGGCCCGGACAAGCGACACCGGGTTTACGCCGGGATGTTTGCCGTAATATTTGTCTTCGAACCGCAGGGTCGCGTCGATCAGCGCCGGCGAGATTTCCTTCAACGGCGTCCAGAGCCGATATTTCTGGTCCGCCGTCAGCGTGACCCGCAGCACTTGGCCATTGCGGTCGCGCACCCGCGTGCGAAAAATCGACTCCTTCAAGCAGCGGCGGCTTCGGCAAGGCCAGCCAGACCGCGGCGAGCACAAGCCAGACGAATATACCGCTTCGCATCCAGCGCGATCCAGCGAGCGAAAGCCGCATATCGAATCGTTTGATACCGCAGATCGGAAATCATTTCGTGACCGTGATTTTTCCGCCGAGGCCCGCGTCCTTTGACGTTGCGATCGTACATCGATTCCGCGAAGACCGGCGGGACGACGAAGGTCCCGCGGTTGCACGACTTGATCTGGTATGTGATCTCGAGCGTCTCGGTCGGGACGGTGGCGTAAAAAATCGCGCGATCTTCGCGGACTTCGACGTAGTCCACGCCTTTGATCTCTGAGACGCCTGGCGTGAGCGACGAGCTGACCACTTCAAATCCGCCCGGCAGGAGATCGATGAGCGCGACGTTCGTGATCGATTCCGGCCGCAGGCTGCGGATGCGCAGCCGAACCGTGAGGACTCGCCCAAGCTGCGTGCTCGTGACCGGCTTGTTCGATTTGTCGAGGATCTCGCGATAAACCTCGAGCCCGTCGGTGATGGTTTTGTCGGAAACTTGTCGATCGAATCCGGCCTCGACGACTTGGTAATAGGCGCCGGGCGGATTGAGCGCGGTCGGCGTGCGGAAACGAAGCGCCGCGGCGTCGCCGGAGAAATTCGCGCGCTGCAGAAGTTTCGTCCCGGTCGCGAGGACCTTCTCCTTTTTCGCCTTGTCGAGCTCCGCGATGGTCAGTTCCGGCGGATGCTGCGCGACGACGCGCGCGTACGATTTCAGCGCCAGCACGGCATAAGCGGCGGACAAGGTGTTGAATGTTCCTTCGCCGATCGGCTTCAGCACTTTCTCGAACTCGGTGGCCGGCAGCTTCTTCAAGCGATCGGGAAATTCGCGCGCGAGAACGGCGACGTATTGCGAATCGGCGCCGAGCGGCTGGTAGAAATCGTTGAGTTCGTTTCTTGTCGAATTGCCCGATCCGATAGGCGGCGATCAACTTCGTCGCCTCATCTTCCTTTTTCAGAATGTGGAGCGCGCCGGCGAGATAAACGCCGGTCAGGTCGGTCTTCCATTCCTTCGCGTGATTTTTATCGAGGTAATCGCGCAGGTTGATGATGTAATTGGTCGTCACCACGCCTTCGCGGCTGAGCAAATAAATGGCGTAAGCGATCCGTGCGCGCGTCATCGAGGTCCGCCGGTTCCTTCGCCACCATGGCCTGCAAATTGCGCAGACCGCTCGCGAACATTTCCGCCGGCGGCGCGAACCCGGCCGCTTTCGCTTCGATGAGGAAATGCATCGCATACGCCGACATGAAACTGATCTCCTGCACCTTTCTCCGGCGCCCAGTAACCGAACGCGCCCTGGTCGTTTTGCCGGCGACGCAGGACCGCGAACACGTTTTCGAGCTGCGCGTTCACTTCCGGTTTCGACAAACCGAAGTCGGCTTCATCGGCGAGCACGAGCCGGCAGAACGCCGCGCTGGTGATCTGCTCGCTGCAACCGTGCGGGAAGTCTTTCAGGTAAGCATCGAGCCCGTGCGCGAGACCGAGCGGCAGCGCGGAGACGGCGGCGGTTAGCTTGCGAAACTCCGGATACATTTCGCGCGTCATCGGGACGTCAGCGCTGTTCTTCGTGAAGTTGCTGCTCCGCACCTGCGTCATGAAGGTGGTGGGCGGACGCACGCTGATCGTCGAACGAAGCTTCGTTTCCTTGCCGCCGTTGCTCGCGACGAACGTGATCGTGCCGGAGCCGAGCTTGTCGTTCACCTTCACGGAGAAACGTCGTCGTTTGCTCGCGTCCTTCCGCGATCCGCATCGTCTGCGGACGGCGTCTTTGACGATTTGCAAGATGCTCCGAGCTCTCAGCGCGAATCTGGACCTCGGCGTTTTGCGCCGGAGCCTTCGACATTGTTCGCGACCGTGACGCCGACTTCGAATTCATCCCCGGGCGCCGCCAGCGTCGGCACGCTCGGCGTGATGACGAACGGACCGCGCACCAGCGGGTTCTTCTCCGCCGCCGCCGGTCGCGTCGTCCGCCACCGCGACTGCCATCACGGTTAACGTTCCGGCGAAATAATCCGGCACGTCGTAGACCACCTCGCGTTGCGTCGGATCGGCATCGATGATTCCCGACCAGAACACGACCGGCTTTTCCGTGACGCGCTTGAACGGATTGAGCTGTTTCGGAGTATCGCCGTCGCCGCCGAAAGCAGAGAGCGAACGCAGAATCGAAAATTCCGGCATGATCAAGTCGACGATCTGCGCGGTCTCGACCCCGAGCGCGCATTTGCGGAAGAAAAACCCGAGCGGATCCGGCAACTTGTAATCGGTCACCTGAAGAATTCCCTGGTCGACGGCGAAGACGACGATCTTCGAAGGCCGGTCGGTTTTGTATTTGATGTGGAGCGGCTCGCCTGGCTTGGTGATCGCCGGCGTGTCCAGTTCCACCTTCAGCCGGCGGCGTTCGATGTTCGCCGTGAACGGGACCACGCCGTAACTGAGCGGGCTGGTGAAGATTTCCTTGGAATCGAGCGCGCGAATCAAGGCGACGTTGATGTAGCCGCTGCCTTCGAATCCGTCCGGCACCTTGATGCGCTGGACGCTGCTGCTCGCGTCCGTCTTGAACCAGACCTGCGCGTAAACCTTGTCGCGCTCGATGGTGATCAACCCGCTGCCCGCATACGGCGCGGTGATGCTGATCTCGACTTCTTCGCCGGTGTTGTATTGCGGCTTCGAGAGTTTCACCTGGAGCTCCGAATTCTTGTCGAGCGCCCGCTTCACTGGTCCGCGGCCGACGACGGAGAACCGGACCCGGCTCACCTTGCGATCGTCCTTGTCGCGCAGCTCGACGACGTAATCGCCCGGCTCCTCGGTCGGAAGCTGGTAATGCAAGCCGTTCGTCGATGATCGCGATCTTCTCGGTCTTCGCGACGCGCTCTTTCAAGACCGACTCGTAGCCGTAGCTGCCGTTCTCCTTCTTCGTCACGACGGAGACGTATTCCTGCGCGATCACATTTAGCGTCACGTTATCGAGCGCGATCTTGTTGAGCTGCGGATCGACCGCGAGCAGATCGACCGCGCGCGGTGTGCTGGCGTTGATGTATTTCAAGTCGCCGTCGCTCTTGTAGCCGACGACGTAAGGCAACGACGAGACCAGCGCGGACGCCTGGCCGGTAATGCTGCGACCGCCTTCCCCTCGAATGCTTCGGCGAAGAAACGCATCGAATAGGTCGCGTCCGCGAAGCGGTCGAGTTGCAGATCGAGCTCGGTCTTGCCCGTCCGCGTCCGTGTTCTGTTTCGCCGAGATCGACAGTGTCCGGTTGCCGCACCTTGTTGTCGTCCAGGGTCGGATCGAAAAAGCTGTAGTCCTTGAATTCCGAGAACGAGAACGCCGCCGGCGAAAGCTCGACCTTGCTCTTGATCCGCCGATCGCTCGCGGGTGTGCCGTAAAGATTCGCGAGCGTGATGGCGGCTTTCATGTCGCGCGGGTCGACCCAGCCCTTTGGCGAGACGTTTTCGAGAGCCGCGTCTCGATCTTCATCCGGTCGGGGAGAAACTCCTTCACGTTCACGGTGGTGGAGCCGAGAAGGGTCGAGCGTTTGTTGTTCTTAACCAGGTAAACGTTGATGGCGTATTCGCCTGTCGGCGATTCGTAGGCGGTCTTGTAACTGACTTCCGCGAACCCGCTGGCCGGCAACGCCATTTTTTTGGTCTGCACCTTCAGGTCGCGCGCGTCGATCACTTCAGTCTCGATCGGCAATCCGGCGAGCTTGCCCAGCCAGTTGCGCTGTTTCACGACGAGGGCGATGTGAATTTCGTCACCCGGTCGATAGATGCCGCGCTCGGTGAAAACGAAGGCGTCCAGGTCTTCCGCCAGGACGGTGTTCACTCCCGTCGATGTCGAACCGCGAGAAATTCAGCATCCGATCGTCGCGGCTGTAGGGGATGAAACTGATGTCATCGCCCAGGCGTGCGACGTAAACGACGGCTTTCCGTTCGTGCTCGTTGCTGTCGACGGAAGCGAACGTGGCCCGGCCGTCCGGCGAAGTTTTCGCGCTTTGGACCGCAAGTCCGTTTCGGCCGAGGATCTCGACCGTGACATTGGCGAGCGGCTGGCCCGTCTTGGTTGAGACAACGAAGATATCGCTGGTCTTGTCCGCGTTTTTCTTCACGAGCAACCCGAGATCGGTCACCAGGATGAACCGCGTCGTCTTCACTCCCTTGATGAACTTCTTCGCGACCGGGTCCCAGCCGCGGGCCGTGACGAAGAAAAGGCCGCGCTCACTGCCGCCGTCCGCCGGCTTTTGCAGATAACGGCCGAGATCGAGCGCCGAATAATTCGCCTTCCATTTGTTTTGGAGCGCGATCGATTGGTCTTCGCGCGCGATCCGCGAAATGTTGTCCTGATCGAAGGACGCGTTCTTGAATTCCGGCGCCTGAAACTCGCCCTCTGTCTGGCTGACGAGGTGATTGATCTGCGGTCGAAAGCACGCGATCGATCTCGAACTTGATTACGGGCACGCCGCGCGAACGGATTGATAGCTTGCGCTCGCCGCCGAGCGCGAGCAGGCCGCCATCGCCCTGAATCTCAATTTCCTGCGGCAACTCTGCCGGCGCAATAACGTTCGCGTGGTTCTCCGCCAGCTCGTAGCCGCTTCGCGCTTTCAATCCCTTGTCGATCCGGACGTAAAGCTGACCGTCGCCTTCGATCCGAAACTTGAAGTGATGCTCGCGCGCAAACTCTTTCTCCGTCGCGATCGCGGTAAATTTTACGGCCGTCGCCTGCTCCAGAATTTCGTCCGTGACTTCGTCGGCGTTGGCCCACTTCGTTGCGGAGGAATCGTCCGCGGTCGTGTTTTCGCCTTCGTCGCTGCCACTTTCCTCTTCCGATTTCGAGGTTTCAGTGGAGGCAGTTTCGTCGCTGGACTCTGTGCTGTTCTCTTCCGTCGCGGTTTCGTCGCTATCCTTCTCTTCGGAGGTGTCCGTCTTCTCAGGGGCGCGCGTTTGGCAGCAGATAAATATGAAGCGCTTTCGCGAGCTCCGGCGTGGCGATGTCGCTGGTCGTCTCGATGTTTAGGATTTGTTCGGGTTCACCTTCCTTGCTCCGGACGATGCTGCTCTCGACCGACTTGATCTGGAACGCGGTCGCTTTCGATGGAATCTGGGTCTTTTGCTCGATCGGATCCTGAAAGTGGGCGCCCCCCTGGGCGGTGCGAAGCCCATCCGCCAGGATCAATTTCATCCAATCTTCGTCGGCCGGAAGGGTGATGGCCGAGCTGCGCAGAAACGCCCGGCGGTTATGCTCGCCGAAAGTGATCGTGTAATGCGGTGCGGGGTCGTTAGGCGGAAAAACGTTCGCACCGCCCGGCATGTTGAGGGTGAGAAATTTCTCGATCTCGCCCGGATCAACGGAGTGAGTGAGCTCGATCGTCGCCAGGATCCGCTGCACGCCCGGTTCCTTGGCATCTTCAGAGAGCGTCACGTCCTTCAACTCAGCCTGGAATCGCGGTGTGGCCGCTTCGTATTCCAGCTTCTCCATCCGGACGTGGGATGGAAAGAAATCGGGATCGAACACAATCCGGAGCTTCTTATCCGCCGGCCAATCCTGCGCCGGGGCGAACGACAGTTTTCGGTCGTTGATCCATTTCCACGCGCCGGCCGCCGGCGGGTCGAGCCGGACATGCTGGAGAGTCGGATTCTTTAGGTCCTCCAACCGTGCGGCCGACTCGCTGAACTCAACGGTCAACGGCGGGAACTTGAGCTCTTTCTCCAGCGGGGTGACCGGGATTTGCGCGACGGTCGCATAAACCATATGCGGTTTCGGTTGCCGTTGATACCAGCGCCACGTCCAAACCGAGCCGCTCGCTATGAGGAAAGCCAGAAGGACGAGGGCCGCCGCCAGAACGGGATGACCCCGTCGGAAAAGGACGACACGCGTGAAGCCGCGCTGAAGCCAAAAGGGTGGCCGGTAGGAAAGCTGGCCAAACGCCGTCCGAAAAATTTTCCGCAGCCACCGCGCCAGCCACGCGAACGGGCGAATCAAGAGCCAGAAAAAATTGTGCATATAGATAGCGTCCTTTACGGCGCTGCCTGAGAGACGGTCAGTCGTATCGCTCTTGCACGAGGTCGAAGAAGGCTAAGCAAGCCGGCCGAAATGAGGGAAGAACCAAATGGTATTGCCGGGGTTGAAGGCGTGTTTCCCGCCAGCTTGAGCTTGAATGGACGGTTGCCAAACCTACCCTAGGCGAATGGAAGAAGCCGAAGTGCCGCTCGAGCACCTGCACGAACACATCCACCATCATGCCGAGCACGGCGGCGAAGCCTGGATGTCACACGTAGCCTTGAGCACGGCAATCCTGGCCGTTCTTGCGGCGATCACCGGTTTGCTTTCCGGCAAGCACGCGAACGAAGCGATGATGGCTCAGATCGAAGCTTCCAATCAATGGAACTACTACCAGGCAAAGAGCATCAAAGCGTCTGTCTTGGAAGCAAAGGTGACTGTGACCGAGGCCGCGACCGAGAAAGACAAGGAGAAGGCCGCCCAGTACCAGGAAGAGCAGGTCGAGATCAAACGCGAAGCCGAGCAGAAGCAAAGCGAAGCAAGATCGAACTTCCACAAACATGAGACTTTTGCTCGCGGGGTCACCATGTTCCAAATCGCGATCGCCATCGCCGCCATTTCCGCGCTAACCAGGCGGCGGCGGTTTTGGTTCGTGAGCCTGGCGTTTGGCTGCGCCGGAGCGGTGTTCCTCGTTCTCGGCTGGATTGCGCATTAACCTATGCGCGTGCTCGCCATCGATGCGTCGCTGCGCAATACCGGCGTCGCCATCGTTGACGTCGCTGGCGGCAAGACTCGCGCGCTTTACCATGGCGTCATTCATAACGCGAAAACGCTGCGGTCCTCGTCCTGTCTCGTAGCGATTCGCGATCGGCTGGCGGAGCTGATTCACGCGCATGAGCCGGATTGTTGCGCCCTCGAATCAGTCATTTACGTGCAGAGCTACAAGACCGCGATCATCCTGGGGGCGGCGCGCGGCGCGGCAATTCTCGCAGCGGCCGAGCGTGGTTTGCCCATCTTTGAATACTCCCCGACCCGGATCAAGCAAGCGACGGTGGGGCGCGGCAACGCGGACAAGACCCAGGTAGCCTTCATGATCCGGGCATTGCTTGGCCTAACGACAACGCCCGGACCGGACGAGGCCGACGCGTTGGCCATCGGTCTCACGCACCTTCGGTCGCAGGAGGCGGCACGGTTGGGGGTGCCGACTGGAGCGCAAATATGAATGTGCGCTGGCTCGGAAGGGTGTCGTTCGCGGAGGCGCTCGGGTTGCAGGAAAAACTGGTCTCGGACAAGCGCGTGAACCAGTCGTTAGGCGACGAGCTTCTGTTGCTGGAGCACGAACCGGTCTACACGATCGGCCGAACGCCGGATCAATCGAGCTTGCGCGGGGCCGCGCATCTTCCGCATCCGCTCTTCCCGATCAATCGCGGCGGACAAGCCACTTACCATGGGCCCGGCCAGCTCGTCGGTTATCCGATCATCGATCTGCGACGGTGCGGGCAGGACTTGCATCGTTATTTGCGCTGGCTCGAAGATTTACTGGTGGAAACGCTCGGTGAAGTCGCCATCGCTGCGCGGACTCGAAGCGGTCTCACCGGCGTCTGGGTCGAGGATCGCAAAATTGCGTCGATTGGCGTCGGCGTTCGCCATTGGATCACGATGCACGGATTCGCGCTCAACGTGTGCGGCGACTTATCGCCTTTCGACCAGATTGTCCCGTGCGGCATCGCTAACGTGGCGATGACTTCGATTGAAAAAGAAACTGGGCGGGAATTTTCCGTAGTGGAAATGGCGTCCGCGGTCGAGAGAATCGCGTTGAAGCGGATCGCGGCCCTCCGCAAGGTAGAAGCTCTCGTATGAATATTCCGCTCGAAGACAACGTTGGCGACATCGTCGGCAAGGCGCAGCGGGGCCTGGGTATTTCCGATAGTCAGCTGGCGGAACGGGCCGGCGTCAGCGGGGATCAAGTGCGCGCCGCGCGGTCGGGGAATTTCGACGGGGAAACGATGGATCGTATCGCGCCGGTTTTAGAGTTGAGCAGCGCAGGTCTTGGCAAACTCGCTTCGGGTAAGTGGGAGGACGTCAATGAAATTGATGGCCTCGCCCAGTTCAACACGACCTACAGCGACATGACCGTGAACGCGTACTTGGTTTGGGATCCCGCGACGCGCGAGGCGGTCGCGTTCGACACCGGAGCGGATTGCACCGGCATGTTACAGCGCGTCGAACGGGAAGGCCTGAAGGTGAACTTCATCCTTCTCACCCATGGCCACCCCGATCATGTCGCCGATTTGCGCGCGGCTGCGGAAGGCGACCGGCGCGCCCGTTTACATTTCCGAGCTCGAGCCCGAGGAAGGGGCGGAGCCGATTACCGAGGGGACACGTTTTGAAGTTGGCTCACTCAAGATCGAGGCGCGACTGACCGCCGGTCATTCTCCCGGCGGCATCACTTATGTCGTCACTGGGCTGGCGCGACAGCTCGCAGTCGTTGGGGACTCGTTGTTCGCCGGCTCCATGGGTGGCGGGAACATTTCCTACCAGGACGCTCTGCGAAACAATCGCGAAAAGATTCTGACCCTGCCGGATGAGACAATCGTTTGTCCCGGGCACGGGCCGCTCACGACGGTCGGAAAAGAAAAGCGCGAAAATCCCTTTTTCGCACAACGGTAGGGCGAGACTCTGTCGAGCCGCGGCGTTGCGGCTCCGCAGAGCGTCGCCTTACCAGTAAGAGGAAAACGAAATGAACATCGGATTTGTCGGCGTTGGTCGAATGGGCGCAAACATGGCGCGGCGGTTAAAGGACCGTGGATATCACATCACGGCGGTTTATGACGTAAACCGTGCGGCGGCGACTTCGCTTGCCACGGAACTCGGATGCGCGGCGTGCCAGACACTTGGCGATGTGACCGCAGGTGCCGACGTGATCTTTACGATTGTGACCGATGACGAGGCGATGCGCGAAATTTATACCGGCGCCGACAATCTTCTGGCGAACGCCGGCGGCAAGTTGTTCATCAACTGCGCGACGATTTCGCCGAAAGTCCATGTCGAAGTCGAGCAACTGGCGGAAGCGGCTGGCGCCGTATCGCTCGAGGCATGCATGGCTTCGAGTATCACCCAGGCCCGCGAAGGTTCGCTCTATCTAATGTGCGGCGGGCGCGAGGAAGTGTTCCGGCGAGCCGAACCGATCCTCAAAGAACTGAGTGTGTCGTTGCGGTTCGTCGGTAAAGCGGGCGAGGCGGCGAAGGTAAAGGCCCTCGTCAACATGGTGATGAATATCAATACCGCCGGCCTTGCTGAAGGCCTGGGGCTAGGGGATGCGCTCGGTCTCGATCTGACGATGCTTCGCGAGGTTTTTTCTCAGACCGGAGCGGCCTCGCGTGTTCTCCAAACCGATGGCGAAGATATGCAGAACCGTGAGCATTCGTGTTTCTTCTCTGCGGCCCACGCCGCGAAAGACAGCGGCATCGCTCTTGAGCTCGCCGAGGAAATGGGGCTCGACCTTCCGCTCGCGCGTGAAACCAAAGCGCAATACGAGCGCATGATCGCTTCCGGTTTGGGCGAGCTGGATAAATCCGGTGTCGCCGAGCTCACCTTCAAAGGCCGGCTGACCGAACAGACCGGACCTTAGGTCTCGATCAACCGCGGTGCCGCGAGCACGATTTGGGCGTTCCCGACCGCTATCTTCCCGTCGGTGAGGATTTGCGCGCGCAAGCCGCCGTTGCCCTCGAGAAATTCCTCGGCGCCGGCAGCGACTGCCTGATTCATCCAGTAGCAGGGCTTGCAATGCGCGGTCCCGCGCAGGCGCACGCCTTGAATCGCGAATTCCTCGCCGATCAACTCATTCAGATCCGTGCCGGAGACGATGACGTTACGGCGCAATGCGCCTGCCGATTTGTTGGTCAGTCCGAAATGCGCGGCGAGACGTTCAAAGACTTCGAGCGAGAAAAAGGTGATCTGGCCCTTGTAATTGTCCCGGTAATCGTAAAACCGATCGCCGCGAATGCCGTGCCCCGCGACACATTCGATTTCCTGAACTTCCACGAGCGGAAAATCGTCCGGCGCGCGGCCGTGATGCCCAAAGTAATTGTGGCCGGAAGAAATGAAGATCTGCCGGATGATCATCCGAGAGATTAACCGACCCGGAACCGGATCTCGCGGATAATTTTCGATCCAAAGCGCTGCTTCAATTTCCGCAGAATCTCTGCTTTTGAAATTTGCTCGAACTGGTAATGCAAGGCCGGCTGGAGCACGCGGACGAAAAGAACGCCGGCACGTAAACTCATCGGCGCCGAATGCGCGGCAATGAAGTCTCCGACGATTTGCTTCCAGGCGTCCATCACTTCCGTTTCTCGGATGCGTTCGGTGAGCCCCAACTGCTGCATCAACTTCGGCAGCAGATCGCCGGGCGCCTGCCAGCGGTCGGGCCGCGTTTTCTTCGCCGGTAATCCGCGCCATTCGGCGATGACAGCAGCGCGGAGAGACGGGGACATTGGAGTGTTGAAGCGTTACAGAGTTACAGAGTTGAAGCGTTGAAGCGGAAACCGTTGTAACGCTTCAACTCTTTAACGCATTTCGTCTCAGTACTTCCGCCGCATGTTGCTCGGCAGAATATTTAACTCAGTGCGATACTTGGCGACGGTGCGGCGAGCGATGGGGATGCCGCGCTGGCTTAGGATTTCGACGATCTCCTTGTCGCTGAGCGGCGAGGAACCATTCTCGCTCTTTACCAGATCCATGATGGCTTCTTTCACGCTGGTGTTGCTCATCGATTCGCCGGTGGCGGTCTGGTAACCAGGCGTGAAAAAATATTTCATCTCGAACACGCCCTGCGGCGTCGACATGTATTTACCGGAGATAGCGCGGCTCACGGTGGTTTCGTGAACGCCGACGATGTCGGCGATCTGGACCATCGTCATTGGTTTCAAGTGGGCGCTGCCGTGGTCGAGAAATTCGAGCTGCCGTTTCACGATCTCGTGCGCGATGTTCGAGATCGTTTGCTGGCGCTGATGGATTGATTTAATCAGGAATTTGCCGCTCCGAATCTTGTCGCGGATGTAGTCCTTCACTTCGCTGCCGTTGCCATCCTGCGACATGATGTCTTTGTAAGTGTTGCTGATCCGGAGGTGGGGGATCTGTTCGCCGTTCAGGATCACCTGGTATTGGCCGTCGATCTTTTCCACGGTCACATCCGGGAGAACGTAGTTCTGGGGCGCGGCGGCAAAAATTTGGCCGGGGCGCGGGTCGAGCTGCGCGATGTTATTAGCGCACTTCTGCACTTGCTCGACGCCAATTCCCATTCGGCGCGCGATCTCGGGGAAGCGGCGCTTGCCCAGGTCCGGCATATGGTCCTGGATTATTTTGTATTCGAGGCTGTTGCCTTTTCCTTCGCGTTTGAGCTGGATTAACAAGCACTCCCGCAAATCCCGCGCCCCGACGCCCGGCGGATAAAAGCTTTGGATGAGGAGCAGCATCGTCTCGAAATCTTCCTGGGCGATGCCGGTATTGAGCGCCATCTCCTCGGGCGTGGTCTGGAGAAACCCATTGTCGTCGATGTTGCCGATGATCAGTTCGGCGGTCTTGCGATCGTCGGCATCGAGCGGGGCCTGGTTGAGCTGGCCCATGAGGTGTTGCTGCAAAGTTTCCTGGGTCACGATTGAGTCGAAGAAAAACTGGCGTTTCTCTTCTTCCTCCTGCGAGCGGGCGCTGTAGCTGCCCGATTGCGCCATGTAATCGCGCCATTCGTCGTCGAGCTTTGCGAGTTGCTCGAATTCGGCTTTAAACTCCTCATCCGCGCTGGCCGGCGTGGGCGGTTCTTCCGTGCCGTCTGCGTTTGGCTCGGTAGCCAGTTCTTCCAGGACTGGATTTGTTTCCATTTCCTGCTGGACGAGGTTGCGCAGCTCGAGCAGAGGGGCCTGGAGGATCAGCAGACTCTGCTGCAACTGAGGTGCAAGAACCTGCTGAAGTGACAGGTTTTGCGATTGGTGCATCCCCGGGCCGGCCATGATCTTCCGACGGTACGCTTCGGTAGGGGCGAAGCAAGCAATTAGCACGCCGTCTTCCCTCGCGAAATGGCTCGATGCGCCCGGGAATACGACTTGCTTTTAGAGCGGACGAATCAACTCCCGTCTATGAAACTTCGCTTCGCTCTTCTTGTCCCTTGTTTTCTTGCGTGCGCAATCGCCGCACAGGGCGCTGAGCCGTCTAAGGAATCCGAACGCGATCAGCAGCAGATCGCTGCTTTGACAAAAGAACTGCAAAGCCAGCAGACGGCCATCGCCGAGAACCAAACCAAGATCAACGAAAAGCTCGCGGCAGTGGCGGAAGCAATCCGGCAGGCAAAAATTTACGCCGGTCGAGGAAGGTAAGATGCGAACATTAATTTTCTCCTTAATCGCGTGCGCGCTGGCTGCCTCGGGCATCGACGCGCAATCTCCGACCCCGATTATTGTTCCCGCAATGACGCCCGCCACCGCGAATCAAACTCCCGTGGCGGCCGCAGTCACTACAGCGTCCACCCAAACGGCGCTAAAAGTGTTGCAGGCTATGAAAGCGGCGAACGACGAAATCCTGAACCAGCAAAAGGCGGCCTTGGAAAAGCTGGACGAGATGGAAAAGGCCGCGAACGAACTTCGAATCTACAGTAAGCGCGGCTAAGCGGCCGCGTTCGGCCTTACTTTTTGCTCTTGGGCTCCACCTTTCGGTAGAGCGTGGCCATGCTAATCCCGAGCGTGCTCGCCGCTTTCTCGCGCGAACCGCCACAATGATTGAGAGTCGCCTCGATATAGCCGCGTTCCTGTTGCTGGACAAATTCGTCGAGGGTCTGGCCCACCGGCATTGAAGCGACGGCTTGTTCGTTCTTCTCGCCCTGCGCCGCGGCAACGATCTGCGGCGGCAAGTCGCTCGGCAGGATCAGCTCTTCTTCACACAACGCGCAGGCTCGTTCGATCGCGTTCTCCAGCTCGCGGACATTGCCCGGATAATCGTAGTGGCAAAGAATATCAACCGCCTGGGGATCGATCTTCTTCGGCTCACCGCCCGCAGCCGCGGCTTGCTTCTGGAGAAAATGGTTCACAAGGAGAGGCACATCTTCGAGCCTGTCGCGGAGCGGCGGAATCTCGACCGGAATTACAGCCAGCCGGTAGTAAAGATCCTCGCGGAAAGAGCCATCTCTTCAGTTTTGTCTGGAGCACTTCGTTGGTCGCGCCTACCACGCGCACGTTCACGGCGATGCTTTTGTTGTCACCAACGCGCCGGACTTCGCGTTCCTGGAGGACGCGGAGCAGCTTCGTCTGCAACTGCGGCGCCATCGAGTTCACTTCGTCGAGAAAAATGGTGCCGAGGTTCGCTTCTTCAAAGAGACCGCGTTTGTCGGCGACGGCGCCCGTAAATGCGCCCTTCTTATGTCCGAACAATTCCGACTCCAGCAAGTTTTCCGGAAGCGCACTGCAATTGATGGCGACGAAGGGATGATGCTGCCGGTTGCTGTTAAAATGCAGTCCGCGCGCGACCAGTTCCTTGCCGGTGCCGCTTTCCCCCTGAATCAAGACCGTGCTGTCGGTATCCGCGACCTTGTTAATCAAGTTATAGACCTGCTGCATGGAACGGCTGGTGCCGATGATGTTCTCGAAACCGGTAACGGTTCTTGAGCTCCTTGCGCAGATACGTGTTTTCGCGGAGGGCCGCCTGGTAATCGAGCGCCCGCTGCACCGTCATTTGCAATTCGTCGATTTTGAACGGCTTGGTTACGTAATCGTACGCGCCCATCTTCATCGCCTCGACTGCCGTTTCGACCGACGCGAAGGCGGTGATCAGAATCACGGCCGTTTGCCGATGATGCTCTCGCACATGTCGAAGAACATCGAACCCGGTCATCGTCTCCATCTTAATGTCGGCGATCACTACCTGCGGGCTAATCGCGTCGAGTTGTTCGACGGCTTTTGGCGCGGAGTTAAACGGGAAAACCTGATGCCCTTTCTCACGGCATAGCGTCACAATGACCTCCACCATCGCCGGCTCGTCATCGATAATTATGATTTTTGCCATACGCGTCGTGCGGAGAATATTGCAGAAGTGAGAAAAGAAAAGCGGAAATGAGAAATTCTCACGGACGATCCAAGGATATCATGGCGTTGATCGCGTCTAGCAGATCCTGAGTGTTTTTTGTCGTGGGATGATCCCGTCCAAAAACCCGCCGAGCCCGCTCGAGTGCGCGTTCCGCGAAAGGTTTCGCTGCCTTGATGTGAAAATGGCGTTGGAGGGTTAACGCCAGGTCGTGGTTGGCGGCGATTGTCTCCGGCGCGTCGGGGCCGAGGACCTTTTCAGTTTGTTCAACCAGCTCGCGATAGATCGGCTCCGCTTCTTCGGTCTTTTTTTGTTTATCCAGCGCCTGCGCCAGAATGCCGCGCGCCTTGAGAGTGTCGCGATGATCCGGCCCGAGAATCTTCGCGCGCAGTTGAACGACTTCTCGGAGTTCCTTTTCCGCGTCCGCGTACTCGTAGAGCGCCATCAGCGCGACGGCGAGGTTGGTGCGGAATAAGAGCGTCTCGGGATGCTCGGGCCCGAGAAGTTTCTCGGCCCGGTGAGTTAAACTGGTCATCTCAATTTTGACCTCCGCGAAATTTCCACGGCGCAGGACGGCAACGGCGAGATTGTTGTGGGCCATCAACGTCGCCGGGTCGTCTGGTCCCAGCACTTTTTCGTCGAGTTTCATTAGCTCCCGAAACTCGGCTTCCGCTTCCGAGAATTTTCCCTGGTTCATCAGGCATTGCGCGAGCGAATCCCGGGACCAGAGGGTGAGGGGATCTTCGGCGCCAAGAAGTTTTTCCTCAGTTCGGATCAGCTCGCGAAACTCGGGCTCCGCGTCGAGGTAATGCGTCTGGGCGGATTTCGCGGCCGCGAAATGCCCGCGCGCTTCGAGCGTTTCACGGTCCTGGGCGCCAAACTTCTGGGTCCGCAGCGCAACGACCTTTTCGAGAACGGCCTGCTGCTCTGCGTAGTGCCCCTGAAGCGCCAGCACCGATGCGATTACTTCCTGAACCATGGCCCATTCCCTGGCGTCGCGCTGTGGGTCGGTCAGCTTTTCGGCGCTGCGGAAGTGAGCCAGGGCGGCGTCGTATTGCGTGTTTCGCTGCGCGGCAAAGCCGGCCAGCTTCAAAGCGTGCACCGCTTCGTTCGTCTTACCGGATTTCTTCGCTTCATCTGCCGCCTGCGTCGCGAGCTGTTCAGCCTCCGCGAAATTCTTTGCGACGTAGGCGGCGGTCGCTTTTTCGAGCGGGGTTGCCCCCGAGGTTCTCCAATTTTCGAAGGAGCTTCGCGCGTTTTCCTTTAGGGACTTCGCATCCATCCCGAGCTGGCGGCTCAATTCGGCGTAAACTCTTTCCTCGAGCGCGACTGGATCCTTGTTTGTCTGGGTTAGTCGCACCCGCGCTTCAACCTCTGGGTAAGAGAGAATGCCCTGGCGAAGTTTTTGTATTTCCGTCACCACCTCGTGGAGTTCGCCCGTTGCTTGATGCTGGCCGCGCAGCAGCCAGACGCCAATACCGACGCTGATCAGAAGCAAAATCGCCACTCCGATCGCCCAGGCTTTGACGCCCCGTCGCAAACGCGTCAGATCATCACGCAGTTTTAGGACCCCGGCCTCGAGGGCGTCACGGCTGGCCAGTGGATGGAACAAATGCGCGTCCACCTGCACCCGGCTGCGGTAGGCGGCTTGCAACTGGCGAAACTCTTCCGCCTCCGGCTCGTGCGCGTCGATTGGGAACGATTCGTCGATGAACAGGTACCAGACCTTTTTGCCGCGTTGCCGCGCGTAGAGCGCCTCGTATTGCGTGTAACTCACGCGGCCGAATGCCGGATCGGCTCCTGGCGGTTCCGCGCCATAGCACTGACCGACCAGTTGGACCACGCCGCGGCACTGATCGACTTTTTGCTGCAACACTTCACGGAGATCGCCCCCTTCAAGGCCGAAGATCTCCTGCCAGACCGGCTCGTAGCCGAGAAACGTGAGAGTGTTGGCGACCAGTTGCCGCGCGCTTCGCAGTTCGCGGCTGACCGCCGAAATGAAAATTGCCGGTCGCGGTGACAACGCTCCGATCTCCTACGCGGTCGCGCGGAGAGCGGCAAGAAGGAAGTCGTCACCGCGCGGCGAGCACTGCGCCGTCGATCATCATCCACGGAACGTCGCCGGAGAACGCCACGATGTTTTCGTAAACGTCGCCTCTGAGCGGAATCGGGAGCGCGATCACGTCGGCATAAGCGCCGGGCGCAAGACAGCCGAGAGCGTTGGACTGGCCGAGCGCGGTTGCGCCATTGATCGTGACCATCTCCAGCGCTTCGCGCGGCGAAACGGAAGGATGCTTGCGCAATAATTCGCGCATTTCACCAAACAGGCTCAGGTCCGGGTTGCTCGCGAGACTGTCCGTTCCGAGGCAGACATTGAAATTGAATTGGATTTTTCGAAACAGCTCCAGTTCGAACGGCTCGTGTCGAAAATAATTGTGGCTTCGGGGGCAATGGACGACGTGGGGTTTTGTTTCCTCGCCGGCGAGCGCAGTGAGATCGCCTTCGAGAACGCTGTTGAGATGGGCGAGGATCCAGCGGTCATCCATCCGACACACGCGCGAGAGATGTCGTGTGGGCGTCTCCCCGTCATGTTCGAACAGGTCCGCTCCGATCGACGTGAGGAACTCGAGCAGTGGTCCACGCCGGTTCAACGACATTTGCATTTCCTCGAGCGACTCGGAGAGATGGGTCGTGAGCCGAACGTTCTCGTTTCGCGCAATTTCTACGCAACGCGCATACAGGCGCGGCGAGGCTGTAAACGGCGCGTGCGGCGCCAGGCCCCATCGCTTCTTCGACCTTAGCGATGCCGCGGCGTCATCCACAATCTGGTCGGCTCGATCGGGATTGCGGACATCGATCAGCTCTCCGAACCACCAAGTCCGGATCGGCTCGTCGATCGCCCCGGCCAGGTTCGGAAACGCTGTCAGGTTGGCGATCGCGGTTGTTCCGAAACGCACAGCCTGCGCGAAGCCGGCCTTAATCGAGTCGATGTAATCTTGCTCGGACAACTTCGCTTTCTCGGCATTGATCGCGCGGATCCAATCCGCAAAGGAATTTTGCGACGCGATTTTCCCGCGGAGTGTCGTGTAGTCGAGGTGGCAATGCGCGTTGATCAACCCCGGCAGCAAGACCTGCTCACCGAGATCGAGCGCGCGGCCGCCGTATTGTTTGTTCAGGTCGGCGTACCTTCCAATTTCCGTGATCTTGTTCCCCTCGACGGCGACCGCGCCGTCGTCGATCGGCTCGGCCCAAGCATCGAAACGACGGTGCGGGCGCGAATAATCATTATCGGCTTTCCTGGACGACGCGCCGTGCTTCAGCCACGAGCAGGCTGCACGCTTCCTGGCAGAGCAACGGAATGACCGGGCGGCCCGCGCCGGTTTGATCGAACGCCGGATCGAATTTTTCCGCCGGCAAATTGGTCGAGGGGACCGTGCCGCGGCGATCTCTGCGCCAAAGGATGGTCCGCAGGCACCCCCCAGCGGACCGGCAGAAATCTCCGATCAGTTCGTTCGCTGGCTCTTCCTCTATTTGCGCCGCGATCCGATACATGCCCGACTGCCGCTCGAGCGTTTCGCGGAGAGGAGTAGTTGCGAGGTCTTGCGATTCAAAAGCCAGAAATACCGCCAGGCGTCCCGGGTAAAAGTGATCGAGCGCGAGGCAGAGTTCAGTGATCGTTTCAACTTTCAATTGCCAGCCGTGCCGCAAAGTCGGGGCCGTTTTGAGTGGCCGATAATTTCCGGCCTCATCGAACCGAGCCAGCTCGAGCGCGGCGTCTGGACCCTTATGACTCGTCAGATTCAATCGCGTGACATCGTCGCGATGGGTCAGAGCGAATGTTCCATCGGCTCCCCGCTTGATTGCAATCTCGCCGATGCCGAGCAATCCCTTTTCGAACCAGTTCCCGAGCGCGCGTTCCTGCGCGGTGGCGCTCACTTCAAGGCGCGCGCGATAAGAAAGGCCGCGTGTTCGAGAAAGTCGCGGTCGTTCTCGGTAAACGCATTCAGCTTCTCGCTCTCGACGTCGATCAAACCCACGGGCTTGCCCGACTCCGTGATTACCGGCACGACAATTTCCGATTGGGTGCTGCCGAAGGTTGGCAAATAGCGCGGGTCCTTGTGGACGTCCGCCACCATGATCGCCTCCTTCGCTTCCAGCGCGGCTCCGGCGAGTCCCTGGGTGACCGGAAACCGCGGATAAGCCGGCGGGCATTTGCCGGTCTTCCCCATGATCACAAAATCACCCCGGATGATCTTATAAATCCCGACGAACCGATAATCGCACGCGGTCCGGATCATCTCCGCCATCGTGCAAAGCTGGTGAGGATCTTTTGCCCCCGCCAGAACGTAAGCCCCCAATTCCTGCAAATGCTTCCCGATCTTCCCCGTTGCTTCCATTTTTAACCGTTAATTTCTGTCGAAAATCTAGGCTGATTGAAGCACCTGCTTTCGTTGATCGAAGGACGCTGCCTGTTCGATGATCACGTCGGCAAATCTGGCGTCTGTTCCAATGGCTGTCGAATAGAAGATTGACCGACCGTGAAGCTCGTGCGGCCCGCCGGTTTTACCGTCGATGCCGAGCAGGGCCGGAATGTCTTCGTAGCTGTGAAGACCGTCCGAGATGAAAAACGGCACGACCACCACGTCTCGAGTCTTCGTCAGGTTCAGCCAATCGGAAACGAGCGGCGGTTCTTCCATGTAAACGTTAAGCACGGCGGCGTAGCGATCGAGGGCTCGGATCCTCTCCGCCTGTTCTTTCGCCGCGACGGCGCTGTTGTCGTTCAGGCTCGTTCCGTGGGCGACGATCAGGAGCGTCGTCTCATGCTCGCGAATACCCGGCGCGATTTCGTGGGCCCGGGCCAGCAGGTGCTGCGTCATGCTGTCGTGGTTCCCGACAGGCTGGCAGTATTTCCAGAGCTGGCCATTCGGACGCTGTGTCTCCGCCCCGGTCAGCTCCAGTTCGCGCGGGATGACCGTGCGAGTGAAATATCCTTCGCTGATGAAATTCGGCACGACGTAAACCTCGCGAATCGCGGCGTCGCGAAAGAAGAAAAGCGCGTCCCGCAGGCTGGGCTCTTCTTTCCAGAAGCAACACGCGACCTCGGCGAAAATTCTGCGGCTGCGGATCGTCGCGGCGTGCATGAGGGTGGGGGCACTAGAAGCCGGATTCACGGTCGAGCCGTGGCCGACGATCAAGAGCGCCGCGTCCTTCCTGGTCTCCATAAAGGAATGGAACGTCCAACGTCCAACGTTCAACGTCCAACGTCGAATTCAGAAGAAGCGTCCATCGCGTTCCGTTGAACGTTGGACGTTGGACGTTGAACGTTGGACGTTGGACGTTAATCTCTTTCTAAATGCGCTACCGCACCTATAAAAACACCGACCTCGAGGTCAGCGAAGTCGGCTTCGGTCTCTGGACGATCTCGACCGGCTGGTGGGGCCAATTCACCGAAGGCGAAGCGATCGCGCTCATGCACAAGGCCTTCGATCTCGGCATGACGCTCTTCGATGCCGCCGATACCTACGGCAATGGTCTGAGTGAAGAGCTGATTGCGAAAGCGTTCCCGAAACAGCGTGACGAAATCGTGATCGCGACCAAGGTCGGCTACGATTTCGTCACGCATGGCGAATCGCGGGGCCGCGGGCAGCGCGAAATTCCGCAGGATTTTTCGCCGGACGCCATCGTCCGCGCGACGGACGCCGCGCTCAAGCGGTTGAAGACGGACCGGATCGATTTGCTCCAGCTCCACAACATCCGGATGGAGCAGGTTTACGATGACGCGGTCTGGACCACGCTCGAAAAGTTGAAGATGGCTGGGAAGATTCGTTACTACGGCATTGCCCTCGGGCCGGCTGTCGGCTGGCTCTACGAAGGGGTGAATTGCATTCGCGAGCGCGAAATCACCAGCGTCCAGCACATTTACAATTTGCTCGAGCAACATCCGGGACGCGCCATGCAGGACGCCGCCACGGAAGCCGGCAAGGACACGATGTTCCTGATCCGCGTCACCCATTCGTCCGGAATGCTCGAAGGCAAATACACGGCCGAAACTGTCTTCCCGCCCAGCGATCATCGAGAACATCGGCCGCGCAGCTGGCTTCTCAATGGCGTGAAGAAAATCGACCGCCTTCGTTTCCTCGAAAATTCCGAGCGCACCCTCGGCCAGGCGGCTTTGCAATGGTTGCTGGCGGACGATCGCGTGGCCTCGACGCTGCCGAACATCTACGAAGAAGCGCAGCTGATCGAATTTGCCAAAGCGCCCGAATGTCCGCCGCTAGCTGAGCGACGAGATGCGAAAAATCGCCGAGCTTTACGACGAGAATTTCGGCGTCGAACGCGAGGAGCCGAAATTCAAAGGGACGATGGAATTGCCGGAAGCGGCGGTGGCTTGATTTTTGGGGCGCACGCGCTCTCTCGTGCCCTCCCCAAAAAGAAAGACTAGTCCCCGTCTTCTTCCACCGGCTCTGCCCGCTTTACTGGCGGCTCCGTCGTCCGCCGCTTTTTGTTCCCGTTCTCCTTGTAAACCTCCTTCAAAATCATCCCGATCATCGGCGCGGCGAAGCTGCCGCCGTGCGCATTGGCGCCGACATCTCCTTCGTAGAGCGCGGCGAACGCGTACTGCGGTTTCTGCGCCGGCACGAACCCGGCAAACCACGCCGCGGTGCGTTCCTTGTTCTTCGGCCCCCACTGCGCTGTTCCCGTTTTCCCCGCGACTTCCACGCTCTCGAGACTGGCCTGATGCGCGGTGCCGGCGGGCGCCGTTCACTGCGTTGATCATCCCCGTCCGCAATTGCGCCATCGTGTCCGGGGACGCGCCCAGAGTCTTCTTCTCGCGGACCTGGAAGGCCGTCACGATCTCGTTATCGACCGTCTGCACCTGCTGGACGAGCCGCGTCTGATAAAACGTCCCGCCGTTTCCGACGATCGCCATCGCCTGCGCCATTTGCAGCGGCGTCGTCTGGGTGTCGCCCTGGCCGATGGAAAGATTCGCGATGTCGCCGTTGAGCAATTTCCGGCCATGGGTCGCTTTCATGTATTGGTCGTTAGGCACGCGCCCTTCGACTTCACCGCGCAGCGGAATGCCGCACTTCGCCCCGAAACCGAGCCGCAGCGCCCAGTCGAGAATCGGGTCCGCGCCTGTCTTGATGCCGACCTGGTAGAACCACGTGTCGCAGGATTCAGTCAGCGCCTCCACGAAATTCATCGGGCCGCGGTCGGTCTTCTTCCAGTTGTGAAAAACCGTGTTGCCGATCGTGATCGCCGGCACGCAATTGTATTCCTCGTCGGAACGAACGCTGCCGCTTTCCAACGCGGCGATGCCCACCGCGACCTTGAACGTTGAGCCGGGCGGATACGACGAGCGGAAGGCGCGCGGCAAAAGCGGAATGTCCGGATCGTCCTGGAGTGCCTTGAATTTCTCCGCCGAGATATTCGGGACAAACGCATTCGGGTCGTAGGTCGGCCATGAGGCCATCGCAAGTATGTCGCCTGTGTTCGGCTCCACGATCACGATCGCGCCTCGCTTTGCCTTCGCTTCGAGTGCTTTCTCGGCCAGCTCCTGCAAACGCAGATCGAGTGTAGTTACCACCGTGTGGCCGGGAACTGGCGGCGTCGTGATTTTCTCCGACGTTTTCCGGCCGTCCTTGTCGAACGTGATCTTGTATTCGCCGTGCTTTCCGGTGAGGACCTGGTTGAACGTCTGTTCGAGCCCTTCGCGTCCTTCGGTTTCCGGCCAAAGGATTTCGTGGTTATCGATGATTCCGTCCGGTGTCCGCCCCGTCTTTCCGCTGTAGCCGACGATTTGCCCAGCCGTTCGCCCCTGCGGATAGACTCGGACGTAATAGGGTCGCAGAGCCATGCCGGCCGGCAAACGCCCTTTGATCCCGTCCGATTCTTTTTCGCTCAAGTTCTGCGCGATCTCGAACGGCAGAATGCCGCGGTTGTGGTAATGCCGCTTGATTAGGTCGTCGGAAATCTTCAAGGAACGGCCGAGTAATTTCTCAGCGGCCTGGATTTTCTCGTGCGCGTAGGCGAGCAACTGCGCGTCGGTGAAATCGAGCGGCGTCGGGTAGCTGATGGCGAGATTGTAGCTGAGGCGGTTTTGCGCGAGGGGCGTCCCGTTGCGGTCAGTAATCAGTCCGCGCGGCGCCGGAATATCCAGAACGTAAGTTCGCGCCAGCTTTTGGGTCTCGAACGTCGGAACGATCGTCTCGTCGAACGGGAGCGAAGGCCGACGGCGATTCGGATTGGGCCAGCAGGCAAGAGCATGCCGGCAAAAGGCAGAGCAAGACTCCAGCATGCGCCAGTTTCACAAGCGCAACTGTGCTGGCCACGACTGAATCGACAAGTCGAAACGTCTAATGCCGCTCGAGAAAGCGGTGAACTTCCTGCGCCAATTTCGGCCCGATCCCTTCGGTGGCGGCGATCTGTTCGACGCTGGCTTTTCGCAGCCGATTCACCGATCCAAATTTCCGCAGGAGCAAATTCTTCCGGTTCTGGCTTACGCCGGGACAATCGTCGAGAATGCTTTCGCCGATCCGCTTCTTCATCAGGAACTGGTGATAGGTGTTGGCGAAGCGGTGGGCTTCGTCGCGAATCCGCTGGAGCAATCGCAACGCGCCGGAGTCTGGCGGCAGTACCAGCGGCAGCGCCCGGCCCGGCCGATAAATCTCCTCGTATTCCTTCGCCAGCCCGATGATCGGCAACTCGTGTAACCCGAGCCGCTGCAATTCGCGGCAGGCGGACGACAGCTGTCCCTTGCCGCCATCAACGATGATCAGATCTGGCAACCGGACCGCGACGAATTTCGCGGTCGGCGCGGTCCAGGGCTTCCGAAGGATTTTCCTGCGAAAACTCGGCGGCGTCGGGATTTGCTTCGCGCGCTTCGAGCAGCACGCGCGAGTACCGCCGCCGCACCACTTCCGCCATGCTGGCAAAATCATCCTGACCTTCGACCGTGCGGATGCGGTAACGCCGATAATTGTCCTTGTCCGGCACGCCGTTGCGGAAACAAACCATCGAAGCGACGACGTGCGTCGTGGAAATGTTCGAGATGTCGAAGCATTCCATGACGGTCGGGCAGCCGCGGAAGCTGCAACGCGTCGCCCAGGGTTTGGACATCGCTCGCCGGATCGATTGCGCTCGGCAGACTGTGGCGGGTGAAGCGCCGCGTCGGTTTCGTGGTCCGCCGCAAATCTTCGAGCATGTTCCGCAGCTCGGCCGCCTTTTCGAAGTCCAGTTTCTCAGCGGCTTTCCGCATCTCCTCTTCCACCGCCCCGATCATTTCCCGCGAATGGCCTTCGAGAAAATCGCAGGCTTGCGCGACGCGCTCGCGATACAGCTCCCCGGTGATCTCGCTCAGCCGCGTCGGGACCTGGTAGGTCGCTGATTTCAGTTCGCGTTCGGTCGGCGACCCTCGGCCAAAAGTCAGGACGCCGAATTTCTTGCGCATGAAGTTCAGCGTCTGGCGCAACGCCCCTGCGTGCGCGTACGGTCCGAAATAGCGGGCGCCGTCGTCTTTTTTGAAACGCGCCAGCCGAAATCGCGGCCATTCCTCCGTCGGATCGACTTTCACGACGAGGAAACGCTTATCGTCTCGAAACGAGATATTATAACGCGGCCGGTATTCCTTGATCAGCTTGCCTTCGAGAAGGATCGATTCGGGCTCGCTCTGGACGGTGTGCGTCTCGAAATCCCAGACCGCATCGAGCAGCGCGCGCGTCTTGATGTCGGCCTGCGCGATCTTCGAGGGCATGAAATAGGAACCGACGCGTTTCCGCAGATCGCGCGCTTTGCCGACGTAGATGACGCGATTGAACCGGTCGCGCATCAGGTACACACCGGGCTTGTGCGGCACTTCGTGCACCTTCTTCGTCAGGTCCGGTTTCTCTTTCGCCATCACGGCAGCTTTTCGAAGATCAATGATCGTGCCGCGAGAATTGTAGGGCAAGCGCTCCGCTTGCCGATTGCGCATTTGGCAGGCGAAGCGCCCGCCCTACAATCACGGACAGCAACATGGATCATGTTCGATGTCGCGATTGTTGGCGGCGGCCCGGCCGGCTCGAGCTGCGCGGCGTTTTGCGCGGCCGCCGGTTTGCGAGTGGCGCTTCTCGAGCGCGAAAATTTTCCGCGCGAAAAAGTCTGCGGCGATTGTATCAACCCAGCTTGCTGGCCGATTCTGCGCCGGCTCGAGGTCGCCGAAGGCGTTCGAGGTTTGCCGCACGGCAAGCTCGATCGCGTCGAGTTCATCGGGATCGGCGGCCGGCGCCTGAGCGTTGAGCTTCCGGTTGGCGACGACGCCGAGATCGCGATCAAGCGCAGCCTGTTCGACCAATTGCTCCTCGACCGCGCGCGCGAACTTGGGAGCGACGGTTTTCGAATCCGCAACCGTGACGGCGCTTTCTTCGCCGGATCCGCGGATCGAGCATTGGAAGATCTCAACCGCCGATCAAACCTTCAAGGCGCGCACGCTGGTCGCCGCCGATGGCCGTAACTCGACCGTCGCGCGGCTCTGCGGATTGCTTCCCGCGCACGGTCAAGGAGCGCATCGCGCTTCAAACTCATCTGCCTTTGCCGCCGGATTTCGGCAATCGCGTCGTCCTCGAATTTCGGCCCGAAGGCTATTCCGGACAGGCGCCGGTGGGAGACGGCGAAGGCTGAATCTGTGTCTGGTCAGTGCGCCCAAACAAATTGCGTCATTGCGCGCGTGGGCGGAGAGGCGCTTCGATATTTCGCCGAACCACTCCTGGCGAACGATCACGCCGCTCACGCGCGAAGCGATCTCCCCCGGCGCAGCGTTCTCTTTTCTTCGTCGGCGATGCCGCCCGGGTGGTCGAGCCTTTCACGGGCGAGGGGATTTATTACGCGCTCGCTTCGGGAGAACTCGCCGCGAAGGCGATCACGTTGCAGCGCGACGGCGGGAGTGCTGCTGATGTCGCGGTCGCCTATTCCGCGGCGCATGCGCAGCTTTATCGCGGTCGGCTCTGGATTAATCGGCTGGCGCGGGCGGCGGTGTTGTCGCCGCAGTGGCCTCCGCATTTCTTGGGTAGCGCGGTTTCAACCCTGGATGCTCCGCCTCCTCACGGCGAAGATCGTCGCGTAATCTTTGTAGCGACGCCGCTCTGTCGGCGTAATCAGCGTCGTCCACGGTGCGCGTTGAACGGCGACAGAGCGCCGTCGCTACAGCGATGTTCACGGCCTAACGCTTTGACGGCAGGCTCGACCGTGTTCGCCATCAACATCGCGATGGTCATCGGGCCGACGCCGCCGGGCACAGGCGTAATCGCGGAAGCTTTCTCCGATACTTCACCAAAAGCTACGTCACCGACGAGCCGATAACCGCGCTCCGTCGTCGGATCGTCCACGCGGTTGATGCCGACATCGATGACGACCGCGCCTTCGCGGACATGCTCCGCGCGCACGAACTCCGGCTGGCCGATGGCCGCGATCAGGATGTCGGCCGAGCGCGTGATCTCCGCCAATCGTTTGCTGCGCGAATGCACGACGGTTACGGTCGCATCGCCACCTTTGCCTTTTCGCATGAGCAGCAGAGCGAGCGGTTTTCCGACGATCATGCTCCGCCCCAGAACGACGACGTGCGCGCCGGCAATTTCAACGCCGGTTTCGATCAGCAATCGCTGACAGCCGAGCGGCGTGCAGGGAACGAAGCCGCTCTCATCGCCCAGCGCGAATTTCGCGACATTTGCGGGATGAAAACCGTCCACGTCTTTCGCCGGATCGATCGCGCGGACGATCGCCGCTTCATCGATCTGTTTGGGCGGCGGCGATTGGACCAGAATCCCATGAATCGCGGGATCGCGATTCAGCTCCTCGACGCGAGCGAGCAAGTCGGCTCTGCGTCGTCTCCGCTGGCAACTCCAGTTTCACCGAGTGCAATCCAAGGTCGCGGCACATCTTGTCTTTCGAGCGGACATACGCGCGAGAGGCGGGATTATCGCCGACCAGGACGACGGCGAGCCCGGGGTCCGCCCGCTTTCTTCAAAGCGGCGATTTCGCCCCGCAGTTCAGCATAAACTTTCTCGGCGATACCCCGGCCTTCGATGAGTTGTGACATGGAGCGGCAATTCTACGGAAGACTCACGGTTGTTCCACCAGGCTCATCATCGCATTTTGCAACCGAAGCCGCTCGGCTTCGAATTGTTCGGCTCCGATCGAGAGGCGCGATGGTAATCGGCGCGCCGAAAATCGCGCGGAGCTTTGCGAATGGTCGCGGCACTACAAAACGGTCCCAGCTCTTCAGGCGCCAGCAGCTCGAATACTCCATGTGGATCGGGACGATGGGCGCCCCGCTTTTTTGGGCCAGAAAGATAATCCCCTGGCTGACCTGATAAACCGGTCCGCGCGGACCATCAGGCGTGACTAAAACGTTGCCGCCGGCCGCGAGCGTTTCGACCAGTTGCCGCAACGCGATCACGCCTTTGCGCGAGGTCGAGCCGCGGATCGTGCCGTAACCGGAACGTTCGATGAACTGCGCGATCAGGTCGCCGTCCCGGCTCGCGCTGATCAGCCCGTAGCTTTGCCGTGTCGGAAAACAGGGATCGAAAACACGCGGCAGCATCAGCAAACGGTTGTGCCAGATGGCGAAGATAACCGGCCGTTGCTTGACGAAAGCGACGACGTCGTGCGGATCTTCCACCTGCAACCGCAACGTCCGCGCCCAGAGCCGATACAATCCGAAGCCAAACTGGCGATAAGCACGCGCGCCGGCCAGCTATCGAGTTTCACTTTGCTTGAGCTTGGGAGGCGCTGTCCTGCCAGCGGTACGCGGCGGATTCGGCAACCGATCTGATCGAGAATACGCCAGACCACGGTGTCGGCGACTGCCTCAACCGATTGCGGCCGGCTATAGAATGACGGGATTGCCGGCAGCACGATCGCGCCCGCTTCGAGCAGCGTGACGACGTTTCGGGCGTGAATGAGACTCCAGGGCGTTTCGCGCGGAACGAGGATCAGTTTGCGGCGTTCCTTCAAAAAAACATCGGCGGCGCGTAACAAGCGCGGTGTCGCTGCAACCCGAAGCGATCCGGCCGAGCGTGGCCATGGAACAAGGTACGATCACCATCGCATCGAATCGGGCCGACCCGCTGACGAACGGAACGTTGAGATCGTTCTCCGCCATGTTCATGGACGCCGGAGGGGACGACCAGGCGGTCGATCTTCCTGAGCGGCGACCTGTTTGGCGTGGCCGCTCATGACCAGGTGGACGTCGTTCGCGGCGCAATCGATCTGCGCAAGAAGCCGCTGCAGATAAATGGTTCCGCTGGCGCCCGTGGCCGCGATTACCAGTTTCATGCGCCTAACCAATCACATTCGGCGCGCGAACACTAGGGGCGTCGCCGCACGATTAGCGTTTGAAATTTGGCCGGAAGCGCGCAATTAGACAAAGCAATGGTCAAAAAGCTTCTGCACACCCGCTACCGCGTCACCGACCTGGAAAAAACCGTAGCGTTTTACCGGGATGTTCTCGGGCTCGAAGAAACCCGGCGCCATACCTCCGGCCGGGGCTCGCAACTCGTTTTTTTCAAAGCGCCCGGAAGCGAGGAGGAAATCGAGATCTGTAAGTTCGATGAGAGCGGTCCGGTCGTGGTCGGTCCCGATCTGACCCATCTCGCTTTCGAGGTCGACGAACATCGAAGCGTTTGCGCGGGAGTCGGCGAAAAAAGGTTATCCGCTCTCGGATGGTCCGCACCCGCACGGAAAAGATGGCGCGATTGCGTTCATTGATGCGCCGGAAGGCTACGAAATCGAGCTGATCCAGCGCAGTTCCGGTGAGTAGCCGCTTGCGCCGGCAAAAATTCTGCCTCTAAGTTCTGCCCGTGAAACGCCGACACGAAACGCTCGTTTACTTTTGCGCGATCGCGCTGGCCTCGAGCTCTCTTGGTCGCGGCGAAGAAGCACCAATACAAGCCGGTCCGGCCGATGGAGGGGATTCCCGATTCCGTCTCGCGCAGTGCGAAAAGCCGAGCCGGTCGTTCCACCGCCGGGTTCTGTTTCGAAAATCGCTCCGGTCAACCCGGGCCGCCTCGGTCATGGTGATCGATGCGCGGACGGGCGAAATTTTTTACGAAAAAAACGCCGACGCCGCCGCGGCCAGCGGCCAGCACCCAGAAATTATTGACCGCGCTGATCGTTGCCGAGCGCGGGTATCTCGACCGGCCGGTGACGGTTCAACCGGACGATACCCTGGCGGAACCGGTGAAATTGAATATTCGGCCGGGCGAGACTTACACGCGGATCGAGCTGCTGCGGGCGCTACTGGTGAAGAGCCCGAATGACGTTGCGCGCTGCCTGGCGCGCGACAGCGCGGGAAGCGTCGAAGGCTTTCGCCGAGCTGATGAACCAGAAAGCGCGCGAGCTTGGCGCGACCCATTCGCACTTCGTCAACCCCAACGGCCTGCCAATGCCGGGCCAATATTCGTCAGCGCGTGACCTCTCGATCATCGCGAAGGCGGCCTACGCGAATTCAACCATTCGCTCGATCGTTTGCCTGCCGAATCTCGTTTTCCGCTATGCCAACGGTCGCGTCGCGAGAACTGCAAAACACAAACAAGGTTCTGAAGCGCCTCGCCTACTGCAACGGAATGAAGACCGGTTACACCGAAGCCGCTGGCCATTGCCTGATCGCCAGCGGCGCCCGGCCCGGCCGCGACATCATTGTCGTCGTGCTGGGCGACAGTAAGTCGGGCGTCTGGCAAGACGCGTCGGCGCTTCTCTCCTGGGGCCTCTGGATGTAGCGTGGACCGATCCCGATTAGAGATCGCCAGCGGCGTTGTCTCGGAGGAGCGGTGTAGGCACTAGCGCCGGGTTCCGCATCGGATCACGCGGTCCTTCGGACGGGATGTCTTCAGGGCCTTCAGCCGGAGGAGCCGGCTCGTTCAAATTCGTGTCCGCCGCGGCGAGGCGGGCGGCATTCGTTTGCCGGAGGGTAGTGCGCTGGGTTGTCTTGGTGGTTTCGCAAGCGGCAAGGAGAGTGACGGCGAGCAGAGCGGCGGTGATTTTAGTGATCATTTTGGTTAATCTCAGTTAGGCTTAGCGCGGGATCGCTCCCGACGATCGTTATAATTACTATATTTCCGCTTCAGTTGGCAAGAAGGATTTTTGCGAATCGCGACGCATTTTTGCGAAAGCGCTGTTTACCTAGGTAAATCGTCCCAAAATGGCCGCCAATTTCTGTCCGGGTAGCGGGTGGCCAGAGCTTTCGGTCGGTCACCAAGGCAGTGTCCAAGGCGCGGTGTTCCGGCCAGTTTGCCTCCATCGGAATGCGCGGAATCGCATCAGCCAGGACCTTTTTCGCCATCCCGGCATTCGCGATCAGATGCTCGAAGACGGTCTGGGCTGAGACCGGTTCCTCTTCGACCTTCCAACAATCGTAATCGGTGATCATCGCCAGGGTGGCGAGCGCGATCTCGGCTTCCCGGGCCAGCTTCGCCTCCGCCACGTTGGTCATTCCGATAACGTCGAAGCCCTGCCGGCGATTGAATTCGGACTCCGCCCGGGTCGAAAATGCAGGGCCATCCATGTTCACGTAGGTTCCGCCGTTGTGAACCCGGATGCCCATCGCGGTGGCCGATTCCGCCAGGATATTCCGCAAGTCCGTCGAAATCGGATCGGCGAAACCGATGTGGGCGGCAATTCCTTCGCCGAAAAAGGTGTGCTGGTCGCGCTGGCTGGTGCGATCGAAAAACTGCGACGGTAACAGGACATCGCGCGGCGCGTATTTTTCCTGGAGGCTGCCGACGGCTGTCACGCAGATGATCCACCGGACGTTGAGCGAGCGGAGCGCGTAGATGTTCGCGCGATGATTGAGCTCGTGCGGCAGCAGGCGATGCCCGCGTCCATGGCGTGGCAGGAAATAAATTTGCCGGCCATGCATTTGTCCGCCAACGACGGCATCGGATGGGTCGCCGAATGGCGTTTCGACGCGGCGTTCGGTCGGATTCTCGACGCCCTCCATTTGATAAAGGCCGCTGCCGCCGATAATGCCGATCGCTGGAGCGTCGTCACTCATTGCGCGGCGATTAAATCCGAAAGCGAAAGTAGCGCAAGCTCCGACGCACGCCGGACGTTGGCGCGCGCGTCCCCTCTGTGGCACAATCCCGCTCGCGCGATGCCAAAATTTTTCATCAAAACCTACGGCTGCCAGATGAACGAGCGCGACTCAGAACAGGTCGCGCATTCGTTGCTCGAACGCGGTTACGAGCGGGCGACGCGCGAAGCCGATGCGGACGTGGTCCTCCTCAACACCTGCAGCGTCCGCGACATGGCGGAGCAGAAAGCGCTGGGGAAGATGGGAATGCTTGGACAAATCGCGAAACGACGGCCGGAGACAGTATTCGGTTTTCTCGGGTGCATGGCCCAGGCCCGCGGGAATTCGCTCTTTGCCGAAGTGCCGCATCTCGACCTCGTTGTAGGCACGCAAAAATTTCATCGAGTCGCGGATTACGTGAGCGAGCTGCTGGAAAAGAAACGAACGGGCCGGATGGATGACCCGCGTTTTTCGATTTGCGACACGGACGAAGAAGCAGGGTCAGCCGAAACGATCCGCGACCATTCGCTGAAACCACGGCAAGCGACCGCCTTCGTTTCGATCATGCAGGGCTGCAATATGCATTGCACTTTTTGCATTGTCCCGCGGACGCGCGGTGCGGAGCGGAGCCGTCCGATCGTGGAGATCGTGCGATGAGGTGCGGGGTCTGGTCGACCGCGGGGTGAAGGAAGTCACGCTCCTCGGTCAGATAGTGAACCTCTACGGCCGGCATGAATTTCCAGTGGCCGAGGGCAAGAGCCCGTTTGTCCAGTTGCTCGAAGCGGTGCATGCGGTCGCCGGCCTGGAACGGCTTCGTTTCACTTCGCCGCATCCGATTGGTTTCCGGGATGACCTGGTGCGGGCGCTCGCGCAATTGCCGAAACTGGCCGAGCACGTTCATCTGCCGCTTCAATCTGGTTCCGACCGGATTCTGAAAGCGATGCATCGGCCTTACACCGCGGCCAGATATCGTGCGCTCGTGAAACGAATTCGCGAGACGAGAGACGAAGTCGCGATCACGACGGACGTCATTGTCGGGTTCCCGGGTGAGGAGGAGGACGATTATCGGCGGACCCGCGATCTGGTCGAAGAGATCCAATTCGATAACGCGTTCGTGTTTCGTTACTCGACTCGCCAGGAAACGCCTGCGGCTGCGCTGCCCGCAAATCGACGAACGAGTGAAGGAAGAACGTAATCAGGACCTGCTGAAGGTGGTCGACGCTTCCGCCCATCGCATCAATGCCCGCCTCGTCGGACGAGATCTCGAGATTCTGTGCGAAGGACCCAGCCGAACGAATGCCGCGCGGTTGATGGGACGGACCCGCACGAACAAGATCGTTGTCTTCGAAGGTAACGCCGAGCACGCCGGCGAGCTTGTCGATATCCGAATCGCGGAAGCTTCCGGATTCAGCTTGTATGGGACGCCGGTCATGCAACCGTCCTCTCCGGTTTTCGCATGATTTATCATTTGTCGCTCCAGGCCGCGGGTTACATCGCGGGTCTTTTCCTTTCGATTCTTGGGCTTTGGGGATTGGTGCAGCCGAATGCGTCGCAGGCCGCGGCCCGCCGTCTGCCGCGCTCGCGCATTGCCGGCTTCGTTCTGTTTACAATCGCCTTCTTCTGGAGCTTCTGGCTCCTGGCCACGATGGAAATGGGAGAATTTTCCAGCTTCCGTAAACCGCTTCTCTTCGTTCTCCCGGTCGGTTTTCTTCTCGTCCTCCGATTTGTTGATGAGTTCCTCTCGGTCCGCGCACTCGGGATTCTCTTCCTCCTGGCCGCCGAACCGCTCCTCGATGCCGCATTTTTTCGGAACGAACAAAGCAGGCTGCTGGTGACGGTCTTCGCTTATCTGCTGATCGTGACGGGTTTGTTCTGGGTCACGATGCCGTATCTCTTGCGCGATCAAATTAATTGGAGCGCACGCACGAATAGCCGCTGGCGGGTCGCCCACGGACTCGCGTTCCTCTACGGCGCTGCGATCCTGGCCTTCGCCGTGACGCGTTACTGAGCTGAATCGGATCCTCGTCATCCGCGGCGGCGCCATCGGCGACTTCGTGCTCACGTTGCCGGCGATTAAACTTCTGCGCGATCGGTTTCCCGAGGCGCATCTCGAAATCCTGGGCATCAAACCGATCGCCGCCCTGGCCGAGAAACGCTTTTATGCCGATGCGATTCGCTCCCTCGATGCTCCGCAGCTGGCGAGGTTCTTTGCGGCCAATTCCGATCTTCCTTCTGAGCTCGCAGCTTATTTTGCGAACTTCGATCTGATCGTCAGTTACCTGTCCGATCCCGACAGGATTTTTGAGAGGAACGTGAAGCGGTGCAGTTCCGCGATGTTCATCACTGGCCCGGCGAGACTCGACAGCAGCGAGCACGCAGCTTTTCAATTGGCCCGGCCGCTTGAGGCCCTGGGGCTTTGTCTTGGGGAGCCGGCCGCGAGCATCTATCCGAGCGACGCAGATCGCGCGGCCGTTCGCTGTTTCCGCGAAGAGGGTCGGTCTTTATTCATCGTCCTCCATCCCGGCAGCGGCAGCGAAACGAAGAATTGGCCGATCGAGAACTGGATCCAGTTCGGGAATGCTCTCCTCGCGAGGGGCCGCCACCTGTTGATCATTGCCGGCGAAGCGGACACCAAACGAATTACGAGCCTCAAATCGGCGTGGAGCGGGCAGCCCGTTCGGTTCGCCGAGAATCTGCCGTTACCGCAGCTCGCGGCGTTGCTCCAAGGCGCGACCTTCGTCGGGCATGACAGCGGCATTTCGCATATCGCCGCTGCCGTCGGTGCTCGTTGCCTTTTGCTTTACGGTCCGACCGATCCTGCGGTCTGGGCGCCGGCCAATCACAACGTCACGGTGCTTCGAGCTCCGAAGAGCGAAATCGCGTTGCTCGAAGTCGGAACCGTCCTGGCTGCTACGAGCTGATCCGCATCGGCATCAGGACGTAGAGAAACGGCGTCTGGATCTTTAATACGCCGGGACTCATTTCGTCGATCAAATCGAGAAAGACTTCGTCCTCGCCGAGAGCACGGAGCGGCGCCATGAGGAATTCCGGGTTGAACGCGATCGAAAAATCGCGGCCTTTGTAGGAAACGGGGAGCGACTCCTTCGCTTCGCCGACTTCGGGCGTATTCGCGGTGATGTCGATGTTGTTCTTGCTGAAATTCAGCTTGATCGAGTTCGACTTGTCGCTCGCGAGCAGGGAAACGCGGCGAAGCGAGTTGAGGAACGTCTCGCGTTCCAGCGTCACCCGCTCCTTGGTCTCGGTCGGAATCACCTGCTTGTAGTTCGGATAATTTCCCTCGATCAATTTCGAGACGAGCAGGGTGTTGTTTAGATCAAACGCGATCTGGCCGCTGCCGACGCTGACTTTCACTTCGCCGTCTTCCGTGAGGAGCCGGCCCAATTCCGTCACAGCTTTCGTCGGCACGATGATGTCGGCCTCGTGACTCTTCGGAAATTCCAGCTCGATATCGACCATGGCCAGCCGACGGCCGTCGGTCGCGACGAGGGTGAGCTTGTTTTCCTTGAAGCTGAAGAGAAGCCCATTCAGGACGTAGCGAGTTTCGTCCGTGGAGATCGCGTAGGAAGTTTTCCGCAAGCCATCGCGCAGATCTTTTTGCCGGATGGTAACGACTTTCGCGCTGTCGAATTTCGGCAACGGCGGGAACTCTTCCTCCGGCAATCCGAGAATCTTAAAAAAGCTTTGCCCGCTCCGGATCGAGGCCGCGTTTTTTCCGTCCACTTCGATCGAGACTTCACTCGAGGGCAGCTCGCGAATGATGGTGAAAAGCCGCCGGGCGGGCAGCGTGGTCGCCCCATCTTTTTCCACGCTCGCCTCGAATGAGCCTCGCACGCCGACATCGAGGTCGGTCGTGGTGAGAAGAACTTCGCCGCCCTTGGCCTGCAGCAAAACGTTGGAGAGAATCGGCAGGGTCGTGCGCGTACTGCACGACGTTTTGAACCTGTTGCAAACCTTCGAGCAGCTTTTCTTTAGTGGCGCTGAATTTCATGTCGGAACGGAAAGCTAAGATGTAAGACTTACGGTTTTATTCGGCAACCGCAATCTCCTTTCCGCGCGGCGCGTGGCCCTTGGTTAGCGTTGCAGCGCGCTGTCGATGAAGGAGATCGTCTGCCGAATGTTGTCCTGTTCCTGCATCCGTCTCTTCACCAGCTTGCAGGCGTGCAGGACCGTCCCGTGATCGCGGCCGCCAAACGCGTCGCCGATTTCGTTGAGGGACGCTTTCGTAAGCTCGCGCGCGAGATACATCGCGATCTGGCGCGGAAACGCGATGTTTGCCGGGCGGCGCTTGCTTGTCATGTCCGCGAGGCGGACGTCGTAGTGCTCCGCGACCCGCCGCTGGATTTGCTCGATCGTAACGGAATGCCGCGCTTCTTCCTGGAGGATGTCCTTCAACAGGTGCTCGACCACTTCGTTGGTGAGCTCTTTCCCGCTGAGTGACGCAAATGATGCCACCCGCATGAGCGCGCCTTCGAGCCGGCGCACATTGGTGCGAATCCGGGTCGCCAGGAAATCGAAGATCTCGTCGCGCAATTTGATCTGCAACGTGTGCGCCTTCTTGCGCAGGATCGCCATCCGCGTCTCGACGTCCGGCGGTTGCAGCTCCGCCGTCAGTCCCCATTCGAAACGGGAGACGAGGCGATGCTCGAGGTTCGCGATCTCGGAGGGAGGGCGGTCGCTCGAAAGAACGATCTGTTTATGCCCGTCGAAAAGGGTGTTGAAGGTGTGAAAAAATTCTTCCTGCGAGCGCTCTTTTCCGCCGAGGAACTGGATGTCGTCGATGAGGAGAAGATCGGCCTGGCGATAGCGTTTCCGGAATTTGACGAGATTGTTGTGCTGGATCGCGTCGATGAACTCGTTGATGAAGAGCTCACTGGAGAGATACATCACCTTGGCGCCTTTTTTCGTCGAGATCACATACTGCCCGATGGCCTGCATCAGGTGCGTCTTACCCAAGCCGACACCGCCATAAACAAAAAGCGGGTTGTAAGTGCGCGCGGGAGTTTTCGCCACTGCGAGGCTGGCGGCATGTGCGATCTCGTTATTCGGGCCGACGACGAATGATTCGAAATTATTCCGCGGATTGAGGCCGAGCGCGTTGCCAGACTGTTTGGCATCGCGCGCGTTCTCGCGCACGAATTCAGGCACGATCTCTTCCACGCTCTCCGGCTCTTTCTTAGTCACGCCGTCCAAAGCGGTGACGAATTTTACCGCGCGCGGTGAGTCGAAAGCGATGACGATGGCTGCCTGCAGCGCCGCCATGTGGTTACTTTCGATCCAAAACTGGTAGATGTTGTTCGGCACCCGAAAGGTCAACGACTCGTCGGTCGCCTGGACGAGTTTCACCGCCGAAAACCAGCGCTTGAAAGTGTCCGGGCTAACCTGCGGCTTGAGGGCTGCCGACAGTTTCTGCCATAGCTGGGAATGCTTCTCGTCCATGCTGAGTTGTTAACAGCGTTAAATACCCCGCGATTCGTTCAATCCGAACGAGATCGGCTGGGCACGGCGTGGTCGGATCGCGTTCACTCTCCTGAAATGACGCGTCGACATTTGCGGGGAAATTTGGGTTAAGGCGTGAAAATACGAGGGAAAAACAGGGGAAACGTTTTCCTGCGACGCGCCAGGCAGCGCGAGGGAGAAGTTTTTCGGCGAGGCATCAGTCGCTCTGGCGGGTGTTATACTCATTCTAGCTCGTTGTGCTCTTGAAATACTGTTCACATCTTATTAACACCAGCGCTCCTTGCTCCCGGCCAGCGGGCTTGAGATTAGAAACCGCTTCCGAAATCGACAAGGAAAAACCTGAATTTTATTTTCGCCGGCGAATCAAAAAATTCTTGACGAAAAATCGCGTTCGGATTGTCCAATCGAACTCGCGAGGGAATCCCAACGGAGAGGTTGACCCAATCAACTGGGGCGCGCAACGTTGCCGCGGATTCAGCCTTCGCTGCGTCCACGCAATGATGATCTGGCGACTTCAAGAACCGGCGGTTTGCAACCGTCGAGCGATCAAAACGGCGGGAGCAAACCGCCGCTTGTTGCTTTGCTGCGCCACGCTTGCTGCTTTCCTGGCCAGCATCGTTCCCGCGCCCGCGGCCGAGGACATTCCGCCCCCGTTCGGCTTCAAATGGAACGACTCGATGACGAAACTCGAGACGACCCTCACCGGGGCGAAGGCGAAAATTGTCAGCCGGGACAAAAAAGAAAAGCGAGACGTCTGGACCGTGGAAGGCCTGGTCCAGCCTGGATTGCGGAGGACCTTGTTCATGTTCCGCGACGGATTCCTCGTCGAAGTAGAGCTGCAATACGAGTACCCCGATTGGACGATCGAGCGGTTCAACGAACGCATGGGCGAAATCCGACGCTACTTCGACGCGAAGTTCGGCACTGGGAAACTCGTTTCTCGTTCCCGCGATACCGACTCGGATGTGATCCAGACCCTGGTCGGCTACCAATGGATCGTGGGCGGCACGATGCTCGAGCTGTTCTATTTTTCCGCCCAGCGAGACAAGGACGTGTTCCGGAGCATCTCGGTTAGCTACAAGGCGATTTAGGTTGGAGCGAGGGCACTGTTGTCCGTCAGCGCGCCTGGCTACAAACTCTGACGCCGACAGAGCGGCGTCGCTACAAGCGCGCCGTCTCTTTCTGCAGGCGCTTGAGTCGGCTGGAATGGCTCGCCTTGGCCGCGGAGTTCATCCGGTCGATGAAAAGGATTCCGTTGAGATGATCGACCTCGTGTTGCAAAGCGCGGGCAAGCAGGCCTGTCGCCTCGATTTCGATCTTGTTGCCTTCAAGGGTCTCGGCCTCCAGCTGGACTGAGAACGCTCTCTCGATGTCGGCGGTTATCTCCGGAAAACTAAGACACCCTTCACTCCCAAGTTCGATCTCTTCGCCCAGGCGCAGCTCGGGATTCAGCAAGACGATCGGCATCTCCGCTTCCAATTCCGTGACCGTCTTCCCATTCAGTTTCATTGTGCTCGGTCGATCCTCGACCTGCGAAACGTCGAGCACCGTGAGCTGGAGCGCGTGTCCCACCTGTTGGGCGGCGAGGCCGACGCCGTTCGCCGCTTTCATCGTCTCGAGCATGTTCGCGGCGAGCTCTCGAATCTCGTCGTCCACTGCCTCGATCGGTCTTCCTTTCGCGCGAAGAATCGGATCGCCATATTTCCGGATCGCCAACCTCATTTTCCTTCGTGGGTGAAAGCCGGTAAATTTTTGACGCCCGCCAGCTTTAACGCGTCCATCACTTTAATGATCGTGCCGAAGGAGGCCTTCTTGTCCGCCTGCAAGGCTAGCGCTCCTTTTCGCGTCGCCGGCAGATTCTTCACCGACGTTTCGAGTTCCTCGACACTGATGACCTGCCCGTCCAGCCGGACCTCGTCGGTCTCGCTGACGCTCACGATTGAATGTTCCAGCTCCGAGGACGATTTCGTGGATGTCTTGGAATCGGGGAGGTTGATCTGCACGAGTGGCTGGTCCCGCTTAAAGGTGGTCGAAACGACGAAGAAAATGAGGAGGATCGTCAAGATATCGACGAGCGATACGATGATGATCGAAGGCGCGCGCCGTTTCCGGACTGCGATTTTCATGGCGAAAAGCCGGTCGGGCTAGCCGGCCGGGGCGCGCGCTGGAGCCGGGGAAACTACCGAGCGTGAAGCTGTGCTCGGTTCGCCGCTCGGGACCCGGCCGTAGTAACATTTCGCGATCAGATCGGAGACGAGCGATTCCATTTCGACCGACATCACTTCGACCTTTTTTGAGAAATAACTGAACGAGATCAGCGCCGGGACAGCAATCGAGAGGCCGAAGATCGTGCAGTTGAGCGCTTCGGAAATACCGAGTGCCACCGCTTTTGTATCGGACGCGCCGGTGTTCAGACCGAGTCCCGAAAAAACGTGGACCAGGCCTGAGACGGTGCCGATTAATCCGATCAACGGCGCGATGCCAGTGACAACCTCGAGCACGATGAGCCCGCGCTCGAGTCGCACCAGCTCCCGCCGCGCCCGCGTTTGGACCGACTCGATGTTTTCCGCGCGCGGCCAGCGCAAGTGTTGCAGGGCCGTTCGGACCACACCGGCCAGGGAGGAATTGTCCTCGTTCACGATCCGCAGGAGCCGATCCACCGCTGCCTCCCGGCATCAGACGCTCGATCTCGCTTTCGATCACCAGCGGGAGGACCTTGCGTTCGCGCAGGGTCAGCGCCGCCAGCACGATCGTCGTCACGGTCACGATCGAGGCGAGCAAGAGCGGCCACATGAACAGGCCGCCCTTATTCAAGAAATTCACCATCGTCTGAAATGTGTCGGTCATGGGAAAGATGCGAACCGCAAGACCATTAGTTCGCGTAGGAGATAAACGTCAACTCCGCCTGCAAACCTTCCGCCGGCAAAGTGCTCGCCACGTCTTCGGGAATCGGCGGCAGTTTCAGTTCCTGGACTGACTGAAGACAAACGCCCGCGAACGCCTCGTTCGCTGAGTTTTCCAGCACCCGCAGATTCGTGACCCGGCCCGATCGATCAATCGAAAAGGACAACCGCGCCGTGCCGATGCCGATCACATCCCGCCGGCGTTCCATGTATTGGTACCAACGCGCGCCGACCGCGTCGTACATTTGTTTCTGGTATCGGCCGAGCGGCGTGCCCACCGCGTTGACCGAGGACGGGCCATGCGTCGAGATACTCCCCTGGATGCGAGTCTGTTGCTTTTGGGACTGATAATTGGAAGCGGGTTTCTCGGGCTGCGGTCGGGGCACTGGCGTGGTGGCGGGCGCGATCTCCGGGGTGGGAGTAGGCTCGATTTCTTCCGGCGCTTTGATCGGCGGCGGCGGCGTTGACTTCAGCATCGCCAATTGGTCGGGCTCGGCTGTGGAAGCGGGCGTGGGGCTGGCTTTGGGTGGCTCCGACGGCGCCTTCTCCGGAGGCGGCGTCTGCTGGGGCTGTGGAGTCGAGCCTTCCAGTGGGAGCGAGTAATTACGGGTCTCGAGATCGAGCGACGGCTTGTCTTTTGCGTCCTGGGTCGGCAACGGCAGATCGCCCGCAGCTGGACGTTCGCTCGCGGCGAGCGAATTCGCGTTCGACTCGAAGGTTTGCTGCTTCGGTTTCTCGGCGGTTTCTTTCGATGCCTCCGTTTCGATGAACGGCACATTTTTCTCAACCGCCGGCGGAGGCGTCGACAAATCCATCAGGGTCAGTTCGGCCGGTTCGTTCCTCCGACCGGGGCGGGAGGCGTGAAAACATTACCGAACGCCGCCAGCGAAAAACCGATCGCGAGGTGGAGAATAATCGAGACCAGGATCGCGAACCCGAGTTTGCGGCCTTGTTTTTTGTCCTGGCTCATTTAGGCGCAGCGGTGGCGGCGCTGTTTTTCACCGTGCCCATCATATCGCAGATCGCCGGGGCTAACAACCTGGCAGCGGTTTCGGTTTTCCCCGGCCGGCGCCAGTCCGGGCATGATGAAATAGATACTGCTGCGCGTAACCGCCATGGTCGCCGAAATATTTGTCGCAGAAAGCTCGAAGCTGTTGCGCGCGTCACTTTCCTTCGCCGCGGAAAATACTGCTGCTTCAGCACCCGCTCGATCCAGACGTCGATTGGAAAGGCGCGCAGCCGTTCATAAGCGAACAGCATTACGCAATTGGCCACCTTCACTCCCACGCCCGGCAGTTCGCAGAGTCGCGCCCGCAATTCGTCATCCGGCAATTTCGTCCAGGCCTCGAGGTCGGCTTCGCCGCCCGCTACCGCGCCGCGCCGTCGCCAACAAATTCTTCGCCCGATAACCGAGGGCACATGCCCGCAACTCACGCTCGCTGCTTCGGGCCAATCGTTCGGCGGCTGGGAAAATGATATACCTGAGTCACAGATATCGTTTCTTTCGTCCCGAAGCGTTTTCGTAACGCGAACGAGATCTGACGGATGTGCGCGACCTGTTTCATCGAGGAGCAAATGAATGTCGCCAGGCACTCCCACGCGCGGTTGCCGGATGATGCGCAAGTCCGCGGCAGAAATCGCGCGCTGCGTTCATCGCCGCGTCGTTTGGAAACGAACGGCAGATATCGGCCAAGGGATGGTCGAGTGAAAAATAGTTCGCGATCGCCTTCGCGCCCACGCCGGCGAAATGCAGAGCGTCGCCGCTCTGCTCCACATAACGCGGCCTTGTCGGCGATCGCCCCGACAAAGCCCTCGCCCGACTTCTCCCAATGAAATACCTGTCCACAGTTGAGCGTTTTCTCGAGATCGAAATCTGGCGCGGCGAATCTTCATGGTGGATCGAGCGCTCCGCCGCTCGATGTTTGCGACAGCGGTCGCGAAACCGCGTCTGCCCAGCATCGCGCGACGGAGCGCGCGATCCACCTTGCGCCGCCGAAAAATTCTGTCACCTAACTTTGCATGGACAGCCGCCTCGCCATCGACATCGGCGTTCTCTTCCTCTACTTCGTCGTCATTATCTTCATCGGCCTGCGGATGGGCCGGAAGGAAGACAACCTTGAGGATTTCGCACTGGGCGGCCGGCGCATTCCGTGGTGGGCCGTGCTCGCTTCGCTTATCGCGGCCGAAACCAGCGCCGGCACTTTCTTCGGCACGCCGGGAGAAGGATTCGCGCTCCGGAATTACACTTATTTGCAGCTCGCCTTTCGGCACAATCATCGGCCGCATCCTCGTCAGCTATATTTTCATCAAGCCGTATTACGACTACCGAGTCTTCTCGATCTACGAGTATCTGACCGCGCGTTTCGGCGTTGCCAGCAAGAATGCGGCTTCCGCGGTTTTCATGATTACCCGTTTGCTCGCCTCGGGGGCGCGGCTCTATGTCGCTGCCATCGCCCTCGCGCTTGCGTATGAAATGATCGCGGGCGCGCGACCGAACCAAACCCAGACGCTCTGGATTTACATCAGCGCCACCGTTGTCATCGTCATTCTCACGGCGATCTACACTACGTTCGGCGGAATCAAGGCCGTCATCTGGACCGATTTGATCCAAGCCTCGATCATGATCGGGAGCGCGTTGATCGCGGTCGGTTTGCTTTACTCCGCCATTCCCGGTGGCTGGAACGAGATCGTGGAACGCCACGGTGCCTTCCAGGTCTCCGACCTTTTCGCCACCGGCCTCGATCCAGCCAGACATGGCTGGGACAAATGGAAAGGCATGTTCGAGACGGAGTACACGGTGTTTGCCATCCTCGGAGCGGTGTTCATCACCATGGGCACGCATGGCACCGACCAGGACATGGTCCAACGAATGTTGACCGCGAAAGATATCCGGCGGAGCCGGCGCTCTCTCATCCTCTCCGGTCTCGCCGACATCCCGATCGCGTTCACCTTCCTCAGCATCGGTTTGCTTCTCTGGGTTTACTACCAGGCCCACCCCGACCCGACCCTATCCAAAACCCCGAACGAGACCTTCTGCCATTTTATTCTCTATCAAATGCCGGTTGGCCTTCGCGGTTTGCTCCTCGCCGGAATTTTCGCCACCGCCATGGGCTCGCTCAGCACCGCCCTGAATGCGCTCGCCACCAGTTTCACCCGCGATTGGTACCAGCCCTACATCAACCCGGCGGCCACCGACGAGCAAAGTCTGCGCGCCGTCCGCTGGGCCACCATCTGGTTTTCCGTCCTGATGATTTTCGTCGCCTGCACAACCGCCTACCTGGTGATTGTGCATCCAAACGTCCGAATCATCCCGATCGTCGTTGGAATCTTCGGCTACACCTACGGCTCGCTCCTCGGCGTCTTTTTTGCCGGTATGCTGACAAGAAATCGAGGCAACGATGGCGGGAACATTCTCGCCATGATCAGCGGCTTCATCGTCGTCGCGATTCTGAGCGGCTTGCCCAACGGCGTCGCCGGCATTTTCGGCGCGAAGCTTTATGAGCAGCCGTCGTGGCTCCCTGTCATGGAATTCCCCTGGTGGATTTTCTTCGGAACAATCGTCACCTTTTGCGTGGCCATCCTTTTCAAGAGCCGCCCGCACGTGCGGCCGACGGCGGCGTAAGCGTTCGGCCGCGGAAACTCAGCAGCCTTTCCCGACCAGCTCTCTAACCGTCATTATCGTCCGTCGCGAGCTTGATTCCCAGGTCGCGTAGCTGCCGGGCGTCGACGTCGCTCGGCGACTGCGACATCAGGTCGAGGCCGCGGTTGGTTTTCGGGAAGGCGATGACTTCGCGGATGCTTTCTTCGCGGCAAATCATCATGACGATGCGATCCAAACCGAACGCGATCCCGCCGTGCGGTGGTGCGCCGAGGCGAAAGGCGCGGAGGAGATGTCCGAAAAGTGATTGCTGGTCTTCTTCGCTCACCCCGAGGGCGGCAAAAGCCTTCGCCTGCAAATCGGGCTCGTGAATTCGGATACTGCCGCCGCCCAGTTCGACGCCGTTTAGGACAACGTCGTACGCTTCCGCGCGGACGTGGGCCAGATCGCCGGCTTCGAGCCTCGCAAGGTCTTCCGCTATCGGCCGCGTAAACGGATGGTGGACTGCGTTCCACTTATTCTCGGCGGCGTCGAATGCCATCAATGGAAACTGGGTCACCCAAAGGAAGTCGAGCTGTTCGGAATTTGCGGTCAGATTCTGCATCTCGGCAATCCGCAAACGAATCCGGCCGAGCACTTCACAGGTCGTGGCCCACTTGTCGGCCACGAAAAGAATCAAGTCGCCTTCTTCGATGAGAAGCTTCGAGCGCAACGCTTCCTTCTCTGCGTCCGAGAAGAACTTTACGATCGGCGATTTCCATTCGCCATTCTCGACCTTGATCATGGCAAGTCCCTTCGCGCCGTAATGTTTCGCCATCTCAGTCAGATCGTCGCTTTGCCCGGTGGTAAGCGAAGCGAATCCCTTCGCGTTAATGGCTTTCACCGCGCCGCCCGAATCGAGCGCGCCGCGAAACACCTTGAAAGAACTGGCGCGAAAAATTTCGCCGACGTCGACCAGACGCATCGCGAAGCGGCGATCCGGCTTGTCGCTCCCAAATTCATCCATCGCCTGCGCGTAGGTCATGCGCGGAAACGGCCTCGCGATTTCCACATCGCGTCCGGCGCGGAACAGCGCGGCCATTAAACCTTCCACGAGTGAGTAGATGTCCTCCGGCGTGATGAACGAAGCCTCGATATCGATCTGGGTAAATTCGAGCTGCCGATCCGAACGCAGGTCTTCGTCGCGAAAGCACCTTGCGATCTGGAAATATTTTTCGACGCCGCCGACCATGAGCAGCTGCTTGTATTGCTGCGGCGCCTGGGGCAACGCATAGAATTTCCCTTTCGTGACCCGGCTCGGAATCAGGAAATCGCGGGCGCCTTCCGGTGTGCTTTTGGAGAGAATCGGCGTCTCGATTTCGATGAATCCCTTTTCGTCGAGAAAGTCGCGGGCCGCTTTTGTGACGCGATGCCGGAGCCGCAGATTGCGCGACATCCGGGGCCGGCGAAGATCGACGTAGCGATAGCTAAGGCGCAAATCTTCGTTCGCCGGTTCGCTCTCGATAACCGGAAAGGGCAGGACGTCGGCGCGGTTCAGGACGATGAGTTTGTCAGGCAGAAGCTCGATGTCTCCGGTGGGCATCCGCGGGTTAGCCATGCCGGGCGCGCGAGGCGCCACTTTGCCTTCCACCTGGATGACGTCCTCATAGCCGAGCTGATGGGCTTGTTTGGCCAGCTCGACATTTTCCTCCGGCCGGAAAACGACCTGCGTCAAACCTTCGCGATCGCGCAAGTCGACGAAGACAACGCCCCCGAGATCGCGGCGGACATGGACCCAGCCAGCGAGGGTCGCGCGCGAGTCGATGTCGCTTTTGCGGAGCTGGGCGCAGTGGTGGGTCCGATACATCAGGTTTGCACGAGAGCGGCAAGTTTCGCAGCAACTTGTTCCTGCGCCACCAGACATTGCTCGCCTGAGCGCAGGTCCTTTACCTTCAACTGAGGCCATTCGTCGCCGAAAAGAATCGCGACTTTAGCGCCGAGCTGTTCCGCGGTCTGAAATTGTTTCCCGACCTTGGCGGGAGCCAGCGGATAATCGACGCGATAGTCGCGGTCCCGCAGGGCTTGAATTTCGGCGAGGGCGTCCGCGCGGCGTTCTTCCTTCGCAATGACCACGTAAACGTCGAGCTCGTGCTGTGCTGCCACGGCAGCTTCCAATTGCTTTTTGGCGGCCGGGATTTCGTCGATGAGTTCAGCCAGGACGACGTCGCCCATCGCGAAACCAAGGGCGGGCAAAGAGACAGCCCCGTCACTGAGGTGCCCGATCAGATTGTCGTAACGGCCGCCTCCGGCAAGAGCGCGCAGTTTGCCCCCGCGATCGAACGCTTCGAAAACAATTCCGGTGTAGTAGGCCAGTCCACGAACTATCCCAAGGTCGATTTGGACGAAGTCTCCCAGACCGCGTTGCCGAAGAGCTTCGATGACCCGATCGAGTTTCTCGCTCCGGCATTCGCCATCGAGAATCTTAAAGGTTGGTTCGGCCAATGAACCAAGCTTCGCCGCGGTTTTCTCGCGCGGCTCCCGCTCGCTCTTATCGATGATCTGCAACGTCTCCTGCCATTTTTCTTCCGCCACATTTTGCGTCCGAAGAAAGTCGATCCAGAATTCGCGATCGCTGATCCGGACGATGACGTCATTGGCGTTGAAACCAAAGCCACGCAGAAGATCGACACAGAGTGCGATTAACTCGACGTCGGCATCGAGTGACGTTTCCCCGATGATGTCGGCATTAAACTGGTAGTGCTCGCGGAGCCGGCCGCGCTGCTGTTTCTCGTAACGAAAACAGTGCGGGATCGAGAACCACTTGAGCGGTTTTTTAAATTCCCGGTCATGAGCGGCAACCACCCGCGCAAGCGATGGCGTCAGCTCCGGGCGAAGCGCTACTTCGCGTTCGCCTTTATCGGTGAAATTGAAAAGCTGACCCACAATCTCGGGCCCGCTTTTCTTGGTATAGAGGTCGGTAGGTTCGAGGTCAGGACCTTCCCACTGGACGAAGCCGTAACGGCGCCCCACTTCCCACCATTTTCTGAAGATGTAATTCTGCCGTGCCCAATCTTTCGGCAAAAAATCGCGAAATCCCGGGAGCGGTTGCATTTGAGTCATCGCAGGGGACAGCCGTGGAGTGTTCCAGTTACGAAATGTAAGTGCGGTTGAATAAACTCCAGCTTCGGGCAGTCGGATACATGCACGACGGAGAGCATCCGTTTAACCAAAGCAAAGGACAAACATGAAACAAAACAGATTGACCACATTATTGGCAGCCGGAGCCGTCAGCGCAATTGCGCTCACCACAGCTTTCGCGCAGACCTCCTCGACCACCACCACCACCACCAACCCGGCAGTGACGAGCAGCTCCTCGACCACCACGTCGACAACTTCGCTCGATGGAACCGGGACGATCTCGACGTACACGCCGGGATCGGACTACATCTCGTTCCGGTCGGAAACGAGCTCCGCGCCGGTAAAATATTACTACACGAAGAGCACCACGATCGTGGATCCGGAAGGTAAGACCGTCGAATGGTCGATGCTCAAGCCCGACATGCCGGTCCGCTACACCTACGTTAAAGAAGGCGATCGCATGGTCATCAGCAAAATCACGCTGACGAAGCCCGTCGCGACTTACGAAAAGGAAACGACGACCACCACCACGACCACGAAGAAGCCCTAACGGCGGTTCGTAGTTTAGACTGAAATTCAAAGCGCCCGCGGAACGTGTTTCCGCGGGCGTTTTTTCTTTCCCCCGTCCTGCTCATGATCCTGATCCTGATCATGCTCTTCCGCGAAGCGTTGCTTCTTCCAAGGATCATGAGCACGATCATGATCAGGAGCAGGAGGATTAGGAATACCCGTTCGGGAACTTCTGGTGCCACTGCCACGCGCTCTCGATAATGACGTCGATGTCCTGAAACTGTGGTTGCCAGCCGAGCTCGCCGCGCGCTTTATCCGAAGCTGCAATCAGCCTCGGCGGATCGCCAGGCCGGCGCGGTTTCTCCACGACAGAAATATCGCGGCCGGTCACTCGGCGACACGCGTCGATGACTTCGCGGACGCTGGTGCCGCCGCCGGTCCCGAGGTTGTAGTAGTCACTTTTCTTCGCGTTCAGTGCGAGGATGTGAGCGCGGGACAAATCGAGAATGTGGATGTAATCGCGGATACAAGTGCCGTCCGGCGTGTCGTAATCGGTCCCATAAATTTCAACGTGCTGCGTCTGGCCGAGCGCGACCTTGAGCACATTCGGAATCAGATGCGTTTCGATCCGGTGTTGTTCCCCGAAGTTTTTCGAGGCGCCGGCCGCGTTGAAATAGCGGAGCGAGACAAACTTCAATCCGTGAATGTCGCCGTACCAGCGGAGCACTTGCTCGAAGGCGAGCTTCGATTCCCCGTACGGATTGATCGGATGCTTCGTCAACGTCTCGTCGATGGGGAGCCGCTCGGGCGGGCCGAAGATCGCGCAGGTGGAAGAGAAGACCAGCCGGTTCACACCCGTCGCGATCATGGCGTCGAGGAGGTTCAAACCGTTGCCGATGTTGTTCCGGAAATATTTTGAGGGGTTCTGCATCGATTCACCAACGAGCGCGCTCGCCGCAAAATGCATGACCGCGTCGGGCCGGAACTTCTCGAGGGCGGATTGAATTTGATCGATCGTGCCCAGATCCCCCTCGATAAAGTCGGCGCGGGAATCAACCGCCGTTCGATGCCCCTCCGAAAGATTGTCGAAGACAGCGACGGCGTGGTGTTCGTCGAGGAGAAGCTCGGCGCAGACGCTGCCAATGTAGCCCGCGCCGCCGACGACAAGGATTTTCATCGCCCAAGTTGTGGCGCGCCCTTGCGCCCTGTCAAAGCAAACTGCGGCTCAGGTCTTCTGCTCAAGACCCGTGATCATGCGCCGAATCAGGCGGTTTTTCCGCCGCGGGTTCAGCACTTTGAGGCTCTGCTCCTTCGAGCCCCATTCGATAATGTCGATGTCCACGTGACGCACCCCCCATTGCCGCATTGCCAGGCGGCTTGTCTTGTAAAGATCGATCGTGTTGGTCCCGATCAGAGCGCCGCCATAATCATCGATGACAAAGCGATCTGCCGTGCCGACAATTTGGAACCGCGTCCCGAGCGGGAAACGCGACCAATCCGCCGCGGCGCTCATCACGTTGGAGCCGGACAAACGGACGCCGATGGCGTTTCGGCGCCCCCCGGCCTCCGTGTGGGTGTAGGCGGTCGTGCGAACATTGACGATCCGTCGCGACCCGGTGATGCCCGAGGGCCGCATTTGCGGGCCGCGGTTGGACTGAGTCGGCGTTTCGCAACTTGCCGCGGCGCACACCAGGACGCCGAGCGCCAAGACTTTGGGCAAGGTCTTCATTTTGAGACGGAAAGCCGCTCAATAGCGATTGCTGCGGCCGCCGGCAAGAGATAATTTGCCGGCCACTTGCCTGCCGATGATTTCGTTACGCCCGCACCAGGCGCTCGTCGCCGATGAAATTCTCCTCGACGGGCGGCTCGCGCTTTTCCATCAACGCGAGCGCTGGCTGGTCGTGGCGGACGTCCATTTCGGCTACGAGTTGAGCCAGCGCGCGGCTGGCGCTCTCGTTCCGTTATGGGGAATGGCGTCGATCTCGGACCGCTTAACCGAACTGGTCGGCGAATACAAACCGCAGCGACTCATCGTTCTTGGCGATCTGGTTCACGATAAGACAGCGCGGCGGGAAGCCGCCCAACTCTTGCGCGATCTCGCGGTGCGTTGCGAAGTCCTGGTCGTCGCGGGGAACCACGACCGCCAGTTGCGCGGCCATGTTGAAATGATCGACTCGCTGGAAAGTGATGAATTTCATTTTCATCATGGGCATTGCGCGGCCGAAGTGGGGGACCGGATTCAAATCATCGGCCATCATCACCCGGCCGCAGTGATCACCGACGGCGCCGGCCTGCGGCTAAAGTGCCCGGCTTTCGTGCAGCAAACGCGCTGCTGGATCATGCCGGCCTTTTCGCCCTGGGCTGCCGGCACCCGCTGGACTTCGGATGACTCGAGCCGCGTCTGGCTCTGCACGGCGGAGCGCGTCTTTGCTCTGCCGCAAAAAGAAGTCGCCTAGGTGGATCGAGCGCTCCGTCGCTCGATGGCTGCCGCCAGAGTTGCGTTTATTCCAATCGCCCGCCAGAGCGGCCGATCCACCTACGCGCCGGCATGGGCCGAAAGCTCCGACGTGCAATGCGGGCAGCGGGTGGCCTTGATCGGAATGGTCATCGTGCAGGCTGGGCAGTCCTTGGTCACCGCCGGCGCGCCCGGCTTGGGCCTCTTCATCCGGTTGAACGCGCGGACCACGAGGAAGATCGCAAACGCGACAATCACAAAGTTAATGATGAGCGTGATAAAATTGCCGTAATTCCAGGTCACGGCGCCGGCTTTGATCGCGTCGGCAACGTTCGTGAACGAGTCAGCGCCATCTTTCCCGGCCTTCAGGACGACGAACTTATTCGAGAAGTCGAGGCCGCCAGTCAGCATACTGATCGGCGGCATGATGATGTCTTTGACGAGCGAGGCGACGATCGAGCCGAAGGCCGCGCCAATGATCACGCCGACCGCCAGGTCGAATGCGTTCCCCTTGACCGCGAATTCCTTGAATTCCTTGAACATGTCGAAGGGTAGTTACCCAGCGACGACGTTGACAAGTTTTTTGGGGACCACCACGACCTTGCGGATTGTCTGGATGCCCAGTGCGTTCCGGACTTTATCGTTTGCGCGGGCCGCTGCCTCGAGTTGCTCGTTGGTCGCGTCGACCGAAACGCGGATCCGATCGCGAACCTTGCCATTCACCTGGAGCACGACGTCAATCTCGTCTTCGACGAGGAATTGCGGATCGTAAGCAGGCCAGCCTTGGGATGTGATATCGCCTGGGCTCTTGAGCTGGTTCCACAGTTCCGAGGTAATGTGCGGGGCGAATGGATTCAGCAGCACCAGGAAGGTGCGCATCGCGGAAATCGGAATGGCCTCAGTCCCACGCTGCGGGATGAACGCGTTTACGAAAATCATCATCTGCGAAATCGCGGTGTTGAACGCGAGCCCTTCGATGTCTTCCGTCACTTTCTTCACCGTCGCGTGGAGGATTTTCTGTTGCGCCTTGGTCGGCTCCATTTCCTGGACCGTCGCGGATACTTCCCATTCGCCCGCCTGGTTCTCGGTCATTATCAAGCGCCAGACGCGGGCGAGGAACCGCGAGACGCCCTCCACGCCTTTCATGCTCCACGGCTTCATTTGCTCGAGCGGTCCCATGAACATCTCGTAACAACGAAACGCGTCCGCGCCGTAGATTTCGATCACGTCGAGCGGATCGATCACGTTGCCCCAGCGTTTCGACATTTTGCGATTGTCTTCGCCGAGGATCATTCCCTGGTTCACCAGGCGCTGGAACGGCTCCGGTTTCGACAAGTGTCCGAGATCAAACAGCACCTTGTGCCAGAACCGCGCGTAAAGCAGGTGGAGCACCGCGTGCTCGACGCCGCCGATGTAAAGATCTACGCCGCCCGGCTGCTTCCCTCCCATCCAATAACTCTCCGATTCTTCGCCTACAAAACGCCGATCGTTTTGCGGATCGCAATACCGCAAATAGTACCAACACGACCCGGCCCACTGCGGCATCGTGTTCGTCTCGCGGGTCGCGTGCTCGGAATAGCGAATCCAATCCTTCGCTTTGGCTAAGGGCGGCTCGCCGGTGCCGGTTGGTTTGAAATCGTCGAGCGGCGGCGGCTCGAGTGGCAATTCATTCTCCGAGAGCGCTTCGTGCTTGCCATTCCGCCAGACGATCGGGAACGGCTCGCCCCAGTAGCGTTGCCGGGAGAAAAGCCAGTCGCGCAATTTGAAGCGGATATCAGCCCGGCCCACCCCGTGTTCCTTGAGCCACCCCAGGACTTTCTTCTTCGCTTCCGGCGTCGGCAGTCCGTTGATGATCGGCGAATTGATCGCAATGCCGTCCTCCAGAAAACCGATCGACTCCTCCGGCGTTTTTCCCGGCGCTTGAACTACCGGAAGAACCGTCATCTCGAATTTGCGCGCGAACTCCAGATCCCGCTCATCGTGGCCCGGCACGCCCATCACCGCGCCGGTGCCGTAACCCATCAGGACGTAATCGGCGATCCAGATCGGGATCTTCTCGTTGTTCAACGGATTGATTGCGAAGGCGCCGATGAAGACGCCCGTTTTCTCTTTGGCCAGATCAGTTCGCTCCAGATCGGACTTCGCGGCGACTTCTTCTCGATAGTTCGCCACGGCCGATTGCCGGTCGACCGTGGTCAGGTGATCGACTAACGGATGCTCCGGTGCGAGCACCATGTAATTCGCACCATAAATCGTGTCGTGCCGCGTTGTGAAAACACGAATGCTTTCATCGATTCCCGCGATTCGGAACTCAATCTCGGCGCCTTCACTGCGGCCGATCCAGTTTCGTTGCAGCAATTTGAGTCCCTGCGGCCAATCCAGGTTTTCCAATTCGTCGGCGAGCCGTTCCGCGTAGGTGGTGATGCGCAACATCCATTGCCGCATGGGACGGCGCACAACCGGGTAGCCGCCCACTTCGCTCTTGCCGTCGATGACTTCCTCGTTGGCGAGAACGGTCCCCAACTCCGGGCACCAATTCACCGGCACTTCCGCCACGTAAGCGAGCCGAACGGAATCGGGATCGTCGCCGCGATACGTCGAGATGGGCTCCGCTTTGTTCGTCTCCGGATTAAACCAGGAATTGTAGATCTGCAAAAAAATCCACTGGGTCCATTTGTAATAGCCAGGATCGGTCGTGTTGATCTCGCGCTCCCAATCGTAGGAGAAGCCGATCCGTTTCAGCTGCGTTTTGAATTTCGCAATGTTCTCCCGGGTCGTGATCTCGGGGTGCTGGCCAGTCTTGATCGCATACTGCTCGGCGGGCAAACCGAATGCGTCCCAGCCCATCGGATGAAGAACGTTGAATCCGTTGAGCCGTTTGTAGCGCGCGATGATGTCGGTCGCCGTGTAACCTTCCGGATGGCCGACATGCAGACCGGCGCCGCTCGGGTAGGGGAACATGTCGAGGACGTAGAACTTCGGTTTGGCCGGGTCGAAATTGGGTTCGCCGGGATTCGCCGCCTGAAAGGTGCGCGCCTCGTCCCAAATCGCCTGCCACTTCGGCTCGAGCTTGTCGAAGGGATATGGTTTGCGGCGCTCGTTCATCAGAAAATCAGACAGGATTTACAGGAATTAACAGATTGGTTGTATGAGACGCGGCTTCAAATTCTAATCCAGTTAATCCTGTAAATCCTGTCTAACGATGAATCGTCTGCTCCTCGCCACCCGCAACGCGCACAAGACACGGGAATTTGCCGAAATCCTCGGCCCGGATTTGGTCGTTAGCGATCTGTCGATGGAATCGGACGCCCCGCAGGTAGAGGAGACTGGCTCGACCTTTGCGGAGAACGCGATCCTGAAAGCGGTCGCGATCTCGAAATGGTCCGGCGGCCTGGTGGTGGCGGATGATTCGGGCTTGGAAGTCGACGTGTTAGCGGGCGCTCCGGGCGTTTACTCGGCGCGATATGCGGGCCCGCGCGCGAACGACGAGGCGAACATCGCGCGCCTGCTCTCGGAGTTACGCGGTTGTGCCGGACGGTCTGCAATCACGGCTCGGTTCCGTTGCGTCCTGGCTCTCGCGCGTGGAGGCGAAGTGCTGGAAACCTTCGATGGCTTTGTCGAAGGAACAATTGTCGATCCGCCGAGAGGCGACGGCGGCTTCGGTTACGATCCGGTCTTTCAGCCGATCGGGTTAACTCAGACCTTCGGGGAACTGGCGCCGGAAGAGAAAAATTGCATGAGCCATCGCGCGCAGGCGATCCGGCTGCTGCGAAAAGCGCTGGCCGATTGATCAGCTATTTCGGCGGGGGCGGAGCCGCCGGGGGAGGTGCCGGCACCGTGCCGGGAGCGCCGGTTTCGGAAGCAGCTTTGATCTGGTAACCGATTTTGGTAATTTGAACGTCCCGCACGTTATCCAGGACCGCAATTACATCGCCATGCAGAGCGGTCGTTTCCGCACTAATGGAAACTTTTATTTCGGGATTGGCTTTGTGCAGCGCAAAAAGTCTGCTTTTCACATCCTGAGCAAAGACCGGTTCGTTATCGAAATACACTGTCCCGCCGGTCGTCACGCGAATAGCCACATAATCTTTCGGCTTGTCTGGCGGCGGCGGGGGCGAATTGGCGTTGGGAAGGTTAACCTGAATGCCTTTCATGTGAGTCTGGCTCAAGCTCACCATCATGAAGCTCGCGAGCAGGAAGAACATGATGTCGATCAACGGAATGATCTCGATTCGCGCGTGCTTTTTCGGGATGGGCGATCGCATTCTCATATGGCGTGATCTGGTCTTGGACTAATAAGAGGCGCCCGACAGGGTAAAAGTGATAGGGATCTTGACGCGGGGCACCGTCCCCGGTTTGAAGCGCGCGCGCCGGAAGGCGGAAGTAGCGGCGTTGTCGAGAATCGGGCTGCCCGTGCTCACCCCCATGCTCGCGTCGTTAACGCTTCCATCGGCACCGACTGAAACGACGATCACCCCGCTGCCGGTGACTTTGGATCTCCGCGCTTCGAAAGGATATTGGATTGGTGGCTTAAAGATCATCGCGGCCTTCCCGGTCGGCGCTGGGCCGCTGGGAGCCGCTGTTTGTGGCCTGGCGATCGGCGCGACAGGCTTGGTCGAAGGCGGTCTCTTGGGCGGTGGAGTAGGCTTTTCCTCGACGAACTCTGGTCTCTCTTCCGGGACAGCCTCTGGTGGTGGCGGCGGGGGCGGCTCTTCCTCGGGTGGCGGCGTGGGCTGCGGAGGCTCGGGTTGTTGCTGCTCCAAGCTTAATTCGACGGCTGCTTCCGGGATCTGCGACAGGTCTTCGACAACCTCTGCTGGGCGAATCGCAGCTATGGCGACAGCAGACAGGTGAATCGCAACGGCTCCGCCGATAGCCGCCCAAGCCTGCCATTTCGGCGCCGGTTTATAGAGGAGCGGTCCAGGCATAAAATTTTACTTTGGTGCTCCGGGAATGCCGGCGGAGGACTGGCTCTTGATTTCGAACGACACTTTCTTGAAACCCGACGAGCGGACCTGGTCGAGCACTCGGGTTACGTTGCCGTGCAAAGCTTCCTTGTCACCGCGAATGAAGACTCTTGCGTCGGGAGTGGTGGAATGAAGTTTCAGGAGCCGCGGCAACACTTCTTCGAGCGGAATTTTGTCCTTATCGAAGTAGGTGTAGCCGTCCTTGTCGACCGAGAGGCTGATATAATCCTTCTTGGACTGGACTTCGCCGGAGACTCCCGGGGGCAGATTCACTTTCATCCCCTTCATGTGAACCTGGCTGAGACTCACCATCATGAAGCTGGCCAGCAAGAAGAACATGATGTCGATCAACGGAATGATCTCGATCCGCGCCTTCTTATGCGGGAGTGGTGAGGAGACCTCCATACCTAAAAATCTAGATCGAAGAGCGGGTCGCCGACGACGGGGTTGCGCCGGAGATTTCCACTTCCTTAATCTTGCTCTGAGCTTCCAACATAACTTCCAGGTTTGTCGCCGCCGTCTGCAACTCGAACTCTAAGTTAGACACACGGGACGTGAAAAAGTTAAACGGAATTAAAGCGAAGATCGCGATGCCAAGACCGCACGCGGTGGCGATCAGCGCTTCGGCGATACCACCGGTTACAGCCTGGACCGCGAGTTCGTCATTCCCAAGGGACGCGAACGAACGCATCAAGCCAGTGATCGTTCCCAGCAAGCCGAGCAGCGGCGCAAGCGTGACCAGCGTATCCATCACGACCAGGAACCGTCCGGCACGCTTGATCTCGATGCCGGCCGCGACCTGGAGCGCGCCCTGAAGCGAAGCGTGCTGGTGATTCAGACCGTTCCACATCATGCGCAGGACAGGATCGCGTGAATCGCGCGAAAGGCGGGAGGCTTCGGCCACGTCACCCACTTCAATGGCTGTGAAGACCTTCTCGATCCGCTTGGGATCGCGGCGCATCCAGCGGCCGAGCCACCAGAAAATGCGTTCGAGGACGACGGCGAGAGCTGTTATCGAAACAAGCAGGATGGGCCACATGATCGGGCCGCCCTGCTTGAAATTATGAACGAAGAAATTCTTATCCAGCTCGCTCGTCGGCGTTGGAACCGGAGTAGGTGTGCCGCTCGCGGACGGTGAAGCGGCGGTGGTCGTCGTGGTGGTGGTGGCAGGCGACATGGCGGTGGTCGGCGTCATCCCGGGCCCTGGCGAAAGGCCCGGCGCGGTTGTCGCGGGGCTCATCGTCGTAGTGGCGGGGCTGGTCGTGGTCGTGGCCGGCGCGGCCGGACTTGTTACCGGAGCCGTGGCTGGGCTGATGGCTGTGGTGGGCGGCGCGCCCGGCGGTTTATTGGCCGGAGACGTGGCCGGTGAGGGCTGGCCGAACGAAGTCAGCGCAAGAGTAACGGTGCAGAGGCTGGCGATTAGCAGTGTTTTCATAGGGTTGATTAGAATATTGTCCCGACCGCAATTTCCGATGAGCTGGGTATCCTCACCAAGGAGATAAGTGACTAGTCGAGCAAAACTTTCGCTGATGTCGTTTCGGATACGGAGGACCACAAAAATAGTTCGCATCATGATCCCTTTTGGGATGTAGATTAGCCCCGGTAATTTGCGCGAGGGAAGCATTATTTTTTCGGGCCTTGCCCGCGCCTTACGCGATTGCGCAGCGGCGGCCAGTCTCCGATCCGGGCCTCCAGCTCGTCTCCTTCTTTAATTGGGCCGACGCCGGACGGGGTGCCGGTCATGATCAAATCGCCTGGCAAAAGCGTGAGCGATTGGCTCGCGAACGAGACGATCTCCGCCACGGGATAAATCATCTGGCTGGTGCGCGCCTGTTGTTTTATTTCGCCGTTTTGGCGGAGGGTGATCGGCAGATCGCTCACGTCGACCTCGGTATAGACAAACGGGCCGACCGGCGAATAGGTGTCGAACGATTTGGCCCGGGCGAACTGTTTCTCGGAGCTCTGCAGGTCCCGATCGCTGATGTCCTCGCCAATCGTGTAGCCAAAAACGTGATCGAGCGCGCGTTCGACGCTCACGTTTTTGACCGGGGAGCCGATGACGATCGCCAGTTCCACTTCGAAATCGGTTTTGTGTTCGGGGAACGCGATCTCGATTGTGCCCTCGTGTGGCAGCAACGAAGTCGGCGCTTTGAACCAAATCAGCGGGGTCCCGAGCGGCGTGCGTTTCATTTCCGCGATGTGATCGGCGTAATTGAGGCCGACGGCGATGAGCTTGCTCGGGGCGACCGGCACGTGGGTCTGCAGGTCGCGGAGCGGAACGATCTCGCGTGTAAAATCGAGGCCGAGCCAGAACGGTTTCGCTAGGAAATGCACGTCATCGCCGCGGACCTCGCCGTAGACGATTTCGCCGTTGAACCTGAATCCCCCGAAGCTTCGCATGCGAATCGCGAGTCTGCCGTGGACGGATGCTGCCCGTCAAGGAGGGCTGAGCTCTGCGAATCCGCGGGCGTCGCTGGAGCTCCGCGCCCCATTGCCTACTTCGGCGCGATTACGACAAAATTTCGCACCGTCTTCTGCTCACCGATCGAGAACGCGCCATCCTTTCCGGCGAACCAGAATGCGCTCGACGAACCGCCATCGAAATTGAGCCCGCGTTGAATCTTTGCGTCACCTGCCAGACGCGGGGTCGTGAGAATTTCAGCGAGCTCGGCGAGCGTCACTGACGAACAGAATCCCAACCCGACCCGGTCGGTTCCGCCAATAAAAAAGAAGGTCCGCCGGGCCGGCCTCGAATTGTTTAATCCCGGAACCGCGACGCTCCTGTCCACCAGGAATGGCCCGCATTGCAGCGCTGCGCTGGCATTTTTCCGCGGGGAATATTCAGCCGAGCGCAGCAGCTCGACCCGGTTCCTGGTCACGACGACCACGCCGCTCAACAATTTCGCTTTTCGGAACGGCGCGATCAGTTTTCCTTCGCTGATCATCAATCCGACCGGCGCGTTCTGCGGATCGAAATAACCGCCATTCACTCCAGCGAGACCGCGAACAGAGCGCATGACCGACGCGAGCTCGTCGCCATTCGGGTTATCGACTACCCGAACGTTCACCGTCTTCGGGGAAAACAGCGCGATATCCACGGTGGCCTCGCCGCCGCCGCCGCTATTTGCGACGACAACATGCCGATGTTCGATCCCGGGAACTGTCGCTTTCTCCGTCTCGGAGGAGCTGACCGTCCAGGCGGCCTGCGCGGCGAGACCGAGCAGGAGAGTAAGAGCCGCCGTGCTGAGCGTGGTCTTACCCGCCATGCTTTTTCATGATCGCAATGAACCGCGGGTCCTGCCGGACCGGATCCCAAAGCGGGTTGAGCGTTACTCCGGCTACTGTGACCGAGGAGGGATGGCTGAGCAGGCCGTCGAGAAGTTCCAGCGCTTTGTCGTATTCGCCTACGAGCGTATACACCTCGGCCAGCGTTTGGGTGCAGCCGGGTCCTTCGAAGGCATCCACGCTTTCCGGCAGCAACTCGGTGGCGCGTTTCGCTTCGGCAATCGCCGCGTCCTTTTCACCGAGCCACGCGAGCACTTCGGCGAGCCGCTGATGTCCTTTCGGATGGTTTGGGGCTACGGCCAAAATCCTGCCGGCGACTTCCTTCGCCATAAGAAGTGCCTCGCGCGCCCCGGCGGTGTCGCCCAGCATTCGTTTGGCGATGCCGATGCATTCATATTTGCCGGACAGGCCTTCGAGGTCGTCGCCGAGCGTGTCGTCCTTCACGCTCTCCGCCATTTGCAGCGCTTCCGCGTAACGACGCTGGAGCAACCGCGTTTGGGCCAGGGCACCATTCATGTGCTCGCGAATTTTTGGACTGATCGGGCGCGTTTTGAGGACTTGGACAGCGCGTTCGGCCACCTCGAATGTTCCCTTCTCGGAGATTTCGAACTCGGCCTTCAGCGACCAGAGGTTGAATGACTCCGGCTCCAGTTTCAGGGCGCGATCGATCAGCTTGTTCGCGGCATCGAAGCGGCGTTCCATTTGATAGTTCAGGGCGAGATTCTGCATCGGCCAGGTTTCGTTCGGCGTGAGACTGACTGCTTTTTCGAGGCTGACGTTCGATTCCTCCCACTTGCCCTGCCGCCGGTAGATCGCGCCGATGGCCAGGTAAGCCTCGGGGTCGTTGGGCAATCGCTGCTGAGCGATCGCGAACTCTGCCAGGGCCCGGTCGTAATTCCGGTCGCCGTAATAAGACGAGAAGCCGAGAGCAAGGTGTCCCTCCGGCAGGTCGGGCTGAACCTGAAGAGCCCGCTCCGCCAGTTTTCTCGCTTTTTCCCGGCGCTCGTCGGTCGGCTCGTAGGTATGATAAATCCAGCTTTGCAGGCGCGAAAAGCTGGCGCAGGCGAGCGCGAAGTTCGGGTCGAGCTGGAGAGCGCGTTCGTAAAGTTGCTCCGCTTGTTTCAGCTTCGCCAGGTCCTCGACCTCTCGTTGAAAATTGTGCGCCTGGACAAACGCCAGGTAGGCCTCGCCGTTTTCCGTCGGCTTCCGCGTCATCTGCTCCTTCTCCGTCGGCGAAAGTTTCGCCCGGAGCTCCTGCGTGATTTTTTTCGCGAGGTCGGTCTGGATCGCGAATACGTCCGTCAGATCGCGGTCGTACATCTCCGACCAGATATGCTCGTCGTTCAGGGCATTGATCAACTGCACGTTCACCCGGATCCGGTTCTGCGATTTTTGGACGCTTCCTTCGAGAATCGCGGAAACGCCGAGCGCTTTGCCGATTTCCCGGACGCTCTTTTCCTTGTGGCGATAAGGCATGACCGACGTGCGCGAGATCACTTTGAGGTCGCCGATTTTCGAAAGGTTCGTGAGAATGTCGTCCTGGATCCCGTCGGCGAAAAAAGCGTTGTCCTTGTCGTCGCTGAAGTTTTCAAAGGGGAGGACGGCGATCGATTTATCCATCTTGCGCGCGGACGCGCGCGGCAACAGGAATAAGCCGGCTGCCGCCGAAACAATGATGCCAATGGCGACCAGCGCGACGATGTTTCTGCGGCGGCGGGGCGCGGTGGGCGCGACCGGAGTGGCCCGAATGCCTTCCGGTGTGACTTCGAGCGCCCAGGCCAGAATGAGTGATATCGGAAAGCCGATGAGCAGCAGGATGATGACAAGCCGCAACGTCCAGCCTGGAAGTTCCCAAGCCGGAAAGACCGCGGACGCGAGCTGGATTGCGCCACCCGCAACGACCGCGTAGGCCACCGCAACCCGGTACACCTTCCGCCGTTTGATCTCCTCGAAAAATCCAGGCATCGCCTTAGCGCAGATTAGCAGACCCGCATGCAGGGTGAGACAAGATTCTTCGGCGAACGTTGCAGCAGTTATTTCGCGGCACCGAACTTCGCCAGCATTTTTTCCAACCGCGGATCGGCCCGGAGCGGGTCCCAGATCGGATCGAGGCGAAGCTCCTGCGCGGTGATGCCCGCTGGCGTTTGCAACGACCGGTCCAAAAGTGCGAACGCTGTATCGAGATCTCCGCACATCATGTGGATCCGCGCCCGGCTCATCACCAGGATCGGGCCGTCGAAAGCGTCTCTTGATTCCGGCAATAAATCGACGGCCCGCTGCGCTTCTGCTTTTGCTTCGTCGCACCGGCCCAGCCCCGCATCGATCAGCCCCAGCAAAGCGTGCCGCGGCCCGTCTTCGGGACTTTCCTGCACTGCCTTCTCCGCTTTAATCCGCGCGGCGGCAAAATTCTCCCGGGCCCGGGTATCATCTTTCATCGCCGCATAGACCGTGGCCTGGAGAAATTCCTTCGAGATCGGCGCGCTGGTTTCACCGCGTGATCTCTCGGCCGGACTGCGCTGTAGAATTCCGAGCAGTTCTTCGAACTTCCGTTCGTACATTTTCAGGTTGTAGCGCGAGAGCGTGATGGTGCCATTCGGGTCGATGTTCTCCGGCCAGCCGGCCAGGAGCGCCTGCAACGGCCGCAGGTCGCCTTTCGAATAAAGCTCCACCCGCGCCCGAAGCTCGCGGATGGTGAAAGTTTGCGGAGCGGCTTTGATCGCGCGGTCGAAAATTCGCGTGGCGGTCGGGTAATCGCGGGTCGCCAAATAGTTCATCCCCATATTTTCGAGCAGGATCGGATCTCTCGGGTCGAGCGAGACCGCTTTCGCATAGCTCGCGTTGGATTCCTCCCATTTTCCCTGGCGCCGTTGAATCGCGGCCATGGCGCGGAAAACTCCCGGGTCGTTAGGCAAGCCGGCCCGCGCGATGGCCAGTTCTTTTAGGGCCGCTTCGTAGTCGTGGTCAACGTAGTAATGGACGTAGCCCATGGCGAGGTGGCTCTCGGCCAGGTCGGGCTCGAGGCGGAGCGCTTCCGCCGCCGCGCGGCGAGCCTTTTCGGCGCGAACTGGCAACGGCTCGACGGCGTAGAACATCCAGCTTTCCAAATGCGAGAGCCGCGCCTGGGCGAGCGCGAAATTCGGATCGAGCTGGATCGCTCTCTCATAAAGGTCTTCGATTCGGCCCAGATCGTCGTGGTGCCGGTCCGGCCGGCTAAAGATTTCGTGCGCCTCCTGGTAAAGGAGGTAGGCGTCGCCGTTTTCCGTCGGCTTGCGCACGATCCTCTCGTGTTCGCCCGGGGCGAGCGTGGCCTTCAAGGCGCCGGCGATTTCATGGGCGAGCTCACTTTGGACCGCGAACATGTCGGTCAGTTCGCGATCGTAGACCTGGGCCCAGAGATGGTGGTCGTTCGAGGCGTCGATAAGCTGGACGTTGATCCGAACGCGTTTGCCCTCGCGGCGGACGCTGCCTTCGAGAACGGTCGCGACGTTCAACGCCTTTGCGATCTCGCGGATGTTATGGGTCTGGCCGCGATAGGGCAGGACAGAGGTCCGCGAGATTACTTTCAGCGCGCTGATCTTGGCCAGGTTCGTGAGGACATCGTCCTGGATGCCATCGGCAAAATAGGCGTTAGCGGGATCGTCACTGAAATTTGCGAACGGCAGGACGGCGATCGATTTCTCCATCTTCCGCGATGAAGTATGCCGGAGAACGAAGTAGCCGATTACGGCCGAAATCAACAGGCCGATGACGGCTAGCGTTAAAATGTTCCGGCGCCGGCCCGGCAAAGCAGGCGGACATTGCTCGGCGGGTTTCGTTTCGGGTGTGCGCACGATTCCGTCCGATCCAACGTCGAACGCCCACGCCAGAATGAGCGCGAGGGGAAATCCGGCCAGCACGAGGACGATGACCAACCGTGCGGTCCAAGCCGGCAGGGTCAAGGCCGGCAGAACCGTCGTAGCGAATTGGATAATCAACCAGCCGACGACGCCATAACCGGCGGCCACCCGCCATACCTTGCGCCGGCGCAGTTCGCAGAAAAAGCCGTAAAGCCGTGAGCTATGAAATGAATTGGCCAAGGCAGCGACAGTTTCCCACGGCCGGCTACTTTACAAGGCGACGGGGGATTTTCGCCGTAAGTAACTGCTCGATGTTTTCGCGCAAAGCGCTCGGGCACTTTGTGCGTTGGTAGAGAGCGGCCCGGGCACGAGCTGACGCTGGCGGGAATTTTCCGGCCCCAAACTGGAAGGCAATCACCCCAAGCGCGTAATCATCCTCCAGGGTCCCTGGCCGCCGCGCGATTTCTTGGTGACAACGAGGCGGGCTATAAGAGGACGTGGCCCAGGGATAGGCGTTTACCTCCTCGACCCGGCAAGCCCCTTCGAAATCAACGAACCGAATCTGCTTGCCTCGAAAAAAAATGTGCTCTGGTTTGCAATCACGCCAGACATAACCCGCTTCGTGAACCTGAGCGAGCGCTGCACCTATTCGCTTCAATAGTCCCTGGGCGGTCTTCCAGGACTTCTTTTTGGGTTGCGAGCGCCGGCGCGAAAGCAAGCGGCGTCCGCGAATCATTTCCAAAACCAGATACCGGTTCCTGCCCTTGGTGAATTCCCGAAATACCGTTGGCACGGCCACGCCCGATCGTTGGAGTTGCCGAAGAATCGTGCCTTCGCGTTTAATTTGGACAAATCCGTCGAGCCCGACCCAGTTGGCTTCGCCGTGGCGGAGTCCTTCCTTAACAATTACGACGCGTGCAGGCAAAACGGAGAGATCCAGCGCTTGATATACGCTTCCTTTGCCGCGCTGCGTTATGGCTTTGATGGGAAGCAAATCGATCCCGAACGGGTCCGGCAGGCGCGCCGTGACGGCCCGGGCATGGGGTTGAAATGGATTTTCAAGCCAGCTCGGAACCGCATGCTCGCGATCCCGGAGATCGGGGCGGATGCGGCCGGCGGCATCAACGATAGACCCGGCCGCGCCATTTTTACCTGCGCCAAGAAAGGCGCCGTAGCGGTAGGACACTATGCCCTGCTTTCGATACGGCACATCGAATGGGACCTTGGGCCCTTCCAATTTTCGAGTCGCCTTGTGTAATTCTCGAGCGAGGGCGACAGCTTCTGCGTTCGAACGCGCGTAAGCGGTCAGGAATTTTCCGATTTGGGAGAACTGGCCCAAACCCGAGTTCAGGCTCACCAGGAATTCGAGCCGCGCCGGAACCTTGTAGAGAACGCCGGACTTGTGCAGAATTGGCATGGCGCGCGCCAGGATTTCGGTGGCCGAGCGCAAGGTTGCAGAGAGATGAATCTTCCAACCCTGGGCGGGATCGTCATTCTGGAATCTTCGCGAATAACGCCAGGGACCGTGGCGGAAAGGGACACTACGGGCTATTACGCGCCAGTCTCTCCTGAGCCGATCTCGCTCGGACTTGAGCGAACGAGTAACAGCTTGCCCTTCCTGGCTAGACCATCGCCGCAAAGTCCAGGAGCATTACTGTCGTAGGGGTAGTCCCAAACGTGGCGTAGTAGTTGTCCCGTCCACAATTGAGCGACTTAACGACGCCAGCCGGGAGGCAGCATTTTTTCAGGTCGGCAGCGGTGAGTTTATAGAGCGCGTTAAGCTTATTCGCCGCCGCTTTATCCCCACTCCGCGCGACACAGACGAGGTCGTGCACGTACTTGGCGAACTCGGGATCGCCGATAATTTTTTTCACCAACTTACTGTAGGACAGCGGAGCCGTTTTGGTTGATCTGGGTTTTGCCATAGGACGTTTACCTTCCGATTTCATTGAACGATGCCGTTACTCTCTGTGGCAAGCCTATTCGTTAGTCTCCGGTCCGCTGGGGCGGGACCAGTTTCGCAACCACGTCGCGGTATCGCGGATGCGATCGGAGGTTATCCAGACGCGGATCTACCCTTGTCCAAGGGGCGTGAAGCGAACGCCGCTCGATTGCCTTCAGCATCCAGTCGAAGGCGGCGTCCGGCTCATTCAAGGCGGCGCAAACTGTCGCCAGTTCATAACGGGAGAAATCATTCGCAGGTTGTGTCGCCGCGCGGACGATCATATCTGCTTCAACTTTCGTCCCGGCCGCCGCATAGACGTAAGCCAGGAGTAAATTGGTCCCGCTGTCGCCCTCGAGCTGGGCATACTTTTTGGCTGCCTCGACCGCTTCTGGAAATCGATGCTGAGCCGCATAAGCCTGAGCCAGGACGTAAAAGGCGGGAGCGAAGTTTGGTTCCAGATCCAGAGCTGCCCGGCACTGGTCCATTGCTTCGTCGAAGCGGCGCGCGACAAGCAGAATCTTCGCCCTGGCAGCACGAATGATTGGCGATAACGGATCCTGTTTTTGAGCGGCTTGAATTTGCCCTAAGGCTTCGTCGAAACGGCCCAGCTCCGCCAGGACGATGGCGTACCAATGATGCACTGCGGCGTTATTGGGACTCAGTTCGAGGGCCTTGCGAAAATCGTCCTCAGCCTTTGCCCAATTCCATTCGAAATCCGAAAGCAGCAGGGCGCGAGCGGCATATCCTTCCGCCAGGGTATCATCAATCGACAGAGCGGCGGAAACCTCGGGCCAGGCACAGCGCGAAGCCTCTTCACCCGAGAGTCCGTTGTAGAGCCCCAGCAAGATGCAGGCGTCTGCAATTCCCGCGTGGCCCAGGGCGAAGCGAGGATCTTTTGCGACGGCCTGCTCAAAAAAACTGCGTCCTTTTTGGATCGAATCGACCGTGCGCTTGTTCAGCAGGTAAGATCCGCGCAAGTAAAGATCATAGGCTTCTGGATTGTGGGTTGGAGATTTCGCGAGCTGGGTGGTCTCGGCTAAATGCAGCTCGATCTGAAGGGCGCTCGCGACTTTCTTCGCGACATCCGTCTGGAGGAAAAGCAAATCTTGCTCGGTTGAATCGTAGGTCTCCGACCAAAGGTGAAACCCAGTGGCAACATTGATCAATTGGGCGGCGACGCGCACCTTGCCGTTTCCGCGCCTTACACTGCCCTCCAGGACATGGGTTACGTGAAGCTGCCGCCCGATCTCGCGAATGTCGCCGGGTTTGTTTTTGAAAGAGAACGCCGTCGTTCGTGCGACCACGAACAGATCGTGGAGGTGGGCCAGGGAGTCGATGATTTGCTCGGTCATGCCGTCACTCAGGTATTCCTGGTCCCTCGATTGACTCAGGTCGACGAAGGGTAGGATCGCGATGCTCTTCGCCGGCAGGTCATTGGACGCATCTGTCTTTGTCGGCCGCCAATGCTGCCAGGCCATGAACGCGATCACGGTGAGCAGCACACCAATGATGGCAAAGTCGATTTTGCGCCCGGCGTTTCGGGAAAGCGCGTTACCCGGCGCGACCTCGTCGGTGCGCTGGAGTCCTTCCGGGGTCAGGTCGTAGATCCACGCCATGATCACAGCGACCGGGAAACCGAGAAGCAGAATCACAACGACCATTCGAATCGCCCAGCTTGGAATGTCGAAAAACGGAAAGACCTGGGTGGCAATCTGGACGAGCAGCCAGCTTACGACTCCATAAGCCGCCGCGGCGCGGTAAACGTTTCGCCGCTTCAGCTCGACGAAAAAGTTTTTTGGATTCACGGCGTTCTCTCGCGGAGGACGAAATGCAGTCCTACCAGCGCTGATTTGGCCTGACGAGAAAAATGCGCTCGATCCGAGCGGCATCGCTTTAACTCGCCCTGGCGTATGGGAAGTTTCCATAGCGTCCGGAAGTTCCTACGGGAACGGGGCGCCCAAAGATCACAAATTCGACCGGGGGCTGAGTGTGTTGGAGCCGTCGCGATGCCGACGTTCCCCGGGTTATTTTGTTCCTGTCGCGAAAACCGTTTGGAAATGCGGGCTCTGCTTCTCGCGCGAAACGACGGTTACCTCGATGTTCTTGAAGCCGGCGGCCTCGAGAAATTGATGGAGCTGGACTTCGCTGAAGCCGAGCCAGTGATCGGCGTAAAGCTCACGCGCCCGCTCGAAGCGGTGGCTCAGTAAATCGAGAATCACGATCCGGCCGCCCTTACGCAAGATGCGACGCGCGCCGGCGATCGCGCGTTCCGGATGGATGGCGTGATGCAACGCCTGGCTGAGAATGGCGAGGTCTACCGTTCCATTTGCGATTGGCGGGTCTTCGATGTCGCCGAGGCGGTATTCGAGGTTGGCAAAGCCATGCCGCTTCGCGAGCTGCGCCCCGAACTCGACCATCTTGGGGGCGTTATCCACCGCAATAACCTTGCTGGCGCTTCGGGCGAGTAATTGTGAAAGCGTGCCTTCGCCTGCGCCGAGATCGGCCACGGTCAGCTTTGGGACCAGCGAGATCAGGGCATGGGCCAGCGCCTGCCACGACCGGCCCGGCACGTAGCTGCGGCCAAATTTTCCCGCCAGCTCGTCGAAATATTCCCGGGCCTTGTCGCGGCGTTTGCGCAAAGCGAGCTGGAGCGCCGTCCGGTCGCGCTCCGTCTCCGGCATTTCGCGGGCGAGGACGCGGATCAACTCGCTCACTTTTTCCCGGGCCGCGTTCCGTTCCTGTTTCGCGGTCAGGCCGTAGTAAACATTTTTGCCTGACCGCCGATCTTCGACGACGCCGGCCCGTTTCAACTGCGCGAGATGACTCGAGATTCGCGACTGGCCCATCCCGAGAATCTTCTGAAGCTCGGCCACGGAAAGCTCGTCTTCCTCGAGGAGAAGGAGGAGCCGAAGCCGGGTCGGATCGGCCAGGAGCTTGAGAAAATTAATGGTTGACGCCATTGGGTGGTCCCACGATATATCGACGCATCATGATTGGTCAATATGTTGGCTGATCGCGGTGCGTTGAAGAGTTGAAGGGTTAAGGCGATTTTCGTCTTTCAACGCTCGAACGCTTCAACCTTTTATCGCTTCAACGATTCTCACCATGCTCCGACGTTTCATTTTTGCTTCCGAATCCGTAGGCGAAGGCCATCCCGATAAAGTTTGCGACACCATTTCCGACGCTGTCCTCGACGCCTGCCTGCGCCAGGATCGCCACAGCCGTGTCGCCTGTGAAACCTACGCGAAGAGCAACGTCGTAGTTGTTGGGGGGGAAATCACGGTCCCGAATCTGCCGAAGAACAAGCACCTTGAGGACGTTATCCCGATCAACCAGATCGTCCGCGATACCGTTCGCGAGATCGGTTACGTCCACGACGACGACGTTTTTCACGCCAAGAAAATTTTCGTAAACACGGTTATCACCGATCAGTCGCACGACATTTCTCAGGGAGTCGACGCAAAGAAGGCAAAGGGTAAAGAAGGTTCGGAACAGGGCGCAGGCGATCAGGGCCTGATGTTTGGTTTCGCCTGCGATGATACGCCGGAGTTGATGCCAGCGCCGATCATGTTTGCGCATCGGCTCGGCCGCGAGCTCACTCGGATTCGCAAAAGCGGCAAGGCGGAATGGCTGCGGCCGGATGCGAAGTCGCAGGTCTCAGTGATTTACGAGAACGGAAAGCCCGTCGGCATTTCCAACGTCGTCATCTCGACGCAACACACCGAAGCAAAAGAGCACGGCGAGATCGAGAAATTCTGCATCGAAAAGATCATTCGCAAAGTGCTTCCGAAATCGATGCTGAACGGCACCACGCAATTTCTGATTAACCCGACCGGCCGGTTCGTGATTGGCGGTCCGCAGGGCGATACCGGATTGACCGGTCGCAAGATTATCGTGGACAGCTATGGCGGCTGGGGCCGGCACGGCGGCGGCGCGTTTTCCGGCAAGGACCCGAGCAAAGTCGATCGGAGCGCCGCTTACATGGGCCGTTGGGTTGCGAAGAACGTCGTTGCAGCGGGGCTCGCGACGCGTTGCGAGATCCAGTTCGCCTACGCCATCGGTTATCCCGATCCGGTAAGCATGAACATCAATACCTTCGGCACGAACACCGTGCCCGAGGAAGCGATCGAGCACGCCGTGAACCGGACCTTCTCTTTCAAACCCGCCGAAATCATCCAGCAGCTCGACTTGCTCCGCCCCATTTACAGCAAGACCACGAATTACGGCCACTTCGGCAAAGACGACCCGGATATCACCTGGGAAAAAACGGACAAGGCGGCGGCGTTGAAGAAAGCAGCCAGATAATCGTCCACAGATTTCGCAGATTTACACAGATTCTTAATGGAGAAAGATCCTCAGAGTCACGCAATCATCGGAGCGGCGATGGAGGTTCATCGCGGGCTTGGACGCGGATTTCTCGAGCTCGTTTATCAAACGGCCCTGGCGCTGGAATTCCAAGACCGTCAGGTTCCTTTCAAGGCCGAAGTCGCGTTGCCGGTTCGTTACAAGGGAAGGCTTCTTACGTGTGGTTATCGCGCGGACTTTGTTTGCTTCGAAGATTTCCTCGTCGAGATCAAAGCCATTGCAAAATTGAGCATGGCAGATGATGCGCAGCTGCTGAACGAACTTAAGGCGACCGGTTACCAGCGCGGTCTCTTGTTGAATTTTGGTTCGCGAAGTCTGGAAGTGAATCGCCTCGTTCGAAGCCTCCCCGAAAATCTGCGTCCATCTGCGAAATCTGCGGACAACCTTCAGGAAATAACATTATGAGCACCCAAACCACCACCCAAACGAAAACCAACGACTACAAAGTTCGCGACATCACGCTCGCGGACTGGGGACGCAAGGAAATCGACATCGCGGAAAAGGAAATGCCGGGCTTGATGGCGATCCGCGAAAAGTACGCACCAAGCAAGCCGCTTGCCGGCGTGCGGGTCACGGGATCGCTCCATATGACGATCCAGACAGCGGTCTTAATTGAGACGCTCGTCGCATTAGGCGCGCAGGTGCGCTGGGCGAGCTGCAATATTTTTTCGACCCAGGACCATGCCGCGGCGGCGATCGCCAAGACGGGCGTGCCGGTGTTCGCGTGGAAAGGTGAGTCTCTCGAGGAATATTGGTGGTGCACGAACCAGGCGATCTCCTTCCCGGACGGGAAAGGCCCGCAGCTCGTCGTCGATGACGGCGGCGACGTGACGCTCTTCATTCACAAAGGTTACGAACTGGAAGAAGGCGCCGACTGGGCGAAGTCGAAGGCGGCCAGCAAAGAAGAGCAGGTCATTAAGGATCTTCTCCTCGAAGTGCAGCGGGAAAATCCATATCGCTGGCATGAGATGGTGAAGGAGTGGCGCGGCGTGTCGGAGGAAACGACCACCGGCGTGCATCGCCTTTACAAGATGCAGCAGAACAACCAGTTGCTGGTTCCAGCCATCAACGTCAACGATTCGGTCACGAAATCGAAGTTCGATAATCTTTACGGCTGCCGGCATTCGCTGGTCGACGGGCTGAACCGCGCGCTCGACGTCATGATCGCCGGCAAGGTCGCCGTCATCTGCGGTTACGGCGACGTCGGCAAAGGCTGCGCCCAATCACTTCGCGGCCAGGGCGCACGCGTAGTCATCACCGAAATCGATCCGATCAACGCGCTCCAGGCCGCAATGGAAGGTTACGAAGTCACGACCGTGGAAGACACGCTCGGGCGCGGTGACATTTATGTCAGCACGACTGGCAACGTCGACATCATCACCCTCGAGCACATGGAGCGGATGAAAGACCAGGCGATCGTTTGTAACATCGGCCATTTCGATAACGAGATTCAGGTCGAACCGCTCAACGAGCGCGAGGACATCAAGCGAACGAACATCAAGCCGCAGGTCGACAAGTATACTTTCCCCGACGGCCACGAGATCTTCATGCTGGCCGAAGGCCGGCTCGTGAATCTTGGTTGCGCCACGGGCCACCCGAGCTTCGTGATGTCGAACTCGTTCTCGAACCAGGTGCTCGCCCAGCTCGATCTCTGGAAGAACCGCGATACCTACAAGATCGGTGTTTACGTCCTATCCAAGGCGCTCGACGAAGAAGTAGCGCGTCTGCATCTGCAAAAGATCGGCGTCAAACTGACCAAGCTGTCCGAGAAGCAAGCCGAGTATCTGGGCGTGCCGGTCGAAGGGCCGTACAAGTCCGAGCATTACCGCTACTAGTTTTGGAGGGGCGCCCGCTGTGGCGTCCCTAACCTTATAGGGACGGGACAGCGCCCGTCCCTCCAAGAGCCGCTACTTCTTCTTCCCCGCCTCCTCGTTGCCAAGTTGTACGTGCAACTTGGGACGAGCCCGCGCGTAGACGAAGTGCGCTGGATTGTTTCGCCGGCTACTTCTTCTTGAAGCTGTAGTCGGTTAGCTCCGAACCGTACTTGATCTGGCCGCCTTCGGTCGTGGATTTCACGAGACCGACCCCATCGGCGTACCAGTTCGTCCTGGTCAGCGGGATGGCGCCGCCGGTAACAGTGCTTACTACTTTCATGGCCCGGAACTTCCCGGCCGCGACGGTGACCGTTTCGACTCCCGCGACCGTATTCTTTTCACTGTGCTGCACCTGGGTCGGATCCTTCCCGCTCCACTCCCATTTTAGTCCGACGGTAAGCGGATTCGGGAGATACTGTTTGGGCGGTTCGTATTTGGCTTCAAGGCCTTCGTGCTCCGGATAACGCTCGGCGTGAAACAACACCCAGCCATCTGCTTTCGAAAAGGTGTTAAGGATTTTCACTCCTGACGATAGCTCGACCACAAAGCGGCTCGGACCTTCCGTCTGTGGTTCTTCACTGACTACCTTGAAGGTGTAGCCGCCTTCTTCAGTATTTTTGTAAGTCCAGGAATCCCCCACGCGCAGTGGGAAATAATCAGAGGCAGGCTTTGGAGGTTTTGGCTTGTTGGCGACGGCGGCGGAGACAAGAGCGAGCGTCGCCAGGGCGCTCGCGGCAAGCATTCCAAACTTATTCATGGGTCACTTTCTTCAGTCGTCTCGTTCATAGCGAAACGGCGCTTCCTTCGTCAACCGCGCCGGTCTTCGGCGTGTGGCTGCCGGCCTTTTGCTGGATTCGAAAGAGCCAGGCGAAAATCCAGGTGATCAAGGCAGCCAGTCCGGCGGAGGCGATGACGTCGCTGCACCAGTGGTCGTTCACACCCACCCGCGCCACGGAAATGAAGACCGGAATGATCAGAAGCGGCAACCGAAGCCCCGGAAAAAGAAAGGCGAGAGGAAAAAACAATCCCCAGAATTGGGCGGAATGCCCGGATGGAAACGAGTTGCCGTGGCTGGAAAAGAATTTCCAATCCCAGTCGCCCGCGTCGATCACTTCGAACGGGCGCAGACGATCGAACACATTTTTCAGCACGCCAGCGGTCACTCGCGTAACGAAATGGGAGCAACCGATGAAGAGCAAAATCCACCCGGCCGGCCGGGTCGAGCGAGCAATGAAGAGGAGGGCTCCGGCGGCGAGCAAAACATAACTCAGGAAGTATTTCGTGATCTCGTAACCGGACGCCACTTCCAGCCAGCGGGTGCCTTGCTGAAGAATGACCGATTGCCGGCCGCCGGTGCGTTGGACAAAAGCGGCCACGGGTTGATCGACGAGAAAGATGCCGAGCAGGGTAAGCGCGAGCGCGATGAAAAATGCGAAAAGAAGCTGGCGGCGATTCATGCGTGCGACGCCAGATTCCTGATCTGCGGCGCACCTGGCAAGCTTATCCAATCTCGACGATTACATCCGGCGGGCGATGATCTCGAGGAAAAGCGGGGTGGTGAACAACGTCCTGGGGTCGGCTTCGGCTTCCTTGAATTCGCGACGAACAGACTCGGTCCATTCCTCGGTCGCGAGGCCGAGCTCACGCAAGCGCGCCAGATTGATCTCGATAAAACTCGCCGGCCACTGCCAGACGTAGCTCTTCGGCGAAATTGTCACGACGCGCGGATGCGCCTCGAGGATTTCCAGGCCGGCGGCGTGGAGCAGAGCGGGAAACTCGACTGCGACATTGGGTTCGCCGCCGGCGGCGCGCCAGCTCGCCATCACTTTTTCGGAAAATATTTCCAAGGCCGGACGACGGGGAGCGAACTGGAACGTTTCGTAATGGCTGTACTCATGGAACATCGCGATCCCGCCGTGCCGTAACGCGCCGGCAATGTTCGCGATCAATTTCGGCGGCGACAGAACGAACGAGGCGACCCAGCGGCACCACGCGAAGTCGAAGTCGAGCGGGCCGATTTCGTTCTCGACCAGATCTGCCTCTCGAAAACGCACCTGGGACAAACCGCGCGCCGTGCACGCGCGTTTCGCAACTTCGAGGAAGCGGGCGGAACGCTCGACCGCGAGCACTTCGCCGGTGGGACCGACGATCTCCGCCAGATCGATCGTGGCGTAGCCCGGACCGGCGCCGACATCGAGAACGCGGGAACCGATGGTGACGCCCGCTCGTCGCCAGCAATCGGACACGACCGGCCGCCAGACACGGTGTTGCAGACCGAGGCGAGCGACTTCCTCATCGTGAGTGCCGAGCACATAATCGGTCTCGGGCTTGTTCGGCATGACGGATTCACGCTTTGACCCGCCGGAAAGACAAGGCCGGAATTCGGGCAGTGAAGCGCTGAAGCGTTGAAGCGAGCCAACACCCAGACGGTTTAACCCTTAACGCTTTATCGCTCCAACTTCCCCCAGATCGCGCTGGATTTCTGTGGATGTAAACCAGCAGGATGGCGAGCCATGAATGTAAGGCCCGTTCTCATTCCTATACTTGTTTTGCTTCTGCCTGCGCGGCTAACCCTGGGCGATCCGGCAATCACCCAGGAAGAGCTTCTCCGCCGGTCTCAGGAACTGTTCGACAGCATCGTCACCGGGAACAAGGAGCCCTGGCAAAAATATTACGCCGATGACGCAATCTACTTCGACGAGAAAGGCCGGAGTCTAGACAAGAAAGCGCTTGTCGCGGACATCACGCCGTTGCCGCCCGGTTACTCGGGCCAGATCAAAGTCGGAAAGGCAGCGAGCCGGATTGTCGGCGACACCGCGGTGGTCAGCTTCGATCTCGACGAAAAGGAAACGATCTTCGGTCAAAATCTTTCCGCGCGTTATCACGAGACGGATACCTGGCTGCAGCGCAACGGCGTGTGGCAGATCGTCGCCGCGCAAGCATTCCGTTATTACGAGGACCCGGCGATCGGCAAAGCCGACCCCGCGAAGCTGGCAAATTTTGCGGGCACCTACGAACTTGCGCCCGATCAAACCCGCATCGTTACAACCGAAGACGGGAGGCTTTACGTCGAGCGCAAAGCGAAGAAGGAAGAGTTGTTCCCGGAGACGTCCGACATTTTTTTTCGCAAGGGCGTCGAAGGCCGAATTCTGTTTCGTCTCGGCGATAAAGGAACGACCGACGCGCTGATCGATCGGCGGAACAACGAAGACGTGGTCTGGCGCAAGCTGAACTAGAAGAAGCGTGAATGGTGACCAGTGACTGGTGAATCGCTGAGGCGCCTCTGTTCACTTATCACAAGTCACCATTCACAGTTCGTGCCCGCTCTTAATCGGTATCCCGAGCGTACCAATCTACCTTCCGCGTCACCCACATAACGACCGCGAGGAGAATGAAGAGCGCCACCGTTCCCATGAGGAGCGCGTAATCCTGCTGGCGGAGCGTGACGTAGAGAAACGTGTAAACGCCCACGAGGCCGCCGCCGATGATAAGGGTGCGCGAGCCGCCGCCGAGGAAGTAGCTGCAATACCAGGTGATCAATCCTGTCGCGGCCAGCGTCGCGACAAAGTAAGCGAGGGTGAAGCTGATAAACTCCGAGGCCGAAAGGAGCGCGAGATAAAAGAGACAGAGCGCGGCGCCGACCATCAGATACTGGAGCGGATGGATTTTTTGCCGCGCTGTGACTTCGAAGAGGAAAAACGTCGTGAAGACCAGGACGAAAAAGAGAACGCCGTATTTGATCGAGCGCTCGACGTACCGGTAGGCGTCGAGAACCTGGAGGAATTGCGCGCCAAACAGTGAGTTTGCCACAGCCAGGGTCGTGAATCGTTCGTTGCCCGAGCGGCTCGTCCAGCGCTGCGGATAGTCGCGCCCGTAATAAGAAACCTTCCAGTTCGCATCGAACCCATCGGGCCGGACATTGCGCTCTGCCGGAAGAAACGCGCCGCGGAAACCGGGATCCGGCCAGTTGGATTTCAGCGAAACGACATTCTGGATTCCGAAGGGCGCGAAGAAAATGCCGCTGCTGCCATTAAGATCGAGCGCAACCGAAAACGTCGTCGGTGCTTCGATCGGTTGGTCGTTGCCGATCGAGGCCGTCACCCCGGTCGTGTATCCTGGCAACTGCGATCCCGGCTCCAACGGGATCTTCTTTCCTCCCCAATCGAGGGTGAGGCTTTCCCGGGTGCCGCGCAGATCGCTCAGCGCCAGGGTCAGGGCCGCATCTTTCCAGAGGACATCTTTCGGATCGATCTTCAGCGCCGCCATATCCGGCACCGGGAATTTTCCAGCGATTTTGATCACTCCGCGAAAAACCGCTGCGTCATATATGCCGCGATGCAACGTCTGGGTTTGGACGTCGCCGTTGATGTCGAGCGTGTCCGGAAGAAAATAAGCGTAAGCCTGGGTCGTTTCCGCGACCTCGCGCGTCTCGACCCGGCCATCTGGCAGCGTGACCGACCGCACCACCGTCCCATGATGCAGATACGGCACGACCAGGATCGGCCCGATGATGCTCTGGTCCTTTCCCCAGGAAGAGGTGATGTCTGCGACCGCCTCGTTCCGGCGCTGGAGCCGCTCGTTCAACACCCCCTCGATCATAAAAAGCGGAATCAGCATGAGAAGAACGAGGCCTCCGACGCCGAAGAGCTTGAACATCGTGCTCGAACGCCGCTTGAAGAACGGCTGGGATTTTGGAAGCGGCGGCGGTGCATCAGGCATGGGAGTAAGATTGCTAAGTGAAGGTCCTTTGGGCAATGGCAATACGCGCGTCCGGCGCGCTCTTGCGCACATTGTTGGTCTCGTCCAGTTGGAGTTCGGGAGGAGACACGCGCATTAGCATTTGCGGAGTTGAATGCGCGCGCTGAATGCTGACGGGTGATCGTCGACGTCAAATGAAGCCACGCAAAGCCGCCGTCCTTTTCATCTTCATCACGGTCACGCTCGATATGCTGGCGCTCGGGTTGATCATGCCGGTCCTGCCCAAGCTGGTCTTGAACTTTCTCGGCGGCGACGCACCGAATGCTTCCAAGGTGTTCGGCATTTTCGGGACGGTCTTCGCACTCATGCAGTTTCTTTGTTCGCCGCTGCTGGGGGTCTTGTCGGACCGGTTCGGACGGCGCCCGGTGATCCTTCTCTCGAACCTCGGGCTCGGCCTCGATTACATCGTGATGGCCCTGGCGCCGACGCTCGGCTGGCTTTTCGTCGGGCGCGTAATCTCGGGAATCACCGCGGCGAGCATTAACACCGGAACGGCCTACGTCGCGGACGTTGTCGCGCCCGAAAAACGTGCGTCCGCGTTCGGAATGATCGGCGCGGCGTTTGGCGTCGGGTTCGTCCTCGGCCCAGCGCTCGGCGGCTTGCTTGGGAACTCCGATCCGCGCCTGCCGTTTTGGGTTGCCGGCGGGTTGAGCCTGGCCAATGCGCTCTACGGATTTTTCGTCCTGCCAGAGTCATTGCCGCGAGAGAGGCGAAAAGCGTTCACGTTTCGCCGCGCCAATCCGGTTGGGTCGCTCGTGCTTTTGCGGTCGCATCCGGAACTGTTCCGTCTCGCCACAATCCAGTTCATCGGCTACGTCGCCCACGAAGTGTTCAACGTCTGGGCGCTCTACACGATTTTCCGTTACGCCTGGCGGGAAGGCACGATCGGGCTTTCTCTCGCGATCGTCGGCGCTTGCTCGATCGTCATTTCGAGCTGGATCGTGCCTGCCATGATAACGCGCGTTGGCGAACGCCGGACGCTTTACATTGGCCAGTTCTTTGGCGCGCTTGGAATGGTGTTCGCGGGTCTGGCGACGACTGGCACATTTTTCTTTCTCTCGATTCCAGTGATGATGCTCTGGACGATTTCGAGCCCCGCCGCCCAGGGAATGATGACGCGCCGGGTGAGCGAATCGGAACAGGGCGAACTGCAGGGGGCGATTGGCAGCCTGAGCAGCCTGGCCTGGATTATCGGCCCGGGCCTGTTCACGTTTACTTTCGCCTATTTCATCGAACCGGCGCACAGGTGGAATGTTCCCGGCGCACCGTGGTATCTTGGGGCGTTCCTCCTTTTCATAGCGATGTCGATGGCGACGCGGATCCCGAAGCTGGCTGCGGTATCGGTAACTGAACACGCGGGAAGTCGAACCGAAGAAATTTGAGGTTAGCATTCGGCAAGCAATGCACGAAGCTGCGCTCGTTCAGGCAGTTGCGGCAACAGAGTTGCTGCTGAGAGGGGCGCGTTGATGCGCCCCGAACCTTGATGAGACACAAAGCGCTCTCCTTTTTTCTTCTTTGCACTCTGGCGAGTTCGAGCGTGACGCGCGCCGACGAAGAGACCCGCCAGGTCCAGGAGGAATTGCGGAAGCGGCATTTATTTTTCCGCGATATCGATGGCCGGCCCAGCCTGGAATACGCACTCGCCATCAAGCGTTATCAGCAACGGATGGGGTTCGCCCAGACTGGGGTCGCCGATGAGTTCACGCTTTATTCGCTCGGGATTGGAGAGGCGGCGCCGCCAGCTGAGGGCGCGACCAATCTCCCCGACATCCCGGTCCTGAAGAGCGACGCTAGTGTGCCGCAGACAAAGTCGCCGCCCGCGCCTGTCCCCACGAGGACTGAAAAAGCCGGCGACGTTGCGAAAGCGGAGATCCGCAGTTTCCTGCGACGTTATTTAGATGCGTGTCAGTCTCCGAAGCCGGACGATGAACTGGCGTTCTACGCGGACAAGGTTGAGTACTACGATCACGGCGTAGTCGAGAAGTCTTACATTCGAAACGAGCTGGCGGTTTACGATCAGCGTTGGCCGAACCGAAAGTACACGCTCGGCGATTCGCTTCGCGTCCTCCGCATCGGGAACAACACCGTGGCGAGGGTTCGCGTCGCCTTCGATGTGGCAAACAACGAACGCAACCGAAAGGCCAGCGGCCGCACCGACAACACCATCAGCCTCTCCAAGCGCGGCGATTCGCTCCAGATTCTCTCTATTAAAGAAGCGCGCGTCCGCCGCCCCTCACGCCATCGGCGCAAACCTCCGAGTTTTCCCGCGGCGGTTGGGCGCACTATTCATCACGTTTTTCGCAACATCTTTCACTAAGCGTGCCCATCACGGAGCGACGCTTATTCCGCCGGCGAGGGGATAGACCCTGTCGCGCTGAAAATCGACTGCGTAAGCGCGCAGGATCGCTCCGCCGGCGGGAACACTCCCAAGCAGTGCGCGAGAGAATCCGGAACCCTCGACCGAATTCGGCGTCCTTTCTCCGGTCTCTAGTACCCAACGCGGCTGCCAACCCGCCACTGTCTCCCATCCGATGACAACACAATCAGCCGCCCGAGTTTCACCGGGCACCCGCGCCCAACCCTTGACCAGGAGGCGCCCGTTGCCGTCAGGTTTTGCCTGTTCCAGGACGCCCGCCTCGCCGGCACCGGATGTTGGGAGAGCATTGACGGCTTGCGCCAGCGTTTTACTGACCGGACGCGGCCGAAGCACGTCGTGTTCTGCGAGCAAGTGAATGACTTGCGGCGTGTCCGGGTACGGCGTCAACCAGGCGAGCTCCGGGTTTTGGGGGATCGCCTCCGCCCAACGAAATACCAGGAGCAGGTGCTTCCGGTAAGCGGCCGATTTTTTTAGAAAACGCCATTCGGAATTGAAAGTTGAAGTTCCGACCGTCAGAAGGACGACCGCCGCTATGGCGCCCAGAAGAGCGCCGCCCTGCCGGATATATTTGTTGCCGCGGAGCTGTTCGTAAACGGTGAATGCCAGACCGGTGACTGCGACGTAGAACATTACACTGAAGACCGTGTAACGATTGTCGGTTGCGATCTCGAAACCGAATCCCAGGCGCGCGACGGCTGTGATTGCTCCCGAGATCAATGCGTAAGCGCCCAGAATTAGCCACGGATAATGCGGTCGCCAGTGATGGTATTTTATGATCAGCCCGCTCGAGATCGATGCGAGGGCAAGGAAGGATGCGACCACGATACCACCCGCGAGAACTGGATTCGCGACCCGGAAAAGCGAGCCCATCCAAATGAAAAGAAAACGCAGGAGCGCGGGCGCGTCGGAGATGACCGAAGCGGCGGGCGGGCTGAGCGGCGGATGGCGATAAGAGATGAAGTAGCACGCAATGGAAACCGCACCCGCGACGACGTAAGCGAGCCGCCATGAGATTTGCGATCGCGACGATTTTCGGGGGCCGGTCGCGATTGGAAAAGCGAGCAGCCAAAGGAGCATGCCGTTGGCGAAGGTGTAGGTGCTGACCAGCGCGAGCAGGCCGTTGCAAACGGTTTTCCATCGCAGAGAGCGGGCCGATAAGTTAGCGAGCAGCGCGAGAATAAGCGCCAGGCCGGGAAAGAAGGTTTCCCATTGGATGCCGTTGGAGAAGTTCTGATACTCACGCGGCGAGAACAGGAGAAAATTCATCGTGGTGAAAGCGAGGCAGGCTGGAACGCCAGGGCGAATCGTGCGCTGAGCAAGCTGGTAGAGACCGACTGAGATGAGACCAACCACTCCGATTACGAGAGGTAGGATGAGTCGAACGTCCCACCCTGCGGTCGTAAACAACGGGAGGTAAATCAAGCGCGGCACGAGCTTGCGGCTTTCATTGTGCTGGCTGCACAGCTCGGCGAAGCTCAGCGTCCCGCGACACCACGAGGCAAGCTGCGCCCCGGGCGTGTTCCACTCATCCCAGAACGGGAATGCGACTGTGTGTCTCCAAACGACGTAAAACGCGACGAGCATCGGGAGCGTCCACAGGGCGACGAACAGGACTTGTTTTCGATTGCGCGCTCCGGGCCTCTCCATTGCCTGAATCCTTAATGGAATGCCGGGTCGTCGACCAGCGTCGACATAACGCCTAACGAGAAATGAGAATGGCGCGTTGAAAGGTGTCGGAGCAGGATGGCAATCTGTAGCACCGCGTCCTGGTTTCCATGCACCGTTTTTCGAGTTTTATCTCCGGAGTTTCCACCGACCTCAGTTGGGCGCCGCTCCTTTGGCCGTTTGCCTTCTTCGTTCCTTTTTTCTGTCTATTTTTTCTGAGGTACTCCAGGCCCCGCTCGTTTGCGCCGTTCCAAGGTTGGGGCGGGCCGATCTGCAAAGGTGTCGCCTGCCTGGTTATCGCCGCGTTCATCGGCGCCGATCTGTCCTACTGTCTTTCTTCCGTCTTTTGGGATCACAACGAGCCCGCTTTCGGAATCGAGTCGTGGCTGTTTTGGCGAGGAGATTCTGTTTACCAGGATTTGCTCACACAAGAGCGTTATAGCGGACCGTACGGTCCCTATGGATATATCGCGGTGGGATTGTGCCAGGGGCTGATCGGTCCCTCTGTGTTCGCCACAAAACTCTTGCCCTGCATCGCCGGGGCGCTGGCGATCGCCTTGTTTCATTTGGTTCTCTCGAGGAGAACGTCCGGCTCAGTGGCGTTGCTTTTCACCAGTTTGCTCGCGGCTTTATCTTTGAGACTGGGCCCATTCGCGTTTTGGTCTCGCCCCGATCCTTTCCTGCTCTTGTGCGTCACGACAGGGCTCATTGCCGCTTCGCGAAAAAGTTTGGCCACCACGGTTCTGCTTGGGATTGCAATCGGCGTTGCCGTTAATCTCAAGATTCACTCGGTTCTCTATTTTATTCCGGTGGCGATGATCGCAGTCCGGACCGGCTTTGATCGCGCCGCGTTGATGAAGGTGGCAACGATTGCGGCGATCGTCGCCATCGTACCGTTTATATTTTTGCCGCAGATTTCGGTCTGGAATTACCTGGGAATGCTAAGGGTCATCGGGAAACGGGGATTCGGTCTCCTCGAGTGTCGCCTATCCTGGGAGTGGCTGGTCACTGTGTCTCTTCCGTTAACGGGGGCGCTTCTATTTTACAGGCTCACCTGCCGCAATTCCCGGGAGAAACTCGACCGAGCGGAGAAGCGATATCTTGCCGCCATTGTGGTGGCGTCTGTCGCGCTCCTGGTTTTCGCCTCGAAGCTTGGGGCCGGGCCTCATCATTTTCTGCCGCTGATTCCAGTCATCTTGTTTTTTGCGGCCGAACAGACGGGGAAAGGGCGCGGTTTCCGGTGGCATTCAAGCATGGTGGGCGTGACAAGTTACGCGCTCTGTTTTTCGTGGCTCCTCTCGTGCGTGCTCGTTGCGTTGGGAAGCGCGTATTCCATTTCATCGGGTGCGATTCGCAATGAAGCGGAAGCAGCGGCCTCGATTCGCGATCTCAAACAATTGGTGGACGAGCACCCGGGTTACACCTGGCTGGGCGGCGCGTCTCTCGGCGGGGAGCCGCTTGAGAGTTCCTATCACTTGGAACTCGTTTTCAAAGGCTCGCCACCGGGAGTGATTCCGCCGGTGCAAATGGACTTTCAACTCGCGCGCTTCCCTGAGGCCGACCTGACCAGGCTCGAAAACGAGATTGAAAAAAAGTATCGGCAACCTATCGCCTGGGTCGTGCCCAGGGGATCGACTCCGCTCGGAATGAAAACCGCGTTCGATCAAAGTCGCTCACTTTTCTCAGAGAAGTTTCAGCGCGAATTTGCGGAGAGATTTGCAAAGGGAGGATCGTCGCGGTTCTTTGATTTCTACTTTCCGCGGTGAACGACGAGGTCGACCTCGGAGGTCAACGGAAGAACAGTTGCATTAGGATCGCCTTCTGTTTTGGCTGGGTTTGAGCGCAGGCTCACGCGCCAAAACGAAGACGATAATGTCGGCACCGGTTGACTAGTTTTTCCCGGACGGATGATTCGCTCTTCGCCGAAGGGCAACGGCCAATCTTCCCGGACCCACCAGCGCACTCCCCGGCGCTCGAGAAAAAGAGCCACGCGCTCCGCCTGGCCGTTCACCTCCGAATCGAAGTTCAGGAACTTCGGCTCCGAAGGATCCAAACGCAGCGCCTGCTCGACCGAGGCGGCGAACCGCTGTTGGGCGCCGTTGTTGGCGGCGCCGCGGAACTGGCGGCGTTCGTGGGCGAACGCCGTAGCCACGGCGAGCACCAGTGCGATCAAACCGGCGAGCTGAAATCGCACTGGGCAGCGACGCTCTATCCACAGCGCCAGGCTTAACGCTACGACCAAGAGCCAGGCGTAGTAAATCGCAACCACGAAGAGCGCGTTGTAGTCGAACATCGGTCCTTCCTGGACGCATCCCCAAACCAGCGACAGTCCGGTCGCGAGGATTAACGCCAAACAGAGTCGCTGCCGGAGCTTCGGGATTCCCTGGAGTTCGGGCTCCATTCTCCCCGTCGTTACGAAGAAGAGGAGGATCGACCCGAGCCACCAGGCACAAGGCCGCCAGTGGAGGAGAAAAAACGAACGGATCGCCCCGGCATCGGACGCTTCGAATGTCGGAATCGGTTGATGACTGGGGGCCCCGGCATAAGCGCCGAAGTGCAGAAAATAAAACAGAGACTGCACGATTCCCTTACCCTCGCCGTATGTCGTCCGGAGATGCCGGACGATCAGCGTCAGGTTATTCGGCTCTGAGGCAAGAAGATCGATGATCATTGGCGCGAGAAATAGCGCGATGGTAGCGGCCGCCATCCAGTGCTGTCGCCGGAACGCATTCCACGTCCGCTCGCCGGTGCGCCCGGTTTCCCGCCACAGACTGCCGTAGGCAACCAGGGTCAGGGGCGCGACAAACAACGGCATCGCCACATGTCCGTGAACAAGGAAGCATCCCGCCAGCGTCATCAACGGCAGATCTTTTCCGTACCCAGCGGCCACCGATCCGGCGGCAACAACAAAACAGAGAAAAGGCAGGACGATGAAACAGGGCGGCCACGGCGTGAGCAACCCGAGATAGTCGGGGATGAATGCAAAAAATCTGCTGACCGCTCCGAAATGCCACGCGGCGAAGAGCAGCGCCAGGCCAACAAACCATTTGGCTGCCGTTCGGCGCAACTTTGCTGCGATCACTGCAACCGTGGCGGCAAAGAAAAACGCGCTCAGCGCATACAGTGCGATCAATTGCCCGTTGAACGGAGTCGGAACGATGGACGCAACGTCATGGAAGACAAGTTCGCCCCATCCAAACAGATAAAAAAACGCGGGACCCGGATGATGAAATCCGAACCTGCAATAGTTACCGACCGTTTCGTTGAAATGCTTCGCCTTTAAAACCTGGAGCGAATTCGCCGCGTAATCATCGCCCTCGTGCAAGCGAGTGTGAAAGACGAGCTCCGAGTTGTTTAGAAGGACCGCTGTGAAAAGAAGGAGGGCGAGAAACCGCGTGCGCTGCCACCACGCCGGATTGCTTTCTGCGGCGGGAAACTGAGCGGTGGCAGAACGTTCGGCCATTCGCTAGCGAGCGGGGTCCGCTTTGCCCGGGTAAACAATCAGGTCGTAGCCGCGAGTAAGTGGGATCACGGTCGAAGCAGGGGTCGTGGCCTGGGCCGATAAGTTTGAATGCCAAACAATCCGCCAGAACGACGACTCCAGGTTGGGGACCGGCTGGCCCGGTTTTCCGTCGCGAATGATGCGTTCTTCGCCGAAGAGCAATGGCCAATCTTCGCGGACCCACCAGCGAACTCCTTTCCGTTCGAGATAAAGAGCCACCCGCGTGGTTTGGCCACCGCCCTGCCAGTCGAAGTTTAGAAACTTTGGCTGGGCCGGATCGAGGGCGAGGGCGTGTTCGATTGCTGCGGCGAAAAATCGGTTTTCATCCGCGTTGGGCGAGGCGCGGAAGTGTCGCCGCTCCCGGATAAACGCACCGGCCGCTAATAATGTCAGGACGATTAATCCAATAATCCGCATCCGCGCCGGCCACCCTGAGAGTCGTTTTTCGATCCAAGAAGCAGCACTCAGCGCCACGACGAGCAGCCAGGCGTAGTAAATCGCAAAGTTAAAGAGCGCGTTGTAATAAAACATCGGGCCTTCCTGGATCGATCCCCAGACCAGCGATAAGCCGAGAGCGACGGCGAGGATGAGGAACATGCGCTGCCGAAATTTCCGGATTGTTCGCTCTTCGCAATCTCCGGTGACTTTCGTTCTCGTGGTCGCAACCAACAGCAGAATGGAACCGAGCCAGAGAGCATAGGCGCGCCAATGGAGCAGAAAAAATGAGCGCATCCCGGCCGCGTCAAAAGTATCGAGCGCGGGAATCTCCTGTTGGTTTGGGTAGGCGGCGTAGGAGCCGAAGTGCAGGAAATAAAACAGCGACCTTAAAAGTCCTTTCCGTTCGCCGTAGCTCGTCCGGAGATGCTCGACGATCAGCGCCAGGTTACTCGGATCGTTCGTAAAGAAATTGATAACCAGTGGCGCCAGAAAGAGCGCGATGATCGCGGCGGCCAGCCAGTGTTGGCGACGGAAGAGACTCCAGGGCCGTTCGCCAATTCGGCGCGCATCCAGCCAGAAAGTACCGTAGGCAACCAGCGTTAACGGCACGACCTGCAACGGCATCCCGACGTGACCGTGAACGAGGAAACATGCCGCCAGCACCATCAGCGGTAGATCTTTTCCACCGCCGGCAGCCACGGACGCGCCGGCGACAAGGAAACAAAGAAATGGCAGGACGATAAAGCAGGGCATCCACGGAACCAGCAGCCCGAGGTTTCCAGGAATGAACTCGAGGAATTTGCCGACCGCGCCGAAATGCCAGGCCGCGAAGAGAAACGCGAACCCCAGAAACCAACCGCCTGCTGGCCCGGCTCGCGCTGCCACCAAGGCCACCGTAGCGCCGAAGAAAAACGCGCTCAGAGCGTAGAGCGCGATCAATTGTCCATTAAAGGGAGTGGGAACGACGTGCGTGACATCGTGAAAAAGAATCTCGCCCCAGCCGAAGACGTAGAAAAAGGCCGGGCCCGGGTGATGAAATCCGAAGCGGCAATAGTTGCCGAGCGTTTCCTGGAAGTGCTTCGCTTTCAGAATCTGGAGTGAATCCGCGGCGTAATCGTCGGTTTCGTAAAGCGGGGTGCGAAAGAGGGTTTGGGAACTGTTCAGCACGAGGGCGATGAAAACGATCGCGCTCAGCACCGAAGCGCGACGCCACCACGCGCGCTGCGGAATGGCGACTAAAACCACGGCGTTGCTGGTGGGCAGGCTCCCTGACATGAGAAACTACCTTTGAGCGGCGCACCACACCTTGCCAAGCGGGCATTTTGCGGCGAATTCTTGGAACAACGAGATGGCCACGATAAGAGGCACAGGCAGGACGATGATCGCATTCGCGGTCGTGCTCACCCTTGCGGCCTGGTTTTCCCTTTCGAATCACTGTGCGCTCGGCGCGGTCACGCCGATTTCCAAGGCTGCGTCCAGTTCTTGTCCGATGCATTCCGTGCCGGCCAAACAAAAACCGGCGACGAAAACGCCCTGCTGCAAGGACGTCCGAGCCGTCGTGGCCAAAGGCGTGACCGCAAGTGCGGCAGGCGTGCGGCTCATCGCGGTCCGCGATTACGCGACCGAAATTTTTTCACAGCAACCAGCGCGTGTCGTGATCGAGTTCGAGAATCTCGACACAGGACCGCCAGGCTGGATGAGTTTCGCGGAATCCGTTTTGCAGGAGAGCATGCTTTCGCACGCTCCTCCTGTTTCCTGAAATACCTCTAGCTCCGGTCCCGCCATCGCGGTGATGGCCGTGCAGCGGACGCCGCTACAAAGCTCGCCACGGCGAGTCCGTCCGACGGCGGACGAGGCGGCTGGAGCGCTCGAAGAACGCGAACACTTGGCCGGAGCTCTTCCGGCCATCCAATCAATTTTTCAGGAATCAAATGACGAAACTAAATTTATTAATTGTGACACTGTTTGCGATGGCCGCGGCGATCGCGGAATCGGCGCCCCAGAAATACACCTGCTCGATGCATCCCGAAGTGGTGGTCGACGCGCCGGGCGAATGTCCGAAATGCGGGATGACGCTCGTACCGGTGAAGGAAAAACAAAGAAAACGTCCAACGCCCAACGTCCAACGCCCAATATCGAATGAAGATAGCGGTGCCAAGCGATCGCACATGGCGATGGCGTCCTCCCTGAACCTCGCCGACCCAATGAGCCGCGAGAGCTCCGGGTCGAGCTGGGTCCCGGATTCGACGCCGATGTATGGTCGGATGCTGATGTTCGGCGACGACATGCTGATGCTGCACGGCGCGATCTTTCCGCGCTACACGAATGCGAATACGCGCCGGGGCGACGATCGAATCGACGCACCAAATTGGTTCATGGCGATGTATTCGCATCCCTTCAGCGAAAATGCGCAGCTTGGATTTCGCGGGATGATGAGCCTCGATCCGTTGACGGAAGGCGGACGCGGGTACCCGCTCCTTTTCCAAACCGGCGAAACCTGGAATGGCGATGCGCTCCACGACCGGCAGCATCCGCACGATTTGTTCGATGAGCTTTCGATCAGCTATTCGCAAAGGTTCGGGCCGGATTTTTCGGCGTATCTTTATGCCGGTTATCCGGGGGAACCAGCGCTTGGGCCACCGGCGTTCATGCATCGTCTTTCCGCGATGGATAATCCGGACGCGCCCCTGAGCCATCACTGGCAGGATTCTACTCACGTCACCTTTGGCGTTGTCACCGCGGGATTAGTCTGGCGCGATTTCAAAATCGAAGGGTCGACTTTTAAAGGGCGCGAACCGGACGAGCAACGCTATGATTTCGACGAGCCGAAACTGGATTCGTTCAGCGGCCGGCTTTCCTGGAACCCGACCAGGGACCTCGCGCTTCAGGTTTCCCATGGCTATATCCACAGCCCGGAAGAACTGGAGCCGGAGGCGAACCGGCATCGGACGACGGCCTCTCTAATATATAATAGAGAACTCGGGCCCGACTCGAACTGGTCGAACTCGGTTGTCTGGGGGCAAAATCGGGACGGCGCGCAGGCGAAGACGCAGTCGGTCCTGCTCGAGACGAATTACCAGCGCGGTCGGGATACGTTCTACGCGCGTTTCGAGCACGTCGAGAAACCGGGGCACGAACTGGTGCTCGATCAGGCTGATGAAGACCGCGTGTTTCCGATTAACGCCTGGACAATCGGGTACGTCCGCGATTTGTCGCACGGGAAGGGCGTTGACGTTGGGCTTGGCGGCCAATTTACGATCCACGACGTGCCTGACGGTCTGGATCGCTATTACGGCGACGGGGTCCCGTTCGCGTTCCAGGTTTTCCTCCGTGTCCGGCCGTCATTGATGACGCAGTGATCCTGGAGGGACGGGCGCTGTCCCGTCCCTTAGGTACAGGGACGACACAGCGGTCGTCCCTCCAATCTCCTTGCCGCGCTGCACAGTTGCGATCAGCATCTCGCACCATGTCGTCTCGATTCTCTTGCTTCGTTTTCGCATTGCTCGTCACCGCGCTCACCGCTTTCGCCGCGGAGAAACGCAACATCACCGAAAAAGATATTTTCGACTTTGTCTGGATCGGCGATGCGCAGGTTTCGCCGGATGGAAGCCGGGTTGCGTTTGTGCGCGTGACGGTGAACGAGAAAAAGGAAGGGTACAACACTTCGATCTGGATGGTGCCGACTGCCGGGAACGAGACGCCGCACCGTCTCACCACCGGCGAACGCGATTCCTCTCCGCGCTGGTCGCCCGACGGAAAATACCTGGTCTTCACCCGCTCGATCGAAAAAGAGGGCAAGCCGGAGCCGCCGCAGCTTTGTATGCTTTCCATGGCGGGGGGCGACGCGTTTGTTTTCACCAGTTTGCCGAAAGGCGCCGGCGATCCGAAATGGTCGCCGGACGGGAAGCTCATCCTGTTCGCCAACTCATCGAATCCGGAAGACCTCGAGAAGGCCGACAAGAAAAAGCGGAAAGACGAAGAACAAAAGCGGGGCCCGAACTCATCGCCGCCCCCACCCGCAAAAGACGACGCGAAGAAGACGGACGCCGAGAATGAACGCGAAAGCGACATCCACGTCATTACTCGGGCCGTTTATCGATCGAACGAGGAAGGCTACCTCGATTTCAAACACCCCCAGCACCTCTGGGTCGTGACCGCGCCACACAACCCGGATGAAAAGGTGCAGCCAAAACAATTGACCCACGGCCGGTTCGATGAGGACGGCCCGATTTGGGCGAAAGACGGGACCCAGATTTATTTCACCACTCTCCACAACGACGAGCCTTACTACGACACCGGCAAAACGGAGCTCTGGTCAATTTCGCCGAACGGCGGCGAGCCGACGCAGATCACGACGATCGACATGGATATCGGCGCGATGGCGCTCAGTCCCGATGGGAAAACGATCGCGTTTACCGGCTCGGTCGAGCAGCCGGTGAATTCGTACACCCAACCCGACCTGTGGATCATGGATCTGGCGAAAGGCGCGAAGCCGCGCAATCTCACCGAGAAATTCGATTTCGACGTCGGCAGCAGCGTGTTCGGCGATAACGGTTCACCGCGCGCAGGCGGTGGGAACCAGCCGATCTGGACCGCCGACGGCAAAGGAATCATCGAGAATTTCGCGCGGGATGGCCGAACGAATGTTGGACTCTTCGATGTCGCCACGGGAGAGCTAACGGAGATCACCAAGGGCGATCAGGCTGTGCCGCGTTTTCGGGCCACGCCCGGGGACGCGTCCAAGCTCGTTTATCTCGTCTCGACCCCGACGAGACTCGGCGATCTTTTCTGGCTGGATCGAGTGAGCGGGGAAGCGCGGCAGTTGACCCGCATCAACGACGAACTCTTCAGCCAGCTGAATCTCACCGAGCCGGAAGAGATTCGTTACAAGAGTTTCGACGGCAAAATGGTTCAGGCGTGGCTCCAGCGTCCGCCGGGTTTTGATAAGGCGAAGAAATATCCGCTCATTCTGAACATTCACGGCGGCCCGCATACGGCCTACGGATTCGTTTTCTCGCACGAGTTCCAATGGATGGCGGCGAAGGGCTACATCGTGCTGTATCCGAACCCGCGCGGCAGCACGAGTTACGGCCAGGAGTTTGGCAACGTGATTCAGTACCATTATCCCGGCGACGATTTTAAGGACCTGATGGCGGGCGTGGACGAGACGATCAAGCGTGGATTCGTGGACGACAAAAAACTCGGGGTGACCGGCGGGAGCGGCGGCGGGTTGTTGACGAACTGGGTAGTGGGTCACACAGACCGTTTCGCCGCGGCCGTATCGCAGCGTGACATCGCGAGCTGGACGGATTGGTGGTACACCGCGGACTTCACGCTCTTCCAGCCGCGCTGGTTCAAAGCACCCCCGTTCCAGGACCCGGAGGATTTCAAAGCACGTTCGCCGATCACCTACATCAACGACGTGAAGACGCCGATGATGTTTATCCTGGGCGAAACCGACACGCGCACTCCGCCCGGCGCGGGCGGCGAGCAAATGTTTCGCGCGCTCAAGTTTCGCAAAATTCCGACAGTCATGGTGAAGTTTCCGAACGAGACCCACGAGCTATCGCGTTCGGGACAGCCCTGGCATCGGGTGGAGCGGTTGCAGCACATCGTCGGCTGGTTCGACCGCTGGCTGATGGGCGCGGCGAAGCCGGAATACGACGTGGCGCCGAACGATGTGCCGGTGAAACCGAGCGCCAAGCCACCGGGCAAATAGGTGGATCCAGCGCTCCGCGTCCGATAGGTGCGTGTCATCGGCGACGGAGCGCGCAATCCACCTTGCTCAACGTTAACGCAAATGCACAATGTCCCCGGTGAGATTGCGCAGCCAGAATTATCACGACATCGAGCGGATCATCGAGTTCGACTTCGTTCGCGCCACCGAAGCAGCCGCACTGAATTCGCTCTCCTGGCTCGGCCGCGGTGACAAGGAGGCAGCCGACGCGGCAGCCTGTGACGCGATGCGGGGAATGTTCGATTTGATGAACATTTGCGGCGAAGTCGTGATCGGCGAGGGGATCAAGGACGACGCGCCCGGAATTTTTAAAGGAGAACAACTTGGCACCTGGCTCCCCGGTTCGCCGCAGTTCGACATCGCCATCGACCCGATCGACGGGACGACAAATATCTCCAAGGGCGCACCGAATTCGATCAGTTGCATCGCCGCCGCCAGCCCCGAGCAGGGAGTGAAAGTCGCGCTTCGCGACATCCCCGCCTTCTACATGACGAAACTTTCCTATGGACCAAAAGTTCTCGAACACATGCAGATCAAGGGGATCGACATGTTGCGGATCGAGAGTCCGATTGAGGAAACGCTAAGCCTCGTCGCGCAATGCCTGAACAAGCGGGTCCAGGATGTGGTCGTGATGATGCTCGACCGCCCGCGGCACAAGGAAATGGTCGAGGACATTCGACGGGTCGGCGCGTCGCTACGAATGATCGGAGACGGAGACATTGCGGCCGCCATGGCTCCCGCGATTCCCGACAGCGGCATCGATGTTTACATGGGAATCGGAGGTGCTCCCGAAGCCGTCCTCGCCGCGGCCGGCATCAAATGTCTTGGCGGCGATTTGCAATGCGTGATGTGGCCGCGCGATGACAAGGAACGCAAGGCCCTCGTCGCCGCCGGCCACAAGGCTGATCTCGGGCGCGTCTTTTTCGCCGATGACCTGGCGAACGGAAAGAACATCATCTTTTGCGCGACCGGGATCAGCGACAGCGCGATGTTGCGCGGCGTAAGAACCCAGGGCGCGAGCGCGACGACCTACTCGATCCTCATGCGCGCCAAAAGCCGCACCGTGCGTTTCATCCGTGCCTCGCACGATTTGAAAAGCAAAACCATCCGGTTGCGTTCGGATAGTCGCGAACATCGGATTTAAAAAGAGGGAACATCTCCGCTCGACATCCCGTGAACCCTCTGGTCAAATTCCACTAGGAACTTCGCTTATGAGTAGACAAACATCGAAAACCGAATTGTCGCCAGACAATGGCTGTATCGTCGACACGAAATGGAAAGTCGGGCCCCTGAGTTACCACGCTTGTGCGACGGTGACCGGGGAGCCTCATGCGACGCATGACGCACCCATGCCGGAGGTGATCGTCTACGATCACGTAGGTTTTAAGGGGGCCTCCGCTCGCACCAATCTTAGCTTCCATTTCCTCGGCGATTTTTGGAACGATCGCATCAGCTCCCTCATCATTGTGAGCGGCGTGTGGCGATTTTATCGCGACGAGTACTACAAGGGCGATCACTGGGACCTCGGCCCGGGTTTCTACGAGTGCTTCTTTAAGGACAAAGGTCCGGACGACGTCATTAGCTCCTTCCAGGCGATCAAGCTGACCTAAGTAAGGCGCGCCTCGATGAACGCGCAGGTTTGCGTCGCCGCTTTCCTGATCTCGACCGCTGCGGCCGCTCCGGCACAACCGCCAGGCGTGTCGCGCACAACGCAGCTCGACGGCGCGAAAATCCATTACACGGAGTTCGGTGCCGGGGAGAACGCGCTGCTTTTCGTTCACGGCTGGGCGTGTGATGAGACTTTCTGGGCGGGCCAGGCATCCGCGCTCGGCGCGAAGTATCACGTCATTACAATCGATCTGCCGGGCCATGGTCAAAGCGACAAGCCGCGGATCGCTTACACGATGGACCTGTACGCGCGCGCGATCGATGCCGTGTTGCAGGACGCGAAAGCAAAAATGGCGGTGCTTGTCGCCCACAGCAACGGCACGCCGGTGATCCGGCAATTTTACCGGAAATTTCCGCAGAAGACGCGCGCGCTCGTGATCGTCGAAGGTGCGCTCCGACCGTTCGGCGATAAGGCGATGATGGAAAAGTTCATCGCGCAATTGAAAGGGCCGAAATACGAAGAAAACACCGGCAAGTTCATCGATAACATAACCAGCCCGATCCCGGAGGCGGCGCTGCGCGAAAAGATCAAGACGGCAATGCTCCGCACGCCGCAATATGTCGGCATCAGTGAGTTCGAGTCGACACTTGAGCCCGAGCTATGGAAGCCGGACAAAATCAACGTACCGGTGCTGATGATTCTGGCGAAGCAGCCGGCATGGTCGGCGGAGTACGAGCAATTCGTCCGCGGTCTCGTTCCGGATCTCGATTACCAGATGTGGGAGGGCGTGAGCCATTTTCTGATGATGGAACAACCGGAGCGCTTCAACGCTACGCTCGCCGCCTTCTTGGAGAAGCAGAAGCTCTAACCAATTCGAGCACCGTCCGCGCGCAGCCCCATGACAGGGTGAAGCCGGCGCCGCCATGTCCGTAGTTGTGAATAATCGCGCGCCTGTCCGCCAGCCGACCGGCCTCGACGCGCACGCCTGATTTGCGGTAAGGACGCAGGCCGACCCGCGTCGTGATTACTCGGGGCGGTGCGATGTTCAGAACAGCGCTGCATTCCGACATGATCGCGGCCGTGACGCCGGGGTCGGGAACCAGGTTGTCGCTGATTTCGTTGGTTCCGCCGAACACGCAGTCGTTCGCGCGGGGAATGACGTACATCAGGGGCGGATCGTCGCAAACAACGGCGCCGGGAAGATCGAGTTTTCGAACGAGTACAACCTGGCCGCGATGAGGCTCGAGGTCCGGATCGCTCACCAGGGTTCGCGCGCCAATACCCGCGCAGTTGATCACGACATCGAACGCTGGATCGACTTCCTCCGGTTTCTCGAATCGGGTGCCCGTCGTCAATTTGCCGCCGGCGGCCAGCAAGCGAGCCCGGAGATAATCGAGGTAAATGGACGAGTCGCTGAGCGGGACGGTCATGACGAATTCGCTGCTTCCGGTCGATCGGGCATTAAATGTTTCAGCCCACGCCGGGATTTGCAGGTCTTCGCTTCGACGAAACTGGCGGAGCTCGATCATCGAAACGCCGGTGGCGGGATCATCGCTGAGCTCACGGAAGACGTTGTAACTTTCCAAGGCCCACGGAACGACCTTTTCGGCCGGCTCCGCGTCGTATGGAAACCACATCGCGGCGGCGACCGCGGAGGCAGTTTCGCTCACCAAATCCGCGGAGAAGAGACGAACTTCAAAACCATTCTCGGCCAGGATGACGCCGGAAGTGAGTCCGGAGACGCCCGCGCCGATGATTGCGATACGGTGGTTCATTCAGCGAGGACGTTATTCCAAGCTTGAGGCGTGCAGAATGGCGAGCGCTCAGTTAGATTATCGGGGTGGTCGCATTAAACGAGAAATCGCTAACCGACAAAGTGCTGGCGGGCGAACGAATTTCGCCTGCCGAAGCGCTCGAGCTTTATCGGCGGCCCTTGCCGGAGCTCGGCCAGCTCGCTAATGCGCGGCGCGACCTCGCCAAGGCCGCCAGTTACGACAATCGCGGCCGCGAGATCGTGACCTACATCATCGATCGCAACATCAATTATACGAATGTCTGCAATGTTTACTGCAAGTTCTGCGCGTTTTATCGCACGGAAAAAGACGCCGACCATTACGTCCTGAGCCGCGAACAACTCGACCAAAAGCTCGACGAACTTTCCGCCGCGGGTGGGGTTCAAATCCTGATGCAAGGCGGGCACCATCCGACTCTGACTTTCGATTGGTATCTCGATTTGCTCTGGCATATCCGCGAGAAATATCCGCACATCAACATTCATGGGTTTAGCCCGCCGGAGCTCCAGCACTTCGCGGAATTGTTCCGGATGCCGTTGCGCGATCTTATTTCGGCATTCAAACAGGCCGGGCTCGGCTCCATTCCCGGCGGCGGGGGCGAGATCCTGGTCGACGCGGTCCGCAACCGGATCGCGCCGCTGAAATGCAAAACCGATGCGTGGCTCGAGGTGATGCAGGTCGCGCACGAACTCGGATTGAAATCGAGCGCGACGATGATGTTCGGTCACGTCGAAACGATCGACGATCGGATTGAGCATTTGGGGCGGCTGCGCGATCAGCAGGACCGGAGCGGGGGGTTCACGGCCTTTATTTGCTGGACGTTCCAGCCCGAAAACACGGTGCTAAAAGTGGAACGGAAGACGGGGGTCGTGGAATATTTGCGGACCCAAGCGCTCGCCCGGATCTTCCTGGACAACTTCGAAAATGTCCAGAGTTCCTGGGTCACACAGGGGCCGGACATCGGCCAGGTGGCGTTGAAATATGGAGCTAACGACTTCGGGTCCGTCATGATGGAAGAGAACGTGGTGAGCAGCGCCGGGACGACTTTTCGGCTCGACGCGGGCAACATTGAGAACCTCATTCGCAGGGCCGGCTACGAGCCCCGGCGGCGGAATAATTGGTACGAGCTCTTGAATTAGTGCCCAGCAGTGCGTTCTTCTCCGTCCGGTGCCCCGGCGCCAGAGCGAAATCCTGCCTTGACGATGCCTACCTTCTTACCCATTAATGCCGACCTGCGCCGCTCGGGGACGAAGGACGCCAGGGGACTTTTGACGTTATGAAGCAATTTTTCGGTTTAGTGCGTGGCCACGTTTCGGCCGTGGGACTCGCTTTTGGTATTTTGTTGGCCGCCAGTTTGTCATTGCGCGCGCAGACCGCGCCTGAACAACAAGGGCCGCCCATTATCAAGTCGATCGAGGTTCAGTACGTCGGCCCGCAAACTCTTTCGCGCGACAAAGTCCTGTCGCAGATGCGAACGAAAGCGGGTCAGCCCTACTCCGAAGGGCTCGTCGAGCAGGACATCAAAGCTTTGTACCGAACGGGCCAGGTCCAGAATGTTCGCATTTTCGGACAGGCCGAAGGCGAAGGCGTGAAGGTGATGGTGGTTCTCCAAACGCGTTCCCTCGTCAACGAGATCGAGATCGAAGGCGCGCAGCGAATCAGCGCCAAGTCACTGCGCAAAAAGATCAATTTAAAAATTAACGGCCCGCTGACCGAAGACGAATTGCAGAAGGCGCGGGAAAGCATCGTCGAGGCTTACCAAGGCAAGGGGTTCACGGACATTGACGTAAAGTATAAAGTCGAGACTGACGAAACGCGGGGCACCTCGCGCGTGGTCTTCACCATCGTAGAGGGAACTAAAGGCGCGGTCAGCGCGATCCGTTTCGAGGGGAACACGAAGTTCCCGGACAAGGTTCTGCGCAAGCAGATGAAGACCAAAGGCAAGACGTTCTATTCGATCATCGATAAATCCGGGCGGCTCGATGAGACCCAGCTCGAGCAAGACGTCAACGCGGTTAAAGAATATTACCAGGACCACGGTTACATCGACGTGGAAGTGAAAGAGGTCCGGCGCGACCGCGCCAAGGGCAAGCTGACGATCGTGGTGGTGCTCGTCGAAGGCCCGATCTATCACGTCGGCAAGATCCAGATCACCGGCACGAAAGTGACGAGCGCGGAGAAAGTGCGCGCCCTGCTCAAACTGAAAGAAGGCGGCGTTTATTCACCAAAACAAATTCGGGAGGACTCGAAACAAATCGCGGATGCCTACGGAAGCGGCGGATACGTCGACCTGCAGGTGATTCCGACCGGGGTCCCGGCGGGTGGAGGACGGATCGACGTTCACTTTCAGATCCAGGAAGGAACGCCGTCGTTCGTCCAGCGAATCAACATCATCGGAAACACGCGGACGAAAGACAAGGTCATCCGCCGCGAAGTGCTGATCGCACCGGGCGACATCCTCAATAGTGTTCGCGTCGAAACGACGAAGAAACGCCTCGATAACCTCGGGTATTTCGAAAAGGTCGAGACTTATCCGGAAGACACCGGCGTGCCCGGCCGGAAAGATCTCACCATCCAGGTCCAGGAAAAACGGACCGGGTCGCTCAACTTTGGCGCGGGCTTTAGCACCATCGACCAACTGGTCGGCTTCGTCGAAATGTCGCAAGGCAACTTCGATCTTCTCAACTGGCCAGGCTTCACCGGCGCCGGACAGAAATTCCGCTTCCGGGTTCAGTACGGCAGCACCCGGAAAGACGTAACCCTGTCGCTGACGGAGCCGTACTTTCTGGACCGCAGGCTCTCGCTGGGAGGCGAGATTTTTTACCGGGAGGCCGATTACCTGAGCAATGTTTACACGCAGAGCAATTGGGGTTTCTCGCTCGAGGCGCGCAAAGCGCTCTTCCGCTTCACCTCCATAAGTCTTGCCTACATGTTGCAGCGGATCGATATCTTCGATGTTTCCCCTGCCGCTTCGAGCGCCATTCTGCTTGAGCAGGGAAAAACGACCAAAAGCCAGCTCACAGGCGGGATCGCGAACGATACGCGGGACAATCCGTTCATCACCCGCACGGGCCATCGGGTTGTGTTTACGCCCTATGTCGCCGGCGGATTCCTCGGCGGCACCGAGCAGATCGTTGGCGCCTCGCTGGAAGCGCGGCAATATTTCCGTCTCTGGAAGGACTCGATCTTGTTGTTTAGCGGCCAGGTCGCTTCGGTCGATACCTGGGGAGACGGCACTCAGGTGCGGATTTATGATCGCCTCTTTTTGGGTGGTTCGAATGACTTGCGCGGCTTTACTTTCCGCGACGTGAGCCCGCGCGACATTACGGGCGAGCCGTTAGGCGGCCAAAGTTTGGCGGCATTCACCGTCGAGTACACGATGCCGATCATCGAGAAAGCGCGCTTCGCGGTGTTCTTCGATACCGGCTTTGTCAACGCTGCCGCGTGGGATTTTACCACCAGCCACTATGTCTCCGACGCAGGTATCGGTTTGCGCCTCGATCTTCCCATCGGGCCGTTGCGAATTGACTACGGCATTCCCATCGAGAAGAACGGGTACAAGGATGCCGGCAGCGGGAAATTCAATTTCAACGTCGGTTATCAATTTTGAACGAACAAAGGGGGTTGCGGTCTAACCCCTTTCCTGCGACCTGTAACCCTTCGTTTATGAAAAAATTTCTTCTTCTGACAGCGGCGGCGGCCCTCGTTTTCCCGACTGCCGGTAACGCCCAAGGCACCTTGAAAGTCGGCACAGTCGATATGAATCGCGCGTTCAAGGAATACAACCGGACCAAGGATTCCGAGAAAAAAATTAACGAGGCCAAAGACGCGGCCAAAAAAGAGTTCGACGACCGGGCCGAGAACTACAAGAAAGCCCTCGAGGAGATTAACAAGCTCGCGCAACAACTGGATTCGCCGGCCTTGAACGCGGACAAGAAGACCGCCCTCGCCAAGGAGCGTGACGAGAAGATCGCGAGCATCAAAAACATGGAGCGCGAGCTGAATGATTTTCGGCAGACCCGTGAGCGCCAGCTCCAGGAACAGGCCCTTCGGATGCGCGATAACATCGTCAAGGAGATCACCGACGTGATCATGGAACGGGTCAAGGCCTCCGGTTACGATCTGGTGTTCGACAAGTCGGGACAGAGCATCGGCAGCGTGCCGGTAGTCCTCCATTCCAAAGACAGCATGGATTTCACCACTGAGGTCATTACAGCGCTGAACAAGAGGCCGCCAACGACGACGACCGAAAAACCGGCGACAAGTCCGGCCACCACCACCACGACCACTGCGCCGGCGACCACTCCGAAGAAACCGTAAGCGATCGTCCATTTTTTTTGCGAGAAAACACGCGGACTTCCGCGTGTTTTTTCGTTTCCACTCAGGGAGGCCGGATTTTATTTCGAATATGATCGTGCGCACTGGATTGCTGGTGGCGTTGTTGCTGATCGGCCGGCCGATTTATGCGGCAGCCTCCTGGGAATCGACCCTCACCAGCTCGAATCCACCGACGTTCCCGAACCCGCGGCCGATGCAGGCGCGGTACGCCTTCAACTGGAGCGGCTTTCCGTGCGCTACGGCGGAAATCCGTTTGACCAAATCCGGCGCAGAACGTCTGCAGCTCGATGTTACAGCGCGGACCGCCGGCTTAGTGCGGGCACTTTGGAAATTCGATGCCACTCACACCTCGAGTGTCGATGCCGAATCGCTCCGGCCCATTGCAGTGCGGCAGATCGAGAATGATCGCGGCACCCATATCGTCACCGACCTTTCGTTTTCGGCGACAGGCGTCGTTTCCAAAGTTACGGAAACGCCGGGCGAGGGAACGAAGGTCCGACGGTACGATTTTGCGCGGCTTTTCGATCTCCAGTCGGCCTTGCTCTATCTTCGCAGCCAATCGCTCCAGGAGCGCAACGTTCAGCGCATCGTCGTTTATTCTGCCACGGCGCCTTATCTTGCTACGGTGACGGTTCTCGGACGGGAGCGCGTTACCGTGCCGGCCGGAACCTACAATGCCGTCAAGTTCAGTCTCCAGCTTAACCGCATCAAAGACGGCCAGCTCCAGCCGCATCGAAAATTCCGGCGAGCGACGGCGTGGCTGTCCGACGACGCCGATCGACTTCTTCTGAAAATCGACGCCCAGGTTTTTGTCGGGAGCGTCATGAGCGAATTGCAATCGGTTGACTTTAGTCCGCCGAAATCCTAGCACCTTCCTTCAGCGCGGAATATAAATCCGCTCGTCCGGTCGGTAAAAGGGTGGACGCGGCGGGACAAAGCGCCGGTGAAGTCTTTGGCTACCGGTCACCTGCTGTTCCGGAAGCAGGTGGAGCAGCGCCAGCGTTTCCACGTCCAGAAGCCCGGTCGCATGCAGGCCGAAACGCGCCTGATAATTTCGCACCGCCACGTTCATAGTGGGTCCGTAAAGGCCATTGATCTCGTCGCGATAATATCCGTGGCGCAGCAAAATGATTTGGGCGCGTCTAACAATGTTCTGCTGCACTTGAGGAGGGGCCCCTTCGTACGGTGTCCCGCCAAGCGGCGTTGCCCTCTGCAGATGGGGTGGAACAGGCGGCTGGGCTTCATCCTCATTCTCATCGTGCTCGGGGATCGGTGGTCGCGCCGCTGGGGTCGCGGTGGGTGCGGGGTTTTCTTCGCGATAATCGGGCGGCGGGGGGCCCGGGGTCTGGCGCGGATGAGTCGCGGGAGTCCCGGCAGGCTTGGAAGTTAGCCCGAGAGCATGTTGGGTTTCGGTATCCAGCTCGCCCGTCACCCGCATCCCGTTTCGAATCTGATATCGCCGGATGGCTGCCGTCGTGTCCGCATCCTTTTGGCCATTGATTTCGCCATAGTAAAAGCCTTCGTCTTTCAGCTTTTGCTGCGCCGATTCGATAGCGCGATCCGCCCAGGCAATCGACGCGAGCGCCAGAAAGCAGATGGTGGTGACGAGTAACTTTCCGTTCATCGAGAGTTCATTTTTGGACGCCGCCAATCCGGGCGGTATTCACCGAATTGGAAGGTCCGTCGTGACGGGCGTACGTGGCCCCACAAGTGACGCGCGATAATTCACGATTCCATCGGCAATTCCGGCGGCCATTTGCTCGCGGTAATCAGCGTTCGTCAACTTGAGTGCCTCGTCCTTGTTCGTCAGGAATCCGCCTTCGACGAGGACGGCTGGATGACGGACGTTGGCCACGACGAAGAATTGTTGCTGGCGCGTGCCGCGATTCGTCGCCTGGGTCTGCGTCACAACCGATTCCTGGATAAAGCCGGCCAAATTCTGGCTCTCCAGATCCGGCGGCTCGGCTGAGATCCGCTGGAGAAACGGAAGCCACGAAGCGACGCGCTCGGGCAACGAAGCTCGATGCGTCGCATAGTAGGTTTCGATTCCGGTCGCTGCGGCCCGGCCCGCTTCGTCGAAGTGAATGCTCACGAAAACCGATTCCGGCTGGTTGTTGGCGATGGTCGCGCGCTCCTGCAGGGAAACATAGCTGTCGTCGCCGCGAGTAAGGAGGGTCACGAAGCCGCGCTCCCGCAAATGGCGCTCGAGGCGATGCGCGACATCGAGCGTCAGGTCTTTCTCGACCAGCCCGGTCTTAATCGTCCCCGAATCCTTGCCGCCGTGTCCCGGGTCGATAATGACCATCGCGAACAGCGCGTTCTCTGGCGGGCGTACCTCGAGCCGCGTCAAAGACCGCGGCGTCGCGGTGAGCTGCAGCCAGATGAATGAGACCAACAATAGGAGGAGCCCGATCTTCGCCAGGACCGGCCGTCCGTCGCCGGCCCGCGTCCGCCCATCTCGCCCGGGCATAACTTTTCCCTAATCGGCCAGGCCCGATCGAATTTCGCCTTCGCTCAGGGGACGATAACGGATGGCCGTCTTGTCACTGCGCTCCAGGACCGCCGCTTCTACGCCGGCCCCGCGCAGGCGCTCCTTGCGCTCCGCGAGGATTTTCTCGCGCGACGGGATCTCTTTGACGCCGCCATCGCCCAGGGCCAAATGGCCGACGATCCACGCATCCAGACCGAGTCTCAGGGCGCGCTCGAAAGTCGCGCCGGCGGAATTCTCCTTCGCCAGATATTTCTCCATTAACTCGGTTGATTGGCGCGTGCCGCTGAGCGCGCCGAAATCCTGCCGGGTCTGCGCGAAGGTCGCGTTGTTCGTGGCAATGGCGCCGTCGTAATCGAGCCGCAAAAATAAATCGTTTTCCTGTTTCGCGCCGATCTCGGCGAAAAGAAGCCGCGCCAGGTACGGCGCGCCATACACTTGTTCGAAGGCCGTTTTCAAAACCGGGCTGAGCGAGTAATGCGCCAGTCGCCGCAACGATACGTCCGCGGCCGACCGCGTGAAGCCCTCGGCGCTGGCCAGTTCGATCGCTGCCATCCGCAGCCGCTCGATATCGCCCGGGTGCCCGATCGCGCCCATTGCGATGCGATCGTAAATTTCGAAAAGTTTTTGCCGCGTCTTTCCCAGGGTCAGGAACAGGATTCCGTCCCGGTAGCCGAGCGCGACGATGGGACTGCCCCCGGCTAGCTGCGTCTCGATGTACTCCGCGCGGTTCGCGATCGCTTCGACCCAACGATACGGCTCCTCGATCATGCCACGCTCCGTTTAAACACCGCCGCGATCTTCTTCTCGGGCAACGTCGTAATCCCCGCAGCCGACACGATCTTGATGATTGGAAAAATTTTGGCACCCCGGTCCACACCACCGGTCGCGGTATCCGATTCGGCGGCGGTGTCGAGCGCCCGAAGCGCGATCGTGACCGCTTCCTCTTCATTCAATTTCGCCAGCGGCTTCCTCCCCCAGTTATTTTCGTAGAAAAGAATTCCGCGCACAGCCGGCGATCCGGACCCGGTAGCGGCATAATCGGTCACTTCGAATTGCGCACCCATGGCGTCGTAGAAATAGAGGCGCGCCGCTGGATCGGATGCGGAATCGTAGGTGGCGAAAATCGGAACCACGATGCCCACGCCTTGAAGGACGAAGCCGAAATTATCCCGGAGCAATTTTGAAAGCGCCCGGACCTTCCCGTCCACGCTCATTTCCTGCAATTGGGTGCGCCTGAAAAATTGGAACGAATGTTCGAGCACTCGCGCCATCTCCCATGCGGTGGCCGGAACCCCGGCAATTGCCATGATCGAATGCCGGTCGATCTCCAACACCTTGTCCGCGCGATCGTAGACGACGGTGTTTCCCGCCGTTGCCCGCCGATCGCCGGCGACGAGGACGCCCCCCTGAAACTTGAAAGCGAGAATGGTGGTCGCCTGGGTGAGGGGGATTTCGGCGCTCTGTGAGATAGGACCTATTTGACCTATGGGGCCCATATGTCCCAGGCGGCGGAGCAGCCCCACGAAATCCTCACTTCCGCCGCCGGGCGAGTCCATCACTGGCCGGTGCGCTGGCGGTAACGCTTCGATTGGTTCGGGTCGACCTTGCGCATCTTTTTTAACAAGTCGCGCGTATCTGGCCGCGAAACGTCCGGCGACTTCGGGCCGTCCCCGTCTCCCTGCTTTGGTCCCCATGGCATCGGCGGCTTTTGGGTGCGTTCCGGCATGGAAAAAACGTTAGGGATAAATGCAGCAAAGGCAAGCTGCCCGCCTGCGCCAGCGCTTGCCTCGCCCGAGGGCAAGTGCCACAATGCCAGCCCATGCATCGCCTCGCCGTTGCCTCATTGATCCTCTTCCTCGCTGTCCTCGCTGGCTCCGACCTCTCGGCCCAAACCTTTGCCGGGAACGAGAAGAGCGACAAAATGCTCGAGGCCTTGAGCAAAAAGATCGACGAGCAGAACGCCAAGATCGATACGCTCTCCCAACAAATCCTGAAGCTCGAGCAGCAGATTGCCAAGATGCGCCCCGGCGTGATGATCGGCGAGACACCCTCGCCTTCACCTACAGCGCCGACCAGCGCAATGACCGAAGCGCCCAAGCCCACGCAGCAATCGGGGAACAGCCACGTCGTCGCAAAAGGCGAGACGCTCACCTCGATTGCCAAGATGCATAAAGTCACGGTCGAAGAGCTGCAGAAGTTCAATCACATCGAGAACGATCGAAAATTGCAGATCGGCCAGACGATCATGATCCCGCCCTCCGCATCGACTTCCGCCAGCGCGTCGCCGAGCGGATAACGACCAGAACCTAGACCGGAACGTCGAGCGTCTCCTCTTCAATTGGACGTTGGACGTTGGACGTTGGACGTTGGGCGTTTTCTTCCACTTGCTCGACTGGTTTCTCCAAGAAGCTTTGCTCCCAAAGCCGCGCATACTTCCCTCCCAATTCCAACAGAGACGCATGCGTCCCCCGCTCGATGATTCGCCCGAGCTCTAGCACCAAAATCTGGTCTGCCCGCAATATCGTCGAGAGGCGATGCGCGATCACAAAACAGGTCCGGTTCGACATCAGGTGCTCCAGCGCTTCCTGGATCAACCGCTCTGTCGTCGTGTCCACGCTCGCGGTCGCTTCATCGAGAATCAGGATCGGCGGGTCTTTCAAAAGCGCGCGCGCGATCGAAACCCGCTGCTTCTCGCCGACACTCAATTTCACTCCGCGCTCGCCGACGACGCTGTCGAGGCCGTTCGGCATTCGGTCGATGAACCCGCGCGCGTTCGCCGCTTCCGCCGCGCCGAGCAGCTCGGCGTCCGTCGCGTCCGGCCGGCCCATTCGCAGGTTCTCGCGGATCGATCCGTTGAAGAGAAAACTCTCTTGAGTCACGAGCCCGATCATTTCGCGAAGACGGCGCATCCCGAATTCGCGGAGCGGCGTGCCGTCAATCCGGATCTCACCGGCGTCGTGCTCGTAAAAGCGCGTCAGCAAATTCACCAGGGTCGATTTCCCGGCGCCCGTCGTTCCTACGAGCGCAATTGTCTCGCCCGGCCGCGCGTGAAAGCTGATCTGCTGCAACGCCGGCGCGCCTTCCTTTCCATAACGGAACCCAACTTCCTCGAAGCGGACATCGCCCGCTACCCGTGCCGCCGGCTTCTCCACGTCCCAACCCGGCTCAATCGGCTCATCAATGATCTCAAAAACGCGCTCGCCGGCCGCGCGTCCCACCTGCACCAGTTGATTGAGCTGATGCAGCTTGTGGATCGGCTCGTAGAGAAATCCGGTGAGCATGAGGAACGCGATCAGGTCGCCGGTTTGCATGCTCCCGGCCAGCACCATTCGCGCTCCGAACCAGACCGTGAGCACAATCCCCAACGAACCGACCAGCACCATCGACGGAGAATAGAGCGCCCAGACTCGCATCACGATCAGGGTCGCTTGCCGGAGCCGGTCGCTGACCGAATTAAACCGCTCGTGTTCCGCGCCCTCGCGGACGTAGCTCTTGACTTGGCGAATTCCCGCCAGGTTATCGTGCAGGAGCGAGTTCATCGCCGACGATGCCTGGCGCTGGAGCCGATAACGGCGATGCGCCGTGAGCGTATACCAAAGCGCTCCCGCGGCCAGGAGCGGCAACGACGCCAGCGCGACCAAGGTCAACGAGACCCGGAAATAAAACATCATCCCGAGGACGATCACGACCTGCAGCATCGCGGTTACACCTTGCTCGATCCCATCGATCAGCATCCGTTCCACCGAGGTCACATCCTCCAGGATCCGCGTCATCAAATCGCCCGTCGCCCGGTTATCGAACCATCGCAGTGGCAGCATTTGGATGTGGGAATACAGATCGCTCCGCAGATCGAAGATCACCCGTTGCTCGAACGTGTTGTTCAAAATGATCCGGAGTGAGTCCATCCCCTGCTGAAGCAAAAACGCCAGCGCCGCCACCGCGATCAGCGGCGTCAACCGCTCCGGATGCCGCTGGATCAGCACCTCATCGATCACCCTCTTGGTGACCGCCGGAAACACCAGCACCATCGCCGTCCCCACGATCGCGCAAAGAAGCGTCCCCAGCGCCAGCCATGGATAGCGGCGCAGATAGGCAAAGACGCGTGGGACGGTGTTCATCTTGCAGGAAGCCTAACATAACCCTTGCCTTGCCGCATGGGGATCAGAACCGGCGGTGACTGAATGGGTGCACGGGAAGCTCGGATATGAATTGATCGGACAATCTCTTCCTCTCCCTCGAACTTCTCAGATGCGTTTCCGTAGACAATGAAAAGGAGGGGAAAACGCGCCGCTTCGAAAGGACAAGTCTCGACTCACACTTCGCAAACTGAGAACCTCAAATTACTTATGTCGGATTCGCCTTATAAACCCCAAGAGTTTCATCCTGCTGCAACAACTACGTCCAACCGTTACTCTCGACTGTTTGCAGCAGACTTAGTCATGACATCCACGGCAAATGACGTACGTCTCGGCGAGCTTGCTGCATCAATGGAGACAGATGAGACGCCCATTCCAACCAATGATTGGTTTCCTAAAATCGGCAAACAGATACCGGCGGGATACACTTATTTCGGCCAATTCATAGACCATGACTTGACACACGACCTTTCTGATCTGCCACAGAACGGGCTGATTATCGACCCGACGATGACCATGAACTATCGGACGTCATTTCTTAATCTGGACAGTCTATATGGCGACGGACCGTATGTTACAAAGCCCAATACGCTCTACGAAGAAAACAGAATGTCGTTCAGGCTGGGAGTGGCGTTAAGTAATGGACGGTGCTTCGACGTTCCACTAGACGACGAATGTAGACCGCAAACGGCGGATCCCAGAAATATCGAAAACGCGATTCTGCGCCAATTGCACGCGATGTTCTTACAACTGCATAACATTGCGGTCCGACAAATAAAGAAAGAAGGTCAAAGCGGAGACTTCTTTTCCGATGCAAGGCGGCTAGTGCAGCATCAATTTCAGTGGCTCGTGCGTAACGATTTCATTCCAGCCGTATGCAACGAGCCAGTGGCCGAGGCAGTGCGAGCAGGTAAGGGAGAGTTTATCAACTGGCAAGATAAACAGTTCTCCATTCCTGTGGAATTCGCGCAGGCTGCATTTCGCTTTGGCCACAGTATGGTTAAGCATGAGTATAAGCTGGGTGACGCCAACGCAAACATCCCTCTCGCTTCGCTTTTTGGCGGAAGCCAGTCACGTGGAGCGCTAATGACGAAATTCGCCGTCAACTGGGATAGATTTCTGGCCCATGGTAATGATCCGGCGGATTTCGAGTTCGCAGCTTTCATTGACACTGGGATAGCCAAGCCGTTGTTCTACATACCACTATCCAGTATCGAGACCTTTGCGCCCTCGGTGGCGATGAGGGAGAAAATTCAGTCGAACGAACGAATGTTGCCGTGGCGAACTCTCAAACGAGGGGCTCTGTGTCAATTGTCGTCTGGACAGAGAGCGGCAGAAAAGCTATGTCCAGGTTGTCAAATCCAAGGATATTCTAGTAACTACTCGCATAATCCGTGGCAGCATTTGATAGGCTGTGGGTTGGACAAAGATACTCCACTTTGGTACTACATCCTTCTTGAAGCCCAGCTAAACGAGGTGGGAATCCGTCTGGGAACGATCGGTAGTCTTATCGTTGCTGGAACGCTGGAAGCGGCACTCCGATCAAATCCGACATCATATTTGCACGAGGATCCCGACGATTGGCCGAAGGAGTGGACGGCTTGGGACGGGTCGAAAATCTTTATTGAGGACCTCCACGACGTTGCTCGCGTTGTTGGCTTAGCAGCGCAGACGTAGAAAAAGCGTAACCCGTGGATGCATAAGTAAATGTCCGATGTCGTTAGCGAAGATCTTGCATTATTGAGAGGCTGCCAAAGTGCGGTGTGGCGCGCGTGGCGGGGATTGCCTCAAGGCACTCGCTCGCGCGCGTCAAACCTGACTTCGGCAAATGCCGCAGAGGCCATGAGAGACTCGCTCCACAGGAGGTTGCGATGGATAATTGGCTTCGCCGTCTCAAATCCATCCAACGAGGACGATGTGTTTCGAACATGCGGCCGACCTGTACGGTCAATCGGAAAGCATCACTCAGAGGGTTCGATCCGGGGGCGATTTATTTGATTTATATCCAGCTTTGCGCCGGGTCTTGCTGACCGTGATAGACAAGTGGTCTTACTTCGTCGCAGATTTTCTTCGGCATGCGGAGTCGTTTGTTGGTTCGTCGATACACGGAGCCAAGAAGCCGCTAATCACGGAGCTTGAGTTCGACCTGTCTGATTTTCATGAAGGTGGTCGGACCGTGGCCCGCATTGTATTAGAAGACTCAACAACATGGTATTATAAACCGCGCTCCGGCCAGCGTGAACGCATTTGGGCTAAAATTCTGTGCGCGGTCAACGAGGCGGGATTTCCGGCGCCTTTGTTGGCAGCCGACGTTGTTTCTAAGCGAAACCACTGCTGGATGCGGGAGGTTCCTTATCGCCCCTGTCGAAACGCGGATGAGGTCGATCGGTTTTATTTTCGCGCTGGCGGGTTAGTGTTTCTGGCCCATGTGCTGCGTGCAGTCGATTTGCATGCTGGTAACTTCATCGCCATGGGCGAACACCCGGTCTTGGTTGATTGCGAAACCCTGCTACATCCAACGGTCGCCATTCCACCAGGCGCTCCCGATACTCGTGACAGTGTCCTTCGCACTGGAATGGTGCCGACAGCTCGCGCTAGTAGCCGTAATGACTGCCCAAGCTTTCTCGGTAGGAGGGCGCACGGGCAACATGGCGTCTTTTTGTCCGAGCGACGGGTGTTTGCAAAGGATGCGGTGGAATCCATTAAAGCCGGGTTTATCGATATGCGGGAACACGTCGACGGTATTCGGATGTGGCGCCCATGGAGGGCGGCCATTCGTGCTCTCCAATCGAGCCCCGCGCGCACGATCTATCGGCCGACGGCCTTTTATTTCAAACTCCTCGCCCAGTCCTTATCTGTGGAGTTGGTCCGCAATGAAGAAGCGAGGCGATGCTTGTTGTCGCATCACTCAAGGAATGGGCTCTGTAGCCGTTCTGTTACCCAAAGTGAGGTGGAGCAATTGCTAAACTGCGACATTCCGATCTTTCATCGCCGTGCGGCGATGATCCGACCGAGATTGACGGCCACGGAAATGGCGTCTGCACTCGACTTATTGCATCAGGGTTGCGGAATCTAAAGAGGTTCCTTCTTAGCCTTGCTTGCCTCTTCTTCTCCTGCCCCGTGGATATACGGATAGTAGGTGCATTGCCAAATCCTGTCAGGGTCAGGTATCTCTTGCGGGGGGCGGTCTAACACCAGCACGACCACTTTTTCGCGATCCAAAGACCTTCCATCAAATACTCGAAACTCAGCCTCGATAGGAATCGCTGCGGGGTTGGGCCCAGGAAGGTTTTCCTCCAACTGGAATCCTCCCAAGTCTGCGAAAGTCTTCCGGGCGACAATGGGATATTTGATACACCGGGCCCGCAGGGCGCCATTATTCGCCAATTCTGCTATGAAACGGTCTCTTGCTGCTAGTCTATCCGTATGTTGGGTCCAGTCGCTCATTGATGCCTTTCTTTAATTTTGTTCTGTTCGCCATTTAGGACGGCTGACGCGGCCGTTCGCAGCGCGGTGACCCGCGTCGCCATCGTTGCGAGAAGTGTTTCAAAAGCCGGCTCTGAATGCAAGGCGTCGAAGCGCGGGTCCAGCCGAAGGGTACGATAGTCGATCCAACCGGCAGCAAAAGCGCGGTCCAAACTCCCTATCGCCTGCTCTCGTTCATTGAGACTTGCTTCTATCGAAGCGAGGCGATACAACGCGTCGGCACGAGCCGGCGACGTGGTAAGAATTGCATTTTCCTGTTTTCGCGCTTCCTCTAAAAGCGCGCGCCCCTCCCGCTCGTCAGTGTCCATTCGGATGCGCCCGAGAACAGAGCGATAGCTCGGTGCGCCGTAAAAGTCGCCGCCGCCCTCCGGTTCTCTTGCGAAAAGGTCCTCATACAGTTGCGTTGCATCAGCGAACCGGCGGCAAAAGAATTCGACTTCGCCTGCCATTTGTTTTGTATATGCGAATTCGGGATGACGATTGACGTTGTCTTGATAAATCACGCGCGCCTCATCGAATTTGCTTTGCAGTAGCCGTAAGCGGCAGATCCCCATCCAGCCTTGTGGCTGATCGGGATGTAACTCGAGATAATATTTGTAGAGTGCCTCGGCTCGCTCGTCGTCGACGAGTATGCTCCAGCAATCGCCCATGTTAGCGGCATTTTCCCCCGGATGCGGCTCATCTTTTTGCGCAATCGACGCCCAAGCTAGCTCCATGTCGGGACGTCCGAGCGACTTATACGTCTGCGCGGCAATGTTTGCGCCTCGACTGAAAATGCCGGAACGTTCGAACGCTTGGTGAAGCTCTTCTAGAGCAGGCCGGTACAATCCGGCGTGGTAAAGGACAGCCGCTAGAGCCTGATGTGCATCTCCGCTGTCGGGGTCGAGCGCAAGGGCTCGGCGTGCAGCTTTCTCAGCAACTGGTAGAGAACCTCTATCTGACGTGTAGGCGATCATCAACGTCAACACCTTCGCTAACTCCGAATGAGCCTTGGAAGACTGTGGTTGAAGTTCCACCGCGCGCTGTAGGCATGTTTCCGCGCGTTTCAAGTCTACTTGTGATCTCCGGTCGGCTAATTCGCGACCAGCAATGATCAATTCACGACTCTGTCTTTCAATCAATCCTGGATCCTTGATTACCTCTAACACGTCCTTCAAGTCGGACGTATCCAATACCGTGAAGATGTCTCGACCAACCGATGACGCGAGACGCTCGGTGGGTTCGCTGATCGGGCTTAGATCGATGATACGGCGAAGGATAACTTCATTATGAGCCGCACTTAACAGGCGCAATGAAATACGTTGCTTACCGTTTAGCATTCTTGTCGTCCCGGCCAGGATCGACCGCATGGAGACTGGCTTCGGTCCATTCGATTCAGACCGGCCTCTGGTGTTCGCGGAGCGCTCTAGATCGCTGGACACGATACTTGGCCCAATCCCGGCTAAGGACTTTCGAAGATGCGTGGCTAGCGCCAAGGTGAGTGGCTCATCAGCGCGAACGTTGTCTAAATCAAACAATGGCATGACCTCAACAGAATGCTGTGCCGCGGCGGTGATGTCTGCGGCTGCTTGAAGTTGCCAGGTTTGGATCTGACGGCCACCCACCGCTATCGCCAATAGAGCACAAACGAATAATGCGCTCGCGCCAACAGGATTCCTTCGAGCTAACCGCCACAGGCGGGTAGTGGGAAAAACCCTTCGCGCGATGATGGATCGTCCTTCGAGCCAGCGTTCGAGGTCTTCTGCCAAGTCGTGGGCGGAGGGATAGCGAAGCTTTGGCTCGCGCTCGAGGCAACGGGAGCAGATGGTTTCGAGGTCGCGGTCGGCGATTTTGGAAAGGGTGCGGAGTTTGGGGGCGGGGAGCTCGGCGGCCTGGCGGATTACGGAGAGGGCGTGGGCGCCGAGGAAAGGTGGACGGCCGGCGAGGAGGTCGAAGAGGATGGCGCCGAGGCTGTAGATGTCGGCGGTGGGTTTGAGGTCGGCGGCGGAGGCGCTGGCTTGCTCGGGAGCGATGTAACCCGGGGTGCCGAAGATGGTGAGGGTGCGGGTCAGGTCGCTTGTGGTGTCGAGCCATTTGGCGAGGCCGAAGTCGCTCACGAATGGTTCGCCACGGGCGTCGAGGAGGATGTTTCCGGGTTTGAGGTCGCGATGAAGGATGCCGCGGCTATGCGCGTATTGGACGGCGCGCGTGATTTTTGCGACGAGGGCCACGCATTGCCGCGGCTCTTTGCGCAAGGCGGGCGCGACTTGCTGCAGCGTTCCGCCGGGCGCGAACTTCATGCTGAAGAACGGCAGGCCGTCTTCGCTTTCGCTCACTTCGAAGATTGGAAGAATGTTCGGGTGATCTAGGCTGGCGGCGGCCTGGGCTTCGCGCCGGAAGCGCGCCAGGGTTTCACGCGAATCGGCGTGATAGCTGAGGACGCGTTTCACCGCGACGATCCGCCGTGAATGGCGTTGCCGAGCGCGATAGATCACGCCCATCCCGCCACGGCCGATTTCCTCAAGGATCTCGTAATTACCGAGCCGCCAGTTCTGGTCCGGCAAACGCACTTCGGCAAGAATGTCGGTGAGCGTTTCCGATTCTGCGTCGTCGGCGGGATCGAGTCCGGCCCCGAGCAAACAACCGACACAAAGCCCGCCGGCGATGTGCGATGAGGATTGGCAGTGCGGACAGGGACTCGGCTCGTCGAGCACGCCGGCAATCGAATCGCAAAATCCTGGGGAGAACGTTTTCATCAGGCTGCGGCAGATTCAGCGGCGAGGACACCGCAAAGATGACGAATTTCGTCGTCGATTTCGGCGGGATCGGCCACGGTTTCGGCGACTTCTTCACGCAGCAGGGTGCGATAACGCTGGCGGAGCCGATGAACGAGTCGTTTCACCGTGGCTTCCGGCACGGCGAGCGTTTTCGAAAGTGTGGAATACGAAACGTCCTCCCGCTCCGCGCCGAGGCAGGAGCGGAGGGCTTCGAAGGCGCGCAATTTTCCCTGGCTCTCGCACTCTTCCCGCAACCGGCGGACCGCTTGTTCGACGACGGTCGCGGCCCAGCGCAAATCAAACAGTCTCTCCGCCGGCCACGACTCAAGTGCCTGCGCCGGAACGGTGAGCTGCGACGGCGCTTCGGCCATCCAGTCATCCCAGGAAACGAACTGCAGGTCGCCGCCCCGTTTGCGCGCGTGTTTTTTTGCAGCGGCGTCGTTGAGAAAATTCTGAAGGGACTTCAGCAGAAGCGAACGGAATCGGCCGCGGTTCGGATCGGCGTGTTTAAGCCAGTTGCCTTCCATCATCATGAGAAAAAAATCCTGGGTAAGATCCTGCGCGTCCTCGGTGGAATGGCCGCGCCGGCAGACGAAGGAAAAGATCGGGCGCCAATAAAGCCGGCAAAGTTCCGCGAGCGCCTCACGGGCTTTTTGCTCCTCGCCGCCGAGATCCGCGGAAGTAAGAATCAAGCTCCACCGCGTCGTTGCAAAATTGCGAGGGGCGCCGCCTTCTTCGGCGGCCATGCTGGAGTTCACGGGGGGCGATGATGATTTTCCCTTCCATATAAGACAAGCCTAAAGCTGCTGTCATCGTTAGGCCGAATGAGGCGCGCTTTGTTCTACGGGAATCTCCGGCTTGAGTTCCCCGATTTTTGCAAAAATCCGGTTAACGCCTTGGGCGCTTGCCGTTTAGGTGTCGGATTGCGACGACGGTCTTTCGTAATCGGGCCCCTGCCACAGCGGCGCGACAACTTCCTCTCGCTGCCCGGTCTCTTTCTGCCACATTGAGCGCCAGTGTGAATGACGCTATTCACGTCGAGGCCCTTGAGCTCTTTGCGCACGTCGGCGTCCCGGATGAAGAGCGGTCGGCCGCCCAGCGTCTGTCGTTCAACCTGACCTTCTGGCCGGTGCGGCCGTCTTCTGAATTGCACGACGAGATCGGCAAGGCCGTCGACTACGCGAACGTCTGTGCCGAAGTGAAACGGTTCGTGGTGTCACGTCGCGACAAATTGATCGAGACGCTGGCGAACGCGCTCGCGCTCCATTTGCTCGAAGCGTTCGAGATTCGCAAAATCACGGTCGAGCTCCGGAAATATATTTTGCCCGAGGTTGAGTTTGTTTCGGTGACGGTGACGCGCGAGCGTTCGAAGAACTAACAATGCGACAGGGACGATTCGACGAACCGGCGAGTGAGACGGCGCAGCTCTACAGTGAATCTGTGTCCTTCGACTGGCGCCTTTATTCCCACGACATCAAGGGTTCGCTGGCGCACGCGAAGGCGCTCGCGGTAGCTGGGATTTTGACGAAGGAAGAATACGGACAGATCCGGGCGGCGCTGACGGTGCTCGAGGCGGAAATTAAAGCGGGCGATTTTCGCTGGGAGCGGTCGCTCGAAGATGTGCACATGAACATCGAGTCGGCCGTGACGAAACGTTGCGGGACCGCTGGCGCAAAACTCCACACCGCGCGGAGCCGGAACGATCAGGTCGCGCTCGATCTTCGACTCTATGTGAAGGCCGAGGCCGCTGAGGTGTGCACCCGGGTGCGAGCCTTGCAACGCGCCCTGCTCGATCTCGCCGAACGCCACCAGCGGGTGGTGATACCTGGTTACACGCACCTGCAGCGGGCGCAGCCGATTGTGCTCGGGCATTATTTTCTGGCGCACATCGAAGCGCTCGAGCGCGATCACGGCCGGATCGTCGATTGTGCGCGGCGCGCGGACGTTCTGCCGCTCGGGTCCGGCGCCGTTGCTGGCTCGACGATCGCGCTGGACCGGCAGGCGATGGCGAAAGAGCTCGGGTTTGCAAAACTCAGCCAGAACAGTCTCGATGCCGTGGGCGATCGCGACTTCGTCGCCGAGTTCCTCTTTGGCCTCGCGATGGTCGGGATGCATCTGTCGCGCTTAAGTGAAGAGCTGATCCTGTGGAGCACGGCTGAGTTTGGCTTCATCACTTTCAGCGACGGATTTTCAACCGGTTCCAGCCTCATGCCGCAAAAGAAGAATCCGGACATGGCGGAGCTTACCCGGGGAAAGACTGGCCGGCTCTACGGCAATCTCCTCGCGCTGCTCACGACGTTGAAAGGTTTGCCCGCTTCCTACCAGCGAGACCTTCAGGAAGATAAGCCGCCGCTCTTCGACTCGGTGATGACCGTGAAGGACGCGCTTCAGGTCTTTGCCGAGATGCTGCCGGAGCTGACGGTGAACGCGGCGCGAATGGAGAGCGCGGCGAACGATCCGAACCTCCTCGCGACCGACCTCGCCGAGTACCTCGTGAAAAAGGGAATGCCGTTCCGCGATGCGCACGAAGCGGTCGGCAAACTGGTCGCGCGCGCCCTCAAAGCGAAGCAAGCGTTGAACAACGTTTCCCTGCTCGAGATGCAGGAAATCTCACCGCTCTTTCGGAAGGATGTCCTGAAGGTCTTTGATGTCGGTGCGTCGCTGGCGCAGCGGACTGCCGTCGGCGCGCCATCGCCGGAAAATGTTGCCACTCAGATCGTCCGTTGGAAAAGTCTTCTGTAGCGGCGGTCTATGACCGCCGACGATCCGCAGTAGAGACACGGCGGTCATAGACCGCCGCGACAGAAGCAAAAACGGCGGTTTATAAACCGCCGCTCCTTGTTTAGCGAAGCAATCGCAATAACCTTCCCGCGTGGAAAGCAGCTGGGAAATTCTTTCGAGCAGGTCGTGCTTCAAAAACAAGAACGTGGAAGTGGTCGAGGAAGAGATTCGCAGTCCCGCGCAAGCTGAACCGCGCTCGTGGACCGTCGTCAAGCGGAAGCGCGCCGTCATTGTCGCGGCGATGACCGCGGAAGGAAAATTGATCCTGATTCGCCAGGAGCGGCTCCCAATTCGCGAGGCGATTTGGGAAATGCCGGCGGGGCAGATCGATGACGAAAACGATTTGAACGACGATGACATCGCGGCCGTGGCCCTGCGCGAATTGCGCGAAGAAACCGGGTTCGAGCTTGCTGAAGGCGGCCGTCTCATCGCCCTTGGCGACTACTTCACCTCGCCTGGGTTTACCGATGAGCGCGGTTATTTTTTTCTTGCCCAACCGGTCCGCGAAGGCGCATCCGGTCATTCCAGGGACGATTCGGAATCAATCCTGGACTGTCGCGCTTTCAGCGCGCAAGAACTGCAGCGGATGATCCGCGAGAACGAAATCCGCGACGCGAACACGCTCGCGCTTTGCTCGCGCCTTTTGGCCCGCGGCATCCTGTCGTTTAACCAGGGCTGAACCATGGGGCTGCGCGACGTTTTTAAATTTCGAGACCTGCCCGAGAGCGAAACGTCGAAGCCGTTTCTCGAACATCTCGAGGACTTGCGCTGGACGATCGTGAAAATGGCGATGGTTCTCCTGGCCGCCATGGTCCTCTGCTTTTTCTTTCGTTCAGCGCTCGTCCACGTCATGCAGCGCCCGCTTGGCGCGGTCGATCCATCGGTCGGTGCGTTGCGCGCCCTGGCGATCACCGATTCGTTCACCATCTCGTTTCGCCTGGCGTTTTACGCGGGCATCGTTATCTCGTTTCCGTTCCTGCTCTATTTCCTCGCGGAATTCGTCCTGCCGGCGCTCACCGCGATGGAAAAGCGCCTTCTCTTACCCGGGATCCTCGTCAGCTTCGCTTTATTCCTCAGCGGAGTTCTGATCGCTTATTACTGGCTTCTGCCGAAGACGATCCTGTTTTTCTTCAAAGACACCCAAGGGCTCGGCTGGGTCCCGGCCTGGACGGTCCAGGAGTATTACGCGTTTGTGACTCGATTCACGATTGCGTTCGGGCTCGCCTTCGAGCTGCCGGTCGTCGTTCTCGCGTTGGTCCGGCTCGGGTTCGTGACCTATGAGTTTATGGTCCGGACCCGCCCTTATGCGATCGTCCTCATGTTCATTTTCGCCGCGATCATTAGCCCTACCCCGGACGTATTAACGATGGTCGCCATGGCGCTGCCAATGTGCCTGCTCTACGAGAGCTGCATCTGGATCACCTGGTTCGTGAAACGGAAAGAGAAACGGGCCGCGCTCAATCAACGCGATGGGTGATTCGCTGGCCCGCTACGAATTTCTTTTCAGCGCGTTCGCATTCGCGGTCGGCGCCGTCGTCGGTTCTTTCCTCAACGTCTGCATCTATCGCCTCCCGCTCGACCTGTCGGTCAACAAACCGCGCCGCTCATTCTGCCCGTCGTGCCGGAAACAACTCACCTGGTGGCAGAACATCCCGCTCTTCAGCTGGCTCGTGCTTCGCGGAAAATGCGCTCACTGCGGCGCGCGCATCGCCTTTCGCTACTTCGCCGTCGAGCTTTTGACCGCGCTCCTTTTCCTTCTCGTCTGGAAAACTTTTCCGTGGGAAATATCGATCGCCTACTGGGTCTTTGTTTCGCTCCTCGTCGCCGCCACCTTCATCGACTTCGAGCACTTCATTATCCCGGATGAAATAACGATCGGCGGGACCATCGCCGGAATCGTGGCCTGCGGGATCGTCCCCGAGCTGATGGCGACGCACCTCCGCGGACGAGCTTTGCTCATCTCGGCGCTGTCGGCCGCGCTCGGCTACGTCGTTTTGTGGGTGGTACTCGAAGGGGGAAAAAAGGTTTTCGGCAAAAAGAGAATCCGACTCGATGCGCCGACACCGTTTAACTGGGCGCGCCAGGGGGACGACGCTGATTTCGTGGTGGGCGACGAACAAGGATTGTGGAGCGATTATTTTTCTCGCGAAAGCGACCAGCTCATCCTGCATTGCGACCAGGCCATCGTCGGCGACCGCGACCTCGGCGCCGCGGATCTGCGGTTTCATTACGACCGAGTGAACCTGGGAAGCGAAGAGATCTCACTCGATGCGCTGGACAAAATCAGCGGGGTCGTGCGCGAACTGGAAATCCCGAGAGAAGCCATGGGCCGGGGTGATCTGAAGTTCCTCGCCTGCATCGGCGCTTTTCTCGGCTGGCGCGCCGTCCTCTTCAGCGTCTTTGCCGGTTCGCTGGTTGGCTCGGTTGTCGGCCTGGTCACGCTTATTATCGGGAAGCGCGTGTGGTCGGCTAAACTGCCCTTCGGCCCGTACCTCGCCCTCGGCGGCCTGGTCTGGATGTTCTTCGGCGAACCACTCGTCAGGTGGTATTCGGCTTTGATCAATCCCTGACGACTACGATGGCTTGTCCGCGCAATAGGCGGCGTGGATGGCGTGGTCGATTTCCGCGAGACGGTCCTGGATTTGTTCGAGGTATTCGTGGAGCCCGAATTTGAAGATGTCGCCAATCGTCGCGTAATCGAGATCGTAGCGGAGCCGGCCGGATAAGCGTTCGGCTTCGTTGGAGTATTTCGTCTCAGCTGAACCGGAGATGTGGTGCAAGGCTGAATCGAAGCAATCGAGACAGAACCGGATCGAGCGCGGAAAGGCAGAGTGGGTGATGATGAACTCCGCGACCTTCCACGGCGCCACCTGGCCGAAATAAATTTTCCGATACGCTTCGAGGGCACTGCATGAACGGAGGACCGACATCCACTGGACGGTATCGATATTGCCGCCGACGCGTTCTCCGGTTGGGAGGAGAATGTGATACTTGATGTCCAGCAGTCGCGATGTGCAATCTGCGCGCTCCAGTAGTTTCCCGATCCGAATAAAATCCCAGCCTTCGCCGTGGGTCATGGTGGCGTCGGTGATTCCCTGAAACAGATGGGAGCCGGTGATAACGCGCTTGAAAAATTCGTAAGGACTGGTGCGGACCAATCGCTTCGCCGGATCGCTCTTAACAAAGAGATAGAGCCGGTTGATCTGCTCCCACATTTCGCTCGAAATCTGTTCGCTCGTTGTCCGCGCGTTTTCCCGTGCGCGCGTCAGGCAGGAGACAATCGAGTTTGGATTTTTCTTTTGGAGACTGACGAAATCGATCACGGCGCGGCCATCGGGCTGCGGGTAGAGCGAGCTGAATAATTCATTCTCTTCGAGCGAGCTGATGATCGGGTCCCAGGCCTGTTTCGGATCGGCTTCCTGTTGGTTGGTCAGGTCGAGAAGCATCTGGAGATTCACTTCCGCGATGCGGGCGTTGTTTTCCGCCCGCTCGATGTAGCGGCTCATCCAGTAGAGGGATTCGGCGACTCGACTCAGCATCGCTACTCCACTACTCCGTTCCCCTGTTTCTCGAGAATCCAGGTGTCCTTGCTCCCGCCGCCCTGGGAAGAATTGACGACGAGCGAACCTTTGCGGAGGGCGACCCGGGTGAGGCCGCCGGGGACGATCGTGACTTTTTCTCCGTAAAGGATGAAGGGTCGCAGATCGATGTGCCGGCCCTGCATGCTTTCGTCGCAGAATGACGGAGAGCGCGACAGGGGCACGACGGGTTGAGCAATATAGTTCCGCGGGTTCTTCCGGACCTTCTCGCGGAATTTTTCGCATTCGGCCTTGGTCGCTTGCGGGCCGACGAGCATCCCGTAACCGCCGCTTTCGTTGACCGCTTTCACGACGAGTTCCGGGATGTGTTCGGTGATGTAGGTGAGATCGTCTTTCTTGGAAGCGAGATACGTCGGCACGTTTGGCAGGAGCGCGTCCTCGCTCAGGTAGTACCGGATCATGTCGGGGACGTAATGATAGACCGCCTTATCGTCCGCGATCCCGGTGCCGATGGAATTGGCGAGGCTAACGTTGCCGTCGCGGTAGGCTTCGACGAGGCCCGGCACGCCAAGCCCTGAATCTTTTCGGAACACTTGCGGATCGAGGAAGTCGTCGTTGATCCGGCGGTAGATCACGTCGACCTGCGCCAGGCCTTTTGTCGTCCGCATAAAAACTTTTCCGCCCTGCGCGACGAGATCCCGGCCTTCGACGATCTCAATTCCCATCGATCGGGCGAGGAACGAATGTTCGAAGTAAGCCGAGTTATAAACGCCGGGGGTGAGCAGGACGACAACCGGTTCGCGCTGTCCGTGCGGCGAGATGTAACGGAGAACGTTGAGGAGTTCCTGGCTGTAATCCTCCACTGGCCGGACCCGATATTGCGCGAGCAGATTCGGGAACGTGCGCTTCATCGTTTGCCGGTTCTCGATCACGTAGGAGACGCCGGAAGGGCAGCGCGCGTTATCTTCGAGGACGAGATAGTTACCCTCCTTGTCGCGGACGAGATCGGTCCCGCAAATGTGGACATAAACATTTCGCGGCACATCGAAGTGCATGAATTCCGGCCGGAAATGCGCCGCTTCCCAGACAATCGCTTTCGGGATCACGCCGTCGCGGAGAATGTTTTGCTCGTGATAAATATCGTGGAGAAACAGGTTCAGCGCGGTGATTCGCTGGACGAGCCCGCGCTCCACTTTGTTCCATTCCTCGGCGGGAATGATGCGGGGCAGGAGATCGAATGGGAAAATCCGTTCCGTTCCCTGATCGTCGTTGTAGACGGTGAAGGTGACGCCCTGGCTGAGGAACGTCGAGGCGGCGAGGGCCCGTTTCCGCTCGAATTCTTCGCGATCCATTTCCCTGAAGCGCTCGAGCAGCTTACGGTAGTGAGGGCGCGGCACTCCGGAGGCGGAGAACATTTCGTCAAAAAAATCCCCGACCTCGTAATCGGAGAACAAATCGCCCATAATTTCAGTCTGGCAGTGTGATAAGTCGACGCAACTCGAATCCCATGAAAGGAAACGGAGCCGACCACGAGAGCGCGTGTGCGCGAGTCGCGACCCAATTTCGCGATCGTTGGCTGCGAAATTACGTGCGGGGCAAGCTCCGGCGTGACGATATTTATGCGACGGCCTACGAACTTCTCCGAAGCTCGGCCGCTCCTATTCTCGACGTCGGTTGCGGGGTGGGGTTACTGGCCTTTTACCTGCGCGAACGCGGCTGCCGGCAGCCGGTCGTCGGCCTCGACGCCGATGCCCGGAAGATCCGTTACGGCGCCGGTATCACCGAGAAGAATTATCGCGACGTCGATCTTCGTTTCCATGACGTCGAAAACGCGATTCCGGACTTCTCCGGCAACATCGCGCTTTTCGACGTGCTCCATTACCTGTCGCCGGCGAAGCAAACGGCCCTTCTGGATCGACTGTCGGGTTGCGTCGGGCCGGGGGGCGTCTTGATCATTCGCGATTGCCCGCGAGAACAACGGCCGCGTTATTGGCTCACCTTGCTGGCGGAGAAATTCGCGCAGACCATTTCATGGAATCGCGGCGGATCGCTCCATTTTCCGTCGCGAGCCGGGATTGAAGCGGCCTTCGATGCTTCGGCCTTCGAGCGCGAGACACGTCCGCTCTGGGGCGCCTCGCCGTTTAACAATCACATTTTTATTTTCCGGCGGATTGCTGTAGCCGGGATCGGTGATCCCGGCCAGGAAAGAACGTCACCTCTAACCGGGATCACCGATCCCTGCTACAACCAGCCGGCACGTGACCGCAGTTGTTCCGGGCGCGGTATGACGCAGCGGTAACCCTGCTCGGTCAGCGCCGTCAGCGTCATTTCGAGGCAACGCGGGTTGAACTCGGGATCGCTCTCGACGCGGTGGCCTTCGTGTAAGACGACAATCGCGCCCGGCTTGGCTTCCCGCAAAATGCGGCTCGCCACCCCCGCGGGATCGCGCCGGATTGTGTCGAGTCCGCGAACGGACCAGCCGATTAAGGCGAGCCCCCGCAATTCGAGCTCTGGATGAACGAACGGGTTTTTCAATCCGACCGGCGCGCGGAAGAACCGGGCCGGGCGATCGGGCGCGGCCCGAAGCAATTCGGCGCAGAGGTCGATCTCCCTTGCGATGCGGCGTGGCCCCGCGATCCAAAACGTTGCGCTCGGATGGGTGTAGGTGTGGTTGGCGATTTCGTGTCCTCGGGTCAGGATCGCGGTGATCAGGTGCGGATATTGTTCCGCGTTTTTGCCGATGACGAAAAAGGTCGCGCGGGCGGTAAACCGGTCGAGGAGGTCGAGGATTGCGGGAGTATGGGCAGGCGATGGGCCGTCGTCGATGGTGAGCCACACTTCCGGTTCTTTCGTTTCAAACGAACGGATCACCGGTCCGAACCACTGGCAATTTGCCACGAGCGTCGCAATGAGCAGGAACACGTGGGAAAGAAAGATCGGCGCGAGCGCAACGATGACGTTGAAGCGAAGGAGGAAGAAGCTGAGAACCGGCGCGATGAAAACGAAGGCCAGCAGAGCCCTTCGCGCCCCTCGCAGTTGATTACGAGTGAACGGTGTTTCCATCTCGAAAAACCAGAATGATGGCGGCTCCCAGATTCATCGCCACCGCGACCAACCAGATCGCACCGATCTCGCCGCTGAGCGCTCCGTCCTGCATGAGCTGAACCGCCATCGCCGTTGTCGCGGCGGAAATGAGAACACCCTGGCCTCGTCGCGTGGGGAGGGTGCGGAAGAGTCCGAAGCGGCGGAGCAATTCCAGGATCAATGAATTTAGATAGAGCGCGAGCAGCCAAAACAACAAAACCGGAACGGCGAGCGCGATCAGGGCGGGTGCGGCCAGCCACCAGCCAAGGTCGCCCGGAACGAACCGGGCAAAGAAGAGATACGACACGACGAAAATCGCGACGTTACCCGCCCACGCTTCGACGCCGTTCAGTTCCGCGCGTCTCGTATCGCCATGGCGAAGCAGCGCCAGCAGGCGCGGCAGCGCAAAATAGAAACGGGGAGGCCGACGTTCGTTCATCGCGCGAAGACTGGGGTAAACGCGAACCACTGATCCCATCGGCTTGCGACAATCTCCTGGAGGACGTCGCACCATTGGCTGACGCCGCGGGCAAGGTCCTCTTCGCGGTGCCCGGTGTTTGCAAGACGGATCGGTTCGCGAACGATGATCTTGTAACTGCGACAGCCGGCGCGCGCGATGAAAAGTGGATAGATCGGGACCTGCGCTATCAATCCAAGAACGAACGGTCCATTGGGCAACACAACATCGTGACCAAAGAGGCGTGCCTTTACCTGCGCAACTCCTTCGTCGGCGCGATCGCCCTGGATGGAAACGATCTCGCCGTCGCGCAAGGCTTTCAGCAAATCGAAGGAAAGCAGCGCCCCCGCAGTGTTGTAGGCGACTTTCACTCCGCCTTCGCCGGCTTTCTCGAGGGCAGCGCTCAGATGTTCCGCGCTCTGCCGATCCGGTTCCGGAGCGCGCACCATCCGGATCTCGCGCTGGAATTTTTCAGCGAAGAGCGCCGCGCCCAAATCGTAGCTGCCCATGTGCGCCGTCAGGACGATCGCGCCCGGTGCGGTGCCGAGCTCTTCGAGCCATTCCGCGCCGATGATCTCGTAGCTGAACTCTTCCTGGATGATTCGATGAATCGCGGCCTCGGAAATGGTCCAGGCAAAATTGTAAAGAGTGCGAAAAGCACGCAGATAATTCATGACCCGCGACGAACCGGGAAGAACGACGGCGAGATTTGCCACGATCGAGCGGCGCGCCGGCGCCGCGAAAAAGAAAAAGAAGAAGGTGAAGAAAACGAGCGGAACCGGATAGAAAAAGAACGGCAGGTTCACTGCCGCCCAGTCGAGGTAATGCCGCCAGAAGACGCCCTTGACGGCGAAGCGACCCAATCGGCTCACAGAGGCGCGGCAACAGGCGTGGATGCCGCGGTCGATTGCGTCGCGGATTGCCGGGTGACATCGGGCGCAAAAATGAGCCGCAGGTTGGTCAATTCCGCGCGCCGCCAGTGGCCGAGACCTTTCCAGATCAACTTCCGGACGCGCCGGTCCGCGACGAAGCCATCGTAGAGCTCGCGCCATCCCGCATTGCGCCGGCCGTAGCAACCTTTCGCGAGCCGCCGCTTCGCGAGCGTCACCAGGCGCCGGTTATAGAAGTTCATCATCGCGCCAACGATGCGTCCCGGCGTTCCTTCAAAAGGCAGATGGAGAAACTCGCGCTCGGGATCTTTGTAAACTGGGATCACCAGCCCAATGAAATACATTCCGACGTCGAGGAGAAGTGCGGCCGCCATCAGCTCGGCGTCCCCCATGTAATAGTACTTGTCCTTGTAGAGAGTTTCGAACCAGAGCCGGTAGGTCACCGGGTATTGCTCATTGTAATAGGTGAGCGCGGCGGAGACCTCTTCGCCGCTGAGATTGCGCGCGATCAAATCGGCGACGTAATAGCTCGTGTACGAACAGAAATCGAGGCCGGGACTGTAGAGCGGGTCGATGAACCCGGCCGCGTCGCCCACGGTTGCCCAGCCTTCACCGCAAACTCTCCCGCTCCAATAGGGCATGTTCGAAAAGGCGTGGACATCGTGCTCGATGACCTGGGCGCCACCGAAAATTTCCGCGCCGACCGGATGCGAGAGCAGATGACTACGGAGCCGTTCGGAAAGGTTTGCCCCCTCGGGGAGTTTGAAGATGCGCGAATCGTAAACAATCCCAGCGCTGACGTCGCCCCCTCGGAGCGGAATAATCCAACACCACCAGCCGAGACCCATGAGATGGTTGGTCGCCCAGTTCCGGCTCGTCCGGCAGGCGTTGGCGTAATCGCGAAATTTCTCCCGCCACTCGTAACTGTCCCAATCTTTCACGCCGGTGAACCGCGCCCAGACCGCGTTAATAGGGTGATCTGTGTTTGGGTGGAAGTGGCCGAGCTTGCGCGCCATAATGGAGGCGCGGCCGCTCGCGTCCACGAGCCAGCGGGTGCTCACAGTGCGGGACTCATAGGACACAAGGGACCTAAAGGACTCATGCTCGATCCCGGTCACTTTCGCCGGCCGTTGCAGTTCGCAGCCGGCTTCTACCGCCTTCTCCAGCAGGTGCTGGTCGAGCGTGCTGCGATCGACCTGGAAGGTGGGGAGTCGCGCCTGGTATTTCGCGCCCAGTTCCACGCAATCGTCGAACGGCTGGTCAGGACGCTTCGCGAACCACATCCGCAATCCCTGTTTCGCGAGATGATGGTGCCCGAGATAATTCGTTAGGCCGAGCAGGCGAGTCATGTAGCAGCTGCTCAGCTCGGTGGTCGATTCGCCCACTTTGCGATCGAACTCGGCGGTCTTTTCGATGATCAGGACGCGGGCCGACGGATATTTCCGTTTCAGCATCAACGCCGTGGCCGCGCCTGAAAACGCGCCGCCGATAATCACGACATCGTAGTCCAAATCCATGAGCAGCAAAGATGATGGACTCGGCAAAGTCGCAACGCAATCACGCCTTGGAGGGACGGGCGCTGTCCCGTCCCTAATAATAGGGACGACACGGCGGTCGTCCCTCCAGTAGGATTCGCGCCGTGGACAAGGCGCGCCTCATCGACATGCACGTCCACATGGTGGGTAACGGCGAAGGCGGCTCGGGTGGGTGGCTCCGCCTCAAAGGCTGGCATCGGTGGCTTGCTGGTTTCATGCTCCGCCAGCTTGGGGTCGCAGCGAGCGCCCTCGAAGGCGACCTCGAAACGATCTATGCCGGGCACTTGTCGCAGCTCGTCCGCGATTCTTCCATGGACGCGATTGTTCTCCTGGCCCACGAGCGCGTCCACGATGCCGACGGGACGCCACGCGACGATCTCGGTTCGATGTTCGTGCCCAACGACGTCGTGCTCGGACTTGCGGAAAAGTTTCCCGAGTTCCTGGCCGGCGTCTCGATTCACCCTGCGCGCCATGACGCGCTCGACGAACTGGACCGTTGCCTGGAACGTGGGGCCGTCCTGATGAAATGCCTTCCAAATTGTCAGAACATCGATCCGTCCGACCGGCGTTATCGACCGTTCTGGGAACGAATGGCGGCCGCGGGCCTTCCACTTCTGGCGCACACGGGCGGCGAGCATACGGTGCCGGTCGTGAATGCAGCATTCGCCGATCCGAAGTTGCTCCGCTTCCCGCTCGAATGCGGGGTGACCGTGATTGCCGCCCATTGCGGCACGAGCAGCGGGGCGTTCGATCGTGATTACTTCGATGATTGGGCCGCGATGTTGCGGCAGTTTCCCAACCTTTACGGCGACATCAGCGCGCTGGTTTCGCTGAATCGTTGCGCGCATTTGCGCGATTGCCTGCGGCCAGAGATCGCGCCTCGCATTCTGCACGGCAGTGACTTTCCCGTGCCAGTCCTCGGACATCGGATGTGGCTGCAGGGCTGGATCGATCGCGCGACGTTTCGGCGGGTCCAGGGCATTCGCAATCCGCTCGAGCGCGACTGGCAGTTCAAACGCGCGCTCGGATTTTCGGAAGAAACGGCCTCGCGCGTTACGAAGTTGTTGCGGCTATGATTTTCGCGAACGCACGCTTGATTCTCCCGGACGGAATTCGCGACGGACTCGAGGTCGTGGTCGAAGGGGGAAAGATCGCGGAGATTCGCGAAGAGTCGGCCCGCACGGATGCGATCAATCTGCGCGGGAACTATCTCGCGCCCGGTTTTATCGACCTTCATATTCACGGCGCGCTCGGGCGGGACACGATGGAAGCGACCCCGGAAACGTTCCGGGGGATCTGCGATTATCACGCTACCGGTGGCACGACTTCGCTCCTCCTGACTACGGTGACCGCACCGATCGCCGAGATTGTTGAAGTTCTCCGGGCAGCTCGCGCGGCGCACACCGATTTGAAACAGATCGCCGGTGTCCACGTCGAGGGACCGTTCCTTTCGCAAAAGCGTCCCGGCGCACAACGAGCCGAATTCATTCGCGATCCGGAAACGCATCTGATCGATCAACTGCTCTCCTTCGCGGACGTAATCAAGATCATGACCGTTGCTCCCGAACTGCCGGGCGCGCTCGCCCTCATCGATCGCCTCCGCCTGCACAAGATCGTCGTCAGCGGGGGCCATAGCGACGCCACGGATATCGAAGCGCGGGCGGCGGCCGAATACGGCATGCGACACGTCACGCATACTTTCAACGCGATGTCTTCGGCGCGGCGAGTCGGGATTTATCGGGAAGCCGGTTTGCTGGAATTCGCGTTGAGCGAACCGGACATCGTCTGCGAGCTCATCGCGGATGGCCATCACGTCTCGCCAACTCTGATGCGAATGCTTTACCGCGCCAAAGGTCCGCGTGGCATCTGCCTGGTGACGGACGCGACCGCCGGGGCCGGCCTTCCCGCCGGCAGGGAATTCACTCTTTCCGGGCGCCGATGTGTGGTCGGCGACGGCGTTTGTCTGTTGTCGGATCGATCCGCTCTAGCGGGTAGTGCTTCGCGCATGATCGATCTTGTTCGGGTGATGGTAAATCAGGTCGGCGTGCCCTTGCACGAAGCGGTGGCAATGGCGACGGCGAACCCCGCCCGCTCACTTGGGTTGACCAGCAAGGGCAGGCTCAAATCAGGTGCGGACGCGGATTTCGTTATTCTCTCTCGCGATCTCGAAGTCCGACGGACTCTGATCGCCGGAGAGCGCGTTTTTAAGAGCGAGAAGCTGTAGCCGGGATCGGTGATCCCGGCCACTGAAGAGCCGCTCGGCCAGGGTCACCGATCCGGCTACAACGAAAGCAGGAAGTTCGCGATATCGAGCGATGCCGTCGGCCGGCCGAGCTGACTGATGTTCGTGGCCCACTCCCGCCATTGCGCGGCGTCGTTGGCGAAGGCTTTTTGGACAGCGGCGATCACGGCGTCGTGGGTCAGCGCGATGGTCCCCGATTTCGTTTCCATGATGTAACGCGCGTTGCCTTCCTCCTGGCCGGGAATGACATGGTTGACGATGAAGGGGCATCCGGCGCACATCGCTTCCTGGACGGTTGCGCCGCCAGCCTTGCTGATCACGAGGTGATTTGCGCGCAGGAGCCGCGGCAACTCGTCGCTCCAGGCCACGGCCTCAAATTCCTGCGTGACCGTGCGCCGAATTTTTTCCACCGACACTTTTAATCCGGCGTTTCGCCCCACCGTCACCGTCAATTGGATCTCGGGTAAGACCGCCAGCTTCCGGACCAATTCGGGGGCGGCCGAATTCGCGGCGTTGATGATATAGAGGATGCGCCGGCCGTTCTCGTCGGACGGCGGCGGACGCGTTTCGCCGGGCTGCGCGAAAACGGGACTCACTGGAAAGCCAAAGGTCTTCACTTTCTCGGCGGGAACGCCGGCGTGAAGGAGAACGTCGGCACTGACTTCATTCGGAAGCAAAAAATAATCCGCGCTGCACTGGTACCAGATTGCGTTGACGCTGATCGAATCGGTCACCACGACGACGCGTTTGTATTGCGGCGCGCCGCCGCGACCGAACATCTCGTCGAGCATGTGGGAGTAGGCAGGATAAACCGAAATGATCACATCCGGCTGCAAACGCTCGAGCAAGCGGCGCAGATAGTTTTTCAGGGCTAGGAACACCCGGAAATCGCCGACGAAATCCGTCTGGCGGTCGAGCCATCGATAGATCACGCCCCAGACCCGCGGCGTCCGGTTGATCATTCCCATGTAAAGGACGCGCGCCCAGTCGTTGACCGCGCCGTAAGTCTCCGCGAAAAGATCGTGGAGCTCGACGTGCACGTCTTCGGGCGCGATTTTTCGCAGGCCGTCGCGAATTCCACGCGCCGCGCTGTTGTGACCTTCGCCGTAGCCGGCGGTAAGGATCAGGATGTTTTTCAAGACTCGTTAGGTTGGCCGCGGAATTCTCAAATTGTAGGGCAAGCGCTCCGCTTGCCGAGCAAAGTGTGGCAACCGGAGCGGTTGCCCTACAAATACTCCGCCTCCGCACGGCTGCGGCGGGAGAGTTTAATGGATATTTGCCTCCGGCAAAGTAAACTTCGCCGCAGATGAATTGGCTCAGGTTCTCCGGCCGCATTTCCCGCCGGCTGATTTACGAGACGGCAATGGACACCACCATGGGGCTCGCCGCCCAGATGGCCTACCAATTCCTGTTCACGCTCGCGCCGGGACTCCTGTTTCTCTGGCATCTGCTCAGTCTCTTCGGCACCGACCCGGCGAAGCTGCACCAGATGATCAACGCCTTGAAGAATTTCCTGCCGGCCGACCCGAAAGTGCAGGAGATCATCGATTCGCTCGTGGCCAACATTGTCGTGACCGGCTCGACCGGCACGCTGGCCAACGTCGGGATCTTCTTCGGTATCTGGCTCGGCACGGTGTTCATTTCCACGATCTCACACGCCCTGAGCCGCACCCACGGCGTGGTGGAAGATCGCAATTGGTGGTCGAAATACATCATCGCGTTTTTCCTCGTCTTCTGGTTCGGGATCACGACGCTCTTTTGCTTCAACGCCATGGTCTTCGGCGAACAGCTCGCCGGTGTGGCAGAGGTGAACCTGCAACTCAACGTTCCGCTCCAGGAATGGGTGGCGTTCCTCAGCATGCCGCTCACCTGGCTCGCGCTCGTCGGTCTCGCCCTGGCGCTGTATCTCCTGACGCCGGAAAATTATCTGACCGTCCGGCAGGCTTTGCCGGGCGCGGTCTTTTTCGCGTTTGGCTGGATGATCGTGACGAAGCTTTTCCAGTTTTACGTCGCGAAATACGATCGGTATAACCCGACTTACATGGCGCTCGCGTCCATCATCGTGCTGATGACCTGGATGTGGTTGACCTGTTTGTTGTTGCTCGTTGGCGGGAAACTAAACGCAATCCTGCGTCGTGAACGCGAGCGCGCCGCTGCTCGCGCGCTCGAAGCCGCGCCACAGCCCGCTTGATCACGCGGTCTGCTCTGTTACGCTCGCCACCCGTGATCCGACTCCGCGTAATTCTCGGCACGGCCCTGGCCGTCATGGGAATGCTCGGCGCCTTCGTCCGCGCCCAAACGAGCGACGAACAGAAAAAGAAAAAGGCCCACGAAGAAATGCGCGCGGTCACTTCGCCGACGCCTTCCGAAACGCCGGAGCCGAAAGCGACCCCGAAGCCGGCCAAACGAAAAGCAAAGTCGAAGAAGAAAACGACGCCCACTCCCACCCCAAAACCGAAATCGAAGAAAACTCCCGCGAACGAGGAGGAAGACGAGGATTCGCCCACGCCCAAACCAAAAAAATCTCCGGCGAAAAAATCATCTCCGGATGAGGACGTAACTCCGAAGCCAAAGGCGAAGGCGAGCGCAACCGCGTCATCGAAGAAGAAATCCGAAAAGGAAGAGGCGACACCGAAGCCGAAGCAGACAGAAAAAGCGGTCCCGGCCAAGTCGCCGAGTCCGTCGCCGACGATTTCGAAACCGGAGCCGAGCAGGACCCCGGTGGAAGCGTCCGCCGTTCCGAGGCCCGCGCCGCGGCCGAGCCCTCGTTCGGTCCCACCACAGAGTTCGCTGCCTTCCGACATTACCGTCGAAAAATCCGGACTCGAACAGGAACAGGGTTTCGAGCCCGCGCCGCCGCCTCCGCCGGTGAAAAAGAGCTGGTGGCCATTCTCGCGTCAGCCGGCCAATTATCGTTACCTCAGTGCGGCGAACATCGAAGCGATCCGCCGCGCGCCGGTGCAACGGGCGCGCTGGAAATTCGTGATCGTCCACAACAGCGGCACGCGGCAGGGAAGCGCGCGCGTTTTTGATTATTACCATCGCCACGTTCGCCGAATGCGGAACGGCCTCGCTTATCACTTCGTGATCGGGAACGGCACTTCAACGCGCAACGGTCAGATCGAGATCGGCGATCGCTGGGTGCACCAGATCCGGGGTGGTCACGTTCACAGCGATTACATGAACACCATCGGTCTCGGGATTTGTCTGGTCGGCGATTTCAATCGCGACCAACCGACGCGGGCCCAACTCGAAGCGTGTGAAGAGTTGATCAGATACCTCCAGGAACGCTGCGGCAAAATGCAGGTGCGCCCCCATCGTGAAGTAAATCCGCCACGCTGGGCGACGGATTGTCCCGGCGACGTTTTTCCTTACGGCTGGTTTGGGCGGTTCAGGTAACTAATCCTGCTGCTGTTGTAGCGACGGCGCTCTGTCGCCGTTTCAACGCGTGTTAACAGGCAATGTCTCTTACGCCGACAGAGCGGCGTCGCTCCAACGAATCGCCGCAACGCCCGGTAAAAATCCCGCAATCCGTTGCCAAGCCCGCGCGCGTAGCGGATAGAACACGCTCGTTTTATGATGCCCGTAAAAATTTGGTTGGGATATCCATATCCGCTCGGAGCGACCTGGCTCGGCAACGGAGTCAACTTCGCGATCTTCTCCGAGAACGCGACTTCGGTCGATCTCTGCCTGTTCGATAATATCGACGCGCCCCAGGAAAATATCCGGATCCCGCTGACAGAGCAGACGGACCAGGTCTGGCACGTTTTTTTGCCCGATGTCCGGCCGGGCCAGCTCTACGGCTATCGCGTTTACGGACCGTACGATCCGGAACGCGGGATGCGCTTCAACAGCTCGAAACTGCTGATCGATCCCTATGCCAAGGCGATCGCGGGTCAGGTAAATTGGGCGGACGAAATGTTCGGTTACGTGGTCGGCGATTCGCAGGAAGATCTCGCGCGCGACTTTCGAGACGACGCGTGGGGAATGCCGAAGGCGGCGGTGATCGATCACGCTTTTGACTGGGGCAATGATAAGCGGCTCGGGATCCCGCTGCACAGCTCGATCATCTACGAAGTGCATGTGAAGGGGTTTACCCGGCTCTGTCCGGATGTGCCGGAGCAATTGCGGGGCACCTATGCGGGGCTAGGCAGCGCGGGCGCGATCAAATATCTAAAAGATCTCGGCATCACTGCCGTGGAACTGCTTCCCGTCCATCAGCACATCGACGACAAGATCCTCTTCGATCGTGGCCTAACGAATTATTGGGGCTACAACACGATTGGGTTCTTCGCGCCGGAAGCGAAATATTCCAGCAGCGGCATGATGGGTGAGCAGGTCTCCGAGTTCAAAGGCATGGTGCGCAATCTCCACGCCGCCGGGATCGAAGTGATCCTGGACGTCGTCTACAACCACACCGCGGAAGGAAACCATCTCGGGCCGACGCTCAGTTTCCGCGGGGTCGATAATCCAGCCTACTATCGGCTCTCGTCGGAGAATCCCCGGCACTACATGGATTTCACCGGCACCGGGAACACGTTCAACCTCCTCCATCCCCGCACGCTTCAGCTCGTCATGGATAGCCTGCGCTACTGGGTGGTCGACATGCACGTTGACGGGTTCCGCTTCGATCTGGCCTCGACCCTCGCCCGCGACGAGAAAGGCGTGAACAAGCTCCACGCTTTCTTCGAGATCATCCACCAGGACCCGGTCCTCTCCCAGACCAAGTTGATCGCGGAGCCGTGGGACGTCGGGGACGGCGGCTACCAGGTTGGCAATTTCCCGATCCTTTGGGCGGAATGGAACGGGAAGTACCGCGATGAAGTCCGGCGGTTTTGGAAAGGCGACGAGGGCCGAATCGGCGAGATCGCATATCGCCTCACGGGCAGCCCCGATTTGTACCAGCACAGCGGACGACGCCCGTATGCCAGCATCAATTTCATCACGGCGCACGACGGGTTTACGCTCAACGATCTCGTCAGCTACAACGACAAGCACAACGAAGCGAACGGCGAGAACAACCAGGACGGCGACAATAACAACAACTCGTGGAACTGCGGCGCCGAAGGGCCCACGGACGATCCTGAGATCAACGCGCTGCGCGCCCGGCAACGGCGCAATTTTTTAACCACGCTCTTTCTTTCGCAGGGCGTGCCGATGCTCCTGGCGGGGGACGAATGGGCGCGGACCCAACAAGGGAACAACAATACTTATTGCCAGGACAACGAGCTGAACTGGCTTTCGTGGGAGCATGATGACGAGCAAAAAGAGCTGCTCGAATTCACCAGAAAACTGGTCAAGCTGCGCCACGACCATCCCGTCTTTCGCCGTCCGAAATTTTTTCAGGGGCGCCGAATCCGCGGCACCGACATTCGCGATGTGATGTGGTTTAACCCGGGCGGCAACGAGATGAGCGACGAGGAATGGGGTTCGCCCTTCGTGCGCGCGATCGAGGTCTTGCTCAGTGGCGATACGATTGACGTCCTGAGTTTCGAAGGCGAACCGATCCGGGACGAGACGTTTCTATTTTTGATCAACGCGCACTTCGAGCCTCTGCCGTTTGTGTTACCCGGCCAGGAACACGTTGACTGGATCCTGCTTCTCGACACCGCCGAAAAGCATGGCTTCCTGCCCGAGCCGCAGAAGTTCGCATCGGGCGATGACGTGGAAGTGATCGGGCGTGGAATGAAGTTGCTGAAGTTGGCGACTGCGGTGCAAGCGCAGGCGCGGCACGAGTCGTGGAAGAAGCGGCAAGTGCAGTTGCCCCGGGACCAGCGTCCCGCGTCGGTGGCGACGCAGCCGCCGCCGTTGCCGGAAGCAGAAGAGGAAGAACCAGAAACGAAGTGATTCGCGGCGTCATTTTCGATCTCGACGGGACGCTCGTGGATTCGAACGAACTGCATGTCCTCGCCTGGCACGATACGTTCCGGCATTTCCATAAAGACGTGTCACTGGAACGGCTCCGCGAGCAGATCGGGAAAGGCGGCGACCAATATCTGCCGGTCTTCCTGGATGAGCGCGAGATGCGTGAGTTTGGCGAGGAGGCGGAGAGATACCGCGGCAATGTCTTCAAGAAAAACTATCTGCCGCACGTGAAACCGTTCCCGAAAGTGCGGGAGCTCTTCGAAAAATTGCGCGCCGAGGGAAAGAAGATCGCGCTCGCCTCGTCGGGCAAGGAAGCCGAGGTACGACATTACGAAAAGCTGCTGGAAATTCGAGGGTTGTTCGATTCGATGACGACGGCTGATCAGGTCGCGCAATCGAAGCCGAAGGCCGACGTTTTTATCGCTGCGCTAAATCTGCTGGCGCTGTCGCCAAGCGAGGCCGTCGCCATCGGCGACACGCCCTACGATGTCGCGGCGGCGAAGAAGATCGATCTGCCGATTGTCGGGGTTCTCTGCGGCGGGTTTCCGGAGCAGGCACTCCGCGATGCGGGCGCCGTCGCCATCTTTCGCGATCCAGCGGATCTGCTGGATCGGTATTACCAGTCGCCGCTCGCGGGGTAACCTTCGAACAAATCGTGTCATCCCGAGTCGCGAAGACGACGAGGGACCTCTCAGGCGCTCGAAGCGCTAACGCGAAACGCGAGCACGCTTGCGTCATAGCGGACCTCGCACCTCGCTTGCATGGTCGATTTTGCAGTTGCGAGGTCCCTCGGCGCGCTTCGCCAGCCTCGGGATGACAAGACGTTCGTTACGTTGTCACGTTCGCCGCACTTCGAGCTGGCGCCGCAGAATCCAATGGAGCACGCCAAGCAATGCGAGCGTGGACGCGATCAGCACGATCGTGTTGAATACAAACAGATCGACCTTAAAACCGAAGTAACGTTTTTCTTCTCCGAAGAATACATTCAGTTTCCCACCGCGCCGGTAATCGCTCTGCTCCATCTCGGCGTTCGAAATGAGGTCGGAGACTTTTTGATTTACGTAGAGCATTTCGGCCGTGACCGGGCCCGCGGCGTCCTTGAATAGCTCACGATCGAACGGCCGTTTACCTTTCAGAATTTCGTCGATCAGGTCGAGATAACCGTCGAGTTGGTCCGCGGTCTTCGCTTCCAGGCCGGACAACATCGCGAGGATTTCCTTCAGATCGTTGAGCCGCTTTGTGTTTTCCGGGGTCTGGTTCTTTTCCGCCACGATTCGCTGCATCTCGCGGTTCACGTTTTCCTGCCGGCGCGTCAGCGGATTCAATTTCGCCTGGGCGACGACCATTTCTTCGTACGACCACCGCATGGCGATGAACTGGCAGACGAAAGGCACCTGCAATCGGCTGCTCATTTTCTTCCCACGCTCATCGCTCGGATGCTCGTTAAACCAGCGAGCGAATGTGTAAACCAATCCCAGGTTCCGGTTCATGTCTTCGTACTTGATGAGCGCGCCGCCCATGATGATCTGCGGAATCAAGACCAGCGGGACAATGTTCGACGCCGTTTTCGGATCGGCCACCAGCGACGAAACGACCAGCCCAAGGGCGACCCCGCCCATCGCGGTCATGAGCATGACACCCAGATCGACCCAGAACATGCCCCGGATCTCGAGAATGTAATTCCCGATCAGGACAAAGAGGATGCATTGGAAGAGGGCGAAGAACCCGAGCGACATGAACTTCGAGAAAACGTAGTAGGGCAAACGGACATTCAGGTTCCGCTCGCGCTGGAGAACGGCCCGGTCGCGAATGATGTCGTCGGCACTGTTCGTTAGGCCGAGGAACATCGCCACGATCAGGCTGAGAAAGAGGAAGGTCGGGATGTGGTAGGCGGAAGCGTAATCGTAATCGCCCCGCTCGGAATAACGGAGAAGCGTGGCGATGAGAATCGCGAGCACCGGAGCGACGCCGATGGTGATGACGAGGTTCGCGCGGTTCCGCAGCTTGCTCATGAACGAGCGTTTCATCAGAGTGCGGAATTGCGTCCATTCGTCGCGCCAGCGCATGAAGAACCGGCGTTTCGTCGAGGGCGCGGCGGGCAACGCCGCCGTCGGGCCGCGCCGGAGCGAGACCTGCTTCACGTCCTGGATCAGCCGGAACGCCTCGTATTTGTCCCGCCAGAATTCCGGCGAATAACGGCGCGCCGCGACGAGCTGGCCGCGCGTGTTCTCCTCGTAGATGATGTCGCCACTGATATCGCGGAGCGGCGTCTCGAGCACGTCGAAGATAAATTCCGGCCGGGTCGTTCCGCACGATGGGCACGCGCCCATGTCCGCGCCGAACTGATGCTGGTGTTCCGCTTCCGCGAAATAGCGGAGCATGTCCGTCGGCGTGCCGAAGAAAACGAGACGCCCGCCTTTGTCGAACAGGATCGCCTTATGAAACATCTGGAACAGTTTCGAGCTCGGCTGGTGGATCGTGACGATGATGATTTTGTTGTGGGCCAGGGCGCGAATGATTTCGATCACGTGCTCGGAATCCTTCGACGACAAGCCGGAGGTCGGCTCGTCGAAGAGGTAAACGTCGGCCGAGCCGATCATATCGAGGCCGATGTTGAGCCGTTTCCGTTCGCCGCCGCTCAACGTCTTTTTTACCGGGCTGCCGACGATGCTGTCGCGGCGCTCGTTTAATCCGAGCTCGATCAGTTTGCCTTCGAGCCTCCGAGTAAGATCGCGACCGGACAAGTGCGGCGCGCGGATCGCGGCCGCGAACTCGAGGTTCTCGCCGATGGTCAGATGCTCATCGAACGCGTCTTCCTGCGGGATGTAACTGATGTAGCCCTTAAGCAGGTCGAGATTTTCGTAGAGCGGCCGGTCGTTCAGCAGGACCTGTCCTTGAGACGGTTGGAGCTGCCCCCCGAGCACTTTCATGAGCGTGCTTTTTCCCGAGCCGCTCGCCCCCATCACGCAGACGAGCTCGCCGCGCGTGGCCGAGAACGAAACCCCTTCGAGGCCGATCTCGTTATTGCCGAAGCGATGAGTGAGATCGACGACTTCGAGCGAACGAATGATGTTGCGCTCTTCCTCGATGATTCGCTCTGAAAAATTGCAGCGCAGGAATTGCCCGACGTCGATCCGGATGGTGTCTCCATCCTGAAGTGGCGCGGTTGTGCGGACCGGTGTTTCGCCCACCAGAATCGGCCGGTCGGCGTCGATCACTTCGAGGGTGCCGACGCGTTTGTCGTAGTCGCAAAAAATTTTGAGGAGAACGTCCCCGCTCGTTCCCGGGGAAAGGAGGATATCGTCTTCCTCGAGCATGCTCGGGTTGTTCGAAACGAGATATTCGGACTTCGAGGCTTTTAGTTGGAACCGGCCTCCCATGGCGCGCGCGCGGCGGCGGAGATCGATCAGGTCCATCTCGCTGTCGTTGTGGAAAACGATGCGGTCTTCGAGCATGGCCTCGACGGTCGTGCCAGCTTTCAACTTCGTGCCGTTAAGGACGGCATTGACGTCGCGGAGCGCTTTCACGCGCACCTTCAATCCGAACGTGACTTCGAGAGCGCTTTCCCGCGAACGCGACCGCTCGAGCTGCACTTCGTCAGCGTCCTTGTGCACGCGCACGAAGATCTGCGGCAGCGACACATTTTTCTTGGCATTGAAATACGCTGCCAGCTCCTGGTAAGTCAGGAACTGGTCGCCAACCAGGATCCGTTGCCCCGGATAGATCCGGCAGAAACTTCCGCGCACCAGCGGCCGACCGCGGACGGAGACGGTCTGGCCGGCGTAATTCTTGAGCAGGATGAGATCATGATAACGAAACGCGAGCAGGCGATCGTTCCCGCTCAGGCTTTTCAAGACGACGTCGGCCGCGCCGTTGGTCCCGAACGAAACCGATTCAAGGGGGGATGCGCCGCGCTGATAGATCGACGCGTCTGAATCCTCCGAGGCGTTTAGCTGATAGACGATGTCGATCGCCTGCGCCGCCATCCCGAGTTGGGACATGAACGAATAAAAGGCCACGACCTGTTCCTGTTTCAATCCGGCCTGCGAAATGAGGTCGTAGAGCTGCACGCCGAGCATGATTTTGCGATCGGTGCTCAGCTGCGCCGAAAGCTTTTGCGCCATCGCGGAAAGATCCTGCTGTTCGTAAAGCGCCTGGCGAAAGAGCTGGCGCAGCTCCGAGTAAACCGCTTCCGGGTAATCGTAGCGGAGGAAGCCGAGGCTTGAGTCGATTTCTTCCTCGAGCAAGACGCCGTCGGCTTTTGAAAAGCTCGCCAGCACCTGGATGAGGAGCGGGAGAAGGTTCGGTCCTTCCGAGACGCTCCGCGGTTTCCGGAGCGCTCGCCGCATCCAACGCCGGCTCCGCCGCTGAATCCGGTAAGCGAACGGGGTCACCTTTTGCACCGCGCGATCGATTTTATCTGCAACTTTGGCTAAAGCGGTCATTTTCAGGGGCGGGCGAAATTACCGCAGGGGTGGGGTTATCGCAATGAGCGCCCCACAGGACCTGTATGAGCCATGCGACCTATAAAAGGGGAGCGATTCCCATCCCGCCCGCTTTGCATTGCCAGGACTTCATGTTAGCGTTTTTGCGCCTGACAAAAACGGGCTCTCAATCTCATGGCCCAGCCTGATCGCAACTCTCAAAAAGAGAAACCACCTCGCGGCACCGAGCCCAGTTTTAACTGGCGCGGTGTCATCCTTATTGCCATTGCGTTTGCCCTCATCGGGCTCGCCGTCCTTTTCCGCGGCGGCGCTTACGCGAATTTCGAGGAGATCCCGTATCCGCGTTTCCTCGAGTTGCTCGAGAACAAACAGATCGTGGTCGACAAGAATTATCCGCTCCAGCTGGTTTACCAGGAAGGGCAGCCGACCCAGACATTGCGCGGCGCTTACATCAGACAGGCCGTCGGCCCGAACCAGGCGCAGCAGGTTCCGTTTCGGACCGTCGTGGCGCTCAATTACGCGACTAATCTCCAGGAAAAACTCAGCGCCGCCGGCATCCAGCCCGCCATTCGCACTGACTCGAATTTGATGGCGCAAACGCTGGTCGGCTTCCTCCCGATCGCGCTTTTCCTGCTCGTCCTCTACTTCCTCTTTCGCCAGCAGATTCGCATGGCGGGGAAAGGCGCGCTGAATTTCGGCAAATCTAAGGCGCGGATGCTCGCGCGGGACAAGAACAAGATCACGTTCAAGGACGTCGCCGGTGTTGAAGAAGCCAAGGATGAGGTCCAGGAGCTCGTGGAATTTTTGCGCGACCCGAAAAAGTTCCAGAAGCTCGGCGGCCGAATTCCGAAGGGCGTTCTGCTTGTTGGTCCTCCGGGAACCGGAAAGACGTTGCTCGCGCGAGCAATTGCGGGCGAAGCCGATGTGCCATTCTTCTCGATCAGCGGTTCTGATTTCGTGGAAATGTTCGTCGGCGTCGGCGCTTCCCGCGTGCGCGACATGTTCGAGCAGGGAAAGAAATCGGCCCCCTGCATTATTTTCATCGACGAAATTGACGCCGTCGGCCGCCATCGCGGCCACGGAGTCGGCGGCGGCCATGATGAGCGCGAACAAACGCTGAATGCGTTGCTCGTGGAAATGGACGGCTTCGACACCCAGGAAGGCGTCATCATTATTGCGGCGACGAACCGGCCCGATGTTCTTGATCCAGCGCTCCTCCGACCCGGCCGTTTCGATCGCCAGATCACGGTGAATTTGCCTGATGTAAAAGGCCGTGAGGAAATTCTGCGTGTCCATTCGAAGAAGGTGAAGCTGGCCGAAGGCGTCGATCTCCAAGTGGTCGCGCGCGGCACGCCCGGCTATTCCGGCGCGGAGCTGGCAAATGTGATCAACGAAGCTGCCCTTCTGGCGGCGCGTCGCGGATTAAAGGGAATTACCCTCAAGGAGCTCGAAGAGGCGCGCGACAAAGTTCGTTGGGGCAAGGAACGCCGTTCGATGGCGCTGAGCGAAAAGGAAAAGACGAACACCGCTTATCACGAAGCCGGGCACGCCTTGTTGCTCGAATTGCTGCCCCACACCGAACCGCTCCACAAAGTTACGATCATTCCGCGCGGCCCATCACTCGGCTCCACCATGTGGCTGCCGGAAGAAGATAAATACACAAACCGCAAGAACGAGCTGATTGCCGGTCTCGCCGTCGGGATGGGTGGCCGCGTCGCGGAAGAAATTGTTTTTGGTGACGTCACCAATGGCGCTCGCGGCGACATCAAGCAGGCGACCGCGGTCGCTCGCCGGATGGTTTGCGAATGGGGGATGAGCGAGAAAATGGGAATGGTCGAATACGGCGAGCACGAAGATTACGTGTTTCTTGGCCGCGACATTTCCCGCGCCCGCGATTACTCCGAGGCCACTGCCGAACAGATCGACGGCGAAGTTCGCAAGCTGATCGATAATGCCTACCAGACCGCGATGAAGGTCCTGACCCACCATCGCGCCCACCTCGAAGCGATCGCGAAGGCTTTGCTGGAATACGAGACTCTCGACGGCCTCCAGATCAAAGAAATCCTCGAGCACGGCCGCCTCATCAACCCACCTCCCAGCGCTCCGCCTCCGACCCAGAAAATGCCCCCAGAAAAGCCGCCGAAACAAGTCGTCGTCGCCCCGGATGTGACGCCGCCTCTCCCCGGTGCGTTAGGTGGGGCGCCCGCCTAGTTCGTTACGAAGAGGGAGCCGAAGAACCACGATCGGTATCTCGACGCGTTAACCGTCGATACACGGCGAGCTCTGCAAAAGCTCCGTCAGCATATCCAGGCCGCCGCGCCGAAAGCGGACGAGTGCGTCAGCTACGGAGTTCCAGGGTTTCGGTTGAATGGAAAATTGCTGGTCAGCTATGGAGCGGCGGCGAAGCACTGCGCGTTTTATCCAGGGTCGATCGTGCGGGGTTCAAGAAGGAATTGAAGGGTTACGATACGGCGAAAGGGACGATTCGGTTTGCGGCCGATAAACCGCTGCCGAGCGCGCTGGTGCGGAAGATCGTGAAGGCGCGGGTCGCGCAGCAGCTGTTGTAGCGACGGCGCTCTGTGCCGTAAACAAGCGAGTCTGGGACGCGTTCTTACGCCGACAGAGCGGCGTCGCTACAACCTGCGTTCCATTTGTGAACGCGAATCCTTAAGAGTACATCTAAGCCTCTATGAAGAAGATCCTGATCGCGCTGGCGGTGTTGCTCGTGATTTGCGTGGTCGGGCTGCTGATGATGGCGATCGATCAGATTGCCGGATTCGCGGGCCGGTTTCATCCCGTGGCCGGGGCGGTTGCATTTTGGGCGATGATGGCGGTGGTCGCAGGCGCGGCCCTCTTTGCCTTCTTTGAATATTACCGACTTCCAGTCGCTCTCGCGCCGCCGGTTGGAAGTTCGGAGGCCGAACAGCAGCGTTACGTGGCGCTGTTGCGTAAACGCTTAAGAGCGAACCCGAAGTTCAAATTGCAACGGCTCGAATCGCTCGACGAAATTCACGCGGCGCTCGATTCGCTCCAGATCGATGCGGACAACATCATCCGGCGAACGGCTGCGATGGTGTTTGTGAGTACGGCGGCTATGCAGAATGGCCGGCTCGATGGGCTCGCGGTCTTGCTTACGCAGACGCGAATGGTCTGGCAGATCGCTCGGCTCTACGTCCAACGCCCTTCGGCCCGCGACATGATTTATCTCTACGGCAACGTCGCGGGCACGGCACTCTTCGCGAGCGGTCTGGAGAACGTCGATCTTTCCGACATCTTCGCGCCGGTCACCGCCTCGATGGCGCCCGCTGTCTTCGGCGCGATCCCGGGAGCCTCGGGCGTTTCCCACTTCGTAGTGCGTTGCGTTTCGCACGGTGCAGCGAACGCCTTTCTCACCTTGCGCGTCGGCGAAGTTGCGCGCCGCTATTGCGAGGCAATCTCACCGATCACGCGACAGGAAATCCGGCTCGGCGCAACCGCTGCGGCGGTCTCGCACTTGCGCCGGATCGTGACGGAAAACGTCACCAAGATCTTCACCACGATCAGTGGCGGCATGGCCAAACGCGGGGCGGACGCAATCCGCGGCAGCTTCAAATGGCCTTGGGGGAAGCCTGAGGAAGGGGAAGCTGCGGTCGTGGCCCGTTCCGAATAAAAGGCGAGAGCTCGAAAGCCTCCCGGCCGGCCAGGGTTGCCGCAACGCGGCGGACCTACTTCGGCGAGCGTTCCTCGGCGTGCGTCTTTACTTCGTGGCGCTGTTTGTCCACGAGGCGGCGGAGCTCGCGCTCCATCGTTTTGAAGGCGTCATGGACCACCTTTTCGAGCGGCGCGTAGGAGCCGTTGTCCGTTCCTTTTTCGTCGGCGACCAATTCGTGGCCGGGCGGCACGGTGACATCGAGGCGGACCCGAAACGGGTTCCCCTTTTGATGGGCGTGGTTCGGCTGCTCGATGACGACGTCGCAACGATTAATGTGGTCGCAGAACTTTTCGAGGCGCGCCGATTTTTCGAGAACGAGCTGGTCGATGGCGTCGGATTTATCGACGCCGCGGTAGGTGATGTTGACTGGTAGTTGCATAAATTTAGGGCGCGCTCTCGCCGGACGGATCGACGGGGAGCGCAAGCTTGCTCAAAATTACATCCTTTGTAACGACCGAAAATGGCCCGCCAACTTCGCCGGCTCGATCTTGACCAGATCGGATTTCACGTGCTCAACGATGCGGTCGCGAATTTCCGGGGGCAGTTGCTCGACCACGGCACTATGAATTGAGGCCGGCGCCGCAAACGACCAGCCGTCTTTTCCTTCGCGTTCAACCACGTCCGCGATGCTGTCGGCCAATTGTTTCACGATGCGCCGATCGTTTTCAGTTTCGATCCCGGTCCGTTCCGCGATGGAATTCATCTGTCCGGGGGCGGCGCCGTTCGGGAATGAGCCGGCCTGGTCGGTCATTTTGTCCTGATAACGTCCGTGGGCGTCGGTGGTATCGAACGCCTGGACGAGCTGGAGGCTCGGGCCGCGCGTCGGGGTGTCGTTAACTTTATAGGCTTTGAGGGTGCCGCGATCCGTCACGATGATCAAAGAGGTCGGTGTCATGTTGCTAAGAATGGTTCGTAAAACGGATGCAATCCGGTTCGATAAAAGGATGCGCTGATCGCGGCGGATGACAAGGCTGCGGTTCGCGGGTAGGAATGTTCGCATGAGCAAGCGCACGAAAAAAAATGACGCAACGCGGTTGATCGTAGCGGCGAGCGAACAGGATCCCGACATGCTGTATGCGACGCGGTTCTTTGCGCCGGACGCGTTTATTTTTCTGGAGGAACGCGGGAAGCGGACCCTGGTCTTGAGCGATCTCGAGATCGATCGCGCGCGAAAGCAGGCGAACGCGGATGAATTTGTTTCCTACAGTGACGCTCGAGCGCGAGGTCCAGGGGAACCTGAAGAAGGCTCCCCCCTACGAAAGGGTGCTCTCGCATTTTCTGCGGAAGCGCGGGGTTCGCTCGGCGTTGGTTCCCGCGAATTTTCCGCTCGGGTTCGCGCAGGAATTAGAAGCGTCAAAGATCCGGCTGCGGACCGCCAACGGACTTTTCTGGCCGGAGCGCGAGGCGAAGACCGAAGAGGAGTTGAAACTGATGCGGCGCGCGTTGCAGATCACGGAGGCGGGAATGGCGCGGGCGATGGAGGTATTGGCAGGCTCGAACCCAGGGCCGGGCAAAAAATTGAGCTGGTCGGGAAAGACACTGACCTCCGAAATTCTGCGGGCGGAAATCGATTCTGCCGTTCTCCGAGCCGGCGGTCTGCCGGCGAATACAATCGTTGCCGGAGGCGATCAGGCGTGCGACCCGCACGAGCGCGGTTCCGGGCCGCTGAAAGCGAATTCGTTGATCATTCTCGACATCTTTCCGCGCGACGCGAAGAGCGGATACTTCGGCGACATGACGCGCACAGTCGTTCGCGGCCGGGCGAGTGAGGAACAAAGAAAACTCTGGCAGACGGTCCGCGAAGGCCAGGAGTTGGCCCTGAAGAAAATGAAGCCGGGCGTGGATGGCCTGACGCTGCACAACGAGGTGAAGCAGTTTTTCACAGATCGTGGTTTCCCGACGGAGGTTCGCGGCGGCCGGCAGGTCGGGTTTTTTCACGGGACGGGCCACGGGCTCGGCCTCGAAATCCACGAGTTTCCGCGCTTTCAGAAAACCATCTTCAAAGTTGGCCAGGTGCTGACGGTCGAGCCAGGTTTGTATTATCCCGGTCTGGGCGGCGTGCGGATTGAAGACGTTGCCGTGGTGACCAAATTGGGGAACCGGCTGATCTCGCGCTTTGAAAAGCGGCTCGAGATTTGATGAACAATCCACGCTGGGCGCGGTCTAATAACCCAACGACGTAATACGGAACGAAGTCGGGGCACCTCTGGTTAGACAAGGGGGTTCTTCGACTTCGTTTCATATCTAGAAGAACATGACGCTGGCTTTTATCTACGGTTATGGATACGGCATGGGCTCCAATTGGCTCATTCTGGTGGGGATTCCGCTGATCATTGGATTGATCGCGCAATTCCGCGTGCACAGCGCGTTCAAGAAATGGGGAGAAGTGCGCGCGAGCTCGAATATCACCGGTGCAGAAGCCGCCCGCGAGATTTTGGCCGCGGCGCGGATCAACGACGTCCAGGTCGTCGAAACGAACGATTTCCTGGGCGACCATTACGATCCAACCAGCAAGCGGCTTTGCCTCTCGACGAACGTCTACAACACGCCGTCTGTGGCCGCCCTCGGCATTGCGGCGCACGAGACCGGGCACGCCATTCAACACGCCGCGGCTTACGCGCCTTTAAAAGCGCGGATGGTGATCGTGCCGATTACCCAGATCGCGTCGAACATGCTGCCGTTCGTGATTTTCGGCGGGTTCATTTTTCACATAACGGGGCTGATTACGTTGGGCATCTACTGCTATCTCATCCTGCTCGCGTTCCAATTAATCACGCTCCCGGTCGAGTTCGACGCCTCCCGGCGCGCTAAAATCATTTTGACGCAGATGGGCATTGTTCAGCCCGGCAATGAGGTCGTGGGCGTTAACCGGGTGCTGAATGCCGCCGCCCTCACTTATGTCGCCGCGTTTATCGCGACCCTGGGGAACTTGCTTTACCTGCTCTCGGTCCGCGATCGCCGCTAAATTCGCGTGGCGACTCCGAAAAAAATGAATTCCACCATTGCCCTGCCGTCGCCGCGAAGCCGCTTCGCGGATTTTCTGTCGTCGGCCACCAGACGGCGTGTTAAGCCTAAGCGGGACGCGATGGAACAGCCGAGATCGGATGAAGACCAGCAATTGGTCGCGCGCACCCAGACCGGCGAGGCCGCCGCGTTCGACGAGCTCGTGGTCAAGTACACGCCGCGCCTCTACGGCCTGGTCTACAACATGACCTCGAACCACGAGGACACGAACGACCTGCTCCAGGACATCTTCTCGAAAGCGTATAAATCAATCGGCGGATTTCGCGGAAAATCGTCCTTTTACACCTGGATCCACTCGATCGCGGTCAACATGACGCTGAATTTCCTCAAGAAACGCGGCCGGCGCTTCCACCTGAGCCTCGACGACATGGATGGGAGCGTGCAGAACGACAAAGAGTTTCTCGAGCTCACCGCCACCACCAGCCCGGTGCGGGAAGCCGACTTATCCGAGCTTCAGGTAAGATTGAACGAGGCGATGATGAAATTGTCTGATGAACACAGAGCCGTGGTCACCATGTTTCACATTCAGGGGATGCCCCATGCCGAGATCAGTAAAATCTTGAAAGTCTCAGAAGGCACAGTACGTTCCCGGCTCTTTTACGCGAATCGCCAATTACAGAATTATCTGGACGAATTTCGGAAGAACCCTGTTTCCTAGACAACCCGCTGCATGGACCCAATAAACGAAGAACAAATCGGCAAACTTTTGCGGCTCAAACAGTATGAGCAGCCGCCCCCGGGTTACTTCGAGAATTTTCTGCATGATTTTCATCGCCGCCAGCGTGACGAGCTTCTGAAGGAACCAGTCTGGCGGATCGCCTTGCAACGGAGCCAGGATTTCCTGTTCCGTCTCAATATCCCCGGGTTGGCTTCCTACCCGGCCCTGGCCACCGCGTTGGTTGTCTGCGCGGCTGTTATTTCCCTGAAGGTTTATCAGACCCCCGAGACCGTGACGGTCGCGGCTCAGAATCGCATTCCGGTAATGGCGACGACCACGACGCCGGATTCGAACTGGAGCCTGTCCAATCCGGTCACGACCCGCGACCTTGGCCCATCGCTTGTGCGTCCTGTCAAAGACAGCTCTAAAACTCACCGGGTCGCGGCACCTCCGCGTTACGTGCTGGATAGTACTCCAGTGAGTTATGAGCCGGCTTACAGGTTCTAACCTCGGGCCCGAGCTCTGCGGTCGACCCCCGGCAAGCCGCGGTTTTTTTTCTTTCGTGGCAATCTCACTGCGCTTCGGATTCGCCCTGGCGCTGGTCCTCTCCGTCGCCTCGGGTCGCGCTAATATTTTCAGTTACATCGCCGCGGCCACGACCCCGCCGGCCGAATCTTCCGTGCCCTCGACCTCGTCGATCAGCCGGGAAGTGAAGGAAATTTTCGAGAAATCGGGCAAAGCCGTAGTGAAAATCCGCGGCACCGACGAGCATGGCGAACTCTCTGGGACCGGATTTTTCATCGATCCGGCGGGCACCATTTACACGGCTTTTTCGGTCGGCGGCGACACGGAAAACCTCACCATCGACTTTGAGGGCAAAGTCTATCCTGCCCGGGTTTTGATGGCGGACGTGCGCAGCGGGATCGCGATCCTAAAAGCGGACATTACCAATCCGGCGCTCACGATCGGCAGCTCGGAGAGGCTCGAAGTGGCCACGCCCGTGATGACGATCGGTTATCCCCTGGATCTGCCAGAAACTCCGAGCTTTGGGATGGTGGCCGGGTTCGATCGGAGATTCATGGGTCGTCATTTCAATACGACCCACGTTCGCGTGAATGTCCCGACCCAACGCGGCGAAGCTGGCGCACCGCTTTTGAATTTTAAAGGCGAGGTCATAGGAATCCTCGTGGCCCAAATCGAGAACGGTTCCGCCTGTTACGCCCTGCCGATCGACGCGGCGGAAAAGATCCGAAACGACTTTATCCGTTTCGGCGAAGCCCGGCACGGCTGGATCGGCATTAATGTGGCCCCAGCCGAGAAACCGGTCGAAGGCTCCACCGCCGAGATGACGGAGATCATGAAGGAAACGCCCGCGTTCGACTCCGGAGTCAGAGCCGGCGACATTCTTCTCCAGGTCGGCAAGACCAAGGTTCACCAACCGGAAGATGTGATCGACGCGTCATTTTTTCTCACCGCCGGGGATACTGTTCCGGTCGTGGTCGTGCGGGGGAACGAAAAGCTGACCTTCGAGATCAAGGCCGATTGTCACCCGTTGAGTCCGTGCGCGCCGAGGGCAGCTACGGTGATGCCGGCGCCCGGGCTTCAGATCGACCCGCGCCGAACTCCCTAAGCAGGTTCGTTTCAGCGTCGAACGACGGCGGTTCACTAGCCTTGCAGGTGGCGGGCTTTCTCAATCCACCACGGCAGTAAGGCGAAGGTCGTGGCATCGAATAGACCGTGGGCGATTACTGCAGGCCAAATAGATTTGTGCAGAACAATGATGAGGCCAAGGAAAAGGCCGAGAACTCCCGCGCCCACCGCAGCCAGAATGCCCATTCGCAAGTGCATCGCCCCAAAGACAACTGCGATGAGAACCATTCCCCCGCATTGCCCGAGCCTGGAGCCAAACGTCCGCGGCCAAAGCGCCCGCATCCCCGCCAGGGTTCCGGCCCGCCAAATCTCTTCGCGTATTCCGGCGACAACAAAGCTCACTAGAGTCAGCGTCAGCCAGTAATACGCAGGGTTGTGCCGCATGGCCGGGACGCTGACCATGCTTTCGATGTCTGGCCGATTGACGTTGACGTATTGTTGAACTTTCTCAGGCGTCACTACCTGCGAGGCCGCCAGGATCGCCATCACGACGACCGCGACAGCGACGAGGCCCACTCGAATCGCGATTGAATAGACGGCGCCGAGCGGGACGACGCCCCAGCCCGGCCGCCACCGCCACATTAATTCGTCCCGGGAAGCGCGCGAGGCCAGCCAGGCGACGCAAAAGAGAACGGAAAAGAATAGAAGCTCGCTCCCACACACAAACAGCAGCCCGGCGACTCGGCCCGACAAGGCCGGTCCATGACGGACGCGGCCGGTCGCGAAGCCGGCGAGAAGGCCGAGCAATGGGTAGGCGCCGAGAACAATTAAATGAATCCACCAACGCCAGCGAGCGATGTGGCGCGGAGATTCAGGGTCAGCCGGGATCGCCGGCGGTATTTCCGCCGGTTCCAAGGGTCGAGCAGATTCGGTCACGGGTGGTTAAACGAATCTGGCCAATTCAGATTGCCCGGTGCGCCGCTGTGGCCCCTTGCGGGAGACTGCCTGAAAAGATCGCGGCGCTTACTTGCGGTACGTGTCCTTGGTGTCTTTCGCGTAGACGGACGTCTTTTCGCGAGGGCCACCCCACTTGATTGTGATTGAAGCGCTCACAATATCGACGTGCGCATCGTAAGTGCCGTTGAGCTGATGGCCCTGGTTGTCCGTGAAACTCGTGTTCGGATCGTCGACGAACAGGTGCGAATATCCGACGTCGAGATCCAGCCAGTCTTTCGGCGAATATTTCGCGCCGAACGAAAGCCAGTAGCGATTGTTGTCCGGTACCCGCGGCGTCCGATCGTCCGGACCGGGGATCGGCGTTTCATCGTAGGCGAAACCGGTGCGGAGGGTGAGTTTCTTGCACACGTACCACTCAAACCCGACCGAGTAACGCATAGCGTCCTCGTAATTGATGGCCAGGATCGTCGCGGGGGTGCCGGCATTCTCGAACACGATCGGGACCTCCTGCAGCCGGCTCCAGTTTGTCCAGGTCACGTCCCCCATGATCGCGAACTTCTGCGCGAACCGTTGATAAATGCTTAAGTGGACAATGTCGGGCAACGCGAGGTCGGCGGTCGCGCCCTGGTCGAAGAAGACGGCTGGAAATGCACCTGGCGCTGGAAATTGCACGGGTGCGCCTGGCGCCGTGATCAACGGGACGCGGCGAAATGCCGCGCTGCCTTCGATGGTGTGGTCGATCTTCGACCGATAGCTGACCCCGATGCGGCCATCCTGCAGAAAACTGCCTTCGCCTTCACCGGCTTTGCGATATTCGAACATCGCGCCCAGAGTAAAACCAAGGCTCCAATCGTTGCCTTCGATCTCCACGACGCCGTCGCGGCCACCCGGGAAGAACCCGGCCGCGGTATATGCGTTTCGGGTTGCAGTGATAATGCCGGGAATCGCGAACGGCGGGATGCCCCGCGCCGCCAGGACCGCCGGCAACGCCGCGTAAAATTGTCCGAGCGGCGCCTGGGAAGCGAGGCCGAAATCGATCGCCTGGCTCAGTCGCGCCGAGGCGTATTGAATGTCAAGTCCAGCGCCGATCGAGAACCGATCCCAGCGCCACGCGACGGTCGGCTGAATATCGATCGTTGTGAGTTTCGTTCGGAGGGCCGCATAACGTCCCACCCAATCCGGGCTGTAATCTGTTTCCAACCCAAAGGGCGTCGTCACGCCCACCCCAACCGTCAGGTCGCCATAGCTCGTGCTCCGGAACAGCGGCTGGGTCAGATAGAGATTCCCGACAATGTGATTGATACCGGCATCGCCGCCGTTGCTCCCGGTGACAGGGAGATTGTTAAATGGCGTGCCAGGGAGATTGTAACGGCTGCCTTGGTTGCTGAATTCAGCCGACGGCATGATTGCGTGCAGACCGAGCTGGAGTTCGCCCTGGTCGAGTCGCGCGATGCCGGCCGGGTTGAAGAACAACGTCGAGGCGTCCTCGGCACTGGCCGCGCCGCCGGCGAACGCGGTCCCGAGGCCGCTCACGCTGTGCTCGCTCAAAGCGAAACTGCCAGCGCGACTGGTTACCGGGAGGGTTAAAACGACAAGAGAGAGAACGACGCGGGATAGGATGGATTGGCGCACGATTGATGTGGCTATCCGCCCGGGCTGTAAATGACAACCCTAATTTGCGGGAAATTGGCGGCCTTTCACCCGAGCATTTTCCGGAACTCCCCTTCGTCCAGGACCCGGACGCCGAGTTTCCGGGCTTTGTCCAGTTTGCCGCCAGCATCTCCGCCGGCGAGGACAAAGCTCGTTTTCTTGCTCACGCTGCCACTTACTTTTCCGCCGCGGGCTCGAATCAACTCGGCGATTTCCTCGCGCGATTCACTCAGGGTCCCAGTGATAACCCAGGTGGTATTCTTGAATCCCGGCGCGGCGCCTTCCACTTTAGGTTCGGCATCGAAGCGCAGTCCCGCCGTTCTGAGCTTTTCGATCAAAGCGAGATTGTGCGGCTCGCGAAAGAATTCGTGGATGCTGCGACCGACCACTTCGCCGACATCGGGAATCTTCTGCAACTCCTCGACCGAGCTTTGCCGGATCGCGTCGAGATTGGGAAAGTGGTCGGCCAGCGCGCGAGAGGCACTGACTCCGACATGCAGCACGCCAAGGCCAAACAGCAGCCGCCAGAGCGGACGCGATTTGCTCTGCTCGATCGCGTCCATCAAGTTGCTCACGCTTTTTTCGCCCATCCGCTCCAACTCCAGCAACGCCGGCGCGGTCAGCCCGTAAATCTCCCCGACGTCCGCGAGTAATTTTTTCCCGACGAGCTGGTTCACGACTGCTTCTCCGAATCCTTCGATATCCATCGCGCCGCGCGACGCGAAATGCTCGAGGCGCCGGCGCACCTGGGCCGGGCATTGACTGTTCACGCAGCGAATCGCGACCTGGCCTTCATCTTTCACGACGGCGCTGCCGCATTCCGGGCAATGGTTCGGCATTCGGAATTTCCTTTCGCGGCCGGTCCGCAGTTCGGTTCGAACGCTGACGACGGCGGGAATTACTTCGCCCGCCTTTTCGATCAGCACCGTATCGCCGATCCGAATATCTTTGCGCCCGATCTCTTCTTCGTTGTGCAAGGTTGCGCGCGAGACGGTGCTGCCGCTCACGACGACCGGTTCGAGGGCCGCGACCGGTGTAAGCGTCCCGGTCCGGCCTACCTGCACCAAAATATCGAGCAGCTTCGTTTCGACCCGCTCCGCTTCGTACTTGAATGCGATCGCCCAGCGCGGTGATTTCGCGGTGAACCCGAGCACTTCGCGCTGGGCGAACGAATCGACTTTTACGACCGCGCCATCGGTCTGGTAGGCAAAATCGTGCCGGACGCGATCGAGCTCGTGGATCGCGCCCAGGATCTGTTCGATGGAGTTTGCCAGCCACCATTTCTCGCTCCCGGGCAATCCGACTCTTTTGAGGAGCGCGAAGAGTTCTGAATGTTTATCAAGCCTGGCACCTTCGATTGAACCGGTGCCGTAAAAAACAACCCCGAGCGGCCGCCTCGCCGCAATCGCCGGGTCGAGTTGTTTCAACGATCCCGCCGCCGCGTTCCGCGGGTTCGCGAATTCCAGCAGACCCGCCTCCCGGCGTTCGGCATTCAATTTCGCGAACCCAGCCTTGTTCAGATACGCTTCCCCGCGCACTTCCAACAGCTCAGGGACATCGCCCTTCAACTGCCTTGGGACGGAGCGAATGGTGAGGATGTTCTGGGTAATATCGTCGCCGACAGTCCCGTCGCCGCGGGTGGCGGCGTACTTCAATTTCCCGTTTTCGTAAAGGAGCGAGACGGCCACGCCGTCTACCTTCGGCTCAATCACGACCGGGATTTTCTTGTTCGGCAAAAGCCGCTCAAGCCGGCGGTAAAAATCGGTGACCTCTTCTTCCGAATAGGTGTTATCGAGACTGAGCATCGGCACCCGGTGGGTAATTTGGCCGAACGCCTTCAGCGCCTTGCCGCCGACGCGCTGCGTGGGAGAATCGCCTTTCGCGAGATCAGGGAACCGCTTTTCGAGCTCGATCAGCTCGCGATAGAGTTCGTCATATTGGCGATCGCCGATCGTGGGCGCGGCCTCTTCGTAGTAGCGGCGGTTATGTTCTTCGATCTCGGAGCGCAACTGCGCGACCCGTTTCGCAGCTTCCTCTTTGTCTGGCGCCATGACTGCATAATAAGCTTCAAGGAGCCGCGCCTTCCAAGCCGCCGTTTTGAATTCAGTCGGTCCCGAGACGGCGGGACCGCTCCTTGAGGCTTACCTTGCAAAGCCGCGGGTTGGAGTTAGAACGATTACCAAACGGTGAGCGAACGCATTCTCGGCGTGGAAGGCGGCGGCACGAAGACCTCATGGGTGCTGGTCGAATCCGGCGCCGATTCGTTCAGCATTATCGAGCAAGGCAAACTGCCGCCGTCGAATCTACGGCTTACCAGCGTCGAACGACTGAGCGCGATCTTCCGGCAAATGCCAGCGCAGGCGGAACGAGTCGGCATGTTTTTGGCCGGATGCGCGACAGAAGAAGATCGGAGCAGCCTCCGGCATCTGTGCAGTGCGATTTGGCCTTCGGCAAAAATCACGGTGGGCAGCGATCGCGACTCGGGCCTCGCCGCGGCATTGGGACGCGGCGACGGCATTGCGGTCAATGCTGGAACCGGCGCTTCCGTAACGGGGCGGCGCGGCGATCGAATCGAAAAGGCCGGCGGCTGGGGCCATATTCTGGGGGACGCCGGAGGCGGCTATTTTATCTCGCTGCAGGCGCTGCGTTTCATTTTGCGCGAATACGATCTCCATCGCGGCGAAGCGCAATTCACCGCCACGATCCTCCGTGCCTTAAGCTTGAATAACCGCGACGAGCTCGTCCGCTGGGCGCAGATCGCCGACAAAAACGAAGTCGCCGGTCTCGCGCCGGTGGTTTTCGAGTGCGCGATGAAAGGCGACGAAAGCGTGATGAAAATTGTGGAAGAAGCCGCCGGCGTGTTGAGCGAATACACTGGCGCCGTTGCCACTCGTCTCGGACTTCTCGCGCCGAAAGTGATTTTGCTCGGAGGGCTCTTTCAGCGGGACGGCGTTTACGTTCACGCCTTTAAGCGCAAGCTCAAGAAATGTCTGTCGGATGCGCGCGTCGCCATGAGCGAGCAAACGCCGGAACTCGGGGCCGCCTGGCTTGCCTCGAATCTCGAGGAACGACCCACTGTTGCGGTGGGTTCGCGCGAGGGGGAAGGGGAAAGCCTCGGGCGTGCTCGCACCGAGCAGCGCAATCCCCGCTCGGAAAACCTCGACAAAGTTAGCGCGGAGGAGCTCGTCGAACTTTTTGTTGGGGAAGAAACGTTTGTCCAGGAGGCGTTGCGAAAAGAAGCCGGATCGCTCGCCCGCGCGGTTGAGATGGCGACGAAGGCGTTACGGGGTGGGGGACGTTTGTTCTATGTCGGCGCTGGCACGAGCGGACGCCTTGGCGTTTTGGATGCGAGTGAGATTCCGCCCACCTTCGGTGCGCCGGCCGAGAAGGTGCAGGGCATCATCGCCGGCGGAGCAACTGCGTTGTCCCGCAGCGTCGAAGGCGCGGAGGACGAGAAGGGTGGCGGCGCGCTGGCCATCGATGAACGCGGCGTGGGCGCGGTGGATCTCGTGGTGGGTATCAGCGCCAGCGGACGCGCTCCATTTGTTCTCGGGGCGTTGGCCGAAGCCAAAAAGCGCGGCGCGCAAACGATCTTGCTGACCTGCAATTCAGAGCGGCCACGCAATCCGGAATGCGACTTGGAAATCGATCTGGCGACCGGTCCGGAATTGCTGACCGGTTCAACGCGATTGAAAGCCGGCACCGCGACGAAGATAGCGCTCAACATCATCAGCACTGGTGCGATGATCGCGCTCGGCAAGGTGCGTGGGAACCTGATGATCGATGTCAACGCGTCCAACACGAAGCTGCGCGACCGCGCCGTTCGCCTTGTCGCCGAGCTGGCAAAATGCGACCAGGCCGGGGCCTTGGAGCGACTCGAACTCCATCACTGGAGTATTCGCGCGGCGCTGGAAGAATAGGCGAGCGCGGGCGGATTACCGCGCCGCGATTCGGTGGGAACGATGATCGCGATGATGCTTCGCGATCTGCCGATGGTGAGTCCGCTTCCGCACCTGCGCTGTGTGCTTTCGATGGTGAACGACTGGCTGGACACTCTTGCTGTCTTCCGTCGTGCGTTCCATCGCCGGCCCGCAATCGTTGAAGTCATCACCCACCCGGTATCGAGCGAACACTTCCGGCGTGACGAGTCTCGAGCAGACATTTCCGCTTCCGTCCCTTAACCAGAATTTGTACTGGCCGGCCTCCGACGCGGTCCAATATTCGCGTGGCGGCACCAGGATCGGGCGGCGCGAGGTGCCCTTTGGCCCGCGAAAAACGAAAGCGTGAACACCTTCGCAACCGAATACCTCCACATACGGCATTTCGTGCGAGCGTTTTTCCACGACGACAGCCGCGAAAGCGCCGCCGGTCAGGATGAGGCCGAGAAAACAAACAACGAGGAGTTTGGAACGCATAACTTGGTTGGTTGAACGGACAATCGCGTTGTAAACCTTCCGAATCCGAGCCGCGAGCATTTTCTTCAAAATTCCATAAAGCCGCGGCCCCGGGGCGGAAAGCGCGGCCAACTGAAATCTTTTAAGCGCACTCGCGCCGCCGGATGCGAAGCAAAGTAAACCAACTCAAAGGAAAACATATGCTCTGGACTATCTTTGTTGTGCTGCTGATTCTGGCTCTGCTGGGATTCATCAACGTCTATTCCATCGGGAATTTCGTTTACCTGATTCTCCTGGCAGCGGTCGTTGTGCTGATCATCCAGCTCGTCACCGGTCGCCGCTCACTTTAACTCGATTGCGGGACATCCCGCGGACAAACCAAAAATCAACCAACTCTAAGGAAAACATATGCTCTGGACTATCTTCGTTGTTCTTTTAATCCTCTGGCTCCTCGGTTTCATCGGCCATATCGGCGGCGGACTGATTCACTTGATCCTCGTCGTCGCTGTCGTCATCCTGATCATCAACTTGATTTCGGGACGCCGCGGCGTGTAGAGGCTCCGATCTTATGAGACCAGCCGGCATTTTCGGGATCATTCTGATCGCGATCGGGATCATCGCACTCGCTTACGGTGGATACACGAGTTTCACCACGAAAGAGAACGTGGCGAAACTCGGTCCGCTCGAGATCAACAAGCATGAGGAACACCCGGTGCCGATCGGACCCATCGTTGGCGGGATTTGCCTCGCTGGCGGGATCATTCTGGTGCTGACGGGGAACCGGAAAACAGTTTAAGCAGAACTGTATGGAGGGACGGGCGCTGTCCCGTCCCTGTACTTTAGGGACGCACAGCGGTCGTCCCTCCAAGTTCAGGGTAGAGATCCGCCCGTCTCGACAGACTCTCGCCCTCCCAATACTATCCGCCGATGCCCTCGGCGGACCGCTCTGGAACACGCTGGCTCCTGGCCGAGCTTCCGGAGCTCGTCACGCGCGGCGTCCTCTCCGAGGAAAGCGCTGACGCTCTCCGGAAACATTATTCGTCCTCATCGTCCGAAGCCCCGCGCCGCCTCGGATTCGTGCTCTCCGCGATCCTTGGTTCGTTGCTAATCGGCGCCGGTGTTGTTCTTCTCGTCGCCCACAATTGGGATTTCCTCAGCCGGCCGGTCCGTTGCGGGATCGCCTTCGCGCCCCTGGTCCTGAGTCAGGCGCTTGCCCTTTTCGTCCTCCTTCGTCGAAATGAATCCGCCGCCTGGCGCGAGAGCGCGGCGATCCTGAACGTTGCGGCGATCGGCACCGCGATCGCGCTCGTCAGTCAGACTTACCAGATTCAAGGGGACTTCGCCCGGTTTATCCTGGTTTGGATGCTCCTGGCGCTGCCTGTCGTCTATTTATTCCGGAGCAGCGTCGGGCTCTCCGCCTATTTCGTCGGCGCGACGGTTTGGGTTCTGTCGTCGTCAAGATCGAGCCACTTCTTGGGCGCTCAACCTAACGGCCTCTGGGTTTGGGCGCTGCTGGCGTTCGGTGTTCCGGCATTCGTGATTCTCTTGCGTCACAACCGGCACGGATACGGAACGCTCCTCGCGACCACCGCCCTGGCTGTCGCCGCGGCTTTCTCGTTAGGCCAAACCGACGACATCGGCGCGCACTCCTTCTGGCGTTCTTCCTTCGCGGGGTTCTGGACGCTGGTTTATCTGGTGGGCGTTTTCTCGTTCAAGGATTGGCGGCCGACGCGCCCGCACCCGTTTGTTGCCGCTGGCTGGATTGGACTCCTGTCGCTCGCCGTTTTCCTGACTTTCCAGGACAGCTGGCGGAGCCGGCAATGGCAGGACGCGGTCAATTTCGTACCGCGCCATTATCCCGACGTGTTGGCGGCTGGGATCCAGATCGCCTGGGTGCTCGCGGCGATGTTGTTCGCTCTCTACGCGTTCTGGAAAGACAGAGAAATCAACCTGACCCCAGCTGGGTTCGCGCCAATGGCATTGATCGCCTGGGGAATCGCCAACCGGACCGGCAATCCGCTTCTGCCGGCGTTGCTCCTGAACCTTTTCATGCTCGCGCTGGGCGTGTTTACGCTCGTGCGCGGAGTGCGAGCCGGCCGGATTTTCGAAGCGAATCTCGGCATGCTGGTCATCGCGATCCTGGCCGTGGCACGATTTTTCGACGCCGAATTTGAGTTCGTCGTCCGCGGAGTCGCATTCATCGCGATCGGTCTTGGGTTCTTCGCGACGAACCTTGTCGTTTTCAAACGAAAGGCGCGCGCTTGAAATCCTGGCGGCTCATCGTCTTCATTTTAGTGGCGCTGGCCCAGCTGGCGGTGCCGGCCTCGCTCATTTGGAAGCGTGAACAGACATTGCGTCACGGCAGGGTCTGGAAATTCCGCACCGCACCGGTCGATCCGGTCGATGCCTTTCGCGGTCGCTACGTTTCGCTGCAGTTCGACGTCGAGACCCAGGAAATCTCGCCGCCGCCAAGTCTTGAGTCCGGGCAGAATGTTTTTGTGACACTCCGATCGAACGGGGAAGGGGTTGCCGAAATCGATCAGGTGTTGCCGGCGCGACCCGCAGGCGACGATTTCCTCGAAGCGCAATTGTCCGGCAAAACTGTTTCGCTGCCGTTCGACAAGTATTGGGTGACCGAGCGCGATGCGCCCGCCGCCGAAGCGGCCTATCGCGCCCAAAGTCGCCGTGGTAAACAAAATGCATTTGTCACCGTCCGAGTCTTTCGTGGCGACGCCGCCATGGAGGAGCTGTTCCTGGATAACCAACCGCTCGGCGAATATCTGCGCGGGCACCAATAGGTGCCGGACGGTCGCCATAGGTGGATCGAGCGCTCCGTCGCTCGATGACGACGACGCCCGGCAAACTCGCAAACATCGCGCGACGGAGCGCGTGATCCAACAAGCTCCTCGTGCTCCTCGTTCCCAAGCTCCAGCTTGGGAACGCACTTGTCTTCGAAGCTCCAGCTTCGTCAACCCTCAACGAAAGCTAGAGCTTTCAAGACAACTGCATTCCCAAGTCGGAGCTTGGGAACGAGGTGAATGAAAGCTAGAGCTTTGTGACCTATCCGCCTGCCTTCAGGACCGCGAACGTCTTGCTGCCCTTGCGGTCCAAATACAACAGCACGCCTTTTCTCGCATCGGCCCTGTTCAACGCGTCCTTAAACGAGGCCAGGTTCGTGATCTTCTTCCCGTCCACTTCCGTGATCACGTCCTCCCGTTGAATGTCCTGCGCGGAGGCCAGGCTGTTGTCGGCTACGTCGGTCACGATCACTCCCTGCGTCACGCCGAGTTTCATTCGGTCCGCCATTTCCTTCGTCAGTTCCTGGACCTGGAGGCCGAACTTGTTCGTCGATTCTTCCGGCTTCGCTGGCGCCGGCGGCTTGACCTCATTCGAGGCCTGCGAAATGTCGCCCGGCAATTCGCCCGTCGTTACCGGAATCTTGAGCGTCTGTCCTTTCCGCCAAACCGTCAGCTCCACGTTCTGGCCGATCTTCTTTTTCAAAATCTCCCGCTGCAGTTGCGTGTCAGTGGTCACCGCCGCGCCGTCGACCTGGGTGATTACATCGAATGGCTTTAGATCGCTTTTATAGGCCGGCGCGTCCGCCTCGATCGTGCGCACGACTACGCCCTTGTCGAGACCCTTGAACAGATCGCGAATGGACGGATCATCACCTAACGACTCGATCCGGATGCCGAGCCAGGGCCGCATGATCTTGTGACCGCCGATTAGTTGTTGCCCAATCTCATTCGTCAAATTGCTTGGGATCGCAAAACCGAGCCCGCGGTTCAAGCCGTTGATCAGGGTGTTCATTCCGACCACTTTTCCGTCGATGTCGCAAAGCGGGCCGCCGCTGTTTCCGGGGTTGATCGACGCGTCGGTCTGCAAATAATCCGAGATTGAGTAACCGCCGGTTGCGATCAATTTGCTCCGGCCTTTTCCGCTGATCACGCCGTAAGTGAACGTGTAATCGAGCTTGAACGGCGCCCCGATTGCGAATGCAAACTGGCCCACCCGCACGTCGTCGCTGTTCGCGAACTGCGCCACCGGCAGGTTCGTGGCGTCGATCTTGATCACCGCGATGTCCGTCTTTTCGTCCGTGCCGACGACCTTGGCCTTGAATTCGCGCCCATCCTTCAGCTTCACGTCGATCTGGTCCGCGCCTTCAACCACGTGGTAGTTCGTGTAGATAAATCCATCCTGCCGCACGATGAATCCAGAGCCTTCACTCTGGCTCGGCTCCCGGTTCCGCGGGCCCCGTCGGGGAGAGCTTTCGTCCTGCGGCTGGTTAAAAAACAAATCGTCCAGCGCGGACGTATCCGGCCCGTCGCTCTTTTTGGTGACCTCAATGATCACGACCGTCGGGGCGATGATCTCGAAGACTTTGGTGAACGCGCTGTTGAGCTGGTGGACGACGTCCTTCCCGGCGTCAGCCGCGGCCGGGGGAACGGTGGAGGTCGGCCCGGACTCGGGTTGCGAAAGAGGCGGAGCGGCCCGGAGCGCCAGGGCTCCCAAGGCGAAAGCGAAGATCAAAGAGACGATGCGCATGATTGGTGGTTGGACAGCCCTTTACCATAGCTGTTCAACCGTCGGAGCGCGAGCGGCGCGGGTTGGTTGCGAGCCTCGTTCCCAAGCTCCGGCTTGGGAACGCAATTGTCTTCGAAGCTCGAGCTTCGACGAGCGTGCGATGGCGACGAACGCGGAAGGAAGCAGAGCTTCCAAGACCAGGCGCGTTTCCAAGCGAGAGCTTGGGAACGAGGAGGTTAAGCGCGAGCGCCGTGGGCTGAGTCCGACCCAATGGGCACAACGGCTCCAAGCGATCTTTGTTTGAGTAAATTCCCTATGGATACGTCCGATTGACACGATCCTTAAGGCCCTTAACGTTTCCTTCCACAAATCGAAAATGCTCACTCTTGCCCCGGGGAAAATGGATGGAAAAGAGTTCGTGTCGCACGCGCCAGGCTACTGGCGTGGCACCCCACCGGAACTCTGGAACGATTGGAAATGGCAGCTCAAGAACCGGGTCACCTCCCTGACCCAGCTGGAACAGCATCTTGAACTTTCTAACGAAGAACGGAGCGGCGTTCTGCTCTCGGGCGACAAGCTCGCGCTCGCCGTTACCCCGCACTTCTTCAACCTGATCCCGCGCGACAATCCGGACGATCCGATCCGGCGTCAGGTCATTCCGCGGATCGAGGAAACCTGGACCTCGCCCTACGACATGGCGGACCCGTGCGGGGAAGATTCGCACATGCCGGTGCCGGGATTGGTCCATCGCTACCCGGACCGCGTTCTGTTTCTCGTGACCGATCGCTGCGCCAGTTACTGCCGCTATTGCACCCGGAGCCGCGTGGTCAGCGGCGTTGGCGAACAGGAATTGCACACGGATTTCGAGCAGGCTTTCCGTTACCTCGAACAACATACCGAAATCCGCGACGTTCTCCTTTCCGGCGGCGACGCCTTGATCTTCAGCGACGACAAGCTCGAAGGAATCCTGAAACGGCTCCGCTCGATCCCGCATATCGAGTTCGTCCGCATCGGGACCCGCGTCCCGATCTTCCTGCCGCAACGCATCACGCCCGAGCTTTGCGCGATGCTCGCGAAATACCATCCGCTTTGGATGAGCGTGCACGTCAATCACCCTCGCGAGCTGACGATCGAAGTGAAACAGGCGCTGGAACGTCTGGCCAATGCCGGCATTCCACTCGGGAACCAAAGCGTTTTGCTCGCCGGCGTGAATGACGACGTCGAGACGATGAAGACGCTCGTGCAAAAGCTCCTGCTTTGCCGGGTCCGTCCGTACTATCTCTACCAGTGCGACCTGATCACCGGTTCAGCGCACCTGCGATCCTCCGTCGCGAAAGGGATCGAGATCATCGAAGCCTTGCGCGGCCACACCACCGGCTACGGCGTCCCCCAATTCGTCATCGACGCCCCCGGCGGCGGCGGCAAAGTCCCAATCAATCCGGGTTACGTTCTCTATCACGACAACGAAAAAATCGTGATCCGCAATTACGAAGGCAAAATCTTCGAATACCCGGAGAGTGGCGGCGATCAAACCGTCCAGTTCGCTCCTCAACGGGAATATCACGACGAATATCTGTACTCGTAGTCCCGGTTCTTAATTGCAGAGCAACCGCTCCGGTTGCCGCGCGGAAACCGTGGCAGGCGATTCGCCTGCGCTACTCTATCTCATTTCGCAGTCGATCTTGCCGCCGATGTTCCCTTAGGACGTGCGTCTTCTCCGGCGCGTGGCGGATCGGCAGGGGAAGATAAAGCTTGCTGCGGGCTTCGCCGTGGGCGCATCCTGCCGGCACCCCTTTCCCCATGCTTCCCCGAGCCCAACCACGATCGGCCAGCTCGACCTCTGTCTCGGCACGACGCCGGGGACGGACTTCACCTTCGTCTCAGCAACCCCACAAAAGACCTGCCCATGAATAACCTATATTCTGTCCGACGGATGCTTTCCCGCTGCCAGTGGAAAGCGTGTGCAACTGTCGGTGTTGTTATGACCGCTCTTTCGGCGGTCGCGGAACCGCCCCCGACTATTCCGTTTCCACCTCTGTCTCCAGAGATGCCCTTCGACGTCAACATGGTGGAGAAAAAGAATCTCGAAAAAAATCAGCAGTTTCCCCAGGTCCAACGGCTGTTTGACGTTCTTTCATGGCAAACATTTATCGCTCTGAACTGGCCTGTAGCTGCTGGCGACACGCCAGGGAAGGGCGTTAACGATCGCGGACGCCGGCTCTGGGAAGCCTGGATCGAGGCCTTCCAGGTTTACAAGCAGGATGGGTCCGGTCCAACGAATCCGAATCCTCCGTACGACTGGGGAAAGAAGCTGCCGCCGCCCGCGGCTGGCCTTCAGGCGGTCGAGGGTGCTCGAGTCTTGCAAATGACCCATAAGAAGAACATTCCCACCAAGCAGGCTCGTAATAATGCGAATGCGGATGTCGAGGACGAACTCAGCCAAGCCTTCTCCGGCCCGCTCGTGGATCAAAACGGCAATTTTGTCCACTACGAGGTCATCATGAACGAGGTCGAATACGACTATGTGGTGACAAATCAGTTTTACAACATTGATGGCCAGCTTGCGTTCAGCCAACAGCGCAAGCCGGTGAATTTTCCTTCCGGAATGAATAAGGAAGGACTTAACCGGCCACCCCTTCCAAAGCCGGCGCGCGGAGCCATGGAATTAAAGCTGGCTTGGAAGCAACTCGACGACAAAGCGGATATTCCCGAGCGGTTTATTCAAGCAAAGGCCTACATCAACAAGGGAACCGACGACAAGCCGATCTGGGAACTGAAAAACATGGGACTGGTAGGAATGCACATCGCGATCAAAACCGAATCGTCTCCCACCTGGATTTGGGCCACCTTCGAACAGGTAGATAACGTGCGCGTCAACGACCTCCTGGCCGGGACTCCCAAGTATCCCTCAAAGCCGTCGTTCAACGATCCAAATTCGCCGAACAAGCCTGTAAACATCATGCCGAAGTCGACGGGGAAAGACGCCGGCGGCAATCCTGTTTGGGATCAGACGAAGGTAAAGGACCCGGTTCAGGTCACGCGAGTGACTGCAATTCCGCTGGCCAAGGAAACCTTGAACTCGTCCGTGCAAGCACTCCTGAAGAAGGAGCAATCACCCTTGCAGTATTACGAATTGATCGACACCCAGTGGCCCACTGGAACCGATCCAAAGACGGGGACGATTCCGCTGGCTCCCGCGATGCCGCCCGGCAACGCGCAACCTTATAGCGGATTAAACAGCGTCTCGAACAAGGCCCCGGGTAATATCACTCCGGTCTACCTGGTGAACTCGACCATGGAAACGTATTTCCAAAAAGGTAACCAGAAGGCCACCCAATCTGAGGAAGGCAGTTCCTTGGATAAGACGCCGATCTTTGCGACTGAGAGTTGCACAGGCTGTCATTATTCGGCGGGAATTGCGCTGGCCACGAACGGGAAGAACGCGATTTTCGGCGCTGCCGGAAATGGCGACTTCAGCTGGTTGATGGCGATGAAAGCCCAATGGAAGGCCTCAGCTTCGCCGACACCCAAGCCAACCAGGTAGGGGCAGGACATGACCACGAATCCCTTCGTCGGAAAATGGACCTACCGCAGTTTGCTCAACGATCCGAACATCAACACAGACTTCGACAAGCTCGAATTCGGCCGGGGCACCCTTGAGATTAAGGAAGCCGCGCCGGCGATTCTTGGCGGCACAATCGGCGGTCCGGGCTGGTCGCTAGCGTTGCACGGATCCTTCGGCTTCGGTTCTCCCATGCGAGTGCGCTTTCAGGGAAAGGGAACTGTGGGCGGCGAGCCTTGGGCCTACGACTACATAGGCTGGCTGATCCCGGCCTGGCCGAATAGCGACGCTTCTCTCCAACGCGCCGCTATCGTCGGATCGGTTGTGCGCACGATTCCACACAGCAATGGATCGGGAGGCGTCTCGCCCGCCGGCGTTGTCGCATCGTTTTATGCCGCGCGTGCAAACTAAGACTCGAGTCGCGAGCTCTTCCAACGCTCCGGCCATCGATAGAATTGTCATCCCAGTTTATCCAGACTTCGACATCCTGGATGTAAGCGGCCCGTTCGCGATGTTCAGCACGGTAGCCGGGATCGCGGGGATCACTCCCGTGCTTGCGACTGCTCAACCGGGAGTCGTGACTTGTCTGCAAGGCATTGAGTTCAACGTCGCTCTCGAGCTTCCCGCCCTGGCTTCATCCGACGCGATCTGGGTTCCCGGCGGATTTGGAAACGGTTATTTCGGCCAGTTCTCGACCAGTGGGCCGCTGGTTAACTGGCTGAAAACGCAAGGTCCGAATGCCGGGTATGTCTGTTCGGTTTGCACCGGAGCTCTCTTGCTCGCGGCGGGAGGTTTGCTCGCCGGTTATACCGCGACCACGCACTGGCAGTTCCAACAATCGCTCGCGATGTTTCCCGAAGTCCGGTTGCCGTCAGGCTACCCGCGTTATTGGATCGATCGTAACCGGATCACTGGCGGTGGCGTTAGCTCGGGGCTCGATGCTTCTCTCGCTGTGATCGCTGTCCTTTCGAACAGCACGAACGCGATGTACGCGCAGTTGCTCAATCAGTATGATCCCTCGCCTCCCTTCGATGCCGGCTCCCCGGTCACCGCTCCGCCTGATGTCTTGGGATCTTTCTCACAAATTTTTGGAGGGGGAGAGGCCGAGCTGGAAGAGGTGGTAGCGGCATTCCTCAAGAGTGAGGTCCGGCCGCGTCGGCGCTTTTCGAAATAAGGCGCCTTAGTGTGCCGCTTCGTAAACGATCTCGCCACCGATCACGGTCATCGCGCAGGTCGTCGTTAGAATTTCCGGCTCGGGAATTTTCATGATGTCGGCGGAGAGGATCGTGAGATCGGCTAGCTTGCCGGGTTCGATGGAGCCGCGGTCTTGTTCTTCGAAGGCGGCGTAGGCGGGGGACATGGTGAACATTTTCAGCGCGCTCTCGCGCGAAACGGCTTGTTCCGGGTGCCAACCGTCGGCCGATTCGCCTTTGACACTCTTCCGGGTAACGGCGGCGTAGATTTCGATCATCGGTTCGCCGCGTTCGACCGGCGCATCGGAACCGCCGCAAATAACGGCGCCGGATTTCAAGAGACTTTCCCACGCGTAGGCGCCGGCGAGACGATCTTTCCCGAGGCGGCTCGGGGCGAAGAAAAGATCGCTGATGGCATGCGACGGTTGCATCGAAGCGATTACGCCGAGTTTCGAGAATCGGGGGATATCCTGCGCGCTTAGAATCTGCGCATGCTCCACGCGCCAGCGTGGTTCGCGGATTTTGCGTTGCTCTGGTGGCACCGCCTTCATCGCCTTTTCGTAGAGGTCGAGGATCAGCCGATTGGCGCGGTCGCCGATGGCGTGCGTTTCGATTTGAATTCCTTTGCGCAACGCTTCCTCGAAGATTGGCTGCAGCTCACTTTCTCTCTGGGTGAGGTAACCCGAAGTTTCCGCCGCATCCGAGTACGGCTCCAGCAACGCGGCGCCGCGCGAGCCGAGCGCGCCATCGAACACCACTTTGATCGTGCGCTGGGTAAAATGGTGGTCGAACTCGTTGAGGGCAGGACCATCTCGCAACAAAGCGGCGCCGGCCGGTCCCGGCGAATACACGGCGTTGTAAACGCGGATGTTGCATTGACCGGCTTCGAACGCCTGCCGAATCGGCGGGAGATCCGCGTGATTGCTCCCGGCGTTTTGGATCTGGCACCAGCCTAACGACAGCTCGCGTTTCACGCCGACGACGAACGCTTCGCGGCGTTCCGCTTCGGTCGGTTGCGGAATATGTTTCTGAACTATTGTCTGCGCGTGATCGAGCAATATTCCATTCGGTTCGCGCGTTCCTTTGACTCGCAAGATTTTGCCGCCAAAGGGACTCGGCGTATCTGGCTGGATCTTCGCGATGCGCAACGCGGCGCTGTTCACAATCGCGGCGTGCCCGTCGGCGCGAGTGAGAAACACAGGATTGTTCGGCGCGATCTTGTCGAGATCGGCGCGGGTGGGGAATTGCGGCGGCTTCCAGAATGTTTCGATCCAGCCGCGTCCGGTAATCCATTTCCCGGGCTCGGCTTTGTCGACGCGCGCCTTCACCTTCGCGAGGAAATCCTCGAGCGTATTTGTGCCTTCGAGATTCAGGGTCAACTCGCGTTCGCCAATCCCGAAAATGTGGCAGTGCGAATCGGTCAGGCCGGGCACGACGGTTTTGCCGACGAGGTCGACACTCACCGTTTCTGCGCCCATATACTTTTTCGTGTCTTCATTTGATCCGACGAAAACAATGCGGTCGCCCTTGACTCCGATCGCTTCCGCGCGCGGCTGTCGTTCATTCATCGTGTAAATGTTGCCATTGATGAAAACTTTCTGGGGAAGGATTGGCCGCGCCAGTGCAGGCAGCGTTGAACAAATGGCCAGCGAAACAAAAACAGCGTGAACCTTCATCGATTGAGATCATCAGCCCTCGAGCGCGCCGCGTCGAGCGCGACGCTTGCAACGCGAATCGTGTGAATAGTTCGCATTCTTCCTTTTTGCATACGCGAGGCTTTTCCGTATTGAAGAAATGGTTTTCCTCGCTGCCACCACGAATGGAAAAACAATTTTCTTTTGCCAACTCCATCTCGATTTATAGAGTTGGCGCTTCACTCCGGGCCGCTGCACCTAAATTTATCTTTCAACGACCTCTGAGAGCCGCACATCCTAATTCCCAGTTCGCTCCGTTTTTAAGTTGGCGGCTGCGCCCGTGCCGAAGCCGAGCCAGCTAGGCGATTTATGGCGAACTTTTTTCCACGCTGGACAAACTGGCTCCCGCTCAAGATCGCCATCTGCGGCATCTTCATCGTCTCCGGGCTCACCGGCGCGACCTGGTATTACATCACGCCGAAATACACCCGGGTCGGTTATCAGCCGGTCCAGCCAGTGCCATTCCCGCACGATATCCATGTCTCGCAGCTCGGGATGGATTGCCGCTACTGCCACAGCTTCGTCGACGTGGCGGCGCATTCGAATTTGCCCAACACCCAGACCTGCATGGCCTGCCATCAGCAGGTGCAAAAGGACAATCCGAAACTCGAGCCGGTCCGTGCGAGCTGGAAGAGTGGGCAGCCGGTTGAGTGGGTCCAACTCCATCGGACGCCCGATTACGTCTTTTACAATCACGCCGCGCACGTGAATCGCGGGATCAGTTGTGCGAGCTGCCACGGCCAGGTGAACCGCATGCCGGTAGTCCGTCACGAGAAACCGCACAGCATGGCGTGGTGCCTCGAATGCCACCGGCATCCTGAAAATTCCTCCGGCCCGAAACTCAGATCACGAATCTGGATTGGAAGCCGGAGTGGGAAAAGCCGGCTGACTTCGTCGCGAAATACGGCCAGCCGAAGGATGCCAAGGACGATTGGTCGAAGAAGGAAAAACTGACTCAGGAAGAGATCGGACGAACCTTGAAAGAGCGCTGGAACATTCAGCCGACAATTAATTGTCAGGGGTGCCACCGATGAAACATGTCTTCGAGCATCCGCCGGAAAAGCTGACCGGGAAACGTTACTGGCGCAGCCTCGACGAACTGAGCGACACGCCGGAGTTCCGCGGCTGGCTCGAGCGCGAATTTCCCTCGGGCGCGGCCCAAATGGAGGGCGATGAATGGTCGCGCCGCGGCTTCCTGAAACTGATGGGCGCGTCGATGGCGCTGGCAGGATTTGGCCTAACGAGCTGTCGCCGGCCGGAATCGCACCTGGTTCCGTTCACGAAGAGTGTCGAGTGGACGATCCCTGGAAAAGCTTTGTATTACGCCACGGCGATGCCGCGACGAAGCGGCGCGATCCCGCTGATCGCGGCGACCGTCGACGGGCGTCCAATCAAATTGGAAGGGAATCCGCTCCACCCTGCGAGCGGCGGCGCGACCGACGCGTTCGCGCAAGCATCGCTTCTCGATCTCTACGATCCGGCGCGATCGAAGCGCTTCGTTGAGAAAGGCGAGAAAGAAGAGAAAGGCAAGAAGGTTGAGACCTTCGAGTCGCGGGACCGCGCCGCGTTCGAGAAATATCTCGGCGAGTTGCGAACGAAAATCGCGGCCGATGGCGGCGCCGGTCTGGCGTTCCTCGCCGAAGAAGTGCACTCGCCCACGCGGGAACGTTTGCGGGCTGAGCTTCTGAAGGTGTATCCGAAAATGCGTTGGTGCGTTTACGACCCGCTCCTGACGGAAGCGCAAAGCTTCGCGACCCAACTGAGCTTCGGGGACAACGCGCGCCTCGTTCCGCGTTATGAGCGGGCCGACGTCGTAGTCGCGCTCGACAGCGATTTCCTGGATTGCGGCGAAGGCGATCTTGCCGGCATCCGTGCGTTCACTTCACGGCGGCGGGTCGGCGCAGCGAAAGACACGATGAACCGGCTCTATGTCGTGGAGAATCGTTTCACCCTCACCGGCGCGATGGCGGATCACCGGATGCGTTGTCCGGCCAGCCAGATTCCGGCGTTCACCCGGGCGTTGGCTGGAAAGATCGCGGTGGCGACGAAAGACCAGGGTCTTGCTTCGACGATCGCCACGTTGACCGAACCGGTAAACGCGATGCCTTTCGACGACGCGTGGCTGACCGAATGCGCGAACGATCTCATGGCGAAGCCGGGCGCAAGCGTGGTCGTGGCCGGCGCGCATCAGCCGGTGGTGGTGCAGCTGATGGTTTACGCGATCAATGCTGCGTTGAAGAACATCGGCGCGACTGTGATTGTCCGTGAATTCGTTCGCACTCCAAAGACGAACAGCATTCTCCAGCTCGCCGGCGAAATAAATTCGGGGCGGGTCAAACAGCTTTTCATTCTCGGCGGCGACCCGGTTTATAACGCGCCGAAGGGAATCACGATCGACAAGGATCTGAAGGCGCCGGTCGATTGGCCGGAATTGCAAAAGAAAGTGCCGGACGTGGTGCGGCTCGGTTATTACGAAGACGCGACTTCGGAGCTGAGCAAGTGGCACGTGCCGGCCGCGCACTATCTGGAATCGTGGGGGGACGCGCTCACTAACGACGGCGCTTACGTCGCGATCCAGCCGATGATTCTCCCGCTCTTCGGCGGAATGTCGGAACTCGACTTGATGAACGCCGTTCTGGGTAACGCGAAGGTCGATGGTCCTCAACTGGTCCAGGAAACATTTCGCGCGAGTGCGCCTCCGGGTGATTTCGAGACCGCGTGGTCTCAGCTCTTGCGAGACGGGTTCGCAACTCACATCGCGCTCAAGGAAAAACCGCCGACGTTCAACTCGAACAATGCCGGCGGCGTCGCGCACACGCTTTGGGCCACCGCGCCGAACCCGACGCTGGATGCGCCTGAAATTGTCCTGACCCGCAGCTACAACGTCGACGACGGCCGTTACATCAACAACGGCTGGCTCCAGGAATTGCCCGATCCGATTACGAAACTCACCTGGGACAACGCCGCCCTCATGAGTCCGGCGATGGCGGCGCATCTTGGGGTAGAGACCGGCGATCTCATTAATATCGCCGTCACCGAAACCACGAAGGACGCGCAGCAGAAGAATATCCGGCGCGAGCTGGTGATCGCGGCTTTGATCTCGCCGGGACACGCGGACAACTCGATCTCGATAGCGCTCGGTTACGGGCGCAAGAAGACGGGCCCGGTCGGCGAGGAAGCCGGCTTCAACGGGTACCTTCTGCGGAACAGCTCGAACCCGCACTACATGGCGGTCGACAGCAAGACAATCGAGTCGATCACCGTCACGACCGCGCCGACCGAACCGCAGCCCGCGAGTCCGACGCCGACTCCGGCGGCGCCGAGCGCATCACCAAAGGCTCGCGCCCACACGCTTGGCACCTACGCGCTCTCGGTGACCCAGGACCATTGGAGCATCGAAGGCCGCGGGTTGGTTCGCGAAGCGACGATCGAAAAATACCGCGAAGATCCTGAGTTCGTGAAAAAGATCGCGGGCGACGAAGAATTGCCGCACAAGCTGCCGTCGATCTACAGCCATCCGCCGCTCAATGCCGAGCAGCAATGGGGGATGGCCGTCGACCTGAATGTCTGCACGGGTTGCAGCGCGTGTATCGTCGCCTGCCAGGCGGAGAACAATATTCCGATCGTTGGCAAACTGCAGGTCAGCCACGGCCGCGCGATGCATTGGCTCCGGCTCGACCGTTATTACGCGAGCGAAAAACCGTTTAACCAGGACCGGGGCGAGTATCCGGAGAACCCGGAGATCGTGCACGAACCGATGATGTGCCAGCACTGCGAGAACGCGCCGTGCGAAACCGTCTGTCCGGTCAACGCCACGGTGCACAGCGAAGACGGCCTCAACGTCATGGCCTACAACCGCTGCATCGGCACCCGCTATTGCGCGAACAATTGCCCGTTCAAAGTGCGGCGCTTCAATTTCTTCGATTACAACCAGCGGCCCATCGGCAAAAAGAAAATTGGGCCGCTTTCCGTCTATCAGGAATACATCGCGCCCTTCACCGAGAAAGGCGCGCCGGACACCACGAAGCTCCAGAAGAACCCGAACGTGACGGTGCGAATGCGTGGCGTCATGGAGAAGTGCACCTATTGCGTGCAGCGCATCGAAGAAGCGAAGATCGCCGCGCACGTCAAAGCGGGCGCGTCCGACAAAACCCGGATCCCACGCGATTCGTTCACGAGCGCCTGCGCCCAGGTGTGCCCCACGGAAGCGATCGTCTTTGGCGACATCAAGGATCCGGAAAGTAAGGTTTCGAAAATAAAAATGCAGGACCGCAATTACCGGCTGCTCGAATATTTGAATGTGAAGACGCGCACGAGTTACCTCGCGCGGATCCGGAACCCGAATCCAAAAATGCCGGACGCCGGCCGGATCGCGGTGGCGAGCCTCGGTCACGAAGGGCCGGAAGGTCCCGACAAGGCGAAACATGATTTTAACCAGCACGATAAGGGCGCGCTAGACCCGAAGGAGAAACCGTGAAGGAATTTTCGAATTTCGAATTTCGAATTTCGATTGGCTGCGGCGTGGCTAACTATCGGTCTTCTTCATTCGAAAATCGAAAATCGAAAATCGAAATTTCCTAATGGACGGCGCAATCACAGCACCAGACGTAATCGAAGGCGAGGCATCCTCCGCGGTGGGGGACAAGCTCGCGCGGGTTCCGTTGGTCCTGAACCGGCGAAATTTTTCGTGGATCACGGAACGGATTTCCGGCGCGGTCGAAGGCAAGGCGCCGCGCTGGTGGTGGGTGAGTTTTGCGATCACTTCGATGGTCGCCATGTTCGGGCTCTTCTGTCTCGGGTATCAGATTTCGACCGGCGTCGGCACGTGGGGGCTCAATCATCCGATCGGCTGGGCCTGGGACATTACGAACTTCGTGTTCTGGATCGGTATTGGACACGCTGGCACTTTGATTTCCGCGATTCTGTTCCTGCTCCGGCAGAAATGGCGCACGTCGATTAACCGTGCCGCCGAAGCGATGACGCTCTTCGCGGTTATCTGCGCCGCGATTTTCCCCGGCGTCCACGTGGGCCGCGTCTGGATGGCGTGGTTCCTCGCGCCGTTGCCGAACAATTACGGGATCTGGCCAAACTTCCGCAGCCCGCTTCTCTGGGACGTCTTCGCGGTCTCGACCTACTTCTCTGTCTCGGTGTTGTTCTGGTACACCGGCCTCATTCCCGATCTCGCGACGTTGCGCGACCGCGCCACGACCAAGGTCAAAAAGCTTTGCTACGGAATTTTCGCGGTGGGTTGGCGCGGGTCGAACCGGAATTGGCGCCATTACGAAATGGCCTATCTCCTCCTGGCTGGCCTTTCCACGCCGCTGGTTCTCTCGGTGCATAGCGTGGTGTCGTTCGATTTTGCCACGTCCATTATCCCGACCTGGCACACGACCATCTTCCCGCCCTACTTCGTGGCGGGCGCTATCTTCGGCGGGTTTGCCATGGTGCTGACTCTGCTGATCCCGGCGCGCGCGATTTACAAGCTCCAGGACATCATCACGATTCAGCACATCGACAAGATGGCGAAGGTGATTCTGCTCACCGGCTCGATCGTAAGTTACGCCTACGCGATGGAATTCTTCGTTGCCTGGTATAGCGGCAACCAGTACGAGAAGTACGCGTTCTTTAACCGAATTTTCGGTCCCTACTGGTGGTACTGGTGGGTTGGCATGCTCTTCTGCAACGCGCTTTCGCCGCAGCTCTTTTGGTTCCGCCGCTTCCGGCACAACATCTACGTCGTCTACTTCGTTTGCATGTGCGTGAACGCCGGGATGTGGTTCGAGCGTTTCATCATCATCGTGGGCGGATTGCACCGCGACTTTCTGCCGTCGTCCTGGGGAATGTTTTACCCGACCTGGGTCGATATCTGGACGTTCATCGGCACATTCGGAATCTTTCTCTCGCTCTTCCTCCTTTTCATTCGCTACCTGCCGATGATCGCGATGTCGGAAGTGAAGATCGTCTTGCCTGAGGCCAACCCGCATCACGCCACCCCGGAGGAACATCACATGGTCGCCGCCGGCGGAAAGGAGCGAACGGAATGAGAACGCCGTCCGGAAATAAAGTTTACGGGATGGGCGCGGAATTCCCGAGCGCTTCGTCGCTCTACGAGGCGGCGAAACGCGTGCGCGACGCTGGATTTAAACGTTGGGATGTCCATTCACCTTTCCCAATTCACGGAATGGACGCCGCCATGGGGCTCGGAAAATCGTGGCTGAGCTCGTTCGTCCTGGCCGGCGGCATCACCGGGCTACTGACGGCGGTGATCCTCGAGTTCGGGCCGTCGTGGTTCATCTATCCGCTCGTCGTTCACGGAAAGCCGGTCGACTGGCGCACCGTGCCTGCGTTCTTTCCGATCATGTTCGAGCTCACGGTCCTGTTCTCGGCCTTCACAGCTTTTTTCGCGATGTTAATCATGAACGGATTGCCGCGCTGGTATCATCCGGTATTCAACTGGCGCCGGTTCAGCCGCGCGACGAACGACGGCTTTTCCTGATCATCGAGGCGCGCGACCCGCGGTTTACCGAAGTGGAAGCGCGGGAGTTTTAGAACAGAGCGGTGGAACGCACGTCACTGTCATTCACGAAGATTGATATGAGAAACCGCCATCACATTGCTGTTGTAGCGACGCCGCTCTGTCGGCGTAACAGCGTGCCGATTGCAGCAATGGCTTTGGACGGCGACAGAGCGCCGTCGCTACAACCCAGAAACGATTAAATGCTCCGCGGCTTCTTTCTCATTTTCATCTTGATCGGCGTCGCGATTGTCGCGGTCTTCGGTTTCCGCGGGCAGAAGAGCACCGGGTCGCCGATCGAAGTGTTCCCCGACATGGTGCGCCAGATGAAAGTGCGCGCGCAGGCGCCGCTCGGATTTTTCGCAGACGGGCGCGGCTCGCGTGTGCCGGTGGCCGGGACTGTTCCGATCGGTTACGACATGCCGAACCCTAAGAGCGAGGCCTCGCCCGGCGCGCCACCGGTTCCGAGCGAAATGAACGCGCAACCGCACCTCGCATTCAGCAGCGGCAATGATTATTTCAACACCGGCAAAATGGGAACCAACTGGGGCACAGGTTTCCCGCTGCCCGTCACCGGCGAGCTGATGGAGCGCGGGAAACAGCGTTTCAACATCAACTGCAGCGCCTGCCATGGTTATACCGCGGCCGGAAACGGGATCGCGAAACAGTACGGCCTAACGACTGTAGTTAGTCTGCAGGATGAGCGGATTCGCAAGATGTCGGATGGCGAAATTTTCAACACGATCACGAACGGCAAGAACACAATGATGTCCTATGGCCCCAACGTGAACGTTACCGACCGGTGGGCAATCATCGCGTATCTGCGCGCGTTGCAGCGCAGCGAAAACGCCACTGAGGCCGATGTCCCGCCGGAGCATCGGGCCGAGCTGGATCAGCCGCCGCCGGCCGCGTCACCCGAACCTTCCAAACCGGAGGCCGCCAAGAAATGAGCGAACGAGCTGACGTGGCCCCGACGCCGGAAGGCGAGTACATCGAGAAGAACCGGTTCGCGCCTCTTTCGTTCCTGCTTGCGATCGTGGGGATCGTGGGGCTCGCGCTGAGTGCGGTCGGCGCCTACGTTTCCCCGCACCAATTCAGTTTCTCCTGGCTGTTCGCCTTCGCCTTCTACTTCACGGTTCTGGCGGGCTGCTTTTTCTGGATCATCGTCCATCACGTGGTGGACGCGGCATGGTCAGTCGTTGTCCGCCGGCAGCTCGAGAACCTCTCGATGCTTCTCGCGGTGATGGCCCTCTTTTTTATCCCGGTCGTCCTCTTCCGCCATCATCTCTACGAATGGATGAACGTGCCGCCCGGGCACGACCCGATTCTCGACAGCAAACGCGCCTACCTGAATTGGGAGTTCTTCATCGCGCGCGCGGTCTTTTACTTCGTATTCTTCATCGGCGCGACGCTGCTTTTCCGCCGCTTCTCCATTCGCCAGGATCGGGACGGCAATCCCGGTTTCACGATCAATATGCGGCGGCTTGCGTTCGTGGCGCTGCCGCTCTTCGCGCTCTCGCTCACCTTCGGCGCGTACGACTGGCTCCTCGGCATCGACTACCACTGGTTCTCGACCATGTGGGGCGTTTACATTTTCGCCGGTGCGGCCGGGAGCTCGATGTCGCTCCTGGTTATCGTAATCACGGCCCTCCGCAAGGCTGGTTATCTGCGCGACACCATTAACGAGGAGCATTACCACACCATGGGGAAATGGATGTTGGCCTTCTGCGTTTTCTGGGCCTACATCGGGTTTTCCCAGTACATGCTCATCTGGTACGCGAACATGCCGGAAGAGACCGAGTATTTCATCCGGCGGAACACGGAGTCTTGGAATGCGCTCAGTCTCTTTTTGGTGGTCGGGCGGTTCTTCGTTCCGTTCGTCGTCCTCCTCATGCAAGGCCTGAAGAAGAAACCGGCCCGCCTGAGTTTGATCGCCGGCTGGCTCATCTTCATGCAGATGGTCGACATTTATATCATTATCCTGCCGGCGCTCCATGGCGCCGGCGTGCTCATAAGTATCTGGGATTTCATGCCGCTGCTCGGAATGGGCGCGACGCTCGCTTTCGTTTTTCTTTGGCTCCTTCGCCGGAGCTCACTTTTTCCGAACCGCGATCCGCGCCTCCTTGAATCGCTTCACTTCGTTAATTAACCGTGCCGACCACCGAACCAATTCAGCATCATCAGCCGCGCTCCACGTTCTCGACGTGGCTCGGGATTGTCCTGCTCTTCGCTCTCTTCGGCTTGATCGCTTTCGTCCTGCTGAAAGCATCGGCGCGGGGCGATACCTACGAAAAGAAACGCGCCAAAGTGCGCGCGGAAAAGCTTGAGGCAGCGCAGAAGGAAAACCTGACCGCGCTAACGACCTACGGCTGGGTCGATAAAAATAAGGGCATCGTCCGGATCCCAGTCGATCAAGCGACGAAGTTGACGCTGGTGGAATTGGCCGACAAAAAACCGACCGTGGGCGGACCGATCGTCGCCGCATCGCCGAGCGCCGCGCCGGAAACTTCGGCTGCGCCGAACGCGTCCGCCTCCCCAGCCGCAAGCGCTGCGGCTTCGCCCGCCGCGAAGGGCAGCGCGACACCAGCCGCTGAAATAAGCACGACTCCGAAACCGAAGGCGGTGGAAGGCCATGACTCCGAAGCGCATAACCAACCAGCCGCGGCGATGAACCCTCCGCCGGCTCCGCCGAACACCCAGCCCGGACCAAACGCCAGCCCGGCCGCGTCCGTGCCTTCGCAATCGGCCAAGGCACCGGCAACCCCTTCACCATCCGCAGCGCCATCCGCTCCCGGGACGCCGCTTCCTGTTCGCGGTAAAACGCCATGAATCCGTCTGAAATACCATTGACGCCGCCAGATGCGGTCCACGGCATGCCGCCGGACAACGAAGTAACCACGCGCGACGTCGAGCAAGTCGAGCGCGCTTTGATTGACGCTTCGACGCGATTGCCGGTCCTGTTCTTCTACGCATCGGCCATTGTGTGGCTCTTGCTCGGGACGCTCCTCGCCGGCCTGACCTCTTGGAAACTTCACGCGCCCGATCTGCTCGCGAATTGCAGCTGGCTTACCTGGGGTCGTGTCCGGCCGGCCCACATGAACGTGATGGTTTACGGTTGGGCGTCCATGGCGGGCATCGGCACCGCGATCTGGCTCATGGCGCGTTTGTGCCGCTCGACCTTGCGCCATCCGCTGCTCCTCATCGCAGGCGGCGCATTCTGGAATCTGGGAGTGCTGCTCGGCGTCGGCGGAATTATCGCTGGCGACAGCACCGGCTATGAATGGCTCGAGTTCCCGCCTTACGCCACCGCCGTCCTGTTCGTCGCTTATTCACTCGTCGTGTCGTGGGCGTTGCTGATGTTTCGCTTCCGCCGCGGCGACAACATCTACATCACGCAATGGTACCTGCTCGGCGCGTTTCTCTGGTTCCCGTGGGTCTACGGCGCCACTCAGGTGATGCTGTTCCTCGTCCCGGTCCAGGGCGTTATGCAAGCCGCGGTGACCTGGTGGTTCGCGAATAATCTCCTCTTTCTTTGGTTCGGCGCGATCGCGCTCGGCACCACGTATTACATGATTCCCAAAGTGATCGGGCGCCCGGTTTACAGCTATCATCTGGCCGCGATCGGCTTCTGGACCTACGCGCTCTTCGCCAGCTGGACAGGCATGCAACGGCTGGTCGATGGACCGTTCCCGGCCTGGATGATCACGGCCAGCATCGCGGCCACGATCCTCACGCTAATCCCGGTGGCGACCGTCGGATTAAACCATCACATGACGATGCGCGGTTATTTCGGGTTGCTTCGCTACAGTCCCACGCTCCGCTTCACCGTGTTCGGCGCATTCGCCTACACGGCGTTTAGTCTGGTCGGCATCTTTTTGTCGCTGCGATCGATCGCCGGTTACACCCAGTTCAGTGAGGCGAGCGTTGGCTACTCGCACCTCGGCCTCTACGCCTTTTTCACGATGACTATTTTCGGTTCGATGTACTACATCGTCCCGCGCCTGGTTGGACGGGAATGGCGTTACGCGAGTTTGATCAAACTCCACTTCTGGTCCGCTGCCTATGGAGTGGGTTTGATGGTAACGATGCTTCTGGTCGGCGGTATCGCCCAGGGAAGCAGTCTGGGCGACCCATCGGTCCAGTTTGCTAACTCGACCGATTCCATTCTGCCATACCTGCGCGGACGGAGTGTTTCCGGGATGCTGCTCACGATCGCGCATTTCATTTTCGCGTTTCATTTCGGCCTGATGCTGTTGGGTCTCGGCCGTAGCTCGAGTGTGCCTACGTTTTTGAACCCGCAAGAAGAGGAGGCCGTGAAGGACCACATATGAAAGGGGTGACCGCGCTTTTCCTCGGCATTTTCGGGACGTTCGCGTTTTCGTGGGCGGGCCTGACGCTGATCCCGAACTGGCAAATCGGCCATCTCGATCCTCAGGCGGATGAGGAGCAGACGGACATCTACCCGCAACCGAAATCCGGCATGGCTGAGCGCGGACGAAAAATTTACGCGGCTAACGGCTGCGTCTATTGCCATAGCCAACAGGTGCGGGCCGATTACGCGGCCTCGGATATCGACAGGAAATGGGGGACGCGCCGGAGCGCGCCGCGCGATTATCTTTTCGAGCGGCCAGTAATGCTGGGCAAAATGAGATTGGGTCCGGATCTTTCGAATATTGGAAAGCGCGCGCCGGCCGAGGCTGAAAGCCCCGCGCCGTCAGCGTCCCCGGCGACAAATGCGGCGCCTCCGAACGCTGCCACTTCGCCGAATGCGTCGCCCGCTCCAAGCGCAAACGTTAACGCATCGCCCGCGATTGCCGCGAATTCTCCGGCAACGGCGCCAGCGCCATCGAGCGCGCCGAACGCATCGGCTCCGCCACCCGCCACCAGCCCGGCTGAGCAGGCTACCACGACTTCCGAAACCAACATCACGGTCAACGGCGTTCCGCCCCAATACTCTGCCGCCTGGCATCACCAGCATCTCTACGATCCGCGCAGCGTCCTGGCTGAAACGGTGTCGAACATGCCGTCCTACAAATTCCTTTACGAGAAACGCCGGATCACGGGCGAGCGTTCGGTTGACGCCTTGAAACTGAACGGAAAAGACGCGCCGGGTGACGAATGGGAGATTGTTCCCAGCTACGATGCGAAGTGTCTCGTCGCTTACCTCATGTCGCTCGATCAATCGCACGAACTGAAGGAAGCTAAGACGTCCACCTCCGCGCCGGCTTCTTCGCCAGCGGCCGCCCCGGCCGCTTCCCCGGCCGCCGCCAAGGAGGAAAAGAAATGAACGAGCGCGCCCCAGGAGATCAGATTCGGCAGGGGATGGATTACGGCGAGACGGCGGACGTGCATCAGGTTCACGCCGCAATCCAGCGGGAAAAGCGGGAGCCCCGAGCGGGCATGGAGCCGCTCTCGATTTGGCTGATTGCTGTCTACGGCCTCGCCATCTTTTTCGGTGGCGCGTATCTGGGCCGATTCTCGGGCAACTTCAGCGGCGATTCCCTGGATCCGTATGCCGGCGCCACGCACGCCAAAAAACAGGGACCGAACGGTCCCGGTGTCGAACAAACGGAGCTTTCCCAAGCGGATCGCGGCAAGAAAATCTTTTCCGGCAACTGCGCGGTGTGCCATCAGCCCAACGGTCTCGGCGCCGCCAGCCAGGGCTATCCGCCGCTGGCCGGATCCGAAATCGTTAATGGCGGTAGCAAGCGCGTCGGCATGATTGTCTTGAAAGGGTTGCAGGGGCCGATCACAGTAAAAGGCCAGTCCTTCGGCACAGCCGTAATGCAACCATGGGAGAAAACGCTGACCGACGCGAAGATCGCCGACGTGATCACTTACATCCGCCAGGAGTGGGGAAACAAAGGCGGCCCAGTGTCAAAAGAGGGCATTGCGGCTTTGCGGAAGGAACTCGCAAGTCACCCTGATTCGTTCACGGAAGCGACTCTCCACGAAGTTCCGGAAGACGCCGAGCTCTCGGGCGGCGAACCCGCCGGCGCCAAGCCTGCCGAAGCGCCGAACCCAAAGGCGCCGCCGCCGAAGCAGTAACGACGTGCGGCAAGCACGTCCCTCCGTGATGTCGTCGCCGATTCATGTTCGACGATGAAACGACCAGCCGACTTTGACGAATCGGATTGCCGCGAAGTTATTGTCGTAGGCGGCGGGATCGCCGGGCTGTCGGCGGCGATTTACCTCGGGAGGGCGCAACGGGACACCCTCGTAATCGATTCGGGTCACTCGATGGCCAAATGGGAACCGGTCGTCGAAAACTATCTCGGATTCCCGAAGGGCGTCGGCGGCGAAGAGCTTTTGGAAAACGGCCGGGCCCAGGCGAAGCGTTACGACGCGCGCTTCGTCCAGGATGAAATAACAGCGGTCTCGAGGCAGAAATCGGGGTTTGTTTTAAAAGGTCGAAAAAGAAACTACCGCGCAAAACGCCTGCTGATCGCCACCGGCATTTTCCATCTGCCGCCCGAGATCCCTGGGGTGAAGGAATGCCTCGGGCACAGCATGTTTTTTTGCAAAGACTGCGATGGTTATCGGGTCCGGCAAAAACGGATCGCGATTGTCGGCGCGAACAATGAAGCGGTCGAGTACGCGCTCGGCATGCTTCATTATTCCGCCTGCGTGATTATTGCCACCAACGGACAGCGGCCTGTCTGGGACAAGACGCACGCGCGCTGGCTGGAAGAATACGAAATCCCCGTCGCGCGGACGCGGATTCGGGACGTCGACCATCGCAAACGAAAGATCCGCGCTCTTGAATTCGCGAGCGGCCGGAAGGTAAAGATCGATTACATTTTCACGACTCGTGGCGACATTTTTCACAACCAGCTCGCCAAGAGACTCGGCGCCAAAATCGATCCCGACGGCCAGATCAAGGTCGATCAATGCATGCGGACCACGGTGCCGCGGCTTTATGCAGCCGGCTGCGTGACGCCGGCGAATTGCCAGATGATCATCGCCGCGGGTCAGGGCGCAGCCGCGGCCCAGGCCATCAACCGCGACCTCTTCGAAGAGAGCCTGGCCTCGCATACGCTGAGGCGTTTTCGCGAGGAGCAGCTCGCAGACGAGCAAACAGTTCCGGAGGTTTCCGGACCGAAACCAAAACGGAGAGAAAAATAATGAGCTTCGAACAATATCACGAACCGGCTGGCGAACTCTCGGCCGCGACGCGCACCTTCGCGCGGATGATCGTTTCGTTAGGCGAAGAGGCCGAAGCGATCAATTGGTACGAGCAGCGGATCTCGGTGGAGAAAGACAAAAGCGCCCGCGCCATCATGCAGAACGCGCAAAAGGAGGAGTTCAAACATTTCTCGATGGACCTCGAATGGCTTCTTCGCGCCAAGCCGGAATGGAGAGAGATCGCGCAAGGCGTGCTCTTCCAAAAGGGCGACATCGTCGAGCACGGAGAGAAGGCCGAGGAAGAAGCGGACTAAAGCTTCGCCGCGATAATTTTTCCAATTTCGCGGAACCCTGCCTCATCGTCGGCATCGAACCGATTCAGCTCCGGGCTGTCGATATCGAGGACGCCGAGCAAGTGAGCGTCCTCGCTCGTGAGCGGAACTACCAGCTCCGATTGCGATGCGGTGTCGCACGCGATGTGGCCGGAGAATTCGTTCACGTTGCCGATCCGAAGCACGGTCCGTTTTTCCGCGGCCGTCCCCACGACGCCGCGGCCGAACGCGATCCGGACACAAGCCGCCCGGCCTTGAAATGGCCCGAGAACCAATTCGCCTCCTTTGAGCAAATAAAAACCGGCCCAGTTCAACCGCGGGACGGAATGAAAAATCAGCGAGGCCGCGTTCGCCATGTTTGCGACGGGGTCGGTCTCGTCCTGAATCAGCGCAGAAATCTGAGCAGCAAGTTCACGATATAGTTCCGGCTTCTCTAGCTTGCTGAGGTCAGGTGTCGCGAACACGCGATCAACCTAGGCCAAAGAACGGCGATTTGAAATCGCCGCTTGAAGCGCCTCCGCGCTCGTTACGCGACCATCTCGTCGACGACGGCGAGAAACGGGTCGATGTCGAAGGGCTTCGTGAGATAATTGCGCGCGCCCGCCGTTAGCAAACGCTCGATCTGGCTCGGGGTCGCATCCGCACTCAGGACGACGACCGGCACCGTGGCGGTCTGCGCTTCCGTTTGCAAGCGGCGAAGCACCTCCGAACCGTGCATGTCCGGTAAATTCAAATCCAGCAGGATCAGCTTTGGACGGTAGGTCTGGGCCAGCTCGACGCCGTCGCCGCCGCTGCGCGCATGCATCAATTTCAGCGTGGGACGAAATTCCAGAATCCGTTCGACCAGGGTAAAGTTCACAGGATCATCTTCGATATAAAGAACATCGCACGTGGCGGGCGGCGGCATCGTTATTAATCCCGGCCGGTCGGCACCGCCTTCTTCGCCCAGTTCCTGATTAATAATTCCGAGGAGGTCGCGCGCGGCTTTGAGAATGTGTTGAACGTCAGCGTCTTTGGTCGCCGAGCCGCGCGGGCGCATGGCCAGGAGTTCGGCGAAGCCAATAATGGCGTTGAGTGGAGCCCGGAGTTTCTGGTTCAGCTCGGCGCGGAAAGCGCGCTCATCGGGCGTTCGCTGCTCGGAAACGTCGGGGGTGGGGGCAGGTTCGTTCATTGCGTTCATGTCAGGCTTGGTAATAGCAGGTTATGTTCACGCGGCAGACCAAACTTTCGGCTCAGAATCCACTTCCAACCGCAAACCCGAAGGCTCCTCCGCCAGACTCAGGTTCCGCAATTTTTTCACCATCTCGATGTCGCGCCGCATTTTGTTTTTGTGGGAGCAGAAGATCAAAGCGGTCTCGTCTGTAATCAGGTCGGCTTTGTAAGCTTTGAGGAGCGATTGGTCGAAGCTGTGCCAACCCAGGGTGTCGCCCGCCTCGATGATTTCCTGGAACGTGCGGTTCTCGCTTTCGCCGTAGAGAAGGGTCTCACGCGTGCGCAGGCTGCTGCCCATGATCTCGGTGACGAGGAGCCGACCGGCTCCTGCCGCTTTGGTTACCAGCCGCTGGCTCACGACGTAGCGGATAGTGTCGGCAAGCCGCTGCCGCACTTGTTGTTCTTCGTCCTTTCCGAAAAGGCCAAGGACGCGGTTGATGGTCTGCCCGGCGTTGACCGTGTGCATCGTGGTGAACACGATGTGCCCCGTCTCCGACGCGGTCATCGCGATCTCCATCGTTTCGCGGTCCCGAATCTCACCGACCAGGATCACTTTCGGGGCCTGCCGAAGCGCTGCCCGCAAGCCGTTCGCGAAATTCCGGAAGTCCTTTCCGAGTTGGCGCTGATTGAAGAGCGCCTTTTTGTGCGGATGAAGAAACTCGATCGGATCCTCCAGCGTCAGGATGTGAATTTTCTGGGTTTCGTTCAACTCGTTCAACATCGCGGCGAGTGTCGTCGTCTTGCCGCTGCCAGTTGCGCCGGTTACGAAAATGATCCCGTTTTTTTCCTTGATCATTTCCCGGAAAATCGGAGGGAGGCCGAGCTGATCAAGGGTGGGGATTTCGGTCTGCAATCTCCGCATCACAATCGCGGGGCGCCCGTTTTGTTTGAAGATGTTGACGCGCATCCGGGCGATATCGGCCAGGGCATAACTGCAATCGCAGGAGCCGTGGTCGGCGAGGTCGGCCCGGAGCCGATCGTCGCCGTCGATGATGTGGTCGGCAATCTGGTTGATCTGGGTCGCGTCCAGGACTCCGGTCGGCGAATCGATAGGGAATTCCTCCAGAACGCCATGTTCCTCGAGAACAGGCGGCTTGCCGACAGCGAAGAGCACGTCGGAAACGCCGGCGCTGCTGCCGATCATGGCGGAAAGCAGAGCATCTATGAGTTGTTTGTTCACAAAAGACAGGAGAACCCTCCTGAATTTAGCGAGAACTGTGCCCCCAAAATTGCTTGCGGGATTTCCCAGGTCCGAGACACGCAAAATCCACTGGGCGCGCGATGATTAGCGAAGGGTCGGGATTCGGTGGAAAAAGGCGCTTTCCACTTGAAAACTTCGCCCTGACGTTCAGTTTCAATTTCCGCTTATGGACGCATCCTCTGGCCTCGCTCCTCATCCGCACGCCGAACATCCTGATCACGAGCACGACCATGGACACGACCATCATGAGCTGTCGTTCTGGCGGAAATACATTATCTCGACCGATCACAAGGTCATCGGCATCCAATACGGAATCTCTGGCCTGATTTTCCTCTTCTTCGGCTTCACTCTGATGATGCTGATGCGGTGGCAGCTCGCCTACCCCGGACAGCCCATTCCGTATGTTGGCAATTTGCTCGCGAATATGTTCGGGCCGGGGGCGGTCGAGAACGGGGTGATGAAACCGGAGTTCTACAACTCGTTAGGCGCGATGCATGGCACGATCATGATCTTTCTTGGCATCGTGCCGATCGCGTTCGCGGCCTTTGGCAATTTCGTCGTGCCCCTTCAAATCGGCGCGCCGGACATGACCTTCCCGAAGATCAACATGGCTAGTTATCAGGCCTTTTTCTTCGGCGGCCTGGTCATGCTGGTCAGCTTTTTCGTCCCGGGCGGCGCAGCCAAGGGCGGATGGACCTCCTACACGCCCCTTGCCGTTGTTTCCGATAAGGGGCCGACCTACCATGTGTTTTGGAATGGCCAGACACTCTGGCTGGTCGGTTTCATCCTCCTCATCACCTCGTCCCTCCTGGGCGCGGTAAATTTCATCGCCACCATCATTCAACTGCGCGCAAAAGGGATGACCTGGATGCGGCTTCCGTTCTTCGTCTGGGCGCAATTCGTGACCGCATTTCTTCTCCTCCTCGCTTTTCCGCCGCTCGAATCTGCCGTCGTCATGCAACTGATGGATCGCATCGCCGGCACCAGCTTTTTCATGCCGAGCGGGCTGGTGATTAATGGCGCGCCGCTCCATGTCAGCGGTGGGGGCAGTCCGCTCCTGTGGCAGCATCTGTTCTGGTTCCTGGGGCATCCGGAGGTTTACGTCCTGATACTGCCGGGCATGGGGATCGTCGCGGAGGTCATCGCCAATAACACTCGCAAGCCGCTCTGGGGCTACAAATCGCTCGTCTTCGCCGCGCTCGTTCTGGGTTTCCTTTCCTTCATTGTTTGGGCCCACCACATGTGGCTCACCGGCATGGGCTCGGTCGTGAGTGCCTTTTTCCAGACGACCACGATGATCATTTCCATCCCGTCGGTGATCATCCTGAGCGCGTTTTTCATTTCGCTTTGGGGCGGATCGATCCGTTTCAACGCGCCGATGCTTTTTGCCACCGCCTTTCTCCCGATGTTTGGAATCGGCGGCCTGACCGGTATTCCGCTCGCCTTCAATTCGGCCGATCTCTACCTGCACGATACCTATTACGTGATCGCGCACTTCCATTACATCGTTGCGCCCGGGACGATCTTCGCCGTCTTCGCCGGGATTTATTTCTGGTTCCCGAAAGCGACCGGCCGGCGGATGAGCGAGTTCTGGGGCAAGGTCCATTTCTGGCCATCGCTCATCTGCATGAACATCATTTTCTTGCCGATGTTCCTCCAGGGCATGCTCGGAATGCATCGGCGCTGGTACGACGGCGGCCATGGTTGGACTTTGGCGGGCGAAAAGGTCTGGGGCCTGAGCGGCTTCGAATGGAATACGCCGATCTCGATTGCGGCCTGGGTGATGGGGCTCGCTCAACTTCCGTTCATCTTCAATTTCTTCTGGAGCATCTGGCGTGGCGAGAAAGTCGACGACAACCCGTGGCAAGCCACCACCCTGGAATGGACGGCGCCTTCGCCGCCGCCGCACGGAAACTTCGCCGTCACGCCGAGTGTTTACCGCGGACCGTATGAATACAGCCTGCCGGGTCGCGAACAGGATTTCACCATGCAAAGCGAGCCTTTAACCGAGAGCGACCGCAAAGCCTACGAAGCCGCTGCCGCCGCCGGCGTGCATTAAGGGTCATGGAAATCCCATACACAGTAACGGCGCGACCGGACACCGGCCTTTGGAACGCGAAGGTCGGCATCTGGTTGTTTCTCGCTTCGGAAGTAATGCTCTTTGGCGGACTCTTTTCCTCCTACGTTTTTCTCCGGCTTGACGCCGCGCCCGGCGATTGGCCGCACGGTCTGTTGAACGTTCCGGTTGGAACGATGAACACCGCGATCCTGATCGCCTCGTCAGTCACGGTGGTCCTGGCCTGGGCCGCATTGAAGATGCGCCGGTTTCGCGCCTATCAATGGTATATGCTGTTCACGATCCTTTGCGGCGTGATCTTCCTCGTGGTCAAGCTCGCTTACGAGTGGCCCGACAAGTTCAGCCACTTCGGAGTGAGGATTCGTGAAGATCGGTTGGAGAAGTACGAGGAATATCTCGGCAACCACCATGCGAAGGAAAAGGGATTGGCACCGCGCCGGGAGATCACCGGCCACCTCCATAACCACGAGGCGGTAGAAGACGCCAACGTCCACGAATACGAATTGCAGCTCGACCAGATAAACGCGGCCCCGACCGAACCGCAGAGCGATCGCCCGCATTTCTGGCCCTTGCCGCGATCGGAAAAAATGGCGCACATCGAAAAGGAAGACGTGGAGATGGCCACGATGTTCGTGCCAAAGCACAACACCTTTTTCGCCACGTATTTCACGATCACTGGGCTGCACGGTGCGCACGTGCTCGGTGGTGTCCTGGTGTTTTGCTACATGATGTTGCCGGCAAGCACGCGGATTTATCGACGCAACCCCGAGCATCTCGCCAACCGCGTCGAAGTCGCCGGCTTGTTCTGGCACTTCGTCGATCTGGTCTGGATTTTTGTTTTCCCGCTTTTCTATCTGCTTTAAGCCATGGACGAATCTCATCACGATACGATCGCGGTCGATCCGCACGCTGCGCCGGACGAACACGGGGCCCACAACGTCGCCAAACACGTCCGCAAATATCTGTTGATTGGCGCCGTCCTGGTCACGTTCACCGCCATCACCGTCTGGCTTTCCTACGTCGATTTCGGGACCATGAAGGCGAACGTCGCCGTGGCCATGCTGGTCGCGACGTTCAAAGCCGGTCTGGTCGCCGCAATCTTCATGCATCTCTCCAGCGAGAAGCAGCTGATCTATCGCATCCTCATTTTCACCGCGTTCTTCGTCCTCGGACTTTTCTTCCTCACTTATCTCGCCTGGTACGATCCGATCACTCGCTAGATGTCGCTCAAAGGTTTCCATATCGTTTTCATCACGTTCTCGACCCTGCTCGCGCTCGGATCCGGCGCGTGGTGTCTTTGGATCGATTCGATTCATGGCTCGCCTGCATTCCGGGTTGGCGCGATTTGCGCCTTCGTTGCGGCGGCGGGATTGATTACTTACGGGATCTGGTTTTGGAAAAAGATGAAACGGCTCTGCATCATCACATGAAAACGCGTCTCCTCGTTGCCGTCGGTTTACTTCTGGGCACGTCGGCCGGCCAAGCCTTTGCCTGCTCGTTTTGCTATGGCGCACCGGACGCGAAGAGCACGGAGCACATGGCCGTCGCAATCTGGGTGCTGATGGGAGTCGTCATGTCGGTCATGGGCGGAGTGGGCGCGTTCAGTTTTCATCTTTGGAAACATGCGAACACGCCGCTCGAGCCTCACCAGGAACTGACCGAAGAGGATTTGAAGCCGTATGAATAAGCTGGCCCTCCTCAATGAGCTGATCGGAATGCCGCCGAATGCTTCCGAGCATGGCTACCAGATCGATCACATCATCGAATTTTCCCATTGGTTCATGGGTGCGCTCTTTGTCGGTTGGTCGGCCTTTTTCATTTACGTCCTGCTCCGTTTTCGGAAGAGCCGAAATCCTGTCGCGGACCATGAAGGCGTGAAGAGCGGCATCTCGACGCACCTCGAGTTCGCCGTCGTTCTGATCGAAGCGGTCCTGCTCATCGGCTTCGCGATCCCGCTTTGGGCGAAGCGAGTCAATTCATTTCCAGCGGACAAGGACGCGATCATTGTCCACGCGGTCGGTCAGCAATTTAACTGGACCTTTCATCTGCCGGGGCCGGACGGAGTTTTCGGCAAGCGTTCTGTCTCGCTGGTGAGCCCCTCGAACCAACTGGGTCGCGATCCATCCGACCCGGCGGGTAAGGATGACATTGAGGCGGGGGGCACTCTCCATGTGCCGAAGGATCGTCCTGTAATTATTGAGCTTTCTTCGAAAGACGTAATCCACAATTTTGCTTTGCCCCACATGCGGATCGCGCAAGACGCGATTCCCGGGCAACTCGTCCCGATGTGGTTCAAACCGATTAAGACCGGCGAGTTCGAGGTCGTGTGCGGGCAGCTTTGCGGGCTGGGCCATTACAGCATGAAAGGACAGGTGGTCGTCGATGAGCCGGCCGCATATCAGGACTGGTTGAAAGAGCAGGCTGCGCTCTCCGCTCCCTCCACGGCGCCTCCCCCGGAGGAGCGGCCGCCGGGCGAACCGCCAGTGGGCCCGACTCCGGGAACGATCCCGCCGCCCGGCGGGCCGAAGACCGCGAACCCGAGCGGTGCGCCAGATGGGAAACCGGGCGAGCCGCCAGCTGCGCCGAGCGTGAGCCCAAGCACGCCCGAGCATCATTGAGTCAAGGAGGGGCGCTTTCCAAACCGCCCTCTTATCTCTTCGGCAATTTGGAAACCGCCGCGCCTTGAAGCTCCTCGCGCTTCAGCGATTTTGCGAAAATGAATAGCCGATCGACAACCTGGCTGCATCGCTTCGCCTGGTTTACTTCGGTCGCGACGTTGTTCCTGATTTGCAGCGGCGGCATGGTGACGAGCAAAGGCGTGGGCCTCGCCGTGCCCGATTGGCCAACCACCTTCGGCTACAACATGTTTCTATTTCCCGTCTCCCAATGGGTCGGCGGAATCTTCTTCGAGCACACCCACCGCCTCATCGCTTCGACGGTTGGGTTTCTCACCATCATTCTCGCCATCTGGATCTGGCGTGTTGATCGGCGGCGCTGGATGCGAAATCTCGGCTGGGCCGCGGTCGGCGCCGTTGTTCTCCAAGGCGTCCTCGGCGGTCTCCGGGTCACGATGTTGAAAGACGAGATCGGAATTTTTCACGCCTGCCTCGCTCAGGCGTTTCTTGGAATGCTGATCGTCATCCTCCTCGCGACATCATCGCTCTGGTGGCGAATCTCTGACCGCTCCGGATCTCCGGGCCCGCGAACGTTGTCTCGAATCGTCCTCGCCGCTACGGTTCTGATTTATTTCCAGCTTGGCCTCGGCGCTACGATGCGCCATCAACATCGCGATTTATCGGTTCTCGATTTCCCGACGGCCTATGGGGAGATCATTCCTGACACATCGCCCGCCCGCATCGCGCAGATCAACACGTGGCGCGACGCGCGCGCGCTCTCCGATGTGACGCCGGAACAGATTTGGCTGCAACTGGCCCATCGTTTCCTGGCCGTTCTCATCGCCGCAGCGATCGTTGCATCTTTGTTTACGGCGCGAAAAACCGGAGAAAACGCGGGCGTCCTTTCCCGCTTTACCGATTCGTGGTTCCTGCTTGTTTGCTGCCAAATCACACTTGGGGCCTGGGTAATTTGGAGCAACAAAGCAGCCGACGTTGCGACGACCCATGTCGCGGTGGGTGCAACGATGTTCGCCTTGGGGGTGGCGCTTTCGGCGATCTGTCTCCGATTGCGCCGGCCGGCAGATGCCGCAACTGCGCCTCGCGAATCGGCGGTTTCCGTCGAAGTTCCTGTCTCATGAAAAGTGCAGCTATCCCCGGCGATCTGCATTCGGCTGTTCCAGATCCGGGGCGACGCGGCTTCTTCTCGGACTTCTGCGAACTGGTCAAGGCGCGTTTGACTCTGCTCGTTCTGTTAACGACGGCGGTCGGCTATTACCTTGGCGCAGTGGGACCGATCAATCCCACGGCACTTTTCAATGCCGTCTTTGGGACCGCCTTGGCGGCAGCCGGCGCCGCTGCTCTCAACCAATGGTGGGAACGCCGGCTTGACGCTCTCATGCACCGGACCCGCAGCCGCCCGATCCCCGCCGGTCGCATCCTCCCGCGCGATGCGTTGATTCTCGGCTCTCTCCTTTCCGTCGCCGGCATCGTTTACCTGGGACTCCTTTGCAATGCGATCAGCGCGATGCTCGCCGCCGCCACCATCATCATTTATGTCCTTGCCTACACGCCGTTGAAGCGGGTCAGCACTTTCAATACGCTCATCGGCGCTGTCCCCGGCGCGCTGCCGCCGGTCGTCGGGTGGGCGGCCGCGACCGGGCATGCCGAGGTCGGCGCCTGGAGTCTTTTCGCGATCCTTTTCTTTTGGCAGATGCCGCACTTCTTCGCTATCGCCTGGATGTATCGCGAAGATTACGCGCGGGCCGGCTTCGAGATGATTTCCAAAGGCGACACGAGCGGCGCCCGCAGTGCGAGCCAAAGCGTGCTCTTTTGCATCCTGTTGCTTTTCATTTCCGGCGCGCCCGCATTTCTGAAGATCGTGAACTACAATTACCTGACAGCCGAACTTGTCTTGAACGGGTTCTTTATTTTCGTTGCAATGCGATTTCTAAAAAGCCAGCAGACGATCGACGCCCGTCGGCTTTTTTTCACTTCCATCATCTATCTGCCATTGCTGCTCGGCGCGCTCGTGCTCACCAAAATATGAGGACGGAAACAGCTTCCGTGGCGGTGCGAACGCCACCGCCGAAACGAGGAACGGCTTGGAAGCTCACGTTGCTCCTTATTCCGCTCGTCACAGCCGCGGTGCTCTTCTTCTTGCGCCAGGTCCAGGTAAACGCTCTTTCGAACCGCGTCCTGCCCTCGTATGGAACAGTCCCGAAATTTGATCTCACAAATCAGGACGCCCAGCCGTTCAGTTCACAGGCACTTGCCGGTAAGATCTGGATCGCCGATTTCATTTTCACTACCTGCCCAGGTCCCTGCCCGATCATCAGCACGCGGATGAGCGAGCTGCAAAAACCGCTCGCGAAAAGCGACATTCGCCTGGTCTCCTTCACGGTCGACCCGGAGAAAGACACACCGGAAGTTCTGCGCGCTTACGCGGACAAGCTCCGGAAAGAGCCATTCCGATGGGATTTTCTTACCGGGCCGCTCGACGCGATCACCTCGTTATCGCGTGACGGATTCAAGCTCGCGATCGCCGCGGGCGAGGAACCGGGAAGCGGTCCGGTTCATAGCACGCGCTTCGTCCTGGTCGACCGCGGGGGAACCATCCGCGGATATTACGACGCGTTGGCGGCAGACGGCGTCACGAAAGTGCTCGCTGATGCGAATCACCTCCTCCGTGAGCAGCCGAGGTAGATCAGACTTTTGGCTCAGGATGTTGGGCGCTCGGCCCTTCGTCGGAAACCAATCGTAGATACTCGCGATATTCGCCCTTCGGCAGGCCGTCGATAATTTGAATTAATTGCGGGTGATCGATGAAATTCATTCGAAACGCCACCTCTTCGAGACACGCGATCTTTAGTCCCTGCCGATGCTCGATCGTCGCAATGTAATTGCCAGCCTCGAGCAAACTGGTCTGGGTCCCGGTATCGAGCCACGCCATCCCGCGCCCGAGAGGTTTTACGTGCAGCTCATTCCTCCGCAGATAAACGACGTTTAAATCCGTGATTTCCAACTCGCCGCGTGTGGACGGCTTGAGCTGGCGGCAGAATTCGACCACGCGCTCGTCGTAAACGTAGAGGCCTGGGATGGCAAAATTACTCTTCGGTTCGGCCGGCTTTTCTTCGAGGCTGCCCGCCCGCCCGTCCGGCCCGAATTCGACGACGCCGTAACGCTCGGGATCGCGCACCTGATACCCAAAAATGCACGCACCGGTCTCGAGCGCGAGCGCGTCGCGGTAGAAATCGAGGTTCCCGTAAAAGATGTTATCACCCAGGATGAGAGACGCGCCGGACCCCCCGAGAAAATCAGCGCCGATCAAAAACGCCTGCGCGATCCCTTCCGGTTTCGGTTGCGCGGCGTACTCAATCCGGATGCCGAGCTTTGCGCCGTTGCCGAGGTAATCCTGCAACATCGGAAGATCTTTCGGCGTGGAGATGATCAGGATTTCGCGCAGGCCCCCGAGCATGAGCGTCGCGAGCGGGTAACAAACCATCGGCTTGTCGTAAACCGGCAGAAGCTGTTTGCAGACGATCTTGGTGAGGGGATAGAGCCGGGTGCCGGCCCCGCCCGCGAGAAGAATCGCTTTTTTGTTCACGAGAAAAAGGCGTTACGCGGGCGCGCTCCAATGGTCGAGTCGATTGATCCATTCCTGCCAGAAACTCGAGGGACGCGTCAAATCGATCCTGCTCACCGGTCTCAGCCAGCGCAGCCCGCGTACCAGCGGACTGTTGGAAGCCGCGCGATCGAAGAAGAACGGGGTGCCGATGTGTTCGGCGAGCTTTCGATCGGCAATTCGGCCGCCGACCGCGTGCTCGAGGGCCCGTTCGATGGTGTCACGCGATACCGCCGGCTTCGCTTCGATCGAGGCGCTCAGGCTGATGCCAAGGATCTTTTTGAGCAGGACGCCGCAGACGAGCGCGCGCGAGCTTGTCGCATGAACGTGACAAATCTTCCGTTGCTGGAACATGCGCTGCAAGGTGACGGCGAAATGCGCTTGCCGCAAAAAAAGATCGACGGGGACGCGATGCGATTCGTTGGCGCGATTGTCTTCGAGTGCCAACACGAGCTCGCGGTTTCCCTGCCACTCCGCTTCGATCGCCATCGCGTCGGGCAGGAAGTCGAGCTCCAGCGCCAGCTTCTCTTCCGCGCTCGAAAGCCGCCCTTCGCGGCGAAATTCGCAAACAAAGAGCTGCGCGCCGGTTCGCCGAGTTATTTCCGAGAGCTCGGTGTCCAACCCAGGCAGCGCTTCGTCCGGCCAGCGATCGATCAGGTAGGCGATCCGGGAAGCGGCATTCGTGACGGAGGTTTTCGCGCTCGGAGCGGCTGCTTTGTTTCCTAATCTCTCGAGCAGCGGCTCGACTGTGGTTTCGACCTGGAAATCCTGTTCGACTCGGTTCCGCCCGGCGGCACCGAACCGTACGCGTAACTGGGCATCGCGGCAGAGCGCTTCCAGAGCGTCGGCAAACAGGCCGCTCTCCCCGGCAGGCACGAGCAATCCGGTTTCTTTGTCGACCACCGATTCGGGGATACCGGCAAGCGTCGTCGACACAACCGGTCGCGCCGATGCCATCGCTTCGAGGATAACGGTCGGGAAAATGTCGCTCGCGCGGTTGTCGTCCGTCGTCGACGCCAGTGCGAAAATGTCGCAGCCGCGCAGTTTCTCGAGGACGCAATCCTGTGGCAGCGCGCCGGCGAGGCTGATCCAGCCATCCAGACGCAGCTCGGCGATTTGCTGCCGCAGCTTTTCCCGAAGGGGCCCGTCGCCGACAATCTCGCAATGAAATGAGATGCTCCTCTGGCGGAGCTGCTCGCAGGCCTCGATCAGATATTCAAACCCTTTGAACGCCACTAGTCGACCTACGCTCAGGATTTCGACCGGCGCAGCGCCGGCGCTTCTCGGACCGGCACCCGTAAAATTCGCCAGATCCATCCCGTTATAGACGCGGTAAATTTTTTCCGCCGCGCTCGGGCAGCGCGTCTGCATCAAACCCCGGCTGTACTGAGTTTCCACCGCCACGAATTCCGCCGCGTCGCAGATTTCTCGGAGCAGATCGTCGTTGCCGAGGTCCGCCATAAAATCCTGGCCATGCGCCGTCAGACTGAACGGGAGACCCGCTATCGCTTTCAAAAATAAGGCCGTATGAGCCGCGCGGTTCGCGAAATGGACATGGAAATGATCGACGCCTTCACGTCGGAAAAGCTCCGCGAAATAACTGGCGTTGCGGGCGCGTGTCGCGGCCTTCACCCCAAGTCCGTACTTTCGGTTGTGCGCATCGACCAAGTCCTGCGGCCACCGGTTTTCCCGGCGCGCCTTTTCTTCCCAAAGCCGCATGACTGGGACCGGGGGCGCATAATGGACCGGCGCTTTTAGCCGCCCAGCGTGCGGATGCCGAATACTCGTCAGAGGCGGATGAATGGAACCGACAACGAGATCAAACCCGCGCCGCTCCAGTTCCAGCATCTCCATGTCGCAGAACGTCTGCGAAAGGACGGGATAGCGTGAGTAAAGATAGCCGAGCCGCAAAGCGTTGAGAGGTTGAGTGGTAGAGAGGTTGAGCGGAAAACTGAAAAACGTCGAGCTAGAGTCCTCTCAACCCCTCAACTGCTCAACCTCTCAGCTTAGATTACGAAAACCGCACGTCCTTGCCCGGATCCATCTCAAAATCCAGGGAAAGCGAATCAGCTGTGTTCGGCTTGATCACTTCCTCGGTGAATTTCACGTAGATCGGGTCTTCCCGGAAGATACCGTATTTGTCCATCGATTCGAAATCGATCGCGATGAAGAACGGCCAGGCCATCTCGGAATCGATCCGTTTCCCGCATTTGATGCTAAGCACTTCCGGGATCTTCAGAAGCTGCATCCGCGTGTTCATCATCATCTCCTCGATGCGTGCCGGCGTGACTTCCGGCTTGAGCTTAAACAGGACGATGTGATGAACCATGGGGGGTTAGGATTAGGCGGGGAACGCGTTCCACGCAAGGGTATTCCGGGAGGAATTTCGCGCTATTTTTTCCAGTCGAGCGCGCCCTTCTTGAGCGCGTAAACATAGCCCACCATGAGAATCGCGATGAAGCTCAGCATGCTCCAAAGCACTAGTTTGCTTTCGGCGATCATCTCGCGGTAGACCACCGCCCACGGGTACATGAATACGATCTCCAAATCGAACAGGATAAAGAGCATCGCCACCAGGTAGAACTTCACGCTGAAGCGCGGTTGTGCTTCGCCCTGCGGGACCATGCCGCACTCGTAGGCGGTATCCTTTACCCGCGTTCGCCGACCGGACTTCCCGAGCAACACGCTGACGAGCAGCGCGGAAACGGCGAACCCAATCGCTACCCCGACGTGGAGGAGGAGCGGAAGGTAATCACGGAGCATACTGATCCTTATCGGATCGCAGCTGGAAAGCGAACGTTACTTCGCAGCAGCAGCGGCGGCGGCGGCGGCGCGCGCGATGGCGGCGTTGCGAGCACTCGCGGCGGCAGCAGCGGCGGCCGGGATGTGGCCGTTCTGCGGTGCGATCGCCTGGGCCAGCGCGGCCGGAAGGCCTTTGTATTTCTTGCCAGTCTTGCGAACGGCGCCTCGGGCTACCAGGTTCTGAAGTTTTTCGTAAGCACGGAGGCGCAGCATCTCCTCGCCGCCGCTGGCCGCATTCCGCGCCCGCAGATTTTCGTGCACGATATCAAAGAGTTGCTTGAACTCGAAAGATGCACGGCGAGAGAGCACCGCCACTAGTTCTTCGGTGACCAGATCGGGAACTCGACGGGAGAATGCGTTTTTCTTGAGAATAGCCATAGGGCCGCAATGATACCACATCCGGGTGGTTTCGCAGCAGTTTTCTCCTGGGCGGTCTCTGACCGGATTTAACCACTTATCATGAGGACTTTACGAGCGTTGGCGTGATGGCCCCCGGACAGGCCGCGACTTTGTGAATAAGATCCGCAAAAGGACCTGTTTACACTATGGCCTTGGGCTCGGCGATTGTGCAGAAGACGGACCGGGGGACACCGTAATCCCGCGACCGCTACTCGGGGCGGGTGAAGCCGTCGGCGAACTGAGCGTCGTGACTGTTCCTGACGCAGCATCCTCTTTTGCGTACGGATGATAGAAGGTCGCGGCCGCGGCGCCGGCACCGATCGCTACCACAACCGTTTGATAAAGTGGAACGGACCCGATCGATTCCGCAACGTAACCGTCGCCTTGGTAACTTTGCGACATCACCGTAGGGCTCAGATGTTTTGCGACTACATCGGCTGGCGGCAACTTGCTTAGGTCGACCATGTCTGCGACCGCGGGTAAGAAGGCGGCTCCCATGGAGAGCAAGGGCCGCAGGGCCACGTCAAAGCGGGCATAGAACAGCGCGGGATCAACGTACACAAACGCCTGCTGCGCCGTAGGTATCCCGCGTTCGGCATTTTGAAAACTCCGCGACGCTGCCAGCTCTGACGGCCCTGCCGTGCTTCGCTTCATCGCGGCTTCAACCGAGCCGCTGTCCGGGCCCAGGATTAACGTGCGATCCGACAATCCAATGGTGGGCGTAATGGAAAATAAGGACAGGCCGGAGCTGGTAGAATAATAATGCACGCCCTCGTTTTCCCGGTGAGTCCATTTACGATCGCCGTTAGCGGTGCTGGTGAGCATCGTCACGATCTGGCTCGCCTTCGCGGAATCTTTCACCGCCACGGCGGCAACGACCGAAGGCCACTGTGCGTTGGATCCCCAGCTTCCAATCACGTCAAGCTCCAAGCCGAAGGCGGCTTTCCATTGCTCGAGAGTGACGCCCTTTGCTGGGAGCGAATCGATCATTCCCTTTAACCCGCCCAGCCACCCCAGCCCCGCGCTTTGCGGAGCCATCTCCTTCCCCAAATCGAGAACGCTAGCTGCGTAAAGAAAGGTGTCCTTGGTCGCGATTGGAAGTGAAGCGCGGCTCAAGTTTTCCTGGTTCGCGATCTTTGGCATTCCCACGAAAATCGTGTCGCGAATCCGCCCGCCATCGAAGGCCGTCGCGCCGCAAAAGCTGCGAATTTGGCGGAGGTCGGCGAGTTGACCGCCGGCTGATCCCGGGTCCTCGACCGGCGGAGTGATTTTCTCAATGATCTGGGCCGGGCGGGCAAAAAACATGGCCGAATAGCTCCCCGGCATCCGCTTCGACGCGGCGAGGAAAGTCTCGTCCGCCGACAACGCGTTGCTGTCGTCTCTCACTCGCGCGTCGGCGCGATCGAGCAACGCTTTCAGGTTCTCTAAGTTATTGGCGAAGAAAAACCATGGCCCAGCCCACACCGTCCAAACCTGGACAATTCCCGCGCTGTCATTGTGGATCTGGCGGCCCTGATATTCGATCGTTTCATGTTTCAGATCGGGATCCCCGCCGAGGATCCTGGCTCTCCATTCTTCCACCAGCTTGGCCGCTTTCTCGGGATCGCCGGCGCACCGGAATCCGCCATCCCATTGCCATGCGCTCGCCTCGATCGAAATCACGGCGAAGAACGCGTCCTTCATCTCGAGCGTAGAGATTTCGTCTACCGTCCGGCCGATTCGCCCCTCCGTCGGGAGTTTCGAGCGTGGTTTGGCCAGAAAATCCCGGAGGGTTGGTTCCTGCCAGAGCTGGTAGAGATCGGTCCGGTGCCACTCGCTGCGAGAGCGGTTGAAATCGGGAACATGGGCCAGCGCCAGCGTTTCCTTGGGCAGCAGCGCAGCGACGGCGCGGCTCGACGTATGGTGCGTCCGGTAAAATGCCCACCAAATCGCTCCCGCCGCCACTGCCGCCGCCAGGACCAGCAACTGAAGTTTTCTCATCGGGACCGCAACTCTAGCACTGCCCGGGGCGGAAATCCCAAGACGCAGGCTCCAAATCCCAAGCCGGAGGTCTGCTTTTTCGCCAATTATGCATTTGGCGTTTGGGATTTCGTTTGCGAGAGCGAACGATCGGTCAGCTTCTCGGATGAAATTTCCGGTGCACTGCTTTTAACCGTTGCTGGTCCACATGGGTGTAAACCTGCGTGGTCGAAATGTCTGCGTGCCCGAGCATCTCCTGGATGATGCGCAGATCGGCGCCGTTGCTTAAAAGATGGGTCGCGAAACTGTGACGCAACAAATGTGGATAAATGTTCACCTCCAGCCCGGAGTGTTTCGCGCGCGTCTTTACGATTTGCCAGATACGCGTCGTGCTAAGTTTCGTTCCGCGGCTCGAAAGAAAAATCTCGCTGCTGGTTCGCCGTTTTACCTGCGTCGGCCGCTCGGTGGACAGGTAAACCGCGAGCGCTTCACACGCTTTCGCTCCCACCGGCACCAACCGCATTTTGTTCCCCTTGCCGGTGACGCGCAGGATGCGCTCTTCCGTACTGAAATTTTCCAGGCGCGCATTTGCCAGTTCCGAAATGCGCAGACCGCTGGCGTAAAGCAGCTCCACGATCGCCCGGTCGCGCGACCCCAGCGGCTGATTCGTATCGATGCTCTCGATTAACTGCTCGACCTGAAGCTCATTGAGTGTCTCGGGCAGATAACGCTCGATTCGCGGCAGCGTTAGCGTCTCCGTCGGATCGCGCCCGATCGCTTCCTTCCCGGCGAGAAACCGAAAGAATACTTTCAACGCGACCACGACCAATTTGATCGATGCTGCTGCCAGGCCGTTACGTTTCCGCGTCGCCAGGTAATCGCTGATCGTCGGCTGCGTCACTTCGTTCACCGCCGTGACCTTTCTCGCTGACGAGCACCACTCTGCGAACTCGGTCAGCGATCGGCGGGTCGAGAGCTGGTAATTGTCCGACAGTCCGCGTTCGGTCGCCAGAAACCGAATGAACGAATCGATCTCTTGTTCCACCAGGAAAGTGTTACGGAGAAAGTGACGCGTGACCAGCCTTCGCCCGGCTTCGGCCTGGCAAGCGAGTGACCTGGCCAGTCATGGCGCCAACCAATGAATTTTCGCCGCTAGCCTCCGTCTGATCCCTCGGCGCGATGCATAATCAGGATTTCCCGGACGGGTCAGTGCGTCCGCTTGTCATTGACAAAACTTCCGCGCGTTCCGAACGTTATTCACAAGATGAGTCTTGATCTTAATTCATTGCTCCGTGATTGGCCGCATGAGCCGGGCGCCATCAAAGTCCGCAAGGTTATCGGCCTCGACGGCCGGGAAAAACTTCAGCTCCGGATCGACCTTGGCGTCCTCCAGATGGAAGTCGCGGGCCGTCCGGATGGTCAACGGCCCCATAATTGCGAATCGCTGCTCATCTACCATCAGCGCCGGGCCGAGCGTGCCGAAGCGCGGGGCCAGACCTATGAGTTGAGCGCTGAGCAATGCAATGATCTCCAGCAGGAGGGCATTCAGTATTACCACCGCTACCTCAGCCTGTTTCAGATTAACGATTTCGTCGGCGTAATCCGGGACACCCAGCGTAACCTCGACCTGTTCGCATTTGTCGCCGAGCACGCCGACCGCGAGGAAATGATCTGGAGTTTCCAGCAGTTTCGCCCCTACGTCCTCATGATGAACACCCGGGCGAAAGCGTCGATCCTTCTCGGCGACGGCAAATTCCCCGACGCCATGCGAGAGATCGAAGCAGGCCGCGACGCGATCCAGGATTTCTTCAATCAATCGAGCTTCCCGGAGCTCGCCGCAAAGAGTTCCGAGCTGGCGTTCCTCGACGAGTGGCTGGAAGAAGTCGCGTCAAAGCGTCCTCTCTCGAAGCTTGAAATCATGCAGCGCGAAATGCAGGTGGCCATCGCCAGCGAGCTGTACGAACGTGCCGCCGAGCTCCGCGACGCAATTAAGCTTCTGCAAACGCAGAATAAGTAACGTAGCCTGGCGAGTTGAATCACTCCTGCTCCCTCGTGCGTCCTCCCAGCAACGCCATCAAGAGCATCGCATAGGTCCCAGCCCGAAGCACCGACCAGACAAGGGCCAGACCGGTGAACACCGTTGCTCGTTGGGCCAAGCTATTGCCGCTCTGGGCCGCCCAACTCTGAACGATGGTCTGCACTACCGGAATGAGCACGCAAAGCGCGAGTGACAACCCAAATCCCAGAAGCGCCCACCCGGCGGCGCGCGAACCTTCATTCCACCGTCCCATCATCATCAGGCAACCCGCCAGACTCACCAGCAGGATGGGTAACTGGCCTGCGAGCAGGGTGAGCAGCGTGGTCAGCAGGGTCGGATCGTTTATCTGATTCATCCGCTCACTCTGAGCTTCGTCGAAACGGCGGGCGAGAAAGGAAATGTGGAATCCTAACTATTCGTATACGGCTTCGAGCTGTTGATCGATGATCTTTCCGGTTAGCCGGTCAATAGCCACATGGAGCCAATACCGTTTTTCAGCTTCCACGACGAATCTTGAAAGACTGGTGGTGCCAGAGCTAAACCGGCCCGATTGGGCAATGACGTCAATCATCAATCCCCAAGAGCGTGTTTGCGTGACTTCGGCGAGAGCTCGCGCAACGAACTCTTGTTCTTCTTCGGTGGCTCCGAGACCGATTCGGCCGGCTGCGGTTAACTGTCCTATGCCCGCTCGGCTCAGGAGCGGTCTCGCGGCGGAACCATTCACCGGATCCCATATGATGTTTGTCGCTACCAGAGCGGCGGCGGCTTGCGTTATGTAACTCGGGTTCCCTGAAGTAGCTGAAGTAATATCGCGCGTTATAGCCCCTCTCAGGATCGCACTAAGCGCGCTCGAATTCTGGCTATTAAGGTTAATCGATCCTGAACGCGGAGTCGCGGTGTTATAGGTAAACAGGTCGAGCAACGCCGTATCTGGACTGCTCGCGGCCCGAAAGTCCAGACTCGTCGTGCCGTTTCTATAGCCGTAACCCAGTTCACCGACGTTCCGAAACGAACGGTTCAAAACCAGGACTGGGGCCGGCGACGACGGAGCGTCAGGTTCCGGAGAAGGGTTTCTATCGACCCCAAACGCTTTCCGCGTGGGCAGAGAAGGGTCCGGCTGCGCGAACTCAATCCAGGTCGTCTCGTTGTTACTGTCAATTTGGTCGATCCAGGATGCTCCGATTGAGAGCAGCTCGCCGATTGAGGCCGTCGGCAGCGCGTATTGCAAAAGGGTGAACAGGCCCGGGTCCTGGGCAACGCCCGTCAACGCTTGAATCGTTGATTGAAGGGTTCCTGTCGAACCAACGTATTGCCAGTGTTCGGTCGTTGGCGGGGACGGGGGCACGTATTTCAATCCAAAGTATTGCTGGATCTGCCCCGCGTTAGCTCCCGGGTTCAGAAAATAATCGAAGCGACTTAGGGGAAACCGCTTTGCCAGTCTCGTTGATGCGTCACTCCAGGTGGGCAGGTTGATCTCCCGCGAAAATGTCCCGAGCGATTGCAACGCGTCCTGGTTTGCCTGCAGGGTGCTACGCAAATTTAAGAGTTGAGTTCGATTGATGAAAGCCTGATCCGTCCGCGGGCTGGCATCGCCGTAGGTGGAGGGAGTCGAGACAATCCCGAAGTCGCGCTTCCGGTCCGATCCACTCGGCGTTGCGGTTTCGAGGAAATACTGGACAAACGCAGTTGGATTGGTGCCGAAATCGAACGGAGACGTTATGGAGTAACTACCCGAGGGATTTGCGCTCGAGTAATTACGCCAGCCAATCAGGTTATCGATGGAGTTAGACGATAATCCCGTGGCGGTCAGGTCGGCGAAAGCGAGCACGCCTTTCTTTCCGATCGGTACTCAAGTAAGAGGAGTTCACTGAATTGGCCGCGGGGAAGCCGGCGACGTTCACATCGAGCAGGCCGCCTTCGTCATAAACCGCAAAGGCATAGCGGCCCAGGGTGGTGAGGTCTGGCGTTGCCAGGATTGTCGGCCCGCTTGGACTGACGAATACCCAATCGGGTGCTACAAAGCTCGGTATCGGAGTAGTATCGATGGCTGTGCTCCCGGTGTTCAGTCGTGGCACGAGGTAATGCTTGTTCCATCGGGACGCCGAAATGGAACGACCGTTCGTCGAAGCATCATTTGCTGAGTTGACCGGCGAAGCTCTAGTCGCGACAGCGGGGAAAGTAAGACCATCACTTCGGACGCTGCGCCGAATCAGGTTCGGTATGTCCTGACTGTTACCCGCTCGTTTCGGGACAATCGCAGTCGAGGTAGGACCGCCGGCGTTGAAAACCTCCTGTCTGAAATCACCGACGATGATCTCGAGAGCACCTCTAGCCAGAGCGTCAGCAGCGGTATTGGCTAAGCTCGATCTCGATAACTGTCGATCCGATGTCGTGCGCGTAAAGAAAGCGATAACCAATCCGGTAATTAACACGGTAAAGGCCAGTACAATTAACAAGGCTGCACCGGCTTCGGTGTTTTCGGAAAGCCTCGGAGCGTGAATCACGGCAAAGTTGGCGACAGATAAAAGTAGCGTTCAGACAGACGGATGGCTCCCACGGCGGACGCCGATAAGTTTTTGACTGTCGGGTTTGTCGGATTATCCAAGGCGGACCGCCATTGTTTGGTAAGCCAGCCGGGACCGTGGCCAGTCGAGTAGTCGGCTAAGGTCCCGGCTATCGTTGCCAAGGTGGAGTTGCTGAATAAAACCCGCGTTTTTGGATCGATCGCGGCGGCAGCAACAACGATCGCTGCGACATCGCGCAAACCCGAAGGAGTATTGTGTCCAGCGATGTTCGAATCCCACGGCACAATCGAAAAAGAGCCGTTCGTGAGGAGATAATAGTACTCGAAGCGAATGATGTTGGGACCAATCAGCTCGTGCTTGGAATCCGTCGTCGCATTGCTTGTGACTGTTGTGGTCCAAATGGCTTGAATCGAAATTGGAGAAAAGACTACCGGGCCGTCCGCGACGTTCGGGGACGGACCATTATTAGCGTTTGCATCGCCGTTCATGAGGAGACCTCTCGCCATTCGTTGCAATCGGGTGAAGACCGCCGTGTTCGCGGCCGCCACGCTCGAATTGATCTTATAGGAAATGAGCGAGAACGGACTGGCTGAACCTGTCGATGGGTAGTCCCCGGGCACCATGCTGAAGAAGGCGATCCGATCGTTGCCCGCCATGGTGCCGCCGCTGACTGTGCCCTTTCCAAAGAACTCGACGTCGGGCCGCTTAACCATTAGAGCGTAATCGATCGCCATACGATCGAAGATTGGTCGCAGCTGGCCCTCCGTTTCGATGCGTCTCGTCGCGGTCGTCGTGATGAGATTTACGCTGTTCACCGACCGTGCGAGCAAAACTACGATCAGTCCCAAGATGGCTATCGAAATCAGGATTTCGCCGAGAGTAAATCCGTGAGGCGTCGATCGCATCGAGGTTAATTGCGATTGAGAGCGGTAAACATTTCCGTCCTGCCGGCGGCGTTCGCAGCCGACGCTGCGGCAGGCCAGCTCACTTTCACATGAACAAATGTCGCCGCGTTCGCCCCTGAAGAGTTGATGGGGAAAGCAATCTCGGCCCTGTATATCGAGGTGTTGCTCACGGTGAAGGACGCCTGTCCCTCTGCGTCGAAAAACACGATCGCGTTGGTATTAAACGGAACGGCAAATTGAGGTGAGTTTGCAGCGGCTTTGGGAGTGGCACGGATATCGGCCAGGACCGCGCTCGCTATCGACGCTGCGGCGGTATCTGCCGCGGCCGAACGATTGGTCTGGCTTGCAATCGGCAGCAGTCCCAGAACAGCGAGGAGGCAAATCGACATTACCCCGAGCGAGAGAGTGATCTCGACCAGCGAAAAACCTTTTGGCGGTGAAGACTCTGCGATCATTGGTAAACTTTCACCTGCCCGCCGAAGCCGTTGACCTGAATCGCACAGCGCTTGTTGTCGTCCGCGACAGTTCCGTGCACGGGCTGAATCCCAACCTCAGCTAGGGCGCGAATCGAAAAATTATCGTTGTTGATCCGGCATTCACCGCGAGGACTGAACTGGATGATTCTCGTAAAGGTGTACTGCGCCGAAGTAGAGGTGCTGCCAACGGGATACTGGAACGGCCGGAGGGACGCGGGCGGACTGCTGTCGCCAATTTTGGCGTTGTCTGGAGTCGTTCCCGGAATGGCGGGTCGACCCGCGAAAGTGTCGGTGCCACTGCCTGTCCCGTTCGTGAAGGTGCGAAGATGGATGTTATCGAACCGCGTGAGTCTGGCTACCTGGACCAGTTTCGTTGCATCAATTATTACGACTGGATTGACGATCGGTTGCTGATAAACGCTCGTGCCATCTCTCGAAGCCACGCAAGAAACGACGAGTCTACCAGTGCCTGCGGTCGCCGGGTTGGTGGACGAAGTAGCGCCGTTTTCTTCGAAGAACCCGACCCACGTATAGGTCGTGTTCACTAATGCGTGGTTCCGCGCGAGCTCCAGCAAATCTTTGATCGAGTATGCCGCGTCCGTAATATTGCGGGCATTCTTCAGACCGTTCACTGCCGGCAAGACGAGGATCATAAGGGCAGCCATGATCCCAACGACGAGGATTAGTTCGATGAGGGTAAATCCGGCTCCGTGTTGCACTGCTACGCAACGGGAGCCGGAAAGGAAGCCGTAAGCAGGAGGATAAATTGAGTGCCTGGGGGGCAGGAGCATCGCGGGAAAGATTAACGGACGAAATCGGAAACCGGAAGTCAGAAATCTCAACCACTGGGAGCCGACATGGGATTGGTTATCGAGTTCGTTAAGGTAATTGCGGGCCAGCCCGGGCCGGGGGAAGGGGCATGGTTCTAGCTTTTTAGCCTGCGCTGTGCTGGAACACACCCTATCCGAGGAGGAGCATTCTCAGATCGTGCAGACGATCGAGATGTTTGAGGTCATCCTCCAAACGCAACCGGACGATTATCAGTCACTTGAGATACTGAAGGAAGCGTATCAGAAAGTTGGGCGCACGACGGATTCTCTGAAAACCTCGCGCCGGCTGGCGGAAGCATATTTCAATAGCGGCTCGTACACGCTCGCCATGCAGGAATGCGAGGCGATTGTGGTCAAGGAACCGAACGCGCCGGAGATCCTGGCGATGATGGGCGACATTGAGACGCGACTTCACAGCGCAGGGCAGCAGCTCGCATCCGGCGGAGCGAAAACGGGATTGATCGCGACGGCGGGGGCATTGAACGCTGCGAGCGCACTCACGCACGGGGAAGCCCAGCGTGGTTCGCTGATCGATCTTCATACGAATCGGCAGCCGGCGAATTTGCAGGACCGGGGCGACGAACACCTCGCGAAATTTTTGGTAATGCAACAGCTGTTCCCCGAGGAGGAAGTGGCCAAGGCCATGGAGACCGTGAAACAGCTGAATAAGGATTTGAGCGGGCAGGCCTTGGCGGCGTCGCTCCTGGATAAGATTTGCAGGCAGGACACAGACAAGCTCGATGCGGTCCTCTCGGGGCTGATCGACCGGACGAAGTTCGCTTACGTCCCAATCGAGTATTACGACGTGGATCGCCAGATCCCGCGGATGTTGCCGGATAACCTGACGCTCGGCCGGCTCTTTCTCCCCTTCGATTTAATCAGCCGCACGATCATGATCGCTTGTTGCAATCCGTTTGACGCTGCGGGGCGGGACGCGGTCCAGCAGTCGCTCGATTATACGGTGACCTGGTATCTAACGCGGCCGAGCGCGATTGTGAAAGCGCTCCAGGATGTTTACCGGCTCGAGACCCGGGCCTAGTTGCGCATGAGAAGCAAATCATTCGCAGAACGCATCGCCGATGTCCTGATCGAGGACGGTCTCCTTTTGCCGAGCCAACTCGAAGAAGCTGTAGGCCTCCAGCAGAAGGAAGGCGGCCGGTTGCTGAAGATTTTGACAGACAAACAGTTTGTCACCGACCAGGACATGACGGTCAGCATGGGACGGTGCCTCAACACCCCGCTGATCAATCTGTCGAAGGTGCGGGTGCCGGAGGAGATCATGTCACTGGTGCCGCGGGAGCTGGCGAAGGCGAACAAGCTCGTCCCGATCGCACGGTTGAACGGCAAGCTGTTCGTAGCCATGGCCGATCCGACCAACGTCCTCGCGGTCGACGACGTGAAGCGGAGAGTGCAACTCGACATCGTCCCGATGATCGCGACCGAGAAGTCGGTGAGCGACGTGCTCGCGGGCGTGCATCACGGCGGCGCGCGCATGGCCGAGGTGCTAAAGCAGGTGGCGGAAGATGCGGCCGCGGCCACCGACGTCGAGATCGAATCAAAAAAGAACGAGGAGATCAATCTCGACCGTTTGGCGACGGATTCGGAAGACGCGCCAGTTATCAAGATCGTGAACCTGATCCTGGTGCAGGCGGTCAAGGAAAAGGCGTCGGATATTCACATTGAGCCGTTTCAGAAGACACTGAAGCTGCGCTACCGAATCGATGGCGAATTGATCGCCGCCGAGTCGCCGCCAAAGGCGCTCCAGCTCGCCATCACCTCCCGCATCAAGATTCTTTCAGGCCTGAATATTGCGGAGCGCCGCATCCCGCAGGACGGGCGATTCCGAATCAAAGTCCTCGGCAAAGACATTGACTTGCGTGTCTCGATTCTGCCGACCGCCTACGGAGAGAAGATCGTGATCCGTATTCTGGATAAAGCCGCCCTCACCGGCAGCATCGACCAAATGGGCATGGACGAGTCGACGCTCGACAAGTTCAAGAAGGCGATCGACGCACCGCACGGAATGATTTTGGTGACGGGTCCGACCGGTTCGGGAAAAACGACAACGCTTTACTCGGTGCTGCAGGAATTGAACAGCCCGCAGTACAACATCGTTACGGTCGAGGATCCGATCGAATACGAGCTGACCGGGATCAACCAAGTGTCGGTCCGGAATGATATTGGACTCGATTTTGCGTCAGCCCTGCGCTCGATCCTGCGACAGGACCCGGACATCGTTATGGTGGGTGAAATTCGTGACAACGAAACCGCGGATATCGCGGTGAAGGCGGCGTTGACCGGTCACCAGGTGCTGAGCACGCTCCACACAAACGATGCCGCGGGCGCTATTACGCGACTCGACGACATGGGCATCGAGCCGTTTCTGATTTCCAGCTCGGTCATCATGGCTTGCGCGCAACGACTCGTTAGGCGGATTTGCTCCAATTGCCGCGAGGAATTTGTGCCGGAGCCGGAAATGATCGCCCGTCTCGGCATGGAGATGCCCGAGGGCGCGGTCTTTTATCATGGCGGAGGCTGCGACCGTTGCAAACATCGGGGTTATCTTGGACGACTCGCGGTGATCGAAGCGCTGCCAGTGAGCGAGGCGATTCGGCGTTTGATTATCAAGCGGGCGTCGTCCGCGGTGGTCAAGAACCAGGCGATCAGTGAAGGGATGCGGACGCTGCGAATGGTCGGAATCGACAAGGCTCTCGAAGGGGTCACGACGATCGAGGAAATCTGGCGCGTCACCGCGGAGGACCATTAAGGCGATGACTATTCCGTTTCTGAATTATTTCAAAAGAGGCAAGAGTAACGGCGCGGCCAAGGAAAAAGTGGTGCCGAAACCGGTGGTGGCCCCGCTCGAAAAGCCGAGCAGCGAACGTTTCAGCAAGACCGTGATGCCGAACGCGACGCGGACACTGGCGCCCCTGGACCCGTTTGAAATGGCGGCGCGTGCCACGACGCTCGGCGTGCAATCGCCGGGCGTGGCGACGGCGGCTGCGCCGCGAACAGTTTCCTTTTCGCCAACCTCTTCGGCGATGGCGGCGCAACGCGACTTACCGCCGGCGGTAGCGCTTGCGTTGGAACCGCAGGTCGAGCGCGTGATCTCGCTCGAGCTAGGGGACTTGCTCAGCGGGATACCGGAGGGCTTCATCAAACCGGCTGAGAGCATCGATTCGAGCCGGCGCGTATTACTGAAAGCGTCCGAGGTGGAAAGGGGAATGGCGAGCGGCAAGCCGACAGTTTCGCTCGCCACTGTCTACCAGCAGGTGCCAGAGATATTCATTCACAAGATCGATCCAGCGGATGCTTCACAGTTGCACCTGCCGTTCAACAAGGTGCTCGAGGGTTTCGCGAAAATGCACGTCCGCTCCGACCAGGAACGCGCGCATGCCGTGCCGCAAGTAGAGACGCCGTTTTTGAAAGTTACCCTCGAAGATAACGAGAAATTTGGAACGACGACCGAGCCGCTCGAAACGACTGAGCTGCCGCCCGTAAGACTGCAGCCTCCCACTGCCGAGGCATTTGCCGCCGCCGAACCGGAAGTGGCTGCCGAAGCTCGATTAAAGATGTCGCCGCCCGCTTCCACCAACGGCAGCAGCGCACAAAAGAAGCGCATTCCTTTCAAGCTTTCACCGAATGGAACGGACGTGCCCGCACCTGAGAGTGTTCCAGCCTCAAGCGGGCCGTCCGTTCCGAATCTCTTGCCATCGCCTCTGGCGCCGATATCGCCTGGAGTTGGGGTCGACGATCCCAGCGCGCAATCCCTGTCGCAGGAAAAAATGAGATCGACGATTGCAGCTTCGACAGCGCCAGCGATCCCGACTCCAACGCAGCCGGTGCGCATTCCGTTCAAAATGGTGGTGCCGCCCGCGTCGGTTGAGCAGGAAGAAGCGCCGAAAGCGGAACCCTGGCTGACAAGAGACAGCCTCGAAACGAACGACGCGACGGAATCGAATGTGACTGCGGCCGTTGTGTCCGACACGCCTCGCGTATCTGAGGTGAAGATCTCGCTGCCGTTGCTGCCGATTCTTAAGAGCCTCCCGCCAATGCAACTCACAGGGGATCCGGGTTGCGTGCCACCGGATGTGCGCCTGGAGTTTCCGTTTGCGCTCGTGGAACCGCAGCTCGCCTCAGGGCGGATCTCGGTCACGGCCAAGGTGTTTGAAGTGAGCATGCCGGTCAGCTTTCGGGGTTTGTTTCAAGCGGGATCGGGAGGTGTCGATGTCCTGCTTCCGTTGCAGGAGGTGTTAAAAAACTTGCCGGCCACGTCCTTGCGCATGCGCGACGACCAGGAAGAACAGGAGGCCGGTCAAAATTTTGCCACGCCTTTCTCCGCCAAGGCGGACGAAGACGCGAAGCGGTTCAACGTCCCGGCCAGTCCAGTTCCAAAACCAATCGCGCCCGAGCCGGAGCCGGAAGTTGCCGAGCCGGCAAAAGCTGAGGTCGCAGACGAAAAAGCCGGGGACCCCGTCCCCGAGCCAACAGCTCAAGAAGACACTTCCGATCGTCCTCTGCGAACGCCGCTTCAGGTGGCGCTCAACACAGACGAGAAGCTCGATGCAAAAGGTGTCGTGGCTCTGATCAACCAGGTCCCGGGCGTGAAATCATCCGCGTTCCTTTTCGGCGACGGGTTGAGTCTTGCCGGCAATCTACCGCCGGAGCTCGAGACGGAAGGCATTTGCGCGATGGCGCCCTCTCTCATGCAGCGCCTCGAAAACCATCTCAACGATACGAAACTCGGTTTGCTCCGCGGCATGACGCTTTCTTGTACGAAGGGCACCATCACCTTTTATATGCACGAGAATCTTTGCCTCGCAGTGCTTCATGCGGACTTCGATCTGCCGGGCGAGACCCGCGAAAAGCTGTCCCGGATCCTGCACGAGATGTCGCGGAAATATTCCCATCCCGTTTAACAGCACCATGTCGATCATCAATTACGCGAGCCGCGAGATTCAGTTCAAAATCGTTTACTACGGGCCGGCGCTCTGTGGGAAAACGACCAACCTTGGCTACATCCACAAACGGATTAATCCCGAGAATCGCGGAGACCTGGTCTCGCTCGCGACCGCCGCCGACCGCACCTTGTTCTTCGATTTTCTGCCGCTAAACGCGGTGGTTATCAAAGGGTTCGTGACGAAATTCCAGCTCTACACCGTGCCGGGCCAGGTGATCTACAACGCGACCCGGCAGCTCGTCCTCCGCAGCGTGGACGGCATCATTTTCGTCGCCGATTCCCAGTGGGAAAAGATGGAGGAGAACGTCGAGAGCTTTAAGAACCTCGAGGACAACCTGGCGAAACAAAACATCCCGATCGACGAGATTCCCTACGTGCTCCAATACAACAAGCGGGATCTCGAGAACATCGCGCCGGTTAATTACCTCGAATACGTGCTCAACAACCGGAAGAAGCGCGTCCAAAGTTTCGAAGTCGTGTCGAGCACAGGACAGAATGTGTTCGCGTCCTTAAATGCGGTGTCGCAAATCCTGCTCCACAAATTTAGCAGACAAAGCGACATGTCGAAGGCGCCGGCTGCGCCGGTTGCGATCCCGGTCGAGCCGGCGGCTGCGAAGCAAGCAGGCGCTGCAGTATGAATGCGATCCCGTGCCTGACGATCGAGGACGTCGCGAATCTTGACGGCGTGCTGGGTGATTTCCTGAAGAAAGCCGAGGCCGAGCTGACGGTCGTGATTGATCGCGGTGGAAACGTAATCTCTCAGTTTGGCGACATGACCGTGATGGATGTGACCATCATCGCTGCGCTCGCGGCGGGATCCTTCGCGGCCACGAAAGAGCTCGCGCGCCGGATTGGTGAGATCGAGTTCAACGCGCTCTATCACCAGGGCAACGGGAACCATATCTTCATGAACTCGGTCGACGACGATACGATCATGATCACCGTTTTCGGCCGGCGTACGACCGTGGGCCTCGTCCGATTTTATTCTGCCAGTGCCGCGCAGAGCGTTGGCGCGCTGTTGAAATCGCTCCAAACAAACGGCCACGGATTTTCGTTCGACGCGTCCGACATCACAGCCGCGCCGTTGTTCGCGGACGGTGGCTAGCCCTTATATTCCGCGACGACGAGGGTGGCGTTGTGGCCGCCGAAGCCGAACGAGTTGTTCAGCGCGACGTGGATCTTTTTCTGTTTGGCAACCTTCGGCGTGTAGTCGAGGTCGCATTCGGGATCGGGGTTCTCGAGGTTAATGGTAGGCGGAATGACGGAATCGCGAATGGCGAGCGCGCAGGCGGCGGTCTCGACCGCACCGGCACCGCCTAACAAATGGCCGGTCATCGATTTCGTCGCGCTAATGGAAATCTCCCGAGCGTATTCGCCAAACACCGTCTTGATGGCACGCGTCTCAGCGATGTCGCCCAGCCCAGTGGAAGTGGCGTGGGCGTTCACGTAGTCGACCTGGTCGGGCCGGGTTCCGGCATGGTCGAGCGCCATCTGCATAGCGCGGGCGGCGCCTTCACCGGTCTCCGGTGGGGCCGTCATGTGATACGCGTCGGCCGACAGTCCGTAGCCGGTCAGCTCGCAGTAAATTTTCGCGCCGCGCGCTTTGGCGTGCTCGAGTTCCTCAACCACGACGATTCCGGCTCCCTCTCCCATGACAAAGCCGTCCCGGTCACGGTCGAACGGGCGCGAGGCACGTTCGGGATCGTCGTTCCGCGTGCTGAGCGCTTTCATGGCAGAAAACCCGGCGAGTCCGATCGCGACGATCGAGGCTTCCGCGCCGCCGGCCAGGAATATGTCCGCGTCGCCGAACTTGATAATGCGCCACGATTCGCCAATCGCATTGTTCGACGTCGCGCAGGCCGTCACGATGCTAAGATTCGGACCCTGAAGTCCGTACTCCATCGAAATCAACCCGCTCGCCATGTTGCTGATGAGCATGGGAATGGTGAACGCCGAGACACGGTTCGGACCTTTCGTCATCAGGGTCGTATGCTGGTCCTCGAGGGTTTTCAGGCCGCCGATGCCGCTACTAATGATAGAACCGAAGCGGTGGCGATTGACCTTCTCCGGGTCGACGCCGCTGTCCTGCATCGCCATTTTCGCCGCCGCCATCGCGAGATGGGTGTAGCGATCGGTTCGGCGCACATCCTTGGGATTATTGAAGACACTTTTCGGTTCGAAATCACGAACCTCACCGGCGATCTGACAGTCGAAGGCGCTCGCATCCATCGCCGTGATTTTTCCGATCCCGCTGACGCCGTTCTGCAGATTTTGCCAGAACGTATCGAGCTCGTTGCCGATGGGCGTAATTACACCCAGGCCGGTGATGACGACGCGTCGATCGGTATTCATCGCGGATCCAATTTACCGTGTTCCCATCCCAACGCTTTGGACGGTCTGGAAGAGCTTGCCCTCGGTCTTGATCGAGGGCGCGATGATGATTTCGGTCTGTTGAAATTCGGGAATATTGCGAGCGCCGACGTTCCCCATGCAGGTCGTAATGGCGCCGACGAGGTTCTGGCTGCCGTCGTCTACTTCCGCGGGGCCGAAGAGGATCTGCTTGAGCGAACCGGTGGCGCCCACTTTGATGCGAGTGCCGCGAGGTAAATTGGCGTGGGGCGTGGCCATCCCCCAATGGTAGCCGGCGCCGGGAGCTTCGTAGGCTTTCGCGAATGCGCTCCCGACCATGACCGCGTCCGCGCCGCAGGCGAGGGCCTTGCAAACATCGCCGCCCTTGCTCATGCCGCCGTCCGTAATAATCGGAACATAGCGGGCCGTCTTTTTGAAATAGGCGTCGCGCGCGGCAGCGCAATCGACCGTCGCGGTCACCTGGGGGACGCCCAGACCGAGGACGCCGCGTGAAGTGCACGCCGCGCCTGGTCCGACGCCAATGAGTACGGCCGCCGGTCCGCATTCCATGATCTCGAACGTGACGTCGTATCCAACGGTATTACCGACGATGACCGGTATCCGCATCTCCCGGCAGAATTTTTCGAGGTCGAGCGATTTATATTCCGATGAAATATGCCGGACAGTTGAGACGGTGCTTTGAATGACGAACACATCCGCCCCCGCTTCCTGGGCGATACGTCCGAACTGCTCCGCCCTCTGCGGAATGGAGCTGACAGCCGCGATGGCGCCGCCGTCCTTGATCTGCTTCACGCGCGCCGCGATCAAATCTTCCTGGACCGGTTCCAGGTAAATCTTCTGGAGGAGCGCGGTGATTCCCGACTTGTCCGTTTCCACGACCTTCTGCAAAACTTCCTGTGGATTCTTGTAGCGGGTCTGAACGCCTTCGAGATTCAGAACCGCAAGACCGCCGAGGTGGCTCATCGCAACGGCGAACTTGACGTCGACCACGCCATCCATGGCGCTGGCCAGGATCGGGATCTTGAGCTCGATCGGATCCGCGTCGCGCCGTGGAATACGGAATCGGGTGTCGACTTCGTTTGGATTGATCGTGATACGACCAGGGACAAGGGCGATCTCGTCAAACCCATAGGTTACCCGCGCTTTGCGATTACGGCCGATCCACATTCCCATGATTAAATTTGCTCCGGTTTAAATCGTTCGTTCAAGCTTCCGCACCGTGGACACCGCGGAAGTAAAGCGGGCGTTCGATCTTCAAACTCGAACGCACAAATCACGCACCGCAGCCGATACCGCAGAGCGCGACGCTCGCGACGGCGGCGATTCCACTCCCCAAATATCCAGAGGAGAAAAACCGCCGCAAGAAAAACCAGCAGATAGATCGTGACCAGCGCAGAGAGACCGACTGGGATCACGGCGTGGTTGGGGAAGGGTTGGAAACGGGCGCAGGCGTGATGTCGTTTCCCCATTGGAGGGTGGCGGTGCCCCACGTCAGGGAAGGCACGGCGGCCGACGGAGAATTGCGAATGGCGGGAAAGCGCGTCGCGGCCAGGTATTTTCGCGCTTGTTCGTCGAGGGCCCCATCTCCGGAGGATTTCTCAAGGAAACAGTGCCGGGTCTCGCCCCGCTCATTGACCGCCATAAGAAAACGGGCTGACTCCGGAGCGTCGCGACCGGACGCAGCAAATTTCAGCTCAGGCATCTGTGGAGAAAGAAGGGAATCGAGTTCCGGCGAAAAACGAACGACGGTGGACACGGGCGTAACAGCCGTCGAGGCCGGATTCGAAGGACGCTCGACCGGCGCCGGCGGCCGGGCGCTCGGGATGTGCACGGCCGGCGGTTCCGGAGGCAAATCTTTGAGGAGAGGCTGACGGCCCAGGTAGGAAGGCGCGTGCTGAATCGTCGGAAGCACTAACGCTTTTGCGTCAGGTGGCGCCTGCGTGTTAGAAGCGAGCGCCGGATCTTCGGCTTCGATCCAGCGCAGCAACTGGCGTCCTTCGTCGGAATTCGGCGCGATCAAACTCACGCGCCCTGGCGGCGGCAAGAGAGCGACGGCAGGAGGATAGACGATCTGGAAAAGGTAAAAGCCGAAGGCGTGAAGTGCGAGAGACGCGAGCAGGAACCCGCCCAGAGTCCACTTCCCGCGGCCTGGCTTTTCCCAACCGAAAACCAGATCGTCGACGGCTGGGTCAAGCGCGTTCATTTGGGCGGCGCGGTTGCCAGGGCGACGGAGGTAATGCCGTGTTCGAGCGAAAGGTTCGCCACTTCGATGACCAGAGAGTATGGCGTCAGCCGATCGGCTTTGATGATAACCGGCCGCGCTTCTTTCTTCGCTTCGTCAAGCAACGGCCCAAGCTGCTCGAGCGTGACCTTCTGATCGCGAAAATAGATCGCCGGCGCGCCGCCGCCGGTGATGCTGATGATTTGAGGATTGATCTGCGGACCGAGCGTGAAGCGCGAAAGTGGCACCGAAACGGAAATACCTGGCTGCAAAATAAAGTTCGAGCTCAGGAGCAGAAAGAAGATCAGGAGAAAAGTGACGTCGAGAAGCGGAATTGCCGCGAGCCAAGCGAATTGATGTTCTTTCGTCCGGGAAAGCTTCATGCCCTGCGGCCTGGCGGCCGAACTTCAGCGCGCTTCGCGTTCCGCCGCGGGCGCCTGGAAAGTGATAATGTCGCCCTTGGGTTCCCGATCGGAGAGCATATGGACCACTTCGATCCCGGCGCGTTCCATTTCATGCATGAGCGTATTCACGCGGGACGAGAGATAGCTGTAGGCAATGAAGGTAGGCGTCGCGACGACGAGACCGGCGGCGGTGGTCAGGAGACTTTTGTAAACGGCGTTGGATAACTCGGTGACGGTTGCATACCCGCCGTTGGCAGAGAGCGTCCCGAAAGCGTCGATCATCCCGGTCACAGTCCCGAGCAGACCGAGAAGCGGCGCGACGTAAGCCAGGGCCGCGAGCACCCCGAGAAAACGTTCCAGCTTCGGCACTTCGAGTTGTCCGGCTTCCTGGACAATCTCGCGCAACTCTGCGCGCGGCGCGTCGTGTCGGATAATCGCCGCGTGAATTACCCGCGCGACCGGCCCCGGCGTGCCAGCCGATTCATGGAGCGCTTCAGCGAAATTGCGCCGACGAAGAAGATTCGAAAGACCTTGGAGAAATTCGCCGACGTGGATCGAGGCTCGATGCAAATACAGGAGTCGTTCCGCGAAGACCGCGATGGCGATCACGCTACACGCCAAAATCGGCCACATAAGCAGGCCGCCCTTCTGGATGTAATCGATCATCGCAAGTTTTGTCTTAGCCCCCTTTGCGTGCGAAGGCAAGCCGGCAGCGCCTTCACTTGCGTTTTGCCGGCGAAGGGCTGCGCGACGGCGCAACGCCCGGGGTTCGTCGGATCAATTTCCCGGCGGCGTCGTAGACCGAATAGCCGGTCTGGCGGCCGTTCTTGTCGTAGGCGTAGACGATCTTGTTCCGGACGGCGTCGTCGGCCCCGAGCTGCGTTTCCTCGGTCAGTTTCCCGGCCGCGTCGTACTTATAGAGAGTCTTGAATCGGAATTGCTCGTTGGGGCCGTAAACTTCGCCGCTCGCAAACCGGCCCGCGTCATCCAGAACATAACGGATCCTGCCGATCGTGTTTCCTTCTTTGGTGGTCGTAGTTGCCGTGGCGCGATGGTTAGAGGCGTCGAACTCGTAGGTCGTGCGGGTCCCGTCCGCGTTCACGGAAACAGTGACCCTGAGCGCGTCGGGTGAAGGGGAGGGCGGCTGAGCCCGGAGAGTCGGGGCGAACACTACGAGCGTGAAGGAGATGGCGACGACCGAACGCCGGCTGAACATGAGCCAGTCTACGAGAGGGAAAAAAGGGGGCAACGCGGATTAATTTGTATTGACCCTTGGTACGGAAGGTGGTTAAAAGTGGGGGGAAGTGGATTGAAATGGCACGACTATCCGCCGGCGTATGGACAATCTTTCGCAATCCCAAAAATTCTTCGCCGGCGAATTCCGTCACGCTCTTGACGAGAAGAACCGTATCACGATTCCGGCCCGGTGGCGCGGGGAAGGCAGTCAGGAGTTCATCATTCTCCCCGAGCCTCAACTGCAGTTTCTCCTCGTTATGTCGCCCGAGGAGTTTTCCCGGATGAGCGCACAAGCGGAAAGTAACAGTGCCCTTTCGGCGCGCGACCGCCGGATTTTTTCGCGTCATTTACATTCCCGGGCGGAACATGGCTCGTCCGATCGGCAGGGCCGCCTCGTATTGCCGGAAGACATGTGCCGGACGCTCGGACTCAAAGGCGAAGTGGCGCTGGTGGGCGGGCACGGACGTTTTGAGATTTGGAATTTAAAGAATTGGAAGCGAGCGCACGAAGAAGAGACCGCCACTTATCAACACGTGGCGAACGTGATCGGGTTGTAGGAGACGTCGATGATTAACGCATTGTTGTTTGAGCGGCCGATCTGGTTCGCGACCGGTCCGCTCGAGGTCGAAGAGGAGGCCCAAGTAATGGAGGACTTCACTTATCACCGTCCCGTGCTCGTGCGCGAATCGGTAGAACTGCTGGCGCCGCGAGCCGGCTCGCTCGTGGTCGACGCGACCTGTGGCGGAGGCGGGCACACCGCTGAAATCCTCCGCACCGGGGCGGACGTGGTGGCGTTCGATCAGGATCCCGACGCGATCGAGTTCGCGAGCGAAAAATTAGCGGAATTCGGCGGTCGCGTCACCTTGCGGCAGGCAAATTTTCGCGCAGCGGGCCGAATGCTCGATGAGCTCGGCATAGTCGGAATCGGCGGCGCGCTTCTCGATCTGGGCGTTTCGTCGCGCCAATTGGAAAATGCGAGTCGCGGCTTCAGTATCATGCGGCAGGGGCCGCTGGATATGCGGATGGATCCGCGGCGGGAATTGACGGCATCGACGGTTATAAACTCCTACTCGGAGGAAGACCTGACCCGGCTGTTTCGCGACCTCGGCGAAGAACCGGCGGCACGTCGCATTGCCAGTCAACTCGTGAAGTTGCGCAAAGTCACGCCGTTTGAGGACACCTTCCAACTTGCCAAGGCGGTCGAGAAAATTGTCTGGCGGCACGGACGCCGGCATCCGGCCACGCAGGTTTTCCAGGCTCTGCGGATGGAAGTGAACGACGAGTTGGGCGCTCTGGAGGAAGGTCTGCGGGCTCTGACCCAACGCCTCGAACCAGGCGCCCGCATCGCGGTCATCTCCTTTCATTCACTCGAAGACCGGATCGTGAAAAATTTCTTCCGCGATCGCAGCCGCGAATGGCTCGACCGGCCGGAATGGCCCGAGCCACGGCGTAATCCGGATTACATGGTGCGCCCCGTGACGGACAAGCCGGTGGAGCCGGGCGAAAACGAGCAGCGCAGTAATCCCCGTTCCCGCAGCGCGAAATTGCGCGTCGCGGAAAAAATCTGATGCACGCGCCGCGCCGTAAGAGCTTCAATTCGGTGAACGCCGCGTCGCTCGCCCGGTGGGTCGTGATCACTGCCTTCCTGGCGTTGACCGGGCTCATCTACGTTTACCTAACGCTGCAACTCTATCATCAGGGCGACCAAAAGAAGAAGCTGGAGAACGAGCTCGCGAGTCTGCGTTCGCAGAACGACGTCGCCGGCGTCCAGATCGCGGCTTTGACCTCGCGTGCGGCCCTCCAGCAGCGGCTCAAGGAAGGGTATCTGAAAATGATCCCGATCGCGGAGCGGAACATCGTCCGCTTGAGCGCGCCGCCTTCGCTCCGCCCTGAAGACACAGTCCAACCGGTGGTCAACAAACGCGGCGGAAGATGAAGTGGAACAGCCGGATCCGCTGTGCCCTGGTCTGTCTTGGGTTCACCGCGCTCTTTAGCCTGTTTTCGTTCCGGCTCGTTTACCTCCAGATGATCAAGCACGACGAGTACGCCGGGCTCGCCGCGGAGAAGCACGTTTACAAGCAGCCCATCTTTGCCGAACGCGGCGCGATTCTCGATGCGAACAACGAGGTTCTAGCGCACAACACGCCAGTCGAGACTGTCGTTGCGGATGCGACCCATCTCAACAATCGCGACGCGCTCATTCCGATTTTGCGCGATGCGCTCGAACTGCCGGCGGACGAGTTGACCGAGAAGCTGGGGGGCGATCGCCGTTACATCGTGCTCAAACGCGAAGTCCCGATCGCAACCGCAACCGCGCTAAAGGAAAAACTGCGGGCGCAGAATTTGCGCGGCATCTATTTCGAACGCGACACCACCCGAATTTATCCGAATGGCCCGATGCTTTGCCACGTCATCGGTTTCACCGACTTCGAGCATCACGGGATTCAGGGCGTGGAAGCGTCGATGGAAGAATATCTGCACGGCCAGGACGGTTATCGCTTCATCGAACATAACCGCGCCGGCCAGGAGATCGTCCTTTACCGCGGCCAGGAGCGCGAGCCTCGCGATGGTTACAGTGTCCATCTGACCATCGACCTCAATCTCCAGAATATCGTCGAAAACGAAATCGACGCGGCCGTGCGCGAATATCATCCACAGAAAGCGACCATCATTCTCATGCGACCGCAGACCGGGGAAATTCTCGCCATGGCGAATCGGCCGCACTACGACCTCAATCTTCGTTCTGAAGCAAAGCCGGAGCAGATGAAGAATCGTGCGGTCATCGACATGATGGAACCGGGCTCGACCTTCAAGATCGTCTCCGCCGCCGCCGCGCTGAACGAACACAAGGTGCGGCCCGATACGACGATCTTCTGCGAGAACGGCATCTGGAATTTTGGCGGCAAGCCGCTCCACGACCACAAGGCCTACGGCGAGCTGAGCGTTCAGGACATCCTGGTCAAGTCGAGCAACATCGGCGCCGCTAAACTCGCGCTCTCGATCGGCGAGCAGAAGTTCTACGAATACATTCGCCGGTTTGGTTTTGGCGAGCGTACCGGCATAGAGTTGCCGGGCGAAATCGCCGGAGTGATTCGCCCGCCGCAATCGTGGAGCAAGATCTCCATCACTCGCATCCCGATGGGGCACGAAGTCGGCGTCACGCCCTTGCAGATGACGGTCGCGATGGCGACGATTGCGAACGGCGGCAAGCTCATCACTCCGCGCATTGTCAAATCGGTTACTACCGAAGATGGCAAAACGATTACGACGTTTACCCCAACGGTCTTGCGCCAGGTCATTTCGCCAGAAACCGCGGCCCAGGTTGGCAACGCCTTGCGCGGTGTCGTTAGCGATCGCGGCACCGCCGCCGCCGCTGCCGTTCCCGGGTTCACGATCTCGGGTAAAACCGGGACCGCGCAGAAGGTCGATCCGAAAGGCGGATACGAGCACGGTAAATACGTCGTTTCCTTTTCCGGTTATCTGCCCTCCGACCATCCGGAATTCGTCGGGCTTGTGGTCTTGGACGACGCGAAAACGAGCAACCCGGAGCTAAATTACGGCGGCCTCGTGGCCGGTCCGATCTTTGCGCGCATCGCCGAAAAAGCGGCGCGCTATCTCGATCTCCAGCCGCACGAAGAAATTGGCAAGCCGCCCGCGGCGGGACGAATGGCCTCAACCAATGCATCTCACCGTTGAGCGCGCTGCGCCCGTTTGATCCCTTCGCATGCAGCTCAAAACACTCCTCGCCGCCATTACCCCCCGCCAAGTCATCGGCCCGGTTGATCGCGTCGTGGAAAGCATCGCGTATGACTCGCGGCGTGTGCAAAGGAATGGTCTTTTCGTCGCATTGCGCGGTGAAAAAAGCGACGGGCATCAGTTCATCGAACAGGCCGTCGAAAAAGGCGCCACGGTCATCGTGACGGAGCGCGAGGTCCAATCCCCTCGTGCTACGGGCGTAGTCGTTGAGAACACGCGTTCCGCCCTGGCCGATCTCGCCGCCGCTTTTTATCAACACCCGGCGCGTCGCCTCAAACTGGCCGCTGTCACGGGCACGAACGGAAAAACGACCACGACATTTCTGATCAAGCACATCTGCGAAAAGGCCGGGATGCGCTGTGGCCTGCTCGGAACTGTGCGTTACGAAATCGCGGATCGCGTTCTGCCCGCGGTTCGCACGACGCCGGAATCGCTCGAGGTTTACGATCTGCTTGCCCAAATGGTGAATGCCGGATGCAAGGCCGCGGCGATGGAAGTCTCTTCGCATGCCTTGACCCAGGAACGAGTGCGCGGTCTCGAATGGGACGTCGCGGTCTTCACGAACCTTACCCAGGACCACCTCGATTTTCACGGGACGATGGAGAATTATTTTGAGGCGAAGGCGAAGTTGTTCACGGAACTCTCGGTCCAAAAATCCAAGACCAACGCGGCCGCGGTCATCAACATCGACGACCGCTACGGCGCGCAGTTGGTCGATCGGCTGAGTAAGCAAAAGGTGCCGGTCATCACTTATGGGATGGGCGCGCAGGCGGATTTTCGCGCCTCGAATTACCACGCGGAGTTTGCGGGGACGTCCTACCAGCTCGACGCGCGTGGAAAAAGTTATCTGGTCCGGGTTCCGTTAATCGGGCGATTCAACGTCGCAAATTCAATGGCGGCTTTGGCCGCGGTCTCGAGCATGGGAATCAGCTTGCGCGACGCCGTTCTGAGTCTCGGACGGTCGCCTCAGGTCCCGGGGCGGCTCGAAGCTGTTCCGGCCAAACGGCAATTCCAGATCTTTGTCGATTACGCGCACACCCCGGACGCGCTGCTTAACGTTCTGAAGACGGCGCGGGAGCTGTCGCCGAGGAGGCTGATTGTTGTTTTCGGCTGCGGCGGCGATCGCGATAAACAAAAGCGGCCGCTGATGGGTCGGGTCGCAGACGAAAACGCCGACTTCAGCATTATTACCTCGGATAACCCGCGCAAAGAAGACCCCGACTTAATCATCGCCGAGGCTGAGAAAGGTTTTCGCTCCGACCGCTACGAGAAAATTCCCGACCGGGCCAAGGCCATCGCGCGTGCGATCGAGCTGGCGCAGCCGCGCGACATAGTGCTCATCGCCGGAAAAGGCCACGAAGCGTACCAGGAGTTCGCCGATCATACCGTCCCGTTCGACGACATCCAGGTGGCGCGATGGGCTTTGGAGAATCGCCCGCTGGAGTTTGGATCATGATGATCTCACCGAGCGCGGCGCAATGCCGTCTGGGGAGCGCACGCGCCTCGCGTGCTCGTTTCGGCGCCTCGCCGAAACAATCTTTCTGGGAGAAAGTTCGCGACCGCGAGGGCGCGATCGCCAGCACGCGAGGCGCGTGCGCTCCCCAGAACTTTTTGCCGACCGCCATATGGAATCGTTGACGCTGGCCCAGATCGCGAAGTTTGCTGGAGGCTCCCTTTCCGCCGGGAATGCCGATGCGACGGTCTCTCGCGTCAGCACGGATTCACGAACTTTGCAGCGGGGCGATCTTTTCGTGCCGTTGCGCGGCGACAATTTCGACGGCCACAAATTCATCGGGCAAGCGATTAAGCGCGGGGCCGAGGGCGCCATGGTCGAGACAGCCTGGAACGGTGAGGCGCCCGCCGGTTTCGCGCTCATTCGCGTGCCTGACACGCTGATTGGGTATCAGACGCTCGCCTCCAATTATCGCGCCTCCCTGCCGCTCAAAGTGATTGCGATCACAGGCAGCAACGGCAAGACCAGCACGAAAGATTTTCTCGCGGCGACGCTGGCAAAAAAATTCCGCGTCACGAAGACGGAAGGCAATTTCAACAACCACGTCGGTCTGCCCCAGACGATGCTGGCAGCAGGTCGCGAAGATCAGATCGCCGTTTGGGAGATCGGGATGAATCACCCCGGCGAGATCGCGGCCCTGGCGAAATTGGCCGCGCCCGACGCAGCGATCATTACCAACGTCGGCATCGCGCACATCGAATTCATGGGAAGCCGCGAAGCGATCGCCGAAGAAAAAGGCGCGTTGGCGGAAGCGGTCCCGGCTGCGGGCACTGTTATCTTGAACGCTGACGACCCTTTCAGCGAAGCGATTTCCAAGCGCACCGTTGCGAAGGTCGTCCTGGCCGGGATCGAAAACGGATTGGTCCGCGCAACTGATATTTCGCAGCATTCAGCGGGCTCCGAGTTCACGATTCTCGAAGGCGCGCACCGTTGCCGCGCCCAGCTGCCGGTCCCGGGAATTCACATGGTGCTGAACGCGATGCTGGCCGTCGCGGCCGGACGTCTTTTCGGCCTTTCGTTGGAGGAGTGCGCGGTCGGGCTCGCCTCGACGCCGCTGACAAAAGCGCGACTGCAGATCAAAGAAATCGACGGCATCGAGTTCATCGACGACAGCTACAACGCCAATCCGGATTCGATGAAGGCGGCCCTCCGGACGCTGGTGGAATTGGAAACGGATGGCCGCCGGATCGCCGTGCTCGGCGAGATGGGCGAGTTGGGCGCGGAATCGGAGCGCGGCCATTCTGAAGTGGGCGAAGCGACGGCCGCGTTGCGCATCGACGAACTGATCGCGGTTGGCGCCGCCGGTCGCGCGATCGCCGGTGCTGCGCAGAAAGCGGGTCTCGAGAATAGCATCGCAGTCGATTCGGTCGCCGACGCCGCGGAGCGCCTCGGAAAAAGTGCAGCCCCCGGCGACCTGGTTTTGATCAAAGGAAGCCGGTCCGCACGAATGGAGCGGGTGCTGGAAGAATTCTCGAAGCGGCTCCGGGCTGAGGAGGTCGCGCCATGATGTATTACCTCCATCTCTTCTCAGAGGAGATCAAAGGCTTCAACGTCTTCAGTTACGTCACCTTTCGCGCGGTCGCCGCGGCCGTGACGGCCTTCGTCCTTTCCCTCGCTTTCGGAAACCTTGTCATCCGCAAATTGATCGCGCTCAAGATCGGCCAGCCGATTCGCACTGCGGACGAAGTGCATCGGCTCGCCGAGTTACACAGCGCGAAACAAGGCGTCCCGACCATGGGCGGGGTCCTTATTATTGGAACCATCTTCATTTCCAGTGTCCTTTGGGCGCGCCCCGATAATCGGTTCGTCTGGCTGGCGCTGTTTAGCATGGTGTTTCTCGGCGGGCTTGGATTCGCTGACGACTACCTCAAGGTCACCAAGAAGCATTCCGGCGGGATCAGCGGCCGGCTGAAGCTGATTTTCCAGCTCATTCTCGCGTGTGTCGTCGCCGCGGTGTTCCTCACCAATCCGCTGATTGAAGTCCAGGCGCGGTCGCTCTACCTGCCCTTCTTCAAACTGCCGGTGGTGCCCAACATGGGGTGGATCATCACGCTCCTGTTCTTCGCCTTTGTGATCGTCGGGTCGTCGAACGCGGTCAATCTCACCGACGGCCTCGATGGCCTCGCTGCCGGTTGCACAATCACGGTGGCGTTCGCCTACGCACTCCTTTCCTATGCGGCGGGAAATTACCGGATCGCGGACTATCTCCAGGTTCCCTTCTATCCTTACACGGGTGAGCTCGCGGTAGTTTGTTCCGCGCTCGTCGGCGCCGGGCTCGGGTTCCTTTGGTTCAATTGTCACCCGGCGAAAGTGATCATGGGCGATACCGGCGCGCTGGCGATTGGCGGCCTGATCGGCGTGATCGCGATCTGTTGCAAACAGGAGCTGTTGCTGGCGGTTGTCGGCGGCGTGTTCGTGCTCGAAGCGGCATCCGTGATTCTCCAGGTGATGAGCTTCCGGCTTACCGGTAAACGCATTTTCGCGATGTCACCGCTCCATCACCATTTCGAATTGCGCGGCTGGAAAGAGAACACCGTCATCGTCCGCTTTTGGATTTTATCCGCGATCTTCGCCCTGCTCGGGCTGGCGACGCTGAAATTGCGATGAAGTATTCCGCCAAAAATGTCGCGGTCCTGGGTGCGGGTTTGAGCGGAACCGCCGCTGCCCTGTTGCTGCGAAGAGAAGGCGCTGCCGTGAGCGTGCTCGACAGTGCCGATGAGAAAAAGCTCCTGAAGTCGACCCTCGACAACCTGCGCGGGAATGGAGTGACGGTGCGATGCGGTCCAGCTGCGGAAACGGACGCCTCCTCCTACGACCTGATTGTCCTCAGTCCCGGAATCGACCCCGCGTCGCCGCTCGCCGCTAACTTTTCGTCGCGGAATATCGAGACGATTGGTGAGCTCGAGCTCGGCTGGCGATCTGTCGAGCTCCCCGTTATTGCCGTCACGGGCACAAACGGAAAGACGACGACCACCGAGCTGCTCGCGCAGATGCTGAACGCGTGCGGGCAGAACACGATCGCCTGCGGCAACATCGGCAAACCCCTCTGCGAAGTAGCGCTCGAAGATCGCGATCTCGACGTCCTGACCGTCGAAGTGAGCTCGTTCCAGCTGGAGACGATCACCACCTTTCGGCCTGCGATCAGCGTTTGGTTGAATTTCGCGCCGGATCACCTGGATCGCTATCGTTCTGTTGCGGAGTACCGCGCCGCGAAACTGCGAATCTTCGATTACCAAACCTCCGAGGACGTCGCGGTCCTGAATGCTGGCGAATCGCTTCCGAAAATTGCGGCGCGGCCGGTAACTTTTAGTGCCTACACCGACCGCGCGGATTTTCGTCTCGAAGGCGGTTCGATCGTTTATGAGAACCGGCCTGTCCTTCGGATGGCGGACACGAAACTGCGGGGTTCGCACAATATCGAGAACATCATGGCAACCCTGGCCGTTGGTCTGGCGCGGGACCTGACTTTCGAGCAGATGGTCCCGCCGTTGCTGAGCTATGTGCCGCGGCCACACCGGTGCGAATTCGTCCGCGACGTCGGGGGCGTCAGTTACATCAATGATTCGAAAGCCACGAACCTCGACGCGGTTGAGAAGGCGCTTCTCGCCCAAAATCGAAAAGTCGTTTTGATCGCCGGCGGGAAGGACAAGGGATTCACCTTCGAAACCTTGCGGCCCCTTGTTTCGGAAAAGGCGCGGCGCGTGATTCTGATCGGCGAGATGGCCTCCCGGATTTGCCAGGATTGGAAAGAGACGGTGCCATGCGACATCGCCACCTCTCTCGCCGACGCCGTCGAGCGCGCGCATGCCGTCGCCAAAGCGGGCGAAGTGGTCCTGTTTTCTCCCGGCACTTCTTCTTTCGACATGTTCAAGAGCTACGCCGATCGCGGTGATCAATTCCGTGCCCTGGTGCACGCCCTGCCGAAATAAACCATGAAACTACCGAGCCTTTTTCCTGCTAAAAAGCTGCGCGCCACGACCGCGCGGCGGTCCCTCGCGGGGCCCGACGAGATGGACTACGAGGAAATGTCCGAGCCCAACATGAAGTTGTCGCGCGCGCTCCTCATCGTGCTCGTTCTCCACGTCGTCGCGGTCGCCGGCATCATTGCCTTTAATGCGATCAAGAGCCGTCAGGGCGTTCTGCCGCCGATAACAACGACGACGAAGGCCACACCTCAGACGTCGTCGCAGAAATCAACAACACCTTCGACCGTGAGCTCCGATTCAACGAAACCGCGCGAGGAGTCCAAGCCCGCGATTAAGGAAGAGCGGAAAGCCATTCCAGTGAAGCCGATCGCCGAAACGAGCCCGAAAGCCGAGAGCAAGAAAACTTATGTTGTCGCGAAGGGTGACACGCCGGTGTCGATCGCGAAAAAGTACAAGGTCACGTCGAGCCAACTCCTGGCCGCGAACAAGATCGAAGACGCGCACAAGTTGAAGATTGGCCAGAAGCTCGTTATCCCCGCGCCGAAGGAAACCAAGGAAGCCAAGGAAACCAAGGCAACGAAGAAATCGAAAAAATCTGAGTGATGGAATGCAGATCAATGTGGGAGGGGCCTTTGGGTCCCGACTCGAACGTCGCGCGAAGTCGGGGCCCAAAGGCCCCTTCCACATTTGGCACCGAAGATTAAATGCATCGCAAGAGCGCTTACTTCCTGTTCATCGCCGTGCTCGGGATGCTGGTCATCGGCATCGTGATGCTCTTTAGCACGAGCGCGTTTGCGAAAGACAGCCACGGCGACATGTATTTTTTCGTCAAACGCCAGGCGGTCTGGCTCGGGGTCGGCCTGGTCGTATGCGCAACGGCGGCGATCGTTGATTACCATTTCTGGCTGCGCACCTGGTGGATCTGGTTTGGGCTCGCAGTCGTGACGCTGGCCTTTTGTTTTGTCCCGCACTTTGGAATGCGGATCAACGGATCGCGGCGGTGGGTGACACTGGGCCCGGCGTCGTTCCAACCTTCGGAGATCGCCAAAGTTGCCGTCATCTTTTTTCTGGCCGCCTGGTTTGGAGTTCGGGAAAAGGAGAGCAGCCGGCTGGTCCAGGGTTTCGTGATCCCATTCGTGATCGTTTGCGCCGCGATGGTCTTGATCGTCACCGAGGTCGATCTCGGAACGACCGCGCTGATTGGCGCGACGATGTTCGTCATGATGTTTGTGGCTGGGACACATCCGGCGTTACTCGGTTTGCTTTCGCTGACCGGTCTGGGCGGAATCCTTTTCGTCGCCACTCACATGTCGGAACGAATGGGACGCCTCGCTGCCTTCATGGACCCGGAGCGTTTCAAGGAGGACGCAGGATTGCAGCAGATGCAGGCATTGATCGCGTGGGGGAGCGGCGGGATGGAAGGGCTCGGTCTCGGCAACGGCCGGCAAAAAATGCTCTATCTTCCCTACGCGCATACCGATTTCATTTTTCCAATGATCGGTGAAGAGCTTGGGTTGCGGGTCAGCTTGCTGGTCGTGTTCCTGTTCGTGGTCATCATCGTTTGCGGATTAATGATCGCACTGCACGCGAAGGACCGCCCGGGACTCCTCCTCGGTTGCGGGATCGTATCGCTCCTCGGCTTGCAGGCGGCGGTGAATATCGGGGTGACGACGTCGCTGTTACCGAACAAAGGTCTTCCGCTCCCGTTCATAAGCTATGGCGGATCGAATCTCGCGGCGTGTCTGTTTTGCGTCGGCATATTACTGAATATTTATCGGCACGGCGTGCTCGATCCGGCGAAGAAAAACAGCGCGGTGATTCGGGCGCGGACCACGCCGAGAATATGAACCAGTTTAGATTTCAGATTGCAGATTGCAGATTGCAGGAGACAACGAGCCATACTCCATCTGCAATCTACAATCTGCATTCTGCAATTCCGGTATGAACACGGTGATCGCATGCGGCGGGACGGGCGGCCATCTCTTTCCTGGCCTCGCCGTCGCGGAAGTCCTGCGCGCGCGCGGCCACGAAGTCTTGCTCTTCGTTTCCGAAAAGGAGATCGACGCGCTCGCGATGTCAGGCCGCGAAGAATTTCGCTTCGAGAAATTGCCGACCGTCGGGTTGCCCTCGCCATTTTCACCGAGGATTTTCGATTTCTTTGGTCGGTTCGCGGACAGCCTTCGGGTTTGTCGCGGCGTCTACCGTAAATTCAAGCCGCACGCCGTCCTCGGGATGGGTGGGTTTACCTCCACGGCACCAGTCATGGCCGGGAAAATGCGCGGCGTGCCGACATTCATTCACGAATCGAACGCCATCCCGGGCAAAGCCAACCGGATGACCGCGCGGATGGTCCGTGCCGTTTTGCTGGGCTTCAAGGAATGCGCCCCGTTCTTTCCGAAAGCGCGGACGGAAGTAACCGGCACACCGATTCGAAAAGAACTCCAGCCGATGGACCAGAAGCTGGCACGCGAAAAACTCGGTCTGCGGGAGGATTTGCCGACCGTCCTGGTCATGGGCGGCAGCCAGGGCGCGACCGGAATCAACCAGGCGGTAATCAAAGCGCTGCCCTTGCTGCACGAGACCGCGTTCCAGGTGATCCATCTCGCCGGCACGCGCGACGAACGGCTCGTGGCTGACAATTACCAGCGCGAGAAAATTCCCGCCTTCGTCGCAGCGTTCCATCACGCGATGGAAGCTGTTTACAGCGCCGCCGACTTCGCCATCGCGCGCTCGGGCGCGGCCAGCCTCGCCGAGCTGGCAGCCTTTTCGCTTCCCGCCATCCTGATTCCGTACCCCTACGCCGCCGAAGACCACCAAACGCGGAACGCGGAGATTTTCGTTCGCGCGGGTGCGGCGCTGCTGCTAAAAGAAACCGACCTTACGGCCGAATTGCTCGCGCAAAAAATTCGCGAATTGCTCGACCATCCCCAGCAGCGGCGGCGCCTGGCGGAAGTTTCTGCGCGTCTCGCGCCGAAAAATGCCGCCGCGCTCGTGGTAGAAACGATGGAAAGATATACCCAGTCGAATCATGACGCTCGCCTCTGACCTCGATCTTCAGCAGATGCTGACGCGCGAGCGCCATCGCATCCATCTCATCGGCGTGGCCGGAAGCGGGATGAGCGGGATCGCGGCGCTCTTGCTCGAGCTCGGCCACGATGTGAGCGGCTCAGACAAGGCGAAATCCTGGGAGGTCGATCGCTTGCAGCGCCTCGGTCTCCGTTTTCGCGCGGAGCATCGCGCCGAAGACGCGCGGGATGCAGAGCTGGTGATTTATTCGTCTGCCATTCGGGAAACGAATCCAATTCGCGTCGCGGCCACGGCAGCCGGCCAGCCGTTGGTTCGGCGCGCGGAAGCGCTCGCTGCGATCATGTCTGGCAAACGGGGGATCGTCATCGCCGGGATGCACGGCAAGACCACCACGTCGGCGATGGCGGCGCATGTCCTGCGCGAAGGCGGGCTCCACCCGTCGCATTACGTTGGCGCGGAAATTCCGCTCCTCGGTTCGAACGCGCACTGGGACGCGCGCGGCGAATATTTCGTGGCCGAAGGCGACGAAAGCGACGGGACCTTGCGATACTTCAAACCGGAGCATGCGCTGGTTTTAAACGTCGAGGAAGAGCACCTCGATTTTTATGCAGATCTGGCGGCAATCGAGGCCGTGTTTTGCCAGCTTCTGGAGCAAACCAGCGGCTCGGCCTTCTATTGTGCCGACGATGCTCATTCATTGCGGATCTGCGCGCGGCATGCCAAGCCGGTCTCGTTTGGATTTTCCGAGGAAGCGGATTATCGCGGAACCGAAATTGACCTCCGCGATTTCACCTCGGTCTTTTGTGTGTCGCGCCGGGGCGAAAAACTTGGGGAAGCAGTCCTGAATGTGCCGGGACGGCATAACGTGAGCAACGCGCTCGGCGTGATCGCGCTCGCGAGCGAGCTGGGCGTGCCCTTCCCGAAAATCGCGGCATCGCTCGCGCGCTTTCAACACGCCCGGCGGCGCTTCGAAATCAAGTACCAGAGCGAACGCTTTCTCCTGGTGGACGATTACGCCCATCACCCGACGGAGATTTCGGCGACGATCGCGACCGCGCGGGCCACCGGCCGCAAGCGTGTGCTGACGATGTTCCAGCCGCATCGTTATTCCCGCACGAAAGCGCTTCGTCGCGAGTTTGGCCGGGCCTTCGAGAAAGCGGACCGCGTGGTTGTGACCGACGTTTATCCGGCCAGCGAAAAACCGCTTCCGGGGGTGAGTGGCCAAACGATTGTCGATGAAATTGCAGCCACCGGTCATCGCGGGGTCAGTTATCAGCCTCGACTCGATCGGCTCCATTGTGACGTCGGGAATATGATTGCGGCCGGCGATTTGATCCTGAGTCTGGGCGCCGGGAATATTCACGAGCAGCTTTCCTCTTTGGCGGCCGATCTCGTGATCGCGGAAAAGTTGAAGGCAATCGTCGGCGCAGATGGTGACGTGCGTCTTTATGAGCCGCTCGCGAAACACACGACGTTGCGCGTTGGCGGCCCGGCGCAATTCTGGGTGGAACCACGGACCGAAGCGGCTTTCGCAGAGCTGATTCGTTTTTGCCGGAGCGAAAACCTGGGACTGTTCGTGATTGGGCGAGGCTCGAATTTGCTAGTCCGCGATGGCGGAATTCGCGGCGTGGTGATTCATCCCTGCGGCGGAGAGTTCGACAAGATTGAAGTGTCGGGGAACGAGATCGCGGCCGGCGTAGGAGCGAAGCTGAAGCAGATCGCTTACGCGGGAAAAGCTGCCGGCCTGGGCGGGCTCGAATGGATGGAAGGAATCCCCGGGGCGGTGGGAGGCGGGCTGCGGATGAATGCCGGCGCGATGGGAGCGCAGACTTTCGAAAACGTGGTTCGCGTGCGCTACCTCGACGAAGAAGGCGTCGCGCACGAAAAAACGCCAGCGGAAATGGAAGTGCACTACCGGCACGTTCCCACCCTGGAGCGGAACTTCGCGGTGGCCGCCGTTTTCAAAGGGAAACCGGCCACGGCGCAGGAAATTGAAAGGCGGCTGGACGAGTCGCAGGAAAAACGCCGGACCACCCAACCGGCGGCGAAGAGTGCGGGGTGTATTTTTAAGAATCCGACGACAATCCCGGCCGGGAAACTGGTTGACGAGCTTGGATTGAAAAACACTTCCGTGGGAAATGCACGGGTCTCCGAGATTCACGGCAATTTCATCGTGAACGATGGAGGTGCGACTTCGAGTGAGGTCCTGGAGTTGATTAGGAAAATTCAGGAGACAGCGCGAAAGCAGCGCGGCATCGAGCTGGAAACTGAAGTCCAAATTGTGGGAGAGGAAGAATGAGCCCGCTGCCGAAAAGGATCGCAGTCTTGATGGGTGGACCCGGCTCCGAGCGCGATGTTTCCATGGCGACGGGTAAGGGCGTAGCAAAGGCGCTTCGTTCGTTAGGCGTGGACGTCACTGAAATCGACGTCAAGGGCGCGGACTTCGAGCTGCCGGGCGATATCGAGCTGGCGTTTCTCACCATCCACGGCACGTTCGGCGAGGACGGCCAGCTCCAACAGATCCTGGAGGACCGCGGGATGCCCTACACCGGCGAAGGCGTCGAAGGAAGTGCGATCGCGTTCGACAAGATCCTCTCGAAAGCGGCGTTTCGTGAGCACGATGTGCCGACGCCCTACTGGCAAATCATCACGGGCGGTCAGCGCCCGACGATTCCCATTCCAGTGGTCATTAAGGCGCCGCGGCAGGGATCCACGGTCGGAGTTCACATCATTCGAAATGAACGCGAAATCGATGGCGCGATCGCCGACGCCACGACTTACGACCGCGAGCTTCTCGTCGAAAGGTTCGTTCCCGGCCGCGAGCTGACGGTGGGAATTCTGGGCGACCAGGCGCTGCCGGTTTTGGAGATCATTCCAAAGGGCGGCTTCTATGATTTCAACAACAAGTATCCATTCCTGAATCCGAACGCGGGCGGTAGTGCCGAGCATGTTTGCCCGGCGGAGATCGGGCCGGAGAAAACGTCGGAGGTTCAACAGCTCGCGCTGCGCGCCTTCCGTGCCCTCGGCCTGGAAGTGTACGCAAGAGTTGACGTGCTTTTGCCGGAGGACGGCGAAGCGACGGTGCTCGAAGCAAACACGATCCCCGGAATGACGGAAGCGAGCCTGCTGCCGGAGGCCGCGGCCGCAGCCGGGATCAGCTATCCGGAATTGTGCGCCCGAATTATTGAACTTTCAGCGAAACGTCACGGCTCGAAATGAAAGCGAAGAACCAAAGGTTGCGGGCGAAGAACGAGCGCGTCTCGAACACGCGACAGCGGCGGCAGCAGCATCTTCTCGACGTCCGCGTTCGTTCTCATAAGGCGACGCAGCATCGCAATCGGCGCATCCTGGTGGTGCTCTCGAAGATCGCTCTCGCGCTTGTCCTCGTCGCCGGCGTTGTCCTCGGGGTGCGCTACAGCGCGAAGCATTTCTTTTTCGAGAACCCCGATTACCAGTTGAGCCAGATCGAATTTCAGACAGATGGAGCTTTGCAGCGCGACCAGGTTCTGAAGGCGGCCGAGCTGCGAGAAGGCGTAAATATCTTCGGCGTCAATCTCACCCAGGTGCGGGACCGCTTGCAGCAACTGCCGCAGGTCGATGAAGTTCAGGTGATCCGGAAATTGCCGGGTGAGATCGATATTCGCATCGTCGAGCGCAAGCCAGTCGCGTGGATCACATCGGAAAAACAGATCCTCGATCCTTTTGCCTCGGAGTTTGCTTTTCTGGTGGACGCGCGCGGCGTTCTGATGAAAGAAAAGAAGTTGTTGACTGAGTATCTCGGCCTGCCGTCGATCACGGGATGCACGAGCGAGTCGCTCGAGGCGGGGAAAACCGTCGGATCGTTCGAAGCAAAGGCCGCCCTCGAACTTCTTCGCCTGAGCACCGCGAGCTTCATGCAGACGCGCTTTCAGGTCCAGGAGATCGACGTCTCAAAAGGATACTGCCTCGTCGTCTCGGACAAAAACCACACCCGGGTTACTTTCGGATTCGATAACCTCGAGACCCAGTTGCAGCGACTGGAGCAATTCCTAGTTTACGCCGACGACTCGAAGCGCGAGCTCGCGACGGTGAACCTGCTCGTCCAACGCAACATCCCGGTGACGTTCGGCCGCAACCCGGTGGATGTGATCAACGACACGATCGATCCCGACGCCGAGCCTCGCATCATGAAGGCGATCCCCGTGCAGCCTTTGGCCAGGAACGAATCGACCTCGACGCCCTCGACTCCGAAGGCGCGTCCGAGTGCGAGCCCGGTGAAAAAAGCGATCCCATTGAAAAAATTCAGAAAGGACTAGGAACAGGAATGGCAAGCAGCGATCTCATGGTGGGCCTGGAAATAGGCACCTCGAAGATTTGTGTCGTGGTAGGCGAAGGCCGGCCGGATGGCACCATCAAGATTCTCGGGGTAGGCCAGGCGCCGTCGCGCGGCGTTCGCAAAGGAGAAATCGTCGATTTCGAGACGGCGATGAAATGCGTCCACGAAGCGGTGGTCGACGCCGAGACGAAGAGCGACGTGATGATTCGCAGCGTTTATGTCGGCGTCACCGGATCGCACATCCAGAGTTTCAACAACCGCGGCCTCGTGACGTTGCCGGAAGACCGCGACGAGATCGACGAGCAGGACATCGAAGACGTGAAGATCAACGCCCGCGAGGTCAGCATCCCCGCGCCGAACGCGTTTCTTCATTCCATCATCCAGCATTATCACGTCGACGGGCAGGAAGGCGTGCTGAACCCGATCGGAATGCTCGGGCAAAAACTCGAGGCCGATTTCCATATCATCCACGGGGTGCGGACCCGGATCCAGAACACGATCCGTTGCGTGAAGGAATTGCCGCTTGAGGTCGAGGACGTTGTTTTCACTGCGCTCGCTTCGGCCCAGGTGGTTCTGACGCAGCACCAGAAAAACCTCGGTGCCCTGGTCGTCGATATCGGCGGAGGGACGAGCGATTACATCCTTTACGTCGACGGCGCGGTGAAACAGAGCGGGGTTCTCGCGGTCGGCGGCGATCACATCACGAACGACATCTCGATGGGACTGCGCATTCCGATGACGCGCGCGGAGAAACTAAAGATTGAGGAAGGCAGCGTCACCCTGGGCAACGCGCTTCCCGGCGAAACGATTTTACTGAAGGACGATTCGGGATTCGCCGGCAAGGAGATCGAGCGCGAGACGCTGAACACGATCATCCATTTGCGGCTCCGCGAAACGTTTGAGCTCATGAAGCGGAAACTCGAGGAAGAACCCTTCATCAATTACATCGGGGAAGGCGTTTTCATCACCGGCGGGTGCAGTCATCTGAACGGGATCGATCACCTGGCGGAAGAGATTTTCGAACTGCCCGCCCGCGTGGCCCACGCCCAGACGATGTCCGGCCTAACGAGCGCTTTCGAGAACCCGCAGTTCTCCGCCGCGATCGGGCTTATCAAGTACGCTCAAGCGATGCAAAGCGACCGCCGCCCGACGCGGGGTTTCGGCCGCTTGTTCGGAAAAATCTTCAACGGAATGAGATCGTGAAACGGCCATTTCTTACTTGTCATCCCGAGGCTGGCGCAGGGCGCCGAGGGACCGCGGAAGCGCTTGACGGCTTTCGCGAGCAGGACAGTCACTCCGTTGTCGGCCGCCTTGCATTTGGCGACAGCCTGAATTTCCAGTTGAGAGATCCCTCGGCGCGCTGCGCCAGCCTCGGGATGACAACCGTTCAAGCGAACCCGTGACCCGCCTATGATCCAGCTGAACCGCAATTTTAATCTGCCGGAGAAAGCAGACGAAGATATTCCGATCAAAGTAGTCGGCGTCGGCGGCGCGGGCTCGAACGTGCTCGACCGGATCGTGCTCGATGGTCTCGACAAGGCCGATTTGATCGCGATCAACACGGACGTGCAATCGCTCGCCAGCTCAGTGGCGGCGAGCAAGGTGCAACTCGGGCGGACCGTGACGCGCGGCCTCGGCGCCGGAGGCGATCCGGAAGTTGGATACAATGCCGCTTATGAATCGGCGGACGAAATCCGCCACGCGTTAACCGATGCGCGGATGATTTTTGTTTGCGCCGGCCTCGGCGGCGGGACCGGCTCCGGCGCCGCTCCGGCCGTGGCCCAGGTGGCGCGAGAGAACGGCTCGCTCGTCCTCGGCTTTGCGACGCTCCCCTTTGGGTTCGAAGGAAAACGGCGATTGGCCCAGGCGCACGAGGCCCTGGCCAAGCTGCGGGAGCATTGCGACGCGGTCATTTGTTTCGAGAACGATCGGCTCGGCGACATGGTTGCGCCCAAGGCCGGGATTCATCAGGCCTTCGCGGCCGCGGACCAGATGATCAGTCAAAGTGTTCGCTCCATCATCAGCCTGATCCAACGGCCGGGATTAATCCGGATCGGCTTCGACGATTTGCTGACGGCGTTGCGGAGCCCGAGCGGACATTGCCTTTTCGGGTTCGGCGAATCGGAGTCCGATAATCGCGCGCACGACGCGCTCACTCAGGCTTTGAAGAATCCGCTCATGGATCGTGGCCGGATGCTGGCGGACGCGTCGCACGTCCTGGTTCAGGTTTCCGGCGGACCGGGGATGACGTTAACCGAAGTGGAGATCCTGATGCAGGAACTCGGCAAACATATACACGACGAAACTCAGATCATTTTTGGAACGACGGTCGACTCCCGAATGGGAAATAGGCTTAGCGTTACGCTGATCAGTTCGCTCTCAACCGAAGAGGTCGCGCCCGCCGTGGCAAAAGCTGCGCCGGAGCGGAAACCGAAAGCGGCGCCGAAGCCGAAAGAAGAGCCGCCGACAGTTGCCTGGCCGGAACCGCCGGTGCTCGAGGAGCCGGAAGAGATTTCCGCCGTCGTTGAGGAAGAGCAGCCGGTGGAGCAACCTTCATTTGCCCCGGAATTAATCGAGGCAGACCTGGCAACTCCGACATTCGTCGCGCCAATCGAACCGGAGCCGGTTGCGTTCTTGCCGGAAGAACCGGAGGTCGAGGAGCCGGCCCAGCCTCGAGTGATTTTGCCGAAGAAAAAGCCCGCGGTTTTCAAGGAGTCGCAGCCGGTTGCAGAAAAGAAGCCGCAAGCGCGACAGGAAGTAATGCAGTTCGAGCCAGTCACGCGCGGGCGATTCGAGAAGAGCGAGCCGACCATCGTGGAAGGCCAGGACCTCGATGTGCCGACGTTTTTGCGCAAGAACGTGCGCGTGAAGTAAGGCGCGCGACCGATCTGTTGTCGCAACGACGATTGTTACTTCTTCATCAAGTCGAGCACCGCGCTCACCATTCCGATCATCCCGGTCTTGATCGTAGGCTCGGGGACCGGCGCGAACTTGCTCGAGTGCAGGCTCGGCAACGGCGTTCCATCCTTTTTGCTCTGGGCCGCTTTCGCAGGATCCACGGCGCCTACGTTAAACATAAAAGCCGGAATGGAGTGGTCCGGCAGGCTGTATTCGGAAAAATCTTCGCCGCCCATCGTCGGGTCTTTCGCGACAACATTGTCGGCGCCAATCGCTGCTTTCAGGGCAGCCGAGACGCGTTTCGTGAGCTCGGGATTGTTGTAGGTCGCCGGCGTGAATTCGTCCTGGCGCACTTTCACCTCGGGCATCTTGTCCGGAGGTAGACCGGCGGCGGTCGCGCAGCCTTTCGCAATCCGTTCGATCGCGGCGAGAACAACGTCGCGCACTTCCTTTTTATAAGTGCGCACCGTCAGCTGCATCTTCACTTCGTCCGAAATGATGTTGTGCTTCGTTCCGCCGTGGATCGATCCCACCGTGACCACGACATCGTCGTGCGGGTTTGTCTCGCGACTCGCAATCGTCTGCCAGGCGTTGATAATTTCAGCCGAGAGCACGACCGGGTCTTTCGTCTTGTGCGGATAGGCGCCGTGCCCGCCCATTCCCTTTACGCTCACGTCGACGGAATCAACATTCGCGTAGCAATAACCTTCCGTAACGCCGATCTGGCCGGTCGCAATCTCGGCGTCGTCATGCAGGCCGAGCACGTAGGTCGGCTTCGGCCAGCGCGTGTAAAGTCCGTCCTTTAGCAACGCGCGCGCGCCGCCAACCGTTTCTTCCGCCGGCTGGCCGATAAAAATAATAGTGCCCTTCCACTTGTCTTTCAGTTTGGCGAGCGCGCGCGCGGTCCCGATGAACGTCGACATATGAATGTCGTGGCCGCAGGCATGCATGACGCCCACTTCCTGGCCCGCGTCGTTCTTGGTCGTGACGGTGCTGGCGTAGGGAAGGCCCGTCTCTTCGCGGACGGGCAATCCATCAAGGTCGGTCCGGATGGCGACCGTCGGTCCTTCGCCATTCTTCATCACTCCGATCACGCCGTAACAGGGCAGGTCTGCCTTCTCGTACTTGCCGACTTTCTCCGTCACTTCGTACCCGGCGGCCTTCAATTCTTTCGCCACGATTGCTGCCGAACGCTCTTCATGAGTCGAGAGCTCGGGGTGCGTATGAAGATCTTTGTAGATTGTAAGCAACGAGGGCAGTTCGGCATCGGCGATTTGCTGGGGCGTTTGCTGGGCGAAAGCCGGGCTCGTGAGAATTAGCGCGAAAGCGAGGACGAAGTGGAGCTTCATGCGGGCAGCCTACACGCTTCCGCCAAGGGTTGTCATCCCTGCGCGTTCGTTTTCGGGTGCGGCATGGGCGCCCGGCAACGCCGTGGCGCGTTCAGTGGCGAAGGGAACATATCTGCTTACCGTCACTGGAAATGGCGGCAGCCCGGTTATCATTCACTCCGCGACCGCGACATTCGTCTCCAAGTGGCGACGCCAACCAACTGCTGGCGGAGGCTCAGGCCTCGAAGAGATTCCGCATTAAACCCATGAGGGCTGGATGCGCCGCGCTCCTCCTGGCGGCCAGTCTGCTCACCGGATCGTGCTCGGAGAAGCCGGCCCCGGTAAAACCACAGGCGGAGCCTGAGAAAAGGCAAGCCACGAAAGAGAAAGCCGAGAAAGAGGAAACGGACGAGCAGCCGCACGAAGACGAGATCGCTGAGGACTGCGTGGCTTTTGTTCGAGCAACCAAGATCCTTCCTAAGACTGTCGCGGCAGACTGTCCCGGATGTTCCGCGGAAGCCACAGAGATCCTCGCGTTTCGACAGATCCGGATAGACCGAACTTCTTGCGCTGCTGACACCTGCGAAGTCGCAGTCACACTGCGCGCTGTCTTCAATCCCGCGCCGGCCGGAACGATTACCGGCGGATTGGCCGCCTGGATTTCGCCGGAACAAAGGCTTCAGTATCTCGACAGCCACCCACCCCAAGGGGAACAGGCGTATCGCGTAAAGATCATATACAGAAGAACGGGCGAGGGGTGGCGCCCGATCGAATTCGACAAGGCGGATCCCCAATAAAGTGTATTACCGATCCTTTTCTTGCGTTGCGTTCCTCGTCGCGCTTGTTCCTTCGATGGCGAGCGCACAAACGCCTGGTCCAGGTCCGAGCGGCATCGAGGGCGTGATTATGGTTTCGCCGAGCCGGCCAGGGCCGATCCACAAGGACGGTCCGAGCGCGGCACCTGCTGCGGACCTTAAATTCGTTGTGAAAAACGCAGACGCGACAGTGGCTTCATTCACCACCCATGCGGAAGGCCGTTTTCACGTCTCCTTGCCGGCAGGCCACTATACGGTGCTTCGGGAAGATCCCGGCGCCAGGATTGGCCATTGGCAATTCGAAGTGGAAGTCGTTTCCGGCTCAATCGCGAAAGTGAATTGGACCGGCGACAGCGGCATGCGCTGATCGCCGACCTTGATTCGGGCAAACGCTGGCCGTAGTTCCTGAGTGGCTTTCGAAGAAAACGAACTTCTTTTCGGCTCCGACCCCACCCAGCGCATCGTTGCGATCGAGCTGGGCGAAACGGGAACGATAAAGGTTTACCGGCGCGAGAAGAACGGTTCGATCGCCGCCGAGATAGAGCCGTTCCACCCGTTTGTTTGGTGCGACTCCGACGTCACCGACCTCAATATCGGAGCCGAGAAGTTGATGGGCGATCTGCGCTACGGCTGGCGAATCAGCGTCAATAGCTGGAAGGAATTGATCGCGCTCCGGAATGGTTTGAAGAACGCCGGCCGGAGTTTTTTCGCGTTGAGCGATCCAGTCCAGCATTACCTCACCCATACCGGCCGAACGCTCTTCAAGGGATTGGCCTTCGAAGAATTGCGCCGCCTCCAGCTCGAAGTGCTGGCTGGAGCCGGGATCGATAATCCCTGCCAAGGCGAGCGCGTCATGAGTATCGCGCTTTCCGACAATACCGGCTGGGAAGAACTGATCGTCGTTGATCCCGCTAATGCTGAGGAATCCGAACGCGCCGCTCTGAAGCGGGTGACGGCCGTGATAAAGGAACGCGATCCGGATGTGATTGAAGGGCACAACCTGTTTCGCTTTGATCTGCCGCTGCTGGTCGCCCGCGCTCGCAAGGCGAAAGTGAAACTCGATTGGGGTCGGAGCGGCGGGTTCCTTCGCTCCCGGCCGTCGCGGCTCCAGATCGCGGAAAAAACCATCGATTATCCGAAGTTCGCTGTCGACGGCCGGCATTTCGTCGACACGTTTCTGCTCGCGCAATTTTACGACGTCGGGATGCGCAGCTTATCCGGCTTCGAACGCATCGATGTCGCGCAGCACTTCGGGCTCTGCGATTCCGCCGACATCTCTTCGCTGACCGGAAAAGAGCTGGAGCGCGAATACGCTGGGGACAGCGAACGTTTTCGGAAACGCGCGCTCTGCGCCGTGCGCGAAACCCGGGCCGTCGCCGACCTGCTTAGCCCAAGCTATTTCATTCAGGCGCAAATCTTCCCCTACAACTATCAGGACGTGATCGTGCGCGGGAACGCCACCCGGATCAACGCGCTCTTCCTCCGCGAATATTACCGGCAGCGCCATTCCATTCCCGAGATGCCGATGGTGCGCGGGTTTGAGGGCGGATACACCGCGATCTTTTTCACCGGCGTGGCGCGCAACGTCTGGCATTGCGATATTGCGTCGCTCTATCCCTCAATCATGCTCCAGTTCGACTGCTGGCCCACGACCGACCAGCTCCAGATCTTTCGCCATTTGCTCACGGATCTAAGGACGTTCCGGCTCGAGGCGAAAGCGAGCATGCGCGCCGCGAAAGACCGCAGCCAGCAGCAGTACTTCCATGCCCTCCAGAATACCTTCAAGATTCTGATCAACAGCTTCTACGGCTACCTCGGATTCGCCCAGGGACACTTTGCCGATTTCGACGCAGCCGCACGTGTCACCCAGATCGGCCGCGACCTTTTGCAAAAAATGATCGACTGGCTGAACGCCCGCGGCGCGCAAGTCATCGAAGTCGACACCGACGGGATCTATTTCGTCCCGCCCGCCGATGTTGTAGCCGGGGTCGGTGACCCCGTTCGGAAAACGGCTGGATCTACGAAAGAGGGGCCGGGATCACCGATCCCGGCTACAACTGTCGAGCAACTCCGACGAGAACTCGCGAAAGAACTGCCGCCTGGGATCGAGGTCGAGTTCGACGAGCAATTCGACGCGATGTTTAGCTACAAGGCAAAGAACTACGCGCTCCTCACTCGCGACGGCGAGGTCATCATTAAAGGCGGCGCGCTGAAATCGCGCGGCCTGGAAAAATTCCAGCGCGTCTTTCTCGAGGAAATGATCAAGCTCCTCATGGAAGGAAAACCGGACGCGATCCCGGAATTGCGGGACGATTTCGAAAGGAAAATCCGCGACCGCGAATGGCACATCGACATGCTGATGAAGACCGACACGCTTCAGGATTCACTCGATAAGTATCGCGGCAAGATTGGCGCCGGCGGGCGCAATCGCGCCGCTGCTTATGAGCTCGCCCTCGCCAGCGGTCGCAACTACAAACCCGGCGAACAAATCAGCTACTACATCAAAGCCACTCCGAAAAAGGTCGCCGCTTACGAAGCCGCCAAACTCGTGACCGACTTCGATCCCGAAAACCGGGACGAAAACGTCGACTACTACGTCGCGAAGCTCGATGAACTAGTGAAGAAGTTTGCGAACGTCGCGGCAACAAAGCCCGAGCAGGCGACGCTGTTGTAATCAAGGAGCGGCGCTTTCCAAACCGCCGTCTTTTGGGTCGGCTCATTCAGGGTGAGCATCTCAAAGCTTGCCTGTCCGCCGGCCATTAGGTTGACTGGCTGCCTTCACCCAAAGAAAGAATCCCCAGATGCAAAAAAGATATGCAATTGCGGCGGCCGTTGTCGCGGTGGCGCTGCTGGCAGTTCTGGTCTTCATCTACCGGCCCTCGAATCGATTCGGGGCGAGTCCGCCGGAGCCCACCCCAGCGGTCTCGGCAACGCCAACCGCCACGCCGACGCCAATCCCGCAGCATGAAGTCTACGTCGCGAACATGGGGGATCACAGCATTCTGGGTTTCGCGATTGACGCTACAGGCCACGTTTCTGAAACGCCGACCCGAATGATTCGTGGCCCGAGCACCGGTTTGCATAATCCGTTCGACGTGGTCACCGACAGCGCCGAACGAATTTACGTTGCGAACCTGGGCGATCCGCCCGGCACGGGCTCGAACGTTACGGTCTACAGCGCGACTGCGAGCGGCGACGTCCAGCCGATTCGCGTTTTGGAGGTTCACACGGGACCGTTTGCAGGTCCGCTGAAGTCCACCAGTGTGACCATTCGCCCGCGGCCTGAAGGTGTTCTGGTCGCCGCGCAAGTCCAGCCACCGAGTCCGGGCGGCGGTGGATTCCTGGAATTTTCCGCGACAGTCGGTCAGGACATTCCAATCGCTATCATGGCTGATTCGTCGACTCCGCTGGGATCGCCGGGAGGCCTCGGCCTCGACCAAAACCAGCGGATTCATGTCGTGGATACGGTGACTCCCAGGATTATTATTTATCCGGCGACGCCCGTGGCCGGCGACGTTGATTTGGTCGCTGAGTCCGTGATCGAAGGTCCAGCAACCGGATTGAACAATCCGATCGATGCCGCCCTCGACCAAAACGGAAACATTTATGTAGTGAACCGCGGCAGCCTCAATCCGAGCGTCCGGGACGCGAGCATAACCGTTTATGCGGCGGGCGCCGGCAGCGCGACGGCTGGAGCAGGAAGAAATGTCCAGCCGATACGAATGATTGGCAGCTTAGACCCCAACGTAAACTTGGTCGATCCCGTCGGCATCGCAATCGACGGCGCAGATAGCATCTTCCTGCTTCAGGGGGGCTCGCTGAAGGTATTTAAGAGTGGCGTGACCGACGATCCCATGCGGCGGCAGTTGATCACTGAAGCGATCAACAATCCCGGCGGGCTTTGGGTGCGTTAACGGCGGCCGCTCTTCTCACCGGCGGCAGGGTTCACGCCGGTTATTGAGATGCTGCTTCCCGAACCCTCGATCACTCTGGCAAATCTGTGTGAATCCGCGAAATCTGCGGACGATCACTTCTTCGCCTGGCAGAGGCACGACGTTGTGATTTTCGTGTCGGACTTCGCCCAAGTCTTTTGGAACTTCGCATCCAATGCGGTGACTTCGTCCGGATTTTTTTGCTGCTGTCGCAAACTTTCAGTCAGACCGAACAAGGACCAGCCGTTGTCGGGCAGGCGCGCAAGGTCGTCCCGATAGACCTGCTCCGCCTCGGCCAGGCGGCGCGATTTCATGAGGACGGCGCCTAACGAGTGGCGGATCGGGATCATCCAGGCGGGCGGCTCATCGTATTTCAACGCGTCCTGTTCTTTCGTCGCGGTCTGCAATTCGGCGATGCCGGCGTCGAGATTTTTTTCGGCGACGAGGATTTCGCCTTCGAGCATGTGGGTCGCGAGCGAGATGACGGCGAGGGCGGGGTTGTTGCCGAGCTGCGTCTCAGCCGGGATGAGTTTCGCGCCGTCGACGAAGAGCGTCTGTTCCTTGCGGGCGTTCGCGGTGTCGCCTTTCGCGGCATAGGCCGTGGCCCGGGCGGCGTGGTGAAAGGCGCGGACGAAGGGCATGCCGGGCGGATACTTGTCGGGCTCGCGCAGGATTTCATCCCAGCGGCCGAAGCGGACCATTACTTCGAGCGGCACCGCAAAAAACCCGTCGGCGAAGGCGGCATTTTCCTTCACGAATTTCGCCGGGATCTCCGCGACCATGGCGCGAACATGCTTCATAGCGAGTTCGTGCTGGCCCGTCATCAATGCGGCGAAGGCGAGCATGTGCCGGTTGTGGGCGGCGTAAACTGGGAGCAATCCGGTCGGCGGCCCGACGATCTTCCGATAATGCTTGTCCGCCACGATCGCTTTCTCGTTGGTCTCGATCGCCTGCTGCCAGCGGCCCCGCCGGATATCGATGTGCGACGGCATGTGAACGTTGTGGGCGAGACCCGGTTGGAGATTGCGAAGCCGATCCGCTGCGGCGTCCGCGCGCTCGGGATTCCGCGACGCTTCCACGGCGTGAATGTATAGGTGATTCGCGAACGGATGGTTTTGATTGAACTTCAAGACGGCGTCGAGCGTGGCGATAATTTCTTCGGTGCCCGGGTTCGGTTGTCCATCGAGCGTCCATTGGTTCCACGGTGCCAGGTCCATCATCGATTCGGCAAACAAGGCGCCCACGTCCTGATCGTCCGGGAATTGTTTCCAGACTTCACGCATCGCCGCCGCGTAGGCTTCGTCGAGCGGCTTGCGATCTTCTGGCTGCGGATTCGCGTAACGACGGCTGAGCGCTTCGATGAGCGCCTTCTCGACCGGAGCCGCCTTCTCAGCGTTTTGCTGGGCCAACTGCAATTCCTTCCAAGCCGCTTGCGCCGCCGGCGGTGGAACGAGCGGGAAATTTATGTGCGGTCCATTCGCCAGCGCGATTCCCCAATGCGCCATCGCGCATTTCGGATCGGCTTTCGCGGCTTCCTGGAACGCGCGAATCGCCGCGCCGTGATTGAACCCATGATAGAACCCGAGTCCCTGGTTGAAATAGCGCCGCGCTTTCGCCGACGCCGTCGTCACCGGACGCGAATAGGGGCCGAGCCCGTCAAAGACGGGTTCGCGTGCCGAAAGAACATTTAAACTTCCAAAGACCAGGATCAGGACCACGAAGGATCTACGGACGATGGGTGACGCTTTCATCGAAGGGGAATGCTAGCGAGCGGGCGGCTCCGTTGGCAAGTCGCGTCGTGCTTCCGAGGCCCGCGCCAAGCGAGTGAGGGCGAAGAAGCGGTCTTCCCGCAGTTCCGCGAGCATGTTACGTAATCCTCCGTGGCGAGCCACCGACACGAGACCGACCAGGCGAATACTTCCATTTCCAATGCCGCTGCGGCGAGGGGCCTGACCTATGTTTTGGCAGGACTCGGCGTTTTCGTTCTTGCGGTTTCGATCTGGAATTCGATCGGGCGGAACCTCGATTTTCCCTGGACTTCAATTCGCCTCGCGCCGGCGTTTGCGCTTGCTCACGGCATCCCGCTTTACTCGATGCCGGACAAATCGCCCTGGGTCATGGTGGGGTATGGTCCGCTTTATCCGGCCGCATATTTGCCGAGCGTTCTCGCGCATCATCCTCGCAGCGCAGTCGCGATTGCCACGATCCTGGCTCACTTCTACGTTCTTGCTCCGGCGGCTCTGATCTTTTCGTTGCTTGGGAAACGGATGGCAGGCGAGAACGCGCGCCCCGTTCTTTGGCTCTTCTTTCTGCTTCTGTTCGCGCTCGTAACTCATCTGGCGCCGTCGCTTGCCTATGTCACGGCAGGTGTGCACGCGGACGCACCGGCGAGCGGGTTCTTTCTCCTCGCGTGTTATGCACTGTTGCGGTCCGAGTTCGTCGCGCCCACTTCTCAAACTCGCTGGCTCCTCGGCGCCGGCATCGCGGCCGGACTGAGCGCGGCCTGCAAAATCAACTTTGCCGCGGTCACAATCGGATTGGTGATTTGGGCCTGGCGCTTCTTCGGGTGGAAGCGCGCGGCCTTGTTCTTGTCCGCTTCATTTTTCGCGGCGCTGACCATTTATGCGATGGCTGCGGCGCGCGACGGCCTGGCTCCTGTCCTCCTCAATCTTACTCAGCCGGGAAAAATGCCGTGGTTCACCATCAGTGAGATCGAACCGTTGTCGCTCAGCGGCAGCAGCCACGAGTTCTCCGAAAAACTTCGCACGTTCCTGACGTTCAGCCGCGACTACCTCAAGGTCTACGGCCCGATCGCGCTGGCCGCGATCCTCGTCACTATTGTCGTTGGCGAAACGTCGAAAATCGAACGGACCGCGCGGTGGGTCGGCTTTTTCATTTTCCTCGCCCTCTGCCTTTCGCCGGTCTCAATTGCGAGCGTCAGCAAGTATGGCGGCGACGTGAACAATCGCGCGCTCGTCACTCTGCCACTTTCGTTGGCGGCGATCTTCGCGCTCGCCAGCCTGGTGCAGCGAAGCTCCCGCGTCGGCCTTGGGGCAATGGTGGCGGCACTGGCCGCCGCGATCTTTGTGGTCGCGCTCCCGCTCAAGGAGAGAATCCAGAAGGTCTCGTCGGGCGGCCGTCCGATTTTAGTTGAGGCCTATGGTGTGATCCGAGCCGATCCGGGCCGTTGGTATTATCCCTACGATCCGCTGGCCCACTTTCTGGCGGAACGAAAATTCCGCCCGAACATGGACGTGATCTATTCCTATGCCGAGTCTGGTTTTCCGGTCGACGGCGACGCATTTCGCGCAGCGCTCCCTGAAAATCTGCGCTACCTCGCGATTCCCCCAGCTGCCGGAACCTGGGGAGAGACCGAGATTCGCCGGCTGTTATTCGATTACGGCAAGCCCGTGCCGGAACTAAGCTCGCCTCGGCATCGCGTTTACTCGGCCGGCAAATAGATCGCCGCCAGGCCAATCGCGAGGCGAGCCTAACGACAGGTAACAACTGAGTTACCTTTGGCGGCTTGGCGTTTCGGTGAGTTGCGGGTGAACTGCCGCCCGTATGAAACACACCATTCTCTTCGGCGCGCTACTCGCAATCAGCCTGGTGACGCGAGCGCTCGGCCAATCAACCACTTTTTCAATCCAGACCTATCCGATCCTCGGCAACACTCACGTGGCCGCGGATTTCAACGGCGACGGCAAGCTCGACCTCGCCGCTCCCGGCGTAACCGGAGCGGCGGTCATGCTGAACAACGGCGACGGCACCTTCAATCAGAAGATCGAGTTTCCACTGATCAATTATCCGCAAGGCATCGCGGCCGGCGATTTTAACGGCGACGGCAAGACCGACCTCGCGGTGGTGTTGCAAAACGCGCAATTCAGCATGGCGGTCCTGCTTGGCACCGGCACCGGCAGTTTCGGCCCTGCGACGTATTACCCGAACACGAGCGGGTTCGACTCGCCCTACGCGCTGGCGAGCGACATCAACAATGACGGCAAAGTCGATGTTCTGATTATGCACAGCATCGATTGTTTCGGGCCGGAGCCGTGCCACGGTGCGCGCATCGTCACGCTCATGCTCGGTAATGGCGACGGCACTTTCCAGCCGGCGCGCAACATCGACGTGAACACGTTCCCATATTCCTTCGCGCTCGGCGATTTCAACCGTGACGGCGTCAAAGATCTCGCCGTCGGCGGGTCGAACACCGAGCTTTCGATTCTGCTCGGAGTGGGCGATGGAACTTTCGGCGCGCCGGCAGTGATGCAGCTAATCCAAGGGGGCGACCAATTCTCCGCCAGCAACGACGTGGACATCGCTGACTTCAACCGCGACGGTATTGAAGACATCACGGTCCCACTCGGCAACGGGTACGGCACCGCGATCGTCCTCGGCAACGGCGACGGCACGTTCCGCGTCTTCACCCGCATCATCGAGGAGGCGGTCTCCGCGCCGCAAGGCCAGGCGGTGGCCGATTACAATGGCGACGGTTTCCTCGACATCGCCCGCGGCATGGCCGACGGCCTGGGCGGGTTGATTCATGTTCTGCACGGGAACGGCGACGGCACCTTTCAGCCGATCGTGCGCTACGCAGTTCCGAGCACGCTCACCAACCAGGGCGGCGGCTGGCTGATCGCAGCCGACTTCAACGGCGACAGCAAACCCGACCTCGCCCTCGAGGTCCGAGGTAATGGCGCGACCGACATTTTTCTGAACACGACCGGCTCGACCCCGCCGCGGACGACCCCGACCGTTGCCAGCGTTACCTTCAGCCCGAGTTCCGTGACTGGCGGCAGCTCGTCGACCGGCACCGTGACTCTTAGCAGCACAGCCCCGACTGCGACAACGGTGCAGCTGCGTACCAACAACTCGAACGCTTCGATTCCGACCAGCGTGATTGTCTCCGCCGGGACGAAATCTGCGACGTTCAACGTCACCACCAGACAAGTGAAGTCCGTCACATCAGCGCAAGTCACTGCGACCGCGAACAGCACCTCGCGCTCCGCAACGCTCACCATCAATCCCGCCGGCGCTCCAGCACCGACACCTCCACCACCCAGCCCGACACCGGCGCCGCCGACCCCGACGCCAACAGTCCCTCCGGCGAGCCCGACGCCGACTCCAATAGCCACGCCCACACCGACCCCAACCCCGGCCGCGACAGTCGCGGACACCGTCTCGATCAGCCGCGCGGAATACGAGGCGGCGAAGCGTAGTCTCCGTGTCGAAGCGAGCAGCTCGCGCTCGAACGCAACGATGCAAGTATTCGTGACATCGACGAATCAACTCATCGGCACGTTGACCAGCAGCGGCGGCGGCAAGTACAGCGGCCAATTCAGCTGGTCGGTGAATCCGCAGAACGTGACCGTTCGCAGCAGCTTCCAGGGCAGCGCCAGCCGCGGGGTTACCGGGAAGTAACGCTATTCGTAGCGCAACGAGCTGACCGGATCGACGCGGGTGGCGCGGCGGGCGGGAAGGTAGCCGGCTAACATGGCGATGGCGATGAGGCAGAAGGGAACGGCGATGAAAGTGACCGCGTCGTGTGTGGTGATGCCGAACAGAATTGAGGAGAGGAAGCGGGAGAGGAAAAAAGCGCCGATGAGACCGGCGACGATGCCGGCGGCGGCGATCTTGAAGGTGCGGCCGAGAATTAACTGAAGGATGTTCGCGCGCGTTGCGCCGAGGGCCATGCGGATGCCGATCTCTTTGTAACGCTGGGTGACGAGATAGGCGATGACGCCGTAGATGCCGAGGCAGGCGAGCACCATCGCGAAGATCGAGAAGATGCCGATGAGCCAGGTCCGGAACCGGGGTTGGGCGATGGAATCGTTGATGAGCGCGTCCATGGTGTTCACTTTCACCACGAGCGTCGGATCGAGCGAGTGAATCGCAGCGCGCGCTGAGGAGGCGACGCCCGCGGGCGAGCTGGAGCGGATGACGAAGTTCAATTTGCGGCCGACGAACGTCATCGCGCCGGCGGGCACCTGCGGATAGGGCGCGTAGATTTCGGCATCGGGCACGGCGTCGAGGGTGGTGTGCTTGATGCTGCCGCAGACGCCGACGATCGAGAGCCAGTCGCGTCCGTAACGGATCCGTTTCCCGAGCGGACTCTCGTTAGGCCAGAAGCGTTGCGCGAAAACTTCGTTCACGATCGCGACCCCGGGCGAAGTCTCGTTATCGCGCTCATTGAAATCGCGGCCCTGCTTAAGCGGAATTTGGAGCGTGGCGAAATAGGCTGGGCTGACAGGGCGGATTTGGGCGTTCAATTGGACGCCGGGCGCGGCCGGCTGGCCTTCGACTTCGTAACTGTTCCCCCAACTGTTCCCGCCGAATGGTAAATGCGTCACGACGCCAACGGATTCCACGCCGGGCACGGCGCGAATCGCGGCGAGGGATTCACCGTAGAAGCGGATCATTCGTTCGGCGTCGGGGAAATGGTCCCGCATCAGGACGGTATCGGTAACGACGAGATTTTGCGGACGGAACCCCGGATCGGCGTGGGCCAGCGCAACGAAACTGCGGAGCATGAGCGCGCAACCGACGAGAAGGACGCAGGCGAGCGCGATTTCCACGAAGACGAGGACTCGCCGGGTTCGCTCGGCGCCCGCTGTGGCGCTGGAGCGGGTCGCGCCTTTGAGTGCATCGTGCAGATTCGTACGAGACGAGGCGAAGGCCGGGCCGAGACCGAACAATAGTCCGGCGAGCGCAGTGACGAAGAGGACGAAGCCGAGCGCGCGACCGTCCAGCTGCGCGTGCAAAAGCTCGGTAAGGTTTTCAGTCGCGAACGCACGCAGGGCGTCGAGGCCCCAGGCGGCGATGCCTATACCAAGCGCGCCGCCGATGGCGGCGAGCAGGCTCGCTTCGGTAAGCAGTTGCGCGATCAGGCGCTGGCGGCTGGCGCCCAGCGCGGCGCGGATGGCCATTTCCGATTGGCGCGAGCTGGCGCGGGCGAGCATCAGGTTGGCGACGTTGGCGCAGGCGATGAGCAACAGAAACGCGACCGCGCTCAGCAACACCAGGAGCGGCCGGCGGAGATCGCCGGAAATCATTTCCTTGAGACTCACGGAGTAAAAGCGCCGGACGGTATCGTCGCCTGGCTCGTTCACGCGGGTGCTGAGCAACTCGATCTCTGCCTTCAATTGCTGAGGCGTGACGCCCGGCTTGAGCCGGCCGATCGCGCGCAGGAAATGGGCGTCGAGATTTTCCTGGAAGAGCGGCGTGTCGAGAGCGGCCGGCACCCACAGTTTGATCGCGCGTCGCGGAAAATCGAAATTTGGCGGCATAACGCCCACGACCGCATACGGCTTCCCGTTCATGACAACGTTCTCGCCGAGAACGTCGCGCCGCATTCCGAATTTCTCGCGCCAAAAGCTGTGACTCAAGATAACGACCTGTTCGTTTCCGGCCTTGCCTTCCGCCTCCAGGAAAGTGCGGCCGAGCGCAGGCGTGGCGCGCAACGTTTGGAAAAACGAGGGAGTGACCTGCTGGCCGATCGCGAGCTCCGGTTCGCCGCGACCCGTGATTGTGAACCCGGTCCCGGTCATGGCCGCAAAGTTTTCAAATAATTGGGTCTGATCGCGCCAAACGGTGAATTCGCGGGTCGAAAACGAAACGCGTTTTTCCTGGGGCAAATCCTGCCAGAGCATGACGAGGCGGTCCGGATCCGGAAACGGCGGACCTTTCAAAAGGACCGAGTTCACGATCGTAAACATGAGCGCGGTGCTGCCGATGCCGAGCGCCAAAACGAGTGCGACCGTGAGCGAAAAGATCGGAGCTTTCCGAAGCGAGCGAAACGCGAACCGCACATCCTGGAGACGCGTCTGGATGAAGTGGCCCAGCCGGGCGTCGCGCACCAATTCCTTGACCTGCTCCGTTCCACCGAGCTCAACGGCCGCTGCGCGCCGCGCCTCCGGTTCGGTCAGCCCTTGTTGCATTTTTCGCTGCGTCGCCAGGTCAAGATAGGAGCTAACTTCGTCGCTTAAGTCCTTTTCGACTTTTCGTCGCCGCATGAGGTTGCGGAGGATTGCGGAAAGCGAGGAGACGAAGGACATGGCGTTTACTCGTAACGAAGCGCAACCATCGGGCTGAGTTTGGCGGCCCGGCGAGCGGGGATGTAAGACGCAAGCAAGGCAACGGCCGCGAGAAAAAGTGTGATGATGGCGAAGGTCGAGGGGTCGGTGGCGGTGACGCCGAAAAGCAGACTCGAAATCAATCGGGTCAGCGCCAGCGCGCCCATGACTCCGAGCGCGGCGCCAATCAGCGTGAGACGGAGTCCCTGGCCAAGCACGAGCCTGATAACGTCCGGCGATCGTGCGCCCAGGGCCATGCGGACGCCGATCTCGTGAGTGCGTTGCGCGACCGAATACGAAATCACGCCGTAAATGCCGATGATGCCGAGGATGAGCCCGATGGCGGCGAACGCAGTCAGCATGAGCATGGTCGCGCGCGCCTGCGAAATCGATTGCGCGACGACTTCCGTCATCGGCTGGAGATCGGTGATGGGCACGTTGTTGTCGATCGACCAGACGGCGCTGCGAATCGCGGGGCCGAGGGCCGAGGCCGGGGTCGCGGCGCGGATCATGATCGTCAGCGGCGGTAATTCGTTGTGCTGGAAAAACGGCCGATACATTTCGGGCACCGTCGGTTCGCGCAAACTCTGCTGATGGACGTCGCCGACGATTCCGACAATCGTCACCCAGACGCCTTTGCCTTCGAAGCCGGTGTTGATCCGTTTGCCGATGGGGGTTTCGCCCGGCCAAAATTTGCGGGCCAGAGCGTTGTTGATCAGCGCGACTTTCTCGCTGGTTTCATTGTCGGCGTCGGTGAAGGCGCGGCCCTTGAGCAACGGGATCGACATCGTGCGGAAGTAATCGGCGGTCACGAGCCGCCAATTCACGCTTTCCGCTGATGCTCCGGGCGGGAGCGGACGGTCCTCGATACGCAGGGCCGGATCCCAGTTGCTGTCGCCCATGGGCAAGAGATGAATGCCCCCGACGGATTGCACGCCCGGGAGATGCGCCAGCCGCTCGAGGACCTCCCGGTAGTAAGCGCGGGCCCGAGCGGGCGCCTCGTCTTTGGGACCGGTGGCCGCAAACTCGGGCGGCGAAAGCTGGAACGAGATGGTGTGATCGGCTTCGAAACCCGGATGGACATGATAGAGCCGCCAGAAACTTTTGATCAGAAGACCGGCGCCGATCACGAGAGTCAACGCCAGCGCTACTTCGGAAATGACAAGGAGCGAGCGCAACCGGCCTCCGGCCCCGGAGGCGACAGTCCGGCCGCCCTCTTTCAACGGCGACTGCAGATCGGGTTTCGAGGTTTGAAGCGCCGGCGCGAGGCCAAAGAGCAGGCCGGCGACAACGGAAAGGCCTAACGAGAAGAGGAGGACGCTGCCGCTGATTGCAATCTGTCCCGTTCGCGGCAGCGGAAGAAGCGCGACGAGGAAGTCGAGGCCGGCATAAGCGAGCGCGATTCCGGCAGAGCCGCCCAATCCTGAAAGCAACATGCTTTCCGTGAGAAGCTGCCGGACGAGCCGGGCACGACTCGCGCCGAGAGCCGCGCGCACGGCCAACTCCCGTTGCCGGTTGCTCGCGCGAACGAGTTGCAGGTTCGCGACATTCGCGCACGCGATCAGAAGGACGAAGCCTACGGTGCCAAGAAGAACGAGAAGGGTGGGGCGAATCTCGGCGACATTCTCAGCCTGGAGGGAATTAACCTGGGCCTGCGCAGCGTAGTCGGCCGGAATATTCGGACGTTTTTCGCGAATGGATCGAGCGAGCGCGACAATCTCACCCCGGGCCTGCGCCGCGGTGATTCCGGACTTTAAGCGGCCAACCAGGGTGAGATATCCGGAGGCGAAGTCTTCCCTGGCGCTGGGATCGAGGGTCGCGGGAACCCAGAGATCGTGCGGGCTGGTGTTGGGAAAATTGAACTCCTTCGGCATCACACCGACCACGGCGTAGTTCGTTCCGTCGATCCGAATGGTTTGCCCGATGATCCGCGGGTCTGAGCCAAAGCGAGTTTGCCAGAGCGCGTAACTCAAAAGCGCGACCCTGTCGTGGCCGGGCTGGTCCTCCTCGAGCGCAAAGATCCGCCCGAGGAGTGCATCGACGCCGAGCAGCGAAATCAGATTCGCGGTCACGCGCGCGCCTTCGATTTTCGCGGGCTCGCCGTTGCCGGTAACGGTAAATCCCCAATTGCTGTAGGCGGCAATGCCGTCGTAGGAGCGGGCGCCGTCTCTGATCTCGACGTAGTCTGATTTCGAAGCCGAAACACGCGGCCGTTCCGGCCAGATTTTTACAAGCTGGGAGGGTTCGCGGAATGGCAGTGGCCGCAGCATGACCGCGTGGATAACGCTGAAGATGGCGGTATTCGCGCCGATGCCGAGCGCGAGAGTCAGCAAGGCGACCGCGGTGAAGCCGGGACTTTTGCCCAACGAACGCAGCCCGAAACGCACATCCTTTAAACAGGTTTCCAGCCAATAGCCGAGCCGCACCTGGCGCACTTGTTCTTTTACCTGCTCGGCGCCGCCGAGTTCGACGAGCGCAGCGCGGCGAGCTTCGCTTTCGTTCAGGCCCTGCTTCATTTTTCGTTGCGTCGCCAAGTCCACGTAGGAACCGACTTCATCGGCGAGGTCCTGTTCGACGGCGCGATGTCGCGTGAGATTGCGGAACAGACTGGCGATGCGGGCGGGTAGCGACATGATTTTATTCGTAACGGAGGGCGTTAACCGGATTAAGGCGCGTGGCCCGGCGCGCGGGAATGTAGTTAGCAATGAGCGCGACCATTGTAAGAACCGCGGAGACGGCGATGAAAGTCGTCAGGTCGGTGGCGGTGATGCCGAAGAGCAGGTTCGCCATCACGCGAGTGAGTGCGAGCGAAGCGATGACGCCGATCACGATGCCGGCCAGAGTGAGCTTCATCCCGTGGCCGACGACGAGACGCAGGATGTCGCCGGGTTTTGCTCCCAGCGCCATACGGATCCCAATCTCCTGGGTGCGCTGAGTCGCGGAATAGTTCATCACGCCGTAGATCCCGACGGACGCCAGGACGAGCGCAACGCCGGCAAAGATCGCGAGAAGCAACGCGTTGAAGCGCGGGCGCGCGATCGATTTCGCCACGACCCAGTCGAGGGTGCGGATGTCGGCGACCGGTTGGTCGGGATCGAGCGCGTGAATTTCCTTCGTCACGGCCGCGCTCAGCGCCGCCGGATCGATCGCCGCGCGCAGGACAAAATTCATGAACTGATACGCCTCCCGCGGATGCGGCCAGTAAATCGCGGGAAGGGGTTCCTCCGCCAACGCCGTTTCCTTAACGTCGCCGACTACGCCGACGATTTCGTCCGCCACTTTCGGTTCCCAATTAATAACGAGCCGCTGCCCGATCGGGTCTTGCCCGGGAAAATATTTGCGCGCCAGGGTTTCGTTGATAATGAGCACGCGCGAATCGGCGCCATCCCGCTCATCGAACGATCGTCCTTTGAGCAGCGGAATTCCCATCGCGGCGAAATAGCCCGGGGTGATGACGCGCACTTCGGTGCCGGGAGATTCACTCGGGGGCAGGTCGGGTTGAGTGGCGAGATTGAAAACAGTCGAGGAGGCGAGGCCCGTCAGCGGCAGATAGCTGATCGCGCCGACCGATTTCACGCCCGGCAAGGCAGCGAGGCGTTCCTCCGCGCGCCTGAAAAATGCGGCCCGCTGCTGAGGCTCGCGATATTTCGCCATCGGAAGCTGGACGCGCATCGTCAACACGTTGTCGGTATCGAACCCGGTTTTGACCTGGTGCAGCTGGAAGAAACTGCGAAGCATCAATCCGGCGCCGACAAGCAGAACGAGCGCGAGCGCCATTTCCGCCACGACGAACAAATTCCGGAAGAGACGGCTTCCGCCGGTCGATCCGCGCGCGCCTTCCTTCAAGGCATCGCTCAAGTCCGGGCGTGAAGATTGCAGCGCGGGGACGAGGCCGAAGATGAGGCCGGTGAGCAGCGAGATCGTCAGCGTGAAAACGAGAACGCGAGCATCGATCGTGATTTCGTTCAGTCGCGGAATGTTGTCGGGCGCGAGCGCAACCAGGACTCGGATTCCCCAGTAGGCGAGGAGAACGCCGAGCGCGCCGCCCATGACGGCGAGCAACACGCTCTCCGTCAACATTTGCCGGATGAGACGGGTCCGACCCGCGCCGAGCGCCGCTCGCAGGGCCAACTCTTTTTGCCGCGAAGCCGCGCGCGAGAGCAGAAGATTAGCGACATTCGCGCACGCGATGAGGAGGACGAACGCAACCGCGGCAAGCAGGACGAGAAGAACAGGCCGGATGTCCCCGACGATCTGCTCGTGCATTGGCACGAGGTTGACGCCCCAACTTTTGTTGTAGTCGGGATAATCGCGCTCGAGCTGCTTCGCGATCCCGTCCAATTCTGCCTGCGCTTGTTGAATAGTTACTCCCGTTTTCAGCCGCGCGACCGAACGCAGATAACGTCCCTGCTTTCGCCAATCGTTCGCCGGGTCGAGCGCGAGTGGGATCCAGGCCTTGACCTCGGTATTCAGAAAATGGAAACCGGGCGGCATCACGCCGACCACTGTAAGGGTGCGACCGCTCGCCGTGATCGTTTGGCCGACGATCGCAGGGTTGCCGGCGAACCGGCTTTGCCACAGCTCGTCGCTGAGGACCACGGCCGGGTTTGCCCCCGGCGCATCTTCTTCGCGCGCGAACGACCGGCCGATCCGCGGCAGCACGCCCAGGACGGAAAAGAAATCGACGGAGACGCGCTGCACCTGGATCTCCTCCGGTTCGCCGCCGCTGGTGAGATTGACACGCGTGTCCCAGCTCGCGGCGAATTGCTCGAAGGATACACTCTGTTTTTTCCAGTCGAGAAAGTTCGCCGGCGAAACGGAATTCTGGGAGCGGCCGCGCTGGAAATTCTTTTCCCAGACCATCACGATGCGGTCGGCGTCGTGATACGCGAGAGAGCGGAGGAGGACGCCGTTGATTACGCTGAAGATGGCGCTGTTCGCCCCGATCCCGAGAGCGAGAGCGATCACAGCGGTGAGAGTGAATCCAGGCTTCTTGCGCAACGAGCGCAGGCCGTAGCGCAGGTCCTGGAAAAATGTTTCGAGCGCAAAGCCGGTCCGCCCCGCGCGCACTTCTTCCTTCACTTGTTCGACGCCGCCCACCTCGACCATTGCGGCGCGCCGCGCCTCCCTTTCGTTCATGCCTTCCTTCATTTTTGTCTCGGTCAGGAGTTCCACATATGAGCCGACTTCCTCGCTCAGATCGCGATCGGTCTGTTCTTTCCGGATCGTGTTCCGCAGCAGACTCTCGCCCTTGGAAAACAGGCTCATGCTTGAGTTCAGGTGGCGCGCAGGGCGCTGCCGATGGCGAGCGAGATCCGCTGCCAGTCTTCGGTTTCTGTTTCGAGCTGGCGGCGTCCTGATTTGGTCAGGCTGTAAAATTTTGCGCGCCGATTGTTTTCCGATTCACCCCACTCGGCTTTCAACCAGCCGGCTTCTTCCATTCGATGGAGGGCGGGAAAGAGCGAACCAGGCTTTACGTCGAACGTGCCTTTCGTGATTTGATTGATGCGGGTGGAAACGCCCAAGCCATGGAGCGGCTGTGCCGAAAGCGCTTTCAGCACCAGCAGATCGAGTGTGCCCTGGAGAAGGTCCGCCGTAAATTCGTCTTCGCGATTGTTCATATAGAGAATCTGTAGGAGCCCATCATTCCCGGCCTCCTATAGACTGTCAATAGGAGAACGTCGCGCTGCGCCGGATTTGTCTACGCCGGGATGAAATCGTCAGCGAATCGGCCGCGCGAATGGCCGCACCCGGGCAAGAAGCTGGCGCGGCAGAAGGCAGAGGGTAGGATTTATCGGGCAGCCGGCTTTCTGCAGACCGGCGGCTACCCAGGTATTGCAGGTGTTGAAAGCGGAATAAGTTCCGCGAGCCCGATACCAACCATCACCCAGTCGGATTGGATCCCCGCGCTCGTCGAGGGCGTAGGTTTGCTGGAAATGGTCGCAAAGGCGCGAAAACCCTTTTCGCGACAGACCGACCGCCAGGACCGTGAATTTCGGATCAATATACTTTTGTCGAATTGATCCGTTAAACCCCTCGGCCAGCACGACCGTCCGGTTCGAACCGGCCAGGGCCTTGATGGCGATGCCGGTGGTCAACGGCTTGCGATAACCGTCATCTTCTCCCCAGCCAACCTCTATATAGTTAGAGTGTCCATAATCAGCGCTGGCCCGCCAATGCCCTTGCGGAATTTCTGAGCGTTTGACGGCCAGCCCGGTATGGAGCCTTCCATGGTGGACTACGTAAACTGTTGTCGGCGAAGGAGTCGAGCGGAACCGCGAGGCCGCGTCCCCGGTCGCCGCGCAAGCCGTCAGAAGGAGCGGCGCGATCGAAATCAAGCGGTAGAGGAGGCTGGCTAAGCTTCGCTCCCGGAGTAAACACATTCAGATAGTTCTCTGCCTACGAATAGTTTTCAATGAACGCCGGACCACAAGCTGCTGGATAAGCGCGGAGTGCCGAGAAGTTTTCCGTCTTTTATGAAAAAAATCGGTAGAAACCGTTTGCGGGCCGGCCAAATCCGGTCCATTAGAGGCGGCTTCATGCGAAAAACTACTCTCCTGTTCGCTTTCACCTTTATCTTTGGCGCTGCGCTTTCAGCCTTTGCCGCAAAGACCGAGAATCTCACTTTCAAACCGCAGTTCGTCTTCAAAGATCGCAACGGCAAAACGGTTTCCGCCCCTATCGTCGACGAGTACCAGAAGAAGAAGCTCGTTTACCCGGCGGCTAAGGTGGATCCGCGCTTGAATCCGAAATTGATGCAGGCCGCCACGATCGCCCAGGAGCGGGCGCACGCTCATTCGAAATCGCGCTGCTGGCACTACGTCAAGGAAGCGCTTATGGCCTCTGGCATCATCGACGGCCGGCCCAAGACCGCGCTGGCGAAGCAGGCCGGGGACGAGCTGGTCCGCGACTACGGCTTCAAGAAACTCCCGATCCGTGACCCGTTCGCCGCGCCGATCGGCTCCGTCCTCGTTTATAACGCCCGCGGCGCCGCCGGCCATGTCGAGATTCGGACGAAGAACGGTTTCGTGAGCGACTTTCGCTCCCCGACTCCCTCGAAGCGCCCGCTCATTGGCGTCTACGCAAAGGGTTAAGGCGATCGGCCAGGATGGCCGATCTGTGAATGGTGATCTGTGACTAGTGAATGGTCCGGTTCCATTCACCGATCACCAGTCACTATTCACGTCTTGATGGCTCCGCGCCCATGCGGTGCTGTCAGATCCAGCGCGGGCCCGATCGGCACAATGCGCGTCGGGTTAATGTCGGCGTGGGTAAAATAGTAGTGTCGCTTAATGTGATCGAAATTCACCGTCTCCGCGACGCCATCGTGTTGATAGAGATCGCGCACATAGGGCCAGAGATTGGGGTAGTCGACGATCCGTCGGAGGTTGCATTTAAAGTGCCCGTGGTAAACGGCGTCGAACCGGATCAGGGTCACGAACAACCGCCAGTCCGTCTCAGTCTGGCGATCGCCAAATAAGTAGCGGCCCTTCCCGAGGCGCGCCTCGAGCTCGTCCAAAGTCTGGAACAATCGTGTCGCAGCGCGTTCATACGGTTTCTGGCGGCTTGCAAAGCCGGCGAGGTAAACGCCGTTGTTCACCCCCTCGTAGATTGTTTTGTTCAAGGCGTCGATGTCCGCTGTGAGCTCCGGCGGGACGAAGTCGTAATCGTTGCTCGAGAAATCGGCGAACTCGCTGTTGAACATCCGCAGCAGATCGTCGTCCGAGTTGCTTACGATACGTTTCGTTTTCGTATCCCACAGCACCGGCACGGTGACGCGCCCTCGGTAGTTGGGGTCGGTGGCCAGGTATGCTTCGCTCAGGAACTGGAATCCGTTCACCGGATCATGCGAGTGTCCCGGTCCGTCGCGAAAGGCCCAGCCACGGTCGTCGCGAACCGGATCGACTACCGTCATGCTGATCGTGTCCTCGAGGCCTTTGAGCCTGCGCATGATTATGGTGCGATGCGCCCACGGGCAGGCGAGGGAGACGTAAAGATGGTAACGGCCACGCTCGGGTCGGTAGGGAGTCGACCTATCGCGCTTTACCCAATCGCGAAACGCATCGTCCTGGCGTTTGAACGATCCGCTCTTGGTTTGTTCTTCTGGGAATTGGGCCATCGCTCTGTTGAGAGATACGGCGAAATGCCGGCGCGGGCAATCCGGTTACGATTCGGAAAACTGTCCAGTTCTTACCGCATTTTCTCAAAATTTTAGAGTTGGAGCTCCGAAAATTCAGAATGACAAAAAAAGATCAGATCGCGTCGGAATAACGCTTGTCAGACTGGTACAAGCCTTGCATACAAAGCACGCGTGCAACGCTTTTTCTTTCTCGCATTTCTTTCCGTCCTAGCCCTCTTAAATACCACAATCAGCGCCCGATCCGAAGGGCTCACCAAGTCGAGAACGCGGTTCTATTACAGCAATTTCGACGGTAGTGTCGGGTCCGCGCGGATCATGCGTGGCTACTGGCGGATGCCGGTGGGCCATCCCGATGGCCAGGTTGATTCGCGTCTCGATCCCCGTCTGCGAAAGGCCGCTACAATCGCCCAGGAACGGGCCAACGCCCGTTCGAAGTCCCGTTGCTGGCAGTACGTGAAAACGGCGCTCGTGGAAGCGGGTGTGATCGATTCCTATCCGAGGTCGAGTTACGCAACCCAGGCCGGCGATGAATTGGTTCAGCGCTACGGCTTCAAGAGGCTGCCGATCAACGATCAATACGCGGCGCCTGTTGGCTCGGTCCTGGTCTTTGGGCACGGCACTCAGGGTCACGTTGTTATTCGCACCAGGACTGGTTTTGTGAGCGATTACTCGACGAGCAACCGCTGCAAGTATCCTCTAGTCGCGGTTTACGGAAAATTCTCGTCGTAGGCTTCTGTTGTCGCCGCGCCGCTCTGTCTGCGCGTAACCTCTCCTTCGACCGCGACAGCGCCGCAACGACAGCGCGCTTACTTCAGGTATACCATTCCGACGTAGTCGATAAAGGCGTCGATCCAATCCTTCCTGATTTCTTCCTGCGTCTGAGCGAGCGTCCTTCGGCCGGTTCGGATTTGTTCCAGCAAGACTTCGGTCAGTAATTCTTTTCGGTCCGCCCCATACGGTTTCGCCCGCAAGCTCTGGGGCCAAAGATTATCGAGCGTGTCCGCGCCGCCGAGCTCGAGCGGAATGAGATGATCGATCTTGAATTCCGCGCGCTGCGTCCAAGGTAAATGATAACGAGCGAAGACTTTTTTTTCGAGTTTGAGGGTGACTCCGCTCCGCTCCTTTTCCGTTCGCGCAACTCTTCCTGGTGTTAGTTTCGGATTGGGCACCAGTAGCTCCTGCGCGCTGACATTCGCCGTCAGGATCAAACTCAGGGCAAAAGTCGCGAGGAGCAGTTTCACGAGGTTGATTCGCAAGCCGCCCCCGAATCAGATGCCGACGGCGTTACTTCAGGAGAAACTCGCGCATGAACTGGACGGTGCTGTAGAACTGGAAGTCGGCGTTCTTCTTCTTCGCGAAGCCGTGACCCTCGTCTTTGGCCATGAGAAACCAGACGGGCGTGTTCTGTTTCTTTAGGGTCGCCACAATCTGCTCCGCTTCGGTCTTGGGCACTCGTGGGTCGTTGGCACCTTGAACAACGAAGAGCGGCTTCGTAATTTTCTGGGCGTTATTCAGAGCGGCGATCCGCTCAAGAAACTCCGCCATTTTCGGGTCCCGTTCGTCGCCATACTCGACCCGGCGCAAATCCCGCCGGTAGCTCTCGGTGTTCTTGAGGAAGGTGGCCAAATTCGAGATGCCTACGACGTCGAGCGCGCAGCGGATCCGGTCTGCATAATTCCACGCGACCTGGAGCGTCATGAATCCGCCGTAAGAACCGCCGGTCACCATCACTTTGCCTGCGTCGAGCTCGGGACGTGAAGGAACCCAGTCGAGCAACGCCGAAATGTCTTTGTACGAATCTTCGCGCTTGAAACCGTTGTCGAGTTTCAGGAAGGTTTTTCCGTAGCCTTCCGAGCCGCGCACATTCGGAAACAGAATCGCGCACCCGAGCTCGTTGATGAAATAATTGTTCCGCCCGAGGTACCCGGGACGGTATTGCGCCTCGGGGCCGCCGTGAATATTGATGATGGTTGGTCGCTTGCCCGGAAACTTCGCGGAGTCGGGTTTGTAAAGAAAACCTGTGATCTCTTTTCCATCGAAGCTCTTCCATTTCACCAGCTCCGGCTCGACGAACTGTTTCGCGGGAATGCCGCCGGTTTCGCTCGCAGTCCAGCGTGCCGTCGTGTTCTTTCCGCCCGCAGTCGACCACGTGTAAACGTCGGAAGGCGAACGCGCGCCCGCGACATTGAACGCGAGCAAGCTTAGCTTCGCGTCGTGATGAAACTTCAATCCCGAGATGACCACCGCGGGCAGTGGCGGATTAAAGACCGGCTCCTTTTTCGCGCCCGCTGTGGCCGTGTCCCTGGTCACCGTTACCTCGGCGAGGTGCAAAGTGCTGAGGCCATTTTCGTTGAAGGTGAATGCGATTTGTTTGCCGTCAGTGCTCATGTCCCAGTCATCCACGTCAAAACGAGCATCCGGAATCAGATAGGTGTGCTTCCCGCTGGCGAGATCGATGTAGGCCAGCCGGCGGAATTCCGATTCGCGATCGGTTGTCACGAAAACGCCTTTGCCGTCTTTGGCGAACTTCGCGGCGAAGTAGGCAATTTTCTCTGTCCCTTCGGCCGGCCGCGGCGTGATCTCTTTTTTCTGTCCGCTCTTCGCGTCGAATAACCAGAGATAGGTTTCGTTGATCGAAATTTCCTCCAGGACGAGCAACTGCGTGTCGTCGGGCGACCAGTCTACGATGTCCCAGCCGCCGCCCTTCACTTCGGCAACCATGCGATCGCTTTTTGGATCGGTGGGGGACTGCTCGTAAATGTCGGTGTCCGCGCCATTGCGCCGCGTCGATGTGTAGGCGATCCGGTCGCCTTTATTGCTCCAGGTCGGTCCGCCGTTGCGCGATTTGCCGTCCGTCAGCAACGTGATTTCGCCCGTTGCGAAATCGTAGCGGTAATTCTGGTTGAACTCGTTGCCGCCGGCACCCTTGGTGAAGATAAGATATTCGCCCTTGGTCGGCTCGAACGATCCGCCGTCAACCCGGTCCGGGAAAAACGTGAGCTGCGTCCGCGCGCCGCCGGGCTGGGTAATTTGGTGGAGCTGGTTCGTATCGCCGAATCGCGTCGTGATGACCATTTCAGCGCGCATGGGGTGCCAGTCCTGGACAATGGCAGCGCGCGATTCCGTGAAGCGACCGACTTGTTCAGGCAGCTCGCCGGGAATCGGCGGGACACCATCGATGACGAGGTTGTCGGCGGGAGTGAGGGGCGGTTTTGCCGGCGGATCAGCGGCGGACAGGAAAGGCGGAAAGAGAAGGAGCGCGGCCAACGTCAGTCGGTTCATAGGAACCGCGAATCTTCCACGTTCGCCGGAGGGATCGAAGCAAAATCGCGCCGTCGTCCTACGGCATCCAGCCGGGCCGGCGCTTCGGACGCTCTTCCAGGTTCCGTCGCGGCGCTGGGGATGAGACTACCGGCACGACGGTTAGCGTGGTTTTTTGTGGCTGGGTGAACGAAGGCCCGCTTCGCAAACTTGGCGGCGAAATTTGCACGAACATGAAATACGGGTTCCGCCCGGCCCAGCTCAACGCCTGTTGTTTCGTCTCGAAAAAGCGATCGATCACGAGCGCGTTTCGTTCAACCGCGGTCCGGCCGGAGAGGCGCGCGGCTTTTCGGCTGCGCACGGCGGAGCCCGTGTCGACCGCGAGCAAGGTGCCATCAGGGAGGGTTACCTTACTGCCGTACGGAATGCGGCGCGGATCGACCGCGCAATGCCCCGCGCGCAAACGAGCGCCGGTCGCGCAGACATGCCGGCGCGTCCAACGATCAGAGCCTTTGCCGCCGCTGGCCCAGTAAACGGTGACCCGGGCCAGGACCGATTGTTCGCGGGCGAACCCTGCCGGTGCCAACAGCAGTAACGAAATAAATGCAATCAGGAATGGTTTCATCATAGAGCCTCCGGTGATCGAGCATTCGATGTGACGCCCGGACCTGCTGAAAGAGCAGTCGGAGGGCCACTGTTTTGAATTCGAAAGAGGCGAGCACAATGGACTCATCTCGTCCAAAATCAAGTGGTTATATCTAAATTTGCGTTAGAATGCCGCCGATGCCCAATCAGGAGCCGGTGCGAATCGCGATGTGGTCTGGCCCCCGGAACATTTCGACCGCGATGATGCGCTCCTGGGGGAATCGGCCCGACACGTTTGTTTGCGACGAGCCGTTCTACGCCTCTTATCTGCGCGACACGGGCCGCGCCCACCCCGGAGCGGACGAGGTGATCGCGGACGGCGAAACCGATTGGCGAAAAGTGATCGCGCAATTGACCGGCCCCGCGCCGAACGGCAAACCGATCTATTACCAAAAGCAGATGACCCATCATCTCTTGCCCCAGATCGATCGTTCCTGGCTCGCTCGCGTGACGAATTGCTTTCTCATCCGCGATCCCGCCGAGGTGATTATTTCCTACATCAAGAAGAACAATGACCCCACGCTCGAAGACATTGGGTTTGTCCAGCAGGCCGAGATTTTTGATTGGGTCTGCAAAACGACCGGCGGAGTTCCATCGGTCGTCGATGCGCGTGACGTGCTCGAAAATCCGGAAAGGATTTTGAGATTGTTGTGCGTAGCGACCGGGGTCGGGTTCACTGACGCGATGCTTTCCTGGCCGCCGGGCCGCAGAGACACCGACGGCATCTGGGCAAAGCATTGGTACGCCGAAGTAGAGAAATCAACGGGCTTTCAAAAACCGGAAATGCGCGAAACCTTGGAGGTGCCCGATCGGTTGCGCGACGTGTGGCAGCGGGCTCGCGAATGCTATGAGCGCCTCTACCCCCATCGCCTCAGATAGGTCGCGCAGAACCCATTCGACCTATGCTCCAACGCTACGACGAACGAAACCGCGACCTGTTAGTAAACATCAACGGACTTCTCGTTCATCGCGACCAGGCTGCAATCAGCCCATTCGATTCTGCGGTCCAGGGGGGCGACGCTGTCTGGGAAGGATTGCGGGTTTACGACGGGCGCATTTTCAAACTGCCCGAGCATTTGGCCCGGTTGCGTCGGTCGGCCGAAGCGTTGTCGTTCGCGGAAATTCCCGCGGATGAAAAGATCATCGACGAGATCACGCGAACGCTTACCGCCAACAAAATGCGGGACGGCGTCCATATCCGGCTCACCCTCACTCGCGGCCTGAAGATCACTTCGGGAATGGATCCGCGGCTGAACCAATCGGGGCCAACCTTGATCGTCCTCGCCGAACATAAGCCGCCCGTTTACGCGAAGACCGGCCTGACGTTGATCACGAGCAAAATGCGCCGGCCACCACCAGAGATTCTCGATCCGCGAATTCATCACGCGAATTTGCTGAACTCGATCCTGGCGAAAATCGAAGCGAACAACGCCGGGGCGGATGACGCGGTGATGCTCGACACGCGCGGTTTCGTCGCGGAGACAAACGCGACTCACATTTTCATCGTGCTCCATGGCAACGTCGTCACGCCCCGGGTCGTTGCCTGCCCAGAAGGAATCACCCGTGCGACCGTCCTCGAAATCTGCCAGGCGAACGGGATCGGCTGGGAGGAAAGCGATCTCCTTCTCGACGACCTCTATCGCGCTGAGGAGATGTTTTGCACGGGCACGATGGGCGAGCTGGCCGGCGTCATTAAATTGGACGATCGAACTATCGGGGATGGACGCCTCGGTCCCATGACCCAGCGCTTGAGTGATCTATTCGCGGCGCGGACCGCCTTGGAAGGAAGTCCCGTGGTTTAGCTGGATGCATCTTTCTCGGTTTGCATCCCGATGTCAGAAGCAAGGGCGCGTTCCAGGTTTTCGATGTGCTTTCGTGCCACGGAAACGTAGGCCTCGTCGTCATCCGGCAGCTTCGCCATCTCGCGCACGGAAGCTTCATCGTGCTTGCGAAAAAGTTCGGCAGCACGGCGGGCGCGGCGTTCGTCCATACCCATTTCGCGCAGGGCATCGATGCTAAGATCAAGTGCGCTGCCGAGGGTTTCGCGGTAGACCTGCGTCACGCCGAGCCGGAGGATTTCATAGGCGTGCTGGCGGCTGGTAGCGCGAGCGAGAATCTTTAACTGCGGAAAGGCTTGCTGGACGGTGGTAATGATCTGGAGCGCCTTTGCTTCATCATCGATCGCCAGCACGAAGAGCTTCGCCTGCCTGGCGCCAGCCGCTTCGAGCAGATCGAGGCGCGAAGCGTCCCCGTAAAACGATTTCATCCCATAGCGGCCGAGCGTTTCCACCTGGTCTGCATCGTGGTCGAGGACCGTGGTCCCGAAGCCATTCGCGCGGAGGAGACGGCCCACGATGTGCCCAAAACGGCCGAAGCCAGCGAGAATAACGGGATTGTTGTGCTCATCGATTTCGTCAGCCGGACGTTCGGGTTTGCACTTTTGGAACAAGGGCCGCACCAGCTTTTCCTCGATCGTCAAAAGCGGGGGCGCTGCGGCCATGCTCAACACGACTGAAGCGACCAGCAGGTTCGTGAGGTCCGTAGGCAGAACGGCCTTCTGGGCGGCGAAAGAAAAAAGCACGAAGGCAAATTCACCGCCCTGGGCGAGCGCAAACGCGAAGACCATGCCTTCGCTGGCTCTCAATTGGAACAACCGGCCAAGGCCGAGCAGAATCAGAAATTTCACTGCGATCAGAGCAGCGACAATAGCGGCGACCGTCCCCGGCCGTTGAGCAATCACGGAAAAGTCGAGGCTGGCGCCGACGGAAATGAAAAACAGGCCGAGCAACAGCCCTTTGAACGGTTCGATGTCCGCTTCGAGTTGAACGCGATACTCGCTCTCGGCGAGAACTACACCAGCGACGAAAGTCCCGAGCGCGGGCGAGAGTCCCAGTTTTTGCATGAGAAGCGCAATCCCCACCACGATGAAAAGAGCCGTCGCCGTAAACATTTCGCGCAGGCGGGTCCGGGCGATGTAACGAAAAAACGGCCGGAGAACGAACCGGCCGGCAAACACGATGACGGCGACCGCTGCGACCACCAGCAGTGCCTGCTCCCAAGCCGGAAATCGCCCGATCAAACCCTCGGCCCGGCCACCTCCCGTCCCCGGAGCAAGCAGCGGAATCAGCGCCAGGATCGGGATGATCGCGATGTCTTGGAAAAGGAGGACCGCGAAGGCCGATTCGCCTCCGGGTGTTTTCATCAATCCTCGCTCGGTCAGGGACTGGAGCACGATCGCCGTCGATGACATCGATAGGATGAGGCCGACGGCCAGCACCTGATTTCCACGAGACACCCAGCCCCGACGCAATCAACGCGATAACCACGGCGGTGACGACGACCTGCAACCCGCCGAGCCCAAGAATTGGCTGTCGCATTTGCCACAAAAGCGCAGGACGCAATTCGAGCCCGATGACGAAGAGCATCATGATCACGCCGAACTCGGCGAAATGCATCACGTCGCCGCCGCTCTCGACGAAGCGCAATGCGTAAGGCCCAATCGCGGCGCCGGCCAGCAAATAACCGATTACGGACCCGAGCCCGAGCCGTTTCGCGAGCGGCACGGCGACGATCGCCGCCAGGAGATAGATGAAGGCTTGATAGAGTCCGCTCATGGTCTGCTTGCGGGCAGACTCGCACCGTTCCGGCCTGAATTACAAACTCGCAAAACGGTCTCGGTGATTCCAAGGTGGAAACCCCATGGCCGACGCGCTCACCCCGATGATGCAGCAATACCAGCGGCTCCGCGCCAGCGTCCCGGCGGATACGCTGCTGCTCTTCCGGCTCGGGGATTTCTATGAGCTTTTTTTCGACGACGCCAAGGAAGCTTCCGGGTTGTTGAACCTGGCGCTGACCCATCGGAACAGCGTCCCGATGTGCGGCATGCCGTATCACGCGGCGCAGGGTTACATCGCAAAGCTCATCCAGGCCGGACGGCGCGTTGCCATCTGCGATCAAACGAGCGAACCGCAGCCGGGGAAAATCGTGAATCGGGAGATCACCCAGATCATTACGGCGGGAACAGTGAGCGAGCTCGATTTGTTGAAAGCGAACCGGCCGAATTATCTCGGGGCGGTTTATTTTCACGAAGGGCGGTTCGGCTTTGCCTACGCGGAATTGAGCACCGGCGAATTTCGGGTGACCGAAGCGAGCACCATCATCTCTTTGATGGACGATCTCGCGCGAATTTCGCCGGCTGAAGTCCTGGTGAGCGAGCGGCAGATGACCGAGTTCGGCGAGATCGCGGGCGCGCTGGCCTACGACGATTTCGCGTTCCTGAGCGATCACGCCCGCTTCACCTTGTGCGAGCATTTCCGGGTCAAATCGCTCGACGGCTTTCGGCTGCAGCGAAATGCCGGCGGCGATTGGCGCGGCGGGCGCGATCGTTCATTACCTGAAGCAACAACTTCGGCGGAAAGTCGATCACCTGGCTTCGCTGCGGTGCGATGCGCGCGACGATTACGTGCTCCTCGACGCCGCCACCCAGGCGAACCTCGAGCTGGTCGAATCCCGCGGGGCACGCAACATGAGCCTGCTCGCCGCGCTTGATCGGACGGTAACGCCGATGGGTGGCAGGAAATTGCGGAGCTGGATCCTGCAACCGCTCCGCGATCTGAACGAACTGGAATGTCGCCAGCAGTTGATCGCCGATCTGTTGCACGAAGCCGATCTGCTCGCGGGTCTGCGGGCCTGTCTGAAATCAATTCGCGATCTCGAGCGCGCGGCGGGCCGATTGAGCCAGGCCTCGGGAAATGCGCGCGACCTGGTGGCGCTTAAGATTTCGCTACGGCAAATCCCGGAATTGAAAGGGGAGCTGCGGAAGCTGATCGACCGGACTGAATTTGGAAAGGAACCGCAACCAGGAACGCTCTGCCGTCGAATTTTTGAATCGCTCCAGGAAATGCCGGAGCTCGCCGAAAAGCTGTCGGGCGCGTTGGTGGACGATCCGCCGATGGTTCTGAAAGAGGGCGGAATTTTCCGGGACGGTTTTGATCGCGATCTCGACGAGTTCCGGCAGGGCTCGCGCGAGGGAAAGAACTGGATCGCTCAACTGCAGGAACGGGAGATTGCCGAGACCGGAATCAAGTCGCTCAAGGTCCGTTTTAATTCCGTGTTCGGTTATTTCATCGAGATCACGAAATCGAATCTGGCGAACGTCCCGGAACGTTACCGTCGCAAGCAGACTACCGTGGGCGGCGAGCGGTTCGTCACGCCGGAGCTGAAAGAGATGGAGTCGAAGATTCTCGGCGCCGACGAGAAAGCGCGGCAGCTGGAGTATCAGCTGTTCCAAACCTTGCGGGAAGAGACTCTGCGCGAATTGGCGCCAATCCAGCAGACGGCGGCGGCGATTGGCACCCTCGATGTAATCTGCGCGCTGGCCGAGACTGCGCGGCTTTACGGGTATTCGCGTCCGGCCCTCAACGGATCGTTGCGCCTGGTGATCCGCGATGGGCGGCATCCGGTGCTCGACCAAAATCTGGCCGAGGAAAAGTTCGTGCCTAACGACACTGACCTCGACGGCGAGCGGGTCCGGCTCGCCATCATCACTGGCCCGAACATGGCCGGCAAATCGACTTACATCCGGCAGGTCGCGCTCATCGTTTTGATGGCACAGATCGGCAGCTTCGTGCCCGCTTCGAGCGCGGAGATCGGGCTCGTCGATCGCGTTTTCACCCGGGTCGGCGCGAACGACGATCTCTCGCGCGGCCAATCGACGTTCATGGTGGAGATGAACGAAACCGCAAACATCGTGAACAACGCGAGCGATCGCAGCCTGGTGATCCTGGATGAAATCGGGCGGGGAACCTCGACTTTCGACGGTCTTTCGATCGCCTGGAGCGTCGCGGAATTTCTCCACGACAAAATCAAGGCGCGGACGCTCTTCGCGACCCATTACCACGAACTGACGAAGCTGGCCTCGGAACGAAAAGGCGTGGCGAATTTCAACGTCGCCGTGCGCGAATGGAACGAGCAGATCATTTTCCTGCGCAAAATCATTCCCGGCGGCGCGGACAAGAGCTACGGCATCCACGTCGCGCGGCTGGCCGGGGTCCCGAAAGAGATTCTCGATCGCGCCCGCGACATTCTCGCGCACCTGGAAAAACCGAACGGCGCCGTGGAAGCGCAGAAGCCGGCGAAAGGACGGCGAACTAAAAAAGGCTGCGATGCCACGTCTGCGCCAGAAACCCCAGATGGATTTGTTTGTGCTGCCCCCAGTATGCCGGTTAAAACCGAGAAAGAGTTAAGCGAAGGATTACGCAGCCATTGGCTCAAGGCCGTAGCGGCGATTGAGTTGCGGAATTTTGAGTATGCGATTTCGCTCTTGCAGGGGATTTTGAAGCAGGAGCCCGAGTTTCTGACTGGGCGCCAGTTACTGCGCCGCGCCGAGGTGACGAAGCAGAAGGCAGCGAAGAAGGCGCTCTTCAGTGTCTCGACCGCTGCGCTTTCGATCATGAAAGCACAGCGCGAATTGAAGAAAGACCCGAAGCGCGCGGTGGAGATGATCGAGAAAGTTCTGGAAGGCGAGCCCTACAATCGCCAGGCGAACCTCGTTTTAAAGAGGCGGCGGTAGCGGCCGGCTGGCCGGAGATCGGAGTGTTCGCCCTTCAAACGTTGCTGGAGGAGAAAGCGCGCGACACCAAGATTTTGCACGAGCTCGGCCGTCTCCACCATGAGCTGGGGCAAAGCGAGCAGGCAGTCGAAGTTTACGACAAACTGAGCCAAATCGATCCGATGGATGAGGAAGCGCGCCGGCTCGGGAAAGACGCGGCGGCCCGCGCGTCAATGACCACCGGCGGTTGGACGCGGGCGGAAAGCTATCGCGACGTCATCAAAGATAAGGGCATCGCGCAGACCAATGAATCGCTCGAGCAACAAATCGAGGAGACCTACGCGCGTCACCAGGGAGAACCGCAGAGCGTGGATCTTGCGCGGCGGCTCGGCGTTCTCTACGAACAAAATCAGGATACCGAAAATGCAATCGCGTGGTTCCAATACGCCGCCGAATTGACCAACAACACCGACCCTTCGCTCACGCGAAAAGTCTCCGATTTGCAACGGGCCCGGACCGGCGCTGAGATTGCGGCGCACGAAAAGTTCCTATCGAACCAAGAACCGGACGCGCCGGAATACGCAGCCCGGTCCGAGGCGCTCGCCGTGGCGAAAAAACAACAGGCCGAGTTATCGATCGACGAGGCGCGGAAATGTTCGGAACGGAATCCGATGGATCTCCAATTGCGTTTCCAGCTGGGGGAACGGCTCGTCGAAGCGGGTCGCCCGCGGGAGGCGTTGCCCGAGTTGCAGCGGGCCCGGCAAAATCCGAGCGCGCGATTGAAATCGATGAATCTTCTTGGCCGTTGCTACCGCGAACTGGGGATGCTCGACCTGGCCGCGAAACAATTGGAGGAAGCCGCGAAGGAAATCACCCAGATGGACGCGATGAAAAAGGAGATCGTTTACAATCTTGGGCTGGTTTACGAGGAGATGGGGGAAGCGGCGAAGTCGATCGGCTCCATGAAGCAGATTTACGAGGCGGATTATCACTACCGGGATGTAGCCGCCCGCGTGGAACGCTCGTATGAGCGGAGATAGAGGGGTCCGGCCGAAGGTTGCCCCCGCAAAATGCCACGTCCAGAAGAGCTGGACCGTGCGAAGTCTAGTTGCCGGACCACCGGCGTTTAAATTCAACCAGACAAAGCTTATGAAAAATCAACTGACGTTAATCTCGCGACTAGCCGTCGTGGCGCTGCTCGGGGCAGGACTGACCCTCGGCGTTTCGACCCAGGCCGCGGAAAAGAAAACCGAACAGCCTTCATCGAGTCCGGCGAAAAGCCCGGCGACCGCGACGCTGAGCGACAAAGATAAGTCGTTCATGAAAGAGGCCGCGATGGGCGGAATGATGGAAGTCGACATGGGCAAGATGGCCCAGACCAAGGGCAAGAGCGCCGACGTGAAGAAAATCGGCAGCACCATGGTGGCTGATCACACGAAGGCGAACAACGAGCTGATGGGGATCGCCAAGAAAAAGGGTGTCGATCTTTCCAAGGTGAAACCGCCAACCCATTCGATGGGCGACGCGAACTTCGACAAGGACTACGTCAACATGATGGTAAAGGATCACGAGAAGGATTACGCGGCCTTTCAAGCCGAGGCGAAGAACGGAAGCGATGCCGACGTAAAGGCGTTTGCCTCGAAGACCTCGTCGGTGATCAAGAAGCATCTCGACATGGTCAAGGCCGCGCAGGCCAAGATGAAGTAAGAGTTGTAGCTGGGATCGGTGATCCCGGCCGCTTGCCTGTGCCGTTCGGCCGGGATCACCGATCCCGGCTACAACGACGGTACAACGCGCAGTCGCATCTTCAGAACCAGTCGGCTTTCCCCGGCTGATTCTATGGCCGGCAGATACAATTGCGGATCGATGCCGGTCACGCGCAAACGTAGCGCGTGACCGGCGACTCGTTCTCCGTCCCCGCCGACACGCACCGCGTCAAAGCGCGTCTGCTCGTCGGCCGTGAATAAAGTTTCGCTTCCTTTGGTGAGGCGAATCGACGCGATCTCAATGGTGGTTAGAGCGCTGACGAAATCGATCCGGAGCGGCGCGGCGCCGGCCCCTGGCGGCAACTCGATTCGCAAATCTTTCCAGCCTTCGTGACCGACCCGGGCATAAACGGAATCTTCTTCCCGGTGCGAGCCGTCGTTCGTGTAAAAGACCTGGATTATGGTCTGCTGTGCGAACGCGGTCAGGCGAATCGAGCCGTCCCTCCAATGTTGCGCGATCTTCTCCTGCATCGCTTGCGCTCGTTCGGTGTAATACCGGGAAAGGGCGGCATTGGATTCGTTAGGTAGCGCGAGCAGCTCATCTAGAAATCCCGGTAACGGTTGAGCCGGCGGTTTCTGCCACACCCCGAGCCCGGGTCCATCGTCAAAGGTCCAGGAACGGCTTTGCTCCTGGAGTTCGTCCCAGATTTTCCAGACGCCGAAACCTTTATTTCGCACCCGGACGTCGTGGAGCAGGAGCAAGCCACCCGGTCGAAGTTTTGTCAGCCAGGAGTCTACGTCATGGCCCACGGCTTCTTCCGTATGCAGTCCGTCGAGATGAAGAACGTCGATGCTTTGGTCGTTGAATTTGGCCAGGGCTTCATCGAAGTCGCATCGCAGCAAAGTGGAGAACGATCCGTAGTAAGCGCGGTTGTGCTCACAGACCTGGGTAAACGTGGTCTCATCGTATTCGCCGGCGTGTTGATCGCCGCGCCAAGTGTCCACGCCGAAGCAACGCGTCCCGGTCTGGTGTTCCGCCGCCGCCTGGCAAAAAGCGAAGTAGCTTTCACCACGATCGACTCCCAACTCGACGAGCAGGCGGGGCCGGAGAGTGGCCACCAGGTCGTAGCCGAAATGGAGATGTGGCGTCCACGCTCCGACTCCGTAGAGACGCGGTTCGAAGTGGCGCGACGGTAATTCTGGTTGAGCCATACGATCAGAATCAAAAATGCACCCCGGCGATCAGCCCGCGGGCGACAACAAAGCCGAGATTAAGGAGGAGCTGGCACGCGACGAGGCCGAGATAAACTTTCCGGGAGCAATGGCGGAAGAGCCACCACACGCCGAGAAAAAGCAGAAGCGCGAGGACCGGTTGGTAGCCATGAAGAATAAGTAACGAAGGAGTGCTGTAGATCGAAAGGATGGAAAGAGCCGGAGCGACCATGCCATACCAGAGCCATGCCCGTGGCTTCGAGATTTCCCCGGATTGCCGGAGAGCCGGATAAATCAAGACAATGCCTACCGCTCCGGGCAGCGATTCAAGCCAGCAACGCAGGATCGAAGGAAAATCGAACGGGTAGATGGTGAAGATGGTAGAGAACGTCGTGTAGAAAAGATTGTGAAGCCGGGTCCAAATGAACGTCATGGGCGATGCCCAGGCCGCTTCGCTCCCTGCGCCGGCAAAGTTTTGGGTGATCAGGTCGGACGGGATTTGCAACAGGCACCGTGTCCAGACGAACCAGGGCGCGATGATCAAGCCGAACGCCAGGAGGTAGAGAAATAACGAACGCGATCCAGATTTTCGGCGCACCACGTCCACCAGATAGAAGACCGCAATCCAACCTGCGAAAACTATCGCGTAGGGATGGCAGTGAAAGGCAAAGGCCGCGAGAGCGGCGACCAGGACGACGTGATGTCCGGCGCGAATTGAATTCCAAGCCAGCAGAATGAAGAACCCGGCAAATGCTTTGGGCCAGGTGTAAAGCGTCTGGGCGATGAAGTAAGGATTGGTTACGTAAAGAAGCGCCGTCACCGACGCCATGGAGGCCGGGCCGAGACTGGAACAGAAGACGAGGAGCCCGAGGAGGAGGAGCGAATTGAGAACAAGACCGACGATCGAGAACTGTTCGAACCCGGCATCCGTGTAGAGCTTGGACACATCGGGCCACGTTCGCCCGACATAATTGTAGGTCCCGAGCTGCGGGTGATCGCGCGGCGCACCTAGCGCCGTCCGAAAGGGCAGCGCCACGAGCGACATCGCGATGGTGCGATTACTGACTTCGTTCGCGGGCATGATCGGCCGCTCTTTTTCGAATGAGACCCCGCGCGCCAGGAATTCGGACACGGCGAAAGCCGTATAATTATCTGCGGGAAGCCCAGTGAGATGCTGGACGCGGACGTTCGTCGTAGGGGCCTTGAGCACGTACATTCCGTCCGGCAGCGGTTCCGGGAGGCGCACGGAGACATGGAGGAGCGCCAGACAAAAAACGAGAAGCGCGCCCCACAGGGCCAAACCGATCTTTACCGGCGCGGCCAGGGCCTCGCCGAATTCCTGAACGACCCTGCCCAGAATAAGGTAGGCGATGCTTGCAAGAGTGACCGCAACGAGACCAACCACGAAAATCAACCGGGCACCCGGGGCGGCTGCGATCGCCCAGCCCAACAGCGCGTGCAAGCCAACGCCCGCCGCCGAGCCGTAGACGATTAGTTCGAGCCCACGAAGTTTCGTGAGCCGGTGAAGCAGGGCGATTCCGTTGCCCAGAATCGAAGCGACCACCCAAAGCAGGAAGAGTAATCCAGCGGCGAAGGGCATTTTGGGCGATTTTGGATAGGAGCGGGGGCGGAACAAGGATTTTCGCGAATCGTTAGACAGGCGGCCCGATTTCGTTCTCTATTGATCCGGTCGACGGGGCCGGGTGGTAATCCGGTCCGATTTTGGCGTTCTCTTGATGTTTGAAAAACTCCCGAGCCTTCGTGGATTTCAGCCGAAGTTCTATTCCGGCGGACCGGCACGTTTTCATTTGCCGCTCCTTTACGACCTAGTGGCGGACACAAAACCGAAGCGGGTCGTCGTCATCGGGTTTGGCGACGGCGAAGCGTTCTTCGCCTTCTGTCAGGCGGCAAAGGAACAGAAGATCGACTGCGAATGCGTCGCCGTCCGCCGCGACCGCGAAGGCGAATCGGAGAATGACGATACGGCCTGGCGCGAAGGCGGCGGTTACGGCGAAGAGTTTTACGGAGAACGCGCGCGCTTCTTCTCGACCGGTGTCGAAGCGCTGGCAGAGACGGCCGACGGCAGCATCGACGTTTTGCTTTTGGACGATTCCGACTCCGGAGAGGAAATTCGAAACGATTTATCCGGCTGGCAACGCAAGCTGGCTGCGGATGCGATCATCATGCTTCACGGCGTCGGATTGGAACGCGAGAAGAGCCCGAATGCGGCGTGGGAAGAGTGGTTGAGAACGGCGCCGCGTGCCGTTTTTCGCGATGGGCTTGGATTGGGAATCGCGCATTTAGGCAAGAGCGATCGGGCTTCCTTCTTTGTTCAGCACGCTAACGAGCTGGCGGAAGTTTATTCGCTGGCCGTCGCGCGGATCGACGCGGTTGCTCGAGCGGCCGCCGCAGAAAAGGAGAAGGCCGCGTTCGAGACGCGACAAGTCTGGCTCGATTCGCTCCTCGCTGACCGCCGCAAGGTTCAGGAGATCATGGACCACCAGGCGCGCGCAATCGCTTCGCTCGAAAGACGGATCGAGCTGCTCCTCGCGGCCCAGGAAGAGCAGCGCGGCCATTTCGAAAATCTGCGGCGCGACCGGGCGAAAGCGCAGCTCATCATGGACAGCCAGCATGAGCAGTTGAAGCGCTTTGTGGCCGAGAAAGAGGCGCTCCGGACGAAGCTCGACAGCCTGAAAACGCAGCTCAAAGAACACAAGGCGATCTTGAGCGCCGCGAAAAAGGCATGTCGAAAAAAGGGGCGTTGTTTCCAGATTTCGACTGGAGAGAAAGTGCGGCGGCCTTGGGGGGAAAGGATCCGGCGAGAGCTGCGCCGGCTGCCGCGGAATCTGGGAATAGGTCGGAAGGAAGAAGAGCCGCGGAGAGCGCAGGAGCCAGAGCTAGTTGTCGCGACAAGCCGGTCCCCGGACCGTTACGCCGCCTGGATCGCTGAACACGAACCGGACGCGGCGGGTCTGGAAGAACAACGGCAGCTTGCCCGAAAGCTCACGAGCCAGACGAAGATCAGTTTGCTCACCCCGGTCTACAACACGCCCGCCGCTTTCCTGGAAGAGATGTTCACGTCGGTGGTGGCGCAGACTTATGACCACTGGGAACTGTGCGTTGTTGACGCCTCCAACCGGCCGGAAACTTCCGCGGTCTTGGAACGATGGGCCGCGCGCGACGAACGGATTCGGGTCGAAAGGCTGCCGGAGAACCTCGGCATTGCTGAAAATACGAACCGCGCCTTGAAAATGGCGACCGGCGATTTTGTGGCCTGTCTGGATCATGACGACCTGCTCGCGCCGTTTGCCCTCTACGAATTGGCGCGGGCAGCGATGGAAATTCCCGGTGCCGATATTTTTTACAGTGATGAAGACCGGCTGAGCGCCGGAGGGAAACGTCACGCGCCGTTTTTCAAACCCGAGTGGGATCCCGAACTTCTCTGCGCCTCGATGTATATCGGGCACCTCAGCGCTTATCGGCGCTCCCTCGCGCTCGAGCTCGGTGGTTTTCGAAAGGAGTTCGATCTTTCCCAGGACTACGACTTTGCCTTGCGCGCCACCGAGCGGACGGGTGCGATCCACCATGTGCCGCATGTCCTTTATCACTGGCGCGAGCATCCCGACTCAGGATCAACCGGGGGCAAACCAGATGCGCGCCGGTCCAACCTCGCGGCTCTGGCCGATGCGATGCGCCGGCGGAATTTACCGGCGGATATTTTGGAATACCCCACGGCGAATCGGGCCCGGCTGAAGGTCGACCCCTGGCCCAGGGTCTCGGTGATCGTGCCGACAGATTCTCCGACACGCGCCCAGGCATGCCTGCAAGATTTGCCCGCGGTGACGAAATATCCCGATCTCGAAATCGTGCTCGTGACAAACAGCCGGCTGGCAGATTCGTTGAAGGTGCTCCAAGCCGAGCGCGCGACAATTCGCCTCGTTCCTTACGACAAGCCGTTCAACTTTTCGGACAAATGCAATCTCGGCGCGGAGGCCGCCACCGGGGAGCGGTTCATTTTTTTCAATGACGACGTCGAAACGGACCAGGCCGATTGGGTCCAGAATCTGATCGAGCCGCTGGAGAATCCGGAGATTGGCGCGGTGGCTCCGAAACTTTTGTATGAAACCGGGAAGATCCAGCACGCCGGGCTAGTGATGGGCGTCCGCGGTCTGGCCGGGACCGCGTTCCATCAGCGGCCCGCCGATTCAACGGAGCATTTCAACCTGGCGCAAACGCTTCGGGACGTGGCTGCGCTCTCGGCGGCGTGTCTCGCGATGCGGCGGGAAGATTTTCAGCGGGTCGGCGGATTCGACGCGGTGAATACACCGATCGCGCATTCCGATATGGATCTTTGCTTCAAGGTGCGGGAGGCCGGACTGCGCTGCGTTTACACGCCCTATGCGACGTTGCGCCACGCGGGGCACGCGTCGATCAGCGTAGAAGAGGCGCAGGTCCAGACCAGGAAACGACCTCGTGACAAAGCGTCGATTTTTCTCCTCAAACGTTGGGCCGGCTCCACGACGCACGATCCTTATTTCCCGAAAAACATGCGGGATTGGCTTCATGTCGATTCGCCCACGCCGATCCGGATGTTTGGCCGCAACGATCCCGGAGCGCGGATCGAGACATCCGCGGACCTGCTTTTTGTCTCCCACGATCTGTCGCTTTCCGGCGCGCCCATGATGCTGTTCCACGCCGCGGTCTGGTGCAAACGTCACGGAATTTTCGTAACCGTGATGGCGCCGGAAGACGGACCACTCCGGGCGAAATTCGAACAGGAAGGTATCCCGCTCATCATCGATCCGCTGGTCGAGACGGAACACGAATCGTTTCCCGCGTTCGCACGCGACTTCGATTGCGTCATTGCGAACACAATCCGGACGAGCGCGGTCGTACGGGCGCTGAACCACGAAGCGGTGCCGGTTATTTGGTGGCTCCATGAGCCGGGCTCGGTCGGCGAACATTATTTGCGCGAAGAATCGAAGCTACGCGCCGCCATGCCGATGGCGGATTTGCTTCTGGCGCCCTCCGAAAAGACGGCCTCGATTTACCGGCCCTACACGGAAAGCCAGGTGAAATGCCTGCACAATGCCATCCCGGATGTTGGCGACAAAACAGTCGGTCGAGCTGCTGTGGCTCCGCTGCGGTTCCTTCTCATGGCCAGCATCGAACCAAGGAAGGGTCAGGACATTTTCGTTCAGGCGATCGCACAATTGCCGGCGGAAATGCAAAGGTCCGCCCGGTTCGAGATCGCCGGCCGCATTCTTGATCCCGATTTCTGGCCGGTCATCGAGCCAACGGCGAAGCGGATCGAAAATCTCATCGTGACCGGGGCGCTGAGCCACGATGAGGCGCTGGCAAAAGTGAACGCGGCGGATGTGATCGTGGCGCCGTCGCGCGACGAAGCGATGCCGACGGTAACGATTCTCGAGACGATGAGCCTCGGCAAGGCGCTTATTACCTCAAATGTCGGCGGAGCAATGGAAACGTTTGTCGATGGCGAGAACGCTTTGCTCGTTAGGCCTGAATCGGTCGATGAGCTGGCGGGAGCGATCCAACGGTTGATCGAGAATCCGGGCCTGGTTGCCGAACTCGGGCGAAAGGCACGCGCGACCTACGAACAGAATTTCACCATCGGCCGCTTCGGCACGGAGTTTTGGGAGCTGATCCGCGGCGCGATCTCGCCAGGAGCCTAAACCGCGCGATGCAAAATAATGGAACGACGGATCGACCGCGGGTCCTGTTCGTCTCGCACGAAACGACATTGAGCGGCGCGCCGATCCAGCTCGTCCATCTTGCCGGCTGGCTGCGAGATCATGGCTGGAGCGTCGTAGTGGCGACACCCGATCAGGGCCCGATCTCCGAGATGCTCGCGGGGCACGGCGTGCCGACAATCGCCGAGCCCACCCTGTTGACCGACCTGGCTCACGCCTGGTTACGCGAACGATGCCGCGAATTTGATGTCGTTGTCGCGAACACGATCGCGAGCTGGCCGGCGATTCGCGCCGCCCACCGCGAACGGAAACCCGCGGTTTGGTATTTGCATGAAACCCTCGTCGCTGTCCGGCTGATCCGCGCGATTCCCGAGATGGCGTCGGCGTTGACGATGGCGGATCTGCTAATCACGCCGACGCGGCAAACCGCGCGGATTTACCAGGGGCTGACGGAAGCGCCCATCGAAGTTGTTCCGTACGGCATCCCGCACCCGCCTGCAGTTTCGCCGCCGTCGAGCGAGCAAATGCGCTTCCTCACCCTCGGGTCGTTCGAAACGCGAAAAGGCCACGATGTTCTGGCCGATGCGATCGGCAAACTCGATCCCGCGACGCGCGCGCGCTGCGAATTCAAAATGGCGGGACGTGTTCTCGATGAATCGTTTTATGCCGAGCTCAAATCTAAGGTCGGAGCTTATCCGGAAGTGGAACTGATTGATGCGGTCGGTCACGCCGATGCACTTCGACTTCTGAATCAAACAGACGTGCTTGTTCTTCCCTCGCGCGATGAAACCATGCCGATCGCGATCCTGGAAGCGATGGGTCTCGGCAAAGCGGTGATCAGCGCGGATGTGGGCGGCGTGCGGGAATGGCTCCGCCATGGAATGAACGGGTTCCTGGTGGAAAAGGAAAATCCCGAGGCGCTGGCCGAAGCTCTGGCAAGGTGCGCGAACAATTCCGATTTGGTGGAGGAACTCAAAGCCGCTGGACTCCGAACCTTCGAACGTCATTTTACTCTGGAGCGTTTCGCGACCCGCTTCGCGGAATTGTTGACCTCGCTGGAGCAGCAGCCAAAACCGCACACGGACGAATACTCAGAGTGGATCGCGCAGTTCGATCGGACAACGCCGGCCACGCGCTGCGCCCTCCGCCGCGAGCTTCGCCTGCTTCCAAGACAGCCGCTCATCTCGCTCGTTCTGCCGGTCTACAATCCCGACCTGCGTTTTCTGGAAGCCGCCGTCGGCTCCGTTCGGAACCAGATCTACGAGCGGTGGGAGCTTTGCATTGCCGATGATGCGTCGACCGATCCCGAGGTCCGTCCTTTCCTTGAGCGATGCGCGGCGGCCGACCCGCGGATCAAATTGGTGTTTCGGAATCGCAACGGCCATATCTCAGCCTGTTCCAACTCCGCCCTCGAATTGGCAACGGGCGAATGGTGCGCGCTCCTCGACCAGGACGACGCGCTGGCCGAAACTGCGCTCGCCCTTGTGGCTTTGGAGATCGACCGGCATCCGGACGCCGGCCTGATTTATTCCGACGAAGATAAGATCGATGAAACCGGGACGCGCTCGAATCCATTCTTCAAACCCGATTGGAATCCTGAACTTTTTTTGGGCCAGAATTTTGTCAATCACCTCGGTTGTTATCGCGCTGAATTGCTCCGCGAAATCGGCGGATTTCGCGAAGGCTTCGAGGGCTCGCAGGATTACGATCTGGTCTTGCGCTGCGTCGAGCGATTGCGGACGGAGCAAATCCGGCACATTCCGCGCATTCTGTATCACTGGCGAATGATCGCTGGCAGCCTGGCGGCAATCCCGGATGCAAAGCCTTACGCGCGGGAAGCGGCGCGACGCGCGATCTCGGAACATTGCGAACGGCGCGGAATGCCGGGAACGGTGATGCCGTGTCCGGAAAACAATGAGTCGCATCGTTTCATTCACGCGTTGCCCCGGCCGGCGCCGCTCGTATCGATCATCATTCCAACGCGCGATCGCGTGGGATTGTTGAAGCGCTGTATCGAGAGCATTCACGCCCGCACGGACTACAAACCGTTCGAGATCCTCGTCGTTGATAACGGGTCTGGCGAAGAGGAGACGTTTCGCTTTTTCCGCGAGGCGGAGGCGAGCCAGTCGATCCGGGTAATGGTTGATCGAGGCCCCTTCAACTACAGCCGGCTAAACAATCGCGCGGCAGCCACCGCGCACGGCAGCATTCTTCTTTTTCTCAACAACGACACCGAGATCGAAGATCCGGGTTGGCTGAATGAGCTGGTCAGTCACGCGGCGCGCGAGGAAGTCGGCGCTGTCGGGGCCCGGCTTTGGTATCCCGATGGCACCCTGCAACATGGGGGCGTCATTCTCGGGATGGGTGGCGTCGCGGGTCACGCCTTTCCGCATATTCCGCGCGGCCATCCCGGATATTTCAATCGTGCGATGCTCCAGCAAAATTGCTCCGCGGTAACCGGGGCCTGCCTGGCCACTCGCAAAATCGTGTTCGAGGAGCTGGGAGGCTTCGACAAAAAAAATCTCGGCGTGACTTTCAACGATATCGATTTCTGTCTGCGCCTGACCCAGCGCGGTTATCGGGTCGTCTGGACGCCATATGCGAACCTGATTCATCACGAATCCGCCTCGCGCGGGCATCAGCGGACGCGGGAAGAACAGGCGGAATTCGAGCGGGCGGTCGATTACATGCAGCGCACGTGGGGGACCGAGCTCCTTCACGATCCCTTTTACAATCCCAATCTGTCGCTGAATCCGCCTGGGTTTGAAATTGCTTTTCCGCCTGTAGACGTTCGCCTATCGCGAATGCGAGACCGACCTTCGATGCCAAGCGTTCTCTCGCGTCGGCCATAGGGCGACGTCTACAACGCCTTCCGCGCGATCAGGACTGAGTCATGCCATTTGTTGCTCTCGTTGTCGTACTCCGGCAGGTCTTCCCATTGCGTTTCGGCCACGAGAACTTCGAGGCCGGCGTAGCGCGCCACGGCCCGTAAACCGTCGGGATACATTCGCCAGCAATCGACCGGGAATCGATGCTCGGGCCCGCTCGACGGCACGATGATACAACAGAGACCGTTCGGCTTGAGCGTGCGCGTCATTTGCCGGGCGGTTTCCCAAAAGAATTCGGTGTGCTCGAAGGTTTGGCCGGCGACGATAACGTCCGCGCTTTCCGTTGAGATTTCGCGCCAGTCGTACGGATCGCTCAGGACGACGTCGACGTTCGGCCCAGGCGCGAGATCGACGCCCACGTATTGCCACGGCGGCAACGCAAACAGGGGGCGGTAAGAGCCATTAATATCCTGGCTGCCCAGATCGAGGATGACGAGCGCCTCCGCTCGACGCATTTCGAGATAATCGCGCCGGAACGCGGTCATCTTATCGAGCGAGCTCTGGTGCATGGTCCCGCAGTGAACTCTGCCGGTCGCTCTTTCGCAACCGCGTTGTATCCAAAAGCGGCCTTGCTTTCTCGCCCTGAGATTCAATCCTGATTTCGATGCGCAACACAAAGATCATCTGCACCCTCGGGCCGGCCACGGAAAAAACCGAAACGTTGCGGGCCTTGGTCGAAGCCGGCGCGGACATTTTTCGGATCAATATGAGCCACGCGAAACATGAATGGGTTCGCGAACTCGTCCCGAGGATCCGCAAAATCGCGGCTCAGATTCGCCGTCCGGTGGCCGTTCTGCTCGACACCCAGGGCCCGGCGATCCGAACCGGCGAACTAAAGTCCGACCTGAAGTTAAAGCCGGGCGATATCCTCGAGTTCACCGTCCGCGGCGCGAAGAGCGAGGAGAAATATTCGGTCGACGTGAATTACGAAGGCCTCGTGAACGACATTTCGGTTGGCACCGTTGTCCTGGTCGATAACGGCGTAATGCGGCTGCTCGTGCTCGACAAGAAGCGGAACCGAATTCGCTGCAAGGTGCTCACGCCTGGCGTGCTCGGCTCGCGACGCCACATCAATTTGCCAGGGGTCCGGGTAAATTTGCCGCCGCTGACGGAGAAGGACCTGGAAGACGTTGCCCTCGGGGTCGAGTTGAAGGTCGACTTTGTCGCGCTGAGTTTTGCCCGGAAAGAAAGCGACCTCCAGGCTTTGCGACGAGTGCTCAAGAAAGCCGGGAGCACGGCCAGGGTCGTTGCGAAGATCGAGGATCAGTCGGCCGTGCGCCATATCGGCCAGATGATCGAGGCGGCGGATGTCGTCATGATCGCGCGCGGGGACCTGGGGATTGAATGTCCCATGGAAGAGCTGCCGATCATTCAGCGAAAGATCGTGAAGCAATGCTTGCGGATAGGGAAACCGGTAATCGTTGCGACGCACATGCTCGAATCGATGATTGAGAACCCTGTGCCTACCCGTGCCGAAATTACCGACGTGGCCAATGCCGTTTTCGAGCAGGCCGACGCAATCATGTTGAGCGGTGAAACGTCGATGGGCCGCTATCCGGTGGAATGCGTGAAGGTCTTCGATCGCGTGGCGCGGCGAATCGAGCGCAGCGGGGGAGCCGGTTACGGTCAGGACGCGATCCTCGAGGATGCTCGCCAGAAAACCTGCGCGTCAGCCGTCGTTCTGGCGAATTCGCTCTCAAGGGCGAACCTGGTGGTGTTCACCCACCACGGGACGATGGCCCGCTACGTTTCCAATTTGCGGCCGGAGAACGCGCCAATCTTTGCCTTCACGCCGAGCGAGGAAATATTTCGCCAGATCGTCATTTCCTGGGGAGTCCATCCCATCATGCTCGACTTCGCCGACGATCCCCACATCACAATCGAAACGGCCATCAAATATCTGCGCGAGCACAAGCTGACTCATCCCGGCGATAACCTGATCGTCCTCAGCGACATGCTCGGTGGCCGGGACAAGGTTGATTCGATCCAGCTCCGGACGGTGGAGTAATCCGGTGAATCGCGCTTTCAGCGCTAGAGGTTGTCGTTGCAAGATTCGCTGGGGCGCTGCCCCAGGCTAATAATGACATCGCGCCTTCGGCGCTTAGGGATTTTGCGCGACGCGGCGAACGCGACGCGCTGTCTGATGCGGATTCAGAGCGCTGCTCAGATTACGAATGAAATGCGCGCCTTTGGCGTCGGACAAATTTCCCGCGACGCCCGCAGAAGCGCTGAAAGCGCGCGCTTCTGTAAAGCCTGGGGCAGCGCCCCAGGACTATCATCGGAGGACGGATTGAGCGCTGAAAGCGCGATTCAACGGATCGCGATTACGCCTCGACCGGCAATTCTACGTCGACCGGCCGCTCTTTCTTGCTCAGCGCGCGGCGCAGTTTCGACAAGGCAATGTTCTGCAACTGCCGGATCCGCTCCCGGGTCACGCCGAACTTCTTGCCTACTTCCTCGAGTGTCTTCGGCTTGCCGCCATCGAGCCCGAACCGCGAAAAGATGATCTTGCGTTCGCGATCGTCGAGCACGTCGAGCAACCCGCCGACTTCGTTCCGCAAATTCTTGTCGCGAAGCAGCTCGAAGGGCGTCTGCGCCTCTTCGTCGCCGACAATTTCGCCAAACTCCGTCGAATCGTCGTCGCTGATGGGGGCGTCCAACGACGCCGGGCGGATCGAGACCGTCTTTAGCTGCGACACTTTGCCGCTCGCGATGCCGATCTCTTCGCCGAGCTCGTCATCAGTCGGTTCGCGACCGAGTTCCTCGCTCATTTGGAGCGAAACCCGGCGCATTTTGGAAATCTTGTCCACGAGATGAACCGGCAGGCGGATCGTCTTGCTCTGGTTAGCCAGGGCGCGCTTGATCGACTGCTTGATCCACCATGCGGCGTAAGTGCTCAGCTTGCCGCCCTTGGCCGGATCGAACCGCTCAACGGCCTTCATCAGGCCGATGTTGCCCTCAGAAATCAGGTCGAGCAGGGGGAGCCCGAGGTTCGCGTAATCGTGCGCGATCTTCACTACCAGGCGCAGATTGGACCGGATCATGAGGGCGCGCGCTTCGCGATCGCCCTTCTTGATCTTGGCGGCCAGCTCGATCTCCTGGTCCGGAGTAAGGAGCGGGATTTGCCCGATCTCGCGCAGGTAAATCTTTATTCCAGTATCGCTATCTTCAGCAGCCATATAACTTCTCATTGAAAGGGTGAGGGGGACCCGCCTTGGTTTCTCCCGTGGTTAACTCCTGGGGAAGGCGCGTCGATGTTTCGTTTTAACATTCCCGCAAGTAGTTAACAACGTTAAATATTAATTATTCGCATTACTGACAGCCCTCGGATGGGTCTTGTTCAATAATATTCAAACCCCGCTTTAACCCGCTTATTTAGAGAGATTTTAAGCGCTTTGCGCGCGGACGTTCCGCGGATTGCATCCGAGCGCCAAAATCACTCACGATTATCCTTCTCAACGACGCGAATAACGGGAAGAATCGGAGGCGATAACGAGGGCGCCAGGGCGTTATCCGATCCTCCAACTTCAACCCCGCACCCCACGCTCCCATGAAAAAAGCACCCCTCGTCCTGCTCGCGTCCACTGTTTCCTTTTTGATCGCCCACGCTGGCTTTGCGCAATCGAGCCCAGCGCCGGCGACGCCGTGTCCGACTCCCACGCCCAGTCCCGCATGTACCGGCTCACCTTTTCCGCCGTGCCCGATAGGCGTGGGCTGGGCAGAAGGCCTCGTCCAATACACTAAATACCCGGCGCCGCCGTTTCCCACGAGCGAGACGAAGAGCCTCTGCGCGGTGGACTGCAATTTCCAGCAATGGTCATGGGAAGCCTTCGTCTGGGCCACTGCGATCGGGCCTGACGGTCGCGCTCGGTTCACGACGTTCGGAAACGTCGACGAGCTCGGGAAGAAAACCGCAGCTACGAAAGGGCCAAAGCCGCTGGGTCTAAAGCCGCGGGACTTGAAGCCGAAAACAACCCGTCAGCTTGCTTCCGGCGACGAGCCTCAACAGGCGGGTGGGGGGATCGTGGTCGACCACAATGGGCAGATCGTTTGGTACTCCACTCACATGAACCCAGCCTACTTTCAGTTCGTGCAAAAGAATGGCGGAGCCGGCTACGCCAAGGCGTCAGCCAAGCTGAATTTTCCAGTCGGCGCGGCGGTGTTCAAGGCATCCTGGCGGGTGGTGCAGGATGGGGAGGACACGAGCAAATCCTACACGGAGAAGAGCACCGTTCCGATGCTGGTGAATAACCCTTGCGGGAGCATCATGGTTGATCCAACCGGAAAAACGCGCCAGGTCACGGTCGCTCTGGTCGGCCTCCATGTTGTCGGCGTGACGGAAAATCACCCGGAGTTTCTCTGGGCCTCTTTCGAGCACGAGCATAACGCGCCCGATCTTCCGACCGGCACACCCCCCAATTCACCCGATCCGGTCAGCAAGGAAAGCTTCACCTTTTATGCGGCGAATACGCCCGCCAACGCGTGCAACCCGCAGTGTGTCAACCTGCAGGTGACCGACGCGGTCAAGCAAACCGTCGGTCCAGTTACGAATGTTTTTCGGCAGTTCGGCCAGGGAGGGCCGATTCCCGCGCAAAGGGGCGAGGACATCAAAAATGTTAACGCCGCGGCCCGGCAAGAGATGGCGACCATGGCGAAGCTGAAACCGCCTCAACCGAAGGAAACCGTCTGGTCTAATTACAAGCTTATCGGCACCCTTTGGCTCGCGCAGCCCGGCACACTCCAACCGGGCATTAACCAACTCGAAGTATGCGGCGTCGGTTCCGTCAATCTCGCCAATTCGACCCTGGAGACCTATTTCCAGGGGCCGCAAAACAACTTCAACGGCAACAATGTCTCCAACTGTTTTATGTGTCACAACACGGGCGGCTTCGGAGCATACCCAGGCGGCAAGAACATCAATTTGAGCCATGCCTTGCTGGATTCGATTCCAAACCCCAAACCCACCGGGACACCGAAACCGACGCCGACATGCACGCCGGCCCCGACGTGCACACCGGTCGCTTCGGCGGCTCCAGCAGCGCCATCCACGCCGGCGGCGTCTCCGACCGTCTCGCCTTCGCCCTGAAATTAGCGGCGTTCTAACGCGTCGGTCGGTCCGCTCTCGTTAGCGGAATTTTCTAACCACGGTGGAAGACCGGCGCGATTGATCTTTTCTCGGCCGTGGTTCTTTGCCACGTTGGCGTTCCCCCCATGCTCGCGAAGATTTACTCCGCCGCTGTTTTTGGCGTGGACGCCTACGAAGTCGAGATCGAGGTCAACGGCGCGCATGGCCTCCCGAAAATAATCATCGTCGGTTTGCCTGATACCGCGGTGAAAGAAAGTCAGGACCGGGTCACGACGGCGATCATCAACAGCGGTTACCATTGGCCGCGGGGCCGGACGACGATCAATCTCGCCCCGGCCGATATTAAGAAAGAAGGGCCAAGCTTCGATTTGCCAATCGCGCTCGGGCTGATCGCCGTGGCCGAGGAGCTGAATGGCGCCGCCTTCGAAAAATACAGCTTCGTAGGCGAACTCGCCCTCGACGGCGGCGTTCGTTCGGTGAAAGGCGTGTTGCCGGTGGCATTGGAAGCGCGCCGGCAGAAAAAAGAAGCGATCTTTGTTCCGGCGGTCAACGCCCACGAGGCCGCGATGGTGGAAGGGATCACCGTCTACGGCGTTCACAATCTCCGGGAGACTTTCCAATTCGTTAGGCGGGAATCCTTGATCTCCCCGACCTACGGCGATCTCACCTCGTTCTTCGCGACTCACAAGAACTACGAAGTCGATTTCGCCGATGTAAAAGGCCAGGGACACGTCAAGCGCGCCATCGAAGTAGCCGTCGCCGGCGGCCACAACCTCTTAATGATCGGCCCGCCCGGCTCCGGCAAATCGATGTTGTCGAAACGGATCGCGACCATCATGCCGCCCATGTCGCTCGAAGAAGCGATCGAGAGCACGAAGATCCATAGCATCGCCGGAATGCTTAATGGCGAACAGGCCTTCGTCTCGACCCGACCTTTCCGTTCGCCGCACCACACCATCTCCGATGTCGGTCTCCTCGGCGGCTCTGCCATTCCCGCGCCTGGCGAAGTGAGCCTCGCCCATCACGGCGTCTTGTTTCTCGATGAGCTCCCCGAGTTCAAACGCTCCACGCTCGAAGTGATGCGCCAGCCCCTCGAAGACGGAAAGGTGACCGTCTCCCGCGCCGCCGGCAGCGTTACCTTTCCATCCGAGTTCATGCTCGTCGCCGCGATGAATCCGTGCCCCTGCGGCTATTTCGGCGATCTGAAACGCGAATGCCGTTGCGGCCCGACCCAGGTCCACCGTTATCGGCAGCGCATTTCCGGCCCGCTCCTTGATCGCATCGATCTCCACATCGAAGTGCCCGCCGTCGAATACCGGGATATCTCGAGTACCCGGACCGAAGAACCTTCCTCCGCCATTCGCGAACGCGTCCAACGCGCGCGAGAGGAACAGCGCGCCCGGTTTCATTCCGACGCCAAAGTGAACTGCAACGCCCGGATGGGCCCGCGCCAAATCAAGCAACATTGCAAACTCAGCGACGACTCCCAGGAACTGATCCGCATCGCCATGACCGAGCTAAATCTGAGCGCCCGCGCCTACGACCGCATCCTGAAAGTCTCCCGCACCGTCGCCGACCTCGCCCAATCCGACTCGATCACGCCGGAACACGTCAGCGAAGCGATCCAATACCGGACGTTCGACCGGACGCTTTGGGTTTAATAGGAACACAACGTTGGGTCCGAATCTAGCGTCCGCGCTACGAGCCAGACGCTGTGCGAGAAGTGGCCGAAAAGCGTAACTGGCGACACCGCCGCCAGGAGGTGCTCAATCGGTCGGGATCGCGACGACGCTGAGAAAAACCTCGGAATCCTGGTTCTTCGCGCCTCCGTCCCCCAAGGGCGTGAGCGTCGCAGTTACCCACGCCTCAAATCCGGGATCGACGGCAAAGGTGTGAGCGCAGTTCGCCCGGAAGATCATCATCGACGATTCACCCTCGAAGGAATCATCGCTGATTTTCGCATTGGTGTTGCTGGCTTCGATGGTGAGGGCGATGCCGGCCTTTACGCCACTGCCTCCCTGCATATAGCTCGACTTCCCCGACGCGGTGACGATTACGGCCTGCGCCTTGAGATGCTTGGGAATATCAATGCGGGCCGCCACCTGATTGCCCTGCGCGGTTTGACTTATCGCTTTGTGGAACATGCCTACTAGTCCGTCCGATCAATCACCGGCTCTGAGACAGCGGTTTGGTCCTGAGCTTGTCTGACTCACACTGTGCGATTCGCCATACCCTGGAGTTATTCGGCAATGTGCGGGTAGGAGGAGGCCGAACCGAGATATAACTCGGCATTTCAGTTAGATCGAAATCTACGAATCGCCTTACTGGCAGTGCGCTGAACTCGGGTTCCAAGCTGAGGAAATCAAGGGCTGCCGTCCGGCCAATCTCGCCGGCAAAATCCACCTTCTGGCGATCGGACATCTTCGAGAACTGGCGGTGCGCTTCGTCGCCGTCCGATCTCAAAGTCTGATCGTCGATCTCGATGAGGAGGTTAGCGGTAGCTTCCGGTGCGGAAAGGGGACGTGTATCTTTTGAAAGCGCGACGTGAGCGAAGAAAGTAAGAGCGTTCATGGTTTCGAAAGAGATGGTGAGGGCGCGGACTGCTCCAGCTAAGAAGACTGCCAGACGCGACACGGGCACCATACACGATAACGACCCGGTTTTCTCGAAAGGTTGATTTCGATGATGCTCAATTACGAAAGCAGCTCTTCGAGTTCTTCGGTCGTTAGGCCGGTCATAAGCGGTTCCTCGCTGTCGATCGCGGCATCGATCGCTGCACGTTTCTTCTCCTGCAGTCGCAGGATTTTTTCTTCGACGGTGTCGCTCGTAATCAGCTTGTAGGCGGTCACGACACGGGTTTGCCCGATGCGATGCGCGCGGTCGGTGGCTTGCGCCTCGACAGCTGGATTCCACCACGGATCGAAATGGATGACGGTGTCGGCGCCGGAGAGATTCAGGCCGACGCCGCCGGCTTTCAGGCTGATCAGGAACACTGGAATTGCGGGATCGCTCTGGAAACGATCCACGATTTCCTGACGTTTCTTGGTAGAGCCATCCAGGTAACAAAATGGAATCTCGAGTTTCTCGAGGCGTTCCCGAATAATGTGCAGCATCGAGACGAACTGGCTGAAGACGAGGACGCGGTGTTCGCCGTCGATCGCTTCCTCGAGGAGCTCGTCGAGCAGGTCCAGCTTGGCGGACGGCTCTTCCTTATCGATGCCAACGAGACGCAGATCGCAGCAGACCTGGCGCAAACGGAGCAGACCAGTGAGCATCTTCATCCGTTGGGCACCGGCGTTTACATTTTTGCCGGATCCGCCGAGACCGTGCTGGATCTCGCGCAACAGAGCGTCGTAGGCGGCGCGTTGGTGGCTCGTTAGGCTCGAGAGCACGACCTGCTCGATTTTCTCAGGCAGATCTTTCGCGACGTCGCGTTTTCGCCGGCGGAGCAGGAACGGCTGGAGCCGGCGCGAAAGCCGGCGTTGGACGTCGGGCGCGGCGCCGCGCGCGATCGGCAGCTCATAGCGCTCCCGGAAGTCACTGCGATTCCCGAGATAGCCGGGCAGCGCGAAGTTCATGATCGACCAGAGATCCCGCACTGAATTTTCCATCGGAGTGCCGGTCAGCACAAAACGATTTGTGGAGCGGAGGGTGAACGCGGCCTGCGCGTTTTGCGTCTCGGGATTTTTGATGTGCTGCGCTTCGTCGAGCACCGCGGTCGAGAAGTTTGTTTCGCGCAGCGTCTCAATATCCCGCCGCAGCAAGGCGTAGCTCGTGATAACCATGTCGGCGTCCCCGATTGACTTGAAACGAGCGGCGCGGCCGGCGCCTTCGAGCACGAGCGTCCTGAGCTCGGGCGTAAACTTGCGCGCTTCGTTTTCCCAGTTTGTGACCAGCGATGTCGGGCAGACGATGAGAGCCGGGCCGTTGCCCTTGTTCGCGCGGAGAAACGCAAGGGTCTGCACCGTTTTACCGAGACCCATCTCGTCCGCCAGGATGCCGCCGAGATTGTTCGCCGCGAGACGGGTCAGCCATTCGAAACCAGCGAGCTGATACTCGCGTAATCTCTCCGCGAGCGGGCCAAGCTTCGCCTTCGCGTCCGGCGGCGCCTCGCTGCCGGTGATGAACTTCTTCAGCGCGTCACGACGATCGGCGACCGCGGAGCCTAGCTCGCGCGCGGTCTCTTCGACATACGCGGCATGGGCCCGGTTAATCCGGTAAAGGCCGGGCTGGGTCTGCGCCGGATCGCAATCGCGGATGACCTGCTCGAAGTCTTCCAGGCCCGCCGTGTCGATCACCGCCAGATGGCCATTCTTTAATCGCGTCTGCGATTGACCGGAACGAAGCAGCCGCTGGATCTCCGCGTTCGAAAAAACCTCGCCGCCGGGCGTGGTGAGCGAGTAACGGACCTCGAACCAATCCTGACCCGAGCTGACAATCTCGAGCTTCGGTGTGACCCGCTCGATCTCGCCGGTCCACTTCTCGACCTGAGCCGTGAGAGCAACCTTCCAATCGCGCTGGAGTCTCGGGTAATCGGTCGCGAAGAACCGGACGACATTTGGTTGCCCATGCAGCACGAATCCGCCGGCATCTGTCCGCGCGAACCCAATTTGTTCCAGGCGAGCGACCGCCGCGTTCTCCGCCTCGAGATTCCGCACGAGCACTCGATCCGGAAGGTGGACCGGCCGCTCCGCGGGCGGTTGGTGGATCGATCGCTCCGCGGGCGATGGATCGCGAAAAACGAAGCGGTCCTGTGCGTTCGCCAGCGCCTTGATCGGCACGCGGTCTCCATACGTGCACATCAACTCGCCCGTGATGCCGTTCAGTGTGCCGGCCAGCCGCAACTCAAAAGCGGGGATCGCTGTAGCGATTTCCGGCAGGCGCACCCCTTCGCCGGCGCGCACGTCGAACGCATCGCGGAGCCGCGGCAGATCGAACGCCAGGAAATGTAGCGCTCGGTCGCCCTCGAGCAGCAGAGGCCGCTCAATCAGGTTCGTCGACCCGGCCGGCAACTCTTCCCCGCAGCGGATGAACTCGTTGTTCTGCAGCATCCACGCCTCCGTAGCGTTCCAGAGGAGTAGTGTTTTTTCCTCGTCCTCGTGCTCGTGCTCGTGCTCGTGCTCGATCTCCTGAGAGTAGCTCCGCGAAAAGTTCGCCTTCACCGCGATACCACCGTCGCCCCGCGATTCGACGACAAGCTCGGGACGCAGTGCGGTCGGCGAGATCGTCGGGCGAGTCGCCTTACCAAACGTGACGCGCGGATGATTCTGCAACGCGGGGAGCAACCGCAGGAATCCGTCCCGGGACAAGCTCGCCATTCCGCTCTCGAAGATCGCCGGAATGGCGCGCAAACCTTCGATCAACCCGAGATCGTTCTCATCCGCTGCAAACATCCGATCTTTCGCGAGCGCTGAGAGGAGCGCGCGTTTTCGGGACGCTTCTGCTTCGACGACGATCATGATCTGCCCTTTCTGCCATGCGCCTGTAAAGCTCGGCGGCAGGATCACGTGCAAGGTCACGAGGGCCGCGCCACCAGTCCCGCTGGCAACGAACTGCGGACCTGCCGGAGCTTCGGGTGTCGCCGGCTCGACTTGCTCCGCGGCGGCGGCAGCGGACGGATTCAGATACCCCAAACCCACCGCGACCGAGTGCGCACAGATTTTCCCAGCCGAGCGCGATTCCCAACAGCTGCAAAGATTCTCGACATCGATCGCGCTCTTGATTCGCAGGCCGGAGCGATAATTCTTCGCGCCTTCACGCACATAGCCGGTCAGCAACGGCGGCTCGTACTTAGCCTCCGAGACTCGTCCGCCCTTGAGCAGCTCACGCGCAGGCTTCATCGCCTGCCATCCTCCTGCGTTAAGGAGAAGTTTCTCGGTAATTGGAATTACGCTCACGGGCGAGCAACGTCGCCCATCCGGTCCTTTTGCAAAATTGCGCCGGCTTGGTTCTCAATTCCCCGGACGTCGACAGGATTACAGGATGAACACGATTAGCAGAACTCCAATCCTGCAAAATCCTGTCTGCCTTTCTTTTTGGCGGCGTAAAAGGCTTTGCCTCACGCGGTCTTCTTGCTGGTTTTCTTTGGAGCTTGGCGTTTGGGATTTGGATCTTTACCGCGCAGCGGTTCCCGCATGGCCTCGTAGCCCGCGACGTACTCCTTCACTGGGAGCCGGGCCACAGTCTTCGCAACCACATCCAGCGCGAGTTCCGGCAACGTCTTGAAACGGAGACAGCCCTGGCCCATGTCCAGTTTCTTCCCGCTCTTTGCGTATTGCGCGACGAACCACTCGCGCAAGGCCGGCTGCCCGTAAAAACAAATCATGTGCAGCGCCATGTAAGATTTCTGTGACGCCAGACTAATGAGTGGCAGCGCTACCTTCTTGTTGCCCCCATAGCCAGCGGGATAGGTCGATAGCGGAACAAACCAGCTGATCATCCCGAACTGGATACCTTCCTTATATCCCGGCGGCAGGGCCCGGTTGATTCCACGGCGCACTTCGTTCAACGCCTCCCGGCGATCCGCCGGGAGCGCGGCAAGATACTCAGTCACGGTGGATGCTGGCATGAGGCAAGTCTACCATGAGGACTTTTGCCAGGGCAATGGCAACGTCGGGGACATTCGAGGCGTCAGCGCTTCTTTCGTCACAAATTGTCAATAGTAAGCTCTGACCCTCTCTCGACCACCGCGGACGTGGACAGCATTTACAGGATGAACACGATACCAGAGCTCCAATCCTGCAAAATCCTGTTAATCCTGTCTGTCTTTCTTCTTGGCCGCGTAAAAGGCTTGCCTCACGCGGTCTTCTTGCTGGTCTTCTTTGCGCCTTGGCGTTTGGGATCTACCATGAGGGCTTTTGCCGGGGCAGTGGCGAGATCCTTGGAATTCGAAGGGTCTAGCTTCCTTCGTCACAAATTGTCGATAGTAAGCTCTGACCCCCTCTCTCGACTCCACCGCGACGTGGACAGGATTTACAGGATAAACACGATTATCAGAGCTCCAATCCTGCAAAATCCTGTTAATCCTGTCTGTCTTTCGTTCCGCAGACGTTTTGACATGCGAACCGGTGAGCCTCAGATTTTAGCAACGATGAAAACATTACGCCGATCCATCTTCCTGGCTGTCGCTGTCACGTTTCTCAGTTTGATTACCTCGGCCGTCGCTGCGGATTTTGGCAATCCGAAGGATGTTCAGCAGGTGCGAAAGGCGATGCCGAAGAAGTTCGGGAAGGTCTTGCACGTCTCCGTGTCTCACGATTGGGCGCTTTGCACCACCTACGCCGATGAAAGCGATCTTTCAGTGGTGCTGCATCGGACCGGAGCAGATTGGAAGGTTGCCGGAAGCGACGGCGGCGCTTTTGACGCCAAAACCCTGAAGGAACTTGGTGTCCCACCAACAGACACCGCCCCGCTCCTCAAAGCTTACCAGTAACGCGGTCCCGGTCTCCCGTGTGCTCGTCAATTACTGCGCGAGTTGACGAGATGCACAGACTGACCCCTATCCTGCCCCGACTAGTAGCCGAGCGCCTAGTGCCGATAGTAAGCTCTGACCCTCTTATTCCTCGCTTTGGTCTATGCAACGGAAAATCTTTTCGCTATCAAAGGGCAATGAACGGCGAGGAAACGCTATCTGATCAGGTGCCGTCACTCATTTTGCAAGCGGACGAGCAACGAAGGATGCCAGCGCAGCGCTATGAGTTCGCACGGGTTGAGATCAAGGAGAACGCTCAGCTCATAATTGAAGCTGGCAGCGATGGAATTTTCCATGTGATCTGTCGCGGGGATTTTATCCTGAGAGGCAGTATAGTAGCCCGGGATTTCGCAAGTTCCGAAAGAACGCACCTTCTCAAGATACCGTCTCAGTCCGGGCCATTGGAAATAGTGTTTCAAAACACAAACATCGGTGGGAGGGGTGGAAATGGAGGAACGGGAGGGACCAATACGGGAGGAGCTGGTGCGCCCGGGACGACGGACTGTGGGGGAGGCGGAGGCGGCGGCGGCGGTTACCGGAATGCGAAGCCTCAAGCGATCAATTGGAAGGGAACCGACGCCCAGCAAAATGTTGGAGGCCAAGCTGGCCAGTATTGCGGCTGCGCTGGCGGAAATGGCGGAATGCGGAACACGCTGGGAAACGGCGGCGTTATCTTCCTCAATGTCGCCGGTGACTTCGACGGGGACGGAGGGTCAGTCTTCGCCGAAGGGGCCACGGGACAGGCGGGGACTAATGGCGGTCCGGAGGTCGGCGGGGGCAGTGGTGCGTATACGCCCATGAACGGAGGTGGTGGGGGCGGGGGCGGAGCCCCAGGTAATCAGGGCGGATTTCTGGTCGTTTATGTCGGCGGGACGATCGTCGGTTACCCGCAACCACGACTCACCGGCGGACAGGGTGGAGCCGCCGGCCGAAGTGTAGGTAATTACCCCGGGACGAATGGTTTTCCGGGTCAACCGGGCAAAAGCGGGAGAGCGTATTGGTTTTCCAAAGGTGGATTGATCTCGTAGCGTCAAAGGAAGTGGCCAGAGCGTCTCTAAGCCACGGGAGCGGATAAATAACACGCTACTATGAACAGACCCCTTATTGCTGCCGGTTGGCTTGCCATCGCTACTGCGGTCGCAATCCGATGCGCTGCACAAACGACCCCTGCACCAGCCTCTCCTAGCCCCTCAGTGACACCTAAGTCTTCGGTGTCCTCAAGCCGCGCACCCGCCCGTCCCCCAGCTCCACCAACAAACCTTAGGATCGTGAACAACCCAGTAGATTTGGTAATCACGCGGCACGGTGCCGCGACTCTCGACGATTCGGGAGCCACGTCGATTCTAAACTACGCCAGTAAGGCGCTTCAGGATGTTGACGGCCCGGACGACGTAACATGTGATATCAAGTTCGGCCGAAGTGGCCCAGTGAGAGCTGTGGCCGGGCTTAGCGTAATCAATAGCGATGCGGATTTCGACCAAATCTGTCGTGCTGGTGGTAACGTTCACGTTGTCAAGGAGATCAATTTTTGCGGGGGTCCTGGCGGCGGCACAATCGTCGGCTGTGCAGACCAGCCCGGGACGTGCATGGCCGTCGTGCGACATGGTTATACCTACCAGTCTGAGGCCCTCATATGGGCACACGAATACGGGCATAATAAAGGTCTACCCCATCGCCGCACAGCCTTCGCAATAATGTACCCGTCACTGAATGAGTCGAACCGTCGCGTTAATCTCCAAGAGAGTCGTGCATACATAAATCGCTCGTTGTTTGCGGCTTTGACAACTGCATCGGTGATTCCTTCAAGTGGAGCCCCGGACGCCGGGGGCGTTACCTCTTCGCCTGCGGTCCCAGCTGATATAAGGGAGTTTGTGCGTCAGACGTTTGTCCACGGTGTGCCATACGAGCAAGCACGTCACTATCCGGCAACGGATATTCCGAAGCTTGTGCAGATCCTCGACGATACGAGTGAGGCGACTCATCACGCGAATGCTGTCCTCGTTGCGTGTATGATCGCTACCGACGACTCGATTACTGACGACATCATATCCCGGCTTGAACGTGGCGTCGGCAGAGTAAGCGACAGCGATTACAACGAAAAAAAAAGCGCGCTGATTGGATTGGGATATCTCGCAAATCGCGGCAAGAGCCCCAAGGCGGTAGCATATCTAAAGGCAAGTCTCGATCCGGCCGTGTGGAATCAGCGAGTGAGATGGGAAACAGAATTGCACGCAACTGCGGCGGAGTTGCATGCTCAGCTGTCGACACTCGCTGTGTGGGGATTGGCCATTTCCGGCGAGCCTGATGCCCGTACGGCATTGGAGTCGCTGAGATCGAACAAAGCGCGAAACTTTCTGCAGCAGTCAAACGGTTTACTAGATGAGGCACTTTCGGTAATTTCTAGGGTACAACAACAGGGGCTGCTTGAGTATTCGAAGCGGGCGGAAACACCGTAAAGCCACGCCAGACGAAGCACTCATGAATGGGGCGACTGCGCGAAGCGACTTAAACGAGTAAGTTTCGCCGTTCGCCGATTGTCTGATGCGGCGTTGGGCGGCCCTGAAATGAGCCAAGTCCCAGTCCGGTGCATGACAGTGCGACCACCAGCCAGCAATTCGTCCGGCAGCTCGGCGCCGCAATTGGCGTCAGCGCCTTTGTCCTTGCCGCAACCGTGGCGGCTTTCGCATGGGCCTACTCGTGATCATCGCCGGCAGCGCCGGGCGTTCCGTCGCGAAGCGACATGAATGACGGGTACACACTTTTGAACGTCTAGCGCCAGGGAGCGTAACGTTGCCTGCATCCAGGCGCTGCCAGCGCACAGTCTGAATGCGGCGGACGAAACGAATTTGACGGAATGAGTGAGGAACCGCGCGGGTCAGCCACAGCGATAATCAACGGCATTTGAGTTGGGATTACGCGGCTCAGCACCACGATTGCTCCAGAGACAACGACGTCTCTCTGGTCATCAACCGCTTGTCCACTTGAATGCATAAAGCATTCGAGTTTGTAACGACATTGGATAGATCAATCAACCTTAGCGTCCGAAACCGCTTTCAGGGAACTTGAGCAGCCGGATGACTCTTCCGTCATGACTTTTCGGACATCGCCTTGTCACTACTGTATCTTCTGAATGGTCACCTTGGTCGTCGGCGAATCGCCGGAAGTTCGCATGTAGGAAACCCAGTAGCCTGCCTTAGGGAAGCGAATCATCTTGTAGATCGAGCCGTCGTTCTTGCGGTCGGCGTCCGTTCCGAGCACGGACTTCGGCTCAGGCGCGGCGAGGTCGAGGTAGGTGACGGCGATGGCGAAGACCGTGTGGTTTGAGTCGTAATAGAGCTGCGCACTCTCCTTATCGCTGACGGAGTAGAAATCCTCCCGGTCGTCCTTGTCCATGGGCGTGCCGAGCACTCGGCGCGCTTCGTTCGTGCTCATGCCGATGTGCACGCCCCTATACTCATGGAATGGCGGCGCATCGTTGCCTGCGGCCAAAATTTGCGCGTTCCTACCCACGAAGGCGAGCGTGAGCAGAAGCAGGGAAACAACGGGTCGCATCGCAGGCAGCGTCATGAGCCGAGACTACTTTCCAACAAACAAGGAGGTCAATTGCGACCTCGATCCTCTCTCGCTTACATGCCCGTCTTTGTCGCCATCGGATGGACTCACCGTGGCGAGGCGCTTTGGGGTTTGGAGCTGCCGCGCAGCTGGTACTACCGCCCTCGGCGTCAGCGCCGCAACATTTGCCTGCATTCGCGCGCTGCCCGCGCACAGTCTGCACGCAGGGGATTAGACGGCGGTCAGGTAGCTGCAAGCTGCGCGATTATGCGGGGTATCTTATAGTGCGCGCGTCTGCTTCCCCAACATCTCCGCGCAGAATGAAATAATTATGCTGCAAGATCTTCTCGGCATTGAGTTGCCCGTCATCCAGGCGCCGATGGCGGGCGTGCAGGATAGCGCCCTCGCTATCGCCGTATGCAACGCGGGCGGGTTGGGTTCGCTCCCCTGCGCGATGCTGAGCGCGGAACAAATGCGCACTGAAATAGGCGCGATCAAAGACGCGACGAGCCGGCCATTCAACGTCAACTTCTTCTGTCACACTCCACCTTTGCCTGACCCCGAGCGAGAGAACCGCTGGCGCACAGCGCTGGAACCTTACTATCGCGAACTGGGCGTTGACCTCGATTTAACGACTATTATCGCGGAGCGCGCACCGTTCACCGCCAACGTCGCCGACATCCTGGAAGAGTTCCGACCACCGGTTGTCAGCTTTCACTTCGGCTTACCTTCGCCTGACCTGCTCGCTCGCGTTCGTAGCTGGGGCGCGAAGATTCTCTCGTCCGCGACCACGGTGGATGAAGCGCGTTGGCTCGAGGCGCACGGCGTCGACGCGATTATCGCGCAAGGACTCGAAGCCGGTGGCCATCGCGGGCATTTCCTTTCCGGCGATCTCACGCGTCAGGCAGGGCTGTTCGCGCTTCTCCCTGAAATCGCGCGAGCGGTGGAGGTGCCGGTGATCGCGGCGGGGGGAATTGCCGATGCCCGTGGAGTAGCGGCGGCCCACTCGTTAGGCGCGGTCGGCGTCCAGCCTGGAACCGCCTACCTCCTCTGTCCCGAGGCCCAGACGCGTCCGGTGCATAGAGCCGCCTTGATAGGCGAGGCTGCACAACACACTGCGCTCACAAATCTCTTCAGCGGCGGCGCCGCCCGCGGGATCATGAACCGGCTGATGCGCGAGCTAGGGCCGCTCAATCCCATTGCCCCCGCGTTTCCGCTCGCCTCCGCCGCGCTCGCCCCGCTCCGCAAAAAAGCCGAGCGACAAAGCAGTGGCGACTTCAGTCCGCTCTGGGCCGGTCAGAACGCCTCCGCCTGCCGCGCCATCCCCGCTGCCGATTTGACCCGCGAACTTGGCGAAACAGTAGCCCTGTAAACGGACCTGTTCGTCGCGCGCAGCTTCACTGTCCGCTTTTTGCAGTTCGTCGCGTCGCGCGCAATATGAACGATGCGATCGCAGGATTCTTCCGGGCAAAGCAGCGTGCTCGTCTTCCTCGGCGTCTTGTTCACCATCATTCTCGCCGGGCTCGACAACACCATCGTTAGCACGGTCATGCCGGTGGCGTTGCCGGACCTTGGCGGCGCACACCTCTACGCGTGGACGTTTGCCGCCTACATGCTGGCCGCGGCTGTCTCGATGCCGATCTGGGGACCGGGCTCGGATCGTTGGGGACGCCGGCGCACCTATCTCTTCGGCATCGTCGCCTTCACGGCTCGGAAGCGCACTGTGCGCGGTCGCGCGCACGATGATTGAGTTCATCGGCGCGCGGGCGATCCAGGGAATCGGCGCGGGCGCAGTAGCCACACTTCCTTTCGTCCTCCTCGGCGTCGTTTATCCGCCGCACAAACGCGGACGTGCGCTGGGCGCCGCGAGCAGTGCCTGGGCGGTCGCGAGCGTGGCGGGACCGCTCCTGGGCACATTGATCGTGACCCACGTTTCATGGCGCTGGGCTTTTCTCATCAACGTGCCGATCGCCATCGTGGCGGCTCTCCTCGTCATCATCGGAATGCATGAGAGCGTCGGGCAGAAGCGACGGCCGGTTCGACTTTGCCGGCGCGCTTCTCGCCGGGACGGGCGGCAGCTCGCTCATGTGGGCGTTCGTCGATCTCGGGGAAGGAAAAATCGGGCTGATGCAGGCCGCGCTGATTGGCGCAGGAATCATTCTGCTCGCCATCTTCGTCTGGCACGAAGGACGGACGCCGCACCCGATCCTGCCGCTGAGTTTCTTTCGGCATGCCGGTTACGCGTCGTCGATTTCTTCGTCATTCCTCGCCTTCTTCAGCGGCTTTGGCGTGAGCTCGTATCTGCCGCTCGCCGTCGATGCTGCTTTTCATGGGAACCGCGCCATCGTCGGCCTGGTGGTCGGCGCGTTCACCATTGGATGGAGCACGTTGGCATTCACCACCGGACGATTGGTTCATCGCATTGGCGAACGCCTGCCCAGCGTGATCGGAATCGTTGTTCACATTGTCGGGCTCCTCTTGTTCATGGTCGCCTTCGAACACGGACTCGCCTGGGTTGTCGCTGCGGCGTTGATCTCCGGCGCCGGCATGGGGTTCCTCTCACCGGCGCTGACCGTGGTCGTGCAAAACAGCGTCCCGGTTGCGCGCATGGGCAGCGCGACCACCAGCCAGCAATTCGTCCGGCAGGTCGGCGCCGCCCTCGGCGTCAGCGCCTTTGTCCTCGCCGCCACCGTCGGCGGATTTCGCGCGGGCCTACTCGTGATGATCGCCGTCAGCGCCGGAACCTTCGCCTGCATTCTCGCCCTGCCCGCGCACAGTCTGCACGCTGCGCACGGACTCGATGCGACCGAATGAGCAAAACGGCTAGTGTCGATAGTAAGCACTGACCCCCGCTATCCCTTCGTCGAGATTAACGCCGCGCTCGGCGTCAGCTCCTTTGTCTTGGCCGCGCGGAGCCTGCATGAGACGCGGCAACGCATGTGAGACGAAACCAAGCTTCAAGTTGCTGGTCGAATCCGAGTCGCAACAGTGTCGTGCTCGGATCAGAGCCAGACAATATTTACCGCTGCGTTAGGGCGAAGTGATTACAACGCCTAACGACACTCTAACGCCACTATATTCATCTCGGCTTCGCGGCCAAGCCAACTGGCGCGACTCGGACGAGCTTTAGCGATTGAACCATATTTTGCGTCACAGCTTTGTACTTCTTGAAATGTGGCGCATTCAAGTGAGCCTTGTAAGCCTCCTCACTTGCGTAGATCTCAAACACTCTGATGTGCGTCGGATTGTCCTTTTCCGACAGCGCGTAGAGCATCACAACTCCCGGCTCAACGCGCACCGCCGTTTCGATGTGCTCCTTAACTGCGGCTTTGTAGTGTTCCAGTTGCGCTGGATCGATCTCGATTTCGGCTATCTGGCAGTATTGCTCTGGCGTTTGCATATCCTGGCTAACAGCAACTCGGCCCAAGGCGAACGGGAAGATCGCCGCGCTGAGCAGAAAGAGCTTCGGGTTCATTCGCTCGGGAATAAGACCGGGCCCGCGGGCTAGTTCCCGCTCATGTCTGATTTCGTAAACAGTTCTTTGGCCACGGCCATGCAACTCATCGCGCTGGGCCAGCCGGCGTAAAACGCCAAATGTGTAATTGTTTCAATCAGCTCCTCCTTTGTGACGCCGTTCTTCACAGCGTTCGGCAGATGAAAACGCAACTGTTCCGGCCGATTGAGCGCGACGAGCGCCGCGACGGTCGCGAGACTGCGATCGCGTTTCGGCAATTCGCTCCGTTCCCAGACGTCGCCGAACAAGACGTTATCGGTGAGTTCGACGAGCTTCGGCGCGAAGCCGCCAAACATCTTTCCTGCTCCTGACGGTTCCTTCTTCATAAATCATGATCGCCGTTCGACCGTCCGCCGGCTGCCTTGCCCGTCGCGGCGGAAAAGCGGCGTCGCGGTGATGCCGAACCGGCTACAATGTCTTGATCGTTTTAGCAGGGATTCCGCCCACGACGGTCCGTGCGGGAACATCTTTGGTCACGACGGCGCCAGCCGCCACAACGGCATCTTCCCCAATGGTCACGCCTTGTGTGATGGTGGCATTGGCACCGATCCACGCGTTTCTCTTGATATGGATGTGCCCCACCGTCAGCGAGTGCCGGTCTTCCGGCGAAAGCGGGTGCCCTTCGCTGAGCAGGCTGACTTTGGGAGCAATGAAGACGCCGTCCTCGATCGTGATTCCACCGAAGTCCAGGAAAACGCAGTCGAAGTTGATGAAGACGTTTCGGCCAATCTTCGTGTGCTTGCCGTAGTTCACGTAAAACGGGGGAAAGATCGCCGTGCTATCGTCGATTTCCGTGTCCGTGATCCGGCTTAACAAGGCGCGCATTTCCTGCGGCTCGGCGGACTGATTCAGTTGCAGGAGGAGTTTCCTTGTCTCGGAACAGACGTCCCGAAGCTTGGGATATTCGGGGTCGTCGAAGTTAACGGTCTCGCCCTTCCGAAGCCGGGCGAAAATATCTGGTGCTGGTTTCATGCGATGAGTGTCTTGAAGAGATTCACAGAGTTACTTGTTCTTGTTCGTTGGAGCTTGGCGCTTGGGATTTACCGCAAGCGGTTCCGTCGCCCTACAATTCCCCTCTCTACATTTCGATATTGGGCGTTCGGCGTTGGGCGTTTGCTTCGTTCTTTTCGCTGCCGCCGCGTCTTTTTCGATCTCCCCGTCAGCCTTTCCGCTATCCGGTCTCCGCTTTCCGCCACCTCAAGAACATGGCCGTGCTCCGCAACGTCGGCATCGTCGCCCAGGGCCGCGGCCGCCTCTACCAAATCGCTCCCCAGTTTATTGCGGACAAAACGCATCGCGTCATCGACTTCGGCTATTGCCTTCTGCGGATGAATGTCGCCGCGGAGCAGCAATGACGAGATTCACAGACTGCCCCCTTTTGCTCTCCGTCCGGACTTCCTGTTCGACTTTTGCCTTTGCTCTTCGCTCCGACCTCTGATATCCGACTTTTGACCTCCGAATGTTTGCCCCTCAATTCCTTACCGACAAAACCGAACGCGTGCTGGATTTCGGTTACTGCCTGCTGCGTATGAACATCACGCGGAGCAGCAATGAGAAGAATCACAGCCTGACCCCTATTCCTTCGCTTTGGAAGCAGAGAAACTAGAAACCACCGTGTATGAAGAAAGCGCAAAGCTCTTTGTTGCGCTTTCTAAGGAGATATTAGAAAGCGGAGGCCGCAAACTCGAGCAAGTTGGCGGGATAGAGTTGGCCTGCGACCGTTATTTGACCAAGTACATTGATCGACACGGTGGGATTAAAGTGCTGGGAATGCGCGAGTCCGTTCCCTTAATGTCCGTCTATACAGCAGTTCGTTTTCTTACCGAGGATTACCGGAAACGCTATGTAACTATTGAGGCCCTTCAAGGCGCCTTCCGGGAACACGGAAGGGGCTTTTCAGCTGGCCTAGGCACTACTGCGAATGGACTAAGAGTCGCGAAAGAAACGCAGTTTCTAAGTGTTTTGGGAGAACCCGGCGCGGGAAAATCGACCTTCTTGCGTCGCGTCGGACTCGAGGCGCTCGTTTCCAAAGAATTTCGCGTGGCCCGCCGTATTCGGCTAAGGTTCACGGCAGCACGTAATATCGTTGCTGGTCTTCTAAGTCGGTGGCTCCCGGAACGTCCGCACTGGCTTCGCAATACATTTCTGTCACCGTTCCTCATACGTCCCACCTCACGGCTTGAGATGTGCATTCCCGTCTATGTCGAGTTGAAGACATTTCGGAATCGCGAAGTGAATCTCTCCGAGATATTGCAACAAGAGTTTGCCACGTGCGGCTTCCCCGACGGATTCTGCGCCCGCGCGCTAACCAGAGGGAGTTTGTTGGTCCTTTTGGACGGCATCGATGAAATTCCGTCTGATAGAATAGACGAAGCCATTCTGCACATACGAGAATTTGTGGATCAGAATGACGCCAACCGCTTCATTATCTCTTGTCGCACTCACTTCTATCACGCCTGGTTTCCACGTTTCAAAGATGTTATTCTAGCGGACTTCGATGACGCGCAGATCGAGGCCTTCGCACAGAATTGGTTCCGCGCCTCCGCTGGCGAGCACGGCCTCGGAAGTCAGTTTATTCGAGCGCTCAAGGGACCCGCAGGTGCTGCTACCCGTGAATTGGCGAAGACGCCGCTTTTACTAACGTTTCTCTGCTTAGTATACGAAGCATCTCAGGGGATACCTGCGAATCGTAGCGATTTATATGAAGAGGCCCTTAAAATTCTTATGACGAAATGGGCAGCCGACAAGCGGGTTCGTCATGAAGATATCTACGTAGGTATGACGCCAGGCCTGGAACTCCTCTTGTTACAGCGAATTGCGGGAGAAGGATTTCAGCGCGACAAGTTGTTCTTTTCGCAGCAGGAGCTGTTTGATGCGATCGCAGTCTTCTTGCGTGAAGAGCTAAATGCTCCAAAGCATCTCGACGCAGAGCGAGTTCTAAATGCTATACAAGACGATCAAGGCCTTTTTGTCGAACGAGCACACGGAATATTGTCTTTTTCACACTTAACGCTCCAGGAGTATTTGGCCGCGCGTTACCTGTTAGGATCTGCGAATCGCGGCGACATTGTCGAGAAACACTTGTTTTCGCCGCATTGGCGGGAGGTATTCTTGCTATTGGCCGGGATGCTAGAAGCCGATCCGTTGTTAAAACAAATGGCGGAAAGGTGCTATAAGCTAGTGGAAATTAACCCCTCCCTGTCACATATGCTTGGCTGGGCGGCGCGGGTCGCTTCGGAAGGCGTTAGTGGACCAGAAGGCGCTGCTCGGCGGGCGATCTGTTTAGCTTTTGTAATCGCGGCCGTGTTGGCCTCCAAGCAAAATCGGGATATAGAGGCGCGTTTAGACGGCGGTCTGCTAGAGAAGGGACGAGCGGGCATCGCGCCGAAACTTGCTGCGAGTCGGGATACAGCCTGTTCCTTAAGTTATCGACTGGATAGCAGTATCGACGTAGATCCTAGATTTCTTCAAACGATAAACTTGGATCATTTTCATGACGTCAAGGATGTTTACCATGTTCTGACATCGGGACGAGAGCATAAATTGTTCAAAGGCGAAGTGATTGAGAAGCTTCGAGAGAGCCTGAAGGGTCTCATTGAGACCGTTCCAGAACGGCGACGGAAGGGTGAACCTAGTGTGGCGTATTATAACGACGTTCGCGCCCGTTTCTTTGCTGCGTTTCACTTATTCGCGAATAATGGCTCGCAATTGAATGAACTAGCCCCCTTAGAGGATTATTTGTACGCTATTTCATTAATCGTGGACTGTCGAACGTCTGCGTTAAGCGTTACCGCTACAGGTTGGGAAAATGTTTGTGACGCGTTATTCCTGCCGAATCCCGATGCGATCTAGGGAAAGTAGGTGGCGACAAATCTTAAAGGGGTCGGTGTGTGAATCTCGTCAAAGGAGAATCATGAGGGGTCCTGAAGACCGCAACCTGTGCGTCTCGTAAATACGCCCTCGCTGCTTACTGGCTCAGCACTTAAATGTTAATCTTGAGGGCTGACCCCTCCGGCCTTCTCCCATTCCTTTTCCGATCGGCCAAAGGACGGATTCGCCATGGTGAACAAACCGAGCGCGTGCTGGACTTCGGCTATTGTTTGCTGCGCCTCAATGTCGGTGCGACCCTTGGCTAACCATTAACCATTTGCCGAGATTCTAAGATCGACCCCTTTTCCTGCTTCGGTGCGTTTTGCGAAATGCGCGCGGGTGTCCACGCGAGGAAGAAGCGACGATTGGACAATGTCGGGAACACCCTGGGGACTCGCAAACGAGCGAGTCACGATCTGGTTTCGCGACCCTGTCAGCGAGCTTAAGGTAACTAATGGCACACAAACTCCCTCGAGATCTACGGCTGTTGCGATTTCAGATTGAGAGAAACCTGGCGACAAGCGCGAATGCATATTATCGGATCGGCGTCGTAGAATACCTCAATGCTGAGGTACGAACCTGGGAAAACTATCAAGCGGCTGTCGGGAACCTCGCGATCGCGATTGAATTGATGCTGAAAGCGTTTGTCGCGCGGAACTGCTTCCGCAAACTATATGCGGCGCTACCAAACGAACTCGACATTTTCCTCCTGCAGACGGACGACGCCCCTGCGTCAATCTCGCTACGTCCATTCGAAGATGCACTCCGATCGTTCGAATTGAAGACGATTGACCTCGGGCAGGCGATCTCGATTTACGAGATATATTTCCCTGAACAAAAAGCGGAGCTGCATTCGTACTTCGGCTTTCTCGCTACGACTCGCAACATTAGCGTTCACGCAGCACTTCCCGATTTTCAGCGGTTCGACCTCGCACGAGTGTCCTACCTCGCGATCAAGCTGATGAAGCACCTGACCGGGTTAGAAATTCTGTCCGAGCCTGCTGACCTAACAGTAAAGACAGCAGCAATTCTCGCGGGCTTTGACTTGGAACGTGTCGATCGCGTTACCAAGCTAATCGAAGCGGCACGGGCCAAGGCAAAGAAATTACGAGGAAAACGCCAAGCGATTTTCAATGATCCAGCCGATTTCGACTCTTTGGTGCTCCCGTGTCCGATCTGCGAAACGGACGTGATCACCTCCGGTTACACCGAAGAAAGTGGAACGTCTGAAGAGGATGCGGCACTGACGTACACTGTCACGGCATTCGAGTGCGAACACTGCGAGCTGCAGATAAGCGATGCTCGTGACTTGCGGCTCGTCGGAATGATCGAGGCCCGCGACCGCAGTGATCACTGGGATTATTGGTCGCGACTCAACGCGGAGAATTACTGACTTCTCAGACGCCCGACGGGGTCAACGTTCGAACGGGGACAGTTCTTCGGATCATGGCACTCGAGGTAAATCCTGAGGACTGCCCCCCCGCTTCCTCGGGCCGCTGTGCTTGACGCTCGGCTCCACCAAATAGGCCGGTTACGTGTCGATTGTAAGGCCTGACCCGTCTCTTGCCTCCCTTTAGCCAGAACGGCGAAACAATCCATGCCACTTAGAATGGTCAGCATGAAGGATGGGGACGGAATTGTTCGGGCACCTATGGCTGAATACCACCACGAATCCGCAGTCCCTGTGACCCATAGGTTTCTTTTTATCCGCGATCTCGCAGAACCTTAAAATTTTCGCTTTCTCGGCATCGTTAAACTGCGTGCAACGCTCGGAGAACAAGTAATCGCGCGGCCCGAGAGTGAAGTGGGGAACGGCTACCATATCTGTTTCGTCTTTAATCCTCTTTACAGCCGTGGCGCTTGCCATGACGAGCAGAAGATAACACTTGGGGTCCCCCGGCAGGAGTTCACGAAAGAAATCCGACCAAGCCTTAGTTGCCTGATCGCCGGTAGCGGAAAAATCGTCAACAAAAACGACCGTATCGTCTGCTCCTAGCGGTTCCCGAAGCAGATCGCTCCGGGAAATGAAAAGGTCGTCAAAATAGCGAGTTGCCATCGCGTTCGCGACGCGAAACTGGTGCAACATTGCATCGCCACTCTCACCGCTGTGACTTGAAAAAGCGACGAAGCGCCACTTGCCGGTACGCTTTGCCTTCTGACGGTGCCAGCCATCCAAACCTTTCAACGCCGAACGGAACGCACTGGCAATTTGATCGTGACTAATGAAATCGACACAATCTAAGATACGCGCACCCAAGTCCTCGTCAGGCTCGAACTGCTTAAGCCACCGTTCAAGTCGACCCTCGTCCACTGCATGGCGGTAGCCAGAAAATTCCTTCGCCCAGCCGGAAAACCGGGCGGCATCGCGAGGTGTCCCGCGATCCTTTGCTCGTCTCATCAGGGCAATCGACGATCTACAGCAAGAAGTTTTGCCCGAATGGTATTCATCAATTTCTCAAGACCATCCCAAAGCTCTTTTTCGCCATACGAGGTTTCGACATCCAGTTCATCGAGTGCCGCCTGTAATTTAGTGGCGCTTTGATACAGTTTGCGCGCGTTGGCGGCCGCGCTGGCGGATTCAATGTCTAGGTGATCAGGGGTCAAAGAATCGTCAGTCGTGAATTCACGCAGCCGTTTTGAAATCTGCGCGGTCTTTCCAGCCTTTCGCGCGTTATTGATATGTTGCTTCACTGTCCGGAAGTCAGTCACCGCCTTCAGTCCGGACTTTGGCTTTTGCCATTTTGCTAGCATCCGATCGGTAAAATGATTGCGTTTGAACCAAGACATCTTGCGAACCTGTTGATCATTTACGACAACGTATAGTTCGATGAAAAAATCGGATTTCACGCGCTTTTCAGGGTCTGCATCCAGCATCATGTCTTGATATCGCTTGGGAAACGAGAGGAGCTTCTTGCACCTAACGACCTGTGCTAGAGGCAATCCGGTAAGGTCGGCTAACACCTTGTCCTTCGTTTCCTTCAGCTCACCCATCAACACTTCCATCTTCAGCGCTGTAGGCATCAGCTCCCAGTCTTGCCGAAGTTTGTGAATCTGGAACATCGTTACGATGTTTTGGACCGTGCTTGGCTCCGCAACCTGATTGACCGGCACCTTCGCTAGCGGCACAGCCATCGCGCAGGTCCAACGGCGTTGCCCGTCGAGAATAACAAATTTTCCGTGCCTTTCGCTCCAGTAGACCGTAAGTGGAACGAGAATTCCGACCTTTGCGATGGAAGCCTGTAGCTCCTTCATTGGTTCGCGGTCGAAGAGCATTCGCGGATTATGCGGATTGGGGAGCAGACTGCCCGTAGGCACGTTTTTCACGCCGACCGCTTTCACCCTCAGTTTTTTTAAATCAGATAGCTTCACACTGTAGATCCTCCTATCTCAAGGCCAGTGGATGACGCATTCGGAGGAAGGTTTCCGATCGCCCGAGAAGCCAGCAATCTGGCGCCGAACAGCTACTTCACTCCAACGATAACCGTCCCGCAAGAATTCTGCTTCGTCCGAGACCGCATAGCTTACAACCCAGCGGATGCCGCGTTCAGTTAAGTTGTCCATCCAGCTACGCAACTGGAGAAGTTTATCTTCTCCAAACATCGCGGCGTCATATTCTTTGAACATACGACGACTCCGGATTGAAAACGGCGGGTCCATGTAGACAAAGTCTCCCGGCATTACCCGCGCGAGAACTTTGGAGAAATCACCCGGACACAGTCGCGCCCCACGGAGCGAACGGGCGCAGGCTCGCAAATGCGATTCGTCGGGGAGGTCGCCGCTCCGGTCACCGCCGTATGGGACGTTGAAACGCCCTTGGCGGTTCGTACGATAGATCCCGTTGAAACAGCAGCGGTTTAAATAAATGAAACGAGCGGCGCGGCGCGCGAGCGTCCCTTCGCCGGGGGGCTCGGCTCGAAGCCGCAAATACGTAGTGCGATTCTTCTGCCATTGTTTCAATTCAGCGCTGACGGCGGCCGGTGCCTTTTTTACTTGTCGATAGGTCAGGATCAAATCGGGATTGATGTCGCCAAGCAAGGCGCGCTTTGGTTGGAGTGCGAAAAACAGGCAGGCAGATCCAGCGAACGGCTCCACATAGCGAGTCCACTCCGTGCCTGCTTTCGGCACCAGCGTTGGAAGCAGCTGGCGTTTGCTGCCAGCCCACCGCAGAAAACTGCGTGGTCTCGGAGAGGAAAGCGCTGTGGGCACGCTTCTCGTTGTAGTATTAGCCGTCCGATGTCAATCCTGGTCCAAGAGGGCGAATGGAGTCAGTCTTAGAATCTCGGCAAACGGCGTGATCTGCAGTGGCGCCTCCTTTTAGCGGTGACTCGAGGGGTTCAGAGCTAACTTTCGTCACTAACGGTCAATAAGTTAGCTCCGACCTTGTTCGCCCCATCCGCAGACCTGTAATGGCGGCGCTCCGTCGCGGTGTGCGTCGAACCGACGTCGGCGTTTGGACGCGGCGGCAGAGTACCGCGGCGCCCGGCTCTTATCGTTGACGTAAGACAGGAAGAGCTGCGCCGCGTAAAAACGCTTCGCGTTACGCAGTTGGAGCGGTAAAACCAATGGATGAAGATAAGCCGCCGATCCTTTCTTAAAGCTGCAGCGGCCATGGGTGCTTCGCTCGCATGGGTCGGACCGGCCCATGGTTCGCGGGTCAAATGGCAGGAGCGGCGTGATCTTTATCCGCAAGGGGTCGCCTCGGGCGATCCTGACCCGCACAGCGTCATCCTCTGGACGAGGCGTCCGTTCGCCGAGGGCAAACGCCAGCTTCTGACCGTCGAGGTAGCCGAGGATGAGGCGTTCGGCCGAGTTGTTGCGCACGCGCGGGCGCCGGTCTCGAGCGTCGCCGACTGGACCGCGCGCGTTCTGATTGGCGGACTCAAGCCGGCGCACACCTACTGGTATCGGTTTACCGACACCGACGGAAACGGGAGCCGGGTTGGCCGCACGATCACAGCGCCGGCGCCAGACGATCCGCGCCCGGTGAACTTCACATTTGTGAGCTGCCAGGATGTCAATGAGGGCTCGCTCAACGCCTATCGGCGGATGATTTACGAAGATGAACGCGCTCCCGCCGCGGAACAGCTCGGTTTCGTTCTGCACCTCGGCGATTTCATTTATGAGGTCGTCGAATATCCGGACGAAGTGAAAACGCGTTACGACCGCACGATTTACGAGGTCGCGCGCATTCCAGACGGCGGGCAGGTCGGCAAGTTTCATTTCCCGCTGACGACTGAAGGCTATCGCGCTATCTACAAAGGCTACCTGGCCGATCCCGACCTGCAGGACGCGCGCGCACGCTGGCCGTTCGTGGCCATGTGGGATAATCACGAATTCTCATGGCAGGGCTGGCAGAGCATCCAGCAAGCGGGTGGCAAATCGCGGCCAGGCCAAAGCATCAAGGTGGCGGCCAACCAAGCTTGGTTCGAATATTTGCCATCTCGCTGCAAGAAGGTCAGCGGACCATCGCTCGAAAGCTTCGATCCGCCCGCCGTGAAAGATGTCGCAATTGAGAAGTGGGACGAGAACGGCCTCGGCGACGAGCCGAACAACCTCGCCGCAATCAACAGCCTGATCGGCTACCGTACCTTTCGCTATGGCAAGCACCTCGACGTCATCATCACCGACCAGCACAGCTATCGGAGCGCCGATTGCTTCAGCGATCCGTCGCTCGAGAAGCTCGGCGGCGAAGAGTTCACCGCCATGGCGCCGGAAACCTTGATGCAGGTGCTCGACGGCGGCCGCGCGTTCAACGGCGGCAATCCGCCGGTCGAAGTCAGCTTTGGCGATGCGCGTGTCCCAAACCCGCGGAAGGATAAGCCTCCGCAGACCATTCTCGGCGCAACCCAAAAAGCGTGGTTCAAGGATCAGCTGCGCAAGTCGACCGCCACCTGGAAGATCTGGGGCAATTCGGAAGGCGCGCTCGATGGGCGATGCGATCCGCAGAACCTGCCCCCTGGATTGACCAAGGAAACCTGGCCTAAGGACACTTATGCAGCCATGAGCCCCCCCGATTACGGAATGGCCTATACCGAGCGCGCCGAGATCTACGACCTCATCCGGGATGCGAAGATCACCGGCTTCGCCATCGTCTCGGGAGACCGCCACAGCTTCTGGGCCGGTTACGCGACTTCGCAATTGCCGCCCGGCAAGTTCGAGCCGATCGGCTTGAGCTTCGTCGGCGCATCGCTTTCGAGCGCCGGAACCATGGAAGCCCTGGAGCATGGTTTCAAAAAGCCCGATCCGCTGCGCCCGCTCTTTCTCGTCGATCGCCCCGGTGCAGCCAAGCCTGATTGGACGCACAACATGCTGTTGAGGCACGGCGTCCGCTCGTGCCTTGAATATGCAAAGAGTTTCGACTTGAAGGCCGCCCGGGCGCTCTCCAACCCGGATCTGGCTCCGCACCTCGAGTTCGTCGATCTTGGAGGACACGGATATGCGAAGGTCCGATTGTGGGCCAACGAGATGCGCACCGAGTTTGTCTGCATCCCGCGCCCCATTACGCGGAGCGAAAGATCGGACGGCGGGCCAATCAGGTATCGGGTATCACTCACTGCTGCCCTGTGGAAGAGCGGAGAGCGCCCGCAGCTAAGAACATCCGTCCTCGAAGGCGATGCTGGACTCGCGATTTGAGTCGCTCAGACCCTGAGGAGGCTCGAGGCATCAGAGCTTAACATCATGTTTGGTCGGGTTTTGAAGAGTTGACGATATGAAGCTCTGACCCCCTTTCTGACCTCGTCTTGGATTTTTCGGCTATTGCTGCTGCGAATAAATGTCGGTCTGAAGCCGCTATAGCTTCAGACTTTTTGTTTGTCTAGCTTGGCGCCTGGGGATCGGGCTTGACCTTTGCACAGGTTCAGCGCGATGCTTTGACATGAAAAAATGGATGGTTTGTTTCCTCACCATAATCGGCTTGCTGTTGCCGACCGCTGAAGCCCTGACTCCGTGCCTTCGAGCGTGCTACGATCAGTACCAGGCATGCACTATGAGGGCAAAGGGGCAGAAAGCTCGGGATCGCTGTCAGGAAGCATATACGGCCTGCTCAGCGGCCTGCAATGAGCCGAACGCTAAGACTGGGCAGTAGACCGATTTCATTCTCGGTTCGCACCGCAACAGAAAAGGTTGCCGGCTGTGACATCGTCGAAGGTTCAGCCCAAATGGTTGTACATCTGACAACCTGTGCACTTCTACGATCTAGCAGCATCGTTGACGTGATTCGTACAAAAAAAACGGCAAATTTGCATGATATCGCTCAAGTCTAGGGACTTCTTGCTGTGCGGATGTTTTATAGGTCTGAGCATTGCGTTGACTCCCTCGATCCGCAGCGAAGAATTTTGGACGCGCAGCGGCCACGGACCCCTTCAGTACGTCCAAAATGGTGATCCGAGCCAGCGCGAAGTCGAAGAGTGGCAGATTTGGCTTTACAAGGAGGGATGGCCAGCCCGGGGCGATTCGAGCGGGCGCTGGGGCACCATCACCGGTAAGACAATCGAAAGCGTCAAAAAACACCTAGAAGAAAATCAAAACTTTCAGCGCCGATACGAAAAATGGGCTGAGTTAAAACCGGATGAATATGGGTACTTCAATCCCTTCGGACCGATCGCCATTCTAAAAGATACAAACAAAAAACCCAAGCCCGACATCGAGCGATACCACAAGTTGGCTGATCGCTTGTGGCCGTTGATCGACTTTCCATGGCCCCTGACGCCGCAGCTGCCATACACCAAGGATTACATCGACAACTTAGAAATGGTACAGAAACAGGTTGCTAAGCTGGGCGACACCTTATCGCGCGGTGGATCGATAATGAGCGACGCGCTTGATGCACTGGAAAGTCAGGTCACAAAGGTAGAAAACCAAAGCCCGAAGAATCGTAAGCAACAATCCGCCTCAGTTGCTTCGTGGATGGAATGGTCTTGGAAAGACACGGATGGTGACAAAATGGTGCAGAAGATCCGTGTGGAAGATGGTCGATTAGTCGTAACTTATCAGTGGCCCAAAGGCTACAGCACATACTCTGCACCGCTGTCCGAAATAAAGCCCCGAACTTGGGTTTTAGATCATATAACGGGAGGGCAATCGCTCAGCAGTCCTGCATCGAATAGCTATTGGGTTGTGGATTTAGGGTTCGGTTGTCCTGTTCGTATAGAACAACACGGACCCGGCAGTTCAAGCCCACGGGTCGAACCCAGCGTTAAATTGGAATTATTCTTTCCCGACAAAGCGACGGCCGAGCAGGCAGCAGAGGGTATAAAGAAAATGGGCGCATCACCTTCTCAGTGACGCTCCGCACCACGGGCAGAACGTGATGCTGACGACGGACGTTCCGCGATCGTGGACGATGAGTCCGTACTCTCGCGACGACGGCGAGTAATGGACCAGCGCATCCGGGCAGCTGAACCGATCGGGGTGTTGCTCGCACTGTGAAGCGACGGCTTCGGTCATTCTGGCGCAGCAATGGGTGTTCATGATGACCGGCGAAGAGGCCTAACGAAACAAGACCAGAGAGGGCTAGCGTTTCCATCTGAGCAACGCAACCGCGCGAAGAACGTTAACGACCGCCGTCGCCGGGCGTCACGGGTAAATCCATGGTTCCCAATGGTCGTAAACAAAGACAGGAGGCGCATTACTTAGATCAGGATGTAGCAACCCTTCAACAAACAACACCAGCGATGAGGAGGCAATATAGAAGCACCGCGATCTGTGGCTGAAGACGCGGTCGAAGTCTTCTTTCCTGCCGAACCCGTGAGGGGATGGTGGAGAAAGCTGAGGGAATTTCGGATTGTCGAACCCGGATTGCGGAGCTGGGAGAAAAACGATGGGCGCCGGTCTGCGCCATCACAGGGTTGCGCTCGGGGTGCCGGCGCAGTCTGGTGGCGAAGACGGCCAAGGGGAAAGCAAAGAAGAAGCGTAACCGCGTAAAAGGCGGTGCCCCACGCGGTCGTTGGAAGAGATGGACCCTGATTTCACTCGGGGTTTTGTTCTTCATTCCCTCGATGCAGGTGGGGGTGGTGCGATTCGTCGATCCGCCGCGGAGGGTGCCGATGTGGATCGATCAGGTGTCGTCGAGCGGGCGAAACGCGCCGCTGCGCTATCGCTGGATTGACTCTTTCGCTCGCGCTCATTCGGCCTTTCGGCTTGCCGATCTATGTCGCGGCCGCCCGGCCCGCTCCATTCCTTAGTAACGGGGACCGCCAGATTCCGGAGATGTTTCTGAAGCATCTTTGGATATCGGAGGATCAGCGTTTCTTTCAGCATAAGCGTTCGGAAGTGGGTCAGAGCTTACTATTGACCTCCCTTGGCGCTGGCCCTTGCCTTCAGCGCAGGCGCTCGAGGAACTCGCTGTCGATGATGGACGGTGGAACGATGCCCGAGGCCCAGATGGCGGCGAAGGTTTGCTGGAGGTTGAACGGTTTGCCGCGTAAAGAGCTTCGCTCCACGCGGCTGTCGCCTGACGCTTCGGCTTGGTGACTCGCGCGCGCGATCATTTTGTCGAGCTGCGATTTGCCGACAATATAGCTGGGGCCGTAGCCGGGCTGGCGCAGATACAAGAGTTGTTCGAATCCGACCAGCTTGCTCTTCGCGTCGGACCAGCCGCGCGGAGTCCAGCCGGCGTGAAATTTGCCGGCTTCGTCTAAGGTCATCTCGTTGTTTTGGACGCGGAGCGAGGCGAGCCCGCGCGCGGCGCGATTGGCTAACATTATCCAGACCAATTCGCGGCCGTGCGGTTCGTCGTCGTAGATTCCCTCCTGCATCGCGATCTCTTCCATGGCGGTGGCGAAACCTTCGGAACGATCGGCATACATGTTGAATAACGGACGCTGAGAGCGGATCGGCGTGGGCTGCGTCTCGTTGGCCAGCCTGGCGAGCTCGATCCAGTGGAACTCGTGGCTGGAGAGCGGGAGCGGGTCGAGCGCGGTGACGTGATCGAAGAAATTACGGTCGGCTAAAGGGACGTAGGCCGGGGCCTGGGCCAGGAGAGCGTCGTGCGCGTAGGGTTTGTCGGCGACGGTGCCGGTGTCGACCCAAAGCCGGTAGAGCTTCTCGGCGTGGGCCCGGCTCATCGCGGCGTAGGCGGCGGGATCGTCAACGGGAGTGATCGGTGGTTTATCGCGGTTGCGCGCTTCTTCCAGCCGCAGTGACGCGAGCGACCGGTCGAGCTCGCGCTCGAGCAGGCCGATCTGCTGGTCGTAGGTGAGCGGTGAGAGCATGACGTTTTTGAGCCACCAATCGTAATTGGCTTTGCCGACGCCGGAGGGGCCCTGACGCTTGGGAGCCTCGGCTTTCACGTAAGCCGCGAAGTCGGCGCTGGCTACGCGGGCTTTCTCGACCGCCGCCTTGAGCGCCGGGCTCGCGCCGTCGAGCGAGATTTTTCGAGTCCCGCCGAGGTCGCGCACTTGCAGTTCGCCCTTCTGCCATTGGGCAAGGAAATCGGCCTGATCCGCAAAGGCGCGATCCCCGTAGACCCAGAGGTCGTGGGCGGTGCTGCCGGCGAGGTTGATCCTGGCGTCGGCGAGGAGCGCGGGGATCGCGCCGATAAATTCGGTGAGCCTGGCGTCGTCGCCGGACGACAATGGGAATTTGTAGGCGAAGAGGTCGATGTTCGGCTCGGCCGACGGTCCTTCGTGCGCGGGAACGTCGCTCATCTCCGGGAACACGGTGGCGTAGAAGTCGGGGTCGCGTTGCCAGGGCTTGAGGACGCGAAGAAAGAAGTCGAGACCGTTCATTTCGGCCTCGACCACGCGATAATCGTTCTTCTGCTCGGCCGACCAGTCGCCGGGGTTGATGGCTTTGAGACGCGCGCGAAACGCGGCAAGACCCGTGGCCTTTTTCGTCATGGCGGCCGCGCTGTAATCGGGCCGGCCATGGGCGGTGGCAGGATGGTTGAACTCGCGCCAATCGGTGAACAACGCGGCCAATTGCTGGTAAGACGAAGCAGACGCTTCGGCCGCTGGCGCCGTGGGCTGCGCTCCGCAGGTGAGCGGGGCAAGTAGGACGAGGCAGAAGAAAAGTGGCTTCATCTCAGACGTTCGCAGATGAAAGGTGACGCGGCGAAAAAGATTCGACAAGCTTAAGGCGCAGCGATGGCATCTCGCCGCCTTAGTCTTTCCCCAACACATTCGGAGATTGACACTTGGCACACTTTGCAAAGTATGACCGTGTGGAGGCAGACGAACGCACCGGCTGGTCAGCCAACGCTCTGGCGCACCTGCCGTGTCCTGGCTAACCGGCAGCGCTTGCAAATGCTCGCTATGTTGATTCGCCAACCGGGGCAGACGGTCTCCAGCGTCGCCCGGCAAATGAGGTTGTCGCTTCCGGCCGCCAGCCAATACCTTCGCGCGCTGGAAGCACGGGGATTGTTGACGTGCCAGCGGGTCGGACTCCGTGTCGAATACGGGCCCGTGGCCATGACGACTGAAGGTGCCGGTGGGGCGATCGCTACTGCTCTGCGGATGCTTGTGGGGCTGCGGAGGCAGCAGCCCCCTGATGTGCTCTTCAAACTGGCGACTGCTTTCACTCATCCGCGCCGAATAGAAGTGTATCGCGCCGTCAAGAATGGAGCAGATTCCTTTGTTCGCGTGCAGGCCGCAGCGCATATCTCGAGACGAGCGCTTGCCCGGCATCTGGCGAAACTGGAGGCACGCGGATTTGTGAAGAACGAAGGGGACGTCTACGCGATTACGAATCACGCGCATCCATTCGGTCGCGTCTTAGCCCGTCTCGCGGTCCAGTAGCTGGTCTTGTGATACTTTGCAAAGTGTGCCCAACGCAAACGCGTAGCTCTTGGCGGGAGCGTCAGTTTGAATTTGATTTGCGCGAGCTGCTCGGGCGCCTTTGGCCAATTGCGCAGGAAGGGGAGCTACCGCGCTTCGGGGTGGATGTTATCGGAAGGCGTTCTGCAGGACGACAATGGTTCCACGTTGCGCTCTGGTCGCCTCCGCGGTCTCTTGGCGCAGATGCCAAAGGCGAAGGCGAAGAAACAGAAATCAGGTGCAAAGCGTTCCGCGTCGCGCGGTTTTTTCCGCCGATGGAAATGGATTTGGATTGTGCTGCTGGTTCTGCTGCTGATTCCGGCGATGCAGGTGGCGGTGGTGAGGTTCGTCGATCCGCCGGGGACGATGCCGATGTGGATCGAGCAGGTGTCGTCGAGCGGGCCGAAGGTTCCGTTGCGCTATCGCTGGATTCCGTTGGCGCAGATTCCGGAGATGTTTTTGAAGCATCTTTGGATTTCGGAGGATCAGCGGTTCTTTCAGCATGAGGGGTTTGACTGGAAGGAGATGGACCTCGCGATGGAAAAGGCGGAGAAGACAGGGAAACCGGTGCGGGGAGCGTCCACGATCACGAACCAATGCGCGCGGTCGATCTTTCTTTGGCAGGGACGGTCGTGGATCAGGAAGGGATTGGAGTCGTACTATACCGTCTGGATGGAGTTGCTGTTGCCGAAGCGGCGGATCCTGGAGCTGTATGCGAATGTGATCGAGATGGGGCGGGGGATTTACGGGGTGGAAGCGGCGTCGCAGCATTATTTCGGGGTTAGCGCGCGCGGCCTTACGCGGGAGCAATCGGCGATGCTGGCGGCGGTCCTGCCGAATCCGAAAGGGTGGGATCCGAGGAAGCCCGGCGTGACGTTGCGGTTCCGGCAGCAGCTTATTTTGCGAAGGGAGAAGAGTGCGAGATTTCCGGCGAAGCTGTTGCGCTGAGGCGAAGCGTCACGCGCAAGCAGTGACATGTGACGAGTGACATGTGACGAATTAGGGAAGTCAAAGTGATGCGGCGGAAATCGCCGTCGTGCACGAACCGGATGATATACGTGACTCACGTATATCACGCCTCGCCGTCGCCGGAATCAATGAGCAAAGCGCCAACGGCGCGATCTCAAAGGAAGCCTGGGGCAACGCCCCAGGATTTGAGAGCAAAGAAGATTTAGCAGCGCTGAAGGCGCGACTCTCGGATCGTGTGCGATGAATCGCGCCTTCAGCGCTAGTGACGGCGGGGGGCTGGCTGTTCCTGGGGCACGCGGCGATAGCCGCGAGCCTTGAATTGTAGGGCACCCGCATCGGTTGCCTCAGAGTATCGCGGCAGGCGATGCGCCTGCCCTACAAATTAAAAAGACGCGGCGACAGAGCGCCGCGGCTACAGCGATCACACTTTCGCGTTAACGTGAAGGCTTTTCGGTGCCCTCTTGCTGGAGCACCCATAGGTTGCCGTAGAGATCTTCGAAAACGATTTCCTTCCCTCCACCGCCCATCTCGTACGTCTGGGAGCGGAAAGTTACTCCGTTCCCTTTCAAGCGCTTGACCATGGCGTCAAAATCGGTCGTGCGCAGGATCCAAAATGTTCCCTTCCCAATGCGGTCGGGCGCCAGTTCCTTGTCCACCGGCATGTATCCGTTCCCGGGCTGGTGAAGGAACATCTGAAAATGAGGATCGTCCTTCGAATACATTGCCACCCAACGTTTCCCCGGTCGCAGATCTTTGTTGTCGCGTACTTCAAAGCCGAGATTTTCGGAATACCATTTCGCGGCTTTATCGTAGTCTTTTACCAGAATCGTTACCGCCACCAGCTTGAGCGACGGCGCGGGAACAGGAGTTTGTTCCTGGGCGAAAGCAGGGAACGTCGTTCCCAGCACAAACAGAATCAGCCATGGAAATAGTTTCATCTATCCTCTCGTTTCGTTGTCATTAATCAGATGGCGCTAAGTTACGTCACTATCTCAAACTACCGGACCGTACAAGGTGTGAGAAGAGAAATGCGGGAGATCAGAACTTACTTTTGACGTTTTCGCTGTCCGTTTAAAAATACAGTCCGCGCCGCGAAGGTTGCTGCGTTATCCATTGCAGATCGCAGATTGCAGATTGCAGATTGATAGACAGCCCTGATGACTTGAGACCCGCGGACCAGTGGTCGTGGTTACAGTCCCATGTTGGACAAGGCGTTCGCGAAACTGTTTACGGCGTTGACTAAGACGGGATGCGAGTCTTCCAGCCCTTGGATCGAGCCTCGTAATCCAGTTAGTGCGGTGTCGGCGAGCTCCGGATTCTTTCTCGAACGCGACACCTCGTGCGCGGACGCATCGGCGAAACGGGTGATGCTGGCAGCTTCTTCGTGATGAGTCTTGGAGAGGTTGTCTAACTCGGACTTGAGCCCGGCAACCATGGCTAATAATTCAGATCTTCGGTGGCTGGGAATATTCTCCGCTGTCCGAATGGTCGTCTCGATAATGCCGATCCGATAATCGAGGATCGCGCTCGATTCCTGGACCGCTGACTCGTCATCACGCTGCATGGGTTTGATAGTGGTGGGGTGGCGAAGCGGTTGTGAACGCTTCCTTGGTTGAATCGACATGAACCGTGCGGAGCTGGTAGTTAATCCGCGAAATCTTCTCTGTCCGGACGATTACCTTGTGCCCGGCATACCAATGCCCGCATTCGACTACGACCTCGCGGATCACCCACGTCCTGCCGTCGACCAGAAAGTCGCTGATCTCGCCAACTGTTCCGTCGTTTGCCTCCACCGTGTATCCAGTGAGTTCTTGCGCGCTACGGAGGTGCGGATCGCCCACGCTTTGTTTCTGCGTAGTCATTCGTGGAGGCGGAACGATGACGGGGTATCCGGCCAGGCCCCAGGACGACATGGCTTCGGCGTAGTAGTTGTATCCGTAGTGCTGATGGTATTCCACTTCCTGCTGGCGAGACACCGGCTTGTCCTGATCGATGGATGGGCTCTCATCAATCTGCTGTCGGGTCAGGTTCACGAGAAGAACCTTCCCGTCCGGGTAGAGATGACCTAGGGCCTGAGGAGCAATAAGCACCAGGCGGCCTGCGAGCCAATGCCCGGTGTCAGCGACCAGATAGCGGACGTGCCAATTCTTGTCGAAGTAAAAGTCTCTGACGTGCCCGATTTCGCCGTCCGACGCGCGAAGATTCTCTCCGAACCGGTGGTGAAGGCTTTGTAACATAAGAAGGCCAGGTCCCGGGTTGAGGCGTCGCGGTTTCGAAGTCTGCCCCCGGGGTGATCGCGCATTCAATGTAGACCCTATCTCGATCGGCGCCTGTCTATTCGGTGGATTGGTGAAAATAGGTTTCGGCGAGGCGCCGAAACCAGGCGGAAAGAAAAGGGAACGCGGCCATAGCCGCGAGACTGGATAAATTGTAGGGCAACCGCGTCGGTTGCCTCGCGATATGGCGGCAGGCGACGCGCCTGCCCTACAAATTAAAAAGACGCGACGACAGAGCGCCGCGACTAGGTGCGGTTACCTCTGGGGCCGGGTGCCGCGTGTCCCAAAATATTTGGCGATGAGTTGCGAAGCAAAAGTGACGGCGACCATTCGAACAATCCAGCGTAACATGCTACTGATTCGCGCACGGTGAGGCGAGCGGCCGCGTCCGTGTAAAAGGCTTCGTTCTCACGCGGCGGTGGGGTTTCGATCCGAACGAAGAAGAGCGATGGCGAGGGCGCCGTCGCCAGCACGCGAGGCGCGTGCGCTCCCCGGAAGCATTTCGCGTTAACTTCGAGATTCAGTATCGTCAGGCCTCGAGATGATGCATTTCGATGAGGCACATCGGGCGGTTTATTATCCGGAGGATCGGCGGTTCCGCGTTTGGATCCGGCCTTCCGTTCTGATCTTGCTGCTGCTCCTGGGGCTTGGTCCGTTTGTCCTGGCCTGGATACAGAACGCGGTCTTCGGGCTTCCTTACATCGCGCCCGCGGCGGCTTCACACGAAGGCGTCGTGAATGGGCCGCATGGCTTTCCGTTCTGGGTTCGCTGGAGCCATTTCTCCAATTTGTTTTTTCTGTTCATGCTCGTCCGGAGCGGTCTTTCCATTTTGATGGAACATCCACGGCTCTATTTCAACGATCACTGCACGCCGGGCACGGAATGGATTCGGTTCACGCCTTTGCGCGTGCCGACGGATCGCATCTGGACGGCGAAGGACGATGGACGTTACATCTCGCCGATGGTCGCGACGCCCGGGTATCGGCACACGGTAGGCGTCGCGCGCTCCTGGCATTTCATCACGGTTTACGGATTCGTTCTGACCGGAGTGTTCTTTGTCATTGGACTATTCACGACCGAGCAATGGCGCCGGCTCGTGCCGACTTCGCCCGATATCTTCGTGGAGGCGTGGAAGACGTTTGTCCATTACGGCAACTTCCACATTCCACCCGAACCGAATGGGTTCTACAGCTACAATCCGCTCCAGCAGCTTTCCTATTTCGCCACGATCTTCATCATGGCGCCGCTCTCCATTCTCACTGGGATGGCGATGTCGCCGGCATTGGTGAATCGCTTTCCAATCTACGCCCGATTATTCGGTGGCCGGCAAGCGGCGCGGTCGATTCACTTCGCGCTACTCATGGGATTCATCGGTTTTACCGTCGTGCATGTAACCCTGGTCGTGCTCACAGGGTTTGCGCGGAACATGAACCACATCGTGTTAGGTATCGACGATCTGCGGCCGGCGGGAATGATTCTGGGACTAGTCGGGATCGCGGCCGTGGTGCTTTCCTGGATCGGCGCGCATTACATCTCGTGGTTCTTTCCGCGCAAATTGCAGCACGCGCAGAAGGCCGTGACGCAACCGGCGAAATTGATCACGCTCAATCGCCTCGTCCCGAATCAGCATTACCGGAAAAACCAAATCTCGCCGCGCCTTTGGCCTAACGGCAAGATGCCTGAGCGCGATGACTGGAAGCAGCTCGCTGCTGGAAATTTCCAGGATTACAAATTGAAGGTTGTCGGGTTGATTGAGAATCCGGTCGAGCTATCGCTGGTCGATCTTCGCGGGCTGGGCGGAGAAGAGAATGTCGCCCTGCATCATTGCATCCAGGGTTGGACCGGCATCGCCCAATGGGGCGGGCTGCCCCTGAAAAAGTTGATCGAGCACGTGAAGCCAAAGCCATCCGCCAAGGTGATCGCGTTTTACTCTTTTGGTCCGTCACTTTTCAGCGACACCTACTACGAGACGCAGACGCTGGATAACGCGCTCAAGCCGGAGTGCATGCTGGCGCTCGAGATGAACGGCGAGCCGTTGCCTGCCATCCACGGTGCGCCTTTGCGGCTGCGGGTGGAGAATCAGCTCGGTTACAAGATGATTAAATGGATCGAACGGATCGAGTTCGTCGAATCAGAGAAGCAACTCGGCAAAGGCGAAGGCGGTTCGAACGAGGACGATGAATATTTCGATCTGCTGCCGAACATTTAGTCCGCGTAAAAGGCTTCGCCTCGCCCGCCTACAGGATTGACACTTGTAGGGCAACCGCGTCGGTTGCCTCACGATGTGTCGGCAGGTGATGCGCCCGCCCTACAAATTAAGAGCGCCGCGCATGAATCATAGTGTCGGCGCGGCCGAGTCTGTTACCATCGCCCGACGGAGCGGCCGATCCACCTTCCACCTTGCAGCGATCTAGGGTTTAGTTGCCTCAATGGTCGTTCACCTCATCGACGGCACCTACGAGCTGTTCCGTCACTTCTACGGGTTGCGCCGGTTCAACAAGGGTAAGGACCGGCCGTACGGCGCGGTCGTTGGTGTCCTTCATGGCGTTCTGCAAATGATTGAGAATGGGGACACCTATGTCGGTGTCGCGACTGATCATGTGATCGAGTCGTTTCGGAATCGGCTTTGGGAGGGCTACAAGACCGGTGACGGAATCGAGCGCGCGCTATGGGCGCAATTCCATCCACTCGAAGAGGCGATCGCAGCGATGGGCGTTGTGGTTTGGCCGATGATCGAGCTTGAGGCGGATGATGCGCTCGCTTCGGCGGCGCATATCGCGGCGAAAGATAAGAAGGTGGAGAAGGTCGCGATCTGGACGCCGGACAAGGACCTGGCGCAGTGCGTTCAGGGTGAGCGCGTGGTGCAGATCGACGGGCGGCGCAAAATCGTTCGGGACGCCGCTGCGATCCGCGAAAAGTTCGGCGTGGATCCGCCGCTCATTCCGGATTTGCTCGCGCTCGTGGGCGATGCGGCGGACGGCTATCCCGGAATTACGGGGATCGGCGCGAGGACTGCCGCGCAGCTCTTGAACCAGCACGGTCCGATCGAAAGTTTTCCGCCGGAAGTTCTCGGCGAACAACGCGAGCTCGGGTTGCTCTTCAAGAAGCTCGCGACGCTGCGGACCGATGCACCGCTTTTGAAAACCGTGAAGACGCTGCGTTGGCGCGGTCCGACACCCGCGTTCGCAGAGTGGGCCGAACGGATGGAAGCGCCGGGTCTTCTCGTACGCTGCGAAAAAGCGATGAAAAAAGTGACGCGTGACGTGTGACGAGATAAAAAGTTGAGAGTCGTTTCGGCGAGACGCCAAAACCGGCGGGCAAGACCGTGCCCGCAGTGCTTCGCGACAGGATGCAGGCGCGGTGCCCACCCCACCCGAGGATGGAAAACGTTGCGCTCGCGCGGTGCAACGCCGGCGTTTGCGGCTTAGGCGGAGCGGATGGAAAAACCGCGGCGCTGCTCAAGCGATGCGAAAGGCTGAGGATGCGCGCCCTAGCTCGACGAGGTGGCGAAGATACTGACTCGTCCGACTACGATCGTCACTGCATCCGGGAGGGCGCGGTCGGGCACGATGCTGACGCGGATTTCTTCGGTATTGAGTGACTTGGTGGAGGAGAGGAGGCCAACCAGAATCTGGGTCATTTCGAGGATAAAGGTGAGGCCTTCACCGGCATTTCCTTCGTGCGGGACACTGGCCATTCGTAACCCGTAGAGACCGACGCTCTCAGTCAGGAGATTGCGATGATCGGACGGGCGCGCGTTTTCGGGGAGGTTGATATAAGTGTTCAAGACCGCGGCGTCGAAGGTTCCGCGGATGTTTTCCAGACCGAGGTAAACCGGGCACGGGTCCGCGTTGGTCTTGGAGATAAGCGCGGAAAGCTTGCGTTGGCCGTCGACGGTAAGCTTTACAATTGTGTGACCGCCTAAGCCTTTGATTTCGAGCTCACCGGAGTTGGCGCCCAGCAACTCCGCTTCTTTCGGCAATGTCATCCGGCCAGACTCATCCCTAACTGGCCACCGTCAACGGCGCGGGCTCAGGTTGCGGACCGCGGAGCCGTGTAGTCAGACATCGTGCTGCCGTGCCGAAACCGCGCCACCGCCAGGACGGCGTCGTCGGAGCGTCGAGTCGCTCGCAAAACATCAGAAGGGCGACCGCGGCCATCGCGATGAAGTGTCCCTCGGCTAAAACCATCGGGAACAACATCGCGGCCCAGCAGGAGCCGGTACACCAGAGACCGGTTTCGGACCCCAGCCGAAGAACATCCAAGTCGGCTGCGATCCCAAAGGCGGCAACCGGCCGGTGGCTGTGGCATCGGTTCAAGCAGCGTTGTTTAAACGGCGACGCCTGCCACACCAGGACGACGAGTCCGACGACTATTGCCGGCAAATAGGATTGAGGGAGTAGCCACGTCGTCCCCAGCTCGACCGCGACAATCACAACCCCAGCCGCCATCCAGACAACACCGTAGCCCGCAATGAACAACGCCATTGAGCGTAGCCGGCGCCGGTCGAAGCTACTGATGCGGATATGGTAAAGCGGCGCGACGAGCATCGGCCCCATCATGGCGACCAGCATGAGCGCCCAATCAATTGCCAGCGAAGCCGGAGGATTAGCCGCCCACAGCATTTTCCACGACGCGACCGCATTGCTGGCCGAACAACACGACGAGACGCGAGGCTCCAGCAGGATAACGATCCATGCGATCAGACTAACGACGAGCACAGCATTCCGCAGCCGCGCCCATTCTTGGGCGTTGTAAATCACCGGACGCGCTTACCCGATCAAAATCCCTCCCGGTAGATGCTGACCCGTCCGATCGTGATATCGGCTTTTTCCGGCAGCTCGTCGGCTGGGATAACACTGACACTGAGCGAATCGACATCCAGAGAATGGCTCAGGTGCAACGCATCGATCACCGGCGTGACGTTCAGCACAAAGGTCAGGCCTTCACCGGCGTGTTTCCCATCTTTCATGCTGGCCATGCGCAGACCGAAGAGGGCGACGTTACCGGCCAGATACTGCTGGTTTTCTCGAGGCTTGGCTCCTTCCGGCAGGTTGACATAAACGCTGAGCACCGTCGCGTCGAAGGTTCCGCGGACGTTCTCCACTTTCAGGTAAACATTGTCCGGGGCGGCGGTCTCGGCTGCCATGGCCAGGCTCCGAACCGTCTTGCGCCGCACCTTCGGATCGAGCTTCACCGACGTTTGGGTGACGCGTCCTTTGATCTTGAGGGACTGTTCGCTGGCCCCGAGGAGCTCCGTCTTTTTCGGTTTGGCCGGGGCTGCAGTTGCCTTCGCGGCGGCGCCTTTGACACCCAGTAGCGCCAATCGTTTTGGCAGGGCGGCTACTTTCGGCGCAGCCAGAGCTTTCAGCTCCTGATAAGTGTAGTTAAGGGGGGCCAGGGCCTTCATCTGGTCCGGCGTGTAATACCATGGCTGTCCATTTGTTCCCGGCATGACGAATTTTCGCGTCGTCGGGCCTTTGAGCCAGGTAGACTTAGTGGGATTGGCGTGGCCGCTGGCATTCCAGATCGCCCACATCCGATCGATGTTGGCGTGATGTAGATAAAAAATCGGGTCGAGCGCGGCCGTGCCCGGATCCGACATCAAGCCGTAGAGCGGGGCTGTGATCGGGCCGTAGTATCCGCTGTAAACGTGCACCAGGTTGTGCGGATTATTTTCCCAGTTTCCCGAGGTGCCGCCGCCGTGGGCGAAACCAGTTTCCGGGCCGCCGAACCCGGGCGGCTTCGTTACCTGATCGCTACCGGTGAATAAATCGTTGTTCATCGCATTCGCGTTGACCTGGCCACGGGAAAAATTCGGATCGCCTGGATGCGCCGCCTCTCCGGCCGCCGTGGGAATAAAAATATTTCCTTTTCCGTCGGGCCCGTAACGCATGGTAACGAAAAGGGGATTAGCGCTGTTATCCGGCAGTTTCTTGGCCGCGAACGCGGGCGGCATTTGAAACTGACTGCCATTCGTTCCGCCGAAGTAATTCCAATAAGGCAATGCCCAGGTCGCGGGACCGTTGAGGCTGACGATGTCCTTCCGCAGTTGCGCCTCGAGGGCCAGGAGATATCCCCGGTGCCAGGGCAGGAAATACCAGCTTTGGTGCTGGCATTGGTTCCAATACAGATTTCGGTTGGCTTGGGTGGCAAGAGGCGTACTCGGCACGGCGGGCGTCGGCTTGATAAATTTCCACGCTGGGAACGCCGGTGGACTGGGATACCACGCTGTATTTGGGTTCGCGTATTCGCCATGGATGGCGGCGAAGAACCACCAGCTGGCGGGATCGCTGAGCGATCGGCTCATCATTTTTCCGACCCCCTTCGCATACCAAAGAAGATCGAGGTTGGTGAAAGTGCCGCCTTTGTTCCAGGCGTTGTTGCGGGTGTAGGTGGTAGCCATGGGGTTTGTCCGTCTGTCGTTGGGGTTTTGTTCGATGCGCACCGCCCCCCATGGCGTTTGCCCCTCTCTATTGCTACGTCGTTTGCCTGGCAAAGTTCCAGAGATTTTCTCGCGCGGAGGATTGATGCCGGCGAGTTCAGGCTCGAAGCGGAGCCTCCCGTGTGCGATACGATAACCAAGATGCATGCGCGAATGTTCAACTTCGGTCTGATTTTGCTCGTTGCGATCCTGGCAATCTTTTCACCGTCTCCAATGGAGGCAGCGGTCGGAGATTTTTTCGAGGCGGATTTTTCGAGCGGGATTGTTTATCGATTCGCGTCGAACGGATCGAAGACGATTTTCGCATCAGGACTCAACGGACCGGAAGGGCTGGCGCAGGATGCGGGGGGGAATGTGTTCGTCTCGGAAACGGGGACGGGGATCATTTACAAATACACGGCGGACGGGTCATCGAGGACGCCGTTCGCGACCGGGTTGAACGGACCGGCGAGCTTGCTCTTCGATTTGCAGGGCAATTTGTTCGACGCCGAATTTTTCGGGAACGCCATTTACAAGTTCACGCCAGATGGCACTCGAACAACGTTCGCCGGGACCGGTTTGAACGGACCGGCGAACCTGGCCTTCGATTCGGCCGGCAACCTGTTCGTCGCCGATTTTCATTCCGGCAACGTCTTCAAGTATGAGCCGAACGGGTCGCGGACGACGTTCACGAGCAACGTGGGCAACCCGCACGGTCTGGCGTTCGATTCGAACGGGAATCTGTTCGTCGCCAATTTCCAAGGCGGCGCCATTTATCGATTCACGCCGGCGGCGGCCCGAACCACGTTCGCCTCGAATCTGAATGGCCCACACGGGATCGCGTTCGACGGCGCCGGGAATCTGTTTTCGTGCGACTACAACTCCGGGAACATCTACCGGTTCACGCCGGCCGGCGCGCGGACGACATTCGCGACGAGTCTGAGCAATCCCGCGAACGTCTATTTCCAGCCGAGCGCGAACAACCTGCTCAACATTTCCACGCGCGCTTTCGTCGGGACGCAAACGGGAGTGTTGATCGGAGGCTTCATCATTCAAGGCACGGCGGAATCGACCGTGATCGTGCGCGCGATCGGGCCTTCGCTCTCGCCGTTCTTTGGGGACGAAGCCCTGGAGGATCCGTTCCTCGAAATTTTCGACGCCTCGCAAACCTTGCTTGCGTCGAACGACAACTGGCAGAGCGGTCCGGACGCGGCGGCGATCCAGGGGGTCGGACTCGCGCCGAATCATCCACTCGAATCGGCGCTCCGGATCACGTTACCGCCTGGGAGTTACACTGCTGTCGTCAGAGGCGTCGGCGACGCGACGGTTGTCGGCGGTTTTCAACCGGGCCTGACCGGGATCGGGGTCGTGGAACTCTACGATCTTCAGCAGAGTGGAAACCGGGCGGGGAACATCGCGACGCGGGGGACAGTTCTTTCCGGCCAAAACGTGATGATTGCGGGTTGCATCATCGGTGGCGGCCAGGCGAAGGAAATTATCGCGCGCGGGATCGGGCCGTCGCTCCGCAACTTCGGCGTGAACGACGCGCTCGGAAATCCGCGGCTCCAACTTGTCAATGTAAGCGGCACGCAGCTCGCCGCGAACGATGATTGGCAGCAGGGAGCGGACGCGAGCACGATCGAGAGCCGCGGCCTGGCTCCGGGGTCAACGCTCGAGGCCGCTCTCCTGGCGACTCTGCCGCCCGGTTCTTATACGGTGATCGAAAGTCCGGCGCCGAACGATAGCGGCGTAGGTCTGGTAGAGATCTACGATCAAAGTCCAACGCCCTGATCGGCCTAACGAAGGGTTGTCTCCGCTTACATCCCGCCTGCGATCTTCACCCGCACACTCTTCACTTCGTCCGCGGTTGGGGCGCGCCGGGTGCGATCGGGTTGGTTTATCGAAAGCCGGATGGCGGCGTGCCCTTTAGTGAAAACGTCTGGCGGGATGGGCAAAGTATAAGTGCCGGCCTCGTTTCCTGTCCGGATTCCGTGAGGCGAAATCACACCGAGCTCGCGCCCAGCTGCCGTTGAGACTTCGATCTCCCGGCCGCGCGGAAGCGTTCCTAACTGCATTTCGACGAGCGCCGTCTCACCGGTTGCCAGCGCACGCGGTAGAATCAACTCAACCTCGCGCCACTCCGCGCCAGAAGCGTGTTGCACGAGGAACGCGAAGCAGAGAAACGCCGCTAAGATTCTGCGCATTCCACTTACAACGCGTGGACAGACACCGACTTCAAGGCCGGCGCTTTCTCGTGTGGGCGATGAGACGAGACGACCCGGATCTTGATGTTGGCCGGCGCCGACTTATCGGGCGAAGCGGCGAGCGCCTGAGCGAAGGCTTTGGGCGCGCTCGGCAGCGGCACGGTGAAGGTCGCGTCCATCGCCATCCCTTCCATGGAGGGCATTTTGCCGAAGAACGCAATGGTGCCCGCGTAAAATGGGCTGTCCGCGTCGACCTCGGTGACGTCGTCGGGAGCGCCGACGATGACATCGAATTCGCGAGTAAGAGAGGAGGTAACGTCGGGCCGCGGCAAAGTGATTTGCGCGAGCAGCGCCGGTGTCGTCTTTGCGTCGATGTGCTTTTGAATCGCCGCCGGCGCGATGGCGACCGAGGCGGTGTTATTCTGAACGGTCCCCTGGAGCATGGGCACCGCCTGATCCGCGAGCGGCATCGCCTTCAACGGTTTGACCAACTCTTCGCCGAAGCCCGGTTCGTAGTCGTATCCGAACCGATCCATGTTCAGATAATCACCGGCCTTGCTTTCGCCAACAGGCTGCCCTTTGGCGTTGATGTAGAACAAGAACAGCTCCTTTGACAGGGTGTCGAGATCCTGCCCGGTCGGGAGCCAGGGCAATTTCAGAGCCTGCTGTTTGCGCGTCCAGACATCCCAAAGCCGGTCCATGTTTGAGTGATGAAGGAAGAAAATCGGATCCACCGGCGAGAGGAAGTTCGTCATGTTGCCGTAGGGACCGGGATCGAGCGGGCCTACACCGCCAATGTAATTGTGGACCTTGTTATGCGGGAAGCCTTCCAGGATTGAAAACGCGGTCGTCTGGTCCGGCTGGGTGTTATGCGAAGGCGTCTTTGAGCTGGTGAAGCTCAACTTGTTATCCGCGCTATAAAAGTCTCTTGGTAACAATCCGCTGCGGACGATAAACGGCGAGACGTCGTAGGCGGTCTTCTTGTCGAGCTTCGGATTGTCGCGGGTCAGATACCGCGCTCCGCAGGTGATGGCGTAGGCCATGTTGCCCGAGATCCCGAACTGGGTTTTCGGGCTGTAGCCGGTGACGTCGTTCCAGAGCAGATCGAACTCAGTGTAGCCCCGGACCTTAAGCTGGTCGCGCTGGGCAGGCGTAAGCTTATCCCAGTGTGCTTTCAGGGCTGGCTGCACAGAGGCGGTGAAACGCCCGAGATTGCCCGTGTAAGGCTCGAACGCCATGTCCCGCGGCGTCAGCAGACCATCGAACATGGACGCGGGAATTTCGGGTAACATCGTCCAATCCCAGTAGGGAATCGCGAAGGTCGGATCGCCGCTCAGACTGCGAATGGTTTCCTCGAAATAGCCGAGGTAGCCGCGATGCCAGACATAGAACCACCAGTTGCCGTGCGGACAATCCATCAGGTGGGTAAAGGCATTGCGAAACCAATTGCGCGGATCGGACGCCGGCAGCTTGAGCATGGCAGCGACGCCTCTCGCATAGCTGGCCAGCGCTCTCCTGCCGCCTGCGCTCATGACGTTGTAACGCCTGAACTTCGCTTTGGTTTGGGCGAGCGCGCCGAAGGGTAACATTGCGACGCTTGCGGCTGCAGCGGTGGTTTCGAGAAAACGCCTGCGCGTAATTGGGGTGGGGTGCATGGGGTATCTCCGGGAAGAGGGTTGAGTCGCCAGCCTACGAATTCGGGAACCGCGACTACAAGGCCAAAGTAATTTCTTTGCGCGGGAGAACACGGCTAGCGACTAGGTAATTCTCGAAGGACTTATGCAAGCGCCTGATTGACAGCGCGGGTGAAACGCGGTTCATCGTTTAGCAGATGAGCAGGATCCTGATTGCGGACGACCAGAACGATGTCCTGGAGGCGTTGCGCATTTTACTCAAGGGCGAGGGGCACCAGACGGACGCGGTGACGTCGCTCGCGGGAATTTTTCAGGCGCTGGAGAAGAAGGATTACGCGCTTCTGATCATGGACCTGAATTACACCCGGGACACGACCTCGGGCCAGGAAGGGCTGGAGGTGATCCCGAGGATTCAAGCGCTGGATAATACGCTGCCAATCGTGGTCATGACGGCGTGGGCGACGATTGATCTGGCCGTGGAAGCGATGAAACGCGGCGCCCGCGATTTTATTCCGAAACCCTGGGACAACGAACGGCTGTTGGCCGTTGTTCGCACGCAGATCGAGCTGGCGGGGGCGCTGCGAAAAGGAAGGCGGCTGGAAGCAGCCAATCAACTTTTGCGCGGGAACGCGCCGAACATCATCGCGGAATCCCCACGGATGCGGCCGGTGCTCGAGATCATATCGCGCGTCGCGCCTTCGGACGCGAACGTGTTGATCACCGGCGAAAACGGGACGGGCAAGGGGCTGGTGGCGCGCGCGATCCATGCGCTCTCGAATCGCGCTTCGCATTCCATGATCACGGTGAACATGGGTGGATTGTCGGAAGGAATTTTCGAGAGCGAATTGTTCGGGCATGTGAAAGGCGCATTCACGGATGCGAAGACAGACCGGGCGGGACGCTTCGAGCTGGCGGATGAGAGCACGCTTTTCATGGATGAGATCGCGAACGTGCCAATGAACCAGCAGGCGAAATTACTGAGGGTGATCGAGACGGGCGAGTTCGAGCGGGTGGGATCGTCGAAGACGCTGAAGGCCAACGTTCGGATCATCTCCGCGACCAATGCGAATCCGCACGAAGAAGTTGCCCAGGGGCGATTCCGGCAGGACCTGCTCTTTCGACTCAACACGATCGAGATCGCACTGCCGCCGTTGCGGGAACGGCGCGAAGACATCATGCCGCTCGCCAACAGTTTTATCCGGCAACACGCGAAGCGTTACCGGAAAACGCTCACCGGCTTCGAGGAAAAGGCGCGTGACGTTTTGATGCAGCATCATTTTCCCGGGAACGTGCGCGAGCTGGACCACGTCATTGAACGCGCGGTTTTGATGACGCAAGGACAACAGGTAAAAGCGAACGACCTCGGCCTAACGAGTGGAGTGTCCGACACGCCGCGGCTCGAGGACATGAGCCTGGAGGACGTGGAAGCGTTCCTGATCAAGAAAGCGCTTTCGCGGTTCGATGGTAATGCGAGAAAAGCCGCCGAAGCGCTGGGGTTGAGCCGGAGCGCGTTTTATCGGCGCTTGCAACAGTATGGTCTTTAGGGGAGCGCACGCGCCTCGCGTGTCGTTCGCGGCGCTATCGCCGCGAATCCTCTTCGGTTTGTTCAGGAGAGCAGATCGATCGGCCAGGGCGCCGATCGGAACACGCGAGGGCGCGTGCGCTCCCCAGACAAGACCGCGCAGATGAAGAAAACCATCAAGAAGCTGCGGCACCGCCTCACTCACGAAGGCCGGCTGACCTGGCTAACGGTCGCGGCGGCCATCCCGGCGGTGATTGTGGCGCTGATTCTTCTTTGGTTCGGCGATCACACCCCGAAGGTGCAGTGGACCCTGACGCTCCTTATCGCGGGGGTTGGCCTGGGATTCGTCCTAAACGCGCGCGAGCACGTGATGCGGCCGTTACAGACGATGACGAACCTGCTCGCGGCCCTGCGCGAAGGCGATTACTCGATTCGTGCTCGTGGGGCGCGCCCGGATGACGCGCTCGGCGAAGCGCTCCTCGAGATCAATGCTCTCGGCGAGACGTTGCGCCTGCAACGTTTGGGCGCGTTCGAAGCGACGGCTTTGCTGCGCACCATCATGGCCGAGATCGACGTCGCGGTTTTCACTTTCGATCCCGAACGCCGGCTTCGCCTGGTCAACCGCGCCGGCGAAGACTTGTTAGGCCAGCCAATCGATAAATTGCTCGGTCGCCGCGCCAAGGACCTGAACCTCGACGTCTGTCTCGATGCGGACCAGGACGCGCCGTTAACCCTGACTTTCCCCGGCGCTTCCGGTCGCTGGGGCGTGAAGCGAAGTTCGTTCCGCGAACGCGGCCTCCCTCACGAGCTGCTGGTGCTGACCGACCTGAGCCGCACCCTGCGCGAGGAAGAGCGCAACGCCTGGCAACGCCTCGTCCGGGTGATCGGGCACGAAATGAACAACTCGCTCGCGCCGATCAAATCGATCGCCGGCAGTTTGGAGACCCTGATCCGGCGTGATCCGCCGCCGGCCGATTGGCGGGACGATGCGCGGAGCGGGTTGAACATCATCGCGACCCGGGCGGAATCACTGAGCCGTTTCATGCAGGCGTATGCGCGACTGGCGCGACTACCGCAGCCGCAAAAAGAGCAGTTTGCTCTCGGCGAGCTGGTCAAGCGCGTCGCCAGTTTGGAGACGCGTATCGCCGTGCGAGTGGTTGCAGGCGTCGACGTAACGATTGAAGCGGACGCGGCGCAATTGGAGCAATTGCTCATCAACATTTTGCATAACGCGGCCGAAGCTTCGCTCGAGACCAAGGGAACGGTGACCATCGGGTGGCGCGATCTCGAAGAATGCGTGGAGGTCTTTGTCCGCGACACCGGTCCGGGCATTATGAACCCGACGAATCTTTTCGTTCCCTTTTTTACGACGAAACCCGGCGGCTCCGGGATTGGTCTGGCGCTCAGCCGCCAGATCGCGGAAGCGCATGGGGGATCGTTGACGCTGGCGAATCGGGCGGGTCCAGGCTGTGAAGCCTTACTTCGGCTGCCGAAGTAAGGAAATTCTAAATCCCAGGTTCCAAATCCCAAGGAAATCCCAAGTCTCAAATCCCAAAAGCTTGCGACGCGACGCTTGGTTGCGTTTTGGGATTTGGTCATTGTTTGGAGCTTGGGATTTGGGATTTGGATTTTCCGCGCAGCCGCCGTCCCAGTATCGGGACAGGGAAATCCCACTAGCGAAGCTTTTCATCGGCGAGATAGTTTTTGTCAACGCGCGTAAAAAACTGGTGTTCTGCGTGTTAGGACTTTGCTGGAAGCGGTGGCACGGCCATTGCGATAGGGGCGACGCGTAGCCGAATTATTTGAATCCAAGTCGCCCCAACGACGCATCCCACTAGAGCAGGAAGATTATGAAACCGACAATCCATTTCAACGAACGCCAAGCCCACCGCGGGCCGAAGATCGACTGCAATTTTCAGGTCGCGTCGATGCCGAATCGCGGCGGCCAGCGTTCGCCCTGTGCCTCCATTCGCGCGGTGAGCAACGATTACTTTAAAAACGAAGCACGCTCCACCTTTGCTGCCGAAGCCGCGTTCTTCAGCGTGATCGTGATGACGGCCGCCGTGCCGCTGATTTACACCGCCATGGCGCTGATCCATCTCGTTCGTTCGTTCGCGGCCGTTTAACCGCGGAGATTACCAATGACACAAGCCTCAGGAGCCAAAGCGGAAAATACCATTGTGCGGCCATCCGGTTTCACCCAACCCAGCAATACGATGGACGTGCCGCGAGCGGGCGTTGCCAAACAGAAACGCCGGAAACGCATCATCATCATCGCCGGCTCCGTGCTGGGGTTGATCGTCGTCACGTTTCTTCTCTCCCGTTTGAAACCGGCGGTGCCGAGCATCGAGCGGTCGACCGTCTGGATCGATACGGTCAAACGCGGGCCGATGGTGCGCCAGGTGCGCGGTCTCGGAACCCTCGTGCCGGTGGACATTCGCTGGATCGCGGCGAACACCGAAGGTCGCGTCGAAAAAATCGTGATCTGGCCGGGCACCGAGGTCAAGAAAGACACGGTCATTCTCGAGTTGACCAGTCCTGAGCTTGAACAAGCCGCCGGGGACGCCGATTCGAAAGCAAAAGCCGTTGAAAGCGAGCTGACGACTCTGCGTGCGACCCTGCAACGCGAGCTTCTCGACCAGGAATCCATCACCGCGCGCGTCCATTCCGAATACGAACAAGCGAAAATGGAACGCCAGACCAACGATCAGCTGGCGAAGAACGGCCTCGTTTCCGAGCTCGTCTACAAAACTTCGAAGGTAAAGGAGGCCGAGCTCGCAAACCGCGATGCGATTGAAACCAAGCGGTTCGAATTCTCCAAGAGCTCGATTGAACCCCAGATCGCCTCGAAACAAGCCGCGGTCGATCAGGCCAAGGAATTCGCGAAACTGAAAGCGGACCAGGTGGAGCAGCTTCACGTGAAAGCCGGCATGGACGGGGTGCTCCAACAACTGCCGGTCCAAGTCGGCCAACGCATCAAACCGGGCGACAACCTGGCGCGCGTCGCCGACCCGACAAAGCTCAAGGCGCAGGTGAAGATCGCGGAGACGCAGGCGAAAGACATCGTGAATGCCCAGGTAGCATCGATCGACACCCGGAACGGAATCGTGGCCGGCCACGTGATCCGTGTCGATCCCGCGGTGGAGCAGGGCACGGTGACCGTGGATGTCGCGATTGACGGCGACTTGCCAAAAGGCGCGCGTCCCGACCTGAGCGTAGACGGAACCATCGAGCTGGAACGTTTAGATAATGTGATCTACGTCGGCCGCCCGGCTTTCGGTCAGGAGAACAACACCGTCGGCATCTTCAAGATCGTCGCCGGCACTTCCGAAGCGGTCCGCACGCCGGTCAAGCTTGGCCGCAGCTCGGTGAACACGATTGAGATCCTCAGCGGCCTCGAACCCGGCGACCAGGTCATCCTTTCCGATACGAGCTCGATGGACGCCCACGAGCGCATCCGACTTAACTAGACAACTAACTAACCACGACAGACCTAACGACCCGAAAAACCCAACATCATGGCCTCAACCGAAACCATCAACGAACAGCCGACCCGCACCTCCAACGGCGGCAACCTCATTCACCTCGAAGGCGTCACGAAAGTGTTTCTGACCGACGAAGTGGAAACCCACGCGCTCTCCGGCATTCACCTCGATATCAGGACCGGCGAATACATCTCGATCGCCGGACCTTCGGGTTGCGGCAAATCGACGCTCCTCTCGATCCTCGGCTTGCTCGACACGCCGTCGGGCGGCAGCTACTCGCTCAAAGGAACGGAAGTGGCGAACCTCTCGTTTCCCGAACGCGCCCGCATTCGCAACCGCGAGATCGGATTCATTTTCCAAAGTTTCAACCTGATCGGCGATCTGACCGTTTATGAGAACGTCGAGCTGCCGCTGACCTATCGCGGAATGGCTTCGAGCGAGCGCAAGGGTTTCGTGCTCGAAGCGCTCGAGCGCGTCGGGATGGGCCATCGCGCCAAGCATCTGCCCAGCCAGCTCTCCGGCGGTCAGCAACAGCGGGTCGCGGTCGCACGCGCTCTCGCAGGCAAGCCAGCGATCCTCCTCGCCGACGAACCGACGGGCAATCTCGATTCGCGCAACGGCGAGGCCGTCATGGCGCTGCTCAAGGAATTGCACGATGGCGGCGCGACGATCTGCATGGTCACGCACGACACCCGTTTCGCCGAGCATGCCGATCGCACGGTCCATCTCTTTGACGGCCGCGTGGTCGAAGATCGGATGGCGGCCTAACGAATCGGGTTAGTTAGAATCTCAGCCATGTAAACACAAACCCGGGGTCTAATGTTACGAGATCTTAGATACGCGTGTCGGATGCTCGTAAAGACCCCGGGGTTTACGGCGATCGCCATTCTGGCCGTCGCGCTCGGCATCGGGGCGTCGACGACGATGTTCTCGGCGATCAACGCGCTCCTCCTCCGGCCGATGCCGTACATCCAGGACCAGGAACGGCTGGTCGCGATCTCTCAATTCTTTGCCAAAAGTCCCGGGCATGACGAGGGCATTGCGTATCCCGATTATCTCGATTGGAAAAAGGATGTCACCACGCTCGATGGCATCGCGGCCATGGACCAGGCCACCTTCATCATTACCGGCGGGGACAAACCGGAGCGTTATCTCGGCGGGCTGATTTCCGCGGATGCATTTTCGTTCCTGGGAGTGCAGCCGATTCTCGGCCGGCTCTTTCGACCGGAAGAAGACGAGCTGAACGCGCCGCCAGTCGCACTGATCGGTTATCAGGTTTGGCAGGAACATTTTGCGGGCGACAAGGCCGTGGTCGGCAAAATTATTCCGATCAATGGCAAGCAGGTCACCGTGATTGGGGTCATGCCTAAAGGCTGGCGGTTCCCGGAAATTTGCGACATCTGGATGCCGCTCCAAATGGAGGAGAAAGAGCATCCGCGCGGAAATTTCTCCATGGATTGCATCGGGAAGGTGAAGAAAGGCGTCTCGATCGAACAGGCGCGCGCCGAGCTCGAAGCGATCACGGCGCGAATCGCCGCGCAACATCCCGATACGAACACCGGCGTGAGCGTGCACGTCACTTCGTTCCGCGAAGAGAATGTGCGAAATTTCAAAACGCTTACGCTCCTCGTGATGGGCGCGGTGCTCTTCGTCCATCTGATCGCGTGTGCGAATGTCGCCAATCTTCTCCTGGCCCGCGGCGCGACCCGCGAGAAAGAAATCGGAATCCGGCTGGCTCTCGGTGCCTCCCGCCGGCAGATCATCCGCCAATTGCTCGCGGAAAGTCTCGTCCTCGGATTGGTGGGGAGCGCTTGCGGCCTGCTCTTTGCCGTCTGGGGTGTCGACCTGATGTTGACCGCGCTTCCGAACGAAGTCCCATACTGGATTCGGTTCGATTTCGATTGGCGCGTCTTCTCGTTCGCGCTCGGCATCGGAGCTTTCTCCAGCGTTCTGTTTGGTCTCGTACCGGCGCTTCAGGCGTCGAACCCGCAACTCGTCGATGCGCTTAAGGAAGGCGGACGCACGGGAACTGGAGGCTCGAAAGGTCAGCGAATGCGCAACTCGCTCGTCGTCGCCGAGGTCGCGCTCGCGCTCGTCCTTTTGATCGGCGCCGGATTGATGATGCGGAGTTTCATGTTCCTGCAGAAGACCGACATCGGGATGGACCCTTCGCGCACCCTGACCTTCCGCGTTGGTTTGCCAGACGCGCAGTTCCCCGATAACGAAGCGGCGCCGCGCTTCTTTGCGCAGTTGATTCCGAAACTGGCGACTCTGCCCGGTGTCGAAACCGCCGGGGGAACGACTTCGCTGCCCGCCTTGGGAAATATCGGCATCAGCGCCTTCATTCTCGACGGCGAACCGGAACCGAAACAACTCCAGGATGCGCGCAAGATGCGGCAACTGTCGGTTACACCCGGATATCTTCAGACCGCGCACATTCCGTTGTTACGCGGACGCGATTTCACGGTGGCCGACACCAAGGACGCGCCCCGGGTTGTGCTGATCGATGACGACGGCGCGCGCGCCTGGTTCCCAAACGACGATCCCATCGGCCATCAAATCCGTTTTCTCGACAAGGCGGGCGAGCCGCCGAAATGGTCGACCATTGTGGGAATCGTCAGGCCGGTGATTTATGAGCGGCTGACGAAGCGACTGCCGATCCCGGCGGTCTATTTCCCGCAGGATCAGGTCCCGAGCCGCTTCATGTCGGTGATGGTCCGGACGAAAAGCGATCCAGCAAAGTTCGCGAACCTGGTCCGCAATACCGTCCTGGCCGTGAACAAAGACCTGCCGATCTACCGTGTCATGACGATGGACGAAGTGGTGGCGCAATCGTTCTGGGATCGGCGATTTTTCGGGACGCTCTTCACGATTTTCGCGGGGCTTGCGCTCTTCCTCGCCTCGCTCGGACTTTATGGAGTGATGGCGTATTCGGTCCGCCAACGGACCCAGGAAATCGGCGTCCGAATGGCGCTCGGCGCGCAAACCGGCGATGTCCTGCGTCTCGTGACCGGCCAGGGTTTGCGACTCATTCTCACCGGCCTCGTGATTGGTTTCGTGAGCGCATTCTTCCTCGCTCAACTTTTGTCGGGCAGTCTTCACGGAATTTCCGCGCACGATCCTCCGAGCTTCACGCTCGTGCCGGTTGTTCTTTTCATCGTGGGCCTGGCCGCGTGCTATTTGCCCGCGCGCGCCGCCATGCGCCTCGATCCGATGGACGCGCTTCGCTACGAGTGATTTTTATGTTTGCCTTGCGCTCATGGCTCCGCACTCCGCGCCTCGCCCTGACGCTCCTGGCGTGCATCGCCCTTTCGATTGGCGGGACAGCAACTGTCTTCACCTTCGTCCATGCAATCCTCCTCCGGCCGCTCCCTTATCCGAGCGCCGACAGAATTGTCACGGTCACACCGACAGGTCTTGGCGATACTGACCGCGCCTATCTTTCGTACCCGAACTTTGCCGATCTTCGCGCCGCGGCGACTTCGTTTGAACTGCTCGAAGGCGCAACAGTTTCGCGCCTTATCGTGCAAACGCGCGACGGCTCGGAGCGACTGCGGGGCGAGACAGTCACGCCGCGGTTCTTTGAATTGTTCGGAGTGCGGCCCGAGCTGGGCCGCACTTTCTCGGTGGACGAGTATGCCGGTCGGGCAGAGCGCGCGATTCTTTTATCGAGCCGAATCTGGCGCACCCGTTTCGGCGCCGACCCTGGCGTTCTGGGGCGGGCGATCTCGACGCGCGTGGGCCCGGCCGTCGTCATCGGAATTCTTCCACAGAGTTATCTCGGAATCAGCGAAGATGACGGGACTGATTATTGGCTGGCGGAAAAACAGAACGACCGTCCCGAGTCCCTGACCGACCGGGCGACCATCACGACACTCGTGGTGGGGCGCCTCAAGTCCGGCGTCTCCCCCGCGCAGGCTGCGGGCGAGGTGACGTCGATCCTGCGCGGTTTGGCGACGGCCTATCCAGCGGCGAACTCCAAGCTGGATGCGAACGTCGTTCCGCTCGGCGAGCGATGGCGCGAACCGCTCCGCGGCGGATTGCTCACGATGTTGGTCGGGTCCGGTTTTCTTCTCCTCATTGGATGCGGCAACGTCGCGCTCCTGCTCTTCGCGCGGCTGGTCGATCGCGAACGCGAGCTGGCATTGCGCCTCGCCCTCGGTGCGAGTCGCGGTGCGCTCGTGCGGATGATGCTCGGCGAAAGCCTGCTGCTTTCCGTGATCGGCGGCGGCCTCGGCGTTCTGCTCGCCTCCTGGCTCATCGATGTTTTTGTAAAAATGGCCGGCGTTGTTTTGCCGTTTCAAATGCCGGTCGAGCTGACGGCCGCGCCGCTGTCGGTCTGTGCGCTGACGGTTTTTGCGACGGGGCTGTTATTCGGAGTCTTGCCGGCGTTCGCTGCGTCGCGGGTTAATACCGTGGCTGCGTTGCATGCTGGCGGTCGCGGCCTTGTCGCCGGCACTCTGCGAGGGCGGACTGGACGCGGATTGGTTGTCGCGCAAACCGCGCTGGCGGTTTCGTTACTCGCGGGAGCAGCGCTCTTCGTGCGCAGTTACGGGAAGCTGCGGCACACTGATTTCGGCTTCCGCACGCAATCGCTCCTTCGTTATCAGGTTTCTCTCCAGCGCGATAACTACCGCACCCCCGAATCTCTGGAAACCTTTTCCCGCGGGCTCTCCGCCGACCTGAGCGCGATTCCCGGGGTGAAACGTTTTGGTTACATGACGCCAACGGTCGTGCCTTACGACGGGTTGGATAACGCGATTCGCGTGAGGGGCGAAAACCTCGACGCAAGCAATGCCGCGCTTGCCGTCCAGCTGCGTTACACGACCAACGAGACACTCGACATCCTTCGCATTCCCCTGCGGAGCGGGCGTCTCTTTGGTCCCCAAGACAAGCGAGGCAATACCGCAGCGGCATTGATTAGCGAAACGCTGGCCCATCGCATTGCCGGTGACGGATCGGCGCTAGGTCGCACCGTGATCTTGCGCGACAACACCGAAGCCACAATCGTCGGTGTCCTGGCCGACACCCTGTGGCAAGGCCGTCGCGAGCGTCATCCGGCCCATCTCGAAGTCGCCCTCTCGTTAGACCAGTTCCCGCAGCACTCCGTCGGCCTGCTCTTCGATACGACGGTCGATCCAAACTCACTCATCGAACCTGTTCGCAAGAGCGTGATGGCGCGCGACAGATCGGCCGCCCTGCATTGGATCACCACCATGGAAGAGGCGCTCGACCAGCAAACCGTGAACGAACGTTTCTGGACTGTGCTTGCGACGGCTTATGCCGGGACTGCGTTCCTGCTCGCGATCATTGGACTTTACGGAGTGCTTAGTCACAGCGTCGCAAGTCGAAAGCGGGAACTTGGAGTTCGGCTCGCGGTGGGAGCGACGGCCGGCGCACTGGCGCGACTCGTCATCGGGCAGGGTTTGCGGCTGGTGTCGTTAGGTGGAGCCGCCGGATTGGCAATTGCCTTTGTCCTGGGCCGCCTTCTCCAGGCGCGCCTTTATGGAGTTAGTGCCCATGATCCCCTGGCGTTGCTGGCCAGTATTTTTCTCCTCACGACCGTGGCCCTTTTTGCCTGCTGGTTGCCCGCGCGCCGCGCCGCCCACACCGATCCGATGACCGCACTTCGCTCTGAATAATATGATCCAATCCATCCGCCTCGCTTTGCGCAGTCTCGCCAAAACGCCCGGTTTTACGGCTGTCGCCATTATCACGGTCGCGCTCGCGATTGGCGCGAACACCGCCGTTTTCAGCCTCGTCAACGCTCTCATTATTCGGCCACTTCCTTACAAAGCGCCGCAGGAGCTTGTCCTCATCTGGGAAAAATTTGTGCACCAGGGGCTCGACCAGATCCCGGTCTCAGCGCCGGAATATCAGGACTACGAAAAGAACCTGAAGAGCTACGAGCAGATCGCGGCGTTCGATTACATCGACCTCAATCTGACTGCGGGCGACATGCCCGAGCGGGTCCAAGGCTCCGTCGTCTCGCCGAGTGCATTTCCGCTGCTTGGGGTCACACCGATCGCCGGACGCACGTTCAGCGAATCCGAGCAAGGCGAGGGGAATGATAATGTCGTCGTGATCAGCGCGCGTCTCTGGCAGCGCAGATTTAATTCCGATCCGTCGCTGGTCGGGAAAACGCTTTCGTTGAATGGCCGCACTTTCACCGTGGTCGGGATCATGCCCTCGAAGTTCGAATTCCCGCTCCCGCTCTTCAATGTCCAGGGCGGCACTTTCGCCCAGCGCGTGGAGATCTGGAAACCGATCGCGTTCACGAAGAATGAGCTCGAATCGCGCGGCTCGCGCAGCTACGGCGTCGTCGGTCGTCTCAAACGCGGTGTTTCTCAAGCGCAAGCCCAGGCCGAGTTGACCGCGCTGCATGCAAATTGGATCAGGGATTTCCCCAACAATTACGACGTTGCGACCGGGTTCGGTGGCAGCATTTATTCGCTCCACGAACAGGTGGTGGGCGGGATGCGGACCGCATTGGCCATTCTCCTGGCGGCTGTCGCGCTTGTGTTGTTGATCGCCTGCGCGAACCTAACGACCATGCTGCTGGCCCGCGCCGGCGCGCGCGAACGTGAGTTTGCCATCCGGGTCGCGTTGGGCGCGAGCCGCTGGCAATTGCTCCGGCAAGTCCTGACCGAAAGCGTGCTGCTCGCGATCGTCGGTGGAGCGATCGGGACATTCCTGGCTGTGTGGGGCGTCGAATTACTCCAGGCACTCGGCTCGAAGACGGTGCCGCGAATCGGCGAAGCGAATCTCGATCTTACGGTTCTGCTCGTCACCTTGGGCGTCTCCATCGTGACTGGGATCCTCTTTGGGCTCGTCCCCGCGCTGGCCAGCGGAAAACCCGAGTTGACCGAAGCCTTGAAGGAAGGCGGCCGCGGTTCCAGCACGGGAGTTCGCCGGAACCGGATTCGTAATCTCCTGGTCATCGGTGAAGTCGCCCTCGCGCTGGTGCTCTTGGTCAGCGCCGGCCTTCTGATCAAGAGCTTTGTCCGTCTCCAAAATGTGAACCCTGGTTTCAATCCGAGCGGGATCGTGACCATGGATTTGTCTCTGCCAGTCGCGAAGTACGCCCGCGGCAAGCCAGTTAGCGACTTCTATTCGGAGCTCCTGCGGCGCATGAGGACACTGCCCGGCGTGCAACACGCCGCGCTCGCCTCCATTCTTCCGCTTAGCGGGAACAACAGCGACAGTTCCTTTCATATCGAAGGCCGCGATGACAAAGCACTGGGCGTTTTTCCCGACGAAGAAATTCGTTCGGTGACCCCGGATTATTTTCGAGTCCTCGAAACGCCGCTGATGAAAGGCCGGTTCTTCACCGATGCGGACACGGCTGATGCGCCGGGCGTGGTGATCATCAACCAGGCGATGGCGAAAAAATACTGGCCCGGGGAGGACGCGATTGGGAAGCGGATCAACTTCGATGATTCCGACCCGGCGAAAATCAAATGGATCACCGTCGTCGGGGTCGTTAACGACATTCGCCATCGCGGGCTCGACGCGGAACCGAAGCCGGAATATTACCGGCCGCACGCGCAGCTCACCTATCGCGGGATGAACCTCGCGGTGCGAAGCCGGCTGGACCCGAGCACGCTGGCCCGGTCGATCCGAAACGAAGTGCACGCGATGGACGCCGAGCAACCGATCGCGAACCTGAGTACGCTCGCGGAGATCTCGAAGGATTCGATTGCGCCACGCCGCCTCTCGGTCCTGCTGATCGGAGTGTTCGCCGGTGTTGCGCTGGTGCTGGCGGCAGTTGGCATCTACGGCGTGATGTCGTTCCTTGTCGTGCAACGCACCCACGAGATGGGTGTCCGAATGGCGCTCGGTGCGCAACGCTCGGACGTCTTGCGCCTCGTCATCAGTCGTGCCGCAAAGCTCGTCCTCATTGGCACCGGCGCGGGTCTGCTTCTTGGCTTTTTCAGCAGTCGCGCCCTGCGCGCCATGCTTTACAACGTGGGCGCCTTCGACCTTTGGACATTCGTCGGCGTGACGTTGACGCTTTGCGCCGTTTCGTTGGCGGCCAGTTATATTCCAGCCCTGCGCGCGACCCGCGCCGATCCGATGATCGCCCTGGGTCACGGAGCATAACGATGAAAGCGCACGCGTTGCTGCAAAATCCGGGGAGCGCACGCGGCTCGCGTGCTGGTTTTGGCGCCTCCGCCAAAACTATCTTTGTCTTTATCCGCGCCACTGAAATGAAAGTTCGCGATGGCGGGGGCGCCATCGCCAGCACGCGAGGCGCGTGCGCTCCCCAGACTTCGACGCGTGCAACTCGCCCATGAACTCGATGATGGCCGATCTTCGGTACGCGGTGCGGATGCTGGCGAAATCGCCGGTGTTCAGCCTCATCGCTGTTCTAACGCTCGGCCTCGCCATCGGGGCGAACACCGCCATCTTTAGTGTGGTCAACGCGGTCCTGCTTCGGCCGTTGCCTTATCCGCAAAGCGAACAACTGGTTCGGGTCTTCGGGACGCAACCGACCCTCGGCGAAGCCCCGACGTCTCCTGCGAATTTTCTCGAGTGGAAAGACGAGAATCAGGTCTTCGAGCGGATCGGCACCTGGGTTGGCCAGGGCTTCAACCTGTTGGGCGGCGACAAACCGGAGCGCGTAATTGGCGCGCGTGTTTCGGCTGACTTGCTGCAATTACTCCGCGTCCAGCCGGCCCTCGGCCGTCTCTTCACGAACGACGAAGACAAGGAAGGCCGCGGCCAGGTCGTGGTCCTGAGCTACGATTTCTGGCGGAGCCGTTTCGCCGGCGACCCGAACACGGTCCGGCAAACGATCACTCTGAACGACCGGCCCTACACGGTCGTCGGCGTGATGCCGCCTGGTTTCGCTTTTCCGAACACTCGCACCCAGGTCTGGGTGCCGATTGCTTTTAACGCCGCCGAACTTGCGACCCGGGACACGAATTTCATCGACGTCCTGGCGCGCCTGAACCCCGGGGTCTCGATTGAACAGGCCCGCGCGAACATGGACGCGGTCGCGCGCAGCCAGGCTGAACGTTATCCGCAATCAAACAGTGGCATCGGCGTGAAAATCGTTTCTCTCCAGGAGCATATGGTTGGCGACGTCCGGCCGATGCTTATCGTCCTGCTCGGCGCGGTCGTTTTCGTTTTGCTGATCGCGTGCGCGAACATCGCGAACCTGCTCCTGGCGCGCGCTGCTGCGCGGCAAAGGGAAATGGCCATTCGCGGTGCGCTCGGCGCCAGCCGATCGCGGGTCGTCCGGCTGCTTCTCACGGAGAGCATCGTCCTCGCTGTCCTCGGAGGCGCGGTCGGTCTCCTTCTCGCGATTTGGAGTCTCGATCTCCTTGTTTCGATGAAGCCGGCGGATCTGCCACGCCTCGCGGAGATCGGGGTCAACCGCACCGTGTTCCTTTTCACGCTCGCGATCTCGGTCATTACAGGAATTGTCTTTGGCCTCGTCCCCGCCTTGCAGGCGTCGAAGCCGGATCTCAACGAGGGATTGAAAGAATGCGGCCGCGGCAGTAGCGGCGGACCGCGACGGCATCGGGTTCGCGCGGCGCTTGTCGTCACGGAGATCGCCCTTTCGCTCGTGCTGCTCGTCGGCGCCGGCCTGATGATCCGCAGCTTCTCGCGCCTGCTGGCTGTCGACCCGGGCTTCAAATCCGACAACGTGCTGACCGCCTTCGTTTCGCTTCCGCTCTCGAAATATCCTCAGCACCAGGCGCAGGTCGCCTTCTTCGACGGGTTGATCGAGCGGCTCCGAAATCTGCCGTCCGTGAGCGCGACCGGGGTCGTCTCGGATCTCCCGCTTTTTGGTGGCAGCTCAACCGGTTTCTCGGTCGATGGACGTCCCGAGCCCCTTCCAGGTCAGCGCCCCATGACGGATTACCGGATGATCACTCCCGACTATTTCACCGCGATGGGAATGAAGCTGGTGAAGGGACGCGCTTTCTCCCGGCATGACACCCAGGACGCGCCCGGCGTCGTCATTATCAATCAGACCATGGCCGCGCGTTTCTTCGCCGGCGAAGAGCCCGTGGGAAAGCGGATCGGTCTGAGCGGGAACCCGGTCGACTGGCGCGAGATCGTGGGAGTCGTTGGCGATGTCAGGAATTACGGCCTGGACGCGGATGTGAAGCCCGAGGCTTACGTGCCGCTCCAGCAAAGCGCACCGGAGTATCTGTCGAATGTCGCCTCGGCGATGAACGTGATCGTCCGTTCACCTAACGACTCGTCGACGCTCGCTTCCGCCTTGCGCGAGCAGGTCCAGGCGCTCGATAAAGACCAGCCCGTTTCCGAGATCCGGACCCTGGAGTGGCATCTGGCCGACTCGATGGCGCAGCGCCGGTTTAATATGTTGCTGCTTGGCGCGTTTGCCGGACTCGCCCTGGTTTTGGCGGCCGTCGGCATTTACGGCGTCATTGCTTACACCGTCGAGCAACGGACCCACGAGATGGGAATTCGGATCGCGCTGGGAGCGAAGGGTGGGGACATTCTGAAACTCGTGTTTGCCAGCGCGATGGTTACAACCCTGGCCGGTATCGTGGTTGGACTCGCGGCTGCGTTTGGATTGACGCGGCTCCTGCAGAGTCTGCTTTATCAGGTCACCGCGACCGATCCGTTCGTGTTCGCAGTCATTCCGATTTTGTTACTCGCCGTCGCCGTCATCGCTACCTACATCCCGGCCCGCCGCGCGATGAAGGTCGATCCGATCACCGCCTTACGAGAACCATGATTATGGAAACGTTTCTTCAAGACATTCGGTACGGCGTGCGGATGCTTTTGCGGAGTCCCGGGTTTACTGCCGTCGCGGTCATTTCTCTGGCGCTCGGCATTGGTGCCAACACTGCCGTATTCAGTGTCGTAAATGCCGCGCTCCTCAAGACGCTGCCTTACCGCGACCCGCAATCGATTGTCCTGGTCTGGGGCGAAGACAAAGCCGCCGGCAGTTCCCGCGGCCAGGTTTCAGCGACTGATGTTGCCGACTATCGCGCGCGCAATCACGTCTTTCAGGAGATCAGCATCTACACCGATTTTCGTCCGGTTCTGACCGGTGCGGGCGAACCGGAGCGAATCTTCGGCGCTCAAGTCGGCGATGGTTTCTTTGACGTGATGCAGGTGAAGCCGCTGCTCGGCCGCTTCTTTACTCCAGAAGAACAGGTGGACGGAAACGATTACGTCGCAGTTCTGGGTTACGCCTTGTGGCAAAAACGGTTTGCCGGCGATCCGAACATAGTCGGAAAAACGATCACCCTTAGCGCGCGGCCTTACACTGTGATTGGTGTTTTGCCGGCGGATTTTAATTCTCTCCCGCGCGGATTGCTCCCGGCACCCGCGGAATTTTACCGGCCGGTGGCGGAGCAACCGGACGAGAAGGAACGGGCTTCTCGGCACCTGCGCGCCATCGCCCGGCTCAAGCCCGGGGTGACGTCGTCGCGCGCGCAGGCCGAAATGGATTTGATCGCGCGCCAGCTTCAGGCCGAGCATCCCGACAGTGACGCGAACCTCGGGATTCATCTCGTGAGTCTGCGCGAAGATCTGGTTAATCCGGTGCGGCCGGCTCTTTTGATGTTGCTCGGCGCGGTTGTTTTCCTGTTGCTGATTGCGTGCGCGAACGTCGGCAACCTGTTGCTCGCGCGTTCCATCACGCGCTACCGCGAAGTCGCGATTCGAGCGGCGGTGGGCGCGAGCCGGGCCCGATTGATCCGGCAATTCCTCACCGAGAGCGTACTGCTCGCCACGGCCGGCGGCGCGCTTGGGGTTCTGACCGCCATGTGGTGCACGAGCGCGATCGCCTCAGTGGGTTCCCGGATTGTTCCAATGCTGGGGACCATCGAGATCGATGGCGGTGTCCTGGCATTCGCGTTCGTTATCTCGATGGTGACCGGCGTCGTGTTTGGTTCGGCGCCGGCCTTGCGCGCCTCGCGGGTGAATCTGAATGAGACGCTGAACGACGGCGGCCGAACCCCCGGCGCGGGTTCGACTCGGAGTCCTGTCCGGAGCGGGCTCGTCGTGACGGAGGTAGCGCTCGCGATGGTGTTGTTGATCGCGGCCGGCTTGTTGATCAAGACCGTGGGCCGGCTCAACGACGTCAACCCGGGATTCAATCCCCGCCGGCTCGTGACCATGAACGTCTGGCTACCCCGGGCGAAGTATCCGAAGGCGGAGCAGTGGAACGGTTTCTACGATCGGCTCGTTCAGCGGTTGCAGGCGCTGCCGGCGGTCGAGTCAGCTGGCCTAACGAGTGTTTTGCCGGGGGGCGATAATTTCGACCGGCGCACGATCGAGATTGACGGCCAACCCAAGCCGCCAAATGAATTGCCGGACGTCGATAATTATTTCGTCACGCCAGATTACGCGCGGACGATGGCAATCCCGCTCATTAGTGGGCGTTCCCTTGGGGCGCAGGATAGCGCGGAGGCTCCGCTCGCCGTCCTGGTGAGCGAAACAATGGCGAGAAAGTTTTGGCCTAACGAAGACGCCCTTGGCAAACGGATCCGCTTTTATAATTCCGATCCGGCCGCCCAGCGTCCGTGGCGCACGGTTGTGGGTGTGGTCGGGGACGTGAAGCAATACGGGCTCGACACCTCCGGCGGAATCGCGCTTTACGTGCCGCAACTGCAGCAGCCGCAATCCACCCTGACACTGGTGGTCCGCACCCGCACCGAGCCGGCGGCGATGATTGAAACCATCCGGCGCGAGATTCTGGCGATCGATCCCGAACAGGCGGTTTTCAATGTCGCCCCGATGGATGTGGTCCTGGCCGATTCCATTTCGCTCCGCCGCATTTCGATGTTCCTCCTGGCCGGCTTCGCTGCGCTCGCCCTGCTCCTGGCCGCAATTGGAATTTACGGTGTGCTCGCCCAGACCGTTGTCCAACGCACCCACGAAATCGGCATCCGCATGGCACTCGGCGCCCAGGCGCGCGACGTTCTCAAACTGATCGTTCGCCAGGGAATGTCGCTTACGCTAATGGGGATCGGCGCAGGGTTAGGCGGCGCGTTCGCGCTCACCCGGTTACTGGCGAGTTTGCTGTTTGGCGTCGGCGCCACCGATCCGATGACATTCCTCTGGATCCCGGTTCTCCTCGCCGCGGTTTCTTTCTTTGCGTGCTACCTCCCGGCGCGCCGCGCCGCGCGACTCGACCCGATCAAAGCTTTGGCGCGGACATGAACGCGATTCGGAGCAACAAGGAGCGGCGCTTTCCAAACCGCCGTCGAAAACAGGGCGGTTTGGAAAGCGCCCTTCCTTGGGGGTTAACCTTCGCGGCGCTTGCCCTCTTCATTTTTGTCGCGGTCGCGCGTGCTGAAGAAACGCGAATCCTCACCGCTCGCTGGGTTCTCGATGTCGAGCGGGGCGAGCTGATCGAGAACGGAATGGTCGTCGTAACTGGCGATCGGATTGTCGCTGTTGTTCGCAAAGGAGAGGTCGTGGCCAAAGGCGAGGAGATCGATCTCGGCGAGGCCACATTGCTGCCGGGGTTGATCGACGCGCACGTCCACCTGATGCTCGGCGGCCCCGCGGAAGCGAATGCGCGAGCCACGCTGAAAGCCGGCTTCACCACCGTTCAGGATCTAGGCGCTTTGAACTACGCCAACATCAAAATTCGCAACGCCATTCGAGACGGAAAATTTCCCGGCCCGCGAGTCGTTTCCGCCGGCCCGTGGCTCGGAGTGGCGAAGGGCACTTGTGACTTCAACGGCATCGGGGTCGAAGGCGCAGACGCTTTTCGCGACCGCGTCAAGAAGGACGTAGCTGAAGAGGCGGACCTCATTAAAGTCTGCGCTTCGGGCTGGCTCTCGGACGCCGCCGAGAAACCGGACAGCTGCGAAATTTCCGAGGAAGCGTTGCAGGCCGCCATCGAGCAGGCGCACGCCCTCAAACGCCGGGTGGCGGTTCACGCGATTAGCGAACGCGCCATTGCGCTCTCGGTCACGCATGGAGCAGACCTGATCGCGCACGGCGGTTTCACTTCGAAGGCAACGGGGGCGGAAATGGCGAGGCGTCGCGTTTACCAAATCCCGACGCTCTTTTCCCTCAAGGGAAGCGTTCCGCCCGAAGTCTTCGAAAAGCTGCAGAAACATCTGACGGCCGCGGTTCGCGATGGATTGCCGATCGCCTTCGGGACTGATGCCGGCGTGATCAAGCATGGCGAGAACGCAAAAGAATTCGCCGAGCTTGCCGCCCTCGGCTTGAAACCTCTCGCTGCAATTCGCGCCGCGACCGTGGAAGCGGCAAACGCCGTTGGTCTGGGCGGGCAGATCGGTACCCTCAAAGTTGGCGCGTTCGCCGACATCATCGCCGTAGAGGGCAACCCTTTGAATGACCTAACGGCACTGCAAAAAGTAACGTTCGTGATGAAGGCCGGGAAACCCATCAACCGCGACGCGCTATGAACACACTGCTTCAAGACATTCGCTACGGGTTCCGAATGCTTCTGAAGTACAAAGGCTTCACGGCCATCGCCGTGATTGCCATTGGTCTCGGGGTCGGCGCCAACACCGCCATTTTCAGCCTGGTAAACGGAGTTCTCCTCCGTCCGCTTCCATTTCCGGATGCGGAACGCATCATCTACTTCGAAGGGAAAAATCCAACTTCCGGCATTCCCGAGAGCAACGTCTCCTATCTGGACTTTACCGACTGGTCGCAACAAACCGACCTCTTCGTGAGCACCGCGGCCTATTGGACAGGGACCGCCAATTTTGGCGCCGATGGGGCGGAGCCGGAACGCGTGCCGCGCGCCGGGGTGACGGCCGGCTTCTTCTCCGTGCTCGGGGTCCAGCCTGTTCTTGGGCGAACGTTTGTTCCCGAAGACGACAAAGGATGGCCGCAAACCGTCGCGATCGTCAGCCACGGCTTATGGAAGCGCCGCTTCGGATCTGATCCGGCCATCGTTGGGAAACAGGTCGAGATGAGCTCGCGACCCCTCACGATTATCGGCGTGATGCCGCCGGGGTTTGAATACCCGGAGCAAACCCAGGTCTGGGTGATGAGCGCGGTCAATCTCAGGGATGAACCGCGCGACAACCGCGTATGGTCGGCGATTGCCCGGCTGAATACCGGTATGGATCTGAAGCAGGCGCAAACTCGTCTTAGCGCCATCAGTGCGCGGCTCGCCCAGCAGTTTACCGAGACCAACAAAGGCTGGGACGTGTTTCTGTCGACGCTCCACGAACGGCTCGTTCGAGAAGTAAAACCCTCCCTCCTCGCGCTCCTTGGCGCCGTCGGGTTCGTACTCGTCATTGCTTGCGCGAACGTAGCCAATCTCCTCCTGGCCCGGAGTGCCGCACGGCAAAAGGAAATTGCGATCCGGGCCGCGATGGGGGCGAGCCGCACGCGCGTTCTGCAGCAGATGCTGACGGAGAGCCTTCTGCTCTCGGCGATCGGCGGGCTGGCGGGACTCTTCCTAAGTATTTGGTTAACCGATCTGCTGATGTCGATGTTGCCCGAAGGCGCGCCGCGGCTCGAACAGATCGGGATTGATTATCGCGTCCTGGCCTTCGCTCTCGGCGTCTCCGCGCTTACCGGCATTCTCTTTGGTATCGTCCCGGCGCTTCAAGCCTCGAAGCTCGACCTGACCACCGCATTGAAAGAAGGCGGACGCAGCGGCGAAGGACATCGTCGGACCAGAGCGCGCAGCCTTCTCTTGATTGGCGAGGTCGCTCTCTCACTGATGCTGCTGGTCGGCGCGGGATTGCTCATCAAGAGCTTTCTCCGCCTTCAGGAGGTTCGGCCCGGCTTCAACGCGCACAACGTCCTCACCGCCCAGGTGGCGTTGCAAGGTCCGAAATACAGTGATGATCAGCAGTGCGTGGAATTCTTCCGACAACTGAAGGAACGGCTGGAAGCGGTGCCGGGCGTGCAAGCGGCGGGCGGCAGCCTCAATCTTCCGCTCAACCCGACTGGTTATGCGATTGGACGCGGGTTTATTCCGGAAGGCCGCCCGTTCACGGTGGACGAGGCGAAAGACGCGATGTTCTCCACCATCACCGGCGATTATTTTCGCGCGCTCCAAATTCCGTTGGTTTCCGGACGCGCCTTCGAACCTCGCGACAACGCTGACGGAGCAAAAGTGGTAATCATCAACGAAACCACCGCGAAGCGTCACTTCGGTTCGCCCACCGCGGCGATCGGCAAGCGCCTCAGCGTCTGGTCGGCTTTCCGAGGTCAGAGGCGCGAGGAAAAATTCATGCGCGAAATCGTCGGGGTGGTCGGCGACACGAAGACGAGTTCTCTAACCGGCGAGGGGGACATGCAAGTCTATGTTCCGCATGCCCAGGACGCTCACTGGAATTTCATGGGGCTGGTCGTTCGGACGACCGGCGACCCATCGGCGTTCGCCACGACGCTGCGCCGGGAAGTGCAGGCCATCGACAAAGATCAGCCGGTTTACAATGTCCGGACGATGGATGGCGTCGTCGCGAACTCGTTAGGCACGCGTCGCGTTTCCATGCAGCTCTTCACCGTCTTCGCGATCGCCGCGCTCCTCCTGGCCGCCGTCGGAATCTATAGCGTTATGGCGTACTCGGTCACGCAACGAACCCAGGAGATCGGTATTCGGATGGCGCTCGGCGCGCAGAAATCCGATGTGCTCGGCTTGGTGATTCGCCAGGGTATGGTCCTCACTGTCATTGGCGTCGTCGTCGGGCTCGTCGGTGCTTTCGCGCTTACCCGGCTGATCGCCAATCTTCTCTTTGGCGTGGCTGCGACGGACCCCGCGACGTTTCTTTGGCTCCCGCTGCTTCTCGCCGCTGTCTCTTTTCTCGCCTGTTACCTTCCGGCTCGACGCGCGGCCCAGCTCGATCCGATCAAAGCCCTCGCCCGCAATTAACCCATGAACACACTCATCCAAGACATTCGTTATGGTCTCCGTCTGCTTCTAAAGAACAAAGGCTTCGCTGCGGTGGCGGTTCTGGCGCTGGCCCTCGGCGTCGGCGCGAACACCGCCATTTTCAGTCTGGTCAACGGCGTCCTCTTGCGGCCGCTCCCTTTTCCAAACCCGGACCAGATCGTTTACTTCGAAGGGAGAAATCCGTCGCAGGGAATCACCGACAGCAACATCTCTCTCCCCGATTTCATGGACTGGGCCCAACAGAATGACCTCTTCGCCAGCATCGCGGCGTTCTACACCGGCAACGCCAACCTCGGAGCGGAGGGCGCGGAGCCGGAGCGCGTTCCCCGCACCGGAGTAACCAGCGGGTTCTTCAACGTTCTCGGGGTGCAGCCGTTCCTCGGCCGGACGTTTGTCGCAGACGACGATAAGCCGAACACGCAAACGGTCGCGATCATCAGCCACGGTTTGTGGAAACGCCGGTTCGGTTCGGACCCGGGCATTATCGGCAGACAGGTTCAGATCAGCGCGCGGCCAATTACAATCATCGGGGTTATGCAGCCCGGCTTCGAGTTGCCTGAACAAACCCAGATTTGGATGACTGCCGGCCTCCAGACCTCCGAGGAGCCGCGCGACAACCGTTCCTTGTCAGCCATTGCCCGGCTCAACCGGGGGATCGACTTGAAACAGGCGCAGTCTCGCCTTAGCGCCGTCAACGCCAGGCTCGCCAACGAATTTCCCGACACCAACAAGGGCTGGGACGTGAACATTTCCGTTATTCACGAACGTCTCGTCCGCGAAATAAAGCCGTCGCTTCTCGCCTTGCTGGGCGCGGTTGGGTTTGTCCTGCTCATCGCCTGCGCCAACGTCGCGAATCTGCTCCTGGCCCGGAGCGCCGCGCGCCAGAAAGAGATCGCAGTCCGCGCCGCGATGGGAGCCAGCCGCGGTCGAGTCGTTAGGCAAATGCTGACGGAAAGTGTCCTGCTCTCCGCGATCGGCGGCTTTACCGGCCTCTTCCTCAGCATCTGGCTGACCGATCTTCTGGTCTCAATCATTCCGGAAGGGGCGCCAAGCATGAATCAGGTCGGAATCGATTATCGGGTTCTCGGGTTCGCGCTCGGCATCTCCGCGCTGACCGGCATTCTGTTTGGTCTCGCGCCTGCGCTGCAGGCTTCGAAGCTCGACGTCAGCAGCTCACTCAAGGAAGGGGGGCGAACGGGGGAAGGGCATCGTCGCACAAGCGCGCGCAGTCTTTTGTTGATTGGTGAAGTCGCGCTCTCACTCATGTTGCTTGTTGGCGCCGGTCTCCTCATCAAAAGCTTCCTGCGTCTCCAGGAAGTGCGACCCGGCTTTAACCCGCACAACGTCCTGGTCGCATCGGTGTCGCTGCCCGGGGCGAAATATAAGGATCAACAACGTCCGGAGTTTTTCCGGCAGCTCGTTGAACGCCTGAAAGCGTCCCCCGGCGTTCAGGCCGTCGGCGGCGGAGTTAATCTTCCGCTCTCGGCGAGCAACTACAACATCGGCCGTGCCTTCATCACAGAGGGACGACCGCTGACGGTCGACGAATCCGTGAACTCGAATTTCTCCACCATCACCGGCGATTATTTTCGCGCGCTCGAGATCCCGCTCCTCGCGGGGCGCACTTTCGAGCCTCGCGATACCGCCGACGCGCCGAAGGTTGTGATCATCAATGAGGCGGCGGCGAAGCGGTATTTCGGTTCCCCGGCCGGTGCGATTGGCGAACGGCTCACCATTTGGCGGGACGAGAAGTTTCCGCGCGAGATTGTTGGCGTGGTTGGCGACACAAAGGGAGCGTCCCTCGATGCCGAGAGCATCGCGCAGATTTACGTCCCGCACGCCCAGGATCAGGATTGGAATTTCATGGCGCTGGTCGTTCGAACAGCGGGCGATCCGGCGGCGTTCGCGACGACGTTGCGACATGAAGTGCAGGCGATTGACAAGGACCAGCCGATCTACAACGTCCGGACGTTCGACGACGTGGTCGTGAACTCGTTAGGCACGCGCCGCGTTTCGATGCAGCTCTTCACCGTCTTTGCCGGCGCCGCGCTCCTCCTTGCCGCGCTCGGAATTTACGGAGTGATGGCCTACTCGGTCACACAGCGGACCCAGGAAATCGGGATTCGAATGGCGCTTGGCGCCCAAAAATCCGACGTAGTAGGTCTTGTCCTCCGCCAGGGCATGGTGTTGGCGGCGATTGGTGTCGTGGTCGGCCTGGCCGGTGCCTTCGCCCTCACGCGCCTGATCTCCAGCCTCCTCTTCGGCGTGGCTGCGACCGATCCATTAACGTTCCTCGTAATTCCGATGTTGCTCCTTTTCGTAGCGCTGGTTGCTTGTTACGTCCCAGCGCGCCGCGCCGCGCGCCTGGACCCGACAGCCGCCCTGGCGCACAGCTAGAAAAACTTTATGGCCATGATCACACTCAAACATCTCGAACGTTTCTATCCGCTCGCGAAAGGCAAATTCTTCTACGTCCTCCGCGACATCAACCTGGAGGTAAATGAAGGCGACTTCGTTTCCATCATGGGCCCGTCCGGCGCCGGGAAATCGTCGCTCCTTCATGTCCTCGGAATGCACGATCACGCCTGGACTGGGGAATATTTCTTCGACGACGTGGGCGTTCACACCTTGAAACCGAAGGAGCGGGCTTCGCTTCGCAACGAGAAGATCGGCTTCGTTTTCCAGGCCTACCATCTCCTCGATGACCTGACTGTTTATGAGAACCTCGACATCCCGCTCTCGTATCGCCACGTCAGTAAATCCGGGCGCGACTCGATCGTCTGCGACGCGCTCGATAAATTTCACATCGTCGGAAAGAAAGACCTTTATCCGCGGCAACTCTCGGGTGGCCAGCAGCAGCTCGTGAGCATCGCACGCGCGATGATCGCAAACCCGAAATTGATCCTGGCCGACGAACCCACCGGCAACCTGCATTCGGACCAGGGCAGAGAAATCATGGAGATGTTCAAGTCGTTGAACGAGCAAGGCACGACCATCATCCAGGTAACGCATTCCGATGTGAACGCCGCCTACGGCAATCGCATCATCCAGCTCCGCGACGGATTCATCGTCTAAAAAGTTTCAGCCCCGCCAACCAATCCAACTCCATGCTAACCGACCTCAAATACGCGTTCCGAATGCTGATCAAAGCTCCGGTGTTCGCCGTCATCGCAATCCTCACCCTCGCGCTCGGCATCGGCGCGAATAGCGCGATCTTCAGCGTGATCGATACTGTCTTGCTGCGGCCGCTGCCGTTCAAGAACCCGGAGGAAATTGTCAACATTTGGGGCCGCTATGCGAACGACAGCGGACGAGTGCGCGGGAACGTCCACTCGTTTCCCGATTACGCGGATCTGCGCGATCAAAGTCAGAGCTTCGCCGCGATGGCAGCCTACACCCGGACCGGTGGCACCTTGTCGCTGGCCGAAGATGCCAAGGCCCTCGAAGGGCTCGCTATTACACCCGAGGTGTTCGATGTCCTCGGGGTCCAGCCGCTGCTCGGCCGAGCGTTTACCAAGGAAGACGCGAGAAACGAAGCTGACCGAGTGGTTGTCCTGACTTATCCGCTTTGGAAAAGCGCGTTCGCCAGCGATCCGAAGATCATCGGCCAGAAGGTCATCCTCTCGGCTCGCCCCCATACAGTCATCGGCGTGATGCCGCCCGGCTGGAAATTCCCGGTCGAGGACGAACATATCGACTACGCGTTGCCGCTCGAATACCTCGGCCAGCAATTCCTGACTAACCGCGGCTCTCATTTTCTGACGGTGGCGGGCCGGATGAAGCCGGGAATCGCGATCAAGGCGGCGGAGGCGGAGACGACTGCGATCGCGAGCCGGCTCTCGAAACAATATCCGGACACGAACATGAACTTCACCGGGACCGCGGTGGTGAGTTTGCATTCGGACGTGGTGGGCGAAGTTCGGCCTGCGTTGATGGTCCTTCTCGGTGCGGTTGCGCTCGTCTTGCTGATTGCGTGCGCGAATGTGGCGAACCTTCTGTTGGCGAGGGCGGCCTCGCGGAGTCGCGAGATCGCCATCCGCACCGCGCTCGGCGCGAGTCGGGCTCTCGTTGTTCGTCAATTGCTGTGCGAAAGCTTGTTACTCGCGGTACTGGGTGGATCTGCTGGGTTGCTTCTGGCCTGGTGGGGCGTCGATTTGCTTAGCGCGGCCGGTCCGCAAGGGCTCCCGCACCTGGGCCAGATCAAAGTGAACACCACCGTTTGCGCGTTTACTTTTATCCTCGCGATTGGGAGCACGCTGCTGTTCGGACTCATTCCCGCCCTCCAGGTTTCGAAGCCCGCGGTGAATGAATCGCTTCAACAGGGAGCGAAAGGATCGACGGGCGGACTTCATACGAATCGCCTCCGCGCTTTCCTCGTCGTCTCACAAGTGTCGCTCTCGTTGCTCCTCCTCGCCGGCGCCGGTCTGTTGATAAAAAGCTTCTTCAACCTTCGCGCCACCAATCCTGGCTTCGATCCAGTCAGGGTAATGACCATGTCGATCAATCTGCCCCGAATTCGTTACCCGGAGGTCGACCAGCAAATACGGACTTACGATCTGATCATGGAAAAGCTCGCGGCGATTCCAGGCGTGGAAGCAGCCGGCGGTGTGAACCCGTTGCCCTTGGGCGATAACCAACGCAGCCAGTCGTTCATGCCGAGCGGCGCTGCCCCGTTGCCCCGAGGTAATCATCCGGGCGCGAGCTACCTGCTCGTGAAGCCGGATTATTTCAAGACGATGAAGATCCCGGTCCTCCAGGGACGCGACCTTAACCGCTCGGACACCAAGGATTCGCCGCCGGTAATCCTGATCAACGAAGCCTTCGCCCAGAAACATTTCCCGAACCGGAACCCAATTGGCCAGCAGGTGATCGTCGATCAACCGGAGAACAAGGTCTTGGCGCGCGAAGTGATCGGCGTGGTCGCCAACACCCGGCACGATTCCCTCGCCGAGCCGCAGGGTCCCGAAATTTACGTGCCCTTCTCGCAGGATCCGGGTCGGAGTCTCGATATCGTGCTGCGAGTCAGCTCGGCGAATCTTGTCGGCCTGAACGCGGACGTGAAACGCACCGTTCGCGAAATCGATAAGGACCTTTTCGTCCCGGCGCTTGATCCGATGACAAAATTCGTCGCGACCCATCTGGCCCAGCCGCGCTTCAACATGATGTTGCTCGCGGTGTTCGCCGCCGTGGCCATGGTCCTGGCGGCGATCGGGATTTACGGCGTGATCGCTTACAGCGTTACTCAACGGACGCGAGAGATCGGAATCCGGATGGCTCTCGGCGCGCAGAAAACCCAGATGCTCGGAATGGTTTTGCGGCAAAGCATGACGCTCGTCATCATCGGCATTGTGATCGGGTTCGTCGTGGCGCTCGCGGCGACGCGCGTGATGGCGACGTTGCTCTACGGGGTGGGCGCGAATGACGTTTCGATTTATGCCGTGGTTATCGCGCTGCTCGGAGCGGCGGCGCTCCTCGCCAGTTATGTTCCCGCGCGCCGCGCCATGAAGGTCGATCCGATGGTGGCGCTGCGATATGAGTGATCTGCGGTACGCGTTGCGCATGCTGCTGAAGTCGCCTGGCTTCAGCATCGTCGCGATTGCGACCCTCGCGCTCGGCATTGGCGCGAACAGCGCGATCTTCAGCGTCGTCGATACCGTGCTCCTGCGCGCGTTGCCCTATCCGCATCCGGAGCAACTCGTAAATATCTGGGGCACTTCGGCGCGCGGTGCGAATACGCGCCAGGCAGAGTCGCTCCCCAACATGTTCGATTACCGCGCCCAAAGCCGCAGCTTCAGCACGCTCGCCGCCTACAGCGGCGCCTGGACCGTTTTGACCGGCGTGAGTGAAGCGCAGGAAATGGACGGCGTTGCTGTTGATGGCGATTTCTTCGAAACAATTGGTATCGCGCCAGCCCTCGGTCGCGGGTTTACGGCGGAGGAAGCGAAACCCGGCGCGCCGAATGTCGTGGTGATCAGTTACAATCTGTGGAAGCGCGCCTTTGCGAGCGATCCACAAATCGTCGGACGCGTCGTCACAATGCGAGCCGGCACGTTTACCATTCTCGGGGTGATGCCAGCCGGCTGGAAGTTTCCAGCGAATTTCGACACGAGCGATTTCGTGATGCCGCTGAGGGTTCTCTGGCCGAATGCGCCTTCGCAACGCAACCTGCATGTGGTCCGCATAATCGGCCGGCTAAAACGCGGCGTCACCGTGTCGCAGGCAGACGCGGAGTTGAAAACGATCGCGGGTCAGCTTGCGCAGGAATATCCCGATGCGAACGCCGATCGCGGCGCCGCGGTCGTTCCGATGTTGCAGGACATGGTCCGTAATGTCCGTCCCGCGCTGTTGATTTTGTTAGGTGCAGTCGCGCTCGTCCTGCTCATCGCCTGCGCGAACGTTGCGAATCTGCTCCTGGCGCGTGCCGCGGTGCGGGCGCGCGAGATTGGGATCCGCACCGCTCTTGGGGCTAGCCGGCTCGAGATCGTCAGGCAGCTGCTCATCGAAAGCTTGTTGCTCGCGCTCCTTGGCGCGGCCGGCGGTTTATTGCTGGCCTGGTGGAGCATCGACTTGTTAGGCAAGTTCGGCCCGCCTAATATTCCGCGCCTTTCCGAGATTCACATCAATCCGGCGGTGGCGGCGTTCACGTTCGCGGTCGCCATTGTCAGCACATTGCTCTTCGGGCTCGTGCCCGCTATCCAGGTGTCGCGGGGCAATCTTACCGACGTGCTCCAACAAGGTGCGAAAGGTTCGACCGGAGGATTGCAGGGCACACGGGTCCGCGCGTTTCTCGTCGTCGCACAGGTGTCGCTCTCCCTTCTCCTGCTCGCATGCGCGGGTTTGCTTATTCGCAGCTTCTTCAACCTGCAGTCGACGAATCTCGGCTTCGATACGACGCGGCTGCTCGTTATTAATGAAGCGCTGCCGCGTGCGACCTATTCCGAAGAACAGAAACAGCGTGCGTTTTATGCCCAGGTCATGCCGAAGCTCGCCGCGCTTCCTGGCTTTGAATCGGTTGGCGGCGTGAGTCCGGCGCCGTTCAGCGGTGAAGATTATCCGTCACCGTTCCGGATGGAGTTCGCGCCAGATCCCGGGCCTGGCCACCGTCCGGAAGCGGCGCACGTCGTCGCGACGCCGAATTACTTTCGGACGCTTGGCATTCCGCTGCGCGCCGGCCGCCACTTCGAAACGCGCGACGATGAAAATGCGCCACGCGTGGCCATCGTGAATGAAACGTTCGTCAGACGCTTCCTTTCATCTCGCGATCCGATTGGCCAGCATATCCTGGTGGATGGCAAGAACGGCGTGACCGATTCGCTCGAGATCATCGGCGTAGTTGGCGATACCAAACAAAACGAGCTGGCGGCGCCGACCTCGCCGGAAATGTATCAACCCTTCGCGCAATCGCCCTCCGGCCATCTCTGGCTTTTCTTTCGGACCGCGACTGAGAATCTCTCAGGCACCCACGCGGCCGTGCGCGGTGTCTTTCATAGCCAGGACCCGGAAGTATTCGTGAGCCGGATTGAGCCCCTCCGGGCGCTCATCAGCGAAACGCTGGCGCGGCCGCGCTTCAACATGCTCTTGTTAGGCGTTTTCGCGGGCACGGCGATGCTCCTCGCCGCGATCGGGATTTACGGAGTTCTTGCCTACTCGGTTACGCAACGCACCCGCGAGATCGGTATTCGGATGGCCCTCGGCGCCCAGCGCACCGACATGCTCAGGATGGTCCTGCGGCAAAGCCTCGCAGTCGTCGGGATCGGTATCGCGATCGGACTGGTCGCCTCGTTTGGCGCGACGCGATTCCTCGCGAGCCTGCTCTACGGCGTCGGTGCGAATGATGTCCTCACCTACGCGGGCGTCGTCTTTTTGTTAGGTGCGGCCGCGTTCCTCGCGAGTTACATCCCGGCGCGCCGCGCCATGAGAGTCAATCCAATGGTCGCGCTGCGTTATGAATGATCTGAAATACGCATTCCGCACCCTCGTTAAATCGCCCGCCTTCACTCTCGTCGCGATCGTTACGCTCGCGCTCGGCATCGGTGCTTCGACCGCGATCTTCAGCGTGCTCGACGCTGTTCTTTTGCGTCCGCTGCCCTACCCGAACCAGGAACGAATCGTCGAGCTGCGCGAGCTCGATGAGAAGGGGCATGGAATGTCGTTCGCGGAGCCGAACTTCAACGACCTCATCGCGCGACAGCACAGTTTCGAAGCGCTCGCCAAATATAGTGCATTCCCCGACGCCATCGTCGGCGGCAGCGAGCCGGTTCGCGCCAATGTTTGCGCGGCCTCCCCGGATTTCTTCCGAGTGCTCGGAGCCACCCCCACGCTTGGTCGATTCTTTACCGATGACGCTGCAAGCAAGGAGGCAGTCGTGGTGAGCCACGGTTTTTGGAAACGGTTTCTCGGGGCGCGGACCGATCTCGAAGGATTCTCCCTTCGTTTCTACAACCACAGCTTCGTGGTGGTCGGCGTGCTCCCGCCCGAGCTGGATTTCCCGCCGGATACGGCTGTCTGGTTTCGCTCGGACATTTTCCCGCCGAATACCTCCCGCACCGCGCATAACTGGCGGGTGACCGGTCGACTCAAGCCTGGAATTTTCCTCGAACAGGCCCGCTCCGATATTGCGGCGATCGGACGCCAACTCAAAATCGAGAACGGCTCCCTGATCGACGCCGCCAGCTTTGGCCTGACTCCTCTGCGCGAACGTTTCGTGAAGGACGTTCGCGGGGTGTTGTTTGTCGTCGCGATAGCAGTCGCCGTTCTCCTGATCATTGCCTGTTCGAACGTGGCCAACCTGCTCCTCGTTCGTGCGACCGCGCGTCGCCATGAAACGGCAGTGCGAGCGGCTCTCGGCGCGTCGCGCTGGCGATTGGCTCGCCAGTTCGTTGCCGAAACCGTCGTCTTGACGGTTGTCTCCGGCGCGCTCGGAACCGTTCTGGCGTTCTGGAGCGTCGACTTGATCGTCGGTGGGTATCACGGCAATCTGCCGCGCATCGGCCAGATCGGCGTAGACACGACGGCGCTGGCTTTCACTCTTGGCGTCTCCTTGTTCACTGGCGCGCTTCTCGGCGTAGTGCCGGCGCTAAGCGCGTCGCAGCGACAATTGCAGAACGACCTGCAAAGCGCCGGCCGCGGAAAATCGGGCAGCCGCGGGAGTACGCGCTTTCGGAATCTGCTGATCGTCGCGCAAGTGGCTCTGACGCTGGTGCTCCTGGTTGGCGCAGGCTTGTTAGGCCGCAGTTTCCAGCGGCTCCTGGAGGTGAACCCTGGATTCGAGACCGAAAGCGCGGTCGCGATGACGGTTTCGATGCCGCCCGCCGAGACACCGGCGGAAGAACGGCGCCTCGCGCAGTTTTACCAGCAACTTCTCGAGCGGTTGCAATCGCTTCCGGGCATGATCGCCGTCGGCGGCACAAACGCTCTTCCGATGAGCGGCGGCGGGGCCAACGGCACCTTCATCATTGAGGATGGCGCGAACGCCGCGCGCGACATGGCCGCGCTCGTTCGTCAGCTCGATGCGCTTCACGGCACCGGCAAGACGGGCGACGCGGATTTCCGGGTTAGTAGCGCCGGATATTTTTCGGCCATGGGAATCCCGCTGGTCCGCGGCCGCTTCTTCCAGGATTCGGATGGTCCCGACGCGCCGAATGCGGCGGTAATCAGCCAGACCATGGCGCGCCGATTCTGGCCTAACGAGGATCCGATCGGCCGGCAGATTCAATTCGGCAATATGGATGGCGACGTCCGGCTTCTGCACGTAGTTGGCGTGGTTGGCGATGTCCGCGATGAAGGTCTGGACGCCGAGCCGCGACCGATTGTTTACGCCAATTATTTCCAGCGGCCGGCGGGGGCGGCGGACTTTTCGATCGTGGCCCATGCCCGCGGCGATGCGGCTGCCCTGACTAACGCGATGCGCCGCGAAGCTCGCGCTCTCAACGCGGAGATGCCCACGAAATTCCAGACGGTGAAGGAGATTGTTTCCGCGTCGCTAGACAATCGGCGGTTCAGCATGGTGATGCTCGGCGTGTTTGCCGGCGCTGCATTGTTGCTCGCGATGGTCGGGCTTTATGGCGTGATGGCTTACATCACTTCGCAACGGACGCAGGAGATCGGGATCCGGATGGCGCTCGGCGCGCAACGCCTCCATATGTTGGGCATGATTTTCCGGCAAAGCTTCACTTTGGTGCTCGCAGGAGTTGCGGTCGGGATCCTCGCGTCGATTGGTCTCACCCGCCTGCTCGGCAGCATGCTTTACGGCGTGCGCGCGACCGATGTTGCGACCTACGGCGGGGTAATCGGTCTTCTCATCGCGGCGGCCGCTCTCGCCAGTTACCTTCCCGCGCGTCGCGCCATGAAAGTCGATCCGATGGTGGCGTTGCGATATGAATAGCTCGGCGGGGTTTTTACCCATGGGTCGTATGCGTCCTATGGGTCTTGTTCGCTCGCGCTGTCTCCGCCGTCGAATCGCTTGAAGAAATCGTCGAGCAAAAATATGACGTCGATGCGGACGTGACGTTGAGCGTGCAAAACTTCGACGGCTCGATCCGGGTTTATGCGGCGGAGGAGCCGGTCATTCTCATCCAGGCGATCAAAAAAGCTTATACGCTCGAGCGGCTCCAGGGAATCGTCGTTGATCGTAAAAGCGACACCGGAGAAGTGTCGCCATCACCACGAGTTTTCCGCCGCGGAACAACGCGCTAAGCGATCGTTCTGGCACGGTCGATTATATTATCGTCGTGCCGCAAACGGCGAAGATCACGCAGCTCGATTTGGTGAATGGCGAAGTTTTCGTGGAGGGTCTTCGGAACGGCGGCAGCGCGAAAGCGCACCTCGTTAATGGCTGGCTGGCTGGCCATAATTGCTTCGGCGATCTCGATCTCTCCATCGAGAGCGGGCGGCTCGATGTAGCTTACGACTGGTGGGAAAACCACGAGTTTGCCGTTAAAGCGTTTCAACAGCTCGCGGCAATATCCGGGCGGCTTTTCCGAGCGACGCCTCAATGAATCTCAGCGCGACTGCGACCGAAGGCCGGATCGCGAATGGTTTCGATTCCAAGAAAACGAGCTCGGCGGACATCGTTCATTCGGTTGCCGAGGTCATTGGCCCCGAAGCCGAGACTGCCGTTTCGCTCGAAGCGCGCCGCGGCAATGTTCAGATCGAAAAGATGATCTATTGAATTGTGAAGCGGCAACCGCACCGGTTGCCGCGTTCATAGCGGCAGGCGTTACGCTGGCCTCAATCACTTCGAAGCGCGTGCCAATTCCTCCCGTGCTTTCCGGTCCTGTTCCGCTTTCACCAGCAAGCCCAGGCGCCGTAACATTGCTCGCGTTTTTCCAATGCGGCCAGCGTCTGGTTCGACTCGATCGAATGCGTTAACGAATCGATCGCGGAAAGGGTTTCACCGCGCGCCATCTCCAACTCGCCCCGGTATTGCCACGCCGTGGAAAAATTCGGATCCGACTTCCGTGGCGCGTTTGATTTGCTCCAGTGCCTCCTGGGCGCGGCCCGAGTTTGGTCAGGGCTAAGCTGCCTCCGCGCTCGCGCCCGCGATCTTAGGGTCCAGCTTCGCCGCCGCCTCCGCGTCCTGGAGGGCAAGGGCCGGCTGCACAATCTCGTTGAGCTGCCAGGCGCGCGAAACGTAAAGCTCGGCGTTGTTTCGTTCGGCGGAGATTTCGGAGTCGAGCCGGCCAATCGTCTCGAGAAACTCGGGCGTCAGTGCGTCGAGCCGGACTGTTTTACGCACGGCGATTCTCTCGCATTTCGTCGGCGCGGCCCAGAGCCACCAGCGCCAGGGCTTGAAATAATTTCGGCCGCATCGCCCACGTGCCGATCCTCGCGGCTGTCTCCGCGTCCTCCAGAGCCAGCTCGGGATCGTCTGCGCGGAGGAACAACAGCGCGCGGTCGGTGAGCAGCCCGCAGTCGTTAGGCGAGACCGCCATCGCCGAATCGAGCTCGCGAATTTCCCCGAGAAATTTCCCGAGGCGCTCCAGCAATTTCGCGCCGCGTTGCACTTCCGGGTCGTCGTGCCCGGCGCTTTGCGCCACCTCGAGGTCTTCGTAGGCGTCGTGCCAGCGATGGAGTCGCCGCCGGCACAAAGCGCGATTAATCCGGGCGAACGCGTTTTCCTGCACCGCGAGAACGGCAGTCCACGCCGCGTCTTCCTTCGTCCAGAAATGCTGGCGCTTTTCCAACCGCGCGATCTTCTCCCAGATCCGGACATTTTTCGGATCGACGGCCACCACTTTTTTCCACGCGGCTACGGCCCAGGCATCATCTTTTTTCGCGGCCGCGTAATCGCCGGCGTATTGGTCGAGGCTTAGGGACGGGTCGGGCACCGCGTTCCGCCAATCATCCAGGCTCTGGCTCACCGCGGCGAGGTCGTGCAGTCCAAACTGGGCGCGCACCAGCCGGTCCCAGGTGCCGTTGTCCTGCGGCCGCAACTTCAAATGACGCCGCGCCAGCTCGACGGCGCGCTCATAGGATTGTTCGCCGAGGGCTTTCCGCAATTCGGCCCGCAACGCCTTTTCCTCCTTCGACCCGGCGCGATGACAAGCCGGCAGCGCCACAATCACGGCCAGAGGAAGCCAGGGATTACCTCGCGCGAGCTTGACGCCGGATTCGAAACCGCATTGGCTCAGTGTTCTTCAGCAATCGAAAATCGAAAATCCAAAATCGAAAATTCCCAAGATGCCTTCGTTCGACATTGTTTCAGAAGTGGACGCGCAGGAAATTGATAATGCCTTGAATCAGGCGCGCAAGGAACTGGCCACCCGGTTCGATTTCAAGGGAAGCGTCGCCGAGATCGTCGCCGAGAAAGACAAGATCACGCTGACCGCGGAGGACGCGTCGCGTTTGCGCGGCCTCCGCGAAATCGTCATCGGTAAATTCGAGCAAGCGCGGCATCGACTTGCGAAACATCGAGCAGGTCGACCCGGCGATTTCGCCGCTCGGGCACGCGCGGCAGGAGTTGAAGATTCAGCAGGGACTCGAAGGCGACAAGGCGAAGGAAATTATCCTCGCGATCAAGGGCCAGAGCTTCAAAGTCCAAAACCAGCTCCAGGATCGCCAGATCCGGGTGACGGGAAAGAAGAGAGACGATCTGCAGGAGGTCATCGCGTTCGTCCGCAGTCAGTGATTTTGGCGTCGCCACGAACTTCAAGAACTTCCGGGACTAATTGGAGGGACGGGCGCTGTCCCGTCCCTTATTCAGGGACGACACAGCGGTCGTCCCTCCAGCTTCACCTCACCCGCCCTGCACTGGCGGCATTATCGAAATCTCGGTCGCCGGGATTGAGCGACGTAATCGCGCTCCGACGAACTCCACTCCGGCCGCGACCAGAATGCTTTTGTCCCATTCCCGCAAGCGCGGGCGTGTGCAGTAAACTTTCTCGAGCAGATCCGCCAGCGGTGGTTCCTTCCGGAACTTCCAGGTCGATCTCCGCCTTTCCCGTCAGATCGCGCAACCGCGAAAAAAATTGGACACGGACCTTCACGGTCAGGCGCTTGCCTCGATCAATTCCTTTCGGAGCACTCCGATGCACGGAAGATTCCGGTAACGCTCCATGTAATCGAGACCGTAACCGACCACGAACTCGTCCGCGATCTCGAAGCCGACGTATTCCGGTTCGACCGGCGCGCACCCGGGTCTCGTTTCTTTCTCGAGCAACACGCAAATCCGCACGCTGAGCGGGCCGGCGGCCTCGAGCTTTTCGCGAATCGTCGCCAGGGTAACGCCGCTGTCGAGGATGTCGTCCAGGATCAGGACATGACGTCCCGCGATGTCGGGCAGCGACACCTGACGAAATATCAATTCGCCCACGCTTTTCGTCGCGCCGTGGTAGCTCGCCGACGCTCAGGCAATCCAGTTTGAGCGGGAGGGGAATGCGCCTCAACAAATCCGCCACCAGAATTACGCTGCCGTTCAGGATCGCTACCACCGTCAGCTCGCGGCCGGCATAATCGGCCGAAATCCGCGCCGCCAACTCGTCGAGCCGGCGATGGATCGTCGCTTCGTCGAAAAGAATGCGCTCGAGATCCGCTTGCATGGATCGGCCGACTATCCTGCATTGCTCGGCTGCTGCGAAGCCGAAACTTCCGCCTGATTGCGCTGCGGGCCCCGAGCGTTAGGTGCCACGATGGCAGTTCATAGCGAAACCTTCGAAGTCCGGACCAAAGGAAAGGGGACCTACGAGATCACCGATCAGGTGGCAAAGATCGTTCGGCAAAGCAAGATCGCTAACGGCACCGCGACTGTATTTGTCCGCCACACCAGCTGCAGTCTGGTCATCATGGAAAATGCCGCACCGGCAGCCCGGCGCGACCTGGAAAATTTCTTCGAGCGCCTCGTCCCGGAGAGCGGCGAACTACGAGCACGACGATGAAGGTCCCGACGACAGCACGTCCCACATTCGCATGGTGCTAACCCGGACGAGCGAAGTCGTCCCGGTCGCGGACGGCAAATTGGCGCTCGGGACCTGGCAGGGAATTTTTGTTTTCGAGCATCGCCGGTCGCCGCATCACCGCAGATCGTTAACGTCACCCTGATCGGCGAATGATCGGCTACGCGAATAGACAGCATCCACTAGCCGGAACGACTTTTCGTTAGGCAGGAGTGATTGCTCCATCTGGTTCATGACGTAGGCGAACGCGATTCCATTTTCGGGATCGGCAAAAGCGTTGCTTCCGCCGGCGCCAGGATGGCCGAAGGCGGAATCGGATGGGCCGAAGATTCGTCGCCCTGATCCTGTTGCGATTTTTCATGAAGCCCGCCGAGAAAGCGGTCGGGATCTGAAGAATGCGATCAGTGCCGGAGGCGAGGGTCGTGCTCATCCACGCAATCGTCTCCGCTTTGAAGTAGCGCTTCCTGCCCAGTGCCCCACCGTTCGCGAGCATTCCGTAGAACTTCGCCAGCGACGACGCGCTTCCGATCCCGCCGAACGAGACGATGGCAGTGCAGCGACTCTCCGGCGTGTTCATCGCGGCGATCGAGTGAAGCCCAGCCGGCGAGGTAAACGTTTTCCGGACGAGCGTTCCCGGCGTCACCAGTTCACGGTAAAATTCCGCGGGGGTTTGTTCGCCGCCAGCTCTCGCGGCGTACATCGTCGCGGTGCGTGATTGTTCGGCGACTGGCAGCCCGAGCCAGATATCGAGACCGAGCGGTTCGCCAAATTTTTCTCGCCAGTATTCCGAAACCCGCTTTCCGGTTATCCGCCGCACACATTCATCCACCAAAAATCCGAACGTCCGCGCGTGATAACCGTGCGCCGTGCCGGGTGACCACATCGGTCTTTGTTTTTCCAGAGCCCCGATAACCGCCGGGTAATCGAGGACGTCTGTCGGCTCATCCAGCGCGCAGAGACCCGCCTGGTGGGAGAGCAATTGCCCGAGGGTGACCGCGTCCTTCCCGGCTTGAGCGAACTCCGGCCAGAAATCCGCGACGCGCCGCGCCAGCGTGATGCGTTCTTCCTGCAACGCGTGAAGCAGGCACGCGCTTCCGAGACCTTTCGTCGCCGACCAAAACAGGACGATTGTGTCGGCCGTCCAGGGCTGTTCCCGTTTTGCTTCCTTGAATCCGCCGTGCAGGTCGAGAAGCGACTTTCCGTGTTGCCAGACCGATACTGCTGCGCCGAGCTCGCCGAAGCGCATGAAGTTCTCCTGGAAGAGAGAAGCGAGGCGTTCGCGTTCCACCGTCGAGCGTAAACCAAGGAGGGGCGCTGTCCAAACCGCCCAGTTTTAGTCGGTCCCGCAGCCGCGGGATAAACCGCCGCCCCTTGGGTTCAAATCACCGCGTGGAGCGCCTTCAAATCGGGGTCTTTCTTCGCCAGGTCCCGAAAAGAGTTATCCATCTTGAAACTGATTTGCAGGTTCGCTTCGGCGTCGTGAACGTTACCGAGAAGTGCTTCGTAGCACCCCATGTTGTAGTAGTAGATCGGCTCTTTTAACAGCGCGACCGGGCCCGTGATCAGGAGGTTTTTCGCTTCGGCAGTCTTACCGAGCTGATGCAGACAAAAGCCGGCATGAAGGAATCCGGCACCCGCATCGGGAGCGACGCGGCAAAGCTTCTGGCTCACTCGGAGCGCGAGCGCCCATTTTTTTTGGCGCATCAGATGATGAAGTCGCAGCTGAAGAACCTCCGGGCGTTGCTGATAACGTTTCTCGATGGAGTCGAGCTCGGCGAGCGACTGTCTCGTCATGCCCAGCTCTGCGTAGCCGCAGGCCGCCTGCAACTGCCATTCAAACTGCACGGTTCCTTATTAGCAAATCGCCTGCCAGAGGCTTCTGGGCTGTAGCGACAATTGATGACTGCCGAGATTCGGAGTGAGGAATAGCAATTGTCGGCGGTGATCGACCGCCGCTACAAGAGGAGCTGTTCCAGTTCCGTGAGTCGCCGTTCGAAAAGCCGCAAAGTGCTCTCGATCGGCGCCGGAGTAGCCATGTCCACCCCAGCACCGCGCAACGTTTCGAGCGGGAACTTTGTTCCGCCTGATTTCAGGAATTCCAGGTACGCCTCGACGGCGCCGGGCTCGCGACCCAGGACGCGTTCCGAGAGCGCCACGGCAGCCGAAATTCCGGTGGCGTATTTGTAAACGTAGAACGCGTTGTAAAAATGCGGGATCCGGAGACACTCCAGATCGAGTTGTGGATCGAGGACGACGCCGGAGCCGAAGTAAGCCTCGAGAAGCGTGTGATATTCCTGTTTGAAAACGTCAAGCGTCAGCGCATCCCCACGTTCTTCGATGGCGTGAATGATTTTCTCAAACTCCGCGAACATCGTCTGCCGAAATAACGTGCCCCTGATGTCGTCGATCTGGCGATTGATAATGTAAGCGCGCATTTTTTTGTCGACGGTTTGCTCTAAGAGATGATGGGTGAGCAGTTCCTCGTTAAAGGTCGACGCGACTTCGGCGAGAAAGATCGGATAATTGTAATCCTGGAAGCGTTGCGAGCGCTGCGAGAACCAGGTGTGCATGGAGTGGCCGGCTTCGTGAGCAAGAGTGTAAACGTCGGAGAAAACGTCACTCTTGTAGTTCATCAGGATGTAAGGCGGCGCGCCGAAGCTGCCGGAGGAGAAGGCGCCGCTGCGTTTTCCCTTGGTTTCGTAACGGTCGCACCAGCGGCCGCGAAGACCTTCGGTCAACGCAGTCGTGTATTCGGGACCCAACGGTTCAAACGCCGCCAGAATTGAGGCCGTAGCCTGATCGAACGAGACATGTGACTCGATCTCAGCGACCAGAGGGACATACGTGTCGTATTGATGCAGCTCGTCGAGGCCAAGGACGCGCCGGCGCAGTTCGTAATAGCGGAAGAGCGGCGCAAAGTTCTGCCGGACGGCCGTGATGAGGCCGTCATAGACGGCGGCGGGAATGTCGTCGCGGAAGAGAGACGCTTCGAGGGCGGAAGGATAATTGCGGGCTCGCGCGCGGAAAACGTCCGCCTTTACCGAATACGCGAGCGACGACGCGAGGGTGAACTGGTGATCCTGGAATTCGTGATAGAACTGGTGGAACGCCCGCTTACGCAACTCGTGGTCCCGCTTGACCAGAAACGAACTGAACGAGCTTTGCGTGAGCGGCGCCTCGTCTCCCTTGTCGTCGATAAGCACCCCGAACTTCATATCGACGTCGGTTAATTGGGAGAACGTTTCGTCGTAGCCATCGAGCGCGGCGCTGCCCAGCGCCAAGAGCCGTTCCTCCGGTTCGGACAAAACGTGCGGTTTCATCCGGCGGATTTTCTTGAGCGCGATCTTCCACTCGGTCAGAGCAGGATCTTCCAGAAAACTGGCGAAGGCGGTATCCGGGATTGCCTGAATCTCTGGGTTCATGAACGACGCGATTTCGGCGATTTTCGTAAGCAGATTTTGCATCTGGCCCATCCGCGCGAGGTAATCGGGGTTCGCGCTATCTTCGGCGAGTTGAAGCGAGGCGTAATGGAAGAGGCGCTCGATTTTCAGATCGAGTGATTTTTCGAATTCGAGACACTCGGCGAGATTGGCGGCGGATTTGCCGAGGGCCCCTTTCCAATCAGCGATCCTTGAGTATGCCCGTTGGAGCCAGGCAAAGTCCTCGGACCATTTGTCGGCGTTGGTGAAGAGATGGGTAAGGTCCCATTTGTCGGATTCTGGAAGATCGGCGCGGGTGAGGACTTTGGCAGTCATGGAAGAAGAGGGGCAAACCCTCCTCTGCTTCGCTACGGCGGGCAAGCGTCCAAGAGGTTTCGGATTGCCGGGTGGCGTGCGATTCGGCGCATGGCTTTTCGGAGAAGGCCGAGGCCGGGCGGAATGCGGTGCCAGGGCGAGGCGCCGGATGGATGAGGTAATGGGATCAGATCGAACTCGCGCCGTTTGTCGTGAATTCGGAATGCCCGGCCGACGACCTCATCGAGTTTTTCGAAGGGCAGGAATTGCGCGATGGCGAGTTTGCCCACGGGAATGACCAGGCGCGGCCGGAGCAGTTCGATTTCGTCGTTCATCCAGGTTGAGCAATTTCGGATTTCGTCCGGCGCGGGAACGCGATCGCCGCCGGCGGGCGTTTTCCCCGGAAAACAGCGGCAGACCGCGGCGAAGTAAATCCTTTCGCGGACCTGTTCTTCATTCATGCCGCAGAATTGTTGAAACCAGCCAAACAAGGTGCGGCCTGCCGTCCAGGCAAACGGTTTGCCGAGCACTGGCTCTTTCACCCCAGGCGCCTGGCCGATCAGCATGACTTTACTGAGAACCGGGCCCCCGGAAACAGGTGGCGGGAACATCCGCGGGCAACGCCGGCATTGTCGCAAGAGCGCAACGTGCTGATCCAGCGCTTGCTGTTGGCGGGACGTGCGAGGCATCACCAATTAGCTGCCGATGAGTCCTCGCATGCGAAAACGAAAACAAGGCTGACGGTCACCGCTCCTTGATAAGAAGCGCGCCTCACTGAATCTTTGCGAAAGCGATGGCAGTTCAATTTCGAGATTATTACGAGACGCTTGGTGTTTCGAAAACGGCGAAGGACGACGAGATCAAGAAGGCGTTCCGAAAGCTGGCGCGCCAGCATCATCCCGACGTCGCGAAGGACAAGAAGGCGGCGGAAGAAAAATTCAAGCAGATCAACGAGGCTTACGAGGTCCTCGGCGATCCGGAGAAGCGGAAGAAGTACGACGAGCTAGGCGCAAACTGGAACCAGCCCGGCGGATTCCAGCCGCCTCCGGGATGGGGCGGGCAACCGGGGGGCGGTGGATTCCGTCGTTCCGGAACAGGCGACGGCGGCATCGATTTCGAATTCGGCGGAACGGGATTCAGCGATTTCTTCGAAGCGTTTTTCGGCGGGGGGCGTCAGGCAGGTTTTGGCGGCGGGAGCCCGTTCGGTCAACGCCCGCGGAGCGCCGAACGCGGGAGCGACGTGGAAGCGGACATCATGGTCACGCTCGAGGAAGCGCTCCATGGATCGAAGCGGCCCATCTCGCTCCGGCGCGGGAATTCCAACAAGGTCGAAAGTTATCAGGTCAAAATACCCAAAGGCGTGCACGAAGGTCAACGCATTCGCCTCGCCGGCCAGGGTGAGGCCGGTGCCGGTGGGGGGAAAAGTGGCGACCTGTTTTTGCGCGTGCGACTGGCACGTCATCCGGAGTTCACCGTCGAAGGGAACGATCTGATCCATGAGGTAAAGCTGCCACCATGGCAGGCCGTGTTGGGCGGCGAATTGCGGGCGCCGACCCTGGAAGGTCACGCTCGGTTAAAGATTCCAGCGGGAACGCAAGGCGGACAACGTTTTCGTCTGCGCAGCCACGGTTTGCCGACGGCCGACGGCACACGAGGTGATTTATTCGTCGAGGTCCAAATCCAGATTCCGAAAAAGTTGAGTGAGAGCGAGCGCGAGATCTGGAGCCAGCTCGCTGAGCTCGAGGGCAAGGTTTAGGATGCTTGCCCTCGACAGTCCCGCAGCGCCAGGATTAGAACGCAGATCATGAAAATCGCTCTCGGCACGGACCACGCGGGCTACCGTTACAAAGAAAAAGTGAAGGCGTTGCTCATTGAGCTGGGCCATGAAGTGAAGGACTTCGGCACGTTTAGCGACGAGCCGGTGGACTATCCGCTTTTTATCCGGCCCGCTGCTGAGTCGGTGGTGAAAGGCGAGTGCGATCGCGCGATCGTTTTCGGCGGCTCAGGAAACGGCGAGGCGATGGCGGCCAATAAAGTGCGTGGAGTGCGTTGCGCGCTTTGCTGGAACGAGGAGACGGCGCGATTGTCGCGGCAACACAACGACGCGAACGTCCTTTCGATGGGGGAACGCGTGATTCCGGAAGATACGGCCCTGGCTATCGTCCGGGTTTGGCTGACGACTGACTTCGAAGGCGGGCGGCACGCCCAGCGGATTGCGCTCCTCGATCCGTAAATCAGAACCAGCGATCAGCCGCGACGGCGACTACGAAGACGACACTCACGAATGCGTTGCTCTGGAAGAAGGCGCGGTTGATTCCGGCGAGGTCCAATTGTCGCGCGCTCCGGTGTTCGTAGACCAGAGCGCCGGCGATCAACGCCATTGCCCCGAAATATATAGTCCCTAATTTCGCCGCGAAGCCAAAGGCGATGAGCGCCGCGAACATCAGTAAGTGGAGCCATTGTGCCAATCGCAAACTAGCGGCCACCCCGAGCCGGACGACTAGAGACCGCAGGTCTTCGCGCCGGTCGAAGTCGACGTCTTGCGTGGCGTAGATCAGATCAAACCCGGCGACCCAGCAAATAACTCCCGCGCCCAGAACCACTGGGGGCCAGTCCAGCGTTCCTGTTTGCGCGATCCAAGCTCCCGCCGGCGCTACCGCCAGCGCGAATCCGAGAAAAAAATGCGTCAGGCTCGTGAAACGTTTCGTTAGCGAATAAAAGAAGACAATGGCGAGCGCGACCGGCGAAAGTAAGGCGGTGGCACGATTGATTGCCGCGCTCACGATAAGAAAACCAACGCTGGTAATCGCGAGAAAGATCCACGCCAGCGGCTTTGTAACGAGGAGATGTCGCGTAGCCGTCCGTAAATTTCTTTGGTCCAGAGACCAGTCGCTTAGCCGATTGAAAAGCATGGCGGCAGTCCTCGCCAGAACCATGCAGACGAGAACGAGGCAAACGACCCGAAGGCTAGGGCGTCCGTTAGCCGCAACCAGCAAGGCGCCGACGGCAAACGGCAGAGCGAAGATGGTGTGGGAGAACCGAATTAAACGAAAAAAACGCGTTACCGGATTTTCGGGCAGATCCATTACTTTAAGGCCGCGCCTCAAGCAACGCTTCCAGCCGTTCGCGAGCATGAGACAGGATTGGTTCGCCGTGGCTGAAGAGCATCCGCTCGAAGGAATAATCTAGGAGATTCCTCAGCGAGGCGCGCATTAACTTGAAGTTCGAGCAATATTTCGGCGGCAAAAACGTGAATCCGTACGGCTCGAAATTAATAAGGGCATCTCCTATTACCATCGCGCCAGTCCCTGCCTCCCAATGAATCGCGATCTCCCCAGGGGCAGCGCCCTCCACGGGTATGGCCGTTAGTCCGGGAGCGAACGGAGTGCTGAAATCGATGCTGGTCGCGCCGAGCAAAGCAAAAGCGGCCTTCGCTTCGGCATACATTGGAACCCGAAACTTCTCAGCGAAGTGTGCTGCGGCCCGCTGATGGTTGTCATTCGTCACAACAATACCTGCGACGGGGTCCAAAAGGGCCATGGCGTCCGGTGCCAACGAAACGGGATCGATCAGGAAAGTTCCTGAGTCGGTTTGCAAGCCAGTCGCAAACAGGTCGGTCTTGATCGCGGGATCGTAGTAGCGCCACAGGAAGATGCCGGGGCGGACGAGTTCAAGTTCGAGAGCATGAGGCATTAAGGCGGATCATCAACCTCTAAATGGCAGCTCTCAACTAGCCTTTATGGCGGGTTGACTCACAAGGAGTGGCATTATAGCTGCTAGACGGAATATAATTACCATAACATGATTACCTTCTCCTACCAAGCCCGAGATATCTCGGGAAAGATCGTTTCCGGCGTCCAAGACGCTCTCAACGAGGACAACGCCGTTACCAGCCTAATGAGCCGTGGCTTGATGGTTTTGTCCCTGCAGCAAAAGGCCGTTGCAAGCAAGTCCCGCAAGAAAACCTGGTCGGTCAAAGAGACCGATCTGGTTCTTTTTACGCGGCAGCTCTCGACTATGATTGAAGCTGGCATCTCGCTGGTTCAGGCGTTGACCGCGCTTTACGACCAGTGCGACCCCAAGCGGCAAAAAAGTCTGCGTCACATTATCAGCGACGTGACGACGCGCGTGCAAGGCGGCGAGACTTTCAACGAATCGATTGCGAAACACCCCCGCGTCTTTGATCGGCTCTTTGTGAGCATGGTGAAAGCCGGTGAGCACGGAGGCTTGCTCGCGGAGATCCTTGATCGGCTCGCGGGCTTCCTCGAAGCCAGCGCTCGTCTGCGCAAAAAGGTCAAGTCGGCGATGACTTATCCGGTCATCGTCATTTGCATCGCGATGGCGATCACGACGTTCCTGATTGTGAAGGTCGTTCCGATTTTCGGCGAAATTTTCGCGGACTTCGGTTCGAAGCTGCCAGCGCCGACGCAATTTCTGATCGACGTGAGCGATTTCATGCGCGGCGAATGGCACTTCATCCTTCTCGGCATCGGCGGCACGTTCTTTGGTATTCGCACCTTCCTCCGGTCGAAGCGCGGGAAACAGCTCTGGGATCGGTGGAAGCTAAAGCTCCCGGTCTTCGGTCCTCTCGTTCATAAGATTTGTATGTCGCGGTTCGCGCGGACCTTCGCGCAGCTGATCCGAAGCGGCGTGCCGATCCTCGAAGTACTCGACATCGTCGGTGGCGCTTCCGGCAACCACGTTGTCGAAACAAGCATCAAAGGCGTGAGCAACGACGTCGAAAAAGGCGATAACCTTTCCGTTGCGCTCTCAAAGAAGCCCATTTTCCCGCCGATGATGCTTCGGATGGTCGCGGCTGGTGAAGCGACCGGCAAGATCGACACCATGTTGGAGAAGATGGCGGATTTCTGGGACGAAGAGATCGAGGCCATGCTCGACGCGTTGACCTCCTTAATCGAGCCGATGTTGATCGTCTTCCTTGGCGTGATCGTAGGCGGCATCGTGATCGCGATGTTCCTGCCGATCTTCAAACTCAACGAAGTGGTTTCGCAGGCCAAAACGTAGTTTTCGCAGAGCAAAAGCTAAGGAGAAGCCTCGCTCGTGTGTGGGAGGAGTGGGATCGAAAGGTCCCACTCCTTTCACGTTTCTGCCGCTCGTTCTCGTGCTCCTGCTCGTGATCGTAATCGAAGGAAGGGTCTGGGCACGAGGGATAGTACGAGCACGATTACAACGAAGGGAGCTTTGTCGTCGCGCTCTCCACCTTCGCATACATCTCACGGTAGATGCGCTCGATCGCCGCGGTCGGATCCTCGAGCATCATGTTTTCCTTGATCACGCTGGCGTAGATCGCGAACGAAAACGGGGAAACGGCCGGTAGCTCGAGCAGCTTCCACTCGAAGCCGTCGACTTCGTCCAGAAATCGATAAGCGGCTTCCGCGTCCAGAAAAGTGTGGGTGGCCTGCCGATACGCTTCAACCAACAAGGGATGCTCCGGTTCATGCCGCTCCAAAACCCGGAACAACACCTCGGCGCTCCAGCTCAGTTGCTTTTGCTTTCGCTTTTTCCCAGGCAGATTCCGCGGCACCATCAAGCCGGTCTGCGCCACGCCGCGGAATTGCCATTTCACCAGTTCGGAGCCGCGCAAGGCCGCGCTCAGATCGCGCTCGGCCTTTGCGCGGGCGAAGCATTCCCGCAAACCGGCCAGGGGTAATTCCTGATCGTGGCGCAGCGTCAGCAAGAATCCATAATCGTCTATGGTCGCGAGCGCGTTGCCACCGATTCGCTCCCGCACCCGCAAGGCGACGATTCGGGAAAGAGCGTCGTTCGCGCTCCGGCCGATCAGAGAATGAAAAAAGTAGTGCGCGTGATCTCCTTCGCGGTAGAGCTCGATCAACATTTTCCGCCCGACTGGCACATCGGAAATGCTGAGCTGGGTCCGGAACAATTCAACGATAGCCTGGGCGTTTGCGGCCGAGATCTCATAGCGCTCGACCAGCCAGTCGACGACGGCACCGTCGTCGCTCGTTCGCCGGACCTCGGAGTCCAATTCAGTGCGTAATCGGCGAACAGCGCGCGCGAGGCCGGAAGTGAGCGGCATTTTCGCTGCGTTCCACCGCGGCACTGTGGGCAACTGGCCGTCCGCGCGTTCGACGAAGGCCTCCTGCACGCCCGTGTCGACGAGCCGCACGATTCGTCCGCCGAGCACGAACAAGTCCCCGATCTGAAGTTGCTTGATAAAATTTTCTTCGACCGAGCCAAGGCGCCGGTGCCGCAAGAGCACGTCGATAAAGCCCTCCGAATGAATCGTGCCGATGTTAACCAAAAATTCTCGGCCAATTCGCGGATGGGCGAGAGAAATCAGTCCCCCCTCAATCTGAATTTTTCCGAAGACGTCCGCGTATTGTTTTTGAAGCGCGGCGCCACCGCCTTCGAGATACTCAAGGATTCGATTAAATTCTTCGCGGGTCAGTTCCCGAAACGGATACGCGCGACGAATCAAATCGAAGGCTTCATCCGCGCCGATCGGTGAACCGGCCGCGGCCAACCCAACGATATGCTGGGCGACGACGTCATATGGCTTCTCCTGGATCTTGATCGGGTCGAGCGCGCGTTCGCGGACCAGCTTTGCGGTCACGGTCGCCTCGACCAAATCGTTGATGTTCGTGGCGACCAGAACGCCGTGACTGCTCCGATCGAGGGAATGGCCGGAACGGCCGATGCGCTGAATAGCGCGGGAGACACCTTTCGGGGTCGCGACCATGACCACGAGATCGACGGCCCCGATATCGATTCCCATTTCGAGGCTGGTCGAGCAGACGACGGCGCGGAGCTCACCGTTCTTGAGACGGTCTTCGACTTCGAGCCGCACGCTCCGATCGAGCGAGGCGTGGTGGATCTCGATCTGTTCCGCGAGCTCGGGAAGCAATTCTTTCAACCTCAAACCCACCTGCTCGGCCGCGGAGCGAACATTCGTAAAGACGAGAACCGATTGACGGCGCCGGATGAGTTCTGCGAGCTCAGCGTAAAGACGCACGCCAGTATAGCCCGATGGCGGATACGGTTTGCGGCGGATTGGCGAGAACACTTCGACGAGCGACTGCTTTTCTGTCTGGGCTTCCGCGATCCGGCACTCGCGTTCCTGGCCGACGAGGAATCGCGCCAGAACATCGAGCGGCGCCGCCGTCGCCGACAGTCCAATGCGGCAAAGCGGCATTGCCTTCGGATTTTCGCGAAAGCGCAAGCGCTCCAGACGCTCCAGCGAGATTGTCAGGTCCGCGCCGCGTTTGTTTCCGGCGAAAGAATGCAGCTCGTCGACCACGACAAATTCGCATTCCGCGAGGTGCGCCGCGTAACTTTCCTGCGCAAGCATCACCGCGAGGCTTTCCGGCGTGGTTACCAGAATATGCGCCGCGCGATCTCGAAACTTCACCCGCTCGCTCGCCGGCGTATCGCCTGTGCGCAGATGAATTCGAAGCTCCTTTTCGAGCCCCATTCCCGCAATGGGCGCACGGACATTCTTTCCGATGTCGTAAGCCAGAGCGCGCAACGGCGAGACATAGATGCATTGCACGCTCGCGCTCAACTTTCGGGCCTCCAATTTCCTGAGAAGCGCATCGAAGATCCCGAGGAATGCCGACAACGTCTTTCCGCTCCCTGTCGGTGAGGTCAGCAGGATCGATTCACGATCCAGCACCGCCGGCACCGCCAGCAACTGAGCATGGGTGAATCCCGCGTAGGTCGCTTCGAACCATCGTGCGAGCCTGGGATGCAGGCGTTTCATTAACGCCCCCGACGTTCCTGCAATCTTTCTCTTCTGCGCGACCTCCTTCTTCGCCATTGATCATTCTGCCACGCAACTTATGTCGCACGCAAAGATCGTGCGCTGGAGCCACGGCCCTGTGGGTGCGGTTTGCGGTCGTGCGCATCTCGCGACGGCCCACAAGGCCGATGCTTCAGGAGACGTTGGAGGTTTGCTTCAGCTTTTCTCTTCCGGCACGCCGTGCTGTTCCTCGAAGCACGAACCGAAACTTTTCAGGTCCACCGGCTCCCGCGGCTGCGCCCCTTTGGGCGCCGCCCGGAGATATTGAACCGGCCATGCGATGGCCTGCTCCAGCTCACGCGCCGCGCGCAAAGGCCAATATGGATCGCGCAAGAATTCGCGTGCCATGATTACCGCATCCGCCTGTCCGGTTTGGATAATGTGGTCCGCTTGCGCTGCCGACGTGATCATCCCGACAGCTCCAGTCATGATCTTCGCTTCGCGCCGAATCCGCTCGGCAAACTGCGTCTGATAACCGGGCCCAACTGGAATTTTCGCGTGGAGCGCGTTTCCGCCGGTCGAGCAATCGATCATATCCACTCCCATTGCCTTCAGTTGGGCGGCAAGTCTCACCGATTCTTCAATCGTCCAACCGTCCTCGACCCAATCCGTCGCTGAGATGCGAATAAACAACGGCAATTCCTTGGGCCACGCCGATCGCACCGCGGCCACGACTTCACGGCACAGCCGCGTTCGATTCTCGAAGGATCCGCCGTATTCGTCTTCGCGCTTGTTGCTAAGCGGCGACAGGAACTCGTGGATCAGGTATCCATGCGCCGCATGGATCTCCACCACGCGGAAGCCGGCCTGACAGGCGCGCCTCGTGGCCGCCGCAAACGCGTCGAGCACTTCCCGAATGCCATCGCGCGTCAGCGCCTGCGGCATCGGATAAGTGTCAGAAAACTTTAGCGCGCTCGGCGCCACGACCTTCGTCCAGCCGCCTTCCCTCTCCGGAACCGCATCGTGACCTTGCCAAGGCCGGCTCGTGCTCGCCTTGCGTCCCGCATGCGCCAGCTGAATCCCTCCGATGCTTCCCTGTTCGTGAATGAACCTGACGATCTTCGTCAGCATCTCGATGTGTCCATCCTCCCAGATCCCCAGGTCCTGCGGACTGATTCGTCCCTCTGGTAGAATTGCCGTCGCCTCTGTCAGCACCAGTCCCGCGCCGCCGACCGCCCGACTCCCGAGATGAACAAAATGCCAGTCGTTCGCATATCCGTTCTCGCTCGAATATTGGCACATCGGCGAGACGAAAACCCGATTAGCAAACGTCAGGTCACGAATCTTGAGCGGATCAAAAAGGCGAGACATGGGCGGATGGATTGCGAGATTAAAAATTATGCTCGCCTCGGTTCACCGCCGCGGGGTCGGATACGAGGCGGGGCTTTGATTACCGTCTTTATCGAGCGCGCGGACGCCGAATACGACATTGTCTTTTGAGACGGGGACGGCAAACCGAGTGACGTTCCCGACCGATAGCGAGTGCTGCCAAAGCGGAGCGGTCGTGTCCCGCCACACAATCTGGTACCCTGCCAGGTCTGGTTCGGTGTTCGGTTTCCATTCCAGGGTGGTGTCGTTGGTAAGCCCCTTCGTTTCGACCTCGACGTTCGCGGGCACGGCCGGGGCGAGGGCAAGCGCGCCGAGCGCGACGACATTCACTCGCGCGACCTGCGCGATGTAATCGAAGTCGCAAAACTCGAGCAGGTCGCCGAACTGCACCCCATTTTCTTTCCGCAAATCCTGATGCTGATGCCGAAAATCTTCGTTCGGTTCGGTCATTCGAACGGCGGGAAAACCGGCATCGAGAAACGGGCTGTGGTCGCCGCCCCGCAGATATCGGTCGCGCCGGTAAATGAGGTCGACCGTCATTCCGCGCACGTGCTTTTCCGCCTCTGGTTTTATGAACCGCGCCAGTTCGCGGGCGAGACTGTCGTTCTCACCGCCGGTGCGCACCAGCGTCCGCAACGGATCGGACATTTCTTTTAGCGCCGGGAGACCTTCCGCGAAAAGCCGGACGTGATCTTTCACCACGCGGCCGTCATCCGCATGGGAGCTGCCGATGATGTCATTGGTAATCATACCGGCGATGTTCCAGTTCTTTTCCTTCGCCATCTTCGCCCAGTGGGTCGAACCAAACAGACCCTGTTCCTCGCCCGCGACCGCCATGAACACGATGGTCGCGTCCCAATTCTTTTTCGACATGACACGCGCCATTTCCATGACCGCCGCCACGCCGGAAGCATCGTCATTCGCTCCCGGCGCATCAGCCGTAACGTTCATGACGTCGGTCACGCGTGAGTCGTAGTGGCCGCTGACGACATAAATCCGATCGCGCGATTCCGGCTGCGTTCCGCGCAACGTCGCCACGACGTTCACGACCTGAACCGGTTGTGGATTTCGTTCGCCCGGCGGCTGGGTGAAATCGTCGAGGGTCACCTCCAGTCGGCCGCCATTCTCCTTGCTGTAACGTTCGAACTCCGACTGAATCCACCGTCGCGCCGCGCCGATGCCGCGCGTCTCGCTCTGGGCGTCGGAGAGCGTGTGCCGCGTCCCAAAGCTGACGAGCTTGCGGATTATTGCCTCAATATTCTTTGAGGAGACGTCTGCGAGAACGGTCGCGATCTGCGTGTTCTCTTTTACCGCCGGTTCCGTTTCGGGCGCTACCGCCGCGAACGCGAAAGTCCACGGCGCGACGACGAGAAGGGCGACGAATTTCTTGAACATGGCAATGCAGCGGCTGGCTAATCTCCCTTTGCTCCTGAGCATAGGAAAGCGGAAAAGTCGCGAGCATTTTTGAGATTGTTGTATGCGACGGTTTCGGAGAAAATTTCCCAAGAACAAAGGCGTAACGCTTTGATTCCGTCATCTGTATTATCGCTTGGAGGGGCTTTGTGAGATGAATCTAAAAGCTGCACATCTGGTTGCGGTCCAATTCGGCGTTTTTATCGGAGTCGTGTTGTGCCTGGTGTTGTCCCGCTTCGAATCCGCCAGGCCGCGCACCGCGGCCGAAATGCGAGAGCAGGTGACTAAACGCGCTGAGCCCGAAGAGGAACGTAATAAGATGGTGGATAATCGCGGCGACCTTGAATCGGCCGAGCCGCTCCCCGAGCAATCGACTCCCGCGTTGCCGAACCAGTACTCACCGGAAGCAGTGGAGAAATCCATGGCTCTCCTGACGAAGTTATACTACGAGCAAATCGCTCCGCGACGCACTTTCAGCTCCAGTCCTGCGAACACGACCGTTGCCCCATCCTACACGGAGGTAGCCCAAGAACCGGCGGTAGTTCAGCATGAGGATCCCGCGCCACAGACTGTCGCCTACGTTCGGCCCACCCAGTTCGTCGCCTACCCTCAGCCGGCTCAGGTCATAATATTTTCGCACCCTCGCCGTCTTGTGAATGGATGCCGGTCGGCGTCTCCTCCCGGAGCGCTCGGATCGAACCCACATCGGCGCCTGGACGGCGGAGGGAGTCACTTGAACACCTCGCCTTCGTTTGCCTTGCGGCGTCCTCCCGGATCTCCTGGGGTAGCGCATCGTCGCAACACTGGCGCGCCTTCTTGTCCCGCGACCCAGGGATTAAACCCTCGTGGAACGCGTTAAGCGCTCCGGCGGAAACAGGAATATCGATTTTTGGGTAGCCGCCGACGGCGCAGACCCCAGCACCTTTAAGGCAAAAAACGTTCGTACGCCGACAAATCAGTCAGCGAAGTTGAAGTTAGCAGCGCGTCGACTAGGGAAGCAAATTGGTGAGTATTACGGTGGCCGAACTGGAGCAACGTCCGTCCTGGCCGTTGGAGCCGCACGCCCTCGCAAAGTCGCTTTGAACAGATCGGGCGTCTTCGCTTTGAAGGAGAGAGGACGTGGGTCAGAGATCGGAAACATCACGCGGAAGATGGCGGGAATGCTTCAGCCACATAGTGGCTCGTTTCGACCGCACAAACTCCGTGATCCGATCAACCATTTTCCGGTCTAGATGGTCTCGGAAATTCGTTCGGAGACGAGAGTCATCCCGACCTTACCGTTCCGGATTCACGGGGAAGTGTTTATTCTTCAAATTCTCGGGGACGCGTGCAGTCTGTTCGGACTCGATTTCCTCGGTGGCCGCTCCCAGAGCTTCGTACGCTTGGCGGCTTTTCTTCGCGCGGCACATGTAGGCGGTGGCGTGGGCGAGGGGGATGCGGGCTTCGGGGAGGCCGACGAATTCGACGGCTTGCTGAGTGGCGATGGCGAGGGGGAGCGCTTCGGCGTCGGCCAGGCCGACGTCTTCGCTGGCGAAGATCACGATGCGGCGGGCGATGAAACGGAAGTCTTCGCCGGCGTGGAGCATTTTCGCGAGCCAGTAGATCGCGCCTTTCTCGTCGGAGGCGCGCATGCTTTTGATGAAGGCGCTGATGGTGTCGTAGTGGGCGTCGCCTTTTTTGTCGTAGACGATGGCTTTTTGTTGAATGGAGTCTTCGGCGACGGTGAGGGTGAAGTGAATGGTACCATCTGGAGGGATGCGCGGCGTCGCGCCCGATTTTTTTGATTTGGATTTGGACGACACGGAGGTCGAGCCGGAAAGGGACGACACAGCGGTCGTCCCTCCAGTTGGTGGAGTCGTCAACACGCCGACTTCCAGGGCGTTGAGGCATTTGCGGGCGTCCCCGTCGGCGAGTTTGGCGAGGTGGGTGCGAGCTTCGGGGTCGATCTGGACGTTGTGATTGCCGAGGCCGCGTTCTTTGTCGGCGAGCGCGCGGTCGATCAGTTCTTCGAGCTGCTGAACCTTGAGCGGTTCGAGCTGGAAAACCTGGGAGCGCGAGACGAGAGCGCTGTTGACGTAGAAGAACGGGTTGTAGGTCGTGGCGCCGATCAGCCGGAGGTTCCCGCTCTCGACGTCGGGCAGGAGGATGTCCTGCTGCGCTTTGTTGAAGTGGTGGATCTCGTCGACGAACAGGATCGTTTTCCGGCCCGCGCTGCGAAGACGGTTCTGGGCGGCGGCAACGACTTTGCGCATCTCAGCGACGTTGCTCTCGACGCCGCTGAGCCGTTCGAACTTCGCGTGGGTCATGTCGGCGATGACATGAGCGAGCGTCGTCTTGCCGGTACCGGGCGGGCCCGAAAGGATCACGGACGGGAGGCGATCGGCCTCGATGGCGCGCCGCAATAATTTTCCAGGACCGAGGATGTGTTCCTGGCCGACGAACTCATCGAGCGTGCGCGGACGCATCCGGGCGGCGAGGGGAGCGGAGGCGCTGACCGCTTGTTCTTTCGGTTCATCGGTTGCCTCAAACAGGTCCTGCACAGTTAAAAAATACGGAGCGCGAACTGTGGCGCATCCAAAATTGCAGATTGCAGATTGCAGAATGCAGATTGGGGCCTGGGTACGACTTTGGTCCTAGTTCGCAATCCTGTTCATCCTGTAAATCCTGTCTACATTCCTCACCGCAATGGTGAAGATTTTTAGCATCCTGTTTTTTTTGTCGTCGGTGATAACGGCGAACGCGGAATCGCGGCTGCCGTTCGGGACGGTATTCAAAGGGCGCGATCGGTTCGATAGTTTGGTGGCGAAGGCGAAAGCGGAAAACTGGAAGGCATTGCCGATCGGGGAACGGACGGCCACGGTCGGGCGCGCGTTGGTGGGCACCCGCTACAAATCGTTCACGCTCGAGATCGATAATCGGATCGAGGCGCCCTCGGTGAATTTTCAAGGGATGGATTGCTGGACGTTTTACGAGAATGCGCTCGCGTTCGCGCGGATGCTGAATGATCCGGAAGAGAATTGGACGCCGGAACAGATGCTGCATTACATCGAGGTGGATCGTTACCGCGGCGGGCAATGCACGGGCGAATATCTTTCGCGGCTCCATTATCTGGAGGATTGGCTGGCGGATAACGAACGGCGTGGACTGGTCGATGACCTGACGCGCAGTCTGGGCGGGAGTAGCGTGCCGCACTCGGCGCGGGAGATGACGGTGGGCTGGAAACATTACCGTTACTTGAAGGCCAACCGCGCGTTGCTCGGACCGCTCGCGCAAATGGAAGCGCGGGTCTCGAGCCGGCCGATGTATCAGATTCCGAAGAACCGGGTGGCATCGATCGAAGGCCGGCTGCGGAGTGGCGACATTATCGGGATTATTTCGCGTGACGGGCCGGGACGTTATTCGACGTCGCACGTGGGACTGGCGCTGCGGCAATCGGACGGATCGCTGCATTTCATGCACGCCTCCTCGCCGCGGAACTATGGAAAGGTCGTGATCGACTCGACGCTGTCGAGTTATCTCGCGAGGTATAGGACTGATTCCGGAGTTCTCGTGGCGCGACCGCTGCGCTAGACCAAGGCTGAGCTGAGAGGTGCGGGCTGCGAATCGAGAACTCCCCGAACTTCGAAGATCTCAACGGGGTGAGGCAGGCTTTTGAGTGTCGCCTTGCCCAAAGGACGGACATCAAACTCCTCAATGATTAGACTCATGACGCTTTCACCGACGACAAGATCGCTATCCAGGTCTTTCGTGAGCTCCTGGAGTTTCCAACTGACATTCACGGCGTCGCCGATGACGGTGAATTCCATTCGCTGCGGCGAACCGATGTTGCCGACGACCACTTCTCCGTGGTTCAAGGCGACACCAATGCGCAAGGGCGGGAGACCGCGCTTTGCCCAGCTTTCGTTCAGTCGCGCGAGCTCGTCGCGCATGGCAAGAGCGGCGCGGACGGCGTTGACGGCATCGGTGCGAACACCGTCGCTCCTCGTGTTTCCCCAAACGGCCATGACGGCGTCGCCAATGAATTTGTCGAGCGTCCCGCCAAAACGGAAGACGCATTCGACCATCGCGGTGAGGTATTCATTCAACTGCGCGACCAGCGCCTGCGGGTCGCTCCGCGCGGTGACGAAGGAGTAACCGCGAATATCGGAGAACAAGATCGTTGCCGGCTTGAGCACGCCGCCTAACGACCGCGCGTAAAGATTCGGCTGATCCAGAAGTTGGCGGACGACGTCCTTAGAAACGTATCTTTCCAGGGTGCGGCGGATACGATTTTTCTCAACGCGTTCCAAGGTTAAGTCGGAAATCAGGCCGAGCAGGACGGTGAAGTTCAACGCGGTAAAGGGCGCCACAATTGGCACGAAAAGAGAGGCGCGATTGTAGGCGAGAATTGCAAGCCACACACCAAGACCGTCGAGAGCTGCCAGGGTGACGATGCGTAGCCACGGCGAGCGAATCCAAAGCGACAGCGCGACCGCGAGGAGCCCGGTGAATATTGCGAGGCCGAGCCTGGCTGCCGGTGACAATTCTCGGATGAAGGCGCCGTGGAGCGCGGCGTTCATCGCGTTTAAATGGATCTCCGGTCCCGGCATCACGCCCAGCGGCGTGGGATGCTCATCGTGCTGCCAGTTTCCTTCCGCGCCGATTACGACGGTTTTCCCGCGGAAGAATTCGCCCGATTGGTAGTTCTGCTTCCAGTAATCGGGCACGAAGATTTCGAAGATCGATCGAGGCGCAAAACCTTCGCGGGGAGGCGCGACGAATCGGAGCAAGCGGCCGTTGGGGTCAGAAGGAGCGGTCGCCGGAAAACCGAGTTTGAGAAGGGCCGCCGCGCTGAGGGAGAGAAATGGTTCCGAACCTGGTCGGCGCGCTTTTCCATCGGCCTCTTCGAAAGTCATTGAGTAGCGCGCGCGCCTAACGACTTCGTCATCGTCCGGCCAGAAGTTTGTAAAGGCTACCCGATCGTCCGGCGCGTCGGACTGCGGCACGAGGCTGTCGGCGGGCCGAGTATAGATGGTGCCGGAGGTGGAGGCTTCTCGGGAGGGAGCCGACAGGAAATTGCTCCCGATCACCACGCGATCCCCGTAACACTCGAGCGCGAGGCGAAAGGGAGCGTCGCCGTCTGTCGGCGTCGGAAAGGTTAGGTCGAACACGACCACCTTTGCCCCGGCATCGACCAGACGCTCGAGAACGAGGGCATAAACCTCACGCGGCCAAGGCCAGCGCTGGCTCATCAGACGCAAAGCGCGCGCGTCGGTGGGCGTTGCGGACTTCAGGTCGTAGAGCTGGTTAAGGTCTTCGGTTTCGTCAAGGCCGGTCGAATCCGAATCGATCGCAAGAAAGACCAGGTTCGGATCGCGCGGGGCCTTTTCGCCAGCGCGAGCGATAGCGTCCTGATAGAGATTACGGACGCGGACGTAAGCAAAGGGCTCGTAAAATTCCAGGAAAAACAGGCCACCCAGGCAAATAAGCGCGGCTAGACTGATGAGGAGAGTGCGCTTCATGCAGACGAGTGACGGGAAGCGGGATTTGTGCCCCAAGATTCCCCGTTCAAAGGGGGCATAGAGGCTGCTAAAGACCCGGCGTGGCTTCTCCAACGCTGCGGATTCTGACTGTCTGTCTAGTGTCGTTGCCCTTTACGTGGGCGGTGGCTCAACAGGGGAATTCATCCATTGAACGGGCCCGGCTGTTTCGAACCACGTCGGGCTCGACGAATCCCGCCGTGAACGCGGACGGGATGGCGCTCGCCGAGGACCAGGATGAGGCTTCTTCGGACGAGAGCTTTGGGGAACAGGTTATTCTCAAGAAGCGTGACCGCGTCCCGACGGTCGTGGTCGGAGGCGACGCCTCCATTTTCTACACAGACAACGCCGCGCTGACGCCCGACCACAAGATCGACGACGCCTTCGTGGTCGCGAACGCGGGAATTAGCTGGACGCCTCGGATTAATCCGCAGCTGGAGGCTCAACTTTCCGGCCACGCCTCGATCTTTCGTTACAACAGCACGTCGGCCTTGGATTTTGAGAACCTCGGGTTGGGCGCTGCTCTTTTTTGGGCGCCTGAGCATTGCCACGATATCTCCTTCTTTGCCCGCTACGACTTAATTGAGCTGCTCGATCGACACAGCGAGGAGATTCTGCAGGACCACGAGTTCACCTTCGGCGCGCAGAAGGTGTTCGCGGTCGGGAAAACACAGAGTTTCACACTCGGCGCGATCACCAGCACTGGGATCGCAATTCCCTCGTCGCAGCAACGACAACAGTTGGCTCTCTTTGCCACCTATCACTGGCAACTGACGCGCGCTCTGGACGCTGAGGTTTCGTATCGCGTCGCCGGCTATTATTACAACCATGCTGATCGGACTGACGGCAATCAGGTGGTCGCTGCGAATCTTCATTACCGTGTTTCAAAATGCGCGGATATAAACGCTTTCTTTTCCTTCGGCAGCAATCGGTCGGACAAGTCCGGCTTTGACTACAATGCCGTCACCGCCGGCGGCGGGATCGCGCTCACCTTTCGGTTCTGAGGTTACAGCATTGGGGGCCCGCAGGGGTTATTTCCCGTGGGAGGAAAGCTCAATAAGTATGGAGATTCTAAAGAAGGCATGCTTGGTGCTTTGGCTCCATCAGCCTTCGCTCCTATGCGCAATCTACAACTCATCTTTCTCGCGGGTGCCTTCGCAGTCCCAGCTTTTTCCGCGCAGGGCGGCCCCTTAACCGAAGCTCACGTCACCAAGATCGTTAACCAGGTGCAGGTGATGGACCCGGCTAAGGGGGCACACGCTGCGTCGTTGCATGAGACGATCAAGGACGAAATCGAGCTTAAGACGGGCGTGAAATCTCGGTCGGAGCTTCTGTTCCAGGATTACACGCTTACCCGTCTTGGCCCGGAAACCACTTTCAGCTTTAAGGCCGGAACGCGCGACCTATCGCTGGAGAAAGGAACCCTTCTTCTCCAAGTGCCCAAGGGATTGGGCGGCGCGAAAATCCGAACGGCTTCCGTGACCGCCGCGATCACGGGTACCACCATTTTGATGGAACATAAGCCAGGCAAGAGCCTCAAGGTGCTCGTGCTGGAGGGGAGTCTGCGGTTGTCGGTCAACGGCCGCTTTGGCGACTCCGTCGTTCTTCGTCCGGGTCGAATGGTTTTAATGCGACCGGACGCCAAAAAGATTCCGCCTCCGGTTTCGGTCGACCTGAAGAAACTCGTGCGCACTTCGTTGCTCGTAAACATGTCGAAAAAAAAGGGCGGTCCGTCGCTACCCAGTGACGCTTTGATTGGAGAAGAGATCGCCCAGCAGGCGCACGACAAGACGACGAGGGACTTGGTCGAAACTGATGTCGTCATTCACGGATCGGGCACGACGGCTTTAAATAGTGCCGGCAGTGTTATCGACGTGCTGGCGCGCAATGAACAGGGACGCAGTCTGACGGTCGCGACGACAAGTTCGTCGGGTTCGAACCCTTCTCCTTCGCCCGCGGCGACCCCCAGTGCTATCTCCGCATCTCCGACGCCGGTGCCCCTCCCTTCGCCCGGCCCCTCAGCGCCCGCAAATCCTTCAGCGACCCCTAATGCCTCAGCGACCCCCAATTCTTCAGCGACGCCTAATCCTTCAGCGACCCCGAAGCCTTCGGCGACCCCTAATCCTTCCGCGACTGCGAAGCCTTCCGCGACCCCGAAGCCTTCAGCAACCCCGAAGCCTTCAGCAACCCCAAAGCCTTCAGCGACGCCAAGACCTTCTGCGACCCCCAGGCACTCACCTACTCCTCATGACTGTGACGATGACGACAAGGACAAGGGTGATCACAATGGCGACGGACACGGAGACAATGGCAAGGGCCATGGCAAGGGCGGGGATCATGGCAAGGGCGGGGACCATGGCAAGCAGCTTCAAACGGTTCTCCTGCCTCCAGTCGACAGCGCTCGATCCTCGAGCCGCGGGACACTTTTGCCGATAGCCAGGTCATTGCGCAATGAGCGTTGACGCGTCGAACGATCCGGCCGCGCAGAAGGCCGCCAGCGAGTTAAACAACCTGCTCGAGATAATTGCCGGCACCAGTTCGGTGATCGAAAACATATGGGCCGGCAACGAAGGGTCGCAGAAGTATTTCGACATGCTCCGAACAAGCGTGGACCGGGCGGCTGCTGTGACCGCCGAGCTCGCCGAGCACGCCGGCGGGAGCGACAAGAAAATGGTATTCCATCCGGAGCTGGTTGATTTTGCGCGCCCGAGGAGAGCACCAACTCCGGCACCCAAGAAGGCACAGCACCTTTTAGTCGTGGATGACGAACCAATGGCTCTTCTTCTGGCCAAACGCATTCTCTCCGAGGCGGGGTTCGAGATTGAAACCGCTCAATCTGGCTTCGAGTGTCTGGATTTGTTCCGAAAGCGTCCGCGCCATTTTGATCTCATTTTGCTCGATCTCTCTATGCCTTTCATGGATGGGGAAGAGACGTTCGCCAGGCTGCGAGGCATTCGGCCCGATGTCACCGTACTTCTCAGTACCGGCTTCATCGCCAAGGAACGGCTCGATCGCATGATCACCGCAGGTATGGCAGGCTTTCTTCGCAAACCACATCGGCCTGATGAAATGGTCGCGCACGTTCGCTCCGTCCTGGAACGGGCGAAAATCGCCCGGGCGGGTTGCCTGGTGAATACGCTGGCCGCCTCCTAGCCGCCGATTCGACCATGAGTGCTTCCCTCGCTCGAGCGTTCGATCAGCTTTCGGAAAATCGGCTATTCGAGGGAATCGAATCCACCTTGCTGGATCGGATCGCACCGACCGTTCGAGTAGTGCAACTGAGTGAGGGCGAGGTGGTCTTTCGCGAAGGAGATCCGGGAGATGTGATGTACCTCGTCGGGAAGGGCTCCGTAAAAATATCCAAGGCAGGTCGGGGCGGCCAGCAGGAAACGCTGGGGTTTATTGAGCCCGGCAATTTCTTCGGTGAAATGGCGTTGCTCGACGGTGAGCCGCGCTCCGCCATGGCCACCGCGGTCGAGTCGACGCTCCTGGGCACAGTCGATGAGCAGACGTTCCAGCACATCCTCGAACTCGCGCCAAGCCGCTTGCACATGAATTTCCTGCGGTCGGTCACCCAGCGCCTTCGCAGCGTGAACTCACATTTCATCGCTGAGGTCATGCGCTCCGAGCGGCTCAGTCTCGTAGGTGCCATGGCCAACTCGATCATTCACGATCTGAAGAACCCGATTTGCATTGTCCGTTGCTGCTCCGATTTGATCGCCCGCGATACAACCGACGTCCGTATCCGGGAATTAGCGGCGATGACCGACAAAGCAACCGATGGAATGCTTTCGATGACCCAAGAACTCCTCGATTACGCGCGGGGCTCGACTTCGCTTTCCTGCGAAACGGTGTCGATCTGGCGTTTGCTCGATGAATTGAACCAGCAGGCCTTGCGGTTACTTCCGGGCCACAACATTCAGTTCGCCAAAAACATCCGCTACGATGGCAACGTTCTCGTTGATCTTCCTCGATTCGTTCGAGTCCTGGCGAATCTGATTAAGAACGCGCGCGAGGCGATGCCGAGCGGCGGCATCCTGACCATGAGCACTGACTCGGTCAACGGGCAGGTCGTAATCCGAATCTCCGACACCGGTATCGGAATTCCCGCAGAATTACTAGCCAGGCTTTTCGAACCTTTCGTGACCCATGGAAAATCGCACGGCACGGGCCTTGGCATGGCGATCGCGAAATCTGTAGTGACTGCGCATCAGGGGAAGATTTCCATCTCAAGCGTGCAGGGAAAAGGGACGACGGTAGACATTAGGTTGCCCCTTCCACCTGCCGACGCTTGACGACGTCAGGCTGCGGTCTGGAGGTCGACGACAAATTTTGCGCCTTTGCCGGGGCCTTCGCTAAAGGCGCGGATCGAGCCGCGATGCATTTCAACGATCGCTTTGCTAATTGCGAGTCCGAGGCCTAGTCCTTCGCGCCGGTTGTTGCCCTGCTCGAACGCTTCGAAAATTTTCTCGAGCTCGCCCGGTTCGATGCCGATCCCGGTGTCGCTGATCTCCACGAAAAGGGCCTGGGGCTGCGGGTTGTAAGTACGGATCGTAACCGCTCCCTGCCGTGGGGTGAATTTGGACGCATTCTTCAACAGGTTCCAGAAGACCTGTTGCAAGCGTGAGGCGTCCGCCAAAACGATGTGGTCGGTCGCGTTGAGTTCCACGGACAGTTTGAGCTTCCGCGAGGAAATCTCGTCACGCACGATCTCCATGGCGTGGCCTAACAAGTCGTGCGCATCGGATTTTCGGAGATTGAGTTTCAGCTTCCCGCGAGCGATTCGGGTAAGATCGAGGAGATCGTCGATGAGGCGCGCCTCCAATTCGACGTTGCGACAAACCATCTGCAAGCCTTCATCGATCTCGGGTGGCAGTGAAGGATCGTTTACCATTCCGCCGGCCCAAATCAGGATCGGCGTGAGCGGGGTTCGCAGTTCATGGCTGAGCGTCGCGAGGAAACGATCTTTCGCGGCGTTGGCTGCTTCGGCCGCTTCCTTTTGCCGCTTCAATTCGGCGTCGAGTTTTCGCCGGTGAATGAAGAGGCCGATCTGGTTCCCAAGCGCTTCCATGAGCGACAAAAAATCATCGTCCGGTCGCACTACTCCGGGGGTGAAGAGCTCGAGGACGCCATTAATTTCTCCCTCGGCGGTCAAGGGTAAAGCAAACGCCCCGCGAAGCTGGGCCGCGGCGGCGGCGGCGGAGCGGGGGAGGTCCGTGGCTGTTCCGATGTCGTCGATCCAAACAGGTTTTCGCGACAGCAGAACACGGCCGGGCAGGGCTTCATTGGATTTCGGCTGAAGGGCGCGGGTTGCGGTCGCAAATTCTGCCAGGGCCGGTGAAGACCGATGCCACGTAATGGAGCATTCCCACCGGTCATGAGCGTCGTCTCGGCTCCAGATTGACCCGGCCACGTAATCGCCCACTGCGGCCGTGGCTTCAATAATGCGCGGTCCCACCTCGGCGATCGACCCCGACCCGGCGAGCAAGTTCGCCACGGTGTACTGGGCCGTCCGCCGCCGCTCGTGCTGGATGCGTTCGGTAATATCGCGGGCGATTTTTGAGCCGCCGATGACCTTGCCGCTTTGGTCTCTGAGCGGGGAGACGGTTACCGAGATGTCGAACCGCGTGCCGTCTTTCCGCTGGCGAACGGTTTCATAGTGGTCAATGCGTTCACCGCGGCGAATTCGTCCAATAATAAGCGGTTCCTCCGAGTGTCGGTCTGGGGGAATCAGAGTCAGGATGGATTTTCCGACGATCTCCTCCGATTTGTATCCAAACAGACGTTCCGCCCCGGCGTTCCAACTCGTAATAATGCCGTTGAGATCCTTGCTGATGATCGCGTCATCGGAGGATTCGATGATCGCAGCGAGGAGCCGGCTCGCTTCCTCACCGCGAGTTCGGTCAGTGATGTCGCGGAGGTAGGCAGTAAAGACCGGCTCGTCATCCACGCGCACAACGGTGATGGCCAGCTCCACCAGAATTTCCGTTCCGTCAGCGCGCACGGCATTCACTTCGAGTCGCTTGCCCAAAACCCTGGCTTCTCCGGTTTCCCGGAAACGGCGAAGGCCAGCCCGATGTCGGTCGCGGAACGGCTCTGGAATTATCAGATCCGCGAGGTCGCGGCCGACTGCTTGGTCGCGCGTGTGGCCAAAGACGCGTTCAGCAGCTGGATTGAATTCGATGATCTGGCCGGCCGCATCCATCGAGATGATGCAGTCCAACGCCGTCTCGAGAAGCGCGCGATCAAGCCCCGTGTGTCGCCTTTGCGAAGGGCGGGGTGAAGCAGATTTGTCTACAAATTCCATCTAATCGGGGCGCTTACCTGATTCGCAGCAAAGGCTTACCCCGACCGCCTGACACCGGACAGTTTCGGAGATCCGGAGAGTTCATCGAGATCGATAACGTGCGGGCGTTGCCGGGCAAGGGCGAGAGCGAGGGTAATCCGGTCAATGCCTCGCCGGACGCGGCGGTGCCAGGGGACGTCACTTTGGGCCGATCGGAAACGCGGTTGAATCTCGATGCCGGCCTGCTCGCAAAGCGAAAGTGCTTGCGGGGTCCAAAGACCGCGAACGATCGCTGACATCAGGTAGGGAATTGGGGCATCGCGCCGTTGGAGATACGAGAGGGCGAGGAGGTCCCGGGTCCGTTCGCTGGCGCGTGCTTCCATGTTCCAGGCGGATTCCCCAGGACGAAGCGTGGTCACGAGCGCCTCTTTTTTCCACAGTGTAACCTGCAGCCTGGTTCGGCCATCGGAATCCGGGGGGACAACGCCGAACCGTTCGTTCAGTGGCTGGAAATTCGGCTCCAGTTGCGAGCGCGCGAAAAAGCAGAACGACGCGGCGTCGTTCTCGACCGCGTAAGCAATGTCCTGCGCCATGAGCGCATTGTTCACCCTGCCGTTAAGGAAATAATCCTCCTGAAAATAGAGCAGATACGGCTGGGGGATCGATTCGAGCGCCGTCATCATGTTCGAAGCCCATCCGCGGTCCGGGCCGACATGGATCGGCTGGATTATCTGGGAACGCACCTTGAGCCGGTTGACGATGAGGAACACCGGAAAAGGGCAATCACTCCAATGTTTGCGAAAAAAGTAAACGAAGGGGCGCCACGCATCGAAGAAAGCGTCGCAACTGGAAACGACTACTGCGACCGAGCTGGCAAACGCTTTCAGCTCCGGCATCCGCCACTCGTGCGGCAGCCGCATTCCTTGCGCAAGATATTTCTTTCACAATGCGCCATCTTGCTTGCGACATCGGCGGATTTTCGGTATATTCGCGGTCTCCAAAAATTGGGGGCGTACTGGCTTCGACTCGTTGTTTGAAGCGCAGGCGGCATGTCGAGGATGGTTCGTTGGCCTCGTTAAAATCCGGACCAAAACAAATAAACGCAGATCACCAAGATCTCGCTCTCGCGGCTTAATTGACCGCGATGTTTCCGGTTGGACGCCTGCTACGGCTGGGAACATGGACAGCAGGCTAATCGTCGGGCGGAGCGACCGCGTTCGGCGGTGAAGGATTTCGTGGATGCTCGGGGGCTGGCAGTGTGCCGGTGCAAAGTTTGGCCCTCTAAAACCAGTTGCCGGCTACACATGTAGAAGCTTGCGTTGATAGCTTCGAGGACAGGGGTTCAACTCCCCTCGCCTCCACCATTCTCCGGGCGTTTTTGTCGGCGCCGCTTCGGGGATTCCGAGCGCGTCGCAATCGTTTCCGCGCGAGGGGAAACGCTGAAGCGAGTCGCATGAAACCTGCATTCGAATCAGGCGATCATGCCGGATTCAAGGTTCTTCAAACTTGCCGAAGACAAGTGGCATGGCCGTTGCTTATAGTAATTATAGTCAGAATTAAAACTATAAGAACCGCCACCATGAAAAAATCTCTTCTCCTCTCCGCGCTCCTCCTCGCCCTGGCTTCTTCCTCGGCCTTCGCCGATGCCCTCCTCTTTACGGTTAATTCGACCCCCTACGATCGCCAGATGTCCCGGATTCGCCCGGTTCTGACGGCACCGGCTCATGCCGCCGGCTCGCAAGTTTCGGTGTCGACTGTTAACCAGTGGATGTCCGATCTTCGCTCGATCCCGTACGGCTTTACGACTTTTTGGAAGACTCCGGCCGAGGCCCAGTCCGGCGCCCCCGCTGACTGCAAAGCCAAGGCGGTCGCGCTTTACGAAAAGATGCGCGCCAACGGCGTGACCAACGTTCGTCTGGTGATTGGCAAACGGACGGCCACCAGCCGGCAAACGCATGCCTGGCTGGCGTGGGACACCAATAGCGGCACTTACGTGCTGGATCCGACTTTCAACTGGGCGGCTTGCACCGCCAACCAAGCCGGCAAGAGCAATTATCAGCCGTTATATGCCTATGCCGGCAGCAAGAAATTCCGCGCCGCCTCGGCTCTGGTCGCGCAAAACTAATCTGGAGTAGCCAAAAGCGAGAGCGGCCTTCTTCGAGGGTCGCTCTTGTTTTTTTGTAAGCCGTCAGAGCAAGTCTGCGCATCACGATTGCGCTTCGGATACGACCGGTGAATCGTGGTGCGAATGGACAATTCATGAAAGCAGTTTTGGCCCTGCTATTGATTGCTATGCTCGCTGGCTGCGCGACTTTCGACCGGCAAAGCCGCGCCCCTTTCGTCGGCGATTGGCTTTACGCTGATCAGGTGCAGAGCTGCCGATATTCTTTCAGCGCCGACGGCACCTTTCATGGCGAGGTCCAGCAAAAAGCCGCGACCATATCCCGATTTACCGGTCGCTGGACCGTGAAGGGTGACGCCTTGCTCTATACTTACCTCAGTGACGCGTTCCGCCAGATTCCGGCGGGTGCGACCGACCGCGATCAGGTTCTACAAGTTACTCAGGATTCATTCCTCATCCGGGCGATGAACGGAGAGCGCCGGCGCTATCGTCGGATTCACTGACGACCGTCTGAAATGCTTGCTATCGCCGGCCTGAGCGCAGATAAAGCTTCCCAAGAAAGCAAGATCGGTGCTATAAAAACAGCAATGGCCATAATTATTCGTTATCGCAATGGCCGCCGGATGCCTCACATGAAAGATTTTTTCCGCTCCCTTTTCTCCACAGCAGCATGCGCGCTCCTGCTCTTCACCTCAACCGCTTGCCATCAGCGTGTAGTCCTAACTCCAGGAGAAGATGACCTTGTAATGTTAAATGGCTGCGTCGTCTCGGCCTGCAACTATCTGGCGGTGGTCAAGACCCAGCATGCTCTGGATAAGAATTTTTGGGCCAAAATCCTCCTTGTCCGTTTTGCGAATCATCCGGCCGGACATGCTTATTGTGTTTGGGAAACGGAGGGGAACATCTACGGCTACGATCGGAATTCAGGCGCGTTCCCGATTCCGGTTTACACACGTGATCCGCGGTCCATTGCGATTGTTCTGGCGCAGGAACTTTCCCGCATTCTGCACGAGCCGATGGCGGTTAGTCAGGCTGACTTCGTGAACGCAAATGAAGCCGAGCTGTACACGTTTAGTTCTATCGAAGAATTCGCAGCGCCACCAGCGATGGCGCTTTTCGTTCAGACTCCGTCTCTGGCCAAACCCTGAGCGCGGCACGACGGCGGCGGAATGTGGAATCGGTTTCTAACGCCGATCTTGCCGAACTGCTAGCCTGCGAAGCCGAGACGAGTTCGGGCGTTCTGGTTCGGGCCTTTCGCCGAGCTGCGCGTAGTGCTTTCGTCTGGCCCGAGCGCGCAAGTGCTCTGCATGCAGCGGGCCGCCCTCTGACCGAGTTGCATGGGGTAGGGCCATTCATCGCGAAACGACTGCAAGCGTGGATGGAAAAGCCATCCACTAAGACTCGCCGCGCCCCACCGATCCGGCGCGATTTTCTGACGCGAGCAGACGCGCGAATGATTCTCAAATCCGACCCGACTTGGGAACAACGCCTTCATGGTGATTTGCAGATGCACACGGTTTGGAGCGACGGATCTGCCAGCGTCCGTGAAATGGCTGAAGCCGCCAAGCAGCGCGGCTACGAATTCATCGCGATCACGGATCATTCGAAAGGACTCAAAATCGCGGGCGGGATCGATGAACGAGCCCTGGCAAAGCAAGGCCGTGAAATAGCTGCGGTAAATCGAGGCCAGCAGATGCGCGGACTGACAGTGTTGCGCTCGATCGAGATGAATTTGAATCCGCGGGGGGAAGGGGACATGGACCCAAAATCGCTGGCACAGTTGGACATCGTTCTCGGCGCATTCCATTCGGCCTTGCGAACGAAGGAAGACCAGACCCCGCGTTATTTGGCAGCGCTCCGCAATCCCGACATCCAAATCCTGGGCCATCCCCGGGGCCGAATCTTTAACTTTCGCCTGGGATTAAAGGCAGATTGGCCCCGCGTCTTTGCCGAGGCCGCGAAATTGGACAAAGCCGTTGAGGTCGACAGTTATCCCGATCGCCAGGACCTGAATCTGACCCTTCTCAAGGTCGCGCGGAAGGCTGGCGTGCGAATTTCCCTCGGGACGGATGCACATCACGCGGATCAGCTGGCCTTCATCGAGCTCGGCCTCGCCGCAGCTCTTAAGGCAAAAATCCCAGCGGACCGGATCCTCAACTTCATGGATCTCCCGAGCCTCCGTGCGTGGGTAGGGAAACTGCGGGAGCGTCGTCGCTAAGTTATTTTTTGGGTTCCGGGCCCCAGATTTTTTCCAGGAACGCGACGCGACCCGAGCCGACGTGATAGGCCTCAAAGTCGGCGTGATTCTTCAGATAATATTTCTGGTGATATTCTTCCGCTGGATAAAATGGCTGCGCGGGGAGGATCTCAGTCACGATAGGGTGGGAAAACTTTCCGGTTTTACCGAGTTTTTCCTTTGAACTCTCCGCTGCCTTTTTTTCCTCATCGCTGGCGTAGTAAATGGCAGCCTGATAACTGAGTCCGATGTCGTGGAACTGGCCGTCGGTCTGAGTGGGATTGATATTGCGCCAGAAGATGTCGAGGAGCTGGTCGTAAGAAATCTGTGCCGGATCGTAGGTGACCTGGATCGCTTCGCGGTGCTTGGTGAGATGAGCTGAGACTTTCTGGTAAGTCGCATCATCAGCGTTTCCTCCGGTGTAACCGACCACGGTTTTGACAACCCCTTTGGCGTTATCGTAAGGCGGTTGCATGCACCAGAAGCAGCCGCCAGCGAAAACAGCCGTTTTCATGTTTGCCTGGGTCGGCTCCGCGGCGTTAACGCGCAAGCAGGCGACAGCGAAAAGTGCGCTCAAAATTGTTTTCATCATCTGACGTGTTGTCCTCCGATTCTTCCGCAACCATAACGAGGAAAGCCGAGCTCGTCGTGGCGGATTGTTTCGCCCCGTTGAATCTCTCCGCGATTTATGGGCGGAACGCCCCGCTCGCAGTCGATCTTGGCTGCGGCGACGGCGCTTTCCTCGCCAAGGCTGCGGCTGAAAATCCGAACGACAATTTCCTGGGAATCGAGCGCCTGCTTGGCCGCGTCCGGAGCGCGTGTCGCAAAATCGAGCGAGCCGGCCTAACGAACGCTCGGATCATGCGCTTCGAGATTTCCTACGCCGTCGAACAACTCTTGCCGCTCAATTCTGTCGCGGCGTTTTATATCATGTTCCCCGATCCGTGGCCGAAGCGGCGCCACTCGCCGCGCCGTCTCATCACGGAAAAATTCCTTGTCTCCCTGCACGGTGCCCTTCGAGCCGATGGCACCGTTCGAATTGCCACGGACGAATCGGAGTATTTCCGTCAGATAACGCAGCTGGTCGCCCAATCGTCGCACTTTTCGGTGATCGACGATGCGTCGTTCCCCGCGACGACAAGCAAGTTTGAGCGACGATTTGTGCATGCGGGAATGTCGATTCACCGGCTCGCACTTCGAAAAGTTTCGCCTGTTATCTGACCGGTCGCCTCCCAGCGGTCGGAGAACAATCGGACTTGGACCGCGCCCGTTTCGTCCTGTCGAAATAGTTTTATTCCGCGCCTCCGAACGTCGTCGAGCCAACCCGGCTTGAGCCGCTCGCTCTCGGGAAAATCACGTGAGGTCGCGACGATTGCCTGCGGCTGGACTCGATCAAGGAACGCGGGAGTGCCCGAAACGCCGGTATGGTGCTGGCCCTTGATCAGGATATCGCAGCGAAGATCGGGGTAATTTTGCAACAGGATACGCTCGGTGTTCTCCCCGCTGTCCGACATGAAGAGCACTTGCGGTTTTCCAGAAACCATCAATTGCACGACGAGTGCTTTGTCGTCCGCGCGATCCGCCTTGAGATCTGCCGGCGGAAATAGAATTCGCGCCGTGACCTCGCGGGAGAGCGTTAGCTCGTCGCCGGCGTGGCAGAACCGCGGAGCGCGGCCTTGCGCCGACAGCAATTCGAGAAACTTCCGGTGTAATGCCGAACGGTCAGCGGCGGACGTATCCACGATCTGGCGCGGTCTGAAATCCGGGATGACACCAGGTGCTCCGCCCAGATGTCCAGCGTCTCCGTGGGTGAGGATGAGGCCATCGAGTCGATTGACGCCGCGACAGCGCAGATAAGGCAGGAGGACCCGTTCGTAGTCACGAGCCGGGCCGGCATCCAGAAGCCAATCCATCCCGCGGCCGCGAAGGTGCACGGCTGCGCCCGACCGAAGTTCGAGCGCGTTTATTTCCAGGACCGCGCCGGTCGGTCGATGCGGGTGTTCGACATAAAAATGTCCGCCGGGGACTGCGGCAAATAGACTCACTGCGCTGAAAATGACCTTGGTGAGTGCCCAATTTGCGTTGTTGAAAACCAGCGAAAGCCACGTGGAAAACGGTGCCGCGGCCAGCGACAGCAACGCCCCGGCCAGGACGAAAAACGCAATCGGCACGACGACGAGATTGGCTACGAGCGAGACCAAAGTGACGAGGTGGTAATACCAAATCATTAACGGCAGCGAGCCGATCCAGGCCGCAAACGAAACCGCTGCGACTCGCGCCAGCCACGTGAAAAAACGGCTCGCTGTCCGTTGTTGCGCGGTGAACAGGCTTGGCGGCAGAAACGGATCGGAAGCCAGCCGGCGGCGGAGAAAGCGAAAAGTCGGCTCGTGTAAAATGAGGATCGCCGCCACCACGCAGAAAGAGAGCTGAAACCCAACGGCAAACAGTTCCTGGGTATCCCAGCACAAGATCAGGGTCGCGGCGGCGGCCAGACCGTTAATGGCAAATGCTTTTCGCTCCGCAATGAAACCGCCGAGGAGGACCGCGCTCATCACCGCTGCGCGCACACTTGAGGTGTGCAACCCCGTGATCGCCGCGTAGAAGAACAGCGCAGGGACGATCAGAAGAGTTGCCCATTTCCGCGGCAACCGCGCGAGCGTTGCAAGAATCCAGAGGAGGCGCGCCACGATTCCGACGTGGAGCCCGGCCACCGCGAACAAATGAAGCGTGCCAGTTTGCTGGAACGGCTCCTCAATATCTTCGGCCGTTTGATGGCGAAGACCGAGGACCATTCCGTTAATCGAGCTGGTGACTTCGGGCGAATCCTCGAGTCCCTGATTAATCGCCGCCTGCATCCAGCGGCGCGATTTCTGAGCGGCGCGGAGCAGAGTATTGCCGCCCCCGCGATTGAGCACTATTCCATTTTCCGGATAGCGCACGATCAGCGCGCGGTGAATATCTTCCCGCGCGAGATACGCTCGCATGTCGAATTCGCCAGGGTTTCGCGGTCCCTCGATTTTTTGGACGGTTCCGAACAGCTTCACTTCGTCGCCGAACTCGACCGGATTCCGCCAGCGCGTAAAAAACTTCGCGCGGCAGGGACGACTCTGGTCATCGACCTCGATCGATTCCGCCAGGAGCAAAAACGAAGCAGCGCCGCGCTCCGAGATTTTCGGCTCGCTAATCACCTCGCCGCGGACGGTGAGCGGGACTGGTTCTTCTCCCAACGCACGAGCGAGCGTGAGCCCACGCGTATTGGTCGTTCGCAAGCTGTGAACAAAGAAAAAGCCGAGCGCAACCACTGCATAAATGGTGAGCGAACGGCGCGAAAACCAGGCCACTGCGGCGCCCGCCGCGAGCACTGCCGCCAGCGTGGGCGATGGATTCGGCCACGAATCAGCCAGAACGATCCCGGCCATCGCGGAAAGCGCCAGTCCGAGGAACGGCTGGCGGGGCCATGCACTCAGCAACTTCATGTTCCGGGGGGAAGTTTCTTAATTCATTTCGATCCCGCTCGCCATTTCCCCTGCTGGGAAAGCCTTTGATTCACCCTTCCGAGATTATATGTTCCCCGCGCCGTGCCGATTCCTTTTTCGAAAAAAAGCCGGAGGAACGTCGTTCGCCAGGGCACGGAAAACAGCGCGGAAAACAAACGCTCCACTCGAGTTCGGCTCATTCCGAGCGCGGATTGGCACAAGCGCAATTTCCTCACCGAGGTCCTCATTCCGTCGCTCTTCACGAAGCGATCCGGCGATCATGCCCGTCCCCAGTTCCCGAAAATCCGTAAAGGCGAAATCGGCATCACCTGGATCGGGCACGCCTCGTTCCTCATTCAAACGCACGAGTTCAATCTCCTGATCGATCCGATCTGGTCGAAGTGGCTCAAGGTGATCAAGCGGCTCAAACGGCCTGGCTTCGAGATTCATCATCTGCCTTCGATCGACTTCGTTCTCGTCACCCACGCTCACTTCGATCATCTCGACCGCCGCACGTTAGCGAAAGTCGCTTCGGATCAGCCGATCGTTGTCCCGATCGGCGTCGGTAATCTTGTCCACGATCTCGGGTTCAACATCGTCCATGAGCTGGATTACTGGCAGACGGTGAAGCTCGGTCCTATCGAAGTGTCGCTCACGCCGTGCGCGCATTGGGGCGCTCGTTTTCTCGCCGATCTTCATCGTGGTTTTGGCGGGTTCGTCATCAAGATGGATGGCCGCACGATTTTTCATTGCGGCGACAGCGCCTACTTCGATGGGTTCAAGGAAATCGGCCAGCGCCACGACATCGAAATCGCGTTGTTGCCTATCGGCGGTTACGACGCGCCGACCGGCCGCGAGGTCCACATGAATCCGGAGGAAGCGGTGCAAGCATTCATCGAATTGGACGCGAAGACGCTGGTCCCGATGCACTACGGCAGTTTCCGTCTTGGTTACGAACCGCTCGATGAACCGCCGGCCCGTTTGCTCACGGCCGCCAGCGCGCAGGGGATCGATAACAAGGTGCTCGTGCTTACGGAAGGCGCGCCGGTTGTGCTGTGAAGAAAATGCCGAACGCCCAACGCCGAACGCTCAATGTCGAATTAAGGGGCTCTGCATCTCCGCCGATTCGCAGTTGGGCGTTGGGCGTTGGGCGTTTTCTTCCCTAATGCTCGGACCACGCGTCAGGCGTTCGGACATCTTCGGCGCGTTCGCTGCAGGATTTACCGTCGTCGCGTTCTGCCTCATCCTCCTCTGGCATGATCCGCTCCTCTTTTGGAACGATGATTACGAGCTCTCCATCCTGCCTGTCTTCGCTGACGTCGCGCGAAGCTGGTCGAATGGCGAATGGCCGCTGCTCAGTCCCTACTCGTGGATCTGCGGAAATCTCGCCGGCGAATTTCAGTACGGAACGTTTTCGGTCTTCATAAACGCGGCTGTTATCCTGATCTGGAAATTCCCGCTCACCTTCGCGCAACAAGCTGCCGCCCTTTCGATCGCGCACCTGTTCGTTCTCGCGATGGGCGGGTACATGCTGGCACGCGGCCGCGAGCTGCCGCGGCCCTTGTCGCTCCTGGTTGCCCTCGTCGCAGCGCTGAACGGCTGGATCATTTGCTGGGGCGCGACTGATTGGTTCGGCGCTCTCGGCGCGTTTGCGTGGCTGCCCTGGGCCTGGTGGGGAATGGAGCGCGCGGTCGATGGCCGCCGGAGTAACTGGCGATTCCTTTGGCCGGCGCCATTCGTGTATCTCGTCGTCACCGGCGGCTTCCCTTACACCGTCCTGATGTTGGCGCTGGTCGCCACGTGGCTGAGCATCCGTTCGTTAGGCCAAACCCGCCGGCTCGCTTCCGTCTGGCCGCTCCTCCTGGGAGTTGTCCTCGGATTGGGTCTGGCAGCGCCGGCGTGGCTCGCGCTCCTCGATTACGTCCACGGTTCCGCCCGCGCGGTTCAGGATAGCGCGGAACATTTTCAATGGCGCCTCCCCGTTTCAGCGTTGCCCGGCTTCGTTATTCCCAACTGGACTGTTAACTGGGCAGATTTTTCCTCGCGCCTGATGCCGCATACCGCCGGTGAACTTGCCTGTGGTCTCGTTCCGCCCGTCGCGTTGATCGCCGGTTTGATAATTCTCCCTCGCGCCCTGCTTCGGCGCATCAGCTGGGAACTTGGACTGCTCGGGATCGCGCTGATTCTTTGCATGCTTCCGACGGCCGGCGTTTTCCGCTGGAGTTTTCGCTGGTTGCCGCTCGTCCATCTCGTTCTTGCGCTCTGCGCAACGGAATCATTGCAGCTCCTTTCCTCGCGCGCGCTTTTCGTGCGAAGTTGGACGCCAGCGTTGGCGACATTCGCAGCCCTGCTTGGGACCTACATTTGGATACCGCCTAACTGCGGCGTCCCGAAATACAATCTGGCGCAGGAACTCAACCAGACGGCGCCGCTCGATCCGCAACGTCTCTACCTCAGCATTTATCCCGCGCCCGAGCATGTTTATCGCGCCGACAAACACCCCGCGTCCTTCGGCCTGACTGTTCGTCCCGGGAGCACGTCGATGTTCGCCGGCGTCCGCTTCATCAACGGCTACAGCCCAATTCGCCCCGCCGGAGTCGCGCGCGAATTCGCGGCGGCAATTCACGGCGAAATCGATCTCGATGTGGCCGATCTCACCCTCTACAGTCAGAGCGGCGGTGACGGCTTCCTGGCACTTCTTGGAATCGACGGAATCATTATCGCCAGCGAAGTCCCGACGAATCCGTATCCCGAATCGGAATGGGAGCTGACAGCTACCAACGACGAAGGCCGCGTGTTTCACCGGCGGGCCGGGCCGGCCGCCCGGGTTCGTTCCCTGACCGCGCTGGATTCTCGACCTAACGAGCAGTTCGCGGATGCCGAAGTTTCCGGAATCGTAGATCGACGGAATCGGCTCGAAGCAGATGTTAGCGTTCCCGCAGGGAGCACACCGGCCTTGCTCGCCATTTCCCGTCCCTTCTTCAACGGGTACCGCGCCCAACTCGACGGCCGCAATCTAGCAGTCACCTCTTATCGCGGTTTGATTCCGTTGATCGAAATGCCTGCCGGAAGCAGGGGACGAATGACTCTCGTTTATCGTCCGCGGTGGCTGGTTGCCGGCGGCGCGGTCGCCTCGATGAGCCTGCTCATCATGCTCGGCTCCGGGCTGCTGGCCGCGTTTAAGCGGCGCGAGCCGGGTTAGTAAACGTCGCGCTTGTAGCGCTTGTCGCTCTTCAATTTCTCGACGTACTCATTCGCGGCGTCCACTTCTTTTCCGCCGTGTTCCTGGACGATCCTGCGCAACGCGGCATCGACGTCTTTCGCCATTCGTCGAGCGTCGCCGCAAACGAAGAAGTGAGCGCCTTCGCCGTCGATCCATTTCCAAAGCTCGGCCCCATTTTCGATCATCCGGTCCTGGACATAAACTTTTTGCGCCTGATCGCGCGACCAGGCGAGCGAGAGATTCGTCAGGAAGCCGTCCTTCTGCATGCCCTCGAACTCGTCCCGGTAAAAATAATTGCAGACCGATTTTTGCGATCCGAAGAAGAGCCAGTTTTTACCTTTGGCTCCCACAGTCTGGCGTTCCTGCAGATAGGCGCGGAACGGCGCGATGCCTGTTCCCGGCCCGACCATAATGATCGGCGTGTTGCCATCTTCAGGGAGGCGGAACTTCGACGCGTTCGGAAACACGGGGATCGGCACGTTCTCGGCGCGATCGGCGAGGAAGGTGGAACAGACCCCGCCCCGCTGCTTGCCGTGGCTCGTGTAACGCACTACGTCGACCGTTAGATGCACCTGGTCCGGAAAGGCTTTCAGGCTCGACGCGATTGAATAAAGACGCGGCTGCAGTTTCGCCAGCACGTCCACCAACTCCTGCGGCGTGATCTTGATCGACGGATGCTCGGCCAGGAAATCGATTACCTCCATTCCCCATAGATAACGGTCGAGATCTTCTTTCCGCTCCGGATCGAGCAGCTCAGTCAACAAGGGCGCGGCGTTTGCGCGCTCCGTGATCATCTTGAGAAATTTCGGTGTCGTCTGAGTAATCCGGCAATCGCGAAACAGGGCTTCGCGCAAAGTGGTTTCGCCCTTCGGGCCTTTCACCGGCTCGTCGCCGCTGGCGCCAGTGGCTTTCAGGATCGCATCGACCAGTTTCGGATCGTTCGTCGGCCAGATCGTCAGCGAATCGCCCACTTCGTAGTTCAATCCCCAGCCGGTTAGATCGATTTCGAAATGACGCGTGTCTTTCTCAGAGCCTTCGCCGCAGAGACTGCGATTGACGGTCAATTTCGCGGGGAACGGGTTGGTGCGCGTGTAAGCGGAGGCCGGTTTGGCCGCCGCCGCTGGAGTATCAGTTGCCATATTGAGCCCGCGATCGCCGATCGCGGCGGCGTTTACTCGCCGTCGTTCCCGATCGCGAGGGTGGGGCAAACATCCAGGGCGCGTTGCGCGGCCGCGGTCTCCTCGTCGTTCTCGGGCTGTTTGTAAAAATAAACGTAGGTCTCGTCGTCGTTGTATTTCAAAAGGTTCGGCGCTTCGTCGAGGCAGACGCGGCACGGCGTGCAGGTGTTATCGACATACCAAGGTCCCGGCACGTTTTCCGGAAGTTTGTTCGCTTTATCGGCCATGCAGAGTTCTTACCTGAAATTCGGTCCGGGGGGCAATGCCTTTCTGGTGGATCGAGCGCCCCGTCTGGTGGATCGCGCGCTCCGTCTGGTGGATCGCGCGCTCCGTCGCGCGATGGGTGGTGGCGCCGAAGTCGAGAAACAACATCGAGCGATCCCGCGTCGGCGGGACTCGATCCACCTAGGGCGTGGGCAATGGGCTCGGCTCAACATCGGGCGCGTAATCCAGCGGCGGCGTCGGGCTCACAGTTGCGGCCGGTTCCGGTCCCGGGAGTGGATTCAACAACACGCCACCCTTGGTCATGAGCTGCCGGTTCCGCGCGGTGACGTCCTCGACGAAATACAAACTTCCCCAGCGCCGTCCATCCTTCGAGTCGCCGTCCGAGTGGAGATAAAACTTCTCCATCTCATCAAGATGGAACGGCCGGGCGCCGCGCCGGCCAAACACGACCGTCTGACCGCCCGTCTCATCGACCACGCGATCGCGCTCGAGCCCGCGCGAGACAGCGATCGCTTCGCCTTTGGTCGGATATGTTGCGATCAACTGCGGATTCGGCCGCGGACTGAATCCCTGCGCGCCGGGAACTGTATCGGGCGAAATCAGTTGAATGACGCGTAGCCCGTTCCGCCCATCGGCCACGAGCGCGAACTGGGACGCGTTCACGCTCCCGATCTGCACCGCTCGCGTGTCGTTTAGCTGACCATCGGCGTTGAACATCTGGTCGAGGTGCGGTCGTTCTGGATTCTCCACGTCGATAATTGCGAGGCCTTCCGCTCCATTCGCGACGTAAGCGTAAGTCCGCGCTACATAAAGCCGGCCCGGATTTCGCAATCCCACGACCGCGCCGCGCATCGGCGTCGGCCGGTACGGGATCCGTAATGTCGAGTACCTTCAACCCTTCGCTGTCGGTCACGAAGGCGTAACGGAACTGGATCGAGACGCAATGAGGATTGCGCAGGAAGTCGCCCGTGTATTGACCCGCCAATTTCGGATTCATCGGGTCGGTGCAATCGATCACGAACAATCCGCGCGGCGTCGTCATGTAAAGCCGATGCCCGGCAGCGGTGACAAAGCTCGCCCCAGTTAGCGCGCCGTCGGGATTGTAGGTGACATCGCGTTTCAGGAAATTGTTGTCGGGATTGCCGTCGACCAGCGTCGCCACGTTCGAGCCAACGAGACCTTCCTCGCGATCGGAGACGTAAACGAAAGCGTAGAAGAGATCGATCGGTTGCTCTTCGTTTTCCGGAATGCGGACACGGGCGGGATCGAGCGCGAGCGTGCTCGGCAACGCGACCGACGTCGCGTATTTTGTGTTCACCCGCGTCCGTTGCCCGAGGGGCGAGACTGGCGCGCTGACAATTCGTTCGGAGAATCCTTTCTGGTCGATGTTCGCGACGTCGAACACTTCGAACCCGCCTGGACCGTTCGCGGTGTAGAGATACTCGCCCCGCAAAACAAGATCCTGGATGTCGTGCCCGCTGTGCTCATGCCCTTCTTTCAGAATCGAGCCGGCCTCCAGATGTTTTCGGTAATTGTCCGGGTAAGCAAGTTTGTGGAGGTGGCTCCCGATTGCCGCCTGCGGTTCGTCCGGTTCCGTCCAGACCACAGCGTGCAGTCCCTCACGCCCCTGGCCGACGTAGGCGTAGCGCCCGAAAAAGTTCACGGTGCCGGTGCCGAACCCGAGCAGCTGCGTCATCCAGGCGTTGTTGTCGTTGTTCTTCGAGAGATGGCAGTCGGTGCAAGTCTTGGTCGTGCCGACGCTGCTGGTGGTGTGCGGGAAATGCGGGTTGAACGCCTGGCCGCTGTAGCCCTCGGCCGAAAATGTCTGCGCCTGGGAGTAAACCCATTCGCGGTTCGCGTTCTGCGAGCTGACTACGACCGCGCTCGACGAGCGGATCACAGCCATCCGATTTTTCTTCACCGTGCCGTCGATCCCGAGCATGAAGACGTCGTCGCGGACGACCTGGGGGTTGTAGGTCGTGTAGTTGCGACTCATCACGCCTTCGAATTTGTTTAACGGGACGCGCTGGTTCGCCTTCATCGGGAGATGGCAACCGAAACAACTCGTCGCCCACGAGGTGTGGCAGATCTGGCAATCCATTGCGTTGTTGCTGTGGGCGAGGTTATAGCTGGCATCGGTGATGCCGGCTTTGTTGTCAGTGGTTTGGGCTCGGCCGGGATCGGCGATACCGGTTACGTCGCCACCCCACGTTTTACCGTCGCGCCGCAGCGTCTTGGCATAAGCCGACTTCGGATTGTAATGCGAGGAGAGCGGATCGACCGTGTCCATCGTCTGCGGAATTTCCCAGCGCACGTCCGGCGCCATGGTCGATTGCTGGTAGAGCTTCGTTCCCTCCCAGGTGAATCGCGGTCCCCATGGAGTGTTGCTGTCCGCTAACTTCACCGCGCCGGCGTTCCCAGTCGTGACCAGGGTCGGCCGCTGCTCGATCGTCCCGTGGCAATCGACGCAATTGATCGTCGTCGCATTCCGCGGTTCACCATAGAGCATGCCGTTGCCGTGAACGTCCACGTCGAAATGGCAATCCGTGCATTGCATTCCGCGGGCGAGATGGACGTCCTTAAGATGAACGGCCTTGGAAAACTTATGCGGATCGCCGTCGGGAATCTTGTTGTCGTTAAGATCGAGCAGCGCGCCTTTGCGATCGTGTTTGAAGATGGCGCGGAAAACCCAGCCGTGTCCGTGGTAATCGGCGAACTGGGTGTGTTTCAATTTCGGATTCAGCTCGGATACTTTGTCGAGAAAATCCTTGTCGCCCCAGAGCCCCTTCGCGGCCGCAGCTTCCGGATTGCTTTGCGTCTCGATCACCAGCTCGTCGTCAGTCGGGTCCCGCTGTTCCTTCGGATACATGAACTCGCCGTCGGTCTCCTGGTCCCACCAGGTGTAGCCGAGATACGGATTCACGAAGAGGTTCCCCTGGTGCATGTGGCAGTTCATGCATTGGCTCGAAGGAATTGAGCGGGTGAACTGGTGGAGCACGGGATGGCCTCGCTCGTTTTTCGGAATGGTTTTGTCGGCAGTGTAACCGAGCCCGCGATGGCCGAACTTGCTCCACCAGCCGGAATTTGTCGGCGAGCGATCGTTGGCGTAGACCACATGGCAGGCCGCGCAACCGCTGGAACGATAATCGCCCGGGTGATCGTTCGAGCCGAGGAACCCGAGTAGCGGATCGTGGAGTCGCGTTTTTTGGATGCCGAGAAAAACGGGATCGGTCCGGTTGAGAGTGCCGAGCCCGCGCTCGGACAAACGCCGCAACGGTTTGCCGGGCGGTTCCTCTGTCGTCGGATTTCCAAGCGATAATTGTTTTTCGCCGCCCTTCTCGAAGATGCGCAGAATATTTCCCGGATTACTCAGATTGAAACGCGGCGGCGGATCGAGGAACGGCAGGATCCCGTGGATCCGCGTGTCTTCCGGCGTGACCGGCGTGTAGTTGTTGAGTCGGAGCGGCGCGCCATCAGCGCCATAGGCCTGGCCGAACCGGTAATTCTTCAGGTAAAACCCGCTATTGTTATAGAGCGCGGCGCCCCAAAGCATCGCGCCGTGATTCATCATGCTGTGATCGACGCGGTTGATGATGTCGTCGTGACAAGTGCCGCAGCTCTGTTTCGCCACCCGCAAGTCGCTCGGGTTTATGAACCGAATGAACTCTGGCGATTCCTTGTTCAACCAGACATTCGAGTTCGGGGGGTTCGCCGAAGTTTTCCAAAATTCCGGGTGCCGCGGCTGGATATGGGCCCGCTCCTTCGCGAGGCCGCGCGCCGGATTGCCGCCATGGCAATCGGTACAACCCAGCACGACATGCGGTGCCTGATGCATTGGCTCGACGCCCGCGTGACACTGGATGCAGCCCGATGATTTCGCGTCCGCGGCGGCCTGGGATTGGTCGATGAGATTCGGCCGAGGTCGTGCCGTGCCGGTAGTGACGGAAAAATTAGGAGGAAGGGAAGTGGGGGGGCCATAGCCCGTTTCGTCCTGCGCGCGGCAAGCAATGGCGAACAGCAACAAGGGGAGAAGAGAACGTCCAACGTCCAACGTCCAACGTCCAACGTCCAACTTGGGAAAGCGTTGTGGCGAGTTCATCGCTTGTTTCGTTTCGTCGTGCGAATGCTCGCTGCGAAGATTTTGATCAGCGCTTCAGTCTCGGCGACGAGCGGAGCGACTTTGACTGGAGGAAGAAGCGGAACACGATGGACCAGGCGCAACCACCGCCGCGCTTCGCGGATCTCCTTTAGGCAGAGACCGAGTTTGTGAATGAAATCCCTGCGCGACTCCGCGCCCTGCAACTCGCCATGGCTGGCGAGTGGCGAAGTCCCACATCGCAGGAGTTGATCGGCAACATGCCGTCCCGCACGACCGGCCGGTAACGCATCAACCAGCCTAATTATCCGAACAGCATACTCGAGCAGCCGCTCTTCAAGATCATACGATCTTTTGCCAGCGGCGGTCGCGCTTTCCTCTCCTCGTTGGACGTTGGACGTCGGACGTTGAACGTTGGACGTTCCGCCTTTCAAGTGCTCCCCGTAATAGACACCTGATTCTTCCCTAACGCTCGCGTTTCCCTTCTTCATCAGTACGTCAGCGTCAGCGTCACGATCCCGCTGTAGAGAAAATCATCCACCTTGCCTGCCGACGGCCCGGGATAACCGAAAACGGGGTTCGTGTTCGCGCGGTAAATGTCTTTGTAACCGGCGCCCGGGATCAGGAACCCAGCGCCGGCCGTGATAATGATGTTGTTCGTCAGGAGCGGGCGATATTGGAACCCAATGCTGCAATCGAGCCCGAGTTCGTTGCTGGTGTGGTTCGTCATCAGCACCTGCCGGATCGTTTCGGTTTCCGCCATCCAGATGTAGTTCACGTTCAGGAACGCTTTCAGTTTCGGCGTGATATCGGCGTCGTTTCCGTAGCCAAGGATGATCGTGCCCGGGTTAACGAAGTTCGATTGGCCTTCGCTTTTGCTCGTCCGCAAATCGATCACGAGACTGTCGCGCTGCTTAAAGTTCACCGAGGTGCCGCCGAGATTGAATCCCTGGTGAACGAAGAACGAGAACGGGCCGCCAACGAAGAACGGTTTGTCGAAGATCGTGTCGAACCCCGTGCCGTGGGAGTTCCTCGGGTTATTGTCGCCGCTGGCGTAAAAGCCGGAGAGCTTGAAACGCAACCAATCCTTGTCGAGCGATAACTCGAGCGCCGCCATCTGCGCATTGATGTCGACCCGTTGTTGCGCGATCCCGTTGAATTCGTCGTTCCCCAGCACTTCGTAAAGCGCGTGGCTGATGTTCAACGGTCCGATGTGACCGTCACCGGCCCAGCCAAGATAATAGGCGTGGACAAAATGATCGCGCACCGCGCCAATCGGCGCCGGCCGGGTGATGAAGTCGTTCTGATCGTAGTGGCGCGATCTCTCGTCGAGGTTCGCGTGGAAACTGAGCTGGGCCGTGTAGCCTTTGGTAAGAAAATCCTGGCGGAAGACGTTAAGGATAAAGACCCGCTGATCGCGATCGTCGAACTTGTTCAGGTCGGAGTAGGTGTCTTTCTCGCGCATGTCGAACGCGATGAAGTTGTATTGCCAGCGGTTGTTGTCGTAGTTGCCGAAGAGGCGCACCCCGAGGTTGGAGTCGTTGAAAATGAAGCCGCGAAAATCGCTGACAAACGGCTGAATTCCGAAACGAGAAGAGAGGAAATCGTAATTGTTTGTCAGGTCGCGGAGGTGGATTTCGCCGAACGCTTCCTGGAGCGCGTAAAAATCTTTGTGCCGCGTGGTGTATCGAGTTCCTTCGAGGTCGTTCGGCAAGGGCGTGAGTCCGGGACCGAGTCCCGAAGTTGGGTCGCCGAAAACCGGGAAGACCGGGACAGGCGGCACCGTCGTGAAACCGGAACCGCGCGGATCCGGATCGAGCGCGTTGTTTTCCTTTACCCGGATGTAGTTGTGGTTCGCGACGAAGAGGAGCCGCAATGCCCAGACCACCGGCTTGAACGCGGTCTCTCCTTTGAACAAGTCGATGCCAACTGAGAAGTCGTTCGAGAAGAAGAGCTGTTCGCTTCGCCCAAAGAATTCAGAACTGTTCGGCCGCGCCGTGCTCACCCCGCTTGGGATCGGGAGGCGTCGCGCTTCGAACTGGAAAAAGTCGTTGAGGGTGAGGTTGAGAAAAATGTCCTGGCCGATAATCGGCGCGTCGCCCTTCAGTTTGCTTTGCAGATACGGGTGCCAGAAGCGGAGCCGGCCGGTCTGATACGGCGTTTCGTTGCGAGGATCGGCGTAACGCTGCCAGCGGCCGAACCCGATGAACCAGCGATTGGGCACAGGCTCCGACCCGGGCAACAAACCTCGCCCGCTTTCCGAATCAGGATATTGCTCGTACTCGAGCTTGTGGCGTTCCGGTTCCATTTCACGGACGCCGCGGCGGGGCAGACCGAGAGATCGCGGCGATGGTCCTTCATACTCCTGAAGTTGTGGCAGAAGGATGGGTGGATAGAGATCCGGCGGTTCGATCGGTTCGAGAAGATTTCCGCCGCCGGGGTCCGGATTGAATTCCGATGGTGGCAGGGGCGGATCGAGCACCTGTTCCTGCCCGAACAAATAACGGCGGCCAGATTTAAGGCGCGGCCGCACCCGATAGCCATTGATCTCCACATTCGCCTGACGTTCGTGAACGATCTCCACGGTGGCGTCCTTGCTGTCTCCGAGGTCGATTGCGACGACGTTTTTTCTCCGCGTCCGACTCGACGCAACGGAAGCATCTTTGTTGTCGCCCAGCTCGACCTTAACGTCGCCCCGTTTTCTCCGCGATCGGGGCGCGCCATTTAACTCCACCTGGGCGCCTTCGCTCGCCGCGGTATCGTCGCCTTCCAAATGCGGAATGCTGCTCGCGACGATCGAAATCGTCAGCGCGAAAAGCAGGTATCTGCTTGGCGTTCGACTCCTTGGCCGGGACGAGGGCATAGGGAGGCGAAGAATGCCGGAAAGCCGTTGGCCTTAGCAAGCTTAAGGGCCGAGCGGAAAAACCATGATTTTCCGCAGCGCGCTTCTCTTACTCTTACTATTGCTCTTACTCTTTCTCCTGATGGTTTGGAACGCGGACGCGGAGCAAGAGTAAGAGCACGAGCACGAGCAAGAGGGGGAACAGGAGGAATCCGGAATTTCATAGCGGAACCTCCGCGATTTTAGTATCAACGCAGCCCCGTGAGATCGCGCGCCATCATCTTGTTTGTCGTTGGCGTGCTGCTCTGTCCTTTTGTTGCTCACGCCCAGCTCACCGCGACCGACGTCCAGACGATCGTTAACCAAGCCACGACCCGCGCCCTCCAGATTTCTCCGAACAGTGTCATCGCGGTGACCGATCGGGAAGGGGACGTGCTCGCGGTCTGGAGCGTCAGTGGTGCGCCGCCGAGTGCGCTCGAAATTTCAAGCTGCGTCTCCAAAGCCGGCACCGCCTCCTATCTCAGCAGCAACCAGAACGCGTTCACTTCGCGCACAGCCGGGTTCATCATTCAGCAGCATTTCCCGCCGGGCGTGCGGAACACGGCGCCCGGCCCCCTCGTCGGCGTCGGCCTCTCGAATCTCTTCACGTCCGACATCAATAAGTTCCGCGCGCCTGGAAGCGTGATCACATTTAGCTCCACGCCCGGCCTCACGATCGTGCCCGTGTTCGGAACGTCGCTCGATGGGTCGCCCGGCGGCGTCCCGCTTTATAAGAACGGAATCCTCGTCGGTGGTATCGGCGTCACGGGCGACAACAGACCAGGGCCGGTGGTGTTCCGTTCCCAGAATCCATTCACTTTTATTCCGGATTACGACGTTGACGAGGAAGTCGCGCTCGCGGGACAGACCGGTTTTCGCGCGGCCCGCTCGATTCAGGCGGATAACGTTTACATAAACGGAATTGCGCTGCCGTATGTATTAACGCCGGCGCCGACCGTCGGCGAGACGATGCAGGGAGCAGCGGCGCCCGGGTTTCCTGTCACCGCTGCGCCACCGCCATTTCCGTATCCGATCGCGACCTTTGGCGGCGTCCAGGGCGAAATTCGCCAGCCGATCGTCAGCGACCCGATTTCGGTGCCGATTAACTTCACCACGCCGCGCCTCACGGCCTCGGAAGTCGCGAGTATCATCGACTTTGCCGCGGCCCGCGCCCGGACCACACGGGCCGGCATCCGTCTCCCGATTGGCGTCCCGATGCAGGTCTTCATCACGGTCGTGAATTTTCCCAATAGCCCGACCGTGCCGCCAACCTGTCTCGGCGCGTTCCGGACCGGCGAAGCGACTCTTTTCAGCTGGGATGTGGCTGTGCAAAAAGGCCGCACTGCCGTCGGGTTCTCGACGAATTCCCTCGCGCTCTCCACTCGCACCGTCGGTTTCCTGGCCCAAACGAAATACCCGCCGGGCCTCGACGTGCAGGATCCTGGCCCGTACTACGGATTGCAGGAGCAATTCTCCGGATTCAATCGCGCCGCGCTTCCGAATTTCGTCCTCGACTCTTCCGGGCTCGACCCGCGTTTCCCAAATGGCATCACGATTTTCCCGGGCGGCTTCCCGCTCTATCGCAACGGCCAGTTGATCGGCGCCATCGGAATAAGCGGCGACGGCGTGGACCAGGACGACATCGTCGGCGCGTCCGGCACCCACGATTTTCTCGCGCCGTTCCCGATTCGGGCGGACGAGTTCGCGTATCTCGGCGCGCGCCTGCCCTATGCGAAATTTCCGCGTGATCCAGATGGGACCAATGGCAGCGTGGAGTATCCGCCGTTTACCGTCGTCGCCGAAAAGCTGGCCAACATTTCCACGCGCGTGGAAGCGGGCGCCGGTGATAGTCGGCTCATTGGCGGATTCATCGTAACCGGAACTGCGTCGAAGAAGGTGATCGTCCGCGCGATGGGGCCGTCCCTGAGCGACTCCGGCCTGAGCAGCGCCCTGGCCGATCCGATTCTCGAACTGCACGATTCATCCGGCGCCGTTATCGCAACGAACGACAACTGGGCCGACACCCAGGAAGCCGAGGTGAATGCGACCGGCATCGCGCCGCCTAACGAGTTGGAATCCGCCATTGTTCGCAATCTTGGGCCTGGCGCCTACACCGCTGTCGTCACCGGCAAGGACGGCGGCTCCGGAACCGCGTTAGTGGAAGTATATGATCTCAGCCCGGGCTCGGCCTCCACCTTGGCGAACATCAGCACGCGGGGCGCAGTGGGCCCGCAGAGCGATGTCATGATCGGCGGTTTCATCATCAATGGAGCGACCGGCTTAACGCGAGTTCTCGTCCGCACCGCGGGCCCATCGCTCGTCGCCGCCGGCGTGCCCGACGCCATGCCCGATCCGATCCTGGAGCTGCGCGATGTTTCCGGCACTCTAATCGCCGCGAACGATAACTGGCGCGAAGGCCCCGAGCTCGAAATCGAGGAATCGAAACTCGCTCCGTCGAATGACCTCGAGTCCGCCATCATCACGACGCTCCCCTCCGGCGCGTACACCGCGATCATCCACGAGCGCAACGGGGCCAGCGGCATCGGCCTCTTCGAAGTCTACAACCTGGAAAATCCCTGAGCTGGTTCTTTGAGGCCGAAGACGACCTCAGGGAAGGTTCGCGGTGGATGCAGTTGTGAAAGCCCGGCGTCTCCACTAAGCCTGGAGACTGAGTCTTGGTCGACTTCGGGCTCAGCGGGTTCCGGTGGCTCGATCGATGTTCTGAGACATGTCTAACATCCCGCGACCGATACTGCCTTGGAGCGGGCTCCTGGCTTGAGCGGTTCTGATTGCATGAGATATTCCACCGCGTCGGCGAAGTGCGTTCCGCCGGCGGTCAGTCAGCTCTTATCGTTAAACGCTCTTTCATGCGAGTTCGAACGAAAATCACCTTGGCTGCGCTGCTCCTGATTGGCACCGCCGCGGCAATCGCGCGGCTTCTCGTGGTTACAAAGATTGAAACTCTTCACGAGCCAATTGGCGTGAGGGGATGGATGGCAGATGGCTTACTTTTGGCCGACGACCGTATGTTGCCGCTTCCACGATTGCGCGCGCTGCCTGATCATTCAGCCGCCTTGTCTGAGATGACCAAACGCGGTGTGGAAATCGGTAGCAATGGAGAAGTGTACGGTCTGGTGAGAGTGCATCATTGGTGCGGAAATGATCCCGTGCGGGAGCACATTGCCCGCGTGGACATTTCCGACGTAATGACTTTCTTGCGCATCGGGGAGATAGTTGCGCCTGGCCCGAAGGTAGAGTCCAGCGTGCGGGAGCTGGGCGGCGCGTTTTCTAAGTGGGGATGGCGGTTCGAAGAGTTTTATCAATATGAGTCCTGGCACAAATCGAAAGATTCAGGACATCAGCCAAGCGCCTAATCGGCGGACCAGGTAACGGCGTCGCCTTTTCTCGCCCGGCTCTGGCCATGCCTACGGGCCCCTCCTACCAAAACATCCAGTGAATCAGCTTTGCGAGAAGCAGGAGGATAATAATGTGTCCGACGACACAGGGTTTGCAGATTTTGACTTTGGCCATCTGTCACCTCCACCAGCACAACAAAATGGTACGGAGCACTGTCACCCAAATCAGGCAGATCACCTCGATAATGGAGACCCAAAGCAGGCAGACGAAGTTGGCGACCCAGATCGCCACATGGCACACCAGATGGGCGACCCACACCGTGGCGACGCAGACCATATTCGAGACCCAGACGAGGGCCTGGCATCCCCAGGAGCATGGCCACCAAGTGCAACAGTTGTTATAGCCCCAGTCAGCCCATTGCGAGCAGGTGTTATATCCTTCATCCGCCCATTGGGTGCATTCTTCGTGGCCCTGGTCGGCCCATTGGTTGCATTCGTCCCGGGCCGAGGTGCCCCAGTCGATGCATTGCTGCGATTGAAACTGGAGATAAGTGCAACTCAAAAGATCGAGCAAATGCGCAAAGAAGAGGAGAATCGCCAGGAGGGGGACGACAAGGAGCGCAAGAAGAAACGACCACCACTTTCCGCAGGAAGGGACGCGCGGCTTGGTGACGATCAGCTTTTCGTTGCAGGTCTTAAGGACTTCGAGCCCTACGGGGTTGAAAATCGGCTCGCCTGACGTGCAGTCGCAGACCGGGACCGTATGGCATTTGTCGAATGCGCTCTCCTGTGCATAGGCCGCTTCCTCGTACGGAGAGTCCTCATATCCGCTCGCGAACAAGCAAACGAAATACTTGAAGAAACCCGGGCGCAGCCAGCCGATCCCGTAGCCTCCTGCGATTCCCATGAATTGTTGAACATGGAATGCTTCGTGAACGATTGTGTTCAGGCTAGCCTTTTTGCAGAAGTCCGTATTGTCGCCGAGATAAACCCGGTAGCCCGAGAGTCCGAGCGGATTAGGTATCGTGATGGCGGCTGTGGTAGAGCTCACCCACCACGGCAGGCCGCTAAAGAATATAACCCGGTCCCAATCGACAGTGGGGTAGAGGAATTCTAGAAGCTTCCTGACACAGTCCGGAACTTCGATCGGTGTCGCCATATCATTCTCCCTGCCAATCGAGGGTCTTTACTTCTCGCACTTCAAAATTCCGGGAGGCCGGAAGTCGGCAAGGTGCAGACCTAATGTCTGGGACAGTTCGGGAGGGAGAATGCAACGGGCTTGAAGCGTAGGGTTTCTAAATCGGCAAGGCAAGAACTACATTGGGGTTGTTCGCGAGAGCGGTTTATCCCTTGAGACAGAGCGCAACGTGCGCTACCGGCATCGTCCTATTCGAGGTTTGCAACCTGCGGGATCCGCAAGCTCGCCTCGTCTTGCTTCGGGCTGGCGCCTTTCGCATGCTCGTCTTCATGCGCACAAGGATTGATTCAATAAGACAACGCCGGTTGGCCATCGCCATTCTAACCCTGGCGGTGACGATTGCGGCGGGATTAGCGGTGAAGCAAAGAGCAATTGCGGCCACGCCCGAACCCAAGACTATCATCGGCCCCGTCCGACACATCGTGCTCCCGAGCCGGAAGGACAGCTTGCCCTACAGCGACGCAGTTCTCGTCGGCAACACTCTTTATCTCGCGGGTCGCATCGGCATCGATCCTGAGACCGGCAAACCGCCGGCTGAACTGGAAAAAGAAATCCGGCTTTTGCTCGACGGAATGAAGACCGCTCTCGCCGCCGCTGACCTCACCATGGACGATCTCGTCTCCGTTCAGGTCTTTTGTCCTGACCTGTCGCTTTACGACAAATTCAACGAGATCTACCGCACCTATTTCATTAAAGATTTCCCCGCCCGCGCTTTCATCGGCTCCGGTCCACTCCTCCGCGGCGGCCGCTTCGAAGCGCAGGCGATCGCAGTCCGCCGCTAGATTTCGCTCGGCGAGAGCACCGCTATTTCTTCCGATCGCCAGGGAACTCCGAAAACGTTACTGACAGACGCGCCTCGCGTTTTCTTGAACGAACGTCATTCATTGGTTTCTTCACTGCCATGAGAAACAACATGACCCGCCGGGATGCGACAAGAGTGATGGCTGGAGCTGCCGCGAGTCTTGTGATGGCGCCATCGTTGCGGGCCCAGGCCAATGCTTCCCTTCTCCAGCGCGCCATTCCTTCCTCGGGCGAGATGCTCCCGGTGATTGGGCTGGGGACCTCGGGCGTTTTCAATGAGGCGTCTTCCGAGCGCGCCTCGCTCGAACAGGTCGTGACCACCCTCGTTAAGATCGGCGGGAAACTGGTCGATACCGCCCCCGCATACGGCCAGGCAGAAACGGTGACGGGTGAGATCGCGGCCAAACTCAAGTTGCACGACAAACTTTTCCTCGCCACCAAGGTCGGGGCGACCGGGAAAGCGGAAGGCGTCCAGCAGATGGAACGTTCGCTGGAATTGCTCGGCAAAAAACCGCTCGACCTTATTCAGGTGCATAACCTGACCGATTGGGAGACGCAGCTGGGCACGTTGCAGGAATGGAAGAAGCAAGGCCGGATCCGTTATATCGGTATCACTGCATCCAGAATGAGCGCGCACGCCGATATCGCGCGCGTCCTGGAAAAGGAGCGAGTCGATTTCGTCCAGATCAATTACTCGCTCATGGAACGGGAGGCCGAGGAGCGCGTTCTCCCGCTGGCGAAAGAACGAGGCGTGGCCGTGCTTGTTAATCGTCCCTTCGGACGCGGCGATTTGTTCGGGCGCGTGCGCGAGAAGCCGTTGCCCGAATGGGCGGCGGAGATCGATTGCAAATCGTGGGCCCAATTTTTTCTGAAGTGGATCGCAGCCCATTCAGCCGTGACCTGCGTCATCCCGGCCACCAGCAAACCGCACCACATGGAAGACAATCTGCAGGCCGGGTTGGGCCGGATGCCGGATGAGAAAACGCGCCGCCGCATGGTGGAGGCGATGAGCGCGATCTAGCTTTCTGGTCGGAGAAGCGTCGACGTGAGCGGGCGAGCGCCGCTTTAATTCGTTAGATCGTACAGTTCAAGCAGCCCGATCCCAGTGCCGTTAGCGTGGCCGCGAAGAACCGCCGTATGAAGCCCCGTCGGAACCCAACGCAGAATTGCGCTTTCGCGATCGTCGCCGGGCGGGATGCCGGTCGCTTCGATGTCGGATTGCTGCGTTTTCTTCCAATCGTCATTTCCCCCGATGGCGCCGGAGCTGTCATGCAATTCCAAAGTCGGATCCTGGAGCGCACCGGGGAGCGGAATTGTTGGCCCGATTCCACGCACGACTACCTTAATCGGTCCCATCGAAGGCGACCCATCGACGATGAATCCGCTGATCATTGCCTTGTCGCCGTCGAGCACATTTCCGCGGCTGCTGATGTTCGCCAGCCGCGCGCTGCTCTCCGGCGGATCGAGATCGTAGAGTTCGACGAGGCCGATGCCATTCGATCCGCGAGCCGGTCGCACCAGCGCAGTGTAGGTGGAACTGCCGGCCGGGAGCGTTGCAATAATCGCCGACTCCCTTGCATCGGCCGGTGGAATACCTGTGTCGATGATTGCCTGCTTATCAGGGCTCTGTTGCCAATCGTCGTTACTCGTGATCAAAGCACCATTCGCGTCGCGGAGTTCGAGAATGGGATCCTGCAAGGGACCGGTGATTCCCGCGCCCGCGAGCGAGGGACCGATCGCACGCGCGAGCAGCTTCTTTTCGCCCGACCCGGTAATGGTGACCCCGGCAATTAATGCGTTGTCACCGCTGTCCACAAACATCCGGCTGGAAATATTCCGCAGACGCGCCGGGACCAAAGGTGGCGATGTTACGACCCCAAAGTCTCCACCGGCGGCAACCCGTCCGTCCGCGAGCAGGGCCAGCGCGTAAACGCCGCGGCCGCCCGTATCCAACGTGAAATTGGGATCGAGCTGGCCATCCGATTGCAGCCGCGCAACGCCCGCTGCCGGTTGGCCATTCACTTTCGAGAAGCCTCCGCCGATCAAAATCGAGCCGCTGCGTTCGACCAAAATCGCTGAAACGGTGTAATCGGGGGTTGCTGTGAACGTGTCGTCGATCGACCCGTCGCTATTGAGTCGAATGATATTCGGACGGGTAGGCGAGAAGCTGCTGTCGAATCTTCCGCCCAGCAATATCTTGCCATCGGGCTGAACGGCGGCGCAGTTCAGGCGGCTGTTCCTGCCGAACGCCGGCGGATTGAAGCTGGGGTCAACTCCGCCATCTGGATTGAGCCGAACTACACCCGCCTTATCAGGGACGGAGTGAAGACTTTCGAAAAAATCGCCATTTCCCGCCACGAGAACCTTCCCGTCAGGTTGAATTCCCAAATCTTCGATGAAATTTCCGTAGGTGCCGCCGAACGTGACCTGCGTAGCCGAAAACGTTGAATCGACATTGCCGTCGCTCAGCAACCGTCGCACGACGTTGCTGTAATCAGCAGTCACGATTTTGTCGTCGCTCCGAACTTTGAAGTGGTGTCCAAGGTTTTGCCGCGGGAACCCCGGGTCGATGTTGCCGTCCGGCGTGAGACGCATTTGAGGAAACTCGTACCCGCTCGTGACGCTAAACAAAATCGAACCGTTACTTTGCAGGGTCAGGTCGACCCCGCGTGGGGTCGCGGCAATTACCGATGGATGAAAGCTGGCGTCGAGATTTCCATTATCGTCCAGACGGACCAGCGGTCCCGTCTTCACGCCATCCACAAAATTGAAATCACCCGTGGTCAGCAATTTCCCGTCTGGCTGCGCAGCCAGCTTAGTTACCGGCGCCGGAATCGTGAAAAGCCTTTTCGATGCGGGATCCAGCACGCCACTCGAGTTGAACCGCAGAAACTGCTGCCCCTCAATCGGCACGAATATCTCGGCGAGGATCGATCCGTCCGGCTCCACAAAAACCGCCGAGATCGGTGGCGTGTTCGCATCGCCGACCACAATCGCATAAGTTTGGTAGGAGGAATCGAGGCTGCCGTCGACATTCATTCGGCCGAGGAAATACTGGCCCGTCGCCTGGTCGCGGAAACCGGCGAGGATTTTTCCGTCGGGCTGCACTGCATACCAGTTGTCGAAGCGCGGGTCCGGATGAAATGACGAATCAGCGCTGCCGTCCGGGAGCAGCCGAACCAGGGTGAAGGTCGTGGTGCCGCCAAGGGGATCGAAATCGATGAGCCGCAACAGGATTGCGTCGTTGGGCAAGATCACGCCGGAATAAACGTAAGGGCTCAGCTTCGCGGAGAAAGAGGGATCGATGCTTCCGTCGCTGTTTAGCCGTCTCAAATAAGGGTCAGAATTCAAACTGACGACGATCTTTCCGTTACTCTGCAATCCGGCGAATGCGGGAGACGCATCGCTGAGTGATGAACTGAAGGACGGATCTTTGCTCCCGTCGGAATTGAGGCGGACGAGTTCAGGAACCACAACCATTTTTCCGTCAGGCTGCAGGACCACGGCGCCGACGGTCTGCGTTACCTGAGGGCTAAACGACAGGTCACGCGAGCCATCGGCATTGAGGCGCAAGAACTGGCCGGTCTCGGTCCCGAGGAGCAGTTTGTTGTCCGCTTGGACGGCCATCGCGAAGAAACCCGAATAGAAGCGGTTTCCAATTTCGACCAATCGATCGGAGCCGGGGATATGCTCGCCGTTGTTGCGCACGATGGCCGTGTTAAAAAGCCTCGGAACGTCGAAGGCATTGATCACGTCGTCCCCATTTTGCGATTGCTCGTAGATGACCCAGATGTTGCCGTCAGGCCGCTGAAGGGCGCGGGAGCTGACGCCGAGTTTCTCGAACGAATGGTCCCGAAAACCGCCTGAAACCGTGGTCGCGAGGCCCAAGCAAAGGGCGACGATCGGGAAAAGAAGACGCAATCGGTTTAAGGGGGATTGTTCCAAGGACACGGGCAGGTATTTATCAGCCTGGAGTAAAATGACAAGCGAATTTCGGGCGACAATTATTTTGATTCACCGAACTATCCCGAATGCCCGAGCCCGATCCGCACGCGAGCCCGCCACCCTACGAAGCGCCGCGGGCGCAGCGCGCGACGACCGCGGAAGGGACTCTCGAACGACGAGCGAAACATGATCCCTACGCAGCGTTTCGCTTTTCCGGCTTTGCCTTTTACACGACCGGCAATCTGGTTGCTGTCGTCGGCCGGCTGATGTTCATCGTCGCGGTTGAATGGGAAATGTATGCGCGCACCCATTCGGCCACCGCGCTCGGTCTAGTCGGATTGGTGATCGCGTTGCCTGTAGTATTGCTTTCGTTGCCTGCGGGCCACATCGCGGATCGGTTTCCGCGGAAGCGGATCGTTCTCGTAACCCAGGCTATGGGCGCGATCTGTTCGCTCGCGCTCGCCTTTGTTTCCTTGAACCACCTGCGCATTCCGGAATGGCCGGTGCTTCGGGCCGGAAATCACTTTCTCTTTTCTATCGCCACGGTCTTTGAGCGCCATACCTACTTCCATTTCGACGACCTCTCGATCCCACTCATCTATTTAATTCTGCTCATCTCGGCGACGGGGCGCACCTTTGGCTGGGCCGCGCGCAGCTCTTATTTCCCGCAGCTCGTCCCGCGCGACGTATTCGCGAATGCCGTCACCTGGAACAGCAGCGTGTTCCAGATCGGCTCGGTCGTCGGACCGGCGCTCGGGGGATTGCTCATCGTGCGCGCGGGCTTTCCCTTCATCTACGCGCTCGACGCCGCCTGCGCGTTTTCGTTTTTCCTCCTCGTGCTTCCGATCAAGAGCAGCGATCGCGGCAGCAGCACCGAGCGCAACGCGTGGCGTAGTCTCATGGAAGGATTGCGTTTCATCCGCACCAAGCAGGTCGTGCTCGCCACCATCACGCTCGACATGTTCGCCGTTTTTCTTGGCGGGGCGACGGCGTTGCTCCCGATCTTTGCCGACCAGATTCTGCATTGCGGACCGATCGGCCTCGGCTGGATGCGGGCGGCGCCGGGCATTGGTGCGTTCATCATGGCCCTCCTAATCGCGTATCTCCCGCCGATGAAGCACGCGGGCAAGATGTTGCTCTGGTGCGTAACCGGTTTCGGCGCGGCGACGATTATTTTCGGGCTGTCCCGTTATCTTTGGCTCTCGCTCGTCATGCTTTTTCTGACCGGTGTGTTCGATAGCGTGAGCGTCGTCATTCGGCACACGCTGCTTCAGCTCGTCACCCCCGACGCGATGCGGGGCCGCATTTCGGCCGTGAACAATATTTTCATCGGCACTTCGAACGAACTCGGCGCGCTCGAGTCTGGCCTAACGGCGGCGCTTTTCGGCCCGGTCATCTCGGTTGTCGCGGGCGGAGTTGGCACGATCCTCGTTGTGCTCGGCGTCTCCTGGGTTTGGCCGGAGACGAGGAAGATCGGCGCGCTCGATAAGAATTTGCGCTAATGACTACCCGCGAATTAACGCGAATAGCCGCGAATTACTAACTTTCGGAAATCATTCGCGTAAATTCGCGTACATTCGCGGGCTCAAATGAAAATCGCTGCCGCTCAAATTGCCTGCGCGCTCGGGGACGTCGCTGCGAACATCGCGAAGATGCGCGAGCTTCTGCACTCGGCGCGAAGAAGGAAGGCGCGGAGCTAATCGTCTTTCCAGAGGCGTCGGACACCGGCTACTCGATGCCGGTCATCAGTCAGTCCGCGACGCCGTGGACGGAAGGCGCGGTTCCCGCGCTTCAGGAGATGGCGAAACAATTTTCACTCACAATCGTGGCGGGTGTATCGGAGCGCGACGGCGACTCTGTTTACAACACGCAGGTTTTCATCTATCCGAGCGGCGAGATCGGAGCGAGCTATCGGAAGACCCATCTCTTCGTGCTCGCGCCGAACGACGAAAGCACCTGTTACACTCCCGGAGACAAGTTCGTCAGGGTCGCGGCCGGCGGATTCAATTTCGGATTGAGCATCTGTTACGATCTGCGGTTTCCGGAAGTCTCGCGCGCCCTCGCGCTCGAGTACGGCGCGAATGTCCTCCTCGTCTCCTCGGCCTGGCCGCTTCCGCGAGTTGAGCATTTGCGCGCGCTGGCGGTTGCGCGCGCGATCGAAAACCAGTGTTACCTCGTCCTGGCGAATCGGACCGGCGTCGATGCCGGCGTAACCTGCTGCGGCATGTCGGCCATTATCGATCCGTCCGGCGTGACCCTGGCGTCTGCTTCACGAGATCAGGAAGAGCTGCTGATCGCCGACATTTCCAGCGAAGTCCTCGCCGCGGTGCGGAACAAAATTCCCGTATTCGCCCATAGGCGAACGGATCTGTACGCGTAGTGCCTAGGCCTCGTCATCCCGAGCCGCGCAGACGGCGAGGGACCCCGCAGTTGCCAGTTTCGATACGCAAATGCAGGAGAACGTCGCCCTGACGTAATCGCCCACAAGTTCGCGGTAGCGAGTTGAACGCGTGAGAGTTCCCTCGTCGTTGCGCGACTCGGGATGACAAGGCGCAGATCACCGCCCGCTAAAACGCCGCGTGGAATCCGATCCTCGCGTAGGGTGCGCCGCCATCCTGGTGGTAGCGGACCTGGGTGCGATGGAAATCGAAATCACGAAATGGGATGTATCCGCCCTCGAACGAGAGCTTGACCGCGGTGGACAACTTCCAGTCGAGGCCAGCGCCGACCCGCGCTTCTTCATAGCTAATCGAGGCGTGATTCAGCGCGGGTCGCCCCGCAAAGTGCCGAAGTTTTTTTCCACCCGATAGTTGCGTCAGGCGAAGATCGGCGCCGGCGATAGACCAACAGATTGCTGTTCGGCTCGTATTCGAGGCGCGGCGTCGGGACGACCGCATTGAGCGTCCATTGCGGCGCAAATTTCCAGCGAACGCCGCCACCCGGCAGAACCGGAGTCTGACGCCACGCATCAAACGCCGATACCGAACACAAACTGGAAATTCGAGCTGTAGATGTAGGTGCCGCCGATAATGAACGGCACGTTGAAGGTGTCCTGGCCGAAGTCGTCAAAGTCGGTGCCGTAGAACCCGGGCTGCGCTTCGATCCGAATCAGGAAGGAATCGGAGAACTCGGTGTCGAGGCCGATGATGAGGTTGGTGGAATGGAGATTGTCCGGAATGGCCGCGTTTCCGCCGAAGCTGAATGAATAGCGTTCCGTCTGCACGCCGAGGCGCAAGAATTCCGATTTTCGTCATCGGCGTCAGGATGAAGCGAACCAGTCCCCTGCGTTTCGTGGAAATCGCTGATGACCAGGTTGCCGTGTTCGCCCCGCTCCACATCGCCGTCGCCGACATAGGTCCCTTCGACATCAAACTCGAACGGGAAGGAAGAATGCGATTCGACCAGCGCGACCTCCTTGTTCTCCTTGCGTCGAAAACGTTTCGACCTGGACGGCGAAGGTGCGTCCGGTAGTCAGGCCAAGGCAGAGCGCGACGATGCTGGTGACAATTTTCATGGGCGACGGAAAAACGGTTGGGCGGCTAGAGTGCTAGCGGACCGCTCCGGTGTCACGCCGAAAGAGCGACGTAGCCTTAGAAATATCGCGCATCAGGGCGGACTCCGAGGCCACCCGCTCGATCCCATGGAGCGAGGCGACCGCGGCCGAAGAAATAAAATCGCCACGCCAGACCAGAGTGGCAGGACGTCCGCCGACGTCGACCGGCCACATTTGATAGAGAGTCAGGCCGGCATAATAACCGCCGCTCGCATAGAACAAGGCATCGGCCGCCTGGTAGGTTCCGTTGGCCCCTGAACGACGCGTAAGAACTGCCGAGGGTTAGGACACCTTGCTCGTCAGCGGTCAGCAATTCCCAGAACAGCTCGGCTCCGCTGCCCAGGACGCCGGAAAAACGGCTGCCCACTTTATCGTTCGCGCGGAGCAACGCATTGAGTTCGTCAGAGGGGCGAATATTCTGCCCTGTATGACTCGTACGGCGGTTGCCCGGACCTTCCGGCGCGGGCCCGTGCGCTCAAGACCTCCGCCCAGGCGGCGGCGACCGGCGCCGGTATTCCTCCACCCGTGGCACCGGACACGGCGGCGAATCGTTTCTCCTCTTCTTTGCTGATCTGAAGATCGGGCGAAAGTTTTTGGGTAGAACCGACTAGCGCCCGGACCGCGCTGTTATCCGGCGCGCTCGAGAGGCGCGAAAAATTCGCAGGGCTCGCGGAGGAGGGCAGGTCGGAATGGATCAGGACTTTGAGCTCGGGGTGGCGAGCGGGGTTCCATTGCCGCAGGGCTTCACTGACCCGCGCCGGAACACCGGCGACGACGAAACAACTTTGCGCGGAAATGAGATGGCCTCCGAGGGCGGGGCCGTGAGCGACTTTCGGCTCGCCTTTGGCCAGCTCGGCGACATTGATGTTGTTGAAAACCGAGAAGCTCGCCATTTCGGCGGCGGGATCGGCCGCGACGGCCGTTTGAAATTGCAGAACGCGAAGAGGCAGGAAAGTGAGAGAAAGCGCATAGTATTTTGGACGGCGGCGAAGCCGATTGCTTCAAATTGGAGGGACGACCGCTGTGTCGTCCCCATTATTCACGGACGGGACAGCGCCCATCGCTCCATGGGTTTGTTTTCCATTTTGAAGAAGCCACATCTATCCCATAGTGCTGCGGTTGCAACGAATGTGGAGAGCGCGCGTCGTGCGCGGCGACTGGTCGGGGCGCAAAGGCCGCCTCCCACATTTCGATTCCAAATGAGCGAACCCGCCATTCTTCTCGACCGCCTCAGTAAATCCTACGGCGACACGGACGCAGTCTGCGACCTCTCGCTCACCATCGCGCCGGGGACGATCTTTGGGTTTCTCGGCGCCAACGGCGCGGGCAAGACAACCACTATCCGGATGCTGTGTGGCCTAGTTCATCCAACCAGTGGTCGCGCGCAAATCGCCGGAATGGACGTCTGGCGCGATCGGCATCAGGCGCGCCGGCAATTTGGTTACGTCGCGCAACGTTTCAGTCTCTATCGCGATCTTACCGTCGAGGAAAACATCCGCTTTTTTGCCGGCGCGAGCCGGGTGCCGCGCGACGAATTGACGGAACGGCTCGAGCGTCTGTTGAAGTTGACCGATCTTGGAAAAGAAACGCCGGGCGATGGCGGGCGAGCTTTCCGGCGGGATGCGCCAGATGCTGGCGATGGCATGCGCGCTCGTCCACGATCCGCCGCTTTTATTTTTGGACGAACCGACTTCCGGTCTCGATCCCGTTCATCGCCAGCAGATTTGGGATTTGCTCTACGATCTGAGCCACCGCGGCATCACGATTTTCGTCACCACCCATTACATGGATGAAGCGGAGCGTTGCACTGAGGTCGGGTTCATTGAGGAAGGCCGGCTCCTGGCCAAAGCGCCGCCGCGCGAGCTCAAGGAGAGTTTTCACACGAAGCTGCTCGAGATTGACGTCGAGCCGGTGATGCCGGCGCTGGTGCGGTTGCGGGAGCGGCCGGATATCCTGGGGGTCTCACTCCGCAGCGGCAGCCTGCGTCTTTACGCGGCCGATCCCGAGAAGCTCGTCGACGAATGGGAACGCGCCTGGCCGTTTCGAGGATCTGCAATGGCGCGGACAGCGCTGGGTGGAACCGGACATGGAAGATGTTTTCACCGCCTACTCGCAGGGCTACGACGCTCTCCTTAAACCGCGATGAACCGTCAATCTTTCAGCGCCATCCTGAGCGTGGCTTACAAGGAGTTCCTCCACATTTTTCGCGACCGGCGCGTGCTGGTTTTGCTGGTGCTCCTTCCCCCGGCTTTCACTCTCATGTTCGGCCACGCCTTTGAAGCGGGCGAAATGAAAAACGTCCCGGCACTGTTGATTAACCGCGATCAAACCGAGCGCGCCGGGAAGTTCGTGAGTTTGCTTTTGGACAATAAGACTTTTGCCTGGCAGACGCCGCCGCCGACAATCACCCGAGAGGATGATCTGCTCGGCCACGGAGTGCAGGCCGCGCTCATTATCCCCGAGGGCTGGAGTGACAGCCTGGCAAAGAACGATCCTGTTCCGCTTCCGCTTTTTCTCGATGGGAGCGACACGAATACCGCCGACCTCCTCGAAGGGAGCGTGCGAAAAACGCTGGCCGACTTTCAGCACGAAGCGCTCGTGGAACTGATCGACACGCTTCCGGAAGACGTCATCGATCTCTCGAAGAAATTGCCGGTCCAGGTGCGCAATCGGTTTAGCTCCATGATGGAACCTTGGAAAGCCGACCCGAGGATTCTCTACAACCCCAAAACCCGTTTCATCGATTACGTCGTGCCCGGCATAATCGGTTTGATTCTCCAGCTCATCACCGTAACGCTGATGGCGTGCACCCTGGCCCGCGAACGAGAGGCCGGGACGCTTTTCCAGCTCATGGTCACCTCGTTGCGCCGGCGGGAAATCGTCCTGGGGAAAGTGATTCCTTATCTCGCGATTTCGGTCGTGCTTATTCTCGGAATCATCCTGCTCACGGCCTGGCATTTTCAGGTGCAATTCAACGATCCGGCCGCGCTTGGGCTCATTTGCATTCTGTTTTTGCTCTGCTCGCTCGGCCTCGGTCTGCTGATCTCCGCGATCTCGCGCACGCAGACCCAGGCGATCCAGTTTTCGGTCTTCTTTCTTTTGCCGGTGTTCGTTCTTTCCGGCGCGTTCGCCCCGCTGGAGCAGTTGCCAAAGGCGATCCGCTACATCTCGGAATTATTTCCGCTCACCCATTTTTGCCGCGCCTTTCGACTGGTGAATCTTTATCGGGCCGCGCTCCAGTTTTACGCGCTCGATCTGGTCATTCTGTTTGCCGGGGTCGTGGTTACGTTCGTCGGCGCCGTGTTTCTCCTGCGGCGGATAGAACAGTAGGTGGATCGAGCGCTCCGCCGCTCGATCTTTGATTCGCGGCTTCCCGCCCCACGCACATCGCGCGGCGGAGCGCGCAATCCACCTTAGAACTTCGCCTTGAACTCGACGCGCAGATACGGCGCGCCGTCGGCTTTGTAACGGATATCGGCGCGATGAAAATCGAACTCGCGCCGGATCGAGTAACCGCCGCCGACGATCGATCGAAACATTGTTGCAGGGCGAATAGATGAATCCTCCGCCGACCCGGTATTCGGAATAATCGACCTCCGCGCCGTTCAGCTTCGCCGGCACGATTGTGTTGTTTCGATCCGTCCGGAACGATCCGCCCACAAGTTCGCCGCCCGCCCAGAAATCCATCTTGTCGTTAGGTGAATAAATCACCCGCGGTTCGGGAAGAATGCCGAGCACTTTCCATTTGTCGTTCGGCATCCAGATCAGACCCACCAGGGGGACGACCGGGAACCGTCCCCGAAGAAAGGCCGCGTTGACTCCGGTAAACAAATACAAGCGGTCGGGCTGGAGAACGAAGATCCGCCCGAGGGTGATCGGCGCGTCGAAGGAGGCGCTGTCGAAGTCGTCCTCGGTATAGAATCCCGGCTTCACCTGGAGGAAGGCGCCGACGTCGTTGTTGTGCATGTAATCGACGCCGATGACGCCGGCCACGCTTTGCAGGTGACTCGGGACCGGGGCGCCCGTCGTGGAAAAATCGAAGCGGGTGTAGTCGATCCCGAGATGAAGGTAGAGATTCCCTTTGAGAAGAATCCGGTGGGCATAGGAGAAATAATTCTGGATCGCATCCTGGTCGCCGAAACTGCCGCTGCGATGAAGGTCGCTCCCGAAAACGTAACCCGACTCCGTCTCGAGGAGATCGAGCGAGACCGCTTCGCGCTTATTTTCCCCGATCGATTCGATCTCGCCGCGAATCGTCGCGCTCCACGCCCTAGGCAGGGTGAGGCAGATCAAAAGCAGAAGCAGGGAGCGCGCGGCGGATTTCATTCGTCGAGATCGTAGCTGATTCGTGCGCCGGCACAAAACGGATTTGTCTTGGAGAGCGAATTGTTGTTCAAAGGGCCGGATGAAGAAGGCCATCGACCATCTGGCCAAAAGCGATCCGCGTTTCGCGGCGCTGATCAAGCCGAGTCGCGTCGGTTCGACGTGGTGGCGAACAAACTCGTCCGGCCTTTCGACGCCCTGGCCGAATCGATCGCCTATCAGCAGCTTAGCGGGAAAGCCGCCGCCACCATTTGGGGCCGAGTGCGCGCGCTCTACGGAAAACGCAAGGCGCTGGATCCCGCAGCCGTCTTGAAGACGCCGGACAAAAAGCTGCGCGCCTGCGGGCTGTCGCGGAAGCAAAACCGCGGCCTTGAAAGATCTTGCCGCGAAAACTCTCGACGGCACGGTTCCAACCCGGCGCGAACTCGTTCGCATGACCGACGAAGAAATCATCGAGCGGCTCACGAAAGTGCGCGGCATCGGGCGCTGGACCGTGGAGATGCTGCTCCTCTTCGAGCTTGGCCGGCTCGATGTCTGGCCGGTCGCCGATTACGGCGTCCTGAAAGGTTTCGCTAAGACCTTCGGGAAACGAAAGCTGCCGAAGCCGAAACAGTTCGCGAAGATCGGCGATAAGTGGCGGCCGTATCGATCGGTGGCCGCGTGGTATTTCTGGCGGGCGCTTGATGCCCCGAAAAAGCCGGCAACAAAGAAGCCGGTTCGACTAGCTGTTGTAGCGACGCCGCTCTGTCGGCGTATCAGCGCTTCGAACAGGGACTAAGCCGGTTTATGGCGACAGAGCGCCGTCGCTACAGCACGAGCACCGGCCGCACCCATTGACTTTCGTGAGCGCCGTTCCATACAAGCTGCCATGGCGATGATTCACGTCGCGCGGGATGGAGCGAAGCTCGGCGAATTCACGCCGGAGCAAATCCGCGAGGGATTGGGGACCGGGCAATTTCGCACGACTGATCTGGGCTGGCAGTCGGGCATGGCCGAATGGCGGCCGCTGTCTGAGTTGGTCGACGTCCGGGGGACCCGATCAACCGCCGGCCATCGTCTTTCCCAGTCCCGGGGCGGGCTCTGGTCTGCCTTGGGAACACCGAGAACAGCTCGGTCTTTTCGCAGCGTTCTTCCACACCGTTAGCCTTTTGATTACGCGGCCGAGCGAAGCGTTCACCCGGATGCGGCCGGAAGGCGGCCTGTCGGGCCCGCTTCTCTTTGGCCTGATCGGCGGATGCGCTTCATACGTTGTCTCCCTTGTATTTCGAGGTTCTGCTCGAAGCTCTCCCGGGATATCCAGGTCGACAACCCGATGCTCCATCTCTTCGGGCTCAGTCCCTGGATCGTTGGTCTGATTCTCGCGGTTCTTTCGCCGGTTCTGGTGTCGCTCGGGCTCTTCATTGGCAGCGCCATGCTCCATCTTTGCCTGATGCTGGTAGGCGGCGCGAAACGTTCGTTTGAAACCACCCTGCGGGTAGTCTGTTTTACCGGCGGCTCCGCGAACTTGTTTTCGATGATCCCTGTCTGCGGCTGGGTGATCGCGCTGGTTTACACCGTCGTGCTCGAATGCATCGGCTTGAGCGCGAGCCCACGAGACGACGACCGGCAAGGCGTTGCTGGCGGTCTTGCTGCCGTTGTTTCTTTGCTGCTGCGCATTGGGCGTATTGATCGCGGCCCTCTTCGGTTCGCTCGGGCGCGTTTGCGGAGTATTTTAACCAGCATCACTGACGGAGCGTGGTAAATCGCGATTATGCGTTTGGTCTCGCGCCGGCTTGCGCCCGGTGAATTCGATCACGAGCTCGTTTGGCTGGCCGTTTCGCTCGCCGCGGTCGTAGCCGGTTCGGGATGGCTATGGCTCGGTCTCGGCTGGCCGCGCTGTCCGCTTCTCGCGCTGACCGGTTATCCCTGCCTCACTTGCGGTGCCACGCGTTGCGCGATCGCCTTTGGCCACGGTCACTTTCTCCAGGCGTGGTCTTGGAATCCTCTCGCGCTGGTTGGAATCTGCGGGCTGGTCCTGTTCGATCTTTACGCAGCGATTGTGTTGGTGGCTCGGTTACCGCGATTGCGGCTGACGAATTGGACGCGCAGCGAGAAGACGACGGCGCGCATCGCCGTAATCACCTTTGTCGCTTGCGAACTGGATTTATTTGCTCGCGCATCGAGGACAGTTTTGAGCCCACAAACCCCGTGTCATCCCGAGCCGCGCAGACGGCGAGGGACCTCGCATTTGCAGGTTCCGCTTTCGCGAAACACGAGAGCGTCCTTTAACGGTGTGCGCGACTGCTTTCGGGGAGCGTTCGACCGCATGCGGGGTCCCTCGTCGTCTGCGCGACTCGGGATGACATGCAGGCGTTAACGCGGCGCCATCAGCCCGGTCCGCCCCAAATCATCCTCCGGAGCGCCGCGATGCGCGGCGATAAACGCGCTGGGGTCGATCCAGCCTCGCGTGTCTTCCCGATACCCCGGTCCAATGAACGGCGTTTGAAATTCGCGCATCTCGAAATGGAGATGCGCCCAGTATCTTCCCTCCGCGGTCCCGATCGTTGCGATCTGCTGGCCGCGACGCACGGCTGCTTCCGCTCGACCATGATCGTCTCGATGTGTCCGTAATATGACTGCACGAATTTTCGCGCCCCGTTTTCCTCGTAGGCGTGGAGGACGATGATCACGTTGCCCCAGCCCGGGCCCGCTTCCTCCGGCGAAGATCACCCGGCCATCCGCGACCGCAAAAACGGGATCGCCCTGGTCGCTGTTTTCGCCGCCGATCCCGTTCAGATCGTCGCCGAGATGGCGATTCTCGGTAAACGGCTGGGCGTTGTAGGCGAACGCCCCGTTCTCGCTGCCGATCGGGAAATCGAAGCGCGCCGCCGTCGGCAATTCCGCGAGCAAGATCGGTGACAGCGAGTTGGAACGCGGGTGGAACGTGCGGCGCGCCATCGAAGCTCGGGAAACAAGGCGAAAAAAAAGACCTGCCGCCAGCGCGATAGAAAAACAGCGACCGTAACAGTCGCCGCGCGCAACGCTGTTCTTCCCTTGCTCGTGCTTGCCTTCATCTTTACGGTCGCGCGATGCGGATTCTGGTCACGGGCGGCGCGGGTTTCATTGGCTCGCACCTGGTCGAGAAATTACTCGCGACCGGCCACGAAGTCTCGATTCTCGACGATTTCAACGACTTTTACGATCCGCAGATCAAACGCGCCAACATCGCGGGCGTCGCCGGCGAAGTTCGCCATCCACCGGATCGATCTGCGCGACAGCAACGGCGGTAAACCTGCTTTTTCATCGCGAAAAATTCGACGCGATCGCGCATCTGGCCGCGCGCGCCGGCGTTCGGCCGTCGATCAGCCAGCCGCAACTTTACTACGACACGAACGTGAGCGGAACCCTGCATCTGCTCGAGGCGGCGCGGCATGACCGGCATCGAGCGGTTCATTTTTGCCTCCAGTTCGTCCGTGTATGGCATTTGCCAAGACAGTGCCGTTCTCGGAAGAGTTTCATCTCACCCAAACGATCAGTCCGTATGCCGCGACGAAGGTGGCGGGCGAATTTCTTTGCTCGACCTACTCGCATCTCTATCGAGATGCGGATCGTGGCCCTGCGTTTCTTCACGGTTTACGGCGCGCGGCAGCGGCCTGACCTTGCGATCCACCAGTTCACCCGAAAAATCCTTGCGGGCCAGGCGATCGACCAGTTCGGCGATGGGACGACGCGGCGCGATTACACCTACATCGACGACATTATCCAGGGCGTGATGGCCGCGTTCGATTACAACGGGCCGCTCTACGATCTTTTTAATCTCGGCGAGAGCGAGACGATTCAGTTGAAGGATCTCATTGCCGCGATCGAATCGGCGGTGGGGAAGAAAGCGACGATCAATCAGTTACCGGAACAACCGGGCGATGTGCCGCTGACCTGCGCGGATATTTCCAAAGCGCGGAAACTGTTGGGCTACAATCCGACGACGCCGTTAAGCGTGGGACTGCCGAAGTTCGTCGAGTGGTTTCGGGCGAAGCAGCGGGATTAAGAAACGCCCAACGCCCAAATCCTGAGTCAGAGCGAACCCGTTCCCAAGTTCCAGCTTGGGAACGGCCTCTGTCATCGAAGCCTCGCTTCGAAATCCGGCATTTCCGCCAGGGCCACACGGCGAAGCTGAGCTTCGAAGACAATTGCATTCCCAACCTGGAGCTTGGGAACGAGGGACGAAACGCCCAACGCCGAACACCCAATGCTGAAGTCAGAATCGCCGATCGGAGCGCTGGGGCGATATTCGATGCTTTCCGAATTCGAGATTGGGCGTTGGGCGTTGGACGTTCGGCGTTTTCTTCCTTTCCCCTCCGCCCTTGCAATCGCCTCTTAAACAGCCATAATTCCCGCAGATGTCGGGAATGTTCTTCGTTAACCCGGGCGTCCGCGTTTTAGGACGAAACAAAGTTTCTCAAAGCCGAGTCCTATCGGTCTTGTTTCGTTGGCTGACTGGTGCGGACCGCCGTTGCTTGCGAATGGGTTCCCGATTCTACGAGGCGGAGTTTCCCTTGGTGCGGCTGATTGTTTACCGGTTTCTGCTCCTTTTCCGGAGCAGTAACAGAACGGGGTCGCCGGCCAGGGACTGTGCATCTTCCGATGCGCTCCGCCCATTTAACAACTGGGTAAAACCTGAGGATCAATATGGCATCTTATCAATCGGGGAGGAACGGCCGGCGTTCGCGCGGCGGCTCCCGCAGACGGGGCGACAATCGCTCCCGCCAAGAGAACGCGCCCTCGCGCGCTCCGGCAAAAAAATCGCTGCTTCAGCGAATCATGGACCTTTTCACCGGCGGCGGAAAGCCGGCGGCGAGACCGACGGTGCAACGCGAGCAGACGCGCGGAAATGGTTCCGAGCCGACGGCGCGGCCTTCGCGTAAACCCGAGGCAGTCGAAGTAACGACGCCCCGGCTTTATGTCGGGAACCTGTCGTTCGAAGCGAGCGAGAGCGATCTGTTCGAGCTCTTCAACGGCGTCGGCGCAGTGCAAAACGCCGAGGTCGTCACCTATCGGCATAACCAGCGTTCGAAAGGATTCGCGTTCGTGCAAATGAACACGGTCGACGAAGCGAAGCGCGCGGTAGAGGAATTGCACGACAAGGAATTCCTCGGCCGCAAGCTGGTCGTGAGCGGCGCGAAATCGAGCGAGCATCATTCGGCGAACTAACGAGTTCTTGAATTGCGAAACCGGGAGACGCGGTGAAAGCCGGTCTCCCGGTTTTTGTTTGCCCCCTTCGTAATCGTGCTCCTGCTCGTGATCGTGATCGATCTGTTTTCACCAGCGATCTCGAGCACGATTAGGCTTTCAGCCTAATGAAGCGCGCCTTCTTCATCGTCGGCCCGACCGCAGTCGGGAAATCAGAGATCGCGGCGGAAGTTGCTTGCACGGCTCGACGCAGAAATCTTCAGCGCCGACGCATTCCAAATTTATCGCGGACTGGATTTGCTCACGGCCAAGCCCGACCGCGCCACGCTCGCAAAAGCGCCGCATCACTTGATCGGCGCGGTCCCGCTCACTGAAGAAATGAATGCGGAAAAATTTCGCACTGCCGCGGAAGCGATCCTTGGCCGCGGAAAGCCTGTTATCGTCGTCGGCGGGACCGGTCTTTACATCAAAGCCCTGACGCATGGACTGGCGAGCCTGCCCAGGGCCAATCCAAAGCTGCGCGAGAAGCTCGAGCGAACCACGACGGCGGAATTGTCGCGGAGCCTTCGGACGCTCGATCCAACCGGCGCGGAAAAGATCGACCACCAGAATCGGCGGCGTTTGATCCGCGCCGTGGAAGTTTGTCTGCTCACCGGCAAACCTTTCTCGGAACAGCGAACGCAGTGGAACGACGCGCTGGCAGGAAACGGCATCCTGCTTGAGCGCGAACGCGGCGAGCTTTACGCCCGGATCAATCAGCGCGTCGAAGAAATGTTCGCGGCCGGCGTTGTCGACGAAGTTCGCAGCCGCACCAAACATCGGTCCGACCGCAGCCCAGACTCTCGGTCTGCGCGAGATCCGCGCGTTGCTGGCTGGCGAAGTTTCAAAGCCCGAATGCATCGCAAAGATCCAGCAGGCGACCCGGCGCTACGCCAAAAGGCAGTTGACCTGGTTCCGGCACCAAACTAATTTTTCATCGCTGAACCTTTCCGCGCACGATCCTGCTGAAGCTGTCGAGCTCATCTCGCAAAGCGCGTCGCGCGTCTTCACCCTTGGATGATTGAAGTTAGTTCGAAGAAAAAACACGAGCGCGCGCTCCTGATTGGCCTCGAGCAGGAAGGCGTCTCGAAATGGGACCTGCGCGACTCGATGGAAGAGCTCGCGGAGCTGGCGAACTCCGCCGGCGCGGAAGTGGTCGATACGGTCACCCAAAAACTTCAGAAGCCGACCGCGCCTTATTACATCGGCAAAGGCAAGGCGGAGCTGATCAAGGAATCGTTCAAGGACCAGCACGTCACCTCCGTCATTTTCGATGACGAACTGTCACCGGCCCAGGGACGCAACCTGGAGAATCTGCTTTCGCGCAAAGTCCTCGATCGCACCCAGCTCATTCTCGACATTTTCGCGCAGCGCGCTCGCAGCCGTGAAGGCCGTCTCCAAATCGAGCTCGCGCAGTTGCAGTATTTGCTCCCGCGCCTGACCCGCATGTGGACCCACCTCTCGCGGCAGACGGGCGGCATCGGCACGCGCGGTCCGGGTGAAACGCAGCTGGAAGTCGATCGACGCCGCGTCCAGGAACGGATCGCGCGGCTCGAGCGCGAGCTCGAAGGCGTGCGGAAGGTTCGCTCGGTCCAGCGCCAGGGACGGAAGCGCCATCAATGGCCGGTCGCCGCCGTGGTCGGGTACACGAACGCCGGGAAATCGACGCTCTTGAATTTGCTCACCGGCGCCGACGTCGTCGCGGAGAACAGACTTTTTGCCACGCTCGATCCGACCACGCGCAGCCTGACGCTGCCCAACCAGCAGCGGGTTTTGCTCACCGACACGGTCGGATTCCTGCGCAAACTGCCGCACACGTTGATCGAGTCGTTCAAGGCCACGCTTGAAGAAGTGAACGAAGCCGACCTGCTCATCCACGTCGTCGATCTCAGCCACCCGCGCGTGGACGAGCATATCGAAGCGGTCGACACCGTGATGAAGGAGTTGGGTGCGTTCGGAAAACAAACGCTGATGGTGTTCAACAAAATCGACGCGCTCGCAGAACGACGAGTTGATCGATGTCTACGCGAAAAAATTTCCGGGCAGCGTGGCGATCTCGGCGCGGAAAGGAATCGGCGTCTCGGGGTTGGTCGAGGCCCTGCAGGGCGAGCTCGGTGCCTGGCGGCTGCGCTCGCATTTCCGGATCCCGGTGAGCGAAAGCGCGGCTTGATCGCGGAGATCCATCGGGTCGGCCACGTGCTGGAATTGCGCTACGAAGGCGAGTTCGCCGTGATCGTCGCGCACACCCCGCCGCAGTTGCAGCAGAAGCTCGCCGATTATTCCATTTAGCACGCAGTCTCGGCGCCTCGCTGTCTGCGTGATCCTCTATGGAGACAGGTCGCACGCAAAGGCGCAAAAGCGCCAAGTGGATCTGCTTATCCCTCTTCCTTGGCGTCTTTGCGACTTTGCGTGATTACCGTTTGAGACTCGCCCCGTCATAAATATTCGGTTCGCTTGAATCGCGCTTTTACCGCTTGCTGTTTGACGGTTCCGAATCCCTGGGCGTTGCCCCAGGCTGCAGGATGAATCGCGCCGTTGGCGCTGGACCTACGCCCATAAGAGGCGTTGACGCCGTATCTCACCGAAGCGACCTAAAGCCGGTGAGATGGTTTTCCCGTTTCTGGGCGGTGTTCAAGGCGGTTGCCGCTCCTGTCCGCAAACTCATCATCGCCATGATCGGAGGCACCGTAGTTTTAATTGGGATCGCGCTCATCGTCCTGCCGGGGCCGGCCTTTATCGTGATCCCGATCGGGCTTGCCATCCTGGCCACCGAATTCGCCTGGGCCCAGAACGCCCTCGCCCGGGCCAAATCGATGTTGGGAAAGCGGCCAAAACCGGGGAATTCTCCTCGATGACGACGCGAGAACGCGTGACGGCGCTGGTGAAAGCGCTACCGAAAGTTTATCCCGACGCGCATTGCGAGCTCGACTTTCGGAATCCGCTCGAACTGCTGGTCGCCACGATTTTGTCTGCCCAATGCACTGACAAACGCGTGAATGCAGTAACGCCAGCTCTCTTTGCGCAAATACCGGAGCGCGGCCGATTACGCGAAGGCCTCACCGGCCGCGCTTGAGAAAATGATTCGGTCGACCGGTTTTTTCCGGAGCAAGACCAAGAGCATCCGCGGCGCGGCGAGCGCGATCGTCGCGCAGCATGGCGGCCGGGTGCCGGACACGATGGAAAAGTTAAACGGCCTTCCGGGCGTGGGCCGGAAGACGGCGAACGTCGTTCTCGGCAATGCTTTCCAGAAAGACGAAGGGATTGTGGTCGATACTCACGTGATCCGGCTCTCGCATCGATTCCGGATCACGCGCCAGACCGATCCGGAAAAAATCGAGCAGACGCTAATGAAGCTCGTGCCGAAAGAACATTGGACGAATTGGAGTCACTGGCTCATCTGGCACGGCCGCCGCCGCTGTTTCGCGCGCAAACCTGATTGCCATCGGTGCGAGATTTTCAACCTCTGCCCGAGCGGCAAGCTTGTTCATTCGCAGTGGCGAAGCGCTGCCGCTTGCCGGAGGAAAAGGCGAGACCGACCTAGCGAGTTCTTTTCTTTCGCCGTTTCTTTCAATTCCTGCACTTCTTCTTTGGCGCCTTCGGCTTTTTCTGCGGAGCTTTTCGAATTCACTCTCGAGCGTCTTCAGCTCGTCGTCGGAAAGTTTTTCGAGATCGACCAGCTTGTTCCGGGCGCCGCCCAGGGCACGGATCAACTCATCCAGTTTCAGATGCACCGCCTTTGCGTCGCGGTTCTGTGTGTTCTGAATCAGAAACACCATCAGGAAAGTGACGATGGTCGTGCCGGTGTTGATGATGAGCTGCCAGGTATCGGAGTAATCGAAAGCGTGACCGGTCGCGCCCAGACCACAATGATGAGAATGGCGACCACGAACGCCCAGGCGCTGCCGAGAACCGTCGAAGTTTTGCGCGCGAAGACCCCGAATGCGTCGCGGATCCGGCAAAACAGATCGCGTTCCCTCGCCGTTGGTCTTGCCGTTTTTCCTCGTGGCCGTTCGCGCTTGTGGTTCGCCATGTGCACCTTAAGTTCGCTTGCGCCCGGGCCCTTGCGCGCATAGGGATTTCGAAGCTTTGCATCTCAATCTCGACGATGCCTGGTCCGGTCTGCCTCCCGATCTGCCCTCGCTTGATGCGCGCGACTGGGGACCGCGTCTGCGTTTTTCGGCGCCCTCGCGGTTGATCGAGGAATTTTTTCGCGAACACGCCGCAGCGGTCTGCCGCCATTCCTCGTTTATGGTTCGGGCGATTTTCATCATCTGAGCGCGCTCTGGCTTCGGACAGCTGGTCGAGTCCGTTCGTGCTCGTTTCCTTCGATAATCATCCGGATTGGGATGTGCGCCCGCCGCGCTGGGGTTGCGGCGGCTGGATCAATCGCGCCCTGGAATTGCCGATCGTGAAGAAAGGTCAGTGTCTGGGGTTGCGGCAATTTCGAATGCTGGTGGCCGAGGACGAATTTTTGGGAATCGGCGTGCGGAACGCGAAGGCCGGCTGGAGGTTCATCCGTGGGCGGACGATCGGCCGCGCAGGAATCAGAGATCGGCGAGGCGCGATCTTGCGCTCGAATTGGCGGGCAAAATTCGCGCAGTTCGCCGGCGAATTGAGTGGAGTCGAACGTTTACGTCACGATCGATCTCGATTGCCTGCGGGCCGAAGACGCGGTCACGAACTGGGAGAACGGACGCTTTGCGCTCGACGATGTCGCTTGGGCGCTGACGCAGCTGCGCGGCGAAAGCGAAGATCGTGGCCGGCGATATCTGCGGCGCCTTTTCGCCGCCGAAATATGCGCGCGCCAAACAGCGTTTCGCCGCGGAAATGGATCATCCGAAATTAGCGGCGGTCGATCTGAAAGAAGCGCAGGCCGTCAACCTGCGGGCGTTCCATACGCTCTGGCCGCTCCTGGTGGATCGAGCGCTCCGCCGCTCGATGTGTGAGGGCGCTGTTCAATGTATCCTATCGAGCGACGGAGCGCTCGATCCACCCAGGAGCGCCCGATCCACCTATGTCATCGAGACCAGCGCGACGCCGACGCTGATCAGGACCGAACCAATCACCAGCGGGAGCGTGAGTTTTTCGCGCAGGGTAATTCCAGCGGTGAAGGTGATGATGATCACGCTCAGCCCCTGGAACGGATAGATGAAGCTGAGGTCGTAACGCTGGAGCAATCCGAGGTTGAGAAAAGAATTGCGCCGTCATGAGCGCGATGCCGATGGCAGAACGGGATGAGGACATGCGCGAGAACGAAAACCCGCATCCGCGTGGGAAGAATCCATGGCGTGTTTCAGAAACAATCTGACCCGCGGCGTGCGCGACGAGGGCGATCAGGACGATGACGAGAGCAATGGCCGTCACAAGTCCTTCCTCCAGGCGCGCGACCGGTTTCGCGACGACCGCCAGGCCTAACGAGACGAACGCGATTCCGATCCAGCGCAGGGTAACGATATTTTCCCCGAGAACGAGCCAGCTCCCGAGCGGAACCAGAACGTGCACGGCCTGGGAAATCGGAAACGCGATCGAGAGCGGAAGGTAACGCAAAACGTTCAACCAGGTGATCAGGCTCAGAATCACGAATCCAATCGCGATCCAGACGTAGACTGAGTCCCAGTCCCGGAAAGTCCGGTCCAGGACCAGCTGCGAATTCGGGTTCGCGGTCTCGGCCGCGCCGCGTTTCAACAACAGCTCGTAGATCGTCACGCAGGCGACGCTGACGGCCAGAGTGCAGCCACGGATTGCGGAAACCGGTCGGTTTACTCTGCAGTCGCCATGCAGTTCGTGCGCGTTTGGAAAACGTTTCAGGACTGGATCGTGCCGGGTCGGTTCGAGGAGCTTCAACACGGGCCGGAAGATCCTGTTCAAGAAGCGGGTTTGTATGTCGCACATAAAGATCCAGCGGAAACAAAGTCGCAACCGAGATGCAGCTTCGGTTGATAATTGAGCGGGCTGCTCCGATACCGTTTCAGGCCTTCGCCAGCGACCAGCTCAGGATGTCGCGAAAGGTGTGGAAATAAAGGTGAAGATCGAGCGCCACGCTGTAATCGAGGCCGAGATAATCGTCGTAAATCGTGCCGTCGTGCACCAGTGCGACGCTGAAAGCGATCGCCTTTCCGTTTTGCCGCCAGATAAAGAACCGCACCCGTTCCGGCATGCGGCTGCCCGAGTTCTGAAAGATATTCCTTCGTCAGACGCTCGAACTTCAGCGCTGATCGTTCGTGGACCTGGAGGTAGAGCGGATAAACTTCGTCAACGAACGGGGTGAGATCGGTCACGACTTCCACGGTCATCGGCGCCGCGCTGCGATCTTGCGAAATTTGCGGCGCAGATCTTTCCGCGTCGAAGCTGCCAAGCGTGGTGACGTAATGGTCGAAATCGCGTGTAATCCAGCGCCAATTGCGTCATCGGCATGCTCGGGACGCGGGTATAATCGTTTGCGGCGAATTTCCACAAGACTTCGCGATAGGTCGCGGGGAAATCCTTGAAGACGACGAGCGACGCCTTCGACTGCCGGCCATAAATTTCCAGGACCTGATAGAGCGCATTCGCGACCCACTCTTCATCTTCCGGCGCGCACGCGGACAGATGGCCTTCGCCCGGCCGCGTTGCCGATCATGAGCAGGCGCATCGTCAGAAAACGCGGAAAACGTTGCCGCACTTTCTCGACCACGCCGCGGAGCGCCGGAATTCCTTCGATGAGATTTTGTTGGACGAAAAAGACCGGTTGAATGCCGCGGACTTTGCCGGCGAAATCTTCGAGCGCGAGGTAGTGATGCTCGAAATTCGAGCCGAGCGTGTCGGCGACGATTTCGTAGAAACGGTGAGTCCTTGGCTTTCCCGGTGAAAGCCCGCTGCCAGGCATCGATGTCTTTCAATTCCTCGCGAGTGAGGACACGAGCGATGCCATTCGAAAATTTGATGGATTCCCCCGCGGGCATGGACGGAAAGGGGAGAACGTCCAACGGCCAACCCGCCTTCGCAAGCGATGCTGTCCACATCCCGCGACGATGCAGACGGGCTCCGCCGTGGCGAGCGTCCAACGTCCAACGTTGAATTTTTCAGAGAGTGGCTACGGAAGCTCCTCCGCCTTAGTTTTCAAAACGCCGCTCCGGATGTGCAGGTCGCGTTGCGGGAACGGAATCTCGATCCCGGCTTCGCGCAGTTTTTCTTCGATCGCGAAATTGAGATCGCTCTTGAACCGGCTGGGCCGATGGCTCATCTCGGCACTCCAGACCACCAGTTCGAAATTGATGGAGCTTTCGCCGAACTCCTTCAGGAAAACGCTCGGAGCGGGATCCTCAAGGACGTGCGGGATCGCTCCGGCCGGCCGCGACCAGACGCGTCTCTCACTTTGTTCGACGTCGCTCCCGTAAGCGACGCCGACCGGCACGCGGAATCGCACCCGCGGATCGCCGTAGGTCCAGTTCGTCACCGGCGAGTCGATGAACTTCGAGTTCGGCACGATCATGGTGATGTTGTCGTTGGTCACGATGACCGTGCTCCGGGCTCGGATTTGCTGGACCTGCCCGACGACCCCGGCCACTTCCACGCGGTCGCCGATGGCGATCGGACGTTCGGCCAGAATCACCAGGCCGCTGATGAAATTGCTCGCGATGTTTTGCAGTCCGAACCCGACTCCCACGCCGACCGCGCCGGCGAAAACGGCGAGAGCGCCGAGATGAATGCCCGGCGTTTTCGAGGACGATGAAGATGCCGACGACGAGGACGAGATTGCTGACGATCTGGGCGATCGCGTACTGGAGAGAGCGGTCCAGGCCGCTCTTGACGAGGAAGCGGTTGAACAGAAAACGCTTCGTCCGCGACGAGAACCAAAAAACGCCGACGAGCAGCGCGATCAGCAGAAAGATCTGAACCAGGCTGAGGTTGAGGCCGAGCACCGGCGCGGTCCAGAGCAGCGGAATGCCCGCGGCGTTGATGGCGTGGACGGTGAAAAAAACGAGCGCGGAAATGCTCAGGATCGTGGTGACGATCGCGATGAAATTCGTGTCGAGTTTGAAGCGGGCGAAAAAGCGGCGGACCATCTCGCTCTGGAGTCCCCCGGCGATGAGGAGCCCAAGAGTGAGGAGCCCGGCGAAGGCCATCAAGCCGAGGAACGAAACGTAGTGCCCGCCCACGTAGAAAAGGGGCCGCTCCAACAAGGCGAAGTTCACCGGTTCAGTCTGGGCGGCTCACGATGCTGTGCAACTGGGAATAGTTGGAGGGACGACCGCTGTGTCGTGCCTAAATTACAGGGACGGGACAGCGCCCGTCCCTCCAACAAAAAACGCGGCCGGAGCCGCGTTCTTTGGAAATTTTATCGTGCCAGAAGCGTGGCCGCTACTGCTTTGACTGCTTCTCCTCGATGTATTTGATCACGTCACCGACGGTCTGAAGTTTCTCGGCATCTTCATCCGGGAACTTCGACGGAAAATTCCTCTTCGAACGCCATCACCAGCTCGACAATATCGAGCGAATCCGCGCCCAAATCCTCAATGAACGACGCGGTCGGAGTGACCTGTTCCGGGTTCACGCCAAGCTGCTCGACGATGATCTCTTTCACCTTCTCTTCGATTGGTTTGTCCGACATAAAACTTTTCTCCTTTAGCGTTATTTGAGGGGACAGGTCATTAACATTCCCGGCAAGCTTCGGAACTAAATCAATTAGCGGCCTTGTCAATTAATTTCAGGCCAGCAAATCGCACCGGGCTGTTTACTTCCCACTCGCTTGAGGTAAGGAGAACTGATGCCCGCTCCTGCGCCAAGCGAGGATTTACTCGACCTGAGGATGTTGCCTTCCTGGGCCAACGAACCTTCGCGGCCAAACGAATACGCGAACTTCGAAGGCGACGATTCCGACCCTTCCCGGCAGCGTCCCGATCGGCCTCGCCGGCGGGAGCGGGACCGGCAGGATCGCCGTGGCCCGGACCGCTCCAAGGAGCGGCCAAATCGCGACAGCCGTTCGCGGCCTCCTGGCGGTCCGCGACGGGATCGCCCGCCGCAACGCGCCCCGCGGCCGGAGATCGCACCCGAGCCGCTCGCCGTCGCTGTTCGGTTTCTCCCTCATCAACGCTCGTTCGACAGCGTCGTCGCTCAGATCAAATCCTCGTCCGTGGCCTATTCAGTCTTCGCTCTGGCGCGCTTGTTTCTGGAAAAACCGGAGCGTTACGAAGTTCGAGTGACGATGCCGGAAGGAACCCCGCTTTTTCAGCTGGGTGAGAACGGCCCCGTCGCGACGGACCGCCGGATCCTCGAGGGCTCGGCATTTGCCACCGCGCGCGACGATTTTTATAACGTTGAAGTCACGCAGACCGAGCCGATCAAAGGGAATTTTACGAATGTAGCCCGTTGCCGGCTTAGCGGGACGCTTCTCGGACCGACTAATCATCACGCATACCAGCCGCAGCTGCGCAATCTCTACGAGACGCGCTTCAGCCGCCGGATGAGCTTCGCCGATTACCAGCGCCAAATCGAGGTCGTCAGCGATCCTGCTGTGGTCGAGGAATGGAAAGAACAGGCCCGGAATGTGACGACCTACCAGGTGAAGAACGCGGAGCCCGCCGTTTCGTTCGCAAGTTCGGCCGAAGCCGAGCGCCATTTCCGCCAGACGTATTTGCCCGGTCTGTTGCGCGAGGCCAACGAAATGACCATCAGTGGCGTTCTAAGCCGGCGCCTGTCCGATCGGCGTCTCGGGCGCGCCATAGAGGATGCGTGGTCCCAGGAAACGCGTTCGCCGGCCAAAATGATGCAGGAACTCTCGGCCGGACTGCGCCAGGCCGGACTCAATATCTTTCGACACCGCCGGGGCATGCTCTTCGTCTCGCCGATTCGCGCCCGGGTTTTCGGACACGAGCGCGCCAGTGTCTCAGCGTCCATCAATGGCATCCTGGAAAAAGTCGCCGCGACTCCCGGGATAAATCGGAAGCTGTTGGCGGAACAGATTACACTTCCAGACGCCGACGCGACCGCGGCCGATCGGGCAAAGATGACGCTCGCGCACGATCTTCATTGGTTGATCCGGGAAGGATACGTCATCGAATTCAACGATGGGTCGCTCGATTTACCCCGGGCGAAAGCGCAGCCGGCGGCGGCGGAAGAAAAACCAGCGGAGGCTGGCGAAGCCGCGCCGTCCGTTTTGCCAGCTGAAACAGCAGCTGCGATCGAAGTCGTGCCGATAAGCTCGGTTCTATCGGACGAGAGCGGGACCGACCAACCGAGCGAGGTCGAGGAAGCTGCCGTTTCCCCGGTCGAAAAATCTTCGGTTGTCGCCGAGGACTAGGAATATTCTCGATAACGCGCGTGTCGCCAGCCGACCAGGGCCAAGCGCTATTTTAGCGCCACAGGCGCGCCTTCAACCATAGCCTGGGGCAACGCCCCAGGATCATGATCGCCATTGTCTCAAGCGCTGAAAGCGCGATCCAGCCTTGGTCCGCTTTGGGAAGGTAGCGCGCAAAGCCGCAAAGGCGCAAAGGCGGAGCGGATCTGGCTGATCCTTCTTCTTGGCGTCTTGGCGACTTTGCGTGATTACCCTTGATTCGCGCTTCAGCGCTGGCCCCCAAGATTAATCGCAGACCTGAGGCGATGCCCCAGGCTTTCGTTGAGGAGCGCCGTTGGCGCTGCCTCTGCGGCGATCTATTTCGAAACGAGCCCGGCCTTTTTCAAGGTCGCGTAAGCACCGTTCTTGTTCAGCGTCTTCATCCCACGGGCGGTCACCCGAATCCGGACGAACTTCTTCAGCTCTGGCACCCAGATCCGGCGTTCGTGCAGGTTCGGGCTGAAAGTGCGCGGCACATTTTTGGTGACGTGACGACCCACGCCGCCTTTCTTCTTCGCCATACCGCGCCGGTGAATCACACTTCCGCGCGTGACTTTTGATCCTGTAATATCACAAACTCTTGCCATAACTGACCTCGAAGGTGCGTAAGCTGGCGTCACTGCCCCAGCTGGTCAAGCGATTCTTCGCTCGCGACGAATGTCGGAGAGTTGAACGTTCTTCGCACGGGAGAGTCAAAGATACTTCACGCGACCTTTTCTAAATGAGCCGAACAAATAATAAACTGCGAATCGGAATTGTCGGCGCGGGCGCGATCGTACGCGATCGGCATCTCCCGGGATTGAAGAAACACCCGGAAGTCGAAATCGTGGCCGTCTCGAACTCCAGCTACGAGAGCTCGGAAAAATTTTGCCAGGAGAACGCGCCCCACGCCACTCCGATGGCGAACTGGGCCGATCTGCTTGCCGTCCCGGATCTCGATATTGTCTGGATCGGAACGCCGCCCTACATGCATTCGGCCGTAACAATCTCGGCCCTCGAAGCCGGCAAACACGTCTTCTGTCAGGCGCGGATGGCGAACGACCTTGCCGAAGCGAAAGAAATGCTGGCCACCTCGAAAAGATTTCCGGAACTGGTGACGATGCTTTGTCCCCCGCCGTTCGGATTAAAGGGCGACCTGCTCGTCAAGAAATTGCTCAGCGAAAATTACCTCGGCCGTCCGCACCACATTCGGCTCCAATGTTTCACTGGTGCGTATCTCAATGCGGACGCGCCGGCGCATTGGCGCCAGCGGATCGAGATCAGTGGCCTGAACGTGCTTGCCCTCGGGATCTATGTCGAGGTTCTCCAACGGTGGTTCGGCGATATCGCCGGCGTGTTCGCCCGCGGCAAAATTGTGCACGCCATCCGGCAAGGGTACGAAGTCATCGTTCCCGATCTGCTCACGGTTCTCTGCCAGTTCGCCAATGGCGCCGAAGGCGTTCTCGAATTTAGCGGCATCAATGCGCTCGCGTCTGGCGATCGGGTGGAAGTTTACGGCGATGCCGGAACGATGACCTACGAATTTGGAACCGACGCGATTAATGTCGGCCGCGTCGGCGACCGGGCCCTGCACGAAATGGAAATCACGCCGGACCTGGAGGGCGCCTGGCGGGTGGAAGAAGATTTTATTGGAGCGGTGAAATCGAAGGGACGGCTTAAACCGCAGCCCGACTTCGAGACCGGTGTGGGCTACATGCGTGTCGTCCAGGCGGTGGCCGATTCCCGCGCCCGGAACGAGTGGGTCGAGATCAAATTGTAGGCGCGACGCACTTGAAAATTCTGGTGGATCGTGCGCTCCGCCGCGCGATTTCTGACGCTCGATCCACCGGGCGATTCGTGCCGCTCCCATCGAGCGACGGAGCGCTCGATCCACCGGCGATTCCTGACGCTGTCATCGAGCGACGGAGCGCTCGATCCACCGGCGATTCCTGACGCTGTCATCGAGCGACGGAGCGCTCGATCCACCTAACGCGAAAAGCGAAGTCGCAGAAGATTGAGCGCGCCGAGATAGATCTCGCGTCGGTGCAGTTTTGAAACGCCCATCGTCCGGTCGTGGAAGACGATCGGGCACTCCGCAATGCTCGCGCCATCGCGATAGGCCCGATAGAGAAGCTCGCCGAGGAACGAATATCCGGTCGATTTCACTTCGGTGTGGCGGATCCATTCCAAAGCCGCCCGTCGATAAAGCCGATAGCCCGAGGTGATGTCGTGGGCTGGGATCATGAGCAGCACCGCGGCGAATTTGTTCGCCGTCCAGCTCAGCAAGATACGACGCAAGGTCCAGTTTACGGTGCCGCCGTCGCGGACATATCGAGAGCCGATGACGACGTCGTGATCACGGAGCAACTCGAACATTGCCGGCAAATAAGCGGGATCGTGGCTCAGGTCCGCGTCCATCGTCCCAATGATTTCAAATCCGTTTTCCAAGCCCTCGAGAATTCCAGCGGTGTAGGCGCGCCCAAGTCCTCGTTCCTTCGTCCGGCGAAGAACGCGGAGATTCGGATAGCGCTCGCGGAGGCCTTCCACGAAATCCGCCGTGCCGTCGGGCGAATTGTCGTCCACCACCAGGACGTGAAGGTCGGGCAGTCGGGCGAAGATTCCGCGGATGAGTTCGCCGATGTTCGCGATTTCGTTAAACGTCGGCACGACGATGAGCGTCCGCCCCGGTTGGCGTTCTGTTTCGGATGTCATGACCGACGGAAGACCTGGCCGCTCAAGTCATTTGGTAGGCGTTCGCAAACAGGATCGTGCAAAGCGCAAGCAATCCGATCGAGAAGGCCAGAAGCGGCTCGTAAAGCCACGACCAGCGAAGCGAGGAGAGCGCGAGCACGAGGTAAAGCGGGAAAAGAACGCTCACGTATCGCGGTAATCCTTCCAGGCTTCCCCACGCCAGATAGAACAGCATCGCAGCCACGGCGTAAACCAGATAGGTGGGGCGCAGTTTTAGGAAAAATCCGGCTACGGTGAGAACCAGAGCGAAGCCGACAATCGCCTGATAGAGCGGGATGTGCGACGGCGAAAAATTGTCCGGCTGAAGGAACGTTTGCCATGGCCAGGTCACAGTTTTTTTCCACCCGGCGGCTTGGGCGTGCATCGGCAGAAAGAAGTCTCCCCGCTTAATGTAAAAATAAAATAGATGAACGGCCAGCCCCGCGGGCACGAGCGCGAGCCAAAAAAGTCGTGGGTGCACAAGTTGTCGGAGCGCAGCCCCGCGCTCGCGCCATTGAACCGCATACTCCGCCAGGAGGGGCGCGCCGATCATCAGCCCCGGCGCGCGCGTCGCTGATAAACAACCGCCGCAGACCGCGGCAAGCAGCCATTTATGCTGGCGCGCCGCGAGGACTGCTCCGATTGAAAGGAGAAGAAATGTCGATTCGCTGTAGGCAGCGGAAAGGAAGAAGCTGACTGGGTTGAACATCAGAAACGTGATGGCACGCCGGCAGATCAGCTCGTCGTAATCCATGCGCAAAAGCCGCACGAGAAGAAGGCTCGCGGCAATCAGGCAACCATTGGAAACGAGAAGACTGGCGACCTGCGGGTCACGGACAACGAACTTGAGAGCCCGAACGAGCAACGGGTAGACCGGGAAAAATGCCGCGGCGATGTCCGGTGTCGGTGGTCCATAGCCGTGCGAAGCGATCAGCCGGTACCAGAAACCGTCCCATTGCGTCATGATGTCGAGCAAGGAACCGCCGTGCTCGTTTTGAACCGAGACCTCGACATATGGCCCGCGCGCGATGGTCTGGCGCGAATAAAAAGTCAGCGCCACGATGAGAAGGCGCGAGGCCGCGAACATGAACAGGACCCATCCGGATTTATCCCAAAACGCGCGCAGGCGCGAATAAGGCGGTTGGTGGGACGGAGTCACGGCCCGATTCTGGACGGGTCGCGTTTCTTTGCCCAGCTTGGAACGGTCGCCCTTTTCCGATTAGCAGCACCGGTGACTAAATGATGTGACGCGCCGGTTAGTCTGCCGGAGATTCCCGCCGTGCATCAGATCGCCCAGAGTCCGGTCGATTGGGAAGCCGTCCGCCGGGATTTTCCCATTCTGGACCAACAGGTCCACGGCCAGCCGCTGATTTATTTCGATAACGCCGCGACGACGCAGAAGCCGGCGGCCGTCTTGGACGCATTACGACGGTACTACGAGCGCGACAACGCGAATGTCCATCGCGGTCTGCACGAGCTTAGCTCGCGCGCGACCGAAGCCTACGAAGGCGCGCGGGCGCGCGTGGCCCAGTATTTAGGCGCAGCCAGCGCGGACGAGATCGTCTTTACGCGCGGGACTACCGAGAGCATCAACTTGGTGGCCCAGACCTGGGGCGCTAAATTTCTGGCCGCCGGCGACGTTATTCTGCTCACGGGGATGGAGCACCACAGCAACCTCGTTCCGTGGCAACTTCTCGCGGAACGAGTCGGTGCACAGCTTCGATTTTTGCCCGTCCGCGACGACGGCACTCTCGCCCTGGAACGACTCGACGAGTTGCTCACGCCGGAGGTCAGGCTCTTCGCCTTCACCCATGTTTCCAACTCGTTAGGCACGATCAATCCGGTCGCGGATTTGTGCGCGAAGGCAAGAGCGGTCGGTGCCGCCACCCTCATCGATGCCGCTCAAAGCGGGGGGCATCTGCCGGTGAACGTCCAGGAAATCGGCTGCGATTTTCTTGCCTTTTCCGGCCACAAAATGGGTGGACCGACCGGGATTGGCGCGCTTTACGGTCGTGCGGAGATTCTCGATTCGATGCCGCCCTGGCACGGTGGCGGCGAAATGATCGTAAGCGTGACGCTGGAGAAAAGTTCCTTCAAAAAACCGCCCCATCGTTTCGAAGCCGGCACACCGAATATCGCCGGCGCGATCGGCCTTGCGGCGGCGGTTGATTATCTCGAAAGCCTCGGACGCGCCGCCATCTTCGAACACGATTCGCAGCTAACTCGGTATGCGGTGGAACGTTTTGCTGAGCTTCCGGGAATGCGTGTGCTCGGCCCGGCCGGAGAGCGTGGAGCGATCCTCGGCTTCGTCATGGACAAAGTGCATCCGCACGACCTGACCACGTTCGCGGACCAGCGCGGGCTGGCGTTACGCGGCGGCCATCATTGCAATCAGCCTCTCATGCGCCGCTTTGGTCTCCCCGGAACGACCCGCGCCAGTTTCTACTTCTATAATACTACCGGCGAGATCGATCGGATGATCGACATCCTGCTCGACGCCGTCCGCTTCTTCCGATGAGCACCGAACTCGAAGAGCTCTACCAGGAAGTGATCCTCGATCATTCCCGTCGCCCCCGAAATTTCGGCGCGCTCCCGAATGCCGATGTTCTCGTTCACGGCGATAACCCATCGTGTGGCGACGAGATCCACCTCGGCATCCACTTCGATCCCGAAGGAAACCTCGCCGAAATAAAATTTAGCGGCCAAGGCTGCGCCATCAGCCAGGCCTCCGCGTCGATGATGACGTTGAAGCTCAAAGGCAAGACCCGCTCCGAAGCCGCCGAGCTATGTAGCAACTTCAAAAATCTCGTTACGGGCGGCGAAGCCTCTTCCGAATCAAGAGCGCTCGGAGACCTCCAACTTCTTCAAGGCGTCCGCAAATTCCCCCAACGCGTCAAATGCGCGATGCTCGCCTGGCGCGCCGTCGAGCAAGCCCTTACTGAATCCATCCGGGAGTCCACGATCTCGACCGAATAGCGACTGCATCATTGCAGCGCGAACACTTCGACAACCGCGATCCCGGTCGTGTTACTCACGCCGCGCACAATCGCAGTGTAACCCGCTCCGTTCGCCGGCAACGTTTGCACGATTGCCGATTCCAAATCGTTCGGCGGCGGAACCCCGCTGTCGATGATGGCCTGCTTGTTTGGCGAATCCACCCAGTTGTCGTTCGCCTCCACCAACCCGCCATTCTGATCGCGCAGCTCCAGCGTGGGGTTCTCGAGTTTCCCCGGGAAGGTTAACGACGGACCGATCGCGCGCACGATCACCTTCTGCGCCGTCTGCCCCACGATAATGGTTCCCGCGATCAGAATGTTGTCGCCGGTCTGGACAAAGCCGCGGGTCGAAATGTTAGCGAGCTTCGAATCCGCGGTCGGATCCAGATCGAAGGCTTCGACAACCCCGATCCCCGCCGTGTTATTCAACCCGCGCACGATCGCCGTGTAAGACGCGTTGTTCGCCGGCAGGCTTCGCACGATCGCCGATTCCAGATCGTCGGTCGGCGGAACCCCGCTATCGAGGATCGCCTGCTTGTTAGTCGACGACACCCAGTTGTCGTTCGATTCCAGGACGCCCGACGAATCGCGCAGCTCCAGCGTCGGATTATCCAGTTTAGCCGGGAACGGCAGGGAGGGCCCAATCGCCCGGATGATTACCTTCTTGTCCTGCGTCCCCGTGATGATGAAACCACCGATGAGCACGTTGTCGCCGGTCTCCACTCGCAAACGCGTCGAGATATTCGCGAGCCGCGTCGGTTGCGCGATCTGCAATTCGAAAGCGCCGATGTCCGTCCCATCGCCGCCGGTCGCGTTGCCGATCTGGCCATCGTCGAAGACGCGCGGGAAACCGGCGCCGCGTTGGTCCGCCGTCAGGTTCCCGGTCAAACCCGCGCTCGTCCCTTTGTCGATCGCCGGACTTCCAGGGAGGAGCGCGATCGTCATCGTCGGGCCGCCGTTATTCTGGAGCCCGTTGGGGTCCAGCTTCGGATCGAGCGGCGCCGCGACCGTTCCCGTGTGGTCTGTCGCCGCCGTGAACCCGGTACTCCCGTCGTTTTTGCCGATTAAATTGAACCCGCTGGTGTTAACATTCCCCTTCACGTCCGGACTATTCGTCGCGGAATTGCCCGCCACGAGACTGCTCTTGATGTTCGCGCTCGGATTGGTTGGAAACGGATTGCCGGACGGGATCGAATGAATGCCGCCGCCCTCGGAAAGACCCCCCATTCCCGTGGTCGAATTCCCGGTGATCGTGCTGTTGGTCACGTTCAACGCAGCCCGGTTATAAATCCCGCCCCCGTTAGAATCCGTCACGTTCCCGCTGACCGTAGTGCTCGTCAGATTCATCGTGCCGGCGAAGTTTTCGATCCCGCCGCCGGAGCCAACGAAGAATCCGCCTGCGACGTGCCCCGCCATGTTTCCGGCCATCGTGCTATTGACGACGTTGCACATTCCGAAGTTGCTGATGGCGCCGCCCTCGCTCGATTTGTTACCGGTGAACGTGCTGCCAGTCACCGTGAAGTTGGTCCCGACGGCGATAATAGCGCCGCCGCGTTCGCCCGCGAAGTTGTCTGTGAAGGAGCAGTTCGTTACGGTGGTCCTCGCGAAGCTGCTCTCGGCAATGCCGCCACCCTGTCCGTTACTGTTGCTGGTACCAGCCACGTTCGCGGTAAAAATGCTGTCGGCCACGTTCAAGGTCCCGTTGTTAAAAATGCCACCGCCCCGGATTGCAGCGCCCTGGTTAAACGTGCAGTTAGTCACGTTGACCGTGCCGCCGGCGTTGAGAAGGCCGCCTCCCTGCCGGTTGTTGCTCGTCCCGCTCGTTTTGTTGTTTTGGAATAAGCAATTTGTCAGGTTCAGGGTCGGCGCTGCGTTTCGCACCCCGCCGCCACCATCGACGTCGCGGCTATCGCCGTTGCGAATCGTGAATCCGGAAATGCTCGTCGGTATCGTCGCACTTCCAGTGCTCACATTGAAGATGCGGATCCTTGTGCCTGCGGTCGGCTGCAGGATCAGCGAACCGGCGCCCGGGCCAACGATCGACATAGCCGAGCTGATGTCGGGTAGGTCGAGGATTAGACTGATGCTGCAACCGCCGATCGGGCAAAACTCGAGGACACTGAAGACGATCGTGTCGAGCGCCGTCGTGCCCGCGACACACTCCCCCGCCGCTGCTCCCGAGGCTGTGTTGGTATTCGCCGCCGTGATTGCTTCACGCAACGAGCAATTCCCGTCGTTCGCGGTCGTATCAGCGTAAGTGGTGACGACGATCGTGCCCCCGGCCGCGGAAAGCGCCGCTCCCGGCCCAATGAGCCAGGCAAAGGCGATCAGTTGTTTTGTTCTCACCGGGTGAAATCCCATTATGACGGATTTGATCACCCATCCCAGCCTATTTTTGGCAACCGCGGCGAGCCGCGTCTACTTGGGCCTGGCGCCGAGCTCGGCGGCGCGCCGGGCATGATCGTCTGCCTCCGCCGTCCGCCCAACCGCGCGCAAAGCGAAGGCCAGGTTCTTGTGTGCCGCCACCGAATTAGGATTTAATTCAAGCCCGCGCTCGTATTCCACGATGGCCTCTTCCGGCTGTTTGTTTTGCAACAAGCTGTTGGCCAGATTGACATGCGCCGCGGCGTAGGCAGGACGAAGCTGGAGGGCTGCCCGGTATTCCGCAATTGCTTCGGCTAATTGACCCAGCTGTGAGAGAGCGGTCGCATAGTTGTAATGTTTGCGTGCATCCTGTGGATCAAGCTCCGCCGCGGCCCGCAGGTAAGGCAACGCTTCCGCTCCTTCCCCTCTCGCCGCCAGGGCCAATCCAATTTTACTCTGCAAGTCCGCGTTTTTCGGATCCGTCTCGAGCGCCTGTTTCCAATCCTGGATTGTGTCCGGGGTCGTTTTTGATCGGGCGGCAATCACCCGGGACAATTGTTCCAGGGCGGCATCTTGCAGCCCCAAGGCCTTGGCTGTTTCCAAATGCGCCATCGCCTCGTCAGCTCGCCCCATTTTGAACAGCAGGGTCGCAACGTTCGCGTGCGCCTGCGAGAGCCGCGGATTGAGAGCAATCGTCTTCTCATATTCACTTACGGCTTCCTGTGGTCTTTCGAGCCGCGCGTAAGTGTTCGCCAGATTGTTGTGCGCTTCGGCGTACTCAGGATCGAGAGCGACGGCCCGCTCGAATTCAGGAAGAGATTCCTCGACTCGCCCTGCCACCGCCAGACGAAGTCCGAGATTGTTGTGGGCCAGCCAACTATTCGGATTGGTCGTGAGCGTGGCGCGCCAGAGGGTTTCGTCGTCCTTGTAGATCGCTGCCTGCAGCCAGGTTCGCGATCCTAAGGCAATTAAGAGTGCGGCGGCGCCGATCGTCGCGACCCACGTCGCCTTGGGCCCGTATTTCTTGAAGGCCTGCGCAAGACCCGCTGCGGCAAGGGCCAGGGGCCCGAGACACGCCACGTATTGATAGTGATCGGCCGTCCAGGAATAGCGAAAAGTATACAGCATGACGAAGCCCAGCATTGGGCTGAGGGTCGCCACGAAGAAGAGCATCGCTACCTCTATGCTTCGCCCGGCCCGGCGCCGCAGAAACCAAATGACAACGATAAGCGCAATCGTCCCGCCCACCCAGATGTAGTCCAGCGGATTTGCGACCGAGACCGGCCAGCGCGGGTAGCTGAAGGATAATTCGTTAGGCCAAATCAGTTTCCCGAGGTAAAACCAAATCGCGCGGTTAGCGATTAAGATTCTCTCGCCCCATCCGATTGCAAACAACTGCCCCTGTGTCCCCTGGTGATGCCGTTCCCACCAAATGGAAACCAGGCCCATTCCAATTCCGAGAACGACAAATGGCGTCACCTGGGCAATCCGGGTGAGATTGATGGTCTTTCTCTTCAGCCAAAGGACCAGCAGCATCGCTGCCGGCATCGTGCAGGCGGTCGTCTTGCTCGCGAGGGCGAGCGCAAACAGAAGCAGCGCCAGGAGGTAGAACCGCCAGCGGTCGCGCTCCTCTTCCTTGATGAATCGTGTCCAGGCGAGAAGCGTGAGGAGGAAGAAGAATCCCATCAGGAGGTTCTTTCGTTCGGTGACCCACGCGACGGATTCTACCTGCACTGGATGCAAGCCGAAGAGGGCGCCGGCCAGCCAAGCGCCGGGGATCCGCAAATTGCGCAGGACAATCCAGACCAACACGGCGTTGAACGCGTGCAGGAAAATATTCACCCAGTGATAACCGGTCGCGTTTAATCCCCAGAGCGCGTGCTCAATCCGAAATGTCGTGTAAACGAGCGGGAAGTATTGCGAAGGCGAATCGAGGGAAAGCCAGATGCGGCTTAGCCCGTCGGGCGCGGTCAGAAGCGGATTGGCAATGACGTAGACGTCGTCGTCCCAAATGAAACCCGCGCGCCAGGCCGTTTGGTAGGCCGCGATAATCATCGCGACCAGGAGAAAACCGAAAACCCAATCCGTCAGTTGGCTTCGTTTCCCGTGAAGGACCGTTGAGTCGCCAGGCGTTGTTCCATGAGAGGATCGTTTCGATTTGGACATTCGCGCTTAGCAATACCCCTTTTTCCGGTTGTGCGAAGAACGATTTTCCCAGAAACGGAGATGGAAAGGGTATCGCCGCCCGTGGAGGGACGGGCGCTGTCCCGTCCCTAACATTGCCTTCGGAATCCGATTGGTCATGAACGATCGCGGCTTACGCGAAGGCCAGGTCTCTTCTCATTTGCTTCGCGCGTCTCTCCGTTTTCCCGAGCACGAACCCTTCATATTTCGACCGACGCCGAAACGTAAATTAAATTCTATCGACTCACGGCGATTCATTAACCGCACCTGCATCGCTTCGGGGAGTGATGGGCGTTTCTTCGGCGATCTCCCGCTGTTTCCGGCCGAGCGTGCGTCCCACGAAAACCCAGACGCCGGCGATCGGAATTGTCAGGACTGCGATCGCCGTAAGACTGGCGCCGAGAGCCTGGATGCCCATGAATGCCCAGGCCCCGAGGCAATCGCCAAGACGATAGATGAACGTATCGACGAAGCTCTTTGATTTGTACTTCACCTCGCGCTCGACCACCGTGTAAAGGGCTTCGCGCGCCGGTTGGGCTGTGGCGAAATTGCTAATTCGGAGCACGATTTGCACTCCTGCGAGAATAGCCAGCTGCGGCGCGAGCTGGCCTACCGTGAACCCGTGCGTTCCGAGCCAGCTCCCGTAGATCATGGCTAGCGAAAGCGCGATCCATCCGAGGACAGCGATCGCCGGCTGCGAAATCAGCGCGAACGTAATCCCGAACCAGCGGATCAGGCGAGCAGTGAGCAGAAACTGGATGAGCACTGTCCCCAATTGCACCCAGAATTCGATGTTGGCGAAGTACTGGGTCCGCAAGTCACGATCGTGGATAGTGAGATCGACGAGCTTGCCCTGTTGGTAATAGAGGAACGTTCCGACCAACCCATACATAAAGGTATAGCTGGCGATCCAGCGGAGATAGCTTTGGCTAATGATGAGCCGCAAGCCGCGCCAAATGTCCGAAGTGGAGAGGGCCGCCGGCGGCCGGGCGCCTTGTCCAGGTGGGGTCGCGTCGATGCGATGGATGACGACGAGACGGCGGACGCTGAAGACCGCGAGTTCGAGCAAGACGATCGAGAGGAAGACCAGGTTCACGCTGCCGATTGGCTTCGCGAGCAAGCTCGCCATCTTCGAGCCTGCGAGCGCGCCCAGGGTGCCGCCGACGCCGATGAAACCAAAGAGCCGCTTGGCTTGGTCGAGCCGCCAGATGTCAGCCATGAACCCGCGGAACACCGAGACGACGAACAGGTTGAAAACACTAAACCAGACGAAGAAGGTGTAAGCGGCCGCGAGGTTGAAGCTTTGCGGCATGAACCTCAGCGCTAGCCAGAACCCGAAGAGGCAGGCCATCGAAACGCGGTAGACGATCGGAATAAACCGTTTGCGAGGCAGCTTTGTTACGAGCAGCGCGAACGGCGGGCTGACGACTACCATGGCGATAAGGGTTCCCGTAAAGAGCCACGGATACTTATCGGCGCCGCCGTTCAGACCCATCGAGTCGCGGAGCGGTCGCAGAACGAACGTGCTCGCGAGCAGGCTGAAGAAATAGAGCCACGACCACGCGATCGAACGGAGCTCGTCCCGTTTGACCGGGACAACGAGCCGCAATGCGCGCATGAACGGATTGCTCTCCGCTTCGTCCCCGTCGTGGCCGTTCGCGCTCATCTTCCGCGCGCGTTCAAAGACACCATTGCCTGATTAGAGAGCAGACGTGGTTGCGCGACCTTCTGCCCAACGCTTTCGAAGATAGATGCCGTTAATGATCCAGGCGATTGGATTGAAGCTGAGGAACGTGAGCGCGATCCACGCCCAATGGTGACGCTGGGCAAAGAACCAGGCGAGGACTGCGTAGATAAGGCCACAGAGGATCATGGTAGTCACGCCGGCATTAAGGAAGCGGCCGAGAAGTAGGCCACCTATAAAGGCCATCATGCTAAAGTAATAGCCCCATCGGTAAGGGCGTTTCTCCGGGTTGCGCTCGCGGAACCGTCGATTGAGAACGAACGCGGCGATGATCGGCAGAATGAGCGCGGCAAGAGGGACGCCGATGAGCCCGAGCACAACTAGCATCGGTGAGGCCGCGGAACTGGCGGTCGCCTTGGGACTCGCAGGGGAAATCGCTTCGGTGTTGTCGCCGACCGTGATAACTACTTTCCCTCGAGCGCGTCCTGTTTCGAGATACCGCATTGCTTCGGGTAGTTGATTCAAAGGATAGGTCTTGTCGATGACCACCTTTAGCTTCCCGCTCTGGACCAGATCGGCAAGATAACTCAGGTCGTTCTTAGTGACCTCTGCCACCATGAAGCCGGCCTCCTGGGTAACAAACCGTTTTATCAACGCAATTTTGATCGGAAGAACCAGGGGCCCAATGAATCCCTGGTCCTCTGGTCCGCCGCCACCGATCATGACGTATTTCCCCTGGGGATTCAGGACGCCGGTATTCTCTGAAAACGAATGGTTAGCCACGTTATCGAGCATCACGTCGTAACGCTGCCCGTTCTTGGTGTAATCCTCTTTTGTATAATCGATGACGTGGTCGGCGCCGAGGGACTTGACTAATTCCACATTCCTTCCGCTGCAGACGCCGGTCACCTCTGCCCCCATCATCTTGGCGAGCTGGACCGCGAACGTCCCGACACCTCCCGACGCCCCGTTGATCAGGACTTTTTGCCCCGCCTGTAGTTTCCCTTTGTCGCGAAGAGCCTGCAAGGCCGTGACTGCCGCCACCGGCAGCGCGGCCGCCTGCTCAAATGTCACGCCGGATGGTTTGATGACGAGCGCCCTATCTGCGCGAACCGCGACATACTCGCCAAAGGCACCGAACTTTTGTCCGAAGACCTCGTCGCCCGGTTTGAAGTCCGTTACGTTTTTGCCCACCGCTTCCACCTGGCCTGCCATGTCGACTCCAAGGCGCGGGACCTTAGGTTTGAGCAGCCCGAATTCCATGAGGCGCACGATGTAAGGCGTGCCTTCGAGATAGTGCCAGTCGAGCGGATTGACCGAGGCCGCGCGAACTTTGACCAGGACTTGATCGTCCGTGGGGACGGGCTTCTCGATCTCTTCCAGGCGAAGGACATCGGGCGAACCATACTCGCGATAAAAGTAGGTTTTGATCCGGCCGCCAACCGCCGGCGTTGGTGTCTGGGCGGGGGCATTGCTCGTGCCCAAGAGCGTAGCCAGGCACAATGTCGTGATGAGGGTAGGTAGGTTTGTTTTCATAGTTAGGTTATCGGGAAATGGCCGGCCTTAAGCCTTTGAAGAGGAGCCAGAGAGCGAGCAATAATTCGAAGAGCGCCATGGGCGAATCGAACCAATAAGGGTTAACCGGTTTGGCGAACCCGGGGAAAACCAGATAGACAAACGCGCACAGCACGCACCAGGCAGACGCGATCACCCCGAAAAGGGCCAGATCCTTCGGAATGTAGTTCGACTTGAGGAACAGGTAGGCGGTGACGGTGGCGGCCAGGCCAAAGAATGGCAGGCCGATGTAATAAGCGTCGAAGTTCGCAGCGATGTGAAGTCTCGACAGCACCTGCAATCGTTCGGGCTCGAAGGCCTGCAAGTAACTTGCGCTCCCGACGAGTCGCAGGCTGCTCAGCAGATTCAAGGTAGTAAGGAGCCACACCGAGGCGAAGACGAAGCGAAAGATCGCTCCTATGAGTGCCAGACCGGGATTCACTGTTTTTAGGATCAGGTAAAGCGCTGCGAGAAGGACGAAGACGCCCAGGCTGTAAAGGAGAAAGCAGACAATGGTGATGCGGAATTGGGTTTCGTGTGCGGCAATGTTCCGGGCCGTATCCGCCACATTCCGGACGACAAGAGGATCGAGCAATCGGTAATTGGCGAACACCACCATCGCCATCGCGAACAGAAAACTCCAGCCGGCAACTTTGGCGGCAGTGCGTTGTGACTGAGTGATGCTGTCGGCGGTCATACAAAATCCTGGCGGGTGTTGTTCAGTCATTTTGGTAATCCCTCACTTTAACTAATTGCGAGGTTAAGGCCTGAGTGATCGGGCGGCTGTGGCCTCGCGCCCCAGATTAACATCCAGACAAGCGCCAATTCGCCGATTCCGAGAACCATCGCGAGCTGGCCCCACTGCGCTAAGGCCGGTAAAAAAAGAGAGATCGAGGACGCGATCACATAGCCGGAGCCTGCAATGATGGCAGAAACGCCTACGAAGCGCGGGATAAAGCCAGACCGCATTACCACGACGCCGAAGGGAAAGAGCCAAAGGCCCCAGAAGACTTGGGCCAGGATAATTCCCTGATTGTGTAAGCGGAGGAAGAACAAGACCAGGGCATCGAGCTGTGCCTTATCGAAAACCGCGGAGAGAAAGGCGGGGCTGCGTGCGAGGGTCAGCGCAGCGAGATCGTTAAGGAGGTTGAGATACGATATCGGAACGGAGATGAGCATGAGGAGCATCATGGTCATCGCGTGCTTGTGATTGACCCGCTTAAACAGGTGGTAGAAAGCGACCATGGCGAAGATTACGATCGTCGTGGAGAAGAGCTCGACAGCCATGCCAAGCCGAAAAAGACCTTCGGAATTTCGGACATTGTTAGCCGTAGCCGCGGCATCGCCGCGCACGATCAGAACACTCGGAACATAGAGAAGGGCAAACGGCGCGGGGAGACCGTTTATAAAGTATAGGAGGGCCCCGATCCTGGATTGTTTTTTGAGTGAAATCAGGTCGTCCATGGCATTCATTCGATTGTAATGGCGATCTTTCCCTGGGCGTGACCCGTTTCGAGGTATTTGTAGGCGGCGGCGGTTTCAGGAAATGGGTAGGTCTTGGTGAGAGCAGGCAACACTTTGCCGCTCTCCGTCAGGTCGCGCAGAACGCCGAGATCTTTCTTGTTAATGTCGACCCCGAAGCTAACGAATTTCTCGTTCGCGAATTTCGAACGAAGAGAGGCGCTGAGCGACCCAGCCAGATTGAAGAATGTCTCCTTGCGCATCCCCGAGCCGCCCACCCCGGCCAGGACACAGATGCCACCCGGCGTGAGGATGCGGCGGCGCTCCGCAAAAGAACGATTATTGATGAGATCGTAGATTATGTCGTAACGTTGATCGCCTTTCGTGAAGTCTTCTTTCGTGTAGTCAATTACATGATCGGCACCGATCGATCGGACCAGGTCCAGGTTTTTCGTGCTACACACGCCAGTTACGTCCGCGCCATAAGCCTTGGCGATCTGGACGGCAAATGTTCCGACCCCGCCGGAGGCCCCATTGATCAGGACCTTTTGTCCTGCTTTCGCGTGCCCTGTGTCGCGCAAGCCCTGTAAGGCAACCAGTGCGGTAGGGATTGAGGCTGCTTGCTCGAAAGTAACGTTGGTCGGCTTCGAAACCACAGCGCCCCGATCAGCCCTCACGCAGATGTATTCAGCGAGACATCCTGCTTTTACCCCAAAGACTTCATCACCCGGCTTGAACTCGGTCACGCTCCTGCCGGCCGCTTCAACGGTTCCGGCGAAGTCAGATCCCGGAGTGGTGTTTTTCGGCTTGCGAAGTCCGAAGAGGAGCCTGCCAGGGATGCTGCCTCCCAGCATTCCACTGTCGAAAAATCTAAGAGAGACGGCACGAACTCGGACGAGAATTTGGTTGTCGTTCGGAACTGGCTTCTCAACCTGTTCGAGTTTCAGAACTTCATCGGCCGGACCATATTCGCAATACCTGATCGCTTTCATTCGCCCGGTGTCAGGAGCCAGGCTGCGCCCACAGTCATTAGTTGAAGCCCAGTAGGCGATGAAGCCCCACCCGATAAGGGTGAGGAACACAACCAGCAGGACGCGTCCAGTCCATTTCAGTAGGCGCCGGATTTTCATAGTGGAACAGAGGTGTCACGCAAAGGCGCAAACGCGCCAAGTGTTTGTGATCTTCTTCCCCCCTTAGCGTCTTTGCGTCTTTGCGTGATTTTCTGCTTTCTAGTGCGGAGAGGGGAGTAGAGCCTCCGTGAATGAAAGAAAATGAAATCGCGGCACGGATCGTCGATGCTGCCTACCGGCTCCACAGCGGGCTCGGTCCAGGCATTTTCGAGATCGTCTACGAAGTTTCCCTCGCACACGAATTGCGCAAACACGGCTATCTTGTGGAACGCCAGGTTCCTGTTCCAATCACCTGGGATGGGATCAGATTCGATGAAGGGTTTCGCGCGGACCTGGTCATCGACAATTGTGTCCTCGTGGAAGTGAAATCGATCACTTCCCTTGACGCCGTCCACAGCAAGCAGGTGCTGACCTATCTGCGGCTGATGGATAAACGACTCGGGCTGCTCATCAACTTCGGCGAACACTTGATCAAGCACGGGATTAGGCGCATCGCGAACGGCATGCCGGTCGAGCCGCCGTCTTTTTGATTTAGGCGGGGAGGTATGACGCAAAGGCGCAAAGGCGCTAAGTGTTTGTGATCTTCTTCCCCCCTTAGCGCCTTGGCGCTTTTGCGTGAGAAATGTCTTCATTCCGCGCGGAGAGCTTCGATGGGGTTAATCCGAGCCGCGCGGCGCGCGGGCAGCCACGAGGCAAGCAAGGCGATCACGACCAGCAAGAGGACGGGTGCTATGAAGGCGAGGGGATTGTCGAAGTGCATCCCGGAGTTCATGGTGGCGAGCAGACGGGCCAGGCCGATCGAGCCAAGAAATCCGACCGCCAGTCCCCAGGCGGCAAGCCGGAGGCCCGCGATAAGAACGATTTTGGTGATGTCCCTGATGCCGGCCCCCATCGCGAAACGAATGGCAAACTCGCCCGTGCGTTGCGCCATGGTGCGGGCGATCACTCCATAGATACCTAACGAGGCCAGGGCAAGGCCAACGACCGCAAATGCGCTGAGCATGTCTCGCAGAATAGCGGTTTGAGTATTGGCACGTTCGATCGTCACGTCCGCTGCCTGGAGCTGCCGCACCGGCAGATCAGGATCCAGGCCCGACATCACGTTGCGGATGGAAGCAACAAGCGCGGAAGGCGCGCCTCTGGCACAGCGAACGGCGATCTCGTTGTAAGGCCGTGGTTCTTGAGTCATCGGCTGGTAAAGCTGCAGGGTGACTGGTCCCGTATCCGGCAACACGGATTGAACGTCAGCCGCGACGCCGACGATTTCGCCCCATTGGGACGGCCCCAGGCCGGTCTGCGCAATCCTGCGACCGATCGGATTTTCGTTACCGAAAAGAGCGACCGCCATGGCCTGGCTGATGATAAATACTTTGGGGGATGTGAGGCTCTCCCGGTCGCTGAAAGCACGGCCGGCAAGAAGACGAGTCTGATAGGTCTCGAAGTAGGCAGGGCTAATCGCATTGACCACGGCGGCGGGTTCTCTACCGGGCTGAGGTAGCTCGCGTCCTTCAACGATGTATTTGCGGACGTCGCCCCAGTTAAAGAATGGGGTGAACGACGAGACAGTAACTGTAGCAACACCGGGAATTGCGCGGAGCCGTTCCAAGGTAAGCCGATGAAAGGTGTTAATCTTTTCAGGATCGCCGTAGCTGGCGGATGCCAGGACTAGAGTCCCAGTGACAAGGCTATCGGAACTCCAGCCTCCGCGAGTATTGCTTAGCTCGTTAAAAGCACGGATATAGAGAGCGGCTCCGCTCAGCAGAATCATGGCAAGGGCGAACTGGGCGATGATCAGCAAGTTGCGAAAACGCGCATGGCCGCGGCCTCCGGTCATTCCACGGGAGCCGCTTTTCAGGGTATCGTTCACCTTCAGCCGCAAAGCGAAAAGGGCAGGGGCCAGTCCAAAAGCCAGCGCGGTGATAGCCGCCGCCGCGAACGCCCACCCGAAGACGTGCCAATCGAAGCTAAAGACGAGACGTTCACCGTTTTCGCCAGTAGTCCGAGCAGAGAGCCAGTCCGTCGACCAACGTGCGACGATTATTGAGCAAACCCCACCGGCGAAAGCAAGGAGGAGTGACTCGCTGATCAAGGGACGCAGTAACTGCAAACGCGACGCGCCGAGAGCGCCTCGGACCGCGAACTCGCGGGCACGCGACATCGTTCGCGCGAGAAGAAGGTTAGCGAGGTTCGAGCAAGCGATGAGCAACACGAAACCGGAAAGGCCGATGAGCACTCCGAACAGGGCAATCGCATTGCGGGGCAGAGCGGTCCCGTTGAGCGCGACCGGCCGCCAGACCGCGCCGGCGTTCACCTCGGGAAAATCTTTGGCAAGACGCGTTCCGAAATTTGTAATGAACGCGCTGGCGTCTGTCGCGGATAGCCGGTCGTGCCGGCGGCCTATGAGCCGAAGAATCGTGCTGCGGCGATCGGACGCTTTTTCCTGATCCAGAGCGAGCGGGCGAAAGAAGTCGAAGGCACCAAGGTGCCGCCACTCATTGAACCAGGACGGCAGGACACCGAGGACTTCATGCGGCTGGCCGTCCACGCGGATAACGCGGCCAACGATGTCGTGGGCGGAGCCGAAGCGTTGCTGCCAGCAGCGGTGGCTGAGAATAACCACGTGGTCGTTACCGGGCAGCTCCTCACGTTGCAGAAAATCACGACCCAGGTAAGGGCGGACGCGAAGAACCGAAAGGAAGTTGGCGCTGATCCGAAGGGCGCGAACTACCTCGGCCGGCTGGCCGGGCTCGGACAAGCTCGTATCGCCCAGAGAGTATGCGCCGATCTCGCCATACGCATCCATCTCGCGTCGCAGGTCCAGGTAATCGGCCGGCGAGACACGACCTTGAGGGTTTTGCGGAGTTACCCGATCGAGCCGTTGAAGCTGCTCGCTCTGCGGATAAGGCAGTGGTTGGAGAATGATCGAATTGACCAGGCTGAACATGGCGGTGTTAGCACCAATTCCGAGGCCGAGAGTGACGACCGCCAGCAAAGTAAAACCGGGGCTGCGAAGCAGCGATCGAACGGCAAAGCGAAGACTGGCAAGCATAGAATGTTAGGAGGCGATGTTAGGGTGACGGGTTACTTGACCGGGCGATGATCGCTGTAGGTGATGACCTGATGGACAGTCCCTTCCTGGCCCAGACCTGAGCCGCTCATGTCAGCGACCTGCTCGACTAGAAGCGGTTTCCCTTCCGGACCCATCCGGAACCGCGAAGTGGATTCGTAGTGCTCCAGTTTCATGATCAGCTTGAGGCGCATAGGTTTGACGCTAAGACGGACTTGCTCAACAAAAGCGGTCCCGTTCGCGTCGCCGATTGAAAGGTCAGTCGACGTGTTAGATGACACGTCGGAGTCGAACACGATCGTGCTGTCTTTCGGCAGAGAGTTAAAGTGGAACACAGTCCGTCCGCGCGAATCTGTGGAAGTCGTGGCGGCGTTGCCCAAGTAATGGGCGAGCCGGTAGTAGCCGGGAACGCGACGCTTGGCGGATTCGTTCCGATACTTGGTCAGGGCATCGGCCGGCGGTGGCGCACCGTCGACCGAGACAAGCGTCCAGCGGCCGTCGCCCGATTTGGCCGGATCGAACTTGTCGATAGTAAGGTGCTGCTCAGTCTTTCCCTTGGAAGTCTGTTGGCTCTTAACGGTGCGGGTAAAAGCATAGCTATCCGCACTGAGAGTTTGTGCCTGGGCGAGGATTCGTTGCTTGAGGTCGTCCGGTTTAGTCTCGCCATGCGCCATGAAAACGGACGCTAGCCAGACGGCTCCGCAGGCGAGGCCGATGCGGGCAAGCGGATTGGTGATGAGGTTCTTCATAGTTTTGTGTTCATTCGCACTCATTCAGGAAATGGTGAGTGGCATCGGGTCGTTTCGGACGATCACTGGCAACGTCCGACGACGGCGGACCTTCCACAGCCAGTAGAACATCGCGGCAAAGACCAGAAGAATCGGGAGCGCGCGCATCGGGCCCGAGGTGAACGGCTCGGGAAGGATTTTTGCTACTCGTTGACGAATCGAGAAAAAGGATCCAGCGGCGATGAAGAGCGCGAAGCACATCCGCCAGAGGTGACGCGCCAAGCGTGGACCGCCACGCGGCACGCCGAAACGCATGACGCGCAGGTCTCCGATTGCCGCCAGGATCATGATCGCGGCGAGGAAGAAAAGCATGGCGAACGGCACTCCGTCGAGATTCCCCTTGGGGCTGTTAAAGGCCTTCACGCCGCCGAGGATGTCGAGGATTGCAAGTCCCAGCACCACGACCAGCGCGGCTATGTTGAGGCCGCGGGTCCACGGCGAAGCGGGACGAACGGTCGTTAGCGCCGTAACGACAAAGTAGACCGCCATCAAACCGCCTCCGACATTCCCGAGGATCGCGGCGCTGATGCCCATGACTAGCATTGCGTAGACGAACAGGACTCCGCTGCGGCGGTGAATGTTTCCACCCTTCTTAACCGATAAAGCCACCCCCCCGAGAATGAGCGCTAGCCCGCCTGCGGCAATGTGGATCGGTAAGATCGTGGCGTTCATTCGACAGGCCTCACGTGTGCTTCGTCGTTCGCAAGAGGGGTTGAGAGGATCGCCGTCATAACGGTTGCCGCGGTTAACCGATCCCTGGCTCGAGCGTGGCGTGAGTCTCTGCGGCCGACCTTCGGGCCTGCTCGAGCCACCGTTGGACATTCACGCTCTTGATCAGGAGCCAGCCGGTTAAGGCACCTTCACCGAGAAGGCCGCCGAGCCCGACGACCGGCATGAGGTAGGCCTTGAATGGCAAGGCAAAGAAGGTGGCGAAACTGTTCGTTAGGTAGCACACACCTGTAACGAAGAGCAAAGTCCCGAGGATGCGCGGCAGAAAGGTGGAGCGACGGATCAAATAACCGATGGTGAGCACGTGGCATCCGAAAAACACGAGGCCGATGTCGTTCGCCCGCGCACTCAGGGTAAGAAAAGTCAGGGCCAGGGCGTGCGACTGTTCCCCCGCGAATCCACCGGGCGCCAATCCGGCCTTGAGCACGGCAAGCGGAGCGAGAAAGAGGAGACAGCTGACTGCCCCGATGGCGCATCCCACGAGGCTGAAGAACGCGCCCATCAGCGAGACGTTCCGGTTGACCGGCTTGAGCAACACATACATGAGCAGCGTGACGACGAGGTAGCAGACAGTCGCAATAAGGTTGGCCACGAAGGCCAGCCGCTGTAAGCCGTCGTGCTCGGTTAGGTTGGCCGCGGTCGCTGCGGCGTCGCCTGCGACCATGAACCGGCCGGCCATGATAAAGGCGAACATGCTCGTTAGAATCGTGAGCAACCAGAAAAGGCCTGCTCCTCTCGCCAGCGACCGGGGCGGCTGACTCGCAATCGGATTTATCGTGGCTGCTTCCATTAGCTTGTTGTTTGTTAGAGCGGTCCGCGATAACGGCGGAGGCGGATGGCGGCGATGAGGAACGCCCCGGCGACGACAAGCCCGATCCATAGTCCGGGGCTAGTTAGGAATTTCAGCGGATCGAATTGAGTGAGTCGATCGACCACAGGGACGTGCGCGTCCCTGGGATAATGCACGACAACGAATCCCTCATCGAACCCACCCGTCAGACGACGGACGAGCATGCGAATGAAGAAGGTGGTATCGAACGCGAGTTTTTCGATCGCACTGATCGCGAGCCAGGGCAACACCGCCCAGAGGAACGTCGCGCGCTTGGCCCAGCTCGAGACCAGGAGCAGCCAACCGAAGAGAGGCGCCTCCCAAAGGGCACTTGTCACCAGGCCATAGAGGAGAATGGCCGCTAGCCGGGGCCAGGGTAGAAGACGCCAGGTCGTGCCAGCCAGGCCGGACGGCAGGAGGACCGCCGTGCTCAGTAATAACATGATGAGCTGAGTGGCAATGACTACGACGAAGGTGATCACTGGCAGGATCACCATCGGAACAAAGAGCTTCGATAAGACCGCAGTGCGATCCGAGACAGGCAGAGATTTCCAAAACAGAATGCTGCGATCGCGACGTTCGCCGTGGAGAGCGTCGAGGCAGTAGAAGATGCCCACGATGAAGACCGTGAACATGATCATCATGGCCGCAGCGTCATAGGGCACTTCGATGGCGCTCCGCTGGCGCACGGACTCGAGAGCCAGGGCGTTCAGCCTGAGTTGCGGCAATCGGAATGCGGTGAGGCCGAACCCGAAGAGCACTACGCCGGCGGCGATGAGCGGTGCCATGTAGATGGATTTGTTCTCCCACAATTCACGCCGCACCGACCAATAGAATGGCCGGGTGGCGGCCAAGGGCGGGACTGGCTGCGCGTCGATTGAGGTTTCCGGCACGTTGTTCGATTCCGTATTCATCAGTTCTTCCTCAGACCCCCGGTTTCCGGTCCCTGACCCATCACCGCCACGAACAGGTCCGCGATGCTAGGGGTGCGAATGTCGCCAAGGCCGGCGAGCTCCTCATGTTTGGGATTGTCGAAAAGCATGATGCTGCGCCCGAACATGTGGCGCGTGTGAATCGGCTTCAGCGCTTCCGCCGCGGCGAGGTGATCGGGATGGACCATCAGTTCCACGTAGCGCGCCTCGAACTGCTCCATGCTGCACTCCAGCGCGATCCGCCCGTGATTGATGAACATCAGGTCCGTGAGCACGCCCTGGATCTCTTCAACCTGGTGTGTCGTCACGATGATGGTGCGGTTGTGATCGAAGTAATCGTTCAGGAGCGAATCGTAGAATTGTTTCCGGTAGAGGATGTCGAGACCGAGCGTCGGTTCATCGAGCACGAGCAGGCGCGCGTCGATCGCCATGATCAGGGCAAGGTGGAGCTGGGCCACCATTCCTTTGGATAATTGCCTGATCTTCCGGTCCACTTTGATTTCCGTCCGGGCCAGGAAGCTTTCCGCTTTCGCCCGATCGAAGCGCGGATGCACTCCGGCCACATAATCGAGCGCCTGCGAGACCCGCATCCAGCGCGGGAGCACCGCGACGTCGGCGATGAAGCAGACATCGCGCATCAACTGGTCGCGCTCGATCCAGGGATTGCGTCCGAGCACCCTCAGCTCGCCGTCGTATGGCGTCAGCCCCAGAATGGCGTTGAGCGCCGTGCTCTTGCCGGCGCCGTTCGGCCCGATAAGCCCGAGGATGCGCCCCTCGTCGACTCTCAGGTTTATCCCGTCGAGCGCCACCGTCGTTCCAAATGTTTTGCGGAGTCCGCGTGCTTCGATGCAGGCCATAAGATTAGCGGTGCTCCTTTGCAGCATGCCGAAGCAGCGCGCTTCGCCGCGGCTTCGAGTTCTTTCTGGGTAATCCCGAGCCGTTCGATGGTGGCGGCGATCCGGGGCCATTCTTCGCTTAGAAATTTTGCGCGCTCGCCCTTCAACAAAAGATCGCGGGCGCCGACTTTCACGAACATGCCCAGCCCTCGCCTCGTCTCGACCAGTTCCTCGTCGACGAGTTCCTGGTAGGCTTTGAGGACGGTCAACGGATTGACGCGGTATTCGGAGGCCACGTTGCGAACGGAAGGGAGTGGATCGCCTTCCTTGAGGACGCCATCGAGAATCATATGGACGCCCCGGTCGCGCAGCTGGCGGTAAATCGGCTGACTATTGTTCCATTCACGGTTCATCCGGTGACTTGGAGCGTCCTCCCGAGAGGGGGCTGAGCTTGGTGGTTTCGGTGGGTGGCTCTCATTTAGTGTTATAGTTATGTATAACACTACTGCAGGAGCGCAAGACTTTTTTTCAGCAATTTTTTCCGCCCACTTTTCTCCCTGCTTCTTTCCCCGGTTTAATGCGAGATTCGGGAATGAAAGGATTTCTCGGAGCGGCCGCGGTTTCCGCCGCGATTCTGTTTCTTTGCGGCTGCGATCGCGACGACCAGCAGATCAAAGTCTATCGGGTCGCGAAGGCGCCGTTGGAAACAACTCCACCGCCGGGGCCGTCGACGATGATGCCCACCAACGTCTCCTCGCCCTCGTCCGCCAACGCGACCGCGCCCGGCGCGACCGTGGCCGCCGATGTGCCGAAGAACTGGGAAGCGCAGCCGTTGTCGCAAATGCGTCTCGCCAGTTTTCTCGTCCGCGGTGAAAACGGCGCAACCGCGGACGTTTCGTTCGTCGCTCTCGGACCGGCGGCGGGAAATCTTCTCGACAACGTCAATCGCTGGCTTGGCCAGCTGAAGCAGCCGGCGGTGAATGAAGAGAAACTAGAGAGCATGATCCAGCCGGTGGCGACGGAGCGCGGCGAGGTCGCGGTCGTGGATATTTCCGGGCAACCGGAGAACGGCGATCCCAATAAGGACGGCCGGATTCTCGGCGCGATCGCAGCGGAGGAAAGCGGGACCGCGTTTTTCAAAATGCGGGGCAACGCGGCGCTTGTTGGCGCGGAAAAAGAGAACTTCATCAAGTGGGTGCGTGCATCGCGCGCGACCACCTCGACCGCGGCAAACACAAATCCGGTCATGCCCTCCGCGCCGCCGAACTCAGACAAGCCGGAGATCCACTGGGCTCTGCCCGAAGGCTGGACGACTGCTCCGGCTGCTCCAATGCGCTACGCCAGTTTTGCGGTGGAGAAGAACGGCGAAAAAGCCGACGTTTCCATCGTGACGTTCCCCGGCGACGGCGGCAATGACGTCGATAATATCAACCGCTGGCGGCAACAGATCGGATTGCCGGTCGTCGGCGCCGAAGTCCTCAAGTCACTGATCGCTCCCGAGCAGGCCGGCGACGTTCACCTTGATTCGGTGGATATGAGCGGGCCCACCGCGCGGGTCCTTGCGGCGTGGACCCGGCACAGCGGCAACGCCTGGTTTTTCAAAATGACCGGGCCGCCGGCTTTGGTCGAACAGGAGAAGCCGAAGTTCGCCGCGTTCCTCCAGTCGATTCGCTTCTAGAAGATGCTGCGAAGATTCATCGATCTCATCACCTCGCTCAAGCTCACTATCGCCTGTCTGGCGGCGGCGATGGTGTTGATCTTTGCCGGCACGCTTTCGCAGGTGCACCTCGGGATTTGGGAAGCGCAACAGCGTTACTTCCAAAGCCTTTTCATTTGGTGGCCGGCGGAGAGCAACGGTTTCAAGATCCCGATTTTTCCTGGCGGCCATCTCATCGGCGCCGTCTTGCTCATCAACCTGATCGCGGCCCACGCGAAACGTTTTCGGTGGGCCATGAGCAAGCTCGGCATTCATCTCACTCATGCCGGGCTCATCATCATGCTGGCCGGCGGGCTCTTCACCGACCTGTTCGCGGTCGAGAGCAACATGCGCTTGAGCAACGGGGACACGAAAAATTACTCCGAAGCTCCGCGGCAAGTAGAGCTGGCGGTGATCGACACGTCGAATCCCGAATTCGATCAGGTGACGGCGATTCCAGACACGGTGTTGCGTCGCGGCGGCACCATCGAACATAAGAGCCTGCCGTTTCGAGTCGTGGTCCGGCACTATTATCAGAACTCGCGGCTCCAAATGGCGAGCGAAGCGGGTGGCGCGCGGGCGCCCATCGCGAACAAAGGCCCGGGCGCGCAAGTAGTCGTGGAACCGCTCCCGCGTTCGACCGGAATGAACGACCGCGATGTGGTCAGCGCCGCCGTGGAAATTTTTGCAACAGAAGGCTCGCTCGGGACGTGGCTGGTCTCGGACGCGCTCGGTGCCCCGCAAACTTTCGCAACTGCCGGGCGGACTTGGCAGCTCGCGATGCGGCCGGCTCGCTATTACAAGCCCTACAGTGTGACGCTCCAGAAGTTCACCCACGAAAAATATGCCGGGACAGAAATCCCGAAGAACTTCGCCAGCACGGTGACGCTGATCGACCCGGAGCGTTCCGTGAACCGCAACGTTCTAATCTATATGAACCATCCGTTGCGCTACCGGGGCGACACCTACTACCAGGCTGGGTTTGAGCGCGACGATCGGACGACGATTCTCCAGGTCGTGCGCAATCCGAGCTTCATCGCGCCTTACGTTGCGTGCATTGTTGTCGCCGCCGGTTTGCTGGTCCAATTTGGATATCACCTGGTTGGGTTTGCTCGACGGCGACGCCCCGTTCCCGCATGAAACGTTATCTTCCCTCGCTGGCTCTAGTGCTCGGAGTCCTTTGGGTCGGTTCGAGCCTGCTCCCGCCGAAGACCAACAGCGCGGCCGATTTGGTCACCTTCGGCAAAATTCCGGTGCTGGTCGGCGGCCGGGTCAAGCCGATCGATACGGTTGCTCGCAATTCTCTGCTCATCATCCGGGGCAAAAGCACAATCCCGCTGGACGATGGCAAAACGCTCAGCGCGACGGAATGGCTGGCAGACCTGTTGTTCAAGCCGGCCACGGCCGACGATTATCCGGTCTTCGTTATCCAGAACGCCGAGGTTCTCGGGCTGTTCGGCTGGCAACAGAGCGATCGAAAATATTTTAGCTTCAACGAACTGCGGCCGTTCCTGAAGCAGATCGACGAGCAAGGCGAGCAAGCGGAGAAACTCGAATCGGTCCAGCGTTCCGCTTACCAGACGGCGGTCCTGAATCTGCGGAACGCGCTCATCCTGGGGCAACGGCTAAAGAACAGTTTGCGCCCCGAGGACGCGCACGATTTCTCGGATGAGATCGCGATTTACGCCGCCGCAATCCCGGCTGCAGCGGAAGCCGCGCGGCAGCGCGAGAAGGGAGAGACGTTCGATAAAACGAAACTGGAAGGCGTCGCTGCCTTCGCCGAGCGCTACGAGAGCATTGCGAATTTTGCCTACATGCTCACTGTGCCCGGTCCGGCCGCCGGTGCGCCATGGAACTCAGTTGGCGCCACTTTGCTCGAAGCGCTGCGGACGGGCGAGATTCACCCGGTCGTGAACGCTTATGCGAAGTTGGGAGACGCCTATCATGCTGGGGACGCGGGCGCGTTTAATCAGCAGGCCGGGTTGCTCCGCGATTGGTTCGCGAAAGAACAAGCGACCGCGGTCAAACGCACGTCGTACGAGTTTTTCTTCAACCACGTCGATCCGTTCACCCACAGCATGTATCTGTATGTGCTGGCGCTTCTCCTGGCCTGTTTCTCCTGGCTGGGATGGAATCGGACGCTGAATCGGACCGCGTTTTATCTCCTTCTCCTGGCTCTCGCGGTCCACACCTTCGGTCTCGTTTCGCGGATGTATCTCCAGGAACGCCCGCCGGTCACCAATCTTTATTCCTCAGCCATTTTCATCGGGTGGGGTGCCGTCATCGTGGCGTTGATTCTCGAGCGCATTTTCCGCGATGGCATCGGCGCGGCCTGCGCGGGGGCAATCGGTTTCATTACTCTCATCATCGCGCATCATCTCGCCGGCAGCGGCGACACCCTCGAGATGTTGCAGGCCGTGCTCGACACCAACATCTGGCTCGCCACCCATGTCGTCGTCGTGACCACCGGTTACGCCGCCATGTTCCTCGCTGGAATGCTCGCGATGATTTACATCATCCGCGGTCTCTTCACCCGTTCGCTCAACAAACCGACGGCCGACTCTCTTTCCCGAATGACTTATGGGGTCGTCTGTTTCGCGACCCTGTTCAGTTTTGTCGGGACCGTTCTCGGCGGGATTTGGGCGGACCAATCCTGGGGCCGCTTCTGGGGATGGGACCCGAAGGAAAACGGCGCGGTCCTCATCGTTCTCTGGTGCGCGATCATTTTGCACGCGCGCTGGGGCGGCTTCATTCGGCAACGGGGACTGATGATCATGGCCATCTTCGGCAACATCGTGACGAGCTTCTCCTGGTTCGGCGTGAACATGCTCGGCGTAGGTCTGCATTCGTACGGCTTCATGGATAAAGCGTTTCCCTGGCTCTGCGCGTTCGTCGCGAGCCAGCTCGCCCTGATGGCGGGCGCCGCGGTACCGCTGGAGCGCTGGCGCAGTTTTCAAACCGCCTCCACCGCGCCGCGCAGAAAATCGCCAGGCGAATTAGAAGCGGTTTCTTAGGAAAAGCGTTCTCGCCGTCGGCGCGGGAAATGTCCACCATCGGCGGCGTTCAGAATGAAGATTATCGACGGTTTTTCGCGCCAGCCGCGCGGTTGGATTCTTGGTGAGGTGGGGGCCGCTCTGATCGTGATCGGCGTTCTCGATTTCATTACGAGTTACCAATTGCGGCTGCTTCCACTTTATGCCGGGCCGATCTTCGTGGCGGGGTGGTTCTTTGGGAAACGCCTCGGAATCGCCGTGGCCGTGGTCTCGGCCATGATCTGGTGGTGTGCGAACTGGTTCAATGGCGATCCCGATTTGCACAGTTGGGTCCAGGGCTGGGAGATCACGCGTCACGTTTCCTTTTTCGTCCTCGTCGGATGGACCGGGGCCGCCTTACGCGCGAAGAGCGATTTTGCCACGGGCCGGATCGCGCTGCTGGAACATTCGCGCCAGTTGGAGCGGGAGATCGTCGGGATCAGTGAGGCAGAGCAACGCCGGATCGGGCAGGACTTGCACGATGGAGTTTGTCAGGTGCTGGCGGCGCTGAGCTGTTCCGCGATGGAATTACGGGGAGACCTGGAGCAACGAAAGTTGCCGGAGCAGGCGAAGAGCGCCGAAGAACTGGCGCGACTGCTCCAGAACGCCGTGGTCGAGACGCGCGACCTGGCAAGGAGCCTTGTCCCCGCGCACGTCGGCGAAGTCGGGCTGTCGCTTGCCCTGGAGTCGCTCGCGCAATCGGTCAGCCGGCTGCATCGAATCAATTGCACGTTCCGATCGAGTGGCGGCGAGATCGATCGAAACGACGCGGTGGCGACCCATCTTTATCGAATTGCCCAGGAAGCGATCAACAACGCAACCAGGCATGGGAAAGCGCAGACCATCGCGGTGGCTCTCGAGGCCGCCGGCGATCGTGTGACCCTTCGGGTAACCGATGACGGTGCGGGAATTTCCGCGGCGCCGCTCTCAAATGACGGGATGGGGATCGCGGTCATGCACTACCGCGCGCGGCTGAGCGGTGGCGAGCTGACGGTGGAATCACCTTCCTCCGGCGGCACGATGGTTTCGTGCACGGCCAGAATGAACCGGATCCAGGATGAAGTCGTCGCAGCCTGAAAAGATCAGCGTCGTCATCGTGGACGATCACCGGATGTTCCGAGAACATCTCGGTCATCTCATCGACAAGTCGGGAGACATGGTCGTTTCCGGCGAGGCCGACAACGTGGAGGACGGCTTCGCTTTAATTGAAGAGAAGCGCCCGAGCGTGGCGATCCTGGATATCTCGTTGAAGGGCGCAAGCGGTCTGGAGCTGCTCAAGGAATTGCGCGCCCACGAGATCGATGTGCCGGTGCTGGTGCTCTCCATGCACGAGGAATCTCTCTACGCGGAGCGGGCGATGCGCGCCGGAGCGAGCGGTTACATCACGAAACACGAAGCGTCGGCGGACGTCATGGTGGCGGTGCGGCGGATCGTCGACGGGGAAATTTATCTTAATCCCAGGTTCATGGGACAGATGATGAGCAAGATAATGGGAGGCGCCGAGGGCACTTCGAGCGAACCGACCGACCGGCTCGCCGATCGCGAGCTGGAGGTTTTTCGCCTTATCGGCGGTGGCCTGACAACCCGGGAAATCGGTGAAAAACTCGGACTCGGAATGGCGACCGTGGATACTTACCGGGCGCGGATCAAAGACAAACTGAAGCTCGAGAACATGGCTCGTCTGCGGCTGGAGGCCAGCCGTTGGGTGCAGGAACACGGATAATCAGAGGAAGGGCTGCACTTCCGGCTTGCGCGTGGAATGGCATCCTGATTGAATCTGCAGACGGCGGAGCGGAACGCACAAACTCGGAGCGCGCCACCGTATTTTGCACTTACGATGAGGCCCGCCAACAGCCGCTCTGCACTCGCCGGTCGCCCCGGCAAGAAACGCGTCTTCATTATCGACGATCAACCGATCATCCGGGAGCGCATCAGCGAGCTGATCGATCGCGAGGGTGACCTGGAGGTGTGCGGAGAGGCCGACGACATCCGGACCGCCCTGGAGTTGATCGCGCGGACGGAGCCGGACCTCGTCATTACCGGATTGTCGTTCAAGCACTCGCACGGGTTGAGTCTGGTGAAAGATTTGCGGGGGAGATTTCCCGCGGTCCACGTCCTGATTTTCTCGATGTACGACGAGTTGCTCTACGGCGAGCGCGCCATCCGCTCGGGCGCGCGCGGATTTATCGAGAAACGCGCCCCGACGAAGGAATTGCTCAAGGCGGTGCGGCAGGTTTTGAGCGGCGAGATCTACCTGAGCGAAAAAGTGGCGGCGACTACGGTGGGGCGCTTCTTCCGGCGCCCGTCGCCGAAGGCGGGCTCGCCCCTGGCCCAATTAAGCGACCGCGAGCTCGAAGTTTTCCAGCTCATCGGACGCGGCCGAAGCACCAAGCAGATCGCGGCGGCGTTGCGGGTCGACGTGAAAACGATCGAGACCTATCGCGGTCGAATCAAAGTGAAGCTGAAGCTGGCGAACGCGACGGAGCTCGTCACCCAGGCCAAACGCCACCTTCAGCAGATCTACTCGACCCCCGTGTAATAGACCGATGTAAGGGGTTCGACCTTACATTTGCCGTGACGTTGTAGTGTCTTCCTGACGCCATTCTGTCGGGAATCGTTTACAACAAAATCATGCTCGTGCCCTGACAGACACGTCTCTGCCGACCCGATAGTCTCGGCGCTCGTGACCGGCTTTCCAGCGCACAAAATCCCCCATTTTTTTCCAGGCAGTACGTCTGCGAATCCTTTGCGGCGGCAGGACCGGAACCAAGACGCGTTGGCTCGGCTCGTTGAATCGCCCGGCGTCACCACGTCAGGGTCTTTTGACGAACGACTGCGCTCAAAGAACCGACTTGCCGTCGCTCTGCTTCACCGAATCTCACTCAGCGAAATCCGATAAGGAAAATCCATGAAAAAGAAATCACGTAAACACTCCGCCTTTTTTGAACCACGCGTGTTCATCAGTTTTCTTTTGTTATTCGGGGCGTCACTCCTCGCATTAACCGGTTTTGGGCTTCAGGCGGACGCCCAGGGTCCGCGACCCGCCGCCGTCATGGTAGCGGCGAGCGCTCCGGCATCCACGAGCACTGCGGTCGCGTCAGACCGGCCAGCGCCGGACGTGGTGAAGATGGTTGGTCCGGTTTCGCAGGATTTGGATTTGCGGCAGCTCCGTTACATTCCGGCGGGCGAGGAAGAGAGGGAGGAATCACGTCATTTGCGGCACCCATTTCCGCGGCCGGGTGGAGAGAACAAGGCGCCCGATTTCGTCACTAAGACCGTAAACTCTGCGCTGCGGCCCCAGCCCGCGATACCGAGCCCGTTGTTTACCTTTGAAGGCATGGATTCAAACCTGGCTTGCGGCACCTGTTTGCCGCCCGACACCCAGGGAGATGTGGGGCCGAATCATTACATTCAGTCGGTCAATTCTTCCATTCGTATCCACGACAAGAGCGGTGGCGTTCTGGCGGGTCCGATCACCTATAACTCGTTCTTTTCAGCTCTCGGTACAGGCACGCCCTGCGGTAACAATCAAAACGGGGGTGATGGCATCGTCTTTTATGATCACATCTCCGACCGGTGGGTGGTGAGTGATTTTGCGGCTAACGCGGCCTTCACGATCCACTATCAATGCATCGGCGTGTCTAAAACAAGCGACCCGGTAGCCGGGGGCTGGAATCTTTATGCGGTCCAGATCGACGCGGCGAATCCCACTTATCTTGGTGACTACCCTAAGTTCGGCCTGTGGCACGATGCTTACTACCTGTCGGTCAATCTCTTTGAAGACGCCACGTCGCCATTTCCATTCGAGGGCGTCCGTGTTTTTGCCTTAGACCGCAGCGCAATGATCAGTGGCGGAAGCGCAAACGCAATCGCTTTCTCGATCCTTCCCGCTGATCTGGGCGATCAATATAGCCTTCTCCCGGCAACCTTCCGCGCCGGCAGTCCGCCGCCGGTGACGCAACCGGAGTGGTTCATGAGTATTAACAGCTCCGCGGTTGCGGGCACGGTGGAGACCCAGGTCTTCGTGCGCCGTTTCCATGTGGACTTTACCACGCCGGCTAACTCCTTCTTTGGCGTAGGCGCGACCCACACGCCGGATGGGATTGTCACCGTCAACGGCTTCGTCGATGCATTTACGGCAAGCGGGACCAACATCGTCCCGAACGGCACGACCACCCTTATCCTCGATACGCTGGGGGACAAGCTGATGTACCCGCTTGTGTACCAAAACCTCGCTGGCGTGGAATCGCTTTACGCTTCCCAGACCGTCAATAACACCGGCCCGACGGGGATACGCTGGTATCAGTTCAACATGACCGGAAACACAATTCCGGCTACACCAACCCAGCAGCAAACTTACACCAACGGCAACGATGGTCTCTGGCGCTGGATGCCGAGCCTCAACGTGGATGGCTCAGGCGACGTGGCGATTGGCTATAGCGTCTCGAGCACAACCGTTCAGCCCGGTATTCGTTATGCCGGCCGCATGCCGGGCGATCCGCTGAGCACTCTTGGACCGGAAGCAATCATGACGTCAGCGACCGGCCACCAAACCGATCCGAGTGGTCGCTGGGGAGACTACAGCTCGACCTTTGTCGATCCCGTGGACAACTGCACCTTCTACCATACGAATGAGTACCTTTCTGTAACCAGCGGGGGTGCCTGGAGGACGCGCGTTGGAGCATTCAAGTATGGGACTTGCAGCGGCGCACCGAATCCAACTCCTACTACCACACCTACACCTACCCCGAGCGCTACCCCCACGGCCACGCCGAATCCGACGGCGATCCCGACCTCTACCCCGGTTCCAACCCCAACTCCTTCACCCACGCCCCCAATCTCCGTCGGTCCAGTGACGGTCACGGCTACGGCAGGAACTGCCGGGCCGACCGACTACGCAAACGTGAAAGCGGCGTTTGACGCCATCAATGCCGGCACCCACCAGGGAAGCATTAATATTTGGATCATGGCAGACACCGTCGAGGCGGCATCCGCGGTCCTAAACGGCAGCGGAATCGGTTCGGCTAGTTATACCTCCATCCTGATGCTCCCGAATGGGACTCGCACTGTCACGGGAACCCTTGCCGCGCCTTTGATCGACTTGAACGGCGCGAAGAACGTCAGGATCGATGGCTACAACTCGTTAACTCTTTCGAACCTGAGCACGGCCGCCACGGCCACTACTAGTACCGATTCGCTTCATCGGCGGCAACGCCGCGGTTGGCGGTGCGCAGAATAACATTGTGGCGAACTGCACGATTCTTGGATCGAACACTGTGCCGCTAGGGACTGCGGGCGGAAACATCTTGTTCAGCACGACCGCCGGGACTGCGGCGGGAACCGGCAACAATAACAATATCGTCATAAACAACAATATCGGTCCCGCCGGCGTGGTTTCGAACCTTCCCTTGAAAGCGATCTCCGCCTTGGGAACTGCTGGGAACAACACGGTTAACACCGGCAACATCATCGATAACAATAACATCTTTGACTTCTTCAATGCGGCCGCCAGCACCGCCGGAATCGACCTTCGAGCCGGCAACCAAAACTGGATTATCCGGAACAACCGGATCTATCAAACTGCCGCGCGTACCTTCACCGGCGCTGCAGGAGTGCGCTATTCCGGAATCCTGTTCAGCGGAACCACGGGATCTAACGGTAACTTCCACACCATCAGCGGAAACAGGATTGGATTCGGCGCCGCCAACGGAACAGGCACCACGACGATTACAGGTACGGGTACCGGCCTTGGCAATGAAGTCCGGGGAATTGACGTTCAGGGCGCTAGTTCTGGAAATGCAACGAGCATCCAAGGCAATACTATTTCCGGCATCAACCAGACGACCAATCGCGCTTCTACGGCGACCGGCCTGGGATCCTTTGCTGGCATCGCGGTGAGCACGAGCACCGGCACTTCCGCCACCGGCATTGTCGACATTGGCACGATCACGGGCAATGCCATCGGCAGCATGGATGGTTCTTCGACCATCGTAATTAACGCCGCCTCAACTACCGCCAGTACGGCACCGGTATTTGCAATTCTCGCCTTCAGCGGCAGCTCAAATAACATTTCGAATAACCAGATCGGAGCCATCACGATCCAAGGCACGGGCACCCTTACGGGCTTCAGGGGAATTTTCCCCGGTGCTACGGCGGCAACGACCCAGACAATTAATAACAACGTTATCGGTGGGTTAGTTGCGGGTGGAGCTATCACTGACACGCAAATCGGCGCCTATGCCATGTATGCCATCCAGACTTCGGGGGCGGCAGTATCGATCACTGGAAACACAATCCGCAACATGGTCGGCAGTTCTAATGGAGCGATCGTGGCGATGAGCGGTCTCGCCATCACCAGCAGCAGCACGACGAACTCGAGCACCATTTCGGGGAATACGATTTACTCATTGAGTGACACTGCCGCCGGCGCGGCGGGCGCGATCTACGTGATGGACATTACCATGTCCACGACGGCTGCGGTCAATTCCAACCTGATCGAACGAAACCTGGTTCACTCCGTTAACGTCATTGGTGGAGCTACCAATTACCAGATCTATGGAATTGTCATGAGAGGTCAGGGCACCGCTACGTTCCAGAATAACATGGTCCGCCTGGGGCTTGATCCGACCGGCACTTCGATAACGAGCCCTTACAATTTCGTTGGGTTCAGAGACATCGCTGGAGCCACAGCGAGCTACTACTACAACAGCGCCTATATCGGCGGCTCGGGCGTAGTCACAGGAGCTAACACCTACGCCTTCAACAGCAACGTGGTAACCAACGCCCGCAATTTCAAAGACAACATTTTCTGGAATGCGCGCAGCAATGCGACTGCCGGTGGCACCGCTCATTTCGCGATCACGGTTGGTGGCACAGCCGCTAATCCGGCCGGGCTCTCCAGTAATTATAACGACCTTTACGCTACCGGCACGGATGGCCTGGTAGGTTTGTTCAATGCTACCGCGCAACCCACGCTCGCGAATTGGCGAACAGCCACCGGCCAGGATGCGAACAGCGTCTCCGTCGATCCGCTCTTCGTTAACCCGAACGGCACCTCCGCGACGGTCGATCTTCACCTGCAGTTGGGCAGTCCCGTCATCGGCCAGGCGACCCCGATCACGAGCACTCTGGCGGATCCGCTCTTGGGCGTCGTCAGAGATTTCGATAACGATAAGCGTAATCCCACGACACCCGACATCGGAGCGGATGAACGAACCGGCTTCTTCGGCCCGATTCTGCGCCTTAGCAAGACAGCCGATGCTGCCAACGTGAACTTCGGTTCTCCGATTGGCTTTAGCATTGTCCTAACTAACGTGGGCGACGTAGCGGTCACCGGCCTGGCGGTTACAGATAACCTGCCGGGAGGCCCAGGCATCAATTGGACCATCGATGGTGCCAATACCGACCCCGGCTGGACGATTACTGGGACAGCCCCGAACCAGACTCTGGTTTATACGCCGACCACGCTGGCGAACGACGCGGTCACCCACGTGCACGTAGTCAGCTCGACGACCGGCTCTGCCTGCGGCGCCGTCTACAACAACACCGTTTCGTACACTTCAGCGAATGCCGGATCCGGTTCGGCATCCGCCTCGATTTCCGTCGACCCGACTATTCCCGTGGTGGACTTCACGGAGAACTTCGACGGTGTCGTCGCACCGGCCCTGCCTACCGGTTGGACAGCAACGAATGTCAGCGGCGTTGCACCGCTTTGGGTAACAAGCACGACGACTCCGGATACGGCGCCCAATGACGCTTTTGTCAATGATCCGGCGACGATCAGTGATAAGCAGCTTGTTTCAGCTACGTTCGCCATTCCGAGCGGCGCCGCTGAGAAGCTGAGTTTCCGCAATAATTACAATCTGGAATCCACATTTGATGGCGGCGCCCTCGAAATCAGTATCAACGGCGGCGCCTTCACCGACATTCTGACGGCTGGCGGCAGCTTCGCGAGCAACGGATACAACGGGATAATTTTCGCGAGTGCTGGCAATCCTTTGGCAGGCCGGCCGGCGTGGACCGGGAACTCGGGTGGCTACGTCACCACGCTCGTCAACCTTCCCGCAGCTGCGGCTGGCGCGAACGTTCAGTTCAAATGGAGGATGGGCAGTGACAACAGCACCGCGGGCACCGGCTGGCGTATCGACACGATTTCCATTCAACACAATGTTTGCCCGGCGGCAACTGTCGGCATTACCAAGACGGCTGATGCCGCGAGTGTAATCGGCGGGGCCCAAATAGGCTTTACCGTCACGCTGACCAATAGCGGTACGAATGCCGCGGCTGGTCTGACCGTTACCGATGCCCTGCCAGCAGGAACAGACATTAACTGGACGATCGGCGGCGGCACGAGCCCAGGCTGGTCTGTCAGCGGCTCGCCGCCAACCCAGACCCTGGTTTACACCCCCACGACCCTCGCGGGTAGTAGTAGCACGACCGCGCACGTAGTCAGTAACACAACCAGCAACAGCTGCGGATCGTCTTATAGCAACACCGCCAGCTTCACCACCAGCAACGACGGATCCGGCAATGCCACCGATTCGGTGAACGTAATTTGCCCGACGCCGACTGCCACGGCGACAGCCACGTCAACGGCGACCAGCACGGCGACGTCGACGCCGACCAATACGCCAACCTCAACGCCGACGAGCACGGCAACTTCAACGGCGACAGCTACCGCCACGGCCACAGCAACACCGATCCAGTGCACCACGGTTTGTTATGTGGACGGTGGTACCGGTAATGACGGAAACGGAGGCACTTCACCAGGGGACGCGAAGAAGACGATTCAAGCCGGCGTAAGCCAGGTCTCAGCGGGTGGCACGGTTAACGTTGCCGCCGGCACTTATGACGAAGATGTCGCTATCAGCACGGCCGGCGTAAGTGTGCTCGGCGCAGGCTCGGGCAGCACAAACGTCCGCGGTCCAATCGGCGGGCCGGGAACGACGATGCAAGTCGCTGCGAGCAACGTCACGATTGCCGGGTTCACCATTACCCGTCTCGGGAACAACACGACCGACTGGAATAATGCGGGCTTGAACAGCGCCGGCATTGCGGTCCAGGGCCAGGCGATCAGCGGCATGCTCGTCCGCGATAACGTCCTGACGGGGAACCGGACCGGTATCGATGTGAACAACAGCAACGGTCACACGATCCGGAACAACACGATCGACTTCAACCGGACGGGCATGATCTTCCGCAACCAGACGGACAACATGACCGTCGTGGAAAACTTCATCACGAATAACTGGACTGCGGGCGTTCTCTTCCTGGACGGCAGTGGCGGCACGAATACCCCGCCGCAGCAGGCCCTCAACTCAGCGTTTAAGAACAACAACATCAGCGCCAACTGGTATGCCCAGACGGTGGACCGCCAGAGCGGCGGATCGCTCCCGGCCCCTGGCACCAACCTTAAGAACTTCACCCGTAACTGGTGGGGAACGACCAACCCGGCCGTCACCACGGCGAACAGCACCGAGCCCGGATATGCGGCTCAAATTCCCGTGGCTTACGGTGGCACGGCCACTCCTCCGGGAGGTCAGCCTGACATCGCAGGCCCCGCTTCCGCCAACATCGTTTACCTGCCTCTGCTCTGCAGCGGGACAGACACAAACGTGGAAACAGTCCCGGGCCGCGGCACCAACGGCTTCCAGGGTGGTGCGACGTGTCCGATCGTGCCGGCAACAACGCCGACGGCCACCGACAACGATTATACCCGCATCAATAATGCAGTGCAGGCGGCTGCCAATGGCGACACGATTAAATTGCTCGGCACCTTTAACTGGACCGAGACGAATGCGGCTGCGAGCTGGGCTAAAGGCAGCAACGGAATAGCAGGAGACCTGGATGATTACAGCATCCTGGTTCCAGCGCCTTTGAACAACGTGACCTTCACCGCTGACAACCTCGGCGACGCCACCATCCAGGGACCCGGCGATCTCCCGGCACTAGACCTGGAAGGCGTTTTCTTCTTTAACGGCGGGGGCAATCAGAGCTGGACGATTTCGAATATTCGCTTCCTCGACTTCGACATTGCCATTGGCATGTTCTCAGGCGCAGGTGGAAGCACCGCTTATAACAACACCCACATCACGAATAACTACATCCGGATGGCGCGCGACGTGGACAGCGCGACGGATACGTTCCAGAACATCGCCATCTACTACTCGTTCGGAACGAACCAGCTGATCTCGGGTAACACCATCGATATCCAGGGTGACGCGGTAAGCACGAGCTCAAATTTGGCGGCGGACATTGGCGTGCAATGCGACACCAGCGGCGGCGCGGTGTATGACGGCCTCCAGATTACCAACAACACGATCCACGTTCTGAACGCGCAATCCGCCAATCCGGAAGTGATCATTGGAATCTGGGAGAATGCCCACGGCCATACGAGCAACATCACGGTGAGCGGTAACTCGTTCATCAACCAGGGGGCCGGAAACAGTCCGGCGACCAACCTGCAGCGCGGCTTCCGGGTCACCTCGCATTCGTCGGCGACCTCGACGGTGGCTTACCTCAACAACACCGTGATGGGCGCGAACATCGGGTTCCAGTGGATCTCGGGATCGAACTTCACTGGAAATCTGCCGGTCAAGTTGACCAGTAACACGATCAGGTTGAACGCCACCGGAATCCTGGTCCAGAGCCAGGGCCAGGCCGATCTGAAAGTGAACCGGATCGTTGGCAACACCACGACGGGCTTGAACAACGTCGATGGAACCGTGAACGCCGAGAATAACTGGTGGGGTTGCAACGCGGGGCCTGGGGGCAGCGGCTGCGACACCGTAACCGGCACGGCAGACTTCGATCCGTGGCTGGTGCTTAACGTTAGCGCTTCGCCCAACACGATTCCGGCCTTCGGCAGCTCGACGGTCACGTCCGACATGACGGATAACTCGAACGCTGCGGATACCACGAGCTTCGGGACAATCCCGGCGACGCCGGTAGCATGGAGCGCCACCAACGGCACCATGTCGCCGACCTCGGGCACGATCACGGCAGGCATGGCGAATTCTACCTTCACTTCGAACAGCAACTCGTCTGGCACCGGTTGTGGCACGGTCGATAGCCAACTCACCTGCGCGACCATTACCGTGATCGCACCGAGCCCTACTCCGACGGCAACAGCGACCTCCACGCCTACATCAACCCCAACGTCGACCCCGACTAGCACGCCGACGTCAACGCCAACAAGCACACCTACTGCAACGGCGACAGCCACGGCCACAGCTACTCCCATAGGGAATGTTAACGTGGCGGGCTCGACCGGAGCAGATGGCAACTACGCGACCTTGAAGGCTGCCTTCGATGCGATCAATGGGAACACGACCCAGACGGGAAATAACATCGCTGTTACCATCCTCGGCGACACGAACGAGACGACTCTCTCGGCCGTGCTGAATCAGCCGACAGGCGGTTCCTGGACGAGCCTAACGATCAGTCCGTCGGGCGCACGGACGGTTACCGGCGCGACTGCGGCCGGAAGTCCGCTCATCGACCTTAACGGCGCGGATAAAGTGACCATTAACGGTCTCAACGCCTCCGGCAACTCGCTGACGATTTCCAACACGACCGCTTCAGCCACGGCCGGGACCAGCACGATCCGCTTCATCGAGGGCGCATCGAACAATACGGTCACGAATTGCGCCGTGAACGGTTCGTCGACGTCTATCGCTACGGATGGTGGTGGCACGATCCTCTTCAGCACGAGCACGGTTGCTGGAGGCAATAGCAACAACACGATCTCGAATAACACCGTTGGTCCGGCGGGCGCCACCTTGCCGACCAAGGCGCTGATGAGCCTGGGCACAGCCGCAAACCTCAACGCAGGCAACATCGTTTCCGGTAATAACTTCTTTAACTGGACCGGTGTATGTCTCGGCGTGAGCGCGACTGGCGCGGGGGATGGCTGGAACGTTAATAACAACAGCTTCTTCCAGACGACGGCCCGCACTACAGCGCTGCAGGGCATTTCGATCCAGGGCGGCAGCGGGCACAGCATTGTGAGCAACAGCATTGGTGGAACCGCTGCGCTGGCCGGCGGAGCCAATCTCGCGACCTCGAACACATTCATCGGAATTAACCTGGCGGTCGGCACCACCACGCCAACGAGCGTTCAAGGCAACGTGATCAAGAATATTCGCTCCACCTTTGCGGCATCCTTTTTCGCCAGCGGTGGTATCAATCTGACCGCTGGAACGGCGAACATAGGCAACGTCACCGGAAATACGGTCGGCTCTGCCAACGTGGCCGAGCGATTTGAGATCAACGGCGATTCAATCGGAATCAACGTTGCCAGGTACTGCGACAGTCAATCTGAGCAACAACGTCGTTAATAACTTTGGGACTACTGCCGCTGACCCATTAACCGGAGAATTCTATTTCGGTATCCTGGTAGCCGGCACCGGGTCTCATACCGTGGTCAATAATACGGTGTCTAATATTACTAATTCCGCTGCGCCGGACTCGGGCTTTAACACTCAGACGACCGGGATAAACGTCTCGGCGACCGGTGTCCAAACCGTGAGAAAGAATAACATTTCCGGCATCCGCAGCACCAACACCGCGGTCTCCACGACTCTTAAGAACCGGGTTTGGGGTCTGATCATATCTGGCACAGCGGCGGGCACGGTGGTGGACAGCAACAGCATCTCGGACATCACGGCAGCGAGCGCCTCGACCGGGACGCGGGCTGATAATCTCAATGGCTTGCAAACACAAAGCCTGGCTAACCTTACGGCTACCAACAACATGATTAGCGTGACGGACGCAGGTCCATCACAGCGCACGATCTTTGGTATCCTGGATCTCTCGGCCGCGCCTACTGTCGCCAACTACTACTTCAATTCCGTCAATGTTACGGGAACGGCGACGGGGGCCAACAGCACCTATGCCTTTAATCGCAATAACACCGCCACCGTAACCCTGCGCGACAACATTTTCTCCAATAAGCGCTCGGGCGGGACAGGCTTCCACGTGGCGCTGGCAAACACGAACGCGGCCGCGACCGGATGGCCCGCCACCGCCTCCGACTTCAACGTGCTGTTCAACATCGTTCCGGGCAATCTTTGCCAATGGCTCGGTTCGGCTGCGGCCAATAACAGGACCCTGCTTGGCTGGCAAGCGGCCCAACCCGGAGGCTCCGGGGGCGATGCCGATTCCATTAATGCCGATCCTTTGTTCGTGACGGACACCAACCTGCACCTCCAGGCGGCGAGCCCAGCTCAGAATATCGGAGTCCCGTTCGGCGGTGTAACGCTTGATATCGATGGCGATTCACGCAGCGCGACCACCCCCGACATCGGTGCGGACGAAGTGGTTGTGGTGGCGTCGCCGACGCCTACCGCAACGGCGACTTCGACACCTACTTCGACACCTACCGCGACAGCCACCTCTTCGCCGACCCCTACCGCTACCGCGACCGCTTCGCCGACGCCGACCTCTACCGCCACGGCAACGGCCACGTCCACAGCTACGGCCACAGCCACGGCAACCGCGACGGCAACGGCAACCGCAACCCCCTCGGGGGCTGAGGTGATCTATGGCATGACCACAGCCGATAGCGCGGGCGCGTCGACCGGCCTCCGGTTGGTGAAGTTCTTCAGTGACGCCCCTGGAACCATCACAGACATCGGCGCTTTCACGGGCATTAAAGCCGGTCACGGCCTGCGTAGCATCGACTTCCGCCCGTCTACGGGAAACCTCTATGCAATCAGCACCAATGGCACTAATGCGGCTCAGCTTTATCTCGTGAACCTCACCACCGCGGCGCTGACGCAAATCGGAGGTGGGTTCACTCTTGGAACCAACGGGTCCTCGAGAGTGGAAATGGATTTCAATCCGGTCGCGGATAAGATTCGGGTCCTTACGGGCGCTACCGAATCCAGCGGCCAAAACAGTAACTTCCGGGTCGATCCTGACACGGGAGCGTTGATCCAGATCGATACGAACCTGGCCTACGATAGCGGGGACATCTCAGCAGGTGAGGACGCGATCATTGTTGCCGGCGCCTACTCTAACAACGTCGCCGGGGCCACGAGCACCACTCTGTATGGCTGGGATTATCTCGTAGACGCGCTCGTCACAATCGGCGGCCTCAATGGAAGTCCCAGTCCAAATGGCGGTCTCATGTTTACGATCTCGACCGATCTCCTGACCGCTCTTTCCCAGATCGGTATGGACATCAGCGGTGCGACCGGGACGCTCTACGTCACCCATGACGATCCGGACACTGGAACCATCATGAGCCTTTACACCCGGGATGTGACTACTGGGGCGGAGACCTTCATTGGCGACTACCCAAGTGGAACGTTCGTGGGAGACATCTCGGTCCAACCGGTGGGTGTCTCGCCTTCGCCAACACCTACGGCAACGGCAACAGCGACTTCGACGCCGACTGCGACAGCGACCGCCACGGCAACGGCCTCGCCAACTCCGACTTCAACCGCTACGGCGACCGCGACCGCGACAGCGTCGCCAACTCCGACAGCAACTGCGAGCGCAACCGCTACCGCAACGGCTACCGCCACCGCGAGCCCGTCGCCTACCGCTACGGCTACCGCGACAGCGACGGCGACTCCCGCAACAAACGTGGTCCTCTTGGATACGATTACGGCCTCCGATTTGCAGACCTACACGGGCAGTATACCGCGCACCTATATGGGGAACGCGTTTACGAACAACACCCTGCCCGGCGGAACGACCTCGTTCCAGATCCAGAAACTGACGCTCTACATGGTGTCGGATGTGGCGACCTCCTACACCGACGTGGTGGCCCGGGTGCAGTTCTGGAACACCTACAATGCGGGTAACACGCCCGTATTCACCAATCCCGCTGGGGGGACACTCCTGATCGACCTTGGCCCGATCGACACCGATGATAGCACGTTCTATGAAATCAATGTTACGCTGCTGACGCCCGTCACCTTGATTGGCGGCTCGGGAACGGCCTGGGGCTTCGCCCAGAACTTCCAAGGCGACAGCGGGGGCGGGTTGGTCGACGACGACAACCTTACTTCGCTGATCACGTCGAACTCGGGCGACACCTATGCCTCGGGTCAGATTCTGAACGGCGTTGATCCTACCTATGGCTATTTCCGGAACTTTAGTGGCCGAACCGACTTCAACTTTGCCCCGGTCGACTCGCGCTCGCTGGGATTGGACTACCAGGGTATCGCCATCATCGTCGAAGGCATCCCGGTCACTGGCGCTTCGCCTACCCCGACGGCAACGGCCACGGCTACTGCGACGGCAACGGCCTCGCCAAGTGCGACGGCTACGGCGACTGCTTCCCCGAGCGCCACAGCTACAGCAACAGCCACGGTTGCTCCGACAGCGACCGCAACCGCTACAGCCACGGTTGCTCCGACAGCGACAGCTACGGCAACAGCTACAGCCACGGTTGCTCCGACCGCGACCGCAACCGCTACAGCCACGGTTGCTCCGACAGCGACCGCGACCGCTACGGCCACGGTTGCTCCGACGGCAACTGCCACAGCTACAGCTACGGCCACGGTTGCTCCGACGGCAACTGCGACGGCTACAGCGACAGCCACGGTTGCTCCGACGGCAACTGCGACTGCAACAGCTACGCCAACTAGCACAGCGACAGCGACAGCTACAGCTACAGCTACGGCGACGGCTACGGCAACCGCAACCGCGACGCCCACGGCGGCCCCGGCGCAAGCCGTTAACCTGTCGAGCCGTCTTGCTGTCGGCACCGGAGACAAATTGATGATCGGTGGATTCATCATCACCGGAAACGTGCCGAAGAAGGTCGCGATCCGTGGAATGGGACCGGCCCTGGCCAGCTTCGGCATCACCGACTTCCTGGCGGATCCGTTCCTTGAATTGCGCAGCTCCAGCGGAGCGGTGCTCCAGGCGAACGATAACTGGAAAGACTCCCAGCAAGCCGAGATTGAAGCACTCGGTCTCGCGCCAAACGACAACCGCGAAGCAGTGATCGTGACGACGCTAACGCCGGGTTCCTACACTGCGCTCCTAACTGGCAAGAACGCCACCAGCGGCGTCGGCTTGGTAGAAATTTACGACCTCAATCCGGGGGTCGACTCGCAGTTGAGTAACCTGAGCACACGGGGATTCGTCCAGGGTGCGAACAGCGTCCTGATCGCCGGGTTCATCCTTGGAGGCAACAACACCGGGAACGACCGGATTGCCATTCGCGGGCTTGGGCCATCGTTGAGCCAGTTTGGACTGAATCCAGTTTTGGCCGATCCGACTCTGGAGCTACACGACGCCAACGGCGCGACGCTGATCACCAACGATGATTGGGCGACCGATCCTGGGGCGGCGAACCTGATCCTGTTTAACCTGGCTCCGAGTAATCCGAAGGAAGCGGCCATCTTCACTACCCTGCCTCCGGGCACCTTCACGGCGATCCTCGCTGGGAAGAGCGGCGGTACTGGTATCGGAACCGTTGAAATCTACAACTTGCAATAACCGGCCGATTCTTCCGATCTGACCCATGAAAAGAGTAGTCGTTGTCCTATCGTTAAGCGGCCTGTTGTTTGCAGCCGGGTGTTCTCGGCCCACGGCCGAGGCGCCCGCCTCGGCACAGGCGACTCCGACGCCTGACAAATCGGAGGCAGAGCTGCAGAAGAAACAAGCGCTGAAGGCAGATTCTGTGGAAGCGCATGTGATGAAAGCGGAACCGATGAATGACCAACCGATCATGGCTGTTAGTCCGTCGCCTTCTGCCTCTACTCCCAAGCCGTAAGCCGGCCCTGGTCCGGTCACGCAGCTTGAAACCGCTTTCAAAGTTGTCGCGCCGGACGCTTTTCGCGACGGCTGCGGTGCTTCTTCTTGGCGCCGCGGCATCGCGGGTTGGTGCAGCCAACCCGACGGCTTCGTCGATGTGGGAACGGGTTGACAGTCAGTCGCTGAATCCCGCGGCGAAACGGCTTATCGTGCCGTCCATCTATCGCACGGTGCGGGTGGACAAGGCGGCCCTGGTCAAGACGCTCGAGTCTGCGCCGATGGAGTTTACTCCCGAGGCAAAGGAGAACCCCAGCCTGATTTATCTGCCGATGCCCGATGGGACGATGGCCCGGTTTCATTTCGAGGAATCACCCATCATGGAGCCGGAGCTCGCGGCGAAATATCCGCAGTTCAAGACCTATCGCGCCCAGGGCATCGATGATCCGGCTGCGAGCGCGCGCTTCGATTGGCTGCCGACAGGCTTTCACGCCCTGATCCTTGCTCCTTCGGGGACTGTGCTCATCGACCCGTACGCGCAGGGTGATACTGAGAATTACATCAGCTATTGGAAGAAGGACGCGGCGAATACCACCAAGGGCTTCCGATGCGACTTCAGTGAGGAGGAGGCTGTGGCTAACTCGCTGCGTCCAAGCGTCCCGGCGCCAGCGGTAACTTCGGGCACGCAGTTACGGACTTATCGCCTCGCGCTGGCGGCGACCAACGAATACTGCGTCGCGGTGGGTGGCAACACTGTAGCGGGCTCCCTAGGCGCCGAGGTCCTGATCATGAACCGGGTCAACGGCGTGTATGAGCGCGACCTCGCGATTCACATGAACATCGTTGGGAACAACAATCTCATCACCTATGCGGGAGATAACCTGAGCTGCAGCGGCGCCTGTAGCACCGGCAACGATCCCTACACAAACAGTAATGGCAGCACGATGCTGGGGCAGAACCAGACGGCGATCGATGCGGTAATCGGGACTGCTAACTACGACATCGGCCATGTCTTCAGCACGGGCGGCGGCGGGGTTGCGAATCTCAATGTTCCTTGCGTGAGCGGAAACAAAGCCCACGGGGTGACTGGCCTGACGAATCCAGTGGGCGACGCCTTCGCGATCGATTACGTCGCGCATGAAATGGGACATCAATGGGGCGCCAACCACACCTTTAACGGCACTGTCAGCAATTGCGGTGGCGGAAACCGGTCCTCCGGCTCCGCCTACGAACCTGGCAGCGGTATCACCATCATGGCTTATGCCGGGATCTGCGGCACGCAGGACCTGGCTCCGCACAGTATCGATACATTCCACGTCAAGAGCCTCGAAGCCATTGTGGCCTACAGCCAGACCGGGAATGGCAACACTTGCGCCACGATCACCGTAACCGCCAACACCGCACCGGTCGTTACCGGACCGGGTAACTTTACGATTCCAAAGAACACGCCGTTCTCGCTGACTGCTTCCGCTACCGACGTTAACGGCGACGCCATCACCTATGATTGGCAGGAGTACGACCTTGGCGGCTCGACGACAGCCGTGCCCAACACCGACGCGGACGGAACGGCCCGCCCCATCCTTCGCCCCTATTCGCCCACCACCTCCGGAACCAGGACGTTTCCCTTCTCTCACTTACATTCTCAACAACGCGAACGTTCCTCCTTCCACCAGCGGCATCTATCTTACGGGCGAATTGCTGCCGGCGATCGCCCGCACCATGAACTTCCGGGTGGTGGCGCGCGACAACCGGGCGAACGGGGGTGGAATTAACACCGCTTCAGCTGTTGTCACCGTCAATGGCGCAGCCGGACCTTTTGCGGTCACGGCGCCAAACACCGCTGTGAGTGTGCCGGCCTTGAGTAATCTCAATGTGACTTGGAACGTTAGCGGGACGACAGCGGCGCCAGTCAGCGCCGCTAACGTTAAGATCTCGCTCTCGACGGACGGCGGTAACACCTTCCCCATCGTGCTCGATGCCAGCACTCCCAACGACGGCGCCGAATCAGTGGCGATCCCGAACATGCAAACCACGACGGCCCGGGTGAAAGTGGAAGCAGTCGGCAACATTTTCTTTGATATTTCAGACACCGATTTCACGATTACGAGCCCGGGCGCTTCGCCCACACCCACTGCCACTGCCACTGCCACCTCGACGCCCACTTCAACTCCAGTGACTTCGCCTACAGCTACAGCTTCAGCAACGGCTACGGCGAGCGCTACTGCAACAGCTACCGCGACCGCGACCGCAACGCCTGGCACGTCGCCGACGCCCACGGCTAGTGCGACCGCAACGGCAACACCTACCGCGACCGCAAGTTCAACGGCCACAGCGACCGTCGCACCCACCGCAACGGCGACGGCAACCTCAACACCTGTGACGTCTCCAACGCCGACGGCGACCGCCACTGCGACCGCTACATCTACTGCAACCGCGACGGCAACCTCAACACCTGTGACGTCTCCAACGCCGACGGCGACCGCCACTGCGACCGCTACATCTACTGCAACCGCAACTGCAACCCCGGTCACATCCCCGACGCCGACGCCCACACCTACTGCGACTGCTACTTCCACGGCCACGCCGACAGCAGCCCCAACGGCCACTGCTACTGCTACGGCCACCGCGACGGCGACTCCTGTATCCACTCCTACAGCTACCTCGACTGCGACGGCCACACCTGGCGCTACGGCTACCGCAACCCCCACAACAACACCTCCGGCTCAGACGATAAACATTTCTACCCGGTTGCGCGTGGAAACCGGCAATAACGTACTCATCGGCGGGTTCATCATCACCGGCAACGCGAGTAAGAGCATCGCGGTGCGCGGACTCGGACCATCCCTGGTCCAGTTTGGCGTCGGAGGCGTCTTGTCCAATCCCACTCTCGAAGTTCGAGGCAGCAACAACGCTTTGCTTTTTGCGAACGACAACTGGCAGGACAACTCCAGCCAGGCCGCTCAACTGACCGGTCTGGGCCTTGCCCCACAGGATGTCAACGAGTCCGGTATAGTAGCGACACTTCCACCGGGTGCTTACACCGCAGTCCTGGCCGGCAAGAGCCAGGAAACTGGCGTAGGCCTGCTCGAAATTTATGACACCAATGCCGCGGCCGACGCGCAACTGGGGAATATTAGCACGCGCGGGTTCGTTTTGTCGGGCAACAACGTCATGATTGGGGGATTCATTCTTGGGGGAGGTAGCAACGCTCGCATTGCCGTGCGTGGTCTCGGGCCTTCGCTCGCGCAGTTCGGACTTAGCCCGGTGCTAGGCGATCCCACGCTCGAGTTGCACGATAGCAATGGCACGACGCTGATTGCGAACGATGACTGGCTGAATGATTCTGGCTCGGCCGCCCAGTTAAGCGCGAGCGGCCTTGCGCTGACGAACCCGAAAGAGGCCGCCATTTTCGCCTCGTTACCGCCGGGTGCGTTCACGGCAATTCTGGCCGGGAAGAATGGCGGCGTCGGAATCGGGCTGGTTGAAATCTACAATCTGAAGTGACCGGAAAATACTGTTCACCCAAGGGGTGAACAGAGTAGGGTGTCGGCCGTTAATCCAGCCACTGGAAAGTGACGTCATGAAAAAGAAATCTCATCGTGAGGCAGGGGTGTTTAGCGTCCGGCTTTTCCTTGCCTTCAATCTGTTTTGCGCGGCGGGATTGCTGGGGTTCTCCGCTTTCCAGGCGGCATCGAGCAGCGATGGCGAAGGGAAGCGCGAGCAGACGAAATCGAACGCCGAAGAGTTTGAGCATTACATGCCGGTTCCCGGCGGCGAACCGGACGACCTGAATCGGATGGAGCTGCAGTGGAACGATCGCCTTACTTATCCGACAGGGTTGTTTGATCCCGCGTGGATAAGACGCGCGGTAGCGCAAGACGCGCAGATATCCCGGAACGTTCCCGGTGGAATCCAGAGAGGATTGCTCACGAACTCGCCGCTGGCTTTGAACCCAAATGCGTTCACACCGCTAGGACCGGCGCCTGGCCGTATGACGGGCTGTTCGGGTTGCTTCGATTACGGTACGACCGCGGGCCGCCTGAACGCGATCGCCGTCGATCCGACCACGACCACGAACGGATCCATTACCGCGTATGTCGCGACTGTTGGCGGCGGCGTTTGGAAAACGACCACCTGCTGCAGCAGCACAACAAGCTGGACCCTTCTGACCGACGAAGCTTCTGTCAGCACGACGAGTGTGGACACCATTGTCATCGACCCAAACAATCACAACACCATCTACGCCGGAACGGGAGACCTGAACTTCGGGTCTTTTTCGATGGGCAGCCAGGGCATCCTGAAATCGACTGATGGCGGCGCGACCTGGGTCGTCCTCGCCTCGAATATTTTCGGAGCCGTCCTGCCCGAACCAGTGGGACAATACCCGCAGTACCAGGCAATCGGTAAGGTCCGGGTAGATCCGAACAACAGCAATAACGTCGTTGCGGGAACCAAAACCGGCCTTTATCTCTCCTACGATAGCGGCGCAAACTGGACGGGCCCTTGCACCACGAACGCGTTTAACACTCAACGCCAGGACATCACCGGCTTGGAGTTAACGAACATCGGAGGAGTTACTCGAATCCTCGCCGCGGTCGGCACTCGTGGGTTCGCTACGACAGTCCAGTTCAACCTCGACCAAAATGGCGCGAACGGCCTTTACAAAGGCACGATGCCTGCCAGCGGCTGCCCATCGGATTTCACGCTGATCACCCGCAACAACAACGGTTTTGTTTATGGCACGACTGTGAGCGGCAGCCCTTATTCGACCGGCGCCAACATGAATGCCGGCAGCGGGACGCCCTACGGCGGAGTGGCCACCGGCACGCAACTAGGACGCATGGATATCGCGGTGGCACCCAGCAATCCGAACTACATTTACGCGCAGGTCGGTTCGATCGCGCCCAACAACGATTCCGGGTGCGGTAACGTCGCTGGCTGCCAGCTCGGGGTCTGGAGCAGCATCGATGGTGGTAATACCTGGAGCTTTATGACTGGCTCCGCCGGCGGTTCGCTCCTCAATTGCTCCGCCGGCTCCGGCGACTACCCACAGAACTGGTACGACCAGGGGATGGCGGTTGACCCCAATAATCCAGACCGCATCTTCGTCGATACCTTCGATGTCTGGCTGGCCACGCGCACCGGAGTTAGCTTCTACGATCTCACCTGCGGTTACAGTGGTGGTAACATAGTCCACGTCGATCAGCACGCCCTCGCCTTCGTTCCGGGTTCCTCGAGTTTCCTCCTCAAAGGGAGCGATGGTGGTGTTTTCGGCAGCATCAATGCGGATGCGGCCGTCGGCGGCGTCACTCGCAATACCTGGTTCAACATGGACACCGGTCTAAACACAATCGAGTTTTACTCCGGAGACATCAGCGGCAACTTCGCCAACGCCGCGAACCCCCAGGCAAACGGCGGCGCCCAGGATAACGGCTCTTTTTCCGTCACCTTTGCCGGCTCGCCCACCGGGCCGGTGCAATGGCAGATGGGCAAAGGTGGGGATGGTTTTACGGCCCGGATCGATCCCGTTGGCACGGGCACGAATTTGCGTTTCTGGCAGGGGAATAATGGCGGCGCGCTCTCGCGTTGTGTCACGAATTGCACCGGGTCGGGAGCGCCTTGGAGCACTCGGACCGGTGGCTGGAACGCCGCGGGCGACACCCAGTCCTTCGTTCTCCCTTACGACCTCTTCCACGGCGGCATCCCCGGCGGGGACGATTGCGGTCCCGCCGGTGCGACCACTGGCTGTGGCAACCTGATCGCCGGCACGACGCGCGTTTGGGAGACCACCACTGGCGCGACTACCACGAATACCTGGGTCGTCACGAACAATCCATCGACCCAGAACATGACCAAGCAATCGCTCGGCAACCGCTCCTACATTAACCAGGTCAAGTATTCGCCAAAGTACAAGAGCGTCGCGATGGCGGGCACGAATGACGGCAACGCCTGGATCGGGTTTACTCTCGGAACAGGAGCCACGAGCGGGGCGACCTGGGTGAACGTAACCGGTGGGAACATCGTGTTACCGAACCGGCCGGTTCTTGGCGTAGCACTCGATCCGAGCGTCGCCGCGGCGAATGTGCCGGTAGGCTACGCTGCCCTCGGCGGGTTTGACGACAACACTCCTACCATGACGGGACACGTCTTCCGCGTCAGTTGCGATGCAAACTGTGCGACGCCCGTCTGGCAAAACAAGAGCGGCAACCTGCCGAACATTCCGGTCGATTCAATTATCGTGAACCCGAACTTTCCGCAGCAGGTTTTTGCCGGCACCGACTTCGGTCTTTATTACACGGACGATATCACCGCCGCATCGCCTACCTGGCAACGATTCAATGCCGGCCTGCCGAACGTGATGATCTGGGACATGCAGATCGATCGGGGCAGCACCACGCTTTCGCTTTGGACCCGGGGCCGCGGCGCATTCGTTTGGCCATTGCCGAGCGGCCCGATTAGCTCAGTCAGTCCCACTCCTACAGCTACAGCCACGGCCACCGCTACCGCAACGGCGACTCCTGTGACTTCGCCAACTCCTACAACTACAGCTACAGCTACAGCTACAGCCACAGCCACAGCCACAGCCACAGCCACCGCCACCGCCACCGCAACCGCAACTCCAGTAACTTCGCCAACTCCTACAGCTACCGCTACAGCCACGGCAACTCCGGTAACCTCGCCGACGCCGACAGCTACGGCCACGTCAACAGCCACAGCCACAGCCACAGCTACGGCGACGGTCTCGCCGACCCCCAGCATCGGGCCTAATCCTACGCCAACCGCGACGGCGCCCGCCTCGCCGACTGCGACGGCTACCGCTACCCCCACGGCGACAGCTACTGTCACGTCTACACCTACCGCCACAGCTACCGCCACCGCGACATCTACACCTACTGCTACAGCTACGGCGTCAGCTACTGCGACGGCCACCGCGACTGCCACTGCTACAGCTACCGCCACGGCCACCGCCACCGCTACAGCTACACCGACGGCTACCCCGGCCCAGGCAGTTAATCTTTCCAGTCGCTTACGCGTGGAAACTGGCGACAAGCTCATGATCGGCGGCTTCATTGTTACCGGCAACGCGCCCAAGAAGGTCGCGATCCGTGGAATGGGCCCGGCCCTGGCCAGCTTTGGGATCACCGATTTCCTGGCTGACCCATTCCTGGAGCTGCGCGGCTCGAGCGGTGCGGTTCTGCTTGCGAACGATAACTGGAAGGACAGCCAGCAAGGAGAGATTCAAACCCTCGGGCTGGCGCCAAACGACAACCGCGAAGCCGTGATCGTGACCACGCTCACGCCTGGTTCCTACACTGCGCTCTTAACCGGTAAGAACGGCACCACCGGTGTCGGACTGGTCGAGATTTACGACGTTAACCCTGCGGCGAATTCGGAATTGGGCAACCTGAGCACCCGCGGATTTGTCTCGGGCGGCAACAACGTTCTCATCGCCGGGTTCATCCTCGGGGGCAACAACACCGGGAACGACCGGATTGCGATTCGCGGCCTCGGACCGTCGTTGAGTCAGTTCGGAGTGAATCCCGTCCTGGCCGACCCGACTCTGGAGCTGCACGACAGCAATGGCGCCACCCTCCTCACCAACGATGATTGGGAGAGCGACCCTGTCTCCGCCGCGAACCTGGCCCTGTTCAACCTGGCGCCGAGTAATCCGAAGGAAGCGGGCATATTCACCACCCTGCCTCCGGGGACCTTCACCGCCATTCTCGCCGGGAAGAACGGCGGCACCGGCATCGGAACGGTTGACGTCTACAACTTGAAATAGCTCGGCGAGGAGCCTCGCTCAGCTGCTCGGCCGCGGCGAGCTGGCGCGGGCGCAGGGCGCTGGGTTGGGCGGGACTCGAACCCGCAACCAACGCCTTAAAAGGGCGCTGCTCTACCATTGAGCTACCAACCCGTCAGGATGGTTTTACGCGGCGAAGCGGTCGTTGGCAACCAACCCCGAAAGCTTTCGGGGCTGCTCTACCATTAAGCCACCAACCCGATGCGGGAGGACGTTCTAATCCAATTCACCGGTTACCGCAAGAATTGGAGGGCGGGCGCGTCGCCTGCCACAATGATGGAGGCAAGCGACGCGCTTGCCCTACAATTGCGTTTCCAAAACCGTCACCAAATCGAGAAGCGAATTTTCTTGCCGATTCAATTGGAAAATCGAGAGCCCGGCAGCGGTCGCTGCCTGCCAATCGCGTTCCGGATCGTCGCCGGCGTGCAAGGTCTCGTTAGGCCGTTTGCCGCTGAGCCGCACAGCCCGGCGATAAATCTCCGGATCCGGTTTGTCGGCGCCGAGCTCACTCGAGAGGAAGACGTGCGCGAAATATTTCGAGAGGCCCAGATGTTCCAGGATCATGCGAAGACGTGCGTCAAAGTTCGAGAGGACTGCGAGCTCGAACCGGCCGTGGAGATGGGCGAGGACTTCGTTCACCTCGGGGAACGCGTCCCAGACGCCAGCCTCAGCAAAATGGCCGTAAACCGCCTCGAAATATGCATCGCGGTCCAGCTCGCCTAGGTTGGGCGCGACTCGATCGAGGACACAATTCACCAGCTCCCGCCACCACCCTTTGTCGTCATCCGGCCGCGGACCACCGACGGAAGAACGGGGTGGCATTCGTTTCCAGCAATCGGCGAACGCGTCGTCGAGGCCGGCCGCATTGAGGTGCAACCCGATCCGGTCCGCGACGAATGCGTAGTGATGGCCGACGCTTTTTGGCAGGTAAATGAGCGTGCCGGCGGCGTCAAAAAAAATGGTCGTTATCGAGTCCACGTCAATCGAGGGGTGTTTTGGCTTTCACCTGAAGCCCGACTGTATTATGAAACCCCGTTGCTCGCTGGAGCAAAGCTATGAAAGCGATTGATGAACTGTTTGCGGCGCCGGAATGGGACCAGTCTCGCCGCGAAGAAATCGCGAACAGCGTCAGCCACGGTTTTGGCCTGGGGGCGGCGATCGTGGCCACGCCGTTCCTTTGCATGGCCGCGGCGCGGCAGCCGAGTCAGGCGTTTTACGTCGGCACGATCATCTTCGTCGTCACGATGTGGCTGGTTTATCTTACCTCGACTCTGTATCACGCCTGGCCGCAGACGCGGTGGAAATGCACGCTCCAGATCGTCGATCACTCCGCGATATTTCTGCTGATCGCCGGAACTTATACGCCCTTCACGCTCGGGCCGCTCCGCGGCGCCTTGGGCTGGACCATGTTCGTGCTGGTTTGGGTGTTTGCTATCGTGGGGGTGATCATAAAATTCCGGACGGGCGTTCGGCTCAAAAAATTATCGCTCATTCTTTATCTTGGGATGAGCTGGATCATTCTGGTCGTGGCCCGTCCGTTCGTGCTGGCTGTTCCTCTGGACGCGGTGATCTGGCTTTTTGCCGGCGGCATCGCCTACACTTCCGGCCTGCTGTTCTTTGGGAACCGTCGCATTCGGTACAGCCATTTTATCTGGCACCTCTTCGTCCTGGCCGGCACGGCCTGCCATTTCTGCGCGGTTTTTTCCTGCGTCGCCTGATTCGTTGCTCCATACTGCGGGCACATCCTGGAGCGGCGAATGTTACCGGTAGAGCACAACGACCCAATTAATGCGCAGATCCTCGCCGTCTCCGAGGACAAAATCGACGGCTTCGTCCGGGAACCGTTCGAGGAAATCGCGGTTCGTTCGGGCGTTCCGGTCGAAACCGTGATGGCACGGATCGCCGCCATGCTGAGGACCGGCACGATTCGTCGCGTCCGGCAAACCTTGCTCGCTACCAATCTCGCGGACGGGGCACTCGTCGCCTGGAAAGTCCCACCCGAAAAGATCGAGGCCGCGTTCGATTACATGTCACAATGCGATCCGTTCTCCGGCCACGTCGTCTTGCGTTCGACCGATTCGGTTACGCCGGGCTCTGAATACAAACTCTGGACGACGCTCAAAGTTCCCCGGGGTTTTTCGCTGCAACATCACGGCGAATTACTGGCGAAAAAGGTCGGCGCCGAACACTTCCGGCTCATGCCGGCGAAAGGAATCTTCACGCTCGGAGTCGGGCACGTTCGGCGAAAGACAATTCCGCCTGGGAGCAAGGCTGACGTTCCCGCGACGATGGCTCCGGTGCATGCGGCCGAGTTGAACGATCTCGAGTGGAAAGTGCTGGTCGCTTTAAAGCGCGAGTTTACGCCGGAAGAAATCGCGCCTTCCCCCTGGCGCGCGCGGGCCGCAGAGGCGGGATTGAAGTCGGACGAATTCTGCCGGATCGCCGAAGGTCTCAACGGCCGGAAAGTCATCGGACGTTTCTCGACGTTTCTCGAACACGTCAAGCCGTCCGCCGCCGGGGTGCGCGTCACGCGTTTCAACGGCCTCTTCCATTGGGCGGTGCCGCCCGGCCGGGAAATGGAAGCCGGCGGCGAAGTGGGACGCCACCACATTCTGACCCACTGCTACTGGCGCGAGGCCGGCCCGGAATTTCGCAACGTGAACATCATGGCCGTCGCGCACGGGACCGACAAAGAGTTGCTCCTCGAGCACAAACGGGCCATCGATCGTCATCTCGAAGCCGTGCGGATTCCCGTTTCCTACACGAACGTTTTCTGGGGCGGCCGGAGCGAGATCAAACCCTCCGAGATTTCTCCGGATGCGTATCGCGCGTGGCTGGGCGGGATGGAGGAGCCCGTTGAAGCGTTGAAAGGCTGAAGCGTTGAAGCGTAAAACCGAGAGCCACAGTCTTCCGCTTCAACGCTTAAACGCTTTAACCCTGCAACCCTGCCCATGAAGACGCTGATCGGGAAACTGCGGAACGGTATCGATCTGACGGCCGGCGACATCAACTTCGCCATGTCGCTTCTCCTGTCCGACTCGACGGATGACGCGTTGAAGGCCGATTTCCTTATCGCGTTGCATCGCAAGGGGGAAAGCGTCGCGGAGATCGCGGCGTTCGTGCAGCAGCTGACCGATCGCGCGATCGATCCATTGATCGACCCAAGAAATCTTCCCGGGCCAATGCTCGATGTCTGCGGCACGGGCGGAGACGGTCTCGACCTTTTCAATGTTTCCACAACGATCATGTTCGTGCTCGCGGCCGGAGGGGTGGCGGTGGTCAAGCACGGGAATCGCGCGGTCACCTCGCGGAGCGGGAGCGCGGATGTGCTCGAAGCGCTCGGGATCCCGATCGCTCTGCCGCCCGCGAAGTTAAAGGAATGCGTGGAGCGCCTCGGCCTCGGTTTTATTTTCGCGCGGGAATATCATCCGGCTTATCGCGCCATTGCCGAGATGCGGAAACGCCTCGCGCGCGAAAATATTCGGACCGTTTTCAATTTGCTCGGCCCGCTCCTGAACCCGACGCGGCCGGCGCGGCAGTTGATCGGCGTTTTCGAGCCGCGTCTTACCAAAATTTTCGCCGAAGTTCTGCGCCGCCTTGGCCGGGAGCGGGCCTGGGTGGTGCATGGCGTGACCGACACGGGCGAGGGGATGGACGATATTTCGATTAGCGGGGTGACCACCTTCGCCGAATTGGCGAACGGGAAAGTGACGACCGGTTTAATCGATCCGCGCTGGCTAAATATTCCGGCGGCCCCGTTGGATGAGCTGCTCGGAGGCGACGCGACGGAAAACGCGGGATACCTGGAAGGGATTTTGTCCGGGAAAATACAGGGCGCGAAGCGCGACCTGACGCTGGTAAATGCGGCGGGCGGATTCGTGGTGGCGGGCCTGTGTAACGACATGAGCCTTGGACTGGCGCGCGCGCGTGAAGCGATTGATAGCGGTAAGGCGCTGGAGAAGCTGCGGGCGCTGCAACAGTTTAGCGCGAGTTGATCTTCTGGAGCGACGCCGCTCTGTCGGCGTCCCAGCGCATTGCTTTCGACTCGTGGGTTACGGCGATCCCGCGCGTGCGGGACCGTGGCTACAGCTGCCTGCCCCGAGCCTGCGCAGCAGCGCGATGGCAAGTTTGGCGCGCGAGAAATTACTTCCCGTAGCCATTGCGATTGATCCTGCCGTCGCGCGGACAGACTCTGGAAAATCGTCAACCGTCTGGTTCACGTTGATTCCAATTCCCGCGACTGCCTGATAAGCCCCGTCGATCGGCGTTCTGCCTTCCACGAGAATCCCAGCGATTTTGCGCTCCCCAATATAGATGTCGTTAGGCCGCTTGATCGTCGGCCGACAGCCGGTTTCTTCCCGGATCGTAGCGGCGACGTCTTGCGCGAGGAGCAAGGTTAGTTTTGGCGATTCCCGCAGCGTCAGGGCTGGCCGCAGAAGAACCGAAAACCAGAGTCCCAGATACGGCGCAGATTCCCAGCCGCGTCCATATTGTCCGCGACCTTTCGACTGCCGCTCGGCAAAGACCACGAATCCTTCCGGCGCGCCGCGCTCGGCTGCTTCCCAGGCAAGATCGTTCGTGGAAGCGGTCTCCTCGACAACGACGATCTCGCGTCCGATCCGCGATCCATCGAGCGCCCGGCGCAATTCATCGGCGATCAGCCGATCGCTAATTGCCGACATGCGTCAGTTCCAACGACAGATCGATCGCGCGCGCCGAATGGGTGAGGGCCCCGACGGAAATGTAATCGACGCCGGTAGCCGCGATGCGCCGGACATTCTTGACGGTGATCCCGCCACTCGCCTCGAACTTCACCTTCCCTTTTCCTGCCGCGACCGCTTCGCGCATTTCCGTCGGTTCCATGTTGTCGAGCAGGATCACGTCGATCCCGTCGATCTCCAGGAACGAGCGCACCTGGTCGAGCCGGTCCGCTTCGACCTCGATCTGCAGGCCGGGCCGTTCCTGTCGCAGGTGTTTGATCGTGCTCGCGAATTCGGAAAGGCCGGCGCCGGCGCTCAGATGGTTGTCCTTCACCAGCACCATTTCGCTCAGGCTTGAGCGATGGTTGGCGCCGCCTCCCGCGATCACGGCTGCTTTCTCGAGCGCTCGCAATCCCGGCGTGGTTTTGCGCGTATCCAAAATTTTCGCGCGCGATTTTCCAATCGCCTCGACGAACTGCCGGGTAAGGGTCGCAATACCGGAAAGACGCTGGAGAAAATTGAGAGCCACGCGTTCCGCCGTCAGGATTGAGCTCGCAGCCCCGCGCACTTCGAGGACGGTCTCGCCCCCTGTCAGCGCGGTCCCATCCGGCTGCAGAATCTCGATGGTCAACATCGGGTCCACTCGACGAAACACCTCTGCTGCGGTTTCGGTTCCAGCGACCACGGCCCGCTCACGGGCGACAATCCGTCCCAATGCCCGCAAATCCGGGGGCACGAAAAATTGCGTCGTGATATCCCCCTCCCCGAGGTCTTCGAGGAGCGCTATTCCGATTGGGTCTGATGCCGGATCCATTATTGAGCTGAAGGCCAGTGCGGCGCCCGATAAACGCATCGGCCCCGCACGTAAGTTTCCAAAGTCGCCTGCGGATTCCCTCGGTAAATGCAAAGCGCGAGGATGTCCTCCGGAGAAAGATCGTCAAACGACGCGCCCTCTTTGCCGTAAGGCAGGAGCGACGCCAGCTCCACCAGAAGAAAGTCCGCTTCCTTCCCGACATCGAGCGAGCCGATCGTCCCCGACTTCCCGAGAGCCCGGGCCCCGCCGGTCGTAGCGAGATAGAACGCTTCGCTCGGCCGCATCCTGGGGAGATTTGGTTCGGCCATGTGTCGTGCTTGCTGGACCGCGAGCGCGCTCCGCATCACCTGCCACATATTGAGCTCAGGGCCGGCCGCCACGTCCGAGCCGAGGCCGATCGCGATCCCTGCATTCAGAAGTTGATCGAGCTTCATCAGTCCGCTCCCCAGAAAAAGATTGGAGGTCGGGCAATGGGCGATGTTCGACTGGGCTGCGGCGATCGCGTCGATCTCGCGGGCGCTCAAGTGAATGCAATGTCCGAGTATTGTCTTCGGACTTAGGAGGCCGCACCTTTCATAGACATCCGTATAATCGCGCGCCGACATATGAAGGTGGCGCACCTTTTCGATTTCCTCGCGATTCTCGGCCAGATGAGTTTGTAAATAGGCGCCGAAACGCTGCGCCATTTCGCCCGCGCTTCGCATCAGTTTTTCCGAGCAGGTCACAGCAAACCGCGGACTGAACGCGTACTCCAGCCGACCTTCCGCTGCGCCGTGCCACTTCCGGCAAAGCCGCTCGCTTTCGATTAGCGACACGGAAAGAATTTTCTTTGGTTGCAACTGTCCGTAGGAACCGATGTCCATCATCATCTTGCCGAGGATGACGCGCAGGCCGCTTTGCTCCGCCGCTTCAAAGCCGACATCGCAACTGTCTTCGTAAATGGCGGCGTAAACCATCGCGGTCGTCGTGCCGTTGCGGGCGAGCTCGTGGAAAAACAGCGGTGCTTCCCGGCGCGCTCTGGGGCCGGTGAACTCGCGTTCGACCGGGAAGATGTTTTCCCGCAGCCACGGCAGCAGCTGGCTTTCGCCCCGCGCCACGGCCGAATATTGGGGAAGATGAGTGTGGCAATCGATCAGCCCCGGGAAAATCGCTGCTGAAGTACGGTCCAGCCATTCGATCGGTTCCGGCCGTTGGCGTTTCCGGAGATCGTCGTAAGCCCCGACCTCGGCGATCTTGCCGCCCGCAATTACGACCGCACCGTCGCGATGGCTCCGCAGGGAGCCGTAGGCGGGCGCGTCGATCAAATATCCCCTGATTCCGAATGGATTGGGCGACATGGCGAAATGAGCCGGGCCACGACTCGGGTCATTACTGGCGGAAAGAGGGGGCGTTGCCTACAAAAAAAGGATTCGGGCAGCGCACGCAGGAGAAACAACAAATACGAGAAACGTGCCGCCGCCCGAATCGCCTTAACCTGTATAATTTGACAGCGGAACCGGGCCGCCGTTCGAAGTTTTTTGCGCTGTCGCCGAAAAATTAGACAGGATTGACAAGATTTAACAGGATTGCGGATCAGGAATCCTGAAAATCCTGTTAATCCTGTCCGATTTGGGTCTGCGCGCTTTCTAGAGGAGCAATTCCCCCTGCTTGACCGTCCCCGACTTCGCGGCCTCACCCCGCACTTCCTGGAGAAGCGATTTGAACTCACATTTCTCCAGCGCCGTTATCAACGCCGGATAATCCGGCTTGATTCGCAAGTCATCGATCGGGACCGGCAAAGGCGTGTCGCAATCCAATTCCACCATCTTGCGGTTCTGTTCGATCTGCTCCCGGCCTGCGACCAGTTTCTCCCGGGTGCGGTCGCTCTTAATACTTTCAAGGTTGGCCAGCAAAGCGTCGAGGTTCCCGTGTTCCACTAACAGTTTTGCAGCGGTTTTGCGGCCGAAACCGGCGCTCGGAATGTTGTCGACCGAGTCGCCTGTGAGCGCGAGGACGTCGCCGATCAACGCCGGCGGCACTCCCCATTTCGTCGTCACCTCCGCTTCCCCGAGGAGCGCAAACGCGTCCTTCGGGGAAACCAGATCGGCCTTCGCCGTCGTGTAAACTTTCACGCACGGACCGACCAGCTGGTAGAGGTCTTTGTCATTCGTCGCCAGCACGACCTCGATGTCGCGCTTGCAGGCCGCGATGGCGTAGCAGCCCATCAGATCGTCCGCTTCCGTGTTCGGGAGCGAGATATTCTTGAACCCCAGCAGCGCGGTCAGCTCGCTTTGAATGTAGTCGAGCTGCGGGATCATCGGCTGCGGCATTTCTTTGCGGGTCTCCTTGTAAGCGGGTTGGAGGATCATCCGTCTCTCCGGCAGGCCTTCGTCCCAAAACACCGCTCCGAGCTCGGGCTGGAGATGTTTGATCATCAACCGCAGCGTTTTCGTGAACCCGAAGATTGCGTTCGTCGGTTCGCCGCGCGAATTCGACAGGTTCTGGATCGCGAAAAACGACCGGTAAACGTAGTAATGCCCGTCGACGAGAAGCAGCTTCACGCCGGAAACCTTATGGTAGGGCAAGACTCTGTCGAGCCGCGAAGGTCCAACGGGATGCGAGATACGAGGTGCGAGACGCGGGATGCGGGATGCGGGCGACGAGCGATCGCAGGGACTGTGGTCAGGCCCGGAGGGCCAAAAGAATAAAGCCCGGAGTGAAGCGAAGCGAACTCCGGGATCTTCGTGCGAAACATCGAACAAGCCCCCTGAAAGGGGCGGCGGAGCCCGCCGGTGCACTCCCCGGCTTCCGTCACCCTGTGAAACGGGGTTCGGATTGTTATCGGGGACATCCCGGAGTTCGCGCCGCTCACTCCGGCTTTATTCCTACGCGCCTCTGGCGCTCGATCCGGGGTACAGATGCGAGATATCGGCTACGAGATCCACGGTGCGGGATGATTTCCCTTTCGCGCATCCCGTATCTCGTATCCCGTATCCCGATGTCAGATGAATGGATGGTGCGGGTGGAAGGCCACGAATATGGGCCGGTCGATACCGACACGCTCCACGAATGGAAAAATGAAGGGCGCCTTATCCGGACCAATGAGCTCCGCCGGGTCGAGGACGAACGCTGGTCGCCCGCGGCAGAATTTCCCGAATTCTTTGCCGAGGACGCCCCGCCGGCCGAACCCCCGACCTGATTGTCCGGCGCAGAAGTTGGCCCGAGATTTTTCGCGAAACGTTTCGGCTCTACCGTGGCGGCTTCTGGCGGTTCTTCCTTTTCGGGCTGCTCACGGCTGTGCCGATGTTTATCCTGCAATGGAACTTTCCCCGGGTGCCGTTTCCGAACCTGGCTGCGGGCGAACCGATGCCGGTGGTAACAGTGCCGCCCATCTGCTGGTTCATGTGCCTGCTGGTGATTCTGCTCTGGCCGATTTCGACCGCCGGCTTTCAATATGTAGCGGACGATGTTCTTCGCGGCCGGCGGCGCTCGGTGGCCGCGCAGTTCGCCGCCGCAGTCGAGCGTTACGGCCGCATGCTCGGCACCGGCCTCCTGGTTTATTTTAGCTATTTCTTCTGGTTCTTCGTTCCGCTCACGGCCGGCATCGCGGTGCTGACCAGCGGGATTTCGCTCATCACCATTTTCGTTTACCTGCTGATCGGCGCCTTCATGGTTTACATGAACGTCCGGCTGATCATTAACTTTCTCTTTTGGGAACAAACCGCCGCGCTTGGTGATGAAGGTGCCTTCCTGGCCCTGCGCGAAAGCAGAGAGCTCGCGCGCTGCGCGCCCGAAGCGTCGCGCTTTGAACGCCCGCTCTACCGCGGCCTCACTTTGCTTTCGCTTTGGCTCTTGCTTCTCCTAATTTTGCTTATTGCCGTCCAACTCCCCTTCACCCTGATCCGCCTGAGTGCAGCCACGACACCCGAGCAAGCCAGGGCCCTGGTGGAATCGTTATCCCAGGCGAAAGCGCCCGATACCCTCATGATTGTGTCCGATGTCGTCGCGGCCGTGATGAATCTCCTGGTCCGCCCGCTTCTGACCACTTCGTTTATCGTGCTCTACTACGACGCGAAAGCCCGGCGTGCGCGCTAGGTGGATCGAGCGCTCCGCCGCTCGATGGGACAGGATGGTAGGGGAAGCGCTCCGCTTGCCGGAGAGAAAAGGAAGGCAACCGGAGCGGTCGCCCTACAATCCACATCGCGAGATGAAGATCTGTCTGGTTTAGCGAACGTAAGGAAGCAGCGCGTGCCTTCCACCTTCGCCCAGCTGGACGCCTTCTCGCAGGCCCGAAAGCCCGGCCGTGAGATCAACGAGCCGGAACAACCGGCGCGTTTGAACCGCGCGCGGTCCCGGCCAGATTCTGTTCCCGGAGAACTCTAAGCTCGAGAGCGAGCTGGTGGTTGGCATCGTCATATTCGAACTTCGCGGCGGCTCGCGCGAGTTGTTCTGCGTCGACGTATCCAAGGCTTTTTTTGTGCCGGTTCTTTGCTGCCTGCAGTCGATCCTGTAGGGCACGCATTTCCGCGAGAGTGCTAACCTTGGTAACGGTTCTCTGTCCCTGACACATTTGGCGGAACGCCTCCCGATGGGCGGCAACAACCGCCGCGATCGCCGTCGCTTGCGGCAAGGCCTGCCGGCAAACCCCGGGAACGTCGCTGCTTAAATCGATTCCGCGCGTGTTGCTGGTGACGAGAAAAGTGCCGTCGGAGAACTCGCTCTCGAGATCGATGAAGAACGGCTTTTGCGCAAGCAAACCGACCAGCTGAAGACACCGATAGAAACGGCGGAATTTCAGGTGGTAGATGCTAGCCGTAGTGGAGCGTTGATCACCAGTCAGGAGGCGGATGAATGTGCGCATAGCGGGAAACTGCCGTGATACCGTTAAGTCCTCGATATCCGCTACGTGGCCAAAGCCAAGAGCCTCGAGCTCGGCTTCGGCGCGGTTATAGAATTGGTGATCAAGATCGCGGAAGTCCTCGGCGCGGATTTCGGCAAACTCATGTCGCGTCGAGTACAGAGCTTTCGAATCGTCGACGATCTCTCGCGCGGCGCGTTTCGGCCCGAAGATCTGCCGACAGATTTCAATAACCGTGAGGACGCAAACAAGAAACCAGAGCCAGGTCACGCCGCTCGGTTGAGCAGGCGATATGCCCCCGTCTCTACCAAGCGTCGATGCACTACGGCAGCGAGAAATAGTCGTCGCCGAACCCATCGCAGGGCCGAGTGTGCCGGGGGCTATCGACCCGCGCGCATTTGTTTCACGAGATAGGCCAGCACGCCGAGGGCGCGTTCGAGTTGGGGGGACCAGGGCTCGCCGAAGCTGAGGCGAATGCAATTCCGGTAAGTCTCCCGCGGCGAGAACATCGGGCCGGGCGCGAGGCTGATTTTTTCGGCGAGGGCTTTTTCGTGCAAACGGATCGCGTCGATCCGGCCAGGCAATTCCACCCAAAGCACGATTCCGCCGGCCGGCCGCGTCATTTTCGTTCCAGGCGGAAACGATTCCGCCACGGCGTGACTCATTTTTTCCATCTGCCCTTTCAAGGCGACCCGCAGACCGCGGAGATGATGTTCGTAGCCGCCGCTAGTCATGTAATCGGCGAGCGCGAATTGCGGCAGGGTCGCGGTGGCGACAGTGCTGGTGCACTTCAAATCTTTCACCTTCTCGAAGAATCGGCCCGGCAGCAGCCACCCGACGCGATATCCGGGCGCGACCGATTTTGAAAACGATCCGCAAAGCATGACGAGCCCTTTGCGGTCATGCGCTTTCGCGGTGTGCGGACGTTCCGGACCGAAGTGGAGATCGCCATAGAGATCGTCTTCGATGAGCGGAATCTCCCGTCGAGCAAGCATCGCAACGAGGCGTTCCTTGGCAGCGTCGGGCATGAGACTGCCGAGTGGGTTGTTGAAGTTCGGCACGACGAGACAGGCGCTGACGCGACGGGTGCGGAGAGCGCGCTCGAGGGCATCGAGATCGAGACCGGAACGCGGATGAGTCGGAATCTCGAGCGCTTTCAGTCCGAGCTGCGCGATGAGCTGGACGATGCCGAAATAAGTCGGCGACTCGACCGCGATGGAGTCGCCCGGCTTTGTCACCGCCCGCAAGGACAGGACCAGCGCCTCCATGCAACCGCTCGTCGTGATAACTTCATCGGGCGAAATCTTTACTCCCCAATCGAGGGCTCGACGGGCGAGGGCCCGGCGCAACGGCAAACAACCGGGCGGCATGTCGAGCTCCAGCGCCGCCGGGCCAAGGCGGCGTCCGGTTGCGGCGAGGATTCGATTGAGTTTTTGGACGGGAAGCAGCTTCGTGCTCGGAACGCCCGGCCCGAGCTGGACGACGTCCCGTTTCATCGTGGCGTCGAACAGGCGCGAGATGAGGCTGGGCGACTCGTGCGAGGAAGCGCCGGGCAAGGGCTTGGAAGTTTTCGGTTCGTCGAGCAGCTGCTGCGGACGATGGCGGACAAAGAAACCAGATTTGGGCCGGGCTTCGATCAGGCCGCGATTTTCCAATTCGAGATAAGCCTGAACCGCCGTGGCCATGCTCACGCGATGCTGCCGGCTGGCCCGGCGGACGGACGGGATTCGGTCGCCGGTGCGAAGGACACCGCCTTCGATCAGCTCGCCGACATTGGCGGCGAGGCGCGCGTAAAGCGGTTCGCGTCCGCTCCGGGAGATTCGAGAAACAACCATGGATTGATCATGCCACACAGAAGTCGCGGCAGGCAAACTGTACTGGCCTGAAATCTTCCGCTCTGAATCTGTATTGGAGGGCGGCTTCGAGCAGAATCTCGTATGCCAGTCGCTCAGGCGTGCGAAGTAATCTGCGATCGGAGAACGGTGTCGGTCCCACGGCGCGCGTGGTTCGAATCGCGCCCTATCCAGGTTGTCCTGGCGTTTGCCGCCGTTTACCTGATCTGGGGATCGACATTTCTCGGAATTCGAGTCGCGATCGAAACCATCCCGCCGATGATCATGGCCGGCCTGCGCTGGTCGGTCGCGGGATGGTTGTTTTATTTTTTCCTGCGCTGGCGCGGCGCGCCAGTCCCAAGCCTGCAGGATTGGCGCAGCGCAGGTCTTATCGGTGGCGGAATCATCTTTGCCGGGAACGGCAGCGTCACCTTCGCAGAACAGTACATTCCATCCGGCACCGCGGCGGTGATCGTCGCGCTGGTCCCGGCCGTGATGGTGCTGATGGGTTGGCTGAGCGGAACCTTGCCGAGGCCGCGTCTCCCGGTCTGGTGTGGAATTGCGATTGCGACTTTCGGAGTCGCCGTAATTGTCCAACCGCGAGCGCTCACTTTCACTCCGCACCTGAGCCTGAGTCTCGGACTCCTGACGATTGGAGAATCGCTCTGGGCGGCCGCCTCCCTTCACGCCGCGCGAGTGCGCCACGAGACATCCGGTTTGATGATGGCCGCCATGCAAATGATCTGCGGCGGGTTTCTCGGTCTCGTCGTCGCATTCCTCCACGGTGAATTCGCCCATCTCGATCTCGGCGCGGTTACACTCCGCTCGTTAGGCGCGATGTCCTACCTCGCCGGTATCGGATCGCTGGTCGGCTTTTCCGCTTTCCTCTGGCTTTTGCGCAATGTCGAGGCGACGCGCGCTTCGACCTACGCTTACGTCAATCCGATCGTCGCCGTCTTTCTCGGCTGGCTCGTGCTGGGCGAGAAGATCGGTCCCGAACTTCTCGCCGGCAGCGCGCTCGTCGTCGTCGGCATCGCCCTTATCATCACCTTTCGCTCCCGTCCGCCTCAAACCCAGCTAATTAAATAGAATGCGCCACCTCTCTTATCATCTCGTTGACGTCTTCACCGATCGCGCCTTTGGCGGCAACCCGCTCGCCGTCTTCCCCGACGGTCGCGGAATTCCGGAGACGCTCATGCAGTCCATCGCGAAAGAGCTGAATCTTTCAGAGACGACTTTCGTTCTTCCGCCCGATGAAGCGAAGCATGACTTCCGCGTTCGCATCTTCACGCCGAAGAGCGAACTCCCGATGGCTGGGCATCCGACGGTAGGCACTGCGTTCGTCCTCGTCCGCGAAGGAATGCTGAAAAAACGCGAAGCCGTTTTTGAAGAAGGCGTCGGCCCGGTCCCGGTCTCGATCGAACTGGGCGCGGACGGTCCGGGGTTCATCGAGATGCGCCAGCCGCTTCCTAAATTCGGGCCGCGCTTCGAAGATCCGGGCGCGGTCGCCGAGATGCTTTCGCTCGACCGGCGCGCGATCCGCGATCTTCCGCTTGAAGTCGTTTCGTGCGGCAATCGTTTCTTTTTCGTCCCGATCGATACGCTCGAGTCGATCCGCCGGATTCGTTTTCGGGCCGACGCGGCGGAGCGCATCGTCAACGACACCGGCGCCACCGGCGTTTTCGTATTCACCCAGGAAGTGGAAATGGCGGGCTCGCACGTCCACGGCCGGCTCTTCGCTCCAGGCGAAGGCATCATTGAAGATCCGGCCACCGGCAGCGCGGCCGGGCCGCTTGGCTGTTACCTGAGCCGCTACGGTCTCACGCCGAAGACCGGCGAAGTGCGATCCGTCCTCGAGCAAGGAATCGAGATGGGGCGACCGAGTTTTCTTCACATCCGGATCGGGCATTCGGGCGAGGAAATCACGGCTGTGCATGTTGGCGGGACTTGTTGTTACATGGGGACCGGGCAACTGGAGTTGCCTGAAGACGGCGGTTTGGAAAGCGCCGCTCCTTGAGTTCCACATCGCCGCGCCATGTCTTTCGATCTGCAACCGACTCTCGAAGGGGAATTGCTTCGGCTCCGTCCGCTCCGAGCGGATGATTGGGAGGCGCTTTTCGCAGTCGCGTCCGACCCGCTGATCTGGGAGCAACATCCGGCGCCGGATCGTTATCAGGAACAGGTTTTCCGCGGATTTTTCCAGGAAGCAATGGATTCCGGCGGCGCGTTCGTCGTCATCGCGAGGGAAAATGGGAGCGTCATCGGCTCCTCGCGCTTTGTCGGTTACGACGAGGAACGCAGCGAGATCGAAATCGGTTACACATTCCTGGCGCGCGCGTATTGGGGCGGCGTTTACAACCGGGAAATGAAAGACCTGATGCTTCGCCACGCGTTCAGGTTTGTCCGGCACGTCGTCTTTACAGTGGGGACGAAAAACTTTCGATCGCAAAAGGCCATGCAGAAAATCGGGGGGGTGCGAGTGAAACCCCGAGTCGATAAGTTTGGCCGGGAAAATGCGGTTTTCCAAATCGACGAGCCAGCCGATACCGAGTTTCTGATTCGGCGCGCGGAAGTCGATGATGCGGCTGTCATCGCGCGGCATCGGGCGCGGATGTTCCAGGACATGGGTGATATTTCCACCGAAACGTTCGACGATTTCGTGGCCGCATCGCGAGACTGGACGGAACGCGCTTTGGCGAGGGGCGAATACATCGGATGGTTGGCCGCGCCGAAAGACACGCCGGACGTCGTCATCGCCGGCGTCGGCGTCCAATTACGAAAGGTCGCTCCGCATCCCTGCCGGCCGCCGCGCGACGGCGCGTTTGCCCAAGGCCGGCATGCAATCGTGATCAACGTTTTTACGGAACCCGAATGGCGGAGGCGCGGCGTGGCCCTGCTTTTGATGGAGGAACTTCTACGTTGGGCGCGCGAGGAGAAACTCGACCGGCTGGTCTTGCACGCGTCTCCCCAGGCGCGGTCGCTCTACGAAAAAATAGGATTCATCGCAACAAACGAGATGCGCTTCGGCGGCGAGTTGTCATGAAAAGGTCATTGGTGGATCGCGCGCTCCGTCGCGCGATGATGGCGACGTTGTCGCGACTAACCCGCATCGAGCGATCCCGCAGGCGCGGGACTCGATCCACCTTTGATTTATGAAGGTCGCGGTTATCGGGGCCGGCGCAGTCGGCGGATATTTCGGTGGGCGCCTGGCGGTAGCCGGCAATGAGGTTGTCTTTCTCGTGCGCGGCAAAACTCTCAGGGCGCTGCGAGCCGGGCCGCTTCGCGTGAAGAGCATCAACGGAAATTTCGAAGTAGCAGTTCGAGCCACGAATGATCCGGCTGAGATTAAGGCGGTCGATGTCGTACTGGTCGGCGTCAAAGCGTGGCAGCTTGCGGACGCGGCCGTCGCGATCCAACGAACGCCGGAACGAAGTTCGATCGTCGTTCCTCTTCAGAACGGGATGGAAGCGCCAGCCCAGCTAGCGGCGGTTCTCGGGCCCGGGCGCGTCGCCGGTGGGCTCTGCCGGATCGTGGCGGAAGCGATCGCTCCGGGCGAAATCGATCACTATTGGGCGGAACCGTCCATTGCGTTTGGCGAGCTGGACCCCTTGCAACACCGCGAGCGACTCGAGCAATTGCGCGATGCTTTTACCTCGGCGGGCGTCCGTTCCGATATCCCGGGCGATATCGCAGCTGCGATGTGGGAAAAGTTTTTGTTCATCGCGCCTTGGGGATCACTTGGCGCGGTGACGCGATTGCCGATCGGCCGGCTTCGCTCGGCGCCGGACTCACGGGCGAGGCTCGTTGCTGCCCTCGAGGAAGTCACGGAGATTGCGCTCGCAGAAGGAAAGCCTTTTCGCGAGGGGGCGGTGGAGAAAACGCTGTCAATCCTGGACGGTCTTCCCCCGGAGACGACGTCTTCCATGCAACGCGACATCATGGCCGGCCGGCCGTCGGAGTTGGAGGCGCAGACGGGCGCAGTCGTCCGGTTCGGCCAAAAAACGGGTGTGCCGACGCCGGTTCACGACGCGATGTATGCGGAATTGCTGCCGCTCGAGAACCGAGCGCGCTGTAGCCGGGATCGGTGATCCCGACTGGCGGTGGCAGCGTTGCTAAAGAGGCCGGGATCGTCGATCCCGGCTACAATTACACGCCTTCTTCAACGTCGTCGCGCCACTCGGCCCGCGCGGCTGAGATTAACGGAGTGATCCGGCTGAAGGAACGAATGACGTAACCGAGATTGATCAGGAATCCGATCGCCTGGGCCGCCACCAGGAAAAGATGGCCATGCCGCTCGAGGAAGAATTGCGGCGCGGATTTGATCGCGATCGCGGACCCGAGATTGAAGAGAAAAACGGCGGGGACGACGAACCGGATGTTCGCCCATTGGTCGCCCAGGACGATGGCGTAAAGACGAAAGCTGCTCGCGCCCGTGCTGTCCTTCGTTCGTTGCCGGATGATGCGGAGGTCGTGGACGAACAGGGCCCAAACCAGGGCCGCGAAAATCGTATTGAGGGTGAACCACATGAATGGGTCGCGGACATGATGGAAAGCGAGGACCTCGACCAGAGCGCAGGCGAAATAGAAGAAGTTGTGCACGAATTCGAGGGGCCAACGGATTAGGGTGAGGGTGTGAATGCAGGCCCGCGCCCAGAAGAGCAGGATGATAACGAATGAGACGGCGACGTAGGGCCAGGCGGTCGCGGGGCCGTGCGAGACCACTTCACTCGCGTTTTCCGCCAGGAAAGTAAGGGCAACGCCCTGAACAATGCTGCCCAGGGTCAGCTCGATATTAACGACAACCTCGTCGAGCTCGCTGCGGCTGGCGGGCGGGGATTTCACCATCCGAGTCGTAGCGGTTCCGGGACGGGAATGTCAAACTGTAGCTGCGGTCCGGCAGCTGCCGGATCGGCCGCCGCTGGCGGGAGGCGGCCGGCTGAGCGAAGCCGCCCCAGCGCAACCTTTGCTTTCCCAATGAATTCCGCCGAAATCTTACGCGTGAACCGGCAGGCAAAATCGATTCAAGACAACGGCCCTCAAGGCCCGGAATTCTTGTGACCGGCCCTCCTTTAGGAAATTCGGCGCAGGCAACGTCAGGTTGCCGGCAGCATCGTTTTTGCTGCATTCCAGAACGAACCGATTGGCTCACCGCCTCCTTTTCCACTCCAACGCATTTATGAAGAAAACTACTTCGCCACCACCGCGGCAAAAAGCGGCAGAAAATGGGTCTCGCCTGAACGGCGACGGCCTCGATCAAAAGCAATTGCTTAGCGCGCTCGCCGCATTCAAGCGCGGCGATTTTTCCGCCCGTCTTCCGGACGATTGGGTCGGCATGGCCGGCAAGATTGCGGACACGTTCAACGACGTGATCGGGATGAACCAGCGGCTGGCGCGGGAGTTGGACCGGATCGGCCAGGTGGTCGGCAAGGAAGGCCGGATTTCGCAGCGGGCGTCAATCGGGGATGTCGGCGAATGCTGGGCAGAGGCGATCGGGTCGGTCAACGGATTGATCGGCGACCTGGTCCATCCAACGAGCGAGATGGCGCGCGTCATCGGCGCGGTGGCGAAGGGCGATTTGTCGAAGACGATGGCGACGGAGATCGAGGGCCGGCCGTTACAGGGCGAGTTCCTGCGCACGGCAAAGACGGTAAACACGATGGTCGACCAGCTGGGCGCGTTTGCTTCGGAAGTGACGCGTGTCGCGCGCGAGGTCGGCACGGAAGGCAAGTTGGGCGGACAGGCGAAGGTCAAGGGCGTCGCCGGTACCTGGAAGGACCTGACGGAAAACGTGAACCTGATGGCGGGTAACCTAACGGCGCAGGTCCGTAACATTGCGACCGTGACGACCGCGGTCGCGAACGGCGATCTGACGAAGAAAATCACCGTCGACGTCAAAGGCGAGTTCCTCGAGCTAAAGGACACGGTCAACGTCATGGTGGACCAGCTCCGTTCGTTCGCATCGGAAGTGACGCGCGTCGCGCGCGAAGTCGGTTCGGAAGGAATCCTCGGCGGTCAGGCGCGAGTCGAAGGCGTGTCCGGCACTTGGAAAGACCTAACTGACTCGGTGAATTTCATGGCGCGAAATCTAACCGGCCAGGTGCGCAACATTGCGGACGTGACCACGGCGGTCGCGCGCGGAGATCTGTCGAAGAAAATTACGGTCGACGTGAAAGGCGAGATTTTGGAACTCAAGAACACCATCAACACGATGGTGGATCAGCTCAGCTCGTTCGCGTCGGAAGTGACGCGGGTGGCGCGCGAAGTCGGCACCGAAGGAAAACTCGGCGGCCAGGCAGACGTGAAGGGCGTTGCCGGGTACTTGGAAAGATCTAACCGATTCGGTGAACTCGATGGCCGGCAATCTGACGGCGCAGGTGCGCAACATTGCGGAGGTCACGACCGCTGTCGCGACCGGTGACTTGTCCAAGAAAATCACCGTCGACGTGCGCGGAGAAATCCTCGAGTTGAAGGACACGATCAACACGATGGTGGACCAACTCCGTTCGTTCGCGTCGGAAGTGACACGTGTGGCGCGCGAGGTGGGATCCGAAGGAGCGCTGGGCGGCCAGGCGGATGTGCGCGGCGTCGCTGGCACCTGGAAGGATTTGACCGACAACGTGAACATGATGGCGGGCAACCTGACGGCGCAGGTGCGTAACATTGCCGAAGTGACGACCGCGATCGCGAACGGCGATCTTTCCCGGAAGATCACGGTCGACGTCAAAGGCGAGATCCTCGAGATGAAGAACACGATCAACACGCTGGTTGATCGGCTCAGCTCATTTGCCTCGGAAGTGACGCGCGTTGCGCGCGAAGTGGGCTCGGAGGGAATCCTGGGCGGCCAGGCCGAGGTGCGCGGCGTTTCGGGCACGTGGAAAGATTTGACCGACTCGGTGAACTTCATGGCCGGCAACCTGACCGCGCAGGTGCGTAACATCGCGCTCGTCACAACGGCCGTCGCAAACGGCGATTTGTCGAAGAAAATTACCGTCGATGTAAAAGGCGAAATCGCGGAGCTCAAGAACACCGTCAACACGATGGTCGACCAGCTCAGCTCGTTCGCGTCGGAAGTAACGCGCGTGGCGCGAGAAGTAGGTTCCGAAGGAATCCTTGGCGGCCAGGCCGAAGTGAAAGGCGTCGCCGGAACGTGGAAAGATCTGACCGACTCGGTGAACTCCATGGCCGGCAACCTGACTGGCCAGGTGCGAAACATCGCCGAGGTCACGACGGCGGTCGCAAACGGCGATTTGTCGAAGAAGATCACCGTCGATGTGAAAGGCGAAATTTTGGAGCTGAAGAACACCATCAACACCATGGTCGATCAGCTCAGCTCGTTCGCCGCGGAAGTGACGCGCGTGGCGCGGGAAGTCGGCACGGAAGGACGGCTCGGCGGTCAGGCCGACGTGCGAGGCGTCGCCGGCACCTGGAAGGATTTGACCGACTCGGTGAACTTCATGGCCGGCAACCTGACCGGCCAGGTGCGAAACATCGCCGAAGTCACGACCGCGGTCGCGAACGGCGACTTGTCGAAGAAGATCACCGTCGACGTGAAGGGAGAAATCCTGGAGCTGAAAAATACGATCAACACGATGGTCGATCAGCTGAGCTCGTTCGCTGCGGAAGTGACGCGCGTCGCGCGGGAAGTAGGAACGGAAGGACGGCTCGGCGGTCAAGCCGACGTGAAAGGCGTGGCCGGCACGTGGAAGGATTTGACCGACTCTGTGAATTCGATGGCCGGTAACCTGACGGGCCAAGTGCGAAACATCGCCGAGGTCACGACGGCCGTCGCGAACGGCGATTTGTCCAAGAAGATTACCGTCGATGTCCGCGGCGAAATTTTGCAGCTCAAGGACACCATCAACACGATGGTGGACCAGCTTCGGTCGTTCGCGTCGGAAGTGACACGTGTCGCGCGCGAGGTGGGCTCAGAAGGAAAGCTTGGCGGTCAGGCCGACGTGCGCGGTGTCGCCGGGACTTGGAAAGATTTGACCGACTCGGTGAACTTCATGGCCGGTAACCTGACCGGCCAGGTGCGAAACATCGCGGAAGTCACGACGGCGGTCGCGAACGGTGACTTGTCCAAGAAAATCACCGTCGATGTGAAGGGTGAAATTCTGGAGCTGAAGAACACGATCAATACGATGGTCGATCAGCTCAGCTCGTTCGCGTCGGAAGTGACGCGCGTCGCGCGCGAAGTGGGAACGGAAGGCCGGCTTGGCGGTCAGGCGGACGTGAAAGGCGTGGCCGGCACGTGGAAAGACCTGACGGACTCGGTGAATTCAATGGCGGGTAACCTCACCGGCCAGGTGCGAAACATTGCGGAGGTTACGACTGCGGTCGCGAATGGCGACTTGTCGAAGAAAATCACCGTCGATGTGCGCGGCGAAATTTTGGAACTGAAGGACACGATCAACACGATGGTGGACCAGCTGCGGTCGTTCGCCTCCGAAGTGACGCGTGTGGCGCGCGAAGTGGGTTCGGAAGGCGCGCTCGGCGGTCAGGCGCGCGTGGAAGGCGTTTCCGGCACGTGGAAAGACTTAACCGACTCGGTGAACTTCATGGCGTCGAACCTGACGACTCAGGTGCGAAACATCGCAGCGGTCACGACAGCGGTGGCGACGGGCGACTTGTCGAAGAAGATCACGGTCGACGTTAAAGGCGAGATCCTCGAGTTGAAAAACACCGTCAACACGATGGTGGACCAGCTCAATTCGTTCGCGTCGGAAGTGACGCGCGTGGCGCGCGAGGTGGGCACGGAAGGTCGGCTGGGTGGTCAGGCAGTCGTGAAAGGCGTCGCCGGAACGTGGAAAGATCTTACCGACTCGGTGAATTTCATGGCCGGCAACCTGACGAACCAGGTGCGCGGCATCGCGAAAGTCGTGACCGCGGTTGCGAACGGCGACTTGAAACAAAAGCTGCTCGTCGAAGCGAAAGGTGAGATTGCGGCGCTGGCCGACACGATCAACGGCATGACCGATACGCTCGCGATTTTCGCGGACCAGGTCACGAGCGTGGCGCGCGAAGTGGGCGTGGAAGGAAAACTCGGCGGCCAGGCGAACGTGCCGGGCGCGGCCGGAACATGGCGCGATTTGACCGACAACGTGAACCAGCTCGCCGGCAATCTGACTTCCCAGCTGCGCGCGATCGCAGACGTGGCGACGGCAGTGACGAAAGGCGATCTGACGCGATCGATTCAGGTCGATGCCCAGGGCGAAGTTGCGTTCGTGAAGGACAACATCAACGAGATGATTCGCAACCTGAAGGATACGACGTTGCGCAACGACGAGCAGGACTGGCTGAAGACGAACCTGGCGAAGTTCACCCGGATGCTGCAAGGCCAGCGCGATTTGCTGACAGTTGGCCGGCTGATTCTTTCCGAGCTGGCGCCGGTCGTCTCCGCGCAACAAGGCGTGTTCTATATGATGAACGGCTCGGCGGAGGAACCGGAGCTGCAGCTACTGGCGAGCTATGCCTATCGCGAGCGCAAAGGCGTGAACACCAAGTTTAAGCTCGGCGAAGGTCTGGTCGGGCAGGCCGCGCTCGAGAAAGAACGGATTCTCCTCACGAAAGTGCCGTCCGACTACGTCCAGGTCAGCTCAGGCCTCGGCGAAACTTCGCCGCGGAATATCGTGGTGCTGCCAATCCTGTTCGAAGGCCAGGTGAAAGCAGTCATGGAATTGTCGTCACTCGAGCAATTCAATCCGACGCACCACGCGTTTCTCGATCAGCTCACGGAAAGCATCGGAATCGTCCTGAACACGATCGAGGCGAACACGCGCACGGAGGATCTGCTCAAGCAATCGCAATCGCTCGCCTCCGAGCTGCAGAGCCGCCAGCAAGAATTGCAGCAGACTAACCAGGAGCTCGAGGAAAAGGCGCGGCAGTTGTTCGAGCAGAACGAAGAGGTCGAGCGCAAGAACCGCGAAGTCGAGCAGGCGCGCCAGGCCCTGGAAGGGAAAGCGCAACAGCTCTCGATCACGTCGCGCTACAAGAGCGAGTTTCTCGCGAACATGTCCCACGAATTGCGCACGCCGCTCAACAGCCTGCTCATTCTTGCCGAGCAATTGTCCGCGAACTCGGACGGGAACCTGACGCCGAAACAGGTCGAGTTTGCGCGCACAATTCGCGGTTCGGGCAAGGATTTGCTCAAGCTGATCAACGATATTCTCGATCTGTCGAAGATCGAGTCCGGTACGGTCACGATCGACGTGGGCGAAGTGCGTTTCGAGGAGATGCGCCAGACGATGGAGCGCACTTTCCGGCATGTCGCGGAAGGGAAAGGCGTCAACTTCAAGATCGACATCGATCCGCGCGTTCCCGAAGCGGTGCATACCGACGCGCAACGACTCGATCAGGTGTTGAAGAACCTGCTCTCGAATGCGTTCAAGTTTACTGAACGCGGCTACGTAAACCTTCGGCTTGCACCAGCGACGGCGGGCTGGTCTGGCGAAAACCAAAGTCTTAACCGGGCAGAGATCGGTGCTCGCGTTTCAGCGTGAGCGACAGCGGAATCGGAATTCCGGCCGACAAACAGACCACCATCTTCGAGCCGTTCCTCCAGGCGGACGGGAGCACCAGCCGCAAATACGGCGGCACTGGACTCGGCCTCGCGATCAGTCGCGAACTCGCGCGCGTGCTCGGCGGCGAAATCAAGGTCGAAAGCTCCGAAGGGCGCGGCAGCACGTTTACCTTGTTTCTGCCACAGGACTACAGTGTGTCGCCGATGGAACGGGCCGTCTCCAGGATTATGCCGCAACCGGTCGAGCCCGAACGGGCTGAATCCGAGGAGCCGGAGGCGCTGGAATTTGCTCTCGCGGACGATCGAGCGAACATTTTACCGGGCGAAAAATCAGTCCTTATTGTCGAAGACGACCGCGATTTCGCGCAATGGTTGCTCGAAGTTGCCCGCCAGAATGGGTTCAAAACAGTTGTTACCCCGCGTGGTAAAGCCGCGCTCAATTTGGTGCGGGAGTTTACGCCGGCCGCCATTACGCTCGATCTGAGTCTGCCCGACATCGACGGCTGGCACATTCTTAACCGACTAAAATCCGACCTGGCCACCCGGCATATTCCGGTGTTCGTGATCTCGGCGCGGGAGGAGCCGCGGAATGCCTTACGGATGGGCGCGATGCGATTCTTAACCAAACCGATCGATGAATCGCAGATCCGCCAAGTCTTCGAGAAGGCGAAGGAGATGGATGCGACGGCCGCGAAAAAACTGTTGGTGGTTGAAGATGACGAGGCCCAACGCAGCAGCATTCGGGAACTGATCGGCAACCAGACGGCGCACATCGTGGAGGCGTCGGCTGGCGGTGGCAGCCCTCGAACCTTGCGCAATGAGCCAGTCGATTGCGTGGTGCTGGATTGATGCTGCCGGACATGTCGGGCTTCGAATTGATCGAGAAAATCCGGATCGAGAACGCGTATCTGCCGATCATCGTTTATACGGCGAAAGATTTGTCGCAGGAGGAGGAAGAGAAACTGAATCGGATCGCGCAGACGACGATCGTCAAGACGGTGCGCAGTCCCGAACGACTCTTCGACCAGACGGCGCTCTGGCTCCATCGGGATGCTTCGACCTTACCCGAGGACAAGCAGGAAATGCTGCGGCGGCTAAACGATCCGAACGAAATCCTGGCCCGGAAGAAAGTGGTAATCGTCGATGACGACATTCGAAACATCTTCGCGATGACGAGCATGCTCGAGCGTTACAAGATGGACGTGCACTCGGCGGAGACCGGGAAGGCCGCGCTGGCGTTGCTTGAGGCGCAACCCGACACCGATTTGGTGCTGATGGATATCATGCTGCCCGAGATGGATGGCTACGAAACCATCCGTGAGGTTCGGAAGATGTATGGGTTCGAACAACTCCCGATCATCGCTCTCACCGCGAAGGCCATGAAGGGCGACCGCGAGAAGTGCATCGACGCCGGGGCGAGCGATTACATTTCCAAGCCGGTCGATACCGAACGGCTCCTCACGCTTCTGCGTAACTGGCTGCATCGTTAAGCATGTCTGCGGATTCGAGCGCGAACGAAAAGGAGCCGGCCGAAGAAAAGGTCAGCATCCTGATTGTCGACGATCGGCCGGACAAGATGCTGGCTTACGAGACGATCCTAAGCGATCTGAAGGAGAACATTGTTTGCGCGCGCTCCGGGAAAGGAAGCGCTCCGCTGCCTCCTCCAGCAGGATTTTGCGGTCATCCTTCTCGACGTAAACATGCCGGTGATGGATGGGTTCGAGACGGCCGCGCTGATTCGCCAGCGCCAACGCTCCGAGACGACGCCGATCATTTTCATCAGCGCGGTCAACGACACCGAGAACCATGTCTCGCGCGGGTACTCGATCGGCGCGGTCGATTACATTCTCACCCCGGTGGTGCCGGAAATCCTCCGCGCGAAGATCGCGGTCTTCGTGGACCTGTTTAAAAAAACCGAGCTGGTGAAACGCCAGGCGGAGGAACGCGAGAAACTGATTCGGGAACAGGCTGCGCGTGCGGAAGCCGAGACGCGACAGGAGCGGTTCGCCTTTCTCGCCGATGCCAGCAACGTCCTCGCCGGGTCGCTCGATTACGACGAGACGCTTCGCAATCTCGCGGACCTTGTTGTCCCGCGAGTGGCCGATTTTTGCATTGTTCTTGCCGCGGAAGAAGACGGTTCCATGCGTCAAGTAGCGATGGCGCATCGCGACCCGGCGGAAGAACCGACGATGCGGAGATTGGCGGAGGAGTTTGCTTCGAGCCGCGCGGCGGAGAAAGGCGGGGCCCACGTTCTGAAGACGGGCAAATCTCAAATGGTGTGCGACCTCCACAACGGCGAGCTGCGCGACGTTTATTCGGAGAAAGCCGACCGGGATTGGATCAGATCTCTCGCCGCGAAATCGTTCATCGCCGTGCCCCTGCGCGCCCACGACCGTGTCCTTGGCGCAATCGTCATGATCAACACGAGGCCGGCCAAAATCTGTGGGCCCGACGAATTAGCGCTGGCCGAAGAGCTGGCCCATCGAGCGGCGCTCGCCCTCGATAATGCCGGGCTTTACCAGTCGGCCCAAAAGGCACGCGCGGAATCGGACCGGGCGAACCGCGCCAAAGATTCCTTCCTTGCGATGCTGAGCCACGAGCTGCGCACTCCGCTGACGCCGGTGCTGACTTCAGTTGTGGCGCTCGAACAATCCGACGATTTGCCCGACGAGATGCGCGCCTCGCTCCAGATGATCCGGCGCAACGTCGAACTGGAAGCGCGCCTCATCGATGATTTGCTCGACCTGACTCGGATCAGCAAGGGGAAGGTCCAGCTCAATCTTGAGAAGGCGGACGCGCATCTCTTTCTGCGAAGCGCGCTCGAAATTTGCGAGGCCGATATTGAAAAGAAGAAGCTAACCCTGCGGACCGACTTCGCGGCGAAGAAGGCTTCCCTGGATGCAGACCCAGCGCGGCTCCAACAAATTTTTTGGAACCTGATCAAGAACGCGGTGAAATTTACGCCGGAAGGCGGCCGGCTCGAAATCCGGACCGAGAATCGCGACGGGACACTACGGGTCGAAGTTTCCGACACTGGAATAGGGATCGATAAGGAAACTTTACCGAAAATTTTCAATGCTTTCGAACAGGGCGAGCGAACCCAGTTCGGCGGCCTCGGTCTCGGCCTGGCGATTAGCAAGGCGCTGGTCGAAACCCATCACGGAAGACTCATCGCGCAAAGCGAGGGTCGGAATAAAGGCGCGACCTTCACGGCGGTTTTTCCTCTCGCAGAGGCTAGTACCGACGCGAAGCGAGATGCGACACCCTCTCCTCCGGTAGCGCACAAGCCGATGCGCGTTCTCCTCGTCGAGGACCACGAAGACACAAACCGGTCCCTGACCCAGCTTCTCCGGCGCCGCGGGTATCACGTCCAGCCGGCCCACACGGTGCAGGCAGCGTTGGAAGCCGCCGCGCAGGAAACCTTCGACGTCTTGGTCAGCGATATCGGTCTTCCCGATGGAACTGGGATTGATCTGATGGAAAAGCTCAAAAACGATCATGCCATTTTCGGAATCGCCTTGACCGGGTTCGGGATGGAAGACGATTTGCGCAAGAGCCAGGAAGTCGGTTTCAATCATCATCTGGTGAAGCCGGTGGATTTGAATCGGCTCGATGCACTGATCCAGCAGGCCGACGCTCAACCAGCGGCCGTCTAAATTCGCTCGCTGAACTAACGGCTTGAGATTTCTCCCGATCTGCGTGCAAATACCGCCGGGATGAGTCGTATTCCGGGCGCTGGCCGTATGGGGAAGTTTTTCTTTTTTGCGTTGAGTTTGCTGTTGCCCGCAAATCTTTTCGGCGCGGACGCGGTCGACGAAGAGAAACCGCACGCGCGGGTTTGCCTTTCGCTGTTTGAGCCCGGTCCACCGGAGAAAGAGGAGGCGTTCACACTTTCCGCGCCGACTGGCGCTGGCAAGACCGTCCGGGTTTACGTGGACGCGAGCGAAAAGTGCAGCGTGTTCGTCGCCGCGCTGACGAAAGATGGGAAACTGGCGAATGGTTGGCGGCCGCAGCTCGCTGAAGTGCCCGCTGAATTCGAGGAGATCCTGTTGCCCGCGGCGCCGAGCAAATGGGATTGGACCACGCCATCGGCGCCGTTCGACTTCTACGTCTTGTTTCTGACGCCGGATGCAAAGGAGACGGTCGAAATCAAGAAGCTGGTCGAGGCGATGCAGAATCCGAAAGTGGACGATCGCGTTGTGGCGATGCAAACGACGAAGCTCAAGGAGTTAATCGGTCAGCTCGTTACGGACAAGGACAAGGTAAATAAGGCTCCCGGGAGCGAGCCAGAAGTGGGCGGAGTTTTTCGAGGGACCGCTTTTCCCTGGCGCCAGTTTGCCAAGAGCGTGAACTTTTCCGCTGATCGTCCGGGCGTGCTGGTGCTCTCCAGCGAGAACGCGGAAAAGAAGTGATGCCCGGCGACGGGCCCAACCCACGGCTCGCCGGAGAACAGGTCTGGCTCAGGTCGCCCTGGCCATTGCTTTTTTCCATTTGCGGCGCGGCGGCGCTCTGGACATTGCTGGCCGGCGATCCCTTCGAGGGCTTGGAGATGCGTTGGTTCGGGCAGATTCTCCGCTGGCGTTACGAGCACGGTCTCGCTCCACCGGCGGACCCGAGCATCGTTCACGTCGACATTACGCAGGCCGATCTGCGGAAGACGCCGACTCTTGAGCTGGAGTATCAAAATGCCGCGAACATTATTCGGCAGGCGTTTGATCTTGGCGCGAAGGTCGTCGCCGTCGATGTGGTCTTCGGTCGCGGCGATGCGGCGATGGCGGATCCGATCCTTAAGGAAATCGAACGGGCGCGCGCGCAGAACAAGACGGTGATCCTGGCGGAGGCGCTTCTGCCCTCGTCAGAGAATGGAAAGGACGAGCGGGTCCGTTCTTTTCCCTTTCATGACCGTCTCTTGCCGGCCGGCTTGATCAACGTCACGGCGGATTCTGATGGCGTGTTGAGGCGATACGATTACGCGCGCCCTGCTGGCGCGGGAAAGTCTGAGCCGTCGCTGGCTCTCGCGTCCTATCTCGCGTGGAAGGAAATCGCCTGGGATAGCGGTGTTACGTTTCCCAGACCAGGCGTGTTGCGTTGGGAGGAACTCTCGAGTGATTTCACCAGCGTCGAACCGCGAGAGTTAAAGCTCGGTTCGGTGCTGCTGAACTATCGCAGCCCCTGGACTGGCCAGGGTCCGGCGGCGTTTCGGCATTTTAACGTCGCGCAGCTGGACGCGCTTTTTGCGGCGAGCCGGGCGAACAACGCGCAACCGCTGACGAACGCGATTGTGCTCGTTTCCTACTACGGCGCGGGCTTGGGGGATATGGGGACGACGTCGATCGCGGCCAACCAACCGCGAGTAGTTTTGCATTCGACCGCGCTGAACGATCTGATGCAACGGGCGTGGCTGCGGCGGACGCCGAGGTGGTTGGATGCGCTTGCCATTGCAGGGCTGCTTTTTCTGGGCGCGGTGGCGACGTTGTTCCCTGGGACGCTCTCGTTGCTGCTTGTTTGGCTCGCCGGGATTGCGCTGTGCGGTGGGTTGAGCGCGGCTTCAATCCTCAAGGCGGGATGGGTTTCCGGATTGATGAACGCCGGTGTCATCTGGAGTCTGATCACACTGATCGAGCTCGGCCGCAGACAGAGCCACGAGTTTATCCAGCGCCTCAAACTGCGCTCGACGATGAGCCTCTATTTTTCGCCGCACATTATGGAGCAGGTCTTGAAGAACCCGGGATCGATGGAGCCGCAACAGGCCGAGATCACGGTCCTTCTGACCGATTTGCGTAACTCCACTCCGATCGCGGAACTGCTTGGCCCACCGGGAATGTTCCAGCTCCTCAACCGCGTCTTCGAAAGCGCAGACGCGCGCGATTCTCGCCGAGGACGGCAGCATGGAACATTTCCTCGGAGATCAATTCCTTAGCTACTGGGGCGCGCCCAACGCGCAACCGGACGCGGCGGACCGCGCCTTTCGTGCGGCCCTGGACTTGATTGCCGGCATGGAAGAGTTGCGGGTTACTTTGGAGCCAAACCTGAAGGCGCTTTTTGGTTATGGTGTCGCCCTGCACAGCGGTACCGCCCTTATCGGCAACAAGGGTTCCGCTCAGAGATTGGATTACGGACTCGTCGGCGACTTGATCAACGCGGCGGCCAGGGTTGAATCATTGACGAAACATTATGGCGCTCTTTTTCTGATCACGCGGGAAGCTTACTCGAAGCTTTCGAGCCCGCCGTTCGTTCGCGTAATCGACAAAGTGCTGGTCAAAGGAAAAACGGTGCCGCTCGAGTTACTCGAAGTGAGGCACCCGTTTAGTCCTGAGAGTTTCGAAGAAATTGTCCAACGCTATAACATCGCGTTCGAGCTCTACGAACGGGGTGATTTCGGCGCGGCTCAGCGGTCTTTTGCAGTGCTGCATGAGGAACACCAGGATAAACCTAGCGAGCTAATGGCGGAACGGTGCCGCGAACTCGCAATGGTCCGGCCGAAAGATTGGAGTGGAGTCTATCAGCTGACCACAAAGTAAGGTTGCAAACGTGATCCGAAACAACGTTCCTAAGAACCCGATGACTCTGCCCGGTCGCTTAATTCTCATGGCTTGCCTGTTGGTTGTGCTGTTCGCGTCCGGCGGCGCGCGCAGTGAAGAAACTACACCCACCCCTGCGGCTAAACTTTCCCGAACCGAGTTGGAGGCCCAATTCAAGAAGATCGACGCCGACCGAGCCGCCGCGAAGGAGAACACAAAAGAACGAGCGGAGGCAGCGAAGAACGCGATGCAAATCGCCTCGGACATCGGATGGCGGGCGTTCGATGCCGGCAAGTTTGACGAAGCTGCTACCTGGTTCGGCGCGAGCGCGAAGGCGAGGGAAGATAATCAAGTCAATGAGCGCGGTTACTGGGAAGAATATTACCGCACGGAGGCAACTGAGTTGGATGGGAAAGTAGACGAACAGATTAGCAAGCTCCAAACCCAGTTGGCCACGGCCGAAGAAGCAAAGAAAGAAATTCTGCGAAAGCTCATTCACGGATGGGAAAAGCTCCGCTACCTCAATCGTTACAACGCGGTTACGAGGCTCCAGCAAATCGCTCGCGATAGTAATGACGCGAAGAGGTTATTGAAGTACGCGGAGCAGGAGCTCGATATCCGCCGAAAAGAGATGGCTTACCTGGAGAAGGTGAACGCGCCAAAGAGTGAACGGGACGAGGAGACCGCAAAAGTGGCAGCCGCGCTCGAAGGTGTCGCAAATGCCCAAGGTGACCTGGCGCTCTTTGATCAAGCCGAAAAGAACGGATTAGAGGCGTTGGCCCTGCGGCAATCGCTACCGCCGGAGATGGCGGAACGCAAGCTCGAGGAAAGCCTGTATTCCCTCGCGCGAATGTATGCCTTCAATCTCGGCGATTTGAAGAAAGCTCAAAGTTATTTCGAGCAGGTCCTGGCTAGCCTCGAAGCTTCCGCCGCTGTCCGCAAGAAGGCCCTGGATGAGGACGGCGACTACACCCCGGAACAAAAGGCGGCGATGTCGAAGGAAGAGCTCGCGAAACATGAGGAAACCCGGGCCCAAACGCGCGACATGAAGATTGCGCTCGACGCCATGTCGCATGCGATAGCTTTGTCCAATCTTGGTGAGATCAGCCAGGAAGAGGGTGACTTGAAGGTTGCGTTGGCAAATTACGAGAAAGCACTCAAAGTCGCCGAAGAACTCCCTAAGGGTGGTTACCTTAATGTCTTCGAAATGTTCCGGGCCCGGATTCGTGCGCGGATTTTGGGTGATAAGGCCGCGTTGCACGCGGAAAGCGGAGAGGTAGAGCTTGCCTTAAAGGAGTTGGATCAAGCCATTGCCATTAAGCGAGACATCGGGCAGGATGATTGGACGGCTCAATCGCTGGTTCAGGCTGCTGACCTGTCTCATGCGAAAGGGGACTTCGCCGCCGCCCGCCACAACGTCGAGCAAGCCCGGCAAATCTTTGCCGCTTCGCATAAGCTGACCAGTGTCGTCAACGCCACTGGTTTTCTGGCGATTATCGCGCGCGACGAAGACAAGTTCGAGGAAGCCGCCAAGTATGCCGAAGAAGCGCTGCTCCTGGCGCGTGAAACGGGAAACCTGGGTTCTGTTTCCGGTGCGACTCGGACCTTTGCTTCGATTCGCGTGAAGCAGAACAAACTAGACGAAGCCCGAACGCTCATCGAAGAGGCCCAGGCCGCGGACAGCAGGACGGGCTCGGTCGGCGATCGGATAGGTACGCTGGGGATAAGCGGTGAAATATTCGAGGCAAAGGGAGACAATGACAAGGCGCTTGAGGCTTACAGGGAGGCAGTGAAACTGGTTGAAGGCGTCCGGGCGACGGCAGCTTCGGAAGCCGCCTTTGCCGACGTAAAGAGGAACTATCGACCCTACGAGCGAATCGTCCGTGCATTGATCAAGCTTAACCGTGCGGACGAAGCCTTTGATTACCTGAACCGGGCGAAGTCGAAGAAGCTGCAGGATTCGCTCCGCCTTTCCAGCATGAAGAGTGGCGACAAAACGATGCAGACGCTGCTCGATCGGGCCAGCGGCCTGGAGACGAAGTTGCAGACGACCAATGCGCAACTCCAAGCCGAGCAAGCCAAGGCCGAAGGCGACCGCGACAAAGGGAAGATCGAAAATCTCAAGCAGGTAGTCGCCTCGACGCAGGGGGAATTCCGGAAGGTGGTCGAACAGATAAAGACCTCAAATCCAAACTACGAAAAGTTCATGACGGTGAACCCGAAAGCGCTCAAGGAAACCCAGCGCAGCATTCCCCCGGGCGTCATGCTGATCCAGTACGCGCCGCTGGGCGACCAGCTCTATGTCTTCCTGGTCAGCAAGGAAAACATCAAGATCGTCATTGCCTCCGCCAAACCCGAAGAGCTTTGGAAAAAGATCAGGATCGTCCGGAAGCAAATAACCAGCGGTGAGTCCGGCGCGCCGCTCACCAAGAACCTTACCAGTCTTTACGATCTGCTCATTGGGCCGATCGAGTCGGAGCTGGAGTCGATAAAGGTCGTAGCTTTCATTCCTAACCAGCTTCTTTTCTACCTGCCCATGCAGGCTCTGGCGAAGAAGCAGGCCGATGGTTCGATAAGATATTTGATCGAGGATAAACAGATTGTTTACCTGACGGCCGCCGATGTGATGAAGGTCGTGCAACCGCCGGACGAGGAGAAATCGCGAGATGGCATGGTGGCCTTTGGGAATCCCACCGGGGCAAATTTGCCGGCAGCTGAAAGCGAAGTGAAAGCTATCGCCCAGGTATTTCCTTCAACTGAAGTATTGTCCGGTGGAGAAGTGACGAAAGTAGCTCTTAACACCGAGGCTCGACTGAACAAGAAGATTGTTCATTTCGCCACCCACGGGATTCTCAACGCAACCAAACCTTCCGATAGTTATATTCAACTTGCCGCCGCGTCCGACGCAAGCCAGGCGCACCTTACCGTGGGGGAGGTGTGGGACCTGCCATTCAAGAAGGTCAGTCTGGTAACTCTTTCAGCATGTGAGTCTGCCCTGGGAGACAAGGAACCGGACGGCGGCGAAATTACGACTCTGGCAGAGGCATTTTCGACTGCGGGAGCGACCACCGTGCTCGCCAGCTTGTGGAGCGTTGGAGACGAAAGCACTAAAGAATTGATGGTCGAGTTCTACAGCAAGCTCGCAGCCGGGATGTCAAAGGCCGAGGCGTTGCAGGCCGCCGAGATCAAGATGCTGCGGGACCCTAAGTTTTCCCGCCCACTTTACTGGGCTCCGTTTGTTCTGATGGGTGATTGGCGCTGACGAAGGTTCAGCTACTGCCAGAAGTGCCGAATGATGATCGCCGTCCATGTTCCGAAGACAGCGGTGCCGATGTAACCGATCACGAGCCCTGCAACGGCGACGGATTTTGCAAACGATTGCCTGCGGCCATTTCGCTCTCGGGCGAGGGCAAGATGTCCGCAAACGATCGAGGGTAGAGCCGTCAGGCCGAAGGTGAGCAGGGCGAACACTCCAAGAGTGAAAGCCCAAATGGGCAGCGCCGAGACCTCCTCCTCGGAGTGGCCCGGCCTGGAGGCAATAGTGGTTCCCGTCTTGATCATGTCCGAGGATGACGGGTAGCCGGCAGGGATTTGCAGGTTTAAACGTGCCGCTGCAATCCGCGCACGGGTTCCTTGTAGGCTCGTCTTTCTATCTGATACAAACAGGACGATGAGCGACGAACGGGAGGAGATCGGACCCCAGTTGGCAGGAAACGATAAGGCGTTCGTTTTTGGCGTCAGCGGTCATCGTGACCTGGTGCCGGCGGATTTGCCGGAGCTTCGCCAACAGGTGCGAGAGATTTTCCGCCGATCGATCTCTGCGCGACCAAATGCTGTGTTCCAGCTGCTGACTCCGTTGGCCGAAGGAGCCGATCGCGTCGCGGCGGAGGAAGCGGTCTCGTTGGGAATCAAGCTTGTTGTCCCAATGCCGATGATCCAAGCGGAGTACGAGCGCGATTTCACGTCCGAACATTCGCTAAGCGCGTTCCGACAATTGCTGAAGACCGCGGATGTTCAATTCGTAGTGACCGATGGCTCTTCGACCTATGAGGGCGACGAACGGACGCAACGATATGCGGCAGTTGGCGATTACATTGCTCGAGAGTGTCACTTTTTGATCCTGCTCTGGGACGGAAAGGAAAACCAAAAGGTAGGAGGAACAGCGTGGGTCAGGACGCGGCGAGAACATTGGACTCGCGTTGCGAAGGAGAGCGGTTACGCGTCAACATTCGACACAATCCATGTCCCTACTCGTCGCGCGACTGCGATACCCCGGTAGCTAGACCGAGGTGCGTTCGAGGCTGTAGACGCGGAACAGCCCGTAGCTCTTGGCCAGGGCTGTCGTGCCGACCAGGTCGCAGCTGAATCCTTTCGACTGATCGGCGGCCGCCAACGCGGCGAACTCTTCGCTCGCAAAGACCTCTCCTTCGTGGGTGATCGGCTCGATGCGAGCTGCGCGGCTAACGTGAGCGCCGGTGAAAGAAATCTGTCTTACTATCGGGTCGAAATTTACGTAGACCGGGCCGGCATGAATGCCGATCCGGATATTTAGTTGATGAGGCAAACCTAGCTCGACCCAATCCGTCGATGTCACGAGTTGACGCAGGTCGAGGGCAAACCGACCGGCATCTTCCACTCCATTAAATACAAAAAAGAGCCCATCGCCCCAGGTATTGACGTTGACCGGCGCAGCCGAGCTATCAGCGATCAAGCGTGACACTCGCTGATTGAAGTGAGCTACGTACTTCGGGATGATGGTTTCGGGTAACTTACTGTAGCCGACGACGTCAGCGAACATGATTGCCTTGATTTCCTGCCGGCCGGAGGCCCGGACCCAGGCTTCGAATTCGTCGTCACTATTACTCGCGTCGACCTCGAAGGTTTCGGTGTCGTGCAACATCGAGGGTGGCTTGGTAGCTATTGGGACGACTTTGACCGGAGTTCCGCGGTTTCGCCAGTAGCGCACGAAGGATCCAGTCCCTCCAGGCGCACCGCTGTAACCATCCCAGACCGCGAGCGGCGTGATATCCAGGTCCAGCGACCGGGCGAAGATTCGGGCGAGCCCATTCATCGCGAGGTTGCAGTATTCAAAGCCGGTGGCGCTGCCTGGCATATAGAGTTGACCCAGGACACGAATCGAAGCTGCCTGGTCCAGGACCTTGTGGAAGCGTTCCACCCAGCCACCGTCGCCCGCAATCGCTACGCTTGTCTTAACGAATTCCTCGGCCGGCCACGGCAAGACCAAATGAATCACGCCGCCGCGGCTCGAGCATCGCTTCCAGGAACAGGATGTCCGAGCCGGAAGCGGCGCTGGAGAATCCAATCCCAGCGTTCATCGCCGCCAGTTGTCTTTCCAAGAGTGCTTTTATTTCGCCTTCTTTCTCCAGGGGGAAACGCGGGACCCGGCGGTCCGGCGCATCGATCATATGACCGGAAAAGACGACCAGCTTGGGAATCGGGAAACACTCATCGAAAACATCCGGGCGGCCGTAGAGTTGCCGAGACAAACTTCGGGCCTGTTTCCGCGTGGAAGAGAAGGCGCGCAGATTATCCTTCTCCACGGCGACGGCGGCACGATAGGCACTCTTGGCCGCCTCAACATCTCCGAGGACTACCAGGGCTTCGGCAACCGTAGCGTGCTTCCAGTAGTCGTCCGGTTGCTGCTCGCAGATATTGAGAACGATTTTTGCGAGCCGCGCCGCCTCGTCCGTGTTCTTAAGGAGAAGAGCTATCGTAGCGGCGTTGATTCCCGGATAGGAATCCGGCGGCGCGACTTCAAAGGCGCGGCTATAGCAGGCAAGAGCTTCTCGAAGCGGCGCTTCGTTTTCCGGATTAACACACCATTGGTCCTTGTAGGTGCGTCCGAGGATACTAAGGGTTTCGCGATCCTGTGGATCCTTGGCGACAAGAGCATTCAGGATAGCTTGCGCGCGTGCTGATGATCCCATCTGGGCGAGGGCAAGGGCCATGCGCTGCTGCAGGAAATCATCGTCGGGATGATTATCGAGAGCCGCGCGCGCGGCATCGTAGGCGGTAAGGAATTCGCCGGCTGAAATAGCGCGTTTAACAAAGGCGTGGACTGCATCTATGTCGTCCATCCATTCTGTTCGTCGCCGCCAAAGCTCGTGTAAAGCGACGGACGCGGTAGGGGCGTTCTTTACTTCAGACAAATCAGACACGTGTGACAGCGAAGGCGCTTTAGCAGAGGACGCAAGACCTATTAATCGAGCCGCCCGGACGTGACCAGCAAATTTTGCGACGAGGCATCGTCAATGGTGACAACACTGATGCTCGCCCGGATCGTGATGATGATCGCACTCGCTCCCGTGTTCGTGTTCGTGGTTATGTGAGTGAGCGTGCGAATGTTGATGCGACGAGGAGGGGAACGGATCGGGGAAATCCCGCCATCCCTCAGGCCCCTTGCTAAGCTCGGCTTCGTTCAAGAGACATGCGTCCAAGCTGGCCTGGACCGTATGCCGATCGACATCCAGCGCCATAATACCGAACGTTTGGCGGCGATCGCCGAAAGGTTCCTTCCACTGTTTTCGAGCGTGCTCAGGCATTTCAGTTTCGCGGCTGGCAGCATCACGCGTAGCCCACCACGAGCCGGCCGACGAGCAGTGAAGGTCGTTGCCTGCCAGGTTTAGACCACCCACTTCGTCCATGCGCGAGGCCAGCCAGAAAAAGCCTTTTGCTCGGAACACGGCGTGCGACTTCTGTTGGAGGAAGTTCCAGAACCGCTCCGGGTGAAACGGACGCCTGGCGGAATAACCTATCGTGCTAACGCGACCGTTGCCCGCCAGGCTGGCCTGGTCCTCATCGAGCAATCGCCGCCATCCGGCCCGTTCCAGAGATGCATTGAAATCGAAGTGCCTTGCCGAAAAATTTTCCCCCCAGGCCGCGGCCGCTTCGTCGAAGCGCGACACTTCCGCGCTGGGGTTGAGCGCCAGTGCCAGCGACCGTGCTAGATCGAAATCCGGCGAGTCGTCGAAGACAATTTGGTCCACGAACTCCATCTGCTCCGCCATAAAACACGCCGGGAGTGAATTAGAGGTGCGAGCCAGGATCGCATCGAGAAAAGTCGTTGCCTTAATCGCGAAAGCCGTTGCACTAAGCTGAGCTACATTCACCAGGCCTGAATGGCCGGGAGCGGTTGCAGGAAAGAGCGAAGCGTAGGCCATGGGAGGTCTCTCCGGTTCGCACTGGATGATAAGCTCATTCACGGCGCGTTCCTCCGTGATGCTCGTTATCCGCGCGATAATCTGATCAGGCGAAGAACCCGACGGTTGCTGAATGATAGTAAGTTGCGGGGAACGTGGCGATAGATCCGTTGTGAGAAGTGCAACTCTGCGATTCGGGGACAAAACGAGTTTGCCCAGAAGAGCATCTACTCCAGGTCCGGCGATTATTGACACGGACAGGAGTCCCGTGTCTGGCCCACGCGTTTCGCTCATCGAGGATTTAGCTCGATGGAGGCGGTTTTCCAACCCTGGCGCCGGAGGGAGGAGGCTTGCCGGTCCTGGCGACCGGCCCGGCGGGGGCGTTGGCGTCCACGACATTCGGGGCCGTCACTTCAGCGCGCCATGGGATAGCGAGGCGGTGAAGAATCGACTTGGCTTCAAGTGGCGCCAGGTTTGGCATCTCGGAAATTAGACGAGCCAGTAAAGCGCTCATGATCGGAGCGGCGAAGCTGCTGCCGGTAACTTCCTTGGTCGAATGGCCGTTCCAAGGCAGAGTTACATCGACGCCGCGAGCGGCGAATTCTACGAGATGGCCGGGCTTATAGAAGAAGGTGTGATCCTCATCGAAGCGGGCCATGTTTGTCGTTACGACACTGGGGAAATAACCCGGCCACTCCGGGGTGGTGAAATCGTAGTTGTTGCACGCGGAAACGACGTGGATGCCTTTGAGGTAGGCTTCGTCGATCCATTCTTTGTATTGGAAGATGTGATCTTTCAATCCGCAGCCGAAGCTGCAATTGAGAACGTGATATCCGCGATCAATGGCCTGCCGGACGCCTTCGCGAATAATTACCGTGCGCGAACCAAGGTTTGCTCCCAGAACGCGAATACTGCCGATCTGTGCGTCCGGGGCGATGCGGCGGATGACTCCCGTGACGGCTGTGCCATGGCCATAGATATCGGTGCCGTCGCCCGGCTTCACTTCAATCTGAACTCCCGCGTCCACCACGTGGAGATCGTCGAGCAGGGTAAGTCCCGGCAAATCGGGATGGTCGATTTCGATCCCCGAATCTATGACCGCAATGCGCACGCCTTTTCCGGTTCCCTTTTGCCAAGGCGCGCCGCGCCTCTTCCATGCGGAAGGGACCAGGGTCGGGCGTTACAGGCGGTTCCATCCTATAGCGGTGCCAAGTAATCGATAATCAATCAAGTCCCGGACGACCGCGGCGATGGTCTGGATGGCGTTGAGTTCCGCAGGGACCGAAGCCGCGCGGGGTTTCGCCTTTGGGCACCGGCTTTGCCGTCTCGAATATCGACGTCCTGAAGCTGAACGCAGGAAATCACGCCGCGAACTTCGTTCAGGAAATAGAGCGGCACCGCGACCATGGCGTAAGTCATCTTCTCCAGCTTCTCATCGAGCGCCTTGTCCTGTTTGATGTTCTTGTAAACGTTGTTCTCGACGAACGGATGCTCGCTGGCGGCGACCAGACTCACGATGCCCCGGCTAAGCGGCTGTTTGAATCCGATGATCTTTTCCGAGTTCGGTCCGCTGTTGTGGGCCACCACCAAGTGCTGCTTTTCCGGATCGAGCAGCCAGATACTTCCTTCGTCCGCGCCGATTCGCTCGAAGGATTCTTTCAGAAGCTTCAACAACATTTCGTCGCAGATGCTGAGAAAATTCTCGGGCGTAACGGCGCCGCCGAGCTTCGAGAGATGTTCCTCGAGCGCAGGTCGGAGGGGGAGAAAGCGCTGCTCCGGAAGAAAGTTCGCGCGGGTGGTCTTCATTCCGGCGCTTGGCGAAGGGCTTTAGTTTCGCTGACGAGCGCCGGGATCAGTTGTGGTTTTTCCTGCAGCAGCCTTTTCATTTCAGTCCGTTCTTCCTCTGAGCACTTGCCACTGGCGAATCTTGCGATTTTTTCCCGTAACTCGGTTGGGAGGGCCTCGGTGGTGCGGCCGGCTACTTCCCGGGCGTCGCCATCGAAAAACTCCAACAGAATTTTGAAATCATCATTCACGGGTAAATAGCGGTCAAAGAAAAACGCGGTTGCAGGTTATATCATCATGTTTGGAGCCCACGAGCGGGTTGCGGCGCGGTGGAGATTACCGGGCGGCGCCCCGTTGCTTTTGCTCTTCCCTTAGACTTATTGCGCGCTCCATTTTGCGAAATTATCTTTTAGTTTCTAAAAAACGTCCGACGACCCGGCGCAGAGCTCTACGAAATCGTCCCAGCGCAGTTCGAGCCACGGATCGACCTTCTTCAATTCGGCCATCATAATTTTTGCGGCACTCTGGCGCGTCGTATCGAGAGTTCGGCTGACCTTCGATTCGTGCCAGCCCCACATTCGCGAAATCTCGCGCTGACTGATCTGGTGGAGGTGAACGAGTTTCAACATCAGGATCGCATCCGCGATCCTGTCTGGCGAACGCGCTTTGGATTGCTTCGCGCAGCAGATTTCAGAAGGGGCTTTTCACTCGTTGGCTTTTCCGGATGGGGCCGCCGATCGAAAAAATCTTCATTCGAATCCGGGGACGGAGGGACATCGACCCGGAAGCTTTGCCGGCGCTTCAGATCGACGAGCCGATTTGTAGCGACGGTGAGGAGCCACGATTCGAGGGCGCAGCGGCCCTGGTATTTCGTCAAGAGCGGCTGGCGATTGCCGCGCGGGGCAAAGCAATCCGTCCAGAGATCCGCCGCGAGGTCTTCGGCCTCGGTTGGGTTAGCGCCGCGCGCGCGCAAGACTCCGACGAGCTTGCCGTGATAACGACTTCGCAGTTCCGCGGCCGCCGGCGCTTCCACGGCAAGGACACGCTGAACAAAGGCGAGGTCCTCTTCGTGACGTGGCGCAGTTTCCACCGGCATAGGGCAGAGGAGAATGGGGGTGCCGCTCTGGAACGTCAATCATTTTGACCGCGCCATGGAATCTGAAGACACGATGCGGGCGGTGCTCAACGGCTACGCTCGAAACTCATCACGGCACACTTCATTTTGAATTGCGGGCAGACCTCGGCCGTTTCGAGCGGCCGGAGCAATGGGTCGATTTCCGACAGACACACTCGGGCCGGCCGAGCCTGCATTTCCGCGGCAAAGGCCGGAGACTTCTCGAATACCATGCGGGTGATATCTACTAGGGCGCGAAATTTGGCGGTTCCTGTGAGGTGCTCGGCCAGAAGCGCGAGATCCTGCGAAATCGCGGCTGCGGAATCGTCTTTCTTTCGTTCCAGATGATGCAACACCCGGTTGATGCCGCGCTCGTTAAACCGAAGCGGATTGATATCGTAGAAGTGGGTTTTGACTTCGACGGGATCTCCGAACCATGGCCGAGCCCACTCGCGAATCTCGCCAATGCTGGCAAAGTAACGGTTAGCTAGTTCGTGACGATTTAGATTGGCCCAATCTTTAATGGCGATCCAATCGTTGAGAAACCACCACTCACCGGTCGAGTCCGGTGGGTAAAGATTTGCTCCGATAAATCGTTTCACCTCCAGGGCGCCTGTCGCTGGTTGGAGGAGCAGATTGCGCAACTCCTCATGACGCTGAATCGCCGTCTCCATGGCTTCACTCCGGCTTCGCTGGGTTTCGCCACCTGGAACATCGGCGAAAAGAACGAAGCGTCCTCCGGGCCGGAGGACCGTCGCGGTACTCTCCAAGAGCGCGGGTTGCAAGGCTCGATCGAGTTCGTGTAGCGCCTTCTTCGCGATCACCACGTCCGCGTGGCCGTCGCTGTCGGCGAATCCTTCCCGAAGAAGCGCGCGCAATTCGAAAGGGTCGCGGGGCGACGATTTCATGAAAGTCTTCGGCCCGAACTCGCGATCGATCCACTCATGGCGTGGGCCCAGGCTTCGATGGGCCGGATCGCGGTCTATGCTCAACATGTGGAGCTGGGAGAATTGCGCGAGCAATTGTTCGGACCTCCCTCCCTGTCCGCCCGCCATGAGGTCGATGAGAAAGATTTTTGCCTCGGGGCTTTTTTCCTGCGCACGAGCAATTGCGGCTTTAATCGCCGGCACATAACTGTTGACTTCCAGGTCTTCTACGGCCGGGCCAAGAAATGCGCGTTGGGCGGTAAGAAAATGTTCTCCGAATTTTCCGCGGTATCGCGACCTTTGCGACCGTGCCCCAGCGTGAATGAGCTTTAGCTCGAGCTCGGCCGGAACGATCCGAATTCCCTCTATTTCGAGGCCGGTCACTTTGGCGAAGTGGTCTGCCTCGCCGAAGGAACACCCCTGGAACTCGGCCCCGACGGCGTTGGCCGCCCTCAAGTCGGCATCGGCGAACGCGCAAGTTATGAAGTGGGCGTGCATCATCTCAGCATCCCGCATATCCGCTTCAAGAAAGGAGCACGATTCGAAGTGCTCGTGCTGGAGATCCAGACCCCGTCCATCCATTCCGTTAAGATTTAGGTGCTGCAGGCTCGGCGGACTGAGCCGCGTTCCGTTCTCGAAAGGTGTCCTCAGGACCTCGAGCACGTTTCGTTTTGCGTTGGCCATGGGCTTCGAAGTCTCGTCGCGGACGAGCGGGCTGGACGCGCGCAACCACTCCCCCATGGTTTCCAGGCGATCCGTTTCGCCATGGCTGCGAAGATACTCGCTGGTCAAGCGTGTCCGCCCCGGGCCCCAAATCCGGTTCACTTCTTCCTTAAGGCCTTCTGCCTCGGGCCAAATGGCAGGCCCCGCGAGCAATTCGCGTCCCAGTTGGGAGGCGAGGAAATATTCGCGCTCGGCCGAATGACGGAAAACAAGGCTTTGGCCATCATTGCGAAGTAATGTTTTCAGTCCGGCAACTTTTTGACCTATAGCACCGTCCATTCGCGCCCGCGGATCCCCCAGTTTGTAAATTGCGAGGAACGAAAGGGCCTCACGGATCTGTTCCAGATTCGCGTCTTCAATCGCTTGAACGTCGCGCATGAGCAGGTTTTCCATCAAACCCGCTGCGCTTTCAGCGAGGCGATGCATTTCCGGAATACTAACCAATCGATCTCTGGGTGTGATCTCGTCCAGATACGCACGCAAGTTGTCGGGATTGGAAAGCCACTGCGACGCCGTGCCCTTTTCGGGCACGCGTTGCAGAAGGACCGATTCGACTTTGGCGGATAGCTCGGGGTTCTGGACTAAACGGCGCCGTGCATACTCCAGAATTCGCGTCCGGTTCCAACTGGAATCGAGCGTTATAACATGGCCCGTGGAATCGGGGAGCACGGATTCCTCGTAACGCCGTGTCACGATCCAGCGTTTGGTCCGGGCGAGCAGGCCATCCACGAAGTGTTCCGCCCCCTTGTCCCGCATTTGATCAATGCCATCGAGCAATAAGATCACCTCGCCGCTCTCGATGGCCGTCCGGACGGCGCCTTCCATCGTGATCTTTTCGGCCTCCGATTTGGCAATTACCTTCCGGTTCTTCAGCCAGACGGAGACGAACGCCGACAGGTGATCGCTGGCGTGCTTAAGGCGCTCTAATTCCGAACTGTTTTGATTGATGTTGTCGGCGCTGGCTATGAGCGGGACAGGTCGCGATTTGGACCTGACCAGGCTGAGAAATAACTGGTGAAGGAGCACCGTCTTGCCAGTGCCGGCATCACCTCGAATCTCTGCGCGCAGGTCTTTCGGTGGCCGTCGCGCCCAACCATTCACGACGCCGAGGGCATCGTCCCTCGGTGTGGTGGCGTGTCCCCGCCCCGCTGCAACCCTGCACCCAGGAGAAATAAACCACGGGGCCATTCGCGCGTACTTGGCCAGCGAGGTGTGACCCCACGCGGTCTCAAGCTCTGAAACCGCCGATGGATCATCTGGCCGAGCGGCTCGCTCCACCACATCTCGCGCCCCGAGGTTGATTCCATCGATGAGCTCCACCCCGCTGGTTGGGCGAATGCGTTTTTCCCTTAGGAGTGATTCGGCCCGAACGTCGGGCGGGTCCCGATGGATTCGCTTATTATGGAGGAAGCGCAGGGGGACGTATCTGCGAATTGCCTCGATGGCAATGCAAACGACCAGCCCGATCAGCCAATCCTTCGGTTCGCCCCCTATGTGCACCAGCCAATCGGGCAGCGCAGACCACCAATGCGCGCCTTCCGTCACTGGCGCCTTTCATTTTTCCTCTTCGGCGGTTCGATGTGGGGGTGGGGGCTGCGCATGGGCAAGACTACAGCACGCCGATAACAGACTTGCGTTCTTGTTGTCAAGCGACCAGCGGACTACCCGCCCCATAATTGACACCTGTACCGCCGTGCCTGGAGGGATTCGAACCCCCAACCTGCTGATCCGAAGTCAGCTGCTCTATCCGGTTGAGCTACAGACACGGCTCATTTTCGATTTTCGAATTTCGATTGCCCGTTGGCAAGGGGCAACTCGATTAAGGCAGGTTGTAGGCCTCGACGAGCGCCACGCCGACACTTGAGCCGTGGCCCCGCACGATCGCGGTGTAAGCGCCGGGCGCGAGCGCGGAAAGAATTGCGGCCTCGTCGCTGTTGCTCGGGGCGAGACCGGCGACGAGAAGTTCGGTCGAGCCGGGATCGCTCAGCCAACTGTCATTCGTCCGGATGAGCGTGCCATTGTTGTCGTGCAGCTCGAGAAGCGGATCGGCCAGCGCACCTGCAACGCCGATGTCGGTCAACGACGGCCCGAGGGCGCGAACGGCGACGCGGCCGCTCGAGCCCGTCCCAACAACGAATCCCCCGATGAGAACGTTGTCGCCCATCTCGACAAAGCCACGGGTGCTGATGTTCCCAAGGAGTGAGTTACTATCCCCGCTGAGATCGTACATCTCGATCAGGCCAACGCCCGTGGAATTATTTTTACCGCGCACGATGGCGGTATAGGTGCCGGGGGCAAGAGTGCGCACCATCGCCGCTTCATGGTCGTTCGCTGGGGCGAGGCTGTTTGCCGTCAGGTCCGCCGCGCCAGAATCGGTCTGCCAGTTGTCGTTGGTCGTAATGATCGAACCGTCAGCGGCGTGGAGCTCGAGGACGGGATCGTCCAGCAGACCGGTGAGGCCGGAGCTCGCGAGAGAAGGTCCGAGGCCGCGCAGAGCGATCTTCTTGGAATCAACCCCGGTGATGATGAAGCCGCCGATGAGCACGCGTTCGCCGGTTAGGACATGCATCCGCGTCGATACGTTGGTGAGGCGGGACTGCTTTCCGGTGAAAGCGTGTTGGTAAACGTAGTCGGCGATCTTGCGGCCTTGCGCGATGCCCTGGGTCTTGTCGAATGCCCAATGAATGCCGAGGTAAATTCTGCTCTGGCCGTTTTCTTCTTCCGCCTGCGACAACGACGTGAAAGTGCGCGGCTTGAGGGCGCGAACGATACCGGCGTTGTCGATCGTGGTGCCGTTGAACTCATCGGAAGTGAAGGTGAACTGGATGTCGTCCATATGGTAGTAGTTGCGCAGGGTCTGGAAGATCGCGCCGCCGAAGGTGGCATGACCCGACGGATAAGCGGGAAAGGGCGGCGTGAAGTTCGGCCCAGTGAGATTGCTCGCCGGCGCGCCGAGCGGGTGGAAGGTCGGGTCGCCGCTGGTTGCTGAGTTCCCGTCTCCGGTGCCGGAAGGTCCGGTGCCCGGATCCGATTCCCGAATGCCGGTAATAGGCCGCCAGAATTGATAGAAGAATTTCGATTCCCAGGATGCGATACCCGCATCGGCCATGGAAAGGTTGACCAGAGCTAGCAGGCGCGCGAGCTCGAGTGGGTCGTTCGCGGTGCCTTTTTGCTGAGCGATCTTCATCGTGATCTGGTTATAGAGGCGCGGCGGAGCGCAGAGGCTTGGCGTTCCATCGTACGCCCAGAAAATGCCCGTCTCGGTCTGATCCGCCGTGCGAAGGGTGGGCGTGTGCACGCCGTCACCGCCGAGGATTTTGACTTCATTGTAGGCGGCGGCGTAGACCGCGCTGTTCAAAGCAGGCGGGGCGGGACAGCGAAATTGGCTGGCGGATTGGAGGACAAAGGGGGTCACCTGGTTCCAATAGGCTCCGAGCGCGATCGGGGCCTGGCTGATCGGATCCTGACGCCATTTACCGGCGTCATCGCTAGTGATGAATTGCGTTCCCAATTTCGGTTCGGCCTGGGCGGAGCCATCGCTCGATCTCAAAGCCAGGATCGCGGCCGCGGCGCGATGTCCGAGGTCAACTCCATCGGTCTTTGCGGTGCCCGCGCCGATTTGGTCGAGATCGCTCGCCAGCGCCTGGTCGAAGGTAGCCTGCTGGGATGGGAAAAGCGCGGTCAGCGTATCGTGGCCGGCCTGCGCGATCGCGGCCGAGATCGAAGCGTTCTTCGCCGGCGTAATATCCGTGTAGCTCTTGTAGCCGCCAAGAACGCCGTTCACGCTGTCGAACATCGCGATGTGAACGATGGCCATTGCCCGACTGGCGCGAGCGGGTCCAAGCTGTTCGCCGAAGATGCGGGTGTCGCCCGCCTTTAGTGGGGTGTGATCGAGGCCGCTCGCGTCGACCGCGATCTGGTTCCAACGCGCCAGGGTATCGACCGCACTAGTCCCGGTGATCTCGGTTTTCGCGCTTGGGGAAGCCAGCTGCCGGATAGCGCGGAATTGCGGTCCGAGATAATCCTGAACGTTGCCTGAGCGAGGCGCCGCGAACACGGCAGGAGCGAGCGCGATTGAGAGACTGCCACAGAACATGACGATTTTTGGTGGCATCAACGTTTTCATGAAAGGTCTGCCTCCGTTCTGGGCGAGGCGTTCGATATTTCTGTTGATATTCGGAAAATGATAGGAAAGACAAGACTATTGGGACGAGCACTCACATTTGGACAACTCCACCTCGCGGAAACAAGCGACGGTGGTTTGACTTGGCCGACCCCCGGGGTGAGTGACCGACCCCGACGACGATGGAAGATCTAAGCGATTATCTGAACGATCACCTCGCAGGATCGGTGGCTGCGCTCGAGTTGCTCGACCGCATGATTGAAGCGTGTCAGGGAAAGTCCCTCGAGCGGTTTCTTCGCCAGCTTCGCGAAGACATTGATCAGGACCAGGAAAAATTGAAGGAGTTGATAGAAAAGCTAGGCGTGAGCGAAAGCACCGTGCGCAAAGCGGGGGCTTGGATCGCGGAAAAGCTGACCCGGCCTAAGATCGACCTCGGCGAAGGATCGAAGGAAGAAATTGGAGTTTTTCTGGCGTTGGAGGCGCTCCATCTCGGAATCACGGGGAAGCGCTCGCTTTGGCGCGCGTTGCAGGCCGCTTCGCGAACGGTGCCCGCCCTGGCGCGGCTCGATTATCCCGGTCTCGAGAAACGAGCGATCGAACAATGCGAGCAGGTCGAAGCGCGCCGTCTCGAAATCGCACGCTCGGTTTTCCAGTCAGGCTAACCCGCAGTTTGCTGATTTTCGTCTTGAGCGGGGAAAGCGGACCCATCACGATGCCCGGGTGAGAGATTCCAGTGCCGTCGAGAGCCCCGGTGCTCTGACGCATTTCGTGACTACGCGCTGGAGCTTGATCCGGCAGCGCTTGTCTGGCGACGAACAAACTGAAGTCGACCCTGGCCTCGCCCAACTTTGCCAAATTTACTGGCGCCCGATTTTTACCTACATTTACCGTCGCGGTTACGCGGCCGCGGACGCGCAAGATCTGACCCAGGATTTTTTCCTTATGATCATGGGAGGAAATTTTCTGCAATCGGCCGATCCAAAGCGGGGCCGGTTTCGTTCGCTCTTGCTTAGGTCGTTGAAGAATTTTCTCATCGACGCGGCGGTTAAGAGCCGCCGGCACAAGCGCGGTGGCCAGGTTCAGTTCGTTTCCTGGGAAAAGTGGATGGCAGACGCTCCGGCGCAGTTGTCGCTGTCGGCGGGGGCCATGGATGCTTCGCCGCCGGAACTGCTTTTTGACGCCGGCTGGGCGGCTGCGATCGCCGAGGAAGCATTGCGCCGTTTGCGCCTGGAATGCGAAAGCAAGGGCCGCCGGCGCGTCTACGAAGTTTTGCATCCGTACCTTACCTCCGAACGCTCGGAAATTTCTTACGAGGAGCTGTCTGGCGAGCTCAGTGTGCCGGAATTAGCGGTCAAGAGTTTACTGCATCATTTCCGCACGCGTTACCGGGCGCTTTTGCGCGAGGAAGTCGCCAAGACCGTCGAAACCGAGGCGAACGTCGACGACGAAATTCGGTACTCTCTGCGCCACGTTGAGCGCGGAATCCGCCAAATCCTCGTGAAAGCGAGTCATGCCACCGAGTCCAAGTCAGCCCCCCTGGAAGAACCGCGCGTCTGCGACGAATGCCAAACGGTCTCGCGCCTAACGAACGGCCTTTGCCTCAATTGTCTTCTCCACGGCGCATTAGATAAAGACGAGACGCCGTCAGGGAAAGACACTTTTCGCGAAGTGCTGGCCGGGGTTAAACCCGGCCTGGGTGATTGGCGGATCGCCGAGCACGAAATTCTGGAAGAAATCGCGCGCGGTGGAATGGGCGTCGTTTACCGGGCGAAGGAACCGCATTCGGATCGGGTCGTCGCGCTAAAATGTGTCCTGGCTTATCAGGGCGACTCCGATCACGTCGTCGCTCGCTTTCGTCGCGAAGCGGAAACGGCGTCGCGCTTGGAGCATCCGAACATTGTGCCGATTTATCGGGTCGGCGAAACGGCGGACGGCTTTCCGTATTACACCATGAAATTGGCCGCCGCCGGCAGTCTTCTCCAGGGACGCGGTCCTCTGCTCGATCATCCCCGCCGCAGTGCCGCCCTAATGGTGAAAGTGGCGCGCGCCGTGCATTTCGCCCACAAACAGGGTGTCCTGCATCGCGATCTGAAGCCGGGTAATATTCTCCTGGACGCCCACGGCGAACCGTTGGTGAGTGACTTCGGGCTGGCCCGCTGTGAAGCAGTCTCCAGCTATCTTACCCGCTCGCTCGCCAGCTTCGGCACGCCGGGATACATCGCCCCGGAACAAGCGGATGGGCCGGCGGCGCGGCTCATTCCGGCCGCTGACGTCTACAGTCTCGGCGCCGTCCTCTTTGAATTGCTCACCGGCCGCACCCCGTTTGTGGGCGAGAACGCTTTTGCCGTCATGAAACAATCTGCCAACGCTCCAGCGCCTAAGCTGCGGAGCCTGGCGCCGAAAGCGGACCGCGATTTGGAAATCATCTGCGCGCGATGTCTGGAGCGTGAGCCGGTGGATCGTTACCAAAGCGCCGCGGAACTGGCGGATGATTTGCAAAGCTGGCTGGACGATCGCCCGATTGCAGCCTCCGCACCCGGGGTTGCGCTGCGGGCGCGGCGCTGGGCTCGCCGTAATCGGCTCCTCGCAGTTGCCCTGGTCGGGTTGGGTGTGCTGACCGTCGGATCGGTCTTCTGGCAACTGCGGGCCCAAAGAAGGGAGGCCGCCATGAGGGAGAGCGTGCTGATTGGGCACTCGGTGGTGGTCCTGCCTTTTCTTGACCTCGATACCGCGGCGGCTGATCCGGGCGCTACCCAGTGGACTGCGGATTTGCTCCGCGCCCAGCTCGAGACTCTGGGGCCGGCGCGAGTTGTGATGGGGAACCTGCCGAGCTGGAGCAAGCTGGAAAATATCCGCAAACTCGCCCAGGAACACAGGGGCCGAACCGTTCTTACTGGAACGGTCCGGAACATCGACGGCAAGAGACGTATCTCCGTCCGGTTAACCAATCCCGCGGGCGACCAGACTCTTGTGCGGGCCGCGATCGAGAACCCGGAGAACCCGCCGCCTTCCTTGAGCAAGCCGCAGCAATGGGTGGTCGACGTTCACAAAACTATCAATGCAAATACCTGGTCGAACCTCCTCCAGTCAGATCCAGGCTTGCGCAATGAAAACGCGAACGAGGCGATGACTGCGGGCCGTGCCTGGGTGAACAGCTACACAGTCTCGGATTTCGATCGTGCGATCGCGTTATTCCGTCAAGCCATCGATTTGGAGCCAGATTCAGCTCTAGCCCATTCTTATCTCGCCATGGCTGCTGCCGGCCGCACCTATTTCGTCTCGGACTTCAGTTTCCTCGAACTAGGGAAGACGGAGGCCCTCCAAGCGCTCGCGCTGGACGCAAGTTCTGTCGAGGCGCATCGCGCCCTGGCAAGTGTTTACTATCAGGAAGGCAAGTTCCATGAAGCGCTCGAGGAACAGATGCGAACCATCGAGATCGGCGGCACTGACGATCGGATCGCGACGTTAGTGGGGATGACGCTTCATTGTCTCGGCCGGCCCGATCGAGCTCTAAGCTGGCATGAGATTGCCATGAAACTGCAGGGAACCCCCGGGGAGGTTGAGCCAACGATGGGGGACTGTTGGGCTGATTTGGGCGACGACGAGCAGGCGTTTCGAAGCTACAACCGGGCAATTGAGTTGAAACCAGGCTCTTTTCGAGGCGCCGCTGGCATAGCCCGGCTCCGCCTGTTGCGTGGCGAAATTAAGCGAGCCCGGGAGATTTGTGTCGACCGTATTCGAAATAACGAGGTTGGCGACATGGTCCAGGTCGCCGCTCAAATAGAGTTCTTTGACCGGAACTGGGCCGCCGGGGAGGAACTTTACGAAAGGCTCGCTAAAGGCGATCCGGAGGGGGGCGGAAATTTTTACGGCGCCATCACCTATCAATCGGCCCTGGGCCGGATTAAGCAGGCCTTGGGAGATGACCAGACTGCGACGGCCTTGCTCCAAGAGGCTCTCGCCCGCGACACTGCAACGCTTAACCGCCAGCCGAGTAACGCCGAGGTTGCCTATCGCGTCGCCGCCGTCGAGGCGTCCCTGAATTTAACCGAACCTTCCCTCCAGCATCTCCACCAAGCCATCGCCGTAGGTTGGCTGGACTACCGCTCCCTCCGACAAGACCCGCGCTTTGATGCGCTTCGAGGTAACCCAGAACTGACCACTCTAATTGACGGGTTGTCCGCGAAGGTCGCGGAGTTGAGAAACAAAAAAACTGGGAGGAATTAGCGATGGAACAGAAAGCGAATACCAAAGGCTGGGATGAAATGACTAATGATGAGAAGCTCGATCGACTTACTATCGTGCTTACGCGAGCGGGTTCGGACAACGAGTTTCGCAATAGGTGCCTCGAGTCGGCCGAGTCAGCGATGAAAGCGGTAAGCGAGGCGGGAGAAATCAACTTTCCACCCGATTTCGAGATCGAATTTCTCACTCCGGAGCAGCGCCTGAAAAAGCTGGTCCTGGCGGTCCCCGATTTTATCGCGCCGGAAAAAGGCGTGGCGGAAGTGCGCCACGCCGAAGATTACCAGACCTGCACCTACCGCCAGTGGAGAAGCTAGCGCGTCCATTCGAGAGCTTTGCGAATCTCCTTTTGTAATTCCGGCGGTGACGACGCTGTCACCATCGGCATGCGCTCGTTCGTCGTCCGAGTGAAATAAGGGATGTCGAGCCTCTTCATGGCGCCGATCTCGGCTTTGGTCGTGTCGGCGCCTATGGTGGGCCGTTCGCACAAACGGCGAAGGACGTCTGCTCGCGTCGTTGCGGAGACCAAGGCGCCAGGTTGAACCGAGGCACGAATGATCGCGGCATACTTTTCCGTCGCCAAGTAAATCCATCGGCGTTTTTGGCCGCGAATTCGGCGCAACTGGCGCTGAAATGCTGTTCGCCGCGGCGGTGATCCCTCCAGGCAACGCCAGCCGGCGGCGAAGCCGGCCACGATTTCATCGGCGTAATCAGCCTGGGATTCAGCGTGGGTGCCGATCTTTGCGAGATGGGTGCCGGTTTTGGTTTTTCCGAGAGCGCTGCTGCGCGACTGCAAACTGTCTGGGTTCGAATCGGGAAAAAAGCCGGTGCGATATAAAAGGTCGGCTGTACTTTCGGTCTTGGTCGCGGACGAAACATGCCAGAGCGCATCGAGATCTATGAGCATGGGATGCTCGCCGGCGGCGATGAGGTTCTCGCGGTGGCAATCGACGGCATTCGAAAGGTATGCTGCCGCAATCAACCCGCCGAGTCGTTTGTAGAACCGGCGCACGGCGCCGACATCGGCGCAGCCGGCCGGAGCAATATGTTCCATCCAGTGGTAACCTTTCCTCCGGAGCGCTCGCGCGTTTTTCAAGAACGGTCTGAACCCGTTTTCGTTCATCGAGCTCAACAACGAAGCCCACGCGGTCTCGCCCATACCGCTCCGCGGTTTGTAGATGACACGGCCGCGTTCGAATTCTACTAGTGCGACCGACCGGCCGTCCTTGTGCCGATCGGATAAGCCGAGCTGCACATCGGTGATACCGCCGCAGGAAGTTTTGTCGAAGAAGGCGCGGGCGATAGCGCGGTCGTCCGTCGCGGCGCGCGCCAGAATTTCCGCAACGTGGCGCCGCCATTGAGCAATCGAGACTGACCATAGCCCGGCCAGGGCCGGAAATTTTTTGAAAAAAGGAAAGAGGCGATCAGCCGGTTCTCTTCCGAAGAACTTTTCGTTGGTCTGAAGCGCGCCTGGCGAGACCAGACCCAAGGCTTCCTTTGCCAGCGTGTAGCTCGACCATTCGAGCTCAAAACTCGGTCGGGTAATCCACTCGAGTGTACCCTGGAGATACTGGCGAAGATTTGCCTGCGCGTTAGCAGAGGTTCGTTCGAGCAAGGCAGTCCGCTCCAAGTCGCGCCACGCGTAGCTGACGCCTATCGCGCAGAGTTGTTCCAACGGTTCCTGCCGGGGCGAGCCAGGGTCGACTGTTCCCAAGCCCGCGAGCATCCGGCGCAACCGGTCGGCACTTTTCTTCGAAGGGCGAACTTCCGCTAGTTTCGCGATTGAGTCGATTTCCGCGGCGGTTGTAATCATGGCACTCCGCTTTCCACGATCGTTGGCGCGGCTACGGCCAATTCACTCAAACAGGAAATCGCCGAAAGTGGGCGTCGCACTCCGGCAGAAGCTTATCGTCTCCCAGGAGCTGGACGATCCGAATGAGCGAGTTCACCGGCCGTTCCGCGCCGCTTTGAAACCGCCACCGCGGAAGCTGCCACTGCGAACCTGCGACTGCCATGTAACTGTCCGGGTCCGATTCCAGAGCCCCCTGGATAACTTCTAAAACAATATGGCTGCCCACGGGGCCCAGCGTCACCCCTGCTCCCTTCAACTCCGCTTCCTTCAGGATGTAATAAAAAAGCGGCGTATTATCGTGCAGTCCGTTTTTCTTCAGGACGCTGCCGGAAAGATCGGCGGTGTCGCTGGCTACTTCGGAAGTGGTCAGCTTATCGCCGGGTTTGATTCTACCGTGGGACACGAGCGCATCGGCGATCTCCTGTGCGGACGCGATCTGCGCGCGGGCTCCGCGGAGCAGCGTCCTCACCGGCAAATTGGAAGGGTCCACAGCCTCGAGTGGGTTGGCGAGCCGAATGGTGCCAGGCGACAACCCGTGCATGGCCACGCTGACCGACGTATCAATGAAATTGCTGGAGGCTTGCGGCCCCGAGGTCGGGAGGCCATCGAAAAACGTTCCCCACTCGACGAGGTAGTCGTCCGGGATCGGCTCTGCCTTTTGCCCAAGCGTCATCAATTCATCGATCAGGACGCGTTTCTTCCGGCAATTCAATCGGTAGGCATTGCGCACCATGCTGTGCCCGAAGCGGAACGCGGCCAACGAGAACTCGATCGGGTACCGCGAAATTACCATCGGCTTTTTGGCCCGCGCGCGTTTCTTGATAATTCCAGGTATCGTTGTGCAAGACGCGCGGCAGATAGTCGTGCCGAATGATCCATTGGTAATGCCAGCAGACGAGCTTGCGCGCGCGTTCGAACACGGTCCCGGGTCCGAGCATCGCGGCTGTATCCGCGAAGGCGGAGTTATCCTGTAACTGGCGCACCGCCTCGTTGTGAAACTTCAGGAACAAAACATGAAGCTGGCGCAAGAGGAGGTTGTCGAGGTTACGCGTGTCCGCCAGGTCGCCGATCAAAATCCGGCCGTGTCGTATCGGCAAGTCGCGCCGGCGACCGTCTGGAACTGTTTCGCCGACCCGAAAAGTCTCGGCACCTTCTTCGCCCTCATACAAATAAGGGGAGCCCGCCGGCCCATCGCCATACACGTGGTCCAGGTCGAATTTTGCCGTGCGATAGTTCGGGGTTTGCTCCGGTTCCAGGTAGGGGCCGTTCAACGGCGTCGAATCGTGCGTCAGGTCGTGGCCGAGAAATTGGCCAAAGTATGTGAACCCTATTCGCGGCGTGAGCGTCCCCTCGCGCTCCGTCTCGTAACGCATCGCTTTTCCCAGCTCGATGAGTTTCGGTTCTTCGTCGTGGCCGATCGGATGCGCCGGTTCGCCGAAGAGGCGGCAGTAATTACCGCGAGGAATTGCGCCAATGGCCTGGGCGTGGTGGCAAGGAGCAACCTGAATTGCCATTCCTTCCGGTACGGTGCCGGCGCGCAGGTTCACACGTCAGCGCGAGGGCGTCGCCGTCTTGGCCGCTTTCCTGGTCGCGATCCAGCGGTTGACGTTTTGTTCCAGGACGTCCAACGGCACCGCGCCCGAAAGCAGCACAGCATCATGGAATTCACGAATATCGAAAGCCTCCCCGATCTCATTCCGCGCTCGTTCGCGAAGTTCTTTGATCTTCAGCTCCCCGATTTTGTAGGCGAGGGCCTGGCCCGGCATTGAGATGTAGCGATCGATTTCGTTGACAATGTCGTTCTCCGCTTTCGGGGCGTTTTCCATGAAGTAATCGATTGCCTTTTGCCGGTCCCACTTCAGTTGGTGCATGCCGGTATCGACCACCAGCCGGACCGCTCGCCACATCTCATAAGTGAGCTGGCCAAACTTCGAATAGGGATCGTGATATAACCCCATGTTTTCCCCGAGCGATTCCGAATACAGACCCCAGCCTTCCACGAATGCCGTGAATCCGCCGTAACGCCGAAACTTTGGGATGTCTCCCAGTTCCTGGGCCAGCGCGATCTGGAGATGATGGCCCGGCACGGATTCGTGCAATGAAAGCGCCATCATCTCCCATTTCGGGCGGGTCTCGGGTTTGTAGAGGTTCACGAAATAAAGGCCCGCCCGCGATCCATCCGCCGCCGGCTGGTTATAGTAAGCCGTCGTGGTGTCCGGGGCGATCTTGTCCGGGATCGGCGTCACTCCGTACGGCGTGCGGGGGAGCGTTTTGAAGACCTTCACCAGATTCGGATCGATCCGCTTTGCGAGGGCGCGATACGCCTCCAGCAGTTCCTCGGGCGTTTTGTAGAAGAACTGCGGATCGGTTCGGAGCTTGGTGAAGAATTCCGGGAGCGTGCCTTTGAAGCCGACTTTACCTTTGATCGTCTCCATCTCCGCTTTGATCCGGGCCACTTCACTCAAACCTTTCTCGTGGATCTGCTGCGGAGTCAGATCCGTGGTCGTGTGGCGGCGCGCGAGGTAGGCGTAGTAATCGTTTCCCTGCGGCATCTTCCAAACACCCACCTCGTCGAACGCGGCCGGAAGATACTCGTCGACGAAATACTTCTTCAGCTTTTGGAAGGCGGGCAGGACTCCGGTTGCGATCGCGTCCTGCGCTGCCTTGGTGAGCCGCTCCCGATCCGCGGCGCTGACGGCGTCAGGAAATTTCTTAAACGGTTTGAAGAACGGGCTCTCCTCCGGTTTGCCGACAAGTTGTTTGTCGATCTGCGCCGGGACGCGATTCAAAACGATTTTCGGCCAAATGATGTGAGCGCTCGCGCCTTCGCGCATGAGCGCAATGTTCTGTTCCATCAGAGTCGGCAGCGCGCGGAGACGGGCGATCCAGTCTTCGAAATCCTTTACCGACTCGAACCGGAGTCGGTCGGCCAGCTCGTCGAGCGTTTGGATCCCGCCCCGCTGGTTGATCGGCATCAGATAGCTACGGAACTTCGCGCCTTCGACGTCCCATTGGAGATCTTTCTGGAAAAGATCGTAGTTGAGTTGATCAGTTGGCGAGAGCTGGGAGCGATCGAATTTTTTCAGGCGGACGAGCGCGTCCCTCTCGTGCTCTTCGCGTTTCCGGAACGCTTCCAGGCTTTGATCGCCCCAGCGATCGTTCCAGCGGCGGTCGCCCATGGAAGAAGCGCGGGCGGGACTCTGTTCCATCTGGTAGTTCCATTCCGCTTCAAAGAATTCGTTAAGAGCCTTGCCGGTTTCTTTGTTTTCAGCGGCGGCCAAAGCGGGCAGTTCGAGAAGGGAAGTGATGAGGGCCAGGCGAAAAGAGCAGGTGATTAAACGCATTGGATTTCCATCGAGTTGCAAGCTGGGGCCGCGACGCCATTGTCTAGAGTCGCGAAAGAAAAACAAGAACTCATGAAGCCTCAGGTCACCCGCCGTCTCCTCATCCCATTCGTTTTGTGTAATAGCCTTTGGTTCGCGGCGAATGGTCGCGGCCAGGAAGGATCGCCCTCGCCGACGCCCACTCCTACGCCGGCCCTCTATTCGCCGCAGACGCTTTCGGATTTGAAGCAAATTCAGCAGGCCGCACTGAAGAGCGATTACGCTTATCGCCAGGTCGCCCATCTTTCAAACAACATTGGGCCGCGCTTGACCGGCTCAGCCCAGGCGCAGAAGGCGGTCGATTACGTTGCTGGCGAACTGAAGGCGCTCGGCCTCGAGGTGCAGCTGGAGAAACTGATGGTGCCGCATTGGGTCCGCGGCGAAGAAACGGCTGAACTGATCGAGTTCCCCGGCATGGCGGAGAAGACCACCCAGAAAGTTGTTTTGTGCGCGCTCGGCTCGAGTGTGGCGACGCCGGCGGAGGGAGTAACCGCCGAAGTGATTGTTGCGCGCGACTTCGATGAACTGGAGGCGCTGGGCAAGGACAAGGTCGCAGGCAAAATCGTGCTCTTTGATTATCACTTCGATAAACAGATGGCCGCGCAAAGCCGGGCAGGGGAGGCCTACGGCCAGGCCGTGAAGTATCGCGGTGATGGACCGGTTGCCGCCGGGCGTTTGGGCGCAGTGGCGTGCCTGATTCGCTCCGTCGGCGGAGCGGACTATCGTCTGCCGCATACCGGCAACACGGATTACAAAAAGGACGTTCCGAAAATTCCGGCCGGCGCCGTGACCGCTGAAGATGCCGACCTGATAGCCGCCCTGGTCCCACAGGGCACGGTCCGAATGCACCTTGTTCTTACCCCGCAGACTTTACCCGACGCGCCGAGCTTCAACGTCATCGGCGACCTCAAGGGCAGCGAGCACCCCGAGCAAATCATTATTGTCTCCGGGCATCTGGACTCGTGGGACCTCGGCACCGGCGCGATCGATGACGGCGCCGGCGTTGCTGTCTCGATGGAGGTGGCGAACATAATCCAGAAACTGCGTCTCCATCCTAAGCGCACGATCCGCGTCATCGCCTGGATGAACGAGGAAAACGGGCTCGTCGGCGGGAAAACTTACGCGAAAGACCACGAGAAAGAGATCGCGAATCATTTCGCCGCCATGGAGACCGACGGCGGCGCTGGTCATCCGCTTGGAATCACTTTCGCAACCAAGCCGGAAGGGAGAACGTTCTTCGAAGCCGTAGCAAAGATTCTGCAAAGCTCGGGCGCTGGCACTTTCAATTATTCCGAGCACGCCGGCGGTGCCGACGTGGGGCCGCTCACCAAATTAGGCGTCCCCGGTTTCAGCCCCATCCAGGATAACCGCTACTATTTTAATTATCATCACACCGCCGCCGATACTCTCGACAAGATCGTTCCACAGGAACTCGCGGAGAATGCCGCCGTCGTTGCCGTCACGGCTTACGCGCTCGCGAATCTCGAAAAACCGCTGCCGCGCTAATCGAAGCGGGTGATTCAGGTGTGCGCTGGCGCCGCCAGCGCGTAAGTGAGAAAAGCGCAGATGGCGACCATCACGATCATCGCCAGAATGAAGACACCGTCCGCGAATCGTTCGAGCCGGTGCATGCGCCGCGCACCGCGCGAACGCAACGCGGCATAGGAAAGAAAGCACGCCGCGACGAAAAGGAGAGCGTCGAACGCCAGCAAATCGTCCGCGACCGTGTCCGCTTTGCCCAGCGTGATGACGACGCGAACCAGGCCAATCACCGTCAGGCATACGCCGACCATCGCAGAGGAGACCGTGAAGATGTGGATGCAAATGTCTTCCTCGAGATGTCGCCGCGGCTTTTCGTTTGGTTCCATGCGCTCTGAGTTCAACCCTGCGGGGCCGCCAAAGTCTCGCCTGCCAAAAAACAAAAAGCCCTCGCGCCGAAGCGCGAGGGCTTTTGCCCCTGTTCGTTACCCCAATTTAGTCGCGGTCGAGTTCGTAGACTTCGACCAGCGCGATGCCGGTCCCATTATTCGCGCCGTCAACTACCGTAGTGTAGCTGCCTGGCTCGAGTCGCATCAGGATCGCCGCTTCCTTCGGATTCGATGGCGGGATCGTGGTCGCCGTTATCTCGGTCGCGTTCGCGGCGCTCTGCCAGTTGTCGTTCTGGCGCAGAAGCGTCGTGCCGTCAAAGAGCTTGATTTGCGGATCGGCCAGGGCGGGACTCACACCCGCCGCCGTCAGCGACGGTCCGAGGGCACGGACCAAAACGAGTTTCGGTCCGCCGCGAATGATGAAGCCGCCGATAAGCTGTCCCTGGCCGGTGTTCACGAAACCGCGCGTCGCAATGTTCGCAAGGCGGTTGTCGGTGGATTCCTGCGGAGCGCGGAAGTGGAACACCACGCCGTTGAGGGTGAAATCACCGAGGAGCAAACCGTGGCTGCGAGTGAGATGGCCGCTCACGATTTCGCCGGTCACGAACGTTATCGTAAACGTGGCGTTAAACTGGTTGTCGTTGTCATCGAGGTGGTGGTCTTCTCTCTCGTCCTCATCCTCGAACTCGTGGCAGCCGCCGCCGGGACCGCTGTTGTCGCAACCATCATCATCGTCGCCATGGTCTTTGATCCCAGGCCCCTTGGAAGCTGTGGCCGACGGGCTCGCGGTCGCGCTGGGCGAGGCGGTCGCGCTGGGCGAGGAAGTCGCGCTGGGTGAGGCGGTGGCGCTGGGTGACGCCGTCGGGCTGGGCGTAGGCGAAGCGGTCACCGTGATAGTTCCGAAACCGCCGAGAACGGTCGCGCCGTTCTTGGCGATCATGAAAATGTTCTTTTGCGCGTCGACTACGAACTTCACATCGAAGGAAGTGCCCGTGTTATTCGTCGCTGTCGCGCTAAACCGGCCGCCGAAATTCTCGGACTCGCCGAAAGTGCCGACGCGATTCGCGGTCACGCTCTGGCCGAGCAGCGAGGCGGAGACGAATCCCGGATTCACGGTTCCGGTAATCGTGCCGCTCGGCGTGGTCGTGAGCGTGAAAGTGCCGTTGTCATTCACCGTGCCGCCACCGAAGTAGGCCTGGTGGCCCGCGGTATCGAACACGTACGTTGAGAGCGCGTGGTTACCTTGAACGAAGAAAACCACCCGACCGCCACCGGCCAGATTGCCTTCGTAGAACCCGCGCTTGCTTTCCTCTGCGAAGCTCGGGACCGCGAGGGCGATCAGAAGCGCGCAGACCTGAAGTGATCTATCAATCCATTGTTTCATGCCGCCAATTGGAACACAGACGCAATGGCTGTCCTATTCGGCAAAGGTAACGTGACTGTTACCTCGATTGGAAACGAACCAGTCGTTAGGCCGGCGCGCGAACGGGCGGTCCAACGAGTCGTTAGGCCAGGACTGCTTTGAGCTTCGTTGCTTCCACGCGCTGGCGCGGCAGCGATAAACGGAACTCCGTCCATTCTCGATCGGAACGCACCAGCTCCAATTGCCCGCCGTGTGCTTTCGAGAGCTCGGCCGCAATGCTCAGGCCGAGGCCTTGTCCTGGAATGCGGGCATCAGTCCGCGCGCGATAAAATCGCTCGAAGATGTGAGGCGCCCGCTCCGGCGGGATCGGTTCGCCATTATTCTTGACGGTGACTTCCGCCAGGCCATCCGCCGCCCGGGCATAAATACAGATGCAGCCGTCGGGTTCGTTGTACTTGATCCCATTCTCTAACAGGTTCTGCACGATCAACGAAACAGCTCGACGGTCGGCCACGATCAGCAGCTCATCGGGCAGGTCTGCTTCCACTTCCAGGCCCTCGGCTTCCGCCATCACGCTGGCATCCTCGCACATGCCGCGCAGCACTTCGCTCAAGTCGAACGGCTCGCGATGCAGCTCGAGCCGGCCGGCGTCGGCGCGTGCCAGAAGAAGAAGATTCTCGGCGATCGATGTGAGCTGGTGGATCTGATGTAACAAAGCGTCGGCCCGCGTTTGCTGTTTAGCCGGCGTGTCGGGATCGGTGAGAATTTCTTCGACTCCGACCCGAAGGACAGAGATTGGAGTCTTGAGATGGTGCGACGCTTCCGCAGAGAAGCGGACAGACTGTTCGAAGCTGCGTTGCAAATTGTCGAGAGTGTCGTTCATCACTCCGACAAGGTGCGCGATCTCGTCCCCTGCTGGCGGCACCGGCAAGCGCTGGTTCAGGTTTTGGACTGTAATCCGCGAAGCGGCCTGGCTAATCGCTTCCACCGGAGCGAGCGCCTGCTTCGCTACCCAGCGGCCGCCGATCGTGATCACAAGGAGCACGGTCGGGATCGCTCCGAGCATTCCCAGAATGATGTCCCAGCCAATCCGGTTGACCTCTTTCATGTCCGCCCCAACGGAAAGGGTGAGATTCTTCCAATGGAACGTTCCCGTTCGAACCGCGCGCCCGTCGATTTTCCGGGTGTGAATTTTCTCGATGCCGTCACTCAGGGCGGGTCCCGGAACGTTCGGCGACAAATAGAGGATCTCGCCATTTGCTCCTCGAATTTCGATCAGGCGATCCTTCAACGCGAGCGGGACGAATTTTTCCTGGAATACGCGGCTATTAGTGATCAAACCGCCCTCGAAATTTTCCACGTCGCGGAAGAGTTCCTGGGCATCGAGCGCCAGGCGTTGATCGAACGCGTGGATTTCCCAGTAATGCATGATCGTCCACGTCGTCGCTGCTCCCGCGATGGTAGCGACGACTGCCAGCGCTGCGGCGTACAGCGCCAGCTTCCAACGCAATGGCCAGCGTTTCATTCCGGCTCCGCTTCGCGAACCGTATACCCGACGTGCCGCACCGTGTGGATGAGTGGCGGCGTCCCGATCTTCTTCCGGAGACGACCCACGAACACTTCCACCAGTTTCATATCGTATTCATGCTCGCGTTCCCAGACGCGCTCGCACAACTCCGTGCGAGTGAAGACGCGACCTGGCTCGCGCATGAGGACTTTTAGCAAAGTTAGCTCGCGGGTGGAAAGCTCGATTCGGCGTTCGCCGCGATAGATGTCCTGGTTCGCGAGGTTCAACGTGAGGTCGCCCACCCGCAGGACTAGCTCCGGTTCTTCGGCATATCGCCGCCCGAGGGCGCGGACTCGCGCCACCAGTTCCTGCATCGCAAACGGTTTCGCCAGGTAATCATCCGCGCCGAGTTGGAGCCCGGTCACGCGATCGTTCAATTCGCCGCGAGCGGTGAGCATGAGGACCCGATGGGGCATGTTTTTCGCCCGCATTTTCTTTAAGACCTCGAATCCGTCCATACCCGGCAGCCCAACGTCGAGCACGACGAGATCGAAAGGCGTCTGCTCCGCTTCCCCCAGCGCCGTCTCGCCATCGTGGATGACCACGGGATCGTGGCCAGCTTCCGTCAGCGCTGACGCGACGTGGCGGGCGAGCCGGACTTCATCATCTACTACGAGAATGCGCATTTTTTAACGGAAGCAGATCTTGCCGCCGGTCACAACAGGTCGCCCTCAGGGCGGCCGCGGCGCGCTCTCCTCCACACCCAGCGTACGAGAGGGGGCAAGTGCGGCGAGCGGGCAAAAGTAACGGTCTTGTTACTTACCCGAAGGCGGTGCGAAGCTTATTCCAAATTGAAGACCTCGATGAGACCGACGCCGGTGCTGTTATCTTTCCCGGCTACCACCGCGGTGTAGGCGCCGGGTGCGAGCGTCTCGATGATCGCCGACTCCAGCTCGCTCGACGGCACGACACCGCTATTCCGAATCTCGGCTTCCTGGGTATCGCGCCAATTATCGTTACCGCGGAGCAACGCCCCGTTTCCGTCGTGAAGCTCCAAGGCAGGATTTGCCAGGGCGTTGGCGATCCCGGCCTGGCCGAGGGAAGGCCCGAGCCCGCGGATCAGCACCCGCGTGGTGCTGGCCGTGCCTCCAATAATAAATCCGCCGATCATCACGTTTTGCGCGGAGAGGACCAAGCCGCGCGTGCTGATGTTGGCGAGCTTCGAATCAGCCGCCTGATCGAGATCGTACACTTCGATCAGACCGGTGCCGATACTGGCGTTTTGTCCGGAAACCACCGCGGTATACGAGCCCGGCGGGAGCGATGTCACGATCGCCGCCTCTCGATCGTCCTGGAGCGCGACGCCGTTGCTGCGGCAAGCGTCTTCTGTTTCGCGATTCTCGCGCCAGTCATCGTTTCGTGCGATTAGCGCGCCGGAGGAGCTCCGCAATTCCAACACCGGGTCGCTCAACGCGTCGTTGATGCCTGCTTGGGAAAGAGAAGGTCCGACCGCGCGGAGCGCGACTTTCTTCGGCGCCGTCCCTGTGATGATGAACCCGCCGATCATCACGCTCTCGCCGCCCGCGACGCGCAGCCGGGTGGAAATGTTGACCGGCTTCGGTGCGGAAGATTTTGGGCTCGCGCTTGCAGTTACCGATGGCGATGGCGACAGCGCCGGCGACGGACTTGCCGTAGAGCCAGGGCTTGCAGTAGGTGATGCGGCGGGGGAGATCGTGGGCTGCGGGCTACCACTTGCCGAAGCGCTCGGCGAAGGACTTGGCGTCGGGTTCGAGTTACCTGCGGTCGCAACGACGGTATTGCGATCGAGGGAATTAAGATAAAGGATCAGCGCATCGAGATCTTCGGCGGACAACTGTGAAGTTTTGCCATGAGTTTCTTTGATGACCTGAATGTTGTTCGCTGCGAGCGCCGGATTGATCTGACCGCCGGCCAGCAGCGGTGCGACATTGTTCGTTCCAAGCCGATCGATTTGCGAGGAGCCGTCGGGATTCGTTACGAAAGGGTTGTCGAGGCTCACATAAATCTGTCCTTTTGCATCGCCGGCCAGGGAGCCGTCTCGATCGGCGACGGTGATCGGAACCTGGGTCGGCAACACTGGCGCCGCCTTGCCGTTCAGTCCGGCTCCCGTCGCCCGGCTCTGATCGGTGCGAACGGTTCGGAAGTTGAAACCTCGTTCGCCCGGCGCGAGCAAGGGTGAATCCGGAGCGAGCAGGACCTCACGCAACGTGTGGGCCGCTCCGTGATGGAGGTATCGCGGGGTAGCGTCCCACAGAGCGCGGAGGTGTTTCGTATTTCGGCTACTGAAATTTTGGGGCGTTCCCACGTCCTGCGGCGGCGGGAACGGTTCGAAGAAATAGTCGTTCTCCGGCCGGTAAAATGGTCCCTTGCCGTCGACGGTCATTTCGCTGATCACGCCGGGCTCATGAATGTTGAAGTCCTGGAAGCTGTCATCCAGGACGCCGTTGCTGAAGGTGTTTCCGTTGTGATGGCAATCCGCGCAGCCCGCGCCACCGGCCGAGACTTTCGTGGTGAAGAGCTGCCGGCCGCGCTCGATCTTTTGCGCTTCAGTTTGGTTCGGGGCCAGCCCGAGTGGATTTGGAAAAAGCCGCGTCTCGTTTTGGGACCACAGAATCTGGAGATAAGCCATGTCGTTGTAACCGACCTTGAACGCTTTGCCGTGCAGCTCGGGGCGGTCAATCGCACGGGAGTTCTGCTCGGTCTTTTGAAGGACCCATTGCTCACGCGCCTTCATCCGCTCGACCTGGTCTTGCTGCGGGAAAATCGCCATCGGCGCGCGCTCGCCGCCGAGAAGCTCGCCGTTGCAGGCGGAGGCGTAAGCCATGAAATCGTTGTTCAAACCCTCGTACCATTCCGGCCAGTTATCGGAAATGTCTTTGTTCTGAGGGCAGACCTTGACGCCGCCGAGCGCGTTGGCGGCGACGTTCCACTGGCACCCGTCCTGGCGTCCCGTCCATCCCAGTGACAGAAACCGCAGGACTTTTGAGCATCGAAGCCGGTCGAAGTTTTTCCAATGATGGGAGCGTCGTCCGCATAAGCCGAAGTGAAGAACCAGCGCAAACCGACCTCTTCGTCGGTCGCGAACAGGTTCGAGCCATTGCCGCCTTTTACTGGGTCGGGTGTGCTTGGCGTAACGCCCACCGCTAGAAATCCCTGCCGGCTGAGGTTGCCGTTCTGATCCACGCTAAGAAAGGAAACGTCCTCGGTCTGCATGTTCGCCACATAAGCGGTCCGTCCGTCAGGCGAAACCTCCACACCCTCGGGCGTGATCCCGCCGGTGAACTCAAACCCCAGGGGCGAGAGAATGCCGGACACGTCCGCCGGCGTCTGGTTCACGCGAAAAACTTCGACTTTGTCCGAGTGCAGCATGCTCACGAAGAGCATTCCATTCTTCACCACCATTTGCTCGGGACCACTGCCGCGAATAAGACGCTGCGGTTCGGCGTGATCGTGGAGATCGACTACTTCGCCGGGCGTAACGAGCTGAGAAAAGTCACGGCCTTTGTCGACGTAGCGATACACGAACTGGTTCGTTTGCGTATCGAAGACGTTCAGCTCGCTGCCGATATCGTCGAAGGTCGTCGCCTTCGTAGCATCGGTCATTACCGGCGTGTAACCGAGCGGCTTCCCATCGTTCTTAATCGCGATACCGGAGGCGTCCAACGCCGGCAAACCGTGCCCGGTTTCTTTTCCGTTCAATTTCGTGTTCGTTTCCTGACCCGAGACAATTCCCCAACGTCCGCTGATTTTTACGTCGGTGGCGAGACCGCCGAGCGGAAGATTGCCGAGCAAGGTGTTGGCGTCGTTCGCGACGTTAATGGCGGCGATCGTGTGGCCGAGGGTATTGGCGACGTAAAGCGTCCCGCCGTCTGCGCTCAAATCCAGATCGCGCGGTTTGCGCGCTCGAGCTGGGTCGGACCGGTCGCGATTTCAGCGATCTGGGTGAATTTCGGGCCCGGATCGATGCGGAACGCGCGCACTTCGTCTTTGAACCGGTCGGTGATGTAGAGACGGGTGCCGGCGCTGTTGAAGATCGCTTTTTCCGCGTAGGTCCCAGTTCCGAAGTCGCCGATCACCGTGTCCGTCTCCGTGTCGACGACCGAGGCGAAATTACCGTATTGATTCAAAACCACCGCGTACAGGCCGGGGATAGATCGAGGTATTCGAAGGCGAGATTCGGATCCCGATTGGGCGCAAGCCGGACCGCACACCGGTCGGCCGAAGATCAATCCACTTCACAACACGCCGCGCCTGGGCATCGACAACCGCGACTCGCCAATCCGGATAACCTTCCCGACCCGGGAGCGTAACATAAAGTTTGCGCCCATCTGGCGTGAGCGCCAGCGCACGTGGTTGACTGCGGAACGGCTGCGGGCGATTCGGCCAAACCTGGCTGCCGCTCTTCACTCCGGGATTGTTCGGATTGATCCGCGTTCCGGGATCAGGCCGGCCATTAATGTAATCCGCGCCGAACATGATTTTCGTAAAGCGCTCCATCCCGCCCCGTTCGCCGGCGGATTCTGGACCGACGATATTTTTGACGGGATCGCTCTGCGTTCCAGTGATGATCTCGCCGCGTGAATCGGTTTTGACCGCAGTGGTGAACATGCGCAAGGGCAGAGGCGCCTCCGCCGACGTCGCGAGGACCTGATAAGCGAATGGCGCCGATAATTGCAGCCGCGTGCGGCTGTCAGCGCGGAGGGCGCCGGTGGATTGGAGGAGCACAGCGGCCCCGGGCGCGGCAATGGCAGCGACCAGCGCGATTCGACGGAGTCTCATGCTCCGACCGTATGAACTCGGCTAATCGGAGCGAGTCGCTAAAGGTAACGCGATTGTTACCTGCGTTGCTGCAGACGGAACGTCACGCCGCGAGCAATTCTACCGCGTCCAACGCCGCGATAAGCTCGCAATCGATTACGATCTTTTCGAGATCGTCGCAATCGCGGAGTTCTTCGTGGTTGAAAAGGCGAAGCCAGAAACCTTCGGGCAGTTCACTGGATTTAGCGGGTTCGACGACAGCAGGGTTGATCATGAAACCGCCTTTAAGCAACGCACATGCCACCGCCTGCGCCTGAAATCCCAAGCTCAAAATCCCAATTACCAAAAAGCTCCAAACGCAAATAGCCGCCTTGAGTTACTTCAGTTTTTTGGAACCTGGGATTTGGGATTTGGAGCTTCCCGCGGCGCAGCCGCGGGCGGGTGACCGACGGGACTCGAACCCGCAACAGCCAGAATCACAATCTGGAGCTCTACCATTGAGCTACGGCCACCAACAGAGGTTCTGATTCTAGTTTTTCGAGCCTTCTTTGCAAACGGGAAACCCCGCGGCGGCTGGCACGCCGTCCGCTCTATATGGTAGCTGCAGCGCTTTCGGGCGTTGCAACTCAACCACACCCATGACTAGGCTCAGGCTTCTCCAAAGCATGAAAAAATTCGGGCTGATTTGGCTCGCCGGATTTTCTGTTCTCCTCACGCCGGTTCGCTTAGCCGCTCAGGCGGACGATCCGAGCGAAGTGTTCCTCAAGGCTTACATGACTTCGCAGCAAGGCGAAAAACTGGAGCACGACAACCAATTCCAGGCCGCGCTCGCGAAATTTCGTTTCGCCGGCAGCCTCCTCGAAGAGTTGAAGAAAACCCACGGCGATTGGCAGTCCGCCATTGTCGATTATCGCAGCCGCAAGATCAGCGAGAACATCATCCGGGTGCAGGGGAAGCTCGGCATTCAGAAGGATCTTGCGGCAACTTCCAGTCCGCCGCCCACGGCGTCGAATCCTCCGACGTTGCCGACAAAGCCTGGACCGCCGGAACCCAGCGTCGAGAGCAGCAAGCCGCCGGTGGTTCAAAACCCCGCGCCGGCTCCTCCGCCGTCCGCGACTCAGCCGAGTGTTTCCATCGCGAGCGACGCCGCCATCAAAGAGGCGACGAAGAAATTGCAGGACAAGGTGGACCAACTTCAGGCCGAGCTGGAGAAATCGCGGACTCAATACGACACCGTCGCGAAGGAGAAGGAGACGTTGAATGGCCGGCTCCAGGAAACGAGCACGAAGCTCGAGCAGGCGCAGAAGGATTTGGGAAAGACAAAAGGCGCCGAACAGGAAGCGCGCAGCCAGCTCGCACAAGCTGAGGATTCGCTCAAGAAGATCGCCGGCAGCGACAAGCAGGACTCGAAGAAGCAGGAAGCGCTTCGCGGTGAAATTGCGCAGTTGAAGAAGGCGCTCGCCTCCGCGGAGCGGGGCCGAACCGCGGCCGAAAAAGAGAAGGAAGCCGAGAGCGCGAAGGTCACCGTCGTCACGAAGGAGCGCAATCAACTGCTCGCGCAGCTCAAGACTGCGAAGCAGGCGCAGGAACGCGTCCAGGTGCTTGTGACCGAAAACACCGATCTGAAAACGAAGCTCGCCCTGGCGGAGAAATCCGTTCGGGAAATCGGCGCTGACAAACCGAAGAAGGAACAGGAAATCGCCGATGTAAAACGGCAGGTCGAACAATTGCGACAGCAGCTAGCGGCCAGCCAGAAGCAGAACAAGGAATTCGAGGTCACGGTCGTCGATCTGCGTTCGCAGTTGCAGGAAGCGAGCACCGAGCTCGAGAAAGCGAAGTTGACCGGAGCGAACGCTGAAGAAACCACGCGTCTGCTGAAGGAGAACGACATGCTTCGCAGGATCGTATTGCGCGAGCGGCAGGAAGAAGCCCGCCGCGAGCAGGCGAAGAAATTGATGCTGGCCGAATTCGACAAGCTTCAGATCAAATCCGACACGCTCAATCAGCAGATCGAATTGCTGGCCCAGCCGGTCACGAAGTTGAGCGACGCCGAGCTCGCACTTTTGCGGCAGCCGGTCGTCGCCGTTTCAGATGTTAATCCGACCTCTTCGCAGGGCACTTTTGCGATGGCGAAGAACGGACCGACCAAGCCGACTGGACCGACCGTCCAAACAACGGCGCCCGCGGTACCGGATGAGCTCGCGCCGCTCGCGCGCGATGCCAAGGAGAATTTCGAGAAAGGGAAATATCGCGCGGCCGAAAAACAGTACCAGGAAATTCTGACAAAAGCGCCGAACAACCTCTATTCGCTCTGCAATCTCGGCGTGGTGTATTTCCGGACCGGCAAATGGAAGGCGGCTGAGCTGACGCTGAAAAAAGCGGTCGCGCTCGCACCGAAGGACGATTTCGCGCATACCACGCTCGGGATCGTCTATTACCGCCAGAGCAAATTCGACGACGCCGTCACCGAGCTAACGACAGCGCTTGGGATCAATCCGAAAAGCGCCACAGCGCATAATTACCTCGGCATCACTGCGAGCCAGAAGGGCTGGCAGGAGGCGGCGGAAAAAGAGATGCTCGACGCGATCGCAGCGAATCCAGATTACGCGGATGCACACTTCAATCTCGCGGTTGTTTACGCGACAGCTCAGCCGCCCTCCAAGGAGCAGGCGAAGGTGCATTACGTGAAAGCGACTTCACTCGGGGCCGCACCGGATCCCGCGCTGGAAAAATTGCTCAGGTAGGTGGATCGCGCGTTCCGTCGCGCGATGTTATTCTGACCGCCGCTGCCATCGGGCGACGGAGCACGCGACTCACCATGCGGAAACCATTTCTCACCGCGAACTGGCGTTACCTGGCGATGCTCAATTTCGCCGTCGATCCGAAAATCCTTCAGCCCCTGGTTCCGGTGGAGACCGAGCTCGATTTTCACGATGGCCGGACGTTCGTCAGTGTTGTCGGTTTTCTTTTTCTCGATACCCGCGTCATTGGTCTACCAATTCCGCTCCATCGCGATTTCGAAGAGGTGAATCTCCGCTTCTATGTCCGCCGGAAAAGCGGGCAGGAATGGCGGCGCGGCGTGGTCTTCGTGCGGGAGCTGGTGCCGCGGCGCGCGATCGCGCTCATCGCGCGGACCTTTTACGGCGAGCCCTACCTGGCGTTGCCGATGCGGCACGTGTTTGAACACACGCAGGGTCGCCTCTTTGCCCAGTATCAATGGTGGCGCGGCCGGCGCTGGGAAACCCTTGCCATGACCGCGGCCGGCGAACCGCAGGCTGCCGGGGAGGGATCGCACGAAGAATTCATCACCGAACATTATTGGGGCTACACCGCGCGGCGTGATGGTTGCAGCGAGTATCGGGTCGAACATCCGCGCTGGCGATTGTGGAAGGCCGAGACGACGAAGTTCGAGGCGGACGTCGCGACGCTCTACGGTCCGCAATTCGTAGAAACACTCGCTGTGCCGGCGGTCTCGGGGTTTATCGCGGAGGGCTCCCACATCCAGGTCCACCAGCGGAATCGTGAACCGTTGTAGCGGCCGTTTGGGATCGCCGGTGTGGAGGGACGGGCGCTGTCCCGTCCCTAATTTCACATACGGACGTCTTCGTCCTAGCCATCATAGGGACGACACAGCGGTCGTCCCTCCAACTACGTCCGCGCCATTAATTCGCGCAGGACAAAAGGCAGAATGCCACCGTGCCGGTAGTAATCGATCTCGATCGGGGTATCGATCCGCAGCTTCACAGGAATCGACTCCTGTTTTCCGTCTTTCCGGGTGATATCGAGCGTCACCATCTGGCTTGGCTGGATCGCATCAGACAATCCGGTTACCGAGTACAGTTTCGGAGCCATCGAGTCCCAGTGTTTGCGCGCTGGTTCCTTCTGCGAATTGCAAGGGCAAGACGCCCATCCCAACGAGATTCGAACGGTGAATCCGTTCGAAGCTGGCCGCGACAACTGCTTTCACACCCAGCAATCGCGTCCCCTTCGCTGCCCAATCGCGGCTTGAGCCTGTCCCGTATTCGTGTCCTGCGAGAATCACGAGTGGAATTCCTTCGGCCTGGTATTCCATGGCCGCGTCGAAAATCGACATTGTCTCACCGGTTTCCGCATTCCGGTTTCCAAAATACTTCGTCACGCCGCCTTCGGTCCCTGGCACCATCAGGTTCTTGATCCGGACGTTTGCGAACGTGCCGCGGGTCATGACCAGATCGTTTCCGCGCCGCGACCCGTAGCTGTTGAAGTCTGCCGGCTCGATTCCGCGGGATTTAAGATACTGACCGGCGGGCGAACTCGGCTTGATCGCGCCAGCCGGCGAAATGTGATCCGTCGTGACAGAATCGCCGAAGATGCCGAGTGGCCGCGCTCCCCTAATATCTTCGATCGTGCCGGCAGCCATCGAGAAATTCTCGAAGAATGGCGGCTGATGAATATAGTCGCTCTTCTCGTCCCACTCGTAAATTTCACCGACGCTCGAAGGGATTTCGTTCCATTTTGGGTTTTGCGCGGCGAAGTCGCGATACAAACGGCGGAAGACTTCCGGCGTGAGCGCGGACTGCATGGTGTCGCGAATTTCCTGAAGCGTTGGCCAGAGATCGCGAAGATAAACGTCCTTACCGTCGGAACCGCGACCCATCGATTCCTGGGACAAATCGAGATCGACCCGGCCAGCGAGCGCGAACGCGACCACGAGCGGCGGAGACATAAGGAAGTTTGCCTTGATGTTTTGATGGACGCGCGCTTCGAAGTTGCGATTGCCGGAAAGCACGGACGCCGCGACGAGATCGAATTCGCTGATCGCCTTCTCAATTTTCGGGTGAAGCGGGCCGGAATTTCCGATGCAAGTGGTGCACCCATAGCCGACGACGTTGAAGCCGAGGTGGTCGAGATATTTTTGGAGTCCGGTTTTCTCGAGGTAATCGGAGACCACCCGGGATCCCGGCGCGAGCGAGGTTTTTACGGCGGGATCGATCGTCAAGCCGCGTTCCACCGCTTTCTTTGCCAGCAGGCCGGCAGCCAGCATCACACTCGGATTACTCGTGTTCGTGCAGCTCGTGATCGCCGCAATCAAGACGCTCCCGTGACCGATCCGGCTTTGGCCGTGAGCGAAGGTCTCGCCTGGCTTCGCGTCGATTTCCGCGACCGAATCCGGCGTCGGCCGGTTCGCGACCATTTCGATCTTGTTTCGCTCGTCGCCCGGCTCAATCCCCTGATCCTTCTTGTCGGTCGAGACCATGTCGCCCTGGTCGGGCGGTGTTCCGTTTAGGTTTACGAAGTGGAGTTTGCCGAGGTCGCCGTTGGCCTTGCCGTAACCGCCGTCCGCGAGCGGCTTTTGCAGAAGCGAGCGAAACACGTTTCCGAGCTCTGGAAGATTGACGCGATCCTGCGGACGCTTCGGGCCGGCCACGCTTGGCTGCACTTCGGCGAGATTGAGGTCCAGATCGACGCTGTAATCGATCTCCCCTTTGCGGGGCATCCCGAACATCTTCTGGGCACGGAAATAATTCTCGAACGCGCTGCACTGCTCTGCCGTCCGTCCGGTCGCGCGCAGGTAATTGACCGATTCGCCATCGACCGGGAAATATCCCATCGTCGCGCCGTACTCCGGCGCCATGTTGCCGACCGTCGCGCGATCGGGCAGGGGAAGCGATGCCGCACCTTCGCCATAGAATTCAACAAACTTTCCCACGACCTTCTGCGCCCGCAGCATTTGGGTGATGTGCAGCGCCAGGTCGGTCGCGGTGACGCCTTCCCGCAACGCCCCGGTCAGGTGCACGCCCACCACTTCCGGCGTCAGAAAATAAACCGGTTGTCCAAGCATTCCGGCTTCCGCTTCAATGCCGCCTACGCCCCAGCCGACGACGCCGAGTCCGTTGATCATCGTCGTATGCGAATCGGTGCCGACCAGCGTGTCGGGGTAGAAGAGTTGAGAGTCGTTAGTCGAGAGTTGAGAGCTAAGAACGCCTTTCGCGAGATACTCGAGGTTCACCTGGTGAACGATGCCGATGCCCGGCGGGACGAGCCCGAAGGTCTTGAAAGCCTGCTGCCCCCATTTGAGAAATTGGTAACGCTCGCGGTTGCGCTTGAACTCCATTTCCATGTTCAATTGGAGAGCCTGCGCCGAGCCCGCAAAATCGACCTGGACCGAGTGATCGACGACCAGATCGACCGGCACGAGAGGCTCGATGATTTTCGGATCGCCCCCGAGTTCTTTGACGGCGCTGCGCATCGCTGCCAGATCGACGACTAACGGGACGCCGGTGAAGTCCTGAAGAACAATCCGCGCGACAACAAAAGGAATTTCGTCCTGCGCCGGCGACTTTGCGTTCCAATTCGCGAGCGTCTCGACATCCTTGCGCCGAACCTTTTTCCCGTCGCAATTCCGCAGCACCGATTCGAGGACGATCCGGATGCTGACCGGCAGCCGCGAGATCGGCCCGACGCCCTGCTCTTCCAGCGCCGGTAACGAGAACAGCGATCCTTCTCGGCCATTCCCGGCGTCAAAGTTTCTTAGGGCCTTAAATTCGTCGTTCATTGGAACTCAGACAGGATTGACAGGATTTACAGGATGAAAACAGAGACTTCCTCTCCAATCCTGTTGATCCTGTAAATCCTGTCCAAAATTACTTCAACTCCGCCAGCTTTGCTTTGATCTTGTCGAAATCCGGCAGCGCCTTCGCGTCGTCGTTGCTTTCCGCGTATTGGATCACGCCATCGCGATCGACGATAAAGGCCGAGCGCTTCGGCACGCCGCCCATCCCGAGATTGATCTGGGGCAGGAACGAGTCGTACATGACATCGTAATCTTTCGCGACTGTGTGTTCGTAATCGCTCAGCAAGGTCACGGAAATATTTTCCTTCTTCGCCCACGCTTCCTGGGCGAACGGGTTGTCGCCGCTGATCCCGTAAACTTCCGCATTCATGCCGCTGTAGCTTGGCAGCTCTGGCGAAAGGCTGCACATCTCCGTCGTGCAGGTGCCGGTGAATGCCATCGGGAAAAAGAGGAGAAGCGTGTTCGTCTTGCCGAAGTTATCGCTCAGCTTGATCTGCTTCGGGCCGTCGGCCGTTTTGGTCGGAAGTGAAAAATCGGGGGCCTTGGTGCCAACTGCGAGTGCCATAAAAGTTTCTCCGGTTCAGATTGTTGGGGAGTTCACTATAGAAACGCCTAACCGATGGTCAAAAGGTTTGGCTGCAAAGTTCCGTCGGCCGTGATAATTTCGTGGCGATGGCAGATGATCGCTCTGAAGTAATTCGGAGAGGAAAGTCCGAACACCATACGGCAGCATGCCGCGTAAAACACGCGGGCGGCCCCGACCCAAGTCGGGGCTGACGGAAAGTGTCACAGAAAAGACACCGCCGGTTCTTTGGCAACGAAGTGCGGGTAAGGTTGAAAAGGCGAGGTAAGAGCTCACCGCTCGCGGAGCAATCCGCGAGGCACGAAAAACCCCATGCGGTGCAAGACAAAACAGAGGGAGGACAGCCGGTCCGTTGATCCTCGGGTATCGTCGCATCATCCCGCTCTGCGGGAGGCGGTTCACGCAAGTGAGCTGAGATAAATGATCATCGCGTCCCGCGCCTGCGGGACGACAAAATTCGGCTTATCGCCATCGAAATGAAGGGCGCTTTTCGGAAACGAAGGCGCCCTTCCGCTTTTTAGCGCGAACCCCCGCTTTGGAGCAGACGCTTTCAGGGCGACAGGCGCAGCCGTGACCGCACTACTGAAGAACGTCGTCGAGACAGGCGAGCAAATGCGAAACCGTTTCTTCGGTTTCGTCGCCCATGTTGGAGAGGCGGAAGGTTTGGCCTTTGATTTTCCCATAACCGGGATCAATGACGAGGTGGTGTTTTTCGCGGAGGTCGCGCGCCAGCTTGGGAACATCGATGCCGCGACTGTTTTTTACGCAGGTGAGGCTCTTGGAGCGGCAGCCCTCGTCGGCAAAGAACTCGAAATCGCGCCGGCGGACCCAATCATGGACCAGGGCGTTGGTCCGCGCGTGCCGCGCAAAGCGATTCGTCAGGCCTTCGGCGAAGATGTCGTCGAGCTTCGATTCGAGCGCGTGAATGTGGGCGATGCTCGGAGTGGTCGGCGTCATATCGTTTTCCTGGTTCTTTTTGAACTCCAGGAAATCGAAGTAATAGCCACGATCGTTTTGGCGTTCGGCGCGAGCGAAACCTTTTGCAGAAACCGAGAAGAGCGAAAATCCCGGTGGGAGGGCGAGGGCTTTCTGGCTGCCAGTGAGCAAAACGTCGATCCCAAGATCGTCCATCGGGATTGGGACGGCGGAGAAGGAAGAGACAGTGTCGACGACGAGGGCGACTTCCGGATATTTGCGGACCACGACGCAGATTTTCTCGAGCGGGTTCATAACGCCGGTCGAGGTTTCGTTATGGATGAGCGTGACGGTATCGAAATCGCCGGTCGCCAGCTTTGCATCGAGCGCCGCGGGATCGATATGCCGGCCCCAATCGACCTGGAGTGGCTCGGCTTGTTTGCCGCAGCGGCGGCTGACGTCGAGCCATTTGTCAGAGAACGCGCCGCACATGCAATTGAGAACGCGGCGCGAAACGAGATTGCGAACCGACGCTTCCATCAGGCCCCAGGCGGACGACGTCGAGAGAAAGACTGGCTGTTTGGTTCCGAACAAAGTTTGGAGACGGGGGTGAATCGAGCGGTAAAGGTCGCGGAAAGCTTCGCTGCGGTGGCCGATCATCGGGCGGGAGAAGGCGGCCCAGGTTTTTTCGGAAACCTCGACGGGTCCGGGGATGAAGAGCTTGTCGTGGGACATGAGGGAGAAACCCTCCTCCGCACGGCTACGGCGGGCAAGCGTCGGATTGCGCGCCGGGTCTTATTTTTCTTTCTTGATGAAGCTGATGTCGCCGCTGCATTCGAGCCGCGCGACTTTTACCCTGGCAAGCTCTTCTTCGCCATCGAGACGAAGGTCCTCGCGGATATCTTCTTCAGCGATGTGATCGCGCCTCATGTTCCGCGCAATGAGCTGGCCGTTCCGGACTAACTCGCTCGGTTGGCCTTTAACCAATCGACGGAAGCCGTCGGACTTGCAGGAAGCAAATGCCATTAGCCGGTGCAAACCGACAACGACGGCGCTGCCGCCGAGAGTGGGAAAGAATGCGGCACTGCCATTGATGGCGCGAGCGAGGACCGACGCGAGGATAATTAGAAGAGCGGCGTCGAACGCGCTTTTCTTCGAGAGCGACCGCTTATCGCCGAGACGAACAATTATGAGCGTGAAGATCATCACGATCGCCCCGCGCAAGCAGATCTGGCCGAACGTGAGATATTTCGGCTCGAGCTCGAGGCCGAGCACGGTGGTGATGAAATTCCAGAACGCGTCCATTCGTAATGGTTTCGCCGGACCGCGCCGGAACGCGTGTATGAAAAAACGGGTCGCCGCTACGGAACATCCGCTTGGGCGTTCGGATGCGTAGTCTCAGAAAGAAGCAAAAACGCGTCTGAGGGGCGCCAGTTCGGAAAGGACCTACCATGCCACAAGGAGACAAATCCAGTTACACATCGAAGCAGAAACGAAAAGCAGAGCACATCGAAGAGGGATACGAGAAGCGCGGCGTTTCGAAAAAGGAAGCGGAGAAGCGTGCCTGGGCGACCGTGAACAAATCGGACAAGGGCGGAAAGAAGAGCGGCTCCGGTCGCGGCAAAAAGAGCAGTAAGGCGCCCTCCCGCAAAGGCGGAAAGAAGGGCGGTAAGAAATCCGCTGCGAAAAAGAAGCGTTGAGCGCGCTCCGCGCGGCTGAATGCCAGTAAGGAATCGCGATCTCCACGGCAGCGCTCCGGATAAGTCCGAGATCGCGCTGGTCCTCATCGACGTCATCAACGACCTCGATTTTCCAGAGGCGGGCGAACTGCTGCGCTATGCCAGACCGATGGCGCGCAAGATTCTGCGCCTAAAACAGCGGGCGAAGCAGGCAGGCGTCCCAGTCATTTACGTGAACGATAATTTCGGGCGGTGGCGTTCCGACTTTCGGCGCCAGGTCGTCCATTGTCTCCGGGACAAATCTCGCGGCCACGAGATCGTCGCACTTCTTCAGCCGGAGGAAGACGATTACTTCGTGCTGAAGCCAAAGCATTCCGGATTTTTCTCGACGACGCTCGAAACCCTTCTGCGGTACCTGGGTTCGCGGAAGCTGATCCTGACCGGGATCGCGGGAAATTTTTGCGTTCTTTTCACGGCGAATGACGCTTACATGCGCGACTACGAACTCGTCATTCCCTCCGATTGCACCGTCTCGAACACGGCGGAAGAAAATCGCCAGGCGCTGGCGCTGATGAGGAAATTTTTGAAGGCGGACACGCGTCCGTCTACGAAGCTACGGCTGCCGCGCGCCCGTGCGAAGAAACGGCAGCGCTAGTTGTTTTTGCCCCGCCCGGTCTTTGTCTGAAGTTCGTCGATCCGCTTCGAGGCTTCCGCCTTCGTCAGATTTTCGTCGAAGTCCTCTTTTGCTTCCCGGCACAAGGTCTGGAGATAGGAGCGTTGCGGGCCAGTCATCGGCTCGTCGCCTGTGGTCCACTCTTCCGGATCCTTCTCCGGGTTTTGCATCGCGGGTGTTTCGTCGGTCTCGGCCATCAATCCGAAATCGCGCCGGGAAGGGCGGCCGGACTTGCCGTTTCCGGCGCTTGCGCGGCCAACTATCGCGTGGCATAAGAGCAATCCTCGCCCGCCGTTCGCGCGCAGGGTGATTGTTTCGACCCTTTTTACCATGCCAACTCTTTCCACTGCCGAGCCCGCGCCGGACCGCGAAGTTTTTTGGGAACGCTACAAAAAAGAGGTGATGGCGGTCCTCATCCTCGCGTTGGTCGGGGTCGCGGTTTTTGGCGGCTATAAATTGTATGCCGACCGGCGGGAGAACGCTGGGGCCGGCGCATTGGCGGGCGCCAAGACCCAGGCTGATTTTCAAAAAGTCATTGCGGATTATTCCAGCACAGCGGCCGGCGCCTCCGCCTATCTGCTCCTCGCTGACACGCAGCGAAATGAAAAGAAGTACGCCGAGGCGAATACGACATTGCAGACCTTCCTCGATAAGTTCCCCAGCCACGAGCTGGTCGGCACCGCTCGGCTGGCGATGGCGGGAAATCTCGAGGCGCTAGGCAAGAACGAAGAAGCGCTCACCGCCTATCAACGGGTTGTGGCCACCGACCCGCACGGTTTCATCGCGCCGGTCGCGCTCTATTCTCAGATTCATTTGTTTAAACAAAAGAACCAGATCGAAGAAGCGCGCCGGGTCTGCGAAACAATCATGACGCAATATCGGGAAAGCCGTCTGGCGCCCGACGCCGGATACCAGCTGCGCCTCCTCAAGTTGCCGGAGGCATCGGCGCCTGCGCTGTCGCCGGTTGCGTCTGCACCTCCACCGCCAGCCGCTGCGCCGTCTGCGCCTCCTGCGCAATCAGTTGCGCCGGCCGCTCCCCCTGCGCCGAAAAGTTCGGCTCCGCCGAAAAAGCCGTAAAAGGTTGGAGGGACGCCCCCTGTCCCGTTTAGCTCTCGGACGATAGAGAGGTCGTCCGGCCCGCAAATTACCGCTTCGAGAACTGGAAGCGTTTCCGGGCGCCTGGCTGGCCGGATTTCTTGCGCTCCTTCATCCGCGGATCGCGGCGAAGAAGTCCTTCGGCCTTGAGCGTTCCACGAAGATTTGCGTCGACTAACAGGAGAGCTCGCGAGATCGCCAGCCGGGCTGCGCCCGCCTGCCCCGTAGCCCCGCCGCCGGTCGTGTTAATGGAAACGTCATACGAGTTCGTGAGCTTCACGACCTGCAATGGCTGGAGGACCGTGTTTTGGAGCGGGACCGTCGGAAAATAATCCTCAAAACTCTTGCCGTTGATGTCGATCTTGCCGTTGCCGGGCGTCATGCGAATGCGCGCGACAGAAGTTTTACGGCGGCCGGTAGCGATGAATTCCTGAGTTTGAGCCATGGGAAAAATTTAGAATGAGACTGCGACCGGCGCCTGGGCGGAGTGCGGATGGAGATCACCGCGATAGACCTTCAACTTGCGATAGACCGCACGGCCCAACTTTGTGTGCGGAATCATCCCACGGATAGCGCGTTCAACGAGCAGCTCCGGATGGCGCGCCCGGCGGGCCTTCGCGTTCTCGGTCTTGTGTCCGCCCACATACCCGGAAAAACTCATGAAGGTCTTTTGGTCTTCTTTCTTTCCGGTTAACCGCACTTTTTCAGCGTTGATCACGACCACAAAATCTCCGGTGTCGACGTGGGTGGTAAAGATCGCTTTTTCTTTGCCGCGCAGCAGATTTGCCGCTTTCACTGCGACAGCGCCGAGGACCTGATCCTTGGCGTCAATCACCCACCATTTGCGGGCGACCTCGTTAGCTTTGGCTGAAAACGTTTTCATCGGGAGCGGGAGGGCACGGAAACTAGGGGCGGAGAAGGGGAGTGTCAACAGGATGTTGGGACACTTTAACGAGCTAAACGCGGGTTGGCGGCCGGCTCAGGATGGCACCGCGTCTGCTTATAATTTCCATAATGCGCCGCTCCACTTCTCTCGCCCTGGCTTTCTCAATTTTCACCGTTTCTATCGCCGTCGCCGGCCAAAAACAGGAAGACTCCGTTTCGGGCCGCTCTGTCATTCGCGAAATGAACCTGGCCCGCCAGAATCCGGCGCTCTACGCAACGTTCCTCCAGGAGTTACGGGGCCGGATGAACGGCAACGTCCTCGTGTTGCCGGGGAGCACGAAAATCCGAACGAAAGAAGGGACCGCGGCCGTGGAGGAAGCGATCCGGTTTCTGCAAAACGCCCAACCACTCGCACCGCTCGCGTTTTCGGCCGGAATGAGCCGGGCTGCCGCGGATCATTGCGCCGATCAGGCGAGCGGCGGCTTCGGTCACGAAGGACGCGATCGCAGCCATGCCGGGCAGCGGATCGCGCGTTATGGCACCTGCATGGGGGGCTGGGCTGAGAATATTTCGTACGGAAAATCTTCGGCGCGGGACGTCGTGCTGGCGCTGATCATCGACGACGGATTGCCGGCGAGAAAGCACCGCGCGAACATCTTCAACCCGAACTACAATGTCGCCGGTGCGGCGTTCGGTCCGCACGCACGATTCCGCACCATGTGCAGCATGGACTTTGCAGGCGGCTACGCCGAACGAGGCGGGACAGCGGCCGACACCCTCGTCGCGCGGAATTTCTAACTGCTACGGGCGTTCCTGCCGATCCGGCCGTTCCGACCGGAGCTTGTCCAGGATCGGTTGAATTGAAGGATCGGCTTTCAACATCGCCGGGCGCAGCAGTTCGCGAAACTCACGCCGAGCCTGGCGCAAACGTTCCCTCGCTGCCTGCACGGCAGGATCGGCCATTGCTTTTTGATGGGCGTTGCGGAGCCGGGCGCGCTCGTCGTCGGTGAGGTTCGCAAAGCGAGCGCGGCGTTCGTTCTGAAAGGGACGAAAAGGCTTATCTGGTCGATCGGGCGGCTGGGCGGCGAGGCTTGGCGCGAATTGGGAGACGCAAGCAAGTGCGGGGACGAGGAGGAAATTTAGTTTCGCTTTCATCTGTTCGTATAGTAACCCGGTCCCGCTTCAAAGTTGCGAGGCCATGGGGAAAAGGTTCGCTGGTCATTTCATTTCTCCAAGCGTAATTTTGCCGCTTTCTCATGGGCAAACCGACCTCCACCGAAAAGAGCGCGATTACCCCGAAGCGGGAGGAGGACTTTCCCGAGTGGTACCAGCAGGTTATTCGCGCGGCCGAAATGGCCGACTCCTCGGACGTCCGCGGCAGCATGGTGATCCGTCCCTGGGGCTACGGCATTTGGGAAAATATGCAGAGGCAGCTCGACGCCATGTTCAAGGCGACCGGGCATCGGAATGCTTATTTTCCACTTTTCATCCCGCTCAGTTATTTCGAGAGAGAAGCGGCGCACGTAGAAGGCTTCGCCAAGGAATGCGCGGTCGTCACGCACACTCGACTGGAGATAAATGCCGAAGGGAAAATGGTTCCTGGGAACCCTCTCACTGAGCCTCTGGTCGTTAGGCCGACCTCTGAGACGATCATCGGGGCGAGCTACGCGAAGTGGGTGCAAAGCTACCGCGATCTTCCCATTCTCCTGAACCAGTGGTGCAACATCGTTCGCTGGGAAATGCGACCGCGGATTTTTCTGCGCACGACCGAGTTCCTCTGGCAGGAAGGCCACACGGTGCATGAAACCGAAGCCGAAGCGCGGGAGGAAACCAGGAGGATGCTGGACGTTTACGAAAAATTCGCGCGCGACCACGTCGCCCTTCCGGTCTTTCATGGCGAGAAATCGGAGAGCGAACGATTCCCCGGTGCCGTCCAGACGCTTTGCATCGAGGCAATGGTGCAGGACCGGAAAGCTATCCAGGCCGGCACCTCGCATTTCCTCGGACAAAACTTTTCCCGGGCCAGCGGGATCCAGTTTCACACGCGCGACGGTAAACAGGATTTTGGCTGGACGACGAGCTGGGGGATGACGACGCGGATGATCGGGACGCTCATCATGATGCACGCGGATGACGACGGGCTGGTGCTGCCGCCACGAGTCGCGCCCACCCACATCGTCATTCTCCCGATCACGCCAAAGGAAGAAACGCGGGCGGCGGTCTTGGAAGCGGCCGATAAACTCGCGGCCCAACTGCGTGCTGAGCGGTGCTTCGACGCGCCGATTGAAGTCGAAGTCGATCGGCGCGATCTCGGCGGGGGTGTCAAGAATTGGGAATGGATCAAGAAAGGCGTGCCCGTGCGGGTTGAGCTCGGGCCGCGTGATCTCGAATCAGGCAAAGTCGCTGTTAGTCGGCGCGATCAACCCGTGAAAGCGAAGGAGTTCCTCGCGACCGAAGAGTTCGTGAAGCAAGCGGCCGGCATTCTTGCTTCCATCCAGAACAATCTGCTGGAGCGCGCCACGGCATTTCGCGACGCGAATACTCGACCGATCGATTCGAAAGACGAGTTCTATGCGTTCTTCACCCCGAACGATTCAGCGAAACCGGAAATCCATGGCGGCTTTGCCCTTACTCACTGGGATGGGTCGCGAGCTGTGGAAGAGCAGATCAAGAACGATCTCAAGGTAACGATCCGATGCATCCCATTCGACGACCCGGCGAACCCGCCTGAGTCCGCGAGTTGTCCCTTCACCGGCAATCCCAGCCCGCGCCGGGTAATCTGGGCGAAGGCCTATTGATGGGAATTGCCACGGTTGACGCGGGAAATGGGTCGGTTTAATTCCGCTCGTGACGACCGACATTACTCTCTACAGCCGCGAGTGGTGTTCCTGGTGCATCGATGCCAAGGAATATTTGACCGAACGCGGCTTTCAATTCACCGAGATTGACGTCGGCCGGGATCGGGAAGCGTATGAAGAAATGCGCGAGCTCTCCGAGCAGACCTACGTCCCCACGCTCGTCGCGGGCGATGAGGTGCTTGCCAATTTCGACACCGACCAGCTGGAAGCGTTTCTGAACAAGCACGGAATCGAGCCTTAATGCTGTTTGGTCTGTTCCTCACGCTCGGCGTCGCTGTTCTCAGCGTCGCGTTGCGCAGCTACCAGACTGGGTTCGCCCAAAAGGCCGGCGCGATCGGGATCCTCGCCTCGACTTTCCTGGGGGTTTATTTTGTTTCGGGAAGCTGGATCGCCGGCGTCGCCGCCGCTTTAGGGTGGTTCTTTTTGCCGTGGCTGGAAATTCTGACCCGCATCCGATCCTTGCGTCTGCCGAAGGAAAAAGCGCTTCGTCCGAAGAGCCCGCCGTCAGCAGATGTCTTCCCGTCGCTCGAGGAGATTAGCACGGAGATTCTGAACGAAGGCTTCGTTCACGTGAATGACGCGGGCTGGGACTGGGAAGATTACCGGCAGTTTTTTCGGCTTTTTTACAAGGAAGAAGACCGCGCGCAGGCGACGATCTGTCTGAACGAGCAGAACGATCTGTCCTTTTATTACCTCCGGATTTCGTCGCGGACCCACGACGGCACGATCTGGACGACGTGGAACTATCCGCTTTCCTACGGGCTAAAGCTCACTCCCCAATTCCGGATTAATCGGCAACGGCCGGACCAATCGTTCTGGCAATTGTATCAGAGCCATAAGGAATTCCTGCGGCAGAACCAGGTGGAAACAAACGTGATCGACTCAATGGACGACGATCGCATCCAGGTGGAAGTCGAAAACGACCTGCGCGATCAGATCGCGCACAACATCAAGAAAGGCGTGTTGAAGTCGACGCCGGAAGGGGAAGTGAAGTATTCGTGGCGCGGGATGGTTTATCTCTGGTGCCAGTTTCTTTTGGATCTCGTCAGACTTTAACCGCTGGAGCGGCGGCGCTGGGTAGCGGCTATGGCTGACGCGGCGGCTGAGCGCCGCGGCTACAGTTAAATCTTCATTACCTCGGCTTCTTTGCGCTCGAGGTGATCGTCGATCTGTTTGACGGATTTGTCGGTCAGTTTTTGGACGTCTATCTCCACGTCGTTCAAACCATCTTCGGTAAGTTCGCCGGACGCTTTAAGTTTCTTCGCGTCGTCGAGCGCGGTGCGACGATTAGCGCGCACCCGGACCCGCGCTTCTTCCGCCATTTGCCGCAACGATTTCACCAGGTCCTTTCGCCGTTCCTCGGATAATTCGGGAATAGGGAGCCGAATGATCTTTCCATCCACCAGGGGCATGATCCCGATCTTCGATTCCTTCAGCGCCTTCTCGATGTCGCGCACCGTGCTGGCATCGAACGGCTGCACGACGAGCAAGCGCGGCTCCGGCGTCGTAATCAGCGCGAGCTGCTTTAATTTCATCGCCGACCCGTACGCTTCTACGTCCACATTCTCGACCAGGGCCGGCGACGCCTTGCCGGTGCGGACCGAGGAAAATTCGTGGACCATGTAGTCGACGCTTTTCTCCATCGTCATTTCAGCTTCGAATAGGATTTCTTCCGCGCTCATATTTTACTCCGTTACCATCGTGCCGACGGTTTTGCCCAGCACGATGTCGGTAAAATTACTCGGCTTGTTCATGTCGAACACCACGATCGGGATCCGGTTGTCCATGCAAAGACTAAACGCGGTCGAATCCATCACCTGGAGGCGTTTTGTCAACGCTTCGGAAAACGTGAGCTTTTCGAAGCGGACCGCCGCGGGGTCGAGCGCCGGATCGCGATCGTAAATGCCGTCCACCTTCGTCGCCTTTAAGATAACGTCTGCGCGAATTTCGCTGGCCCGGAGTGCCGCGGTCGTGTCCGTGGAAAAATAGGGATTGCCCGTTCCCGCGACGAAAATCACCACCCGCCCGAGCTCCAAATGCCGGATGGCGCGGCCGAGAATAAAGGGCTCGGCGACGTTCTTCATTTCAATGGCCGTTTGGACGCGGGTCTCGATGCCGATCTGGGTAAGAGCGCTTTTCAGCGCCAGGCCGTTGATCACCGTCGCCAGCATTCCCATGTAATCGGCTGTGGTGCGGTCCATGCCGCGATGGGCGGCGGATAACCCGCGCCAGATATTTCCGCCGCCGATCACGACCGATGTTTGCACCCCAAGTGCCTTGACGTCTCGGATTCTCTCGGCGATTTCCCGCACGATCTGGGGCGAGATATTCTCCTTCGCACCGCGCTCGCGCAAAGCCTCGCCGCTCAGCTTGAGCACGATGCGCTTGTACTTCGCCGGAGGAGTTTCGTCGGACATGGCCGGCAATGATCAACAGAACGGCGCGGAATAGGGAAGCTCAATGTGGGAGGAGTCTTTGCGCGTCGACAATTCTGTTAGGGCGCAGCAGTCGGGGCGCAAGGGCCCTCCGACATTAGGCAAGCTCCAGTCGCCCGTGATAGCCGCGCAGAAATTCAGTCGCGTCCATTCGGCGCTTTCCTTCAAGTTGGACTTCGTCCAAAGCGAGGGCTCCGTCCTTCGCCGGGAATGCCAGCGGTGCCAGGGATGCGTCGCTGACGATCCTCGCCTGAAAGATCTTTAGCTTTCGTTCCCGGCTGGCGTCGTCGCGCAAGACGGTGAATGCGCCCGGCCACGGATCGAATGCGCGGATTTTGCGCTCAAGCACCGCCGCGGATTCGTTCCAATCGAGCCGGCCGTCTTCGCGCTCGAGTTTAGCCGCGTAGGTAGCGAGCGCGCTCTGCTGCGGGATTCGCGGAGCCGTTCCGGCCCCAAGAGCGGCGAGCGCTTCCTCCAATGCGGCTGGCGCAATTTCGGCCAATCGATCGTGAAGCGACCCGCCAGTTTCGTTGTCTGCGATCTGGATCCGCTTCTGGAGCAGGACGTCCCCCGTATCCAGCCCTTCGTCCATATGCATCACGCTAATTCCGGTCTCCGGATCGCCCGCCACGATCGCCGCCTGAATCGGCGCCGCCCCCCGATGCCGCGGAAGGAGCGACGCGTGAAGGTTCAGGCAGGCTATCGCAGGAATTTCCAAAACCGCCCGCGGCAGGATCTGTCCATACGCCATCACGACAATGATCTCGGGCGCCAAGGCGCGAATTTCACTTACGGCTTCTTCGGTTCGGATTCGCTTCGGTTGCAAAACACACACGTCGCTTTCTGCCATGGCGGCTTTGATCGGCGGCGCTGCAATCCGTTGGTCGCGCCCGACCGGTTTGTCTGGCTGAGTCACGACCCCGACCAGCTCGTGCTCGCTGGATTTCGTCAGCCATCGCAAGACCGGCACGCCGATCTCGCCCGTCCCGATGAAGAGCACGCGCATCGCGCGGCTAGAGCTGGATGCGTTGAACGGGCGCGCGGCGCCGCGGCCGGCGCGGAGCCATCGCCTGCGCCATCATTTTTTCGCCGGCGGTGACTTCGCGCTGGCCGACCGAGGAAGCGCAGCCGGTGCAGAGATAATCGTAAATTTCCTTCTCAGGCAGGATCAGTAAGAGCCGTTCGCGCACCGGCATCGCGGCCTTGCACTTCTCGCAGTAGAGACTCGAGGCGGTGAAATTCTCAAACTGCTGCTGGCTCATGCGCCCCATTCACTCCGTCATTCACGCTTTCGAGGATGTGCAACAAAACCTTGGCCGGCGGTTCGGTGGCATCGACACAGGTGATCCGTTCCGGACCGTAGTATCCGAGGACTGGTTTGGATTCCGTCTCGTAAAGCGCGAGCCGGCGTTTGATCACCTCTTCGTTCGCGTCGTCGAGCCGATTGTCTTTCAGTGCCCGTTTTTTTAGCCGCGTGAAAAGCGCCTCGCGATTGGGACAGGAGAGATGGAAGACTTTCCGGACATCGATCAACTCATCCATGATTTTTGCCTGGCCGACGTTTCGCGGAATGCCGTCGAGAATGAGAATATCGATATCGGGCTTGAATTTATGGGCTTCAACCGCCGCATCGATCTGCGCTTTCCAAAGCTCAACCGTGATCTCGTCCGGCACGAGCTGTCCTTTGCTCGAATAATCGAGAAAGGCCTGGCCGACCTTCGTCCGGGTATCGATCGATCGAAAGACATCTCCGCAGGCGCAATGAAAAAAACGGGGAATGCTTCCGAGGGTGCGGCCCTGGGTGCCTTTGCCGCTGCCCGGCGCGCCGAAGAGGAGATAGGTGTGATATTTCATGGACGGATCGCCTTGTTAACAAAAAACGCGAGGGGGCGCACAGCGGATTCGCCGGGCTAAAATACCGATCGGGAAAACCCCTACTTCGCCGCTACCGGTTCGACGTTCACCCGGCGTCCGGCGCGATCGAATCGCACCTGGCCGTCGACGAGCGCGAAGATGGTGTAATCGCGGCCCAGTCCCGACGTTCTTGCCGGGGAGAAACTTCGTTCCGCGCTGGCGAATGATGATGTTGCCCGCGACTACCGCTTCGCTGCCAAATTTTTTCACGCCCAGCCGTTTGCTGACGCTGTCCCGGCCGTTCTTGACGCTGCCCTGTCCTTTTTTATGAGCCATGAGATTATTCCTTCTCCTCGGTCTTGGCCTTCTTCGCTTTCGAAGTCTTCCCGCCGAGACTGATGCTCGGTGATCTTGACCCGGGTTAGCTTCCGCCGATGGCCAACCGTCCGATGATAACCTTTCCGGCGGCGATACTTGAACGCGATGACTTTCTTGTCCTTGCGCTGCTCGATTACTTCACCGGTAACCGTTGCCCCTTCGATGAGCGGGCTGCCGTGGGTCTGCTTGTCGCCATCGCTGTGAAATAGAACGTCGGCGAAGACACCTTCTTTGCCCGGTTCTTCATTAAGGAAATCGACATCGATGATGTCTCCTTCCGCGACGCGGTGTTGTCTGCCGCCTGTTTTAATAATTGCGTAAGCCATACGAAAAAGCCGGGTGCTGACCGGGGGAAAAGCCGCGCAAAATCACACGGATGGGTGGGTTTGACAAGCGGAAATACAATCAGTGAGACTGCGCGGTTCAGTCCCGGCCGCCTGATATCACGAGAGTAATCTCCCCCTTCGCCGGATGTGCCATGTAATGCGCGAGCAGATCGGCCGCGGTCCCGCGCCGGAACTCTTCGAATTTCTTCGTCAACTCCCGAGCAACACAAAGTTGCCGGTCGGGCATCAGCTCCGCACACGCGGCCAGCGTCTTGAGAATTCGATAGGGCGATTCGAAAAAGATCGACGTTTCCTCACGCTCGCTGGCCGCGCGCAGCTCACGTTCGCGCTGCCCGCTTTTCACGGGCAGAAACCCGCGGAAACAAAACGCATCCGCCGCCAAGCCTGACCCAACCAGCGCGGTCAGGATCGCTGACACGCCGGAAACAATCGTATAAGGCAAACCGCGCTCGATGCATTTTCGGATCAGACGTGCGCCGGGATCGGAAAGTCCCGGCATGCCAGCGTCGGTAATAAGCGCCACATTCTCGCCGGCCGCCAGCCGTGCGGCCAGTTCCTCAGAACGCATCGCCTCATTATGCTCGTGATAACTGACGAGCGGCTTTCGGATTTCGAAATGCCGGAGCAAATTCCCCGAGTGGCGCGTATCCTCCGCCGCGATTACGTCGACCGACTTCAGCACTTCCAGCGCGCGTAACGTGATGTCGTCCAGATTCCCAATCGGCGTGGCTACGACGTAAAGCATCCCGCTTCACTGACGCGATCTGTAATCGGTCTCATACTTGTGCCACTTGGCGCCGTCTTGCTGGCGGCCGACGATTCGGACTTTCCAAACCTTTTTCTGGCCGATCTCATCGATCGTGCGCCGGATGCATTTCACGGCGGCGTTAACTACCTCGTCATCGCTGAGCTGATGCCGGGTCGCCCTCTTCATTTGAGATACATCAAGGGTCACTACAAAATGTCCCGGCTTCTCCAGCCATTCCGCCTCCACCGAAACCCCCAGGGCCGAGAGAAGGTTCGAGTCTTCCACGATTGCCGGACCGCGCTGGAGCAATTGATGCGGCGCGGAGATGTAACTGAGAACGCTTTCCGTGGAACCACTGCAGATGATTGGAATTCTGGCCACGATAATTTTGGATTCCGCGTCGGTGCCCAGCGTGGTGAGGGGCTGGTAAACGAAACAGATTCCGCTCAGTCCCCCAAACGCGGACGAGCACGCCAGAACGAAGATTAAGAAACCGAATTGCAGTCCGCGCTTCATCGCGCCCGACTTACTCATGGGCTGCGCCAAACGGCGCGCGGAATTCCGGGGTCGTGTCCGGAGCAAAGCCATGGCGCATGATGTTTTCGGTGACGACCCGCGGGACCACGAACTGAAGCAGGTAATCGCCACCGCCGGCCTTGGTGCCGCCGCCTGACATTTTGAATCCGCCGAAGGGATGGCGGCCGACTACCGCGCCGGTGCAGGAGCGGTTGATGTAAACGTTGCCCGCGACCAGCTCCGCTTTCACGCGTTCGATGTTGGCTGGGCTGCGGGAGAAAAATCCGGCGGTCAACGCGTAGTCCGTGTCGTTCGCGACCCGGATCGCTTCGTCGAGGTCGCGCACTTTCAATACACTCAGGACCGGGCCGAAAATTTCCTCGCAGGAAAGAACCATGTCCGGTTTCACGTCCGTAAAAATCGTCGGCGGAACGAAGAAGCCTTCCGCCGGCACCGTCCCTTGGAAAGCAAGCGTCGCTTCTTTCTTGCCGATCTCGATCGTATTCAACATCCGGCGGTAAGCCGTTTCGTCGATCACTGGACCAACCGTGATGCCGGGCTCTTCCGGATTTCCGACGCGCAAACTTGCGGCGGCTTCGACCAGGCGCTTGACGACGCGATCGTAATTTTCCTCGAGCACGATCAGCCGCGAGCAGGCCGAACATTTCTGTCCCTGGTAACCGAACGCGGAATAAATCGTGTCGACGATCGCTTCGTCGAGGTCGGCATCGGAATCGATGATGACGGCATTCTTGCCACCCATCTCGCAGACGACGCGTTTCAGTTCCAACTGGCCTTCGCGTGTTTCGCCAGCGCTCTTCCAAATCCGCAAGCCCGACCTCGCGCGAGCCGGTAAACGCGATCATGTGGACGTCCTTGTGATCGACGAGATGCTGGCCGATTACGCGGCCTTTGCCGGGAAGAAAATTCAGGACGCCCGGCGGGATGCCGGCTTCCTCGAACATCTCCATCAGCATCGCGCCGCAAACGGCGGATTGCTCCGCCGGCTTCATGATGACGGTATTGCCGGTCACGAGTGCGGCCGAGACCATGCCGGTCAGAATCGCCATCGGAAAATTCCAGGGCGCGATGACCAGGGCGACGCCGCGCGGCCAGTAATGCTGATAGCTTTCTTCGCCGGGCACGTGCTGCGTCAATCGCGGCAGACCGCGCGAGCCGCATCTGTTGCGCATAGAAGAGGAGGAAATCGATCGCCTCGCGAATATCGCCGTCGGCTTCCGCCCAAGGCTTGCCCACTTCAAAAACTTCGAGCGCGGAAAGCTCGAAGCGCCGCCGGTCCATGATCGTCGCGACTTTTTCCAGTAGCTCGGCGCGATGCTCGACGCTGACCCGGCACCAATGCTCGAAGGCGTTCTTCGCGGCCGTGACCGCCTGCTCCGCATGCTCGATTGCGGCTTCTGCAACGGCGCCGACGACCTGAGTCGGTTTAGCTCGGGTTGATTGAGTCGATCAGGTTATCGGTCCAGATCTTCTCGCCGTTAATCACGAGCGGATATTTCTGCCCGAGCCGGGGGCGCATTTCGCGCAGGGCGGATCGCATCCGTTCGCGGCTTTTCTCGTGAACGAAATTCACCAGCGGCGAGTTTTCGTAGGTGTCGCCCGGCGGCGTATCGAGAGATTGGCCGTTGCGTGTCGCCTGTAGACGCGGCGATGCGATGATACGCCGGCCGTACGTTGTTTCGTTTCAGAAGCGATCGCGGATCGCGGAGCAATTGTTCCGGCCCGGCGTTATCGGAAAATTTCGCCTTCAAGAATCCTTCGTTCGAAGTGTTCTCGAGCAGCCGCCTGACGAGATACGACATCCCGGGAAGCAACTCGCCGACCGGACAATATTCCCGGACGCGATAACCCATCTCGACCAACGCGCGCTTGATCGGCCCGGCCATTCCGTAAAGGAGCTGGAACTCGATCCGGCTTTTATCGATCCCGAGCTGCTGCGCATACGCCTGGGCGTGGGCGATGCTGCGGACATTGTGCGAACCGAACGCCGACGTAACGATTGATTCGTTCTCGAGCAGGATCCGCGTGCAAACTTCGAAGTTCGCGTCGCTCTCCGGCTTTTGCAGAAACACCGGAACACGCCAGCCGTTCTGCGCTGCCTTGATCTTTTCGTAATCCCAGTAAGCGCCTTTGACGAGCCGAACGGTGAACCGCGTCCCGCGCTGCCGGCCCCATTCAATCAACTCGCGCAAGTCCGCTTCGGCATCGCGGAGATACGCCTGGATCACGATGCCGGCGTGCGGCCACTCGCGGAACTCGGGCTCCATGAAGAGGGTCCGGAAAAGTTGGAGCGTGCTGTTCTTATGCGCGTAGCTCTCCATGTCGAAATTGATGAAGGCGCCGAGCTCGCGGGCGCGCCGCAGGATCGGGTCGCAACTTCGGAGCGAGATGCGCGATCGCGTCTTCCGGGTCGGCCGGATTCATCTGCGAATAGAGCGCGGAGATTTTCACCGAAACGTTCACGACCGGGAACAGCTCCGTGTTTTTGCCGAGCGGATCTCTCCAGCCTTTGGTTTGGGCGGTGAGTCCTTCGACCAGAGCGAGGCATCGCGCGGCGTATTCGTTGGTTTCCGGCTCGCTCACCACCGCTTCCCCGAGCAGATCGACGGTGAATCCGATCTTTTCCCGGCGCCGTTTCCGCAGGGTCTTCATCACGTCGTCCGGGTCGCGCCCGGCGATGAATTGCCGCGCCATGCCGGAAACATTCCAGCGCAGGATTGGCGCGGTGAGCCACGGGAAGATGCGCGCGGCTTTGATGCCGGTCTGAAGGAATGGCACTGAGCCGTTTTGCATGCCGGCGAAATATTCGTTGAGATGCCGGACGATGTCGGTCGAGCGGCGGAGCGACGCGAGGACATCGACGAAGCGGAACATCTGCACCTTGAAATGCTCATCGCGCATCGAAAACGCCATCATGCGCTGATAAAATCCCGCCTTGCTGAAGATCGACTCGGGGTTCTGATCGACGAGGTCGAACATTTGCAACCCGCGCCGCTCGATCTCCTGCTGCAATGAGGTCATCGCGCGATTCTAGCGCCGGGTAGGTGGTTCGGCAAAGAATTCAAAACCCAAGGAGCGGCGGCTTTAGCCGCCGGCGGTTTGTAAACCGCCGTTCCTTGTTTACCCCGCGGCTTGACTGTGATGTCGCGCTCACCCCTCCAGACCCCGTCACTACCGCGCTTCAACTCGACGATAACTGGATGACCGCCGTTAGCGGCCGCATTCTTCAACTCCTTTTCGTTGATCCGCGAATCGTCCTTAAACCAGTAATCTTCAATCGAGCGTTCCGAATATCCCGGCCCATAAACGTGCGCATGGATATGCGCGGGCGTGGTCCGATGTGGATACGCGCCGGGGCGGATCGTGTGGAATTCGTAGTTCCCATCCGCGCCGATCTTCATCCAGCCCTTTAACCGCGGATGACTGGCGTCGTCCTTCTCATTGTAAAAGCCCGTCCGGTCCGTGTGATAAACCCAAAGCACCATTCCTTGGGCCGGGGTCTTTCCATCCGGTTGAAAGACTTTGCCGGTGATGATGAGCCGCTCGCCGGGCTCGTTCTCGGGCGGGATCACTGTTTTCCACGACAGATTGGCAGGTTCATCGCACGACCCGCAGGGCGCTCCGCCGCTTAGGGCGGTGGGATAGTTCTCTGGGGATTCCGTCGCGAGACTCAATGAGGCGAGAAGGACCAGTGAACTGCGAAAGCACGCCTTCATTTTTCCAGGTTACGTCCGGCCACGGTCCAGGACGAGGCCGGAGTTGCCCGCGGGAGCGTTGTTGCGTATCATGGCGGCTCTCGCTAAAACCGGGACAGGAAATAAAATGCAAAAGATAGGATTCGCCGAAGCGCTTGATTCGATTGTGGCCAGCGACCCGCGCTATCAACGCGACGCGTACGTCTTTCTTCGAGACGCGCTGGATTACACGACCAAGCAGCAGAAAAAAACCAAGGGTGCTTCCGTGCGCCACGTCGCCGGTCCGGAGCTACTGGAAGGCGTCCGGCAATACGCGCTCAAGGAGTTTGGCCCGATGGTGGTGACGGTGCTTTCCTACTGGGGGATCCGGTCCTGCGAAGACATCGGACACATGGTTTTCAACCTGATCGGTGCGGGCATTTTCGGAAAGACGGAGGAAGATTCGATAGAGGATTTCAAGAACGTCTTCGATTTTCACGAAGCCTTTGTGAAACCATTCGAACCGGAAAAGTGCTCCCATCCGGACGTCCCGGTTCGGCTTCCGAACCCGACGCCGAAATTGTCCTGAGTTGAATTGGACGCCGTCCGGCCCTTTGGTGGGCCGGTATGTTGAGGGCTCATCTTAAAGCGTCTGCTCCGGAAACCAGCAGCGGGATCGTGTTTCCGCCTAATACGGCGCAGAAACGCATCCTGCCCGAATGGGCTCACGATCATCGTGCAGGAAGACCGGAGCGCGCCGGTCGCGAGCGTCCAGGCGTGGTGCGGAACGGGAAGTGTGGATGAGAACGAACATCTCGGCGCGGGTTTGTCCCACATCCTCGAGCACATGCTGTTTAAGGGGACGAAATCGAACCCGGCGAATGCGATTGCGCAAAAAATCCAGAACGTCGGCGGTTACATCAACGCCTATACCTCATTCGATCGCACCGTATTCTGGATCGATATCCCCGAAGGATGGCGTCACGGTTGCAATCGATCTCCTCGCCGATGCGATGATGAACTCCACCCTGCCGGAACAGGAGTACGCCAAGGAACAGGAAGTGATCCGTCGCGAATTCGCCATGGGGATGGACGATCCCGATCGGATGGCCGGACAACTTCTCTTTGCCACGGCCTATCAACGGCATCCGTACCGTCTGCCGGTGATTGGGCTGCTCGACGTTTTCAATCAACTCACCCGGGATGACGTGTTGCAGTACTACCGGGCCCGTTACGTTCCGAACAATCTCACCTTCATCGTCGTCGGAGATGTCAGCGCGGAGGCGGTTTATCAGCGGCTTGACGCTTTTTTTAAAGATTATCCGGCGCGATCCCTCCGGCCGATTTTCATTCCGAGCGAGCCGCCGCAGCTGGGGCGGCGGGAGACGCATCGAGGAATTCGTCACGGAGCTGACGCGGCTTTCGCTGTCCTGGCACATTCCTGAGATCACGCATCCGGACGTGCCGGCACTCGATCTTCTTTCGACCATTCTGGGCGATGGCCGCAGCTCGCGGCTCTATCGGCAGTTGCGGGAGGAAACCGGTCTTGCCTACGGCGTGTCCGCGTTTTCCTACACGCCGGGCGATCCGGGATTGCTCGGGATCGATGCGACGGTCGAATTGGAGAAGCGTGATGCGGCGCGCGATCTGATCCTGAAGATCATCGAACAAGTCAAAAGCGATGGCGTTACTTCCGAGGAGCTCGCGAAGGCAAAAAAGATTTCGCTCAGCCACCATCTGGGCGCGTTGACGACGATGCGCGGCCAGGCGTCCGACCTCGGTTCAAATTGGTTCCTCACCCGCAACCTCAATTTTACTCGCGATTACCTCGCCGCAGCTCAGAAAATCACCGCTGACGAAGTTTGCCGCGTGGCCGGAAAATATTTGGTGGATGATAACCTGACGATCACGTCTCTTAACCCGAAGAGCGCCACTGCGGCACAAACCGCGAGTTCGCCAGCCGTGAGCGCGGGAGAAATTCAAAAGATCGAGCTTTCAAACGGACTGCGCCTTCTCGTTCGCGAAGATCCGCGGCTGCCGCTGATTTCGATGGCGGCAGTTTTTCGCGGCGGCCTCCTGGCGGAGACGCCTGCGACGAATGGGATCACGCGGTTGATGGCGAAGACGCTTTTAAAAGGGACGAAGACGCGCACGGCCGAGCAGATCGCCGACACGCTCGAAGCGGTTGGCGGCAGCATTGGGAGCGACGCGGGGAACAACAGCTTCAGTGTGGCGGTCGACGTGACTCAGCCGGATTTGCAAATCGGCGTGGAAATCCTGACCGACGTTTTGTTGAACGCCACCATGCCGGAAGGTGTGGTCGAGCGCGAACGCCAGGTCCAGCTCGCCGGGATCAAGGAGGACGAGGAGCAGCTCACCGTCGTCGCCCGGAATATTTTGCGCGAAGCCCTCTTTCGCGATCATCCCTACGCCTTGCGCGGGAAAGGCTCGGCCGATTCCGTGGCGAAGTTAACTCGAAAACAATTGCTCGCGTTTCGGGATCGCTATCTCGTAGCCCGGAACGGCGTCATCTCGATTTTCGGGAACATAAAAGCTGCGGAAGTTCGCGAGCTTTTTGAAAGCGCGCTTGGCAAAATGAAATCGGGCGAACTCGCGCTCACCGGTGTGGCGCAACCCGTCCCGCTCTCGGAGACCGTCACGATCGAAAGTTTAAAGGAGAAAGCGCAGGGGGTTTTGATGGTCGGGTTCCGCGGGGCGGATATGTATAGCCCGGACCGTTGGGCCCTTGAGCTGATCGACGAAGCGAGCAGCGATCTAGGCTCCCGGTTTTTCGTCCGGATCCGCGAAGAAATGGGGCTGGCCTATTTCGTGGGTGCCAGCCAGATGCAGGGATTGGTGCCCGGACTCTTTTTGTTTTATCTGGGGACGGATCCACAAAAGATCGAACCGGTGAAAGCGGCGTTACTGGAAGAAATTCGGAAGCTGGCGATCGAAGGCTTGAGCGTGGAAGAGCTTGCGCGAGCGAAGAAGAAATTGATCGGGCAGCAACAGATCGCGAATCAAAGCAACGATTCGTTTGGTTACATGGCGGCCCTGGATGAGCTCTATGGGCTCGGGTTCGATCATTACAAGTCCCTGGAGCGCGACGTGGAGGCGGTCACGCTCGCGGATGCTCGCCGGGTCGCCGCGAAATATTTTCTGGATCAACCGCACGTGATTGCGCTGGTGCGGCCGCCGGATGACAGACCAGAAGATCGAGCACGAGCAGGAGTATGAGCACGAGAACGAGGGAGGAACCAAAATCGTAATCGTGCTCGTGCTCCTGCTCGTGCTCGATTAGTTTATTGCCATGGCCGAAGTCCAAACGAACACGCAATCCCTGGGTGAGATATCGCAGCGCTTCATCGAATTCGTGATGATGCAGGCGCAAAACGCGGCGCTTTTCCTCGGGCAAATCCCAAACCCCCAGACCGGCAAGGGCGAGGTGAACCTGGAACTGGCTAAGATGTTCATCGATCAGCTGGGCATGATTCAGGAGAAAACGCGAGGGAACCTGACGAACGAAGAGACGGCAGTGTTGCGCAATACTCTGTCGAATTTGCAAATGGCGTTCGTGGAAGTTTCGAAGGAGATGCGCGACGGAAAGACGGAGTCTGCGTCGCCTCCGGCACCGCAAGCGGAAGCGGAAACGGAAATAGCACCGCCTCCCGGGGAAACGTCCGAACCGGCACCGACGACTCAGTCCGAATCCGAATCCCGGAAGAAATTCACGAAAAGCTACGGCGGTTAGTTTGGAGGGACGTGCGCTGTCCCGTCCCTAATTAATAGGGACGACACAGCGGTCGTCCCTCCAAGGTGCGACCTTCTGGCCATCGCCACGCGTATAGCTTGGATGCCGTCGAAGACATTGCGGGCTGAGAAAAAGAAAATCGATCAGATCGAGATCGCGCCGGATCCGGTGGAGGTCGCGGAGGAAGCAGGGCTGCGCTACGTCAGCGACGACCGGCCCGGTTACACCCGGAAACGGAAGGGCGCCGACTTCGACTACTTCGATTCCGAGGGCAAACCAATCCGGGACGAGAACCGTTTGCTTCGGATCAAACGGATCGGGGTTCCGCCGGCTTACACGGATGTCTGGATTTGTCCCTTGGCGAACGGTCACATCCAGGCGACGGGCCGTGACGCACGCGGCCGAAAACAGTATCGCTACCACGAGCGTTGGCGCGAAGTTCGCGACGAAAATAAGTACGACCGGATGCTGGTTTTCGGCAAAGCCCTCCCGAAAATCCGCCGCCGGGTGAACCGCGATTTGAAGCGGCGCGGGCTACCCCGGGAGAAGGTGCTCGCTACGGTCGTTCAACTTCTCGAGCGCACCTTCATCCGCGTCGGCAACGAGGAATACGCGAAGGAAAACAAGTCGTTTGGCCTCACGACGATGCGGAACCGGCACGTGGATGTGACCGCTACGAAACTGAGGTTCAGTTTCCGCGGCAAGAGCGGAAAGGAACACGAAGTGGACGTAACTGATCGGCGCCTGGCAAAAATTATCTGTCAGCTACAGGAGCTGCCTGGCCAGGAAGTTTTCCAATACCTCAACGACAAGGGCGAGCGGAGGAAGGTTACTTCGGAGGACGTGAACGAGTATCTCCGCGAGGTGACCGGCGAGGAGTTTACCGCGAAGGATTTCCGGACGTGGGCGGGGACTGTTCTCGCGGCCATGGCGTTGCACGCGCAGGAAGCGTTCGAAAACAAGACTCAGGCGAAGAAGAACATTAAAGACGCGATCTCAGCCGTGGCGAAAATACTTGGGAACACGCCTGCGGTTTGCCGCAAATGTTATGTCCATCCCGCGGTGCTCGAAACTTATCTCGACGGCGCGATGATCGAAGGATTGAAGCAGAAGACGGAAGAGACCCTTGAGCGGAAGTTGGGCGACCTTAAATCGCAGGAAGCCGCCGTGATGACTTTCCTCCAGGCGCGCTTGCAGAAGAAAGGGTAGCGACGCCGCGCCGCGGCATCCGACGAAGTCCGCGGACTAATTGGAGGGACGGGCGCTGTCCCGTCCCTAACATCATAGGGACGACGCAGCGGTCGTCCCTCCATTACCTGGTTCGGGGCGGTGGAGTCGGCGCGCTCGTTCGCGGTCGCGGCTTTGTTTTTTTCACTGGCGTCGACTCGGGGACCGATTGTTCGTCTTCGGGATACTTCTTCGTGCTCGGCCAAACCAGGCGCCACGGCTGGCGCTTCACCGTGTCCGTCAGCTCCTTGATGTTGGCGCCACTCGCCTTCAATTCCGGACCGAGGTTGCTCACATCATCCATGATGCCTTTTAGTTTCTCGGAAGACTGCCTGAAATTCTGGAGCGTGAGCTGGATGTTGTCGTTGCTCGTCAGGTCGGTGCTGATCTTTTCAATGTTCTTCAGCGCGGTCGAAAGGGAGCTGTCTCGCGCCGTCAGGCTCGTCAGGTTTTCGACGAAGGTCCGGAACTGGGCGAGCCCCATGTTGAGCTGCGAGTTTTCGTCTGTGATCCGGCTCAGATTCTGCGCCGTCGTCTGGAGTTCTTTTAAGGTGTTCGTCGCTTCCGCGGCCACCGGCTTGACGATGTCCAGCATCTTAGAGATCGACTCGCCGAAATCCGGGACCCGTTCGCCCGCGAAAATCTCGCCGTCGCTCGCGCGGCCGGAACTGTCATTTCCCTGCGTAATATCGATCGCGACTTCGCCGAGGAGCCCGAGCGTGATCAGGCGCGCCCGCGCGTCTTTGTAAACGAGCGCATTCTTGTCCACCCTCACGTCGATCCGAGCTTCGTATTTCGGCTTATCCGTTGGCGTTGGGCTGGGCTCGCCGGCTTGCAACGCCGCCCGTGCGGCTTCCGCTCGAGCCGCGTCTTCCTTGGAAACGGGCGAATACAATTTATCGACCTGCCCAATCTTCCGCCCCGCCAGCAGGACCGGCGCGCCCTGTTTGATGCCGGCGGCGTTATCCATGTAAATCTTGTAGGTCACCAGGGGCCGGAATAGCCCCGGGGCGCCGAGCAGGATCAGGATGCCGGTCAGCACCGCGATTGTGGCCAGCACGAGCAGGCCAGTCAGAATTTCATTTCGTCGCAACTGCATCTTTGCTTCCTTCCAGAATCGGTCCTTCAGTGCTGCCGCTCAAGAACTGCGCCACCACCGGGTTGGTCGAGTTTTTGAACGCTTCGGCCTCGCCCTGTTCAATAATTTTTCCGTGGTAGAGCATGGCCATTTTCGTGCCGACGCGGAAAGCGCTGTCCATTTCGTGGGTAACAATGATCGACGTGACCTTTGAGCTTTCCGTCAGGCTAATAATCAATTCGTCTATGACCGTCGCAATGACCGGGTCGAGTCCAGCCGAAGGTTCGTCGAACAGGATCAGCTCCGGCTCCATGACCAGAGCGCGCGCGAGGCTGACGCGTTTCCGCATCCCGCCGCTGAGTTCGGAGGGCGCTTCGCTTTTCGCGTCCGCCATTCCGACCAGCTCCAGTTTTTCATCGACGATCCGGTCGATCTCGTCGCGGCTTTTCGTCGTCAACTCTTCGAGGGGCAGGGCGACGTTATCGCGCACGTTCCGCGAGCTGAGCAGGGCGGAATATTGATAAACCATTCCGATCTGGGTGCGCACCTGCTGCAGCTTGCGCCGGTTCAGCCGCGAAATCTCGAATTGCTTGAAAAAAATCGAGCCGCTATCGGGCTGCAGGATTCCGAGAATCAAACGCAGGATCGTGCTCTTGCCGCTGCCGCTTTGGCCCATGACCACGAGGCGGTCGAGCGGCTCGACCTCGAGCGAGACGCCGTCGAGGACTGTTTTATCCTCGAAGCTAAGCCGGACGTCGCGCAGCTCGACGGTGTGGGGAGTGGGCGCGCTCATGTCGGGAAAAAAACGGTGTAAACGATGTTAAACACCGTATCGAAGCCGATCACCGTCGTGATCGCTGTGACTACGCTCGAGGTGGTCGCGTTACCGACGCCCGCCGCGCCGCCCTTCACATTGAGTCCGCGGTAACAGGCAATCGCCGCGATCAAAAGGCCGAAGAGAAAACTCTTCGCGATCCCGGTGATGATGTCGCGGATCAGCAGGGAGTTAATGACGAGGTCGTTAAAATACGCGAGCGCGATATTGAAATAGGCGTACGAAATGAAGCAGGTCGCGACAATGGCCGCGAGGCTCGAAGCCACGGAGAGGCACGGCATGAGGGCGAACAGCGCCAGCATCCGCGGGGCAACCAGGAAACGCAGTGGACTGATCCCCATCGCTTCGATTGCTTCCACTTCTTCGTTCACTTCCATGGTCCCGAGCTCCGCAGTGAACGCTGCGCCGATCCGGGCCGCGAGCATGATCCCAGTCAGGAGCGGCCCCAGCTCCCGGGTGAACGCAATCGAAACCAGACCCGGCACGAGTCGTTCCGTTCCAAATCGTTGCAGCTGATAACCGGTCAGCAACGCCATGGTCAACCCGAGGAAGAACGAAACCATCGTGACCAGCGGCACGGACCCGACTCCGGCGCGTTCCGTGTGGCGAAAGAAGCTCGAGGCGCGGAAGGGCGCGCGGCCGCGGCGCACGTTCTCGATCGTTTCCGTAAACGTGTGGGCGATGAACCAGAACATGCCGCCGACTTCGCGAAGGAAGCCGCGCCCTTTCTGGCCGATGCCCGCGACGACCACGACCGGATTGGTCTCGATCCTCTTACTTGTTTCCAGGTCGCCAGTAGCTTGGGCCATGCTGAGGGCAAGTTGCCTTAGTTCAAAGAGGAGCAAAGGAGAAAATCCCCGCTCTCCATCTTGCTCTTGCTCATGATCCTGATCCTAATCTTTGTCTGGCGCGTCGTCGGCGGGAAGGATCAGGAGCACGATCAAGATCATGAGCAGGAAATAGGAAGGCGATTTGCAGCCGCAAAGATTCCGGTCGAAAGCGAAATCCATGGCAGAAACGAAATTCGCGCTCGCCATCCACGGAGGGGCCGGAACGATCGCGCCTGACCAGATGACTCCGGCGCTCGAGCACGATCTTCGTGCGGGATTGCAGCGATCGCTGGAGGCAGGACGCGCCATTTTACAGGACGGCGGTTCGAGTCTTGATGCGGTCGCAGCGGCCGTGAAAGTCTTGGAAGACAATCGGCTTTTCAATGCAGGTCGCGGCGCGGTTTTCACCAGCGCAGGAACCCACGAAATGGACGCGGCCATCATGGACGGGAAGACGCTGGCAGCCGGCGCCGTGGGTTGCGTGGAGAGGGTCAGGAACCCGATAATTCTTGCGCGTGCCGTGATGGAGAAATCACCCCATATCCTGCTGGCAGGGAAGGGGGCCGAAGATTTCGCGCTCGAGCTCGGCCTCGAACTCGTCGACGAGAAATATTTTTACACTGAGCAACGGTGGCAGGCATTGGAGCGTGTCCGCCAGGCGGAGGCGAAGCGCGATCCGTTATCGGACCAGGATCGCCACGGCACGGTGGGCGCCGTAGCGCTCGATCGAAATGGAAATCTTGCGGCGGCGACTTCTACCGGCGGAAATACAAACAAGCGCCCGGGTCGCATTGGGGACACGCCGCTCATCGGGGCCGGCACTTATGCGAACAATAAAACCTGCGCCGTCTCCGCGACCGGCGACGGCGAATTTTTCATCCGCGCGGTAGCTGCCCACGATCTCTCCGCGCTGATGGAATATCGCGAGATGAGTTTGGGCGCCGCGGCCCAGGCGGCGCTCGACAAAGTGGCCGCTCTGGGCGGCACCGGCGGGCTGATCGCAATCGATCGCCGCGGAAACATCGCCCTTCCCTTCAATACCAACGGGATGTATCGCGGCTTTGTTGATGTTGACGGCCAGGTCTTCGTGGCGATTTACAAATAGCCCCGGCCCCCCTACAACTGCCCGACAATGCTGCCCGCTTTCTCTCTCGTTATTCCAGCTTTCAATGAAGAGGACCGGCTCCGGCAGACCCTGCGCGACGCGCTTGCCTATTTGCGAGACACCACTCCCGCCAGTGAGCTCATCGTCGTGAATGACGGCTCGACGGACAGCACCTCCGCGGTGGTGCGCGAAGTTTTCGCCGCGCCAGGCTCCGTCGCGACGCGGTTACTCGAGCATTCGCCGAATCGAGGCAAAGGCGCGGCGGTGCGCGAAGGCTTGTTGGCCGCGAAACATTCGATCGCGCTTTTCTCGGACGCCGATTTTTCCACGCCGATCGAGGAAGCGCCGAAATTGATCACGCCGATTGCGGCGGGCGAAGTGGACGTGGCTTTCGGCTCGCGCGCTCTCGACCGGAGCTTGATCGGTCATCACCAACCCTGGAGGCGCGAACAGGGCGGGCGCGTTTTCAATCTCATCGTCCGGCTCGCGACTGGACTTCCCTTTTGGGATACCCAGTGCGGTTTCAAGGCTTTCCAATTGGAGAATTTTCGTCCGGTCCTGAAGCAGGCGAACACCGATGGGTTCGGGTTCGACGTCGAGCTTCTTTATCTTGCCCGAAAGGCGGGCCTGCGAATGAGAGAGATTCCCGTGCGCTGGAATCATCACGAAGGAAGCAAAGTCAGCTTCGCTCGTGACAGCCTCCGCATGCTGAAGGAAGTCATCGCGTTGCGCTCACGACCTTAAGGCTGTCGTTTATATCAGAATCTTAAAACGTTCTTGACGTAAGACGCGCTCCTGTTAAAAACGCCGCCGTCCCCGGGGTAATAGAAGCAGCCGGTGATCCCGGTTTTCTATGTATCAATCTCCCCCCATAAGAACAGCTATCGCCCTCCTTTTCTTCGCGGCGCTAATTCAGACGGCCCGGTCGCAAAACATCGGGACCGCCCTGGTGAACGGGGCGCCGCAGATCAATAGCGGGCGGGTCGAAGGCAACGTCCAGCAAATGACGGGCGCGAATGTCACGCTAAACGGGGGCGCGGTCATTACGGGCGACCTGCTCGTCCCGGGGACGCCGACGCTGATCAAGAACGGTCAGTCCACTTTCGGCGGAACGATCGTGGGGACTGGCAACACTTCACCTTCCAATTACCAGGTCATTCTCAACGGGGGCGTGACCCTGGGCCATCTTCGCACGCGCGCCAACCCCGTCGCGATTCCGGCGTTGCCGCCGGTGCCTTCACCGACCGGGACGCGCACGGTCACGATCACGGCGGCGGGACAAAGCGCGGGCAATTTCGCGACTCTGCGCAATTTCACGCTCAACGGAAACGTCGGCCAGTACGCGGTGCCGCCCGGAACGTATGGAGATTTCATCGCGAACGCCGCCAGCGGCTTCACCCTCGGTGTTGCCGGTTCGACGCAGCCCGCCGTTTACAACCTGCAACATGTCACCCTAAACGGAGCGACCAAGCTCCTGGTGGTCGGCCCGGTAATCGTGAATGTGGCAAACGGTTTTACCGCCAACGGCATGGCCGGCACTTCCAGCAATCCGGCCTGGCTCAAACTCAATATCGTCACCGGCGGTTTTACGGTGAATGGCGGCTGCAACCTTTATGGCTACGCAACCCTGCCGAACGGGACGCTCATTATTAACAGCGCTTCGAAATTGGTGGGCGGCGCGAGCTGCAACGCCTTGACGGTAAATGCGAACGGTCTCTTGCAGTTGTTCGACGCAGCGAGTTTCGAGAATAAATTACCCACGGTCGCGATCACCAGTCCAGCTGCTGCGACGGTGTTCAATACCGGCAACGCCATTACCCTGCTTGCTAGTGCGGCCGACGCCGACGGTTCGGTGGCCAAGGTGGAGTTCTTTGCCGGCGCGAGCAAGCTTGGCGAGGCGACGTCATCGCCCTGGACTTACGCGTGGCAAAATGCCGCTCCGGGATCCTACCAACTGACCGCCATTGCCACCGATAACCTTGGTGCAAAGGCCACCTCGGCCCCGGTGTCGATCACAGTAAACGCGCCACCGACCGTTGCTCTGACCGCGCCGGCGAACCAGAGCGTCTTTCAACCAGGTGGCGTGATTACTCTGACCGCGAATGCGGCGGACACCGATGGGACCATTCAGAAGGTGGAGTTCTTCTCAGACGGCACGAAGCTCGGCGAGAAGACCAGCGCGCCCTACTCGTTCACCTGGAATGGCGCGGCCAACGGACCGCATGCGCTCACGGCAAAGGCGACTGACAACCACGGTGCGCAGGCTGTTTCCGCGGCGATAAACATTCGGGTGAACGCGGCGCCCGCAGCCACCATGACCGCGCCCGCAAATGGCAGTGTGGTGCAGGCAGGCAGCGTTATTCCACTTACGGCGAACGCGAGCGACAGCGACGGAACTATCACCAAGCTGGAGTTCTATGCCGGTGCGATAAAAGTCGGCGAAGACACGACCGCGCCTTACCAATTCAACTGGAGCAATGCAGCCGCGGGACATTATTCGCTCACCGCGCGCGCCATCGATAACGATGGTGCTCAAGGCACCTCGACCCCCATTAATCTTACGATCAACGCGCCGCCTGCAGTTGGCATCACTGCTCCTACCGCCGCTCAAGTTTTCAATCCCGGTGCCCCCATTTCAATCACCGCGAATCCGAGCGATTCCGACGGCACGGTGACGACAGTGGAGTTCTTCTCGGGCGCCACCAAGATTGGCGAATCGGGCGCGGCACCGTGGACGATTTCGTGGCCCGCTCCCGCGCCGGGATCGTATCAGCTTTCCGCAGTAGCGACCGACGACGCCGGCGCGCACACCACTTCGACTGTCGTTTCGATCCGGATCAATACTCCACCTGCGGTGACGATTACCGCACCGGCAGACCAGGCTGTAGTGCAACCCGGAAGCTCAATCCCGCTCACCGTCAACGCCACCGACAGTGACGGGACGATCACGAAAGTCGAGTTCTTCGCCGGCAGCACGAAGCTCGGCGAAAGCGTCTCCGCGCCTTTCAACTTCGCCTGGAGCAATGCGATCTCCGGGGGCTACACCATCACGGCGAAAGCAACTGACAATGACGCCGCTTTCACCACTTCGGCGCCGATTCATTTGCGGGTCAACGCGCTTCCGGCGGTCGCGTTCACCACTCCGGCTCAGGGGGCAAGCTTCCGAGCTGGAGACGCGATCCCAATCACCGCGAACGCGACGGATACCGACGATGGCATCACGAAAGTCGAGTTCTTCGCCGGAGCTACGAAGGTCGGCGAAGCGACCGCGGCGCCTTATTCCATCAGTTGGACTGGCGCTCCGGAAGGAGCAAGCACGTTAACGGCGCGTGCCACGGACGGATCAGGAGCATACGCCACCTCCGCGGCCGTCACGATTAACGTTACTCACATCAACAGCCAGCTGGCGGTCGATGCCGGCCCGGACCGGCTCATCTCGTTGCCAGGCGCAGCTACACTCCAAGGGCAGGTCGTGTTGAATGGCGGGACGCCGGGACCCGAAGTGACGCTCGTATGGTCACTCGTCAGCGGACCCGGCGGCGCCACCTTCTCGGCACCAAACTCTGCCGTTACCTCAGCCAATTTCACCCAAGCTGGAAACTACGTCATCAAGCTCACCGCTTCGAATGCCGATGGCGCCAATTTTGATACCACCGCGGTAACCGTTCTTGCCGCGCCGCAATCTGACCCGGATTCATTTGTTTCAAATCAAGGCCGCGAATTCTGGATGGCGTTCCTGTCCAATCCGGCCGGCTCGGAGCCCGCCCATGCCGGCGGGAACCTGAACATTACCTCTGAGACCGCCGCCACAGGCACCGTGGAGATTTATCACTCCATCGTGATCGACGGAAATATGCAAGTTTCCCGGGAGGTGAAGAGCTTCTCAGTTACCCCGGGCGGCAAGACAGTGGTCGATATCCAGACCGGTTTCGCGCCGGATTACTGGCGGGAGTACGACCAGGTGCGGGCGAGCGCCATCCACATCGTGGCTGACGCTCCCGTCGCGGTGCACGCGTTGAATTACATGCACGCCACTACAGACGGAAGTCTTATCCTGCCGACGTCGCTCCTGGGGCTCGACCACTTCGTCATGTCCTATCGTAATGGTATCGACAGCCCGAGAGATGGAAGTGAGTTCGCCGTCGTGGCGACAAAGCCGCAAACGTTGGTAACCATCACTCCCACCTCTCCCACCGGGTCCCATCCGGCGGGACAGTCTTTCACGGTGACGCTTCAGACCGGAGAGGTTTATCGACTGATTAGCATCCACAACGGAGAGGATCTTACCGGCTCCCGCGTGCAGGCTGATAAACCAATAGCAGTTTTTAGCGGCGCGGGCCTCGCTTATGTCCCCTATAACATTCCCTACGCCGATCATCTCTACGAACAGGTCCCGTCCGTTGATCTTTGGGGTCGCCACTTTGTAACCGTCCCTCTCAAGGGACGGACCGGCGGCGATATGTTCCGGGCCCTGGCGTCGGACGATAACACTCATGTTTCCATCAATGGCGAGATAGTCGCTACCCTTAATCGCGGTCAGTTCTATGAGACGGTCCTGACGCAGCCTGCTTACATCCTCGCCGATCAACACATTCTGCTCGCTCAGTTAGCCCAGGGCACGGAGGTGGATCACACCGTGGGGGATCCTTTCCTCTCCATCGTTCCGCCTTACGAAACGTTCGGGCGGCATTACATTATCCCGACCCCCTACTACCGGAACTACGACTTCTCCCATCACGCCTATGTCGTCTCCGATATCTACGACAGTTATCTTACGGTTGTCGTCGATTCCGCACATGCGGCTGCAGTGACCGTGAATGGCCAGACCATCGCCCTGGCGGAATTTTTCCCGATCGCGGATAGCGGTTTCTCGACCGCGTCCATCGCCGTGCCAAAGAATTCCACCTTGGACATTTCCTCACCTACTCCTGTCGGCACACTGCTCTATGGCTGGGCCCCTGCTGAATCCTATGGCTATACCGGCGGGTTGTACGGAGCCATGGATAACGCCTCCGCTCAGCTCCAACTGACACAATCTTCCGCTCTGGCTCCTGTAGGAGGCACCCATCGAGTTACTGCTTCGCTCCATGGTGTCACCGGCCTTCCGGTTCCGGATGCCTTGGTTACGTTCTCTGTTACTGGAGCAAATCCGACTACTGGCTCGGCTTTGACCTCACCAGACGGGACGGTTGAATTTTCTTGGACAGGGTCTCAGGCGGGAAGTGACAGCGTAATAGCCAGCGCGGGTGCGCGGACGGCAACCATTGATATTACCTGGGTGGCGACCGGCGCCAATCAATCTCCGCAGGTCAACGCAGGCCCCGACGCCATCCTGAAACTAGGCCAAGCGCTGGCCCTTCACGGCCTGGCCCAAGATGATGGTATGCCTGCCGGCCACGGGCTGACTCTGTTATGGTCCGCGGTAAGCGGGTTGGGGGATGTAACCTTTAGCAGTGCTTCAGCGACGGACACCACTACTACATTCCTTTACCCTGGAAAATACCGGCTCCGGCTCACCGCCTACGACGGGCAGTTCGCGAGCGACGATGACTTATCCGTCCTGGTGGATATCCCGCCGCAATTCATCTTCGACATGCTTGTGCCTTCGTCTGATCTGGTTGATCTGGGCAAGCAATGGACTCTTGGGGTAACGGCCGAGGATCGGGACGGGGTTATCGCGAGAATTGATCTGATAGAGGGAAGTCAAATCCTCGGCACGCTGGAACCGAACCAAGCCCAGGTTTTCTACTATTGGACTGCCTTCTCGACGGTGTTCAACACGGTGGGAACGCATAACCTCATCGTTCGACTGACTGATGATCTGGGGATTACGGAGGAACGCCCGATCAGTGTCGTCGTTCGGCCAGCGCCTGAGGTCCAGATTCTTACTCCCACCGGCGATGTTACCCTGGCAGCCGGAGATTCCATTACCTTCACCGCGAGCGCGAGCAGTGGCGGCGGAGCCATAACGCAGCTGATTTATCAAGACGTGACCTACTACCCATCCGAAATTGGGGAAGGCACCGGGACAAATTACTCCTTCACGTGGACACCTAACTACGCCGGCACCTTTCAATTCGCCGCGACGGCTTACGACACAAGCGGGGCATCCGGAACCTCCACCCCGGTGACTATCACCGTCCTATCGCCCGGCGATCCCACGGTCACTATCACGAGCCCCGCTGGCGGCAGTTCATTCTATCCCGGCCAAAGCGCGACCGTTCATGCAGACGCGTCGGCTGTTAGTCCGGCCACGGTGGAAGCGGTGAATTTTTACGACGGCAACGATTACCTCGGCTCGAAGTATTCTCCGCCGTACGAAGTGCAATGGTTCGCGGGCTACAATGGAGAGCATTCTTTGCGGGCCGATGTTTACGATAGTTTCGGCGGTTACTCTTCAGCCTCGATCACGGTGAACGTCGTCGAACCTCCCCCGCTGAGCATTACGCTTGTCGAGCCAACGCCGAGTATTCCAATCAAAGTCAACGCTCCGACTACACTCGCGGCTGTGGTTGGAAACGTGATCGGAACCTTGGAAGACGTTTCCTTTTATGTGAACGGTCAATGGATTGATGGTGGAACGGACGGTAACGCCACGTGGACCCCGACGACAATTGGAACGTACCAGGTCGAAGTCTACGCTAACAGCTACGATCCATACCAGGATGGCTACACGGTCGCGAACGTCACGGTGGCCGATCTCCATCCGCCATCTGTTCAATTCACCGCGCCAGCGAATAGGTCGACATCATCGCCTGGGACTCCTATTGTCCTGCTAGCCCAGGCCAGCGACATCGACTCAAACCTGGCCAAGTTTCAGCTTCTGGCTGATGGCCAATTGCTCTCCGACACTCCGCTCTCGGGCAATGCAGGGGTCGCTAACTTCACCTGGGGCAACGCCGGACCGGGTTGGCATAACCTTACTGCTCTCGCAAGCGATGACACAATCCAGACCGGCAGTGCGACTCTCCGCGTGTTTGTTGAACGTACCGTTACGAATGACCTTCTGCCGCCTACGTCCCTAACGAGCGAGGCCACCTCGCCAACTGCAATTCATCTGGTCTGGGCGCCTTCTCCGACTACCTCGACTGGCACTGCGATTGAGCGGCGCACCGGTTTGAATGGTGTGTGGGAGGAAATCGTCACGGTCAATCCAACGGATACCACCTACGAGGACAATACTCTCCAACCGGAGACTTACTATAGCTACCGGCTTACCTCCCTCGATGCTACGGGCGCGCGTTCCATCTTTTCCCAGGAAAGCTCAGCCACCACTCTTGTTCAATTACCGCAGTATGCCGTTGTCGATTTGGGCGAAAGCCTGGAGCAATCCCTCGTCGCGCTCGATTTGGTGGAGAAGCGTTTCCTCTACGCCCAGGCCGGCGGCCCGTTTCCCTCGGCGGCCCTCTTGGATTTGAGAGATGCGGAAGTCATGAGTATCGCGGAAAATAACGATGTTTTGCTAAAGCAGCGTGCGACCACGAGCAATGGGCAGACCACGATTGAATACTATCTCCTTTGGCACCCCGACCCGACTAAGACGCCGGATTCCATTGGTATTCCGAACTTCCGCGCTTTCCGTCTCACCCGAGACGGAATCGTGGTGGGCGCAATGGATCATTCTACAACCGGGCAGGGCGTGCCAGACTGGATATACCAGGGCTTCGAGTTCTGGTTCGGAGTAGGCTCGCGTCCTGGGATCGTGCGTGAGGGTGGCGCGAAGATCGACGTGCGTGCGGCCACGTGGACGCCAGCCGGCGGAGTAAAGGAAATTACGGGCGATGAAGCCAACGTCTACCGCTTCGACCGGCTCGACCTCAATCCGGCCCGGAAATTCCCGAAGCCATACGACAGTCTTTTCTCAGCCTGGGACATCAGCAGCGACGGCACGGTGGTGGGAACTGGATCGTGGGGCGATTTGCGGAACATCAATACAAGCGAATCACTCGACAACATTTCCAGCTATGAACCTTACCTGTTCCAACATGGAATGCGGTGGAAAAACAACAAGTGGGACACTCTTGGTTCGCTGCGGCGAGCGAGCACCAGCGAGGGAGAAAGCATTGCCACCGCCATCAGTCCAGATGGAAAAGTAACGGTGGGAAGCAGTGCGGCGCCCGACCGGGCCGGCGACCCACCCTCGCCCACTCATGCCATGCGCAGCTTGATGACCTTTAACGCTTCTCAAACCACGCCTGGTGATCCCATCCTGCAGGATTTGCTGCCGCTTGGTAATGGCAGCTATGCCTGGGGGTGGGATGTGGATGCCGCAGGCAATGCGGTTGGTTACAGCACCAAAGGCCAATCCGATCCGGTTTATCGGACGCATGCGGTCTGGTGGCAAGCCAACTCCACCGCCCCGCTCGAGCTGCCTAATCTTGGGGGACGGGATCCGACTTACTTCCCTGAAGGTCACGGCTACGCCAGCGCTATTAACGTCCGCGGGGATCGCATCGTCGGCAAATCGCTCACGATGGAGCAGTTCACGGCCGGAGCAGTCTGGGCGTTGAATGCGGGCAACGGCGGCAATTCGCGAAGCTGGGAAGTGCACGATCTCAATGCCCACGTGCCTTCGGACTGGTTCGTCGTCAATGCTCTGGATGTTAACGACAACGGACTTATTGTTGGCACTGCCTTTCACACGGTGCCGGATCCGGCCAATCCGACCGGGCCCAAGATTCAGGTACGAAGAGGGGTTCTCTTAGTTCCGGTAGAATTTCTGGAAGTTACGCCAAAGACCAAGGATGATGCGGGCGATGAGATTGACAGCTCTGTGACGCCCAAATCGCGGCCCGAAAGCAATGAGCTAATCAAGGACCAGCGATCCGACCAAGTCCTGAACGTACCGAACGTGGCATACCGAAATCTCAAGATTCGCGTGCCGAACTCAACGGCCGGCGACAAGATCAAGTGGAGCATGGTTCCATTATTCACGCGCCCGGGCCAACCCGAGGCAACGTTCCGAGGCCAATGGCCGGAGAAACATCCTGATCGATTCGAAACCAACGCCGGAGCCGGAGGGGGCTACGGGTTCGAACGAGTGTCGCAAGAAGAAGCGAGGACCCAAGTCGACGCTAATGGGGAAACCGCGATTAGAATCAACGTGCCTCCGGTAGGTTTCAACAAGGTCGGAGTTAGATTGGAAATCGAAAAATACCCTGGCGCTACCGCTGAGATTGATTTCGACGTCCCGGCCGTCGTGGTGATCGACCCGGGACATGGTTACGGAAAGGCGGGCAGCTCCAATGATACAGGCGCGACCGGCATCGTCAGCAACGTAACGGAGACCGACGCGGTCTTAGATATCGGTCTCCGTTTGGAGAAAGCTCTAAAAACGCTTAGAACTCAACAGAACCTAAACATAAAAATTTTCCTGACGCGTCGCAACAACGTAAACATTAATTTCCAGACCAGAACGGCTGTGGCCCGCCAGAATGGAGCCGATGTCTATCTGAGTTTGCACTTTACCGGCATTGAAGATCACGAACCTCGCCGGCATCCGCTCGGCATGTGGGATACCACTGGCAATTGGAATTTAGAGGAAGATCGCGAGTTGGCGATTCGGCTGCGACAGCACTTGCAGACCGCCATTGCTGCGGTCGAACCGGTCGAAAGTCAGGGACTGCCGACCGATGGCGTTACCTCAGAGCAACATGAACAAAATCTCCAGAAACCGTTGGATACACTTTCTGACAGCACTAATGCGACGAACCCGAACTACAATGGAAACGTCCCCGGTTATTCCCCCTGCCGAGCCGCTCTCATCGAGTTAGAGTGGATTTCAAATCGCGCCGCCGATCGTCTGTTCAACATGCCGCCCTTAATGGAGCCGATGCGTGACGCTGCTGCGGACGAACTAGCCAACGGTGTCGTGGAAGATGTATTTATTCAGCCACATTAGTTCCAAGAAGGGGCAAATGCTAAATATGAAATCTTTCAGAGCTTATATTAAACATGTCTCAAGGATTGCTTGGCTTGGTGTCTTGTTAGTCAACCAAGCCTATGCCGAGCATAGATCGGCGATTGAACCAACGGATGTCGCTGTTCTATCGCAATTGGTTCGGATCCGTAACGCGGATTCACCCGAGGATGTAAAAGCAATCTTTCGGGCGTCATCCGACGGTAAATCAAAGGACACGCCTTTGCCCTCGGACGTATCAATTCCCGATCAGCAGATCCTTGGCGTTCCCTTTGCGGGAAGCGCGAAGTTTTCCAGCGAGCGCAAAATGGAGTCACTCACACTCAGTGCATATCGTGGTCCATCGCGGCAGGACCAGCTGGACAATTCAGTTGCCAGGGAGCTTTATCAAACCATCTCAGAGTATTTATTGAGAACCCTAGGCAAGGCGGACGAAGTCACACTTGAAAATGTAGACGATTCGCGAGCCGTATTTCGCCTCGTAAGGTCTTGGAGTGACGCAGACCATGTCTTCGGGGTAGAATTTTATTCAAATGGCCGGTTTGGCTCAGTGTACTTGTATGTTCAAACTCGCACATCGTGGGAACATGAATACGGTTCGGGGGAATACGGGGATAAGCAATTGTCAGAACTTCAAAACAAATCGGGCAGGCTTCCCAAAAATCCTGCGTGGTAAGGCCGGGAAACGCTTCGTAATCGCCTGACTATGACTGACTCCGGTAAGCAAAGGGGTCAGAGCTAAGTATTGACACACGGTCGCGGTCAGCGTTAATCTCCGGCTCGTGGCTAGACCGTTACGCATCGAATATGCCGGAGCTATTTACCATGTCTTGAACCGTGGAGATCGGCGAGAGGCGATTGTTCGAGACGATGTGGATAGGGAACGATTTCTCGACATTCTTGAACGCACCTGCCAGCGGACAGCATGGCAGATTCACGCTTATTGCCTCATGAGCAATCATTTTCACCTGGTGGTGGAGACTCCGCGCAGCAACCTGAGCGCAGGAATGCAGTGGTTTCTGGGCTCCTATACGCAGCAGTTTAATCGACGGCACCAACTGAGCGGACATCTCTTCGGCGGCCGTTATAAGGCGCTGCTGGTCGATGGTCGTGAGGGAACTTATCTGCGCCAGGCGTGTGATTACGTGCATCTCAATCCGGTCCGGGCGAAGATGATCCGGGAGAATGCGAAGGTGCACAGTTACGCCTGGAGCAGTTGCGTTCATTATCTGGGACCAAAAGGCAAGCGGCCCCCTTGGTTACGGACGGATCGGTTGCTGGGCGAGCACGGAATCGTTTCAGACGGAGTGCGTGGGCGGAGAGAATTCAGCCGGAGAATGGAAGCGTTACGGAAAGAAGCCAACCGGCCGGAAGAACTGGAGCCGATTCGCCATGGCTGGAAGCTCGGGGGTGAAGATTTTCTGGATTGGATGCTGGAGAAAGTCGAAGTGCGCCACGCAGAGGCGCATCCTGGGCGGGAGCGCGATGAAACCGAGCAAAGCAAAGCGACCAGAATCATCGGCGAGGAAATGAAGAAGTTAGGCTGGAAGAAGGCGGAGCTGAAGCGGCGCAAGAAAGGCGATCCGGCAAAAGTGGCGCTGGCGCGTCGCTTACGCGCGGAGACGGCGGTTAGTTTGAAATGGATTGCGGAGAATTTATTTATGGGGACTTGGACTCACGTTTCCAACAGGCTATATCACGTGGTTCGGTAAAACTGTGTCAATACCTAGCTCTGACCCCATCTTCCGATTCCGATGTTGCTGAGTGGATGTCGGCGTTTCAAATGGCGTCAGCTAACTAACCTCGCGCCTTGCGCCTACGGTGTCTGGCGGCGGAGCCACATCTTCAGGCGAATCAACCCTTCTCGATCAGTTCGGCGAACTGCGAGAAAAAATAGCTCGCATCATGCGGCCCGGGAGCGGCCTCGGGGTGGTATTGCACACTGAAGACCGGCAGCTCCCGATGACGCATTCCTTCCACGGTGCCGTCGTTCAGATTGACGTGGGTTACTTCCACTTCCTTTGGGAGCGAGTCGGCATCGACAGCGAAGCCGTGGTTCTGCGACGTGATTGCAACCTTACCGCTCCGCAGATCTTTCACCGGCTGATTTCCGCCCCGATGTCCGAATTTGAGTTTGAACGTCCGGCCGCCCACCGCGAATCCGAGGATCTGGTGTCCAAGGCAAATCCCGAAGATCGGTTTTTTACCGAGCAAGCCACGAAGCGATTTGTGCGCATACTCGACTGCCTCGGGATCGCCGGGGCCGTTTGAAAGAAAAACGCCGTCCGGATTCAACGCCAGCACTTCTTCGGCGGTCGCCGTTGCGGGCATCACGGTCACTCCAAATCCGTTCTGCCGAAGTCGCCGCAAAATATTTTCCTTAATCCCGAAATCAAAGGCGACCACCCGATACCGAACGGGCGGCAAGGCTTGCTGGAAAACTTCCTCGGTGCTGCCGCTCGCCACCGCCCATACCCCGCTCAATTTTTCTTCGGGATCCCACTCATACGGCACCGGCGTCGTGACCTCGCGCACGTAATCCATCCCGATCACGCCTTCGCCTTTCTTTGCCCGAGTGACCGCATCCTTTTCTGAAAGCGCTTCCGTGGTCAGACACGCTTTCATTGCGCCGCGTTCGCGCAGATGCCTGGTCAGCGCGCGGGTGTCGATCCCCTGGACGCCCGGGATGTTCCAGGCCGCGAGATACTCTTCGAGCGACAATTCCGAGCGCCAATTGCTCGGGACCTCGCTCAGTTCTTCAATGACGAATCCGCGGACGTGCGGCTCCCGGCTTTCCTGGTCAAGCGCGTTCGTGCCGTAATTGCCGATCAGCGGATAGGTCATCGCAACGATCTGGCCGCGATAGGAGGGATCGGTCAGCACCTCCTGGTAACCGGTCATCGAAGTGTTGAAACAGACTTCGCCGACCCGCGTGCCGCTGGCGCCAAACGATTCGCCTTCGAAAATCCGGCCGTCTTCGAGTGCGAGAATCGCGCGCATGCTCGCGCAGTGTGCCGCGTAACCGCGGATTTTCAAATGCTCTTCAAAATTGATGCACGAGCTCGTGGAGGGTCGAGTTCCAGCGAGACCGAGAGCGTCGCAGAGCTCCGCTTTCCAGCGGCCATTGTTCCTCGTTCCCAAACTCTGTTTGGGAATGCCATTGTCCCCGCAACTCCGTTGCCCCGCTGCGAAACAGAGTTTCGAAAGAGAAGTGCGTTCCCAAACAGAGTTTGGGAACGAGGGGGGACAGAGTTTGCGGACGAGAGGGGACTCGGATCTCGCATCTCGTATCTCGTAAGACTAAGATGGCGCGAATGAGCAGCAGCTTCGGACAGCTTTTTCGCGTGGCCACCTGGGGCGAATCGCATGGAGGTGGCGTAGGCGTAGTGATCGACGGCTGCCCGCCGCGGCTGGAACTCACCGAAGAGGACATTCAGTGCGAGCTCGACCGGCGCCGACCCGGGCAAAGCTCGATCACGACCACACGCGACGAAGCCGACCGCTGCCAGATTCTTTCCGGCGTTTTCGAAGGTCGCACCCTCGGCACGCCGATCTCGATTATGGTCCTGAACAAGGATGCGCGGCCGGGCGTGTACACGGAGATGAAGGAAACGTTCCGGCCTTCGCACGCGGATTACACTTACGAAGCAAAGTACGGCATCCGGAACTGGCAAGGCGGCGGGCGCTCGTCCGCCCGTGAAACCATTGGCCGCGTCGCAGCCGGCGCAGTGGCTCGCAAAGTTCTGACCAGCCTGCATCCGCGCGTCGAGCTGGTGACATACGTGACTCACGTTTATGACGTGAGCGCCGAGATCGATCCAGGTGGCGTTACGAGAGAGCAGGTGGAAGCCAATGTCGTTCGGTGTCCAGACCCAATCGCGGCCGAGCAGATGATGGCGGCGATCGAAAAGGCGAGGGCCGACGGCGACTCGTTAGGCGGGACGATTGCGTGCGTCGTCCGGGGTCTGCCGGCCGGTCTTGGCGAACCGGTTTTCGACAAACTGGAAGCCGACCTCGCGAAAGCGATGCTGAGCCTGCCGGCGTCGAAAGGCTTTGAGATTGGCTCCGGTTTTGGGTCCACCAGGATGCGCGGGTCGGAGCACAACGACGCTTTTGAAATGCGTGAGGGACAGGTCCGCACCGCGACCAACCGGTCCGGCGGCGTGCAGGGCGGGATCAGCAACGGTGAAGACATTTTCTTCCGGGTTGCCTTCAAGCCGACTTCCACCATTGCGCGCGAACAGAAAACAGTGACGGCAGCCGGGGAAGAAACGACCCTCGCCGCCCGCGGCCGTCACGATCCGTGCGTCCTGCCGCGCGCGGTCCCGATCGTCGAAGCGATGGCCGCGCTGGTTTTGTGCGATCACGCGCTCAGGCAGAGAGCCATTGCAATTGATTGAAGAATGCAGATTTCAGATTGCAGATTGAAATCCCACGACACGCCAGAGCGGCACGCCATTTCCAATCTGCATTCTGCAATCTGAAATCTTAAATCAGTCATGACCGCTGGCTCAACGCTTTGGCAGACGATCTTTGTCTCTTTCGCCGTGGTCTTGTTGCTCTTCGAGATCATTCGCGGCTGGCGGCTTGGGTTGCCGCGGCAGTTGATGCGCGGCGCCGCCGTCATCGCGGGCTACGCTGCGGCCTATTTCGGCGGGGCCCTCATGCTGCCCCTGCTCCGCCCGATTTTAAACTGGCCGGATTTTGTTGTTTCGTTGATCGGCGGCGCGCTCCTCGCGCTTGTCGTTTATGGCGTGATCGCGAGCCTCGGTTCGATCCTCTTCAAACGAACCGCGCAACATCCGCCGGGCACGATTCGTCTCGTCTACGGTTTTACGGGCGCGCTTACCGGAATTGTCTTCGGCCTTTTTTTCCTCTGGTTGATTCTGGTCGGAATCCGCTCCGTCGGCGCGGTCGCGGACGCGCAGGTCCAGGCGCATCCTCGCCGCGAAACGGCTTCAAACTCGCGCTCCGACCAGCCGCTCGCGCTCGAGAATCTCAACACCGACAGTCTGACCTCGTTCCTGGCCCGCCTGAAAAATTCTGTCGAGATGGGGACGCTCGGCGACGTTTTCAAGAAGACAGACGTTACGTCGCCTTCGATTTACCAAACCTTGAAAGATGCCGGCACGGTCAGCGCCAATCCGGAAAACGCCCGCCGGTTTCTGTCCTTCCCTGGCGCGGTCGAGTTGAGCGAGCATCCGAAGATCGTCGCCTTGCGAAACGACCCCGAGATCGCCCGCCTGATTCGCGAAGGGCGCATCCTGGAAGTTCTGCAACACCGCCGCGTCCTTGACGCCGCGAACGACCCGACGGTCGTCGAGAAGGTGAAGCAGTTCGATATTAAGAAGGCCCTCGAATACGCGGCGAAGAAAGAGAATTGAAGATTGCAGATTGCAGATTGCAGATTGTGAAGAATGAACCCCACAGAACTCAAAGATCGGACAAAACGTTTCGCATTACGCATTTTGAAACTTGTAGCGGCGCTGCCCAACACCGTTGAAGGCCGGGCGATCGCAAACCAGGTAGTCCGGAGCGGCACTTCCGTGGCAGCGAACTATCGGGCGACGTGTCGCGCTCGGTCCAAGGCCGAGTTCATCGCCAAGATCGGCGTTGTCCTGGAGGAGGCGGATGAAACATTGCTTTGGCTCGAGCTCATTGCGGAGGGGAAACTAATATCACCAAAGCGAGTCGAGCCGCTTCTCGTCCAAGCGAACGAACTCGTCGCGATTATGGTGACCTCCCGAAAATCGGCAGCGTTCAATCTGCAATCTGCAATCTGAAATCTGCAATGAAGATTCTGATCGCTCCCGATAAGTTCAAAGGCTCCCTCGACGCCCGGGCTGTCGCCGAAAACATTGCCATCGGTCTGCGCGATGTTTTGCCCGAGGCGGTAATCACGACGCTGCCGGTGGCGGACGGCGGAGAGGGGACGGCGAGTGCGATATCTCAGGCGTGCGGCGGCGACGAGATAAGTTGTCGGGCGCAGGACGCTATCGGCCGGGGAATCGACGCGAGTTATTTTTGGCTGGCCGGTCCCCGAACGGCAGTGATGGAGATGAGCGCGGCGGCAGGGCTGTGGCGAATTGCAGCGGACAAACGCGATTTATTGCGCGCGGACACGTTCGGTGTCGGTGAGATGATCAAAGATGCGTTCGGCCGCAGCGCGAAAGAAATTTTGATCGGGTTGGGCGGCAGCGCGACGAACGACGGCGGCTTCGGCGTGGCCCAAGCGCTCGGGTTTCGCTTTTTAGCGAACGAGCACGAAATTGAAAGGCCAGCCGACCTCGTGCACCTGGCCCGGATCACAAAGCCAGCGCAGTCAATCCCAGTATCAATCGTCGCTGCCGTCGATGTCCGGAATCCACTTCTTGGACCGCGCGGCGCGACCCGAACTTTTGGCCCACAAAAAGGCGGAACGGCTGAACAGATCGAGATTCTGGAAGCCGGGTTGACCCGACTCGCGGACGTCGTGGCGAGCGATCTCGGTTGCGATTTTCGGGATACACGGGGCACCGGCGCCGCCGGGGGATTGGGGTTCGGCCTGATGAGTTTTTGCGGCGCCTCGATCAAGTCGGGTTTCGAGGTGGTTGCGGAATTGATCGGGTTGAAAGCGGCAATTGCGAAGGCGGACGTCGTGATCACCGGCGAAGGGCGGCTCGACGAACAGACGCTGGAGGGAAAGGCGCCGGCCGGGGTGGCCCGTCTCGCGCGGGAATCGGGTAAACGCGTCTTCGCGATCGCTGGGAGCAGCAGCAACGCGCCAGCGATCCGCGATCAGTTCGAAGCGATTCTGACTCTGGCCCGGCCGCCCATCACCTCACAGGAATCGAGTCGCCCGAGCGGCGGAGTTGCTCCACGAACGGGCGCGAGAATTAGCCAGGATGATGTAGAATAGGCCTCCGAATGGAAGAGGAGTCCCCGCATGAGATCACGCCGTTCGTCTTTTCCGACCCGGCGGGCAAACGCTGGCCGCGGCTCCGACTCACTTTGCTGATAGCTGGCATCGCGATTTTTCTCGGCACCGTCCTCTTTGTCCAAACGCTTTTCGTCGCGCCGCAGTTAAGCCTGCCGTTCTCGTTGCGCCAGTTGAAGGGGCAGCTGAAATCGCTTTCGACGGTCAACCCCGCCGGCCAGCAGCAGCCGCCAAATCTCGCTCTCTGGGAAAAATTTGCCGCGACGCGGCTGGCGGGGAAAAAACCGAAGCCGCCGGTGGCGCCGACGCCGCCAGCGCATCCTCGAAAGAAATTACCGGCGAACGAAGTGCGACTCGCCTTTTACACGAACGGCGATCCTTACAGTTACACTTCGCTGGAACAACACGCTGGCCAGATCACCCACGTTTGCCCCGAATGGATGGCGATGACCAGCGGCGCCGGCGATTTGCAAATCGACTTCGACAGCCGGCTCCCAAAGCTCGCGGCGAGCAAGGGTTTCGCGCTCATGCCGCTGTTAACGAATCTCGTCGGCGACACCTGGCAGCCGGAAGCGGTCGAGAATCTCGCCCACAGCTCGACGATCGGCAGGACCGATTTATTCAAAAAGTGCTCGCCGACTTTGAATGAAGCGAAGGCCGCCGGCGTGGTGGTCGACTGGCAGCAGCTCGACCCCGCCTACAAGAAAGATATCACGGCGTTCCTCGACCGTTTCACCGACGCGCTCCACTACGACGACAAGCAGCTCTGGCTCTGCGTCCAGCCGGGACAGGACCTCGATTACATTGATTTCGATGAACTTTCCGACAACGTCGATCGCTTCGTCGCGATGCTGTTCGACGAGACTTCCGAAATCGATCCGCCCGGGCCGCTCGGTTCCAGGCGCTGGTTCGAAGGCTGGCTAAGTGTTCTGATGGATGGCGCCGAGACGAACCAGTGGATCGTCGCGCTCGGCAGCTACGGTTACGATTGGACCAACGGTGGGAAGAAAGCGGAGCTGATCAGTTTTCCAGAGGCGATGAGCCGGGCCAGTTACGCGGATGTGGAGAAGACGGTCGTCGAAGCGCCCCACTACAACCCTTATTTTTATTACGAGGACGCGGACAAGGACCACTCGGTCTGGTTCCTCGACCTGGTCACGTTTTTGAACCAGCTCAAGCGAGTCCGGGAGGCGAAAGCAGGCGGTTTCGCGATCTACCGGCTCGGAACCGAAGACGTTGCGATCTGGGATGCGCTCGCCATTCCGGCCGATTTCAAAATGGATACGGCGACCCGTGCCCCACTCGAAGTGCTTAAGGGAACGGACACGATCGCCGATGTCGGTGATGGCGAAATCGTATCGGTCGATGAATCGACGGCGGACGGTTATCGGACCCTGTCGGTCGATAATGATGGTTATCTCACCGCGACGTATTCGAAGTTTCCGCAGTTCCCGACCCTTTATCACCAGGGCGCGGGTGGTCCGCATCAGGTCGCGCTTACCTTCGACGATGGGCCGGATCCGAAATGGACACCGAAGATTCTCGACATCCTAAAGGCCGAAAACGTGAAGGCGGCTTTCTTTCTCGTCGGCGCCCGTGCCGAAGAATATCCGGGACTCGTCAGGCGAATCGTCGAGGAAGGCCACGAGATCGGGAACCACACCTATTACCATCCGAACCTCGCGCTTTGCTGGCCGGAGCATATTCGCGTGGAATTAAACGCGACCCAGCTCCTCCTCGAAACGATTACCGGCCGATCGACGACTCTTTTTCGTCCGCCCTACGCCGCCGATACGAGCCCGGCGAAAATCACCGAACTGATGCCGTTGCAGCTCGCCCAGGAACTCGGATATCTCGTGGTCCTGGAGAACATTGATCCGCAGGATTGGGCGCGCCCGGGCGCGGACGTAATCCTGCAACGCGTGAAGCAGCAACGCCGCGACGGCAGTATTATTCTTCTCCACGACGCCGGGGGCGACCGCGAGCAGACCGTAGAAGCGCTCCCGCACATCCTCGATTATCTCAAGACCCGCGGCGATTCGATCGTTTCGATCAGCACTTTGCTCGGGACGACGCGCGATCAGCTGATGCCTTCGACCCAAACGAAATCACGCTCGCTCACGCATTTCGTTTCCGGCGCGGGCTTTCGCATCTTTCACGCGGCCGAAGAATTTCTCTGGGCTTTCATGATCGTGGCGACAGCGCTGGTGGTCTTGCGCACTATGATCGTGATCTGGCTGGCGGCTCGTTTCCGGCGATCCTGGACGCGCGATTTCAGTCGAGCCAATCAGCGTCATCATCGCAGCCTTTAACGAAGAGAAGGTGATTGCGAAAACGTTGCGGAGTTTACTCGCGACCGATTACGAGAGCGAGATCGAAGTCATCGTCGTCGATGACGGCTCGACCGACGGAACGGCCGCGGAAGTGCAAGCGGTCGCCGATCCACGCGTTCGCTTGGTGCGGCAAGCTAACCGAGGCAAGGCGCGCGCTCTGCAACGCGGGCTCGCGCTGATGCGCAGCGGCGTCGCCGTTTTTCTCGATGCCGATACCCAATGCCAGCGCGATACGTTGCGCCGATTGGTCGAGCCGTTTTCCGATGAAACGATCGGCGGCGTCTCCGGGCACGCGAAAGTGGGAAATCTCCGGACGTTCATCGCGCGTTGCCAGGCGCTGGAATACACCTGCGGCTTCAATCTCGACCGGCGCGCCTACACGCGCTGGAATTGCATGACGGTGGTGCCCGGCGCCATCAGCGCGATCCGCAAATCCGCCATCGATCAAGTCGGTGGGCTCAGCCTTGAGACGCTTGCGGAGGACACCGATCTGACGCTTACCATGCACAAACACGGACAGCGAATGGTGTATGTGCCGGAAGCGATTGCCTGGACCGAAGCGCCGGAGACGGTCCGGACTCTGGCCCGCCAGCGCTTTCGCTGGGCCTATGGAACGCTCCAATGTCTCTGGAAGCATCGCGACATGGTCTTCAACTGGAATTATCGCGCGCTCGGCTGGTTCAGTTTGCCGAGCGTCTGGTTCTTCCAGATCATTCTGGTCGCGATCACGCCGATGGTGGATTTGTTTTTGCTGGCATCGCTGCCCGTTCGGCGCGTGGAGCGCGGTCCTTCCGTTCGTTATCGTCTTCCTCGGCATGGACGTGCTCCTGGCGACGCTCGCCTGCATCATTGAGCGCGAATCCATTCTCGTTGCCTGGCGGATCCTGCCGATGCGACTGATTTACCGGCCGATGCTCAGCTACGTGGTTTGGAAAGCGATTTTCCGGGCGGTGAAGGGTGCGTTGGTTGGGTGGGGGAAATTGGAACGGACGGCCTCAGTGCCGGTGCGCGCCTGAGTGACAATTACGAAGCCCGAATTTCGAATCTCGAAGGAATGACGAAGCCCGAATGTACGAAACAGTCGATCGCGACCTGCCCTTTCGTCATATTGAGTCATTCGGATTTGTTTCGTCATTCGTGCTTCGTGCTTCGTCATTCTGCCTCGCACTTGTCGCTCTGCATGGAAAATCGTGAATCGCCAAACGCGCGGCTCGATCCCGAACGGCCGGTCGAAGTCCTTCTTCCGGAGCGACGGCGCTTACACCGGCGCGTTCATGGATTTCGGCGACGCCGAGGACGAGGTGACGCTCGACGTGATCGAAGAATTCGAAAACATGGTGGGCAAACACCAGGCTATCATCGCTTCGTCGAGTTACTGGGGCGAGCAGAGTTTTCCGACCCGCAATCTTAATGTCATCTGGCGGCACGGCGCGTTGCCGCTGGTCTTCTGGTCGCCGTGGGACCGGCCTTACACCCAAAATCGCGGGCCGGACAAATTCAGTCTGAACGAAATTATCGCAGGCAAATGGGACGCTTACATCGACAAGTGGGGCGACTCGGCGCGCGAATTCGGCAAGCCGATGATCGTCGCCTTCGGCGTGGAGATGAATGGCGACTGGTTCCCGTGGTCGGGCTGGTATTACGGCGCCGATGAATGGGTTGGTGACAACGGCGGACGAATGGGAAGGGCCGGAGCATTTTAAGAAAGCGTACCGCCATGTGGTCGATCGCGTCCGCGCTCGGGGCGCCTCGAACATCAAGTGGATGTTTCACACCAACAATTACTCCTACCCGATCGATACCTGGAACTTCGCGCCGGCTTATTATCCCGGGTCGGATTATGTCGACTGGCTCGGGATGAGTGTTTACGGCCAGCAGTTCAAAGACGAACCGAATCCCGATATTCCATCGCTAGTCGACTGGCCCTATAAGGAATTATGCGGCCTCGATCCGGACAAGCCGGTCATGATCGCTGAATGGGCCACCGGGCGATTTCCCGTTCTCGCGCCGATGTGCGCGGAATGCTCAAGCCGGCAGTGGATCAAACAAGCGCTCGAAATGTTTCGGACCCGTTATCCGCGGATCAAAGCCGCGATCTACTGGCACGAGCGCTGGCAAAATCCCGACCTGAGCTTATAGTAATCTGCGGGTGAATTCGTCAGTGGAATCGCTGGAAGCGTATCGCGCCGGGGTCGCGCATCCGGACTGGCACGGGGAGCTGATGTTGCGCCGGTGGACAAATAGGTGGATCGAGCGCTCCGTCGCTCGATGTTGGGGAGACGCCGTCGCGCCCACCTACCATCGAGCGACGGAGCGCTCGATCCACCTGCTCCGCCCTCATCACCTACTCCGCACGCAACGCCACCATCGGATCGACCCGGCTCGCGCGCAGCGCGGGGATCCAGCACGCGAGCATTGCGACCACCGCCGAGCAGCAACGTTACGCCGATAAACGTCGTCGGGTCCGTCGCATCCACGCCGTAGAGGACGCTCTTCAGCAACCGCGTCGCGCCGAACGCGATCCCCAGTCCGATGACCGAACCGATCACCGCCAGCGTCATTCCCTGGCGCAAGATCAAACCGCGCACGTTTCCCGTCCGCGCCCCGAGCGCCATCCGCAAACCGATCTCGCGGGTTCGGCCGGCCACGACGTACGACATCACCCCGTAAATGCCGACTGCCGCCAGGACGAGCGCAAGCACTCCGAAACTTCCGAGCGCTCCCGCTGCAATCTTGGCCGGGAAGAGCGGGATCTTCATGTGGTCCTTGAGTGTCTTCAGGCCGTAGAGCGGCAGCGTCGGATCGAGGTTCCGCATCTCGCGCTGCATCGCCGTCAAAACCGTTTTCGGATCGCCTTTCGTCCGCGCCACCATTGAGACCGCGGTGCTGTAGTCGCGCCACTGCGGCCGGAAAAGCGCCGGCCTTCGGTTCTTCGCCCAGGCTGTTGTATTTGCCATCGCCGCACACGCCGATGATTTGCCAGAACGGGTTTTCCGCTCCGCTGAAGTTGAACCGTTTTCCGATCGGATCCTGGCCCGGGATAGAATTTCTTCGCGAAGGTCTCGTTCACGATCGCCACCCGATCTTCCTTCCTCTCTTCCTGGTCGGTGAAATCGCGGCCGCGCAAGACTGATCCCCATCGTTCGGAAATAATCGGGGCTGACCGAGCTGGGAATGGCGAGCGGAAGCTGGGCCGCGGGAGTGGGCGGTTGTCCCTCGAGGTAAATCGTCGCGCTGTTGTAATTGAGGCTGAGCGGGATGTTGTCCACGAGCGCGGCTGCTTCGACCCCGGGAAGAGCGCGGATTCGCTCGAGCGCCTGTTTCTGGAGAGCGCGCCCTTTTGTTTCGTCGTAACCCTGCAAGCCCGACATCGAACGAAAACGCGACGGCATTCTCCGGATTGAACCCGGGCCGCATCCGTTGGGCTTCCTGCAAACTTCGGACGATAAGGCCGGCGCTGATGAGGAGCACGAGCGAGAGCGTGACTTGGGCGACGACGAGGGTATTGCGCAACCGGGACCGGCGGAACCCAGCCATCGACGTTTCGTCTTTCAACGCCGGGACCAACTGCGGCTTCGATGATTGCAGCGCTGGAATAAGACTGAACAGCATTCCCGTGAGGACCGAGAGACCGAGGGTGAACGAAAGCACGCGCCAATCGATCCGCAGATCGAAGACGAGCGAGATGTCGACCGGAAAATCGACCCGCTGGACGACGCGATTGATCGCGGCTGCGACCAGCACGCCGAGAATTCCGCCGAGCAGCGAGAGCATAACGCTCTCCGTCATCAATTGCCGGATGAGCCGGCGCCGGCTCGCCCCGACGGCGAGACGAATGGCGATTTCTTTGCGCCGTTCCGTGGCGCGCGCCAGCAGCAGATTGGCCAGGTTTACACACGCCAGGAGCAGGACGAGGAAACCGACCGCTCCGAGAACGGCGGTGAAGGCGAAGACCCCGTTTCGGATGTCGGGGATGAACAGGCCGGGCGGAATCAGCTCGATGCCGCGGCCTGCGTTCTCTTTCGGAAATTCCTTACCCATCTCGAACGTGAGTGCGCGTAACGAAGCTTCCGCCTGCGCCTTGGTAATGCCTGGCTTGAGCCGGCCGACGACGAAACTATTGTCGCTGTCCCTATTTTCGAGCCACGTGCTGCCGGGTTCGATCACCGGGCTCATCATCATGGGCGTCCAGAATTCCGGGTTGTAAGCCACGTCGGTGCCGATGAAGCCTTTCCGCGCAACGCCTACCACCGTGAACGGCACGTTGTTCACCAGAACGGTGCGGCCGACAATCGCGGGATCGGAAGCGAAACGTTTTTGCCAGCAACCGTAACTCAGCACGACGACCGGATGCGATTTTGGGGTTTGATCTTCCTCCGGGAGAAAGCCGCGACCGAGAAGGGGCGGCACTCCAAGGACATCGAAGTAATTTCCGGAGGCCATGGTGCCCCAGACCCGCTCGTTGTTCCCGTTGTGGCTGAGGCTGGCGACGGAGATGCGATAGGCGATCAAGCCGGAGAAGACCTGGTTGCGATCGCGGTAGTCCTTGTAGTTGAGATAGGACTGGAGGGTGTAGTCCGCGCCGTTGTGAAGGGTGCCGTAAAGTTCCTGGAGCTCGGAGGCGTTGCGGACAGGCAGGGGACGGAACGCGACGGTATCGACGAGACTAAAGATGGCGGTGTTCGCGCCGATCCCGAGCGCCATCGAGATGACGGCGAGCAGAGTGAATCCCGGGCGTTTCAATAACTGGCGCGCGCCGTAGCGAAGGTCCTGGATCAAGTGTTTGCATCGCGGTGTCGCAAATGAGATGCGGGCCGCGTGCGATTTAGATTCAGGAAATTTATTCACGCGTTTCCAACCCTCGGAGGGACGTGCTTCCGCAAGTCCATTTCTTTGGTCCCTTGCCCGGGGAGATGAAAAGGCGGACATGCAGAAGCATCCCTCCGAGATTACTGCTACGGCTTCGGCAACGGCTGTTGCCAATCGAGCACGAGCTTCCAAGCGCCGCGGGCGTCCGTCTGCCAGATCTGGAGAAAATGGCCGGGCTCGGCGGCCTGCGCTCGGGTATCGGAATAACTGCCGTAGTTATAAGCGAGATCGGCGCTGCTGCTCATGTCGCTTTTCATCACTTCCATCGCCACGCCCGCCTGCTCCGGTCCGAGAAGCTTCGCCGCCGTCTTCTTTGCCGATCGTGGGAAATGAGCCGTTCCGATAAAGCCGCACTTCGTCGCTGCCGAACTCCCGAAACGCTTTTGTGAAATCGAGTTTTGCCGTCGCGGTGAATTCCGTCTGCGCCTCTGCCAGCGATTTAAGCTGTCCCTCTGGCGCGCCGTTCGCCGGTGTCAGTAATTGCAAGGGCGGCTTTCGCAGTCGGCTCCGGATTTTCGATCCCGCAATCGAGCGCCACTTTCCACGCGCCATCCTTCTGTTTTTTCCAGATGGAAATGAAATGCCCGAAGCCGGCGAATTTTTCGTCGGTCTTTTTCGCGCGCCATTTCGAGGGGCCGGTGTCGTAACCGAAATCCCCGCTGCGCGCGATCGAGGCGAAGGCCGGTTCCCAGACCAGATCGAGGCCGGTCTCCGTTCGCTTGCTCCAAACCTCCTGGCCGTTCATCGGGCCCGGGCCGAAAGACGATCCCGTCCGGCGCGAGGAACTCGAGGAAGGCGGCGCGCGTCCCTTTCTCCTGGCCGGTCTGATAAAATTTCCGTTCCGCGTCGACCAGCGCGCGCTTGACCGCTTCGCCCGGCGATTCCGCCGCAGACGAGCGCCGCGGCCGCAGAGCGCAATCAGCCAAGCAAACGAGGAAGCGTCGCATCGTGGCCCGATTGTTCGGCTGCCAAGCCGGCCTTGCCAAGAAGCAAATGTGAGGGCTTTTCTTTTCGCGTCGATTCGAATAGAACGCCCTCCATGGATTTGGCGGAGGCCGGAGCCTGGCTGGAATCGCCCGGGACGCGAGAAGCGTTCCGCTCCACGGAAACTGCTCGTTAGGCCGCTCGCCCAAAAGCGCGGTCGTGCTCGAGTCGCCCAAGGCTTCGCGCCGCCATTGCATCATCAATCTCCAAAATGTCGGCGAATTCTGGCTCATCGATCTCGGGAGCAGCAACGGAACATTCCTGAACAAGCGCCGTGTTCACCAGCCGGTCCGGCTTTGCGACATGGACCAGATCACGGTCGGCGACGCGCCGTTCACTTTTCGCCAGCCGGAAGAAATCACGAGCGAGCTCCGGACGACCATGGCGCAGCAAACGATCCGCGAGACGGCCAACATTCCGGTCTGGCTGCTTGTGGCCGACATCGAAAATTTCACTCCGCTCAGCCGAAGCATGGTGAGCGACAAGCTCGCCCAGCTCGTCGGCTCCTGGGTCGCCGCCTGCAAGTCGATCGTCGAAGAGCACCACGGCGAGATCGACAAATATCTCGGCGACGGGTTTCTCGCCTATTGGCACGACGACGAGAAGAGCGCCGAGAACGTAGCGGCCGGACTTGTCGAAGCTGAAGCAGATGCAGAAAATCGGAGCCGCGGTTCCGGCTTGTGTTGCACTACGGGCTGGTTTCGAGCGGCGGGTTGCGTTCGATGGGGGAAGAAAGCCTGATCGGCAAGGAAGTGATCTTTGTTTTCCGGATGGAGAAGCTGGCCGGCTCGTTAGGTATTCATCTGATGGCGAGCGCGGCCGCGCAGGAGAAGCTGGGCGATGCGATGCCGGCTCAGCCGGCTGGTAGCCACGAGCTGAAAGGCTTCGACGGCAGATTCGAGTTTTTTAAGTTGTAGCCGTCGGCCTGCGGCCGACGCGAGAAAGACGTTGTCAATTCGGCGCCGCGGTCGGGTCCGAGGCGTCGCTCGCGTTCGCCGCAGGCGAACGTCTACAAGCGCCATAGCGGTACGTCCCTCGATTCACCTATTTCGCTTTGTGATAGATCAACGCGTTCGGGTCGTTGATCCGGGTCAACTGGTCGCCGTTCACCTTGTAGACTGCAGTTTCCGCCATCGGCGAACCGAACCCTTCAACCACGGAATTCGGCACCGTCTTCGGCACCCAATCGGAAAGCTGGCCCGGGCTCCACTGGATCGTGATGCTGGCGCCTTGCTCGGTGCATTCAAGCGAGTTGTAGGTCCAGCGCCGTTGCAGCTCGAAGACCGAGGTATAGAAGGGTTTCTCTGGCGTCGAGACATTCGTCGTGTCGAGCGTCTTCGTCGCTTTCCCGTCCTTGATGATCATGGTGAAGGTGCGGTTGATCGTTTGCTGGCTGTCCGGATTTGTCTTTGACTGCGTCGCGAGCCAGGTGCCGTCGAAAAGCTTTTTCGACTGGTGGGTGTTGGACTGCTGCCGAGGTTGCGGCTGGCTTTCGCTGCGGTTGCTGTCGTTGCTGCGAATTGCGCGACGCCTGATCGACGAACGCGCGAACGATAGTATCGATTTGCGCCTGCACGGTGAAGCTGCCCGCGACAAGCAGCGTGAGAGTGAGAAGAAGTTTCGAGGATTTCATGGTTAACCTCCAGTGAAGTCATTCACCGGTGTGACCGGCTGAGGCGCAACGCTTGGTGCGCTTGGTTGCGGCGCCACTGTCGGCTGCGGCCTCATGTTACTTTTTGGTTCGGGTTTGAATGGATTGACATCCTTTGCGGTATCGGCCAGGCCGCTCGTTCGCGCGCTCGGCTGGGGCTGCGCATCCGCCGCGGTCGTTGTCTGGACTGTCTGGGTCGCAACCACGTTCTTTGGTGCCGCCGGCTTGCGAAACACAAAATACCAAATGCCGATCGCGCCCAGGAAAAAGAGAACCAATGCCGCCACGCCACCCAGGATCAGCGCGATCTTTGCCGCGCTAAGACCGCCAGACTTTGGAATCGGCGGCAGCGTGCCGGTAGTGCCCGTAGTGGCGGTCGCCGGAGTCGGGACGCTCGCCGTCGCGATGGTTGGCGGTTGAATCGCGCGCGCCGCCCGGACCGTTTTCGGCGAATCGATCTGGAGGCGCTGGGCAACTTCAACGAAGGATTGCGGACGCCGGTCCGGATTTTTCGCCAGACAGGCCGCGATCGTTTTTTCCCAGACGTCGTCGATGATTTCGCCCTCGACCTCCAGCTCCTTGCGCCGCTCCGCCATCAACGGCGGAATTTTTTCGCGGATTTGACGATCGACATTGCCCGACGAAAACGGCGGTTTGCTTGTGATCAATTCGTACAACGTCGCGCCAAAGGAATAGATATCGTCGGCCGGCGTTCCGCGCTCGCCGTCGAGTTGTTGCGGACTCATGAAAACGAGCGTGCCACTGCGGCCGCGCTCCATCGTCAGCATGCTCACGGAGTCACTCAGGCTTCGCGAGATTCCGAAATCCGAGACTTTGAGATCGCCGCGCTGGTTCACCATCAGGTTGGCCGGCTTGAGATCGCGATGGATGATGCGGGCGTGGTTGTGGGCGTAATCGAGCGCGTCGCAGAGTTGGCTGGTCCACTCCTGCAGCTCGTGCGGCTCAAAAACCTTGTGCGGCTTGTCCGCGCGCAAATTGGAGAGCGTGTCGCCATCGACGTATTCCATCGAGATGCACCCCGACTGTTCGCTGTGCACAAAATCGTAAATGCGGACGATGTTTTTGTGGGTCAGATCGAGGCTGCGCCGGGTCTCGCGTTTCATGTCGCCGAGCACGGCCCGGTCGTGGACGATTAGTTCCGGGAGAAACTTCAGGGCGACATTGCGTTCGAGTTCTTCATCGCGGGCCAGCCAGACCACACCCATGCCGCCACGTCCGAGAGTCTTGATGAGGGTGTAGCGGCCGAAGACCTTCTGGCCGCCGGCAAAATCGCGAATGGTCGCGTCGAGTTCGCCACTCATGGCGGGAGGCTAAGGCCCGCCGCTTTCTCCATAAAGCAAAAAATGGGGCGCGAATTCATAGCCAATGGACGGCCCGCCCCCGCGTAATTTGCACTCGGCGTTTTTGAGGGACGGGCGCTGTCCCGTTCCTGATTATTATGGGGACGACACGGCGGTCGTCCCTCCATTAAGATCACTTCCCCGCCACATAGACTGTGCTGGCCGAATCGGCTTCCGTCACCGGGTTCGGAAACGTCACCACATGCGCCCGCACTGTCGCGAACGCGGCTCCAAGCAGTTCGAGGAACTCGTCATCCGGCGGATCGTCGGACCAGAGCGCGAACACTCCACCCGGATGCAAATGCGCGGCCAGCGCTCTTAGTCCCTCCGCCTTATAAAAAGCGGCGTTGCGCGGATGGAGCAGAGTCCGCGGTGAATGATCGATATCCAGCAGGACCGCATGAAATTTCCGGCCTGGTTGCTCTGGATCGAAGCCCTCCGTCGACTGCGCCCGTTCGAAGAAGTCGGCTTCGACCATGCGGCAGCGCGGATCGCTGGTGAGCTTCTCGCCCAACGGAACCAGCCCGCGCTGGTGCCATCCGATCACCGGCTCTAACGCATCGACGATTATTAACGACGCTACTTCCCTGTGCTCGAGCGCCGCGACCGCCGTGTATCCCAGTCCCAGTCCGCCCACGACCACATCCCAGTTCTCGCCTTCCAACTCGCCCAAGCCGCGATGCGCCAGCGCTTCTTCCACTTCATGGAACAAGCTCGACATCAGGAATTCGTCCCCGAGTTTCACCTCGTAGATTTCGATCCCACCTAACGAGAGCATCCTTCGCCGCCGAAGGATGAGCTCCCCGAGCGATGTCTTCTGGTAATCCAGCTCCTCAAAGTTGCCGCTCATGACCCGCCACATTTGGCAGCTGAAGAATTGTTGTCCACAGATTGCGCAGATTCTTTTCTGACTTCCTCGCCGCGCTGCAGGTGCGTCGCTCTGTCGACGCGACCGCAGGGGCGGAACCGTAACTACAGCGCTGCCCGACGTGTATCGTCGCACTTCCTGCCGGCCGATAGCCCGCGGACCTCCGTTTCCTCAGTTACCTCCTGTTAGATTCTTCGCCGTTTCCAATCGCGCGAGCGGATCCTGACGAAAAAATTTCCGGAGCTCTTCGTAGAGTTCCGGATGTTTTTCTTTCAGCGCCTTTGGCCGTTCGAAGAACGCTTCCGTGATCACGGCAAAGAATTCCGCGGGATTAGTCGCGCCATATTGATCGATGAGTGTCTCCTGGCCGAGATTCGCCGCTTCGCGAAGCGCCTTGTATTCCTTCAGGAGGACGTGCGCCCACGAGCGATAGTGCGAGACCTTCTCCAGGACCGGTGCGCCATCGAAGCTCCCGTCTTCCTGATCGAGCTGATGCGCGAACTCATGCAGCGTGACATTGTGGCCATCCTCAGAATCGGCTGAGCCCCGGCGCACATCGTCCCAGGAAAGAATGACTGCTCCCCGGAGCCACGCTTCGCCGAGCCGCCCCTCGGCGCCCTCGTGCACGATTCCCACAGGATCGACGAACTCCGCCGGCGCGCTGTACGAGCTCGGATAAACCAGAATGGAACGGAGCCCCGCATAATAGTCGTGCTCGCGATTGAGGAGAAGAATGCAGGCCTGCGCCGCGATGGTCACCCGGATCTCGTCTGTCATCTCGAGACCGCCGCAGCCTTCGAACATTTTCTCCGCCAGGAAGACCCGAATGAGTTTTCGTAGCTCCACTTGTTCCTCGGGAGAAAGCAGGCGGTAATACGGCACTCGCTCCTGCAGAATGCCGAGCCACTCCGCCGGAAATGGCAGCTTCTCGAGGCGCTGTCTTCGCCATTTCCTAAGCCTTCCAAACACGCAGAACTACTTGAAGCATCCCGCCGTGTAGGGCAAGCGCTCCGCTTGCCGTTGCCCGCCATCACGGTGGCAACCGATGCGGTTGCCTATAACTCGGAACGGCGACTGAGCGCCGTCGCTACAGCGCTTTCTCTGACTTCGAAATTGGGCGTTGGACGCTCGCCGCGGCGAGTCCGTCCTTTGGCGGATTGGGCACAGCCTGCCCGCCGTGGCGGGGACGTTTTCTCCTTCCTTGTTCTCCGCCTGGTCTAGCCTCATTAATCCTCAACCAGTGACTCTCATTCGGGGCGGCACCGCTTTGAGATCGATCGCGACCCATCCGATCCGCTCGTGTCCGTCCTGGGATGAAGAAGAGCCCCGAACGGGGCGACGGAGTGCTTGGGCGGGGCGTTGATTGCAAATAACGTTTCCGTCACCCCTCGCGGGGTTTTGGGGATTTTGCGGACACATAACCCGGAGCTCCGCTGCGCTTCGCTCCAGACTTTATTCCGCCGTGCCTCCGGCACTCGGATGGAACCAGTTCCGCTCTGTCGGACGACACGGAGTTCGGCGGTCATAGACCGCCGCTACAGAAAATGAAATCGCGCCTAGACCGCGACGCGGACCAGGAGCTTGCGGCCTTTGAACTTGATGCCGTTCAGCTTTTTCAAGACAAGCGCGACCCGCGGCTCGGCGACGTCGACAAAGGTCTTTGTGTCCTGGAGGTGAATCGCGCCGATCTCTCCTTTGGGAATGGCGGTGACGCCTGTGATCACGCCGACGAAATCGCCCGGCTGAACGGCATGAGCCCGGCCAATGTTGAACGCCAGACGGACCATGCCCGCTTCGTGGGAAACGGTGCCGGGTTCTTCACGCGAGCGGGAGCGTTTTGGACGTTCGTACTCATCGCGGCTTTGCTCACGGCGCGCTTTGGCGGAGGGGTCGGGGCCGCGGTGGTGGGAGCGATCGCCCGCCTCTGTCCGGGACGAGCTACGGCGTGGCGAGGCAGCGTGATCATGATCGGAAGCAGGACGATGGGGGCGGCGATCCTCGGGAATAGCCTCCGTTTCGCGGGATTTGTCTTCACCTAACAAGTGGATCAGGGCGGAGGCGATGTCGGTCGGAGAGTAGTTCTGTTCTAGAAGGCGATCGAGCAGTTCGTCGTGCCGTTTGTATTCACCTTTCTCCAGGGTCTCGCGCAAGGCGTCGGCGAAAGCCGTGGCTCGTTTGCCTTCCACTTCTTCGGCGGACGGAATTTTCTCCCGCCGGATCCGGCTCCGAGTGAAACGCTGAATGTTTTCCAGACGATAGATTTCGCGTCCGGCCACGAAGGTGACGGCTTTCCCGCCTTTCCCCGCACGTCCCGTCCGGCCGATGCGATGGACGTAATCCTCGCCGTCATGGGGCAGGTCGTAATTGAAAACGATCTCGATGTCGTCCACATCGAGCCCGCGCGCCGCGACGTCGGTGGCGACGAGGAATTCGACCTTCCGTTTGCGGAACCGGCCCATGACGCGTTCGCGCATCGCCTGGGTCATGTCGCCGTGGAGCTTGTCGGCGCCGTAGCCGCGCGCGATGAGATGCTCGGTTAATTCGTCGACCATCATCTTGGTGGCGCAAAAGATAATGGCGAGCTTGACGTCCTCGAGGTCGATCAAGCGGCAGAGCACTTCGAGCTTCGAGCGCCGATCGACTTCGTAATACACTTGTTCGATCGCGGGGACCGTCATCGCTTCGGCTTCGACCCGCACATTCACCGGCTCGCGCGTGAAGGTTTGAATCAGTTGCTGGATGGGCCGCGGGATCGTGGCGGAAAAGAAAACGGTCTGCCGTTTCTCCGGGACCTGTCGCAGGATCGTCTTGATGTCGTCGACGAAGCCCATGTCCAGCATGCGATCGGCTTCATCGAGGATGACCATCCTGATCTGGTCGAGCTTCAGACTCTTGCGCTCAAGGTGGTCCATGACGCGGCCCGGGGTGCCGATGATGATTTGGGCGCCGGCCTGGAGCCCCCTGAACTGCCGCTCGTAGGACTGACCGCCGTAGATCGGCAACTCGCGCACGCCGCGCTTGAAGAACGCCAGCTTCGCAATCTCTTCCGCCACCTGGACCGCGAGCTCGCGCGTCGGGCAGAGGATGAGGACCTGGGGAGCGCGCAGGCCCGGATCGACGGCCAGGATCGCCGGAATCCCGAACGCTGCGGTCTTTCCTGAACCGGTCTGCGATTGGCCGACGACGTCGGCGCCCTCCAGCAAAACAGGGATCGCTGCGGACTGGATAGGGGAAGCTTCTTCGAACCCCATCCGCTCAATCGCCTTCAATATCTCAGGCGCGAGACCGAGTTCAGCGAACAGCTTCTTTTGCATGGGGAACTAGAGCATGACCGGTCGAACGACGCTCCGATTGATTGCCACCTTCTTCTGTAGCGGCGGTCTATGACCGCGGCCGCCGCCGCGCCCTGACTCGGTCGGCGGTCACAGACCGCCGCTCCAGGAGCTCAACACTTCGCGCTCTTACGTTTCTTTCCGATCGCGCCGCGCTTCTGGACCTTCCGAATGTATTCGGGGGCAGACGGGACCTGGCAGGACGTGTCGCCCATGTCGACGGCGACGGGCCCGATTTGCTTTCCAATCTGGATGGCGGTGTCGGTGAGCGATTTCACGTAGGAGCCGACAGCGATGACGAACCAATTCATCTGGGAGCGAACGTCGTTCGGCGCCGCATGAATGGTTTTGCGGACGCGATCGAGAAGACGTTTCAACTCGGCCAGGTCGAGCTCAGCGTCGTCCTTGATGGAGACGAGATTGCGCAGCGTAGCCCAGCCCGCCTCCGCGGTAAGAGGGTTCCTGGAATCGATCCACTGGAGCGCGAGATCCCAGCCATAGCGGCTGCCGCCGGCGACCCACGGAATGGTGAAGCGGGCGAGGGGGTTGTGGCTCGCCTTGGTGATCCAACGATTCAGGTCTTTCCGGGTCATCCGCGCGTCGTCGGCGATCAGGCCGGCGAGATACATTGCGTCGTAGTTGCCGGTGTCGTAGAGGTCGAGCGCGAGTTGGTAATTGGTCTTAATCCGTTTCCGGATCTTTTGCAGATGCGAGATTTTCACGCCAAAGAACGGCTCACGGACCCCGTGTTTGGACATGACCCGCTTGTAGCTCTCACTTCCCAGCGGTTTTAGTTCCGTGAGGATCTCGGTGGCGGTCATGAAGTTGAATCTTGGACGACACGGTGGTCGTCCCTCCAGAGAATTCGCATCGCGCCCCGTTAGACAAAATACGTGGTTGGCGGCGTTTGGTTATTAAAAGACCGTAAAGAGGTCATGGAAGATGTCGTCACTCATGAAGAAGATTGGAAAGTCTGTTTCGCGGAACTCGGGCCCGGGCTCGTTCTCTTCGCGCGCCAGTTCGTCCGTTCGATCGCAGACGCGGAGGACATCGTTCAGGACGCGTTCGTCCGGTTTTGGCGCAAACAGCATTGCGTCCGCGATAAGGGATTGCTTTACGCCACGGTCCGCACGGTCGCGCTCGATCTGCTTCGGAAGGACGCTCGCCGCGCCCGGCGCGAGGCCACAGCTTCAGCAGACATGGAGCTTACGACCGAGCCACAATTTAACTTCGATGATGGTTCGCAGCGCGAGCTGGCTATTGCCATCGATCGTCTGCCAGTGGAACAGCGCGAGGTGCTGGTCATGAAGATCTGGAACGAGCTGACCTTCGCCGAGATCGCATCGGCCCTCGGTATTTCCCAAAACACCGCGGCCTCGCGTTATCGCTATGCGTTAGGCGCATTGAAGAAAAACTTTGTTGCCCATGAATGATTTCTCAGAACTCGAAGCAGAACTGAAGAAGCTGCGTCCGCGGGGCGTCTCACCGGAGCTCAATGCCCGGATCGAGATCAGTCTTGCCGCGGAAGCAGCCGGACGCGGAGTGGCTACGGCCGGAGTATTACCAAAGCAACGTCGCTTTCGGCTGAACTGGTTTGCGCTCGGTCTGGGCCTGGCAGCCGCGACTACCTTCCTGATGCTTGCCCGGGTCAATGTCGACCGCCCGACTAAGAGCGCCGGCCTGGCTCTGCTCACACCGGCTCCCATTACTCCGGCAGCGAAACAGGCGGCCGATAGCTTTGTGCCTTCCGCGATGACTCAGGTCGTCTACGATCGAAAGGACGAAGGTCTGCATTATACGGCAGGCTCGGATGAGCCGATGCGCCGGGTTCGTTCGCGCAAGCGCGAGACGATGCAGTGGAACAACGCGCAGACCGGCGCGTCCCTGCGCGTGAGCTATCCAACGGAAGAAGTGACTCTGGTGCCGATCTTCGGCCAATGATTTCCAACCAAACAACGAGAACAAGGTTTGTAGGGCGGGCGCTCCGCCTGCCTCACGGCGCCACAATGCGGCAAGCGACGCGCTTGCCCTACAACAACAGCAACGAAACGAATTGCCCCTTAACCAAAACCAAACAATGAAGACAAAAACAATAGCTATAATGGCAGCCATCGCGCTGCTTCCTATCACTGGATTTACCCAGGCCAATCAGGTTCCGCCTGTTCCTCCGGTTCCACCTGTCCCGCCGGTTTCTCCGTCCAGGGACAAAGACAAGGACAAGGATCGCGGACCGAAGGTGCCAATCACCTGGCTCGGGGTGGAAACCTCAACCGTGCCGCGGGTGCTGAGCGAACAACTCAACCTGCCGAAAGGCTTCGGCCTGGTCGTCGACTATGTCGTTCCGGATGGCCCCGCGGCCGCGGCCGGCTTACAGCAGAACGACATCCTGAAGATGTTTAACGATCAAATCCTAATGGAGCCTGATCAGCTGTCCAAGCTGGTCCGGAGCCAGCAGGACGGAGCGACCGTAACCCTGACTGTCCTGCGCAAGATGGCAGAGCAAAAGATCACGGTGAAGCTCGGGAAAAAGGAAGTTCGGCAACGGGAGCACGATTTCGGGTTCAACTTCAACAACGAGAACTTCAACGAGAAGATGCAGGCCTACAACGACAAGATGAAGGAGTTCCATGAGAAGATGAAGGACTTCAAGTTCGACTTCCAGGCGCCGGACTTCGATCCGGCCATCAGGGAAACCGTGCGGGCCAGCACGGAAGCGCGGGCTCGTGCGCGCGAGGAAGTTCAACGGGTCCGCGAAGAAGCGCAGCGAAACCGGGAGCAGGCGCAGCGAAACCGCGAGGAAGCGCAGCGCGCTCGAGAGGAAGCCAAGCGTTCTACTCGCGAGATGCGTCTTTTTAGCCGGGACAAGGGCTCAATGAAATCGACCACGATCGACCTGGGCAAGGCTACGATTGTGTTCACAGACGACAAAGGCGAGATGAAGATCGAGACCGTCGATGGGAAGAAAATTCTTACCGTGAAAGATCCGCAGGGAAAGCTGGTGTTTAGCGGGCCGGTTGATAAACAGGAGGAGGTAGACAAACTTCCCGCGAATGTCCGCGAGCGCTACGACCAGCTAGAGCACAAGGACCTTCCTACCGTGAATCCGAGTACCTTCGTCGATAATGAGGACATGGATAACGACAACGACGATAATGACAACGACAGTGGAAACGACAACGACAACGACAGCGACAGGGATGATTCGAATGTCGATGCCTCCGGCGAGACGGTTCAGCAAATCTCTTGTCCAAGCCTTCCCCGGTTTGCGCGGAACGTAAACCTGCTTTCGGTGTAGGTTCGCAACCCGCCGCAGGTCACGATGTCTTCCCTGCGAAGTAATTTCTAAGAGTCCGCCGGGGCCTTAACCCGGCTTTCGGCAGCTCCTATGGCTCGGAGCACTTAGCTGCCCGGCGGACTATTCCCGGACTAACCTCGGGGTAAGGCGGGAGTGGGCCGGAGAAGATCGAGCAGATTGCCGAAAAGAAGGAAAAGAGAAAGCAGCAGGAGCTCCCACATCGAGATATTGAAGCGCGGTTCGTAGTCATGGACCACGCAGGTAACGCTGGTCTGGAACAGACCCACCAGGACAAGGGCAACGGCGAGCCCGGTTGTTGCGCTTATGCGTGAGCCTTTTCGCCGCGCGGCCCATATCAAAGCGAATAGCACTCCCAACCAGAGCGCGACGGCGGCACGATAGGTCAGATGCTGCCAGAAACGGAAATACCGGTGCTGGGAAGGGAGCGCCTCGATGGTGGCGTCAGTCGCGCCGTGTTGGTAGGTGGACAAATGGCCAAGGCCTGGCATCCCATCCTTATGAAAAAAGTAAAAGGCGGTGGTGGTGAAAAGGTAATCTGAAATTTCTGTCGAGGGCAGTTTCAGAACGGCAACGAAATCGGTTTTGATGATGTTACATAACTCCGGAGGTGGCGGCCAGAGAAAGGTGAACGCCATCCGTTTGAATCCAGCGTCCAACTCTTCCCAGTGAGGAATGCCTCCAAAAATTTCGACCGCTCTGCTGCCGAACGCGGTCGAGTCCAGCGGCTCTGACTGCTCGTTCATCATCTGCTCATAGAGCTGGATAAGTCGGCGCACTTGTTCGCTGGGCGCCCGTTCACTTACCTTGCGCATAAGAGAGGCGCGAGTGGCTGGCGGTAAATAGCTGAGGGAGTGGAGTCGCCAGAGAAAGGTATAACCGATCCGCGAATGAGGATGCAGCCTGGTCTTTCGGGCCAGAGTTTCAGGAACGGAAGGCGCAATCGCGAGGCAGGCGATGCCAAGGGCGGTTGCGATTATTGCCTGGGTGAAGTAGCGGGCGACCTTTTGGCCGCGACTACGAGTAATAAGGTCCCACGTCCCCGGAATTAGAAACGCCAGAGGTAGGATGGCGGCAAGGGCAGAGTTGAGATCACGAGTAAGCATGCAAATGAGGAGCAACCCGCCGAAGAAATACCAGTCGGTCCAGGCCGGCTCGACGGTCGATTGAACCAGCCGCACGGCGCGCGCAGCCAGCCAAACAATCAGGATCAGGCCGAGCGTTTCGGATCCGACGCACTGCGCAAACGTGTAAAAGAGCGCGTGACTCGCCCAAAGAACGCTGAGCAGCAAACGCCTCCAGAATGGTCGGGTGACAGCGGTGATAAAGAGAAGAGCGGCGAGACTGAGGCCGAGATGCTGGGCGGCGATGAGTAACGCGATCCCGGAATCTGTGAGCGGGAGCTGCGATGGGAAAGTGCGAGGAACGGGCGGCTGCCCTCGGAACCGTTCCCACTGTTCGCCAAGGAAAAGCGGCACCTTCGCGGTATAACAGTAGACGGGAGCGTGGCCCCAAAACTTCGAGATGCGCGGGTCATGAGTGAGCTGGACATAGGCGTCCGCATCGCGCCAGAGCGGCGGGATGGTGGCCATCATCCAGACCGAGGGCGCGAGCAGGCAGAGGAGAAGGACGCCATATTTGAGGCGATCGAGCCAAGAAGTGGCGGGCAGGTTCTTCCCGTGCATTGCCTCTACATCGTTGTCCTCGAGTCGGCGGGCTAGCCAGACTTTTCCATGGCGTTTTCAAGTTCGCCATTCTATATCCGTGGTGCGATGGCGGCCGACGATCGGAAAATTCCTGACGATCCAACGCCAATCGTCGCTGCCCCGACGGATATCGCACCGCTCAGTCATGGCCAACCCAAGCCGCCGCATGAGCGGACCGCAGATGAAGAGGCGGGCGGCATCGATTGGGAGCGACTCGCGGCGAGCGACCGGTTTCGAGACCTGCTCAAGGCGAAACGGCGTTTCATCATCCCGGCGACAATCTTCTTCGTGGTCTACTATTTCGCGTTGCCTGTCCTGATCGGATACGCACGGGCCCTTATGGCGAAGCCTGTCATCGGCCCGCTCAATTGGGCTTATCTTTTTGCGCTTTCGCAGTTCTTCGTGGCCTGGATCATCGCTGCCCTTTATGTGCGGGCGGCGGCGCGTTTCGATAAAATGGCGGCCGGCGTGATCTCGAAGCAGGACCAGTAAGAGCAAGAGCGGAGAGTTATGACACCAGCACTAGGAATGTTCGTCGGCTTCGTCCTGGTAACGCTGCTGATTACGTACTGGTCGGCGCGGAAGTCGCGGGGCGCATCGGTTTACTTTGCGGCCGGCCGGCGGATTACCGCGTGGCAGAATGGGCTCGCGGTGGCGGGTGATTACATGAGCGCGGCCAGTTTTCTCGGGATCGCAGGGATGATCGCATTCTCCGGTTACGATGGATTCATGTACTCGGTCGGGTTTCTGGTCGCGTACTTGACGGTGTTGCTCATTGTCGCCGAGCCGCTGCGCAATGCGGGGAAGTATACGATGGCGGACCTGCTTGCCTACCGCTTGAAGCCGCGGCCGGTGCGCGCGGTCGCGAGCTTGAGCACGCTCACGGTCTCCGCATTCTACATGGTCGCTCAGATGGTGGGCGCGGGCATTCTCGTCTCGAGCCTCATTCCGAACCTCCACTTTTTCGGCCTGAGCGGTTTCACGGCGTCGGTGGTGTGTGTCGGCATTCTGATGATCGTTTACGTGGTCTTCGGCGGAATGCTGGCGACGACGTGGGTGCAGATCGTCAAGGCAATCCTTTTGATGAGCGGCTCGGTGTTGTTGAGCGTGCTGGTGATGAAGCGATTCGGATTTTCCGCCTCAGCCTTTTTTAACTCGCTGACCAGCATCACCTTCACGGGCCCGGCGGGTCCAGTGACACAAAACTTTCTCGACCCGGGCTTGAAGTTCAAAAATCCTCTGGAGCTGCTCTCCCTCGGCATGGCGCTGGTGCTCGGTACCGCGGGATTGCCGCACATTCTGGTGCGTTTCTACACCGTGCCCGACGCGAAGACGGCTCGCGGCTCAGTGGTTTGGGCGATGATTATTATTGGCGTGTTCTACCTGATGACGACGTTTTTCGGCTTCGGCGCTGCGAGCATCCTCGGGCCGGATTTCATCAAGGCGCATGGCGGCACGAACATGGCCGCTCCCTTGCTGGCGCGGGCCCTGGGCGGCGAGTTGTTCTTTGCCTTTATCTCTGCGGTGGCGTTCGCCACGATTCTGGCGGTCGTCGCCGGGCTGACGATCAGCGCCAGCACTTCCTTCGCGCACGATTTCTACACCAACGTGATTCATCACGGCCGCGAGCGCCGTCCCGGCGAAGAAGTGCGCGTGGCCCGAATCGCGGCGTGCGTGGTGGGAGCGCTCTCGATCGGAATCGCAATCGTGCTTGGGCCGAAAGTAAACGTCGCCTTTCTGGTGGGGCTGGCGTTCGCCGTCGCGGCGTCCGCGAATTTGCCGGCGATCGTGTTTTCCGTTTTCTGGAAGCGATTCAACACCGCCGGTGCCATCGGCAGCCTGACCATGGGATTGGGTTCGAGCATCGCGCTCATCTTGATTAGCCCGGTCGGTATTTTCGGGCCGGCGGGGGCCATTTTTCCTCTGGAAAATCCCGGCATCCTCAGCATTCCGCTCGGATTCTTAGGAGCAGTTTTCGGTACCCTCCTCGGCCGCGAGCCACGGGCTGAGGCAAGGTTTGCGGAACTCAGCGTGCGCGCGAACACGGGACTGGGCGCGGAGAAGGCGACGCCGGGATAGAGTGCCCGCATCCGCTGACGTCGCATGAGATGCTATCTGATGTTGTTCCTGGTCGCGCTCGCATTCATTGCCGGCGCGTGCGAGAAAAAGACTCCGTCGGCAAGCGGAAACACAGATGATGCGAAACTTCGTCCCGAAGTCGCCGCGGCCCGGGGCAAGTCGAGTCCGACGGTGTCGCCCGCAAGTCCGACAGCGTCCCCATAGAGCGGCTCACTCCCTTCGAAAGATTTTCGACATTCTCGTGCGCATGGCGAAAGTGCCGGACCGCTAACGACAAGGCAACTCAACCATCATCCGTTATGTCCAGGAACATACTACCCGTTCTGCTCGCAATTCTAGCACTTAGCTCAGCATCATTTGCTGCCGAGACACCAGCTCCTGCCCCATCGGACCGAGGGTCCGACGAATCAAAACGGGCCAATGAATTCCTCGATAAATGCTTCGATGAATTTGTAGCGACCCATCCGCAGACCGAGACGTCACTCGGAATCAAGACGCACAACGACCAATGGAACGATATCTCGGACGAAGCCGCCAAGCGCGACCTCGAGACTTCGCAGAAAAATCTCGCGGAATTGAAGCGCCAGTTCCCGAAAGAGAAACTGGACAAGCAGGCGCAGCTGAGCAGCGACCTCTTCGAGTTCCAGGTCCAGAGAGAGACCGAAGGATTCAAGTACCGGTTCGACAATTACCCGGTGAGCCAGATGTACGGCGTCCACTCGGAGGTCCCGACATTCCTGATCAATATTCACAAGGTCGACAATGAAAAGGACGCGCGGGCCTACGTCGCGCGGCTTAACGGCATCGCGAAGTTATTCGACCAGCTCCTCGTCAACCTGAAGGAACGCGAGGACCATGGCGTGATTCCGCCGAAGTTTGTTTTCCCGCTCGTCCTCGAATCGTGCGAGAAGGTGATCAAAGGGCAGCCGTTTGAGGAGAACGGGCCGCCGAGTCCGCTCCTCGAGGATTTCACGAAGAAGGTGGGCGCGCTGAAGGACGTCGACATGGCCGGGCGCGACCGGCTGATCCTCGACGCGAAAAAGGCAATGAACGCTTCCATGAAGCCCGCGTATCAGAAACTGATCGCGGCGTTACAAGCGCAGGAGAAAAAGGCAACGGACGACGCCGGTGTTTGGAAATTTCCGGACGGCGCGCCGTTCTATGAGTTCGCGCTTCGCCGGACAACCACGACAAACCTGACCGCGGACCAAATCCACGAGACGGGGTTGAAGGAAGTAGCTCGGATCCACGGGGAGATGGGCAAGATTATGGAGAAGGTGAAGTTCAAGGGGGATCTCCAGGCGTTTTTCAAATTCATGCGGGAAGATCCGCAGTTCTATTTGCCGCAGACTGAGGAGGGCCAGCAGAAGTACCTCGCGATGGCCACGAAGATCATCGACGACATGAAGAAGCGGCTTGACGAATTGTTCCTGACCAAGCCGAAGGCTGATTGCGTGGTGAAAGCGGTGGAGAAATTCCGGGAGAGCTCGGCCGGCAAGGCGTTCTACAACCAGCCAGCGCCCGACGGTTCACGCCCCGGGATGTTTTACGTGAACCTGTCGAACATGAAGGACAATCCGACCTACGAGCTGGAATCGCTCGCCCATCACGAGGGAATTCCAGGCCACCATATGCAGATTGCGATTGCCCAGGAGCTCCAGGGCATTCCGAAATTCCGCAAGTTCGGCGGCCGTTATACCGCCTACACCGAAGGGTGGGGGCTTTACAGCGAGCTGACGCCGAAAGAGATCGGAATGTATCAGGATCCGTATTCCGATTTCGGGCGGCTCTCGCTCGAGCTCTGGCGCGCGGGGCGGCTGGTGGTCGATACCGGGTTGCATTCGAAAAAGTGGACGCGGCAGCAGGCAATCGATTACCTGAAACAGAACACGCCCAACGCCGAGACCGATTGCATCGACTCGATCAACCGCTACATCGTCATGCCGAGCCAGGCGACCGCTTACAAGATCGGGATGCTGCGCATTCTGGACCTGCGCGAGAAAGCCAGGAAACAGCTGGGCGCGAAGTTCGACCTGCGCGAGTTCCACGATGTGGTGCTGACCAACGGGCCGCTCCCGCTCGATATGCTGGAGCAACTCGTTGATACGTGGGTGAAATCCAAGAGCTCCTAGCTGTTACTTTTTTGAGTCCGGCAGGACGAGTTTTGGGCTTGTCCTGAGATAGGGCGGTTAGTTAATCTGCAAAGTCATGAAGAAGATTACTTGCAGTATCGTACTTGCTTGCGTCGCCTTCGCGACTTCCGTCGTCTACGGCGGCCAGCCCGCGCCGGGAGTAGCGGGCGTGGACGTGTTTGTAAAACAAATGCCGGCCAAAAAGTCCGTGACCAATGCGCGCGGCGACTTTGCCCTCGATGGTCTGGCTCCGGGGTCGTACACGATAGCGTTCCGCGCGAGAGAAGCGAAGAACGTCAAGACGGCTTCGACTTCGAAGGCGTACGTGGCTACGACGTATTCGATCAAAATCGATGGGACAAAGCGGTCCGTGAATCAAAGTGGCTTGACGAGCGACAAGCTTCTGGCCGGCGTCGATGTCGCGGTCCAGGTAGGCGCCGGCGCGAAGGTCCGGGGACAGGTCCTGGCGGGCGGGGTGAAGAAAATGGTCTGGATACCGGGCGCGCTCGGAAGCAACATTCCTGGGCACTGGGCGGATGCGGACTCGAAGGAAGCCTCGATGCATAACCGAGTCAGCATGAGTCCTGATGATTTCCGGAATAACATGCAAAACCACCTGGACCCGCACCAGGAAGGTTTCGGCGGCGGTCGCGACGGTAGCTATATACTGTACGGCCGTTAACATAACCCGAATCGCAGCGCCGCCGCCGCTCATGAATTTTTATTTTATGAGCAGCAAGGGCTCGTAGACGCATCGATAATGGCCAAGAGCTCTGGGAAGCGTTACTTTTTTGAGCGCCCGAGGATTGGTTTAGGGCTTGTCCTTGAAAAGCAGTCTGGTTAATCTGCAAAGTTATGAAGAAGATCACCTGCAGTATCGTGCTTGCTTGCGTCGCCTTCGCGACTTCCGTCGTCTACGGGGGCCAGCCAGGAGTGGCCGGCGTGGATGTGTTTGTAAAACAAATGCCGGCTAAAAAGTCCGTAACCGATGCGCGCGGTACCTTCGCCCTCGATGGCCTGGCGCCTGGGGCCTACACCATCTCGTTTCGCGCGAAAGCGGCGAAGGACGTGAAGCCTGCGTCGACTTCGAAAGCCGTTGTCGCGACCACCTATTCGATCAAAATCGACGGGACAAAGCGGTCCGTGAATCAAAGTGGCCTGACGAGCGACAAGCTTCTGGCCGGCGTCGATATCGCGGTCCAGGTAGGAGCTGGTGCCAAGGTCCGGGGACAGGTCCTGGCCGGCGGGGTGAAGAAAATGGTTTGGATACCGGGCGCGCTCGGAAGCAACATTCCTGGGCACTGGGCGGAGGAGGACTCGAAGGAAGCCTCGATGCATAACCGGGTCAATCTGAGCACTGATGATTTCCGGAACAATATGCAGAACCGCCTGGACCCGCACCAGGAAGGTTTCGGCGGGCGATAATCGGGGTCTGCGATAGTTTTATCGGGATGCGCTTCGCGCCTTTCGCGCGCGATGACAGGCCTGCTCACGCATTTTTCATTAGCCGAATAAAAGCGACACGTTATCTTGAAACCATGAGAACTATCGCGCGTACTTGCGTTGCCCTGTTGTTTGCGTCGGCCTCCCTTGCCTTTGGCGCTTTGCCTCAACTCACTGTCACGGTCGCCGACTCGGGCGGGAAGGCCGCTTACAAGGGCGCAACCAATAAGGCAGGGACGTTCGCTACGGGCACGCTCAAGCCTGGCAATTACGTGGTGCAATTCAATGCGAAGAGCGCGGAAAAGGGTACCAGCTACGCCCTCGTGGTTTCGGCTGGAACGAAGAAAGTCACGGCCGACTCGATCGTGGGCGAGAGGTTTATGGGCGGCGGTGTGGCCATGAAGATTGATGTCGGATCTGGGCTGAACATCACGGGTCAGGTCACGACCGGGATGCAGACAAAAGTCGACAAGGATGGCAAGCAGATGGTCTGGATTCCGAAGAAGCTCGGAAGCAATTTGCCGGCGCACTGGGCCCCCGCCGACTCGGCGGAGGCGAAAGATGCAAAGTCCCGTGGGACCTTAAGCACAAAGAGCATCCAGGATATACAGGCGCACCAGGATCAGCACGGCGGGGGCTAAACCAGGCCGTCACCGCCTGAGGCAAGAGGACGCGCCTGCCGGCGGAGGGGCTCGAACCCACACGATCTTGCGATCACTGGATTTTGAGTCCAGCGCGTCTGCCAGTTCCGCCACGCCGGCTGGCGAAGGCTACCGTTTCGCACCAGATCCCGTGCACGCAAGTGAAAAGGTGCCGTCTTGAATCTTGCTCATACTGTTACTCGTGCTTCCCTGATTCGTTGCCGCGTTCGGGAAAGAGTAAAGAGCAAGAGGAAGAGTAAGAGTGGGGCGGAGCTGCGAATTGAGTTGAAGTAACGTCGCGGTGGCGTGGTAGTCTCGCCTTCCAAGATGACTCGATCATTTTGGTTCGCGCTAATTTTTTCTTTCTCGGAGGCGGCTTTGGCCGAAGACCGCGCCGTTCAACTCCTTATCCCCTCGCGGCAGCTGGATGCGACGAGTACTTTCGAGCTGCGCTTCGCGAGCGAGATGGTGCCGGCCGATCAGATCGGTAAACCGGCGCCGGTTTCTCCTCTCATTTTTGCGCCGGCGGTTGATGGCCAGTTTATTTGGCTTAGCACCCGCAGCGGCACCTTTGCGCCGAAGGGAATCCTGCCGCTCGGGGTAAAGTATCAGGTCTCGCTTCGTCCCGGCGTAAAAGACGCGGCCGGGCGCGATGTAAAATCGAGCCTGCGCGAGGCGGTCGAAAGTCCGCCGTTGCGGGTGAAAGGCGTTTCGGCGATTGGCGGCTCCGATTCGGAGAATGCGAGCGCGACGCCTCGTCATCTGATTTTATTCAACGCAAACGTCGATGCCGCCGCCTGCGCGAAATTCTTCCGTTTCGTAAATGCCGCCGGGACAAAGATCGAGGCCCGCGTCGAAGCAGACGATCCCGCCGACCGGAACCGCGCGTTCCCGCCGTCCTCGAGCGACGATCGCTCCCTGGCGGTGTGGGGCGAAAAGCCCGCGGCCACGGATCCGGAAGCAGAGTATACCGAGAGCGAAAGCGACAAGCCCCACGCGCTGCGCAAAAACGTTCTCTTGGTGGCTTCCGCCAAGCCGCTCTCGCCGGGAAAGGACTGGAAGTTAATCATCGAGGCGGGCCTGCCCGCGGCGGAGTGGAAGGTCACGCTGCCGGCGCGAAAGGAGATTGAGATTGGCGTGGTGAAACCGTTCTCGATCTCGAGCATCGCGGCGGAAAGCAACCGCGTCGCCGGGCGACGAATCATCATTGAATTTTCCAAGGAGCTTGCGCCCGACGTGACCGAGGAAACGGTTTCGCGGTGGATCTCTGTTGCGCCCGCTCCGGCCAAATTGAAGGCCGAGGTCGAAGGCCGAACCGTTACGCTCAAGGGCGATTTCGCGCTCGGCCAGAAGTATCGCGTCACCACGAAACCCGGATTGTCGGCGAAGGAGCCGTTCAAGATCGATCGCGCCCAGAATAACGATCTGGTCTTCAAGCAGATCGCGCCCCGGCTCTACTTCGAAGATTTTTCGACGAGCCAGCATCGCGCCGGCACGCGGCGCTTTCGCCTTCTCTCGGTCAACGTTCCCCGGATTCACGTGACCGCGCGCTTGTTCGCGGGCGACACCATTCCGGTCGCGATCAAGGCCTACGATCATTATGAGGAGTTCACCAACGAACGTCCGGCTGACGAAATGTACAACCGTGTCGACGTAGAGAAGTTGCCCGGGCAATTAATCTGGGAGCGCGACCTAAAGACGGCCGCCGCGACCGACAAGCCCGATCTGCTGCCGCTGAGCTGGGACGAGATCCTCGGCGAACGCAAGACGGGCGCGGTTCTGCTCACGGCCGAATCGATCGATCCTGTGACGGCCGAACGAAAACGAATCGGCACCCAAGCGGTGATCCAGCTGACCGACATCGGTTCCGTCTGGAAGAACGACTTTCATGAACTCACCCTCCATCTTTTCTCGCTCACGACCGGTGAATCGCTCCCCGGCGTGCAGCTGCAGCTCATCGATAAAGAAGAGCGGCACATCGGCGAAGCGGTCACCGACGCCGAGGGCGGGGCGCGTCTCCCTTACACGTCGGATGCGCGCTGGGTCTTCGCGCGACGCGAAGGCGACAGCTACCTGATTTCAATCAACGCCGGCGATGCTTCCGTGCCGCTCTACCGTCTCGGAGTAACGGATGATTACGGGAACGAAGAAGATCCCCGCGCGGTTTTGCTCTTCACCGAGCGCGGAGTCTACAAGCCCGGCGACGTTGTTCACCTGAAAGGGATCGCGCGAAACCTGAACGAAGACCAGGGCACACTGCCCGCCGGGCGGAGCCTGACCCTGCGGGTCCACGACGCGAAAGACAACGAAATCGTAAAGAAAACCGTGACCCTGTCGGAGTTCGGCTCGTTCGAAGAGGAGATCAAGGTTCCCGCAGGAAGCCTCGGGAAATACCGTGTGAGCGCGTCGGATGACGACCGCAAGTTAAGTGGCAACTGCGATTTCCAAGTGCAGGAGTACCGGCCGAACGCGTTTGAGATTGCGATCCCGGCGCCTCCAAGCACCACCGGCACGCTCGCTCTCGATTTGCCCATCACCGCGAAATACTTCATGGGCAAGCCGCTCGTGAAAGCGAAGCTCACCTGGTCGATCGTGGCGCGAGACGATGCCTTTCGACCGGAAGGACTCGGCGATTTCGCATTCTGCAATACGATCGACGATTTCCGGCTGAACAAGGCGCTCGACCGGGTATCGCAGTTCAACGCGCAGGGCAATGCCGAGATCGCAACCGACGGAACCGCCAGGATCGCGGCGCAATTGCCGATGAACCCGAAGGCACCGCAGCCGCGCGCGACAAAATTGATCTGTGAGGTGACCGACCTTAGCCAGCAAACGGTTTCGGAATCGCGCTCGTTCGTTCAACACAGCTCGGACTACTACTTCGGGCTTCGGCGGCTCGATCCTGTTTTCAAGGAAGGCGCGCAGGTGCCGATCGAGCTCATCGCGGTGGGACCGGACGGGAAACCATTGCCGGCGCCGGTAAAATCAACGATCCGATTGGTTCGGATTACGTGGCAGACGAATCGCCTCGCCGCGGCCGGCGACACGACGGAGTTCGAGAGCAAGGCGGAGTTGCATGTCGAATGGGAACGCGAGCTGGCGACGACGCCCGGATTGGGCGCAGATCGGAAGCCGAATGGTGCGACGTTACCGGATGTCGTCGCCGGGAAACCTGGCCAGTATCTGCTCGAGGCCGCCGGCAAAGATGCGCAGGGCCACGACGTTCTGACCTCGGTTTCCTTCGAAGTCGCGGGTCCGGCGGAGACGGCTTGGAATTATCGGAATCCGTACGCGGTCGACCTGGTGACGGACAAGGAAAGCTACGAGCCCGGTCAGACCGCCACGATCCTGGTTAAGACACCGATCGGCGGTCCGGCGCTGGTCACTGTCGAGCGCGACAAGGTATTGCGTTCTTTCGTGACTCGGCTCAGCGGCAACGCGCCGTCAGTCCAGGTGCCGCTAACTGAGACGGACGCTCCGAATGTTTTCGTCTCAGTCATGCTTCTGCGCGGTGCTAATGAGAGCCCGCGAAAAGTAAAGATGCCGGAATACCGGATCGGTTATTGCGAAGTAAAAGTCGCTCGACCTAACGACAAGTTGGCGGTCACCGTTAAATCGAACGCGCCGACCGCCAGACCGGGCGAGAAAGTCCAGCTCGAGGCGGACGTGCGCGATGGCACAGGGAAAGCCGTGGCCGATTCCGAAGTCGTGCTTTACGCGGTCGACGAAGGCGTCCTTTCCCTGACCGGCTACAAGACGCCCGATCCGCTGATCTTCTTTAATCAGCGCCGGCGCCTCGGTGTTCTGACGAGCCTCACCCTGCCGACGCTCTTGAAGGAAGACGTCGAGGACGCCGATTTCGCGAACAAGGGTTACCTGATCGGCGATGCCAAGGGCGGCCCGGCGGCGCTGGAGGGGTTGCGGAAAAATTTCCTGGCGTGCGCATTTTGGAACGCGACCCTGCGGACCGATGCGCAGGGACATGTTCACGCCGAGTTCACCGCGCCGGACAGCCTGACGCGTTATCGCGTGATCGCGGTCGTGGCCTCGCGTCAGAACCAATTCGGCACGGGCGAATCGGCGATCGAGATCAACAAACCGGTCATGATCGAAGCGACGCTGCCGCGATTTGCAAACCTCGGCGACAAGATCGTGCTGCGCGCTGTGCTCCATAACAACACGGATGCCGCTGGCGAAGCGGACGTCGAGCTGCAGCTCGATCCCACGACGAAGGCGGTTGAGACGAAAAAGCACGTGAGCCTGCCGGCCAGGGGCTCCGTTCCGATTGATTTCCCGGCCGAATTTGTGGCGACCGGCCACGCTCAATGGCACTGGAGCGCGCGGTTTAAGGGCGGTCAAAATAGCGAACTGACCGACGCGTTGCAGTCGGAGCTCGACGTGAATTATCCGGCGCCGCTCGTGCGCGAAGTCCAAACGAAACGGATCGAGACCAATGACGGCGAGCTGGGGCGCGTCACTGATCCGCAGATTCTCGAGGGCTCGGGAAAGGTGGACGTGAGTGTCGCGAACACGCGCGTGACTGAGATCCGCGAAGCCTTGCGACAGTTGCTCCATTATCCCTACGGCTGCGTCGAGCAAACCACCTCGAGCATGCTCCCGTGGCTCACCGTGCGCGATCTGCGCGCCGCCGTTCCGGAGCTCGATAAGAGCGACGCGGAAGTGAAAGAAGCAGTCGGCCGTGGGGTGAACCTGCTCCTCTCGATGCAGACCAGCTCGGGCGGACTTAGTTACTGGCCGGGCGGTCGCGAACCGATGCTCTGGGGAAGCGCGTATGGCGGGCTCGGCCTGGCGCTCGCGCAAAGAGGAGAAGTTCGACGTGCCCGCTGCCGAAATGAAAAAGCTGCTTGGTTATCTGAGCGAGCAACTGCGCGGCACGGCGAACGAAGCCACCGGTTACGGATTGTCCGATCGCTGCCTCGCGGTTTACGCCCTTGCGGTCGCCGGAAAACCGGAACCGGCCTACCACGATCTGTTGTTCCAGAAGCGCGCGAAACTTTCCGCGGAAGACCGGGCGCTCGTCGCGCTCGCCGTTATCGAAAGCAAGGGACTCGAAATCGATGGTCGACGAATTGCTGAAACCGGTGCAAGCAAAAGAAGAGGGCTACCTCGAACAGTTCTTCGGTTCCGTCGCCCGCGAGAACGCGCTTCACCTGATGGCCTGGACACTCCATCAACCCGCTTCCCCGCGCGTCGACGAATTGGCCGTCGAGCTTTTCTCGCGGCGGAGCAACGGCCATTGGAGCACGACCCAGGCGAACGCCTGGTCGGTCCTAGCCCTTTCCAATTACGTGCGCGTTATCGAAACCGGCGATAAAAACGCGCGCGGTGAAGTGCGCTGGAGCAGTGCGAACTCGCCCTTTGCAGTCAGCGAAGACAAACCGCTGTCCTCGCTCTCGTTCCCGATCGAGGGCAAAGGCAGCAGCGAGCCCATCCGGATCACGAAGAGCGGCGGAAAGGTTTACACCGAGATGACTGCGGAAGCGCGCCCGAGGCTGGTCGAGCAACCGCAGCAAAATCGCGGTTACACGATTACGCGTCACTACGCGAAGCTCGGGGACGACGGCAAATTAACCGCCGCGGAAAATTTGAGAGTGGGCGATCGCGTCCTCGTCACGCTCGATATCCAGGTTCCGCGTCGCGCGACCTATCTCGCGGTGGCCGATCCGCTGCCCGGCGTTTTCGAGGCGATCAATCCAGCGTTCAAATCGCAGGAGATCGGGCCGGGGGAAACGCTCGGGACGGAGTGGGTGAGCGATTACAAGGAACTACGAACCGACCGCGCGCTATTCTTCGCCGACCTTCTTTATCCGGGGCAATACAGCTTGCGCTATCTGGCGCGAGTCATCTCCGCCGGGGACGCGCTCGCACCCTCGGCCAAGATCGAAGAGATGTATCACCCCGAGCGGATGGGGACGACGGAAACCACCCGGGTCCATGCCGAATCGTTGAAGTGAGAGCGGGCATGGCAGAATTCCGGGGAGCGCACGCCTGTGGCGTGCCGGCGATGGCGTTTCGCCATCGCGAACTTTCAGGAAGATTGTTTCGGCAGAATGCCGAAACCAGCACGCCACAGGCGTGCGCTCCCCAGAGCTTGCATCGTCGCCGGATATGATTCGCCGCTTCGCTTCGGAGTCGATTATCGCCACGCTCGCGTGTCTGCTTGTCGCGTCCGATCTCTCCCTGAACCTCATTCCGATTCCCTCGGCTCTCCTGCGCCCGCCGATCCAAAGCATTGCGCTCCTCGATCGATACGGGATGCCGCTTCGAGAAACGCGCGTCGCTGAGCGCTTCAGTCATGAGCTGGCGCTCGCAGAAGTTCCGCGCCACGTCATCGACGCGATCCTCGCCGCGGAAGACAAACGGTTTTACACCCACCATGGAATCGACTGGCTGGCGACGGGTCGCGCAGCGTTCGCCGGTCTCAGCCATGGCCGAATCGTTTCCGGCGCTTCGACCATTACCCAGCAGCTCATCAAAATCTCACAGCGCCGGCCGCGGACGTTTCGGGCCAAGATCATCGAAAGCATTACCGCCCTTCGCCTCGAACAATCGTGGTCGAAGGAGCAGATCCTCAGCGCTTACCTGAATCGACTCGATTTCGGCAATCTCAACCTCGGACTCGCGGCCGCCGCCGATTATTATTTCGGGAAACCGGTCTCCGACTTGAGCGACGCGGAGGCGGCGTTTCTCGCCGGGCTGCCCAGGAATCCCCGGAAGCTCAATCCGCACGTGGCGCCGGAAGCGGCGCGCGGCCGCCAAATCACAGTGCTCGAACGCATGCACGCGAACGGCCGGCTCGATCCGGGGCGTTACGATCGCGCAGTTGCCGAATCGCTCGCGCTCCGTCCGCCGCAACGCCGTTTTCGCGCGCCGCATTTTGTCGAAATGGTCCTGCGAGCTGTAGCCGGCATCGGTGATGCCGGCCCGAAAAATAGCAGCGAATCTGGCGGGCCGGGATCACCGATCCCGGCTACAACGGAGATCCGCACCACGCTCGATCTGCGCCTCAACGACCGGGTCGACACTATTCTTCGGGAGCGGATCGCCCAATTGCGTGAGCAGAATGTTCGCAACGCCGCCGCGGTTCTGATCGAAAACTCGACTGGCAACGTGATCGCTCTGGTCGGCTCGGAGAATTATTTCGAACCCGACTCGGGCCAGGTGAATGGAGCCTGGGCGGCGCGCTCGGCCGGCTCCGCCCTGAAACCGTTCACCTATCTGCTGGCGCTCGAGCGCGGCGCGACACCGGCCACCATGGTGGCCGATGTTCGAACCAGCTTTCCAGCCGACGGCGGTTTCTATCGTCCGGAAAATTATAATCGCAGATGTTACGGGCCGGTGAGGTACCGGACCGCTCTGGCCAGCTCGTTAAACATACCAGCGGTCAAAGTCCTGTTAGCGGCGGGCGGACCGGCCGCTCTGCATGAGCGGTTGCGCGAAGTCGGCCTGACGACCTTGAACAGGCCTCCGGAAATTTATGGGCTCGGCCTCACTCTCGGGAACTGCGAGGCGCGGCTTCTCGAAATGGTAAACGCCTACGCAAGCCTCGCGCGTCTCGGCGAATTCCAACCGTGGCGTGTTACGGCGGCAAAGCCAACCGCGCCCAGACGGTATTCGCGCCCCGAGCTTGTCTGGCAGATCGCCGATATCCTGAGCGATAATTCGGCGCGGACCCTCGCGTTCGGAATGAACTCAGCCTTGCGCTTCGATTATCCGGTCGCGTGCAAGACCGGGACGAGCACTGATTTTCGCGACAATTGGACCATCGGCTTCACGCCCGAATTTTCCGTCGGGGTTTGGGCGGGTAATTTCGACGGTTCCCCGATGCGCGAAGTTTCCGGCGTGACCGGAGCGGGACCGATTCTTCACGCGATCTTCGATTATCTGCACTCAAATTACGGGACCTCCTGGTATCGCCGGCCGCCGGGAATAATCGAGCGCACCATCCATCCGCTTACTGGAAAATTGCTGGCTGATAGCGACGCGCGCGGGGTTCGGGAAAAGTTTCTGGCGGATCGATTGCCGTCGGCCGAATCCGCGGCCGACTACGATGCCGCAGGCAACGTCCGGCTGAACACAGAATATGCCGAGTGGTTTCAGAGTGCGGAAAATAGTCTGGCCGATAGAGCCGTTCTGGCGAGCGCGCCCGATGATCTCCTCATCACTTCACCACTCCCAGGCAGCATTTACGTAGTCGATCCCGACGTGCCGTCGACTCGCCGGATTCCGCTCCGGGCCTTTGGAAACGGGAAAGTCGAATGGCGCAGCGACTCGCTCGCGTGCCGCTCGGAAGACGGAAACGATTTCGCCCTGGCCAGCGAAGGCGAGCACAAACTGATCGCCGTCGATCTTACAACCGGCCGCCAGGCCGAAACGAGAATTCGCATCCGGTTCCTGTAGCGGCGGTCTATGACCGCCGTAGCGTTGACTGTGTTCCAGGTGACGGCGGTCATAGACCGCCGCTACAGAATATGCGCCCGCCTCGCTGTTTGTGCTCGCTTCAGAGCGCGCTCGTTAGGTCGATTGGTTGCAGACCCCGCGGAGGCCCGAAAATTTCGCGCAGGACGATCGCGGTCCGCAAATCCTGCGGCGTACCGAGTTTCATTCGCGCGATCGCACCTGGAACCACCGGCGCGCGCTGGTTCGGTGGCGGTTCGCTCGTCGTTTGCCGCTGGAAATCCTGGACTTGATACGCGGCTTCGAGCGGGCGACCCGTCGTCCCCACGGGTAGCGGTGGCGGAGGGGCGACCGGCGCGGCTTTTTCCACGGGAAGGGGAGGCGGAGCCGTTTTCAGTGGCGGCAGTTGCGGGAATATCTTCGGGGCAACTGGCCGCGGACGAGGCGTGACCTTTGGCGGTGTAGTCCCAGCGGGCTGGCCGAGCGCTTCCAGAAATCGCCGGATACGCTCTTCCTCCGTTTGGGTTTCCCCGCCGCGCGAAATCGGCCGTGCCGGAGTTGGGGTGACCGGCGGCGCATCCTGCGTTTCCTGCTGGGTATTTTGCGCCTGCGACTTGGTCTTGGACACCAACCAGCGAACCAGCGCGATGAACGCGACCAGGAGGAGAAATCCTGGGTGATCGAAAATGCCGGAAGCAATCACAGTGTTGAAGCGTTGAAGCGTTGAAGTGTTGAAGCGTTGAAGCGTATACCGGTTGTAACGCTTTAACTCTTCAACCCATTACGTATTCCCTTCCCGCGGCTTGTCGCCGCCGGCAATCGATTCGCGCATCGATGTATCGGCCTGCACGTTTTTCATCCGCACGTAATCCATGATCCCGAGGTTGCCGGAGCGAAACGCATCCGCCATCGCCTGTGGCACGAGCGCCTCGGCCTCGACCACTTTGGCGCGCATCTCCTGGGTCTTGGCGCGCATCTCCTGCTCGACCGCCACCGCCGCGGCGCGTCGCACTTCGGCTTTTGCCTGCGCGATGTTTTTGTCAGCGTTCGCCTGCTCGCTTTGCAATTTCGCGCCGATGTTATCGCCGACGTCGACGTCCGCGATGTCGATGGAAAGAATTTCGAACGCGGTGTTGCTGTCGAGTCCCTTGGCCAGGACTGCTTTCGAGATCCGATCGGGATTTTCGAGAACATCCTTGTAGGAATCCGCCGAACCAATCGCGCTCACGATGCCTTCGCCCACCCGCGCGATGATCGTTTCCTCGGTCGCGCCGCCCACGAACCGGTCGAGATGCGAACGCACGGTCACCCGCGCTTTCACTTTCGCGCCGATGCCATCCTTCGCGACCCCGTCGATCGTCACGCGGCCCGTCGCCGCATTCGGCACGTCGATCACTTTCGGGTTAATACTGGTGCGGACCGCTTCGAGCACAGTTTTCCCGGTCCCTTTCGTCGCGAGGTCGATCGCGCAGGCGCGATTGAAATCGAGCGAGATGCCGGCTTTGTCGGCGGCGATCAAGGCCAGGATCACCTGCGAAACGTCGCCGCCCGCGAGGTAATGCGCTTCCAGCGGATCGCTCGGAATATCGATGCCGGCTTTCACCGCCGTGATCCGGTTGTCGACGATCATCCCGACCGGCACTTTTCGCAGACGCATCCCGACCATCTTGCCAAGGCCGACCGGCGCGTTCGCGATCCGCGCGCGGATCCAAAGCCCGAAGAAATTAAAGAGAACGATGCACAGAATGAATCCAAAAATTGCGATCACTCCGATGCCGACGAGGTATAGGGACTCCATGGTTGGCAGGTTAGCGAAGGCGGTTCGCCGCGGGAAGTCTATTTGCGAATGACGTCAATGTTGTAGCGACGGCGCTCAGTCGCCGTAAATCGCGTGGAAAGTATTCAGGTCGAAGTACGGCGACTGAGCGCCGTCGCTACAACAGTTTGTTTCGCGCTTATACTTTTCGTTGCAATCGCGGCGAGACGTAATACGCATTGCCCGCAATGAAAACGGGAGAGAAAACCAGGGTCGCGATAGTCGGCGCGTCGGGCTATACCGGCGAAGAGCTGGTGCGTCTGATGTTGCGTCATCCCCAGGCAGAATTGGTGGCGGCGACGTCGCGCCAGTACGCGGGGAAATCGCTGGCGGAACTCTTTCCCCGCACCAGTCATCACGCTGCCGCAAAGGCGCTGAAATTCACGGACGCATCGCCCGACAAAATCGCCGCGGAAGCTGAGCTGGTGTTTCTCGCGTTGCCTCACGGAGTCGCGGTCGAGTTCGCCGCGCCCCTCTTAAATGCCGGTGCGCGCGTGATCGATTTGAGCGCCGATTTTCGGATCAAGGACGCCGCGGTCTACCGAGAATTTTACGGGCACGAGCATGCGGCGCCGGAACTGTTGGCGGACGCGGTTTATGGATTGCCGGAAATTTACCGCGACAAGATTCGCGCGGCGCGGCTGGTGGCCTGTCCCGGCTGTTACCCGACGAGCATTCTGTTGCCGACGATTCCGCTGCTCCGGGAAAAGTTGATCAATCCCGGCAGCATTATCGCGAACAGCCTGAGCGGAGTGAGCGGCGCGGGGCGAAAAGCGGAGCTGGATTATCTGTTTGTAGAGTGCAACGAAAGCGTTCGTCCCTACGGCGTGCCGAAGCACCGCCACCTCGCTGAGATTGAGCAGGAATTTTCGATCGCCGCCGGCGACACGGTGGTCATTCAATTCACGCCGCATCTCGTGCCGGTGAACCGCGGCATTCTCACTACGCTTTATTTCACGCCGACGGCCAATGGCCAGGACGGGAAACGCGTCGAGGCAGCTTTTCGAGGAATCTACGGGAACGAGCCGTTTGTTCGTCTGCTCGGCGGCGACACGCTGCCCGATACGAAGAATGTCGCGGGCTCCAACTTTATCGAAATTGCCTGGCGCCACGATCCGCGGACCCGGCGTCTGATCGTGATGAGCGCAGAAGATAACCTGGTGAAAGGCGCCAGCGGACAGGCCGTGCAGTGTTTCAACCTGATGTGCGGTTACGAGGAAACCGCGGGATTATTGTGAAACGCGTCGGTTCAAAGTCCGGGGAGCGCACGCGCCTCGCGTGCTGATTTTGGCGCCTCGGCGAAATTCTTCCGGAGAAAAGTTCGCGATCGCGAGGGCGCGATCGCCAGCACGCGAGTCGCGTGCGCTCCCCAGACATGAGGAACTCCGCGCACGCTTTCGAGAAAATACCCGGCTCAATCTGCGCGCCGCGCGGATTCAAGGCGGCGGCGGTTTTTTGCGACATCAAGCGGCTCGGCACCGGCAAAGGTTCCGAGAAAGGGCGGAAAAACGATCTCGCCCTGATTGTTTCGGATGTGCCCGCGGCGGTCGCCGGAATGTTCACCACGAACCAGGTTTGCGCCGCGCCGGTCAAGTTCAGCGCCCGAAATGCCGCGCGGAAATTCGCGCGTGCGATCGTCGTCAACTCCGGAAACGCGAATGCCTGCACCGGGAGTGCGCGGACTGCGCGACGCTGAGGAAATGACGCGCGCCACTGCCCGAGCTGTAGCGGCGGTCTATGACCGCCGAACGGGCCTGCCGAAAAACGGAACGGCGGTCATAAACCGCCGCTACAGACAGATCGCGCCCGAGGAGGTCCTGGTTTGTTCCACCGGACGGATCGGCGTGCCGATGCCCATGGCGAATGTGAAGCGCGGGATTTCGCAGGCGGCGTCCCGGTTGTCATCGAACGCTTCAAGTGCGCGAGAGGCAGCGGAAGCGATCATGACGTCCGACACGCGGCGCAAGGAAATCGCGGTCGAATTCAAGCTAGGCGATGCCGCGTTCGGATCGGCGGAATTTGCAAAGGCGCCGGCATGATTCAGCCGGGGATGAGTCGGACGGGGAAAGGGCCGGCCGCCGGACTGCACGCGACGATGCTCGCTTTCATCACCACGGATGCGGCTGTCGAGGCAGACTATTTGAAAGACGCACTGGAACGCGCCGTCGCGCAAAGTTTCAACCGCATCACTGTCGATGGCGACATGAGCACGAACGACACGGTGCTGATCCTCGCGAATGGTCTGGCCGGGAATGAGCCGCTTGGTAGGGCGAGACTCAGTCGAGCCGCGAACGGTTTCAAAGCACGGCTCGACGGAGTCTCGCCCTACCAAGAGACGTTTCAGCGCGCTCTGAACTTCGTTACGCTCGAGCTGGCGAAGATGATCGTGCGCGACGGCGAAGGCGTGACGCGTTTCGTCACCCTGCATGTGCATGGCGCGAAAACGCCAGGCGACGCGGAAGCCGTCGCGCGCGCGGTCGCGAACAGCACGCTCGTGAAGACTAGTTGGTTCGGCGGCGATCCGAACTGGGGCCGGATTTTGTGCGCGATGGGCTATTCGCCGGCAACAGTCGACGAGACGAAAGTCGACGTCGGTTACAGTTCCGCCCGGAAGGACCAGGATCACGTCCGCGGTGCGTGGCGGGCAGCCGACCCGTGTCGGTTTGCAAACGTTGGGAGCCATCGTTTCCCAGCCGGAATTCGATCTCCATATTTTTTTGAATAACGGCCGGCACGATTGCGTTCTCTATACGAGCGACCTGACGGAGGAATATGTTGAGTTTAACAAGGGAAATTTGAGCGACCCAAAATCGCTAGGCGGATAAAGGTTCGATCCACCTATTGCCGAATAGACATGCAGGAAATCATCACCAAAGCGGGAACTCTTCTCGAAGCGCTGCCCTACATTCAGCGGTTCCGCAGTCAGGTCTTCGTAGTGAAATACGGAGGCAGCTTCATGGATTCGCCCGATCCGGCCGAGCGGCATCGCGTCGCGCGCGAGATCGTGTTTCTTGAATCTGTCGGGATCAATCCGGTGGTAGTGCATGGCGGCGGCAAAGCGGTCACGCGCGCGGTCGAAGCCGCCGGCCTGGAGACGAAGTTTTTGCAGGGACAACGCGTGACGGATGAAGCTACCGTCAAGATCGTGGACGAGGTCCTGTCGCGCGAGATCAACCCGGACATTGTTGCCGCCATCGAAGAACTCGGCGGCAAAGCCCGCGGATTCGCCGGCTCCGAGATTTTCCGCTGCCGCAAGCTTTCGCCCAGGGACGAGAAGGGAAAGCCAATCGACCTGGGGTTTGTCGGCGAAGTTTACGAATTGAACCTCGAGCCGCTGCGTGAATGCATCCGGCGCAGCATCACGCCAGTCATCAGCCCCACCGCTCGCGGGCCGCGCGGCCAGATCTATAATTGCAACGCCGACATCGCGGCGGCGCAGACCGCGATTGCGCTGAAGGCGCGACGGCTTGTTTTCATGAGCGATGTTCCGGGATTGCTGCGGAAGCCGGACGATGAAAAATCATTGATGACTCATCTCAGTGCGAGCGAAGTGCCGAAGCTGAAAACGAAGGGCGTCATAGGTAAGGGGATGATCCCGAAAGTCGATAGCGCGGTCGCGGCTATCCAGAGCGGAGTAGAGAAAGTGCAGTTCGTCGATGGCCGGGTGCCGCATTCGATTCTGCTCGAAATTTTCACGGATGCCGGCGTGGGAACGGAGGTGGTTCTATGAAAATGGAAATGGCCGGCGACATGAAGACGATCAAGGTCGATCGCCTGAGCGACATCCGGAAGCTGTTTCAACGGAATGTGATCCCGACCTACGCCCGTTTCGATCTGGCGCTGGATCACGGCGACGGCAGTTACGTTTACGACGTTGCCGGCAAACGCTACCTCGACCTTGGAGGCGGCATCGCGGTCTGCGCCCTCGGCCACGCGAACCCGGAGATCACGGACGCGCTTCTCGAGCAATCGCGGAAGCTGCTTCACGTCTCGAATCTCTATTTCACGAAACCCCAAGCCCAGCTCGCGGAAGCACTCGTTAGGCTGATCGGGCCCGGCCGATGTTTCTTTTGCAACAGCGGCGCGGAAGCGAACGAAGGGCTTTACAAACTCGCGCGCAAATTCGGGCACGATATCGGACGCTACGAAATCATCACGACAGACGGCTCTTTCCACGGCCGGACGCTGGCGGGAATTGCCGCCACCGGGTCAGGAAAAAGTGAAGAAAGGGTTTCGAGCCGATGGTCGCCGGTTTTCGGCAGGTACCGTTTAACGATCTGGAGGTGATGCGGGCTGCGATCACTTCGGAGACCGCTGCGATCCTGCTCGAATCGATCCAGGGCGAAAGCGGCATTACCGCTGGCAACCCCGGAATATCTGCTCGGCCTGCGGAAGCTGTGCGACGAGCGCGGACTGCTGCTGCTCCTTGACGAAGTCCAGGCCGGCCATTTTCGCACCGGGTAAATTTCACGGCTGGCAGCGCGTTCTCGAAGAGATGTCCGGCGCCGAGGACGTTTCTGCCCGACGCGGTATCGATGGCGAAATGCGCTGGGCGGCGGATTCCCGCATCGGCGCTTTCTGGGTACAGCGAAAAATATGCGGAGGTCCTGTCGGCGGGTAGCCACGCGACGACCTTCGGCGGTAATCCGCTCGGTTGCGCTGTGGCGTTGAAAGTCCTCGAAGTTATCGAGCGCGATCAGCTGGCCCAGAACGCGCGAGCGATCGGCGGTTTCATGGTCGGCAGAACTGCAAAGATTGATCCGGAAATTTCCCGCGGTGCTGAAAGAAGTGCGCGGTTTCGGATCTGATGATCGGACTTGGAGTTTCGCGCGGATGCGCCGGGCTTCAGCGGAAACGAAAAGGCGCCCGCGCTGCAAGTCGTGGAGCGTCTGCACGCTGCGGGCGTGCTGTTCCAGCGGGACCTCGGTGATTCGTCTTTGCCGGCGCTGAACCTGACGCGGCCGGAGGCGATGGAAGGCTTGCGCGCGATTGAAGGTTGTGGCCGAACTGTATGAGCGTTGAAACTTCAACGCCTGGGTACCGCACGCGTCACGCGTGTTGGTTGCGGCGTCTCGCCGTAACGATCTTCCGGCTCGGGCGTTCGGAACGGTGAGCGCGGAGTCTGATGCGATCTTGAAAGTCCGCGACGGCGAGACGCCGTCGCCAACGGCGAGACGCGCGCTCCCCATGAAAAATCTTCTCAGCATCGAACAACTGAGCCGCGCGGAGATGGAAGAAATCTTCCGTGTCGCCGCTTTGCAAAAACGGAACCGCGGCAGGCACACGGACTTCCCGCTCCGCGGCCAAACCTGGGGCATGATTTTTTCGAAGCCCTCCACGCGAACCCGCGTCTCGTTCGAAGTCGGCGTGCGCGAGCTGGGCGGCGAAACGATTTTTCTCAACCCGAACGACATTCAGCTCGGGCGGGGCGAGCTGATCAAGGACACGGCGCGCGTCCTGGCCCGGATGGTCCACGGCGCGATCATCCGCACCTTCGCCCAGGCCGACATCGAGGAGTTCGCCGAGTTTTCCGGCCTGCCGACGATCAATGCCCTGACTGACGACGAGCATCCCTGCCAGATCCTGGCGGACATTTTCACCGTCCAGGAAAAGCGCGGAAGCGATCGAAGGGAAGATCGTGACGTTTGTGGGCGACGGCGCATCGAACACCGCGCGCTCCTGGATGTTTGCCGCGGGAAAATTGAATTTCGAGCTGCGGCTGGCGGCGCCGAGCGAAATATCAGCCAGATCGCGGAAAGTCTGAAGCGGGCCGGCGGCAATGTCGTCTGCAATGCGAACCTGCAGGAAGCGGCGAGCGGCGCCGACGTGCTTTACACCGATATCTGGGTCTCGATGGGCAAGGAAGGCGAGGAAGCGCGACGGCAAGCAGAGCTGGGTCCCTACTGGGTCAACCAGGATCTCGTGAAGCTGGCGAAACCCGGATGCGCTGGTGATGCATTGCCTCCCCGCGCATCGCGGCCAGGAAATCGACGACGCGACCCTGGAAGCGAACGCGCGAGACGATCTTCGACCAATCGGAAAATCGGCTCCACGTGCAGAAGGCGGTGCTGCTGGCGGTGAGCGCCTAGGTGGGTCGCGCGCTCCGTCGCGCGATTGGAGGTCACGACCGGTGCTCTCATCGCGCGCGGAGCGCACGGTCCACCAATTCGAAATAGAACGCGGAGAGTGGGGGAATTTCCGCGATCGGGATCCCGGATGCTATGCTGCTTCCTGGCTCGTCAGGTTGGATTGAGCCCGACGCGGGCCCGAGCCGCTCTATCAATTCCAGCTTCGAGATCATTCAGTTCGAGGAATTGGAGCGCGTTGTCCGGAAGTTGAATGCGAACGTCGCGGAGTGTTTCGACAGGATGCAAATTCGCGATCACGAGGAAACGCTGGCCGCTCGGCGGATCGTAACGCAGAAACGCATAGAGCCAATGTCCGCTGGCTTGTTCGCCGGGGAGCCGCCCGAACTGCGGGTTGTCACGGTTCGCCGGATTGAGCGGGAAAGAATTTGCCGTCAGCGAAAGGCGGGTTCGCCCACGAGATTGATTAGGCGGCTGTAAAAATTCCGGAGCGTCTTCTGCTCCGGCGAAAGGCGCGCGCCATCGTAGCGATGATCGTTCACCCACTTCACGAACTCCGGCATCGACCAGTAATCGAAGATGCTCGTGCGGGCATCGTCACCACCGAAACCCTCGGCGCCCGTCGCCCGGTTCGCCGACTTCCTGGCCGTTGTAGAGCATGATCGCACCACGCGACAGGCCGTAGAGAATCGCGGAGACCGGGCGGCCGACATTCATGCCGACGCCGCCCCATTCCGAAGGCGCGGCCAGCCGAACTTCATCGTGATTCTCGGCGTAGCGAACTGAATTGTGGCAGATGAATTCGTCGGCGATTTCGTGATCGATGTCGTTCGCCCAACCGGTGCCATCGTAGATTCGCTTAAGCGCGCGGTAAACCGGCGCGTCGTAAACGGCGTTGAAACCGGCATTCAGCAAATCGAAGAGCACGTTGCCTTGGCCGAAGTTCAGCTGGGACACGACAGGATCGCTGCCGGGCACCTTGGCTGGATCGTCATTGTACGCTTCGGCCATGAAGAAGACGTCCCGCGATCGCGACCGCGGGCCTGGGCGATCGTCCACGACCACATCTCCGGCGGGACCATGTGCGACATGTCGCAGCGAAACCCATCCACGCCGAACGACTGCCAATGCTCGATCACTTGGTCGATTTTCTTCCAGGTGTCGGGGATCGCTTTGTCCGGGCGACCAGGCGTTCGGATATTCCCGGACAGATTTCGACGGATCGGTGAAATCGAAGCCGTAATTGAGTTTGATCGTCTCGTACCAATCGTTGAGGTGCGGCGTCCAGGTGGCCGCGTTGTTGCCCGTGACGCGGCCAAAGGTTGTCTCGCCCTCGAAAAGTCCATCGCATTTCTGTAGCGGCGGTCTATGACCGCCGTCGGCATCGGGAGTTCGGCGATCATAGACCGCCGCTACAGCCTGGCAGGTCGGGCTAAGCGCAACTCCATCTCGAAACGTCGGCAGCCGCAGCGGCGGGCCGTTCCCATCCGGCGTGAGATAAAAGAAGTTGTTGTGCGGATCGAAAAACTTCGTGTTGTCGTCGCCCGCGCCACCGCCGACCACACGTTCCGAAATTGCAATCCGGCTCTGACGCACGAGCCGTAGCTGCGCGCGACGTGGTTCGGCGACGAGGTCGATGATCGCCTTGAGGCCGTGGGCATGGAGTCGCTCGATAAGTTCTGAAACTCCTTGAGCCGTTCTGCCGGCTTCGACGGCATAATCCGGGCAGACATCGAAGTAGTCCTTGATCGCGTAAGGACTGCCGGCCAGGCCCTTCAATAGATCGGTGTCATCGGCCGGCTGACCGAGTGCGGAATGTATTTGTCCCCGGTGCCGGCATCGACCGTGCGATCGGAGCATGCCCAAAACCAACCCCACCCATCGTTTGCTTGCGGATCTTTGGTGTAGCTGGCGAAGTCGACCGTCGCCGTATCGCCCAAAAGCGTTCGGGGAATCTGAAAAACAAATTCACCGTTCTGCTCGCTGACCTCGAATAATTTGGTAGGCTCGCGTTCGCTCCACCGCCAGCGTTCCCACCGGCGAATGAACGAAGCGACCTGACCTTTTCTGATTTCCGCCGAAAGAAGGAGATCGCTCTTAAACGGGAGGAAAACCGTTGATCCCTCCGCGTGCCGCGCAAACGGAAGAACGGCCGTGCCGATCTCGCGATGGGTGCGAAGCGCAATGAAAAGATTCTGCTCGTTTTGCGCCAATCCCGGCCAACGATACCGAACGCGCAAGCCGGCTGCGGAATAACCTGGACTGATCGCGACATTGTCCGAGCCGGAAATTGTTTCCTCGCGCAAGACCCGAGTTTGTCAGCTCCAGTTTGAGAGCGCAGCTGAAAACGCGGTTCGACACGGCCCGAAAAGGTAATCACGATCAGGTGCCCCTGTAAGAGTTTCCCTAACGAAAAGTCCCCTATGAAAATTCGATTCGTCGGAATGTTGGCCGCGCTTTTGTTCAGCCATAATCTGGGGGCTCAGACCGGATTCCCGGTTCTTCCTCCTGTTCCGCAGACCGGCCAGCTCCAAAACCAGCCGAATGCGACCCAGTTCTGCTTCATCGCCGCCGGCGACAACCGGCCCGCGGGTGATTGTCTCCCGCAGCCCGCGGTCCTGAGCCAGATTTTCGACGACGCCCAACGATTCAAGCCCGCCTTCTTTCTTTGGTCGGGCGACATCATTTACGGGCACGACAACCATCACAAAAAACTCGACGCGCAATACACGGAATTTTTTGGTATCGCGCAACTCGCGAAGGTCCCGGTTTTCAATGCCCCGGGAAATCATGAAATGGACACCGTGCAAAAGATCGGCAAGGAAACGATTGAAACGCCCGATTCAAAGCTCGAAAAAATTTATCTTGAGGCGATGAAATTTCCTGCCACCAACGGTCCAGCCTACGGCGCTTTTAATTATGGGAACTCGCGATTCATCGCGCTGAATACCGAAGAAGTCGGTGCGCCCGCCGCGCCCTCGCCCACGGCGACGCCGGACAAGAAGTTGAAGTTGGATCCCGGCTTCGTGAGCCAGGGACAGCTCGATCTATTGAAGCAAGACCTGGATGCTAACACGACCAAGGCGCATATTTTCGTGTTCATGCACCATCCCATCATGCCGGCAAAAAACTCGTCCGGTCTGTATGCCCCGAACGCCGCTGCGTTGCAGGCGCTTTTCAAGAATTACCCAAACGTTTCGTATGTGATCGCGGCTCACGAGCATTTGTATTATAACGCTACCGGAACAACCCTGACGCCGGCTGATCGGCAGGATCCCTCTCCTCAAGGTCCCTCCTACCTGGTAAGTGGCGGGGCGGGCGCTCCCCTGGATAATTGTCCGAGCGGCACGAACCCAAACTGCGGCTCCTTCAACCATTACCTGGTATTCGAAGTCGACCAGGCCACCGTCAAAACCCAGGTCATTCCAATCGCGGCGAACTGTCCTTCACCCAGTCCTTGCAAGTAGCGTCTAACGCGCAAAAAAGCGCGCGCCGCAACCCGGAACCCCCGGCTTGGTTTAGTTAGCCAGGATCAGGGCAGATCGACGCGGACGAAATTCGAGGCTTTCCCGACGACGTTGCCCTCCAGGTCCACCGGGACAACCCGCATGTAGTACTTGTTAGGCCGCGATCCTTCCTCGAAATTCGCGGAGAAGGAATTGAAGTCGATCGCGAAGAAGTTCTCCGAGAGCGGCGTCTCCGCGTTGACCGAGGCGTCGCCATAGCCAACGAGGCCGGCTGGCGGGAACGTCGTCACGCCGGCAATGAACGGAACCGTCGCTACTTCCCATCGCGCCGCTTGGGCCGCGGGGCCGGTAGTCTTCCAGTAAAATTGCCAGCTCATCGTCTGGTCTTCCGCGGCGACCATCTTCACGCGCGTCTGGTCGAAGGCGCGGGTCGCATCATCGTCCTGTCCATTCCAGGCGCGCAGTTGGGTGGGGCTTTCTTCGACCGGCGCTTCCGCCGGGGGCGGCGTGTAACTTTCCGGGACCGGGACATACCCGCCATCTACTTGCTGGGTGAAGGACTGCGGAATGGAACGCCGAACTGGCGGATGGCCCTCGTAGATCGGCGGGCCAAGCAACGCCGGTGGTGGCGGCACGGTGTTTATGTTGATCCAGATGTGAACGTCCTTCGGGTGCTTGTCCTTCCACGGCGTCGGGGTTGGCGTCGTCTTCTTCCCGGGAACCAAAATCTTGGGCGTCGGTGACGGAGTCGGACTCGGTTTACCAGGAATTAAAATCTTAGGCGTGGGCGTAGGCGTGTTTTTGCCCGGGATCTTGATTGGCGCGGTCGTTGCCGTCGGGGTCGGGCTGGTGTTTCCGGGGATCAATATTTTTGGAGTCGCGGTCGGGGTTGGGCTTTGTCCCGGAATCTTGATTGGCGGAAGGGTTGCGGTCGGAGTTGGAGTTGGACTAGTTTTTCCGGGAATCTTGATTGGCGGAGGCGTTGCGGTCGGAGTTGGAGTTGGACTGGTTTTGCCCGGGATGTGGATTGGCGCGGTAGTCGCGGTTGGGGTCGGACTGGTTTTGCCGGGGATGTGGATTGGCGCGGTTGTCGCGGTCGGGGTCGGACTAGTTTTGCCCGGGATGTGGATCGGCGCGGTTGTCGCGGTTGGGGTGGGCGAAGTTTTTCCCGGGATTTTGAGCGGGGGCAATGTTGCTGTCGGGGTGGACGACGCTTTTGGCTTTGGCGTTGGGCTCGCTTTTAAGATCGGTTTCGCCGTCGGTGTCGGACTCGGAGTGGCTTTTGGCTTGGGCGTCGGGCTCGGTTTTATGATTGGTTTCGCAGTCGGGGTGGCAGTGGGCGTGGCTTTTGGTTTGGGGGTGGGACTGGGTTTAGTGATCGGTTTGGCGGTCGGGGTGGGCTTCGGCGCGAGATTTGGGGTGGGGCTTGCGACGATGTGAGGTGGCAGCATCGGCCTTCTGACGACTTTAGGCGTGGGAGTGGGGCTGGGCGTTGGTTCGGCGGTCAGAACAACGGCGAGGAGGAGCGCTGAACCGGCGATAAACGAAGCGATAATTTTTTTCATAAGTCAGGTGGACTGGATGAGATCTCAGTCCAGTTTGAAATTCGGTTGATCGAAGCCTAACGAGTTAGGCGTGTCGAGCTTTGTTTTCCGCTGGAACAACGAAGCAACAAATTAAAAACGATTTTCCTTAACCCGAACGCAAAAGCTTCCAGCTGTCCTTAGGTGTTGCCGTGGGGGTGGGCTTCACTGGCAGCTTCGCGTGGCGGTCGGCGCAGGCGAAGGTCTCGGCCGAGGGACCGTCCCTGCGGGTAACGGTTTATGGGTCGGATTTCGCGTTAGGGCGTTGCCTGGGGATCTGGCGTTCGCCTTGGGGTTGGCGCGGGGGTTGGCTCTGCAATTAACCTAAGCGCGGCGATCATCAGCGAGCCGGCGATCAACGAAGCGATAATTTTGTTTATAGAGCGAATTGACTGGATAAGTCTCGGCCGCGTTTCGAACTTCGATCGATCGAAGCCTAACGAGCCAAGCGTGTCGAGCTTGTTTGGCTGCGTAGGTTCTTCTTCCGTGCTTCCCTGAAGTTTACGCGCTCCTTTGAGAACATGACTTAATCGAGAGCGGCGACGGCCTCGGCTTCCACGCGAAAGCGTTCCATCATCCCGGGAGTTGCGGCCTGCTCCACTACGATCATTTTGAGCGCGACCTGCCGTTGCGACCCGTGTTGCACAGCCCGATAGACGACGCCCATTCCGCCGCGCGCGATTTCTTCGATCAGGTCACAGTGGAAATCCCCCGCTTCTTCGGCGGCGTCCTCCGGCCAGGCGCATCGAGCAGGCAGACGGCACAAAGACCACCGAGGTTCGTCGCCGATTCGGCGTGGCACCGAGTGGCATTGCACTAGGCGTTAGGTGGCATATCCGGAACTTTACGGAGCGCGATCTGCGATGACAATGGCCATGCCGTCGTGAAGTATCTGCCGGGTCATAGTCAAACGGCGGGACGAAGAAGAAGCTCAGTCCCAGAACAGACAACCGGGTTTTGAGACGTTGGCCGACAGTCTAACGCTCTGGGGAGAGCGCCGAGTTTATTACGTCCAATATCCCGCCGCAGGCTCGGTCGGAGTCGGGCTCGGCATCTTGGTGATGAATGTCTGGGGCGTTGGAGTCGGGCTCGGCATCTTGGTAATGAATGTCTTCGGCGTCGGAGTCGGGCTCGGCATCTTGGTAATGAACGTCTGCGGCGTTGGAGTCGGAGTGGACTTAGGAATTACCTTGGTCGGCACGACGAGTTTCTTTGGAGCGGTCGGAGCCGGGATCGAGGAAGGCTTGATTTTAGGAACAACTGTCGGTCTCGGCGTTGGAGTCGGGACCGCTCTGCGGGACGGCGCTCCAAAGAGGAAACTGGCGAAAAGGAAGCTGCCACAGAGATAGAGAGTGGGCGTTTTGCATTTCATGTGAGCGCGTCTCGAAGTGGGACTGCGGCCCATGCTATCGAGGTCCGCCATTCCTGCCAATCACGATCGGAGAAGTTCGGACGGCGGAAGAATGAGGAACAAGAAGCCGCGAGGAGCGCGGGGAAAGTGCTCGGGGGGGGACTTGAACCCCCATGCCTTACGGCATACGCCCCTCAAACGTACGTGTCTGCCATTTCACCACCCGAGCGTGTGTGGAGAATCGAGGATGAAAGATGGTAAATGGAAGATGGCGGGTCGCAAGTTTCAGTTTCCGTGTCTCCTTCGTGCTCGTAATCGAAAGAAAGGCAGATCGATCACGAGCAGGAGCACGCGCACGATGCGAAGGGAACGGGAGAGTTGATCCGTCGAATGCCAGTCCGCAGATTGCGGCATGCCGGAGAACCAGGATTGGATCAAGCTCGATCTCCACATTCATACGCTCGACGACCCGCTGGACGCGCTCGATTACTCCGCGCATGAACTGCTCGAGCGAGCGAAGGCGCTCGGCTTTAGCGTTCTCGCGATCACCCTCCATGACGCGGTGTTCGATCGCCCGGAAGTTTTTGCCGACGCGGCCCGGATGGGAATGCTGCTGATCCCGGCGGCGGAAATGAGGCTCGAAGGTGCAGACGTAATTTTGTTGAACGTGACCGCGCCGGAGGTCGCGTCCCTCCGCACCCTGGACGATCTCGAGAAGTTGCGGGTACGGCGCGGTCCGTCGCTCTTCACAATCGCCCCGCATCCGTTCTATGTGCTGGGCGGTTCCATTGGGGAGAAGCTCGTGGAAAGGATCGATTGCTTTGACGCGATCGAGCTTTGCCATTTCTGGAGTCGCTTTTTTAATCCGAACCGGCGGGCCGTCGAAGTAGCAGAGCGTTTTCGCAAACCGCTCATCGCCACTTCCGACGCGCATCGCCTTCACGCGTTTGGCTCGAACTACACGAGCATCCCCGCGCCGGCGGAATTGACCGTTGCAGCCGTGATCGAAGCGTTGCGAGGTGGGCGGTTGCAGGTGACGAATCCGCCCTGTTCTTTCGTCGATTTGATTAGCACCATTTACTTCGTTTTCGTCGTGCATCCCTGGCGGAGGAGGAAGCGGCTTGAGTCCGAAACGCAAACCTGACTAAAAGAAGCCGGCATGAAAAAAATCGCCTTCCTTTTCCTGGTCAGTGCGCTCGCTTTCGGCGGATGCGGCAAGTCGAAAACGTCGGACAAGAAACCGGCGGTGAACAAGCGCGCCAAAGCGGACCTGCGCGAGGAAAATAATGACGTCGATTTCCAGGCCTTTGTCGGCCGATTGAAGCAGGCAGTGATGTCGCACGACGTGAATGCCCTCGCGGCAATGATGACGGAAGACTTCGGTTACAGTATTAATCCCATGAAATCCGGCGACGGGGTCTTCAAGTACTGGGATGAAAACAATCTTTGGCCGGAGCTGGAGGGTATTCTCACGGAGAAGTTCGCGAAGAAGGACGACTTTTGGGTGGCGCCGCCCCAGTTCGCCGATCCGACTCTAAACTATGACGGCTATCGCGTCGGTATCCGGCGGGTGAAAGGGAGCTGGAAGTTTGTCTACTTCGTTAATGGGTGAGGTGGAACGAGGATAGAGGATGGAGGATAGAGAATCGCTTTGACTCAACCGCCATTCTCTATTTTCAATCCTCCATCCTCGCTTCCCTTCCTTGGTCTTCCCCATCGCCCGCCGTTCGTTTTCGTGCGCGAAGTCATTGCCTGCGATCCCGGCCAATCCGTGGACGCGCGAACGATCTTCGACGCGCAGGATCCGATGTTCGCCGGGCATTTCCCGGGGAACCCGATCGTGCCTGGCGTGATCATTACGGAGGCGCTGGCGCAGACGGCGGGCATAGCAGCGGCGTCCGGTTATGCCGAGACCGAGCGGCCTCTTTTTCTGCTTTCCGCGATCCGAACCATGAAGTTTCCGCGCGCCGTTCGGCCGGGAGAAGCGATCGATCTGCGCGCGGAAAAGCTCGCGGCTACGGAGGAATTGTTGCAATTCAAGGTCGAAGCGCGGGTGAATGGCGCGGCGGTCGCGGAAGGGCAGATCGTGTTGAGCGTGGCTGCCGGCTTTGCGCGCGACTGAGAATAGCGGATGATTCCGAGCCGATGGAAAGCGTTCTGAAATTACGGGCCGAACCGCAGCTGGCCGTCATTATTCCAGCCTGCAACGAAGAAGCGTGCATCGGCCCGGTCCTGGACGAACTCCTCGCGGTGCTCGAGCCGGGGAAGTTCGTGGTGGGCGTCGGGGTGAATGGCTCAACCGATCGGACGCCAGAGATCGCGCGGGCGCGCGGCGTGTGGGTGGCGGAGACGCAGCAACGCGGATACGGACACGGCTGCCAGGCTGCGATCGACCTGGTGACGAGTAACGCGCCTCAAGTGCGGGCTTACATTTTTCTGGCAGGCGATGGAGCGAGCGATCCACGCGACGTTCGGACTTTGGTCGACGCCTATGAGAAGGGATACGCTTTTGTGCTCGGGGCGCGCACGGCGCAACTGTCGAATTGGCAAACGATGCGCATCTCGCATGTGATCGCGAATTTCGCCGTCGCCCTTTGGTGCGGAGTCCTGGCGGGGCGCTGGTTTAAAGACCTTGCGCCGGTCCGCCTGATCGATCGTCAGCTTTTCGAAAGGATCGCGCCGCGCGAAATGACCTACGGCTGGACCATCGAACCGCAAATCGCTGCCGCAAGATTGGGCGCGACAATCTGTGAGGTAGCGGCGAGCGAGCGTCTCCGGCTTGCCGGTGAACAGAAAGTGTCTGGCGTAACGTGGCGTCGAACCTTCGTAATCGGCTGCCGGATCCTGGCGGCGGGCTGGCGGGCTCGCCGGCGCTTCGCCCGATCGTCTCAGGCAGAGCAAAATTTGCCGGGGAAAGGTCTGGTCGCGCAACCCCAGCGCGGAACGTGAAGCACGTTACCTGGACCTGCGCATTCGCGTGCGCCGCGCTCTCTTTTCTTTCCAGCTGCGGTTATTTCTCGCGCCAGCCCCCGTTACCCCGCCGGGCCGCCATCGAACCGAGCGGCAGCGAGGAAAAATTCGCGACGCTCGTCCAGGACGCGGACATTATTTATTTTCCGACCGAATCGGTAATGCTTCATTCTCGTTCGGAGGCGGCTTGGAAATTACTCGACACCCTCCGCGGCCGCGGCGGCTCCTTTGCGATCGGGTGGGACTGGACGGGTAATGAAGGTGACCGCCGCGATTATCTCGATGAAGCGAGCAAGGGGGGCGCCGAAATCCTGGTGCTGAACGATGCCAAATGGCGCGCCCGGAACGAACCGGCTACGAGCGCCGATCAGTTCGTGGCTGACGAAATCACAACTTATTTTCGCCAGCATCGCAACGACAAGGTTCTGGTCTTTCTTCGTCGGGAGCGCCTCGGGATGGGGCAGGGCGTGCCGTATCTCGTGTCGCAGAAAACGAAAGCGCGGCAGTTGATTCTGAATCCGCGACGGCGCTCAGAATCGAGCGGCGGGTTAATAGCGTCCCGTTAATACCGGCGGCACTTGAGCCTGAGCGTTCGGCCGTCCTTCGAGATCGTAGATCGCCCCCCAATCATCAGTGGCCACAAGCGCGGCTTCGCGTTCCCAGGGCCGCTTACTCGCGCCGTAGTTTGCTTTCTCTTCGCGGCCCCAAAACAAATAACGGGTATGAAGATCGCGCGCCAGTTGCTTCCAATTCGGTCCGCCCAGCATGAGCTCTTTTAGTTTTGCCTCGGTGGGCCCAAAGTCGAAACCCTGTGTCCAAAGATGCCCGGGATAACCCAGGACCATCTTACGTCCTTGCAGCAGGACGGGATGTCCCCATGTCGGCCAGCCCGCGAAGCGCGCGTCTGCGGGAAGCTTCTTCAGGACGCCACCTATCGCGTCCAGCTCGCCGCGATTGGCGATGCCATAGTCTCGAATGCCGACGCCCGCCGGCCCTGGCGGGGCCGGGCGACCGGCCGAGAGGCCGCCAAACAAGCTCACGCACCCAGACGCGAAAAGTGCGAGGTAGACGACCGCCCGGAGCGGAATTGGCCATTGGGCGAGCAGGTCGGTCCAAAGAAAAGGCAGGATAAGGAAGTAAGCCCAAACGATAACCTTGATGTTATCCCATTCCCACGGCGCCAGTTTCACCAGGTTGCCGACGAGGAAGATAGCGATAGCTGGAATAAGAAAGGCAACCGTTGCGGAGATCTTATAGTCGGGCGCCTTGCGTTGTTTCCAAATCGTTAAACCAGTTATTCCGAGAAAGAATAAAACCAACGGGACCCACGCCCCGAAATTCGTCAGCCAAAAGGTGGGGAACCACATCTTCATGTCGCCAGTTGTCTGGACCCAGCCCGGCTGCCACTTGATGAAGGAGCCTGCGTGGAAGTAGTCGGTCGTCACCCAGACACAGAAAGTAGCCGGCAGTAAGGCAACCGCGACGAGCAGACCGCTATGAATGCGAATGGCGCGGTCTCCCAGGATGAAAAGAAAAGCGAGAATCACGGAAAGCGCGATGAAGGTATGGGAGTGGTAGAGAGGCATCGTTGCGTAAAGCATCAGCTCAACCCAGAAAGGCAAAGGAGGGCGACGTGGGAGGGCGCCGCCTTCCGCTTCGGTATCCGCGGACTCGACGGCCGGTTCGATATACTCCGGGAAGAAACGGGCGCGCCATTGGTAAAGAAGAAGGAGCGCCGCGGGAAAGGCGTAAAGCACGCCGCGTTGAGTAACGAACATCGAGAGAGCGAGGCTTTTCCACGCGATGTTATTGGCGCCCTGGTAATCCAGGAAGCGGCCCGTGTACATGATAGGGTAACTCGCCAGTCCGCCATTGAAAAGAAAGGCTGCAATCCCGAAGTTGCCGGCCCAGCGGTAGAAGGCGTAGAAGGTAGCCAGGGAAGCTATCAGGCCTGTCCAGACCAAACCCCGAATCAGGTTCACACCCGCGACAGTCAGGACAGCGTTGAAAAGATCCACGCCGGCGGGATACCTTAGCTTGCTGAAAGGCTCGATGGGGTTATCGGGCCAAAGCGGAACGCCGCTTGCGAAATGGTTGATGTAGGTGAGGTGAAGAGAAAGATCACCGAGGTTGTTTGGCGATTGCACCTTCACATCATTCCCGTCCCAGTAAATGAGCCAGCAGAAGGAACGAAGGGCGAAGATGGCGAAGCAGGCAGCCAGGAGCCAGAACCAGATGGCGCGGTAGCGGGTGATGGCAGGTTCAGGCGCGAGGCCCTGGCGCGCGCGTTCTTCGCGCCGCTGCTGGCGCTTCGACTTCGGTGCAGCCGCGTCCGGAACCGGCTGGGGCTTGCGCAGTCGCAACGGCACCCTGGCCGTTAACCAGTACGCCATAAAGCCAATGATCAAGCCACCGACGATGGAGATAAACGCCACCGGTCTGTTCACGCCGTTGGCAATCATCCCGAGCCCGAGCGCCAGCACGGTCGTAGCGTTAAAGAAAGTGAGCCCGCCAGATAACCACTTCATTTGGGCGGAGTAGGTTGTGCGGCCGGGGTGGGTGAGGCAGCCGGTTTGCCGACGAATTCCGGAACGCGGCCAGGATAGAGTTTGGAAAAGACCCTGGTGTTGAAGTAGATCTTAGACGGGTCCTGGTACTGCCGGATCGTCATGGGCTCGGTGAAGTAGCTCTCGTGCAGCTTTGTTTCTACTTCCTCGATCTTGTCCTGTTGGACGAGGAGAAAGTCTCCGTCCAGTTTCCCCGGCATGTTGTTGTTCTCGTAGTAACCGACCTTGGTGAAGTCGCCGAGCATCCACGGAAGGGGATAGGTGCTGGTGCGGATGAGATGGCCGACGAGCTGGTAATAGGTTGGGTTTGCCTTCGCGAGACGGAGAAGTGGCTTGGTCAGCTTCCAAATGTCGTTGTAAGTCTGAACGTAGACGTATTCTTCTGCTTCAGTGGTGCACCGGAAATAATTCAGCCGGACGCAAAGTGCGAGAGACACCGCCAGGAAAGCTGCGGCAACCCGATAGGTCCAGCGTTGGAATTGCTCCGGAACGAAAGTCACCAGGCCGCCGAAGACGAAAAGAAGGGGCCAGACGATACTGATGATGCACCAGGGCGTCTTATACTTCACGATGCTGTAGGCAACGAGAGTGCCTACCCCGTAAATCCCCAGGTAACGTAAGGCAGTTCGTTTGAAGAACAGGCAAAGGGGGGAGAGAAGGATGGCGAGCGCCACCGGGTGCTCATAGATACCGATCAGCTTTACCCAGTAGTAGAACGGTTTTTCGTGGCCGGCGCCCTGGGTGCCGGTTTTTGCCCACGCGGCGAAGGTCTTCCAAAGGCCCGTTACCCCCTGCCAGTTCATGAAACAGCCGGAATAAAAGAGGACGATGGCGGCCGCCCCGACAAACGCGACCAGGGCGAGGTCGGTGTACCTCCAGCGTTGCCGGACGAGCCCGGCGTCGGGCGCGCGCGTCAGCATTTGGGAAACGCGCACCACCACCAAGGCGAGGACCGCGCACCCGAGATGGATAACGTAGGTTTCTTTCGTCAGGATCATCCCGGTAACACCCATTCCAGCGCACCAGAGATAGTTCGCAGTCCCGCGCTGCCAAAGCCCGAAGAGCCCGAGAATGAAGAGCATCGAGAAAACGAGCAGCCAGACTTCGTGAATAGAATAGCGACCGTAGAAAACGAATCCGGGCGACACGGCCATGGCGAGCGCGGCGAGGCGGCTGACCCGGCGACCGACGAAGGGCTGGAACTTCAAGGCTAGGAAAACCGCAAAGATGCTGGCCAGGACAACCGGCAGCCGGATCGCCCACACATTCCTCCCCAGCAGCGTCTGGCAGACAAAGAGAATATAAAAATGGAGTGGCCCGTGATAATTCGTCGGGTCGTAGCGATAGAACCCGTTCTTGACCATCTGATCGACGAACCAGCCGTTGATTCCCTCGTCGAAATGCGGCGGCTTGATCCCGAGCAAGAAAAACCGGAGGAACGCGGCCAGGCCGACGATCAGCCACGGTATCCAATCCTCCCATTCCATTTGCCGCACCCGGCCGAGGAGGTCGTCCACGCGTTGCCCAATCGTGGGAGAAACTAGTGGCGCGGCTTCGGCCACGCTGCTAGTACCCGCAGCGATGCGCATATTGGTGACCGGTGGCTGTGGCTTCATCGGGAGCAACTTTATTCGGTATATTTTGGAACATTACAAGCCGGCGTCGGTGAGCAATGTCGACGTTCTTACTTACGCCGGAAACCTCGCGAACCTGGCCGGAATCGCCGAGGAACATGGCGAGCGCTACGAGTTTTTCAAAGCAGATATCGCAAATGCCGATCAAATGGACGCGCTCATGACCGAGCACCGGTTTTACGCCGTCGTCAATTTCGCCGCCGAATCCCACGTAGATCGCAGCATCAACGACCCGCTCAATTTCATTCACACGAACGTCGTCGGAACCAGCATCCTGCTCGATTGTGCCCGGCGTCACGGCGTCCAGCGGTTCATCCAGATCTCGACCGACGAGGTTTACGGGTCGCTCGGCGCCACCGGAAAATTCACGGAGCAATCGCCGCTCGAGCCGAGCTCGCCCTATTCCTCCAGCAAAGCCGGGGCCGACCTGCTCGCGCTCGCCTGCCATAAAACGTTCGACCAGGACGTGATCGTAACCCGCTGCTCGAACAATTACGGGCCGTATCAGTTTCCCGAAAAACTGATCCCGCTCATGATCATCAACGCCATGCGCGACGATCAGCTGCCCGTTTACGGCGACGGCATGAACGTCCGCGACTGGATCCACGTCGAAGATCATTGCGCGGGGATTGTCGCCGCGCTTTTCGAAGGGAAAGCCGGCGCCGTTTACAATTTCGGCGGCGACAGCGAGATGCCGAACATCGAAACGGTGAAAGCTGATCCTGAAAAAACTGGGCAAACCCGAGACCCTTATCTCTTACGTCACCGATCGCCTCGGTCACGACCGCCGCTACGCCATCGATTCCTCCTTCGCCCAGCGCGAACTAAAGTGGAAACCGCTCCACAACTTCAAGGAGGGTCTCGATTCCACCATCGAGTGGTACGCGAACCACCCCGCCTGGTGGGAACCGCTCCTGGAGCGGACCGGCCGGCATTAGCAAGGAACGGCGCTTTCCAAACCGCCGGGCGGGAGGATCGAGGGAGCGCCACTTTTTTGCTTTCGACTTGCTCCAAAGAGATTTCGCTTGCTCGATAAACGCTGAAGGCATAAAAAGTTGTTATTCCCATGCCCCTGTTTCCCTCCTCGCTGTTCCTGTTTCCGCAGACTTTCCTTCGCTTTGTATCTAGGCGGGAGCGGTCACGGACAAGCTCTCTGAGCACAATCAGAATCCGACTTTCCTTCCTCGTTCTGTTTTTGCCTGTCGTCGGAATAACGGCAGCGGTGACTTTTGCGGCGGCTTCGCCGACGCAAACGCTCTGTGACAGCAAGATCGCGTTCGTTTCGTGGCGCGACGGCAGTGTCGACATTTACGTCATGAACGCCGACGGATCCAATCAAACTCGAGTAACCAACAATTCGGCATGGAATTTCTATCCATCATTTAGTAGGGACGGCAGCAAGATAGCGTTCTCTTCCGTCGCCCCTGGATGCCCTTGTACGGGCACGAGCGACTGGTGGGAAATTTACGTCGTGAACGCCGACGGATCCAATCAAACTCGGCTGACGAATAATTCGGCGAATGACATCCGACCATCGTTTAACGGAGACGGTAGCAAGATCGTGTTTGCTTCCGACCGCGACACCAACTCCGGGCACGACGGCATTAATGAAATTTACGTCATGAACGCCGACGGGTCCAATCAAACTCGGCTAACCAACAACGCGGTGGATGACACAAACCCGTCATTTAATGGGGACGGCAGCAAGATCGCGTTCATTTCCCAACGCGATAGGGACTTTGGAGAAATTTACGTCATGAACGCCGACGGCTCTAGCCAAACCCGACTGACCTTTGATCCTACCCTAAGAAATAACTACCCGTCATTTAGTAAAGATGGCAGCAAGATAGCGTTCTCCGCCGACCACAACGGCGACGGCAACTTTGGAATTTACGTAATGAACGCGGACGGCTCCAACCGAACCTGGCTGGCTAACGCACCCGGAGGCGGGGCCCCTTCCTTTAGCGTGGATGGCAGCAAGATCGCGTTCAGCTACGGCGGTCAGATTTGCATAATAGACGCCACCGACGGCTCTAACCAAGTCTGTTTGACCAGTAATAGTGACTTGCCATCATTCGGCGGATGTGAGAGCAAGTCTCCTCTCGTCTTCATCCCCGGTATCGCCGGCAGCGTAATGAAGGGCGATGTCAAAGGTCTCGCGAACCATCAGTTCTGGCCATCGATTTTCCCATGGGATGTCCAATGGCTAAACCTGAGAGAAGGCGTGCCGAATCTTGAGGCAGTAGATGTGGTGAGGGACGTGCGGTTTGATCGCGCCGATGCAAGGGCGGCTGCGTTAGCTGCCGGAAACAACGAAACGGATGTCGATAGTTTATTTGCTATTCTCGACCTATTTGATGACCGGTTTCATTTGTGGAGTACGCCCCTACAAGAAATATATGGCTGCTTTATCGATCACCTGAGAACAGACGATCGTTACGAGGAATTTGCGCTGAACGGCGACCGCAGCCGGTTGACAACGAATTTTGATCTCGGCGTCAACGTCAATGGTCCGATTCCGACTTTGTTTCCATTTCCATACGACTGGCGATCAAGTTATGACTCGGATCTTCAGACGCTCTACACCTACATTCAAAATATCCGGAGATTACATGGCAATGCTAAGGTCGATGTAGTCGCCCATAGTGCCGGCGGATTGCTGTTACGAGCGTACATCTTGAAGTACGGCTCTGAGGACATCAACCATGTGGTAACAGTGGGTTCTCCATGGTGGGGGGCTCCCAAGACACTTTACCGGATGTTGACAGGTAATTTTTTCGAATTGGGCGGACTTAAACGCATAGTTGATACGATCAATCGGTCTTTCTTGAAGCGTTCACTAGCTACTTTCCCCGGAGCGTACGAACTTTTGCCGACCGACTACTATCTCAATAACGGTGGCTCGCCGGTCATGAGCGAAAATGGCTGGAACATTAATGGCGAGGGTAGTTCTTACGAAGTTTACACCTCTGACCAATTCAAGGCGCTAATTAATGCGAAGACAGCGGAGGCGGAAATAGGGTTGAATCCCGTGGATATGCCCGCAAAAATAAACGACATTTTTCACAATCCTTTTCAAGATGATTGGCATGCGGACGATGGTATCGGAGTCAGCGGTGCTAGATACCTTCATATCTGTGGTCGTCAGGACACGCCGGAGACTACGGCACAAGTCCTAGCGCGCTATGAGACTTTCCCAGGGTTTGTGCTGAAAGACCGGCCCACCTTCGATCAACTCCCCGCCGAAGGAGATGGGGTCGTGCCCCTCTTAAGCGCGCAAAGACAACCAAATGCCCAGAATCCAAATCAGTTCTTGGCTCCCGGCGCCCTGGTGCGTGTAATTCCGGGCGGTAATGATCCGAAGGCGGAGGGCTCCGCGGAACATGTGGCGCTCATGCATCATGTCCAAGTGTGGGCTATGATGGACAAGTTCTTACGTGATCAGAAAGTGCCGGACATTGTAGTGCAAGGCAACGCTGTTATGACCGAAACAGCGATGCCAACGCAGCGCATCTCAATCACTGGGAATGGCTACGTTCGGCTGCGGGACTCGCTGGGGAATGAAAATACTAAACTGACCGATATTGCTGTGGCGAAAATTCCGGGCCTCGAAGTTGCGTACGGTGGAGATGATCCGTGGGTAGATATGGACGTGCGGGGAGATGTAGATTTCACGATTCAAAGTGGAACCTCCGATAGCAAGATAGAGGTAAAAGTGCTGCAACTCGCGGAGGACGGAACGGCTCTATCGCTCCGGCGTTACCGTTTCGACGCAACCGGACATCTGTGGCAGGCCCATCTTTCTCCTGCCGGCACTGCAATCGATCCCCCTGTAACCGTAGATACCAACGACAACGGCACGTTTGAACAATCAGAACAGATCGCGCCAACCAATAGTAGCGGCACAGGTCCAGTGGACAACACCGCGCCGACTCTTGACGCGACCTATTCCCAAACGATGGGGGCTACAGTGGTGACCCTTACTGCTCATGATGATGTGACAGCGAATCCGGCGATTCGCTACACGATCAATGACGGCACGGTGCAAAACTACCAAACACCGCTCAATTTTCCATCGAATGGTAGTGCAGTGCTCAAGGCTTTCGCTGAAGACGCGATGGGAAATACATCAGCTTTGCTCACAACGACCCTCCCTCCTCCCGCTTCTCCTACGCCAACGCCCGGCGCAGTCGGAAACGTCTCAACACGCCTGCCAGTTGGGACAGGCGACGACGCGCTCATCGAAGGCTTCATCGTCCAAGGACCAACGGGCTCGACAAAGAAGATTCTGGTGCGTGCCATTGGGCCGTCGCTCATTCCGTTCGGGATAACCGATGCATTGGCGAACCCGACGCTTGAGATCCATGACGCGAGCAACGCAACGGTCGCGAGCAATAACGATTGGAAGACCACTCAGGTCGGCGGGCTTATCACGAGCGATCAATTCGCGGAGATTAATGGCAGCGGTGTGGCTCCGAGCGACGACTTGGAATCCGCGATCATCGCGAATTTGGCTCCGGGAAGTTACACGGCGGTCGTGCGTGGTTTTGGAAACAGGACCTGGCACCGGTGTTGTCGATGCCTACGATCTGAGCGGAGCGTCTCCCGCGAGGCTGGCGAACATCGCTACCCGAGGCTTAGTGCAACCCGGCGACAAATTGATGATTGCGGGCTTCATCATTCAGAACGGCTCCGTGAAGGCCGTGCTCCGCGCGATAGGGCCTTCCTTAAAAGCTTTCGGGATTAGCAACGCGTTGCCCGACACTACGCTCCAACTACGGGACCAGAATGGCGCGATCTTGAAAGAGAACGATGATTGGAGGAGCGATCCGCAGCAGGCGCAGGAACTTCAGAGCGTCGGCCTGCAACCGGGCAATGATCTTGAAGCCGCCCTCATCGCGACGATTCCCCCGGGACCGTACACGGCGCAGGTTCGCGGAAAACCAGAAGCGACTGGGATAGGAGTGGTCGAAGCATATTTTCTCCAGTAGCAGCATCAGATACTCTGGGCGAATTCGCTTAGAGGGACGCGGAGCTTGGCTTCGGCTTCGAAGATGGTAGGGCCGGGAAGTTGGAAGGCGTCCTGGCTGATGAGATCGTCTACGATCTCGGTGGCGACTTGTTGCCAGTCGACGGTGATCAGGTCTACCTCGACGTTGGGTACCTTGGCGAAGGGCATGCTAACAGGACCGTTGATCAAGGCGACTGGTTGAGCGGCGAGTAACTCGGCGACGGCCCCCGGCGTGCGAAACGAAAATTTCGAAGCCAGGGTCGACGAAGAAAAGATGATGCCGCCGGTCTTCTTTCGTTGCAGCTCGCGCAGGAACGATTCGCTCCGCTGATTTTGATAAGCGGCGACCGACCACTTCATCTCCAGTTCGTCGAGAATCGAGTGCAGGATGTCGTCGATCTCCGCTCGCCGGTGCTCTTTCGCCTGCACAATGGTGACCGATTCGGTGCGCTGAGTTTTCCACCGTGCCAGCAAAGTCCTGAGCGCGGGTTCTCGGTTTATCTGGTAGCGGCAAGGGACATGGCAATAGGTGTCGTTCGCTACCCCGAGCAAGCGAATGCCCATGTCGGCCAGATGCAGCGCGGTGCGGGTAACTTCCTTGCCGGGCTGAAACCAGATAACGGTATCTACTTCGTAAGCTTTGAAGCGCCGGGCGAGCGTGTCGCTCATTGCTTCCTCGGGTTCATAGAACGCAGTCGCGGCGGCGAACCCACGCAGGCGCAGTTCGCGCCGGATCCGGATTAAGAAGGTGCGATAATCCTGCAGGGTAATGAAACGCGAGACAGAGGCTGGAAACCCGACAAACGCGCGGACTTTCAACTGGCGATCGGAGGTCAGTCCCTGGAGTAGCGTCTTGGAGCCGCGGACACGCGTGAGAAGACCTTCCTGCTCGAGATGCCGGTAGGCGCGTGAAACAGCTGAAACCGCGACGCGAAAGTGATTGGCCACATCGCGGACCGAATGGAAAGTCCGCGGCTGCTCCTGCTGGTTCTTCACCGCGACGTCACGCAGGACATCGATGAGGGCTTCGGTCTTGTGATGCGCCTTTTCGATGGCGCGGCGGCTGGGTAATGGGGCTAACCCCCGGGTAACTTTTTTTCTGGCCATCGTTTCCGGGTCCGCCACAGTGAAACGCAGACCCCCCGGATTCTGTTCTCAAAGTGTTCCTAACTGTTCCCAAACTGTTTGTCTAGCCATGGACGGCACATAACCCGATAACCAATTCGATGAATTCTGCCCGAATGTTCCCATTGCTTGTAAAACGTTGTGCGATCGCATTTCAGATCGGCGCGGCGGCCGCGCTCTTCGCCGCCGCTCCCGCGAGGGAGCCGGTCGTGCCGTTGCCGGCAGCACCAAGCACGATTGAGCCGGACGGGACGCTCGATCTCCAATTTAACGCCGGAAAATTCACCGACGGCCAGGTCCTGGCGGCGGTGCGGCAACCGGACGGCAAAATCCTTATCGGCGGCGTCTTCACCAAAGTGCACGGCATTGCCCGGCTCGGTCTTGCGCGCTTAAATGCGAACGGCACCCTGGATTCGTCGTTCACGCCGCCGGCCGCCACAGTCCTTAACGCCGCAAGTATTGTTCTTCAGGCTGACGGTAAGATTATAATAACCGGTGGCTCGGCTTCGACGGTTAGCCTCGCGCGGTTGAACATCGATGGATCGCTCGATTCCAATCTGAGCTGGAAGTTTTCGCTCAACGGGGCCGACGACGGCAACGGGAACGCAACCAGCCCGGGCATTGTGAAGTCCGCTCTCGTTCAGCCCGACGGGAAGCTGGTGGCGGTAGGTCACTTCTTTTATGTCATTACCGGGCCGGGGACGAGTGTAGCGCGCTCCTGCGTGGCCCGGTTCAATGTGGACGGAAGTTTGGATACGTCCTTCTATGCCAGCGGAGGGGTGGCCAGTAGCTTCGACACATCCGCTACCAGTGTCGATTTCGCAGTGCGGCAGAATCTTGGGGCTAACAAGGACAAAATCGTTATTGAGGGTAATTTCAACAGCTTCGACCTTGATGGCCCGAACCCGTACTTTAACGGGTCAGGTCTGATCCGGCTGAACCCGGATGGCAGTTTTGATACGACGTTTAGCAGTTACGGAACTGCCGAAGGCCGGCTTTCGGCGGAAGTGCGCGGGATGTTCGTTCAGGCCGACGACAAGATCGTTATTTTTGGAACGAAGTTTTCCGAATACGGAGTTTTGTCCCGTTCCGAAACGAATGGCGCACGGGACAACGGATTTGTTCCCGGCGTCTTCGATAACTATGACGGGTTGCCGCAAGTCCTCGTAGTTACCCAGCAGAGCAACGGCAACCTGATTGTCGGTGGCAGTTTTCATTCGCTGGGTGGAACCCCAGTGAACAATGTTGTTCGTCTGACGACGAATGGGTCGTCGGATAACACCTTCGCGACTGCCGCCGCTGGGCCAAACTCAACTGCGGTCAATGCCGTCCTTGTTCTACCAGGCGGCAAGATTGTGATCGGCGGTAACTTTGCGACCTACGATGGCGCTCTGCGGCAGAATCTGGCCTGGGTTAACACCAATGGGACGGTAGACAGTACCCTGACCGGTTTGTCCGGTGTTATCGATGCCAATCCCGAGATCTACAGCCTGGCGGTGCAACCCGACGGAAAAATTCTGGTTGGTGGAATTTATAGCAATCTGAACGGAGTTCCCCACTACAATCTGGTGCGGTTGAATCCGGATTCGTCGATCGATTCTTCCTTCTCAGTCGTTGGAACGCACGGCTCAGTTCGAGCCATCCTGATTCAACCCGATGGAAAGATAGTCATCGCGGGGAACCTGACAGCGGTGAACGGCGTCCCGAAAGGGCGAATTGCCCGTCTGAATGGGGATGGGACTCTTGACCCGTCGTTCGATGTGGGGAGTGGCGCGGACAGTTTCATTTACGCCATCGCCCAGGACGCCGACGGAAACATCTATGCCGGGGGGGCGTTCTCGACTTTCAACGGCGCTTCCCAGAGCGGCATTGTGAAGCTTACCCCGAGCGGCGTTCTCGATCCTGCGTTCAATCCAGGCAGCGGCGGGACGAACAATACGGTGTACGGGCTGACTGCACCAGACAGCTCGGGCCATCTGGTTATCGGCGGCCAGTTTACGCAGTATAACGGAGTGACAACACGGACGGTCACCCGGATCAGTACGGCAACGGGCGCGCGCGATTTTAGTTTCGTCGTTCCGCCTGTTTCTTATGGCATCGTGTTCTCGATCGTTCCTACGCCGGACGGTAAATATTACATCGCGGGTTCGGGGGTGAACCGGCTGAACAGCAATGGCTCTCGCGACACAAGCTTTGTAGTGTCGCCCTCTTTCAATTCGACTCATTACTCGCTCGCCTTGCAAAACGGAAAACTCTACGTCGGCGGGACCGGTACCCCGGGCAAGCCAGCTTTGATACGACTCATCGATACTGGCGCTTTCGACCAATCCTTCAACATCGGGAGCGGGATCGAAACCGAGCCATTTAATTACATCAACACCTATCCTGAGGTGAGAGCGCTGGCTATCCAACCCGACGGCAAGCTTGTTGCAGGGGGGGTGTTTACCAAGTACAACGGCACTCCCCGGGTGGATCTCATCCGCGTAACTGGCTTTGATTCATCCAACCCTGCGCCGTCCGTTCTCGGGAACATTTCGACCCGGTTGCGGGTAGAGACGGGAGATAATGCACTCATCGGCGGTTTCATCGTTTCTGGGTCGCAGCCCAAGAGAGTTCTCGTCCGTGCGCTGGGACCATCGTTAGGCGCGTTCGGGATTGCCGAGCCGCTGGCTAATCCTGTTCTCGAGCTTCACGGGCCTTCAGGCGTAATTGCGTCCAATGATGACTGGGTGGCGTCGCCTGACAAGCAGGCCATCATCGATACATCAGCGGCGCCGAGTAACGACGTCGAGTCCGCGATCATCGCAACCCTGCCGGGGGACGATGCTGGATATACGGCGGTCGTCCGCGGCGCGAACGGCGGCACGGGTATCGGGGTGGTCGAAGTGTTCGATATCGATAGCGGCTCCACTTCGATGATGGCGAATATCTCGACGCGCGGCTTCGTTCAGAGTGGCCAAAACGTTTTGATCGCGGGAACGATCGTGGTGGGCCCGAATCCCCGGAAGGTGATCGTTCGCGCGATTGGTCCCTCGTTGCACCTCAACGGCGTCCTGGCCGACCCGACCGTGGAATTGCGCGACAGCAACGGCGGACTCGTCGCTGCAAACGATAACTGGCAAGAGAGCCCCAACAAACAGGCCATCATCGATAGTTCGATTCCGCCGAGCGACCCGAAGGAGGCAGCCATTGTTCAGGCGCTCCCCGGGAATAATGCTTCTTACACGGCGATTGTTCGCGGCGTGAACGACACCACTGGCATTGCTGTCGTCGAAGTCTACGCCTTGAACTAAAGGCTTGCTTCAACGCAGCAGGTTTTTTCTACTGTGGGGGAAAACCTCGACCGGAGAACAATTATGTGGCCACCAAAATTCAGTGATGCAATCGATGCCTTAAACGTGGCGCGGCGGCGGTGTGAACATTTGGTGACGGCCGGGCTGGCCCAGCCGGATGTGAATGCGGTGGCGTCAGTCATCGTGGTGGCGCGGGACTGCGCGCGGATCGCGACGTTGACGACCCAACTTCTGGAGCGGGGGTCGAAGTACGCCTATCCGATCTGTGGGGTGTGCGCGCAGGCGTGCGAAGAGTTGGCGGTGGCATGTGACAAGCATTCGAAAGTTGAAGCGTTCTCGCGCTGCGCCGAAGGCTGCCGCAAGTGCGCGGAGGAATGCACGAAGCTCGCGAACGCGAAGAAGCCGGCGGCCCGATAGGCCGGGAAATCCCAAATCCCAGGTCCCAAATCCCAAGGAAATCCCAAGTGCCAAGTCCCAAAAAGGAGCGAGCGGCGTGGGTTCTTTTGGGTATCGGGATTTGAAATTTGCTTGGGATTTGGGGTTTGGGATTTGGGATGTCCGGCGTAGCTGAACGGCATGAAGCGAGTGGTGATTGTCGGCGCGGGCGGAAGACTCGGTGCTGCCTTGGTTCGCGAATACCCCGGCACGTTCGACGTGGTTGGGTTCAACCACGCGCAGCTCGATCTGGGTCGTCCGGAGCAGATGCGGGAGACGCTCGGTGGGATGAAGTTCGATGCGCTGATCAACACGGCGGCGCAGACCAATGTCGACCGATGCGAGACCCATCCGGAAGAAGCGTTCGCGCTCAATGGACAAGCGCCGGGCGTTCTCGCGGAGATCTGCGCGCGAAAGAAGGCGCACTTCATTCACATCAGCACGGACTACGTTTTCGACGGCGACAAGCGCGAGCCGTACACGGAATAGGACGTCGCGAAACCGATCAGTGTTTACGGGGAATCGAAGCGGGAAGGGGAGCGGCGCGCTCTCGAGGCGAACGATCAGGCGCTCGTCGTTCGGGTCTCGTGGGTATTCGGTCCCGACCGGCCGAGCTTCGTCGATTGGGCGATCGGGCAGGCGCGCGAGCATGAGGACGTCAAAGCGATCGCGGACAAGTGGGCGACGCCGACTTACACGCTCGACCTTGCGGGATGGTTGAAGCCGCTGATCGAGAACGCGAATGGGGCCGGTATCCTCCACCTGGCGAACGGCGGCGAGTGCAGCTGGCAGGACTACGCGCAGTGGGCGCTGGACTGTTGCCACGCGGAAGGCATGGCAATGAAGGCACGCACGATCGGCGCGTCGTCGCTCGCGGAGATGAAAAGTTTTATCGCAAAGAGGCCGGTTCACAGCGTGCTCTCAACCGCGAAATACGAGGCGCTGACTGGGACCGTGCCGCGTCCGTGGGAGGATGCGGTGGTCGCCTACGTGCGCGAGCACGTGAAGCTGTAACCGCGGTCAGCAACGTCGAAATGGAAAGCGTCGGCGGTCATAGACCGCCGCTCCAGGATTGGGAAATGTGGGCGGTCCGAAAACAAACGAGCTACCTACATTACGGAAATAGTGTAGGGTGATCGGCCATGTTTTTGAATCGTCGGGAGAGATTAACGGCCCTCATCACCACGCTCGTTGCGGTCATCGCACTGCCGCGGGCGATTGCCCAAACTCAGTATTCGATTGGGAACCCTTCGCCCGAGCAACAATACATGCTGGAGCTAATCAACCGCGCTCGGGCCAATGCCGACGCTGAAGCGGCGCGGCTCGGCATAGGCAGCCGTCAGGAAGGGCCGCCGATGCTCGGTGGCCAAGTCTGGAACATTCAAAACAGCACTCAGCCTCTCTCGTGGAATCCGCTTCTTTTCAATTGTGCCCAGGCGCACTCAAAACTCCTGAACGATAGCGACCAATTTTTCCTCGGCGTCTCTCCGCACACCTTCGGCGGAATGGATCCGAATCAGCGGATTGCCGCCGCCGGTTATTCGATGGCGCCCTATAACGGTCCGACAAACAATGGCAGCTTTCCCGGTCCGGAAAACGTCGCGGAAAATTTATCCTTCGGCAGTGGTCCTTTCACCGGGACGAAGCTGATCAACGCTGTCATGCAACAGCATAACGATCTTTTCACCGACCAGACCACCACCGGTCGCGGGCACCGCAATACCACGACGCTCGCGTTCTTTCGCGAGATCGGCATTGGGATTACCGCGGGAACCGACAATGGCCAGGGCAAGACATGGGATTCGCTCTACACGGTCCAGAACTTCGGCACCCAAACTAACTCCACTCCGTTCATCACCGGCGTGGTTTATCAGGACACGAACGGGAACGGCTTTTACGATCCAGGCGAAGGAATCGGCGGCATCCGCGTAGACGTCCCGGGGAGCAATTTCTTTGCAATCACCAGTTCGTCCGGCGGCTATTCCGTGCCGGTGCCGGGGAATGGGAATTACACAGCAACCTTTAGCGGCGGTGCGATTGGGAATGTGCAGAAACCGGTGACAGTTTCGGGTGGGTTGAACGCGAAGTTAGATCACGTGGCGCCAGTGAGCGCGGCGCCGGTGCTGTTGGCCAATGTCTCGACTCGATTGCCGGCGGCCGCGGACCCGAACGCGCTCATCGCAGGATTCATCCTCACTGGCACGCAGCCGAAAAAGGTGATAGTCCGCGCGATCGGCCCATCGCTGAATATTGCCGGCCAACTTCAGAATCCGACCCTCGAACTTTTCAGCGGTAACACGCTTTTGGGATCGAATGACGACTGGCAGAATCAGCCCGCCGCTGACAAACAGGCGGTAATCGACAGTGGCATCCCGCCGTCGAACGCCGCCGAGTCCGCTCTCGTCCGGACTCTGCCTGCAAACGGCGCAGGTTATACCGCGGTCGTTCGAGGTGTAGGCAACACGACCGGCATCGCGGTTGTCCAGGTTTACGATCTCGACCAGACCGTAGATTCGCGGCTCGCGAACGTTTCGACGCGCGGCTTCGTCCAGACTGGCGATAACGTCCTCTTCGCCGGCACTATTGTGCTGGGACAAACTTCGCAACGCGTGATCATTCGCGCGATTGGACCGTCATTGAACATTACCGGCAAGATGGCGAACCCAACGCTCCAGTTAGTGGACGTGAACGGAACCCAGGTCGCCGCGAACGATGATTGGCGCAGCGATCAGGAAGTGGAGATCCGCGCGACCGGAGTTGCGCCTTCGAATGACCAGGAGTCCGCGATCGTGGCGACGTTATCGGGAAATGGCACGCCTTACACGGCGATCGTTCGCGGCGCGAATAACTCGACCGGCATCGCGGTGGTGGAAGTTTTTGCGCTGAATTAGCCCAAACCGGCGGCCGACCGGCCCATCGATACGTGGCGGCGCCGGCGGCGTATCGTCCTCGGCGCCAACAATTCCATTGGAATCGCGGTCGTGAAAGTGTATTTGCTGGATTGGTGGACGCCACCAAACCAAGGGCCGCAGCCGAATCACCGGCACCGATGCCAAGAAGGTTATCCTGCGGGCGATTGGCCCCTCGTTAAATCTTCCCGACAAGATCGCCAACCCGACGCTGGAACTCTATGCTGAAGACGGTCACAGCCTTGTCTTCAATGACGAATGGAAAGACGCGGCCAACAAACAGGAGATAATCGATAGCGGGATTCCGCCTGACAACGACCACGAGTCCGCGATTTCGATCATCCTTCAGCCAGGCAGCTATACGGCTATCATGCGGGGGGCGAACGATACGACCGGGATAGGCGTGGTCCAGGTGTATGATCTCGATCGCACCGGCAACTCCATCCTGGCGAATATTGCCACTCGCACCTCCGTCCAGACCGGTGACAACGTTCTCTTCGCAGGATTTATTGTGCTGGGGATCGACTCGCAAAGGGTCATTATCCGCGCCCGCGGGCCATCGACAGGAGTCCCGGGAGCGATGGCCAATCCGTCTCTGGAACTGTATAACCCTAACGGAACTATCCTTGAAGCGAACGACGATTGGATAGACTCTGCCAACAAGCAATTGATCATCAATAGCGGCATTCCCCCGTCCGACCACGCTGAGTCGGCGATCATCCGGACACTCATCCCGGGCAGTTACACGGCGATCGTGCGCGGTGCGAACAATACGACTGGCATCGCGGTCGTGGAAGTTTTCGCGCTGAATTAATTGTAGCGGCGGTCTACGAGCGCCGAGGCCGGGATGGACGGCGCGCTGTCGGCTCCTCGAAATGCATACTTTGCGTCCGCGTCTGACTTAACGTAACTAATGATTGTGTGAAACGAAGTTCGCCTAACGGATTTTTCCAGACGCGCGTGGTGGTCGCGTTCGCGCTTTGCTTCGCCGGCGTGGTGTTGGCGACAATGGCCTGGTCTCCGGCGGCAGAAACCAAGCCAATAGAAATTCTCTCGAAGATCGCGCCCGAAGTGCTCGCGGAAACGGCGCAAGGCGGAACCGCGTCCGTCGTCATTCTGCTCGCCGACCAGGCCGACGTGAGTGCGGCGGATGAGATGAAGGATGCGGATGCTCGCGGCTGGTTTGTTTACAACACGCTTACTCAACATGCGGCGCGGACACAGGCACCGTTGCGCGCGGAACTCGATAAGCGAGGTGTCAGTTACCAGACATTTTGGGCCGCGAACATGATCGTGGCTACCGTGGACCGCGCGTTGATCGAATCGCTCGCCGCGCGAAATGACGTGGCCCGGATCGATTCGAACAAGCCGGCGCGCTGGATCGAGCCGCCGGAGTTGGCGAACTTCAGCCTGGCGCCTAGCAGTCCAAGCACGCCGAATACGGCGGAATGGGGCGTGCAAAACGTGAACGCGCCCGCGGTCTGGGCGATGGGATTCACCGGCCAGGGCATGGTAATCGGCGATCAGGACACCGGCATGCGCTGGACCCACAACGCGCTCAAGCCGAAATACCGCGGTTGGAATGGGACGACGGCCGATCACAATTTTAACTGGCACGATGCGATCCATTCCGGCGGTGGAGTATGCGGAGCGAATACAACCGCCCCGTGCGATGACAGCGGGCACGGCACGCACACCGCCGGCACCACGGTAGGCGACGACGGAGCGGGCAATCAGATCGGGGTGGCGCCGGGCGCTCGGTGGATCGGCTGCCGGAATATGAATCAGGGCAATGGAACACCGGCCACTTACGCAGAGTGCTTTCAATTCATGATCGCGCCTACCGACTTAAGCGGGAACAACGCGGATCCGACCTTGCGCCCGCATGTGCTCAACAATTCCTGGGGGTGCCCTTCGAGCGAGGGCTGCACGACGCGCACGGAGCTGGAAATGATCGTTAATAACACCCAGGCTGCCGGCATTTTCGTTGTCGTTTCTGCGGGCAATAGCGGGCCGAACTGTTCGACGGTGAGCGATCCGCCTTCCATCTACGACGCTTCGTTTTCGGTCGGCGCCTACGACATTAATAACACCCTGGCGAGTTTCAGCAGCCGCGGGCCAAGCACGTTTTATACGCCCACTCTGCTTAAGCCGAATGTCTCCGCGCCGGGGGTGATGGTGCGCTCCAGCTACGTTTCGAGCGACTCGACCTATTTCAACAACACCGGGACATCTATGGCCGGCCCCCATGTGGCCGGGGTGGTGGCGTTGCTCTGGTCCGCGCGCCCGCAACTGGTGCGCGACATCGCCGCCACCAAAACGCTGCTTCAAAATTCCGCGAACCCGACTGTAATCGTTACGCCGCAGACCTGTGGAGGAACTCTCTCGAGCCAAATCCCGAACAACACTTTTGGCTATGGGCGAGTTGATGTTCTCGCGGCGGTTAATGCCGCAACTTCATCGACTCCTACACCGACGGCGACGGCAACGGCGACATCTACTGCCACTGCAACGGCCACGCCGGTGATAAGCCCGACACCGACCGCTACCGCAACAGCTACGCCGGTCACAAGCCCTACGCCCACTGCAACGGCCACTGCTACGACCACTCCGACAGCAACAGCCACCGCTACGAGCACTCCAACAGCAACAGCCACGGCCACAGCGACCGCCGCTCCGCCTACACCTACGGCTACCGCCACGTCGACTCCAGGCATCTTCGTTTTGCTCAATACCGTTTCGGATGCGCCCGGCCAGAGCGTCACGACCACTCTACCTCGCACCTATATGGGTGACGGCTTTACCAACGATGACCTGCCGGGCGACACCACTAGCTTCCAGATTAACAAACTGACGCTCTATTTTTTCTCAGCAACAGCCCAGACGTACACCGACGTCGTGGCCCGGATTCAATTCTGGAATACTTACACATCAACGAACACGCCTGTGTTCACGAATCCGGCCGACGGTTTGGTGGTGGTCGATTTTGGCCCTCTCACAACTTCGGCTAATGCGACTTATGGAATATCTTTTAGCCTCGCCACCCCGGTTACGTTGGTTGGCGGTCCGGGAACGGCGTGGGGCTTTGCGCAAAACTTCCAAAGCAATACAGGCTCTGGGTTGGCAGATGACCCGAACCTTACTTCGGTCGTCAGATCAAATAATGCAGGTAGTTACGCCTCGGGTCGGATCTTAACCGGGACATCTCCGAAGTTTGGCTATTACACGAACGCGAGTGGACGGACCGACTTCAACTTCGCGTCGACCGATGAGCGCTCGTTCAGTAGCCTCAACGCCCAAGGTGTGGGCATAATCATTCTAGGCGCACCGGGAAACAGTCCCACACCGACCGCCACGGCCAGCCCCACCCCCACGGCCACCGCCACAGCGACTGTAACGGCAACCGCGACCGCTACGACGACCCCAACTGCAACCGCTACCGCTACGACAGCGCCAACTGGCACCGCAACGGCGACCCCAGCAACGACAGCCACAGCGACGGTCACGCCAACGGCAACGCCGAGCGCGACCGCAACAGCTACGGCGCCGCCCACGCTTCTAGGGAACATCTCGAGCCGGCTCCGGGTTGAAACCGGCGATAACGCGCTCATCGCCGGTTTCATCCTCACTGGCGCACAAGACAAGAAAGTTGTGGTTCGTGCCCTGGGACCGTCACTTAGCTTGCCCGACAAATTGCAGAATCCGTCTCTTGAGTTGCGCGATTCGTTAGGTGCGCTCGTTCAAGTGAATGACGACTGGGACACGTCTCCGAATCGTCAGGCGATTGTCGACAGCGGGCTCGCGCCCGCCCACAATCTCGAGTCGGCGATCACTGCCACTCTGCCGGCGAATGGAAAGACCTACACGGCGGTTGTTCGCGGAGTCGGTAATACCTCCGGCACAGGTGTCGTAGAAGTTTACGACGTCGATCAGGCGGTCGATTCCAGGCTGGCAAATATTTCGACGCGGGGATTCGTTCAGACGGGTGATACGATTTTGGTCGCTGGAACAATCGTGCTGGGTCAGGCGCCGCAAAAAGTGATCGTGCGTGCGATCGGTCCTTCCTTGAACATCGCAGGGAAACTGACCGATCCTATCTTAGAATTGCGCGATGCGAACGGGACCCTAATTCGCGCGGACGACAATTGGCGAACCGGAGGTCAGGAGAACGAGATCATCCAAACCGGGGTAGCGCCGTCGAACGATTCGGAATCCGCTCTGATCGAAACGCTGCCTGCGAATAATGCCGGTTACACCGCCATTGTCCGCGGCGTGAATGACACGACCGGCATCGCCGTCGTCGAAGTTTACGCGCTGCAATAACTTCGAGGGACGGGCGCTGTCCCGTCCCTAATTCTCCAGACACGGCTCCGCCTCCCTGAAACGGCACTTTACCTGCTATTTCAGGGGGAATGGACGGACTCAACCCCCGCCACAACCAATTCTGGTTTGCCCTGCCCTTCTTCGCCTGCGCGTTCGCCGCGCACGCCCAAATGGCTCCACCGCCTGCGCCCCCCATCGTCGAAGGTCGCGCGCCATTTTCGACCCAGTCGCCAAACGCGCCAACCGCTCAGCTCTATTCAATCGGCGACCCGACCAACGAAGAACAGTATTACCTCGAGCTGATCAATCGCGCGCGCGCTAATCCAACGGCCGAAGGCATTCGCCTTGCCTTGACGACCGACCCGAACGTTCTCAGCGCCTACAAGGCTTTCGGGGTGAACCTGGTCCTGATGCAATCGCAGTTCGTTCTCATTCTGCCGGCGCCGCCGCTTTCGATGAACGCGACTTTGATGAACGCGGCCCGCGGCCATAGCCAGAACATGCTGCAGAATAATTACCAGGGACACAGTGGCCCTGACGGTTCCCTTGCGACGCGGCTGGCCGGTTACACGGCCGGCGCGAATGGCTGGTCGATCGGAGAGAATGTTTACGCTTATTCAAAGTCGGTCTGGTACGGGCATGCCGGATTCGAAGTTGATTGGGGTGGGAGCGCTGCCGCTGGCGGAATGCAATCGCCCCCAGGGCATCGCCAGAACATTCACAGCGCGAATTTTCGCGAAGTCGGCGTCGGCGTTGTGCTCGGGAGCGGCGGCGGAAGTGGCGGGGTTGGCCCGCAACTGGTGACCCAGGATTTCGGAATGGTCGCCGGGCTGCTCCCGTTCGTCACCGGCGTCGTCTATCGCGATCTGAACAACAATGGTTTTTATGATCCAGGCGAAGGGCTCGGCGGAGTGACCGTAACGATCGCTAACGTGAACAGCTACGCCGTTACCGCCAGCTCGGGAGGCTACTCGGTTCCCGTGTCGGGCAGCGGAAATTACATCGTCACTTTCAGCGGCGGATCGGCGCCCACGACGCAAAAAAATGTCAGTGTCCTCAACGGACAGAACGCGAAGGCGGATTACATCGTGACTGGTTCGGCTTCGCCTTCGCCGAGCGCGACTCCAACGGGTCCACCGACGCTCGCGAATATTTCCACGCGCGCGGTGGTCGGGACTGGCCCGAATGTTTTGATCGGTGGGTTCATTGTCACCGGGACGGAGAGCAAGCGGGTTATCGTTCGCGGGGTGGGACCGTCGCTGTCCCTGCCGGGAAAGATGCTCAACCCGACGCTCGAGCTTCATGACGCCGCCGGCGCGACGATTGCGGTCAACGATAACTGGGGTCAAAACGCGAACAGCGCGGCCATCGCGCAAAGTGGGGTCGCTCCCGCTCATTCCAACGAGCCCGCGATCCTGCTGGATTTGGCGCCCGGCTCGTACACCGCGGTGTTGAGCGGCGCGAACCAAACTACCGGCCTGGCGGTCGTGGAGATTTACGATCTCGACAGCGCGGCCGATTCGAAGCTGGCGAACATCTCGACGCGCGTGCTCGTCCAGGCCGGCGACGGGGCTCTGATTGGCGGCCTTATCGTTATTGGGCAATCGGCGGCGGATGTCATCGTCCGCGCGATTGGGCCATCGCTAACGGTTCCCGGCGCGATGGTCGATCCCACTCTCGAATTACGTGACGCCAGCGGCGCGCTAATCGCATCGAACGACGATTGGCGCTCAACCCAGGAAGCAATTATTGCCGAGACCGGCGTGGCTCCCACGCGCGACGCTGAATCAGCGATCGTGACCTCGCTTTCGCCCGGCTCTTACACAGCAATCGTCCGCGGCGCCAACGGCGGCACCGGCGTGGCTGTCGTCGAGGTCTATCAGCTTAATTAATCTGCGCGTAGGACCGCCAGGCGCCAGCGCCCGAAGGGCGCGAAGGAGTAAAGCCCGGAGTGGAGCGCAGCGAAACTCCGGGGACGCAGTCGAAAAGACAGAGCCCTGGAAGGGCGAAGGAAATCCGGCGATCATAGGCGCCCCGGCGTTCCGCCACCCCTTTTCAGGGGTTGATCCGTTTCGTTACGTGGTCCCAGGGTTCCGCTTCGCTTCACCCTGGGCTTTAATCTGTCGCGCCTACGGCGCTTGTTCGGAACCACGCTCCCGCCGCCATTGACACCGCCGGGCGTTCTCCGTTTTGCTTCCGGCATGCACGGCAAACGACTTTTATTCTTCGGTGCGCTCTGTTTTTTCGTCGCGGCTTCGGCGCCGGCCGCGTTGGTCTTTGAAAAGACTGAGATCGATCTGAATCCCGACATGGGTGCGACGAAGGTTGACGCGGTGTTCAAATACGAAAACAAGGGAACGACCCCGATTCATATCAAGGCGGTCAAGCCTTCCTGCGGGTGCACGACCGCGGCCCTGGCGAAAAACGACGTGGCCCCCGGCGAGAAGGGAACGATCACCGCCACATTTAACATCGGAGAGCGCACCGGAATTCAGGTTAAGACGGTGACCGTGGACACCGATGACGCATCGGCGCCGCAAACGGTGCTGACTTTCAAGGCTAACATCGCGCAGTTGCTCGAACTCCAACCCACCTTTGTTACCTGGGAGGCGAACGAACCCGCCCAGCCGAAGACAATCGTAGCGAAGACAACCAAGGGGATGACGGTTAAAAAGGTCGACGTGACCACTTCAAGTGAGGATTTCACGGCGAAAGTCGAGCCGGGATCGAGCGCGGGTGAATTCAAGATTCTCGTTCAGCCGAAAAAGACGACGACGCCGCTCAACGCGACTTTGACGATTAAACCCGACGCCGTGCCTGCGAAGACTTATTACGCTGCCGCGCGAGTGATGCCTCCCGGCACTGCGAAGCCGTAGCGAGTGAGGACGCTGCTTCGGCAGAGCGCGGGGTTGCTCGCGCTCGCGTTCCTGCCTGCTCTGGTCGAGGCCTTCTATCTCCGCGACAAGGTGCCGTGGCAATCGCGGGTCGCGGAGTCTGACTTCGTCGACGTCACTACCGCCCGAAGCTGGGCGGATAACGTCCTCTGGGTCGACGCGCGGCCGCAGGATGAATTCGACCGCGACCACGTGCCCGGCGCGATCTCGCTGAATGAAGATCGCTGGAGCGAAGGGCTCGCCCAGTTTCTCGCGAGCCAATGGTCGCCCGAAAAGAAGATCGTCGTCTATTGCAGCGCGGCGAGTTGCAACCTGGCGGACGATGTCGCGCGCCGGCTCCGCGAAGAAGCGAAGCTGCCTAACGAGATCCGGATTTTGAAAGGCGGATGGGAAGGATGGCTCGAGAAGAAATGAAGATCGTCTTGCGGGTCATCGCGATCCTCATCGGGGCCCTCTTTGTTTACGCCGGAGCCGTCAAGGTCATCGATCCGGTCGAGTTCGCGCGAGATATCGACAACTACAAAATGCTGCCGTGGCGGATTGGCGTTTGGTTCGCTTTGTATCTTCCTTGGTTGGAAATTCTCTGCGGGCTCGCTTTGATCACCCGAGTCCTCTATCGCGGCGGCCTATTCATCGTAACAACGCTGATGTTGGTTTTTATCGTCCTCAGCATTGCCGCCAAGGCGCGCGGACTTGACGTGAGCTGCGGTTGCTTCGGCCACGCCAGCAAGTATCTCGATTTCTCGTGGCACCTGGTTCTCGACGTGGCGTTGCTGATTGGATTGTGTGTGCTTTGGAAAAGCCAGTCCGCTGCGAGAACACCGGCTCTTCCGACCTAGGCGATGCCTTTCGGGAAATCGTCCCGTCCGCGATCGGAACGCACTCTTACGTTGGGCACCTACCTGCGAACCCTGCGCGATGCGCCGAAAGGTTCGCGGTCCCGATTGGCCACCCGGCTCTTTCCGGACCTCTTTCGCAAGAGCGTTCGATCGGAAGCTGAAACCTGTGAATTTCATACGCTCGACGATTACGAAGCCACGTATCGTTTTCTTGCCCAGCTCCTGGGTCGCCCAGGGAAAAAGCCGCCGCCAGACGAGCTCGCTTTTTTGCGATCGATCGAGGGTTACGCCGGAAGGGCGGGAACAATCCATCTTGGCGACTGCCTGTTTCTTACCGCGTTCGTCAGCATTCTGGCGCCATATCGCGCTATCGAAATTGGCACACTCGGCGGTTTTTCGGCGGCGGTGATTGCCGCCGCCATTCGCCGGCAACATCCCGGCGAGAAGAGGGTTTTAGTAGACACTATCGACCGAAACACTCACAGCCTCCTGGAACAGGACAAGCCCGTCGGTTTCCTTCTCGGCGATATGTTTCCGGCCTTCGCCAAGACGGTGCGAGTCCATGCGCCAGCCGAGTCCGGAATTGTCCGCGAACTTGCCGACCGCGATGAAATCGAATTTGCCTTCGTCGATGCGGATCACCAACACCCGCGGCCCCTTCTCGATCTGCTGCGGCTAAGACCTTTCCTGCGGCGCGGTGCATGGGTCGTCTTTCATGATATTCGCCTGGGGACGCATACCGCCGAGAAGGGGGACTTGGAATCGCTCCCGTTCGGCGCGCCCTTCGGGGCGGAATGGTTTTTTCAGGACTGGCCTTTCCGCAAAATCAGCGGCGGAAATATCGGCGCCGTGCAAATACCCGCGGACAAGGGCGCAATGGTAGCGTCCGCCTTGCGCATGATGAGACGTCCGTTCGAAGTAACGCCAGGCAACGAGGCCCGGCGTGATCGGCGGGCCCTGTATCAAGCTCTGGTGCAACTGTGGTAAAGGCGTTTTGTTATCGCGCATGAATATTCGCCCGGCGCTTGATTCCGACCGCGGCCCGGTCTGGAAAATCTTCCAGGCAACGATCGCTCCCGGGGACGCGTTCGTTTACGATCCGAATACACCTCGCGAAGAGGCGATCGCTTATTGGTTTGCGAATGGAACGCGCACTTACGTGGCGGAGCAGAGGGGAAAAATCGTCGGGAGCTACATTCTCCGCCCGAACAGGCCCGGGCTGGGGGATCACGTTTCCAACGCCGGCTTCATGGTAGCGCCGGAAGCACGCCGGCTCGGCGTCGGCCGCGCGATGGGCGAGCACGCCCTAGCCGAGGCGCGGCGGCTGGGTTATCGCGCCATGCAATTCAACTTCGTTATTTCGACCAACGAATCCGCCGTCCGTCTCTGGCAACAGCTCGGGTTCCGAATCGTCGGCACCTTGCCCGGGGCGTTTCGGCATGCCCAGAAAGGATTCGTCGACGCCTACGTGATGTATCGGTCGTTGTAGCGGCGGTCTATGACCGCCGAGCCTTGCAAGTGGCAATTGGAAATTGTGCGATCCGCAAGGTAGGTTCGCCTAACGAATGCAAACGGTAATCCATGTGGTGACAACAGGCCGCGGGTCGTTGCGAAACAAGATCATGGGCGATCCGCAGCTCGAGAAAAAGTTCAAGCTAGTCCCGACGGAACATTTCCGTGCCGGTCGTCCTCATGGCTGGGCGAAGATCCACAGTGCCGGGGACGCGCACGGGGTGATCAACCTTGAATGGCACAGCCGCACCGGCGTCTTGATTTGCCGGGTTGTGACCAAGCTCGGGAACAAACCGAATTCCATCATCGGCGATTTCATCGATTACCTGTTGGCGCGCCACCAGAGCCGCATCCTCGCCATCCATATCATGCGGCGGTAGAGGGACCGCAGAGACGAGAGGTCGGGCTACAGATCGCTAAACGGATCGCGCTTCGCGATCGTGCCGGCTTCGCCTTGCTGTTCGATCAATTTCGCAATCAACCCGGTCCAACCGGTCTGGTGACTGGCGCCGAGTCCGGCGCCGGTATCGCCGTGGAAATATTCGTGGAACCAGTAGAGATCGCGGTCTTGCTTCGCGCTCAACGCGTCGCCGCTGGCCCGTTCGAAGGGGCGGGCGCCGTTTCCGTCCCGGAGCCAAAGCCGGATCAGGCGGTTCGATAAATCGTTGGCGATCTCCTTCAATGTCAGGAGACGCCCTGAACCGGTCGGGCATTCCACTTTGAAATCGTCGCCGTAATAGTGGTGGAATTTCTGGAGCGATTCGATCAGCAGATAATTGATCGGGAGCCAGACCGGGCCGCGCCAATTCGAGTTGCCGCCGAACATGTTGGTTTGCGATTCGCCGGGTTCATAACGCACGACCCGCCGCTGCCGGTCCTCGCACTCGAGCACGTACGGATACGCCGCGTGATGCTTGCTCAGGGAGCGCACCCCGAACTCACTCAGGAATTCCTCCGGATCCAGCATCCGCCGCAGCAAACATTTCATGCGGTGTCCGCGGGTGAGGGAGATCAGCCGCCGGTCGCCGGCGCCCGGTTCGTGCCAGCGTGAGATCAGGTTGGCGAGATCGGGCCGGTTTTCGAGATACCATTCGAGACGTTCCTTGAAGCCGGGCATCGCGTTGAGGAGCTCGGGTTCGATTGTTTCTACCGCGAGCAACGGCATCAGGCCGACGAGTGAACGCACTCGCAACGGCAGATAAGTCCCGGCCGGCAGATGGAGCACGTCGTAATAGAATTCATCGGGTTCATCCCAAAGCCCAATGCCCTGGCCTCCGAGGTTGTTCATCGCACCTGCGATCGCGAGGAAATGCTCGAAAAACTTCGTCGCGATGTTTTCGTAAACTGGATTTTGCCGCGCGAGCTCGAGCGCCATTCGCATCAGGTTGAGACAAAACATTCCCATCCAGCTCGTCCCGTCGCTCTGTTCGAGGTGACCGCCGCCGGGAAGGGGAGCGCTCCGATCGAAGACGCCGATGTTATCAAGCCCAAGGAAGCCGCCTTGGAAAATGTTTTTTCCTTCAGAGTCTTTTCGGTTCACCCACCAGGTGAAGGAAATCAGCAGTTTATGGAAAACGGTTTCGAGAAAGGCGCGATCGCCTTTTCCGTTTTGTTTCTCGTCGATTTTGTAAACCCGCCAGGCCGCCCAGCCAATCACGGGCGGGTTAACGTCGCCAAAATTCCATTCGTAAGCGGGCAGCTGCCCATTGGGGTGCTGATACCATTCGCGGAGAATGATATCGAGCTGGCCCTTTGCGAAGAATGGATCGACGAGTGCGAGTGGGATGCAGTGAAACGCCAGGTCCCAGGCCGCATACCACGGGTACTCCCATTTGTCGGGCATGGACATGACCCGCTCGTTGTAAAGGTGGCGCCATTCGGAATTGCGCCCGGTCTTTCGTTGGGCCGGGGGCGCCGGCTGCCCTGGATCACCCTGCAGCCAGTCCTCGATGATGTAATAATAGAATTGCTTGCTCCAAAGCATTCCGGCCAGGGCCTGGCGATGAATCAGCCGGTGCTCCTCGCTCAGTGAGGACGGCTCGCGCGTCGCGTAGAATTCGTCTGCTTCCTGCCTTCGAGTGCGGACAACAGCGTCGAAGTTTTCGAATGCGGTACCGGATTGCGGTTCCGCAGCTGCGTTAGCGGCGCGGCCGAACCTGAGCCGGATGACTTTGCTCGCGCCCGGCTCGATCGTGAACGCGTAGTGCGCCGCGGCTTTCGTTCCAGTCCCCTCCGGATTCACGGCTTCCTTGCGTTGGTGAACGATGAAATCGTTGATCCCGTCTTTGACGAATCGACTCGGGTTCGGTGCCCCGAATAATCGCTGCGCGTTCGTTTCGTTTTCCGTGAAGAGAAGGTCGGACGTCCCGTCGCAATGCAGATTGTAATTTCCGAGGGCGTGATGGCTGGCGTGGATCGTTTGGCTATATCCCGTCGGCTCGGATCTCGCGCGCAAAATCGGCCGATGATCGTCCCGCCCCCACGACCAGGTATTACGAAACCAGAGGGTCGGCAGCACGTGCAACGTAGCCGGCTCCGGCCCTCGGTTGGTCGCTGTCGCCGAAATGAAAAAGGTGTCGGGCGCGGCTTTGGCGTATTCGAGCTCGATGTCGAAGTAACGCCCGTCTCGCAAAATCCCTGTGTCCCACAGTTCCGGTTCCGATTCGGCTTTTGGCCGGCCGTGATTCGCCGCTACCAGCTCGTCGTAAGGGAAACAACCTTGCGGGTAGCGATAAAGCATCCGCATGTAGCTGTGGCTCGGCGTTGAGTCTGTGTAGAAATAAATTTCCTTCACATCCTCGCCGTGGTTTCCCTCCGGCCCCGTCACGCCGAAGAATCGTTCCTTCAAAAACGGGTCCTGACCGTTCCAGAACGCGAACGCCAGGCAGAGCCGTTGTTTGAAATCGGAAATGCCGCCAATCCCGTCTTCGCCCCAGCGGAACGCGCGTGAGCGCGCTTGGTCGTGCGAAAAATAATTCCAAGCGTCGCCATTAGGGCTGTAATCCTCGCGGACCGTTCCCCAGGCCCGCTCGGCCAGGTAGGGTCCCCACAAATACCAGCGCTCGTCCTTGTTGTTCTCCGCAAGGCGCTGCTGCTCGGCGTTCACCGAAATCGATTACCGATCAAAAATCGAGAATCGGCAATGGAAATTCGAAAATTTCGATTATTCCCACTCGATCGTGCTCGGCGGTTTCGTCGAGATGTCGTAGCAGACGCGGTTCACGCCTTTCACTTCGTTCACGATCCGATTCGAGATGCGCGCGAGCAGGTCATACGGCATGCGCACCCAATCCGCGGTCATTCCGTCCTGGCTCTCGACGATCCGCAGCGCGATCGTGTTTTCATAGGTGCGCTGATCGCCCATCACGCCCACCGTTTGCACCGGCAACAGAACGGCGAACGATTGCCAGACTTTGTAATACCAGTCAGCGGCTTCCATTTCGCTCGTCACGATTATGTCCGCGTCCCGCAAAATCCGAAGACGTTCGGGGGTGACTTCGCCGAGAATCCGCACCGCCAGGCCTGGCCCTGGGAATGGCTGCCGGTACACGATTTCCTTCGGCAACCCGAGTTGGAGTCCGGCCTGCCGGACTTCGTCCTTAAACAATTGGCGCACCGGCTCGACCAACTCGAAGTGCATCTTTTCGGGCAAGCCGCCGACGTTGTGATGGCTCTTGATAACGTGCGCGGGATTGCCGCCGATCGCGACGCTTTCGATCACGTCCGGGTAAAGTGTTCCCTGCGCGAGAAAATGATACCCGCCCGGTCCGTCACCGTTCGCTGCGTCTTCCGCGAGCAATTCCTCGGTGGCGTGTTCGAAAACTCTCACGAACTCGCGTCCGATGATCTTGCGCTTCTCTTCGGGATCGGTGACTCCTTCGAGCAACTTCAGAAACCGATCCGCCGCGTCGACATACTTCAGCCGGATATGAAAATTTTCCTCGAACACACGCTGAACCATTTCTTCTTCGCGTGACCGGAGGAGCCCGTTGTTGACGAAGATGCAGGTGAGCTGGTCGCCAATCGCCTTGTGGAGCAGGGCCGCGACGACGGATGAGTCAACGCCACCGCTCAGTCCGAGGACGACTTTCTGGTCGCCGACCTGCCGGCGCACCCGTTCGCACGCTTCGTCGATGAAGGACCCCATCGTCCAGTCCATCGAACATCCGCAAATGTGGAAGACGAAATTCTGAATGATCTCTTTGCCGCGCGGCGTGTGCGCCACTTCGGGATGAAATTGAAGCGCGTACAATTTCCGGGCGGGATCTTCCATCGCGGCGAACGGCGCGTTTTCGGTGTGGGCCGCGCTGCGAAAACCGGGCGGCATCGTTGTTACATTGTCGCCGTGGCTGCACCAGATATCGATCTGCTGGCCGATGCCGTCGAAAAGCTTGGAACCATTTGAAATGTGGAGCATGCCGGCGCCGTACTCGCGCCGCTCGCTGAATTCGACCTGGCCGCCGAGATGATGCGCCATCAGTTGCATTCCGTAGCAGATCCCCAAAACCGGAATTCCGAGCGAAAAAATCTTCGGGTCCAGCTGCGGCGCCCGCTCATCGTAAACGCTGGCCGGCCCGCCCGAGAGAACGATTCCCTTGGGCGCGAGCGCGGCGGCTTCTTCGGCCGGAATGTTGAACCGGACGATCTCAGAATACACCTGGCACTCGCGGATCCGGCGGGCGATCACCTGGGTGTACTGCGATCCGAAATCGAGAATCAGGATTTTCGAGTGCGGAGCCGCAGCGATCTTGGTCACGGATGCATTTCCTTCATGTTTGGATCGTCGCTCCGATCCCTCGGGCCCAGCGTGCCGTTCCCAGTGATGCCGCGTTGAAATTTTTCCGACGCCTCCTGGGGGATCGGTTTTTCAAGCGGATCGGCGCAACTCGCCAGAAAAATCGCGGTCGCGAGGAAGAAAGCGATAGAGAAGGCTTTCAAGCGCGAACCATACTTAAGAAAGTGACGAGTGACAAGTGACGAGTGACGCGTTTCAGATTCGGCAGCGGCGCCGCGAACTTCTTTACTTGTCACACGTCATCCGTCACACGTCACTTTCCCCGGAATGATCGACCCGGAAGTTCTTCTCCAAGGTTATCGACTCGGCGTTTTCCCGATGGCGATGGCTGATGGCGCGATCGAATGGTTTTCGCCGGACCCGCGCGCGATTCTGCCTCTGGAGGAGTTCCATGTGCCGCGGACGCTGGAGCGGATCTTCGCCAAAGGAACTTTCCAGATACGATTCGACGTATCTTTCGTCCAAGTGATGCGCGAATGCGCGCGCCGGCCCGAGACCTGGATCAACGAAGAAATAATCGCGAGTTACTCACGTTTGAATCAGCTTGGTCACGCCCACTCCGTCGAAGCGTGGCAGGATGGGAAACTGGCCGGCGGCCTTTACGGGGTGACGATCGGCGGCGCGTTTTTCGGCGAATCGATGTTTCACCATGTGCGGGACGCATCGAAGATCGCGCTCGTTGGGCTCGTCGAGCACCTGCGCGCCCGGAAATTCATCCTCCTCGACACCCAGTGGGTGACTCCCCACCTCGCGAAATTCGGCGCCATCGAAATCCCGCGCGCGAGATATCTCCATTTGCTCACGACCGCCGCGAATCTGCCGCGAACATTTTTCTAGGGCGGCCGCATCGCCTGCCGAACCAGGCAAGCGGAGCGCTTGCCCTACAACCGGTTTATTGCATAGTGACCGCTCTGACGACTTCGCGTCAGCGCAAGTCGCAACGGCTGGGTAGCTCAGTTGGTAGAGCAGAGGACTGAAAATCCTCGTGTCGGGGGTTCAATTCCCTCCCCAGCCACCACGCCAAGGGGATCGGGCTTTGCCGCCCCTCTGCCACCGCGGCGATCAGGGCTGCAATTCTCTCCCCAACCACTTCGTGGCGTATTAGCTTATGAACCGCCCACGCCGTTTCCAGTCATGAATCCGCTCATTTTCCTTTCCTATTCTTCGAAGGACAAACTTATCGCGGACGCGATTTGCTCGCGCTTGGAAAATCAAGGCATCCGTTGCTGGATCGCGCCGCGCGACGTCAAGCCCGGCACCGATTACAGCAACCAGATCGCAGACGCCTTGGAGGGCGCGACCACGATGGTGATGGTCTTCTCGAGCGACTCGAACAATTCCCGACATGTAAAAAGCGAGATCGATCGGGCATTCAGCCTGGGCAAAATCATCATCCCTTTCCGAGTCGAGAATGTGGAGCTCGACAAGGGACTGGCTTATTACCTGGCCAAGACGCATTGGCTGGACGCGGTCACCAGACCGTTGGAACAACACATCGACCGGTTGGCGGCGACGATCCTACAAATTTCGGGCGCCGAAGCGCCGGAAATTTCCCAAAGGCCACCACCAGCTCCTCCGCCCTCGCTGGCTCCGCCGGCGGCGAAACCCTCGCCCAATAAAATGCCGTGGGTGGTAGCGGGCGTCGGACTCTTCCTTGGAATCATCGTCGTTATTGCCTTGCTGTTCGTTTTGTTAAACCAGCGAAAATCCGATCGAATGGAGTCGGCAAACAGGGTGGTGGATTCGAATCCACCAGCGTCGACCGCTCCAGTGCCATCAACCCCGTCAGCCGCAGCGACAAAATCCTCTGATTCGGCACGCGCGCCCGTCGCCGATCAGGACATGTTTGAAGGCACTTGGAAAATCACGGAGGCGGAAACGCTCACTGGCGATCCGTACAAGGGCTCGGCCGACGTCCACAAGAATGGCAACCGTTACGAGATCGCGTGGAGATCCACTGCGAGCAGTGCTTCGGGCATCGGTCTGGCAAACGGCAACATGTTGTGTGTGGCGTGGGGGTCGTCGGAGTTCGGTGTCGTGTTCTACAAAATTGGCCCCGATGGGACCCTAACGGGTCGATGGACCGCCACGACCGCGTCGGCTGACAAAAGCGACGGTCTGGAGAACGCGATCGGCGGCTCGCCGGCGGCCGTTGAAGGGGACTACGTCGTAAAGGGAACCAATCCGGGTGGAACTGCTCCCTACGAGGGAAAACTCCAGATCGTGAAGACTGGAAGGACTTACCAACTAAAATGGACTGTCGGCGATTTCGTGACTAACGGTGTCGGCATCAAAGTCGATGATGCGCTTTTCGTCGCGTGGGCGGTAGACCAAAAACCATTTGGGGTGGCCGCTTTTACTATTGAACCCGGCCGGGCGAAGGGCGTCTGGACGCTCAGCGGCGCCAGGCAAACCGCTCCAGAAAACTGGAAACGCTGAGCGGCGTTATCTTCCTGGGATAAACCTAGAATTTTACGGTGACTTGCGCGGCGAAGAGATTTTCGCCGTTTCGCAGAGTTTGCTGGCGGCTGAAGCTGTATTGCAATTTGGCCTGGAGATAATCGGTGAAGCGATAGCCGAGAGCCGCGTCGATCCGCCAGATGTCGTTCCCCCATTTCGCGCGTTCATGTAGATCGCGGATGGTGCCGAAAAGTTGCTGGTTCCAACGGAGCGCGCCGAAGAGTTGCGAAGTGATTTTGTATTTCGCTTCGAAGTAATACGAAAACGTGTCGGCATTGCCGACGCCGGGTACTTCGAAGCGCGCTTCGTAGAATTCCGCCCACAATTGAAGGTGGTGCCAGGCGAATGAGAGGTCCTGCGCCAGGACGAGCTCGCGATAGTCGCCAATGTGGCGGCCGGGAGGGAGAGCATCCGCGGCGTCAGAGGTGAGGTAAGGTCCGGCGCTCCCGGACAAACCAAAGTTCCACATTTCATCCGGGCGAAAGCCGAGGCGGCCGCTGAAAGTGGGATTTTCGAAACCTGTTTGCGTGATGCTCCAGGATTCAGGGCGCGAGGCGAGGGCGGTATTTTTCATTTCCCCCGCGTAGTCGAATTGACCGCAGCTGCCGGAGACGGCGATGCCGGTGGCGTAGCTCGGTCCCCAGATGATGGGATTGCGCAGATATTTGTCGGAGTAATCGCCGTTATCGTACTTACCGACGTGCCCCCATTCCAGGAGTTCGTCCGTATCTTCCGGCGCCCAGCTGTCCCAGATCCCGGTCAGATTCTCGTAGGGCAGCGGTGCGTTAATGAAAGGGTTCTGCCAGGAATCGTGTCGCGCCACCCAATTGCCGACGACGGTGGCGAATTGTCCGATCTGGACGTTGACGTTTTTCGCCGGGGTGTAGCGGACGAAGTATTCGTCGAGCCGGACCTGGGCGCCGTCATCGCTCGGGTCAAAGCCGCGATCGACGCGGGTTTGGGCGAAGACATATATGTTCGAGCCGATTTTCCCGTCGAGGAACAGGCGCAGCCGTGGCTCGAGCAAAAAATTACGGCTGGAAAAAATGAGGGCGGGCGCGGGTTGATCGATGAGATAGCTTTCGAGGTCGGCCAGGCCGCTCAACTGAAAATGAAAGCGGTCCTGCGAATCGTTGAGAGAAAGCGAGTCGTGAACTTTTTCGAGAAAGTCGGCCCGAGCGGTGCCGACTACAAAAAGGATGACGGCCAGCCATCGGCAACCGCGAAAGAGAATGGGGGAATCAGGCGGCATGAAGAAGTTTGTCGATCGTTTGGCGGAGCGCATCGAGCGTGACCGGTTTGTCGAGGACGACGTCCACTGCCGCCGGTTGCGAGCCGCTGACTTCAATCAACGCGCCAAAACCGGTAAGCATGATCACCGGGATGTCGTGTTTCACTTGTTTGATGAAACGTGCGGTTTGATCGCCGCTCATCTCCGGCATCACGCGATCGAGAACGACGAGGTCGAATTGGCTCCGCTGGAATTTTTCCAGAGCCTCGCGGCCACTCGCCGCAGTGGAAACCGAATGCCCATCGCAGCGCAGGTAAGCCGAGACAACTTCAAGGACGCGCGGTTCGTCATCGACAATAAGAACGTTCAACAGCGCCTTCGATCGCATGCGGGAAGGTAATGCGGCTGTCATCGGCGAACTCTCGGCCAGCGGCAGCCGAATAATGAAGGAGGTCCCCTGGCCGGCGGCGGATTCGATTTCGAGTTTGCCGCGATGGCGCTCAATAATTCCGTAAACCATCGAGAGCCCGAGGCCGGTGCCCCGCTCGCCTTTGGTGGAAAAGAACGGTTCGAGGCAACGCTGGCGGACAGTCTCCGTCATGCCCGTCCCCGTATCGCGCACGCGAATTATCGCATCGTCGCCAGCGATCGAGGTTTCGATCGAAACGCGACCGCCTTGCGGCATTGCATCGACGGCGTTGAAGATGAGATTGGTCAGCACTTCACGCAACGCGGATTCCTGGCCGGCGACGAACGGCGATGCCTTCGTTTCCGCGGCGACCACGACCGTGATTCCCTTCGCCTGAGTCTGGTTCCGCCACTTCGGCTCGGTGAGGGAAACGGCTTGGTGCACGATCTTCGCCAGGTCGACCACGGGAAATTCCTCGTCCGTGTCAGCGGGCCGATAAAATTCGCGAAGACGGCTGACGACGCTGGCCGCGTCTTTGGCGGAGGTCCGCAACATTTCGAGGCAGCGGCGCGCCTCGACCTTGTTGTCGAGCAGCCGGTCATTGTGCAGAAGAAGCTCAGCGAAGCCGAGAATCGGGGTGAGATTATTGTTAAAATCGTGCGCGATACCGCTGGCCATCTGCCCGATCGCGCTGAGCCGCTCCTGTTGGATGATCTGTTGCTGGGTGGCTTTTAATTCGTTGAGGGCTTTTTCCAGCTCGCGATTGCTCGCGCGCAAATCGTCCTCGGCTTGCTTGCGTCGGGTCAGGTTTTCGACCGAGCCGGCCACAATTTTCTCGACTGGTTTGGAAAGGCCTTTGGCCACGAACAGGCTGGCCGCGAAACCGAAGGAAAGCGCGACGAGCCCGAACGCGATGATTTTCCAGCGCAGCGCCTGTTCCTCTCGAATCGAGGCGGCGAGCGGATAAAGGCAAATCTGATAAGCGGGCGCGAATTGCGTCTCCGGATCGAGTGCTTTGTAATAGAGAAGATGCGGACCGCCTTCGAGCTCGATCGGGAAATGGCCGGCCGTTTTTTTGCCTGACGCAGCACCAACCTGCTCCGCAATCAGGCGGCGGTCGGTTGCCTCCAGGTTGTCGATATAGAGCCGTTGGTCGAGCCAGATACCGCTTTTAATGGCCCGGGCGCGATCGCTTTCCGTATCTTCGAAATGAGTGATTGGAAAACCGACAACGAGAGCACCAAGGCTGCGCCCATTGGGAGCACGCATCTGAGTCAGAACAACTTTACGGAGCGCGGTGGGACGATTTCCCCGGGCCAAGGCGATGAACCCGACGGCCTGATTATCTTCCTCACGCAGCATTTTTCCGAGGCTCGACAAGGACTCATCCAATGACGGCTGGTCGGTGAGACCGGCAGGATGACCGTCCGGCGGCAGAACGAGACCGTCCGCATCGAGAAAACGAAAGAACGAGGCGCCAGTAATCTCGGGGCCGTTCTGCGAGGTTCCGGAACTGTCGAGGATTCCTTCGAACTCACTAAGCGCGTTTTGATAGAGATCGCCAATGTCCCTTTCCTCCAAGGCGGCGCGGAGCCTCACCGCGTGGGAAATGATAAGGCATTTCTCGGTAATGATTTTCGATTGGGTCTCCTGAATCTTCAGGAACGATTGGACCCGGCTTTGGAATTGGGCGTCGAGCACCTGCTGCTGATTAGCCCGCCGATTTTTCTCGACGAGATACACCGTTGCCGTTGTCACGGCGAGAACGACGAGCATCATCGCGAGCAACAACTTCGCGCGGAAGCTGAGCGCCCCCGTAAAACTGTATTTGAAGTTAATGGCTGGGTTTACTTGGCTGGAAAATCGACATGCAAAGTCATGCCGCTCTTCAATTCCACGGGACGCTGCCGGACGTCGTCACCAGCCACCCAGGCTTTCAGCACGTAGTTACCGGGAGGAAGATGTTCGAGACGGTATCGGCCGGCGGTGTCTGTTTTTTGAAAATGCGGAGTTTCCAGGACGAGGATGGTGCCGCGCATTCGTTCGTGAATTTCGCAATGGATCGTGACCGCTCCCGCTTTATCGAAAACGACCACGCTCGGTTTTTCGTCTTTGCGGTAACGGCCCAAGTCGAACCGTTTCGTCTTCGAATAGGAAAAAACGTTGTGATAGGTCTCGTCCATGTTCGGGAATTCGACCGCGCTGCCGACAAGGACCGGCAAGAGATCCGGGGCAAACGCGACGTTTTTCTGGGCGACTTGGGCGGGTGATTTAGGGACGTTGCCCTGCCCCTTGAAATCGCCTTCGAGATAAACGACCGCAGCCGGCGGGTTAACCGGCGCAAGGGCAATATCGGGAGCAGTCGCGTAGCGTTGATTCAGGCCGCGATCAAACGACGGTTTTGGAAGCTGGACGGTCCCTTCAATGACCACCTGGCCCCGAAGGGACCCGGCCGTCAAAGACACAATGAGACTGAGAATGGAGAAGCCGCACCGCACGATCTTCTCGAAATAGCGAGAAAGGTGCCAGCAGGTGCCCCGATTCCGGGCTCAAGGCGTGGCTGTTTTGCGCCACCAATTTACTCCGTCCGCAAGGCCGCCATCGGGCTGATGCGGGTAGCGCGGCGGGCGGGAAGCCAGGTGGCGACCAAGGCGGCGGCGGCAAGGGTGAGGGGAGCGACGGTGAAGGCCACGGGATCGAGCGCGCCGACTTCGTAGAGCATCCCGCTTAGGATTTTTCCAGTGCCCGCGGCAAGAAGCAGACCGATCGCTATGCCGCTCAGCAACATCATCGAGCCTTCGGCCATGATCATGCGGAGGACAGCGCCGGGTTGCGCACCCAAAGCCATGCGGATCCCGATCTCGCGAGTTCGTCGTGCGACGGAATACGCTTTGACGCCGTAAAGGCCGACGATGGCGAGGCCGAGGGCAAGCCCGCCGAAAACAGAAAACATGGCGGCGCCGGCGCGCACAATCCAGAGCTGGAAATTGCTATCCAGATGCTGGGAAAAACTCTTGAGCAACAGGATCGGGAGCGCCGGATCGACTTCGCGGACCGTTCGGCGAAGCAGATCGGCGGTGGCTCCTTCGCTGCCCGGAGCGAGCGAGCGGAAACGGACGAAAAACGTGACGTTGCTCTGGAACCCGCGCGCGAATGGGAGGTACATCTGGCCCGGGGGGTCTTTCTCGAAGAGTGCCTGTTTCGTTGCGGGAACGATGCCGACGATCTCGATCGTCTCCTTCCCTGCCTCGCCGCTGAGGTCGCCCGTCATGCCGACGCCTTTGCTATCGCTCTTTGCTTTCGGCGCTTTGTCACTGGCGTATTGGATCCGCTGGCCGAGCGCGTCGCCTTCCGGCCAGAGTTTCTTTGCGAGAACTTCGTCGATGATTGCGACCATCGGCCCGCCGGGTTGCGTCGTTTCCGCCGGGGTGAAAACGCGGCCACTCACAACCCGAAGACCGACGGTGTTAAAGTAATCGGCACCCACACTGTTCCAGCCGGCGTTAAACGCGAGCCCTTCCGCGGCCGTCGCCGGCTTCGCGTCGGCGGCCGGTTGCAGTCCGGCGCGCTGCACGTTCCGGTTGAGTGAAATCATTCCGAACGGAATTGTTGCCGAAACGCTGGTGTGCTCAGCAGCAGGCAAAGCCGCGAGGCGTTCCTCGAGGCTGCGGTAAAGATCTTGCGCGCGTTTCTGATCGTAACCGGCAAGGCTTGCGTCTGTTTCGAGAATGAAACTCGCCCCCGGCGCCAATCCGGTGTCAACCGAAGCGGCTTTACTGGCGCCGCGAATAAAAAGAGCTGCCGCCGTGAGCAACGCGAGCGAGAACGCAAATTGCGCTACTACCAATGGGTTGCGCGGCAAAAATTTCCAGCGCCGGCGGACGACATCTTCGCCTGCCTGTTCCTTGAGATCGGCGACGACTGCGCTCCGGGAAAGTTTTAAGGCCGGTCCAAGCGCGAAGCCGATGGTGCCGACGACGCAGAAGCCAAAGGTCGCGGCGAGGACGGCTGGATTTGGACCGGCGAGCCAGACGATGTCGAGCGGGAGCATTTTGCCTAACGACATAACGAGAAGGTCGGACGACCAAAGTCCGAGCAACAAACCGCAGCCACCCCCAAGCAACGCCAGGACGAAGCCTTCGGTTAATAGTTGGCGCACGATCCGGAACCGGCTGCCACCAAGAGCGAGCCGGATCGCGATTTCCTTCCGCCGCGCTGTGCCGCGAGCGAGCAACATATTGGCGAGGTTAAGACACGCGACCAGCAGGACCACAACCGCCATGCCGAGTAATAGCGGCGCGATCGTTGCCATATTCCCTTCGCCCGAAGGCGAAGTGCTGACTGAGAAACGCGAGATCGGGGTCGTCGTGAACGTCTGGTCTTTCTGCTCGACCGGGAACGCTTTTTCGAGGTTCGAGGCCAGACCTTCGAGCGCGGGCTTCGCCGTAGCCGTGGTTATTCCGGGTTTGAGCCGTGCGATGACTAGCAATTGCTGCCCGGCTCGATCGCCGAACGTGGTTTTGTTCTCCTGCTCGAAATCGTTCGCGATGCGGTCGTAATTGCTGAAGGGCAGCCAAACTTCGATGGACAAGACCTGGAGGGTGCCAGTGAAACCACGCGGAGCAATCCCGACGATGGTGAAGGGATGGCCATTTACCAGCAACTCGGAACCGAGGACGGCCGGATCGAGGTTATGTTTCTGCCAATAGGCGTAGCTGACGATCGCGACGGGTGTGTTGCGCCCGAGCGCTTCCTCCTCGGGCGTGAAGGTTCGCCCACGGACCAGCGGAACACCGAGAACAGAAAAGTAATTGGAGCTGACGATGGCGCCGAAGGTGCGTCGGGTGTCGCCCTTTTGGCCCAGGCCGATCATGGCCAGGTTGTAGGCCATGACATCGGCGAAAACGGTGTTCTGGGCGCGAATGTCGACATAGGTCGGATAAGAAAACCCGCGATACGTCTTCGGATTCTTTTTGTCTTGCGAGAATACTTGCACGACTTCCTGCGCTTTCGCGTAAGGCGGCGGCGCGAAAAACATGGTGTGAACGAGGCTGAAGACAGCGGTGTTGGCGCCGATGCCAAGGGCGAGCACGATAACAGCGGCAATCGTAAATCCTGGCGCTTTGAAAAGCTGCCGGATGGAGAACTTAAGATCCTGGATCATATGTAGTAGGATGCCGGAGCTGTCAGTATTGGATTCAGAAATCGGGCCGGGCGAGGGGGTAGGTACGGAACGAAAGGTTTAAATATGGATTTAGCGAATATCAAAGACGCCACCGAATGGTTCGAAGTGCTGCAAACGAGCAAGCGGACTCAGACGGCCATGATGACGCTCGCTCCCGGGGAGAAGACCGGGCGCAAAGCCGAGGCCCACGAGAAGAGCGACCAGGTTCTACTGATGCTGTCGGGAAAACTGTCGGGCACCGTGGGGCCGGAAAGGGTCAACTTGAAAGAGGGCGACGTGCTTTTGATCCGTGCCGGAACGCTTCACCGTTTCGAAAATCCGGGACGCCGGCAGGCAGTGACCTTCAATGTCTATGCCCCGCCGGAATATCCGCCGGGGATGAAAGGTTAATTACGCCGGCACCAGGGGCGTGAAGTCATGCCGGGCAGAAGTGGCGTTGAATTTTGGGTAGAGAAACTTCGAGGCCGGGACATTCTCCTTCGCCACGCCGGCAGCCTGCGACAGGCCGGCCTCGCGCAATTGCGTGAGGGCTTTTTCAAGCAGGCGCGTGCCGAACCCGCGGTTCCGGTATTCCATCGAAATGCACGGCCCGGGAATCAGGTGCATGTCCGCATCCGCCTGCATGGAAAGAACCGATGCGCCGATGATGCGGGTGCCGTGTCGCAACGCCAGAAAGGCGCACTCGGACGAGGCAAACGCGCGGTCCAGCCAGGCCTCGATTTTCTCCGTCACTTCCTGGAGGTCCGGACTCCACATGGGATCGAGCACGAACGAGGTAGAAATTATCTTGCGTACCTCCACTTCATCCTCCGCGGTGGCTGGGCCGATTTCGTAGTGCTCCGGAAGTTCGACGTCGAATGCGGGAAGCTGGGTCAAATCCCAGGTGAATCGAATCCAGTTGCTCAGCTTCATAGCGGTGAACGGTAGTATCGTGCGCGGCAGGAGCGCCGCAACTACGCTTCGCGTCTAAATCCCGGCTCGCGCGCGTCCAGGCTGGGAGACGAAAAGCCCTAGATCGCCTGAACGGCTTTGAGCGTTTCGTGGAAGGAGTTGTAAAGCTCGCGATACTGCACCACGCCACGTCGCAAGACCGGCTTGAAGTTGGCCAGGTCCGCGATGTTCACAATGAGATCGACGCTTCGCACAAAAGCGCTCATGGCGTCGTTGGTCGGAAACTGATGGCTCAACAGGACTAGAAAATGTTCCCGACGCTCAGCCCCTGGCCGTCGCACCATCGCGCGCAGGATCGGGTTGTTCTGCGGGTTCGAACCTTTGAAGTTCTCGTAAACGACCACGACATTGTAGCTGTACGTTTTCAGTTTCAGGAGAACGTCTTCCTCGAACAAACCGAGGTGCACTTTGTAGGTCATGTCGATCAACTGCGGCACGACCATCTTCTGGTATTGCTGGTGATCGACGCAGACCAGCGCCGTGTTATCGCCCAAATCAACAAAGGAGGAGTCTTGTGCTTCCATGGTTTAACGGAACGCGTTGGCCGGAAGATCGAGGCGCAGGCCGGAATCGAGGTCGTTGTCCACGCCGCGCATTTTCTGGATGAGGTCGATGCCGCGGCCGACGCGGCCCTTTCGACTGGCGAAGACTCGAGCGGTTTCCTCCGCGATCATGTCGTTTTCGTAGGCGTTCAGAATCGACTGGTCGAAGGTCATCCAACCGAAAGGCGCGCTCGCCTCGATGATTTCATAAAAGTTTCGGTGCTCGCCTTCGCCGATCGCAACTGCTTCGCGCGTGCGCAAATTGTGGCCCATGATTTCGGTAAGTAACTGCCGCCCGCCTCCAACCTTCGGGGCGAGCCGTTGGCTCACAATGTAACGCAGCGAATCTGCCAGGCGGATCCGGAGCTGTTGTTCTTCGCCAAGGGAAAAGAGACCGAGAATTCGATTGATCGACTGGCCGGCATCCACCGTGTGGAGCGTGCTTAAGACCAGGTGGCCGGTTTCTGCTGCCATCAACGCTACTTCAACTGTCGCGCGGTCGCGCATTTCGCCGACGAGAATAACTTTCGGCGCCTGGCGAAGCGCGGCGCGAAGCCCGTTAGGATAATTGTTAAAATCATGCCCGAGTTCGCGCTGATTAAAGGTCGCTCGCTTCGTCGGGTGCACGAATTCGATCGGATCTTCCAGGGTCACGACGTGGAGCGGCTGCTCCTCATTAATTTCGTTGAGCAAGGCCGCGAGCGTAGTGGTTTTGCCGCTGCCGGTCGCGCCCGTCACTAAAACCAGTCCGGTCTTTTCTTTAGCGATCTCTTTAAAGATGGGCGGTAATCCGAGGCCCTGGACGCTCGGGATCTCGCCTTGGAGCTTCCGCAACACGATCGAGAAATGTCCCTGCTGGCGGAAAATGTTGACGCGGAAGCGCGCTTCCTCGTTCAGCGAATAGCTGCAGTCGCAGGAGCCGCCGGTCAGATAATCGTAAATCAGTCGGCGATTTCCCTGGATCAGCGTCAGGGCAATCTGCTCCGTTTGATACGGCGTGAGTGCTTCGATCGGCGGATCGACGAACACAGGCTTGAGTTCGCCGAAATCCTCGACCTGCATCGGATGGCCGACGGAGAAATTCAGGTCCGAAATGCCGTCGTAAGTTTGCAGCATCGCTGACAAGATCCTATCGAGGTCGGGAATTCTCATCGCGGAGTCCTATTCTTCTGCGCCGTCGATGGGCGGCTCTTTGAGGAAGGCCCGGAATTTTTTCTTATCGCTCGCCTTGTCGTAGGCTTCTTCCGGAGAGATGCGGGCGTGTCGGAGATGTTCCATGATCGCGTCGTCGAGCGGCTGGTTGCCTTTCTTTTTGCCGACCTGGATCATGCCGGGAATCTGGTGGGTCTTGCCTTCGCGCACGAGGTTCGCAATCGCCATGTCGACGACGAGGATTTCGAGGGCGGCGACGCGGCCCGGTTTGTCGATCCGTTTGAAAAGATTTTGCGCAATGACGCCTTTGAGCGATTCCGCGAGAGTCGCGCGGATCTGGTTCTGCTGGTTCGTTGGGAAAACGTCAATGATTCGGTCAACGGCTTTCGAGGCGCTGGAAGTGTGCAGGGTTCCGAAAACAAGGTGACCGGTGGCAGCGGCGGTGAGGGCTAGCTCGATCGTCTCGAGATCCCGCAGTTCGCCAACGAGCAGAATATCCGGGTCCTCGCGCAAGGCGCCGCGCAATGCCGAGGCGAACGACCGGGTATGCACACCCACTTCGCGATGTTGGACGAGGCAGTTCTGGCTCCGATGCACGAACTCGATCGGGTCTTCGACGGTGATGATGTGATCGTGCCGTTGAAGGTTCGCGTAATCCATCATCGCCGCGAGGGTAGTGGATTTGCCCGAACCGGTTGGTCCTGTCACCAAAATCATGCCCTTCTTCAACATGGGGAATTTCTTCAACACCGGAGGCAACCCCAAATCCTCAACGGTCAAGACCTGTGAGGGAATCAAACGAAACACTGCGGAGATGCCGTATTTCTGTTGGAAGAAGTTCGCGCGGTAGCGCGCCATCCCCGGGACTTCATAGCCGAAATCGATGTCGGAGGTTTCTTCAAAGACCTTGATCTTCCCTTCCGGCGCGATCTCGTAGACCATCGCCTTGAGCTCGTCGTTACGAAGTGCTGGGTAATCAACGCGGACCAGTTCGCCGTTGATGCGAAGCATCGGAGGATTGCTGGTGGAGAGGTGAAGGTCGGACGCCTTCTGCTCTCCCATGAGTTTGAAGAATGAGTCGATGCGGGCCATGGGCGCGCCCTTTCCCAAAGCTAAATCGGTGCCACTCGCTGCCAGGATTCCCGCAATCCCTTTCTGGTGAGGGGAAGTTTTATGAACCCGAAAGTCGCGCAGCGTCGATGGTCGAGCGAACCTGTTCGAGCAATTTCTCAGCAGTGTACGGCTTTGGGATAAAACCTTTGAGACCCTGGGCCAGCATGTTCCCGAGTTTGCTTTGTTCAGCAAAGCCACTGCTCAGGACCACGACCACTTCCGGGTTCAGATCGCGCAGTTCATCGAAGACGGCGTCGCCGTCCATCACGGGTAGGAAAAAGTCGAGGATCACGAGCGCGATTTGCTTCCCGACTTGCTGATAAATTTTCAAAGCTTCGAAGCCATCCCGAGCAAGGATCACCCGGTACCCTTCGTCGGTAAGCATGGCCGAAGCGAGTTCCGAGATTTCCATTTCGTCGTCCACGAGAAGGATCAACTCGCGATTACCTTCCGGGTTGAGCACGGAGATTTCCGGCGGAATGGTGGCTACCTTCGTCGTCGGCTTTTTAGTCTCATCGCCTCCGGTCTTGTTGCGGGCAGACGATTTTTCCGGCACTCGTGGCTTCACCAGCGCCGGCTCGGTCGCCGCGCGGACGACTTTGAATTCCGGCGGGCGCGAAGGATCGAAGCCGGCTTTGGATTTTTGGGTGCTTCCTTCCAGGATGCGCGAGGTAATGTGATCGAACAGGTCCTGGGCAGTTTTCGAAGCCAGCTCGACGCGCTCGCCCAGCATCTCAATGTAATTGTATTCGCCCTTGTGCTGGCGGGCCAAATCGGCGTAGCGCGAAATCTGTTGGAGAATTGTATTCAGCTCCGTGGAAGTGGTCGCGATCCACTTCAAATCCTCGTGATCCAGCATAAGGGGAGCTCTCTCAGGTTTCGTCGCGATCGTTCCGGCAGGCCCAGAAAACGCCGCCGAAAACGGCGAACACTGCGATTGCGAAGGAGCCGATTGTGAACATGAAAACGGGGTCGTTTGCCTCAGCACGGTTCATGCCCCTGTCGAGGCTCCGCGTCAATCGGAATCGCTCGCGAATTAGCTGCTCCAGTCGCTATTTCCCGAGCGACGTTCGCAACTCTGTTCGCGCAGATTCCACTTCCTTCGGCGTGGCCGCGCAAAGCAGAAGCGCCCGGAGTTTGTCACCCTGATAATAACGCGCCACGAATTTCTTCTTGGCGTAGGCGCCTTTCAAATCCACCCGGCTCGGTTGAAGACTAAAATCACCCACAAAATCCAATTTCAAGTCGAACATTTCTGTCCAGAAATAAGGGACCTGTTCGTAACGGATCCGCTTCTTCCCCGTCATGTTCGCGCCGGCCACCAATCCCTGCTCGCGCGCGTTTTCCCAATGGGTTTGGCGCCGCACTCCTCCCATGATCCGGTCCGGGTAGAAGGCCAGGTCGCCGATCGCGTAAATTCCTTTTTCTTCCGTCTCCAGGGTACTCGCTCACCGGCGAGCCGTGCGGACCTGAGAGGGGAGTATTGCGCACCAGTTCCAGGTTCGGCTCTGCCCCGCATGCCACCACTGCGAGGCCTGCGGCGATCCGGTTACCGCTCTTCGTCTGGATGTTTCGGAGAACGGTCTTGCCTTCGAACCCGTTCAAGCTCTCGCCCAACAACAGGCTGATCCCGTGCTTCTCGAAATACGCCGTCACCCACGCGCCCGTTTCTGGATCGAGGTAGCGATTCAGCAAGTAAGCGTTCCGATGCATCATGCTGACCTTGAACTTCATCCGGCGGAGGCTCGAGGCCGCTTCGCAAGCCAGCAGCCCGCCCCCCACGACCACGATCGTTTTTTCCAGCGACGCCATCTCTCGCAAGGCCATCGCGTCGCGAATCGTCCGGAGATAAATCACGTTACCAAGCCCGACCCCCGCGACCGGCGGCCGGACCGGCCGGCTGCCCATGGCGAGACAAGCCTTGTTGAATTCGATCGTCTCGCCGTTGCCGAGCACCGCCAACCGGCGATCGATGTTGACCTGCGTCACCATGCAGGCGAAGCGCGTTTCGATTTTGTTTTTCTCGAACCAGTGAGCGTCGAGCACCGACATCTTTTTCATCGGCGGCTCCTTGTCGCGGATGAAGCTCTTGGAGAGGAGCCAGCGTTTGTAGGGAGCGAAAGTCTCCGCGCCCACCAGGGTGACCTGGCCGCGTTTGTCGTATTTCCGGATGCTTTCGCAGACGCTGGCGCCGCCGATGCCGCTCCCGATGATGAGGTAATCGCGCTGAATCATGTGCAGGCGGACGATAGGAAATCGGTTAGGCCGCTGGCGAGGTAAAAATTGGGTTCTTTCTGCTTATCGTAATCGTGTTCCTGCTCCTGCTCATGATAGCAGGGAAAAAGATCGATAACGCGCACCAGCACGATGAAGAGGTAACTACGGGTGTTTCAATAAGGTCGCCGCATGCTTGAGGGCCGATTCGCCCTTCCCGCCCAACATCCGTGCGACCTCTTCCTGGCGCGCCTTGCCGGTCACCGCTGCCAGTCGCGAATGAGTTCGTCCGCCCGCAACCTCCTTCGTCACCACGAATTGCGTGGCCGCGGCGGCTGCCACCTGCGGCAGGTGGGTGATGCACAAAACTTGATGATCGCCGGCGAGTTTTCTCATCTTGGCCCCGACAGCGTTCGCGATCTCGCCGCCGACATTGGCGTCGATTTCGTCAAAAACGAGGAGCGGGATGGCGTCGTGTGCTGCAAGAGACGACTTGATCGCGAGCATCAGGCGCGAGATCTCGCCACTGGACGCAATAGTCCGGAGAGGTTTCAGCGGTTCACCCGGGTTCGGGGAAAAAAGCAGCTCGACCGCGTCGAAGCCGGTTGCATGCGGGTCTTGCAGACTGGCCAGGTTCACCTCGAACTCGGATTGGCGAAAGCCGAGATCGCGCAGGTTTGCGCGGATGTTTTCGGCCAGCTTCGGGGCGGCCTTGGCCCGCGCTTTGTGGAGCGAGGCCCCGATCCGATCGAGCTCGCCCCGCCCGCTTTCGATTTCTTTGCTCAATCTCTCGAGCTCAGCGTCGCGTCCCTCGATTTTGCGAAGACGATGCGCAGCCCGTTCTCCGAACGCAATCGCTTCGCCGATTGAGCCGCCGTATTTGCGTTTCAACGTCTCGAACAGGTTGACCCGCTCCTCGAGCGCCGCGAGCTGGGCCGGGTCGAGGTCCAGTTCTTCCGCGTATTGATTCATCGCCCGCGAAATCTCTGAAAGCTCGACGATGCAGGCCGCATGCGCTTCCGCCAGGTTCGTCTTGTCGGGATCGATTTTTTCGAGGTCGCGCAGGAGACGCTGCGTCTCCGCGAGCTGAGGCAGGATTGCGTCCTCCGTTTCGGACAGGCGCCGGGAAATGGACACCGCCAGTTCCAACAAGCGTTTGCTGTTGCTCGCCAAACGATAACGGGCTGCCATTTCCTCCTCTTCCGCGGCCGACAGGTTCGCCGCGGTAATTTCGGCGATCTGATGCCGCAAAAGATCGATCTCCTGTTCCCGCGCTGATTCGGCCGTCCGCAGGGCGATGTGCTCCGCTCGCAGCGCCCGAAGTTTACGATAAACTTTCTCGAACTCCCGCACCGTGCCGCCGACATCGGCATAGCCGTCGAGCAGGGCGAGCTGGCGATCAGGCGAGAGGAGCGATTGATGATCGTGCGGGCCATGCAGATCAACCAGCTCGTCACCGAGTTTCTTGAGAATGGCGAGCGTCGTCGGCGACCCGTTGATGAATTGGCGATTGGTCCCTGCCGTCGAGAAACTGCGCTTCACGATCAGCTCGCCGTCATTGGTTTCGACCCCCGATTCGTCGAGCAAGGGCCCGAGTTTCTCGAGGTCCGCGCCTTCGAAAATGGCCTCGACCGTGCAGGACTCCGCGCCGGTCCGGATCAACGATTTGTCCGTCCGTTCGCCGAGAACCAATTGAAGCGCGCCGATGATGATCGATTTGCCGGCGCCGGTCTCGCCTGTGATGGCGGTGAACCCCGGCCCAAGCTGCCATTCCAAATCTTCCACCAGCGCGAGATTCTTGATCCGCAGAAGGCTGAGCGAGGCGGGCATTTCCGGGAAGCAGTTGAGAGTTGAGAGTTGTTGGTTGAGAGAGATCGCGCGACCGATCAGTTTTGAACTCTCAACGCCCAACGCTCAACTCTCAACTTCGCCTCACTTTTCTCGGCACCGGCACTTCCCAGGGTGTGCCTATGATCGGCTGCGACTGCGCCGTCTGCCATTCGCCCGATCCGCGCGACCAGCGGCTGCGTTCCTCCATCTATGTCGAGACGCCCGAATGCGCCTGGGTGGTGGATACCGGCACTGATTTTCGCACCCAGGCGCTCCGCGAAAATATTCGGCGGCTCGACGCTGTCATCTTCACTCATTCGCACACCGATCACATTATGGGCTTCGACGATCTGCGGCGTTACTCGCATGATCTCGGGTCGATCCCTGTCTATGCCTCCGCCGAAACCATGCGGGACCTGGCGCGCGTTTATGAGTTTGCCTTTAACGGGCTGAATCGTTTCCCCGGTTATCTGGTTCCGGAGCCACATATCATCGAGGGCCCGTTTCAACTCGGCGCAACCACGATCACGCCGCTCCCGGTGCCGCATGGTAAAGCCACCGTGAACGGCTACCTCTTCTCCCGCCAGGGCGCGAAGCTGGTCGCTTATCTCAGCGACTGCAGCGCGGTGCCGGACGCGATTATTGAAAAAATCAGCGGCGTAAGAGTTCTGATCATCGACGCACTCCGACCCAAGCCGCATCCGACGCATCTGAGCGTGGCACAAGCGCTGGAGGTGGCAGCGAACGTTCGACCGGAACGTACCTGGTTCACTCATATCGCCCACGAATTGCCGCAGGCGAGCGAAGCCGAATTGCCGGTCGGTGTAGGCATCGCTTACGACGGGCTGACCCTGTGCCTTTAGAATGAAGCGGTGTTTCCTGGTCTCCCTCCTGGCTGTCGCCGCCTCGATCGCATCTGCCGAGAAGCCCCTCGCTCCCGCGACCATCGTCGTTTTCAACAAGGACATTCCGGAGTCGGTTGAGTTGGCAAAGTTTTACGCGCAACAACGCGGCATCGCGCAGGACCATCTCGTCGGTTTGAGCGTGTCAAAAACGGAAGAGATCAGTCGCGACGAATACAACTCCCTGATTCGCGATCCGCTCCGGAAGATTTTCAACGAGCGCAATTGGTGGACGACTGAAAAGGGAAGCGAAGCCGCGCGCGTGACCAACACGACAATTCGTTTCGTCGCCGTGATGAAGGGCGTCCCGCTAAAGATCCGGCCGGCGAATGATTATCCCGGGGACAAATCGGGCTCACCACCGATCGGCAATCGCAACGATGCCTCAGTGGATTCGGAGATCGCTGCCCTGGGCAATTTTTCGGATCAAATCTCCGGTCTGGTGCCAAACCCCTATTTTCAGAGTTATCGCGCCATCACGGAAGTGGAGAATTCCGTGGTTCTCTTGGTATGCCGTCTTGATGCGCCCCAGGCGACGACGGTCCGCCGGATGATTACAGACGCGGTCGAAACGGAAAAGAACGGCTTGTGGGGACGGGCTTACCTGGACGCAGCGCACAATTCACCGGGGGGGCTCGCGCAAGGCGACCAGTGGATGGCCGCCGCTCGCGACCAACTTCACAAGGTTGGCATCCCGATCATCTTCGAGGACACGCCGGAGATTTTTCCCAACAGCTATCCGATCACGGATTGCGCTTTTTATTTCGGCTGGTACACGGCGACGGTTTCGGGTCCGTTCTCGCAGTCGGACTTTCAATTCAAGCCCGGCGGGATCGCGGTTCATATCCATTCCTTCAGCGCGAGCACTCTTCATGACGAAAATGCGAACTGGGCCGGCCCGCTTTTGACCAAAGGCGCGGCGGCAACGATCGGCAACGTTTACGAACCCTACCTGCAGCTGACAGCGCACCTCGACCTCTTCAGCGATCGGCTGCTGCACGGCTTTACGTTCGCGGAGAGCGCTTACATGTCGATGCCGGCGCTCTCCTGGATGTCAGTGATGGTGGGCGATCCGCTTTACCGCCCTTATCGGAACTGGCTCCAGATCGGCGAGAGTTCCGCGACGGCATCGGACTGGAGCGCGTATCATGATTTCGCGGCGAAAAACGCGTCACTGCCCGCGCCGGAATATCGCGCGGCAGCCAAACAATTCGCGGCCCGCACGCGCAACGCCCCGATGCTGGAGGATGTGGGTCTTCTGGAAATGGGGGCGGAGAATTATACTGGCGCGACCGGCTGCTTCGATCTCGCGCGGAGCATCTATCCCAGGCGCGACGACATTCTTCGGACGGTCCTCCACGAAGCGAACGCCCTGGGAAAAGACAAAAAAGCGAAGCGCGGCCTCGATCTCATCCGCGATGTCCTTCGCATCGCGCCCGATGCGCCGGCTTCATCCTTGTTGCGAAAACTCGAGAGCGAGTTGGCGGGCGCGGCCAAACCCTAAGACCTAACGAATAATGCCGCGCTCGCTTTGCTGGATGAACTCAATGATCTGAGTGATCTCGGCGCTGGCCGGCAGCTCTTGCTGAATCGCTTCGAGCGCCTGCCGGGTGTTGTATTTCGAGCGATAAATCAGGCGAAACGCTTCCTTGATCGTCTTGATGGTCTCCGGCGCGAATCCGCTCCGTTCCATTCCCACAATGTTCACGCCCCGCACTTTCGCCGGATTGCCGTCGGCGATCATGAATGGCGGAACATCCTGCACGATCTTCGAGCAGCCTCCCGTAATCGCGTATCGCCCGAGCCGGCAAAACTGATGAACGGCCGTCAGTCCGCCCATGATCGCGTGGTCGCCCACCTGGACGTGACCGGCCAGGGTGCCGTTGTTCGAGAACACAACCTCGTCGCCGACGGTGCAGTCGTGGCCGATATGGCTGTAGGCGAGGTAATTTCCGCGATGCCCAATCCGGGTTTTGCCTTTACCGGTCGTGCTTCGATTTACCGTCACAAATTCTCGGAACGTATTTTCGTCCCCAATCTCGAGGTAGGTTGGCTCTCCTTGGTATTTCAGATCCTGGGTCTGCTGTCCGATCGAGCAATACGCATAGAATTTATTCCGCGCGCCGGAGACGGTCGGGCCGCACACCGTAACGTGATGTTGGAGCCAGGACTCGGCGCCGAGGACAACTCCGGCTTGGACGATGCAGTAGGGCCCAATCACCGTTCCGGGCCCGATCTCCGCCTTCGCGTCGACAATCGCGGTCGCGTGGACCTGCACTTCGCTCATTGATCCAGAAGTCTCAACATCAGCTCGCATTCCGAAACCACGGAATCGTTCACCGCACAACTGCACTTAAGCTTGGCGAGTTGTTTCCCGCGCGTTTTGGTCAATTCCGCGGAAATAACGAGAGTGTCTCCAGGAAAAACCGGCTTCCGGAATTTCACTTCATCCGCGCTGACGAAATAACCGAGACGACCGCTGCCGCTCTTGGTCATTTTTAACATCAGGATGCTGGCGACCTGCGCCATCGCCTCCACCTGCAAGACCCCCGGCATGACTGGGTGCCCCGGAAAATGACCGACGAAAAACGGCTCGTTCACCGTGACCGATTTGACGCCGATGCATTTCGTCTCGCCCTCGAAGCGGAGAACACGATCGACCATCAGAAATGGATAGCGGTGGGGCAAAACCGCCATGATCTCGTTGATATCGAGGCCGCCTTCGCCCGGCGGAAAAGCCTGCGGCTGAAGAACCGGGGCGGACCGCGCAAACTCCCGGGCCAGGGCGCGGACGAGCTCGGCATTCGCGCCGTGGCCTGGTTTCACGGCAATGACGTGGCCACGAACCCGCGGGCCAAACAAGGCCATGTCGCCGATGATATCGAGGATCTTGTGCCGGACGAATTCGTCGGGGAAACGCAGTGGCTCCTTGCTCAGCACCGCTTCGCCGCGAATTACGATCGCGTTCTCCAAGCTGCCGCCTTTGATCAAGTTCTTGTCCATGAGGGCCTGAACGTCCTCGTAATAAACGAAGGTGCGGGCCGGGGCGATCTCGCGTTCGAAAATTGCGGGCGTGATTTCCGTGGAAAAGAACTGAGTGAACTGCCCGTTCGGGCCGGCTTGAGTGCAGGAGATGCGAAATTTCGGGTCGGGAACGACCACCAGAAAGGAGCCGGATTTGGTTTCGATGTGAATCGGTTCGCGCACGTCGAAAACGCGGCGGGGGGCGTCCTGGGGAACGATCCCGGCTTTTTTGATGAGCTCGACGTAGGGCCGTGCGCTCCCATCGCCGATCGGTGGCTCGTTGGCGTCCATCTCGACGACGGCATTGTCGACTCCCATGGCCGCAAGCGAGGCGAGAATGTGCTCTACGGTGTGAACGCGGACCGAGCCTTCCCCAATCGTGGTCGCGCGCTCAACCGTTTTCAGGTTTGCGATCGTCGCGTCGATTGTTGGCTCGTCCTGGAGATCGCGCCGTTTGAATTTGATCCCCGAATCGACGGGCGCCGGTTGCAACTTAAGCGTCACTTTCTCCCCGGTATGCAACGATATGCCGCTGACGCTGGCACTTCGCGCCAGGGTTTGCTGAACCTCGGAAGACATGGGCCTAACTAAACAAAGATTGCGCGCGGTGACTAGGAAGGTTTCGTCTGGAGCGGCCGTCTACGACCGCCGGCCATCGTTTTCTCGGCGGTCGCAGACCGCCGCTACAGTTCCAGATGAGCCCAGTCGATCTCGACCCGCTGTTTTCGAGCGAAGCGATCGGTGAAGAATAATTCCTTGTGCCGGCAACCGTGCTCGTGCACCAGGCGAGTCACTTTGACGTCGAAACAGCAATACTCCGCAATCTCGAGAATGCGCCCTTCGCGCCACCAGCGGATGGCATCCAGACCCGCCGCCGTTTTTTGAACACCGAGGGTCGCCTGCGCGATCGCGTCCAAGGCCACCCGATGGCCAATGCGCTTTTCCATGTCCGCCATCAAATCAGCCGTCGGCAATTCCGCCAGGAGATCGAGGATCGTGTAACCCATGAGCACCTGGTAATCGAAGTTGAGGATGTTGAAGCCAACCACGAGATCAGCGCGCCGAAGCCGTTCCACCAGCTGGTTGACCTGGGCTTCACCGAAAACCTCATAGCGCCCGGTCGCGCTGCTGTAGATCACGCCGACGGACATCCGCATGTCTCCTTTGCGCGCCCAGCCGCCGGCGTCGTTCGCCGTCCGTTGAGTTTCGAGATCGAAGTAGACGATGTCGCGCGGCATCGTCGAATCTCAACCAGCCGCGCCGCTCATTTCAATTCAAATCCGCCGCAATCGAAACTCATCATCTGATCGACGCCGCTCACTCGAAATTCTTCCACGACCGCGCCGTCATCCTGGAAAACGTCGAGCGTGTTTGGGCCGTGTGGGACGAGCAAGGCCCGATTCAGATTTTGGGTTTCGCTAACCGTGCAGAGCGGGAGGCCATCCGCGGACTTAATGAAACTGCCATCGCCATCGATCCCGACCATCATTTCGATGCTAACGCGGTCGTCATTCAACAAGGGATTGGCCTGGAGCTTGATCTTTACTTTGTCCGGAATGTCCGTCGTGGCCGATGCTACGGGTTTGCCATCGACCACGGAAAACTGCTTGTGGCCGACGATCGACTTCTCGAAATCAACCTTCCATTCTGAGACTGCTTTCTCCGCGCCTTCGCTCCTGGTCGTCGCCAAACTCAGAGCGCGGACTCGTTGCCGGTCATCGTTTTCTTCGAGGAGATAAATTTTGTCGTCTTTGAGCGAAGCTGCGATGGCTTTCGGCTGCGGTTCGCCAGGCAGAATGGGAAGCCGGCGGAGGGACTCTCCATTCGAGGATAGCTGTTTGATCTCCGATTCTTTGTCGCCGTGCTCGATCACCCACCGGGTTCCGTCGCGCCCGGCCACGCCGTCTGCGCCTGGAGCCGTCGTTTCCGAGTCGGTGTCTTTCAGGCTCAGCGATTTGTCAGCCACATCGTAGAGGATATGGCCTTCGCCCGGTGGCACCAGATCCACGGAGAGGAACAGATTTTCGTCCCGCATCGCCATCGAGCGAATCCGCGAAAAGCGCGGGCCATCGGCCGAGGTAATCCAATCGTTGAAGAAAAAGCCGACGCCTTCGATTTTCAGATCGCCGACGACAACTCCGTGCGCACTGTATTTCCCGGGCGTGGCATTCTCGCCCGCGTCGTTTTTTCCGTCCCAGGTCGTGGCGAGCGCGTCATTCCCAATGGTGAACTCATTGATGTCCGCTTCGCGGAAGAGGACCCGCACGAGTTTTCCTTTCTCATCGTAAACGCCGAGACTGATCGTTCCGTCGAGCGGCGGCGGGACAAAGGTGATTCGAATGGATCGCTCGGGACCCGCGGAAGGGGCGGGCGACTCCTGCGCGTTCGCTTGCAGTGCGACCAGCGCAAGGAGGAGCGCGACGACGTTTGTTTGTTTACTCACAGTCAAAGGTACTGGCGCCAGTCGAGATCCGGGAAAAGGTTGTCCCGCCATTCGCAGTTGGCCAGGAAAGGTTCATCGATTTTTCCAGCTACGAACCCATCATACAGCCGATTGAACCGCAGCAAGTGGCCGGTGACGCGCTTGGTTGCGTAATGTTTTGCCGTGCCCGTTCTAATGAGAAACGCCCAATCGCTCGCCTGGGCCAGGAGTAATTCGCGCGCCAGCTGTTTCAGGACGCGATCGGTCTGCGGATCGCCGCTTTCCTTGTAGGTGCGGGCGAGGTTGGTCATCCGGAGCGCGGCCTGGTCGAGGTGTGGATAAATCCAGGAATTTGTCTTATCCAGCCAGACGCCGAGATGGCCGTTGTCGCCCCAGGTAGAGGCCGCCGGTGAAACGGTCTGCTGGGTAGGATGTTCTCGCAGGAATTCAGTGGGCGTTGTGAGTTGAAAACTCCGCCGCCCGTAGTGTTCCCCGCTGGTGAGTCGGAGGTCCTGATGACCCTGGGCCGCTTGCCGGATTAATGATTCAAGAAAGCGCGGCCCTTCGAACCACCAATGCCCGAACAGCTCGGCATCGAAGGGCGCGACGACGATCGGGTCGAAATCCAGCGCGCGCATTTCGTCGAGTTGCTGCCGCCGGGCTTCCAGGAAATGGGTCGCGTGCGCTTCCGCCGCTTGGGCGGCCGCCGCCGGGTCGTAGAGTTCCTTCTCTCCGTGCCGATCCGTGATCCGATAATATTTGATCCCAGTGGATTTTCTAATCGGAGAAGAGTTGCCCGGCCAAAGATAATCGGTCGGAAGCTCGAACCCGATGTCGCGGTAGAATTCGCGATATGCCGGATCGCCTGGGTAACCTTCGGTGGCACTCCAGACCTGACGGCTCGAATCGCGATCGCGGGCGAAAGCAGCCGGCCCCGCTGCCGTGTAGCAGGGCGCGTAGATGGCGCGGCGGGGACGCGGCTCACCCAGCATCAGACCGTGTGCGTCGATAATGAACCAGCGCAAACCGGCGTCGCGGACCATGTTTTCGAGTCCCGGGTAAAATGCGCATTCCGGCAGCCAAAACCCTGCCGGGTCGCGTTGAAAGACGGACCGGTATGAGTCGCAGCCGAGCATGACCTGAGCGCGCACGGCTTCGGGTGATGATTGCAACAACGGGAGCAACCCATGGGTCGCAGCGGATGCGGCGATCTCAAGACATCCCTCGTCCTGTAAACTCCGAAAGACCGCGAGCAGATCCCCGTTCCACCCGAAAAATCCATCCCGGCAGGAACGAAAGTGATCGAGATAAAACTCGGCCAGGTTGCGCCGCTGATCGTCCTCGCCGTTGCGCGCGACTTCGCGCTCCGCCAACGCGATCGACCGATCGAGGTGGCGCACGTAACGTTCTCGCAGCAATTCGTCCTGGAGCATGGCCGCCAAAGTCGGCGTGACGGTCATTGTCAGCTGGAACGGCACCCCGTCTTCGACCAGCCGCTCCATCGTTGTGAGCAGCGGCATGTAGCTCTCGGTCAGCGCCTCAAAGAACCAGTCCTCCTCGAGAAATTCTTCATGCTCCGGATGCCGAACGAACGGCAGGTGCGCGTGAAGAACGAGCGCGAGGTAACCGGTGGACATTGCAGATTTCAGAATGGCGATTGCAGATTGTGAAGCGACGCTGCCGCCCAATCTTAAATCTGCAATCTAAAATCTGAAATCCCTACAGCGTCCGGCAGAAATCCTGGAAGCGATCCAGGCCTTTCTTGATAATATCGATGCTGGTTGCGTAGCTGAGGCGCACCGTCCGATCGTCGCCAAACGCCGCCCCGGGAACGACGGCGACATTCGCTTTGCTCAGCAAACGATCCGCGAAATTCTGCGAGCTCAAGCCGAGCTGGCTGACGTTCACCAGGATATAGAACGCCCCCTGCGGCTTCACCGCCGTGATGTTTGGGATCTTGGTGATCCGGTCATACATGTAGTCGCGTCGCATGGCGAATTCGTCGCGCATATCGCCGAGCGCCTGCTGGTCGCCCTTGAGCGCGGCGAGCGCCCCTTTTTGTGCGAACGAACACGGATGCGAGGTGCTGTGGCTCTGAATATTGTCCACCGCTTTCGCGACCGCTTCCGGCGCGGCGAGATAACCCAGCCGCCATCCGGTCATCGCGTAGGCTTTGCTGAAACCGTTCACGGTGATGGTCAGATCGTACGCTTCCTTTGAAATCGATCCGATGCTGACGTGCTTCACGTCGTCGTAAACGAGCTTCTCGTAAATTTCGTCGGACAAGATGTAGATGTCTTCCTCAGCCGCGACCTCGATGATTCCCTCCAGCTCCTCGCGCGTATAAACGGATCCAGTCGGGTTGCCGGGCGAATTGAGGATGAGCATCTTCGTCCGCGGCGTCATGGCGTTCTCGAAATCGCTGGCGCGCATTTTCCAGCCGTTGCGCTCGGAAGTTTGGACGATCACAGGCTCCGCTCCGGCGAGACGAACCATGTCCGGATAACTGACCCAGTAAGGGGACGGGATCAGGACCTCATCGCCTGGCTGGCAGGTCGCGAGAATGGCGTTGTAACATGAATGTTTTGCGCCGCTGCTTACTACAACCTGGCTGGGCTTGTAACTAAGCTGGTTATCGGCCTCTAATTTCTCCGCGATCGCCTGGCGCAATTCGGGCAGCCCGGCGCTCGGAGTATATTTGGTGAAGCCGCCCTCGAGCGCGGCGATCGCCGCCTGCTTGATGTGTTCCGGCGTGTCGAAATCCGGCTCGCCGGCGCCGAAGCCGCAGACATCAATGCCCTCGGCTTTCATAGCCTTGGCTTTGCTGTCGATTGAAAGGGTGAGGGAGGGAGATAATTGGGCGGCGCGAGCTGAGATTTCCATGGCTGTTTGAGTTGGGTTCAGGGTGTTCACAATTGGGCGCGCCCCCTAGGAGCGCGCATAAAAAGATTCAATCAAAGGTTTGAAGTTGTTCTCCTCGACTTGCACGATCGCCATTTCGCGTTTGGCGTTCTCGGCGGAATCGGAAGCGTGAGCGGCGTTGACCATGATGTTTTGTCCGAACTCCTTCCGGATGGACCCCGGAGGTGCCTTGGCCGGATCGGTCGGGCCCAGGACGTCGCGGACCTTGCGGACGGCCTCTTCGCCCTGGTAGACGATGGCGATGCACTTCTCGGAGCCGGGGGCATTGCGCTGTTCGCCAGCGGTCGCGCTCGGTCGGCCTCCGGCCATGAAGGCGACAATGTCTTCCCAGGCGTTGCGCCCTTTTTCAGCGCCTAACTTCTCTTCCAGCACCGGCAAGACTGGTCCGTAAAACTCTTCGGCCTGCGCGACGCTCATCCGGTGGACTTTGAAGCCGACGATGAACAATCCGGTGCGGGAAAAAACTTCGATGACGCCCCCAGGTCGCTGGTTTGGGAATTTAAAATTGTCGGGCTTAATCAGCACGAGGGTCTTTTCGACTTTCGCCCGATCCGCGAACTCGATCACGTTATCAAGGATTCCACCGTCGCTGTCCGAGTATTCCGCCCAGAGTTTCAGGTCGCCCTCAACCTGTTTTGGATCGAACGCCGCCAGCGCCGCCGGCTCGAAGTAAATCACCTTGCCCGAATCGTCCGTAATGTAGTCGCCAAAAGTGTCGCGAATCGTCTCACCGCTCGTCCTTTCGTGGACGATGTGACCGATGGTGCGATGGACCTTTTCGACCGCATCCTCGCCGCGAAAAACCAGGAACATGACGCGCGGCTGTTGGCCGTTCAGCTTCCCGGTAAAATTCTTCAGGACGTAATCGCGGATCAGCTCCTGGGTTGCGCGATGCCGCGGATCGGTCTCGGTGACGATGGTCTCGGCATATCGCTTCGTCAGTTCCGCGCCGGGCGCGAACATGCGGGAAGTGACCAGATCCAATCCCGTCCGCGAGATGAGGCGCGCGATGATCCCGCCGGTGCGCGATTTGCGCATCGAGTACGGCGTAACGATCACATAGGAAAGCTCTTCGTTCGGCATCCGGGTCACCCTGCGCGGCTCCGGAGATCAACCGCGTGAATGCAGGAAAATCGAGGCCGCGAACGGGTCGCAGAAAATGCTTTCGACGAGGCGTTTCGTCAACTCCTTTTCGTTGCCCGCATGGCGAGCACCGCGATCCACTTTCCGCGTCGCTTAATCTCGGCCGTGCAGCAGCCACGCCGGCGCAGCGCCCTCACGAGGGTCGTTTCCTGCGAGCGCAAAACTCCGGATAAAATCAGGCAGCCCTCCTCGGCGAGGCTTGGGAGCCACGACGACAAAGCCACGATCAGGAGCTCGCTGAACAGGTTCGCCGTGATGATGTTGAATTCGCCTGGAACCTTTTGGTTCAGGACGTCGCCGGTCCGGAATTCGATGTTGCGAACGCGATTTCGGCGGGCATTTCGGCGCGCGGTCGCGCAGGCGAGGGGATCGTTGTCGATGGCCACGATTCGCGTCGCGCCGAATCGGCTGGCGGCGATCGCAAGAATGCCGCTGCCTGTCCCAGCATCGAGCAGCGACCAGCCGTATGGAAGTTTTCGGGTGACGCGCTCGAGCATTCGCAGGCACATCGCAGTGGTCGCATGCTCGCCGGTGCCGAAAGCAGCTTCGGCAGGGATGACGATGATGTTTGGCCCTGGGCGCGAACCAACCAGCAATCGGGAGCCAATTCGCAATGGCTGGGAACGGGCTCGTTTCGCGAATTGCTGTAACCAGTCGGGTGCTAATCTTTCGATTGTTCCGCCGAACTTCTCCTGGAGTCGGGCCGCCTCTCGTCGCGTGGCGCAGGGAATTTCGACGATTGTTCGCGCCTTTCCCGGGCGCTCGATCGTTACAAGCGCCCCGCCGGATATCCGCTCCAAACCCTCGCTGTGCTGTCGCAGCCACTCCGCGGTCGCGCGTTTTCGCCAGATATACATCGGGTTAGTTTCGGCTACTCTAGCCGCTCCTTGGTATGGTTCGATCGCCGCATATGGATTTCATACATCGATTTATTCCCGCCGAGGACAGTTCGTCGCGCGGTGTCCTCTTGCTTCTTCATGGCACCGGCGGGAACGAAAACGACGTGGTCCCGCTCGGCCGTGACCTCGATCCCTCGGCGGCACTTCTCAGCTTGCGCGGGAATGTTCTCGAGAATGGGATGCCGCGCTTCTTCCGGCGTCTGGCCGAAGGAGTGTTCGATGAGGAAGACGTGGTTCGCCGCGCCAGCGAACTGGCTGACTTCATTCCCAACGCGGCTGCGAAGTACGAGTTCGATCCCGGAACCCTGACCGCCGTCGGTTATTCCAACGGCGCGAACATTGCCGCCGCGGTTCTTCTTTTGCACCCCGGCGTGATTAAGTCAGCGATTCTCCTCCGCGCGATGGTGCCGCTCACACCCGCGGCTGCGCCCCACCTCGGCGGCACTCGTGCGCTCATTTGCTGCGGCACGCACGATCCGATCATTCCCGTCGAGAATGCCGAGCGGCTCACCGCGATGCTCCGGAGCGCCGGCGCGGATGTTACGCTCCGACTCCAGAATGCGAGTCATCAGTTGGTCTTCGACGAAATCGCGGCTGCGAAAAATTGGCTCGGGGAATCGTCGCAGAAATGAAATCCGGTATAAGATAGCCGCGCCATGCTGATCGTAATGAAGGCCGGCGCCGCGGACCAGGAGGTGGCGGCCGTCGTGAAATTAATCGAAGACCTCGGTTATCGCTCCCATGTCATGCCCGGAGCGACGCGCACGGCCATTGGCATTACCGGCAATCAGGGAGCAGTCGATCCGGCCCGGTTCGAGAACATGGCGGGAGTCGCGGAGGCGATTCGGGTCAGCAAGCCATATAAGTTGATCACGCTGGATCTGCGCCCCGACAAGACCGTGGTGCGGGTGGGGGACGCGACGATTGGCGGTGAGGAGCTGGCCGTGATCGCGGGACCGTGCGCGATCGAGAGCCGCGAACAGGCGTTCGCGGTCGCCGAAACGGTGTCGCGGAGCGGCGCGCGTTTTTTCCGCGGCGGCGCCTTCAAACCGCGCAGCTCACCTTACGAATTCCCCGGGCTCGGCGAGGAAGGGCTGAAAATCATGGCCGAGGTGCGCGAAAAATTCGGATTGAAGATCGTGACCGAAGCGCTCGATGTCGCCGGCGTGGAATTGGTGGAACAATACGGCGACATCATCCAGATCGGCGCCCGGAACATGCAGAATTTTTCTCTCCTGCGGCGGGCGGGCAAATCGAAGCTGCCGGTGCTTCTGAAACGCGGGATGGCCGCGACCCTCGATGAATGGCTGCTCGCGGCCGAGTACGTGATGTCGGAAGGAAATTACAACGTCATTCTTTGCGAGCGCGGGGTGCGGACATTTGCGCTCCACACCCGGAACACGCTGGACCTCGCTGCTATCCCGGCCGTGCGTCGCATCTCGCATCTGCCGGTGGTGATCGACGCCTCGCACGCCGCCGGAAAGAATTACATGGTGGCGCCGCTCACTCGGGCGGGCGTGGCCGCCGGGGCCGATGGCGTCCTCGTCGAAGTTCACAACGATCCGGAGAGCGCGCTCTGCGACGCGGCCCAGGCGCTGACGCTAAACGAATACGACGAAATGCTCCGCGAGCTGCGGGCGATCCGCGAAGTGATCACGCACTAGCGCCACTGAGGAGGCAACCGCGCGCTGAAACGCTTTCGCGGAAAGGCCAGCGTCTCCGTGACGGGGCGCGGGATGTGTCGCGGCAGCGGTTATTGCAACTGAGAGGTCCCTCGCCGTTTGCGCGGCTCTGGATGACAACCCTCGCGTCACATCGCGAGGAAATTTCGGAGCAACGCCATCCCTTCGCCGGTCAGGACTGATTCGGGGTGGAATTGCACGCCATGAACTGGGAAGTCGCGATGTTGCAGTCCCATGATTTCGCCCTCAGCGGTTTCCGCGGTGATCGCGAGACATTCCGGGACGCTCTCGCGGCGAACAATCAACGAATGGTAGCGCGTCGCCTCAAATGGATTCGGAAGCTGTTTGAAGATACCGCTGTCGCGATGCCGGACCGGCGAAGTTTTCCCGTGCATCAATCGCGGCGCGGAAACGATCTCGCCGCCGAAAACCGCGCCGATGCACTGATGTCCCAGACAAACGCCCAGCGTTGGGATGCGCGGACCAAGCCGGCGGATAACTTCATTGCTGACACCGGCATCTTCTGGCCGGCCGGGTCCTGGTGAAATGCAGATCCGGTCCGGGGCCAGTGCCTCAGCATCGGCGACCGTGATCTCGTCATTCCGTTTCACGATCGCCTCGTAACCTAGGACGCCGAAGTACTGGACGAGGTTGTAGGTAAACGAGTCGTAGTTATCGATGATCAAAATCCTACTCATCGCTCGCCCGGCTGATCGCATCGATCATGGCCTTCGCCTTGTTTACGGTTTCCTGGTATTCGCTCGTGGGATCGGAATCGGCCACGATACCGGCGCCGGCTTGAAGGTACGCCCGCCCGTCTTTGAGCACGATGGAACGCAGGGCGATGCAACAATCCAGCGCCCCATCGAACCCGAAATAACCGACGGCGCCGGCGTAACAACCGCGCTTCTTGTTTTCCAGTTCGCTGATGATTTGCATCGCGCGAATTTTCGGCGCGCCTGAAACCGTCCCGGCCGGGAAAGTGGCGCGCATGACGTCGAACGCGGTCTGGCCAGGTCGCAACCGTGCCACGACATGCGAGCCGATATGCATGACATGGCTGTAGCGCTCGATCACCATCTGTTCGGTCACGCGGACGCTGCCGATTTCGGCGACCCGGCCCAGATCGTTCCGGGCCAGGTCGATCAACATCACGTGTTCCGCGCGTTCCTTTGGATCGGCGAGCAGCTCGGCCGCGTTCTGGTCGTCTTCTTCTGTCGTCCGACCGCGGCGCCGCGTTCCGGCGATCGGTCTGACCTCGGCGACGTCGTCCGTAACCCGGACGTGCAATTCTGGTGAGCTCCCGACGAGCGAAAACGAATCGCCGAACCGGAGGCAAAACATATAGGGCGACGGGTTCACCAAGCGCAGGCAGCGATACAGTTTCAGCGGATCGCCGGTGAACTCGGTTTCGAAACGCTGCGAGAGGACAATCTGAAATGCGTCTCCCGCGCGGATGTGCTCTTTGGCTTTCAGGACGGCGGCCTCGAATTTTTCGCGGGTGGTGTTGCTGCGGACGATCAGTTGCGAGACTGCCTTCTGCGCATCGATCAACGGCAGCCGAGCCGGACTGGCCAGTCGGGCAAGGGCGTCTTGGATTCGCTGCGCGGCCGCGTGATAGGCCGCGTCGGCGTTCTCATGGTCCTCGAGGAAAGCGTTGGCCACGATCTTTACCCGGCGATAGCGATGATCGAAAACGACCAGCAGCCCCATGATCATAAAAATCATTTCGGGCAGCTCGAGGTCGTCCTCGGGCGGCGGAGGCAGCGCCTTTTCAAAATAGCGGGCGACATCGTATCCGAGGAAACCGACGGCACCGCCGGCGAATCGCGGAAGGTCTGGTTGGGCCACAAAGTGAAAACGCGCCATCACCTTTTCCAGGGTTGCGAGCGGATCTTCGTCCTTTTCGCCCCGAACGATCAGTTGAGGGCTGAACCCGAGAAACGAATAGCGGCCCGATTGTTCGGTTTGCTCGGCCGATTCGAACAGGAACGAGTGCTCGCCGTCGTCCAGTTTTTGGTAGGCGGAAGCGGGCGTCTCGCCATCGGCCACAAAGTCGACAAAGACGGGAATGACGTTGCCGTGCTTCGCCAATTCGGCGAACCGTTCGCGTGAGGGAATGATCGTGAAATCCGGCATTTTCCTAATGCTCAACCAAAACGAGGATTTGCAAAGGTGGCGACCGGCCTGAGGGCAGCCGACATTGGGTGCTGTAGCGACGGCGCTCTGTCGCCGTAAGACCCGCTGACTGAAGGCAAAGTGCCTTACGCCGACAGAGCGGCGTCGCTACAACCCGAAAGATCTTGCGTCCCCGGGAGGGCTCGCCATTATTCCATTCCCTTTTCAGACGCGGGTGTAGCTCAGTGGTAGAGCACCTCCTTGCCAAGGAGGACGTCGCGAGTTCGAGTCTCGTCACCCGCTCCATCCTTCGCCCGGCTCTTGAGTGCCGGGTAAAGGATGGAGCGAGGGCACCGTAGCCTTGGCGAAGGCGGCCCGCCCTGCCACGGGCCGGGCTATGGCTGGCAAGCCAGCTGTCCCCATGTATTACGTTTATCTTTTACGATCGAAATCACATCCCGATCAGCGCTACGTGGGACTTACGGCTCATCTAAAATCGCGGCTGGGAGATCACGATGCCGGGAAAGCGCAACACACGTCAAAGTTCTCGCCATGGTGCCTCATTGCCTATTTTGCCTTCCACTCCAAGAACGCAGCTGTCGCGTTTGAAAGATACTTGAAATCCGGTTCGGGCCGGGCATTCGCCGAACGACATGTGTGGCGGGAGTCCGGTTTTTCTTGAATCCAAACCCCGCCCTGGATGCATCTCATTCCCAAAGCAACCAATATGAAAACAACGATTCTTACCTGCCTCTGCTCGGTCGCGCTCGTTTTGACGGCGTTCGGGCAATCTCCGACGCCTGTGCCTTCGCCCTCGATCTCTTCGACTGCCGTGGCCAACGCCAGCGCCGGCGCAAGCCTCTCGCCGGGGACAAGTGCCACCCCGGACGATGAGGATTCAATCGAGCGAAGCGTCTCGAAGAAGCTGAAACGGCATTTCAGCGTTACTCACTCCTCGACCCCTCGTCACAGCCACTCTGACAGTGATGATGACAGCGCGCTCATGGCGATCCCGATCGTGGGGATCATCTTCTCGACGTTATTCGGGGCGCCCGTTCTGATCATCGCGGCGATCATGTTCTTCAGCTACCTCCGGAGCCGCTCCCTCCATCGCACCGTCCGCGAAATGGTGGAGAAGGGACAGGCCGTCCCGCCCGCGCTCTTCGCGCCCCCGCCGGCCATCCGCGCCCGTTCGGATATGCGCCGTGGGGTCGTGCTCGTCATGGTCGGCTTCGGGATCATGATCTTCTTGGGTGCGGTAAACGATTGGGAGGGCGGCGCGTGGGCGATCGGCGTCATCCCGTTCCTGATCGGAGTGGGGCATCTGATCGTCTGGAAGTTGGAAGGCCCCAAAGACGCAGACAAAGCGCCGCCGTTGCCCTAACCTCGGCGAGTGCCGCTAACCGATGCAGACCTCGTTGCGCGCGTCCTTGTTGATGACGACCACCACGCCTTTGCGGAGTTGGTCCGGAATCACCAATCAAGCGTGCGAGGTCTGCTCCGCCACCTTGTCCGGACGGATGTCACGCTCGCGGACGACCTCGCGCAGGAGACCTTTCTCAAGGCTTATAAAAATCTGCGCAGCTTTCGGGGTGAAGCGCGTTTTTCGACCTGGCTGTACCGGATTGCCTACAACTGTTTTCGGGAAGAGGCGCGGAAAAGGAAGGAACTCGTTGGCATCGATGAAGCTCAACTCGAAGCCGAACATGACCCGCAAACGGTCGATCCCGCTCTCCGACATGATCTCTCTCGCGCTCTCGAACTGCTTCCCGTCCACGAACGTTCAGCCATCGTATTGTGTTGCCAGAACGGCCTTTCCCACGACGAGGCTTCGCGCGTTCTCGAGATTCCGCTCGGCACCGTGAAAACAAATGTGTTGAGGGGACGGGAAAAGTTGAAGAAGATGTTGTCGGCGTGGGGTTCTAATTAGCATGGACGAGAAACTTCAGGAAGATTGGCTGGATGCGCGGTTGCGTGACGAAGCGCCGTACATCGACGATGCCGGCTTCACCTCGCGCGTTGTGCAAAAAATGCCGACGCGTCACGTCCGCCGTTCTTATCGTGCCTTCATCCTGGTCGGGATAACGCTGGCGGCATGTATCGCGGCGTATCTGCTGGCCGGCGGCAATAGCTTCGCGTTCGACACTTTCGCGAACATCGCGTTCCTGCCGCGGATGACGATTTTGATCTTCGTCGGTGTGGCTGCGGTGCTGGTAATGGCCGGTGGCCTGGCAGCTGCCCTGTCCCGGGCCCGCGGACGATCAAGGTAAGATCGCGAACGATTCCCGCGCCTGCGCCACGTCGGCTGCGATCTGTTTTCTCAAGGATTCCAAATCTGGAAACTTTTGTTCGGGCCTGAGGTAGCGGAGGAATCGGACGTCCATTTCCTCGCCATAGATCTCGCGATCGAGATCGAAGAGATGAAGTTCGAGGAGCCGCTCCGGTTTCGCCGCCGCGACAGTGGGACGGAATCCAAGATTGGCGACGCCGCGATAAAAGGCAGTGCCCAGGCGAGCCTCGGTGACATAGACACCATTTGGCGGGAATTGCTCGCTGTGGGCGCTTAGATTCGCGGTCGGGAACCCGAGCTTTCGTCCAAGTTGTTCGCCGCGAATCACCGTTCCCAAAATGGTGTATTCGCGGCCCAGCATCTGGGTCGCTTTCACCAAGTTTCCTTCCGCGACCGCCTGACGGATCGCCGTGCTGCTGACTATTTCGCCGTTCACCTTTACCGCCTCGACGCCGATCACGTTAAAGCCGTCGATTTTTCCCAGCTTTTTCAAAAGGGCCAGGTTGCCGGTCCGGCCTTTCCCGAAAGACCATTCATGGCCGACGCAAATCTGGCGCAGTGGTTTTGAGTGTTCGACAAGCTGGCGCACGAAATCCTCGGGCGCGGTTGCGGCGAAGGTGCGATCGAAATGGAGGACCAGGAGATGGGCCACGCCCAGATCGCGGATCAACGCGATCTTGTGTTGCGTCGCGGTCAACAAATGCGGCGCGTCGTCAGGCCGCAGCACTTTCATTGGGTGCGGGTCGAAGGTCACGACGACCGCGGTGCCGCCGGCTTCCTTCGCGTGTTTCGTCGAAGTGGAGATAACAGCCTGGTGGCCGAGATGGACGCCGTCGAAAACGCCGATGGAAAGGAAGAGCGGGCCGGGAAGATTCGAAAGAGCGTCGATCGAGCGAAGGACGTTCATCAAAATGACGAATGACCCGCCTTCGCGGCGCTACGGCGCGGCAGGCGAATGACGAATGACGAATGAAGTCCGAATGGCAAATGACGAAGCTGCCGCGTTCGGCATTCGGGTTTCGTCATTCCTTCGGGATTCGTCATTCGTGCTTCGTCATTTTCCTACGCTCCCCGCATCCGCGAAACTTCCGGCAACGTCAGAATCCGCGGGAGAATGTCGACCGGCTCGGCGCTCTTCAACTCCTCGACCGTGATCGCGCCTTCGACGCTGAACCGCCCCGATTTCGTCCTTCGCAGATTTTTCAGGTGTGCTCCGCAGCCGAGCGTTTCCCCGATATCGTGCGCGTAGGTCCGAACATAAAACCCTTTGCTGCAAAGCACCGTGAAATCGATTTCCGGCAAGGCAATCCGGTCGATCGAGTAGCGGTAAACGTGGACGAGCCGCGGCTCGCGCTCGACGGTTTTCCCCTGGCGCGCCAACTTGTAAAGCGGGACGCCGCCTTGTTTGATCGCCGAAACCATCGGCGGCATCTGGTAAAAATCCCCGGCGTATTTTTCAAACGCGGCCCGGATTGTCGGCTCGTCCAATTCTGGGACGGCGCGCTCTTCCAGGACTTTGCCCGCGCTATCCTGGGTATCGGTCGAAGCGCCGAGAATCATCGTGCCGGAATACTCCTTGTCCTCGCTCATGAGGAGATCCTGGATCTTGGTTCCGCGGCCGAGCGTGAGCAAAAGCAAGCCGGTCGCAATTGGGTCGAGCGTCCCGCAATGTCCGACCTTTTTCATCTGCAGACGCCGCCGCACGATCGCGACGACATCGTGCGACGTCATGCCGGGCGCCTTGTCGACCAACAGCACGCCGTCAGGAGTTGCAGTCAACGACATTGCAGATCTCCTTCAAAACTTTGTCTTCCACTTCCGCCAGAGTTCCGCGGACCCTGGCGCCTGCCGCGAGCTTGTGCCCGCCGCCGCCAAACTTCTCGCAGATTGCGCAGACATCAGCGCTGTCGGACTTGGAACGCATGCTGACGCGGACTTTTCCCTCCGGCAATTGCTCGAAGAAGACTGCAACCACGACGCCCTGGATCGCGCGGATATGATCGATCAACCCCTCGTTGTCTTCCGGTCTGGCGCCGAGTCGCGCCGCTACTTCGAGGCTCAGGCTGAAGCTCGCAACTTTTCCGCGACCTTCGAATCGCATCGTCCCGAGTAATTCGCGGAGAAGTTCCGCTCGCCGTCGCGGATAACTTTCGTAAAGCAACTGGCTCACCCGGCCGACGTTCACGCCGCAGCGCAACAGTTCAGCGCCAATCTCGAAGGTGCGCGCGGTTGTGTTCGGGTATTGGAACGAGCCCGTGTCGGTCGAGATGGCGACGAAGAGGTTTTCCGCGATCGCGGCGTCCATCGGCAACTTTTGCGACTGAATCAATTCGAAAAGGATCTGGCCGGTGGCGGGCGCGGTCGGGTCGATGTAAATGAGGTCGCCGTACCCGGGATTGCTCGGATGATGATCGATGTTGATCCAGATCTTGGCGCTCCGGACGAGCTCGGCCGCTTTCCCGAGCCGAACCTGAGTGGCGGTATCCAAAGCGATCGCGACATCGAAATCCTGCGGTTCCATCAGGGGTGTCTGAAGAAATTCGCCGCCCGGGAGAAAACTGTATTTCTCGAGGAGGCCGTCCTCGTTTCGCACCGTCACCGTCTTGCCCAGCTTGGACAGCGAAAGGCCGAGCCCAAGCTGGCTGCCGAGCGCGTCACCGTCGGGACGAACATGGCTGAGGACCGCAAAGCGATCGTGTGCGCGCAGGACGGCGCCGATCTCATCGAAGCTCGCTTGCTTCATTCTTTTTCGGGCGCCTCGATTTCCTGCAAAATTTCGAAGACTCGCGCGCCCCGCTCGATGGAATCGTCGTGATGGAAAACAATCTGGGGCGTGTATTTCAAAGTCACTGCCTTAGCCAACGCCGTTTGCAAAATCACCCGATTTTCTTCCAGCTTCGTCATGACAGCCGCCTGGTTTTCTTTCCCGAACACACTGATGTAGGCGTGCGCCTGTTTGAGATCGGGCGTGACGTCCACCTGATTCAAGGTAACGAGTGCGCCTTCAAAGCTGATTTCGCGCGTGATAATGCTGCTCAGCTCACGCTTCAGGAGCTCGTTCACGCGCAGTAATCGATGTTTCATGGAGAAAGTTGAGAGTTGAGAGTTGTTAGTTGAGTGACGGACTTCCGCAGGCGGCGGCTCTCAACTCTCAACCAAGGACTCTCAACATTTACAGTTTCTGCGCGACGGCTTCGAGCAGGTAGCACTCGATGATGTCGCCCACCTGATATTCGCTGAAATCTCCCAGCTTGATGCCGCATTCGAGACCAACGCGCACTTCCTTCACGTCGTCCTGGAAACGACGGAGCGTCGAGAGCCCGCCGTCGTAAACTGGCTGACGCCGCCGCAGAACGCGCGCTCGCGCCGTCCGGGCAATCCGGCCATCGGTGACGAGACAACCGGCAACGATGCCCTTGCTCAGCTTGAAGACCTGCTTCACCTCGGCGTGGCCGATGACAGTTTCGCGATGTTCCGGGTCGAGCATCTCGGCCATCGATTCTTTGATCTGGTCGATCAGCTCGTAAATGATGCTGTAGAGCTTCACCTGGACGCCTTCGCGTTTCGCTGCGTTCACCGCCATGGCTTCGACCTTGATATTGAAGCCGATCACGACCGCGTTCGACGCGCTCGCGAGCAGAATGTCCGATTCCGAAATCGGGCCGACGCCAGCATGAATAATTTCCAAGTCGATCTTCTTGCTCTCGATCTGGCTCAGGGCTCCGGTCAACGCTTCGAGGGAGCCTTGCGCGTCGCACTTCAATACGATCCGCAAATGTTTCTTGCCGTCGGCGGCTTCGAGCAAGCTTTCGAGCGTCGCCCGCTGAGGCGCGGCCAGCTTATCCGCGCGTCTCCCGAGGAGCCGTTCTTCGCCCAGAGTTTTCGCTGAGCGTTCGGATTCCATCACCAGAAATTCATCGCCGGCCTGCGGAAGTCCGCTGAATCCCAGCACCTTTGCCGGAGTCGAAGGTCCTGCTTCCTGCATTGGCTTTCCGCGATCGTCGATGAGCGACTTCACCTTCCCGGCATAATCGCCGCAAATGAATGGATCGCCGATTTTCAGCGTTCCCATCTGCATGATCACCGTGGCCGTCGGTCCGCGCCCGGCCTCGACCTGCGCTTCGATCACCGTGCCGCGTGGCGTAGCAGTCGGGGACGCTTTCAATTCCATCACTTCCGCCTGCAACGCCATCATCTCGAGGAGATGATCGATGCCAGTTCCCTTCGTCGCAGACACTTCGCACACGATGGTTTCGCCGCCCCAATCTTCCGGCGACAATTCGCGTTCCTGCAATTGCTTTTTCACCCGGTCGATGTTGGCGGACGGCAAATCGACCTTGTTTATGGCCACCATGATCTTCACATGCTGGGCCGCTTTCGCGTGGTTGATCGCTTCGATTGTCTGCGGCATCAGGCCGTCATCGGCAGCGACGACAATGACGACAATGTCGGTGACGGTCGCACCGCGTGCCCGCATGGCGGTGAAGGCCGCGTGGCCCGGCGTATCGAGGAAGGTGATCCGCGTCCCTTTGTAATCGACCGTGTAAGCGCCGATGTGCTGCGTAATCCCGCCCGCTTCGCCGGCGGCGACCCGTGTTTTCCGGATCGCGTCCATCAACGACGTCTTGCCGTGGTCGACGTGGCCCATGAAAGTGATGATCGGCCCGCGGGTCTTGAGCTCTTCTTCTTTTTCGATGACCGGTGGCGGAGGCGCGACCACGACCTGTTCGACTTTATGGACGCCGCCGCCTTTCTCGCGGCGCTCCATTTCGAAAACGAACCCGTGCTTCTGACAAATCTGGGTGGCGATATCGGGCTCCACCGTTTGGTTCATGTTGGCAAAAATGTTCAGCGCCATCAGCTCCGCGATGAGCTGGTGCGGTTTCAAACCAAGCTGCGACGCCAATTCCTTGACGATGATCGGCGGCTTGATGTGAATGATCTTTTGCGTTTCCGCCTCGGGCTCGGCCGTCGCCGGCTCGACTGCCGCCGCCGGTGTGGGAGCGGCCGGAGCGGGTGGCGGAGGCGTCGGGGCAGCGGGCTCCCGCAAGCGTGAAATTGGCGGGAGAACTGCGGCGCGTTTTACCGCACCCTCACCTTCGGTTCGTTTGGGCTTGGGCTTTTTCTCGTCGATCAACGAGACCGTTTCGACTGGTCGCGGCGCCGGTGCGGGTGCAACTGGTTGCGATTCTGCGACCGGTTTGGCGGGCGCCTGCACGCGCGGCTTCGTCGTGATCGGGATATGCGCCTTAATTGGCGGAGCAGCGTGCGGCTTTTCCTTCGGGGCCGCGGCCGTCGCGGTGGGCTTCGAAGTTTTTTCGGGCGGAGAAGTCTTTGCGCTCTTGGTCTCTTTGCGCTTTGCCTCAGCGGGCGCCGCACCGCCGGACGACGCCGCGCTCTTGGCCGCAGGCTTGCGAGCCGGCGCGGCCGTCTTGCGCGCTGCTGTCTTCGTCGTCGTTTTCGTTGCCATTGCTAAATCTTGAAAATTCGTTCATCGCCGGTTCACCAACCAACCGGCGCTACTGTGCCGCGGGTGCCTCCTGATGGACTGCGTCGTGAATCTCTTTCGCCTTCGCTTCGTCCACCGAAAGAATTTCGACCAGATCTTCGACGGCCGCGTCGCGCAGACCTTCCAAATTGGTAAAGCCGGATTTCACCAGCGAAAGCGCCTGCTCTTGCGTGATCGGGAGTCCCGCGGAAAGGGTTTGAGCCGCCTGCGCGACCTTTTGCTCAACCACATGGGTCGCTGAAGTGTCGCGGTCGATATTGATTTCCCAACCGGTCAAACGCGAGGTCAGCCGCGCGTTCTGGCCCTTCTTGCCGATGGCGAGCGAAAGCTGGTCTTCGTCGACGGAAATTTGGACGCTCTTCTTTTCCGGATCGAAGATGAGGTTCTTTACCTTCGCGGGCTTGAGCGCTTCGAGAACGAATTCCTTTGGATCCGAGCTCCAGCGAATGATATCGACTTTCTCGTTGTTCAATTCGCGGACGATGTTCTTCACCCGCGACCCCCGCATGCCGACGCACGCGCCGACCGGATCGACTTTCTCGTTCGCGCTCGTCACCGCGATCTTGGTCCGGTAGCCGGCCTCACGCGCGATGCCGCGGATCTCGACGGTGCCGTCGTTGATCTCACTCACTTCGAGTTCGAAAAGCCGACGGACGAAATTCGGATGGCTCCGCGAGACGATGATCTCCGGGTCCGCGCACGCCGTTCTCGACGGCCACGACGTAGGCGCGCAACCGATCCCCGACGTTGTAGTCTTCGACGACCACGCGCTCGCGCTGAGGCATGATCGCTTCGAATTTGCCGAGATCGAGGATCACGTCCGAACGGTCGAACCGCCGCACCGTTCCGCTCACGATTTCGCCGGCGCGATCCTTGAACTCCTCGTAAATCATTTCTTTCTCGACCTGGCGGATGCGCTGCATCATCGCCTGCTTCGCCGTTTGGGCGGCGATCCGGCCGAAATTCTTGGGCGTTACTTCAATCTCGACTTCGCCGCCGACCGCCGCGTTCGGATCGATCCGTTGTGCTTTTGAAACTGAGATTTCGTCGGCCGGATTAGAAACATTGTCGACCACGAGCAATTTGGCGAGGGCCCGGATCTCGCCAGTTTTCGGATTAATATCGATGCGCAATTCCCGCGAGGCGCTGACACTTTTCTTCGACGCGGAGAGGAGAGCGTTGGAGACCGCTTCGAGCAAGACCTCACGTTTGATCCCGCGCTCGCGCTCCAGGTAATCCAGCATCGCAATAAACTCAGCGTTCATAAAACAGGCAGCCCGCAGACTAAAAAGAGTGGGATACCAGCTCCCACTCCTTCCAGCGCGGACTAGGCGCTTAACCTAATTTTTGGAGGGCGCTCCGTCAAGGGAGGAATCCGCTCTCGACGTCAGACTGGGGAAGTTCGACGTTAACGCCGGAATGTCGCGTCCGGTTGCACTTGCCCTCGTTATTCTTTGCTGGGCCGCGATTTATCTGCCCGGGCTGGGGTCTCTCGAGATCAAAGGCGAAGAAGGCCGTCGCATTCTCCCCGCCGTGACGATGCTCGAAACCGGCAACTACCTGGTCCCGCAGGTCGGGAGCGAGCCGTATTTTCGAAAACCGCCGCTGGTGAACTGGCTCGTGGCCGGCTCTTTCAAACTAACCGGCCTGCGGAGTGAATGGACCGCGCGCGTCCCATCGGTCCTCTGCGTCCTTTTCGTCGCGATCGCCTTCCTGATAGTGGCCCGCGCATCCCTCGGCCCAAACGGTTCTCTCTTCGCCGCCCTCATTTGGCTGGCGAATTTCGGAATCATTGAAAAGGGCCGGCTCATTGAAATCGAGGCTCTCTACGTTTCGCTTTTTGGACTCGCCTTTATCTTCTGGCTGAGCTGGTGGCAGCAGCGCCGCTCCGCCTGGCTTACCTGGATTGTGCCGTGGATTTTTCTCGGGCTCGGTCTTCTCGCAAAGGGACCGCTTCACCTGTTCTTTTTTTATTCCGTGGTCGTCGCAGTCCTCTATCGGGCGGGAGAACTGCGGAAGCTCTTTACCTTTCCGCATCTCGCCGGCCTTCTCATAATGATCGGAATTTTTGCGGCGTGGGCGTTACCTTATTGGCAGGCGATCAATGATCCGAGTCTGGCGAAGAGCTGGTCCGTCCAATTGACCGGCCGCCTGACTGGTGACGATTTCAAACTCCGAAGCTGGCTCCTGAACCTGCCGCGCGGACTCGCCTATTTCCTTCCCTGGACCCTGCTGTTGCCCCTGATCTCGAAAACGAAATGGAGAAGCGATGCCGATCGCAAACTTGCCTTCGCTCTCAGCTGGGGCCGCGCTCGTGCCCTTCGTCCTCGTGAATTTGTTGCCGGGCGGTTTGCCGCGGTACTCGTTGCCCGCTCTGGTCCCGGCGTGCTGGCTAATGGCGATGGTTCTGGCAGCGCCGGAGGTTTATTGGGGCCGCAAAGATTTGGCGGCGCGCACTCGCCTTCGGTTTGCCCTGGGAACTGCGATCGCTGGCCGGCCTGCTCTTGGTCATTTACGCCGTCGCGATTGTTCCCAATTTGCAAAAGCGTTCAAAAGTTAAACCAATCGCGGCGCGGATCGATCGCCTGGTGCCGGAGAACGAGCCGCTCTACGCGCTCGACCCGGATTATCAGCCGTTCCTTTTTTACCTGCGAACGCGGCTGATTTACGTGAACCGGCTGGACGAAGTGCCGGTAAACGCCCGTTACCTTCTCCTCCAGCCGGAACGGGAACAGGAATTGATGGCGAGCGAGCGCTGGCTGCCGGCGCGCGCCCAGGCGATCGAGCGGATCACCGATTACCGAAATCACACCATTGTCCTGGCGCGAATCGGTGGCGGTTGACAACTCGCGGAACATGCGATTCGTTAGCACGCTAATCATTTCTTGCGCATGCCTCCGCCAAATATTAACGAGCTCGGCCTGGTCCTCTTCGGCACCGCTCGCGCCTGGCGGACCCGGCTCGACCAACGGCTCCGCCCGCTCGGCCTGAGCCAGGGAAAATGGCGGACGCTGATCCACCTCTCCCAGGGAGGAAACAATCTCACCCAAAAGGAAATCGCCGAGCGAATGGGAATCGAAGGCGCAACCCTGGCGGGCTTGCTCGATCGATTGCAGAACGACGGCTGGATCGAGCGGCGCGGCTCGGCGACGGATCGCCGTTGCAAGACGGTCCATCTCCAGCGCCGTTCCAAAGGCGTGCTCGACAAAATTTTCAATACCGCCCACGACTTGCGCGCGGAACTAATCGAAGATATTCCGCAGCGTGACGTCGAGACTTGCATTCAAGTTCTCACCCGAATCCGGGAGAAGGCGGAACAGCCCGCGAACGGCGGATTCGACATGCGAGGAATGGGAGTCGCAAATCATGACCACGATGGCTAAAGCGAATGTCGTCGACGCGCGAGGCGGTCGAAAAACTCGAGCACCGATTCGGCCGGAAGAAACTCTTTTGGGGTGGCGGCGCCATCATCCTGGTGGTGTTGCTTCTGACCTTGCGGAGTTTCATGAACCGGCCCAAACCTCCGACGCCTCCCGGTCCGCGGCCGGTTACCACCGCCAAAGTGATCACGCAGGATGTGCCATTGTATCTCGACGAAATCGGCACGACCGCCGCCTACGAGACTGTCCAGATCCAGGCGCAGGTGAGCGGGCAGATTGTCTCGCGCGAATTCAAAGACGGCGCGCGACGTGAAGAAAGGCGATCTCCTTTTCCTGATCGATCCGAAGCCGTACGAAGCGGCCCTCGCCTCGGCGCAAGCCGACCTGGCGTTGAACAAGGCGACGTTGAAACGCCAGGAAGAACTCCGCGCGAAAAACGTGACCGCCAGCAGGAATACGACACCGCGCAAGCCAACGCGCGCCGATCCGAGGCCGCGGTCGCCGCGCGCGCAGGTGAATCTCGACCGCTGCTACATCAAATCGCCGATCGATGGCCGCGCCGGTTTGCGCAATGTCGATATCGGCAACGTCGTCGGGCCCGGCGGCAGCACGCCGCTGCTCACGATCATGGGAATGGACCCGATCTACACCGATTTTACCGTTGCGGAGCCGGACCTGCCACTCGTTAGGCGTTATCTCACCAACCCGAACCTGAAAGTCGTGACTGACGCGGATGGTGACAACAACGAGCCGCGCGATGGAAAACTTTACTTCATCGATCAGGCCGTGCAGCACGGGGCCGGAACGGTAAAGCTGCGCGGGGTGACGCCGAACGCGGATCGCGCTCTTTGGCCGGCGCAGTTCGTGAAAGTCCGGCTGGTCCTCGATGTCTTGAAGGACGCCAAACTCGTGCCGGGCAGCGCCGTCCAGATCGGGCAGAACGGTCCCTATGTTTTTGTCGTTAAGCCGGATTCGACTCTGGATTTGCGCCAGGTTAAACCCGGGCAACCCCAGGGCGATCTCACCGTCATTACCGACGGCGTCCAGAAAGGCGAGATGGTCGTCACTTCGGGCCAGCTCCAATTGTCGCCCGGGAATGAAGGTGAATCCGCATGACGGCGGCGCGAGCGGCTGGCGGAGATAAACCGGCCCAGGCGATGCATTGAGATGACGGATCCAGACGAATCCGACGACCGCTCCGCGCCGGCGACCCGGAAGAGCATCGCGACGGAGTTGCCGGCGAGAAAACGCCAGGCGGGCAAGCTCGTCCAGTTTTCGTCGGGACTTGTCGAAGCCGTTCATCCAACGGCCGGTCATGACGATGCTGCTGACGGCGTCGCTCATCGTTTTCGGCATTCTCACTTTCAAGCAGCTCGCCGTGAACGATCTGCCGGCCGTCGATTATCCGGTCATCTCGGTCAGCGCGTCATTATCCGGGGGCGAACCCGGAGACGATGGCGAACACGATCGCGACGCCGCTCGAAAAACAATTCACCCAAATCCCGGGACTGACGCTGTCGACCAGCTCGAGCACGCAGGGTTCGACCAATATCACGCTCCAGTTCGATCTCGATAAAAGCATCATCGACGCCGCCACCGATGTGCAGGCCGCGATCCAGCGCGCCGAGCGGGCAATTGCCTAACGGACCTGCCGCAGCAGCCGCAATTCCAGAAGATCGAATCCGAACGATTCGCCGGTCATGTACATCGCGCTGACGAGCGACACGCTGAGTGACGGCGACCTTTACAAATACGCCACGTCGCAGGTCCAACAGCGCATCAACATTTTGCCCGGGGTTTCGCAGGTTCAGATTTTCGGCGTCAAAAGCGCGATCCGCATCAAAGTCGATCCCTCCGCGCTCGCCTCCCGCAACATTACCCTCGACGAGCTTTCCACCGCGATCCGAGCCGGCACCTCTTACTCGGGCGCCGGTCAGTTCGACGGAAAAAACACCTCCCTCGTGTTGCGGCCGAACGGGCAGATCGCGGATGCCGAGGGTTACAAGAACCTGATCATCGCTCGCGGGAAAGATGGCGCGCCGGTTTACCTGCGCGACGTGGCCAACGTCCTCGATAGCGTCCAGGACGAGCGGCTCTCCCGGCATTTTTATGCGCGCGGATTATAACACGCCCGGCCTCTGTCATCGTGCTCGCCGTGTCTCGCGGCAGGCCGGCGCGAACGCTGTCGCAGGTCGCGCAATCGATCAACGATCTGCTCCCGCAAATGCGGCTCGAGCTTCCGGGCTCGATCAACCTCATCCCGACCTTCGATCGCTCCCAGAGCATCGTGCACTCCGTCTCCGACGTGCAGGCCACGCTCTTCATCGCGTTCCTCCTCGTCGTCCTCGTCATCTTCGTGTTTCTCGGGCGCGCTCGCGACACGCTGATTCCGGTCGTCGCCCTGCCCTTGTCGATCCTCCTGACGTTTCTCGTCATGTGGGCGCTCAATTATTCGATCAACAACCTCACCCTCATGGCGCTGACCCTCGCGATCGGGTTCCTGGTCGACGACGCGATTGTCTTTCTGGAAAACGTCGTCCGCCGCGCCGAACACGGAGAGTCGATCTACCGCGCGACTTTGAATAGCGCGGGCGAAATCTCTTTCACGATTCTGTCGATGACGCTGTCGCTGGCGGCGGTCTTCATCCCGCTCGTCTTCATGCCGGGATTGCTCGGCCGCATCTTCCGCGAATTCGCGATCACGATCATCGTCGCGATTTTCGCTTCCGGCCTCGTCTCGTTGACGCTCACGCCGCTGATGTGCGCGCGGCTGTTGCGCGAACACGAGCCCGGCCATCGCCAAAGCTGGATGGAGCGATTCACCAATAGCTTTTTCCAGCCGATCCTGCGTTTCTACAGCCGCTCCCTTGATTGGTTTCTCGATCACGGCTGGGTCGCGCTCCCGATCCTGATCGCCTGCGGAGTTGGCGTCTGGTTTTTCTTTTCTTCGCTGCCTTTCACGCTCTTGCCCACCGGCGACAGCGGCGTGATTCGCGGCGCGCTGCTCATGCAGGAAGGCGCGTCGCCGCAACAGCAGCGCGAAATGCAGGAGAAGCTCGATCCGATCCTCCAGGCTAATCCGGCCGTCGACAAATATTTCACCGTCGCCGGCAGCGGGCGCGCCGGTTCCTCCGGCATTTTCGCCGTGCTCTTCTTGAAAGACGCGAAGGAGCGGAAGCCGATCGAGGAAGTCGCGATGGAGATCTGCGCGAAGCGCTCAGCCAAATCCCCGGCATTTTCCCAACCCTGAATCCATCGCCGGTCCTCCAAATCAATATTGGCGCGAGCGGCAGCCAGTTCGGCCGTTACAGCTACTCGATCAGTGGCATCAATCCCGATGAAGTTTACGCCGCGGCGGATGCGCTCGGGGAGAAGCTGAAGGGCTATGAAGGTTTTGTCGCGCCGCCGCGGTCGAACTTGTTTCGGAACCAGCCGAACCTCGACATCGACATCGACCGCGACCGCGCCAGCATGTACGGCGTTTCCATCAGCAAGCTCCAGGGACTGCTTCGCGCCGCCTATTCGCAGAACTACGTCTACCTCATCAAGCAGCCCGACGATCAATATCAGGTGATTCTCGAAGTGGAGGACGCCGACCGCGCGAGGCCGGAAGACTTGCGCCAGCTTTACGTTCGGCCCGGATGGCAAAGACACGCTGATCCCGGTGCGCACGCTGACGAAGACGACTACCAGGCTCGGGCTGCAGGCGGTCAATCATTTGAACCAGTTCACCAGTGTTACTTTCGGTTTCGATACCAAGCCCGACGCCGCTCTCGGCGATGTGACCAACTTTATCGAGAAGACGGCGGCGCAGGTTTTGCCGCCGACGGTGAAAGGGGAGATGCAGGGAGAAGGCCTGGTTCTCCAGCAACTCTTCGGCGCCTTGCCGTTCCTCATCCTTGCCGCGGTCTTCGTCATGTACGTCATCCTCGGCATTCTCTACGAGAGCTATGTGCATCCTATCACCGTGCTCTCGACCTTGTTCCCCGCGGTCGTTGGCGGGTTGCTAACTCTCTGGCTCTTTAACTCTACCCTGTCGCTCTACTCCGTCATCGGCCTCTTTCTCCTCATGGGCATCGTGAAGAAGAACGGCATCATGATTGTCGACTTCGCTCTGCATCGACTTGACGAAGGCTACGACCTGCGGACGGCGATCCACGAAGCGAGCGTCGAACGGTTTCGTCCGATCATCATGACAACGCTGGCCGCGCTGATGGGCGCCGTCCCGCTTGCCCTCGGCTACGGTGCCGACGGATCTTCGCGTCGTCCGCTCGGCCTCGTTATTGTGGGGGGATTGATCGTCTCGCAGCTCATCACCCTTTATATCACTCCGGTAATCTATCTCGCTCTGGAGTGGTTCCAGGAGAATGTCCTCGATCGCGTTCCGTTCCTTCGGAGCGCGCACATGCATCACGAAGCGGACGGCGGCAAGCACGAGCCTGGCAAAGCGCCGGCTCCAGCCGGTGCGGCCTAACGAGCCAGGATGCTACTGGAGGGACGGGCGCTGTCCCGTCCCTAACATTAAAGGGACGACACAGCGGTCGTCCCTCCAATGAAATCCGCATTCAGTATTGGCGAGGTCGACACATGCGTCGCAAATGCCCATGAGGAAGCCATGAATTGCAGATCGCCTTCGCAAGTGGAGGGACGGGCGCTGTCCCGTCCCTAACATTAAAGGGACGACACAGCGGTCGTCCCTCCAGTGAAATCCGCATTTCAACATCCGCCCTCTTTAACGCGCCCGCGCTTGTAGACGTTCGCCTGTGGCGAACGGTGAGGTTGGCCGAGTCCCGCTCGCGTCGGCCATAGGCCGACGTCTACAGAGCTTACCGCACCAAGGTGACGCGGATATCGGTAGCACCCGCGATGTACATTCGGTATCCCCACCCTTTTTTCACAATGATGACCCCGGGAGAATCCATCTTGGGGTAATAGGCGCTATCCCGTTGGGATTGCGCCCAGCGCTGCCCATTTTCCAGCGTGAAAACAGTCCGGCCGTTATAACCGGTAAATGGTCCTACAATCCTGCTGTTAATAATTTCCGGCGCCGAAACCTTGTTTTCCTTAACTGCTTTATCGACGGCGCTGGTCGCGACTTTTTCGTTGCTTACCGCTACGTAGTTCTTGATGAACTGATCCAGCTTGGCGCGCTCGGCCGGATCCAGCTTCGACAGACCCGCCGCTTCGTATTGCTCCGAAGTCATCGCTTTCTGGACTCCGGGGAACGCCGGTTCTTCCGGCTCGGCCGCACGGAGCGAGGCGAGGGGAACGACCAGAAGGCAGAGCAACGAAGCGAATCTTTTCATAGGATAATGCGACCTACTCGACTCATTCACGAGAAGGATGTCAAAGGGAATCCCTGGGCCAGTTATTGCAGATTGTAGATCTGGACTACGCCGATGCCGATCGCGCCATTCTTTCCGGCGAGAATGGCGGTGAATGATCCGCTCGGGAGCGAAGTGAAGATACCGGATTCCTTTTGGTCCTGCAGACCGAGGCCGTTGGCAGTGAGCTGAGCGGCGGAGACTGGGTCCTCCAGCCAGTTGTCGTTGGCGACCAGGACGGTGCCGTTGGCGTCGCGGATTTCCAGGGTCGGATCGGGCAGGACGTTGCTCAAGCCGGACTGGCTGAGCGACGGCCCGACGCCGCGGAGCGCAATTCGTGAGTTGCCCGAACCGTTCCCGAGAATGAATCCGCCGATCATGACGCTGTTTCCACCCTGGACGAACCCGCGGGTGCTGATGTTCGCCAACTGCGAATCGAGCGTCGAATCGTTATCGAACACCTCGACTACTCCTACGCCCGTCCCGTTGTTCTTCCCGGTCAGGATCGCGGTGTAGGCCGCTGGCGGCAACGTGGCCAGAATGACCGACTCGCGGTCGTCACTCGGCTGGAAGAGCGTTCCTTCGATCTGGCTGCGTTGATCGTCTTTCCAGTTGTCGTTCTTCACGATCAACGAGCCGTTCGAACCGTGTAACTCAAGGACGGGATCCGGCAGGAAATCAGTAATGCCGAAGCCGGCGAGGACTGGGCCCATGCCGCGCATGACCACCGGCTTCGAGCTATTGCCGGTAATGATGTAGCCGGCGATCATCGCCTTGTCGCCAGTATCCACCTGGAGACGGGTGGAGATATTCAGCGCCTGCGGGCGCGCCGCCGTGGGGGTGGGGGTAGCGGTCGCTGTCGCCGTAGGTGTGGCCGTGGGTGCAATTGTTGCCGTCGCCGTCGCGGTCGCCGTGGCAGTTGGCGTCGGCGCGATCGTCGCGGTCGCGGTGGCTGTTGCCGTCGGCGTGGAGGTCGGGGTCGCGGTCGCTGTGGCGGTGGCCGTTGCAGTCGGGGTTGGGCTCGGCGTTACGTCATCGTTGGTGATGGTGCCGGTCCCATCGGCGTCCGAGATGGTCGCTTGTAAGGCGTTGCTCAGGTGGACGGTAAATGCTTCGTCCGGTTCCACCGTCGTATCGCCATTCACGAGCACGGTAACTTGCTTCGTCGTGTCGGTCGGCTGGAAGATGAGGCCGGCCGAAGCGATCGCGGTGAAGTCCGACGGCGCCGTGGCGGTCCCGTTAACGGTCGAGTAGTTCACGCTTGCCGTAAGCTCGGTCGCGCCGGTCTTCGTGACCGTGAAGACGTACGAGGTGGTCCCGCTGTCGCCTTCGCTATGAGTCACGTCATCGATCGAGAAGCTCGGCGGCGAATCGTTATCCACGATGGTAAGCACCGCTGCATGCGGGTTGACTGCTAGATCCGGCGCGGTCGCACCGGGATCCGGCGAATTGATCTGCGTCGTGCTCAAGCTCAGGTTCACCGTCTCGTTGCTCTCGAAGATGCCGTCGTTATTAATCGTCACGTTTACCGTCTTGGTCCCAGTCTCGCCTTCCACGTAGGTGATCGGGAAGTTAGTGATTGCGGTGTAATCGCCGGGCGCGGTCGCCGTGCCGTTGCTCGTTGAAAGCGTCGCGGTAACCGACCCGTTACTGCCACCGACGCGGGCCACTGTGATCGCGGCGGTGCCGCCGGCTTCGCCTACGCTGTAAGTCGCGGAGGTGAACTGAATGTCGCCAGCTCCGGCCGAGCCATCCGCGACTGGGAAGCAGGCGGAGAACTCGGACGTGTCGGTAAACCTTGTCGCCGTCGCTGTGACGACCTTGCCGACGGTCATTGCGCCCGCGTGATTAGTATCGGGATGGAAGGTGAAGCTTACATCGCCGTTGCCATCGGTAACATTGGTGGTCATTGAGCCGAGATAGGTTTGTCCTTCTCCGTTGCCCGCGCTGTCGCAGGAAGCGCTGGCATAGAAGTCGATCTCGAAGGTCTCTCCAGGCAGCGAATTCAGCGTGCCCTTCACCGTCTTGGTCGTGCCGGTCACCAACGCCGACGTAACAACCGGGAAGTTCTGGAGCCCGTTCGGTCCGCTGTCCGGATCTTTCGCGTCGTTGGCGGTTACGCCGTCCGTTCCCAGATCGATTCCGAGGTGCGACGTGGTCGAACCGTTCGAGAAGATCGAGTTTCCACGGATGCTGTTGGAGACGCCTGCGTCCGCCAGTTGCACTCCGTCGCCGCCATTGAACGCGATGATGTTCCCATCGGCGCTTTGAGTTCCACCCAGGGTGTTGAACACCGAGCCGCCGCCGGAGAAGTTTACTCCATTTCCGCCGTTGGCCAGAGCAGTAGTTCCATTCGCCGCGGTCCCAACATAGTTACCGAGGATCAGGTTGCTGTTGCTGTTCGAGAGCTGAATGCCATCACCGGTATTGCCGGAGATGAGGTTCGCATCCGCCGGGGCGGAGCTGCCAATCGATTCGCTGAAGCCACTGGTGAAAATACCGTGGCCGCTGTTGCCCAGGTCGATCGTCCCACTGACATCGGTGCCGATGAAGTTGCCCGCGACCATCTGATTGCCGCCGGAGAGATTGATGCCGTTCCCGGTGAAGCGATTGATGGCGAGGCCGCGCACCGTCGTGGTCGGCGCGTTGATGGTCAGGCCGTTGCTGCTCGCACCGGCGGTCGCGCCATCGAGCTCGATCTTGAGCGCGGCATTGGTCATTGCTGTCGCGGTGTTGACCGTCGCGCCCGTCTGCGAATATCCATCGATCGTCGCGGTCTGGGTCAAGGCGGGCAACGCGGCCGTCGGCAGGATCGAATACCAGCTATGCGGCCAATCCGGGTCCTTATCGCCGGGGAGGCTGGCGTCATCCACTGCGGTGGTAGCGATCACGTGCGCCGGATCGTTGGTCACGTGGTTCGGGACACCGTCATCGGCATAATAGAAATGCCGCGCATCGGTTACCGGGATCGCGAAGGTAATCGAGACCGCGCCGCTGCTGCCATTCGCCGTAATGATTGCTTCACGCAGGCTGCAATGGGTCACATTGCAAACCCCGTCGTTCACGTCATCGGTCGTATTCACCGGAGACAACGGCGGCGGTGCGTCGTCGTTCTGGATCGAACCGCGTCCTTCGCCGTCCGAGAGGGTCGCGTTCGTTTCGCCGGAGAGCTCGACGAAGAAGGTCTCGTTCGGCTCGAATTGCGTATCCCCGCACACGCCGATCGTAATCGTCTGTGAAGTGGAACCAGTCCCGGTGGCCGGGAAAGTCAGCACCCCGTTTTGCGAGATGTAATCGGTGCCGGAACCACAAGTCGCTCCGCCCGTCGCTGGATTGGTCGTCCCGTCAGCCGTGGCGAAGTTCACGGTCACCGGCAGTTCGGTGCTGCCGTTCTTAGTCACGTTGAAGACGAAGTTCGTCGTGCCGCTATCGCCTTCCTGGGCGATCCGGTCGCCAATCGTCAAGGTCGGCGCCGCATCGTCATTCGTGATCGTGCCGGTGGCGGCGCCGGGCGCGCCCGCGCTGTAACCACTTCCGGAACCGACGGTGAGGATCACGGTTTCATCGGCCTCGAAGACATTGTCGGACGTCGGATCGACTGTGACCGTGGCCGTGTTGCTGCCATCGGCAAACGTCACGGTGCCAGCCGTGGAACTGAACGAATCGGCGCCGGTCACTGCGTAGTCGGTGTTGAACGTCGCGGTGCCGCTAACCGAGAACCCGATGGTGAGCGGGCCGGTCAGAACTGGGTTGCGAGTAAAGGTGTAAACCAGGTTTGGCGCTCCGTCCTCGGCGACAGTTGCGGGCGAGACCGTCACGGTCACGCTGGTGTCGTCGTTGACGATTGTGCCGGTAGCCGCCGCCGGGCTGCCCACGTTGTAGCCCGTGCCGGAAGTGACCGTGAGGGTGACGGTTTCATCGGGCTCCGCGACGTTATCAGTCGTCGGATCGATTGTTACCGTCGCTGTCGTTTGGCCAGCCAGAATGGTTACCGTCCCGCTGTTCGTGCCAAAGCTCGCGGCGCCGGTCTCCGTGTAATCGCTTCCAAATATCGCGGTGCCTCCAACCGAGAAGTTAACGGTAACGTCTCCGGCGGTGAGGGGATTACGCGTAAAGGTGTAGGTCAGGTTCCCCGCGCCGTCTTCCGGCACCGAGGAGGGCGAGACGGTTACGCTAACATCCGTGTCGTCGTTGACGATCGTGCCGAGGCCGTCCGCATCCGAGATCGTGGCCGCGGCAGGATTGCTCAGGTGGACGGTAAAGGTTTCGTCGGTTTCGGGTGTCGTATCGCCGTTAACCAAAACCGTGACCTGTCTGGTGGTCACCAATGGCGGGAAGATCAGTGTCCCACTTAGGCTCTGGTAATCACTGTCAGCGATCGTTGCAGTGCCGTCCTGGGTTGCGAAGTCGACCATGGCTGTGACTTCGGTGGGCCCGGTCTTGGTGACAGTGAACGTGAACGAGGTCGTTCCCGTATTCCCTTCGTCTTTCGTCACGTCGTCGATCGTGAGGACTGGCGCGGCATCGTCGTTCGTGATCGTGCCCGTGCCGTCCGCGTCGCCGATCGTCGCCGCGGAAGCGTTGCTCAGATGAACCTTGAAGGTCTCATTCGTTTCGAAAGTGGTGTCGCCGTTTACCAACACCGTGACCGTCATTGTGGTGTCGGTCGGTCCGAAAGTCAGCGTCCCGCTCTTGGCCACGTAGTCGCTGCCTGCGACGGCCGTTCCGTCCTGGGTCTGGTAATCCACGGACGAACCGAACGCCGAGACGCCGGTCTTGGTCACCGTGAAGACAAAGGAAGTCTGGCCGGAATTGGTTTCGGCCTGGGTCACGTCACTGATCGTGAAGTCAGGTGCAACCACGTCAATCGGCGCGGTAACTGTCTGGTTATCCACCGTAGCCGAGGCGGTCGCATCATTGGCGGAGGTCGACGTGAAGGTCGTCTGCGCCTGGCCGTTTGTGATCGTGCCGCTTGGCGGCGCCACGTTGCCTTCCGTGGCGGAGAACGCGACTCCTACTTGCGGGATAAACATCGTGTTCGAAGGAACGGCGTTGTCCGAGTTATGGGTCATGTCGGCCGTGATGTTCGAAGTTCCGCCCGGAGTAATCTGGTTCGGCGCTGCCGTGACCCCGAGGATGATCCACGGATTGAAGTCGAGGCCGGCGCCCGATGCGGTATCGCATCCGGTTCCGCCAGGTCCTGCGTTGCAACCCCACCAGTTGTTTTGGACGTCAACGGTCTCCGCGCCGGTGTAACGAGCCCCTTGGAAGTTGCCCACGAACCGGTTGAAGTTCGCGTGGTTGGTGGAAATCGTTCCCGCCCCCTGGCTGGCGCTGAAGAACAATGCTTCATGATTGTTCGTGTTCCCGCCGTTGCCATTGTTCGTGAACGTGTTGGTCACGATAACGCTGTTCTGCGCGCCGCGATCGGCCGCCGCGTTGCCAAAGCTGGTCAACGCGAGTCCGCTCAGCGCGTTGTTCGTGAACAGGTTCCCGGAAACCAAAACGTGCTGGATGCCGCCCTGGATGCCGTTCGTGCTGTTGCTAAAGGTGTTGTTGCTAATCGTGCCGCCATAAGTCCCAAGGACAGGCGTGCCCAGGGTTCCGAACGACCGCGACCCGAGGTTGAGACCTTGGAGGTTGTTGTCGAACAGGTTCCCGCTGATCAGCGCCGCTCGCGTCGAGCTCTCAGCCACGTTGTGGTTGCCGTCGACGAAGAAGCCGTAACGGCCCGCATTGTTCACGATGTTGTTGTTCGTGATCCACAAGCCGTTGAAGTTTTGCGGTCCATTCCCGAAGATCGCCTGGCCGCTTCCCGCAATGTTCGAGCCGTCCATCACGTTCTTGTCGATCGTGATGTTCGAGCCGCCGCGATTCAGGAACACCGCCGACTGCGAATAGCCGCTGAAGTGGTTGTTCGAGACTTGCAGGTTGCTGAAGTCGGCCCCCGATTGCGTCTGGATCACGCCCAGCGAAGTGCCGCCGGTGAAGGCGAAGCCATCCACGACCGTGGCCGTTGTGGTTGCGTTCAGAATGAGTGTTCCCGTGCTGGCAGTGGCCGGCGACCACACGCTTTCCACTGAAGGATCTGGCGAGCCCACTACTCGTCCGCGCGCATCCACCCCGAATCGCGCCCCCTTGAGCGTAAGCGTCTTGGTCGTCGTCACGTTATCCGTGTAGGAGCCGGGATAAACGATCACCGTTCCAGGATTGGCCACGCCGGTAACGCCGGCGCCGATCGTCGCGAACGCATCGAAACCCATGACTGTCGCTGGTCCAGCGCCGTCCGGATCGTCTCCATTCGGCACCCCAGTCCAATCGTCATCGACATACACAATTGGCGGCGGGCCATCATCGTTCGTGATCGTCCCGAGGCCCTCGGCGTCGCTGATTCCGGCGTTCGTCGCGCCTGAGAGAAGAACGGTAAAGGTCTCGTCAGGCTCGGGCGTGATGTCCCCATTGACCAGCACCGTGATCTGCATCGTGGTGTCCGTCGGTCCGAAGTTCAGGATGCCGCTGTTAGCCTGGTAATCGCCAGCCGCCACCTTCGCGGTCCCATCCTGGGTCGTGAAGTTTACCGACGAAGTCAACCCATTGCCGCCGTTCTTCGTGACGGTAAAGACAAACGAGGTCTGGCCTGCGTTGCCCTCGTTCATCGTTACATCGTTAATCGAGAAGAAGACATCATCGTTATTGATGGTGCCGGTCCCGTCCGCATCGCTAATGGTCGCATTGCCCGGATTGGACAGGTGAACGGTGAAGGTCTCGTTCGGTTCGACGTTCGTATCGCCGGTGACCAGGACGGTGACCACCTTAGTCGTCTCGAGCGGAGCGAAACTGAGCGACGCGCTCTTCGACTGGTAATCGTTGTCCGCTAGCGTGGCTGTCCCGTCTTGCGTGGCGGCGTCCACCGTAGCGGTCAGGGCTGTGCCTCCGGTCTTCGTCACGGTAAACGTGTAGGTGGTGCTCCCGCTGTTGCCTTCATTGTGGGTCACGTCGTCAATTGAGAACGAAGGTGTCGCGTCGTCATTAGTGATCGTTCCCAGGCCATCGGCGTCGCTAATGGTTGCGTTCGTTGCGCCTGAGAGATGCACCGTGAAGTCTTCGTTGTTCTCGAACTTCGTGTCGCCGTTGACCACTACGGTGATTTGCTGGGTGTTGACCCCCGGAGCAAAGGTCAACGTGTTGGTGTTCGAGGTGTAATCGCCGTCCGCGGTCGTAGCCGATCCGTCCACCGTGGCGAAGAGTACCGTCGAAGTCAGCTCGGTCGCGCCGGTCTTGGTGACCGTGAAGACGAAGTTATTCGGGCCGGCGCTGCCTTCCGCCTGGGTAACATCGTTAATCGTGAACACCGGTGCGGTGTCGTTATCATTGATCGTCAGGACAGCAGTTCCTACCGGGCCGATCTGCGCGCCACCCGTTGGGCTCGTCAGCGCCAGGTTCACCGTCTCGTTGTTCTCGTAAACGTTGTCGTTGTTGATTGGAATGTTAACCAGCTTGTCGCCCGTCTCGCCGTCAGCCCAGCTCACTATGATGTTATTTTTAGCTGTGTAATCGCTGCCGGCGGCGGCTGTGCCGTTGCTCGTATCGAACTGGGCCGAGACCGCACCCAGGCTGCCGTCGGTCCGTTTGACCGTGATATCAATGCTTCCCCCGGCCTCGCTCACGCTGTAGGTCGCGGCGCTAAACTGAATCAAGCCGTGCTTGCACTTACCGAAGCTGCCCGCGGTGTAGAGATTGGTGATCTCCGGCGGGGTTAGCGCCTGGCTAAAGACTTCTACTTCGTCGATGAGACCATTGAAGAAGGCGCCTGGATTGGTCGCTCGATTGCCGATGCCGAACGGTATCGTCGAGCTACGAAGGTTCCCAGCTGTTACATTGGTCGAGAAGACGACCGCGCCGTTAACGTAAAACTTCAGGCTCGGGTTGCTATACGTCATCGCCAGGTGCGTCCACGCATTGGTGGGCGGCACGTAAAGCGTGTCGAACTCCTGGTTGTCACCGCCGGTCGTCGAGATGATCAAGTGGACCGTGCTGGCGCTGAAATAGACCACGTAGGGGTGGTCCGAGAGCGCGCTCTTCGCAAAGTAGAAGGATCCCGGCGTGTTCGCTCGCGGATAGATCCAGCCATCCATGCTCATCTGGCTGCCGGTCAGGTTGAGCGCGCCGTTGCCGGGCGCGGTTACATAACTATTCGTGCCATTGAAGTCGAACGCCTGGCCGACCTGCCCCGTGCCGTAAGCCGGTGCACCCACCCATGAGCCGGTCTCGAAGGTCGGTCCCTGGATGTCGTTAGTGTTCCCGTCGGCCGCATACCACGCCACCATGTTAGCGGGCGGATCGTAGCAATCTTCGTCGGTAATCGTCAGCGTCGCCGGATTAGGTGAACCCAAAGTAGCTCCGAAGGTCGGATTACTCAGGGTCAGCGTCACGGTTTCGGCCGGCTCCGTGATGTTATCGTTCAGGATGGTGACCGTGAAAGGTTTGCTCGTGTCGCCGCTGGCAAAGACAACATCGCCGGAAGTGGCGACGTAATCGGACCCCGTCGTGGCAGTGCCATTCGAGGTCGCGTAATGGATCGTAGCCGAGCCCGCCGTCGAGCCCGTCCGCGTCACCGTGATCGTGGCCGTAGTCGGGTTTTCACTAACCGTATAATTCGCCTGGCTGAACTGGAACGTCCCGGTATCGCTTGGAGGTTCGAAGTCGTAGGTAACGATGGCTCCGTTCACCTGGAGCTTGAAGGCATCCACATTCCCATCGAATCCCGGGGCCCACGGTCCACCGGCCTTGAAGAGCATGAGACTGTTAGGCGCGTTTCGGACCCCGAGATTCGGATAATTACTTAGAATCTGCGAGGTAGTGCAAGGAGTAGCCTGGGTGCAAGGGTTGGAAACGCTAACTCCACCCACGAACACTGAAGTGCGGGTGCCATACCAGTTACCGGCCAGCACATTCCAATTCTGCCAGACGTTCTGCAGCACTGTCCCGGACTGATAAGGCTCAAAGACCAAGCGGCCCTGGTAAGTATTACTCGCATCATTCAGATCGTAATCGACGTCAAACTGGAACGAGGCCGCTACCGTCGTGTTGGCGTTGTTGTTCTGGTAGCTGCTGTAACTGCAGTGCCGGGATGTCGCGCAGGTAAGTTCCGATATAAGCCGCGGTGCCGAGAGCGAAACGCCCTTGGCTATCTACAGTAAGGAAAGCGCTGCCGGCGCCGAGGGGGGGGCGTTCCAGGCCCGATTTCAAACCCGCCGGAACCGGTGCCTGTTCCCGGGTTATCGTCAAAGAAAGCCCAACCCTTTTGATCGACCTCTGTCACCACGATCGTGTTTGGCACTCCCTGGAATCCAAAGGTCCCGCGACCGGCGTCGTTGCCACGTCCGTGTCGGTGCCGCTGAGGAGAATCGGGTCGATCTGGAAGTTAGCCGAAGCAGGTCCGGCAATGTCAGGCTGTCCTCCCGGAGGAGTAGCCGTGCCGCCATAGGCCACGGGATCTGGGCCGCGTAACCGGGCTCGGCGCTGTTCGACGTCGTTATCACCGGCGAGGTCGTTCCGAACCAGTCGCCGCGGAAGTTCTTCAGGTTCGTCGTTCCAGGCGCCGGCAGGCTGCCGCCGCTCTGGCGATCCACGATCTGGCCATACCAGTTCCCGCTCAGATTGTTGTTATTGAACCCGCTGTGCAGCGCGCTTGGACAGGGGTTCAGTTCCGCCGCTGCCATCCAGGAAGAGAACGCCGACGGTCCAGTTGTTCGTGATGAAGTTCTCCACGACCGTCTGTTGTCGGTCTGGTTCCGGAAGATCATGCCCGTGCGGTTGAAGTCGATCACGTTGTTCCGGATCGTATGACCGTTGCTGTTGTTGACGTCGATACCGGTCCGGTTCCCGGTAAGGATGTTGTCATGCACCAGCATTCCGGTGATAGCCTGGCCCTGGACGGCAATGCCGGCGGAATTCAAGCCCGGGTTATTCCAGTCGGTCGTGTTGTTCCCGAGCCGGGTAATGGTGAACCGAGCAATCGTGACGTTGCTAGCGGCGACTTGGATCGTCGTCCTCGGTCCGCCGATAGGACCACGGACATTTGTGCTGCCCGAGCCGGCGCCGAGAAGCTGACGCCCGGGGTCGCAGATAACGACATCTTCATCATAAGTGCCGGCGGCCACGATGACAGATCCGCTTGGTGAGACCTGGCTCACGCCGGCCTGAATCGTCTTCTTTGCTTCCCCGGGTGAATAGCCTCCGTTGGCATCATTACCGGTGTTAGCGTCCACGTAACAAGTCGTCGTGCACGGGGTGGCCGTTGGTGTCGCTGTTGCAGTCCGGTCGCCGTTGCCGTAGCCGTGGAAGTAGGGGTAGATGTTGACGTCGACGTTCGCGGTTGCAGTCGCCGTCGCCGTTGCAGTGGCCGTCGCCGTTGGTGTCGGACTGGCTGGGTCTGGATCGAAGTCGAAGGTGGTTTGGCCCCACTGATCCGACGGTCAGCGCGTCTGCATTGCCGTCGAACCCGTTCCAGTTCGCGCCGGCCTTGAGCAGGAAGCGGCCGTTACGACCTGGGCGTTCGGGAACGCCGCCTTGATTTGATTCCAGGTGCAGGGAGTCGACTGCGAACAGTTACCTGCGGGCAAAGGACCGCCTGGGTGCCGCCGGTCCCGGCGGCGTTGATCTTAGTCGCCCACCATCTCCCGATGAGCGGCGACCATTGTTTGCCATCCAGACCCAACCGTGGCCGCTCCATTTTGGTATGGCTCAAACACCAGCCGGCCGCCATAGGACGTGTCGCGGGTGCGATAGCGCACATCGAACTGCAATGCGATCGCGAGCGTCGGCCCCGGCTGGTAGCTTCAGTAGCTCAGATTCGTGAAGTTAGCGATAGGCGTCCCGGAGTAGGCATCCGTCGCGATGACCGCCTGGGACCGTTGTCCCGCTGACGCCGCTGAGCGGCCCCAGTTTAACGCTTCCCGTCCCGAGCGGCGGGGTGACTGGTCCCGTGACCAGTGCTCCTGGACCTCCAACCTGTCGTTAAAGTCATCCCAGAAATACCATCCGTTCATCGCGGATGGCTTAACCACTACCGTTACTGGAGCTGGCGTCGGAGTCGGGGTGGGGGCGATAACCGTGATGTTCGTACAGATAAGCTGACCGGTTACCATCGCGCAGCCGGTTCCCGACGAGTTGCTTGTCGAAGTGAACGTCGAAGTCGCCAGATCGCTGGTGATTGTGCCATTCGTTGGCGACATCGTTCCTTGAGTGGCACTCCACCCGACCGGCATTTGCGGCAATAATCCAACTGCCGTGGTGTCCGTCGAGGCCGAGTTGTCCGTCATGTCGGCCGTCACGGTCGAGCTGCCGGAAGCCGGGATCGGATTTGGCGAAGCGCTGACAGCGAGCACGATCCATGGATCGGCGTCCACCGTCCCACTGCCATTGTTGAACACGTCATCAGGTGTGCCCGAGCATCCGGCGCCGGTCCCGCCGGGCCCGAAGTTGCAGCCCCACCAGTTGTTCTCGGCGTCCACCGCGCCGGCAGCCCCATCGCTGATGCCATGGGTGTTATTGATGAACGAATTCACGTTGACATGAACGTTGTTGCCAATGTTCGCCGCGCCGTCGTTGGGTACTCGCGGAACCCGATCCCGACGTAGTTATTCCTGAACAGGTTGCTCTTGATGTTGAGAGGTCCGGTGAAGGCGGGCGTATAGGTCCGGATCCCGGCTCCCCAGGTTGGCACATTCGTTGGGTCCGGATTCGTCGTCCCTTCAAAGGTGTTCCCGGAAATCGTCAGGTTGCTCGAGTTATTTGCGAGCAGAATCGCGTAGTAGACCAGATTCGAGAAACGGTTCCCGGAGATCGTGCCACTGACGCTGCTCAGGTTGATTCCACTGTCCGTGGGAGAATTCTCGATCACGTTGTTGGTTATGCTGGCCACTGTCCCGGCGGTTCCGTTCCAGTCTCCGACCACGAAGATTATGTCGTTGTCGGCTTGGACGGCATTGCTCAGGTAGTTGTCATCGATGGTCAACGACGGTGGTGAGTTCAGGAAGTAGAACGCCCCGTTGGTGGTGCCGTTCGTGTAGATGTTGCGCCGGAGCGTAATGGTCAAACCCGGATCGTAGGCATCGATCACGCCGGTGTTATCGAACTTGAATCCCTGGATAGTCGTCGTCGCCCCCGGCAGGGAGATTCGCAGAATCGGATTGACTGCGCCGTTGATGAGAGCTTCCGCCACGCGGGAGCCGCCGTTCGGGCTTATCCCGGAGTTGGGTCCTTGCAAGACCAGGGACTTATTCAAGCTGATCGAGCCAGCCTGGGTGTAGGTCCCGCTGGCGACGATGACTGTGCCGCCCGAAGCCACGCCATCAATACCGCCCTGAATGGTGGCGAACGAGTCGCAGCCGAAGTTGCTCGCTGGGCCGGCGCCGTCTGGGTCCGCTCCCGGCGCGACCGCGCTCCAATCGTCATCCACGTAAACCACGCTCGGCGGCACACAGGCCGGAGTCGCGGTTGCGGTAGCTGTAGCAGTAGCTGTAGGTGTTGAGGTCGCGGTCGCGGTAGGTGTGGACGTAGCAGTAGACGTAGCCGTCGCTGTCGGAGTAGGTGTCGGCGCAACCACGGTAATCGGCACATTGACCGCCTCGTTGTCGACCGTGATGGTCGCGACTGCGTTGTTGCTGTTAGTCGAATTGAAGGTCGAACTATCCATCCCGGCCGTGACCGTGCCGCTCGTTGGCGTCATCGTGCCATTGGTGGCGCTGTAGGCTACCGGCATGTTGGGCAACGTCCCCACGGGCTGGGCGTTCGCGGAGTTGAACGTCATGTCGGTGGTAACGGTCGAGCTCCCGAGCGGCGCAATCGTGTTCGGGCTGGCCGAACCGCGCAGCACCATCCACGGATCAAAGTCCGCGCCGGTGCCAGTAACCGAGCCGCAGTCCGTGTTGCCCGGACCCTCGTTGCAGCCCCACCAGTTGTTCTCAAGGTCGAGCGTCAGGTTATTCGGATTAGCAATCGCTGTCGTCGTCGAGATGATTCGATTGAAGTGCGCCGTAATATTGTGGGCTCCATTCGCAAAGCGGAGGCCCGTTGCGTTGGCATAGAGGGTGTTGAACGAGATCGCCGCCGCTCCGCCATCCACGTCGATGCCAGTCCCGTTGTTGTGGATGGAGGCCGCGTTGTCGTGGATAAGTGCCAGGGCATTAAAGCCCGCCACCGAAATCGCCGTCGTGGTATTGCTGATCGTCGTGTTGCCGAAGATTTCCATGGTGACCGTATCCCCGGTCGATCCCGTGGCATCGACGGAGACACCGACTGTCGTTCCATCAATGCTGACTCCGAACATGCTCGCGGCGGAATTAGAGCCGGCCAATAAGAAATTGGCATCGTCGTCCACCAGGGACACCCCGACTGCAGAGTTACCCACCGTGCCGCCCGTAACTGTCGTTGTGTTCGGGCTGGTTCCGATGTTCCAAAGCGCGATGCCGCGGTCGAACTGACCGCCCGTGGCGCCCACGATGTTCCCGTTCAGGCTGGCCGTCGTGCCTGGGCGGAGCGTGGTAAGGTAAATGCCGTAGTTATAGTCGCTCCCGCTCACAACACTTGGGGCCGCATGGACCGTGTTGTTGTTGATGTTGATCGCGGCGAGATAAGCGAGGTTAATCCAGATGCCTCCGAAGTTGTCCTGTCCAATCGTGACATCGTTGTTCGCGATGTTGGTCGTGTGGGGCGTTCCCGTGTCCAGGAAGTCGTAGACCCAGATGCCGGCGTTGGCGTCGGGATAGTCCAGCATGTCAACCGTGTTAAAGGTGACATCCGCATAAGCGTTATATTCCAGCAGGATCCCGTAATAGCCGAAATTACGAACTAGATTTCTGGTGATGAGGTTGCCCGTGGTCGCCGGCGCTGTATTGCTGGCGGTGCCATTGATCAGGGTTATACCGCCGCCCAGATTGTTGGTGTTATCTCCGGCAAAGTTTTGGACGATGTTGTATTGCACCGTCACATTGTTCGCCGCGAAATTGTTGCCCGCCGCGTCTTCGGTTTGAATACCGGTCCGCGCATCCGCGTTGATGCCGCCGACCACAACCGCGAAGCCCTGCACCAGGGCCGGGTTGTTTCCGTCCACCACGAAACCATCGAAGGTGACGTTGTCAGCCATGATGTGCAGAGTGTCGTTGGCGCCATTGGCCGGAGCTGTCGACGCGGCGGTCAGGATCGCTTCCACGGTCGGATCCGCTTTCGGACCTTCCCCGGTGGGGACAAATGCAGCGAAGCGCGTGTTGGCATTCTGGCCGGCTTTCGGGCCCTGGATCGTCATGGCCCTGTCAACGGTGACCGCTTCCGCATAAGTGCCCGCACGGACGATGACCGTCCCTCCCGTCTCCACTCCGTTCACGCCGTCCTGGATCGTGGCGAATGATTCACAACCGAAATTCGTCGCGGGTCCGGCGCCGTCCGGATCGTCCCCAGGCGTTATGCCAGCCCAGCTATCGTCCACATAGACCGTGGCAGGCGGAATACAGATCGGGAGAGGTGTAGAAGTAGCCGTCGCCGTTGCGGTAGCCGTAGCTGTGGGGGTTGAAGTCGCAGTAGCTGTGGGAGTAGACGTAGCCGTTGCGGTAGGTGTTGACGTTGCCGTAGAAGTAGCCGTCGCCGTCGGGGTAGGCGAGGGGGACACCACGGTGATCGGCACACTGACTGCCTCGTTGTCGACCGCGATGGTCGCGACTGCGTTATTGCTATTGGCGGAAGTGAACGTTGAGCTATCCATCCCGGCAACGACCGTGCCGCTGGTTGGAGTCATCGAGCCGTTGGTGGCGCTGTAGGCTACCGCCATGTTGGGCAACGTCGGTCCTTGCTGCACGTTGTCCGAGTTAAAGGTCATATCGGTGCTCACCGTCGAGCTGCCGAGCGGCGCAATCGTGCTCGGGCTGGCGGAACCGCGCAGCACCATCCACGGGTTGAAATCGACCGCGCCGGTCACCACACCGCAGTCCGCACTGTTCGCGTTCGGACCCTCGTTGCAACCCCACCAATTGTTCTCCATCACCGCATTCAACGTCCCGGTGAACCCCGCGCCAGAAGCCTGGGTAGCGGCAGAGGCAGAGTTGTTGATGATGCGGTTCAGGCTGCCCGTCACGTTCAGGGTGAAACCGGTCTCCGGTTCGAGGTAGAACCCATCCACGTTGTTCCGCACCGTGTTCCTGTCGAAGGTTACCCGGGTATTGGCCGAGCCGAATCCGAATTCGCTGGTCGTGAAATAGACGCCGGTGCTGCCTGCCTTGTTCTGCCCGTCAATGGTATTGCCGGTGAAAATCGCCGCCGAAATTGCAACAGGAACCAAGGGTGAGCTCCAGTTTGCGTTCGACCGAATCGGTTGGTCGAGGGAGTCAGTCTCCTCCACCGCGAACGATGCTGGAGCGCGCCGGCCCGGCGCCCCAGGCACGGGACTCGCGTTAGCTGGCCGGGAGGTGATACTCGGATCCATTCCGGCCGCCGCCATCCCCACGTCGACGTTCGTCACCGTGTTGTTCTGCACGATCACGGTCTTGTAGGGAACGAAGACCCAGATGCCGTAGCCCTGGAACTGGCTGTTCGTCACTGTATTGCCCGAGATCATGTCCGCGACCCCGCCGCTGTCGCCCGCGTTGTCCGTGTGGATGCCGCTGGCGGACGTAGTCACCGTGTTGTTGGTGAACTGGGTGCCTCTCGAATGGTTCGACGCGATCCCGTCGTTCGCACCCGAGACGTTGTTGCTATCGAAGAAGCCGGTGCCGCTAAAGTTGAACATCGCGATGGACGCGGCTTCCGCCTGCACATTTTGCACGGTGTTATGATTGAAGTTGAAGCTTCCGCCGCTCGAGGCATACATGCCGCGGAGGTAGATGTTCTTCACGGTAGTGTGATGCACCAGGAGGTTGTTGAACGTCCCGGCGGTGTGATTGGTAATGATCCCGTTCCGCGCGTCGAGGTCCGCGCCGCCTACTACAGTTCCACTGGTCAGGGTTGGGTTATCGCCATCCAGCGTAAGGCCGGTAATGGTGACGTCGTTCGCCTGAACCAGGATGAGATTGCTGCCTCCTGCGCAGAGCGAAGCGCCGCCCGCGCCGCCGCAGTTCGGATTCGAGATGGCCGGCTGCAGGGTAACGGTTGCTTCGCCCGCGCCGACGAGGGTGAGCGGCGTGAGAATGATAACGTTCTCTCGATAGAGGCCAGCGGCCACGTTCACTGTCCCGCCAGAACTGACTGTGTTCACGGCCGCTTGAATCGTCTTCTTCGCGTCCCCGGATGAAGTCCCTCCGTTTCCGTCATCACCGGCGGGGTCGACGTAACAAGTCGTGGTGCACTGGACCGGAGTCGCCGTGGCGGTTGCGGTAGCGGTTGGGGTGGAGGTAGCCGTGGCCGTGGCAGTGGCTGTCGCGGTGGCAGTTGCTGTCGCCGTCGCGGTAGGTGTCGGCGCCACGTCATCGTTCAGGATGGTAAGAGTGGCGGGATTTGTCCCGGTGATGGTTGCTCCCCCGGTTGCGCCACTAAGAGTAAGGGTAACGGTCTCGTCCGGCTCCACCGTCGTGTCGCCTTTGACATTTACACTGAAGGTCTTGTCCGCCGAGTCGCCCGCGCCCCAGTTCAGCGTTCCCGCTGCCGCGGCGTAATCGTTACTACCAAGTGTCGCACTGCCGTCACTCGTCAAATATTGGACCGAGACCGCTCCATCGGATCCGCCGGTGCGGGTCACCGTAATGGTCGCGGGATGGTCTGCGTTCGTTTCGCTATCGTTAAAGTTAGCTGCAGAGAACTGGAGCGTGCCCGGCTGCACGACCGCGGCTTCGGCCAGGGTCCAATCGGAGAAGGAGTTCACGCCAGTTAGAGTCGCGACGTGGGTGGCGGTGTTGAGCGTGGTCGGGTTGAACTGGGTGAAGCTCCCGTTGTATTTGAAAATCTTGTAATTTGCTTCCGTCCCGACCACATCGCCGGCCAGGTAGTTAAAGGTCAGGTCGGCCGTCATGCCGGTGGCGGTAAGCGTCCAATACCTTCCCAGCGCGTTGGCGCCCGAAATGTTCGGCTGCTTGCCTTGCACTGCTTTGGCGGTGAAAGAGCCGGTTCCGGCGGTAACGTTGGCGGCGAAGGGCGAGTATCCGTTGGCCGTGCCTACCTCAAACGTCTTTGAGCCTGCGGCAGCATAGTTCTTTGTCAGATTGCCATCCACATAACCATTCGTGCGCGTGACTGCCGAAGTGGCGTTGGGCAGAATCACGTTGTTCGCTCCGGTGATCAGCCTGCCGTCGGTGAGCGTCAGGGCGTTGTTCGGCGAAACCGCTACGCTCGTTAACGTCAGATCGCCTCCGGCTATACTCACATTATTGGTCGTCGCTACCGAAAGAATACTGACCGCGCGCGTGGGGTTAACCTCAAAACCAGTAGTACGAAGGACAGATTCCTGGGCATAGATCAGAATCTCACCCGCTGTGCCCAAATTGAATGTTGGGCTCACATCAAAAGACCCGCCTGGATTTACTCCCGAGGCCACGCCCGTCTGGACCACTCCGCTCGTGGCTCCGCCGTTGCCGAGGGTGAGCTTATTGCTGTTCGTGACAGTTCCCTGAAACAAGTTCGTCCGCAGGGTAACGATTTGACTTACAGCCGGGTTAAGAGTCACACCGAAAGGATTGTCCACATCCATTTGGACAAGTGGAGCCGTGACCGTTCCCGTCCCGGAATAACTCGAAGCCACGCCATTGTTACCCCAATAGAATCGACTGCTTGCAGTTGTTCCATCAATTGTCCCGTTATTGATGACGTTCTTAGCGAGGAACACTAAGTTGCCATTCAAGTTGAAACGACTTCCTCCCGAACTCGAGAGTGTGAGATCGCCCAAAATGAATGCCTGGAACGGAGTAAACGCTGTCGCCATCCGAACAAATCTTGTGGTTGCATTCGTGGCCGTATTGTCGATGGAGATGTTACCCAGAGCAGCCAGGGCATTGCCGACGAAGGCATCAATGTCGAAGCCATCCGCGCTCCCGGCGGTGGTGCTAACTCCATCGCCGAACTGGATAGTGCCGCCAATGAAGTTCATTGTCGCGGTGCTCCCCACTTGCACTGCCAATGCTTGGCCAACACCAGTGGCTGCGTGTGGATCAACGATAATAAGTTTTCCACCGGTAAAAGCGACGTTCAATGTTGTGGCATTGCCGTTGCCGAAACGAACGATATTAGTTGCAGCGGGAACCGAAGTCGCTGCCTGGGGATCCACTCGGAACGTTCCGGCGGTCATCGTGAAGCTTGTGGTCGCGTTAAACTGCACGCCTCCGAACATATTTACGTTGGCGTCCGCCCCGCCAATGACAAGGTTGCCGGTGGCAGTAGAGATGAGCATGATTTCGCTTCCGCTCCCGTATCCGAACGTCCCGTGGTCAACCTGGAGTGTACCGCTTATCGTCGGAATCCCGGCACCGGTAGCCGTGCCTGTCCCGACGCACTGAATGGAAGCACCGGCATTGTTAATCCACAGCTTACCCGTAGTGGATACAATCGTCGCGGCGCCGAAGTAAGGAGTGAGAGCCGAAGCGCTGGATAGTTTGAATGTCCCAGTCGTCATAGTCAGCCGATTGGCCGCTGCGGCGGGCGCACTCATGGTTATCACACGGGTGACATCCTCGACTGCCGCGTTCGTAGTTCCCTTATTCACCACGATCGCAAAGAAGTCGCAGGTCGGGCCCGTGCCCGAAACAGTGCCATTGCCGCTTCCAAAGAAAGTGGTCGTTACACCAGCAGTCGTATTTAGGTCGAACGTGCCATTCACCGTCAAGTTGCCAGCCGCCGCGGAGGCAGTAGAACTGCCTCCGATCCTCAAATTATGAGTCAGTAGCACCCCGGCGCCTGCCGTGAAGCTGCCGCCAGAGGCGACCGTAACGTCAGCATTTACCGTCAAAGTCGAAGCCGGCGTGGCGATATACTGGAGCGTGCCGCTGGTTCCCTGCCCAACCGTGAGGTTGAGACAGGTGGCCGTCGTGACATCGATGATTACCGTGGCGCCATCTGCGATGATCGCATTATCCGTTGCAGTTGGAGGTACCCCGCCAACCCATGTTCCTCCGACACTCCAAGGTCCACCGACGGCAGTGGAAGTTATGTTCGGCGCTGGGGCAGTCGTCTGGCTTCCAGCTAAAACCGCGCTCAACGCTCCTTCGGTTACCGCAAAAACCCGCCAGAAGTAGCTCGTGTTTTGAACCAGACCGGTGAAATTCTGGGAAGTGGCGCTAGCTGCTGTCTGCGTAAGGAAGGTGAAATTCGTGCCATCCGTGGAGTTGTAGATGGCATAACCGAATTCGTTCGTCGCATTATCTGTCCAGTTCAGCGTCATAGAGGACGCGGTGACTGCGGTGAAATTCAAGCCCGTCGGCGCGACCGGAATGTTTGGCGTAAAGTTGTAAGCCGTGCCGGAGGTGATCGCATTCGTCTGGGTATTGTTAGCGGCGGTGTATGAGACCGTGTTACCGGTCGTCGTGACGCTGGCGAAGTTCGTCGCAGCACCGGACTGAAGTCCTACGCTATAACCGCCATTATCGGTATTGACTGCTATGCCGGAACCATAAACGAATTCAATCAAACCAGTCGTCTCAAACAACCACATCTGGAACGTGCCCGCGCCAGTGGTTGCGGCACCCTGCCGCGGGATTGTCATGTTCTGCCATTCGACCACGAGCTTGCGGTTTGGCGCGCTGCCAACAATTTTAGAATGGATCTTGCCGTTCGTGCCAATCCACAAGTCGTCATAGTAAGGCGCGATCTTGGGCGCGTTCGTGGTCGTCGCAAAGCCCGTCGTGACGCTCGCGTTATCGAATGACGTCGAGACCGCCGAGCCCCCTAAGCGGCATAAACCATTGGCGTTCACCGAAAATTGCGTGAATCGGACTCCATCGTACCAAAAGTCGAAGCCGATATTGGTAACGGATGAAGCATTGTCATCTAACCCGGCGGCAACCAGTGTTGTGGTTCCCGTTGACATATCTTGGAGCGCCACTCCCGCCGCCGCAGTGAAGGGATACGTTCCCACCGTCACGAGGTCGGGAGATGGTTGAATGCTCTGAGCGCTCGCGGGTCCGGTAACCTTCTCGGAGCTCGGTCTCGTAACTCCGCCTTTGTCTAAAGTAATCCGCTCTGCCGCTCGGACCGGTGCCGCGGGACTGGTTACAGTGGTCTGTCTGGCAGCGGGCTTCGCGGTATTCCTGCGTTTTTGCGCGAACGCCTCGGATTGGAGGAGAGAGAGGCAGAGCAGCGCCATGAGGCCAGCCTTCCAGGGTTGCAGATGTATTCTTGGTCTCATAGGCAGAGGTCGGGTCAGTTCGCGAGCAGATGTTGCCGGAGATCACGCGGGAACGCGGGATGCGGGCGGCAAGCTCGGAACGTCATTCGGTCGTGGAAACAGAGGTGGTGGCGTTAGACCAGCGTAGGTCCAGCCCCCAGAGCGGGCCTTTCGGGGAGGCGCGCACGGCCGAAGATTCGTCGGGTTTACGTTCGCGCGGATTTAGCTAAAACCGCGTCGCCCTGTCGAGCCTTTTATTCTAGAAAACGTAAACAATCCCCGCCCACACAGTTGCACACGTTGCCTTTGCATGTTTGCGCGCGCTTCGCCCGCGCAGTGACGTGTGACATGTGACGTGTGACGTGACTGTAGACGTTCGCCTGTGGCGAACGCGGCGGAAAACGTGGCTGGCCTGCTGCGATCGCCCCGCTCGCGTCGGCCATAGGCCGACGGCTACGGGAAGGCGGCGGAAAACATGCTGGCCTGTTGCGATGCGCCGCTCGCGTCGGCCATAGGCCGACGTCTACAGGAAGGCGGCGGAAAACATGGCTGGCCTGTTGCGATGCCCCGCTCGCGTCGGCCATAGGCCGACGTCTACAGGAACGCGGCGGAAAACGTGGCTGGCCTGCTGCGATGCGCCGCTCGCGTCGGCCATAGGCCGACGGCTACAACATCGGTGTAATCCGAGTAATCCGCGGTTTCCCGATCCCCCGCTGCGGAACTAATCTGTGTGAATCTGTGTAATCTGTGGACGAACAAGTCTTTGATCCACAGATTACGCAGCCAATTTCCACAGATTTTAGAAACCAGAGTCACATTTTAACCGCGGATGGCGCGGATATCTCGGATGGGAAGATCAAGAGCACATTCAGAGGCTTTACATCCGTGTAATCCGCGTAATCCGCGGTTTCCCGATTCCCCCCGGACGGTCTTCAACCTGCGGTCTTGAAGTCTATGTCACGGACGGTCGTTCCGAGGTCCTGAATCGAGATTCGAAATTCGAGAATCGAAATTACACCCGGCTTGCCAGTCCGTTCCATTTTCGTTAGGCCTCAAGACACGCGCGCTTTCACATGCCAGCCAGCAAAATTACACTTCGCCCGCATACCATGGAGCACGTGCGAGCACTTCGAGAAGGCTCTGAAGTTTACGAGCGTCGCTTTGGCCTGGCCGTGGCAGACGGCGTTCGAGAGTTTGTCACTGGAACAGAAGTATCGGAAGCATTTCTGGAGCGGCTGCATGCCGCGACAGTGAGTGATCCATGGACAGATGGATTTGGCATCGTCCACCCCGCAGGCAACATTCTCATCGGCCTGTGCAGTTTTGGCGGGCCACCGACAGCTGACGGCAAAGTCGAGATTTCATACGGCATTGCACCCTCTTATCGGCAGCGCGGCTTCGCCACAGAAGCCGCTAAGATGCTTATTGCACGCGCACTCGCAAGCGGTCGGGTTCGCACGCTCCTGGCGCACACGTTACCTGAGCGCAACGCGTCCACAAAAGTTCTTGAGAAGTGCGGCTTCGCCCTGCAAGGAGAGGTTATGCACCCAGAAGACGGCTTGATCTGGCGTTGGGAGCTGCGACACCAAAGGCCTGACGAGGCGATGCAGCGAACCGCGCCCCGCTTCGATGCGTAGCTTTCGTGTAGTTAATTCATCCGGTTTGCCGCCAGGCGCGCTCCCGCGCGCGGTCGCTCATCTTGAGTCTCGTTAGATCTATTTGACATGACCGTTCGAGACGAATTGCGACGACGCAAGCGACGTGGGCTTCTCCTCACCATACCCGGTGTGGTTCTGTTCATCGGAGGTATGATCCTCGCCGGATCGATCCACAGTCGGTTTCTGCTTCTCGTGCCCGTCAGTTTCGTCCTCCTCGGCGCGAGCACATTTTACCAGACCTATGGCATTCGCTGTCCGAGTTGCAGAGCGCGCGTTGGCCCCCTGATCGGTCAGCCACACATCTTTGCCATTACGAAGCCGTTTCGGTTCTGCCCTTTTTGCGGAGTCTCACTCGACACAGAAATCGCAGCCACGCCCAAAGGGCCTAACCACGCGATGCAGCGGACCGCGGACCGTCCTTAAGGCTAGCGTGGAGAGCATGCAAAACTCATTTCTCGCGCGCGGTCGCTCATCTTGATCTCGTTACACCCATGCTCGGTGCTAAAGACTTAATATCACTCGCCGTGGGCCCGACATGTTCGCTGGCCCTTGTGATTTTCATCTTCTTTCATCGCAACCGTGTTTATGTTGCTTGGGCAAAGGTCGCTTCTCTTCTCGCCCTTGTTGCTGGTTTCGGATTTGCGGCCCTGGGCTTCAGATTGCTGGATTGGCAAAGCTATCATCTCGACCGCGCTTCGTATTACACCTTCGTTGGCTTGAGAGGCTTGCTGGGTGGCATCGCCGTAGGCTTCATTTTCAGTATTCTTATTGCGCGGCCGTACCGCAAAAGATCCGTTCAGGCGGATCTGGTCTAACCATGTCACGGCTTGCCAGTCCGTTCCATGTTCGTTAGGCCTATCACATGAAACTCATTTTCATAATCCTCCTCGTCAGCGTTGCCGTCCTTGTGGCGGTTTTGGGACTCGCTATCGCACTGGGCGGGCCAGATGAGCCGCGGCCGATGGCGAGCATCAATGACCCCTTTAAAAACGTGGATTTTTCCGATCTGCCGAACACCAGTCATTTCGCGGCCCGGGACGGCGCAAACCTGGCCTTTCGGGCCTACCCGGCCGTCGGCGACTCGAGCAAAGGCAGTGTCGTGCTGGTGCACGGATCCTCGGCCAGCGGGAGCAGCATGCATGTGATGGCTAAGGGCTTCGCCGCCGCTGGATATACAGCCTACGCCCTGGACATTCGCGGACACGGCCAATCCGGCGCCAAAGGCCATATCGCATACATTGGACAGATAGAGGACGACGTTGAGGATTTCATCAAAGGGACCAAAGTAGCTCAGCCTTGCACCTTGGTTGGGTTCTCTTCCGGCGGTGGTTTTGTGCTTCGCTTTGCGGGTAGCGCACGACAAAGGTTATTCTCAAATTATCTCCTGCTTTCCCCTTTCATCAGCCAGGACGCAGCGACATCGCGCCCGAGCAGCGGCGGATGGGTGAGTGTGGGAATACCGCGAATTATTGCGATCTCCGTGCTGGATGGTTTCGGAGTCCACGCGTTCAACGATCTCCCAGTTACCAGGTTCGCGCTGACCGAGGAAAATAAGAGTTTTCTCACGGCGCAATATTCCTTCGCTCTTGCGGAGAACTTCAGGCCCGGGCGCGACTACCAGGCAACCATTCGCGCGGTCAAGCAGCCGTTTCGGGTGCTGGCCGGACAGAACGATGAAGCATTTTACGCCGATAAATTTGCGGGCGTCTTCAAGGCGGCGGGCCAGGATGTTCCTATCACGCTTCTCCCGGGAATCGACCACATCTCATTGACGCTCGACCCAGCCGCCGTCCAAGCGGCAATTGCGGCAGTCGAAAGCATGGGCCACGGAGGGCCTAACCAATCGATGCAGCCAACCGCTGGCAGCTATCTAAATTAAGAATTAAGAATTAAGAATTATGAAGGATGAAACGCCAGCGACGCGCTCTCAAATTTACCCGACGCGGCGGGCCAGCGGTGGCTGATCTTGTGCTCGTTAGGTCTTAAGGCCCGCATGGCAGATTTCCTTCAGTACGCAAATATCGTCGTCTCCGAGCAAGGCGTCTTCGAATTTCGGTCGGGCAACCAGATCGATGGTGTGTTGCGATCGGATATCTCGGAGATTCGGATCGCATACAAGACCGCGGCGGCCCGCCCAATCCTCCAAGGTGTGATTGGCATCATCTTGATCGCGATCGGGATTGGCTGCGTCGCGTTATGGTTCCTGGCTCGCATCCAAAAGGGCGGCTTCTTGTTCGCGATAGGCGTTATCGGGTGGATCATGCTTTCAGACGCGCTGAAGCGACGCTACATCTTGTTTGTCACGGCTCGCGATGGCCGGCGCCATAAATTGCTGTTTTCTGTGGCCGCGCATGCTTCGGAGGTCGAGCTTTTCTTGCAGAAGGCGCGGCAGACTTTTGGACTAGAAATTCACAGTGATGTGAAACAGATCAGGACCTAGCCAAGCAATGAAGCCAACGCGCGCTTTGCAAGACAATCTCAGTCCTTTTGGCGCGACACCCTCGCTTGAGGTGCAGGCCATTTCGATGGTTCTGTGGCGCGTGTGGCTGGGGCTGCTTATCAGCCTTTCTGCAGTCGCGAGCTTTGGGATTCCCGTTCCCATACTTCTCGACAAACCACGTGAACAGACCTAACCATGCGATGAAACGAATCAAGCGGCCACCGGATCGCTGATCTCGATTCTCGTTAGGTCATGAGCACGCTTTCCCTAATCCGGGCCGGAATCATCGGGACGGCAGCGGTCGCTCTCCCAGGCGCTGCGTATGGCGCGGCCCTCGTCTTTACGCTGAGGGGCGCGGAGCCGTTTCTTGGGTTGCTCGCCGTGGCGGTCGGGCTGGTGGGCGTGCTGGCGTGGACTTGCGTGCGCGTGGCCCGTTTCCCCGGGGGTCTGGCCATCGCTCTCACGACTCTGCCTTTCGCGGTGGCCACGCTCTTAACCGTGAACGCACTGCTCACCGGCAGCGCCGCTGGATTTCTGATCCAAGCGGCGATCCTGGCGTTCGCCGGGGGCGTCGCCGGGACCGGCACCCGTCTGGCCAAACGCTAGGCTTCAACTCACGTCATCTGTCACATGCTTGCAACGCCATAGCCTCGGCGTAGGCGGGTCACTTTCTTCGAGGCGGCTTTCGCGCCCCGTTTAATCTGTGTAAATCTGCGGAATCTGTGGACGACATGAAATTTAACCGCGGATGGCGCGGATATCCCGGATAGGGAAATATTTCTTAATTCTTCCTTCTTAATTCTTATTTTCGGAGCGATCCTCGCTCCGATGTCTGCCTCCCGCTTTCCGATCGGTGTCATCCGCGCAATCCGCGGTCGCCAATCTCCGTCGGTTCGTGATAGATGGGAAAATCCCGCCTTTAAACACGGTGTTTTCCCGTCTAATTCTCGTTAGATGTAACAGCTTGTTCGCGCCTTATGAAACCCTTCTTTGTCATCGCTCTCATTGGCGTATCGTTTTCCTTTGCGCACGCGCAGGAATCGAGCAAGCGCGGACCGACGGTAATCAACCTGGACAAGCGTCAGCTGGCAGCGGTCCTTATTGCGAAGCGTGAGTCCGACAAAATGGGACAGACCACTCGTGGCCGACAAGTCCGGATCGAGGACAATGGAATGAGTATGTACATAAGCTTCTTGGAAGACCCGATCAATATGGCCGTCGTCGGAAGCGATAACGGACTCACTTTTGAGATTCGGAGACGTGATCTAAAGTTGCTCCGGGTGATTCATGACAGGTGATGCCGCCCGCATCTAACAAGACGATGGAGCGAACGGCTGGCAGCCATGGGAAGTAAGATTTCAGAATTATGATTGATGAAACCGCAGCGACGCGCCCTCTCGCCAACCGTCGCTCATCTTGTTCTCGTTAGGTCTAATGTCGCGCTTTGACAAGATCAGTATCTGGCTGGCTGCTTTCTCGTTTGTGGGCATCACCAGCCTGACGGCGCATCGCACAGGCCTGACTCAGCTGATCTCCATCCCGATCATGCTTCTCTTTTTCGGGTTGGTCTGCGCGAGCTTTGTCCGCATTTTCACCCACTGGCGCGCGCGACGCTGGCGCGCATTGGTCCCGTTTGGCGCTTGTCTGGCTGCTATTCTCGCGATGATGATTGCTGGCCGGCTAGTGCGTAACGCCCTCTTCGTTTGGGCACTGCCGAGTTATGAGCAGGTCGTTCACGACATTGAGTCCGGCCAGATTGCGGTATCCGAGACAGGCGACCTTATTCCTGAAGCCGTGAGCAGAGCCCGGCTGACATATGCAGTCATCGCGAGCCGCGCGCCGAATGGCTCGCTCTTCGTTGAGTTTCTTACCGAGTCCGGTTTTCCGGTAAAACATTCCGGTTACCTTTATTCTTCTTCGGATCGTATGGACGACGATCCTCTCATTCGATCTCGCTGGCCGATTAGCTCGCGCATGAGAGAACATTGGTATTATATATCGGATTAGACCCGACCAGGCGGCGGAGCCCAGAAGCGTTCGGGACTGATCTTGAGTCTCGTTAGGCGCGCAAAGCACCTATGAAAGCTATTTTCGTTAAATCCACGGAAGCATCGCGACATCGCGCAGTTGATGATCGCCGGTCTTCATGGGGAGAGCCCGCTGGACGCAGCCGATCAGCTTCGATTGGAGCAGATGCTGCAGGAAAACGCTTGGGCTGTTTTCACATTTGGGACAGACGCAGCGCGGTATCTTTCCGAAGGGGACTTTAAAAGCGACAGGTGGAGCACATTTGGGTACCTTGCTCAGAACGCCGGGTGGCGAAAGCTGGTGGCGCAAAGCCAAACATATTGGCTTCCATCCCGGATTCGTCTTGGACGTCGACGCCGTGCTCGCCAAAACCTAAACAGGAGAGAATCCCGAATGGAGTTCGCGCGAACGACATTGGGTGTCGCCGGCATTAGTGGCCCCTTGCATTGTAAAGTCTATGTCACGGCTTGCCAGTCTGTTTCATTCTCGTTAGGCCTGACAGACGGGTTGCGAAGTCCGAAAGACCGGCGAGATTCCAATATCTACGTGCGAATATGATTGGGCGCCGCTTCATCGGGCACCTCAAGAACCAGCAATGGACCGCCTTCGGCATCGAGCTGATGATCGTGGTGTTAGGCGTTTTCATCGGTATCCAGGTCTCAAACTGGAATCAGGAACGCATCAACTCCCGCCAAGCTGCGAACTTTGCTGAGCGCCTGAAGGCCGACCTGCGCGAAGAAGACTGGGGTTACCAGCTACTGATTGCTTACAATCGGGAAGTGCTGGCAAACGCGGAGCGAGCACTAGCCGCACTGGAAGGCAGGGCTGTAATTTCGGACGAGGCTCTCCTGGTCGATGCCTACCGCGCCACTCAGTACAAACAGAAGTTACGCCGCCGTTCTACTTATGACGAGCTGATCTCGACCGGCACCATCGGACTCATCCGCGACCAGAAGCTGCGTGACACGGCGATGCGGCTTTACAACATCCCCACGATCGATAACACGGTTCGCGAGGGCATGCAGTCGCGCTACCGCGAGGCGTTCCGCATGGGAGTGCCGAACGAAGTGCAGCGGACGTTGGCCAAGAACTGTGGCGACCGCTACACCGAGGTCGGGGACTATGCTGCCATCAAGGGCGTACTCGATTATCCTTGCAACAGCAGACTGTCCGAGGAGGCAATCAGCCAGGGCGCGAAGGCGCTTCGCTCCACGCCAAGCCTGGTGCCGCTTTTGCGCCTGCGAGTGGCCGACATCGAAACTCGCCTGGTGGACCTGACGAACAACAATCGAAGCATTATGGATAACCTTCGCGCCATCGCCGCCGAGACGCAATGAGCCAGTTGGCAATTACTTTCGTGCTATACCAACGGGCTAACCTACGAGGCAGCCAACTCGTTTCCCTTTAGATGCTAAAGGATCACGCTGGTGTGCTACGACTAGTTTGGATGGGTGTCGCCGAAAACGGATTTAACTGAGCGCTCATCACTGGAAGGAAGGTTTAGGACATGCCGGCATACGAACATCTCAGCGTTCTGATATCAATCGTGGTCGGCATGAGTGTTTCGCAAGTGCTCTTTGGCCTTGGCCAACTGGTGCGAAGACGTGGCAGCTATAAAATCGACCCGCTCTACCTCCTGTGTAATGTCATTGTGCTTCTCGTCCTGGTCGATTCCTGGTGGACGGCTTATTCGTGGCATGACGTTCCGGGTTGGTCGTACCGGAGAACCTGGTTCGTGATGTTGAATCCGCTCCTGGTCAGCATGGCGGCGCAACTCCTCCCGCCGGATTGGGAGGAAAAGCCCCTGGATTTCCACAGGGTCTACTACAGAAATCATTCGCTCATTTTCGGGCTTCTCGCCTTTTACCCATTGATCGACATGCTTGATTCCGGATTAAAAGGAGCGGCCCATTTTAAGAGCCTGGGAGCCGGCTATCCGGCTACCTGTATCGCCATGGCGGCGCTTTGTGTTGCGGCCGCGCTCGTAAAAAGCCGCAAGATTCAATATTCTTGTTTGATCGGAATCCTATTGATCGTCTTGTCGTTTATATTCGAGGTGTTTTCATTGTCGCCGATGTAAGCTTGCCGATTCGCAACTAACGAAAGCCTCAAAAATGCATCTGAACAAAGTCACACCATTTCTAACCTTCGACGGGCAAGCTGAGGAGGCGGCCCGATTCTATGTCTCGCTCCTGCCGGACTCGCGGATCGACCAGGTGATACAGTCGCCAATGGACACGCCGGGTGGCGTGGCCGGCACGGTGCTCCTCGTCGAGTTCACGCTCGGGGGCAGCCCGTTCATCGCGCTGAACACGCCCGGCTTCTCATTTACCGAGGCCGTCTCGTTCTCGATCGCCTGCGCCGACCAGGCCGAGACGGACCGGCTCTGGGCAGCGCTCACCGCCAATGGCGGCTCGGAGATCGCCTGCGGCTGGCTCAAAGACCGCTGGGGCGTTTTCTGGCAAGTGACGCCGACCCGGCTGATGGAGTTGATCAAAGACCCCAACCGGGACCGCGCCCGCCGCGCGATGGAAGCGATGACGAAGATGATCAAGATCGACATCGCCGAGGTGGAACGAGCCGCCGACGGCGCATAAGTCATGCGCTGCCGCCCCCAAAGCGTTCCGGGCTGAGGTTGGGGTCGTTAGGCCTCTTCTTTTCTCATGAAAAAATTCTTTATCATTCTCGGCTCCATTTTCCTGGTGCTGATTATTGCTATTGGTATCGGCATTGCCTTCGTTGCGATCAAGGGCACGGCGCTCGATAAAGAAAGCAAGGCCTACGCTGATTCAGCAATCCCGGCGATTGTCAGCACGTGGAGCGAGAAGGAATTGCTCGACCGGGCGAGCCCTGAATTCAAGAAGGCGGTCACGATCGATCAACTGGACCGCCTCTTCCGATGGGTCAGCGGCCTCGGTCGGTTGCAGAAGTGTGAGCCAGCCGAAGGGCATTCGCTAATGTCCGCAACAACGCAAAACGGGAAAATAGTTTCGGCTCAATACGTGGCCAAAGCCGCCTTCGAGAAAGGAGAGGGCACGATCACGCTGGGACTGATTAAGCACGGTGAGCAATGGCAAATCATTAATTTCAATGTCAACTCTCCGGCGTTGGTTCCACCTTAGCGCCTGGCCAAGCGATGCAGCCGCGAGATCATATGCGTGTCACCCGTCTGTTTTTGATTTTGTCGCTGAGCTTTGTCACTGCGGTCACAGCGCAGCCTGGTCGCGTTTCGGATGAAACTGCCATACGCGCGACGGTTACCGACTACATCGACGGCTATTATCTGAGCGATCCTGCCCGGATGGAGCGATCACTGCATTCCCACTACTCGAAACGAACGATCAGCGAATCCAACGGCGAACTGACGATCGTCGGCAAGACGGGTATGGAGATGGTGGAGGAAGTGAGAAACAAAAAGGAAGTGACGCCTGTATCGGAACGCAGAAAAGAAATCAGCATTCTGGCCGTCGACGGCGATGTCGCTTCCGTCAAGCTGATCGCTACTGCCTGGACGAACTACATGGTGCTTTTGAAGCAGAACGGCGAGTGGAAGATTCTCTCAGTTGTTAAGCGAAATCAGTTTTGAGGCGAACAGACCTAACCATGCGACGAAGCCGCCGAAATTTCGATTCTCGTTAGATGTAAGTGTTCTAATTTTATGGCACAGGCGATTTTCATCTCGCTGCTCATGTTGGGGCTTCCAGTGGCCATCGTCGCTGCGGTAACGGGCGCCTTGCTTCCACGTTTCGTCGCCATCGCTCTATCCATTCTTGTGGCAGCAATTTCTCCTATTGTGGCGACTGTGCTGTCGTGGCCGCCTGACCCACGCAACCGCGCGAGCATCTTTACGATGGCCTGGTTTACCGGAGAGCCAGCTGGGTTTTTGGCCATTCCGTGGGCTGTTTGTCTTATCTTAGCAGCGATCGGATTCGCGGTGGGCCGGCGTTTTTATCGACGTAAGACATCCAACCAATTAGCTGATCTTGAGTCTCGTTAGGGCGTGACTGTTACCCGTGATATTGAAACAACGCATCGACATCTACGTCGCAATGATTCTCGCTGGCCTGTTCTTCACGCTTCTTGGGTTCGGTTTGGCGTTCGCGATTGGCCTTTACGCCGGGCTCATCCCGGCGGTCGTCGGCGTCCTTGGTCTCCTCTGGATTGGAACCGCGGCCGCGGCGTTGGCCCGGCGGCGCCATTTCGCGATCATTATAGACTCATCTGGGATCACGGTCCCTACCGGCAGCGTCTTTCGCGTGGGTGGGCCCGTCCACATTCCACGCGAAGCGATTGCCACCATCGCAAGAGACGAGTCAATCCGGGGCCGGCTTATCGCGATCGCGCTGCGGACTGGTGGGAAAGTACCGATCCAGGCCAGAAACTATTGCGAGCTGAATGCGTTTCTGGCCCATTGCAAGTCGCATGGACTGCCAACGGCCTAACCAGACGATGAACCTTTTCCCGTCAGATGTCGCCGTCGCCTCATAAGAATCTTGCGGCGGCCTTTCTTGGAGTTATTTACGGCTTAGTCGTCGCGGCCCTGGCCTTCATCATGGGCGGCGGCGGTCACGGCTGGATCTCCAGCCTTATCTCCGCTGTCGGTGTAGTCTTACTCCCACTCGCTCTCGTCGCCTGGATTAACCGTTGGCGTGGATTGCTCGGGGTAGTGCTCGCTTTGGGCGGCGCAGTTGATGTCGCCCTCATTGGGGCGACCGCTCGCGAGGGTTTCGAGGGCGTCGAGCGCACCTTTGCGGCCGTCCCGATGTGGTTGTTCGCCTGGGGCGCGCTGTGGATTTTTTGGCAGATTGCACTTATGATCGGTTTTCTCCGTGGCACGTTCCCATCATGCCCGAAGGCCAACCAGACGATCGAGCGAACCAGTGGCCGCCTGGGGCAAGACTGAAGGAAGACTAGGAAGGATCAGAGAAACGCGTTCGCTCTCTCGCGCCATCGCTGATCTTCTGTCGCCGTGAGACCTATCCGATTCATGCGTAAGCCTCGGCTGGCCTTGTTCGTGGCTGTGTTTGCGTGTTGCGGGCTTAATGCGCAGACGACATGGCAGCCGTCCTCGGGACACGCCCAGGTGCCGATCTGGCCGAAGGAGCCGCCAGATGCTCAACCCTTGGCAGGGCCGGAGAAGGCGAGAACGGTGACGGAGTCGCTAGTGGCCGGCAAGCCCTGGGTGGAGGTGAGCAACGTGTCGCAGCCGACGATGACGGTCTATCCGCCAAAGGGAAAGAATACCGGGGTGGCGGTCGTCGTCTTCCCCGGCGGAGGCTATAAGGTTCTGGCGATCGACCTGGAAGGGACCGAGGTTTGCGATTGGCTGACGTCCAGGGGAATCACCGCCGTGCTCTTGAAGTACCGCGTGCCGACTCCGCGACTAGGGCCGTATGCTGAGTCAGAACTGGCGTTGCAGGATGCGCAAAGGACGGTTGGCCTGGTGCGCCTTCACGCCGCCGAGTGGCAGATCAATCCGCACAAGATTGGAGTGATCGGGTTTTCCGCGGGAGGGCATATGGTAGCGGCGATCAGCACTCATTTCGACAAGCGCTCGTATCCCGCGGTCGATCAGGCGGACAAAGAAAGCTGCCGGCCAGATTTTGCCGCGGCGATTTTTCCCGGGCATCTTTCGATCGACGATACGAATTGTGAGCTGAATCCAAATGTTGGTGTTACCGACAGGACGCCGCCTGCATTTTTACTCCAGGCGGAGAATGATGACGTGGACGACGTAAACAACTCCCTGGTTTATTACCGCGCGCTGAAGAAGGCCGGGGTCGCGGTCGAGATGCATTTGTATGCAGAGGGCGGGCACGCCTTCGGGTTGCGGCGCACGAGGTTTCCGATCACCGATTGGCCGCAGCTATTTGAGACCTGGCTGAAGACAATCGGGATGATTGCGAAATGAGCGGCGGGGAGAAAGCCTGAGAGGGACGCCACGGCGGGCGTCCCTCCAAGTTGGTCGCTTTAGAAGAAGTCAGACGGCCTGCCACGCCGTAGCCTTAGCTAGAGCGGGCCTGCCCCGCCGTAGCCTTGGCGTAGGCGGCGTTACTTCAGGTTATAGACTTCAACCGTTCCGATGCCAGTGCCGCCGCTCTTCCCAGCGAGGATCGCCGTGAAGGTGCCCGGAGGCAGGGTAGTGAAGATAGCCGATTCCTTCGGATTACTCGGAGCCAGGTTGAACAAGATCAGGTTCGCCGCCCCAGGATCGGTCGCCCAATCATCGTTGGTGATCAGCGTCGCGCCGTTGGCGTCGTGCAACTCCAGGGTCGGATCGGCCAGAACTGGATTCAATCCAAACTGGCTCAACGACGGTCCAAGCCCGCGAATGGCAATGCGATCGTTCCCGGTGTTGTTCCCCCCGAGAATGAAGCCGGCGATCAGGACGCTGTTCGCACCCTGGACAAACCCGCGGGTACTCAGGTTGCCCAACTCCGAGTCAGAATTTGGCGTGAGATCGTAAACCTCGACCAAGCCGACGCCGGTCGTACCGCCTTTTCCGGTCAGGAGAGCCGTGTAAGAACCGGGAGTGACTGACCTTATGATCACCGCTTCGCGGTTATCGTTTGGCGCCAACCCGAATGCTTCAATCGTCCCTTGCTGGCTGTCCTTCCAGTTGTCGTTCGACTGAAGCACCGCGTTACTGGAATCGCGCAATTCAATCACAGGATCTGCCAGGAAATCGGTGATGCCGAAGCTGGCGAGGGCTGGCCCCATCCCGCGGATTGCAATCGTTTTGGGCGCGTTGCCGGTTACAATGAACCCGCCAATCATAATCCTGTCGCCGGTGCCGACAGCCAGACGGCTTGACAGGTTAACGGCTTTGGCCGGGGCGGCAGTAGGTGTAGCTGTGGCGGTAGCGGTAGCCGTCGGTGTAGAAGTGGCAGTAGCAGTAGCGGTCGCCGTAGCAGTTGCTGTCGCCGTACTAGTTGGCGTAGCTGTAGCCGTCGGAACAATCGTGGCCGTAGCGGTCGCGGTCGCTGTCGGAGCAACCGTGGCCGTCGCTGTAGCCGTCGCAGTTGCCGTCGGAGCAACCGTGGCTGTAGCTGTTGCGGTCGCTGTCGGAGCAACCGTGGCTGTAGCTGTTGCGGTAGCCGTTGGAGCAATCGTGGCCGTAGCGGTTGCGGTCGCTGTCGGAGCAACCGTTGCTGTAGCGGTTGCGGTCGCTGTCGGAGCAACCGTGGCTGTAGCTGTAGCTGTGGCGCTCGGGGAAGCAGTGGCCGTTGCCGTCGCACTTGGCGAGGCCGTTGCCGTGGCCGTAGCCGTCGGGGTAGGCGAAGCGCCAGTGACCGGGATGCCTTCGACGATGATGGCGATACCCTGGTAGTCCAATCCCAGCGAGCGCGAGTCGACCGGGGCAAAGTTGAAGTCGGTTCGGCCACTAAAGTTCCGGAAATAGCCATAGGTAGGATCAACGCCGTTCAGAATCTGACCCGAGGCATAGGTGTCGCCCGAGTTCGACGTGATCAGCGAAGTAAGGTTGTCGTCGTCGACCAACCCGCCCCCGCTGTCGCCTTGGAAGTTCTGGGCGAAGCCCCACGCCGTTCCCGAGCCGCCAATCAAGGTGACGGGCGTCAGCAGCGTAACATTGATTTCATAGAACGTGCTATCATCGGTGTCGATCGGGCCAAGGTCGATCAGGAGTGTCCCCCCAGCGGGATTGGTGAATACGGGCGTGTTACCCGCATTGTAGGTGTTCCAGAACTGCACCCGGGCAACCACGTCGGTGTAGGAGGTCGCCACATCCGACACCATGTAGAGCGTCAGCTTCTGGATCTGGAACGAGGTCGTTCCGCCGGGCAGGGTGTTGTTCGTAAACGCGTTCCCCATATAGGTGCGCGGTATACTGCCCGTGTAGGTCTGCAAATCCGAGGCCGTAATCGTATCCAAGAGGACCACGTTTGTTGCGGGAGTCGCCGTCGCTGTCGCGGTCGCCGTAGCGGTCGGAGCAACCGTAGCTGTGGCGGTCGCTGTCGGAGCAACTGTCGCTGTGGCGGTAGCCGTTGCGGTCGGAGTAACCGTAGCTGTGGCTGTCGCTGTTGCCGTCGGAGCAACCGTAGCTGTGGCTGTCGCTGTTGCGGTCGGAGCAACCGTAGCTGTGGCTGTCGCGGTGGCCGTAGCTGTGGCAATTGGGGATGCGGTGGCTGTGGCGGTCGCGGTGGGTGTTGGACCTACGGCGCCGCAAGCGCCAGGCCCTGGTGTGTTGTCGATGAAGCCCGAAATGGTTCCGCTGAAGACCGAAGAGTTCGTGGCGGCCCCGGTCGTGTTGACGACGATGACGAAATTCGTCGATGCGGGGACAGTAAACGAGTAGGCCGCGCTCCCTAGCGTATTCCCCAGGCCGGAAACGCCGCTGTCACCCAGATAATTCAGGCACAAATTACCTATGACATCGCCTTGAGCGACCGGCGGAGTATAACTATTCTGATAAGCCGCGCTCTGAATGTCGGCGCCGCCCAGGGCCGCGTTGATCGTGGCCGTAAAACATCTGGGCGATCCGCTGGTGTTGGAGAAGGTGAAGGTCTTATAGTTGCGGTTCCCGGCGGTGTTGATCGCGCCCGGGCAATTTTTTCCTTCGCAGGTGCTGGGGACGCCATCGCGGCCCATCCGGTCCGGCTGAGAAGAATCGGTCGTCGTAATGGAGGTGGGGGCGATGACTTGGTCTGCGCCGCCGCCGCACGTCGGCAGAGTAATCGGAATCGACTTGATCCCGCTGGCGAAGGTAAGATTAAGAGTTAGCGCGATGTTCGTGCCGCAGACAAACGCGGAGTCCACGGAGATGGTGAAGGGCACGGAGTTGTTACCGGTTTGATCGATGACCAGATTGGGATACGTCGCGCTACCCTGAGTCACGGTCACTCCCGCAGTCGAGGTGGTCAGGGTGGCGGAGATGGCTGTTTCCGAGCCGCAGCCGTCGTTTGTAACTGGGATGTTGAGGTTAACGCATTCGTTGCGATTGACGATGCCGTTGCCATTGCCGCCCGAGGTAACGTCGTTAACTACGGCCGCGGTCGCATCGAGCTTGGAAGCTCCGGTCATGGCAAAATTCTGAGTGCTTGTGACGGCACTGGTAACAACGACCGGGGCTGAGACCGGGGCTGAGGTGGCGCAGTTGCGATCCGGGTCAGCGGCGGTTGCGGTGTAGCTGCCGGCTGGGACCAGGATTGAGTAGACGCCGGAGGCATTGCTAGCTGCGGCAAAGCCGTTGTTGAGAGTAACGGTTACGCCCGGAATCGGAGCACCGGTGACCTGCGACGTGATGGTGCCAGTGACCGTTCCCCAGGCAGTGGCGTCGGTGCAGCTGGGGAACCGGAACGATGCCACGCGGGTGGACCAGTTGAAGCCGCCCGTCGTCTTTAAGTATTCATTTGTGTAGTAGAAGGTGCACTGGTCGACGGGATCAAGGGTCATCGCGCTGTAATCGCCCCAGCGGTTGCCGCCGGTAGCATCCTGGGAACCACCGCCAGCCTGCATCACAACTTCGGTACCCATCGTGTTGATGGTGTCGGTAGCGAGGCGCCCAGTTATCCAGATACTGGGGAAAGTGGTCGAACTCGATTTGCTGTAACCGAGCGCGATGTTCCCGTCCTTATCCATCGCCATCGAGCCCAGCCAGCGGTAGTCGACGGTTGGATCGAAGGTAGACTGCTGAAAAATTGTAGGAGTGGCGGTCGAGTTTCCGGCGTTCCTGAATTCGTACCACCGGATGGCATTATGGGCGGTCGAGCCGCGGACCGTGATATTTGCCAGGAGCGATTCCTGGGGCGAAGCCTGGGTTCCATTGTTGCGATACGCCAGGCGATACATGAAATGGCGACTAATATTATCCAGGCCGTTAGCATTGGCCTGACCGGACTGCGGGACACAGGCGCGCCCGCCACCCACGCAGTTTGGACCCGTAAAGGTCGTATTGGTGATAGTGGACTCAGTTAGCGCGATCGTAGGAACGGCCCCCCATGTCACGGCCACCCTGGCCGAGGTAGTAAGGGTGAGGGTAGTAGGATGGGGTCCGAGAACAAACGCCGCCTCACCCACCGGCGGAGGGGTCACACTGTCGAGGTCACCCGGGAGAAATCCATATTGGAAGTTAGGGGGAAACGCGGTGAGATTCGCGCTCTGCATCCGGGCGGCCTGGCCTGCGATCATCTTGTCGCGCTCGAAGACATAAACCCGGGCCGCGACGAGGGCGGTGCCGGTTGAATTGAAAATGTGCGCACTCATGTAATAGCCGTCAGGCCATACGCCGGTGTGCGGGTAATCGAGAAAATTTACGGGGTCAGTGACGAAATCGTACAGATACCACTTACCGGTCGCGTCACCGGTCTGGGAGACCGCGAAGCACTGGTGTGAGTTACTTCCGGTGCCTCCGTCGACCACAAACTGCGACACTACCCAGCGGTCGGAAAGAATGTCATAGGAAACGACAGGGTCCCCATCGTTGTGGGAGGCGCAAACACCTCCGAGGGACTGGAAGAGAGTTTTACCTGCGGCCGGACCGTAGAGCAGGGCCCCGGTATTTTTGTTGAATACCGCAAAGCTCGTGTTGTTCCACTGCATGTATTGGCTGACGCCGACGCGACCGTTCACATCGGGCGGATTGCTCCCAGGGGCGAACCCGCCGAGTCCTACGCCGACGGCGTCCCAACTGACCCCGGTTGGTGCCGGGGCCGAGTAGATGGGGCCTGGGGTGGTCTGGAGAGCCGTGTCAACGCCTGCGCCTTCCGTTGGTCCCGGAGGAACCACCGGTTCCCTATTGTGGTGTCCGGGTGCCATCGATGGCGGGATTACGGGCATATCGCGCAATGCGCCCGTGAGGACTGGCTCCACCCCTTTAGTAAGCTGCGGAGCAGGAGCGCTGATGACTGGTGCGCTTCCAGCCGCGGGCTCCGAGGCGACGCTGAAGCCGGCCAGGGTAAAAATCGCGAGCGCGATTCCCGCGCAGCAAAGGAAGAGGCCAAAGAGCGCGCGGAAACTAAAATAGGCCGAGCGAGATGAGGATTTCGAAGATTTCTTTTTCATGTCTGTTTTCTATTCCGCGCTTTCAGTGAACAGGGTCGCTCGAGAGGAGGCAGCCGGGAAACGCCTCGAACAAATCGTCCCACGAAGAAGCGGATACTAGAGATCGGCGCGGCCAAGACGAGATAAATCTTACGGAAATACAACATTTACAAAATTCGAGGCAAGCCCGAGCAAACCGGGACAGGCGTTGTCCAGGTTTACGTCCTTCAATAAGAAACGCGGGTGGTGGCACCGTTCGAAAGAGAATCGTTTTCCTGAAATGTCTTTACAATGTTTTCGTTGTTCTGTTGCCTGCGAAAAATGGATCCGAGCCGAAAATTCGTTTTAGGATTGGTGGCAGCCGCTTTCATCGGCAGCGAAGCCCCGCGCGCTTCAGCGGCGCCTGGCGATTTGGACACCACGTTTGCTGGGACCGGGAAACTGCGCGCCGGGTTCGGGGGCGGCGACGACACGGGTTACACCGTCGCGATTCAGACGGACGGCAAGGCGGTCGTAGCACTGAATTCTTCCGGCTTCGTGACCGGGTTTTCGGTTCGCCGTTACAACATCGATGGCACGCTCGACACATCGTTCCTGGGCAAGGACCAGGTCTATGCCGGGACGGCTAACGCGTTAAAGCTTCAAACGACCGACGGCAAAATTGTTGTTGCGGGCTCGATCTCCGGGGCAAGCACCGACAACGGGGACTTTCTTGTGATGCGTTTCAACACTGATGGCTCACTCGATGGCTCCTTTGGCACCCAGGGAATGGTGACTACGCCCATCGAGCCAGGCTCATTCGAGGCTGCCCATGACTTGGCAATCCAGACAGACGCCGGCCATGAGATCGTAGTGGTCGGAACCTCCTCTCACAATGATGGGTCGACCGCTGCCAGTATCGCGCGCTATAACAGCGATGGCTCGCTTGATTCGACCTTTGGCGACAGTGGAAAAACAACCAAGTCGCTTATAGGCACCGACACCGGCGAGGCTGTCGTCTTAAGTGGGTCCACGATCATCGTCGGCGGGAGCGACCACAGCTTCGACGGCTCAAGTTATGGCTTCATCCTATTTCGCTTAACCGCGGGCGGAGGTCTCGATACCAGCTTCAACAATGGGGCCGGTTACGTCCTCACTTCTCTCGGAGCCGATTATGCGTCTGCCAATGCCCTGGCCATCCAACCGGCCGAACCGGGACACGACGCTACGATTGTGGCAGGGGGGCGGAGCAGCGGAAAGTTTACCGTCGTGCGTTACAATCTGGATGGAACACGCGATACGACTTTTGACGGTGACGGTATTCTGGTTACCGGCATCAGCGGGGAAGCTCACGCCCTTGCCATTCAGAAAACCGGGTCGCCCGCCAATCCGGTCTACAAGATTGTTATTGGCGGCGAAGGCTCTCCGGGATTCACCGTCGCGCGCTATCTTTCGTCCGGCCTGCCCGATAACTCGTTCGACAGCGACGGCGTGGCGGTGCCGTCCTTTGCCCCGGGGACTGCGGGTTGCCGGGCGATCGGGCTGTCGGGAACCAAGATCCTGGCTGCTGGATACGCCGGTTCCTCCCAGTTCGACCTCGCGCTGGTGCGTTTCAACCTGGACGGGTCGCTCGATGCGACTTTTGACGGCGATGGAAAAAAAGTCGACGACGTGAGCGATAAGAATGAGGCTTTCGCGACGAGCGCGGCAATTCAACCAGACGGCAAAATTCTGGTCGCGGGCAATCTTACCACCGCATCGATTCCCCCGGCTCGCACTTACGGATTGATGCGATTCAACGCCGACGGAGCGCTGGATGCCTCCTTCGGTGGCGGGACAGGAAAGGTTACCGCGCCATTCGGAACGAACGACACGATCCAAGCGCTTGCCCTTCAATCAGACGGCAAGATCATCGCGGCCGGCGGAAGCAACGGAAAGGCTGCGGTTCGCCGCCTGACCGCCGACGGCTCGCTCGAACAAACTGTCCGCAGTACTTTCAGCGGCGAAGCAAACGCGTTGGTTATCCAACCCGACGGCAGAATCGTCGCCGCAGGCACGTTCGGATCGTCTGATTTTTTCCTGATGCGCGTGATCTCCGATCCGTCAGGCCTTTCGAGCGATCCCTCATTCGGCACCAATGGCGCGACCGCAATCAATCTTGGGACCGCTGATGAAAGCGCCAGCGCCGTTGCCCTCCAGGCCGACGGTAAAATCGTTGCAGTCGGTAAATCAGGGAACGCCTTTGCCGCCATTCGCTGCAATCCCGACGGCGGGCTTGATAATTCGTTTAGTGGCGACGGAAAACTCACTGCGCAATTTGGCGCCAGTCGAAACGAAGGCAAAGGAGTGGCAATTCAGGGGGACGGCAAGATTGTTATCACCGGTCTTGCGGATACTTCTGCCGTGACGGTCCGCTACGACTCAGCGGGCTTAGTGGACAATTCCTTCGGATCCAGCGGAGCCGTGATTACACCTCTCAGCGCAGACACAACCGGGGGCCAGGCACTCGCGCTTCAATCAGACGGAAGGATCCTGGCAGCAGGTGGCGAGAACGGCGATTTCATCGTGCTGCGATATGACCCGAATGGCTCGCTCGACGGTTCATTCGGGGTGAATGGAAAAGCGGTGATCGATGTGAGCAAAGCTACCGACCTTGCCTACGCGATGGTGATCGATGATTCGGCGAGAGCTATCGTGGCCGGCGAGGCGGCCGGTCTTTTCGGAGTTAGCCGGGTCGGAGTGGATTTTACACCTTTGCCCACGCCAACACCTACCCCTGGGACAACACCTAGTCCTACAGGCACACCGACTCCTACTGCGACTGCTACAGCTTCAGCTACTCCCACGGCCACGCCGATTTCAACGCCCACCTCAACTCCAGGCCTTGTCGGAAACGTGTCGACCCGACTCCCAGTCGGAACCGGGGATAATGCGTTGATCGAAGGCTTCATCGTGCAAGGACCGACGGGTTCGACCAAGAAAATCATTGTCCGTGCGATCGGGCCATCGCTTGCTCCCTTTGGAATCCCGGACGCCTTGGCGAATCCGACCCTGGAGGTCCATGACGCGAACGACGCAACGGTTGCAACCAATGACGATTGGAGAAACACCCAGGTGGGAGGCCTGATTACCGGCGATCAATCGGCAGACATTGCTGGAAGCGGCGTTGCTCCGAGCAATGACTTTGAGTCAGCCATCATTGCAGACCTGGCGCCGGGGAGTTACACGGCCGTAGTTCGCGGAGTCGGAAACACTACGGGAACTGGAGTGGTAGATGCATACGATCTGAGCGGCACCTCTTCGGCCAGGCTCGCTAACATCGCGACGAGAGGTTTGATCCAGCCGGGCGATAAACTCATGATCGCCGGTTTCACAATTCAAAATGGGACGGTGCAAATCGTCCTGCGCGCGATCGGGCCGTCCCTGAGCGCTTTTGGAATCAACAACGCGCTGCCCGACACCACGCTGCAACTAAGGGATTCGAACGGTGCCATTGTTCGCGAGAACGATGATTGGCAAACCGACCAGAAGCAGGAGCTCATTAACACAGGACTTCAACCGAGCGATGACCGCGAAGCGGCGTTGGTCGATACCTTGCCCCCGGGCCAATACACTGCGCAGGTTCGAGGCAAGCCGGAGCAAACCGGGACAGGCGTTGTCCAGGTTTACTTCCTCCAATAAACGTGTCGAACGATTGATCGCGCTGCTAGGCGAGCACGCGGCTTGTGTCTATGTTGTTGCATGCGCGCGTCCCATGTCATCGCGACTTTTGTATTTCTGCTCTGCGTCTTTGCGCTCTTGGGGCGTGATGCGCGCGAACAGGCTCGGATCGATTTTCTCCTGCACGAAGTGGAGACATCGGCTGGGATCAAGTTTATCCGGAACGGGACCGAACACGATGGCCCAGCGGCCGCGAGCCATCTGCGGAGCAAGCTCAAGGTGGCGGGGTCGCGAGTCGCGACGGCTGAGGACTTCGTCAAATATTGCGCTTCAGAATCGTCGCTGACTCACCAGAAATACAAAGTGAAGCTGGCCGATGGAACGGTCCTGGAAGCGGCCGCCTATTTTCAAGCGGAGCTGCGCAAGTTCGACCAGACCTCGCGTTAGGGACACGCGCCGCCGAACGGGCCGGGCGGAACGTTGAACTGGGGGAAGGTCACGTTCGGCGCGGTGACGAAGTCAAGGACGTCGGCCAGATTGTTCGCAGCGACGTCGCGGCTGCTCAGGGCCGGCAAACTCCACCGCCATTCGATCATCCGCAGAATCGAAGTGTGGTCGAATTGTTCGTGGCTGATAAAGGCGCGCTTCGCCATCGGTGAGATGACAATGCATGGGACGCGAAAGCCGAGGCGGCCGTCGGTATCGCCGGCAGTGGCGCTGGCTGCGGGAATCGGCGCAAGCGGCGGAGCTACGTGATCGAAGAAGCCGCCCCACTCATCGAAAGTGATGATCATGACGGTGTGCTTCCAGTTCGGGCTTGCCGTAACGGCGTTGTAGACCTGGTTGAGGAAGACTTCGCCGTTCCGAATATCGGCGTGCGGATGATCGTCGGTCGAGGTTCCGGAATCTTCGCCAAGAAACTCGGGATCGACGAACGCGACGTTTGGCAGCGTTCCCGCCGCGCAATCCTCCATGAATCTCGCTACCGGATGGACAATATTCGTGTATTTCGTTCCCCAAAGATCGAGGAACGAGACATCGGAATAATAATAGCGGCCGGTTTGGCCGTGCTCCGCGAGGCGGTCCCAGATGGTCGGTAACCCCGAAATGAACGAGGAGTTATCGAGCCGATCGGTTTGGGCCGCGTGCATGTAGATCCGGTTCGGGCGGGTCTCGGCCATCATGGCGGCGAAATAATTATCGCAGGTAGTCCAGGCCGGCGCGGCGCCGCCGAGAAACGCGAGATCGCTTTGCTGGTAATAGCCGATCGCGAACAAATCGTTGGCCTTGTTCGGCGTGCCGGCTTCGGAGTTCGAGCCGTCGAGGAGCCAGCCGTTCGCGGCGCCTCCGTTGAACTGCACGCGGCCATCGGAATAGGCGTGCCCGGGATCGAGGAAGGCGCAACCCTGGTAATCGGTCAGGTGGTAAGTGGAATGGGCGGTGCCCGCGGAATCGCTGTAACTCAAACCGGCCTGCTGGCCGTTGGCGCCCGCGAGCCAACCCAGGAAATGGTCGAACGACCGGTTTTCCATAGTCACGACCACGATGTGCTCGATGCCCGAACGATCCGGCGCCGGCAGCGTGGGAGCTTGCGCGAGCAGGCGAAGCGGAGCGGCCAAGAGAAACGCGAGGGCGGCGAGGAATTGGAAACGGGAGCGCGTCATAATCAGTCGAGATCGTAGAGTTCAACCAGGCCGATGCCGGTCGCGCCATTTACGCCGCGCACGATCGCCGTGTAGTTCCCTGGGGGCAGCGCCCGAATCACGGCCGACTCCTTGTCGTTAGGCGGAGCGAGCGTGCTGTCGCTGATCTCCTGTTTGTGCGGACTGTTTACCCAATCATCGTTGGATTCGAGCAGGTTCGCCTGTCCGTCGCGCAACTCGAGAAGGGGATCAGGCAACGCGCCTGGCACAGGCGGGTTGAGGGTGGCAAGCGACGGCCCAAGTGCGCGCACAATGACCCGGGTGTTTTCGGTGCCGCCGATAATCAGGCCGGCGATCATCACGTTGTCGCCGGTTTCGACCCGACCGCGGGTCGCGAGATTGAGCAGGCGACCGGTCGCGCTCTGGTCGAGATCGTAAATTTCGACAAGGCCCACGCCGGTGGTTCCTCCCGCGCCGGCCACGACGGCCGTGTAACTTCCCTCAGCTAAGGTCGCGACAATTGCCGCCTCGCGATCATCCGACGGAGCAATGCCGCTGTCGACAATCGCCTGTTTTTGAGTGCTCGCGACCCAGTTGTCGTTCGAAGCGATCAGCTCGCCCGCGGGGCCGTGGAGCTCGAGAGTAGGATCGGTCAGCGCTCCGGGCACGCCGGCGTTCGCAAGCGACGGTCCAATAGCGCGCAGGATCACTTTCTTCGAACCACCACCAATGATGAAGCCGCCGATGAGAACGTTGTCTCCCGATCCGACGCGCATCCTTGTCGCGCTGTTCAGGAGAGTGTGCGGCGGAGCTGGGACGGGGGCGTTTGGGGTCGAAATGAAGCGCATGACCGCACCGAACGAATCCATTTGGAAACTGCTGCCGGTCGTGCCTGCACTCGCCGCGTTGACGTCACCGAGATTGTAGACGCGCGAGGTAGCGTCACCGAACGCGCCGGTCGCGTCGATCTGCTGGTCGTTCGCCGGATCGTGGGTGGCGCCCGAACCGTTCCGAATGTCGACGAGCAAATTGCCTTGCGACGGGTCGTAGTGAAAGGGCGTCGGGAAAGTGATGACGAGATCGAAGGCCTGCGGGCCATCGACTGGGCCCGCGACGGAGGTGGAAAACTGAACGCTCGCCGCCGGGAACACCACCGTGTCGTCCGCGCCGACGTTCGCGGCAAACGTGGAACTGAGGGCGTCGGGAGTTTTGTTGGTGGTGGAAAGATTGACCTGCAAGCTGCTGATGTCCGCGGTGAAGGCGATGCCGGGCGAGTGAACGCGAAACGCGATTTGGGTGATGTATTCACCGCCGGCCGCCATCGCGGCGAACTGGGAATGATCGATCACCTGCTGGTAGCGAATTGGATCGGGCGAAAGAATTGGGAAAAGATTTCCCGTGTCACCCTGCTGAGTCGCGAGCGAGCCTGGCGCGATCACATCGCCCGCATGGACCGCAGTCGCCAGGACGATCGACGTCACCGCGCAAGCCAACCCTCGCCGCCACATTCCCCTCAGCATCCCACGCTACCTTCGTGCGATGTTCGCCCGATGGTTGTGTCGTTTATTTTGGCGTGGCCTCGGCAAGGTCCAGCGGAATTGGCGCGGTGAAGCTTAGTGCTTCGCTAGTACGCGGATGGCGAAAACTGAGCTTCCAGGCGTGAAGCATCTGGCGCGGGAAATTTCCGGCGCGTTTGCCGGCGTAAAGTTTGTCGCCCAGGACCGGGTGGCCGAGATCGTGAAGGTGAACGCGGATCTGGTGGGTGCGGCCACTGTGCAAAACACATTCGACGAGGCTCACGTCGCCGCTCGAACTCAGAACGCGATAATCCGTTTTCGCCGATCGTCCCTGGCGGCGCGCGATGCTCATCCGTTGCCGATGGACGGGGTGCCGCTCGATTGCTTTGTCGATGACCCCAGCACTCTTTCGCGGGGTCCCGGCCACGAGAGCCAGATAGATTTTTCCCATCGTGCGGGCGGCAAACTGTTTGGAAAGATCGCGGTGAGTCGTGTCGTTCTTGGCAATGACCAGCGCGCCGCTGGTTTCTTTGTCGAGCCGATGGACGATGCCGGGTCGTTCCTTTCCGCCGATCGCCGAAAGATTTTTGCAATGGGCCAGGAGCGCATTGACCAGCGTATGCGTTTGATGACCCGCGCCCGGATGCATAACGATCCCGGCCGGTTTGTTGAGGACGAGGAGATCGTCGTCCTCGAAGAGAATCTCGAGCGGCATCGCCTCAGGTTGCGCATCGCTCTTTTCAACTTCCGGCTCGCGCACTTCGACAACGTCGCCGCTGCGAACGGCGTCGCGCGGCCGCGGCTTCTTGCCATTCACGTTGACGAATCCGTCGCGGATCAAGGTCTGAAGGCGGACGCGCGAGAAAGCAGGGAGCGCAAGAGCGAGAGCGCGGTCGAGCCGTTGTCCGGCCTGATCGCGTGAAATAGTGAGCGTGGTCATCGGTGAAATTGCCAACCGATGATAACACTGCGCCGCCCAGCGGAAACAGCGAACGCTATCCGCCAATCAGCGTCCGCCGCGCGACGGACGCCGCTCAAATCCCAGAACTGCGAGCTTAGTGACGGCCGCTGATCTGGACGCCGGGATAACGGCTCAACTGACTTGCCAGATCGCCGTTCCCATTCCGCTCCATCTCTCTTTGATCGATAGTCAGCACGTTCCCATTGTACCGGGTGGTCGTGATGATGTTCCGTTTGCGGATCTTCTGCTTCATATGCGACCCCGTCACGGTCACGTAGTCGTAATCGGCGTTATCAGCCTGCGTCTTCTGTTCCACGACCGGCCGTTCGCCCATGGCCGAGCCAAGAGCGAGCGCCCCAATCGCTGCACTCACGATGAACTTTTTCATGTCCAAAACGTACGACCGCCTCGCGAATGGTCAACCGGCGAAAGGTAACGGGCGCGTTAGCTTTCGTGCTCGTGCTCCTGCTCGATTCTTTCGGTCGATTACGAGCATGAGCACGAGCACGAATGGGGCGGGCGCCCCATGTTTACACCCTCATCGCCGATGCTAGGTTACGGGCTCGATGACGCAGAACCCGCCATTCCCTTCGCCTGAAGAGTTGAAGTCGAAGCTTTCGGAATTCATGAAAACGAATTTTGGCGACAAGGTTGCGTTCACGACTTACACGGAGCCGGAGACGGCCGAAGCGCCCGCAGAGGAAAAGCCCCGCGAGATCAGCGACGAGACGTTCGTTTTCGATTTCCTGCCCCGCGACATCAAGGCGCACCTCGACCGGTTCGTGATCAAACAGGACGAGGCCAAAAAGGTTTTGGCGATCGCGGTCTGCGATCACTACAACCACGTCAATTACCTCCGCCGCCTCGAAAAGGAAGATGCGGCCCGCGCCGAAGAAACCGAGTACGCGAAACAGAATGTCATCCTGGTTGGCCCCACCGGCGTCGGGAAAACCTATCTCATCAAACACATCGCGGAGCTGATCAAAGTGCCGTTCGTGAAAGCGGACGCGACCAAGTTCAGCGAGACCGGTTACGTCGGCGGCGACGTCGAGGACCTCGTCCGCGAGCTCGTCGACAAAGCAGATGGCGACGTCCAGCTGGCCCAGTTCGGCATCATTTACATCGATGAGATCGACAAGCTGGCTGCGGCCGGGAACATGGCCGGTCGTGACGTGAGCGGCCGCGGAGTGCAGACGACGCTCCTGAAATTAATGGAGGAAACCGACGTGCCGCTGCGGAGCGCGAATGATCTTCAGGCGCAGCTTCAGGCTGCGTTTGAATTTCAGCGGCGCGGCGGGAAAGCAAAGCGCGAAACCATCAGCACGCGTCACATTCTTTTTGTGGTGAGCGGCGCGTTCGAGCGCTTAAAGCAGCAGGTCTCACGGCGGCTGACCCAGGGACAGATCGGGTTCAACACCGAACCGCGCCAGGTGATGGACAACGAATTGTTCCAATTCGTCGGGACCCAGGATTTCATCGAGTACGGTTTCGAGCCCGAATTCATCGGCCGGTTGCCGGTGCGCGTCGTCTGTGAGGAATTGGCGGCGGACGATCTTTACCAGATCATGAAGTTTTCGGAGGGCAGCATTCTCCGGCAATACGAGCGGGCTTTCCGCGCTTACGGAATCGAGATCAGTTTTGAAGATGAAGCGCTCCACCTCATGGCGGAGGCGGCGGCAAAAGAGAAGACCGGCGCGCGCGGCCTGCTCACCGTCTGGGAAAAACTATTTCGCGACTACAAATATTACCTGGCTGGCTCCGGGCTCAGTCAGCTCCGGGTTTCCGCTGAGTTAGTGCGCGAGCCAAAGATGGTGCTCGACCGGCTCATGGTGGAAGGCCACAAGCAGGAAGAGGCGGCCCTCGAAAAAAGCGCGCTCGCCTTTGCCGAGGAATTCCAGAAAGCGCACGGCATCGAGCTCCTGCTCGAGCCGGCGGCGATTGAGCGCCTGATCGAGCGCGCGCGGGCCGAGCGAATGGCGATGCCGGATCTCTGCGCGCATCTGTTCAAGGACTACCAGTTCGGGCTCAGCCTCGTCCAAAAGAACACCGGCCAGAATAAATTTGTCCTCGGCCGTGAGGCGGTCGACGCGCCGGATAAGTTCTTGAGTGATCTCGTTGTTCAATCACACTATCCGACGAAATGAAGCGGCATGTTGTAACTGCGCTGATCATTGGTCTGATCGTCGCCGGATTAATCGTCGGCCTCGAGCTGGCCGGCTGGCTGGCGCGCCCGGAAGCGGCCGTCGCCGGGCTCTTTCCGGAGACCACCAAGCGAGTCATGGCGCCTGTCTTGTCCGTGCTCGTAGCCGTGACGGCAATTGGAGTTGCGCTTCTGACGTTGACGGCGTCGCCGCGTGGCCGGACGGCCTTAATCGTCGGTGTGTTGCTGGTTGAGATAGCTGGGCTCGCCTGGATCTGTTCTCTCTACAGACTTTTTTTCCAGCCGCTGCCGGCGATGGCTGCGGTGGTGTTGGGTTTCCTCGGCGCGCTTTTCTCCATCTGGTTGGCTGCTTATCTCGAGGACCGGCGTTCGCGTGCTCCCAAATTCGAGGCAGGCCCGACCCCGCGACCGGCGCCCATCTCCGTCACGGCGGTGGCGCCAGTGCCGGCCCCCGTGATCGCTGCACCCCAGCCGGTGGCTCCGCCGCCAGTCGTTGAAAAACCGCGCGCCCGGGCGCGACGCGGCGACGCCGATTCGGGCGCCCGCGTCTGCGAAGTGACCGCTGTCGTTTGCGATCTCGCGGACAAGCACGATCTCGCGGAGGATTGCGAGCCCGACGTTTTCGCCGACATCACGGAGCGGTTTCTGGCGCACGCGGTCCAGGCTTTGCGCGCGGAAGGCGCCTACCTCGAATCGTCCGGGGGCGAAGGAGTAGTGGCAATCTTCGGTTTCCCGGAAAGCGACAAGCAACACGCGGAACGCGCGGTTCGAAAAGCGATGGCCCTGACGCATTCGTTCGCCGATGCCAACAAGGGGAGCAAGTCTGATGCATTGCGCAACGTCGGTGTCCATGCCGGGGTGAGCTCGGGGACGATGATCATGGCGCCGCTAAAGAACAACGGACAACGGAACCTCCTCGCAGCCGGCGAACCGGTGGAGCTCGCGCGCCGGTTCTGCATCGCGAATCGTTTCTACGGCTCGCGAGTTCTGCTCGGGCCGCGTACCTTTGAGCTGGCCAGCAAAATTCTGGTCGCGCGTCCGATTGATTTTTTGAGCGGCGTCGACGTGCGCGAGCGGCATGAAATTTACGAGCCAGTCGCGCTCGCCCTCGAGGCCTCGCGGGAAATTATTACTCGACGCGATGCATTCTGGAACGGCGTCGTTCTTTACCGGGAAAAGCGCTGGGCGGAAGCGTATTCGCAATTCCAGAATGCCCGGGGGCCGGAAGGGGAAGAGGACCGTCCATTGCAACTCTACCTGCGCCGGCTCGAGCCGCTGGCGTTGCAGTTAACGAATACCCCCGTCGATCAATAATTTTCTCCGCTTTTGAGGAAGACGGAATATCCCTCGGCGATCCGGGAATTGATCGCGCAACTTCGCCAGATGCCCGGGGTCGGGCCGCGCTCGGCGGAACGGATCGCATTGTGGATTGTTCAGGCGCGGGGCGACCAGCCGGAAACCATCGCACGCTCGATCGCAGCCACGCGCGAGACGGTCCGGCCCTGTCCCCGCTGCGGTTTTTTCACGATGGAACCGGTCTGCGATATCTGCTCCGATACTTCACGGGCGGCGGACCTTCTCTGCGTGGTGGAACAGCCCACCGACATTCTGCCGCTGGAAAAAACAGGGGCGTTCCGGGGCCGATACCATTCGTTAGGCGGCCGGATTTCGCCCCTCGATCACGTAGGCCCCGACGATCTCCGGATAAAGGAGCTGCTCAAGCGAGTGGAGGAGGAGAAGTTTTCCGAGGTCATTCTCGCCCTCGCGGCTGACGTCGAAGGCGAAGCGACCACCAATTACCTCGTGGAATTGCTCCAGCCATTCGCAGTCAAACTTACCCGCATCGCTCACGGCCTTCCGGCAGGCGGCGGACTCGAATCAGCCGACGAGCTGACTCTGTATCAGGCATTGTCGGGGCGGAGGGCATTGTAGCCGCTGCCGTGCGGGCGGCGCGAGCGAGCGCGTCGCCTGCATCCCACGCTTGCCACAGGCAAGCGGCTACAAGGCCGCAGGAAAAATCGTAGCCTTGCATCTCACGCTTGCCGCAGGCAAGCGGCTACAAGGCCGCGCAGGAAAAATCGTTGCTTGCATCTCACGCTTGCCACCGGCAAGCGGCTACATAGCTTCGCTCCAATGTCCTGCGCGAAGATCGATCCGGCTCTGCACCAGGCGCAAAAGCCGCCCTGGATCAAAGTTCGGTTGCCTTCAAATCCGGTTTTCTTTTCGACCAAGGCGCTGATTTCCGATCTTCGTCTCCACACGGTTTGCGAGAGCGCGCAGTGCCCGAACCGCTGGGAATGCTGGAGCCAGGGGACCGCGACGATGATGATCGCCGGTGAACGCTGCACGCGGGCCTGCGGGTTCTGTGCGGTCACGACCGCGAAGCCGTTCGCTTTGGAAGAAGACGAACCGGAGCGCGTCGCCGAAGCCGTCCGGCGGATGGGATTGAAGCATGTCGTCGTTACGGCGGTCGCGCGCGATGATTTGAAAGACGGCGGTGCGAATCATTTTGCGCGCACGATCGCGGCCATTCGCGAAATGGATCCGGCGGTAATCGTCGAGGTTCTCGTCCCCGATTTTCACGCCCAAGCCTGGTGCATCCAGATCGTGCTCGAGGCGGGGCCCGATATTTTCAATCATAATATGGAGACGGTGGAACGCCTGACGCCGCTCGTCCGTTCGCGCGCGAAATACCGGACTTCCCTTGAGGTGCTGCGCCAGGCGAAAGAACTGGCGCCGAAGATCGTGACCAAGAGCGGCGTTATGCTCGGCCTCGGCGAGACGGAGCCGGAACTTTTCCAGACAATGGACGACCTCCGCGCAATCGGCTGCCAGGTGTTGACCCTCGGGCAATATCTGCGGCCGACTCCTAACCATTTGCCGGTGGTGGAATTCGTTTCGCCCGAGCGCTTCGAGGCCTATGGCGAGATGGCTCGCGCGAAGGGCTTCGAGCACGTCGCCTCCGGTCCGTTGGTTCGCAGTTCCTATCACGCGGCCGACTTCCACCCCGTCGTCCGCTAGCGATGCCGGACGCTGACGACGCGCGGCCGATCGATCGGGTGACCGTCGCGGCCGTCATCCCGGCCTATTACGAAGAGAAACATATCGGCGAGGTCGTGCGGCGAACATTAAAGCAGCTCGCGAAAGTGGTGGTCGTTGACGACGGCTCGACCGACGCGACCGCAGAGGAAGCACGAAAGGCCGGCGCCGACGTTATTGTCCATGAGCAAAACCGTGGCAAAGGCGAATCTATTAAGAGCGGCTTTCGCTATTGGCTCGAGCACGGCGCCACCTACGTGATCATTCTCGACGGCGACGGCCAGCATCTTCCGGAAGAGATCGATCGTTTTCTTTCCTCCGCCTCATCGTCCGGCGCCAGGCTTCTTGTCGGAAGCCGGATGAACGATGTGCGTGAAATGCCGCTCGTGCGACGCGCTGTTAATCGCTACATGAGCCGCAAGATCAGCCGCGCCTGCGGCCAGGAAATTCCCGACACCCAATGCGGTTTCCGGATGGTGCACCGCGAAATCATTCCCGACTTGTTAGGTGGGACCGAGCGTTTCGATTACGAGACCGAGATGCTGATTCTGACCAGCCGCGCCGGTTGCCGCATCGCTTCGGTCCCCATCAGCACCGTTTATTCCGACGAAGTCAGCAGTATCCATCCGGTGCGGGACACGATCCGCTTTTTCAAGCTGATGCGGCGCTACAAGAAATTGTAGACGTCGGCCTGTGGCCGACGCGGCCCGCGCGAGCCATCCATGTCCGCGCCGCGCTCGCCACAGGCGAGCGTCTACATCAGCGGCCCGCGCGGAGCCATGCACCTGCGGAGGGACGTGCTTCTGCACGTCCGGACATGCGGAAGCATGTCCCTCCATCTACACCAATCCGCGGCGGCGAAAATCGCCCAGGTTGCCGCCGCTGGAACGTTCGATCAGGTCGATGGTGAACTTGAGGAGGCAAACTTCCCAGGCGTCGTCCACGCCTTGAATCACGGCGCTCAGCGGTTCTTCGGAGCGTTCCACTTGATGGCGAGTGCGTTCGACGACCGCTTCCATTGTGTCGCGGACGCGGTTCTCGACCACGTCGGTCTTGCGGAATTGGAAGCCGTAGCGCAGCACCGCCATGTTCGCCATCCGTTCGCGCAGCATGTCGGCGTATTTCGCGGCCTTTTCGCCGAACCCTTCCAGGAGGAGTCGAGAGTAATGTTCCGGCGTCAGAATCTGCGGGCGCTCGGCGTGGATGCGACCGTCGCGGACCCGGATTTCGTTTACCTGGTCCATGAGTTCGGAGATGAGATAAAAGCGAAAACTTGTGCTCCCGAAAGTGGCGATCTGCCGCTCCGGCGCGAGGATCACTCGAGTATTCTCGATCGCGTACTGGAAGTCGTCTTCAGTCATGCTGCGCGGCTACAATAGTCGCAGAACGCTGGATTGATAGAGCTGCCGGCGCCGCGAAATCCCAAATCCCAAGCAAGTCTCCAAATCCCAAGCAAGTCTCCAAATCCCAAATTTCAAATGGGACGTATGCTAGCTTCTTTTCCCCGTTTGGAGCTTGGAAGTTTGCCTGGGATTTGGAGCTTGGGATTTGGGATTTCCGCGCCAGCGGCAGCTTCGCGCTCGCGCCCGGCGCGCCAGCGCCAGACCGCTTCGGCGGTGAAGATAATGAGCGCTACCCAGATGAATGTGAACGTGATCAGGTGCGCGCGGGTAAACGGCTCGTGGTAGAGGAAGACGCCCAGAAAGAAACTACAGCTCGGCGCAAGGTATTGGAGAAAGCCCAGTGTGGTGAGACGAAGATGGCGCGCCGCGTGTCCGAACCAGACGAGCGGGAGACCGGTTACGATTCCGGTTGTGATCAGGAGCAGGGCCATGGACCAACCTGTGGAAGTGAAAGCGGCGCTGCCAGCGCGTTGCAGATACAACAAATAACCGGCAGCGATCGGCGTGAGCAGCGTCGTTTCCAGAAAGAGCCCGGGAATCGGCCGCACCCCTGACTTCTTGCGGAGCAATCCGTAGAGACCAAAGGAGACGCAAAGGGTGATGGCGAGCCAGGGAAATCGGCCGTAACCGAAGGTGAGGTTGAGCACGCCGACGAGCGCGAGCATAACGGAGAGGAATTGCCAGCGCGTCAGGCGTTCCTTCAAAAATAGGGCGCCGAAGAGGACATTTATGAGCGGCGTCATGAAATAGCCGAGACTAGTTTCGATGACGCGGCCGACGTTGACCGCCCAGATGAAGACGAGCCAGTTCACCGAGATCGCCAACCCGCTGGCAAAGCAGTAGAGCAAAGCGCGGCGCGAACGGGTCGCTTCGCGAACTTCCGGCCAGCGTTGCTGCCAGCTCAGCAGTGCGACCAGAAAAAGCGTGGTCCAGACAAAGCGATGCGCGAGGATTTCCGCCGCGGTAAGATTGGTGAAAAGCTTCCAGTAAACCGGGATGAGCCCCCAGGTCCCGAAGGCGGCGAGACCGGCGATCAGGCCACTTCGATCTTCCGCGGCGACGCCGGAATGCTTGGGCGCGGCTGGCATTGAGCAGGAAAGATGGGGAGAAGGTTGTGTCAAGCGGCTCTCCATTTTATGGAAGCGCAGCGCCCTGACATGAACGCGAGGAAATTCTTCACCGAGCTTAAGCGGCGAAAAGTTTATCGCGTCGCGGTCGGTTATGCGGTCCTGGCGTGGCTTCTGATCCAGATCGCGACGCAGGTATTGCCCTTCTTTGAAACTCCAACCTGGGCCGTGCGGCTGGTCATCGTTGGGGTCGTCCTCGGATTTCCCGTCGCCCTTTTTCTTTCCTGGGCCTTCGACCTGACGCCAGGCGGGATTGTGCGGACCGACGACATCGACGAAGGCAAACGTCTTCCCGCGGCGCCACCCGTCCCCAAAGCGCCGCCGCCGCCGGAAAAGAGCATCGCGGTTTTGCCGTTTGATAACCTGAGCGACGACGAGCAGAACACCTACTTCGCCGACGGCATCCAGGACGACATTCTCTCAAACCTGGCGAAGGTCGCGGACTTGAAGGTGATCAGTCGCACTTCGGTGCGGCAATATCGGACCGGCACGCGGAACATTCGCGAGATCGGCGAAGCGCTCGGGGTCGCTTACATCCTCGAGGGAACGGTGCGGCGCGATGCGAACCGGGTGCGGATCAACGCGCAGTTCATCGATGCTCGAACGGACCTGCACGTTTGGAGCGATACTTTCGATCGCGAAATGACAGACCTGTTCGCGTTACAAACGGAATTGGCGCGCCGGATCGTATTTGCCTTGCGCGCGAACCTGTCGCCCCGCGAAAAGGCGAGCCTTCAGGTCCATCCGACGAGCGACCTGGATGCCTACGATTTGTTTTTGCGCGCGCGCGATTTGTTTCGCTGGAGCGGCTCGGGCGACCCGCGGGAAAACGGCGAGCGCGCGTTGCAATTGCTGGAGGAAGCAATCGGGCGCGATCCGGATTTCGCGCTCGCCCATTGTCTCGCATCGCGCTTTCACGCGGAGCTATATTGGTTCGGTTACGATCGAACCCGGAGCCGGCTCGCGCGGGCCAAGATCGAAGCGGACACCGCATTGCGGCTGCAACCGGACTTGAGCGATGCGCGCCTCGCGTTGGCCTATTACTACTACTATGGCTACCGAGATTACGAACTCGCCCGGACCGAGCTGGTGATCGCCCAAGGCGCTGCGCCTAACGACGCCGAGATCATTGAAGCGACCGCCGCGATCGATCGTCGTCAGGGCCGTTGGGAGGATGCAGTTAAGAATTTCGAAAAAGCAAAAGAGCTCGATCCGCGCAACGCCTCCGTTTTGTGGGACGTCGCCGAAACCTACGCCTGTCTGGGTCGCGACGCCGAAGCGGCGAACGGATTTTCCATCGGAACGGAAGTTAATCCGGACGCGCACTTTTTTTCGATCGCGCGGGCGGCCCTGGCCTTACGGACCGAGGGAAACCTCGAACCGCTGCGTGCCGTTCTCCGCGCGATCCCGCCGGATTTCGATCCCGGCGGCGGCGTAACGAACATTGCGCTCCGCGTCTATCTGGGGGCCCGCGATTACGACGAGGCGGAGCGCTGGCTCAAAAAGTCGCGTTACGAAAGGTTTAACGACATTGGCGTCGGCGGGGCGGGCTCGATTCTTGACGGATACGCCTTTCCTCGATCGTGGTACGAAGGCCTGATCGCGCGTGGCCGTGGTGACAACGACGCAGCCCAATCGGCGTTCGCTGCCGCGCAGGAAATTGTTGCCGACGATCTGCTGAAGGCGCCAGACGACGCCGAGCTGGTCGCGATGCTGGGATTAGTCCAGGCAATGCGCGGGCGGAACGACGAAGCGATCGCGGCCGGCCGGCGCGCCGTCGACCTGCTGCCAATTTCGAAAGACGCGTTTGATGGTCCGCTCATCGCGGCGAAGCTCGCGGTGATTTACGCGCAAGCTGGTGCGGCTGATCGCGCGCTCGAATTGCTCGAGGAATTAGTCGCGGTCCCGAATGGTCCTACGCCGGGGGCGTTACGCGTCGAGCGCGAATGGGATCCGCTCCGCAGCGATCCAAGATTCGAAAAGATCCTGGCCCGATAGCGCGCGTTTATTTAGCGGCGTCGGTCGCCGCCGGTTGCACAAACAACGGGAAAAATTCGAGGAAGCCTTCGGCCTTGAGCTTCTCCGCCGGAACAAAACGGAGCGCGCCCGAGTTCACGGAGTAACGCAGCTTTGTCGGCGGCGGGCCATCGTCGAAAAGGTGGCCGAGATGTGAATCGCTCTTTTTCGCGCGGATTTCCCGGCGAACCATGTCATTGCTGGTGTCCGCCTTTTCGACGACATGCTCTGGCGAGATCGGTTTGGTAAAAGCCGGGATTCCCGTTCCCGCATCAAATTTATCGAGCGAAGAAAAGAGCGGCTCGTTGGTGATGATGTCGACGTAGATACCGGGCCGCTGGTTGTCCCAATATGGATTGTGAAAAGGGGTATCGGTCCCGTTTCGCCGGGTAACATCGTATTGTTCGGCGGTCAGTCTGCGTCGCAGTTCGCCATCAGACGGCACCGCGAACTCGTCGGGGTGCGTTTTGTCAGCCACGTTTTGATCCCGGGAATACGTCCACCAGACGACGCCGACGGCAAGCAGGAGAGCGGCCAGTAATCCGCCCACGAATGTGAACCGGGAGGCGACTGACGATGGATGTTCGATTCTGGTCATGGTGATGACAACGATTCATTAGACAACGCAAGTGCGCCAGTGTTCGCACGTAACGATTTTTCGATCGCGCTAAACGTGTCGTCGTGCGCTGCTTCGGGCAGGCGGATGAAACGTTGGAACACGATCAATCCGATGGGCGCGATGCGGCGGCGCGCACTTCGGGCTTGCTGCGCATGAGGCTGCTGCTTTAAGTGGGGCGGTGACGCGTTTCAACCCGCCAGCTAGGTAAAAATGGCGTTAAGCAGATTTTGGGTCGTTCTCTTCCTCGCTTCGATTACCTATCTCCTCGTCCTGCTGTTTAGCGGGCGATTCTACGCCATCGAATTTGCCGTGAACGGCAAGAAGGACGAACCGCTGCTGCGACGGGAGTTTTACCTCGACCAAGCCTCATCGGAATTGCGGAGCAGCTTGCAGAGCGCGTCCGACCACCCGGTCACGATCGGCGGCGAGCAATACAAGATCGACAACGGCGTGGTCAAGGTTTACGCCGGCAAACAAGCCGCAGATGGAATTCTGCCGACGTGCAAAAGCACGATCCTCGATCTGCTCTTGCCGTTAATCGCGTATCTGTCGTTCTTCAGCGGCATCCTCCAGTTGTTGATCGACAGCGGCGCTTCGGAACGCGTCGCCAAAGTTCTGAGTCCGATTTTCGTTCGTGTTTTTCCCGAAGTGCCGCGCGGTCACCCGTCGATCTCGTATATGACCTTGAACTTTGCCGCAAATTTTCTCGGTCTCGACAGCGCCGCGACACCGTTCGGTTTAAAGGCGATGGAGAGTCTGCAAGAACTGAACAAGGACAAGGACCGCGCGAGCAACCCGCAGATCATGTTCCTTTGTTTGCACGCGGCCGGGCTCACGCTCATCCCGACGTCGATCATCAGTTATCGCGCCGCGCAACACGCGCTCAATCCGGCGGACGTGATGTTGCCTTGCATTATTACCTCGTTCATCGGGACGGTCGCGGCGCTCGTCCTCGTCGGCATTCGCCAGCGGATCAATTTGTTTAACGCCACCATCGTCGTCGCCATCGGCGGCATCGTGGGCGTCATCACGGGATTGCTCATTTACATCACGCGGCTCGATCTCATTAGTAAAAGCCATTTCACCGGCAATCTCTCCAACAGCGTGTTGCTCTGTCTTATCCTGTTCATTCTCGGTTACAGCTTGTGGCGCGAGAAACAATTCGCCGCCAAAGGCACCACCATTTTCAATTCATTCGTCGAAGGCGCCTACAACGGCCTGACTGTCGGGCGCATTATCTTCCCGTATATTCTCGGTATGCTGGTCGCGATCTCGCTTTTTCGAAATAGCGGATTGTTCGATATGTTCGCGGGCGCGCTGGCGTGGGTCTTTCGCGCCTTCCACGTGAACGAGCAGGTCGTGAATGCGTTGCCCATCGCGATTCTTCGACCATTCAGCTCAGCCGGCAGCCGCGGATTCCTTATCGACGCCATGGGCACATACGGCGCCGACTCCTTTACCGGCCGTCTCGCGTGCGTCTTCCAATGCGCGGCCGAGACCACCTTCTATGTCATCGCCGTTTACTTCGGGAGCGTGAAGATCAAGCACACGCGATACGCCCTGAGCACCATGCTCCTCGTTGACCTGATCTGCGTCTGCGCGGCCATTTTCGTCTGCCTCGCCTTCTTTCAATTACCGGCAGGTGCTCCAGTCGCCGCGCCCTGAGGGAGCCGGCTGCTGTCATCCCGAGCCGCGCAGACGGCGAAGGACCTCCCAGTTGGTCGAATATCACACAAACGAGAGCCAGTCTGTTCGAAAGCGGGCGCTCCGTGGATCGCGAAAGCGGTTCTTGTGCAACGATCGTGCGGCTGTGAGGTCCCTCGCCGTCTGCGCGGCTCGGGATGACGCGCAAAGAATCAAACCATGTTCGCGATAAAATCGCGGCCGTCGAATGGCGCGAGATCTTCGAGCTTCTCGCCGGTGCCGACGAAGCGTGTCGGCAGGCCAAGCTCATCCTGGATCGCGATAACGATCCCGCCTTTGCCGCTGCCATCGAGCTTGGTCACGATCAGGCCGGTCAGCCCGATCGCCTGATGGAACTCACGGGCTTGCGAAAGGGCGTTGCTTCCGGTGGTCGCGTCGACCACGAGCAGCGTTTCGTCCGGAGCTTTCTCGTTTTGTTTCGCAAGGCTGCGTTTCACTTTGCTCAATTCGGCCATCAGGTTGCTCTTCGTGTGGAGGCGGCCTGCCGTGTCGCAAATCAGGAACTCGATGTTCTTTCGATCCGCCGCGGTGTATGCCTCGAAGCAGAGCGCCGCCGGGTCTGCGTTGTATTGGCCGCGGATCATTTCCACGCCGATGCGCTCGGCCCACACTCCGAGTTGTTCAATGGCTGCCGCTCGAAAGGTGTCCGCAGCCGCAAGCATTACGCTGTGGCGATTGCGTTTGAAATAATGGGCGAGCTTCGCGGTCGAGGTTGTCTTGCCGGTTCCGTTCACGCCGATGATCAGGAGGACTTTTGGGCGGGCCGGATGCGGGGTGATCGGCAAGGGCGCCATCGGCAGAACCCGGCCGATCTCATCGCGCGCGACCTCGGAAATGTCGTTCGACGTAATCGTGGTCCGTTCGGCCCGCGCCTGGAGCGCCGCGATAATGCGCAGCGTCATCGGTACTCCCAGGTCCGCGCGGATCAGCATGGCTTCCAGTTCGTCCCAATCGACTGGGCGGCCGGTGAACTTGTTGACGAGTGATTTGAGGAAGTTCATTGGCTCTGGAAAATCAGACAGGATTTCCAGGATGAACAGGATTGAAGAATGGGAATGGATGGCGGCTGAAGTTCTTTCCCCAATCCTGTAAATCCTGTTAATCCTGTCCTGTTTCCTCCTTCGTCGGCGCAGCTTCCCGCAACGGTCGCGTGAGATCGTCTTTCACCCGATCCAGAATGCCGTTCACGAAGCGGCCCGAATCCGGTCCGCCGAAAGTTTTTGCGAGCTCAATCGCCTCGTTGATTGAGACGACCGGCGGGATGTCTTCGCGGTAAAGCATTTCATAGATCGCCAGCCGCAGAACGTTTCGATCGACGGCCGAGATGCGGCGGAAATCGTAGTTCTCGCAGTATTTCCGGATGCGATCGTCGATCTCCGGCAGATGCGCGATCATTCCATCGATGAGCGGCTGGGCGAATTGCCGGACGCGGGTGGGCGCCGGACAAAACTCCCAGAACTCGTCCATCTTCTCCGGCGCACCGTCGCCGTGGAGGTCGCGCCAGAAATGGAATTGCACGGCTGCCTGCCGCGCTGCTCGCCGTTTTCCCATGGCTATTTTGCGCGCAAGTCGTCGAGGACTTCGCCTACGTTGACAGCGGCCCGGGCCGCTTCGGTGCCCCGATTAATTTTCGATCCCAGACAACGCTCGCGAGCCTGCGATTCAGTCTCGAGGCTCAGGACTGCGTTAATGATTGGGACGCCATAATCGATCGCGATCTTCTGGAGCGCGTCCGTGACCGAGCGCGCGAGGTGTTCCGCGTGGCTCGTCTTTCCTTGGAGAATCACGCCCAGCGCCAGGATCGCTTGCGTGTCCTTTTTCAGCGCGATCTCCCGCACAACCACCGGGATTTCAAACGCGCCCGGTACCTGGTGGATCGAAATGTTTGCCGACGGCGACAACGCGCGGAGCTCCGCCACGGCGTGATCGACTAGCCCCTGGACGTAAACGCGATTAAACAGGCTGGCGACAATCGCGAAATGCTGTTTCCGCGTCGAAGGGCGCGGACGGGACGGAGCGAGCTTCGACATCAGGGAATTTGTGGGTAACGCGAGACTCTGTCGACCCGCGACCTCAAAGCGCGTGCCCCATTTTCGTTCGCTTCGTTTCGAGGTAGCGCGCGTTGTGCGGGTTCGGCTCGCTCCGGATCGGCACCTGTTCGACCATCTGAATGCCGTAACCTTCCAGGCCCACAACCTTCTTCGGGTTATTCGTCAGGAACCGGAATTTCCGCACGCCGAGATCGTACAGAATTTGCGCGCCAAGTCCGTAATCGCGGAGGTCGGTCGCGAACCCGAGCCGGGCGTTGGCTTCGACGGTATCGAGGCCCTGCTCCTGCAATTTGTAGGCGTGAATTTTCGCGGCTAACCCAATCCCTCGTCCTTCCTGGCGCATGTAAATGAGAACGCCGTTCCCTTCGTCGGCGATCTGGCTCATGGCGGCGTGGAGTTGGTTCCCGCAATCGCACCGCCGCGACCCGAACACGTCGCCGGTCAGGCATTCGCTATGGACCCGCACCAGCGTCGGACGCGTCTTGGAAATCTTGCCCTTCACCAGGGCGAGGTGATGCGCGCCATCGAGTTTCGAGCGGTAGAGGTGCAAATCGAAATCGCCGTAATCTGTCGGCAGCTTCACCACCTGTTCCGCTTCCACGAGCTTCTCGGTAAGCCGGCGATGCGCGATCAGGCTTTGGATCGTGCAAATGCGCAGACCATGTTTTTTGCGGAACTCCATCAGCTCCGGGAGCCGCGCCATCGTGCCGTCATCGTGGAGTATTTCGCAAAGCACTCCGGCTGGTTGTAATCCCGCCAGGCGCGCCAGATCGACCGCTGCTTCCGTATGGCCGGCCCGTCGCAGCACTCCACCATCTTTTGCGCGCAACGGGAACACGTGCCCCGGTTGGACGAGATCCTCCGGGGCCGATTTCGGGTCCGCGATCGTCTGGATCGTCGCCGCCCGGTCGTGCGCGCTAATCCCGGTCGTTACCCCCCGGGCCGCATCCACCGAGACCGTGAAGTCCGTCCGATACATCTCCCGGTTCTGCGCCACCATCCGCTGAAGCCCGAGCTGTTCCGCCCGCTCATTCGCAATCGGCACACAGATCAACCCCCGCCCATGCATCGCCATAAAATTGATCGCCTTCGGCGTCGCCTTCTCCGCCGCCATCACCAGATCGCCCTCGTTCTCCCGGTCCGCATCGTCCGTCACGATCACGAGTTTCCCCGCCGCAATGTCTTTCACCACTTCCTCGATCGTATCGAATTCTAGCTTCACCGGTGCCTCGGCAATCACGTCGTTACCATCATGTCCGAGGTCCCCCTCGGCAACGCCTATTCCGCTCGGAAAGAACCCCCGCGAGCGATGGCCAATCTTTTTGAAACTTCGACAAACAGATTCCGTAGAACCAGCCAAGAAAACAACTGTGCACAATAGAACCGGACCAACGCTTACTGAAATTTTCATTTATGCCTTCAGACCCACAGTTTAATGCCGCGAAGGCCGTCGTCCTCGATCGGATCCGTCACTACTCCACGGTAAAACTCCCTAGTATCACCCCGGATACGATTCTCGGACGGCCCATCTGGGAGGATGGAAAGCTTAAAACCCCCGGCGTGGGATTGGATGCCGGGCGACGGAGCAATGTGCAGATTGACATTAACGCGTGGTTACGCAGCCGTCCGCACCGCAGGCTCCTTCACGCAGAAGAGGTCGCGGGAGACGTTACCGTCAACGATCTGATTAACTACACCGCCTACAGCCTGTCATGAAAATTTCTGATTGCTGCTGGATACGAGTTTGGTTCATTGCGGGCTTCGCGACGGTCACGGCTCCCATTACGCCCCACGCCGAACCGACACCTGTCCAGTCTGCCAACAACGTGGCTTTCAAGCAGGCAGACAAGAATCGTGATGGTTTTCTGTCTCCGGCAGAAATCCCCGAGTTCCTTCATTTGGTGGGCCAATCCGAAAACCGCGAGCCGACGCCACGAACTGCCGCCGTGAAGCACTCCGACGAATCGCCGAGTGCCGACGGCTTCACAAAGCTGTCCGATGACGAAATTGAAGCAAAACTTAAGAAAACGGAAGGGGTGAAGGGTGTTGTCGCCAGCTACGTTAGCATTCACGAGAGCTTCTTTACCGATTTGGAAGCGAGTTTTATTGCAGGCGAAGAACAGCGGAAAGGAATTGCGAATCCAGCAAAGTTCACCTGGACGGGAGTGCATGGAAAAAAGAGCACTTATCAACTGGATTTTGCCATTCAGCCAAGTCTCAGACTCATCCAAAAGGAACCGATGGCGCTTGGAGTTGGGAACGTTAAAGCCGCCATTTACCCAATGTTCGAAGCGCATGTCGCTACCGAAGAAACGCAAAGCAAGAACCAGTTGCTCTACGCGTTAGTGGCGCCACTGGATATAACCCACCCGAACGCAAACTTTTGGCAGTCCGACCACATTTTCATCCTCGGCTCTTACGAAACGGATCGGCATTCGGACATCGGACAGAGACGGGTGGATGTACCTCTGGTCCCCGGATTGGAAGATTCCCGGGTGGGGGCAACACATCTCCCTTCATGACTTGAATCCAGCTTTCCCAGAGGGATGGCTATTCTATTTCCGCCCGTTCGCGGGAATTGAGAGCATCTGGATCGAGAAGGGTTTCGCCAAGTTCCTCGCTGATGCAAAGCTCCCGAGTGCCAAGGAGGATTTTGGTTTCTTGCATGCTGGGATGAGCACTCAGATCAGCTTTCAAGATCGTATCGCGGTGACGGCATCTTATAACTATCGTGCGGAGCTCTACGGGAAACCCGGGACTCACGGATTTTTTCAGCTTACCGGCCTGGTGTTTCTCGATCGGGACAAGCACCTTTCGGCCGGCGTTACCTATACCCGAGGCGAGGATTCTCCGACCTTCACGGATCTTAATAAGGTCGAGGCGTGGCTAGGGGTAGAGTTTTGATTGGTTCTTCTCTCAGCTTCTATAAAAAATACGCCAAAAAAGACCTCAGAACATGACTTACTTATTCGAACTGCTGCCATTTCTTTCCGGACTAGGGTACGGACTTCTGGCGTTTCGGAGTCCCGTGTTGGCCCGCCTGAAAAATATTGCTTTTCCAAGCATGATTCTGGGCATCGCATTCACTTTCAATTCGGGAGAACTGTTTGGCCCCAGTCTCCTGGCGACGCTTGAGTGTATTGTCATCGACTCTACCCTCGTCGCGATTGGTTGCGTCGGCATGCTCCTAACGTTGCCCAGAGTTAAGGAAGGAGAATATGCCTCCAAAGAAAATTAAAAAACCCAAGGCTAAGACGAAACAGTCCGCCGCGAGGGCCGCCCACGAAATAATGTATCCTCGCGAGACCGGCCCCCGGAAGTGGCTACTTCCAATCTTGGAGGCGTCTTATACAAAACTGGTCCCGCGCGACCGAAAGGAAAGAATAAAGCGGCTAGCAAGTTCGCTTTCTGGCGGCACCCGCTCGCGTGGATTTCGCAGTAGGCTGCAGCCAGGCCGTGGTGTGGATGTTCTCGACGAGGGAGGTCAAAATCTGTGGTTGGATCGCATTCGCGAATATAGGGAGCGCGTAGCGGCGGCGACCGTCAGCGAAGTTGCCGGGGTTCGCGCCATGCGACGCCCTGGCGCGGCAGTGCCGGGCCAGAAAAACTGGCAACCGTTGGGGCCGTCAGTTGTGTTGAACGGGCAGGCAGTGGGCGACCCATCCGTCGCGGGCCGGATCAGCGGCATTGCGGTGGCGCCGGGCGGTCGGCTTGTGTTTGCCGCATCGGCGAACGGCGGTGTCTTCCGCTCCGATGATGGCGGGCAATCGTGGCGTGCGCTGATGGACGCTTTTGACGTGGACCCGACCAACTACGCCGCGACGAGTTTGGCATGCGGTGCGATTGCGATCGACCCAAAGGATCCGAAGCGCATTTACGTCGGGACGGGTGAGGGTGACACGGATCAGATGTTCCGAAATCAAAACCGCGTCATTAATGCTCTTCCAGCATATCGCGGCATCGGCCCGATTCGGAGCGACGACGGCGGTGAAACTTGGGTCGTTGAGCCCACGGCTGCTGGTTCGACGGATCTCACGGGCAAAGCGTTTTTTTCGCTCGCTGTGGATCCTCATAACCGGGAAAACGTGGTCGCAGCTACGACTGAAGGATTGTATCAGCGGGTTCTCCAGCCGAACGGCCAGGTGGAATGGAACCGTCGGCGGCCGGGGATGCATTCAAGCGTTGTTGCCGTGGGATCGGCCGGCGGCACGCGCTTTATTGCCGCGGAATGGGGTGGCAAGGTCTTTTATTCCTCCGATGGAAACCAATGGTCGACGCTTGGGACTGGATTTCCGTCCGCGAATGTTGCCCGCATTTCCATCGGCGCGCAGCCGACCAATCTGAATCTCGTCTATGCGTTTGTCAGTGATAAGAAGGGTTTGGTGTTAGGACTATACCGGCTAGACAGCCCAACAGGTGCTTGGAAAAATGTGGCAAATCCGCCGGACGTGCTGCCGAAAGATGACCAAGGAGGCAGCCAAGGTGACTATGACCTTGCCATTGCCGTCGATCCCGTTGACGCAAATCTGATCTATCTTGCAGGCAGTTATGCGGATAACCCGTATTGGCCGGCTTCCGTATGGCGTTGCCGAGTGGACGCGGTTAACACGAACTTTCGGTTCGGGTCGACCGCATCGATAGGGCTTCGAGCCCACGCCGACGTTCACGTCCTGGTGCATTCTCCCGAAGAGCCGAACGAGCTTTGGATCGGATGTGACGGCGGAATATTCCTGAACCGTGCGGCTCGCACTTCAGATAATTTCGGCAGCCGTAACACCGGGCTCGCGTGTCTCTGCACGACTTTTTTTGGCCAACATCCGACCGATCCCAACGTAATTTTTTGCGGCCTTCAGGATAACGGCACGGCCCGCACACGCGGCGGTGCGGTTTGGAAGTACGTCTGTGGCGGGGACGGCGGCTATTGCTTGGTCAACTGGCAGGATCCCCGACAGGTCCTTGTTTTCGCAAACGGAACTATTTATCGGACGACCGACGGGACCCAGAACAGCATCGATTGGCGGCCAACCAAGTTTCCATGGGCGTCGATGACCGAACCGATTGTGGGATTACCGTACAATCCCACAACACCCGAGGAAGCTAAAATCGTTGCTCTTGGTTCTGGAGAAAGCCGCCGCAGCGGTTATCGAGCGGTTGTCTATCTTTCCGCTGATTTTGGAGCGACCTGGCCAGTGCTCGTTCCGATACCTACGCAAGGCGCGGTGTATTCCTTGGCCTTCGCTTCGGCCTCACGGCTTTTCGTTGGAACATCACAGGGCGAAGTTTTCAGGCTCGATCGTTCCGGCGCTTCCTGGGGTGTAACTCGTCTCGACAACATCTCCGCTGGTCCCCTCGAATTGCGCGGGCTCATATCAGATGTCGCGGTCGATTGGTCCGATGCAACTCTCGCTTCTATTTATGTCGCCTTTGGGGGCTTGGGCGATGCTCGCCGAATCTGGCGTTTCGACGGGACCCAATGGGAAGTCCGCAGCGGTCCGGCGGGGGCGCCGACAGGCAACCTGCTTAACGTCGAGCATAATGCGATTGCCGTTGATCGAGCTAACCCCGACAACATTTACGTCGGCGCGGATATTGGAGTTTGGCACTCTCGGGATCGCGGTTTGAATTGGGATCCAATGCCGAATGGCTTACCTGACGCGCCGGTCTTCGATCTACAATTCCACCCGACCCGTCGGCTGTTGCGTGCTTCCACGCACGGCCGCGGGCTCTATGAGTTTTCTATCGATGGTCCGGCAATTGGGGGTGGCTTGGGCTAACCGGAGATCGCTCGCCACTTGTCGTCATCCATGTCCCGAACAGCCGCATAGCTCGCGTTCGGCGAGTGGCCCTCCTCTTGAGAGTTTCGTCGCGGCTATTGGGCTCAGTTTCACGATTATTTTCGTTTGCCGCGCTGATCGCATCCGGGCCGGTAGATGCATCCGTTGGCGTAGGGTTTCAAACCGACGAGCGGACGGTGTCGCGATCAAATCGAGTCGGACGGCTCTCGACAAACAGAAATTTGGCCGGTTATGATCGGCTCGTCGTCCCTCATCTTCCCAACCCGAAAACCCCTATGCCAAAACTACTGCTCCTCAAGCGCATCGCTTCTTCCGTGATCAACACTCTCGACGATGATCCGTCGGCATTCTTTTACGAATCCGGCTTCCAGATCGACGCTGATGGCGCCTATCGGGCGTACCATCCTAACAACAAGCCGGGGCTCGATTACCTCGCGAACGCGGGCAAGCCCGGCAACTGGTGGGCTTTGGTCACCGATAACGGCAGGTCGAGCGGGAATCCCGTCGTTCAATCGGACGACGATCCCGCGCCGGGGTACTACATCTCCACCACTTCGCTCGAGGATCCAACCAAAGACCGGACCGATCCCCGGCGGTATGTCGATTCCGAGTCGATTAACTTTTTTGTTTTGCCCGGCAAACTCGCGCTTAAGGCGAAGCTCGGCGACTTCGGCGTCGTCATCCGACCGAAGACGAACGTTTACGATTACGCGATCTATGCCGATGTCGGGCCGGCCGCCAAGATCGGTGAGGGATCGATTGCATTGGCCGCCTCTCTGGGCATTCCGTCGAATCCGAAAAAGGGCGGAGTCGACGACGGAATCATCACGATCGTGTTTCCGGGGACGACCAAGGGCTGGCCGTTAAGCCAGGTCCAAATCGATTCAAACGGGTCCGCTCTTTTCGCGGAATGGGGCGGCCTCGATAAAGCCAGGGAGTGTTTTCCCGACTCCGACTGGGCCGACGGCCCGGAGATTAAAATCGCGACGCCGGCCTGATTAGCGAACCTCGATCGCTTGTTCGAGCAACGGTTTCACCAGCCGCAGAGATTGATCCGTCCGCGCGTGGATGGTGAGTAACGGCTCACCCTTTGCGACGCGCTCGCCGATCTTCTTGATCCCAGAAAGGCCCACGGCAAAATCGACCGCGTCATCCGCCGCCTCACGTGCGCCACCGAGCAGGAGCGAAACGCGGCCGATGGCCTCGGCATCCATCTTCTTTACTGTTCCCGCGGATTTCGCGGCGAAGGGCTGCACAATAGGAGCGCGATGGACCTCCGCCAGCTTTTCGAGCGTCGAGGCGTCACCGTCCTGCGCGTAAACCAGCGAAATGAATTTCTTCCAGGCCGTCCCGTCCTTAAGCCAGGCTGCGAGCTGCGGGCGCTTTGCGTTCGAAACCTGTTCCGCGAGGTCCAACACCAGTTTTACCACGTCCTTCGGTCCGCCGCCTTGCAGTACCTCGACGCACTCGCTGACTTCGAGCGCGTTGCCAACCGCGCGCCCGAGCGGTTCATCCATCGGGCTGATCAAATGGGTCACCTTCACATTCATTAATTCGCCCACCTCCGTCAGTGCCCCGGCGAGCTGCTGCGCTTCCTTCCGCGTTTTCACGAAAGCGCCGCTGCCGAATTTTAGGTCAAGGACGAGCCGGTCGAGATTCTCCGCGAGCTTCTTGCTCATGATGCTCGCTACGATCAATGGCAGCGCCGGCCCCGTGCCGGTCGCACCGCGCAACCCGCAGAGTTTCTTTTCCGCCGGGCAAAGGTCGGCCGTTTGGTCCATCACGAAAACACCGATGCTCTTGAGCTGGGCGAGCGCGCGCCGTTCGTCGATGTGGATATTGAATCCGGGAATGCTCTCGAGCTTGTCGAGCGTGCTTCCGGTAATCCCGAGGCCGCGTCCCGAAATCATTGGCACCCAGTTTTCATCGCACGCCAGCAACGGCGCCAGGACCAGCGACGTCTTGTCGCCGACGCCTCCGGTGGAATACTGGTCGACTTTTGGCCGGGAGTTCTTCGGATACTCGAGGAGGCTTCCAGTTTCCATCAACGCCGTGGTCAGATGTTGGGTCTCAACGGCAGTCATTCCCTTGAAGAACACTGCCATGGCCCAGGCGCTCATTTGATGATCAGCGACCAGACCCGACGTAAATCCCTCGATCAGGAACTTGATTTCCGCTTCTGTGAGCTCCCGACCGTCGCGCTTTTTTTCGATGAGCGTGGGGACGTGCATGACTTATTTCATAGCTAATTCGATGCCCCCATTCTCGCTCTTCCGTCCTGGGATTGGAGTGATGGAGTGCTGGAGTGCCGAGTAAAGGAGTTGGCGTTCCGCTCATCACTCCACTACTCCAGCACTCCAATACTCCATCAGGTTGCGAACTGAGGATTGCGCATTGAAAACAAACAGGAAATGGTAGCCCAAGCCGGAGCGTGCGCGCAGCGATCGCGGCTCCAAAAACGCCGTGGAAAAATCGGACAAAATCTTTATCGCGGGCCATCGTGGGCTCGTTGGCAGCGCGGTCGTGCGCAAGCTCGAGGAAGAGGGCTTTGCCCAACTGCTGGTGCGCGATCGAACGGCGCTGGACCTGCGCGACACAAAAGTCGTCGCCGATTTTTTCTCCGCGGAGAAACCATCGATCGTGGTTTTGGCCGCGGCGAAAGTAGGAGGGATCAAGGCGAACAACGATCAGCCGGTGGAATTCCTCGTGGAAAACCTGCAGGTCCAGAACAACGTCATTCGCGCCGCGCACGAGGCAGGCGTGCGAAAGTTGCTGTTCCTCGGCAGCTCCTGCATTTACCCGAAGCACGCACCCCAGCCCATCCCGGAAAGCGCCCTGTTGAGCGGACCGCTCGAGCCAACCAATGAAGCTTACGCGATTGCCAAGATTGCCGGGATCAAGCTTTGCCAGGCTTACAGCCGCGAATACGGCGCGAATTTTATTTCCGCGATGCCCACGAATCTTTACGGACCTAACGACAATTTCGATCTCGTCTCCTCCCATGTTCTGCCGGCGCTCTTGAGGAAAGCGCACACCGCCAGGGTCGAGAGCCAGCGCGAGTTGGTCGTCTGGGGTTCGGGAAATCCGCGCCGCGAATTTCTCCATGTCGACGATCTGGCTGCGGCCTGCGTTTTCCTGCTCGAAAATTATGACAGTCCCGAGATTGTGAATGTCGGTTGTGGCGACGACATCTCGATCCGCGAACTGGCGGAGCTGATCTGCGACATCGTCGGTTTCAAAGGAGAACTCGCCTGGGACACGACGAAGCCCGACGGCACGCCGCGGAAGCTGCTCGACGTCGCGAAAATTCACGCCCTTGGCTGGCGGCACCGGATCGGTTTGCGCGAGGGCATCGCGCGGACTTACCAATGGTTTCTGGAAAACAAAACGTGAAAGCCGTGCGCGTGGGTGTGGTCGGGGTCGGGCACATCGGAAAAAATCATGCCCGGCTTTATGCCGCGATGCCAGGCGCGCAGTTCACCGCGATTTACGATACCGACCGCGCGGTCGCCCAACTGCACGCGAAGGAATATGGCGCAAAAGCCGTTGGTTCCCTGGAAGAATTTGCGGAGGAAGTGGACGCCGCCTCGATCGCCACCCCGACCAACACCCACTTCGAGATCGGCAGTGAACTTCTGCGGCGCGGCAAACATCTGCTGGTGGAAAAACCGATCGCCGACAACACCGCGCACGCGAGTGAATTGGCGGCCCTGGCGGCGGCCCACGGACTTGTCCTTCAGGTCGGTCACGTCGAGCGCTTCAACCCGGTCCTGAGCGCGCTCGAGAAACGCCTCACGAATCCGCGCTTCATCGAAGCGCACCGACTTTCACCGTATCCGAATCGCAGCACCGATATCGGGGTGGTCCTCGATTTGATGATCCACGATTTGGAAATCATTTTGCATCTGGTTCGTTCGCCGGTCGAAAGCATCGATGCCGTCGGTGTCCCGGTTCTCAGCCGCGGGGAAGATATCGCCAACGCGCGGATTCGTTTTGCGAACGGCTCAGTCGCCAACATCACCTCGAGCCGGATCAGCCCCGAGCAGATGCGCAAGATCCGCGTCTTCCAGGAGGATGTATATCTCTCGCTCGATTACCAAAACCAAAGCGGCGAAATGTACCGGCGGACCGCGAAAGGCCTGGAGCGCGAGGAAGTGGAGATCGAGCGCGAAGAACCGCTCAAACGCGAGCTGACTGCCTTCATCGAATGCGCCGCTACCGGCCGCGCCCCTAAAGTTTCCGGCTTCCAGGCCGCCGCCGCCCTCGAGCTCGCGGTCGAAATCACGAAGCGAATCAATTCGGTTGCGCGTGGCTAAGCTTTATTTCGTCGCCGGTGAAGCGAGCGGGGATGAGCATGGCGCGGCTTTAATGCGCTCGCTCCGCGACTTCGCGCCCGACATCGCATTCTGCGGACGGGCTGGCCCCCAGATGAAGGCGGTCGCCGGCGACGCGGTCGCGAACTGGATCGATGTGGCCGCCGTCGTCGGACTCTGGGAAGTCGTGAAACGCTACGGATATTTCCGGAAGGAATTTGCGAACACGCTCGATGAGATTGAAGCGGCCAAACCGGACGCGGTCATCCTGATCGATTACCCCGGCTTTAACCTTCGCCTCGCGCGCAGGCTTCGAAAACAAACTACCGGCCTTAAGATTATCTATTACATTAGCCCCCAGGTCTGGGCCTGGAACCGCGGCCGCATCCGGCAGATGGCGCGCTATCTCGACCTAATGCTCTGCATCTTTCCGTTCGAGGCCGAGCTCTACAACCTCTCCGGGCTTCGGACGATTTTCGTTGGGCATCCGATGATCGAAAATCTCGCCCGGCGCCAGACGGGTGAACAGCGCGATCCGAATCTCATCGGCCTTTTCCCCGGGAGTCGATCCCGTGAGGTGAAAAAGATTTTTCCCGTGATGCTGAAGGCGATCGGCGAAATCATCTCGCAGCGGCCGTCGACTCGCTTTGAAGTGGCGGCGGCTTCGGAGACACTCGCGCGCGACATTCAGGAGTTGCTCGCCCGTTCACATCTGCGATACCGCGCCCGCGTCGTGTGGGGCGATAGTTCCGGGACGATGCAGCGGACGTTCGCCGGGATGGTCGCATCCGGGACTGCGACTCTCGAGGCGGCCTATTTCCGTCTGCCTTTCGTGCTGGTCTACAAAGTTTCCTGGCCGACTTATTTTGCCGCGCGTCTTCTCATGCGCACTCCGTTTCTCGGAATGCCGAACGTCCTGGCCGGTCGCGAAATTGTTCCCGAATTTCTCCAGCACGAAGCCCGTCCCAAGTCGATCGCCACTTCCATGTTGGAGTTGGTAAACAGTGCGCACACTCGCCAGCAAATGATCACTGAGTTCGACTCCGTTATCGAAAAGCTTGGCGAGACCGGTGCGAGCGCGAAGGCTGCTCAAGCGATTTTTGCCGAACTCAGCGACTAATTCGGAGTGGCGCGTTTTTGCACCCGAAACGGCTTGACGCGTTTGGGCGCAATCTAATACAACGGGGTCCACCCCGAACGTGCACCCCTACACCCCAGGCACCCCAAACCTAAACCCCAAACCCCGGCTACCCCTATGAAAACGAGATCCTCGTCGCTATCCGCATTCATCAATCTGCATCTGTTCAGTTGGTTCAGTTCCGTCTTGCTCCTGTTGTTGGTCCTCGGCGGATTTCCGAAGACAGGCCAGGCCCAGAAGCCCTGGTTCTGGCAAAACCCGTCGCCCACCGGGAATAATTTGCGCGGAGTCGATTTCGTGGACCAAAAGACCGGCTGGGCCGTCGGCTGGTTTGGCGAAGTAATAAAAACCACCGATGGCGGCGCCACCTGGAGTTTTCAGCGACTCGGGACAAGCGTTGGGGGCCAGCAGGAGCCCACTTTCTATGCACTCGATTTCATCGACACCAAAACTGGCTGGGTCGTGGGCGGTAGCCAGGGAGCTGGTGACGTGATTCTGAAGACGACAGATGGCGGAGATCACTGGACGTCTCAATTAACGGGACCGGCCGCGATCAATTCCGTCAAGTTCGTCGACGACGAGTTTGGCTGGGCGGTGGAGTATGGGCATGGGAACAGCACAATCCTAAAGACGAAAGATGGCGGGGCACACTGGGCGGCTCAATTTGTAGCGGGCACCTCCCTCGGCTCCGTCTTTTTCATAGACAGGGAGACCGGTTGGGCGGTTGGAGGGGGCGGCACAATCCTGAAGACAACCGATGGCGGGGACACCTGGGTGACTCAAGCGAGTAGAACGATAAATGGTTTAAGCTCCGTCCATTTTATCGACAAGGAGAACGGTTGGGTCGTGGGCTATGATAGCGCGCTCCCCGCCAGAGACAGCACCATCCTCAGAACAACCGATGGCGGCGAAACCTGGCTGCCTCAACGAAGCGGAACGAACAGTCCGCTCCGCGCGGTGACGTTCACCGATAAAGAGAACGGCTGGGTGGTGGGAGGCACTCAGTTTATTCCGCTGATCTTAAAGACAAAAAACGGAGGAAATGATTGGACGGCTCAAACCTTCGGGAACGGCGGCTTTGTCTCTCTCCAGTCAGTCTCTTTCTTCGACAAGAGTACGGGTTGGGCGGTGGGATCCAGCGGCAAAATACTGGCGACCACCGACGGCGGGGAAAACTGGGTCTCGCTATCGCCCGGGACCCGAGGAGGCGTTGGGGAAATCCAAATGATCAATAACGATATCGGCTTTGCCGTTGCAGGGGAGGGCACCGATGGAATTTTCCTGAAAACAGCCAATGGAGGCGAAGTCTGGACGCCTCAACAGTTTGGTAATTCTCTCTTATCACTCAGTTTCATAAGCCAGGATCGGGGCTGGGTGGTGGGAGCTTACGGCGACATTTGGAACACAGAAGATGGCGGGAACAGCTGGAAGCTTCAAAACAGCGGAACGAGTAGCGCTTTGACGTCGGTTCAATTTAGAACGCCACCGCCGCCGCTGCCCGACGTTCCTTTTGTCATCGGCTGGGCCGCGGGGGACCAGGGGACTATTCTGAAAACGACCAATGGTGCAACCTGGGTGGCGCTAAACAGCGGCGTCAGTGATTTTTTTGCGTCAATCTTTTTTGCCCAGGATCGAAACCATGGATGGGTGGGAGGATCGACTGCGGGAGGTGCCGGCAGAATTCTTAACACCACGAATGGTGGAACAAGCTGGGCAATTCAATTCACCACCTCATCCCCTGTGAACTCAATCTTTTTCATCGACCAGAATACTGGCTGGGCAGCGGGAGGGAGCTCGTCCGGCACCGGCTTTATCCTGAAGACTACAAACGGGGGAGCTAATTGGACCTACAAGCTATCCGGGGTTGATGGATTGAATTCCGTCCATTTCACAGGACAAAATACGGGATGGGCCGTGGGAACCCGCGGGAGTATGTTTGAGACCACGGACGGCGGGCAAACCTGGGTCCGTCAAACCAGGATTTTCGGGGAGGATTACGCCTCCGTCTTTTTCACCAGCCCATCGTCCGGCTGGGTGACAGGAAGCCGGGGCGCGATTTTGCACACGACATTTTGTTTTCAGTGCGACAAGGAGAAGTAGCACTGGAAGGCGTTTGCTCGTCGTTGCTCCGGAGTTGCCAGGACCGCGTTCGAGCGGTCGCTTAGATACCGAGCCGTAGCCTTGCGAACGCGGGTTCGATGTCTAATCTCTTCCCGTGCCCAGTGAACTCGAGAAGATCCGCAACTTCATCGATGGCCAGTTCGTTGAGCCGAGTGGCGGCAAATATCTGGACAACATCGAGCCGGCGACGGGCAAGCCGTATTCGCTCGTTCCCGACAGTGACTCGCGCGATGTCGAGCTGGCGGTGGCGGCCGCGGACAAAGCGTTTGTCGATTGGTCGAAGAGCTCGACGGCGGATCGCTCGCGACTCCTTCTCCGCATCGCCGACCTGATCGACCGCGATCTTGAGAAACTCGCGCGCGCCGAATCGATCGATACCGGGAAGCCGGTCGCGCTGGCGCGCTCACTCGACATTCCGCGGGCGGCCAGCAATTTCCGCTTCTTCGCCACCGCGATCCTCCACACCGAGAACGAAGCGCACGTCACCGACGGGGTGGCGTTCAACTACACGCTCCGCCAGCCGCGCGGCATCACCGGTCTTATCTCGCCTTGGAATTTGCCGCTCTATTTATTGAGCTGGAAAATCGCACCCGCCATCGCAGTCGGGAACACGGCGGTTGCCAAGCCAAGCGAGCTAACGCCCATGACGGCGTTTTTGCTCTGCGAGATTTGCGCCGAAGCCGGATTGCCGAAGGGTGTCCTGAACATCGTGCACGGAACCGGCCCCAATGTCGGAGCGCCGATGACGGCGCATCCGAAGATCGGCACCATCTCGTTTACCGGCGGCACGATCACCGGCCGAAAAGTCGCCGAGGCTGCGGCCCCGTTGTTTAAGAAGGTTTCGCTCGAGCTTGGCGGCAAGAATCCGAATATCATTTTCGCCGACGCCGATCTGGATGCGGCTATCGCCGGGAGCGTCCGGTCCTCGTTCGCCAACCAGGGCCAGGTTTGCCTCTGCGGCTCGCGGGTCTTCGTCGAACGCTCGATCTACCAGAATTTCGTCGATCGTTTTATCGGCAAAGTCGGCGCTTTGAAGCAGGGCGATCCGCTGGACGAAAAGACCGAACAGGGCGCGATTGTCAGCAAGACGCAGCTCGAAAAGGTGAAGTTCTACGTCGACCTCGCCCAAAAAGAAGGCGGGAAAATCGCTCTCGGCGGCAAGGCGCCCGACTCAATCAACGAGCGTTGCCGCGACGGTTATTTTTTCCCGCCGACAGTCCTAACCGGTCTTCCGGTCGCTTGCCGAACGAACCGCGAAGAAATCTTCGGCCCTGTTGTTACGATCACGCCGTTCGACGGCGAAGATGAAGTGATCGGCTACGCGAACGATTGCGACTACGGCCTCGCCTCGAGCGTCTGGACCCAGAACCTCAGCCGGGCTCATCGCGTCGCCGAAAAAATCCACACCGGGACTGTTTGGATAAATTGCTGGCTCGTTCGCGACCTTCGCGTCCCCTTCGGCGGCATGAAACAAAGCGGCGTCGGCCGCGAAGGCGGCGAAGAAGCGTTGCGCTTCTTCACCGAGCCGAAGAACGTCTGTATCGCGAAATAGAGTTTCGTGAGACCCCACATTTGGTTCCCCCTTCTCGCAGTTACGCTGCTGATCGTTGCGCCAATTGTCGCATTCGTCTTAACGCAGAAACACGTCAAGACAGGGTCCAGCCTCGCGAAGAGGCTCAACTGGAGTCTGCGGATTGCCTCGTTACTTCCGTGGCTGTGCGTAATGTTGTTGCTGGGTTGGTGTGCGGCCACATCGCGCGATTACGATCCGGACGTAACAAAATGGATTGAAGTCGAGCGACCTACCAGAACCGCCGAGCATGAGATCTGGCTCTACGCGGCGAATCATTGCGATATCCGCTGGCTGGTGGCGCGCCAAGGCAACGAAGTTCGCGCCCATCTTTATGGTTGGCGTGAAGTAGTTGCATGGATGACGTCCCGGCTATCGTTCGCGCCGCGCGTCGCTGAAATGTCGACCTATAAGGCCTTTCGCGTGCGGGACGGATGGCTGGTTGGGTTCAACGAGGGAGAATTCGGCGCGGCGCTCTATTGGTTCAGCCGGGATGGCCAGCGAAATTACAAAATATCTGACGACCAAGTTGTGGATTTTATGTCTACACCTCAGGGTGTTGTGGCCATCCAAGGCCTCGATCATCTGAACTTAAACATCGGTTCATTAATCGGAATAGCTCCGGATCCCAAAACCGGCCGCTGGACTGCGACAGAAATAATGAATTTGCCGGGCGCGCCTGAATCCTTTGTCCGCTTGAACGACGGTCGAATATTCTTGGCTCTTGGGGAGTCGCTTGCCGTTATGACATCTGATAACCAATTGGAAACGCTGGTGACACCTACTGACTGGGTTCGGCCTGACAGTATTGTGGCCTCAGCCGACGCATCAAAAATTTATGTCGGTGCGCTGCAGTATATTTGCGAATACGACGTAACGACCAAGCGATTCCGATATCTCGTGCCGGAGCTCTCCTTCGTAAACAAGCTGTCGAGAGAGCAGGAAGATGAGATTCAAAAGAGTTTCCGATGACGCGCGAAGACACGATCGTTCGATTCGAATCCGCTGACTGCATAACCCACGAATAGAAATCCGTTTTCATCCGCGTCATCCGCGGTTACAAATTCTGCAAGGTGGAGCGGTCGAATTCGATCACGAGCAGGAGCACGAGCACGATTACGAAAGAGAGGACACGATGAGCGGAGTACGAGTTTTGGTGGGAACGAGGAAAGGCGCATTTATCCTGACTGCGGACGAGAAGCGGGAGAAGTGGGAAGTCAGCGGCCCTCATTTCGCGGGGTGGGAGATGTATCACCTCAAAGGGTCGCCGGCGGATTCGAACCGGATTTATGCGTCGCAGACGAGTGGTTGGTTCGGGCAAATCATTCAGCGGTCGGACGACGGCGGGAAGACCTGGTTCCAACCAGGGCTCGCTCCGGGCGAGCCGACAACCACGCCCGACGGAATGCCGAAAGGCGAAAGCAACAAATTCGCGTATGACGTTTCGCCGGAAACAGGCAAGCCCCTCACGACCCACATGTGGTACGACGGCACTCAGCATCCCTGGGAATTCAAACGAGTCTGGCACCTCGAGCCGTCGCTGACGGATCCGAATCACTTGTATGCAGGCGTCGAGGATGCGGCGTTGTTCGAGTCGAAAGATGGCGGCCAGACCTGGAAAGAACTCGCCGCCTTGCGCGGACATCCGTCGGGTGCGCAATGGGCGCCGGGCGCGGGCGGGATGTGTCTCCATTCGATCCTGATCGATCCCACTAATTCCCAGCGAATGTATGTCGCGATCTCAGCGGCGGGCTCGTTCCGGACCGATGACGCCGGGAAAAGTTGGAAGCCGATCAATCGCGGTTTGCGTTCGCAATATATCCCGGATCCCAACGCGGAAGTGGGCCATTGCGTGCATCACATAGCGATGCATCCGTCGCGGCCGAACGTTCTCTTCATGCAGAAACATTGGGACATCATGCGAAGCGACGACGGCGGCGATTCCTGGCGCGAGGTGAGCGGCAATCTGCCGACCGATTTCGGGTTCCCGATCGATATTCACGCGCACGAACCCGAGACGATCTACGTGGTGCCGATCAAGAGCGACTCCGAGCATTTCCCGCTGGACGGCAAGCTGCGCGTCTATCGCAGCCGGAGCGGCGGCAACGAATGGGAGGAACTCACGAACGGACTGCCGCAAAAGGACTGTTATGTGAATGTGCTTCGCGACGCGATGGCCGTCGATTCACTGGATTCATGCGGGATTTATTTCGGAACAACGGGTGGCCAGGTTTATTGTTCGCCGGACGGGGGTGACAGTTGGAAAGCGATCGTGCGCGATCTGCCGGCTGTGCTGTCGGTTGAAGTGCAAACCCTGCCGTAGGCATGGTAAATCCCAAATCCCAGGGTCCAAATCCCAAGTAATTTCCAATGACCAATTTTCCAAAGCCTGTTCTTGGAACGCGTTTTCTGACTTTGGATAGCTGCGGTTGGGATTTGCTTGGGATTTGGGTTTTGGGATTTGGGATTTTGTCAGAATGATTCGCGTCATCCTTCCTTACCACCTCCGCACGCTCGCTCGTGTTGGCGACGAAGTTCAGCTCGAGCTGAGTGGTTTGGCCACGATCCGTTCGGTTCTCGATGAGCTCGAAAAAAAGTATCCGATGCTTCAGGGCACGATCCGCGACCATGGCACGCTGAAGCGGCGCCCGATGGTGCGCTTCTTTGTCTGCGGTGAGGATTTGTCGCTCGAATCGCCGGACACGCCGTTGTCGGAGGCGATCTGGAAAGGGGCGGAGCCGTTCATTATCATGGGTGCAATCGCCGGAGGGTGAAGCGCCGCACGCGGAGTCCCACTTTAGATACCTGCCGAATGAGCAAGAGTTCCCGTCGCGTTTTCGTCGTGAGCCTCGCCGCGATTGTCTGCGCTCCGGGTGCGGTTCGATCGGCGGATGACGCCGCAACGGCACCGTCCCGGCAAAAGACGCACACGCTTCAGCGCGAAGTTCCGCACAGGGTCGACATTCAATATCTCGTGTCTGTGCCGGATGATTACGAGAAGAGTTCCAACTTGTGGCCGCTTATTCTTTATCTCCATGGCGGCTCCGCGCGCGGCAATGACATCGGGCAAATGAAGAAATTGGGACTGAGGGAGAAAGCCGAAACGGATGGCAAATTTCCATTCATCGTCGTTTCTCCACAATGTCACCTCGGAGAAATCTGGACGGACACGGATGCGCTAGGCGCCATTCTTGATGAAGTCGCGCGCACCCACCGGGTAGATCCCGATCGCGTTTATGTCTCTGGGCATAGCATGGGTGGCCGCGGATCGCTTTATGCCGCCTATAAAATGCCCGAAAGATTCGCAGCCGTTTTGTCACTCGCTCCGGTCGGGCTAATCACGGCCTGGGCAGGCAAGCTGGCGACCCTTCCGCTCTGGCTCTTTCACGCGCCTAACGATCAATTCACGCCGCTCAAAGAAGTCGAAGAGTTGGTCCAGGGAATCGAATCGGCCGGCGGCCATCCGCAATTCACGGTCTTGCCGGGACGTGATCACTACATCCTCGACGTGTATGATCGGCCCGATCTTTACGAATGGCTGGCCCGCCAGAAAAGAAAGCCAGCGGCATCGAAGTAATGCTCCAGGCTTGAAAGACCAGCTCCGCGTGATCTTTATTGTCGTTAACACCAAAGGAAATCCATGTGCCGAAACATCAAGACCCTTCATAATTTTCTGCCGCCGGCGACCCAGGACGAGATTCGGGCGTCGTCGCTTCAGTTCGTCCGCAAGCTGAGCGGCTTTACCAAGCCATCGAAGGCGAACGAAGAAGCGTTTAATCGGGCCGTGCACGACATCACTCATGCCGCGGAGCATCTTCTCCACTCGCTGGTGACCAATGCGCCGCCGCGCGATCGAGTCGTCGAAGCGACGAAAGCGCGCGAGCGATCGGCGAAGCGCTTTGCGGTGGTTTCTCCGCCGGCAATGGAACACGTGCATTGATTCGACCCTCGCATCTCTGCGGTCTGGTCCTCGTCTGCCTGGCGACAGCATTTGCGGAGGCTCAGCCGGACGAGGGCATTCTCGCGTTAACCGACGCCACTCTCGTCGGCATCGCTGCCAATAGTTCCTCCCAGCGGGCCACGGTCCTGATTCGCGGCGATCGCATCGTCGACGTCTTCGAGCCTGGTAAAATAAAAATTCCCGACGGCGCGCAGACGATCGACGCGACGGGCAAATTTCTGATCCCCGGTCTTTGGGACATGCACATGCATTTGTCGTATGTGACCGAGAATGCTTTTCCGGTTTTTATCGCGAACGGCGTTACTGGGGTCTGCGACATGGGCGGCGATCTCGATCAGATCGACCGGTGGCGGGACGAGATCAGAAACGGAACAAGGGTAGGCCCAAGCATCTTGCGCGCTGGGCCGGTGCTCGATGGGCCGCGCACGGAAGAAGGCCAGTATCGCGTCACGATCAACAACGCCGAAGAAGGCCGGAAGGCGGTCCAGTCGTTAAAGCAACGCGGAGTTGATTTCATCAAGGTCTATCATTTCCTGTCGCGCGATTCTTACTTCGCCATCGCGGACGAAGCGAAAAAGCAGAGCATTCCTTTCGCCGGTCACATTCCAAACGGCGTCTCGCCCAGGGAAGCGTGTGATGCTGGCCAGTCGCGACTCGAGCACACGACGGTTCTGCTCCAATCGCTCATTGCGTTGGAGAAAAAGGAGGGTCGAACCCAAAAGGAACTCACTGCGCAGGCCTTTGACACGCTCCTGGGAGAAGAGGGAACGAAGCTCTATCAGGCAATGGTGAAGAATCGGACCTGGCACACCCCGACGCTGGTGATCGCACGCTCCTTTCTTTTGCGCGCGGAATTGGCGGCCAAGCCGGACGAGCGCCGGAAATATGTTGCTTCACTGACGAAGGAGCATTGGGAAAAGAACAACCCGGTCCCGAAGAACGTTTCCGAGCAGGACATGGCGGAGCGCCGGCAGGCGTTTGAAAAAATGGTCGATGTCGTCCGTGTCATGCACAAGGCCGGCGTCCAGATGCTGGCCGGGACCGATCCGCCGACACGCGATGTCTTTCCTGGATTTAGCCTGCACGACGAACTCGGCCTGCTCGTTGCCGCCGGGTTCACTCCGCGGGAAGCATTGGAAACCGCTACTGCGAATCCCGCCAAATGCCTCGGACTTTCCGGCTCGCAGGGCGCGATCGAGAAAGGAAAAACTGCCGACCTTGTCCTGCTCGAAGCAGATCCGCTGGCCGATATCGCGAACACCCAGAAAATCGCCGGCGTTGTCGTCGCCGGAAAGTTCCTGGCCCGGCCGGCCCTCGACGAGATGCTGCGCAAGACCGAGGAAGCTGTTTCGAAGAAATAGAGCGAACCGACTCAAAGGGCTAACAAACTTGGTGAACCTTGGTGACCTTTGTGCGAGTTCATCAAATGCCCGAATCGTTTGAAAGCTCGCGAGCGCCCGAACCAGTGGGCGCGTTTCCGCATGCGAAGCGCGTAGGCGACTTGTTGTTTCTTTCCGGGATCGGGCCGCGCGTTCGCGGGAGCAAGGAAATCCCCGGCGTCAGTTTGGATTCGGCGGGGACGATCGTGAGCTACGACATCGAAACGCAGTGCCGCGCGGTTTTTGAAAACGTCCGGCTTGTGTTGGAAGACGCGGGTGCGAGCTGGAACGACATCGTCGACGTGACCGTCTTTCTCACCAACATGAAAAGCGACTTCCCGATCTACAACAAACTCTACGCCGAATATTTTGCCGGCGCGGGGAAACCCAATCCAACCCGGACCACGGTCGAAGTGACGGCTCTTCCGACGCCGATTGCGATTGAGTTGAAAGTGATCGCCGCGGTGGGATAAATCCGAAATTCGAAGCACAGAATCCGAAACAAATCCGAAGGATCAAACCGGGCAAATCTCCGAAAGAGTGGTGCATTCTTGTTTTGAAACTGTCTGCTTTCGAATTTTGAATTCGTTTCGGATTTCGAAATTCGGATTTCGAGTTTAGACCTTCAGATGCCTTTCCGGATCCTCGCCGCCGATCACACCGGCATCACCGTCTCGGACATTGAACGTTCGCTTCTGTTTTGGCGCGACGTTCTCGGATTCGAGTTGTCCCATCGCGCCCACCAGAAAGGTGGGTTGGCGGAGCAGATCACCGGCGTGGCCGGTGCAGAAATCCTGATCGCGGTCGTGAAGGCGCCGGGTCACAAAATCGAGCTGCTCGAGTATCGCGCGCCGGCCGATCGCCGAACGCAGAACAATCTTCGGCCCTGCGACCTCGGTCATGTTCACGTCGCATTGACCGTCGAGAATCTGGACGATTTTTTGGAAACGATTGCGGCCTCGGGTTGGAAAGCGGCGGGTGAGCCGCAGACGTTGACCGTCGGTCCCAACTCTGGAAAACGCGTTATCTATGTCCGCGATCCTGACGGCACGACCATCGAACTCATGGAACCAGGTGGATCGAGCGCTCCGTCGCTCGATGGGTGAGCCGACGCGTCGCGTAACTCCCATCGCCCGCGGAGCGGCCGATCCACCCCTGGCCGATCCACCACTGACCGATCCAGCAAACGTTGACGTGCGTTGGCAGGCATGGAGCATTGCCCAATGGAGTTTTCCGCTGAAGAAAGTTTCGCGCTCCAAATGGACGCGGACGATTCGTTGCGATCGTTCCGGGAAAAGTTTCATCTCCCGCTCGGAGAGCAGGATCAGCCGCTGATTTATTTTGCCGGCAATTCGCTCGGCCTGATGCCGAAATCCGCGCGAAAGATCGTCGAGCAGGAATTGGATGACTGGGCCGAGCTCGGGGTGGACGCGCACATGGACGCCGCCACGCCCTGGTATTCGTACCACGAAACGCTACGCGAGCCGATGGGGCGCATCGTTGGCGCGAAATCGGTCGAGGTGATCTGCATGAACAGCCTCACGGTGAACCTCCACCTGATGATGGCCACGTTTTATCGCCCGACAAAATCGCGGTTCAAGATCCTGATGGAAGACCCGGCGTTCCCTTCGGATACCTACGCGATCAAAACCCAAATCGCGCATCACGGGCTGGAGCCGAAAGATACCTTGGTCCTGGCGCGTCCACAGGAAGGCGAAGCGACGCTGCAGACGGCGGACGTCATCGATTTGATCGAGAAGAACGCCGACACGCTCGCGCTCGTCGTGATCGGCGCGGTGAACTTTTTCACGGGGCAATTCTTCGACATTCCAGCGATAAGTGCCGGAGCGCGGAAACATGGGATCATGGTTGGCGTCGATTTCGCCCATGCGGTCGGCAACGTGCCGCTCGGGTTGCACGATTGGAATGTCGATTTCGCGGTTTGGTGTTCCTACAAATATCTCAACGCCGGGCCGGGCGCGGTTGCGGGCGCGTTCATTCACGAACGGCACGCAAAGAATACGCAACTGCCGCGCTTCGGCGGCTGGTTTGGGAACGATCCAAAGACGCGCTTCCGGATGCAGCTCGAACCCGAGTTCATCCCTGTCGCGTCCGCCGATGGCTGGCAGATCAGCAACCCGCCGATTCTCTCAATGGCGCCGCTTCGGGCGTCCCTCGCGATTTTTGATGAAGCCGGGGGAATGGAGCCGCTGCGCCACAAATCGAAGAAGCTAACCGGCTATCTCCAGTTTCTCCTTGAGCGCGCTGGCTCGAATCATTTCACCGTGATCACTCCGCACGACTCTGACGCGCGCGGTTGTCAGCTTTCGATCCTCGCGCACCAAAATCCGAAGAAGTTGCACGAGGAACTGGAGGCCGCCGGTGTGAAAGCGGATTTCCGCGAGCCAAACGTCATTCGCGCCGCGCCGACGCCGCTCTACAACAGTTTTCACGACGTCTGGCGGTTTGCTCAAATTCTCAGCGCGCACAGGTGAGCGCCGCAGTTGCTGACGACCTTTCAGCCGCGCGTCTCCGCGGCTTCGGCCTGCTCGGCATCGTCGCGATGCTCATCATTCTCGGCGGGAACTTGCTCTTCGTGCCGTTGAGCGGGGTTCTCGTTCTCGTCTGGGCCTGGTTTTCGAAAACTCCGTGGCGCGATCTCGGTTTGGCGCGGCCTCACAGCTGGCCCGGCACAATCGCCGTCGGAGTTGTTTTCGGGGTCGCCCTCAAGTTCGCGATGAAATCGATCGTCATGCCGTTGCTCGGGGCGCCGCCGGTCAACGGGCCATTCCATTTTCTCGCGCACAACCCGGCGGAAATTCCGGCGATGCTCTACGTCATCATCATCGGCGCCGGCTTTGGCGAAGAAATGATTTTCCGCGGCTGGGCCTTCGAGCGTTTCAGCAAGTTGCTCGGCCAGGCCTGGTGGGCGAAAGCGATCGCAGTCCTGTTTACCGCAGCGTGGTTTGGTCAGGCGCACTACGGTTTGCAGGGAATCGTCGGCGTTCAAAACGCCGCCATTGTTGGGCTCGTCTTCGGAACTGTCTTCGCCCTCACCGGCCGCCTCGTCCTGCTCATGGTCGCGCACGTCGCGTTCGATCTGGCCGCCTATGCGATGATTTACCGGGAATGGGAAACGGCGGTGGCGCATTTCTTCTTTAAATGATCGCTAAATTTTTTCGTTGGACGCTGCTTCTCATCGTCACCGTGTCCAGCTCCAACCGGGCGAGGGCCGATCAGGCGTCCGATTTCCTGAACGGCTATTTGAAGAAGAAACAGATTCCGGGGTGTGCTGTGATGGTCCGCAAGGAAGGGGAAGTCGTGCTCTCCGCGGGCTACGGCTTCGCGAATTTGGAACACGGCGTAGAGGTGACTCCGAAGACGGTCTTTCAATCGGGCTCGATCGGGAAACAGTTCACGGCGATGGCCGTCATGATACTGGTCGAGGAGGGCAAGCTCTCGTTAGGCGATCCGGTCTCCAAATTCGTAAAAGTTCCCGCGAGCTGGTCGAAGATCACTGTGCGGCATCTGCTCACCCACACTTCGGGCCTGGGGGATTACCCGGAAAAATTTTCGCTCCAGAAGGATTGCTCGGAAGACGAACTGCTCCAGATGGTGACCGGGCAGCCGCTGGGATTCGAGCCGGGCGCGAAATGGAGCTACAGCAACCTGGGTTATCTCACTCTGGGGGTCGTCATCCACAAAGTGACCGGAGAATTCTACGGTGACTTCCTCCAGAAACGCGTTTTCGGAAAACTGGCCATGAACGACACCCGGATCATCAGCGAGGCGGACATTGTCCCGAATCGCGCGGCGGGTTACCGGCTCGAGAAAGGCAGCTTGAAGAACCAGGAGTGGGTCGCACCCTCGCTAAATACGACCGCGGACGGCAGCCTCTACCTTACCGTCGCGGACATGGCGAAGTGGGACGAAGCGCTCGAAAAGCAAACGCTCCTCAGCCCAACCGGCTTTGAGCAAATGTGGACGCCGGCGAAATTAAATGACGGGAGCAGCGCGTCGTACGGATTTGGCTGGAGCCTCGGGAAGAATACGCTCGGCCATCGGTTGATTGAGCACGGCGGCGCCTGGCAGGGGTTTGCGACTTATATCGGCCGGCATCCCGACGAGCGGCTGAGCGTTGTCGTGTTCTGCAACCGCGCCGGGGCGAGTGCGAGCTATATCGCGAATGTCGTCGCTGGTTTTTTTGTTCCGGCGTTGGCGCCGCGGTCCCATGCGTCCATCAAAGTGGATCCGGCCATTCTTGATTCCTACGCGGGCGAATACAGGCTCGAAGATCGGCTCACCGTCAAACTCACCGTGGCCGGAGACCGATTAGAAACGACCTGGCTCGGCCAGAAACTACTTCTGGTGCCAGAGTCCGAAACGAATTTCTTCGAGGAGAATTCCGACCGGACCCTGCGTTTCGTCAAGGACGGCAACGGTAAGGTGAGTGTCGCTATTATCTCGGTGCCGGAAGAACTGACCCTGCGCCGATTGCCATGAAGCAAAGCGGAACGATTGACCTGTAAGCGCGAAATCATTAACAATTATCGAACCTCTTTATGAAATACGTCATCGTTATTGTCCGCGTCCTCCTCGGCCTCATGTTCGTCGTGTTCGGATCGAACGCGTTTTTCAAATTCATGGGGCCACCCCCGCAAATGGAAGGCCAGGCCGGCGCGTTCATCACAGCCCTGATGAGCAGCGGCTATATGTATGTCATCGCCATGCTGCAAGTTCTCGGCGGCCTTTGCCTGCTTCTCGGCGCCCGCTTCGTTCCGCTCGGGCTGACCCTGCTCGGACCGGTGATCGTGAACATCGTCCTGTTCCACATCTTCCTCGAACCAACTGGGACGCCGATAGCCGTCGTCACGGCCGCTCTCTCCCTGTTCCTTCTCTGGATCTACCGCTTTAAGTTCCCGGCGATCTTCCAGCCGTAGTTAGGCACATGTAGTCACCGCGCTCTGTCGCCGTTGCTGCCGCGCGACCGATGCGAGGACGGCAGAGTTGTAGAGGTCGGCGTGCCGCCGACCCGAGAGCGGCCCTCGAGAGCAACAGCGCTTTGTCCCGCGTTCGCCGCAGGCGAACGTCTACAGCGATTGCTTCAGCTGAGTCGACGATCCGTTTTTGGCCCTGCCTCTTTTCCTGCTTTCCTGCTTTCCTGATTCGTCGATTCTTCCTTCGTGCCGAAATTTGTTCTGATCGGGAGCGGGCTCGCCGGGGGTTTACTCGCTACCTATTTCGGGCGGCGTGGCTATGAGGTTGAGCTTTACGAACGGCGGGCTGATCCGCGGGAAGGAAACATGGTCGGCGGCCGCTCGATCAATCTCGCGCTCTCGACCCGCGGCATCCACGCGCTCCGAGCAGCTTGGCATCGCGGAGGAAGTTCTCCAACACGCCATCCCGATGCGCGGGCCGGATGATCCACGACAAGTCCGGCGACCTCCATTTCTCGCCGTACGACCGCGACCCGAACAAGCACATCAACTCGATCGGCCGCGCCGCGCTCAACACGACCGTCATCGAAGCCGCGCTGCGTTATCCCAACGTCCGCGTCCTCTTCAATCATCGCTGCGCCGGCGTAGATCTCGACTCCGCCACCGCCCAGCTCATCGACTCTTCTCAACCTCTCAACTGCCTCAACCTCTCAACGCGTCGCCAACGGCGACGCCCTCATCGGCGTCGACGGCGCGTTCTCCGCCGTCCGGCAATCGATGCAGAAACAGATCGCGAATTTCCAATACGACGAGAGCTATCTCGCCCACGGATACAAGGAGCTGACCATCCCGCCGGCGCCGGATGGTTCGTGGCGCATGGAAAAAAATGCACTCCATATCTGGCCGCGGAAAAGTTTCATGATGATCGCGCTGCCGAACCCGGACGGCTCGTTCACCTGCACGCTCTTCTGGGAATTCAAAGGGCCGCGCAGCTTCGAGACGATAAACTCCGACGACGAGGTCGGCCGCTTCTTCGAGGAAGAATTCCCCGACGCCGTTCCGCTTATGCCGACGCTCCTGGAAGAATTTCGGGAGAACCCGACCGGCTCGCTCGTTACGATCCGGTGCGCGCCCTGGTTCTACAAAGACAAAGTCGCGCTCGTCGGCGACGCTGCCCACGCCGTCGTTCCGTTTTACGGGCAGGGGATGAACGCCGCGTTCGAGGATTGCGTCGTCCTCGACGAATGCCTGGCTGCGATGCCCGATAATCGGGAACAGGCGTTCGCGGAATATGTTCGGCGCCGAAAAGAAAACGCCGATGCGCTGGCCGGCCTCGCCGTGCAGAACTTCATCGAAATGCGCGACAAAACCGCGTCGAAAACATTTCGCGCCAAGAAGAAACTCGATCATTGGCTGGAAGCGGCGCTCCCTGGCATTTACCTGCCGCTTTACACAATGGTCACGTTCACCCGGATGCCGTATGCCGTGGCCGCAAAACGGGCGCGCGTCCAGGATGCGATCGTGTATGGCGCAGTGACGATTCTTCTTCTTCTGGTCGCGCTGCTCATCATGGCGCGCGCTTTCTAAATTGGAGGGACGGGCGCTGTCCCGTCCCTAAATTCTAGAGACGGCCGAGCGGCCGTCGCTGATCATAGGGACGCCACAGCGGGCGTCCCTCCAATTTATCCCCGCGTGAGCCGCGCCCGGTGGAATAACTCCGCGACCACGATCGCTACCACGCTGATCGCGGCATACAGCGCAATCGTGTTCGGCGTGAACTGGCCGTAGAAACCGGCGAAATCCAGTTTCGGATTCGTTCCTTTATCGTTGAGGACGATGTACCAGAAAGTAAGAAACCCGACAATGAACGTCTTTGGGTTCGCTGTCAGAATCCCCAGCGTCGTCGCGGTTGAGGCAACGAGCACGATCCCTACGATGAGGGCCGCCAGGGCCAGGCCGCCGAGCGAGATCGTTCTGACCAAAGGCCCGATGCAAAGGAGCAGGCTGAGCAGGAGCGTAGATCCCGCCTTCCACCACACATAATTTTCCCTCAGCCGCGGAACGGCGCGCAGGCTGGCCACCGTTCCACTGCGGCCATCGCGCGTCGCGACATCCGACACGGTCACCGCCAGAATCGCGAACACGACCGGCAACATCCCGGCCGTGGGCGCAAAGATGCTCGCGATCGTGATTCCGACGAACGCTACGAATGCGAACGGAAGCAGGGTCAACGTCAAGAGCGCGTCCGTCCACATAGCGCCGACGAACGAGCCGCCGCGCCCCCGAAAAGTCAGCAGCTTCACCGCGCGCCGGCTCAGCGGCTTGAATAAATTCTGAATCTTGCCAATCCAATTCCGGCGGCCTTTCCCGGAGATCTGTTTTGTCCGGACCGGATCGAAGCGGTGAAAGAACAATGCCGCGACCGGCAGGAGCGCCAATGGCGCCACGAGCGAGATGACGCGCGGGACGACCCACTCGCTCGTCAATTTCAATCCGGGAAACACGACGGTCGGTTTCGCAGGATCGAAGTCCGACGCGCCGATCGAAACCGAGTGCGTGTGCAACGACCGTTGCATCTGATCGATCATGAACCCGAACCCGGTGAAATCGAAACAGCGCGCCCAGTTGATTCCGCCCTTGGTCGTCTCATTCGCGACCACCAGGCCGATCACCGTCATCCACAGGAAAAAATAGAGGACGTCGCCCAGTTTTCCGGAGAGCCACCGAATCGATTCGAAAAGCACCGCGACCGCCGAGACGAACACGATCGCCGGCGGAGTGAGCAGAAGATATTGGCCGATGAAGACCAGCGGCTCGATCCGCGCTTCGCCGCGGACCAGGAGCATCGCCATCGAGCTGAGCATGAAGCCGACAACAAACGTGGCGAGAAAGGTGAGGTTACCGAGGAATTTGCCGAGCAGATATTCGCCCGAGCGCATCGGGGTCGACGCTGCGATCACGCCGCAACGGGTGATGACATCGCGCCGGATCGCGTTCGAGATCACGTAGAAACCGAACAGGCCCACGAAGATCATGGCGAGCGACGCGGTGCCCATGCCGATCGCGCCGGAGTTGTAGATCGCGCGCTGGCCGTTGATCTGAATCAGGGTGCGGCCGGTGGAAGGCGAGGGGATCCAGACATACGCGAACGCGCTCAGCAAAAGAAAGACAATCACCGTCGAGACGCGGCGGAAACGAATCCTAAAGTCGGCGCGGATGATCCCGCCAATGCGGGAAAGCGACGCGGTCATGGCAACGGCGGCGGTTGGGCGGCGTCGCCGAAATTCATCAGGTAGAGGAACGCGTCTTCCAGCTCAGGTTCCACGCGATCCGCCGCGATCGTTGGCGACGGCCCGACGAAACGGATATGGACGCCGTCCGGTTTCCGGACCGCGCTCGAAATCTTCAGCGTTGTCCGGAGCTGATCGAATTGCTCGGACGCGACCGTGCTTTTCCAGACGTGGCCTTCGCATGCGCGCAGCAACGTTTCCGGCGTCGCCATCGCCAGGAGCGATCCCTCTTTCATCACCGCGATCTCGGTCGCGATCGACTCCACGTCCGAGACAATGTGCGTAGAGAGGATCACCAGTTTCCCGAAACCGATTTCCGACAGGACGTTCCGGAACCGGACCCGTTCTTCCGGGTCGAGTCCGGCCGTTGGTTCGTCCACGATCACCAGCTCTGGATCGTTAATCAGCGCCTGGGCGACCCCGAGCCGTTGCTTCATCCCGCCCGAGAATCCGCCCACGGTCCGATTCGCGACGCCATGGAGATTCACGCTCTCCAGCATTTCCGCGACGCGCTTCTTCGAGCGCACGCCTTTCAGCGTTGCGAAGTAACCGAGGAATTCCGTCGCGGTCAGGTTGTCGTAAACGCCGAAGTCCTGCGGCAGATAGCCGAGCCTGCGCCGCAACTCGTTAGGCCGTTTGGCCACGTCCTGGCCATGGAACAGGATCCGGCCGCTCGTCGGCCGGGTGATCGTCGCGATCATCTGCATCAGCGTCGTTTTCCCCGCGCCGTTCGGTCCCAGCAGCCCGATCACCCCCGACTTCACTTCGAGCGACAGCTCGCGCACTCCGTAGTTCCCGGCCTTGAACCGCTTCGACACCTTCTCAATCGTCAGCACGCGGGATTATGTCAGTGCCGCCGTTGTTTGGTCACGAGGAATACTGGACAGGATTTACAGGATTAACTGGATTCTGGGAGGAACCGCCTTCGGCGAATTATTCTTCCATCCTGTAAAATCCTGTTAATCCTGTCTACTTTGAGCCCTGTGAGCACCGACCTCGCCCAGCTCGCCAACGACCGTCACGAAATCGCCGACGCGCTCCACCGCTATTGCTTTGGTCTCGACCAGGGCGACGCCGACTCACTCACCTCCGCGTTGACCGAAGACTGCGTCTTCGATTTCAGGCCCGCCGGCAAGAAGCTGCACCTCGATTTCCCGCTCGTCACCGGCCGCCCGGCCATTCTTGAATCGGTCCTGCCGCTCATCGGCCCGCTCGACACCAGCCACACCGCGAGCAATCTCCAAATCGAGATCAGCGACGATTCCGCCACTCTCTCGGCCTACGTCATGTCGCAACACTTCATGCCGCGCGAAGGTTCGCGCCGCGGCTCCGAGAACGCCCTCCTCATGAACCGCTACGATTGCGATCTCGTCCGCGATGGCCAGAAATGGCTCCTCAAACGGATCACCATCGACAACGCCTGGGCCCAGGGCGACCCCGAGATCCTCAACGCCCTCGCCACCTACCGCGTCCTCACCTCAAAACCGAAGCCCCCCTTGTAACGATCCTTGTGGCCAAGTCGCTCGGCCCATAAACTTGGCGATGTCCCGTCTTGAAATGCAGGATTTTCCAACTCATTCTCATTAGATGACGATTCCTGCACCCGTCGTTGGCGCACACGCGGCTGCCGCTAGAGTAGCTCAGTCAATCCTCGGCAGGTCGGTGCCTCTCAGAGTGGGTGCATGCGAAGTCTCGAGAAAATAGCGCCCCTAACTACTTTGAGATCACTTCCACTTTTCGACTCCGCGTGACGCGCCCTCGCGTCCGCCATCGCTCATCTTATTCTCGTTAGGTCTCATGCGACTTCGTGCTCTCCTCGGTTGCATGCTCGGAGCCGGCGGCATCGCCGCCTCGTTGTCCCTGCCGCGCGTAATTCCGTTCACTGCCCTTGATTATTCAGGCTATGACCCCGGCGACTCCGGCATCATCCTTTGGAATTTCTGGTGGACCCGACTAGCACTGGCCAGCGGGCACGGCTTGTACTGGACCGACTTGCTCGGCTATCCACATGGCGTGTCGCTGGCGCTTCATAGTTATCCGTTGCCGTACTCTCTCCTGTCACTGCCGGTGCAGTGGTTGATACCGGGAATGGTGGGCCTCGTGGTCGCGTTCAACCTGGCGGTCCTGCACTCATTTTTCTTCACCGCAGCAGCTGCCGCCGGTCTCGCTGCGCGAGTATCTCGAAGCCTCGCCGGCGGGCTCGTCGCCGGCGTGATGGTCGCGTTGGCGCCCTTCCGGTCCCTGAACGTCCCGCGGCTGCATCTAATGGCGACTGAATTTCCCGCCATCTATATCCTGTGCTGGGTCGCGTTCGCGGAGCGCCCTTCTCGCCTGCGCGCAATCGCGCTCGGAGTGTCCCTCGCGCTGTGCGTTTACTCTTCGCCGGAATACGCGCTCGCGGCAGCCCTCTTCTCAACGGGGTGGCTGATGTACCACTGGCGATCGTGGTCCACGCCCGCCGTCCAAGGCCTTCGCAGCGGCCTCGCCGTAGCGTGTATAGTGTGCGCGATTTTGATCAGCCCCCTTCTGCTGGCGCAGGCGAATGCGATCCTCCGGCACGAAGTTTCTACCGCCCGATCGCTCGACGAAGTGGTCATATGGAGCCCCGCGCTGACGTCGTTCTTTGTTCCGAGCCGGATGCATCCGGTTTACGGATCTTTACTGTCCGCCGCCGGCGACTACGGATCGCCGGGCCCATGGGGGATGCGCAGCGAAACGACCATCCCGCTGACGGCCTGGGTGCTCGTAATCATCGCGCTGACACGGGTGAAGCGGGATCGCAACCTATTTTGGGTCATAGCGGGTGGAGGTTTCCTGGTTCTCGCGCTCGGACCGTTTCTGCGGTTGACAGGTTCCTGGATGACGCAAATTCCTCTTCCCTACGCGGCTCTTTACTCAATCCTGCCGCCGCTGCGCGCCTCGCGCGATCCGACGCGTTTGCTGCCGATGGCGACACTGCTGCTCGCTGTCATCGCGGCATTCGGCGTCCGCGCTTGTATCGCCAGGATTCGGAGCCGGACGGCGGCGGCGATCATGACCGCTTTACTTGTTGCGACGCTCGCCTTTGAGTCGCTGACTCGGTCGAACGAACACGCGGCGGCCGAACGGCTGATCCCGGCCATCTACCAGCGAATTGCCGACACTCCTGGAAAATTCGCCGTGCTGGATCTCAGCCCGGAACCGCTGCCACTTCTCGACCAGACCCTCCACGGGAAGCCGATTACATGCGGTTCCGCTTCGGTGCCTCGGGCCGCGGTATGGCCCGAGCTGGGCGTGGAGCGTGATCTCAAAGGTCCCGACAATCTCTTGTCGCTCAACTATGAAGGACGCACGGCCCGCCTGGCAGAGGATCGTGATGAACTCATCCGCTTGAACTTCCGTTTTGTCGTCTTGCCCGAGGCCTCAAATGACCAATGGTTGCTTGCTCAAGAGCTGGGCCTTCGTCACTTGGGTGGCGACGTCGAATTGTCCCTTTGGGAAGTTCCTTTCGAGAACAGCAGCCGTTGACAGATTCTCGGATCCGAACGCGGACGTGCCGGGAAGAAATCTAAGCGATCTGCGGTCGGGGCCGGGGGTTGCTCGGAGGGATTCCGATCCGTATGGTGGGGCCATGCCCGGTATCCTCCCTGCCGCGAACCGTAAAGTAGGCGGATTAATAGGCCGAATAATTACCCTTTTGCCAACAAATTGCCGAATCATTCGGCCTACTTCTCGTTAGACCTCATGCGCATGACCCTCGTCTGCGGTCTTGCTGCTGTAGCCTTGTTGGCTTCCTGCGCCCAGGTCACAGTCGTTGGAGTGCATCGCGACGCCATTTCGCATGACGACAGCGCGCAGATAAAGCGGCTTGTATCGCACCGGCGCGATCTTCCCTTTGACGTGTTGACGATTCGACCGGCGACAGGAGATATGGCAGCGATCATAAGCGCCGTGGAGTTCGGCGGGTATCAGACATTTACCGTTCGCAAGGTGCGAGGCGAGTGGAAGATCGACGACACTACAATGCAGCAACACATGGTTCTTCACTGATGTCACGAACAGGTCTAACCATGCGATACAGCGAACCGCTGGCAGCCATGGAAAGAAGGAATTAAGAATTATGAAGGATGAAACTGAAGCGACGCGCGCTCTCGTCTGTCGTCGCTCATCTTTTTCTAGTTAGGCCTTACAACGTGCCACCCCTCATCGCGATGTACGTCGCCACCGCGTTGGCGGATTTGCTACCGGTGATTTTTCGCCAGCGTTACTGGCTGCGATTCGTCTGCGTCAATGGTTCTAGTTTTCGCCGCCCTGCAACATCTGTTCGTCCTCGATGCCGAGTCGAAATTCCTCACGGATCACGCTGCGGGAAGAATGGTGGTCGCAGACCTGCGGACTTCGATAGCGCGCGATCCGCAATCAATGAGGTAAGCTACTCCGAGCTGCCGTTGACTGCCTTGGTGTCTGTTCCCTTTACTGCTTTGGCCCTTTTTCCCTATCGCCGAGCCGTAACTGGTCGCAGGTCGCAGCTAACAAGCCCCGGTTACTTCAGGTTATAGAGCTCGACCAGCCCCATGCCGGTGCCGGCGAATTTACCGTTAAGGATCGCGGTGTATTGGCCTGGGGAAAGAGTAACGAAGAGGCCAGCTTCCTTCGTGTTCGGTAAGCCGAGCCCGTGGGCGGTGAGCTGCGCGGCGGCGATCGCATCGCTTTCCCAATCGTCATTCGAAGCGATGCTATTGCCTTGCGCGTCACGCAACTCTAGTGCGGGATCGGGCAATACGTTACTCACTTCGCCGACAGCGCTCTGCGCGTTTAAGCGGCCGCCTCAGCCCGCGCCAATGCCTCGTCGATGACTCGGAAGAATTCCGGAATGTCGAGGGGCTTGGTCAGATACGCGCGGGCGCCGGCGGAAAGGAGCCGCTTGATTTGCGGCGCGGTCGCGTCGGCGCTGATGACGACCACGGGAATTTCGCGGGTCAGATGATCCGATTTCAATTGGGCCAGGACCTCCCAGCCCGGCATATCGGGAAGATGCAGGTCGAGCAGGATCAGATCGGGTGAGTGTTGCCGGGCCAGCTCGAGGCCGACTCGACCTTGCATGGCGGTCATCAGTTCGACGGCCGGCCGTTCCCCCAGCATCTGATCGACGAGAGTTACGTTCGAGAAATTGTCTTCTATGTAGAGAATGCGGCGCGACTCTTGTTCGCCGTGTATTCCGGGCATGCCGGTGGTCGTGGTTGCCGGCAAAGTTTTGAGGGGCGATTGCGCCTGCGGCAGTTCCATCCAAAACGTGCTCCCGTTCCCGAGCGTGCTGTTGACTCCGATCCTTCCCTGCATCGCCTGGATAAGTCGCTGACAAAGGGCGAGACCCAGTCCCGTGCCCTCCACGGTCGATTGTTCGGCGCCGAGCCGGTCGAAAGGTGTGAAAAGGCGCGCCAGTTTCTCGACCGGGATTCCGGCACCGGTGTCGCGCACCGAAATGCGGGTCCCTTCGCGGCCGGCCTCAACAGCGATCGTCACGCTGCCTTCCATGCCCGTGTATTTCACCGCGTTCGAAAGCAGGTTCAGCAGAACTTGCTTTAGCCGTTGGCGGTCGGCGAGAACGTAAGCAGCTGTTTCCGCGGGGCAATTCGCCTCCAGCAGGATCGATCGCTCCGCCGCCAGCGGCCGCATCAAATCCAGCGCTTCCCGGATCGCTTCGCCGACGCAAACCGGCTCGACCGAGAGCTGGAGGGTGCCCGCTTCAATTCGGCTAATGTCGAGCACCTCGTTGATGAGAGTGAGGAGGTGCCGGCCGGCGCTGAGGATGTAACGAATCCGCGGTCGTTGCGTCTCGGTCGGCGATTGCCGGTCGAGGAGCTGGCCAAAACCGAGAATGGAGTTCAACGGCGTCCGCAATTCGTGGCTCATCCGGGAAAGGAAATCACTCTTCGCATGGTTCGCGCGATCCGCTTCTTCCTTCGCTTCGCGCAACGCCTTCTCGATTCGCGCTCGATCCGTCACGTCGTGGGCCACACAGAAAACAATGCCGTCCTTCTCCGACCAGCTCGCGGACCAAAGCACGTCGACGATGCTGCCGTCCTTGCGCAAATAGCGGTTGACGAAGTCGGTGACCTTTCCAGTTTTGCGCAGACCCATCTCGACCTCTTTGCTCTTTACTCGGTCGTCCGGATGAACGAGCGAAATGTATTCGCGCCCGATCAATTCTTCGGGCTGATACCCCCACAACTGTTCGCAGGCCGCGTTGACGCTGAGGAAACGGCCATCGGCGTCCACCGTGCAGATGACGTCCTGCGAGTTGTCCATGATCAGCTGGTTCGCCTGAAGCGCGGCTTGCAGTTTGCTCCTGCTCGTCTCGAGCGCGGCTTCACTCGCTTTCCGCTCCGAGATGTCTTCCACCATGAGGAGGAAGTGCCGCGGCTCGCCTTGGTCATCCCGGATGATGCTGGCGGTGCGGCTCACCCACAGCACCTCGCCGTTCTTGTGGACGTAACGCTTGTCGCCGGTGAAGCGGGCGGTGCCTTCCAACAAGCTTTGCGCCAGTTGCCGCCCCGGCTGGATGTCATCGGCGAAAGTGATGTCCTCGGCGGTGCGCTGCCGCAGTTCCTCGTTCGAATAACCGACCATTTTACAGAACGACGCGTTGACCCGGAGGAAGCGTTCGTCCAGCGCCAGGAGCGCCATGCCGATCGGCGCGCCTTCGAAAAGCTCGCGAAAAATGGGGTCGCCGGGCCCGAGGTCCTGAGTGGTCTTAGAGTTGGATGGGGCGAACAGGTCTAAGTCGTTCATGCAAAGCGGCGGCAGAGAAAAGATTCACATGTGGGAGCGGATTTATCCGCCTCCTATTTAGCAGGCCGCGTTCCATGGCATTTCCCATCGTAATCGTGCTCATGCTCATGCTCGTGCTCGTGCTCGTGCTCGTGCTCGACCGCGCCGGCGGCGGACCCGATCGCAAGCTCTCAACGCTAGCCTGGGGCACCGCCCCATTTCCCTCGTTCCCAAGCTCCAGCTTGGGAACGCCAAGGGCCCGGAAGCTCTGCTTCCTCGACGCGCGGCGACCGATATGCGGCCGGCGAAGCTGGAGCTTCTAAGACAAGGACATTCCCAAGCCGGAGCTTGGGAACGAGGAGCACGAGTACCGAGCAGGGCACGAGTACGAGCCACGAGTACCGAGCAGGAGAAGGAGAACGATCAGGCGGTGCCGCCGCTTGCGCTTCGAGGCGCGATTGCTTAAATGAACCGTTCGCTTCACGGCTCCGAAGCGTTCGGGAATTCGCCGTTTAACTACTTATGCATCAACCTACTTCACCGTTCGCTTCGGGTTTCATTCGTTTCTCCTGTCTCGCCGCGCTTCTTCTGGGCATCGCGGTCAGCGCACCTTTACGCGCCGCCAAGCCCACGCCCTCGGCATCGCCTGATTCATCGAAAAAGAAAACCGACATGACCTCCAATCCGCTCCTCACCGAAAGCACCCTGCCATTTCAGCTGCCGCCGTTCGACAAGATCAAGGATGAGCATTTCCAGCCCGCGCTGGAGCAGGGGATCACGGAGGAGGAAAAGGAAGCGGACACGATCGCGAAGCAGACCGAGAAACCGACTTTCGAGAACACGATCGTTGCCCTGGAAAAATCGGGCCAACTGCTCGCCCGAGCTCGCCGGGTTTTCTCGAACTTCGGCGCATGCAACACGAATCCGACCATCCAAAAGATCGAGAAAGAGATGGCGCCAAAATTTTCTGCGCACAATGACGCGATCCATCTCAACGGCGCGCTCTTCGCCCGGGTTGAGACCCTCTACAACGCGCGCGAATCCAGCAATCTCGACCCGGAATCGAAATGGCTCCTCGAGCGTTACTATAAGGATTTTGTCCGGGCCGGCGCGAAGCTGAACGAAGAACAAAAGACGCGGCTGAAAGCCATCAATGCCGAGCTGGCGAAGTTGTCGACCGACTTTGAGCAAAACGTCCTGAAGGAAAAGAACGCGTCCTCGATCGTGGTCGACAAGAAGGAAGATCTCGACGGTCTTTCTGAAAGCGAGATCGCCCCTCTGGCCGCCGCGGCGAAAGCGGACGGGAAGGAAGGCAAGTTCGTCATTCGTTTGCTTAACACGACCGGGCAGCCCGCGCTCACCTCGCTGAAGAACCGCGCGTTGCGCGAGAAAATCATGCAGGTCTCGCTCGCCCGGAACAGCCACGGCGGGGAATTCGACAACAAGGAAGTGGTCAGCCGCACCGCGAAGCTGCGCGCGGAACGCGCCGTTATGCTCGGGTATCCGAACCACGCCGCCTATCAGCTTGACGACCAGACTGCGCACGACGTCCCCACGGTTAACAAACTTCTCGCCGATCTCGCGCCGGCTGCGGTGACCAACGCGAAGAAAGAAGGCGCGGACATGCAGCAGATCATCAACGAGGAGAAGGGCGGCTTCGAGCTCGCGGCCTGCGACTGGGATTTCTATTCGGAGAAAGTCCGCAAGGCGCGCTATGCCTTTGATGAAGGGCAGTTGAAACCGTATTACGAGCTCGACCACGTCATCGTCGACGGCGTCTTCTTCGCCGCGACCAAGCTTTACGGGATCACCTTCAAGGAACGGAAAGATCTGCCGAGCTATTTGCCGGAAGTCCGGATCTGGGAAGTGACCGACAAGGATGGCAAACCGCTCGCCCTGTTCATCGGCGATTATTACGCGCGCCCGTCCAAACGCGGAGGGGCCTGGATGAACCAATACGTCGGGCAAAGCGGCCTGATGGGGACGAAACCGGTGGTGGCGAACCACCTCAACATTCCCAAGCCGCCCGCGGGCGAGCCGACGCTGTTGACCTTCGATGAAGTGCGGACCGCCTTCCACGAATTCGGGCACGCCCTTCACGGCATGTTCTCAAACGTGAAGTATCCGCGGTTCAGCGGAACCAGTGTCCCGCGCGATTTCGTCGAGTATCCCTCGCAGGTGAACGAGATGTGGGCGACCTGGCCGGAGATCCTCAAGAACTACGCGAAGCATTACAAGACCGGTGCGCCGATGCCGCAGGAGCTGCTCGATAAGGTTCTCGCCGCGGAGCAGTTCAACCAAGGGTTCAAGACCACCGAATACCTGGCGGCTTCGTTGCTCGACCAGGCCTGGCACCAGCTCGCGCCCGACCAGGTCCCAACTGATACGCTCGCGTTTGAAGCCGAAGCGCTGAAGAAGGCGGGCGTCGATTATCCGCCGGTTCCGCCGCGGTATCGCTCGACCTATTTCTCGCACGCCTTCGCCGGCGGCTATTCGGCCGGTTATTATTCCTATCTTTGGAGCGAAGTGCTCGATGCCGACAGCGTCGAATGGATGAAACAACATGGCGGCCTCAAGCGCGAAAACGGCGATCACTTCCGCGACACGCTGCTCTCGCGCGGTGGGAGCAACGATGCCATGAAGTTGTTCAAAGATTTCACCGGCGGCGATCCCGATGTTGCCCCTCTCTTGAAACGCCGCGGCCTGACCAAGACCGCGCCGGCCGAAGCTCCCGCGCCCGCGCTGCCGAAGTAACGGCCTTCCGCACCGCCTGTAGCCCCCGGACCGCCGTGATAGACGAAAAATTCTTCGCCTTTAAAGGCGAACTTTCGTCTAATTCTCGTTAGGTGCTTCACGATGTCCGTACTCCAGAAGTCAGTCGTCACCCTGCGGATTAGCGGCGACACTCTGCATCCGACGGAGATTAGCAACTTGCTCGGGGCATCACCGGCTCACGCCGCGGCCAAGGGCGACGAGATCATCGGCGAGCAGACAGGCACACGCCGAGTCGCGAAAATCGGTATGTGGCAGCTGCGCGCGGCGGACCGCGAGCCCGAAGACCTTGACGGGCAGATTCAGGAGCTACTCAGCCAGGTGACATCCGACCTTACCGTGTGGCAGCAGATTGCCACCAGGTATCAAATAGATCTATTCTGCGGGCTGTTCATGGGAGACACGAATGATGGGTTGATACTCTCGCCGGCTTCTCTCGTCGCGCTCGGCCAGCGGCACATCGAACTTCAGCTAGATATTTATGACGCTGATCGCTAGCACGGCGCCCGCACCTAACCATACGATGGAGCGAACAGCGGACCGCTCTTGATCCACTCTTGAGATGACATCCATATTTTCACCGGGATCGAGGCGCCCTCGTCCGCCGTCGCTGATCTTGTTCTCGTTAGGCTTTTCAACAAAATGAGTCAGAGCGCAGGCATCCCTTCCTCTCCGACGGGAGCCTGGGTCTGGCTGTTCCCGCTCGCATACGGCCTTCACATCGCCGAGGAGTACGCGTTTCACTTCCCGGCGTACGTCTGGAACATCTCGGGGCGGCACATCTCGAATTCCCAGTTCCTTTTTCTCAACGCCGTTTTCTGGCTCCTCACGGTCGCGGCCATCGTCGTCGTTCTAGTCCGTGCTTCCCAAGCCTGGCTCGTCATTGCGCTCGCAACCGTTCTCGGCATCAACGCAGCGGTCCACCTTCTCGGCAGCATCCTCACCGCCACCTACTCACCGGGCACCGTCACGGCCGCCCTCGTCTACGTTCCTCTCGTCGTCTACGCACTTCGCCGCGTCCTTCCGCACGTGAGCCGTGGCCTTGCCATGCGGGCCGTGGCCCTCGGCGCGGCCATTCATGCAGGCGTCTTTCTCCTGGCGGCGAACCCGTCGCTCATCCCATCGCTGTGAGCGGTCTAACCAGACGATGCAGCGAACCGCGAGCAAAGTTACGATCTACTTTCCGCGTGTTTGCCCATCCACGCTTCGGCTGCGATTCACGCTTTACTGGCCCCGCGGTCGCTGATCTTGTGTCTCGTTAGACCCTTCGCGTATGCCTTTCTTTCGCGTCATTCTGCACGGGACGGGAATTCACCTTCCCAACCCTCATGGCGAGGCGCAAATGTTGGCTTTTAGGTGACGCGTTCAGCATCGCTGCGACTTCATGACCGTCGTTTATTGGCGAAGCCGTAAAAGTTTCGTCCTCCCGTGAATGCAGCGGACATTAGGTTGTCCGCGGAAAACTTCGCCGAAGATCGAACGGATTCACCATCGCAGGGTCAAACAATGACCGCGTCATGAGGGTTGTCCGCCTTTATCGGGTTCTGTTCACCGCACTCCTGTCGCTGCTCATAGTAGGCCGCGCGTGGTCTCAGAGCTCGCCTGGCCAGGACTCCTCCACGCTCGAAAAACTTTTAAGCGAAACCTTCCCAGCCGATGCGCCTGGGGCGGCAGTGCTGGTGGTTCATAACGATGCTGTCGTCCTCCGAAAGGGCTTCGGCATGGCTAATCTGGAACTCAACGTTCCGGTCGAGGCGGACCAAGTGTTCCGAATCGGATCAATTACCAAACAGTTTACGGCCGTGGCGATCCTGCAATTGGTAGCGGCCGGCAAGGTAAAGCTGGATGACGACGTCTCCACCTACGTTGCTGATTTTCCTCCGGCCGGACATAAGGTAACAGTCGCGCACTTGCTTAATCAGACTTCCGGGCTGCCGAGTTACACGGACGAAAAGACCTGGTTGACGACGTGGCGACAGGACCTCAAGCCGAGCGACCTATTGGCATTTACGAAAGGCAAGCCGCCACTCTTCCCTCCAGGAACCGACTGGGCCTATTCAAACACAAATTACATTCTCCTCGGCGAGATCATTGCGAAGGTTTCTGGAGAGAGCTACGCCAGTTATCTGCAAACAAAGCTCCTTGGTCCGGCCGGAATGCAGCATAGCCAGTTAGATAACACGGAGGACGTCATACCCGGGCGGGTTTCGGGTTATGCAGTAGCCGGCCCGAAGAAGTGGAAAAACGCCGCCTATCTCAGCATGACTCATCCGTACACCGCCGGCGCTCTGGTAAGCACGGTTGATGACTTGTGGAAGTGGGACAAAGCACTATCCGCAGGGAATCTGATCGACATGAAGCTGCTGGCGCAAGCGCAGAGCGATACTGTGCTCCCGGATCGCCGATCTACCGGTTACGGATATGGCTGGGGCATCGGAACGCTAGGTCGCCTCAAGACAATTGAGCATGGCGGCGGGATCAACGGCTTTGCTGCCTACGAGATGAAGGTGCCGGACGCTGGATTCTATGTTGCGATTCTTTCCAATAACGAAGCGGCCGGACCTCTGGTAGGAACTGGCACTTTGGCTTTCCGAGTCGCAAAAGCTGTTCTCGGCGAAACGAGTGACGCTAAGTCTGTCAGCGTAAGCCCCGATCGTTTGAAAGATTTCGTCGGGGTTTATCGCCTCAAAGGCAATGGAAAGCGGGCCGTTACGATGGCTGACGGCAAATTATTTGTTCAGCGGACCGGCGGCCCGAAGTCTCCAGCCCTGGAACCAGTTGGGGAAAACGAATTTATTTTAAAGGACTTCGGCGTCCGCTTTCGATTTACGCGAGGACAGGATGGTCATGTTGACACCCTGGTGGTAAAGCCGCGAGTCGGAATGGATGACGTGTGCCCCAGAGTAAATGAACCGTTCGAAGAGGCGGCACCGCGTTAGGACATTTAGTCGGCAACCACGCGGCGCTGTCCGGCGATGCGCTCAATTTACAGGACGACACAATGGGAAATGGTGATTGATGAACTCGCGCGACTCGTTCAACCCCGCGGTCTTAGGGTCTATGTCACGGTTTGCCAGCCCGCTCCATTGATGAACTCGCGCGACTCGTTCAACCTCTGGTCTTGAGGTCTATGTCACGGCTTGCCAGCCCGTTCCATTCTCGCGTAACCATTCACATGGCGGCCAGCCTCGACGGATTCATCGCGCGGAAAGACGGCAGCGTCGATTGGCTAGAGACGTCAGACGAATTCGCAGGCGGGGAAACTCTGGAGCCTGGATTCGTCGAGGCGTTCCTCAAGACGATCGACTGCTACGTCATGGGATCGAGAACCTATGAGACGGCGATTGGTTTTGAAGCGAAAGGTTTGGGGTGGGCGTACGGCGACAAACCGACATGTGTTCTCACAAGCCGCGATTTGCCTAGGACCCGGGATACCGTCGAATTTTACTCAGGGGATCTGACCCAGTTTGTGGAGGAACGCTTGCGGCTCAGCTTCCGGAGCATCTGGTTCGTTGGAGGAGGCGCAGTCTGCGGCGAATGCCTGCGTCTCGGATTAGCCGATGAAGTTCGTTATTCGATTCTCCCGATCGTGATCGGCGATGGGATCCGGTTCTTCGAACGGCTCGATCGCGACGTTGCGCTCCATCTGTCGGAGGTGAAGGCGTATAAGAACGGCACAGTGGAGCTTTGTTACGAGGTCCTGTAACGACGGCGCTCTGTCGCCGTAACGACGTCCGTTCACAGGGGCTTTTACGCCGACAGAGCGGCGTCGCTACATTTGTTGGCGTGCGATGAACTCAGCGATCTCGCGCAACGCTTCCCGCGATTCCGGGACGAACGGCGCGCCGAAATGCCAGCCGTGCGGGACCTCGTCATAAATGTGGAGCTCGCTCGAACCTCCGACCTCGCCCACCTTCTCGTGCAACGAACGTGCATCATCGAGTAAGACCTCGTCGCGCCCGACCTGAATTAACATCGGCGGCAGGCCGGCGAGATTGCCGAGCAACGGCGAGGCGAGGGGATCGATTCGCGATTGGCTTCCGAGATACGCATTCGCATAACGGAGGATGTCCTCCGCGACGAACATCGAATCGCGCCCGGCATTTGCGGCGATCGATTTGCTGTTACCGGTCATGTCGGTCCAGGGTGAAAGACAAACCAGACACGCGGGCAACGGCGCGCCCGAATCGCGCAGCTTCGTCGCAAGGGCCAGCGTCATGCCGCCGCCCGCGGAGTCACCCATTACCGAAATATTTGTCGGCTCGATGCCTTTCGACAGGAGCCAGTGATAACCGGCCACGGCATCGTCGAGCCCAGCCGGAAAATGGTGTTCAGGGGCGAGCCGGTAATCGAGGCTGAAAATGCGAACACCCATTTGTCTGGCAAGCGGAGCGGTCAGTGGTCGACCCGTTTTCGCCGAGCCGGAGATGTATCCGCCACCGTGAAGATAATAGATTATCTTGTCGCCCGACGCGGTCTCCGGGTCTGATATCCATTCGCCTTTCGCCGGCGAATCAACCCGCTCGACCTTCATCCCGGACGAGTGCATCGCCACGACCCAACCCGGCGGATTGAATCGGCGCCGGGTGAATTCGACCAAGGCCGCTTCGCCAGGCGGTTTCCGCTTCATCGTTAGCCGGATCCACCAACAACTGAGCCGGCTTTGAAAACTCATTCCGGTCAGGCCGGCGAAGCGGAGCCGGTTACCGTCGTCATGTCGGCGTCAGGAAATACCAACCGCTTCCTAAATTCTCGGCGGAGCAGAAGGAGGTTGACGACGGCCTGGACAAGAACGGAGGCAACCGAGAAGTACCAAACCTGTTTGATGTGAAAGTCCGGGCGCATCGACATCACGACTGCCGGAAGAACGAAGAGCAACAAACGAGTCCCCGAGCTGATCAACGGGGGCCAGGTATTTCCGATTCCCTGGAAAACGCTCGACGAGGTGAACACGATCCCCATCGCGACGAAGTTGAGCGAAATGATTTGGAGATACTCTCCGCCGAATGCGATCACGCTCGGATCACCCGTAAAACCCCGAATGAAAATTCCGCCGGCTAATTGTGATAGAACCGTTAACAGAACCATGATGCCGGTCGTGATGAGGACCGCTGAGTAAAACGTCTGGCGAACGCGGTCGGCCCGGCGGCCGCCGAAGTTCTGCCCGACCACGGGCGCGACCGAAAAGGCCACCGCTACCACCGGAAGAAACATGGCCTGCATGACGCGCGCGCCGATCCCGAATCCAGCCTGAGCCGCGGCGCCAAAGCGGCGGATAATCGCATAGACCACCACGATGTAGACCGCCATGAGCGCGAATTCCGCGCCGGCCGGAATACCGATGCGCAGGATCGACCACCAAATCTTTAACTGCGGCCGCACCTGTGAAACGCGGAAGCGCAGATATTTAAAGCTCTGCTCAAAGTAGACGATCATCAGGACGTTGCCGATGAGGATGGAAATAAAGGTAGCCAGGGCCGCGCCGGAGACGCCCATCTTCGGAAACGGTCCCACTCCGAAGATGAGGAGCGGCGCGAAGACAATGTTCAGGATCACACTCAAGACCTGAATGCCGACGGCTGGCTTGATGATTCCCGTCGCGCGCAATGCTGCGCCTAACGAGACCAGCGGAAACTGGAGCATCAACGACGGGATGAACCAGACGAGATAGCTGGCCGCGAGCGTTGCCGTCGGCGCGTCCGCGCTCAGGGCCACGCTGTATTGATGGCGGAACGGAAACGAACAGAGACCAAACAGAAGCGCGACTCCCAAAGACAGGATTACCGATTGATTAAACGCAAGCTCCGCATGCGGCTGGTCTTTCCTGCCGGCCGCGTGTGAAATCACGGTGGTTGTCCCGACGCTGAGCATCTGGGTGAGCGCCAGCACGATCATCATCAGGTTCCCGGACAAGCCGACCGCAGCGATCGCCTCTTTGCCCAGCGTTCCTACCCAATACAGGTCAGCCAGCAGATACAGAGTTTGGACCACCATGCTGACGGCCATGAACGAGGCCATGTGAAGCAGGTGCCGCGTCACCGACCCTTCGGTCATGTCTTTCATTCCGCTCATGTCGAGGCCGAGTCGTTGAACAGCTTAAATATCGCGGTGTAGTTGCCGATTCAAATCCGGGGAGCGCACGCGCCTCGCGTGCAGGTTTCGGCGCCTCGCCGGAACCAATTGGTCGCGTCCGGAAAACTCCGCGAAGGCGATGGCGCCTTCGCCAGCACGCGAGGCGCGTGCGCTCCCCGGAACAAGAAACGACGCATCCGTTTCATCGTCCGGACGGATTTTGCCTTTTGGTGAGCGTGACGCCGCCGAGAAAAATCCCTTCGGCGAGCGGCAGGCAGGCGGTAACTCGGAGGCGATCCTCGCCATTCTCGAGCCACCAAGTGGCGAGACGTTGCGCCGTGTCGACGTTCATGCAGGCGGTCGCGATTCCCGCCGCGAAGATGATCGCGCCAATGACGCGAACCGTTTTAGGAGTTGAAGTCGCGCCGGCCGCCACAAGGAGGAGTAATCCGAGAATAATCCGAACGGCAGCCGCCACATAGATTCCTTTCGGCGTGAAGCTCCATTTCGCGAGGTCCATCAAGCCTGTCGGCCAGAAGATACCCGTTAGGCCGAGCAGAATCATCAGAGCTGCAATTAGTAACAGGATGAATTGTTTCATGTCGTCGTTTCGATTAGCTCGAAAAACTTCTTCAAGTCAATGTTGCCCCCGGAAACGATCGCGACGATCGGGCCGTTTCCGGCTTTGCGGGTCAGCGCCGCCGCGAGAGGCAAGGCGCCGGCGCCTTCCGCAATCACGCGCGCTTTCTCCGCCATCATCCGCATGGCCGCTTTCGTTTCTTCCAGGCTCACCACAATGTAACCGTCGACAAGCGGCTTCATTCTTTCCCACATTCGCGGGAACATGCTCTGACCGCCGGCGCCGTCGACGAACGATGCCTCCCAGTTGCTGAACACCTGGGGCGAGCCTCTTTCGAACGACAACGCGGCCGGTGCCGCCGTCTCCGGTTCTGCGCCGAAAAGCTTCACTTCGGGTTTCAACGCTTTGATCGCGCTGCCGACTCCAACGATGAGTCCGCCGCCGCCGATGGCGCAGATCACGGCCGCGGTATCCGGCTCGTCCTCCAAAATTTCCAGACCCATCGTCGCATGACCCGCGATGAAGTTATCGTCGTCGAACGGGTGAACAAAAGTTCCGTCCGCGCCCGGATAGGCGCGCGCTTCGAGCGTCTGCCACGCGACTTCGTAAGGAACGAGAATGAGTTTTGCGCCAAGCGCGCGCATTCGTTCAAGCTTCGCTTTCGGCGCCGTCTCGATCGCCACGACGGTGCTGGGGACGCCGGCTTTTCTGGCGGCATAGGCCACGCCCTGGCCGGCGTTGCCGGCGCTGATCGTCCAGACGCCGCGTTTGCGTTCTTTGTCGGACAACATCGCGACGGCGTTCGCCGCGCCGCGAAGCTTGTAGGCGTTGATTGGCTGAAGGTTCTCGAGCTTCAGCCGGATGTCGGGAAATCCTGGACCGAGTTCGAGGCGCACCAGCGGCGTGGGCACGATCGTGCCCCCGATCCGTTTCCGAGCTTCGCGGATTTCCGAAAGATTGATGGGACGGATGGCGTCCATGCCCGAGTTTACTGGAGGGACGACCGCTGTGTCGTCCCTAAAATTACAGGGACGGGACGGCGCCCGTCCCTCCATGAGCGGCCTCATAAACCAACCTAGCCGCTGCCACATCTTCCACCGCCATGCCGAGCGATTTAAAGACCGTCGTCGCGCCTGGCTCGACCCGCTTCGTTCCATTCAAGATTTCGCCCAGCTCAGCGAATGGGGTCCCGCTGGAAAGGATTACGTCGCCAGCTTCGTTCCGGGCGCCTTCGTAGGAATCGACGATCACGACGTTTTGCATCGCCTCGTCATCCAACTCGCGCCAGTCCGGCCGCGAGGCGCCGACCGCGTTGACGTGGGCGCCCGGTCTCAGCCACGTTCCTTTTAAGATCGGTGTACGCGCGCTCGTTGCCGTCACGATTACGTCCGCATCGCGCACGGCTGCTTCAATTCCCATCGCTTTAATCCCGTGCTCTTTCGCGAACTGCTCCGCTTTTTCCGGGCGATGATTCCAGACCCGAACTTCCTCGAACCGGCGGACGTGCCTAAGCACTTCGAGATGGGCCCGCGCTTGCACCCCTGCGCCAAGAAGGGCCAATACCTTCGCCTCGGGATTCGCGAGAGCATCCGTCGCGACGGCCGAGACCGCGGCAGTGCGCATCTCCGTGATGTAGCGGCCATCCATTAGCGCGAGCGGCTCGCCAGTTTTTGGATCGAACAGCGCGATCACCGCCATGTGAGTCGGTAACTCCCGATTGCCCGGGTAAAACGTCACCATCTTGATTCCCATCCCTTCACCCGACGCCGGCATAACGCCGAAGAATCCGCCGTGTTGAGCGAGAACACCGCGCAACGGCTGTTGCCATTTCCCGGCGGAAAACTCCGCCAGGACCCGGCGCATGGCGGGAATCAGATCCTCGATCCGGAGAAGCCGCCGAACTTTTTCTTCGTCGAAGTATTCCATCAACCCGCTTTCTTAGCGCGCCGCTCGAAGAACCGAAAGATCGATCGAAGGAGAAGCATCCAGGCCGCGGAGTAAAGCGCGAGCACAAGATAATAGCCGGGGGAGAAAAACATGTCGTCGCTGACGAGCCGGGTGCAGAGAAAGGTGACGGGGTAGCTGTAAAAGAGGGCCGCAAGGAAGAGGGGCGCGGTGACCGATTGATACCACGGGCCGGGGCTGTCGGAGAACAATCCCGTCGCTCCCGGAATGAATGGCAATGCGAGCGCGCACCCAAAGAAGAATGCCGGCAGCGCGATCACCAATCGGTGGAATATCCGGGTCGCGCCTCCTCGCATTTTGATTCAAAGGAGCGGCGATTTGAACCGCCGTTCTTCAGCGTCGGCGGTTTGTAAACCGCCGCTCGTTGGTTGGGTCAATCGAAAGCCGCAGCCGAACTAGACTGGGGCGCCCCGTAATTCGTCCGCCATTTTGCGCATGGCTTCCATGCCGGCGGCGCTGCAGTAATCGCCCGGCTTTTCGGGCGGGAATTCGTTCGGCAGCGCGAGGGCGCGTTGCCGGATTTTTTCCAGCTCCGGGTCGTCGATGCGTATCGAGGTGAACCCGTCCCAATCCCACTGATTGCCGGTGCCGCTCACGAAACCCTCGAGAGTATTCGCGACTTGTTCGCGTGTCCGTTTCATAGGTGGAAAAACCTATGCCGCGATGCCGGAAGCGGCAAGATGAAACGGGAGCGGGATGCGGAATACGCGACCGCGGGATCGGATAGGCCCAACGGGCCGGCGGAATAAAGCCCGGAGTGAGCGGAGCGAACTCCGGGGACCGGTCCCATCGCAATGCGAACCCCGTCATCGGGGTGACGGAAAAAAGGGCGGGTTAATCGCGATCCACCCTGTATTTCCCCGCCCCTTGCCAGGGGCTCGTTCGATACTGAAACGCACTACCCGGAGTTCTGCCTCGCATCACTCCGGGATTTATTCCGTCGGCCCGTTGGGCCTACCCGATTCCGCCTCGCGTATCCCGCATCACGGATCACGCATCGCGAAGCTGCTTGCGATACGCGTGCTGCGTTTTGTAGCGCTCGTAACCGATCCGCTCGTAAAAGGGGTGCGACTCCGCACGAATCACGTTGCTTCGGACGAAAATGTGATCGAGCCCGCGCCCGCGCGCCCATTGCTCGATCGCTTCAACAAGGCAGCGACCGGTGCCGAGTCCGCGCCGGCCCTCGGCCACAACCAGGCCCAGGATTTCGCAGCGGCAACCCAGTTCGAGCATTTCCTGTTCGGCACCATGCGTCCATCCCACGATGTCGCTCGATATCTCTGCCACGAAAACCGTGTGCGTTTCCAAAGGCAGCACGCGACCCAGGCGTTGCGCCATCATCTCGCCGGTAACCGGGTAACCGAGCGTTCCGCTTAGCTCCGCTACCGAAGCGGCATCATCCATCCTCGCTTTTCGAACAATGAGCTCGCTGGTCATTCGGATCCTCGATCGGAGACTTTGAGTTTTTCGCGCTTGCTTGCTTTTGCTGTAGGTTCGCTCCGCACCGTAGCATGAACAACCAGCCGCCCGCCGTCATCAACCTGAATCTTCCCCGGCCGCCGCTGCGGTTGATCGGCCTGGCAGCGCTGGTGATCCTGGCTCTGATCATCATCTGGGGCTCGTACTACACGGTGCCCGCGGAATCGGAAGCCGTGGTTTTACGTTTCGGACGGTTCCTCAAGATTTCCGAGCCCGGGTTGCATTTCAAAATCCCGCTTGGGGTGGACGAATACACCCTGGTGCAAACGCGCCGGCAATTGAAACTCGAGTTCGGCTTTTACACCGCCGGTTACACGAACGCCGACCAGCCTTCCCGCGATCAGCTCGAGGAAAAATCGATGGTCACGGGCGACTTGAACGCGGCCCTGGTCGAGTGGGTTGTCCAATATCGTATTTCCGATCCGAAAGAGTATCTCTTCGATGTTCGCAATCCGAACCAGACTTTGCGTGACCTTTCGGAGGCAGCGATGCGCGAAGTGATCGGCGACCGGACCGTGGACGAAGTGATCACTATCGGCCGGCAGGACATCGAAATTTCCGCCCTGGCACGGATGCAGGAGCTAGCCACGCGTTACAAACTCGGCATTCGCGTCGACCAGGTGCAATTGAAGAACGTAAACCCGCCGCGGGAAGTGCAGGCGTCCTTCAACGAGGTGAACAAGGCGCAGCAGGACCGCGAAAATGCGATCAACATCGCTAACGGCGATTACAACGAAGCCGTGCCGCGCGCGCGCGGCCAGGCCGACCAAACTGTGCGCGGCGCCGAAGGTTATCGCTTCAAGCGCGTGAACGAAGCCGAAGGCGACGTCGCTTCCTTCAACGCCATGCTCACCGAGTACATCAAAGCACCGGAGATCACGCGAACGCGGCTGTACCTCGAAACAATGCAGGACGTTCTGCCCGCGATGGGACCGAAGATCATCATCGACGATTCCATGAAACAGTTGCTGCCGATCCTGCCGCTGTCGCTCAAACCGGAGGCGAAATGAACAAGCGCGGATGTCTTTGGGCGCTAGCGGTCGTCGGAATTTTCCTCCTGATCCGCCTTGTCCTGGGATGCTTCTACACCGTTCACCAAATCGAGCAGGTTATCATCACCCAGTTCGGAAAGCCGGTGGGCGAACCAACGACCGAACCGGGATTACATTTCAAACTTCCTTTTATCCAGGATGTAAACCGGATCGATAAGCGTTTCCTTGAGTGGGACGGCCTCCCGGTTGCGATCCCCACCCGCGATAAGACTTATATCCACGTCGACACCTATGGCCGGTGGCGAATCTCGGATCCGATGGTGTTCTTCGTGCGACTCCATGACGAGCGCAGCGCGCAATCCCGGCTCGAGGACATTCTCGGGAGTGAAACTCGCAACGCGATCGCCAAGCACGACCTCATCGAGATCGTCCGCACCGACAAGGACCGAAAGCCGGTCCACGACGAGACGCTTAAGGTGGGTCCCGTCGGAATGGGGACGATCGGCGTGCTGCCACCGATTGCGTTCGGCCGGCTGAAGATCGAGGAAGAAATCAAGAAGGCGGCAGCGGTGAAGCTGCATGAGTTCGGAGTCGAGTTGCTCGACCTGCGTTTACGGCGCGTGAACTACAACCCGGACGTGCTCGACCGGATTTACCAGCGCATGATCAGCGAACGACGCCAAATCGCGCAGCGTTTCCGTTCCGAAGGCGAAGGCGAGGCGGCGCGCATTGCCGGCCAAAAAGAGCGGGACCTGAATGAGATTCAGTCTACTGCGTATCGCAAGGTCCAGGAGATTCGGGGCGAGTCGGACGCTAAAGCGACCGAGATTTACGCGCGAGCCTACACCCAGAACCCGCAGGCCGCGGAGTTCTACGGTTTTCTCAAGAGCATGGAAACGTATCGACGAGCGCTGGCCAAGGATACGACCATGATCCTTTCGACTGACAGCGACCTGTTTAGTCTGCTCAAGCGCTCTTCGCCAAAGCCGGGACCGAGCCCTCCGTTGGCGCCTGCCCGTTAAGAATACTGGAGGGACGACCGCTGTGTCGTCCCTATTAATGCGGGACGCCCATGGCGTCCGTGCCAAATTTTAGGGACGGGACAGCGCCCGTCCCTCCATTATCGTCTGCGATGGTTTTGTAAACCGCCGCTCCCTGCTTACTTCTTCTTGGCCGGTTGCTTCCCGTTGGCGAGGCCGAGGTGCCGCATCATGAGGGAGCGCGAATAGACCAGGTTGGCTGACCCGACTGCATCGTTCTGGGCGATCGCGAGAGCGTCTTCGCTGTTGTCTGGCAATCCGTAGATCAGGACGTGGATCAGGACACTGGAATGGAGACGGCTGCTCGAGATGTCCGAATAAACTTGCATACTGGTCGCCATTTGAACGGCGATCTTGTCGTAAACGCCATTGGCTTCCGAATGCGCAACCCGTGCGCCTGATACCTTGTTACTACTGACCTGGCCTCGCACCAGGACGTACGCTTGATCGGCGCGTTGGCCAGCCTGCTGTAAGCTTCTTTGGGCATGTACACGGCCAACGAGGAGACTGGCAGGCCGGGGATGTCGAGCATCGAACGGGCTGAAGAATTTCGCGGCGCGACAACAAGTACCGCAAGAATGGCGATGGCAATAAGGCGACTAACGACAATTTTCATGGGAGTTCCTGGTTGAGGGTTTTCGGTGCTGGTTTCGAAATCCGCCAGGCCGCAGGCCGCATCCGAGCTGGCACCGCCGCTGACCTTGACGATTTCGTAACCGGCTGAGAATATGGCCGGGCCGCAGGAGATTGTCCATGAACGAGCCGACGAACCCGCCCGACCAACCGCAGAGTTCCGAGTCCACTCCACCCCCGCCGCCACCTCCTCCGTTTACGCCGCCTCCGGCGCCTCCCGTTCCACCGCCACCGCCTCCCTCTTCGCCACCGATCGCGCCGCCGCGGCCCCCGGTTTACACGCCGCCGGCCGGCGAGCCTCCGAAGAAAAGCGCGATGCCGTGGGTGTTAGGTGGCTGCGGCTGTCTCGCGCTCCTGGTTATCTTGGCCGCGATTATTTGTTGGATGGTCTATCGCGCAAAACAGCGAGTGAACGATTTGCAGAACAACCTTAAGTCGAGCCTGGAACAACCGCGTCAGGAACAACGCCGGAGCAATTCGAGTCCCGCACCCACAACTCCTGCCTCGAAGACTACGCCATCGACGCAAACCAGTGTGCCCCGCGCCGGGTGGAACATCTACGTCAACGAGAAGGACAAACTGCCAGCTGGACTCCAATCGAAGTTCGTCGCCTTCAGTTTTCAGTATCCGCGGACCTTCGAGCTCCAGCCTCAATCCGACGCTAACTTCGTTAAGGTCGAGAAGTACGCTGCGGCAGGGAAGGGGAACACGTCGGAGAATTTCGCAGTTGGTTACGCGCGCTTCGACGACCCGACCACGCAGAGCGAAGCGTTATACAACCAATTGCTCGATCAACTCGGCCAGCAAATGTCCGGGGGGTTTCATAACTACAAAGAGCTTAAACGGAACTCCACCACCGTGAACGGGATCAAATGCCGGACGGCGCTTTTTCAGGCCGACTTTGCGAATGCGGCGAATATCCAGATCTTCGGCAAGACCATCGTGGTCCATCCTCCCGGCAAGGAATACGGAGTTACAATCCTGATGCTTGGCACTTCCATGAGCCGCGATATCAAGAGTGCGGACGACCTCGGCACGAAGGGTGACACCGCCGATATTGTGCGCTCGTTTACGTTTCTCTAAGATCCATCGTTTCCAGGCCTGGCCCCGCGCTGCCTGATCTTCCAGCCGAATACATTCCGGCAAAACTCGGACGAATGCCCGCGGTCCTTCGCTGGCATTTCGATGGAACAAATTCTGCAGGCCGAATATCCGGCACCCCTGCTCCCCAAGGGCATGGAATTTGCAGCCAGGACGGCGCCGTCCCGATCCCAACTCCTGTATGCTCGCCGCCGCCACTGCTCCTCTCACTTTCCCGGACGATCCGCGCAAGTGGGAAGGCTGGAACAAGTATCGCGCCGAAAGCCCATACGAGCGTCTGTGCCTCGATGCGAGCGCGAACCCGACCGACGAACAAATCCAGCGGCACTGCGCCGCCCTTCTTCAATGGTGGCAGAACAAACTTCCGCTGAAAAACCAGCCGAGTAATCCGATCGCGCAATTGCTGGGGCGCGGAATAATGGAGGCGTCCGGCCACCTCGTTCAGGCCAAAATGGATCTGCTAGATCCGGAGCGCCGGAGCCAGTGGGACGAAACGCTGGCCGTCCAGGCGGAGCAGGACGCGCTTGGCGAATTCATCAAGTTCATTGGCTTTTCGATCAAAGGCGGAGTGTTGCCGGCCGAAGCGGAGGCGAACCTGGTGGAATTCGGGCAAAAGAGCGGATTGCCTGACGAGCAGATCAAAGCCTGCATTGAAGGAGAATTGAAACGCAACGGAGCCAGGCGTTCGAGGCTCGTCGCCCCGGCCCCACCCGTCGCGCAGCCCGCGGTCTCTTCCCGGACAGATGCGGAAAAGGAATACCTCCGGATTCTTTGTCTCGGCGCGCTCAACATGGGGAGTGCCAGTTATACCGTGCGCGCCATGCTCGCTCAGGTCGCAGAAAACCTCGGCATTGCTGCAGCTCGCGGCGAGCAATTACTCGATCGTTTTCTCGAGGACCAGGAGCTGGCCCTGGTGAAGCAGGGGAATTTCAAACCGGTCATCACGCTCCCCCGCAAGGAAGCTGCGCCGCCTGCGCAAGAAACCGTCAAACCGATCACAGACTTCGTTCAGCAGACCCGGCCGGCTGCCCCTCATTTGCCGGCCAGCTTCGCTAGTCCGTTCGGCCCAACCATGGTGCTGCTTCCGCCGGGTGATTTCATCATGGGGAGCGAGGATCCGGAAGCCCAACCTAACGAACAGCCGCTCACCCCTGTTACCCTTGGCTCGTTCTACATTTCGCAACACCCGATCACGAACGCGCAGTACGAGCGGTTCGATCCGCGCCATAACTCGAAACGGATGAAGGGCGGCGGCGACGATCATCCGGTCGTTTATGTTAATAGCTTCGAGGCCGTGAAGTTTTGCGAATGGCTGAGCCAAAGAGAGGGCAAGACTTACCGCCTCCCGACGGAAGCCGAATGGGAGTACGCGGCCCGCGGCACCGACAGCAGAAAATATCCGTGGGGAAACCGAATCGGCCGGGGAGAGTTCGCTAATTTCGCGGATGCCAGCACTGCGTTCGCGTGGCGCGATCCGCAGATCAATGACGGCTACCCAGTCACCTCGCCGGTCGGCGCCTTTCCGCGCGGGGCCAGCTTCTTCGCGTTGGAAGACATGGCCGGCAACGTCTGGGAATGGTCTCTCGATTTTTATCAGGACCTGACGGGCGCCCAAAAACAAAACCCGCGCGGTCCTGCTTCGGGACTGAAGCGCGTTTATCGCGGGGGCAGTTGGAGATCGCGCTTCACGAATCTGCGCGCGAGCGCTCGCGCCACGAACGCGCCGAATTATTCGTGCGACGACCTGGGCTTCCGCGTTGTCTGCGAGATCGGTTAAGCTGGCAGCGGCGGTCTATGACCGCCGATTTCCCTTCGCCCACGACCGAAGCCATTTTATTTCAGCGGTTGTTCGATTTCGAACTTCAGAAGACCGGGTCCCTGAATGTAGGCGCAACGCACACCCCACGGCCTGTCGGTCGGTGCTTCAATTGACACGGCGCCCCGTTCCATGACTGCGCGAAAGTCCCGGTCGCAGTTATCGCTTTCGAAACCGATCGTAGCCGGGCTATCGGTGTCGCCTGCGTCCAGGATAAGAATGAAATTGCCGAACGAGAATGTGGCCAGCCGCTCATTCTGGAACTCGGCCTTTATTTGCCAGACCCGATCGAGCCAATCGACAGCGCCGCCCAAATCTCGGAGTGAGACGTGGATATGGTTCAGACGCATTCATCCAATCGTAGGGAAAGCGTTCCATTTGCCGAGGTCAAAAAGCCGTCGGAAAATCTTGAGGTCAAAACGCCGCGGCAAATCTATGGAGGGACGACCGCTGTGTCGTCCTTAAAACTTACAGGGACGGGACAGCGCCCGTCCCTCCATTACTTCGCCGGAAGCGCAGTCCTTGAATACAAACCGATCGGATGTCCGGCCGGATCGACCACAACCGCGATCGCACCGCGGCCATCCGGCAGATTGAAGGGAAAGCCTTCCGGAATGACCGCGCCCAGTTGTTTCGCTTTCTCGCAGCTTGCCGGAAGATCGCTCACCTGGATGTAGACGACTCCGTTGAACGGCGTGATCTTGCCCTCGGCACCGCGGAGCGTCCCGATGCCGGTCTCGCCCACAACGATCTCCACCGCCTGGTTGCTTCCCGTGACCGCATTGAACGTCCAACCGAATAGTTTGCCGTAGAACTCCTTCGACTTGGCCAGGTCGGTCGTGGTGATATCGAACCACGCGACGCGCCCCGGCCCAACGTCCGGCGGGAGCGGTTGAGCAGCAGACACCACCGATGGCATCAGTGCGAATAAAAGGACCAAACCAATGTCTTTCACAGCCAGACTGAATGAGAATGCTTGGAGTTTCATTTTGTAATTGTTTAGTGGAAGTTGCGCACTTTTCCTATCCATTCGAGCGCGGGTGCGCTTTCCAGATCTTGCGAAAAGTAACCGAGCTTGAAGGGACGCGCGCCATGGCGTCGAGAAAAATGCGGTGCGCGCACAGACCGTGGAGCGAGGATACGGCGGAGGTCGCACGTGATCCTCGTTTCCAAACTCCAGTTTGGGAACGCATTTGTCTTCGAAGCTCTGGTTCGTCGGATTCAGGCCCGAGTTGCGGCGGACACAGGGCGCGCGAGGATTATCTGAAGGCGCGACAACCGATGGGAAAACAAAGAAGCAAACGAACTGACCCGCATTCGCAAGGCTTGGGAACCTATCTGCTGCCAATGCTGCTTTCTGCCGCGGTCGGCGCGGGCGTGACGTGGTTGATCATGTCGCAACGACCGCCTTTGCTCGAGCAACCGCGATCGTTTACGACACCAAGCACCGCATCGAACCAGGTGTCGGCATTGTCGTCCGCTGACGCGGCGGTCGTTCGCGGAAACCTGGCCTACGATCATCAGCAGTGGGCCGATGCCATTCGTGAATATCAGGATGCGGTCGCAAAAGGTCGCGATAACGCCGATGTCCGGACCGACCTTGGGAACGCGTTCCGGTTTTCCGGGCAGTCGGAGAAGGCGTTGGAGCAGTATTCCATCGCGCAACGGCAGAACCCGCAACATGAGAACAGTCTCTTCAATCAGATCGGCTTATTTATGGAGGTCATGCACGATCCCGTTCGGGCGGTCCCGCTTTGTGAAGAGTTCATCCGGCGATTTCCTAACAGTGAGAAGGTGAGTGACGTAAAGGAAAAGTTAGCGACCTTGAAGAACCTGTAAGGAATTCGAGTAGCCCGCAGATGGACCGATCGCTAGTGGGCTATTAAGGCAGGAGGTGGCTTTATCATTTCAGGGTCGTCCATTCGGACCCGCGTGACATTGCGGGCTGCCGAGGTTCCTTCTTCGACCCATCGTGGACCGAGGTCACCTGTCGCTGGCGGAAGTAAGACATAACGCGTGCCCCTTACAATCTTGGTGCCAAGTGCGTTTACGCCTCCCAGTGCTACTTGCCCGATAATTGGAGTGCTAGCTGTCGGCTTCAGGCGCATCGCCACGCCGGCTCCCGTAAACGTTGCTCCCGAGATTGCATCCGCTACCACTCGTTGGTGGCCGGCGGCCGCAAAGATCGCATAATCATTTCGCGTGATGGCGGCATTCTTTGCCTTGAGTTGGATCACATAGTTTCCCGCAGGCACCTGGTGCGTGGCAAAGACGCCATTCGCATCAGTCTTACCGCGATAATTAAGATGGCCGGCAGCATCCGAGATCGTGACCTCCACGTTTGGAACTCCGCCCGCGCCGAGGCCTAAAGCCGTCGCGACCGTGCCGGCGAATAATACAAAAAACAGTAGAGAATTTTTCACCGCCAAAAAATACGAAACGCATTTTTCGTTGCAAGCGGCCGTCGGGGTCGTGCTTTGCCCGCGAACTGACGCAAAGGAAGTGACGAGGCGGCGGTCTATGTCCGCCAAAAGTCCGCGCTTATCGGCGTCGCAACGCGCGTGGTGTAAAATAAACCGGCACGACCAGGCGGCGACCGGCATACTGTTCGTGCGCGCGCCAAAGGCGGATGGCGGCAAGCGCTGCCTTGTCGAGGTTGGGATATCCCGAGGTTTTTGCTACCTGGGCGCCGGTAACTTCGCCGTGCGGGCCGATGGTTATCCGTACCATGGTTGTGCCTTCAGCCCCGATTCCCGCCTCGTGAATCGGGTATTCGGGTGCCGACACCTGCTTCCATATCGCCGCTGACCTGTACGTAGAAAAATAGGCGGAACGGTCCCGGTATTTTAGCGCGACCGGACTCTTCTCCTGGAAATCAAAACGGACCTGATATCCGCTCGTCCGATATTCCGGTTTGATCGTATCTGGGCGCATTCGCCATTTCAGGACAGCTGTTCGCGCCGCGTCATCGAGCGTCGAATCTCCGCTACTCTTTGAGATCGCTGCCCTCATTACCGCGCCCGCTGCGTCCACGTAGGCACGCACGATTACGTACCCTTCGATGCCTTTGCGGAGCGCCGCCTCGGGGAATTTCGGCGTCGGTGCCGAAGCCCAAATCGAGGCTGCGTGGGCAGCGCTCGACAGCAAAATGGCAATTGCCGAGGAAAATAAGTATCGGTTCAAAGACGTTTCGGTAGGGATCTCCCAATGCTCACGACTACGCAGGAGTTTCGGTTCCCGACGCTCCGTCGGCCGCATCGCTGCGCGCAACGCCGCTACACGAAATCGTGGCTAGGCACTCAGAAACTTCGTCCGCAGATGGACGCAGATGTGCGCGGTCATTTGGACCCGCGGGTTTGGACAGGATTAAGAGAATTTCGGAGAGCGAATCCTGTAAAATCCTGTCTAGTTGTCTCAGCGTTTTGCTTCCTTCAGCTCGACGAGGATGAAGTGCATCGTCGTGGTGCCAATGTTTTCCGCCGCGTGGGTCAAAGGTTCCCGGTAAAGAACCTCGCCGGTCTTAAGCTCGGTCTCGGTGGCCTTCCCGTCCGCCGCGTAGTTCCGGACCTTTCCGCCGGCCAGGACATAAATCACATAGGCCGGATGCGAGTGGACTTGCTCTTTGACGCCCGGCGGCAACTCGGCTTCGAGCACCCGAAGCTTCTCGTTCTCGAACTTAACTTTGACCGTCTTATTGACGGCCACTGGATCTTGCGCCCGGACGGCGGTTGCAGGAACAATGAAAGTGAACGCCGCTATAACTGCACAAATGATGAATCGCATGTTTAGAGGAAGGCTTTCTCGAAAGCGAATTGCAAGCGATTCCGGCGGTTCCTTCAGGATCCCTGATTGTCGGGCAAGCGCACCGCTTGCCGGGCCGGCGCTCGGGCCAGGCCGAATGAGATGGTCACGCAAAGACGCGACGGCGCAAAGAACCCGAGAAAACCGCAGAAACTTTGCGCCTTTGCGTCTTTGCGTGAAATCTCTGGTAGCATTTACGCGCGAAGCCGGCGGCAAAGCTGCGCGCCGCGGAGGTGCCGTTACAGTCCTTTGCGAAACCAGCGGAGCGCTTCCTGGAGCTGGCTTGGAACCACCTGATGCCCTCCCGGAAAGGTCGTGTGCCGGATGTTTGTGAATCCTGTTCGTCGCATCGAATTTTCCACGGTGTTTTGCTGATCGAGCGTGGCGATCATGTCGCGCACGCCGCTACTCAGGAAAATAGGAGTAAGCAAAAAGTCGTGGCCGGGTTGGAAGCGGCGATAGCTTTCCGTGATTCGCTCCTCGTTGATCCCTTCCAGAAAAATTCCCGCGACGCGATAACCGCGCGCCGCGAAAAGCGGCGCGAGGTAGGTCGCCCGTTTCGCGCCGCCGGATTGACCGGCGCACACGACCGGCCATCTTTGCGAACCGGGAAAGCTTCGGTGCAATGCATCCAACGCCGCCAGAGCGTGACCGGCGCGCCAGCCGGAGCTGTCCAGGGTGGGAGGTGGCTTCGGTCCATCGCCAGTGAGCAGGACCCAGCCTTCCGTTAGAGCGGTGTGGCGGTAAAGGGTCATCATGTCGAACCAGTTCGGGAACAGGTGATCACTCGACGAGAACACGATCAGCACAGGCCACGCTCTTTTCGGGTCGAAGCCACGCGGAACCGCCAGCGTAGCCATCGTGTAGGGTGGCACCGCGTTGCCCCCTTCGGTGAGATAGGATCTTTCCAACGCACTCAAAGGCACGCTGACGCGGACCGTCCCACCAGGGGTAAGCGGCGCCCCAGCGAAGTTCAAACCCGCGGCGCACGCGCTGGCGGAAAACGCGAGCCACCCGACCAGCGAAGCGAGCACCGAGAGAACATTAAGCCGCGGCATCTCTTCCAGAATTGTAGGGCAAGCGCGCCGCTTGCCGAACAAAAAACGCACAACCGGCGTCCCGCTCACCGGCCACCGAACCGCGCTGGCAAAGACAGGTGTTCACGCCAAGGCGCTAAGGCGCAAAGAATCCGACTATGTCCGCAGAAACTTAGCGCCTTTGCGTCTTTGCGTGAACACTCCGGTCGCCAGTCCTTTCCCGATCGCCGCCCTCACCTCAGCGCCTTGCTCGAAGAATTTTCACGCAAAGGCGCTAAGGCGCAAAGAATCCGACTAAGTCCGGAGAAACTTTGCGCCTTTGGGTCTTTGCGTGAAACCTCGGAGGAATTTCCCGCGAATGGCGCGAATCGCCGCGAATGAGCACGGGTCCAGTGGAGGGACGACCGCCGTGTCGTCCCTATGTTGCCGCTCACCACAGCGGGCGAGTAGGACTGAGCTTTTCCCAGGCGACAGCCGCGGGGTAGCAGGGAACGGTCTTCAGATATTGGGGCGGCAACTCGGAATGCTTCATGCCGGTGGTGTCGATGACATTTCCGCTGCGCCGCATGACGTCGCCGTCCCGAAAGACGATGAATGGCTTGCGCCATCCAATCTCTTTCGTTGCGATGCAGTCGGTCTTATTCGGTGCGCAAACAAAGAACGTCTTTGGCTGGCGATCCTTCTCCAGCGCCAGCGTGTAGCCGCCACCGATTTGTCGGTAAACGAATTTCGGATGCCACGACAGCTTTTCCTCTACCGGTAACGCCGCCGCAATGGACGCAGCAAGGAGGCTGACGATGGTGATCAATCTAGCGGGACGCATTAGCTGAAGGTCTTCTACTTCCCGATTTCTTCAACCAGGCCATAGGCGGACTGCGGTCGCTAGACAACGGAATCCGGCGATATGCTCGAGGCGGAATCTGTCCGCAGATTACGCTGGAACGAACTAGACAGGATTAACAGGATTAACGGGATTTGGAAAAGGGCGGATTGAATCTCGTGCCCAAACTCCGGTTTGGGCACGCAATTGTCTTCGAAGCTCCGGCTTCGCGAGGACGAGAAACAGAGTTGCGGGAACAAGTGCGTGCCCATACAGAGTTTGGGAACGAGGCAGACTAATCCAATCCTGTCCATCCTGTTAATCCTGTCTGTCTTTTCTGCGTAATCTGCGGACCACCCTGCTTCCTCAACATTCGCGCCCATTCGCGTGATTCGCGGGCGACTCCCGCCTCGGGGGTATCCTCAGGTGTTCGGCAGCGGTGTGATTGACATCAGATGTGCTTTCCGGCAGAACGCACACGATGAACATTGTGTTGTGGATCCTGCAGATCCTCGCCGCGCTCCTCTATGCAGCGTCGGGCTTCATGAAGGTCTTCCTGTTCGACAAGGTCAGCGCCGACCAACCCTCCTTTGGCGCGTTGCCGCGAAAAGCCTGGACGGCCCTCGGCCTCCTCGAACTCGTCTGCATTATCGGGCTGATCGTTCCATCCGCTTTGCCGTGGCACCCGCAGCTCACGGTGCTGGCCGCCACGGTCCTGGCGATCGAGAGCCTCGTGTTCATCGGGGTGCACGTGAAGTACCGCGAGATCACGCCCATCATCATGAGCGCCGTCCTCGGCCTTCTCATGGCGTTCATCGCCTACGGCCGGATGTTCTTGATGCCGATCTTCTGACCGGGCGACTGCCTGGCTGGAGATTGCCGAGATTCTAAGACTGACTCCACCTATCCTCTATGGATGGAGCAACCGTGCTCACTAGGACAAGCAGTCCAGTGGAACGCATGGGCCGAAACGCCTTTACCATCCGACCGTCCGGCCAAACCACCAGGTAAGGGTGTAGGTCGATGCGGTTGCTCTCCCATTGCGGTAGCCTGGCAAAAAGCCGAGACGAGGCAGCGCCTTCTTCAGATAGTCGCCCATCCCATAGCCCGATGGTTCGCTGATTACCTGCACGTCCGTCGTCTTGCCCTCCGCGTCGACGCTGTGCCGCAACTTCACAACCCCGGCGGCATAATCGCCTCCCGCCGCCGTGGGAAACTTCGGCATATTCAAGTAATCGTGATTCGGGATATGGACGAACTGGGGCGCCACAAAGTCAGTTCCGCGTTTGATCTCGTCGAGATCCTGGTTGGCATAAATCCGCAGATGCGGTTTTCCGTTGGCGACGACAAACACCACCGTGCCGGAGAACCAGGCGGAGGTCCGTTTGTGGTTGTAGACCGCCGGGATGAATTGCGCCCGTCGCAGTAGCCGCGCCCGAACTTCGTTCTTCAACAGTCTTGAGTCCGGCGATGCCGTGAAGAAATCGCTCCCGTAGGCGAGCCCACTACCGTCGACCGCACAGTCAAACATCACCCAGGCATCGCGCTGCCCTTTCTGAAATAAGCCTTGGGTATCGATCAAATTAACGAGCGACCCCGGCCCCGACCCAACCATGGCCGGCCGCTTCTCCGGCAGATCCTCCGCCGAAGCATTTGCCGCCGACCAAGTCGCGATCGCCGAGACGATGAGACAAAACAATCTGGTGGAACTCATACGAAACAATTGAAACACAGCACCGCTCCCTATGCGAGTCTCGATTGTCGCGGCCTGTAGCTCATGGACGCGATCGCCGTGGCGCCGGACATACCGGCTTGCGTCAATAGTAAGCTCTGACCCCTCTCTATTCCTGACACCACTGGACGACACGAATCACTTCCTTACGTAATTCATAAAGAGGCGTGTTCTTTAGCGCCGAACTGGTATCATCTTTGGTGTCAGCCGCTGTTCGCACTAAAAGATAATCGTTGGAGGAAAAATAGACATTAAGTTGTCGGGAGCGCACAATCTTAGGAGGCGTTGTTGTCGCCGAATCGCTCGTCTGGCTGGGTACCAAGGCAGTCAACGTCGATCGCCCTATGTCCTCGCGGACCAAATCTATGAATGCGCAGCGTGGTTCCGGTCCGCCGAGTGCTTGAGGTAAATGTGGATACAGGTCGAAATATACTACTAAGGAGTACCAACAAAAGGCCGCTGCGATGTAATATTTCTGAAGAGACAGAGATTTGTCCACTAACCCACGGGATGGTTTTCTGCGCGATGTATAGTTGGTAAGAACAGCGAAGTATAATACTGCGAAAAGGACAGGCGCTGTATATTTCGAAAGTTGGTCTTTAGTCCATCCAAGGTTTATCCAGTGCTTCTCAGTTCCCAAAAGTCCTAGCGCAAAAATACCCTGAAAGAGAAGAATAATGCCGGGGCTTATCCACCGTAAGGAGGGATGTTTCTCGAAAAAGGAGAGCATTCGGTGGCGCATTTGTGTAAAGAATCTAGTGGCTGTCCACGCGAGCCCAATGATTATCGCCGGGATAATTCCGGACATGAAGTACTGGAATTCAAGCGCGGGAAGCTGGCCCAAATGATTTCGCCAGGCATTATAAGACCAGACAAGATACCCAAGGCCGTACAAAACGGCACCGCCGAGCAGAAATCCATCACGGCGAGTAGCAAGCCAGCTTAACCAATCGGTCGACGACTCAGGCTCTTTCTTCGTATCCATGGAGAGACGAGGCGCCAAAGGGAGGGCCGTCCTCCAGCTCGGCCATTCCGTTGACCGGTCCGGGGAAATCGACTCGCGCCTTTCGCGGCAAGGGTGGATTCTGCGTCCGCCCCGGTCACTGAGTCCAGCCAATTTGACAAGATTCTAAGATTGACCCCTTCTGCCCCTCTCACGCGCGCTTGTGTCGGTAGTGTGCTCCGACCCCGCGCTAATCTCCCTTGCGGTTCTCGAGCGCTCATCGATGCAAACGCGCTCATCAAATCCCCGAGTGTCGAGAGTTAGCTCTGACCCCAGATCGGCCCCCGAGGCATCGCGCTGCCCCTTTCTGAAACAAGCCTTGGGTATCGATCAAATTAACGAGCGACCCCGGCCCCGACCCAACCATCGCCGGCCGCTTTTCCGGCAGATCCTCGGCCGAAGCATTTGCCGCCGACCAACTCACGATCACTGCCACGATGAAACAAGATAGTCTGGTGGAACTCATGCGAATAATTGAAACACAGCACCGCTCAGTCCGCATCTCGAAAGCGAAGCGAATTCTCATCCTAAGCCCTTTTCCTGCCCCAGCTTGTGTCAATAGTAAGCTCTGACCCCAGTGACCAGTGATCCATGGAATCGAAACTTAGGCCGCTGGCCGCGACGTGTTTGGTCTGGAGGAGTCTCGGAACTTAATAATGGCGGCACAAATGTCCTTCAGCTCTTTGTACCTTAAGGGCCTTGCTTGCATCCGAGATTCGAAACCCTCCGCGGAAATCAGTTCTATGGTTTTCTCCAAGGTCGTCCAACCTTCCGGTAAATAATCCTCAACAGAGCCGCCACTGAGGATGTAAGTACGCTTGCCTCGCTCTTCGGAAAGGAAATCATCAAAGATTCTCCGCTCGTCTTTGTCGAGATGATTTCTTAAGCTTCGCTGACGAGCGACGATATAGGTCCACAATTCTTCAACCTCGGACCAATCCTTCGATTTAAGAGCCTTATCGAACTTTTGTACCAAAGCGACCCGATCTACTGATTTCGGATTCCCAACGGTATTCTTTGCTACTTTCACGAGGTTGCCCGCGAACAGCGCCTTAATGATGGGAGAGCCGACTTGGTCAGCGTAGTCGCGGTCGGCGATGATGAAGGATGTGACCTGAATGCTCTCAAGGAGATCTCTGTATTTTGGAAAGTTGCCCTTCCCAAATACCTCAAGAACTTCGATGATCTCCGCAGGCGTTGACGTTCCGACGCTTGCTTCCTGCGTAGACGGGGAAGCCGGTCCGGGTGCGCCACCATCGGCGGGCGAAGTGTCATTGGATTGATGGCCGACAACATCCAGAATGCGCTCAAAGACAAGCCGGTCTTGAATGCCTTCGACCAAAACGACCTTGTCAGCGAAGAATAGCTTTTCATTGTTGTGACTGTTGATCATTTGGAGCAGTTCGCGACGGTTGCCGAGTGAGGTCGCATCAAGCGGAATGACGTGGCTTTGCCCGCCGATCCTTGCGACGCGCTTCAAAGAACCAACCGTGCTTGCAGTGATGAATGCTGGCGAATGTGTCGCAAGGATAAACTGATTGCCGGTCGCCTGGTGAAGTTCGGCGAATACCCCGTAAAGCATTCGTTGCCATTTCGGATGCAAATGAAGCTCCGGTTCATCCACTACAACCAATCCGTTGCGGACGTTGAGGGCAAATGTTCCGAGAATAAAATTGATTATTTCCTTTTCGCCAGAGCTAGCGCTCGTTATCTCGAAGCTTCTGCCATCTTTCTTGAGTGTAATTTCGTATGTATTAGTGAGTTCGTCTTTCAGTAATAGATCCCATTCATACCCGAGCTTGCGGAGAGTGTTCGTCACTTGCACTACTTCAGGATCCTTTCGAAACAGCGTCTCAAACCCCGCTGTCCGGGCTTGCGATTCTAAGCGCCGCATTTTGCTGGCGAAGTGATGAGTTGCTAGCTCGATGAGGGAGATTGCCTGACGAGAGGTGGCTCGTGCATAACCGACTTCAAAATCCCATCGATTCTGATTGGCTAGACTCATTCGAAGGCGCTGACTGCCAATCCCGCGATACGGCGGAAAATGCACGAAAGGGGTCGTCAGTTTTGTCTCTTCCCCCTCAAGTTCATCAATGTAACTAAGCTTATTAAAGTGCTGCAGAAACGTACGAAAGCGGTCCGCCTTTTGACCACTGAGGGATGCGATTTGCGAATCTTCAACTCGGTACGCCAGACTTTCGCCGACCTGAAAGTCAGAGGCTCTGAGATCGCTGAAGTGGGTTAGTCCTTCTTCTCCATTGCGGATGTGCTTAGCATTTTTGCGAAATCTATCCAAACGGTTGGTCACGGATTGGATGCTGGCGATGTCTTCTGCGCTGATCGTCCGTTCGAATTCGATGATTGATGGGCCGTTGGCACCATCAAATTTGGCTAATTCAACCGCCACATTCTCGAATGGATCTGCCGAGGTGAAGGTCAAGTAAGGGCCGGAAGAGTCCTCATTGCGAGCAAGTCCCCAGGGCCGCAAAAAGAATTTCCGAACCGCGACTGTAATTATGTCGAGAAGATTGCTTTTGCCGCCTGCATTAGGACCGATCAAAATGGTAAAGTCATCGTGGAAGTGAACGGTTCGACGCTCGCCGAAGCTTCGGACGTTTGTCACGGACAGTTGTTTCAGTTTCATAGAGGAAAGCGGGGCTTAGAAGTGATCGTGTTAACGATTTCCTTGCGTTCCTTGGTTTAGTCTTGCCGCACTGCGTCGGCGAAGGCAATGTCGCCGGAGTTGATGTCGAGCTCGGCTTCGGCGGGAGTGCCGAAAAGCTTGGCGCGGCTGTCGTTGAATTCACCCTCCCACCTCGCGACGACGACGGTGGCGAGACAGTTGCCGATCAAATTCACGCAGGTGCGACCCATGAGGAAAAGTAAGAATTAAGAAGGAAGAATTAAGAAGTGGGGAGCGGCTAGTCGCCTTGTCTCGCTGCGTCCGCGAACGCAAGGTCGCCCTCCTTCAGGTCCAATTCGATTTCTGCCGGGGTTCCGAAAACCTTGGCGCGGTTGTCGTTGAATTCGCCCTCCCAGCGGGCGACGACGACCGTTGCCAGACAATTGCCGATCAGGTTTACGCAGGTCCTTCCCATGTCCATGAGTTCGTCGACGCCGAAGATGACGGCGACGCCGATGGGGCCGAGGCCGGCGGGGAGAAAGCTGTTCAAGGTGGCTAACAGGATAACTAACGAGGCGCGGGGGACGGCGGCGACGCCTTTGCTGGTTAGCATAAGAGTTAGGATCATGGTGAGCTGGGCGCCGAGGGGCATGTGAAAGCCCATGGTGGTCTCGGCGGCCTGGGCGACGAAGACGCTGGCCATGGCGAGGTAGAGCGTCGAGCCGTCGAGGTTAAAGCTGTAACCGGTCGGCATGACGAACCCGACGATGTGGCGGGGAACGCCGAAGCGTTCCATGTGTTGCATCGCTTTCGGCAAGGCAGATTCGCTCGAGGTAGTGGCAAACGCGAGCACGGCCGGTTCGCGCACGGCCCGGATGAATTGGCGAACCGGGATGCGGACGATGGCGATGACTGCGCCGAAAACGAGGACGATGAAAATGATGAGCGCGAGATACAGGGAGAGAATCAGGTTCCCGAGATTGACGAGAACGCCGAGGCCCTGGGTGCCGACGGTGTGGGCCATGGCCGCGCCGACGCCGATGGGGGCGAACATCATGACGTAGTTGGTAAACTTGAACATGACCTGGGAAAGGCTTTCCATCGCGCGCACGATCGGCCGGCCTTTCTCGCCGATAGCGCAGACCGCGAGCGCGAAGAGGACGCCGAACGCGACGATCTGGAGAACGTCGCCGCGCACCATCGCTTCGATGATGCTGGAGGGGAACGCGTGGACGACGGTCTCGACCAGTGTTTTCGGATGCGACTGGGCGATGGTCTTGACGACGTCGGTGTTGCTCGTGGCGAGGGTAACGCCGATCCCGGGCTTGGTGAAATTGACGACGGCGAGCCCGATGAAAAGCGCGGCGGTGGTGACGATCTCGAAGTAGATGAGCGCTTTCGCGCCCATCCGCCCGACTTTCTTCAACGCGCCGCCGCCCGGCGATCCCGACGACGATGGTGGAGAAAACCAGCGGCGCGATGATCGACTTGATCAGGTTAAGGAAGATGTCGCGGAGGAAATAGACGGCGTTACCCCAATCGGGGCGGAAGTAGCCGATAATCCCGCCGAGAATGAGGCCGATGAATATCTGGGTGGTGAGGGACGGGCGATACCAGGGACGGGGCATCGCGGTAGTCGGAGGCGGGTGAGTAGTCATCGCTGGAACGAACTAGACAGGATTAACAGGATTAACAGGATTTGGGGAAGAGCGTGTTTGCCGGAGTTTGCAATCCAATCCTGTCCATCCTGTTAATCGTGTCTGTCTTTTCCGGATCTGAGTCGTGAGCGATGGTGATACCAGGGGCGGCGCATCGTCGTGGTCGTGGGCGGGTGAGTAGTCATCGCTGGAACGAACTAGACAGGATTAACAGGATTAACAGGATTTGCGGAAGAACGGGTTTTCGGACTCTCTTTTTGAATTCTGTCCATCCTGTTAATCCTGTCTGTCTTTTCCGGATCCGAGTCGTGAACGATGGTGATACCAGGGGCGGCGCATCGCGGTAGTCGGAGCCGGGTGAGTAATCATCGCTGGAACGAACTAGACAGGATTAACAGGATTAACAGGATTTCGGAGGCGAAAAATCGTCCACAGATTTCGCAGATTCCCGCAGATTAGGGAATTCTGAACCCAGAAAATCTGTGGAAATCTGCGTAATCTGTGGACAATACCTCTGTGTTTCTGACGCATCTGGAGTGCACGAACTGTGGGCTGCGCCATGAGTGGAGGCAGCTTCAGAATTTGTGCACGAAATGTCAGAAGCCGCTGTTTCCGCGCTACGATCTCGACGCGGTGGGCAAGAGGCTGAAGAAAGAAGATCTGGCGACGCGGGAGAAATCACTTTGGCGATTCCGGGAGGTGTTGCCGTTGCCGGCGGAGGCGGACCCGGTGACGCTGGGTGAAGGCGGGACGCCGTTGTTGCGCGCGAGACAGGTTCGGCAAGGCGGTTGGCCTAACGAATCTCTGGGTGAAGGACGAGGCGCAGAATCCGACCCAGAGTTTCAAGGCGCGGGGAATGACGACGGCGGTTTCGATGGCGAAGTACCTTGGGGCGACAAAGCTCGCGGTGCCGTCGGCGGGGAACGCGGGTGGCGCGCTGGCGGCTTATGCGGCGCGAGCGGGAATGGAGGCGCACATCTTCATGCCGAGCGATACGCCGCGGGCGAACATCATCGAGTGTCGCGAGCTCGGCGCGCACGTGGTGTCTGATCGATGGATTGATCACCGATTGCGGCGCGGAGATCGCGAAACGCAAAGAAGCGGAAGGCTGGTTCGACATGTCGACCCTAAAGGAACCTTATCGGGTCGAGGGGAAGAAGACGCTCGGCTACGAATTGGCGGAGCAGATGGATTGGACCTTGCCAGACGTGATCCTTTATCCGACGGGCGGCGGGACGGGACTGATCGGGATGTGGAAAGCGTTCGAAGAAATGGAAACGCTCGCATGGATTGGGGCCGAGCGGCCGCGAATGTTCACGGTCCAGGCGAGCGGTTGCGCGCCGATCGTGCGCGCGTTTGAAGCGGGCGAAAAATTCGCGGCGGAATTTCCGAATGCGCAGACGCTGGCGTCCGGGCTGCGGGTGCCAAAAGCGGTCGGCGATTTTGTGATGCTGGATATTCTGCGGAAGTCAGGCGGTGGTGCAATAACGGTCGAAGATGAGGAGATGATCGACGCAACGCGGGAAGTTGGAGCGGCGGAAGGTTTGTTCGTCGCGCCGGAAGGAGCGGCCTGTTTTGTGGCGCGCGCAAACTTTGTGGCGGCTGGACAGATCGGCGCGGACGAGCGCGTGGTGATATTCAATACCGGTTCGGGGATTAAGTATCTGGATTGCTACGGAGAATGATTGGAGGGGCGGGCGCTGTCCCGTCCCTAACCGTTTAGGGACGCCACGGCCGGCGTCCGTGCAAGACAAAAAGCGGCATCAAAAATTGTTCTGGCTCGCGCAGGGGAGAGCCTGATAGCAATAACGCTCCTATGCAGGGAAAACCACCGCCGGGGCAAGGGCCGCCACCTTCGCAATCGTCAGGATCTGGAAAGCCGCCGCCGCAAGCGGGGCAGGGTCCTCAGGGAGGGCCGCCCCGGCCGCCCTCCGGCGGTTTACAGGGAATGCGGCCGCCCGAGGGTTTCGAGGCAAAGAAAAAAGGCCGCGGCGGTTCGGGGTCACAGCTGAGCGATGTGCGCTGGGGCGTGATCTTCAAGATGGGGTGGAAGCTCCTGAGCTTCTTCAAATTTCTCGCGCTCGGCTATTGCGTGATGATGCTGGTGCAAAACGTTGTCACCCTCGGCACTTCGCAGCTTCTGGGTGAAGTGACGAACGCCATCCGAAGCGCATCCACCCCGAAGGATTCTGCGGCCCCAGCCAATTCTCCGGTGACTTCGCCGGCAAATCCGGCCGTGCCGCCGAATGCGCCTGCCAACCCATCGGCGCGTCCGCCCACTGCACATAAGAGCCCGATGGTTCTCGTCTTCTTATGGTCCGCGCTCGCGTTGGTCGCACTTGGCGTGCGCCTCCCCATGCGTGCGATCGCGACAAAACTCGATCTGGCTCTCTCCAACAAGCTGCGGAGCCAACTCTTCAGCCGGTTGCTCCGGCAATCGCCTGAGTTTTATCACACCCACGAAACCGGCGAGCTGAACGCGGTCGTAAACCAATTCGCCGTCGAAGCGACGATGACCTTGCGTCAGGTCAGTCTCGATTTCTTCCTCCAAATTGCGACGCTCGCCATCACGGTAGGCCTGCTGATTTACAATTTCGACATGGGCGACTACAAGCCCACCATCGGCGGCGTCGTCATTCCGCCCGCCGCGATTCCGATCGCGATCGTGCTCTTCGCGTTCATCTCACCGTGGATGACTGGGAAAATGGCGAACATGGTGCGGGACGTCTCGCGCGATCTGCAGGAAAAAATGGTGGCGCTAAACAGTCTCGTCACCGGCGCGATGCAATCGCCTGAGGAAATCCAGGCGATGGAAGCCGAACCGCTCTTCGTAAAGAAGCACGACAGACAATTGGATTCGCTCTTGAAATCGCGTCTCAAAAGTACGGTGACGATGGAATACATGGGCCTCGTCAGCGGTCTGCCGAGTTGGATCGTCGAGGTGGTGATGCTCGTCTTCGCCGTCTACTTTGCGTATAAATCCGGTGACGCCAATGCGGGTGGAAAAGTGGTGGCGATTTTTCTTCTTACGCCGCAGCTGATGATGCCGATCCAGGGGCTTTCAGCGTATATCCTGATGGCCGGAAACGCGTGGCCCGCCATCGAAACGGTCAACAGCATGATGGAATCGCGCGCCCGCCGCGAAGAAAAGTCCGGCACGGTAAAAGTCGATTCCGTGGAGCCGACCATCGTGGCGAAGAATGTCACGTTTGCCTACACTCCGGCCGGGCGAAAAATCTTCGACGACATTTCTTTTGAATTGCCGCCGGGAAAAATCACCGGGTTTGTCGCAAAAATGGGGCAGGGGAAGACGACGTTCTTCAAGTTAGCGCTGCGTTTCTACGATCCGCAACAGGGCCAGATCCTGCTTGGCGGCCGGCCGGTGGCTGATTACGCGCCGGACAATCTTTATAATCACATCGCGATGATGTCGCAGTTCCCGGCGTTCTTTTACGATACGTTGCGAGCCAACATGCAGATGGCGAAGTCGGATGCGACCGACGACGAGATCCGCGCGATTTGCGAGAGAACCGGCGTCTGGAAAATCCTCCAGGCAGGCGTCCAGGGAAACCCGCTGGACGAAGAGTTCGCGGCCGCGCGCCGGCTCTCGGGCGGGCAAAAGAAACTGCTCGCCTTGACGCGTTGTCTGCTGCGCGATCCTGCGATCCTTTTCCTGGACGAGCCGACCGTCGGGATGGACAACCAGGAGAAATTTTCCATGCTCGAGATCATCAAGCAGGCGCTCAAGGACCAGACCGTGATGGTGGTCGACCACGATCTGCGGTGGCTGGTGCCGTTCTGCAATTATTTCATCGTCCTGGATAACGGAAAGATCGCGGAGCAGGGGACTTCCGACGAATTGCTGGCGCAGCGCGGGTTGTTTTACCAGCTGTATCATGCGGAGGATTCGAAGGCGGAGAGCGCGGCGCAGGCCGCCCCTGCTGGCCCAGGCGCGGGCCCCGGGGGACCGCAGATGGCGCAGGGGGCGGGTCGGCGTCCGCCCGGCGCTTAATCTCGCCCCGCGGCAAATCAAGAGCGACGAAAATGAGGCGCCGGAAAAAATTCGCAAGAAAGCAAAGGACCGAAGTCTAATAACAGTTGGCGAGACTGGGAAAGCCGGTCGCGCGAGCAAAAGAATTTGCTGCTGCATCGAGTGATGTGACGGCGAGTAAAGAAACCAAAGAACGAAAGGAAAAGTTAATATGGCTGACGAAAAAACAGGTAAGAAGCCCGATGATCAGGGTGGCAGCGGCACGGAAAAAGGCGCGGATGCTGGTGAAGCGGGCGGTCGCGGACGATCGATGCTTTACACGTGCTTCAATGACGGCGCCGGAAACTATGTGGACGGAAGCTGGAAATGGTTCACGTGCTGGCGTTGCGGTGCGTTGAACTACATGTAATTAAGTTTAGCGGAAGAGCAGGGCTTCGTGCCCTGCGCTTCCTGGCCTGGGCTCACGTCTCGGAAAACGAACCGAGCCCAGGCAAGGAAGAAAACAAGATGGCTGCCGAAAAATCAGGAAAAAAACCGGAGCGGCCAGGTGGCGCCGGACTGGAAGAGGACAGGCAGGATTCGGGGGAGGCCACTTCGCGTTCGAAGCGGATGGCTTACATTTGCTGGAACGACGGCGCGCCAAATTACGTGGAACCCGGCTGGGAATGGTTCACGTGCTGGCGCTGCGGCGAACTGGTTTACACTTCGTAGGCATCGCCTGATTTTGCCGCGCTGACGATCGTCAACGCGCTCGCGCAGCCGAATTCCCCTCGACATTGCGGCGAACCTCCGCGACTTGTTTTCATTAGCTCTCGCCGAGATTCTTTCGCCTTAATTCTACACCCCACAGCTGCGATCCAGTTGGCGTCCGATATTAGGTAATCATGACCATCCCAAAACATCTTCTATTCGTCGCGCTTGTTCTGCTGGTTTCATCCTCGATCGCGCTTTCCGGCGTGGTGACAGGAGCGGACCTTAGCGTTACCAAAAACGGTCCCGCCCAGGCCATGCCGGATACTGACATCACCTATACGATCGAGGTGATCAATAGCGGCCCGGACCAAGCTGGCAATGCCACGATGACGGACAATTTGCCCGCAGGCGTCACTTTTGTTTCGTTCACGCAGAATTCGGGGCCGGTCTGGTCGTGCAGCACCCCGAACCCGGGGGGAGGGGGCGCAGTCAGTTGCACGAACGGCGCGTTGAATGCCGGAACCGACTCGACCTTCACCCTGGTCGTCCATCTCAATCCAGGAGTCCCGGCGGGGACCGCAATTTCGAACACCGCTTCGGTCAGCGATCCGACGGATCCGAATGAAGAAAACAACTCCTCGACGGCCACTACGTTCACTCCGACGAGCACCGCGGACCTCGGAGTGACCAAGTTTGCCGATGCACAACGGGCCGTGCCGAATTCAGACGTGACTTATACGATTCAAGTAACGAATCACGGACCTGACGATGCGATCAACGCAGAGTTGGATGATACGCTACCGGGCGATATGACTTTCGTTTCGTTCCAGTCCGACCCGAACTGGAGCTGCACCACTCCTAACGCAGGGGCAGGCGGCACAATCACCTGCACGAATTCAAGCATTCCGCTGAACGGCACCAGCACGTTTGTTCTGACTGGTCACATTCCGTCAGGGAAACCCGCGGGCACAGTTTATCTGAATACGGCCATCGTTACGTCCCAGTCGGACCCGAATTCAGAAAACAATAGCTTTGACGCCGCGACAACCGTGGTTATCGCCGCGCCGACCCTCACGACCCAGGCATCACCGTCCGTGCTCCTCGGCGGCTCGATTTCGGACACGGCCACTCTTTCCGGCACCTTCCAAGGGACAGGGACGATCACTTTCTCCATGTATGGTCCCGATGATTCTACTTGTGGCGGCACTCCGGCATTCACCTCCGCCGCAAGCGTGATGGGTGACGGCCAGTACAATTCAGGTTCCTTTACTCCCACTGCGCCCGGAACCTACAGGTTCGTCGCAGCCTACAGCGGAGACGATAACAACAAAGAGACTGCCAACGTTTGTAACGACCCAAATGAATCGGTCTTAGTGACTGCTCCAACGCCGACGCCTACAGCTACACCTACGGCTACAGCAACACCTACGGCTACACCGTCGGCGACGGCGACCGCAACGCCGACCGCCACTCCTTCCCAGGCTCTGAACCTCTCGACGCGTCTCCGTGCTGAGAACGGTGACAAAGTCATGATCGGTGGATTCATTATTACTGGAGTCGAACCTAAAGCCGTCGTGCTGCGGGGTCTTGGGCCGTCGCTGGCCAAATTCAACATCACGGATTTGTTACTGGATCCGGTGCTCCAACTTCGTGGCAACAGCGGGAGCCTGATCTTCCAGAACGATAACTGGAAGGATACGCAGCGAAACCAAATCGAAGGCACTCAATTCGAGCCGACCGACGATCGCGAGTCCGTAATTGTGACGACCTTGCCGCCGACGTCTTACACAGTCATTTTGACAGGTAAGAACGGAACGACCGGTATCGGCGCGGTGGAAGTTTACGATAACAATCAGGGGGTCGACTCCGAGCTCGCGAATATGAGCACGCGTGGTTTTGTCCAGACAGACGACAAAGTGATGATCGGCGGCTTCACCCTGGGCGTAAGCAATGGCCCGACGCGCATTGCGGTCCGCGGTCTTGGGCCGTCGCTGGCGCAGTCCGGCATCGCCAATGTCCTGGCAGATCCTACCCTGGAGCTGCACGATGCGAACGGGACTCTCCTGATCGCCAACGACGATTGGCAAAGCGATCCCGTTTCAGCGGCGCTTCTCACGGCGAATGGACTGGCGTTGCCGAACCCGAAGGAGTCAGGCATCTTTACCTCGCTGGCTGGCGGGCAGTTCACCGCAATCCTCGCCGGCAAAAATGGGGGAGTCGGAGTAGGCCTGGTAGAAATCTATAACCTAAAGTAGCGGCAGAGGCTCGAGAGCCTTACTTCAAGTTGTAGACTTCGACAAGCCCCACGCCAGTGGTGTTGTTCTTTCCTCGCACGACTGCTGTGTACGAGCCGGGAGACAATGTCGTCACGAGTGCTGCTTCCAGGTCGTCCGGAGGCACGATCGTGGTCGCTCGAATAGCGCTCTCTTGAGATTGTTGGGTCTGATCGTTGATTTTCCAATTGTCGTTCGTGGCGAGGGTTGTGCCGTTGCTGTCGTGCAGTTCAAGGACCGGATCGGGCAACGCGCCCTGCACTCCTGAGCCACTGAGAGAAGGTCCCAGCGCGCGCACCAGAACGCTCGCTTTTCCATCTGCATTCGCGCCTCCCACGATCAGACCGCCGATCATGACATCGTTGTTCACGTCGACAAACCCGCGCGAGCTAATATTGGAAAGCTCGGAGGCGGCAGCCTGGTCGAGATCGTAAACTTCCACAACGCCGATCCCGCTCGCGCCATTATTGCCGGATAAGATCGCGGTGTAACTACCCGGAGAGAGGGTCACAGCGATTGCCGATTCCAGGTCGTTTGTCGGCGGAATACCGGTCGCTTCGATCTCAGCTTGTTGGCTGCTTCCATCCTGCCGCATCTTCCAGTTATCGTTCACGGCCAGGGTCGTATTAGCCTGATGCAGCTCCAGAGTCGGATCGGACAGAGCGCCCGGGACCCCGCCAAGCGACGGGCCGATGCCGCGAATGATGACCCGCTTGGGATCTGTCCCGGTTATGATGAAGCCGGCGATAAGAACGTTCTCACCAGTTGAGACCCGCACCCGGGTAGCGATATTGAGGAGTTGGAGGGCAGGGGGCGCGACCCGGACGTAGTAGATGTCCTGTTCGCCGTTGAAGGTAGCCGGATAGGCCACGTTACCGCCGGCGATGTCCGAGACGATCGTCATGTAATCGCCGATCTTGTTCTGGTTCGGATATCCCAGGAATGGATTGAACGGCTCGCTTACCGCTACGTTAGTCGACCAGGTAGTTCCACCATCGAGACTGTAGGAGTAGAAGAGCTGCGAATCCGTGTTGTTCGCTGCATTGCGCGTGTCCAGCCAGACGGCGTCGAGCCGTCCATGGGGAGCGACGGAAAAGCTGCCGAACCAGTGCCACTTGTTCGGATTGATCGGGTCGTCATTGATCCGATGCGGAGCGCTGTAAGTCTGGCCGCCGTTGGTGCTCCGAACAAACGTCACGTCGCTTCCAGTCGTGGCTCCGGACGGGCGGACGCTGCTTATCATGTAGACGTTGTTGTTCGTCGCGCTACCCGAGCGATCTGCCGCGACAAATATTTGCCCGACCAGGCCGACAGGGTTGATCGATCCGCCGATACCCGCGGCCCCGCCGAGATTGACTGGAACAACTCGATCAAAGATAGGTGTGACCGCGCCATTCTTTGCATTGCTCGAACGCAGCGACCAAACCTGACCAGTGTCCAAGTTGACGCCGCCCAGGAAAAGATTGCCGCTCGCGTCCACATCCAGCGAACCCCACCGGGGCATGTTCGGAACCAGGATCGGGTCCATCCATGTGGCGCCGCCATTGGTCGAGCGACTAAATTGCCGGCCACCAAAGTTATTCCCGTCGGGGCTCCAATACTGGTATTGGAATCCGTGCCCGGTGCTGTTGGTGTTATCAATGGCGAACCACTGTTTGTCGCCGCCGGTTGCCGGTCCCAGCCTTGTCCACGAAGCACCGCCATTAAGGGAGCGCCACATGTCGTCGAAGAAGTTTTCCAAGAGACTGAGATAGAAGAAACGGCCGGCGTCGTTCGCCGCTAGAACAGGGTCGCTCCGGAAAACGTTGTTCTCCAGCACGCCGGGGAAAGTCCAGGTGACGCCTCCGTTGCTGGTATAGCCCCAGCCAGCCTGACGAAAGTTTGAGCTGACGCTGTCAAACTGTCGCCAGCCGATCGACATCCTGGCGCGATCTGTTGGATCGACTGCAATCGATGGTTCGTTGGCAGCGTCCCCGGTGATGTTCTGATTGTTCCCATCGACGTTCACCTGGTAACTCGTAAAGGGGCCGTGCTGAGACACCATTGCGTGCGAAACGCCGGTCCGCCAAATGAACATCGGGGGGTCCTGGTAACGCTCGACCATTTCGCTCGCCAGGGCGCTGTCCGGCGCCATCTGGCCGAAGGTTATCCCAGCCGTCCCAATGAGGAACAAGCCGGACAGCAAGTTGCGCTTCAACATCGAATAACCGGCGAGCGGGCAATGGCAACGCCAATAGTTACTGGCCACGATCGTACACCTCCACCAGACCTATCCCGGTTGAATTGTTCACTCCACTTAGAAGCGCAGTGTATTGGCCGGGCGACAGGGTCGCAACGATGGCCGCTTCGTGCTGGTCCGGTGGCGCCAGTCCGGCCGCGCTAAGTTCGGCGGCCTGCGCCGGATTGTCCTGCCAATCGTCATTCGCAACGATGAGAGCGGCATTGCTATCGCGCAGCTCCAGGGCGGGGTTCGCCAACGGATTGGAGATACCTGCCGAACCTAAACTCGGGCCGAGCCCGCGAATGACCACGCGGCCAGCTCCATACCCATTCCCCAGAATAAAGCCCGCGATAGTGAGGTCACCCCCCGTACCGACAAACGCACGCGTGCTGATGTTCGCCAGTCTTCCAGCGGCTTGGTTCAGGTCGTAGACCTCGACGAGCGCGACACCAGTCTCACCCTTGTTCCCTTTTACGACCGCCGTGTAGTTCCCGGGAGTCAACGTCGTGTCGATCGCCGCTTCCAGGTCATTCACTGGGGGAATACCCGTGGCTTTGATCGCATCCTCCTGTGTATCTCTCCAATTGTTATTAGAGGCGAGCAGGGATGAGTTCGAGCTATGCAACTCGAGAAAAGGGTCGGTCAGCGCGTTGGCGACGCCGAATTGCTTGAGGGACGGTCCGATGGCTCGAATCAAAACATGCTTGGGAGTAACTCCCCTGATAATGAAGCCGCCGATACCGACGTTTTCGCCGGTGCCGACAAGCATCCGGGTAGAAAGATTGGTGGGCTGGGCGGGCGTAGCGGTAGGGGTAGCGGTCGCGCTTGCCGTAGCGGTCGCGGTCGAGGTAGCTGTTGCAGTCGCCGTAGCCGTAGATGTCGGGGTCGCCGTGGCTGTAGCTGTAGGGGTTGCCGTCGCCGTGGCCGTCGCCGTGGATGTAGCTGTAGCCGTTGCGGTCGCCGTGGGAGTAACCGTAGCGGTGGCTGTCGCGGTAGGTGTTACCGTGGCAGTGGCGGTAGCAGTCGGCGTCGGGCTTGCCGGAACAACAGTGTGCTGGGCGGTCCCGCTGCTTAAGGCATAAACAGTGTCCGATTGATAAGTCGCGGTGATTGTGGAATTGGGCGGAAACGCCGCTGTCGAAAAGGAGGCGGTCCCAGACGCCAGCGGGATCTGTCGTAGGAAACCGGAGTCTGTCTCAAACGTTACCATTCCTGTCGGCGTGACCGGGCCATTTCCGCTAACGGTCGCCGTCACGGTAACCGGCTGATTTGAGACCGAAGGATCAGGCGAATCGGTGACCGATGTGGTAGAAGCGAAGGCGTGGACCTTCTGGACCATCGTCACGCTACCGGCCGGGAAGTTCGCGTCGCCGTTGTAAGTGGCAGTGATGTGATGGTTGCCAAGAAATCCATTTCCTGCCGCAAGGCTCGAAGTGGTGATTGACGCTTGCCCGTTGGCGTCCAGGGGAACGTTCGAGGCGAGGGTGGTCGTGACAGGCGTGAGGTCCTGGTAGGTGAAATCGACAAACGTCACTGTCCCGGTGGGGGTTGGCCCCGGCAGGGCCGGATTTGAAACCGTGGCCGTGAACGTAACCGGATTGCCCGAAACGAATGTGCGCACGTCCGGGGCGCTGGAGACCACGGCTACGTTAACGGTCGCGAGCGGGCCCAGCGCGAAAAGTGTTCCGCCGTTGAGGGTGTAAACCGTTCCATCCGGTCCGATGAGGACGGGAACGTAAGGCTCGCCGATCCCGGAGGTGAGAGCCACCTCCTGGGCAAATGAATTGTTGGCGACGTTCCAGCGATAAAGCCGGCCATCTTCGTTCGGGACGAAAATGCTGTTCGTCGCGGGGTTAACGGCCGCGGTGTTAATGCACCATTCCCGGACGGCGTAAGGAAAGGTGGGGGAATTAGTATCCTCGTCAGGTGTTGGGCCAATCAACGTCAGCACTTCGCGCATCTCGACGAAGCCCGGCGCGGAGGAATGGGGATCGATCTGAGTAGCATTGGGATCGAGGACCGCAAGCCGGTTTACGCCATCGCCGTCACTGTTAGTAAAAGCGTAGTTGTTGTACTTGCAGAAGAGAAGGTAGGAAGAGCTGCCCTGGTAAGAAGGCACCGTTGAAGCCGGCACAATCGCCGGACTATAATCCCAACCAAATCCACCGGTTAATTTTTGCGTAGTGAGATCGCCGCTAAAACGCAGGAGCCAGCCGCGAAAGCCACCCCCCGGGTTTCCGAGGATTCCGAAGTAGACGTCGTTATCAGGCGCCACGGTCGGGGAAGCGGTGCTGTCGTCGGTTACGGTGGCAGGATTGCCGTTGCGCGGATCTTTGAGTTGGACGCGGTATTTCATCGCCAAGGTCGTGCTATCCAACCCAAGCAGGTAGGAGAGCGCTCCATTCGTCGATTTGGCTACGACGTAAACTGTCGCCTCGTCGTTGCTCAGGGCGGGTGCGGAGTTGTGGGAATCGCGTGTGATATTTGCATCGCTCGCGGCCGTTCCCGCCAGCACGTAGGTAGCGTTTCCGCTCGCGTCAATTCGGGCGAATCCGCTCTGAGTCGTGTTCAAAGGCGCTGGCGCGGTCCCTTGAACCCGGAACCCGAAGAAGACGTTGCCGTGGCTATCCGGGGTCAGCGGCGTGTTAATGAAAACCGTGGAATTAAATGCCGCCGCGTTACTGAGGTAGTTTGCGAGACTCGTGTAAAACACTTCCTGGACGGGCGCGCCGTGCCCGGCGGAATCGGGGTTATCGATGTGATAAACCGTGCCGCCGGCGCCGGCATAATAAAGGCGAGTCCCGAAGGCGCCGTTCGTCAGACAAGGGTTGTAAACCGGGATCCAACTGTGTGTCGGCAACACGTAATCCGTCGTGACTGAATACTTCGCAGCCCCGGTCGCTCCGTCGAAAGCGTCCACCCGAAAGGCGTTATTGGCGATTTTGACCGGAGCGATGACCGTGTTCGCCGCCGTAACGAGCGGAGCGCCGTAGTGCGCCACCGCGGCGGTGTTGTTGAAGTCGATCGTGGCCGACCAGCGAATGCGATTCAGGTCGGGGACGGTTGGTTGATAGAGCGCGGTGTGCTGTGGATTGCCCCCGAACGAGGGGACGCTCCCGGGTGGGATCGGCGTCGTCTGAACCGCGCGGTTGCCTTGGGCCCCCACCAGCACGACCAACGGGAGGCTTGTTATGAAGACCGCGCGTGCAAACGTGTTTACCCTCATGATCGACCGGCTGACCCCCTGGAGCACTGTAAACGGGCAGCCTCGCACTTCAACTGACGCTTCCGCTCGACAATCGAAAATCGGCAATCGAAAATCGAAAATCAGATGTCCCCGTAGTTCAACGGATAGAACGAGGGTTTCCTAAACCTTAAATGTGGGTTCGATTCCCGCCGGGGACAGACGAAAGTCGAAAGATATTCATGCACTCTCGAATCTTTCTTGTTCGCCACGGGGCGACGGTTTTGACGGCGGAAGACCGGTTCGCTGGGGCGACGGACGTGGAGCTGTCGGATGAAGGGCGGGAACAGGTGCGCAGGCTGGCGGATCGGCTGGCCAAGGAAAAGATCGTGGCGATTTACGCGTCGCCGTTAGGCCGGACGGTGGAGACGGCGCAAATCCTGGCGAAGCCGCACGGCTTCGACGTGCAAAGGCGCGATGGTTTGCGCGAGATTTCGCACGGGCGCTGGGAACAGATGACGCGGAAGGAAGTGGAACAGGCTTTTCCAGACGAAGCGGCTGCGTGGGAAAAAGATCCGTACACGTTCGCTCCTGTCGGCGGCGAGAGCGGGCTGGCGGTAACGGCGCGGGCGTTGCCGGTCTTGATGGACATCGTTCGGCAGCACGCGGCGGAAGATGTTCTGATTGTTTCGCACAAGGCCACCATCCGGCTGCTCCTGAGCTCGCTCATCGGGTTCGACCCGCGCCGCTACCGCGACACCCTCGATCAAAGCCCGGCGGCGTTGAACATAGTCGATTTCAAAGACGCGTTGAGCGCGAGACTGACCTTGTTTAACGACACTTCGCACTACTCCGTTGCTGGTCTTGCTATTCCAGCAGTACCGACTTCGCGACTCTCGAAGGCCTGGGACGGGCCGGAATAGGAGTATTCGAAACTTGGAGGGACGGGCTTGTCCCGTCCCTAAGTTGGTCACGCGGACGGTTCCCGTCCCCGGCTAGTCATAGGGACGACACGGCGGTCGTCCCTCCAATAGACGCCGTAACAAAGAAACGTTTCTAACGGCTCAGGTCGTAGATCTCGACAAGACCGATCCCGGTGCTGTTCGCCTCGCCGGCCAGTAAGGCGGTGTATTGGCCAGGTGGAAGCGTCGCGGCAATAGCGGATTCGCGCGAGTCCTGGGGCCCGAGGCCGGCTGCGGCAACTTGTGCGCTTTGCGGTGGATCATCCTGCCAATCCTTGTTCGCCAGCAACAAGGCGCCATTCCCGTCCCGTAACTCGAGCTGTGGGTTTGCCAGCGCGTCGGTAATTCCGGCTCCGGCAAGGCTGGGTCCGATCCCGCGGATAATCACGGGCGTCACGCCGGTTTGGTTTCCGAGAATGAACCCGGCAATCGTTATCGCGCCATCAGTGCCGACAAAGGCCCGAGTGCTTAAGTTGGCAAGTTTGCCAGCCGACTCGTTCAAGTCATAAACCTCGACGAGTGCCACGCCGGCGCTGCCATTGTTTCCTCTCACGACCGCAGTGTAGCTCCCGGGAGGCAGAGTGCTATCGATTGCCGATTCCATGGGGTCGTCCGGAGGAATGCCGGTCGCCCTGATAGTAGCTTCCTGAGTGTCTTTCCAGTTGTTGTTTGAAAAGAGCGGGGCGGGACCCGACGCGTAAAGCTCGAGGAAGGGATCAGGCAGCGCATCCTGAACTCCGAACTTGGTCAGGGACGGACCGATCGCCCGAATAAGCACATGCTTCGGCGTGGTGCCCCGAATGATAAAGCCGCCGATCCCAACGTTATCGCCCGTTGCGATTCGCATCCGGGTAGAAAGATTAACCGCCTGGGCCGGAGTCGCTGTGGCAGTCGCAGTGGGGGTGGCGGTCGCAGTAGCAGTAGCAGTAGCAGTAGGGATGGACGTAGCCGTGGCTGTGGCGGTAGCGGTGGATGTAGCCGTAGCAGTGGCGGTAGCGGTTGCAGCAGGAGTAAAAGTAGCTGTTGCCGTTGGGGTCGCCGTGGCCGTCAAGGTCGGGGTAACTGTAGCTGTAGCGCTTGCTGTAGCGGTCGCTGTGGCAGCCGCTGTCGCGGTTGGAGTTGCGGTCGCGGTCGCAGTGGGCGTTGGACTCGGAGTGGGGGTAGGGAGCGGCGGAGTGCCGGGAGGAGCTACTCGAACGTAGTAGATGTCTTCCTCGGAATTAAAAGTGGCGGTGTAAGCGACGTTCCCGCCGTAATTGTCGGAAACGATCGTGATATAATCGCCCATCTTTTGCTGGTTCGGATAACCCAGAAAAGGATCAAACGAGTTACTTACCGCAACATTCGGGGACCACGTGTCGCCGCCGTCGTTGCTATAGGAATAGAAGAGTTGCGAATCGGTGTTGTTAGCGGCGTTCCGGGTGTCGAGCCAAACTACATCGATCCTTCCATTCGGAGCCACTGCCATGGCGCCGAACCAATGCCATTTCTCGGGATTCGCCGCATCGTCATTGATCCGCCGTGGGGCACTGAAGGTCAGGCCGCCATCGGTACTCTTAACGAACATGACATCGCTGGCGTGGAAGCCGTCATCCGGGCTGACAGTGGCCAGCATATAAATATTGTTATTGGTGGTGCCGCCCGAGCGATCTACGGCAAGGAAAAGCTGTCCTACCAGGCCGACTGGATTAATCGGCCGGCTAATGTCCAGGAATCCTCCCATGTCGACCTCTGTCACCTGGTCGAAAGTGGGAGTGACGGCCGCATTTTTGGCGTCGCTCGATCGAACGCACGAGAACACACCGGTGTTCCCATTCATGCCGCCCAGAAAGAGGTTGCCAGTGGTGTCGACATCGAGGGTTCCGTAGGCCGGGGCGTTAGGGATATCGATCGGCTCCATCCAGGTTAAACCGCCATTGGTCGAACGGGTGAATTGCCGTGTGCCGTAGTCGCTGGCGGTGCTCGTCCAGAATTGATACTGGAAGCCGTGCCCGGTGCTGTTGGTATTGTCGATGGTGAACCACTGCTTGTCCCCGCCGGTCGCGGGTCCCAGCAAGTTCCAGCTGTTTCCGCCATTGTTCGAACGCCAGATGTCGTCCTGAAAATTCTGGATGAGACTGAGATAGAAGAAGGTTCCGCTGTCGGCTGAAAACAACACAGGATCGCTTCGGAAGACGCCGTTTTGAAGCACGCCGGGATAGGTCCACGTCACCCCGGCATTGGTGGTGTAAGCCCAGCCGGCTTCGCGAAAGTTCGAGTGGAAATTGTCGAACTGCCGCCACCCGATGGACATCCGGGTGGGATTTGACGGGTCGACGCAGATGGACGGCTCGTTGGCGGCGTCGCCGACAATGTTAAACCCGTTTACGCCTACGTTGACCTGATAGCTCGTGAAAGCGCCCTGTTGCGATACCATCCGCGGCGACGTATCCGTGCGCCAGATGTAAGCGGGCTGGTCTTCGGACTTCTCAAGCGGCTCCTTCGGGAAAGGGCGAGGCGCCGCCTGGCCGCTGGCAACAACGATCTCGGCGAGAAAGAGCAAGCCGAGAAGAAGTCGAAGCCGGTACACCGGAAACGATAGCGCCGGCCGACTTGTCCCACAAATCGTGAAAGCGCGCGGACCCTTGCGCCTTGCACCCAATTCGCGAGATTCGCCGCCGCTCGCATGCTTACAATTTCCGAAGTTTCGAAAGCCTTTGCCGGACGCACCCTTTTTCAGGATGCGTCGCTCCAGGTAAATCGGGGCGACCGCGTCGGCCTGGTCGGGCCGAACGGCGCGGGGAAATCGACTTTGTTTTCACTCATCCTTGGCGAGGCTTCGCCGGACGAAGGAAAAGTTTCGATCGAGAAATCGGCGGCGATCGGATTTCTGCCGCAGGAACACGCGCCGGCCGGCGACGAGACGGTGCTGGAATTGGCCTGTGCGGTTTCGCCGGAGCTGGTTAAAGCGCAACGCATTTTAAAAACGACGCCCGAAGATTCGGCCGAGCACCACGAAGCGCTCCATCTTTTTGACGAGCATGGGGGTTGGCAGCTCGAACCGAAAGCCAAGCGCGTTCTGGCTGGCCTTGCCTTTCGCGAATCGGATTTCGATCGCCCGGCGAAAAATCTTAGCGGCGGCTGGATCATGCGCGCGCATCTGGCGCGATTGCTCGTCCAGGAACCCGATCTCCTTCTGCTCGACGAGCCGACCAACCATCTCGACCTTGAATCGCTCGTCTGGTTCCAGAATTACCTGATGGGTTATCCCGGCGCGATCCTCATGATTTCGCACGATCGCGAATTCCTGAATCAGTTGGTTGGTTCCATCATCGAGATCGCGCATCGGCGTCTCAATCGGTATCGCGGAAACTGGGACAGTTACGTCGAGCAACGGGCGGCACGCGAGGAACAACAGCTTTCCGCCTACAAGAACCAGCAGAAGGAGATCGCGTCGCTCCAGCAATTCGCCGATCGCTTTCGCGCCAAGGCGAGCAAAGCTTCCCAGGCCCAAAGCAAACTGAAGCAGATCGATCGGATGGAAAAGATCGAGGCGCCGGTCGCGCGCGAGAAAACGGTCCACTTCCGTTTTCCGCAACCGCCGCGGAGCGGGCATCGGGTCATTACCCTCAAGGAGGTCGACCATTCCTACGGCGACCTCGTGGTGTATCGCGGTCTGAATTTTGAAGCGGAGAGGGGACAGCGGACTGTGCTCGTCGGTCCGAACGGCGCCGGCAAATCGACGTTGCTCAAGCTGCTAGCGGGGGTGTTGCCAATTCAAAGCGGAACGCGCGACCCCGGTCACAACGTCAAGGTCGGTTACTTCTCGCAGTATCGCGTCGACATGCTCGACCCCAAAATGACGGTGCTGGAAACCGCGCGCGACATGCCAAACCCGGTCTCGGAACAAGTGGCGCGGACTGTTCTCGGGTCGTTCCTTTTTCGCGGCGACGACGTTTTCAAAGTAACCGCGGTCCTGAGTGGCGGTGAAAAGACGCGGCTCGCGCTGGTCCGGCTGCTCCTTGATCCGCCGAACCTTCTCTTGATGGACGAGCCGACGACGCACCTGGACGTCGGGAGCATTGACGCACTTGTCGGTGCGCTCGGGCAGTACGAAGGAACGCTCATCTTCATCAGCCACGACGTTTATTTCATTCGCGCGGTCGCGAAGACGGTCCTGCACATCAACGCCGGGAAGCTGACGCCGTACGCTGGGGACTATGATTACTACCTCGATAAGTCTCGTGCGACATCGGCGCGAGCCGGCGTTGTAGCCGGGATCGGTGATCCCGGCCAGAACAAGACTTCGCCTCCGGCCGGGATCACCGATCCCGGCTACAACAAGACTGGGATGCGCGAAACGCGCGAGCAGCGCCGCGCCGACTCGGAGCAGCGCAAGGCCGAAGCGAAACTGAAGCGCGACCATGAGAAGAAGGTCCGCGACTTAGAAATGCAGATCCTGAAGCTGGAAGGCCGGCAGAAAGAACTAACCGAAGAATTGGAAAAGCCCGAGACCTACGAGCCCGGCGGCGCCGCCACCCTGTTGAATCGCGAGCTGATGACAATAAGCGAAGACTTACAGCGCCTGACGAGCGAGTGGGAAAAGCTCGGTGCGCCAGCTTAGGTGGATCGCGCCTCGTAGCAGCCGGATGCTTCGGAATTGTAGGGCAAGTGCGTCGCTTGCCTCACTGCCCCCGGCAGGCGGCGCGCCTGCCCTACAAACATCGAGCGACGGAGCGCTCGATCTACCATGGGCGATTTACAAATCGCCCATGGGGGCTGGAGACCGTCGCTCGCGGTGGATCGCGCGCTCCGCCGCGCGATTAGATCGGCGCGCGTAGTTCGCCCAAACTCACCGCGCGACGGCGCGCTCGACAGGCGGTGCGCCTGCCCTACAAATATCGAGCGACGGAGCGCTCGATCCACCTTACGCGCTCTCGTTCTTGGCGACGCCACGGACGTTTAGAATGGCGAGGCCGAACTGGAGAACGATCAGCGCCCAGGCATGATCATGCCAGCCCCAGCCGACCCAGAGCACATTGCTGAGGAGGAAAATCCAGAAACCCCATTGGCGTTGCAGTTTCGATTGGGCCGCCACGAGCCAGGCGGAGAGAAGAGTCGCGGCCATCGCCGGCCATTGCAGGTGTTGCATCCAGTTCACGAGAGATAAACGCATCTGGAAGGTGGATCGAGTCCCGCAATTTTGCGGAACCGCTCGATATTGTAGGGCAGGCGCACCGCCTGCCAGCGAGCGAGGCAAGCGATGCGCTTGCCCTACAGTCCTCGATATCGCGAGATGTAGCGGCGGTCTATGACCGCCGAGAGATGACGAGAAAAGTCGGCGGTCATAGACCGCCGCTACAGACGTTCGGTGCGATTGATTGGGTGAATGGCAAAACGACCGTCCTTTTTCAAAAACGCATTCGGATTATTCAAGCAGACCGCCATCGAGTGGCTGGATGACAAAGCGCCGCAGCTCGGCGCCGCGCTCGCGTATTACACCGTGTTTTCGCTGGCGCCACTCGTCCTGATCCTGCTCGCGATTATCGGCGTCATCTTTCGCGACGATCCGGCCGGCGCGTGGAGCCGTGTCACCGAGCAGATGGGTTATTTCCTCGATAAGAGCGCGGTCCAGGTGGTGACCGATATCGCGACGGAAGCGTCCAAGCCGGGCAAGAGCACGATCGCGACGATCGTCGGCATCGCGCTGGCGTTATTCGGCGCGAGCGGTGTTTTCGGTCAACTGCAGGACGCGCTGAATACGATCTGGGGCGTAAAAGCGAAGCCGGGACAGGGGTTCATGTCGTTTCTCCGCGCGCGTTTTGTTTCTTTCGGGATGCTGGGCGGCGTCTTTTTCATGCTCCTCGTCTCGCTCACGATCGAGGCGATGCTGAAGGGTTTCAGTCATTACGTTCAGAGCGCGCTGCCGGGCGGCCTGGCCATCGCGGTTTCCGCTTATCTCATCTTCGATTTCGCCGTCGTGACGGTGCTCTTCGCGATGATCTTCAAATTTCTGCCCGACGCCGAGGTCCAATGGCGCGATGTCTGGATCGGCGCAATTATCACGGCGTTGCTTTTCGGGGTCGGAAAATGGGCGCTGGGATTGTATCTCGGCAGCGGCGCAGCGGCGTCAGCTTATGGCGCGGCCAGCTCGCTCATTACGCTGTTGCTCTGGATTTATTATTCGTCCCAGATCCTCCTCTTCGGCGCCGAGTTCACCCAGGTTTATGCGAACTGGGCCGGACGCGAGGTCAAGCCGAGCGAGCACGCCGTGCCGATCGAGACGAAGGAAGTGGAGAAGAAGCACCCCGATAAGCGGTAAGCGGAGGCGGATCGGGCGCTGGATTAGGTGGATCGAGCGCTCCGCCGCTCGATGAGGGGAGGTAGCGCCGCAAAAATCGCGCGACGGAGCGCGCCGATCCACCTATGCTTCAACGTGGCTCGTTGGTTCCCCTCGAAGCTATATCATACCGTTCCGCAGTGGGTGGATTCGGGCGCGATGTTTCATATCCGTTTGGCGCTCGATCGAGGGGTGGAACAACCACCCTTGACCAGCTCGCCACGCGCCGAATCGCTAATCGAATCCGCGAAGTTTTACGATCGGCAACATCGTTGGTACCTGACGGTTTTCCTATTAATGCCAGGTCACATCCACGCGCTCATGTCCTTCCATCGCGACAAGTCGATGAGTCGCCTTATTGGCGACTGGAAACATTTTCACCGATATCGACACGGCATCGTCTCGCAGAGCGGTTACTTCGATCATCGGCTTCGCGACGACGAACGGGGCGAACAACTGGAGGCGAAGATTAATTACATTCGGCAGAATCCAGTGGCTGCTGGTCTTTGCGCGACTGTAGAAGAGTGGCCGTGGTGGATCGAGCGCTCCGCGCTCGATGGGTGAAGCGTCGTTACACCAATCGAGCGGCGGAGCGCTCGATCCACCTGGTTGAGTAAGCGTCGTTCCACCAATCGAGCGGCGGAGCGCTCGATCCACCTCACGCCGGCTTCCAGTCGAGATCGCCGTCGCGGGCGAGGGCAGGCTCGGGGAGTTCGCGCGCGGGCGAATTGGACGTCTCGTAATCCGCTTCGGGCTCGGCATCGGGTTCGTCTTCGCGGCCTTCGTTGTGCGTTCTCGCGATCAGGACGTAAAGCGAGGGCACAATGAAGAGCGTGAAGATTGTGCCGATCGTCATCCCGCCCACGAGCACGAGACCGATTGAGTTTCGCGCTTTCGCGCCGGCGCCGGTAACGAACACCAGCGGCATGTGGCCCGCGACCGTCGCGATCGTCGTCATCAGAATCGGGCGCAAACGAATCCGGGCGGCTTCGGCGACGGCGTCGACTTTGGTCGAGTCCGGTTTGTTGCAATTTGTTCGCGAACTCGACGATGAGGATGCCATTCTTCGCAATCAGGCCGACGAGCGTGACCAGGCCGACCTGCGAGTAAATGTTGAAGCGTGGTCGTCCAGCCGTTGGTGAAAAACTGCAGGTTCGGGTTCGGCACTTTTTCGAACATGAAAATCATCGCGCCGAAAAGCGCGAGCGGGACGGAGCCGAGCAGAATAATGAACGGGTCGCGGAAGCTGTTAAACTGCGCGGCGAGGACGAGAAAGATGAGGACGATGGCGAGGACGAAACGCGGGCAAAAATTTGTCGCCCTCGACGCGGAGCTGGCGCGATTCGCCGGTGTAATCGATGGTGTAACCTTTCGGCAGGATCTTCGCGGCTTCGCCTTCGAGGAACTTCAGCGCCTGGTCGAGCGGGCATGCCGGAGACGCCGCTGATCGTGACCGCGTTGAGCTGCTGCAGGCGATTGAGGGAGCGCGGCACGGTCTTTTCTCGAATGGTGGCGATCGTGCTGAGCGGGATGAGCTTGTCGTTCGGGCCGGTGACGTAGATGTCCTTGAGCTGGCTCGGGATTCAGGCGCTCGACGCGCTTGATCTGCGGAATGACTTTGTAAGCGCGCCCGGCGATGTTGAAACGGTTGACGAAATTGCCGCCGAACATGGCGGAGAGATCGGCGCCGACGTCCTGCGAGATTGAGGCCGAGCGCGGCGACCTTGTCGTGATCGATCACGACTTCGGCCTGCGGCTGGTCGATCTTGGTATCGATGATGGGCGGGAAAAAGAATTTCCCGCTCTCCATCGCCTTGGCCTGAAGTTGCTTCGCGAACTCGAGCATCCGCTCCGGCTCCTCAGTCGAAAGCAGGACGATCTCGACCGGGAAATTGCCGCCGCCGGGCAGCGCGGGAGGCATCACCGGGAACATCTCGATGCCGGGAATGGCGCCGAGTTTCGCCTGCACCTGCGGCAGCAGCTGAAAGGCGGTTTCTTTGCGCTGGTCCCATGGTTTCAGGACCATGCCGCCGAAACCGCTCGCCGGGAATGGTGATCTGAAAAGTGAAATCGGTTTGCGGGAAACTTTGGAAAGCTTTGCCCGCGGCGTCGGCAGAACCGGAGCGTCTGCTCAATGGTGGCGTTGGCCGGCGCGTCGACGATGCCGAAGATGACGCCCTGGTCTTCGGTCGGCGCGAGTTCCTTGGCGGCGAACATCGGCATGAGAAGGAACATGATGCGCGGCGATGATCGTCAGGCCGATCCACGCCGGCGTAAACCGCCGGGCGCACCCGCAGCGTGCGCGTCGAGCTTGCGGCCATACCAATCGCGCAGGCGATCGAAGGTGTGATTGACCTTGCCGGCGAATCCGCGCTCGTCGTCGCCCGCGCGCAGGAATTTCGCGGACATGACCGGCGAAAGGGTGAGCGCGACCACGCCGGAAATCGTGACCGCGCCGGCCAGGGTGAACGCGAATTCGCGGAAGAGCGTGCCGGTCAATCCGCCTTGGATACCGATCGGAATGTAAACCGCGGCGAGCGTGATCGTCATCGCGATGATCGGCCCGACCAGTTCCCGCGCGCCTAGCAACGCCGCGTTCAGCGGGCGTCAATCCTTCGCGCAAATGGCGCTCGACGTTTTCCACGACGACGATCGCGTCGTCGACCACCAGACCGACCGAAAGCACGATCGCGAGCAGGGTGAGCAGATTGATCGTGAACCCGAAAACCTGCATGAGGAAGACCGCGCCGATGAGCGAGATCGGAATCGCGACCACCGGAATGATGACCGAGCGCCACGAGCCGAGGAAAAGGAAGATGACGACGCATCACGATGAGCAGCGTCTCGAGCAGAGTGTGGAAGACGTCGTGGATCGCGGTGTTGATGTAGTCCGTGCCGTCGTAGGCGATGCGGCCTTCCATGCCGGTGGGCAGCTCCTTCTGGATGTGTTCCATCTCGGCGCGGACGCGCTTGACCACGTCGATCGAGTTGGCGTTCGGCAGAACGAAGATGCCCATGAAAACCGCGCGCTGACCGGAGAAGCGCACCTCGGTGTTGTAATCTTCCGCGCCGAGGACGACGTCGGCGATTTCGCCCAGCCTAACGAGGACGCCGTTCTCCTGCCGCACCACCAGGTTCTTGAAATCCTCGACGGAGTGCAGGTCGGTGTTCGCGGTCAGGTTGACCTGCACGAGCGAGCCTTTGGTGCTGCCGAGCGCGGAGAGAAAATTATTCGCGCCGAGCGCCTGCGGACCTGCGCCGGGCTGACGTTGAGCGCCGCCATCGCGTCCGGTTTCAGCCAGATGCGCATGGCGAAAGTGCGGCCGCCGAGAATCTCCGCGCGCTGCACGCCGGCGATTGCGGTCAGGCGCGGCTGGACGATGCGGATGAGATAATCGGTGATCTCGTTCGCCTGGAGAATGTTCGAGGTGAAGCTGAGATAGGCGGAGGCGAACTGCGAATCGGCCGAGGCGATATTGATGACCGGCATTTCCGCTTCCGGCGGAAGGTCGTTGCGGACCTGGTTGACCTTCGAGCTGATCTCGGAGAGCGCCTTGTTCGAGTCGTAATTCAGCTTGAGACGCGCGGTGATCGTGGAAAGGCCCTGCGAGCTTTGCGATTGCAGGTAATCGATGCCGTCCGCCGCCGCGATCGCGCGTTCCAGCGGCGTGGTGATGAAGCCGCGGACCAGTTCCGCGCTCGCGCCGACGTAGACCGTTGTCACCGTGACCGAGGCGATATCGCTGCGCGGATATTGCCGGACGTTCAGCGACGAAATCGCCTGCAGGCCCGCGATGATGATCACGAGACTAACGACCAGCGCCAGAACCGGCCGGCGAATGAAGAGATCGGTAAAGGTTTTCACGTCGAAGCGTTCAGCTAGGTATCGGTCGGGTTTGGGCGCCAGCTGCGGCCTTGGGCGCGAGTTTGTTGTCGACCACCACGTTCATTCCGTTGCGCAATTTGAAGACGCCGGTGCTCACGACCTGTTCGCCTTTCTTTAAGCCTTCGGTCACCGCGACGAAGTCGCCGCGCGTCTCGCCGGTGCGAATGAATTGCTGTCGCAGAACGAGCACGTCTCTTCGCCGGTCTTCTCGTCCTTCTTTTTCTCAATCACGTAAACCGAATCGCCAAAGGGCGCGTAGGAGACCGCCGTCGCCGGCACGAAAAGCGTCGGATTGTTTTTGCGGCAGGAGCACTTCGATTCGCGCGAACATTCCCGCGCGGCAGAGCGTGTCCGGATTATCCAGCGTCGCCTGCACCTGCACGCTGCGGGTCGCGGCATCGATCGACGGAATTGATCGCGGTCAGCTTGCCCTTAAACTCGCGGCCCGGGATCGCGTCGGTCGTCACCTTCACGGCGAGGCCGCTGCTTCACCTCGGCGAGTTCGCTGCTGCGGCAGCGAGAAATCGACAAAGACCTGGTCCAGCGTCTGCAGCGAGACCAGCTTGTCGCCCACCGCGACCATCTGGCCGGGATTGACCTAGCGAATGCCGGCGGTGCCATCGAACGGCGCGTGGATCTCCTTCTTGTCGATGACCGACTGCATGTTTTCCACCGCCGCCTTTTTCTGCAGAATACTTCGACTGAGCCGTGTCGAACTCCGCCTTCGAAATCACTTTGCGCTGCGGCAAGTCCCGGGCGCGATCGAGCTCGCTCTTCGCCAGTTCCTCATCCGCCTTGGCGGAGCGCAGCTGCGCCTGCTCCGGCGGAGACGTCGATCTTCAAGAGCACGTCGCCCTTCTTCACCACGGCGCCCGATTGGAAATTGATCTCGGTCACCGTGCCCGCCAGTTCCGCGCTGATCGTCGCGCCCTGCACGGGCGAAATCGAACCGACCGCGGTCAGACATCGGCTGCCAGTCCGCCTTTTTCACCTCCGCGCTCGTCACCGTCGTCGGCGGTGGAACCATCTTTTTGCCAGCTGAAATCATAGCGGCAAACTGTGCGACCTTGACTCCAGCGATGACCAGGAACAGAGCGATCAGTGCGAGGACAACCTTCCAAACGTGCCGTTTCTTCTTCCGCGCCGTCGAGACCGGCGGGGTGTAAGGCGCTGAGCTGGGTGATTTACGTGAAAGCAGGTTCGTGTTCATGTTTGAAAAGGAGCCGCCAGAGACGTCGCGTGACTTCCAGTTGCTTCGTCCGCCGTTCGGCGGCCGTCATCTCCTGAGGCTGAAGTACGTCGCGCATTAGCGTTCCGCGCGCGACGGCAAAAATGAGTTCGGACAGCTCATGAGGCGCCAGGCCGTGGGCGGCACCCGCTTTTGCTTCCGGAGAGCGCGCGATCAAATCGGTCACGCCGTCCATGGCCGTTTCTAAAACGTCGCGGACCAGATCGGCGACCGGCGGGTTACGCGACGCTTCGGCATAGAGGTCGACGACGAATGCGGAAAGAACCTTCGGCGAACTCTCCGAGCAATGCGCCGTAAAAAGAATCTCGAGAGACTCGAACAGGGACGGCGCCTGCCGCGCGCGTTCGAGCAGGTCCTGGATTTCGCTTTTGTGCCGGTCCGCCATTGCGGCAATGACAGCTTCTTTATTGGCGAAATACCGGTAGATTAGTCCGACGCTGATCCCGGCCTCGGCGCTGACATCGTGCATGCTGGTTTGATGAAAACCGCGCTTGGCGAAGCAGACGATCGCGGCTTCGAGGATTTGAGCGCGCCGATCAAGGGACGGCTCGGGTGGGAGGTGCGGCATGGTCGGGAACATTGAATGAACGTTCATTCAATGTCAAATCGCTTGCTTTCCCAGCCGCCCCAGGAGGAAGTTTCGCTCCGCCGGCAACTCGGTCAGCTTCAGCGCCTCCTCATATTCTTTCGTCGCTTCCTCATCCCGGCCCAGCTCCGAAAGGAGCTCTGCCCGGACAGCGTAAAATAGATAGTATCGCCGAAGTGGACCCGTTTTCTGGATTTCGTTGAGCGTCGCCAGGCCAGCCGCGGCCCCACGAACCTTTGCCACCGCCACCGCGCGATTGAGCCTAACGACCGGAGACTCCGTTACGTCCACGAGAAGGTCGTATAGCGACAGTATTCTCGACCAATCCGTTTCTTCATACGTTCGAGCGAGGCAATGCCACGACGCGATCCCAGCCTGGAGATGAAATTCTGACGCCTCGCTGCCCGCGGACGCGCTTGCGAGATGCAACATTCCACGCGCGATCATCGCCTGGTCCCAGCGCGATCGATCCTGATCCCGTAAGAGAAGGATTTTTCCATCAGGATCGATTCGCGCCGGGAAGCGCGCCGCCTGAAAGAAAAGCAACGCGAGCAACGCATGCGTCTTGGGCGTGTTACCAGCTGCATGCCCAGCCAGCAAACTCGTTAGGCGGATTGCTTCGTCGCACAATTCACGGCGAATCACGTCGTCGCCCCGCGAAGCGTTGTAGCCTTCGTTGAAGACCAAGTAGAGGACGTCGAGCACCGAATCCAGTCGGGCCGTGAGCTCCGAGCCGCTCGGGATTTCGAACGGCACCGCCGCCTCGCGAAGGCGTTCGCGGGCCCGGGTGAGACGTTTCGCGACCGTCTGCGGAGTCGTCAGGAAAGCGCGCGCAATTTCGCCGACCCCAAATCCGCAGAGCGTTTTTAACGTCAGCGCCACGCGCGCTTCGCCCGGCAGTGCCGGATGGCAGCAGGCAAAGATGAGCCGAAGCTGGTCGTCCCGAATTTCGTCAGGCATGAGCTTCCCTGGCAAGGCAGACTGCGCGGGGTGTTCTTCGAGTGCAGCAACGATCGCATCCTCTTTCTCGCGAAAACGCGCGTCGCGACGGACGGTGTCGAGCGCGTGGTTCTTTGCCACCTGAGTCAGCCACGCGCCCGGATTCGGCGGAAGATTTCCGTAGGACCATTGCCGCAATGCTTTCAGCAGTCCCTCCTGAAGCGCGTCCTCGACCAGCTCGAGGTGGCGCAACCCGAAGATGCCGGTCAAAGCCGCGACGATCCTGCCAGCCTCGTGACGGAATAAATGTTCGACGGCCTGACCGACGTTCGCCTTCGCGTTCTCGGGCATGAGCGGATCGCCTTAGGGGCCAGGCACGGACTGGATTGGGCGCACTTCGACTGTCCCGTTATTGGCGAAAATCGGACAGCCTTTGGACAACTCGATGGCCGCTTTCAGGTCGTTCGCGCGGATGATGAAATATCCGCCCACCTCTTCTTTCGATTCGGTGAAGGGCCCGTCAGTTACTGTGCTTCCATTTTTGCCCGAAAGCACTTTCCCGGTTTCCGCGAGCGGCTCGCCGGCAACGAAATGTCCTTCACGCCGCAGTTTCTCGATCCAGTTCATGTAACGCTCGATCTGCCGCTGGAGCTGTTCCGCCGATAAATCGCGATTGGAAACGCCACCGCGCAAGAGCAGCATGAAGGTCGGCTGGGTAGAAGTAGTCATCGGGGTGCTTCCGGTTAGTGCGTCGCTGCGGTGGATTTCGGATTCTGGCAGTACGCGGCCAGCTCGTCCAAGACGCCTTTCCAGGCGCGTCCGAACCAGTGATACGAGGCTTCCCATTTCTCGCCGTCACGAAAGCCGAAATGCGCAAAACGGAGATGAGTTTGATTGGGTTCCCCGGGTACTGGCTCGAAAGTCAGTTCGACCCAGGTCGGCAGCGGCCGGACGTTTCGTTCGGAGGGCGGCGCGTAGGGTGGGGCGTTCCGTCCGAGTAATTCGTCGCCGGCGAACGTGATCCACTCGAAGGCCAGCTCTTTGTCGGGGACGAGCTTCAGGATATGCGCGCCTTTCGTGCCGTGCGAGTTGCCTTCAGGATCTTTCGCCGGCGCAAACAGAACTTCGTAACGCCCGCCCACGGCAGCATCGACGCGCGCATCCGGCGCGAAGAATTTCCTGATTCCTTCCGCCGATGTCCAAAGGCGGAAAACCTCGGCGGGTGGGGCGGCGATGATCGCGTCCAGAAAGATCGTGCGATCGGTTTTCTGTTTTCCGAGCATGAGGTCGGGGTTAGCCGGGTTTGATTCGTCAGCCGCCGAAAGAATCGGCGCCGAAGTAGCGGCCAGAAGAATGGCGGTCAGGATAAGTGTTTTCATAATTTTTCTTTCGTTGTTGAGATTGCTGTCACCTCCACAACGAATGGCGGCTGCCCAAAAGGACACCGCCGGAGCAACTTTTCGAGTGATCCCAAACTCCCTATCTTTCAAGGGCGGTAGCCAATGGCCGTTCCTTCCTGGCTTGACGGGATTTGACACGAATGGCCTGCTGAATGCATGAGCGCCCTCAAGATCGATCCGGAACTTCTTGCCCGATTCCCGGTGACCCGCCGCTATCTGGTCGGCGTTTCGGGCGGCCGCGATTCCATCGCGCTATTGCATTGCCTAACGAGTCTCGGCTATCGGCGGCTCGTCGTCTGCCACGTCGATCATCAATTGCGCGGGCGCGCGAGCACGGCCGACGCCAGGTTCGTCAACACCCTGGCGGCCAAGTCGAATTTGGAATCCGAGATCGGTCGCGTCGACGTCGCGGCCCTGGCCCGTCGGTACGAAGCAATCGATCGAAACTGCCGGACGAAATGCGCGCTACGATTTTTTCGCGAGCATCGCGCGCCGCCGGCGTTGCCCCACAATTTTTCTGGGCCATCACGCCGGAGACCTCGTCGAAACTTTTCTCTTCAATTTGTTTCGCGGTGCGGGGCCGGCCGGGCTCACTGGCATGCGGAAGGTTGCAACGCGTAACGTGGATGGCGTTGACCTGACCATGGTTCGTCCGCTTCTGGGAGCGACCAGAGATGAGATTGACGCCTACCTCAAATCCCATTGCCTGAAATATCGCGAAGACGCGACGAACAAAATGCTCGGGCCGCTTCGTAACCGGATTCGCCACCGCGTCATCCCCTACATTGAAAAACAGCTCGGGCGAAATGTTCGGGGCGCGTTGTGGCGGGCGGCGACGATCTCAGCGGACGAAGCGGAATGGGCGGAGACGCTGGTCGACCCCGTGTCGACGGGCAAAAACGAGCTCTCATTAAAAGAACTGCAAAAACAACCGCGCGCGTTGCAGCGTCGAACGATCCATCTCTGGCTCCGCAGGCGCGGCATCGCCGATCTCGATTTCGGCACCCTCGAGCGCGTTCGTTCGTTGCTCGATCCCAAAGTACCCATCGGCAAAACAAATTTACCTCGAGGCCGCCATGTTCGCCGCCGGGCGGGAAAGCTGTTTGTGGAGTAGGGGAGTGGTGACTGATGGAGACTCGAGTGTTGGAGTAATGGAGTAAGGCTTGAGAAAATGACACCACCCCATTACTCCACCACTCACTTACTCCTATGAGTTCGCCTATCCGCGTCCGTTTCGCTCCTTCGCCCACTGGTTACCTGCACATCGGCGGAGCGCGCACGGCGTTGTTTAACTGGCTCTACGCGAAACACACCGGCGGGACTTTTGTTTTGCGAGTCGAAGATACCGACCGCAGCCGAAACACAGAGGAAGCCGCGAAAGCCATTTACGATGGTCTTCGCTGGCTGGAGCTTGACTGGGACGAGGGACCGCATGCCGGCGGAAGCTTCGGCCCGTATTTCCAAAGCGAGCGGGAAGAGATTTATCGGAGCTATCTGGAACGGCTCCGCACCGCGGGCCGCGTTTACGAGGACGCAGGTTCTGTCCGTTTTCGGTTCGATCGCGAGAAAGTGGTGGTGGACGACACGATTTGCGGCCGCGTCGAGTTCGATCTGTCGGATGCGGAAACGAACCCCGACATGACGATCCGGCGGCCGGACGGCTCGTGGATTTTTCATTTCGTCAACGTAGTCGACGACATCGAGATGAAGATTTCCGATGTGATCCGGGGCGAGGATCATCTCTCGAACACGCCGAAGCACATTCAGCTTTACCGCGCGCTCGGCACCGCCCCGCCGCGGTTCGCCCACATCCCGCTCATCCTTAATCTCGACGGATCGAAGATGAGTAAACGCGACCAGGGCGCGAGCCTGGTCACCTACATGGAAAATGGTTACCTCCCGGAGGCGGTCCGGAATTTTCTCTGTTTGCTGGGCTGGTCCCCGAAAGACGATCGGGAGAAGCTCGATCTGGCGGAAGTCGTGCAGCTCTTCGACCTGGCGAAAGTGCATCGCAAAAATGCCGCGTTCGACTTGGAGAAATGCACCTGGCTTAACGGCGAGTATCTCCGTGGACTGGGCGACGATCGTTTCCAGGAAATGGGGCGTCGGGCGCTCGAACGGGCCGGCATCGATCTCTCAACCTTTTCGCCGGATTACATCCGCGCCGCCCTCGATACGTGTAAAGCCAAGTTTCGGATCTTCGCTGAGCTGCCGGCCTATGGCGGTTTTTATTTCAGAGACGACTTCCGATACAATCCGGAAGGCGTCGCGAAACATTTCGTTCCGGAGAATAAATCGCGGCTGGAAGCGGTCCGAGCCGCGTTTGCCGCACTCGATTCCTTCGACGCCGCTAATTTAGAAACTAGGCTGAAAACCACGGCTGCTAATCTCGGCCTCAAGGTTGGCGCGCTGGTTCATCCGACGCGGCTTGCCGTTACCGGCAGCAATGCGGGCCCCAGTCTCTATCACCTCCTCGAAATCCTCGGCAAAGAGAAAGTGCTGGCGCGAATTGATCGCGCGCTGGGAATGTTTTGAATGGAGGGCGGAGCTCTGCGACGCCGCGACCTCGCAGAGCGACGCTGCGGCCTCGCAGAGCTCGGCCCTCCATTAGGGACGGGACGGCGCCCGTCCCTCCGTTTTCGCCCAGGTGTCTTTCAGGGTGATCGTGCGGTTAAAGACCAGCGCGCCGGGCTTTGAATCGGGATCGAGCGCGAAGTAACCGAGTCGCTCGAATTGGTAGCGCGTGTTTGGGTCCGCTTCGGCCAGGGATGGCTCGCACTTCGCCTGCACGACTTCGAGCGAATTCGGATTGATAAATGATTTGAAATCGCCGTCGTCGGCTGCTGGGTCGGGGACGGTGAAAAGTCGATCGTAAAGGCGCACCTCCGCATCGATCGCGGAGGTCGCGCTCACCCAATGAATCGTGCCCTTGATTTTGCGGCTCGAAGTCGCGCCGCCTGATTTACTCTCAAGATCGGCGCTGCATCGCAGCTCGCTGACGTTGCCGGCCGCGTCCTTCACCACTTCGTCGCATTTGATGATGTAGGCGTACTTCAATCGGACTTCGCCGCCGGGCTTGAGCCGGAAATACTTCGGGGGCGGGACCTCCGTGAAGTCGGCGGAATCGATGAACAACTCGCGACTGAACGGAATCTTCCGGGACCCGGCACTCGAATCCTCTGGATTGTTGACGGCGGCCAGCTCTTCGACCTGGCCTTCGGGGTAATTGGTGATCACGATCTTCACTGGGCGCAGGACTGCAAGCCGCCGGGGGGCGGTGCGATTGAACTCCTCGCGGACCGCGTGATCGAGCAATCCCATTTCGTTCAAGCTTGGATATTTCGTGATCCCGATGTTGTAAGCGAAACTCCGGATGGCACTGGCAGTTACCCCACGGCGACGAAACCCCGAGATCGTGATCATGCGCGGATCGTCCCAGCCGTCGACGAAACCTTCTTTGACGAGCTGGATCAGTTTGCGCTTGCTCATCACTGTGTAGGTGAGGTTCAGGCGCGCGAACTCGATCTGGCGCGGGACGGGCGGCGGCAGCTCGAGCGATTCGGAAATCCATTCGTAAAGAGGCCGGTGGACTTCGAACTCGAGCGTGCAGAGCGAATGGGTAATGCCTTCGATGTAATCGCTAAGAGTGTGGGCCCAGTCGTACATCGGATAGATGCACCATTTGCTGCCGGTGTGGTGGTGTTCGGCGTGCCGGATTCGGTAGAGCACGGGATCGCGGAGCCAGACATTCGGTGCCTGCATATCGATTTTCGCGCGCAAAGTTTTGGCGCCGTCAGGAAATTCGCCCGCTTTCATTCGCGCCAGCAAATCGAGATTTTCTTCGATGGGCCGATTGCGAAACGGACTGTCCCGCCCGAGCCGGCGAAATTCGTCGGTCTGATCGGGCGGCATTTCGTCGACGTAAGCTTTGCCTTTCCGGACAAGCTCGACCGCGTAGTCGTAGTGTTTATCGAAGTAATCCGAAGTGTAGAGCGGCGCGCCGCCCAGGTTTTTGTCCGCCCATCCGTCGATGAGCCAGTGGACGTCAGCCATGATGGACTCGACGTATTCGGTTTCTTCTTTGGTCGGGTTGGTGTCGTCCATCCGAATGTTGCAGATGCCCCCGAACTCGTGGGCGATGCCGAAATTGAGGCAGATCGATTTTGCGTGGCCGATATGGAGATAACCATTCGGCTCAGGAGGGAAACGGGTTCGGATTTTATCCTGTTTCCCGGATTGCACGTCCGCTGCGACGATATCGCGAATGAAATCGGAAGGAGGCGGGGCGGATACGATTGGTTCCGTCATGTCCGGGCGAAGCTAGCAGAGTTGTAGCGGCGGTCTATGACCGCCGACACGTTGCGTGAAAGCATTCGGCGGTCATAGACCCCCGCTACAGGAACAGGGCGGTTTGGAAAGCGCCTCTCCTTGGAGCAATGTCTGCCAAGCCGTGAAAGACGTTTGTACGCTGGACGACCTCCAAAACTGGAAGAAATCCCGGCCGCCGATTCGCCTCGGCGTGTTAGGAGATCCGATAGCGCATTCGCTCTCGCCGCAATTGCAGAACGCAGCTGTGAAAGCGAGTGGTCTCAATATTCGATACGCGCGATTTCAGATCGCGCCGACTGAGCTGCAGTCCGCGCTCGAATTCCTGCGACCCCTCGATTTTATCGGCGTGAACCTGACAGTTCCGCACAAGGTTGCCACGCTGGGATTGGTCGATGAACTCGACGATGGGGCGCGTGAGATCGGCGCCATCAACACAATCAAGTGCGAGAAAGGCAAGCTGCGTGGCTTCAATACGGACGGAAAGGGATTTTTGCGCGCGATTCGCGAAGAATTTGCGGTGGATCTGCGCGATCTGCGCGTTTTGCTTTTGGGCGCGGGCGGCGCGGCCCGGGCAATCGCGTGGCAATGCGCGAAAGAGAAGTGTGAGCGCCTGGTCGTCGCGACTCGCGATCCCGCGAAGGGGGCGATGCTTGTCGAGCAACTGCGTCCGTCCTTTGCGGGCCCGCGCGTGCTAGGGCCCGTAGCCCGCTTGCAATCGATCGGGCTCGATGAGGCGGCGTTACGTTTTCAGATTGCCAATACCGATCTGGTTGTGAACGCGACTCCGCTCGGTCTGAATCGGAACGATCCGTTGCCAGTGCCAGCTCGCTTGCTCGAGCCGCATCTCATGATTTACGACACGGTTTATTCGACGGGGCCGACGCCATTCGTGAGCGGCGCGGTCGAAGCCGGGACGCGCGCAGCGAATGGGTTGTCGATGCTCCTGCACCAGGGCGCGCTCGCGTTCGAGATTTGGTTCGGTCGCCCGGCGCCGATCGAGGCGATGCGCAAAGCGCTGCAGTAGCCGCTGCGCGTTACTCGTTTTCCCGCGCCATTTCAGCGCCGCGTGTTGCGGCGGCTTCAACGGCGGCGATCAAACCGTCAGCAGTCTTATGGTCCTCCATCGCGGCCAACCCGGCCGCGGTCGTGCCTCCGGGCGTGACAACCATTTTCCGTAAATCTTCGGGCGACATGTTCGTTTCACTGGCCAGCTGCGCCGCGCCGAGAACGGTTTCGGTCGCGAGAGTCAACGCGGCCTCTGGACCAAGCCCCATCTTTTCACCGCCGCGCGCGAGCGACTCGATAACGGTGTAAACGAAAGCTGGGCCGCTGCCGGCCAGGGCGGTGACGGCGTCAATCTGATCTTCCGCCACTTCCACCACCGCGCCGATCGCGCTAAAAATTTCGCGCACAAAAGACAGCTCGCTCGCCGTCGTGCGGCCGCCTTTTGCGATGGCGGTTGCAGCACGACAAATCGCCGACGGCGTGTTCGTCATCGCCCGCATGAAGTGGGCTGCCGCGCACTTTTCCATACTCTTGATTCCGACGCCGGCGGCGAGTGAAATAACGAGCTTCCGCTCGAACAGTGGCGCCAGTTCGCCCAGAACTGGAAGCACCACCGACGGCTTTACTCCGATGAAAACCACTTCGCTTTTTGCGGCGACCTCGGCGTTTTCCGCGGTCCCGATGATGCCTGCGTCGTGTTCGAGACTGCGCCGGGTCGCTTCATTGGGTTCGCTAACCAGAATTAATTCCGGCGCGCAATACCTCGCCCGGACCAACCCCCGGATCACCGAGCCGGCCAATTTGCCGCCGCCGATGAAACCGAGACGATAAGGGGTAGCGGCGGTTTGAGAATCCATGGGTTGGCCGCATATTAACCAATGGTAGCCGCTGGTGTAAATTTCGGTGTCGACCTCGTCGAGGAAATCGCCGAGCTGAAGCGCGAGCGGAACGCCGTGATCCTGGCGCATAACTACCAGGTGCCGGAGCTCCAGGACATCGCCGATTACGTCGGCGACTCGTTAGGTCTGAGTTACCAGGCCGCCCAAACAAACGCAGAAGTGATCCTCTTTTGCGGCGTCCATTTCATGGCCGAGACGGCGAAGATCCTGAACCCAACGAAGAAGGTCCTGCTCCCCGACCTCGACGCCGGTTGCTCGCTCTCCGAATCGTGTCCGCCGGAAAAGCTGAAGGCTTTTCTCGCTCAACACGTGGACAAGAACTACTACGTGATCGCCTACATCAACTGCAGCGCTGGCGTCAAAGCGCTCTCCGACGTCATCTGCACGAGCGGCAACGCCGAAAAAATCGTCCAGAGCGCGCCGGCCGATCGCAACATCCTATTCGTTCCCGACCAGAATCTCGGAGCGTGGGTCATGGAACGGACCGGCCGCAAAATGGATCTGTGGCAGGGCAATTGTTACATCCACGTCGAGTTCACCGCGCGCAGCATCAGTAAGATTCGGGAACAATATCCGAACGCACCGGTCGTCGCTCATCCCGAGTGCACCTACGCGGTGCGGATGCTCGCGGACGAAGTTTGTTCGACCGAGAAAATGGTCGGCTTTTGCCGGAACTCACCGGCGCGCGAAATCATCATTGTGACGGAAGCCGGAATGCTGCATCGGTTGAAAAAAGAAGTGCCAGGCAAACTGTTCATTCCCGGGCCGACCGAGAATTGTTTCTGCGGCGAATGCAGGTTCATGAAGATGAACACGCTCGAGAAAGCGCACGCGGCGCTCCTGAACATGCAGCCGGAGATCATCCTGCCAGAGGCTGTGCGAAAACGGGCGGAAGCGCCGATCCTGCGGATGCTGGAGTTGAGCAAGTAGTGAATAAAAAACTGAATCGATCATTTCCCCGCTGGCTGATCATGTTCAGCCTGGCGGCGTTTGTGTTCCCACCGGATGGGCGCGCGGAAGGCCGAAAAGAGCGTTCGAGCAGGCCGGTGCTTTACAATCTCATCGTCAAAGAGGCGGACCCTATCGATCAAACGATTCGGGAGCGGTACGGCGCGAAATACGATATCGTAGAAGTGCGGAGGCAGTTCAGTTACCTGAGCCCGAAGCTGACAAAGACCCGTTTCCCTAACCCCGTCTACAACCAGAATAATGAGGAGGTCGCCGGTGCTGTGCGCGTCTGTTTTGTGGTGACCGCCGACGGCCGGCTGGTTGATCCCTTCATCATGGGCACCGCAAACCCACTGCTGGAAGGTCCGGTACTGGAGGTCCTCAAACAATTCCGCGCGAATCCAGCCCGCGTAAACGGAGCGCCGGCGGCCGTCGTTGACGTGCTGAAGTTTACGTTCGGGCCACCGCCCCGCCGCCGCCTCGACACGTCGTAGAGAGGCCAGGCTTTCCGCTGCCGGCTCGCACGGCTTTGCGCTATCCCAGGCACTTTGCCGTAAATAGAGTTGGCACGAAGGCTCGTTCCACGTAGACACTAGCTTCGCGTGAGAAAAGAGGTTTTCGTTTGTGACAATTGCGGGGTGCGCAAGCGGCTGGAGAGCGCGAAACGCCATTGGTGTGAAGAGTGCAAGACTTCCAGCCCGGTAGAGCTGAGGCCCGTGCGGGACAAACGGACCGCTCCCAAGCCCGAGACGCTCGAATCAGGGAACACGACGTATCGTCGTTTTTAGCGGTACTCGTGCCGGCGCTGGTTAAGGCATTCTGACCATGCAATACGCCAAGCTTGGGGCCGCTGGGATCAAGGTCTCCCGGGTTTGTCTCGGCACCATGACCTATGGCTCCAGTCGCTGGCGGCCATGGGTGCTCGATGAAGAAGCAAGCCGGCCGCTGATCAAGCAGGCGATCGAGGCCGGCGTCAATTTTTTCGATACGGCGGACATGTACTCGTTAGGCGGGAGCGAAGAAGTGCTCGGTCGCGCCTTGAAGGACTTCGGGCCGGACCGCGAACAGCTCGTGATCGCGACAAAGGTTTTTTATCCGATGGGCGACGGTCCAAACGATCGAGGCCTTTCGCGGAAACACATCATGGCCGCAATCGACGCCAGCTTGCGACGGCTCGGGACTGATTACGTCGATCTGTATCAGATCCACCGGTTCGATCCGGAGACGCCGATTGAGGAAACACTCGAAGCGCTGCACGACGTCGTCCGCGCTGGGAAAGCGCGCTATCTCGGCGCCTCCTCGATGGCGGCGTGGCAGTTCGCGAAATTGCTCTTCACCGCGGAAGCCAACGGCTGGACGCGCTTCGCCACGATGCAAAACCATTACAATCTGATGTATCGCGAAGAAGAACGGGAAATGATTCCGCTTTGCCTTAATCAAGGGATTGGGGTTGTGCCTTGGAGCCCGTTGGCGCGCGGGCTCCTCGCCGGCAAAGGCAGGCCGAAAACTGTGCGAGCGGAGACGGACGCTTACGGCCAGCAACTCTACGGCGAACAAATCAGTGAGGCTGATGCGCGCGTGATCGATCGGCTGGAGGCGCTGGCAGGGGAGGCCGCAGTCCCGCCAGCGCAAATGGCTCTCGCCTGGTTGCTGGCACAGCCGGGGGTCGTTGCTCCGATCGTCGGCGCATCAAAGGCGCATCATCTTGAGCAAGCGATTGCTGCTCTGGATTTACCGATCGATGCAGACGTGATAGTCCAACTGGAGGAGCCTTACATTTCGCACGCGGTAGCCGGGATTGCGTGAATCAGCGACTTCATGATCGAGTTGGTTACGATCATGTGATTAATCAAGGCACTGTGGCCAGCCGTCCCGAGCGGTTGCCGGGGTTACTGGTTCAACGCGCTCTCCAGATCTCGATCACGTCATTTCAATTTCGATCGGGACGAGTTGGCCTTGGCGAGGCAGTCGGGGTTGGTGTTGGGCTGGGTGTCGGAGTGGGAGTGGGAGTGGGAGTGGGAGTTGCGGCATGGACCGGCAGGGGAACATCATCCCCCGAAACCGGGATCTTGGCCACGAAGGCATCGAAAAGTCCCCCGCTATTGTAAGGGCGAATGGGTGACCCCCAAGTCGCATCAGCGACGCCGGCTTCATAAACATAGCCAGTCGCATCGATAGCAATTGCGTAGCCGTAAGTCGGCCCGAGGTACGTGTTCCAAGTAAGCGTTCCGTCGGACTCGAGTTGGGCAGCGAAGACCTGATAACCGGCGGTGAAAGGCCGGATGGGCGAGCCCCAGCTTGCGTCGCTGGCGCCTCCCAAATAGACACGGCCGCTTGCATCCACAGCGATGGCATTGCTGGCCGTGGTAGCGTCAACGGCCCCAAGGAACGTGTTCCAGGTAAGCGTCCCGTTTGCGTCCAGTTTGGCGGCATACCCGTCCTGATTTCCGCTAAAGGGACGGACGGGAGAGCCCCAGCTCGCGTATCGGCTAGATCCCGTTACATAAACATCGCCAGCGCCATCTACCGCGATACCATTCGCTGTGGCGCCGCCGCCGCCGAGAAAGGTATTCCAAGCCAGGACTCCAGTTGGATCGAGTTTCGCCACGAACGCCGAATCATCGGTGCCGTCAAACGCGCGGACCGGCGCACCCCAGGTGGCAGGTACTGAACCCGGCGACATAAACATTTTCGAGCGCGTCAACTGCTACGGCATTGGCCTGGTCCGACCCGCTGCTTCCGAGAAAGGTGTTCCACGCGAGCGCCCCGCCCGCGTCCAACTTTGCCACGAACGCGTCGTACCCGCCGTTGTGCACCGCGACGGGTGAAGCCCAAGAGTCCGAACTGTAGCCCGACACATAAACGTTCCCACTCTCGTCTACCGCTACCGCATTTCCAGAATCGTCGGCGGCACTGCCGAGAAAGGTGTTCCAGATCAAATTGCCGCTTGAGTCCACTTTCGCGGCGAACGCGTCCTTGGTTCCACTAAAGCTGCGGACGGGGGAACCCCAAGTCTCGTAAGCTAAGCCCGCCAGATACAGGTTTCCGGCGGCGTCCACGGCGATTCCGCTGGCGACCTCGTTGCCACTGTCCCCGAAAAAGGTGTTCCACAGGAGATTCCCGTTCGAATCCAACTTGGCGACGAAAATATCGTAGCCGCCGTGGTGAGCGGTGAGGGGAGAACCCCACGTCGCATCGCTCGTACCTGCTACAAACACGTTGCCAGCGGAATCAAGTGCGATTCCGAATGCCTGGTCGTCCGTTTCGCTTCCGAGAAAAGTGTTCCAGGTAAGGGTGGGGTCTATAAAGAGCGGTTCGTTCCGGTCGTACTCACCCAGCGCGAAGCTGATGTCACGCTCATCGTGGACCGCAAAGGCAACCTGAACAGGCACGCGTTTACCATCGTGCTCCTGCCACGCTTGGGGCGCGCTTTCATTCATCGTCCCGGTCTTGAAACGAACGCTAAGTGATCCATCCGGCTGCACGAAGACCGGCGCGTTGTAGCGAAGATGAATGCTCGCCGGGTCCGACTTGGCCGCAAGCAAGTAGGTACTGCGAAGAAGGCCGTTAACGGGCGCATCGTAGGTCAACGTCACGCCAGCCCAAAGACTTGGGTAGGTGACTTTGGACATTGGAGCCTCGCCCTTGGCATCACTGGAACTCGAAGCGCTTACCGGATTAGTTTCGCACGAATCCACAAAGCGAACGCGGAGCGCGTGCGACCGGCCTGCGATATGAACGGCCTCCGTCGAAAAGTTCAATACATGGCCGGCGGAGCGGAATTGGAGGTCGCCGTTTGATGCGCGCGCTTCGACGGACTGACTGGAATAGGCCGTAGGGGCGAGAGCAATCGCGAGAATGAGGAGACTTCGAAAACGATTAAACATAGGTTTTTTGAACAATTGAGTACGGTGTTGTGGGGCCAGGGATCGAGGAGCAAGGGGTGAATATCTGAGGGCCGGTTCGGTTCGGGGGAGCGACTTGGTTTGCCGCGAAGGAGGATTGCTGTCAAGGATCTCTTCGAAGATTGTCGGAAAATGTCTGGCAAGCAATTGCTTCACTGATAGGGAAAATACCTAGGTCGGCACGCAAGCCGCTAATGGAGGCGGAAATGTTCCGCTCCAAGCCAAGTAGAATCGGTTTGGCGCTGGCCCTGACCTGCGCCGTCCATCTATCCGGTGCTCTCGTGTCGCCTCTGCTTCACGCGAGCATTGTTCCTATGCCCGCGAACCCGAACCGGGGCGGATCAACGGCATTCCCGACGTTTCGCGACGACGACCTTCAGGCGTCCCTGGAGATCCTGAGCTTACTGGCGTTCAATCCTGGGTTAATCGGGCAGGTAGGAATATTCCAAGCGGGCTTCGGTCGCGACAACTCAGTTCTTTCCAGTTCCACTGCGGACGAATTCCATCTCGAGCTGGTTTCAAATGCTCCGAGTAATCCTTCAATCGGTCCACTGGCCCCTACTGCGATCTACACATGGGACGGTGGTGGCGCGGACAATAATGTTACCACAGCGGCGAATTGGCTGGGGAATGCCGTTCCTACCGCGAACTCGGACATTATTTGGGCGGGAACCACCCGCCTGGCAGTGAATATCGATACTGGCGGCCCCGGCAGGAGCTACACATTCGACAACACGGCGGGCGCTTTTGTGATCAGCGGCGCCTCCTATACATTATCGGACGGCATCACCAATAACAGCACCGCGACGCAGACCATCAATGCTGCGGTGACTTTGACTTCGGCGCAGAGTTGGAACGCAGCGACCGGGAATCTAGTCTATGGGGGAAACTTAGATAACGGCGGATTTCTTCTGACCGTTGCCGGCAGCTCGAATACGACGATTAGCGGAATCTTAAGTGGCTCAGGCGGACTTTCGAATACGGGCACCGGAACCGTGACGCTTCAAGGAGCCAATACTTACACAGGTTCAACGAACGTAAGCGCCGGCGTGTTGAACATCCGAAACAATACTAGCTTGGGCACTACCGCGGCTGGCACAATTATTTCAGCCGGCGCCACTCTCCAGTTGCAGGGCAACATTTCGGTGGGGTTAGAGACGTTGAATATCCGCGGTACCGGCGCCACCGGACAAAGCGGTGCGCTCGTGAACGTGAGCGGCACTAACAACTACGGCGGCCTGATCACGCTAGCCGGTCCCACGACCTTTTCTTCGCTTGCCGGGACGCTCAATGTTACGAACAGCGGGACGATCACCGGCGCGACCTTTGGCCTTACCCTCACCGGCGCAGGTCAGGGAAGCATAAGCAGCATTATCGGAACAACCACAGGCTCACTCACCAAGAGTGGCTCAGGGAATTGGACTTTGTCGGGCGTGAATACTTTTACGGGCGCCACGACTGTGAGTGGCGGGACGCTCACGCTCGCGGCCGGCCCCGGAGGGGCACTCGGTCTCACTAGCGGTATCACGATTAATTCCGGAGCCTCTTTGATGCTGGGTGCGAACAACCAAATCAAAAATAGCGCACCGATGACGCTGGCAGGCGGCACCTTCGCCAAAGGAAATTTCAGCGAAGGCAGCATCAGCACTGCCGGAGTTGGCGCGCTGACGCTAACGGCGGCCGGTTCGCATTTGGATTTTGGAACCGGCACAGTCGGAGCACTTACGTTCGCCAGCTTCACTCCCGGTGCTTTCTCGCTCGCGGTCGACAACTGGACGGGAACTGCCGCGACGGTAGGCGGCGTCGGGACTGACAGGTTGATCTTCAATTCCGACCAGAGCGCCCGCCTGAGCAGCTTCCTCTTCGCCGGTTATGCGCCGGGAGCAGTCGAGTTCAATCTCGGCGGCGGCTTTTTCGAGGTGGTTCCGATTCCTGAAACCGGACTTTATTTTCCTGGGCTCCTGGCTTTGGCCGTGATTCTGTTCCATCACCGCCGGCAAATCGTTCGAGTCGACGGTCGTCGGAAGTGAGCGAGCTGCCCGGATTTTCTCCATCAGGCGGCACGGGAGTTGCATCAATTATCGCTCATTAATCTGTCGTAGTCTGTCCCCGGGGGACGGCTGCCGCGGACGACAAAAAATCCATTATGAAATTCTTCCTCGCTATCCTTTCCACCGTTTTTCTTTGCTCGTGCGCGGACATGTACGTGACCAAGACGCAGATCGCCGGCGGCTCGACCCGCACCACCACGGCTGATGCGAAAGACTCCAAGGGCGTTTACATGACGACCAACAACTGCGGCGTTGGCGCTTACGGTCCAAAGGCAATTTACATTCGACCGTTCTGTATCGATACCGCGATCTTCACCGGCCATCAGACGAATTCCGACGGAGAAATGCCGATCCGCAAAGCGCTCACGCCCGTGGAATTCGCCGGCGACCTGAAAGAGCAACTCGAGAAAATCGCGCCGGCTCGGATCCTCCGTGATTATGAAACGCCCCGCACTGGATGGCTTGTCGAAGGCGAGTTTCAACTGGTCGATGGTGGAAACCCGGCGGCCCGCTTCTTCTTCGGACATCTTAGCGCCGGACAGTCGCATCTGATGTTGCATGTGCGCGTCACCGACATCGATCGCGGCATGGTCGTTTATGAGTTCGACATGGCTGGGGGCAGCAACCTTCAGGGTCGCGGCGGAACAGTCCGCGCGAGCGGTCTTGGTTACGCCCGTTCGTTCGATCTCGTCAACGCGGCCGAACGAATCTACCTGGTCCTGACTCCGAACGCGTTTCGTTACGGAGCTCGCAGTGATCTCGCGCTGCACTAGCGCCTGGTAACTTTCCGATTCGCCGGTTGCGAACCGGAACACGCCGATTAACGTGCAGCGGTTTTTCGTTGCCGTGATGATCTCTCGCCGCTTTTTCGCCACCCTTTTTTGTCTTGCCGGTTTCCTTTCGTTAGGTCACGCCGCCGCCGCGGCGCGCATGGCTTATGTTATAATCGATGCGCAGACGGGCTGGGTCCTGGACCAGGTCGACGCCCGGGATAAACGCCAGGTCGGCAGCCTCACCAAGGTAGCCACCGCGATGGTGGTGCTCGATTGGGCGGAAAAACGGGCCGGGGATTTGAACCAGCTCGCTACGATTCCTCCGGAGGCGTTCGCCGGCACGGGGGACAACCTCATAGGATTTCAGCCGGGCGATCGGATTACCTTGCGCGATCTACTTTACGCGGCGCTCGTGCAATCGGACAACGTCGCTGCCTATACCCTGGCGAATCAGGTCGGCATCGCCCTTCAACCGGTGGTGCCCTCTGCTGGAAACGGGACGCCCGTCGCCATTTTCGTCGCCCAGATGAACTTCCTCGCCAAAACGCTGCGGATGGAGCGGACGCGGTTCGTCAATCCCCATGGCATCGATACCGGCGAGCGTTCCATGCCGTACTCGACGGCGGCGGATCTCGCGCGCTTGTCGCGTTACGCGATGAATAAGCCCGGCTTCCGCTTCTACGTTTCGCAAAAGGAGAGGCAGATTTCGTTTCAGCGCGGCAGCCAGAAGAAGGGCTATCTGCTCCGGAATACAAATGAACTTCTCGGCACTAACGGCGTCGATGGCGTTAAAACCGGCAAAACGGCGCGCGCCGGCGACTGCCTGATTCTCTCCGCGCATCGGGAACCGGAGCTCCGCAAAGATGGCGAACACACCGCGGTCACGCAGCGCAACCTGATTATCGTTATGCTCGGGAGCGCCAGCCGTTTCGCCGAGGGCGCGCAACTCTTGGCGAAGGGGTGGCAGCTTTACGACCAATGGGCGGCCGGCGGTCGCCTGATTGACCCGAACAAGACGCTCTGATTTTCGTTGCGCGATGAGCAAGCCCCGTATCGGCGTGTTGACGAGCGGCGGCGATTGCCCCGGCTTGAACGCAGTCCTGCGCGGTGTTGTTCTCGCGGCGGACAAGCTCGGTTGGGAAGTGCTTGGGTTTCTCGATGGGTTCGAAGGTTTGCTTCCGCCCGGAAACTACAAGTCGTTAGGTCGGCGAGACACGTCTGGGATCATGCCGCGAGGCGGCACGATAATTGGGACAACAAACCGCGGCCATTTCGTCGCGAAAGTTGGCGCGGGCGAACGCACGGATGTCGCGGCGAAAGTGATTACCGACGCGCGCGAAGTTCTGAGAAGCCTCGGAGTCGACGGTCTCATCATTGTGGGTGGCGACGGCTCGATGGCCACAGCGCAACAACTACAGGAGGCTGGCATCAATTGCATCGGGGTCCCAAAAACGATCGACAACGACCTGGAAGCGACGGCGATGACTTTCGGTTTCGATTCCGCGGTCGCCACCGTGATGGACGCGCTTGATCGTTTGCACACCACGGCGACGAGCCACAAACGAATCATGGTTCTCGAAGTCATGGGGCGGCACGCGGGTTGGATCGCACTTCACGGCGGCATCGCCGGCGGCGCGCACATCATCCTGATTCCTGAAATCCCGTTCGATTACGATAAAATTTGCGCGGCGATTAAACTCCGGTCCGACCGCGGGAATCAGTCGGCGATTGTGGTCGTCGCCGAAGGCGCGAAACCGCGCGATGGCCAGGTCGTCATGCGGCGTTGCGAAGAAGGGGAAGACCGCTACGGCGGTATTGGTGTTGTTGTCGCCGGCGAAATCGCGGCGCGTAGCGGAAAAGAGACGCGCTGCACCGTTCTGGGCCATCTTCAGCGGGGCGGCGCGCCCACGACGCTCGACCGCATACTCGGCACCCGGTTTGGGGTCAAGGCCGTGAAGTTGATCCGGGAAAAACAATTCGGCTCCATGGTGAGCTATCAAAACTATCAGGTGCGCCATGTGCCGATCGCAGATGCGGTGAATCGGCTCCGTCTCGTTCCGCCGGATGGCGAATTGGTCCAGACCGCACGCGACGTGGATATTTCGTTCGGGGATTAAATGAAAATCGTTTTGGCGTACTCCGGCGGGCTGGACACCTCGGTCATCCTTCATTGGCTCAAAGAGAATTACCAGGCGGAGATCATCGCCTTCTGCGCGGATATCGGGCAGGAGGAAGAACTGGACGGTCTTGAAGCTAAAGCGCTCACCACTGGCGCGACGAAGTGCATCGTCGACGATCTGCGGGAGGAATTCGCCCGCGATTTTATTTTTCCGATGATGCAGGCCGGCGCGATTTACGAGGGCCAGTATTTTCTCGGGACCAGCATTGCCCGGCCGCTCATCGCAAAGCGAATGGTGGAAATCGCGCGGGCCGAAAAGGCCGACGCCATTGCGCACGGCGCGACGGGGAAGGGGAACGATCAGGTCCGATTCGAACTGACGGCGGCGGCGCTGGCGCCGGAGTTGCAAGTGATCGCGCCATGGCGCGAAGAGCGTTTCCGGGAACAATTTCCCGGCCGCGCCGAAATGATCGCGTACGCAGCCGTGGAAAAAATTCCGGTGGAAGCCAGTGCAGCGAAACCGTACTCGATGGATCGAAATTTACTGCACATCAGTTTCGAGAGCGGGATGCTGGAAGACCCGTGGTTCGACGCCAGCTCCGAAGCTGCGCGCGGAATGTACAAATTGAGCGTGGCGCCCGAAGACGCTCCAGGGAAAGCGGAATACGTCGAGCTCGAATTCGGTGACGGGAATTGCATGGGCGTGAACGGCGAGACGCTTTCGCCGCTCAAGGTCATGCAAAAACTGAACACGCTCGGCGGCAAACATGGGATTGGCCGAGTCGACCTCGTCGAGAATCGTTTCGTGGGGATGAAGAGCCGCGGCGTTTACGAAACGCCGGGGGGCGCACTCCTGCATTTCGCGCATCGCCAGATGGAGTCGCTCACGATGGATCGCGAAGTGATGCACTTACGCGACAGTCTGATCCCGAAGTACAGCACGCTCGTCTACAACGGTTTTTGGTTCGCGCCGGAGCGTTACGCGTTGCAGGCGCTCGTCACCGAATCACAGCGCGACGTGAGCGGCATCGTGCGCTTGAAGCTTTACAAGGGAAACATCATCGCCGCGGGCCGGAAAAGTCGAAAGAGCCTTTACGATCCGCAAGTCGCGACCATGGAAGGCGGTGGTCAGGCCTACAATCAGAGCGACGCGACCGGTTTCATTCGGTTAAATGCGTTGCGCCTGAAAGTCCGGGCGGCGATTTCGCAGTCCTGAAAAAGCAGTTGGCTCCCCGGCAACGCGCCGTAAGTTCTGCCCCTCCGACGGGAAAAACTCTCTCTCCTTATGATCACTGTAATGCGCAAGCACCACAAATGGCTCATGATCGTCATCGCGATCCTGGCCGTTCCGTTCATTTTTTACTTCAACAAGACCGACTGGTCGGCCAAGCGACAAAGTGATCTTGGGCGCGTCTACGACCGGCCGGTCACTCTGGTGGAGTTCCAGCGCAGTGTTCGGTTGTGGACCCTGGCCCAGATGATGGGGATGTCGTCAATGGTCCAGGACATGATGATGCGTCCAATGAGCCAGGACGAAGCTTACGTGAATTTCGCTTTCAACCGGGTGGTGCTCGACCACGAAACGCGCGCCTTGGGAATCCGCCCGACCACGGCGGAGATCGTGGCGTTTGTAAAAACACTGCCGCCGTTTCAGGGCGCGAACGGGTTCGACGCGGCGAAGTACACCGAGTTCGTCCAGAACCGGCTCCCGCCCCTCGGGTTTAATGAGGCTCAAATTGAGGAAGTCGTATCCGATCAGCTCGCGCTCAACCGGCTCAAAGATTTGCTCGGGACCGGTCTCCACGTCGCCGATTCCGAAAGCTCGGAATATTACGACCAAGCTTACGGGAAATTGCACGTCGCCGTAGTTCGTTTTCAGACTGAGCAATTCCAGAAGGACGTGAAGGTCACGGATGAGGACATTGCCAAATACTTCGAAGCGCATAAGGCCGAGCTGAATACCGAGGAGAAGCGCAAGGTCGAATTCGTAGTTTTTCCCTTGAGCGAGGCTGATAAAAAACTCGCCGGGAAAGAGAAGGTCGAGGCTCTGCAAAAAGTCGCGAACCTTGCGAACGATTTCGTTCAAGGCATGCTGGAGAAGGGCGCAAAATTTTCCGATGTGGCGGCGAAGTTTAATGTCCCAGTCGTAGCGACCGGAGAATTCACGGCCGCCGCGCCTGACCCACAGTTCGCGTCGATGCCCCAGCTGAGCCAATACGCTTTCCAGCTCAAGCAACCGGACGCGGTCAGCGATGCTCTCCAAGGCGCCGAGTCATTTTATGTCCTGCACTTGCTCAACGTAACGCCGGCGCGGCCTCTTTCCCTCGAGGAAGCGAAGCCGAAAATTTCCGATACACTCAGCAAACAGAAAGTCGGGCAGCTTATCGCGGCCCGTGCCGCGGACATTTCGCGGACAGTTCGGGAAGCGATTAAAGCGAAGACTCCGCTGGATGCCGCCCTGTCCCAATTGGGACTACAGGCCGAGCGGATTGCTCCTTTTTCGATCGTCGAGAATCCGACGCCAACCCCAACTCCGTCGAAGCCCGAGGAACCTAAGAAACCGGAGGAGCCTAAGAAGCCGGAAACCGCGGATCTGGCGAGCATCAAGAGCGCGGTGCGGGAATTGAACCCCGGCGACGCCAGCGACTTCGTTCCCACTCCAAACGGCGGACTCGTCGCCATCGTGGAAACGCGCGAACCGGGCGACCCGGCGGGCTTCGCCGCAGCCAAGGCGACGTACGAGAAAAACTATCTCCAGAGCAAACGGATGGTGGTGTTCGACGAATGGCTGCGCGAACGGCGCCGGGCCGCGGGCCTGCAACAGCCGCCGCCGCCGACGGTCGAGACCTGATCGTCTCGCGATGTCATCCGCCCTGGAAGAGCTTTTCGACGATGCAAACGGCGACCTCGCCGTCGGAGAATTGGAGAGCGCGGTCGACAAATACCGGCAGTGCGTCGAACTGGATCCGGCGTTTTTCGACGGCTGGCACGCGCTTGGGATGGCGTTGATGAAAACCGGCCGCTTCCCGGAAGCAATCGCAGCCGGGAAAAGAGCGACTGAGCTCCAGCCTAACGACCAGATCGCCTGGACGAGCTTATCGTTGTTCTACAATCGCAACGGCGACATCAAGGAAGCCGAAGCCGCGGGCACCAAAGCGAAAATCCTTTCCTGGGGCGGGAAGATCGCGCTGTAGGAATAGTGGAGGGACGACCTCCGTGTCGTCCCTATAAGATTAGGGACGGGACAGCGCCCGTCCCTCCAGCGGCCAATTACGCCGTCAACTCCTTGAACACCGCCACGAACTTTTCCATCTGCGGCTTCGTCCCGATCGTCACGCGCATGAAGTTCGGCAGCGGCGGAAAGAGGCGGCCGACCTGGACCTTGCGATCCTTGAACGCGGCGATGAGCGGTTTCACTTCGCGTCGCATATCAATCATCATGAAGTTCGCCTGCGACGGAATGTAGGTAAACTTGAGTTTGTCCAGCTCACCGCACACGTACCTGCGCACCTGGGAATTGTTCTTCAGCCCGTTCGAGACTTGGGCGGCGTCGTCCAAACTCGCGCGTGCGGCGACGATCGCCATGATGCTGATGCTGTCCCACGATTGTTGCGCGCGCATCAGCTCGATCTTGTCCGGCTGCGCGATGCAGTAGCCGCAGCGCAAACCAGCCATGCCGTAGATTTTTGAAAACGTCCGCGCCACGATCAGGTTCGGGTAGTCTTTCACGAGCGGGATCACGCTCTCGTAATCGGAACTCTCCACGAAGTGGTGATACGCTTCGTCTACCAGCACGATCGTTTCGCGTGGCACCTGGGCAAGGAACGCGCGCAAATCCGCTTTCGGCGTCAGGCTTGCGGTCGGGTTGTTCGGATTGCAGACGTAATGGAGACCGGCGCTGGGAACCTCGAGCATCTTCGGCAAATCGTGCGCGTAGCTGGCGTTCAACTTTACTTTCACGACTTCCGCCCGGCTCGCCTTCGCATGGCCGGCACACGCTTCGAATGTCGGATCGCCCACCACGAGCTTCTTGTCCGGACTCGTGAACGCGGCGACTGAAACTTTCAGAATCTCGCCGGATCCCGCGCCCGGCAGAATCTGCTCCTTCGAAACCTGGTTTAATTTCGCAAGTGCTTCTACGAGATCCTCCTGGGTTTCGTCCGGATATTTCCAGGCGAGGGCGAACGCGGCGGTCATCGCCTTGAGCGCGGCCGGCGATGGGCCGTAAGGATTTTCGTTCGAACTCAGCCTGACGACATCGGAAGCCTTCGTTTCGACGGGTTTGGGTGTGGATTCCGAAAGTCCCAGCGCCGGACGGAACGCTGCATAGGCGGCGCCCGCACCCAGGAGTTTCGTGAACCCCCGACGCGAGAGCGCGGTTGGATTATTCACGGAACGGTTGTGCCGGAGACAACCGGTGCCGTCAAGGTGGATCGAGCGCTCCGTCGCTCGATGGCGATGGTGCCGCTGCCGCCGCACCCATCGCGCGACGGAGCGCGCGATCCACCTCGCGCGACAACGCTGTTGAGGACAATGTCTCTACACGATGCCAGGCCAATGGATCGAATCCTACGTCCCCGCGCGGCTCGACCGGATGCCGTGGAGCCGATGGCATTGGCTCATTGTCGGCGCGCTAGGGGCGACGTGGATTCTCGATGGCCTCGAGGTTACGCTGGCCGGATCGCTCGGTGGGATCCTGACGCATCGCGAAACACTCGGGCTGACGGATGCGCAAGTCGGGGCCAGCGCCACTTTCTATCTCACGGGCGCCGTCATCGGTGCGTTGCTCTTCGGCTACGGGACCGACCGGCTCGGCCGGAAAAAACTGTTTTTCATCACGGTCGCTGTCTATCTCGCGGCCACGGCGTTGACTGCTTTTTCCTGGAGCTTCGCGAGCTATGCCTTCTTTCGTGCCTTGACCGGCGCGGGGATCGGCGGCGAATACGCCGCGATAAACTCAGCGATCGACGAACTGATCCCCGCGCGCGTGCGCGGCCGGGTGGACTTGATGATCAACGGCTCCTATTGGGTCGGCGCTGCGATGGGTTCCGGCGCAACGATCGTGTTGCTCGATCCGCGTTACCTGCCCGTCTGGCTTGGTTGGCGACTCGCATTCGGCATCGGAGCAACGCTCGGTCTCATCGTTATTTTCTTTCGGCGTTGGATTCCCGAAAGCCCGCGCTGGCTGCTCATCCACGGACGAGCGGCGGAGGCCGAGCAAATCGTCGATGAAGTCGAGAAAGCAAATGCTGTAGCGGCGGTCGATGACCGCCGTCTTTCCCGACTGACTGGCCCAGCGAATTCGGCGGTCATAGACCGCCGCTACAGCGCCGACGCACCGACTCGAGTGCGGACGCGAACCCACACGCCGTGGCGCGAGATTTGGCACACGATTATCCACGAGCATCGCCGGCGATCGGTCCTGGGTTTCATCCTGATGCTGACGCAGGCCTTCTTTTACAATGCGATTTTTTTCACTTACGGCCTCGTTTTGATGCGGTTCTACAATGTGCCCGCGCAAAACGTCGGTGGGTATCTGTTGCCGTTCGCGGTTGGAAACGTCCTCGGTCCCATCGTGCTGGGTCATCTTTTCGACACCGTCGGCCGCCGGAAAATGATTGCCGCGACCTACGCGATCGCCGGGCTGTTGCTCGCGTTGAGCGGCTGGCTTTTCCACGCCGGCATGTTGACCGCACAAACCCAAACCATCGCCTGGATGATTATCTTTTTCGTCGCTTCGGCTGCTGCCAGCTCCGCTTACCTCACCGTCAGCGAAATTTTCCCACTCGAAATTCGCGCCTTCGCGATCGCGATCTTCTACGCCTTCGGAACGTTGGCCGGCGGTGTCGGCGCGCCGATCCTGTTCGGCTGGATCATCGGCACCGGCTCGAAGACCGCACTTCTCGCCGGTTACCTTGTCGGCGCCACGCTGATGATTATCGGCGCGATCGTCGAAGCATTCCTCGGCGTCGACGCCGAACGAAAATCCTTGGAGCACGTCGCCACACCGTTGTCCTGCAAGCTGTAACCATCTGCACTTTACGGTTGCAGCGAAATGATCGGCAACCGACTCTCGCCCCGATGAAGCAAGACGTGATCGATCCGGCGGTCGCGGGACAACCAGCCATTCCCGATCCGAAAGCGCCGATTCCCAGGCAGATCCGGTACATCATCGGCAACGAAGGGTGCGAGCGGTTCAGCTTTTATGGGATGCGCAACATCCTGACGGTGTTCCTGGCCACGTCGTTACTGGCGTATTTGCCGGAGGCGGAGCGGGGAGGCGCGGCGAAGGAAGTGTTCCATACCTTTGTCATTGGTGTTTACTTTTTCCCGCTCCTCGGTGGGTGGATCGCGGACCGGTTCTTTGGGAAGTACAATACGATCTTCTGGCTGAGTCTGGTCTACTGCGCGGGTCAGGCTTGTCTGGCGATGTTCGTGACGAATCGGATGGGGTTTTACGTCGGCTTATCGCTTGTGGCGCTCGGGTCGGGTGGGATCAAGCCGTGTGTAGCGTCTTTCGTAGGCGACCAGTTCGATCAGACGAACAAGCACCGCGCGAAGGTCGTGTTCGACGCGTTCTATTGGATCATCAACTTTGGCTCGTTGTTTGCCTCGTTCCTGATGCCGATCTTTCTGAAGAGCCTCGGGCCGGCGATCGCGTTCGGAATACCGGGCGTGCTGATGTTCGTTTCAACGTTCATTCTCTGGATCGCGCGAAAGCAGTACGTCATGCTGCCGCCGACGCCGCCCGATCCGCATTCGTTCCTGAACGTTTCGCGGAGCGCCCTCATGTCCGGGACGACCGGACGCGTGCTCGCGATGATCGGGCTGATGACGGCGATTGGTTCGTTTCTCCTAATGCCGACCTTCGGCTTCGTGATCGCGGCTTGCCTGACGCTGGTCGCGGTGATTGGCTTTGGCGGCGCTGGCGTTTGGATGCAATTGGACGCGGTGCGCGGCGAACATCCGGCGGAAGCGATCGAAGGCGTGCGCTCCGTGCTGCGAGTGCTGGTGCTCTTTGCGCTGGTCACGCCGTTCTGGTCGCTCTTCGATCAAAAGGCCTCGACGTGGGTGCTTCAGGCGGACGCGATGTCAAAGCCAAGCTGGTTTCAGTCGTCGCAAATGCAGGCGCTTAACCCGGCGCTGGTGATGTTGCTCATTCCTTTCAATAACCTCGTCCTTTATCCGGCGATGAGACGGCGAGGATACGAACCGACAGCGCTGCGGAGGATGACGACGGGGATCGCGTTGGCCGGGGCGGCGTGGATCGTGGTCGGTGCGATGCAGGTGGTGCTGAATGGTGGGAATGCGTTCTCGATCGTTTGGCAGGTGTTGCCGTATGCGCTGCTGACGCTGGGCGAAGTGCTCGTCTCGGCGACGGGGCTCGAGTTCGCCTACAGCCAGGCGCCGCTCGCGATGAAAGGTGTGATCATGGCGTTCTGGAATTTGTCAGTGACGATCGGCAATCTCTGGGTGCTGGTGGTGAACGCGGGCGTGAAAAACGAAAGGGTGCTTGGATCGATCAAGGGGTGGGGGTTCGAAGTGACGGCGTTCCAAATGTTTTTCTTTGCGGGATTCGCGTTTGTCGCGGCGCTGGCGTTCGGGTTCGTCGCGCGGAGTTATCCCGTGGTGGATCATTACCGAAAGGCGTGACGGTGATCGGCGGCCGTAAACCGCCGCTACGACGAGGAGATGATCAGTTCCGGCGTGTAGATCGAACCGCCGGGCGTGAGCTGGCTGGAATTCAGAACGAAGGATTCGACGTGGATCAAGCCGGCGTCGAACTCGGCGTGCGATTTTAGAAACGGACGGATGGTCTGCGGCGAAACGTCGCGGCACCGAGCGAGAGTGACGTGGGGATGGAACGAGCGCAGGTCCGGCTCGAGACCGACGGCGAGGATCGCTTCCTGAACACGCTTGTGGAGTTGAAACAAATGTGGATGGCCGGTGCCAACGCCGATCCAGACAATCTTTGGCCAGCCTTTGCTCGGAAATGTTCCAAGACCGATGAGCGGGAGGAAAAATGACTTCCAACTAATCGCGCGCAGTTTTTCAGAAAGCGTTTCCTGCGTTTCGGTCCCAACGTTTCCGAGAAACGCGAGAGTCAGATGCATCTGGAGCGGCTCGAGCCAGCGGACGCCGTGAATTTCCGGATCGAGGTGAGCCAGAGTTTGCGTCACCGATTCCGGAAGCTCGATGCTGACGAAAAGGCGTTTGGCATTCACAGTAAATTTCGTGCTGTAGCCGCAGCGCTCTGGCCGCATCACGTCGCCCGGCGACAGAGCGCCGCGGCTACAGCGCTATCGAGATATCGTCCGGTGATTTATCGGCGGCCGGTTTCTTGAAGGAGAAGGCGAACAGAACACCGATGAAACAGAGCGCACTGCCGGCAAAGAATGGCGAGTAGCCGTAGTGGGCTAGCGGTCTGGAGAGATCGAACGTCAGAAGCCAGCCGCCTAACAGCGGGCCGAGTAAGCGCGCGACGCTGCCGGCGGATTGGAACAGGCCGAGCGCGCGTCCTTGCCAATTGCTCTCGACCATTTGCGAGGCTAGACCGCTCAGCGGCGGACTCGCGAATCCGGTGCCCGCTGACAACCCCGCCGAGACGAGCAGCAGGAAACCAAGGCCATTGCATAACGGGAGCAGGGCGAGCGATATCGTGGTCAACACCATGCCGGTCCGCGCGAGGGCTACCTCGCCAAAAATTTTGATTAGTCGTCCGATCAATCCGCCTTGGACGATGACGCTGACAATCCCCACGAATCCAAACATATAGCCGTTCGCTTGCGCGTCGTAACCGAAGCGTTTCTCGGTGAAGAGCGCGAAGAGAGTGGTCATGATCGAAAAACCGACGACGAGAAAAAAGTAGGTGGCGAGAACGACGCCGAACATCGCGCCCCGCTGGTGACGAAAGACGTCGGCCATCGATGCCTGTTTGTGCGGGCGGGCGCGCTGTTCCGGCGACAAACTCTCGGGCAAAATGAGATAGATAAGCGCGGCGTTGATCGCTGCGAGGACCGCGGCAAAGAAGAAAGGCGCGCCGTAGGATATCCGGCTCATTACGCCGCCGATGAGGGGACCAAAAGTGAACCCAAGCCCGAACGCTGCCCCGATCATTCCCATGGCGCGAGAGCGTTTCTCCGGTGCGGTCACGTCGGCGATGTACGCTTGCGGGATGGCAATGTTGCCGCCGGTAATTCCGGCGATGATTCGGCCGGCGAAGAGCAAGGTCATCGAATGCGCCATCCCCATCAGGGCAAAGCCGATCGCAGTGCCAACGATGCTGACAAACAAAACCGGCCGGCGTCCCAGACGGTCCGAAAGTTTGCCGAGGATCGGGGTGAAGATGATCTGCATCCCGGAATAAATTCCGGTGAGCCAGCCGATGGCGACGGGGGAAGCGTGAAAGTGTTCTGCGTAGAGCGGCAGAATCGGCATGACGATGCCAAATCCGACCAGGTCGATGAAGACGGTGAGGAAGAGGACGAAGAGCGGTGAACGTTGCCGGGCCATGCGAACGTTTAATCTGAACGCCCTGCCGGTTCTGACAAGGAATGTGAATGGTGAACTGTGACTGGTGAATGGTGAGGACGCCGGCCTCCATTCACGGATCACTATTCACGCTTCCTAGCCGTGTTTGCGATTAAAGCGGGCAACCTCGCGTTCGGTCTCGCGATCGGTCGCCCGTTTTTTCAAATCCGCGCGCTTATCGTGCGCGACCTTGCCCTGCGCGACCCCGATCTCCGACTTCAGCTTGCCGTTTTTCCAGTAGAGGCTAAGGACGACCAAAGTCCGCCCGGCGATTGCACTCAGGCCGTAAAGTTTGTCGATTTCCTGGCGGTGAAGGAGAAGTTTTCGGACGCGCTTGGGCGCGGGAACCTCATGGCTGGCCCGCTCGTAGGGTTGAATATCGGCGTTGTAGAGAAACGCTTCGCCTTTCTCGATTCGAACGAAGGCGTCGGAGATGTTCGCTTTCCCGGCCCGAATCGATTTGACCTCGCTGCCCTTGAGCTCAATGCCGGCCTCGTAGCGCTCGAGGATGTGGAAATCGCGGAGCGCTTTGCGATTAAGAATCGTCTCGGTCGCCATCGATAAAAGGAACAGGCGGGACGCCTGTTGGCCGCAGAGCGAGAACGGCGGTGCTACGAGGCTGCGCCGTCGGCGGGAGTCTCGGGAGTCAGCTCGTAGGTGAGTTTGCCAGCGATGATTTCGCGGAGCGCGATGTCGGTGAGCGAAGATCGGGGAGTCGCTTCGACAAGCGGACGGTGGCCCAGCCCCAACTGCCGGACGCGCCGGGAAACGACGTTAATCAGCAACTGCTGATTGGGGATCACTTGAGCTGCTTCTTGCAGGAGTTGAGTGGTCATATGGCGCAACGAACGGGCCGGGCGCACGGGCTCGGCAGGAAACTGAACGATGGCCGGCGACTCGCCAGAAACGTTTGGTGGAATGAGGTTTGAAGCGATCATCGTCGGGCAAAACGAGAACGTTGACTTTGCGAGTGACGATCCGCGCTGTCAACCGATTTTGTTCCTTGGTCCTCCGCCGCGCCTGCCTGGACGGCAATAGCGTCGATCCGCCCATTCCCTCCACCATTTCCGATTAAAGATTCAGGGGTGAGGTCTCCGGTAACACTTGATTACGAGGGTGCCGGCGCGGCGTTGTGGTATAGTCGGCGGCGGGTGAGCAACGGGGTAAAGCGGCGATGATCGTTCGGAAAAATTCTCTCTTCGGGGGTCCATTCGGAATTTTTCTTATCGTGACCGTGACGATGTGGTCGGCCGCGAGCGCCCCAGGAATTCTTTTGTTCCGGACTGCCGATCCGGCCGCGAACACGACCGCGCCCACCGGGGTCCTCGCCAACAGCGGCTGGCAATTCGAAGGAACGTTTGGAGGATTTCTCGGAACGCCGATTGCGCCGCACTATTTCATTACCGCCAAACATCTCGGCAACCTGACGGACAAATTTTCTTTTGCCGGCGCGAGCTACACGGTGCTGCGCGGTTTCGCAGATTCGGCCAGCGATCTACGAATCTTTGAGGTGGCCGAAACATTTCCTTTCTTTGCGCCACTTTATTCGCGCGGCGACGAAGTCGGGCAACACCTCGTCGTGATTGGCCGGGGGACACGGCGCGGCTCCGCTAACGTGGTGAATGGGCAGATTCGTGGCTGGGATTGGGGTGCGGCTGACTCTACTCAACGTTGGGGGGAAAATGTCGTTACGGCCATTCGGCAGCTGAGCGGGTTTGGAGAAATGCTTTACTCAACGTTCGATCAAAACGCGCTCGCCGAAGAAGCTCATCTTTCGGCAGGCGATTCGGGGGGCGCTGTCTTCCTGAATGATGGGGGCATCTGGAAGCTGGCTGGAATCAACACAGACGTGGACGGTCCTTTTTATTCTGGGCCTGGCGGCAGCGGCCCTTTCACCTCGGCGCTATTTGATGAAAGGGGGCGCTATGCTGCTGATGGCACCCTCATCGGCGGCGGCGCTCCCGTGCCCTCCGGCTTTTATTCCTCGCGCATCTCGTCGAGGCTGAATTGGATTAACAGTGTGATCGATCCCGGGCTCGCAAATATTTCCGCCCGCGTATTGGTTGAAACGGGCGACCGGATCAGCATCGCGGGTTTTGTGGTTCAGGGTGACTCGACCCAAGCCAAACCGGTCGCTGTCCGCGGTCTCGGACCGTCACTCCAAACGGACGGTCTTCCTGTATCTGGCCGACTTGCCGATCCCGTTCTTGAATTGCACGACGCGGGCGGCGGCATCATTGCCTTAAATGATAATTGGCGGGGCCCTCAGGCGGCAGAGATTCAAAGCCGCGGTCTGGCCCCTGAAAACGAAAAGGAAGCGGTGATCATCGCTTCCCTGGGTGCGGGAAGTTACACGGCTGCCCTGCATGGGGCCGCGGGCGGCACGGGCGTCGGGTTGATCGAGGTGTACGACCTGGACCAGCGTGGCGATTCGCGCCTGGTCAATCTTTCCGCGCGCGCTTTTGTCGGCACCGGCGATGGTGTGCTGATCGGCGGAATTATCGGCCGCAGTGCTGGAAGGCGTTTGTTATGCCGGGCGCTCGGGCCGGAGCTGGCCGCTCACAGTGTAATAGGACCACTAACGGATCCATTCCTTGAGGTGCACGATGCCAACGGGGCAATACTCTCCTCGAATGACAATTGGAAAGAGGCTTCCAACAGCTCGGAGATTGTCGCCAGCGGCCTCGCTCCCTTGGACGATCGCGAGTCGGCGATCCTGATTCCGTTTCCTCCCGGTAACTACACCGCAGTTCTACGAAGCGCCGGGAGCCAGGATACCGGCTTGGCCCTTTTGGAAGCGTACCAGGTTGACTAGCGGCTCGGCCGCCGAGTTCGATTCATCAGTATCTAACAGCAGGATCGGTGGGTGGCGATGTCGGCTTCGTCACGGGAGCCGTCGCGGCTTCCAAACTAGTTTCCGGTTGGGGGCCTTTTTGAGCGTCCGCCCGCCAGATTAACAGAGTCGTATGAACGAAGAAGCTCAGGAGGAGCCCGGCTGTAATCCAAAAGCCGATCAGATAACGCATGGAGCGCTCGGCAAAATCGAAGGGCCCGGGCGGTTTGTCTCTATGCATTTAGGATAATCGCAGACGGTTCACGAGACCACAAGCGACTCCGCGTCGGGTGTCCAGATCACGGTCTGACATTTTCCTGTTCGATCGCAACAGCTGCGGCGTAACCTTCAGGCGCCGCAAGATCGTGTAAAAGCCATGCCGTGGCCCGTTCGTCTTCGCTACTGGGTAAACAGATCGTTAGTGCCGGATCGGGCGACAGAGCGTCGAGCGCCAGTTCAAACCGGCGCCAGTCCGCAAATACGCCTTTGCCGGTCGCCTTTGCCAACGCTTCTTTGCGGGTCCAGGCGCGGAGAAAGCCTGCGTGACGCGCCGCTGAATCCGGGAGCGACTGCCAGACAAGGAACTCCCGCTGCGAGAGGATTCGCTCTGCGAGACCCGAAAGTTTTTTCTCATCGTTCGGGAGCCGCGATGCCGATTCCAGATCGATTCCCACCTCGCGTTGCCAGGCAACGACAAAAACTGCCCGATCATCTGAATGGGAAATGTTAAAGTGCGGGCGCCGAGTCCCGGAGCGACGGTCAAGCGACGGTTTGCCGTGGGCCCCGTATTCAATGACGATCTTCGAGCAAGGCGCATCGAGGACGTCAGAAAGAAGGCGCCGCAAAAGTCCGCGGCAGGCGACATAACGTTTTCGATCCGATTCGAAATGAAAGCGAGCAGCGCGCGCCAGTTCAATCGGATCGAGGAGAGCAGCTAAATCAACGAGCTGGGCAGCTGAGAGGGAATCCAGGTGCGCCAGCCAGATGAGGGTTTCATTCCCGGGCGCGGGGAGCGCAACCAAGCCGAAATTGAGTAAGGATTCCGCCTTCAGTGCTGGAAATCGGGCCTAGCCGCGTTTGGCTCTCGCTGTTCTGGACGGAGCTGGGAATTGGACTCAGCCGTCTGCAAACAGTTCTGGATTGTCGCCGCGAGAGGATCGACGTGCGCGGTTATGCACTCGAGATGTTTGCCCTTAAGCGGATGGACAATAACGTTTGAGGCGAGCTCCTGCCATTTTCGCGAGATGTTGTCGCTGTGGTAGAGTAAATCCTCGGAAAGAAGGACGGCTACCGGCCCATCGTAAGCTCGTCCTTCATAGACCGCGGCCGCCCAGAGAAAGGCTGAGGTCGGGTCGTGATGGGATCTCTGCGTGGCGCTGTTTTTCTCAGGCTCGTTTAGCTGCGGCGGGCGACCGACGAACGCGCGCCGGACAATACTGCCGATGTAGAGAAATGTATCAACTATGCGGGCGCCTACCCCCCTCTTGAGTTGTTCGTTCAGTCTATTCCAGAGGACCAGTCTCGAATGCCAAACCGACCAGCGGGAGAAGTGGGCGATCCTTTTCTGGTCGTCCCACCGGAGGAGTTTGCCCAACCGCGTGGCCGCGGCGCGAAGAGAGCGTCGCGTGCTGTTTTCCGCCGCGGCATCGATGACAAATAACATCTCAACCTCATCGCCGCCGGCCTTGATCTGGAGCGCCAGCTCGTAGGCCACGAGCCCGCCGATACAGAACCCCCCAATCACGTAGGGCCCTTTAGGTTGAATCGAGCGAAGCGTTTCCAAATGGGCTGCCGCCATCTCTTCAATGCTGGCAATGGACGTTTCCAGCCGAATGTCTCGCGGCGGCAAGACGTAAAACGGTTGGTCCGGGCCCAACGCCCGCGAGAGCCTTAAACAATAGAAACCCCCGCCGGAAAGGTCCCCGTGGAGATAGAAAAACGGCGTGCGCGTTCCGGTGTCATTGACCCGCAGAAGAGTGGGCGACTCGTCGATGACTTCCCGCGCCATTTCCCGCGCCAGGCCTTCGACGGTTGGATTTCGAAAGAGGGTCGAGGGAAGAATGGCTCTGCCGCAAGCCAGCTCGACGCGGTGGAGCATTCGCATCGCCAGGAGCGAGTTGCCGCCAAGATCGAAAAAATCATCCCGTATTCCTATTCCCTGGACGCCCAGGACATCTTCCCAAATCGCCAGGAGTTGCAGTTGAAGTCCGATGTACGGCTGCACGGATTCCGACCCGGAAGGTGGAGAGGCTGCGGGAAGACCAGCGCGATCGAGATGCCCGTCGAGAGCTGAGACCGGGACGTCCTTGAGGGCGACGAATTGCGCGGGCACGAGAGTATCCGGCACGCCCTGGCGGTGTAGTTGCTGGCGCAAGTGATCGTCGCTGGGCGGCGAGGCAACAGCAGGGTCCGGCAAAAAATAAGCGACGAGGCGCGAGTTGGGATCGCCGGGGATTGCGGAGGCAATTGCGTGTTTTACTCCGGGAATCTGACAAAGTGCGGCCTCGGTGTATCGCGGATCGATTCGAAATCCGCGCGCATAAAATTGGTCATCACGGGGCCCCAGTCGCTCCAGCACGCCAAACGAGCGCCATCGTGCGAGTTCGCCGGTTCCGATCGTATGCTCGGAGTTCTGGACAATTGACAATTCACCGATTACACCGACAGGCAGCGGCTCGCCGGAGCGCGGATCGAGGACGCGGAGGCGTCCTGTAATCGGCTGTAATGGACGACCGTCGAGAGCGATCGTTCCCCCCGCAGCTTCCAACACGATCCGATTGCAGACACGGACCCCGGGCGCCGTTCCTTCTTCGGAATCGGCGGCAACGTAACCGAAGGTTCCATCTCCCGGCGGGCCTTGCGTAGCGATGACGAGACGCAGCTTCGCCGGCTTCCGGGCCTTCCGCGCCGCAAACGCTGCCGTGAGCCGATTCCAAGTGGCGGCGGGCAGGCAGGCCACCGCTATATCTTCTGTTTCCAGCCACGCGGCCAGGTTCGCAGCACGTTCAGTCAGTAACCCCGGGGTGGGATAAACGAGTAACGCGTTTGCGAGAAGGGCCGCGCCGATTTCCTCAGTAGCAGCCGCTCCAGGAAGAGTGCACGACGCCATGCGCTCGCCCTCATAGAGGAGGGCGCAGGCGCGGAGCGCTTCGGCGCCGGCACCGATGGATGCTTCGGTTTCGGGCGAATTCGCGATGACTGGCGGCGGAGGCGTATCGACTCTTGCGCGCCAGTACGCCACCCAAGCGGCAGCTTGGTCCAAGGCGGACGGCACGCGGCTAGTCTCGTCGGCAGTGCGCGGGCCCGCGCTCTCCACCCGCGCAAGCAGCTCGGCACAACTGAGCTCGCGCCGCCCGTGGCGAGCGGCAACCGCGTCCGGTTTCGCCATGACTCGTTCGAACAGCGCCGCACGGATATCGAAGGGCGGATGGGAGGTCGAGTGTCCGGCGACATTGTCGAGCCCCAGTTTTTTTTTCTCGTCGGCGGTCAACAGTGGTAACGCCGAAATTGCCGTGGTGGGTGTATTGACCGCGCTTTTTAGGAGGGTCTCGTAATGCCCAAGCATTCGTTCGATGGTTTCCGCATCGAAAAGGGACGGGTTATATTCCAGCTCCACCCGGGTTTCGCCCCCGCCTTCGAGGACGGACGCGCTCAATTCGTAAACGGTGCCTACGCTGACCGAGGGCAGAAGCTCAAGCGTTAAACCGGCGGGTAAGTTCACCGCCTGCTGCAGTCCGGAATCGTGATGAAAATTTACCTGCAACCGCGGCGCCCGAAACTCGTCCAGCAACATTTCGAATGGAATGTCCTGATTTGAAAAAGCCTCAAGGACGACCGAGCGAACGCGTTCCAGAAGGACTTGGAACGCCGGATCGCCCTGGAGATCCGCGCGCAAAAGCAACGGGTTGGCAAACGGTCCGATCAGCGACTCAAATTCCCGCCGCGACCGATTGGCGCTCGGCGACGTGACCAAAAAATCTTCCTGACCCGTGTAGCGGTGGAGCAGCGCTTGGAAGACAGCGAAGAAAATCATGAATGGGCTGGCGCTTTGTTCTGCGGCGAGTGCTTTTGCGGCGCGGACTAATTCCGGCGGCAAGACGTGCGAGCGCACATCGCCGGAAACATTCGGGCCGGAGCGTGGACGGCGATCGAATGGCAAATCGAGACCGGGCAAATTGCCGGCGAGTTTTTGGCGCCAGTAGGTGCGTTGCGCCGCGAAATTTTCGTCAGCCAATTGCGCCTGCTGCCAGTCCGCATAATCGGCAAATTGAATCGGGAGCTCTGGCAGTGACGCCGGAACACCTTGTAGAAATGCGGTGTAAAATGCGCACAGATCGCTGGTCAAAATCGCATTGCTCCAGCCGTCAGAGACGATGTGGTGCACGGTCAGGAGGAGCAAGTGTTCCAGCGGAGCGAGCCGCAGCAACCGCGCACGCACCAGCGGTCCGAGCCGGAGATCGAACGGTTGGCGTGCTTCTTCCTGCATGAGTTGGGCTGGAAGATCGGTCCCGCTTGTCTCGCGAAACGCGCTCGCGTCGAGGATCGGCAGATCGAGCACCAGAGCCGGGGCAATGAGTTGGCGGAGCTGGCCGCGCTCATCTTCAAAAGTGGTCCGGAGCGCTTCGTGGCGAGAGACGACTGCATTCAACGCGCGCCGAAGCACAAGTTGATTCAGCGGACCCTGCCAGCGCATCGCGAGGGACATGTTGAAGGCCGGATGTCCACCCGGCTGCAATTGATCGAGCAGCCAAAAGCGGCGCTGGGCCGCGGTTGCTGGAAAAACGAAAAACGTTTCATCCTGCGCCGCGCTTCCCCTCCGGTCCTCCGTCACGGCGTTGCGGCTCATCCCCGGGCGCTCAGGCGCGGCGGAATCGCTCGAATGATTACTGCGGTTCACCTGGTTCGGCAGAGATGTCATGACCGGCGCGCCCGACGACTTTCGCGATCCACGCGGACGAGCGGCGCGGATACCGCGGCGCCTCGTTTTTGATTTTTGTCCAACGCCTTTGCCATCTCGGCTACAGTGGGCGCTTCAAAGATAATCGTGAATGGCACCTTCTCGCCGAGCATTTCCCGAAGCTGGTTCACCAGCCGCAGCCCAAGAAGCGAATGGCCTCCCAGATCGAAAAAATTATCGGTCGAACTCACTCGCTCGAGATTGAGCAACTGCCGCCAGATCGCAGCGACTTTCTCTTCGAGCGGCGTCTTCGGCGCCACGAAGTCGCCTTTCGATTTCTCGGCCGCGTGCGTCGGTCGAGGCAGCGCCCGTCGATCAAGCTTACCGTTGGTTGTGCGGGGCAAGGCCTTCAGCTCAATGATCGCGGAAGGGACCATGTATTCGGGCAGGGATTTCTCCAAAGCGGCGATGAGTGGCGCCTGGTCCCACCCGAGCGGCGCATTCGGCTCGCGCACGACGTAGGCGACAAGTCGTTTGTCGCCGCCAATCTCTTCCCGCACCACCACCGCGCTATCAAGGACCCCGGGTTGATGACGCAACGCGTTTTCGATTTCGCCCAGTTCGATTCGAAAGCCGCGCAGTTTCACTTGATTGTCGGCGCGGCCGAGAAACTCGATCACACCATCTTCTCGCCAGCGCGCCAGATCACCGGTTCGATAAAGGCGCGCGTTCGGTCCGGGTTTAAACGGATCCCGGATGAATTTTTCCGCGGTGAGTTCCGGGCTGTTCCAATAGCCGCGCGCCAGTCCATCGCCACCAATGAATAACTCGCCGGTCACGCCGACCGGAACAGGCTCGAGCTCAGGGTTGAGAATATGCGCGGTGGTATTCGCGATCGGTTTGCCAATTGGAATCGAATCGCCAATCGTCGTCGCCGGAAACGATGGCATGGCAACAGGCAAAGGTCGTGCTCTCGGTCGGCCCATAGCCATTGATGAGTCGAGTCTCCGTTAGTTCGCGCATCGCTTTGCGCACGTGGGAAACCGAAAGCACATCGCCACCTGCGAGCAGCTGGCGCAACGGCCGCAAGTCCTGGAGGCGCTCATCCACCATGGCGTTAAACAAGCCGGCCGTGAGCCACAGCGTCGTCACCCCGTGTCTGCGAATCGCGCCACCTATTTCTTCGAGCGATGGCGGCGCGGGCGGCATCATGACCAGTTTGCCGCCATTCAGGAGTGCGCCCCAGATTTCAAAAGTCGAGGCGTCGAAAGAGATGGGAGCGAGTTGGAGAAAGGTTTCGCCGGAAAAAGAAGCGTAGTCTGTTCCCTTCACGAGGCGGACCACCCCGCGATGGGGTACGCCGACGCCCTTGGGCGAACCCGTCGAACCGGAGGTATACATTATGTAACCCAAATCGTCCGCGCCTCCGTCGGCGGTGAGATCGGTATCCTCGAAGCTGTCGCTTGCAGTTCGATCTTCCTCGTTGGTCAGAGTTACGAAAGATACCAGTGTCCTTCATCAGCAGAGCGCGCCGTTCCGCGGGATACGCCGGATCGATTGGAACATAGACGCCGCCTGCTTTGAGCACAGCCAGGAGTGCCACGATCAGTTGGGCCGAGCGTTCCATGCTCACGCCCACCGGAACATCGCGCTTCACTCCGAGCTCGCGCAACCGTCTGGCGAGCTGGTTAGAACGCCGGTTCAGCTCCTCGTAAGTGAGCTGCTCGTCACCGGAAACAATTGCGATCGCCGAAGGACTTTGTCGGACTTGTTTTTCGAAGAGTTCGTTGATCGTGGCGTCTCGCGGATATTCGGTCCGCGTGCCGTTCCATTCCACGAGCGGCATTTGCCGTTGAGAATCGGAGCCGCCCTCTTGCCAGAGATCTGCGGTGAGCTCCTCGATCCGCGTCCTCGGCGCGGCAACGACGCGATCGAGCAACTGTAACCAGCGCGCTTTCAACAGCTCGATCGTTTCGCGTTCGAAAAGGTCGGTGTTGTAAATGAATCGGCCGGTCAGTCCTTCTGCGCGCTCGTCCAGGCCCAGCTGGAGATCGAACTTCGCCGTTCCCGTTTCCACGTCCATGTGAGTGAACGCCCAGCCTTCCGGGAGCGGATCCAGCGGCGGTTCCATCACCATCAAGACTTGGACCAGTGGCGCCCGGCTCGGGTCGCGCTGGGTCGCGAATTGCTGGACCAGCATCTCAAAAGGTACTTCGTCATGCGCCAACGCTTCCAAGGTGGCGCTGCGGACGCGCGTGAGGAGCTCGGTAAAGGGAAGACTCTTCGAGAACGCGCAACGAATGACGACCGTGTTCAGGAAACAGCCGAGGAGATTCATGCGTCTCCCTGTGATGTCGGCCACTGCTCACCCCGCCGACGGCGATGTCTTCCTGGCCGGTGTAACCATGCAACAGGGCCATGAACGCGGCGGTCATGGTCATGAAAGGTGTCGCGCCCTTTTCGTGGCTTAACATCCGCAGCGCCGCCGCCGTCGGAGCGGAGACCTGAAAAGTCTCCATCGCGCCGGCGTAGGTTTGCGCGGCCGGGCGGGGGTGGTCGGTCGGCAGGTCGAGGACGGGCAGGTCGCTGCAGACGCCTTGCCAATAGGAAAGATGATCCGGCGAGATTTCCTTAATCGAACTGCGCTGCCACGCGGCGTAATCCGGATATTGAATCGGCAAATCGGCGAGGGCAGGGGATTCGTTCTTGGTGAACGCCTGTACAAGGCCAGGAGCTCGGGCAGAAGAACGCGATAAAGCGAGACGCCGTCGAAAATGATGTGATGCAGGGTGATGAAGAAGCGGTGTTCGCTCTTGCTCAGGCGGACGAGCCGCATTCGATACATGGGACCTTTCGCGAGATCGAAAGGCTGCAGCGCGTCTGCCGTCGCCAGACGAATGGCTTCCTGTTCCCGGTCCGCGGCGGCCATGTCTCGCAAATCGACGAATGGAATTTCGATGCTCGCCGGGCGGTGGTTGCACGATCTGGATCGCGGTGATCACTCCTGCCATTCGAACGTCGTTCGCCAGGCTTCGTGCCGGCGAACGATCTCGAAAAAACTGCGCGCCAAGGCGCTGCGATCCAGCTCGCCGTGGCGATGAATCGTGATTGGCTCGTTGTAAATCAAGGCGTCGCCCGCCATCTGCGAGTGCAGCCAGATTTGCTGTTGGCTATAGGAAAGCGGCGCGGGAGCTGATTGCTTCCCGGCGCGGGATCGCGACTGGCTTCGATCGCGTTTCGGCGCGCCGCCGCTGAGATATCGCTGCAATAGAGCGCGGCGCGCGTCGGAAAGCTGGACCGGCGCTTTCTCCTCAGGTTGCATGTCAGCTTTGCGCGGTGAAGCGGACCGGCAGCGCCGTCAATCCGCGCAGGCCGGAGTTTGTCCGCCAGGTCAATGGCCCGGAAGCAACTTCCAAATTCGGCAGGCGCCGCAAGATCGTTTCGAAAGCAATTTGCCCTTCCATCCGCGCCAGCGGCGCACCGAAACAAAAGTGGCTCGACCAGCCAAAGGCGAGGTGCTTGTTGTCCGTCCGGTCGAGAATCAACTCGTCCGGCTGCGGAAAACGTTCCGGATCGCGATTCGCCGCCGCCATGATCGCCATGACCGCCTGCCCTTTGCGGATTTGTTTCCCGCCGATCTCGACGTCCTCGCGCGCGATTCGACCGGTATGCTGGCTCGGGCTTTCGTAGCGCAACAATTCCTCGACCGCCGATGGAACCACCGCCGCATCGTCCCGCAACCGCGCGAGTTGATCGGGCTTTCGCATCAACGTCAGCAAACCGTTGCCGATCAGGTTCGTCGTCGTCTCCTGTCCGCCCACCATGGTCACGACGCAGTTGGCGATAATCTCTTCCTCGGACAGCCGATCGCCCTCGAGCTCCGCGGTCATGAAGGAATGAATCAAACCCTCGCGCGGGTGGTGCGCATCTTCGCGATCGCGTCCCGAAAATAGTTCGTGAGATTATTCGTGCTCTCGAGCACGCGCGGAATCCGGTCGGGGTTATGCTGGAAATTGCCGAGCATCTCAGCAAAATCGGCCGACCATTTTTTCAAGTCGGACATGATCTTCCGTGGGAACTCCAAGCATCTCGGCGGTTACGATCGCGGGCATGGGCGCGGCGAAATCCGCGATGATGTCCATTTCTCCGCGCGCTTGCACGCGATCGAGCAACGTGTTCGGCGATCTCCTGGATGTGGCCTCTTAGACTTTCGCACTTTTTGCGGAGTGAAAGCGACCGACGCCAGTCCGCGCAACCGGGTGTGAGCCGGCGCGTCCATGAATAGCATCTGTTTCACCATGACCTGGGCGATCTGGTTCAGACCCGATAATCCCATCGCCGTCAGCTGCTCCGGCGTCGGCGTGCGATCGGCGGAAAAGGAATGCAGAACATTCAGGACATCTGGGTAACGCGTGACGACCCAGGTGTGGAGAAACCGGTCCCAGTGGACCGGATCTTCCGACCGCAGCTTGTGGTAGAGCGGATAAGGATTCGCCAGAGACCTCCGGTTCGAGCAGCCGAACGAGGCTCAGACTGGCGTCGGAGGTAGCCATTACCGGCTCGCGCTGTTTGCGGGTATCGTTCTATCCAGAGCGGCGAGCGCCGCTTCGACTTCGCGCTTCGCTCATGGCATTGAGCTGGAGCGTTAGCGCCTGCTCTATCCTGAAGCGAAAGCTCCGCCACGGTGGGAGCATCGAACACGTCGAGCAACCGGAGCTCCGTTCCAAATGCACCGCGCACGCGGGCGATGATTTGCGCGCCGAGCAGCGAGTGCGCACCGAGATGAAAGAAATCATCGTCCACGCTCACGCGCGGCACTTTAAGCACTTCGCTGATAATCCCGGCAAGCGTTTCTTCGACCGGCGTTCGCGGAGCGACAAATGTTCGCCCGCCTGCGCCCTCCCCAATCTTCGGAACCGGCAAGGCAGCGCGATCCACTTTTCCATTCGGGGTGAGTGGAAGCGAATCCATCCAGACGAACGCCGTGGGTTCCATATAATCCGGCAGGCGACGTCCGGACCAATTCCCGAATGCCTTCCTCATCGCAGTCGAAGCCGGGGCGAGGAACGACGTAGGCGACCAGTCGCTTATCACCTGGTGAATCTTCCCGGGCAATTACCATGCTCGCCTGGACGGAAGGATGGTCGCTGAGTACCGCGTTGATCTCATTGAGCTCGATCCGATAGCCGCGGATCTTGATTTGGTCGTCGATCCGTCCCAGAAAAGCGATCTCGCCGTTCGGAAGGAATCGCCCGAGATCGCCGGTTCGATACAGGCGGCCGCCTTCGTCGCCGAAAGGATCGGCCAGGAACCGTTCGGCGGTGAGGTCCGGCCGGTTCCGATAACCGCGAGCGACTCCGGCGCCGCCGATGTAAATTTCGCCAGTCGCGCCTTGTGGAACTTTGCGGCAATGTTCGTCGAGGATGTGAATACTCACATTATCGATGGGCCGACCGATCGAGGGCAACCCCTCGCCAGATTTTTCCGGACCAACGGCTCCGGAGGTCGCGACGACCGTGCACTCGGTGGGACCATAGTTGTTGACGAAAGAAAATGGCAGGCCCGGGCAGTGGACGACGATGAAGCGTGTCGGCGCCGGTGAGGAGAAATCGCAGCGCGCTGTCCGCAGGCCACGGTCGGGCGATCATTTGCTGTGCGATCGCCGTGGGGACAAAACTGACCGTAATTTCATGGCGGATCAGCCAATCGCGCAACGCGTCGGCCGAAAGGCGAGTGGAATCATCAGGCACATAGACCGCGGCGCCAACGGTCAGGTACGGCCAGATCTCCCAGACCGCTGCATCGAAGCCGACGCCGGCCTGGAAGGTCGCGCGAGAAGTATAATCGACATCGAATGCCTTTACGTGCCACGAGATAAGATTGGCCAGGTTGCGATGCGTGACCTCGACCCCTTTGGGCTGCCCGGTGGAGCCGGAGGTGTAAATTACGTAAGCCAGGGAATCGATATTCGCCTGGATCCGGTCAATGGGCAGCGGGGCGACGTCGTTCAGGTCCGCATCAACATCGATTGTTTCCACCCCGGCCTCCCGGAACCGGTCCGAAAACCTGCCTTGGGTGACAACCAGGCGAGCGCCGGCGTCGTTCAGAATGAAGCATAACCGTTCGGTGGGATGGGCGAGGTCGATGGGAAGGTAAGCAGCGCCAGATTTCATGATGGCGAGAGCGGCGATCACAAATTCCGGCGACCGCCCGAGTCCGAGCCCCACGATAACTTCGGGTCCAGCCCCGAGGGCTTGCAAGTGGCCGGCCAGGTGTGCGGCTCGAAGATCGAGCTCGGCATAGGTCAATTTTCCCCCCGCCGAGACAACTGCGAGGCGGTCCGGGTTCAGCCGCGCCTGGGCTGCAACCAGAGTCGGCACTTGCTCAAGGGACGGCGCTCGACGGGCGACAGACGTCCGATCCCGAGGATTTCGCTCCAGCAGCACGTTCGTTTCGTTCTCCGTCAGCATAGTGATTTCTCGGATCTTATAACTTCCTGCGCAGGCATAGAAAGCAGTATCAGCACCTGAGTCAAAAGCTGACCTGCGATTGCTGCCGCCCTCCGATTTTCTTCCAATAGCGGTATTTGTGCCGCGAACGCGTCGCTGCGCCCTACGCGCTGGCAGGCTTGAAGGTGCGGAATCCGAAGTAACTCAGAATGATGTTTTGGAGCACACTCGGCACCGTCGAGATCAGGTTGAAAATGAGAACCTGGCTAACGTTCGAGAAATCCAGATACGGGATCAGCGCGATCTGGGTCATTATGGTCAGAGGAATGTAAAGCCACGATCCTTTGATCCACGCCTTCGATGCGTTCAGGACCCAGAGGGTCCCAGCCAACATGGTCAGGACTGTGCCCGCCACCATGAGGAGAAGTTCCCGCTGCAAATGCGCGTATTTGTTTCCCAGGACAAATAGAAACTGGTTTGGGAAAAAGGCCGCCGCGGCGATGACGACACCACAGAAAGCGACGACGCCTCCAACGATCCCAAGATAAAGCAGCCGCAGTCTCCTCGGATCCTGACAGCGCGCAAAAGCGGGCACGAAAAGGTTTATGAGCAATTGCCCGAGCACCGTAAAAATCACTGCGAGGCGTCCCAGCGCGCCGACCTCGGCCACGGCTGCCGCACGTGTCCCAAAAAAGCTGATAAGGAAAATCGTGATCTGGCCTTGGAGGCAGAAAAAGATCGCGTTCGGGGCCTGGTTTTTGACGAAACCGGTGATGGCTTTACGATCGTCTGCGTTCGCCGGCGCGTTCAGATCGATAACGCCCGCCGCGTATTTCCGCAGCATCCAATATTGGAGGAGACAGACCAGCGAGCCGATGAGAGCCGCCACGCCCGCATTAAGAAAAACCAAGACGCAACCGAGGAGGAGGACGAACCGAACGACGGCTCCGGTGAAGTCGATTTTTTGAATTCGCGTTGCGTCCGAGCGCAATCGCGGCACGACGTTGAGGACGCCGATGGAAAATTGAGCCATCAGCCCGACCAGAATCGCTGCGATCAGGACGAGCGAATAAAAGCGCGGCGCGCCGTTACGCGCCAGCATCCAATAGAGAACGGGCGCGCCTAGAACGACGGCGGCGGCGCCAAGTCTGCGGCGGAAAACGTTCGCGGTTGTAATCAGCTGGCCAAAGCGATGGCGGTCCTGCCAGACGCGGCCGCCGATGGACATAAGTCCAATGCTCACGCCCATGTCGGCGAGCACGTTGATCGTACCCTGCATCGTATTGGCGATCGTGAAGTAGGCGTATTCGTTTTGCTCAAGGCCGCGAATAAGGAGAATGCCGCTGGCGAATCCGACCAATTGCACCACAACCTGGACAACGGCGAAGTTCCCGACAACGCGGGCACGCTCGAGTGCGCGGCGGATCACCGGCGCCGTCTTGTCGTTTAGAAACGGTCGTGAGATCGGACCGAAGAGGCTCATTTCCTGGAATAAGAGCGCTGCACGACAGAAGAAGTTAGCGTCGCGGATGCCAACTGCGCCAGCTTTGAACTAAAGCGCTCCCGGCCGAAAACTGGAGGCATTCAGCTTGCCAGCGCTGCCGACATAAGCGAGATAGGTTTCGCGCCGCCTGAATTTTTCGCGCGGCGCGCAGTGCGGGCTGTGGCTCAGCTTGGTAGAGCGTTCGCCTCGGGTGCGAAAGGTCGCAGGTTCGAATCCTGTCAGCCCGATAAATTCTCGCCAATCTGAGCCGGTATTGGCACCTTCCAGCGGCGACCAGCTTATCGCGCCCAGCTTCATGGACCAAACCGTTCTCACTACCATTGCGATCACCGGCTTCGGGGTGGCGTTTTTTCACGCAGCGATTCCTACGCACTGGCTGCCCTTTGTTCTTACGTCGCGCGTTCAAGGATGGAACACATCGAAAACGATCGCCGTCACCGCGCTCGCCGGCACCGGGCACGTCCTGGTTACGGCTGCACTCGGCTTGGTAATCACGTTGTTTGGTGCTGCGTTGAGCGAATCCATCGGCGCCTGGTTCCCGCGCATCGCGGGCGGGGCGCTTTTACTTTTCGGCCTCTACTACCTCATCCGGCAGGTGAGAGGCAAAGGCCACGTCCATTTTCATTATCCGCACGAGCATTTGCACGAACCCGGGCATGATCACGAACATGCGCACGGGCACAAACACGAACACGCTCACGGGCAGGCGGAGGGCGAAGAAGAGTCCCGCCGCGGATGCCAGGCGCATCCCACATCGGATCGGGCGGCTATTCTGAGTTTGCTCGCGTTTCTCACTTTCTCGCCCTGCGAAGGATTCGTCCCTTTTTACGTTTCAGGGATCCGTTATGGCTGGGGCGGGTTTGCGGTTCTCACCGCGGTGCTCTCAATTGCAACGGTCGCAGGCATGGTGATTTTCACGTCGCTCACGCTCGCTGGGCTGAGCAAGATAAAGCTCGGCGTCTTGGAAAAATATGAAAGCGTCCTGATGGGGGTGCTCCTTTGCGCCGTCGGTATTCTAATCATCTTCTTCGAAACATGACGAAGGACGAATCTCAGCTCGCGGTCGGGAACAAAGCTCCCGCATTTCGCGCTCTTGCCGTAGGCGGAGAATTCGGCGACGGCCGGGAGGTTACGCTCGAGGATTTCCGCGGCAAACCGGTCGTACTTTACTTTTATCCGAAGGACGATACTCCCGGTTGCACGGCTCAGGCCTGCGGGCTCCGTGATTCGTGGGCGAGCGTGCAAGGGCAGGCGCAGATTTTTGGTGTCAGCGTCGATTCTCCGAAAAGCCACCGGAAGTTCATCGATAAATATGAATTACCGTTTCCGCTCCTGTCGGATCCGGAAATGAAAATTGTGAATGCCTATGGCGTCTGGGTCGAGAAGAGCATGTACGGCAGAAAATACATGGGGGCCGAGCGAAGCACCTTCGTCGTCGACGGCAATGGCCGAATTGCGGCGATCCTTCGCAAGGTGAAACCGGAAGAGCATGTGGACCTGGTGCGCGCTGCTCTAAAGAACCTCGCCGAGAAATGAAAGATCGGTTGCGCCATCGCGCATCCAATGCTTGCATTGCGCTCCGGGAAACCGGCAAATTCATATGGGCTCGCTGAAGAAACGCCGGAAGGCGAAAATCTCCAAACATAAGCGCCGCAAGCGCATGAAGGAGAATCGCCACAAGAAGCGTCTGCGCTACAAGTCGTAGGCGCGGCTCGTTAGGCCGTTGCGGTTGCGCCGGCCGCTCCCGGAAGCTACAATCCTGAACATGATTTTCGGGAAGAACGGGAGCGCTCCATCTCCCCGCGCAGTTCTTTACGGAATCGCCTTTCTCGCGCTGAGCGCCGCCCAGGCCCGGCCGCCGGCGGCTTCGTCGTCCCCGCCAAACTACCCCGCGAGGCTTTCAGCGCCGGGAAAAAGCGCGGCACACGACGACTCCCTCGTTTCGACTCCCGCAGCGGATCTCGCGCTCTTGCCGGAGAACGCTCGCAAAGCGAATGCGCTGGCGGACTTTGTGGAAGGCGTGCGGCTCGAGGAAAACGCCGAGATGGAAAATGCCCTCGCCGCTTACCAGCGGGTCTTGAATTTCGATCCAGGATTAACCGAGCTCGCTTTGCGCGTCGCATCGCTGCTTAGCCGGCAGGCGGATTATCCCCGGGCGATCGACGTCTTAAAGGACGCGATCAAAGTTAGGCCGAAAGAATCCGGGCCCTACCTTCAGCTCGCATTCATTTACGCGAAGTATCTCCGGAAAACCGACCAGGCAATTAAGTACGCGAACGAGGCGATCACTCTCGATCCGCTCAACTTCGAAGCTTACCAGCGTCTTTACGAAATCGAAGCCGCGGCTGGGGCGCCGCAAAAGGCTCTTCTCGCGCTGGACCGCGCCGCGAACGCAAAGAGCGACGACGCTTCATTTTGGATCCGTCTCGGGAAACTGTATGCCACCATTGTCTTCAAATCGGAGGGCGAACCGAAACCCGAAGCGCTTAAGCGGGTGAACGGCTTCTTCGAGAAAGCAGTGGCGAAAGCCGGTGACGACGCCGTTGCCTTGAAAGAAATCGCGGATTACTACGCCGCTTCGCAACAGATCCAGGAAGCCATTCCGCTCTACCTGAAAGTTCTCGAGCTGCAGCCCGACGACCTGAACGCGCGGGAGAAATTGGCGACCGGTTTTGTCCTCACCCACCAGCGCGACAAGGCGATCGCAATGCTCGAGGAAATCATCCGGAAACAACCGGCCAAATATCAGCCCTATGAATTGCTCGCCCAGATGTTCGACGAAGCCGGCCGCGCGCTGGAGCGAGCGAACCAGTCCGATCAGGCCAGGACGCAGTTCGCGAAAGCGGCCTCAAATTACGAGCAAAGCCTTCTTCTCAACCCGACCCGCGCAAACACCTACCTCCGTCTCGCTGAATTGCTCATTGTCCCGCTCAAAGACAGCGAACGGGCAACCAGAATCCTGACCGAAGCGCGCCAGCGTTTCCCGGGAGTTCCGGAATTCAGTTACTTCCTTGCGATCGCGCAACGCGAGGCCAAGCACGCGCAACAGGCCATCGGCACCTTCGAGGAAGCGCTCAATGAAGCCCAGCTTTCAAACGATGAAGTTCTCAACGCCCGCTTTTATTTCGATTACGGCGTCGCGGCCGACCAGGCTGGCCTTTACGACAAAGCCGCGGACTTGTTTCGCAAATCCATTTCTCTCGATCCGGCTAATTCGGCCGAGGCCCACAACTACGTGGCTTTCATGTGGGCCGAGCACAACATGCACCTCGACGAAGCTGAGCAAATGGTCGGCGAAGCGCTCCAGTTCGATCCAAACAATGGCGCCTATCTCGACACCCTCGGCTGGATTCATTATCGGAAAGGCAAATTTGATGACGCCCTCAACGACTTGCTCCGCGCCGAGCAAAACCTGACCAAGCCGGACGCGATCGTCTTCGAGCATATCGGCGACGCGTATGCGAAACTAAACCGGATTCCGCAGGCGCTTGAGTTCTGGCAAAAAGCGATCGCTCTTACCCCGGAGAACAAACTGCTGGCCGATAAAATCGAGAAAACCCGGACCACGATAAGCCAGGGGCCGCCGGAAAAGATCAAACGGATCGATTAGCCGCTCGTCACCAGAAGGTCGCGCAATGACAAAGTATCCCACAGTTTGGCAGCGCAAGACGATGTGGGCGGCGCTGAGCGCGGTGTTCATCGTCGTGTTGATCACGATTGTCTGTTCCGTTATCTGGATCGCCGCCGGCGTAGTGACCTTCCTTCAGCCGATCCTGATTCCGGTGGCGATCGCCGTCATCCTTGCCTACCTGCTCGATCCGGTGGTCACGAAAATGTGCGAACGGGGGCTAGGTCGAACCAAGGCGGTATTGGGCTTGTTCGCGGTCGTTTTTCTTTCCGTCGCCGTGCTGATCGCGTGGTTGGCGCCGGTAGTCTCGATGCAGGCGACCAACGTCGGTCGAGAACTCCCGCAGTACACCCAGAAGGCGCGCGACACGATTGTCGACCTGATCTTCAAATACGATATCGCCTTTGGCGGGCCGAGTGCAAAACGAGACAAAGTTTCATCGCCCGCGACCAGTCTGCTCAACTGGCTGTTCGCAACTTCCCCAACTCCGACACCGTCACGCAAATCGTCGCCTACCCCTACGCCCGTTCCGGCCGAGGGGGCGACGCCGGTAGAAACCTTGGATGCTCCCTCGCCGGTCCAGGCACCGCGCGAAGAGATCAATCCGGTTCCCGAAAAAACTTCGACTGAAAAAATCTCGACGGCGGATCGGCAGCGCATTCAGGCCGCGGTGCAACGGCAACTGCCAAACCTTGAGCGGCAACTTCCCTACATCGGCGAAAAAATTTGGGCGTTGCTCAAGCAAAGCATCGGCGGCTTCCTCGGCGTGACCGGCTTCCTTCTCAGTCTCGTCATGGTCCCGATCTATTTATTCTTTCTCCTCAAGGAGAGCCCTGCGATCGAGAAACGGTGGCGCGAATATTTGCCGCTGCGCAACTCGCCGTTGAAAACCGAAGTCGCTGCCGTCCTCTCCCAGATCAACAACTACGTCATCGCGTATTTTCGCGGGCAGCTTCTGGTCTGTCTCATTGACGGCACCCTTATCGGCATCGCGCTTTACTTTACCGGTCTCAATTTCGCGCCACTCATTGGCTTGCTCGTCGTAGTCCTGACTATGATCCCGTACGTCGGCATTATCCTTTGCTGGGTTCCGGCGGTGCTGATCGCGGCCGGCCAATGGGGAGACTGGACGCACCCGCTCATCGTCACGGGCGTGTTCGTCGTGGTGCAAAATCTCGAGGCTATCTTTGTCGCGCCCAAGATCGTCGGTAACTCCGTCGGGCTGCATCCGATGACGGTGATCGTCTCCATCTTCATTTGGGGCTTGCTCATCGGGGGACTGCTTGGACCGATTCTCGCGGTGCCGTTAACGGCGACGGTCAAAGTGATTCTCGCGCGTTATGTCTGGGGCCGTCGTTTGCGCGAGAAAGTCGCCGAGGCTGTCGAGGAGGTCCCGGTGGTTCGCGCGGAAAGCGCGACCTAGCTCGGTATTTCTCGGGCGCGGCGCAGTTGCATTCGGCTTCGCTTGCAAGGATAGAGTTGCGCGATGGCAGAGCATATTCGACGCGTCCGCCGGAGGCGCCGAGTAAAGCAGGCGCGGACTGGGCACCTGCAATTTACTTTGGCGCGTCTCGCCATCTGCGCGGCATCTCTTCTGGTCGGGTTTGGTTTGGGCTGGCTTCTTCTGACCGCTGGCCCGAGGGCGTATCACGGCTGGCGCGAATCCAGTTTTCTCAAGCGTGCCCTCGATCTGATGGCGAAGGAGGATTTCGACGGGGCCACGCGCGCCGCGCGCGAGGTCCTGCAAATCGATCATGATTCCATCGCGGCCTTTCATATTCTGGCCGACGCGAGCGAAAAACAGAACCGCTCGGAAACCGTGGCCTGGCGCGCTCAGATCGCGCGATTGGAACCGCAAAGCCTCGATAGCCAGCTCAATCTCGCTTCCGCGGCGTTGCGCTTCGGCCGGCTCGACACCGCGCGCAAGGCGCTTGAGATGGTTCCCACTGCGCAACGCGATCGCGCTGCCTATCACGTCGTGGCCGGCTGGCTCGCGCGCGCCCAGGGTAATGACGCCGATGTCGAAATGCATTTCGCCGCCGCCGTGGCCCAGGAACCTGGAAACGATCTCTACCAATTCAATCTCGCGGTGCTGCGGATCCGCTCGCCCGTTCCCGAAAAAAACGATGAGGCCCGTCAGGTCCTCGAACGGCTGAAAGGCGTCCCGGCCTATCGCGCCGGTTCGTTACGCGCCCTGCTCAGCGACGCCATTCAACGGAACGACCTCGAGCGCGCCGATTCGCTTGCCCAGGATTTGCAAATGAGCCAGCAGGTGACTTTCGCCGATTATCTGCTTTGCCTCGAATTCTACCGAAAACTCGATCAAAAGAAGTTTTCGAGTCTGCTCGAAAAAGTGAAGCCGGTCGCCGCTCGGAGCCCAGTAGACCTGGCGCTTCTCATGGATTGGCTGAACAAAAACGGGCTCGGCGCGGAGGTGCTAAATGGATGGAGAAATTGCCGCCGGAACACACCACCGTTCCGCCGCCCGCCATTGCCATCGCCGACGCTTTCGCCGAAGCGAAAAATTGGTCGCGGCTGAAACGCTGGACGCGAAGTGGCGCCTGGGGCGATTCGGAATATCTGCGCCTCGCTTACCAGGCCTACAGCTCCAAGCAAGCGCGGCAAACTTCCTCTGACGCCGAGTATTCTTCTCTCTGGCGTTCCGCCGAGCGGGCCGCCGCCGATCAGCCAGAGCGAGAGCTCAATCTCGCTCGCCTCGCCTCGAAGTGGAATTTGTCGGCGGAAGCCGAACAACTTTGGTTGCGGGTTTCAAAGGAGGCGCCGCTGCGCCGGGAAGGGCTCGACGCCCTCTTTCGAATTTACCGGACGAACAACGACCTGCCGAATCTGTATCGGATCGCGCAGAAGCTGCATGAAAATTCGCCTAACGAGCCAGCGCTCGCCGCGAACTACGCCCGGCTTGCCTTGCTCGTCGATCAAAATCCGGCCGAAGGACATCGCGTCGCGAAAGAAACCTACGATCACGCCCCGGACGACGTGAACGCCGCCATGACCTATGCCTTTTCCCTCTACACCCAGGGCCGGACCGCCGAAGGCGTTGAGATCATGAAGAAACTGCCGCCCGAAGGAGTGCTCGATCCGCATGCAGCGGTTTATGCCGCGCTGCTATTGCTCGACGAAAACCAGGCGCCCGCCGCGCAGGAGTACGTCTTCGCCGCTCAGGCCGGCCCAATTTTCCCTGAAGAAAAGAAGCTTCTCGAGGAGGCCCTCGCGAAGGTGAAATCAACCCCGAGTCCGAGCGCCGCGGGTTCACCGACGCCGTAGGGACATTTTCAGTTGTAGGGCAGGCCCACCGCCTGCCGGGTGCCAGGTGGCCGGTGGCCCTACAATTCCGACGCGCGCATCGCCTTTTCGACGATGGCCGCCGCCAGGCCTTGGGTGGCCTCATCGAGCGCGGCATTCGCGCTCTGCAATTTCCGAGCATCGTGCGTCGCGAGCGCTGCCCGCACTTCCGCGGCGGCATGCTCGATCTTGTCCTTCTCTGCTCGGATCGATTGAATGGCTCATCTGAGCAAAGGCCGCATCCACTGCTGCCAGCATCTCGTCCGCCTTCAATTTCGTCTCCGTCCAAACTCGTTCGCTCATATCGTCAAACGCATGCTCGAGCGATTCGGAGATCATCGCCTCGACCGCTTCATCCGACACATCCACGGCGCTCGTCATCTCCACGATTTTTTCCATGCCCGGTCTTCGTGTCGCGAGCCAGGACGTGGAGAATGCCGTTCGCGTCAATCTCAAACTGGACGCCCACTCGGGCCACTCCCTTCAGCGCCGGTTCGAATTCGATCTCGAACTGCCCGAGCCTCCAGTTGTCCCGCGCCATCTCGCGTTCGCCTTGCAGAACTTTGATCGACATTGATCGCTGCTGGTTTACCGCGGTCGTGAACATCTCGCCGGCCTTGATCGGAATCGTCGAGTTACGCGGGATGATCACGTTCATTAATCCTCCGAACGTCTCGATGCCTAACGACAGCGGCGTCACATCCAGCAAGACCACGTCACGCACCGCGCCTGACAAAATCCCCGCCTGGATCGTCGCCCCGATCGCCACCGCTTCGTCCGGGTTTTGCGATGTGTTGGGCTCGCGTCCAAAAATGTCCGCGACCAATCGCCGGACCAGCGGCATCCGCGTCATCCCGCCGACGAGAATCACTTCGTCCAAGTCGCTGCGCTTCCAGTTTCGCGTCGGCAAGCGAGCGGCGGCAAGGTCCGCGCGTTTGTTCGATGATTGGCCGGATGAGGTCTTCCAGTTCCTCGCGCGTCAGCTCGCAGGAAAAATTCTGTGCTGCCCTCGAGGAACGGGAGATCGATCTGAACGTGCTCGTCGGTCGAAAGGCGATGTTTCGCATCGATCGCTGCTTCGCGAAGACGCGCGGTGTCTTCGGGGCGTTTCGCCGCAAGACGTCGCCTAAATGCGCCATGATCGCGTTGTCGACATCGTCGCCACCGAGCCGGGTGTTCCCGTTTGTAGCGAGCACTTCGAACACGCCGTTGTTCAATTCGAGGATCGAAATGTCGAAGGTACCTCCGCCCAGGTCGAAGACCGCAATTCGGGCCCGCGTCTTCAGCTTGTCGAGTCCGTAGGCAAGCGCGGCGGCAGTCGGTTCGTTGACGATTCGCTCGACGCTGAAACCCGCCAGTTCGCCCGCCCGTTTCGTGGCATTGCGTTGCGCATCGTTGAAATAAGCCGGCACTGTCATCACCGCGCGCGAGATGGCATGACCGAGCGCAGCTTCGGCGTCCGCTTTCAGTTTCCCGAGGATCAAGGCCGAGATCTCCTCTGGCGAAAACTCGCGCCCGTTCGCGACGACCCGGAGCGGCCTCCCGCCTTTGCGGTCGAGCCGATAGGAAACGTCCACATCTTTTTCGCTCAGCTCCTCGCCCCGAAGACCGATAAAACGCTTGATGGAATAGATTGTCTGCGCCGGTTTGAGCACCCGCATTCGCGTGGCCGGTTGTCCGACCAGTGGGTCTCCATCCGCGGGAAAATGAACGACTGATGGCGTAAGCCGGAAACCGTTCTTGTCCGCAATGAGGATCGGGAACCCCGCGTCCATTACGCCGATTAGCGAATTGGTCGTCCCGAGATCTATGCCGACGATTTCGTTCATTGAGCGAATTAACGAGTTAGTGACTTAACGAATTGAGACAGTCTGCGCCTCAATTAATCGCTAATTCGTTAATTCGCGAAGTCGTTCAGCTCCCTTTAATCCTTATATGGATCGACGATGTCCTTGCCGGCCATCGCCACCCCGAGAGGTCGTCAACGTATGCAGAACTCGAATCGTGCCCGCATGCGCAGCGAGAACTTCGGGCAAACGCCGATAAGCCTGAGGCGCTTCGTCCAGGTCGCCGCCGCGCAAGACGACATTCTTGTCCGCGATCCACTTCATCATCTCGTCGTGCCTAACGAGTCCATCCTTCCGGATCCGTTTCCCGCCCACCTTGACAAATTTCCCCTTCGCCGCCGTTCGCGACATGACCCGGCCGGCGCCATGCACGGTGGAGAAAAGCGCTTCGCGCGAGAGCGGTGAATCGATGCCTTCGATGATCACCGCGTCGTCGCCCATGCTGCCGCCGATAAATCCTTTCTGGCCGGGGAACGCAGGCGTGGCCCCTTTGCGCACGACCCAAAACTGCTGTCCATCGTGTTCCTCGCGCCAGGCGAAGTTGTGATGGTTGTGCACTTCTTCGAGTGCGTTCGCGCGCAAAATCCCGCGCACGACATGCCGGGCGACCGCTTCCCGGCCTGCGTACGCATAACGTCCCGCGAGCGTCATCGCGGCGATGTAATCCTGTCCAAGGGGCGACGCCTCTTCGACGACCGTCGGCGGAACATCCATCCCGTCTTTGCCGCCGGCAGCTTTCAGAAAATGCGTCGCGGTTTTGTGACCGAGCCCGCGCGAGCCAAAATGGACCCCGACCCAGATCCGGTCCGATTCGTCGGCGAAAATATCGACGTAATGATTTCCGCCGCCCACCGTCCCCAGTTGCCCCGCGGCCGTCTGTTTCAAATCGCGCAGGGGAAACAAGCCCCACGCCGGATCGTCGAACAGCTCGTGATCGATCCGCGTTTTGCTCTTCTGGCCGATGCCGAAAGAAACATCGCGAACGACGTCGTTCATGATTTCCTCCATCGCCGGCGCGACCTGGGCACGCGTGGCATCCGTCCGAATGGCGAGATTGCCGCAGGCGATATCGAACCCGACCCCGGAGAGAGAGATTTTGTCCGTGTAAGCAAGCACGCCGCCGATCGGTTGCGCGTAGCCTTTGTGGCCGTCCGCGCAAAGCACCGCGCGCTCGCCGCCAGCCTCCACGCACCGTTCGATTTGCGCGATGGTCGCCTCGTCGTGCTGGCCGAAAATCTTTGTCTTCATCCGGTCAATCTTCGTTCCGCGACCACCCGCCACGCCTCGACATCTTCGCGCGAATTCGATTGCCGCCGGACTTATCACCGCCTTGACGCGATCGAAAATTACGTCGATGAACGGAAGCGCAATCGAAGCAGCGAGCCGCGTTTGGTTTCCGAGTCCATCTTCTTTGTAAAGCAAACTGAGATGCGGGTTCAGTTTGTAATCGGTGGGCGACGCCGACGCGCGTCGCAAATCCTTGACTTAAGCGTGCCAGACCGGGTCGGGCGCGAACTGGACGAAGAGCGTCTTCGTGAATTCGTCCGAGTAATCGAGGCCGCGGATGGCGAGCCGATATTCGTGGCACTGGCTCATCGACGTCCATCAGCACCTTGTCCGGGTCTTCCCCAGCTCCGCGCTCGTAACAGTGGAGCGTTACATGCGGTTCGAAGACCGGCGCGTCGAAACGGGCCGCGAGATCACGAATCATCGCGGCCAATTCTCTGCGCGCTCGGCTCCGCCGGGCAAAGCCAGTAAGTGATCATCTTGCTCGCCCATCGCGATAAACTCGTTGGAACAGGGAGCGCCGCGTTTACAAACCGCGGAATGCTTTTTTGGAGCCGCGCTGCAACAGAATGGCGGCGGTTTGGAAAGCGCGGCTCCTTGGGTAACATGTCGCCATGCCTACCAACGTCCTCGGCACCGAACTGCGCTGCTGTTGTCGCGATCCGATGACTGGATTTTATCGCGACGGGTATTGCCGGACCGGACCGGACGACGTCGGACTGCACACCGTCTGCGTGGAAGTCACCGAGGAGTTTCTCGATTTCTCGGTGCTCGACGGCAACGATCTCGTGACGCCGATGCCCGAGTGGGGATTTCCCGGGCTGAAACCCGGCGACCGGTGGTGCGTCTGCGTGACGCGATGGAAAGCCGCGCTCGACCGCGGCCGGGCGGCGCCGATCGATCTGGAAGCGACCCATTCTTCGGTGCTCGAGTTCGTCGACCTCGAGGATCTGAAGGCGCACGCGGTGAAGGATTCGATGAAACTCCCGTTCAGTTTCTTCCTCGCGCTTCGGTATCTGAAACCGAAACGCACTTTCGTCTCGATCATCACCCTCATCTCGATGGTCGGAGTCATGCTCGGCGTGACGGTGCTCATCGTCGTCATCTCGGTCATGACCGGCTTCGATCGCGAGCTGCGGCAGAAAGTGGTCGATTGGGATGCGCACATTCTCGTGAGCACGGAAGACGTTCTGCGCGATTGGCGCGATCTGACGGTGAAAATCCGGAACACGCCGGGCGTGGTCGGGACGGCGCCCTACGTCCAGGGGCCGGTGATCGTGGAGTTTAACCACCAACGCCTGGCGCCGCTTATCCGCGGGATCGATCCGGTCGAGGAAGAAAAAGTCGTGGAACTGAAGAAGTTCATCAAGAGAGGGTCGCTCGATCTGGAAGGCGACTCGACCGTGCTCGGCATCGAGCTGGCGCGCAAACTTCACATCGACGTGGGAGACAAACTGACGGTCTATTCGCCCGGGAACCTCGGCGAAATCCTTGACGGGATGAAAGATCTCGAGAAAGCGAAGGGCGACGACGAGCGCAAGGCGGTCGACAAACTGCGGGAAGTTGTTCTGCCGAAAGAACTGACCGTGACCGGAATTTTCGAGACCGGCCATTACATGCACGACTCCGAGTTCCTGCTCGTGCCGATTTATGTCGGCCAGGAACTCTATGGATTAGGGGACGCGCTTCATGGGATCACGGTTCGGACGGTCGATCCGTACGCGGCCGAGCCGATAAAACGGGAGATCGAAAAATTTCTCGAGCCGCCGCAATACGCCCAGACCTGGATCGACATGAACAACCAGTTTTTCGAAGCCGTGCGGCTCGAGCGAACGGTGATGTTTTTCCTGCTCTTCTTCATCATCATCGTGGCGGCGTTCGGGATCATGAACACGCTCATCACGGTGACCGTGCAAAAGACGCGCGACATCGGCGTGATGAAAGCGATCGGCGCCAATATCACCCAGATCGTCGGCGTGTTCCTCGGGCAGGGGATCATTGTTGGGTTGTTCGGCACCCTGATGGGGCTGGGCTTGGGAATGACGCTGGTCCGTTATCGGAATGAATTCAGCCATTGGCTCTCGTCCACTTTCGGTCTCGAGGTCTTCCCCAAGCAGGTCTATCAATTTTCGCAGCTCCCGGCGCAGGTCGTGCCGGTCGATGTCGCGAAGATTTGCATCGGCGCGTTTCTGATCTGCTGCATCTTCGCATTCCTGCCTGCGTATCGCGCCGCACGGCTCGATCCGGTGAAGGCACTGCGCTACGAGTAGTTGTAGCCGGGATCGGTGATCCCGGCCCAGGGGAAACGCTGCCGCTGGCCGGGATCACCGATCCCGGCTACAACTTAGCCATGCACCGATTCGTTCTTCTTCTTTTCTTGGGCGGCATATCAACTTCACCTCTCTTCGCCCAGGTCGATCGCATCACTGGCCGGCAATTCGCTACCCGCTCCGAGGTTCTCGCCCGGCATGGAATGGTTTGCACAAGTGTCCCGCTCGCGACCCAAGTCGGTCTCGATATTTTGAAACGCGGCGGCACCGCGATCGACGCCGCCATCGCTGCGAATGCGACGCTTGGCCTGATGGAGCCGGTCTCGAACGGCATCGGCGGCGATCTGTTCGCGATCGTCTACAGCGCGAAGGAAAACAAACTTTACGGCCTGAATGGCAGCGGCCGTTCTCCGCTCGGGTTGAGCTACGACCAGATGAAAGCCGAGCTGGAGAAGTTGAATCGCAAAACCATTCCGCCGCGCGGGATGCTTCCGATCAGTGTGCCGGGCACCGTCGATGCCTGGAGCGAGCTCCACAAAAAATTCGGCAAGCTCAAATTGAGCGACGACCTCGCTCCCGCCGCAAAGTACGCGGAGGAAGGGTTCCCGGTCACGGAGCTCATCGCGTTTTACTGGCACCTCGGCCCGGAGCTTTACAAGGATTTGCCTGGCGCGTTTCTCGAAACCTACACGCTCGATGGCAAAGGCCGGACGCCGGCGAAGGGAGACATTTTCAAGAATCCGGCGTTGGCGAAGACACTCCGACTGATCGGCGAGAAAGGTCGCGACGCATATTACAAAGGCGAGATCGCCGAGAAGATCGACGCCTTCATGCAGGCGAACGGCGGGCACCTGCGCAAGATCGATTTCGAGAAGCACACCTCGACCTGGGTCGAGCCAGCGTCGGTCAACTATCGCGGCTACGACGTTTACGAATTGCCGCCGAACGGGCAGGGGATCGCGACCCTCCAAATCCTGAATCTCCTCGAAGGCTTCGATCTGAAAGCGATGGGTTACAATTCGCCCGCCGCGTTGCACGCCATGATCGAGGCGAAAAAAATCGCGTGGGCCGATCGCGCGAAGTTTTATGCCGATCCGGCGTTCGCAAAAATCCCGTTGGCCGGTCTGCTTTCAAAAGATTACGCGGCCGAGCGGCGGAAGTTGATCGACCCGATGCATGCCGCTAAGAAAATCGCGCCGGGCAATCCGGCGCTGAAAGACGGCGACACGATCTACATGTGCACTGCGGACGACGAGGGCAACATGGTGAGCCTGATCCAGAGCAATTACCGCGGGATGGGAAGCGGCATCGTTGTTCCCGGGCTCGGCTTCATGTTTCAGGATCGCGGCGAACTTTTTTCGATGGAGCCCGGGCACGCGAACGTTTATGCGCCGGGCAAACGGCCGTTTCACACGATCATTCCGGGATTCGTGATGAAGGACGGAAAGCCCTGGGAAGCATTTGGCGTCATGGGCGGCGGCATGCAACCGCAGGGCCACGTCCAGGTCCTGACGAACCAGATCGATTTTGGCATGACCGTTCAGGAAGCCGGCGACGCCGCTCGCTGGCAGCATGAAGGCGACTGCGAGCCGACCGGCGAAAAGCTGACGGAAACCGGCGGTTACGTGAACCTGGAGACCGGCGTTCCGTTTGAAACGGTGCGCGAGCTAAAATTGCAGGGTCACGATATCCGCTTCGATCTCGGCGGATACGGCGGCTACCAGGCGATCAAGGTCGAGATGCACGATGGCCAGCGCGTCTTCGTCGGCGCGAGTGAGAGCCGCAAAGACGGCCAGGCGGCCGGCTATTAAGAATCAGCCCGCGAATAACGCGAATAGACGCGAATTTTAGAATCCATTAGCGTCAATTCGCGTCATTCGCGGGCTACAAAGTCTTGAGATATTCCATCAACTCCCGCTTCTGTTCGGCAGTAAGCTTCGTTCCGTAATCGTGGCCTGAATTCGAGTTGCCGTCCGTCGTCGTGTCGAAAACATAAGCGCCGGCATCGGTGTAGCCCATTTGATTTGGGTCGTACTCCTGCGAGCCGCGATGGAATTCCTTTGCGCGTTGCCCGGGCGCCATCAGCAATTCCTGCAGGGTCCGGACCGACCCGTTATGTAGGTAGGGCGAGCGCGCCCAGACGCCATTCAGCGTGGCTGCCCAATATTTTCCGGTGCTGCGCACTCCGAATTCTTTCGGAGGCTCGTAACCAATGGCCTCCAGTTCCGCCAGAAACTTGTTGAACCCTTCCGCCTGTTTTTCCGTGAACAATTCCGCGCGATGCGGATCGGTCCCGACATCAGCTATGGAATACAAACGCTTGTCGCCTTCCGGTCCGCCATGACAGGAAGCGCACTTCGACTCGAAATGCGCGGCGCCACGTTTCGCCGCCGCCTTGTCGATCGCGAACGGGTATTTTGGCGGTCGAATACTTTCGGAGAGATCGGTCTGCCGTTTAACCATCGCGAACTCGAGGTCGCCCCGCTTCCCGTGGAGCGGCGCACCGAGTCCGAGCGAGGCCAATAAATTTCGTGCGATCGGAGATTTCGTGTTGCCGTCCCAATGGACCCACGTGCGTTTGTCGATGTCCCAGACCAGACCGAATTTCGTCGGCGCATAGGGCTGCGGCTTGTTCAGGAGACTCGCGGCCAGAATGCCAAAGGCATCGTTGCGGCCGGGACCTGAAGCCGGCGGAGCTTTTTCCGGCGGCTGATCTGGAACGTGGAGAGCGGCGCGCATGTTGTGGAAAAGTTTGACCATCGAATGCGCGAGCTGCGGAAGTCCGCCGGCGTCTTTCGCCATCTCCAAGTCAGTTGGCGCGATTTGGTGGAGCTCGCCCGGCGGAATGTCTTTCGCCCCGAAAGGATCCGCTGCCATCGTCTCGGTGATGGATGCCTGTTGCGTTTCCCAGGCTGAATCGATCGCCGGATTTGAAAAATAGGCGGCTAAAAACAGTTTCATGTTTCCCGGCTCGGAAGTCTTAAAAGTGGAGACCAGGACAGAGCCGAAAAATGCTTCGACGTTAAAATGGCTGGTCGCTCCGAGGATCCGGATCGGCTCCTTATTCGCGCTGGAATGGATCTCCGCGACATGACACGAAGCGCAATTGATCCCCACAGCCGACAAGCCGCCGAGGTGTTTTACCTCCGCCTTTCGGCTAATCCCGATTGGCCAGCCAAACGCCGGGTCGGGAATCAAACCGAGATACGCCAGGTCGGACGCCGGAAAAAGATCGGGATAGATCTTGATGAACGCGCGCAGCACCCGTTCCGGCACAACTTCCGTGCTCATCGATCCGTGGAGGAAAAAATCGAGGTCCTCCGCGGACCATTTCGGAATCTGGGCCGGATCGATTTTGGCCTTGCTCGTCTGATCGGTCGCGGCTGTGACCGCTGCCGCTGCGAGACCCGCGGCGACGACTGAGAGGATTTTCTTCATCGCACGGGATCGTAGAAAATTGCGGGCCGCCATGTAAAGCCGCCGGTTGACCCTGTCCGGGCAAAACCGTAGAACCGGATGCACCTGCGCATGGCCCAATACGAACCAACTTCGCGGCGGCCAATCGGCGAAGGTTTTCGAGCCACCGCGCGCTTCGCGACCGCGCTCTGCGTCCGCCTCAATATTCATCCCGACACGATTTCGTATGCGTCGATGGTCGCGGCCGCGATCGCGGCCATTTGTTTTTGGAAATCCGGTCCGCGGCCGTGGCTGCTCCTAATCGCGCCGCTGTTCTGTTATCTCCGACTCTGGTTCAACATGCTCGATGGCATGGTCGCGCTAGCGTCGGGCAAGGCGAGCTGGCGCGGCGAGATCCTGAACGATTTGCCTGATCGCATCTCCGACGTCCTCATTTTCGCCGGCGCCGCGCACAGCGGCTGGATGAATCCATTCGTCGGATATTGGGCGGCAATATTCGCGCTCCTGACCGCGTACGTTGGCATGTTTGGACAGGCAGTCGGTGTCCAGCGGGAATTCACCGGCGTGATGTCAAAGCCGTGGCGAATGGTCGCGCTCCATCTGGGCGCGTGGACGACTTTCGCCTGCCCGTCTCCGCTGATTGATCGATTCACTGTTCTCGATTTGACGTGTCTCGTTGTCATCGCCGGCTGCCTCCAAACTATCGCTGTGCGGCTGAAACGAATCATGTCAGCCTTGCGGAAGAAGACCCGTTAATGTCTACGAGCAACGCGCTGCACGATCCCATTTTTCTCGCGTATCTGCGGATCGTCTTCGTCTCTCTCATCGTGGGAGGACTTGCGCTGGGCGTTTTGCATTGGGGTTTCAGGAAGGATCTTGGCTCGATCTGGAGCACGTATCGGTCATGGCTCGTCATGGCGCCGATCGGCCTCGCCGTGGTTTTCGCCGGGCGAATTCCAACGATCGTGGGCGTGACCGTGCTCGCGGTCTTTGGGTTCAAAGAATTCGCGCGTGCTTCCGGTTTGTATCGCGACTGGTGGATGGTTGGCGCCGTTTACGCCGGGATTGTCGCCGCGGGATTGGCGTCGTTCCTGTCGCAGCCGCAAGGCCTCGAACCCGGCCCAGGCTGGTACGGCTTGTTTGTCGCGGTTCCGGTTTACGCGATCGCGTTGATTTTGATCGTGCCGATTCTGCGGAACCGTGCCCGGGGTGAATTGCAGCGCATGTCGTTAGGCATCGTGGGTTTCGTTTACATCGGCTGGATGTTTGGCCACCTCGGTTTTCTTGCCAATACCGCCAACGCCTACGGCTATGTCATCTACGTCGTCTTCGCGACGGAGCTCAACGATATCGCGGCTTTCACGTTTGGCCGGCTCTTCGGCCGCCATCCTTTGCGCAGCGAAATCAGCCCGAAGAAAACCTGGGAAGGCGCTCTCGGCGCCCTCGCCGTTTCGATGGTCCTGCCGTGGCTGCTCCGCTTTTCTTTTCCGGACTTCGGACCGTGGCAACTGATCCTGACCGGGTTGATCGTTGGCATTGGTGGCCAGCTCGGCGATCTTTCGATCAGCGTGATCAAACGTGACATCGGCACAAAGGACATGGGCGGGCTGATTCCCGGTCACGGCGGCATCCTCGACCGAATCGACAGCCTCATTTACGTCGCGCCGCTCTTCCTCCACATGGCGAACTATTATTCCAAGCTCCGATGAAACGCTGGCAATACGAGCCCGCCGCCGATCTCGACCAGAACGTGATCGAGCGGCTCCGCAATTTTCCGCGGCAGCCCGACATGTTGGTCTACGGCATTCGCTCCTGCGTCGCGCTGATCATTCGCGGGTTGCTCCGCACTTACTGCCGTTTCGAAATCGTCGGTGAAGAGCATCTCCGGAGTAATCGTTCCTTCGTTCTCGTCGCGAATCATTCCAGCCATCTCGACACGGTCTGCTTGCTTGCAGGGTTGCCATTGCGCCGGTTGCATCGCGCGTTTCCCGCCGCCGCCGCCGATTATTTTTTCAAGAGTGTGTCGCGCACCTGGATCGCGACAGTGATCGTGAACGCTCTCCCGTTCGCGCGGCAGACGCATGTTCGCCACAGCCTCGCGATCTGCGGTGAGCTCATGGCGAATGCCGGCAACGTTCTCATCATTTTTCCGGAAGGCACCCGGTCCAGGACCGGCGAGATCCAGGAATTCAAACCAGGAATTGGGGCGTTGGTAGCGGGGTGTGACGTTCCCGTTCTGCCCTGCTATCTCGATGGCGCGCATCGGGCCTGGCCGAAAGGAAAACGCATTCCACGGCCGCGAAAAGTGCGCCTGATCATCGGTGAACCGCGCAATTATACGTCGATGCCGCCGGACAAAAGTTCCAACGCCGCGATCGCCGCGGAACTGCGACTCGCGGTCCAGCAACTGGGGCAACAGCATGCTTGCCGCTGAAATTGTAGGGCAACCGCTCCGGTTGCCGTCGTTCGTGGCAGGCGGTGCGTCCGCCCTACAAATCTAGAATGACGCAAAACGAAACGACATTTCAATCCTGGGACGGCGCGCAGCTTTTCTATCGCGCCTGGATTCCGGAGCAGCCGACGGAAAAAGCGCTGCTGCTTTTCCATCGGGGACACGAACATTCCGGCCGCTGGGCGGAATTCGTCGAAATGCTCGGGCTGAATGACGTCGCGATTTTCGCCTGGGATGCTCGCGGCCACGGCGTTTCCGCGGGCGAGCGGGGCGCAGCCGATAATTTCGGGACGCTGGTAAAAGACGTCGATACTTTCGTGCGCCACGTCCGCGATCATCACGGCTTCGCGTTCGAAAACATGATCGTGCTCGCGCATAGCGTCGGCGCCGTTGTGGTCTCGGCCTGGGTGCACGATTACGCTCCGCCGATTCGGGCCATGATTCTCGCTACGCCGGCGTTTCGCGTCCGCCTCTACGTTCCGTTCGCGATTCCTTCGCTGCGGCTGAAAGAGAAGTTCATCGGGTCCGGTTACGTGAAGAGCTACGTGAAGGCGAAGATGCTGACGCACGATCCGGTGCAGGCTGCACAGTACGAAGCCGACCCGCTGATATTTCGCCAGATCGCGGTTAATGTGCTTCTGGCTTTGCACGATGCCGGCACCCGGCTCCTGGCCGACGCCGGCGCGATCCAACTCCCGATGTTAATGCTTTCCGCCGGTCGCGATTGGGTGGTCAGTTTGAAAGCGCAACGGGAGTTCTTCAACGGACTCTCGTCACCGGTGAAACGGATGCACGTTTTCCCGTCCGCTTACCACGCGCTCTTCCACGAGCGTGAGCGGTCTCAGGTGGTCGATCGCGTTCGCGACTTCATTCTCGAACGATTTGCGACTCCGACGGTAACGCCGTCGCTGGTGGCGGCCGACAGATACGGTCACACCTGGGAAGAGTACGAGCGATTGAAACTGCGCGGCAGTCCGCACTTCGCATTGGTTCGCGGCGGCATGAAAACCGGCGGCCGTTTGAGCACGGGCATCGGTCTCGGGTGGCGGAGCGGATTCGATTCGGGGCTCACCCTTGATTACGTTTACGAGAACCAACCGCGTGGAGTGACGCCGCTCGGCCGGCTCATCGACCGCAATTATCTGAACAGTCCGGGCTGGCGCGGCATCCGGCAGCGGAAGAAAAATCTGGAGACGCAATTGGGGTGGGTGATCGAGCGCCTTCACGCCGACGGCCAGCCGGTCCGGATAGTGGATATCGCAGCGGGCGGCGGGCGCTACCTGCTCGAAACGATGCATGAGTTAGCGCAGATTCCGATGACGGCGTTACTTCGGGATTACAAACCGGAGAACGTCGAGGCGGCGGCTCGATTCGCCGCCAAGCTTGGCCTGACGAATGTGAACGTCGAAGTTGCCGACGCTTTCGATCGGGAAGCAATCGCTTCGGTCAAACCGCGCCCGACAATCGCGATCGTCTCCGGTCTCTTCGAGTTGTTTCCCGAAAACGCCGGCGTGCTTGAGTCGTTGCGCGGTTTGGCAGACGTCCTCGAGCCGGGCGGTTATCTCGTCTACACGAATCAACCTTGGCATCCGCAGGTTGAATTCATCGCGCGGGTGCTCCGCAATCGCGAAGGCAAGCCGTGGATCATGCGCCGCCGCACGACGGCGGAAATGGACGAGCTGGTGAGGGTCACCGGGTTCAAGAAGAGCGCGATGGAAGTCGACGAGTGGGGAATGTTTACCGTTTCGGTGGCGCGTCGAGGTGGATCGAGCCCCGCGCCTGCGGGATCGCTCGATGGAACGAACGGCGCCAATGGCGCAAACTGAGCACATCGAGCGTCGGAGCGCTCGATCCACCCAACTGCTCGTCTCTATAGGCCTCTCCGCGTTGTTCCTGGTCGTTTACGGCTGGTCCAACTGGTTTACCGCCCAACGCACCAACGTGCCGACCCTCTTCTTCGAATGGGAACGCTCGATCCCTTTCGTGGCATGGATGTTCGTCCCCTACATGTCGATCGATCTATTTTTTGTCGCCGCGCCGTTCCTCTGCGGCAGCAAGCGTGAGCTGGCGGCTTTCTCGAAACGCATTAGCGCCGCCATCCTGATCGCCGGACTTTGTTTTCTCCTCTTCCCGTTGCGTTTTGCCTTCGAAAGTCCGCCCGTCGCCGGCTCGCTCGGGATCGTGTTCGATTGGTTTCGCGCCGCGGATCAGCCCTACAATCTGTTGCCGTCGCTTCACATCGCCTTTTGCACAATCCTGGGAGCGCACTACGCGCGACATCTCCGCGGGCTCCCTCGCGCCGCCTCCAATATCTGGTTCGTTATCATCGCCTTCTCCGCGGTCCTGAGCTATCAGCATCACCTGATGGACGTCGTCGCCGGGTTCGCGCTCGGCGCCTACTGTCTCTTTCTTTTTGCCGAAACGGAAACGCGTTTGCCGGTGATCAGGAACCGCCGCGTCGGGTCCTGGTACCTGATCGGCACCTTCGTCACTGCCGCCCTGGTCATTCTCTTCTGGCGCTGGGGCGCTCTTCTGCTTTGGCCGGCAATCTCGCTAGGCGTTGCCGCGGCCGCCTACTTCCGCGTTGGGCCGGGAGTTTTTCGGAAACGCGACGGCCGCTTGCCCTGGACCACGCGGTGGACCCTGGGACCGGTCCTGGTTGGTCAGGAAATTTCGCGCCGCTATTACCGCAGACAATGTCGTGCCTGGGATGAATTGACTCCGCAGGTTTGGATAGGCGGCGTCCTCAATCGCGACGAAGCGATCGCTCTCCTTGAAAGGGGAGTGACCGCGGTGCTCGATCTGACCGCCGAATTTTCAGAGGCCGCGCCACTGCGCTCGGTGATCTACAGGAACATTCCGATTCTCGATCTGACTGCACCGAACGTCGACCAACTCACTGACATGGCATCCTTCATCGAACGCGAATCGGTGACCGGGATTGTTTACGTCCACTGCAAAATCGGGTACTCGCGAACAGCCGCGGCGGTTGGCGCGTACCTGTTGCGAAGTCACTTAGTCAGATCGACGCCGGAAGCGCTCGATCTAATTCGGCGCGCTCGTCCCTCCGTAGTCGTGCGTCCGGAAGTGCTTACGGCCCTGCAACAGTTTGAAACGCGCGGTTTCTCCTCGCGTCCGACCAGCGCCTCCTCCAATAATCAGCCCTTGCCATGAAATACAACGATCTGATCCAGCTCTACTTCGAGCGTACCACCGCCTTGCAGAATTATTGGACGCTTTACGTCGTCATCGTCGGCGGCCTGCTCGCGTTCTCGTCGCTGCGCAAACAGCCGGCCGCGCTCACCACCCTGATCGTCTCGATTCTGTTCGGCTTGTTCGCCTACGAAAATCTCGATGCGATTAAGGCTACCGCGTTTCAGCGCCACGCCACTCTCGCCGCGATCAAACAATCCGACGCCGGTTCCGCGGCGCCCGAAATCAAACCGGTCCGCGATCTTTTGGAACCCACCCTGGATCCGGCGACGGTCTCCTCCACCCAAACCACCCACCTGATCGGCGACCTCCTGACGATTGCTGGGCTCTGGATAATGGAATTGCGCCGCCGGAAAAACGCCGTGATCGCCGCGGTTGCGGCCCAGCCGTTTCCGTAATCCATGTTCAAGTTACGCCACCCGATTCCCGGAGAATCTCCGGGGACGCTCCGGCTCCGGGAAGAGATCATCCGCCGCAAGCCGGTCATTACCCTGATCGAGTACGATCGGGCTAACCTCGAAGAGCGGGTTATTGAAGACCGCCAGGAATTGATGTCGCACCTGGATAACCAGCGCGTCACCTGGATCAACATCGACGGTCTCGGCGACATCGAAGTTCTGCGCACTCTGGGGACGCAATTCAATCTGCACCCGCTCGCCCTGGAAGACGTCCTCGATACCGCGCAGCGGCCAAAGGTGGAGCAGTACGACAACTATCTCTTCATCGTCGCTCACATGATTTACACCGGTCGTGACAACGTGATGTGCGGAGAACAGGTCAGCCTGTTTCTCGGAAAACATTTTCTCATCACTCTCCAGGAGGAAGCCGAGTTCGATGTCTTCGAGCCGGTCCGGGCGCGGATCCGCAATACCACCGGGACCATTCGAAAAATGGGCCCCGATTATCTGGCCTACGCGCTCCTCGATTCGATCATCGATCACTACTATCCCGTCCTCGAGGACGTCGGCGCGAAGATCGATTTGATCGAGGAAGACCTGGTCCAGCTTCAGCCCGGCCGCAGCCCGGTAGGCGAATTGCATGGACACAAGCGCAGGCTTGCGCGGATCCGCCGTTTCGTCTGGCCGGTGCGGGAGCTGATTAACGCTCTGATGCACGACGAAGGCGGGCTGGTCACGAAAGCAACCAAGGTGTATCTGCGCGACTGCTACGATCACACGGTGCAGCTGATGGACCTGATCGAAAGCTATCGCGATGTGGTCTCGGGCCTGATGGATCTTTATCTTTCCGCCGTAGGCATTCGCACGAACGAAATCATGCGGGTGCTGACGGTCATCTCCTCGGTCTTCATCCCGCTTACCTTTGTGGCCGGGGTTTACGGGATGAATTTCCAGCGCGAAGTGGACGGGAAAAAGCTGCCTTGGAATATGCCGGAGCTTTACTCCCCCTACGGATACGTCGCCTGCCTGGTGTTCATGCTCGGCGTCGCGATTTTTCAAATCGTTTATTTCAAGAAGAAGCGTTGGTTGTAGGAGCAGTCCGCCAGAGCCAGGAAGCGGCGCTTTCCAAACCGCGTCTGGATGTACCGCCTCCTTCCCCCTCGTTCCCAAGTTGCACTTGGGAATGCATCTGTTTTGGAAGCTAGGCTTCCTCGGGCGAATTCGCCGCGCGCCGTGTGGACGAAGCTAGAGCTTCGAAGACAATTGCCGTTCCCAAGTACAACTTGGGAACGAGGGTCTTGGGAACCAGGCGATCCCGCGATGGCGGGATCGCGAGTCCAACATGATATAGAGGGACCATGGGCGAAGGAAACAATCACATCGACAAGCCCGAACCGCGCTGGCAGGCCTTACTCGCCTTTCTCGCGGTCGGCGCGATTTATTTGGCACTGCCACGCGATCTCATCGTCGGGCCGATTTGGCTGTTGCCGACGCTGATTATCGTTTTGCTTATCCCGACGGTAGTCACGCATCGAACCGGGAAACGTTCTCTTAATCGCGCGCTCGGCATCGTTATCAACGGCATTACGACTTTGGCTTTAATCGGATCGGTAATTCTTCTGGTCCGTGCGCTTCCTTCGCACCGCGAGGCGCCGCTGAAACTCCTGCTTTCGGGTGGATTGCTCTGGCTCACGAACGTGATCGTGTTTGCGCTCTGGTACTGGCGGCTGGATGGCGGCGGCCCGACCGTGCGGCACGAGGAGAAGAAATTTGGCAGCACCAGTTTTCTTTTTCCTCAAATGCAGGTCCCGCACGACGAGCGCGCTCAATTTGCCTGCACCGGATGGCGGCCGCGCTTCATCGATTACCTTTTTGTCGCGTTCACCCACAGCTCGACCTTTGGTCCGACGGACGCGCCCTTGCTCGCTCGCTGGGCTAAGGTGCTTGCGATGGTCCAGATTTTTATTTCACTTAGCATCGTCATTTTGCTGATCTCACGCGCAGTCGGCGTGCTCTAGCGCGATGAGCGCTCCAATAGATTTGCGGGCGTAATTACTGCTGCCTTTTGTGCGTCATGCGCCGCGTTCTCCTGCTTCTCTTCGGCCTGACGTGCCTCGCTCGCGCCGAGCGGATCAATCACGAAGGACGGATCCTCGGTCCTGCGGCGATCGTGACTACGCCGACTCTTTTCAACACGCCCGCCGCTGACGCGATCGTTTCCGCGATGCAGATCATGCCGCGCGATAATCCGTGGAATGAAGACATCTCGCGCCAGCCGGTTCATGCGAACTCCGATGCGATCATCGCGCAGATCACCAGCGACCTGTCGTCGAGCCGCCGGACGCTCCGGCCGTTCTACGAAATGAATTTCGTCCTCGTCCCGGATAATCAGCCGCGCGTCACCATCCCATTCTTCAATTATCCGGATGAATCCGATCTCGACGGCGGGACTTTTCCGAACGGCAATTATCCGATCCCGGCGAATCTGCCGATCGAAACCTGGCCGCGCGGAACCGGCGGAATGACCCTGCAACAATGGCAGCAGGACGTGAACAACACCGGCGGAGATCGCCACGCGATCATGGTCGCTCCCGGCGCCGGGTTCATTTGGGAAACATGGCTCACGAAATTGACCGGAACCGGCTGGCAGGCGTCGAACGGCGCGAAATTTAATCTGAACTCGAACGTGCTTCGACCGGCCGGCTGGACCTCGGGAGACGCGGCTGGTCTTGCCGATGTTTCCAGCAATCGTGCGTTACGACGAATGCCAGCGCGGAATGGTCGAGCACGCGTTGCGGATCGTGGTGGCGAAGTCGCGCCGCGAATACATTTATCCGGCGACCCACTTCGCGTCCTCGATTCCCGCAAGTTCGACGAGTTATCCCGCGATGGGCCAGCGAGTCCGTTTGAAAGCTGGCTTTGCGATTCCGGATACCTGGACGATCGAGGAGAAAGCTGTCCTGCGCGCGCTGAAGAAACACGGCGCTCTCGTCGCGGACAACGGAAACTTCTTTTCCGTTTCGGTCTGTCCCGACGATCGCTTCGCCTCGAACGCGTTCGATCACCTTTCAACGATCGGCATCAGCAACTTCGAAGTAGTCCAAACGACCGGCCCCACCGAGGGACCGCGTTCGGCGGGCGCGCCGCGCGTTTACGCCGGCCCCGATCAATTCCTCGAGTGGCCGACGAATATTTCGCTGAGTGGTTCGGTGAACGATCCATCAGGCCGCGCCACGATTACCTGGAAGCTCTACTCAGGACCCGCGGGCGTTTCATTCGCGAATGCGAATCAACCGGCAACGACCGTGACGATCACCGGACCCGGTACCTACACGTTTATGCTCAGCGCCGATGATGCCGTCCATGCTGTCGCTTATGACGCAGTCGTCGTCCGCGTGACGGGACGGGATGCGCTCGCCAACCTTTCCACGCGAGTCCAGATCGGCACTGGGAACAGCGTCGCGATTGCCGGTTTCATCGTAACGGGAGACAACCCAAAAGAAGTGGTCGTCCGCGGCCTTGGTCCGTCGCTCGCGGCTGCCGGTGTCCAAGGCGCACTGAGTGATCCGGCCCTCGAGCTCTACGACGCGAGCGGCAATCAGCTCGCCACGAACAACGATTGGCAACAAACGCAGGGGCAAGCCTTGCGCGACGCGAACCTCGCCCCTTCTAACGATCTCGAGTCCGCCATCCTCGCCTCGCTCGCGCCCGGCGCTTACACCGCGATCTTGCGCGGCAACGGGAACGCGACCGGCATCGGCCTGGTCGAAGTTTACGATCTCCAAACCAGCGCCTCTTCGAAGCTCGGGAACATGAGCACGCGCGGTCTGGTCGGGAGCGGACAAAACGCCATGATCGGTGGGACGATCGTGACCGGGCCCGACGCTGCCCGCGTTCTTTTTCGCGCTCTCGGCCCGTCGCTCGCTGCTGTCGGGATTTCAAATCCCGTCAGCGATCCGCAGCTCGATTTGTTCGATTCCAACGGCGCTCGCATTTTGTCCAACAACAACTGGAAGGATTCGCAGCAATCGGCGATTACAAATGCCGGACTGGCTCCAGCGAACGATCTGGAATCAGCGATCGTGGCCGATCTTGCGCCGGGGAATTACACCGTCGTCGTGAACAGCGTGAATGGCGCGGCCGGCGTCGCGCTTGTCGAAGCGTATCATTTGCAATAGCGAGATCTTAGGAACGCCGCCTGGCGAGCACCCAGAGGCAAACAAAAGCGTTCGCATCGAAGCGCATCACCTTCCTTAAGCGTCGCCGCGTTAGGTCGCTGCTGGAAGAATGGTGTGCGCCAGATACACTGGGCCGCAATGGCTGCCCCGTCCCGGTTTTCAAAACTCGAAGATCTTCGCGTTTCGGTTTGCCAGAGAACGGGCATACCGCTCTCGCTTTGGTTTTGGTGGGTAGTCGCCGCCGCCTGGGGTATTTTCAACGCCCAGCTTTACCGTGACTGGATGAATCCAGACGGAATCAGTTACTTAGATCTTGCCAGTGAAGCGCTGAAAAACGGTCCGCACGCTCTCGTCAATCCCCATTGGGGTCCACTCTATCCTGGTCTGATCGCGCTCTGGGAACTGATTCTGCGGCCAGCGCCTGCTGATGAATTTGCCTATTTGCACGGCCTCAATGCCGTCATTTATCTGGTTGCCTCCATTGCGTTCGGTCTGTTTTTGCGAGAACTGATTTTGTTTCGCGCGCCCGATCGAGGTGCCTTGCCGCGGCAGGGCGCATTCATCGCTTTTGCTTTCGCTCTTTTCTGCCTTTACACCAATGGGGATATTCTACCCTTCGCGGTGACTCCGGATATCTTGTTGAGCGCCACGGTTTTTGGTGCCGCTGCGTGTTATTTTCACATCTGGCGCGGGTCGGGCACCTCGGCCTACGTCGTTCTCGGATGCGTTCTGGCGCTTGGCTACTTGTCCAAATCGGTCATGCTGCCCATTGGAATTGTTCTAGTTGCGATCCTTCTCGCACACCGCCCCAGCTCCAGGTTGCACATGCGAAACACGCTGCTGGCGGGTGCCATCATGCTTTTGCTTTGCACTCCTCAAATCGTCATGATTAGCGCGCGGGTGGGGCACCCGAGCATCGGGGAAACGGGCAGGTTGAACTATCTTTGGTGGGTCCAGGGTATTCGGAAGTACCAAGGTTGGACCGGTACTTCCGGTGGGGATATGGCGATTCACGGGCCGCGCCTGGTCATGGAAAATCCGGAAGTCTTGGAATTTGGCCAGCCTATCGCGGGAACTTACCCCCTTTGGTACGATCCGGCGTATTGGTACGCGGGCGCGAAGATTCGCTTCGATCCTTCCCAGCAATGGACGACGGCGAAAGCCAGTCTCACTTTTTATAAGAATTATTTCCCGGACCTAATGTATCCGCTGGCCGGTCTCGTTTTTTTTGTTGTCCTCACCACCGTCGCGCGAAGAAAACCCAGCGCTCCGGAAGCTTGGTTTGTTCTTTGGCCGCTCTCATCGCTTCTTGTCTACGCTCTCTTTACGACAGAAGTTCGATACGTTGCGCCATGGCTTATACTTTTTTGGGTCGGGGCCTATAGTGCACTTTGGGCACGCAATCGGATCGTAGAACGCTTGTTCCTGATCCTGCTTGCCGCCGTGATTATTACGCCGCGATTAATCGAGCTGAGCAAAGCAGCGTCCGTTCTGGCGAAGCCGCGCGCGATGCCGATGGACGTTCGCGTCGCGCAAGAGCTCGACACTTACGGTATTCATCCCGGCGATTCGGTTGCCCTCGTGGGCACGGGCTTTGATCACTATTACGCGCGGATCGCCCGAGTTCGCATCGTCGCGCAAGTAACGAATGCCGCAGAGCTGTGGTCGCGCTCCCAGGCGAGCGCAGAACGAGTGGAGCACGCCCTGGCGGGAGCGGGCGCGAAAGCGTTGATCGCTCGATTTCGGCCGGCCGCATTCCAGAAATGGGATTGGCACGGGGTGCCGGACACTCCATATAGTTTTCTGATCCTTGATCGATTTGCCGACTAAGAAATAGCCCACCAATGCAACCCGTCAGAGGACTTCATCACGTCACCGCCATCGCCGGACCGGCCCAGGAAAACTTGGATTTCTATGCCGGCATCCTGGGCATGCGGCTGGTGAAGCGGAGCGTCAATCAGGACGACCCTGGCACTTACCATCTTTTCTACGCCGACGCGGAAGGGCATCCGGGAACAGACCTGACATTTTTTCCCTGGGCGCAAATGGCGCCGAGCCGTGAAGGCCACGGCCTGAGCAGCGAGGTTTCACTGGCGGTGCCGCCGGGAAGCCACGGTTTTTGGAGTCAGCGGTTGCAAGAGAAGGGCGTGGAGCTCTTTCCGCTCGAATCCCGTTTCGGCCGGCCGGCTCTGCCGTTGCGGGATCCGCACGGACTACGCGTTGCGCTGGTCGAAAACGAGGAGTCGTTAGGCCGGCCATTCAGTCCGTGGAAGCAAAGCCCGATCCCGGAGGAGCATCAGATTCGCGGTTTGGAGAGCGCTCGCCTGGTGGAGCGTGACCTTGGCCGGACGACTTCGTTTCTGTCCGAGGCGATGGGATTCGCCCTCATCGGCACGGAGAACGGCTGGCATCGTTACGGCGTCGCGGGCGGAAAGTCCGGCGCCTACGTGGATCTTTATGAAAGTCCGACGTCCGCGCGCGGCGCCTGGGGCACAGGCAGCATTCATCATTTGGCCTGGCGAGTCGACGACGAGACACACCAGGATGAAGTCCGCACCCGGGTTCGCGAGGGCGGCTCGCGCCCGACGCCCGTGATCGACCGCTTCTGGTTCAAGTCGGTTTACTTTCCCGAGCCCGGCGGCGTTCTCTTCGAATTGGCCACGGACGGTCCGGGCTTTGCCGTCGATGAAGATGCCGAGCACCTGGGCGAAACGCTGGTCCTGCCACCATGGCTGGAGCCGGAGCGGGCGAACATTGAAACCGTCCTGCCGACGCTCATGGTGCCCGGAAATTCCAAATCCCAAGCTCCAAATCCCAAGTAAATTCCAATACCCAATAATCAAAGGCGGCTTGTCGATCCGAAGTCGGGATTTTGACGCTTGGGATTTCCCTGGGGTTTGGGATTTGGTTATTGGAACTTCCGGCAGAGCCGGTGGGATTTGGGTTTTGGAATTTGGGATTTCCGCGTTGGCGGCCCTGCGTGCTTGTCACGCCATAGCGCGTTCGAGTATTCAATCGCCATGTCGCCACGACCGACCATCTTCATCTCCGCTGTCAGCAAGGAATTACGCAGTGCACGTCAGCTCGTTTCGAACACGTTGACCTTCCTCGGTTACGAACCGATCTGGCAGGATATTTTCGGCACAGAGACCGGTGACCTGCGACAGATGCTGCGGGACAAGATCGATCAGAGCAAAGGGGTGGTGCAGCTCGTCGGTCAATGTTACGGCGCCGAGCCGTCGTCACCGGATCCGGATTTCGGTCGCGTCAGCTACACCCAATACGAAGCGCTCTACGCCCGAAAGAAGGGGACCAAGGTCTGGTACCTCTTCATGGATGAGAACTTCCCGATCGATCCGCACGAGCCGGAGCCGGAGGAGCAGCGCCAGCTCCAGGCGGCGTATCGAGGCGTGCTCAAAGCCGACTCCCATCTGTTCCATCCGCTCAAGACGAAGGAAGCGTTGGAGGCCGGCGTCCTCAAGCTGCGCGACGATCTTACTCAATTACGAAAAGGCGCACGCCGCTGGGCCTGGATGGTGGCGGGCCTGCTCGCCTTTATCGCGATTCTCGTCATCTGGTTGGTGCGCGGCCAGGGCAACATCTCCACCAAGATGGACAAAAGCCAGGCGACCCTGGAGAAGATCGCCGATCGCTTCGAAGCCCTTTCCTCCAACGGTGGCATCATTCAGAAGGCGAAGACGCCGGAAGAGCATTATCACAATGCCCGGATCCACGAGCTCGGCGGCAACTTCTCCGCGGCGCGCAAGGAATACTCCGATTATCTCTTCTCGAATCTTGAGGCGATCGATCCGTGGCTGAGTTATTCCGCCATGTTGAAGTCGGCGGAAGGCAAGGCCGGCGCGATCGAGGCGATGCGTTACCTGGGTGACAAGCTGAAACCGCCGACCGTTTCCTATCAAACCGCGCTGGCCCTCCTCGAAGAGGGCGACGCACGAATCGCAAAGCTGACCGCGCTGGCGGAAAAGAATCCCGACTTCGGTCCGCTCCCATGGCTGATCAGCCAGGAATATTCGGAAGCCCGGAAAGGTGATCAAACCCTGGCCGACAAACGCGCGGAGAAGGAGTGGCTGGAAAAATTCCGTGCCGCCCATGCTGCCGGGAAGTTCGAGAAATTTTTCATCGACAAGAAGGAAGCGCAGAAATGGATCGAGACCGGTGAACAACGCTGGGCCGCGCTGACCAGCACTCCCGACAAAGTCCTGGAGAACCCTATAACGTTGATGGCTCAATCATCGAACAGCGGATGGGCGATCGTGTTTACCCTTACCGATTTCAAAGCGAAAGAGCTCTTCTACAAACTCGATGGGAAAGGGGAGTTTGTGTCGACCGGCCATTTGCCGATGAAGAACGCGCAGACCGGACTCCCCATGATCCAAACGTACGTGCCGCTGCCGGGTTTGCCGCCAGGCGAGCACACCGTGGAAGCCAAATACGTCGACAAGAACGACAAGACGAACGGCCCTTACACTTTGAAGTTCAACACCCAGGGCGAACAAATCGCGCAGACGAAAATGATCCTCAACATGACGGCCGGTTCGTGGCTCTCGTTTCGCGACTACGAAGGCAAGGTCCTGCTCTACTTCACGCATCTCACTTCCTACAAAGACGCGATCAAGGAAATCCACTATTCATTGAACAGCGACAGCGTCGATCAGCTCTACAAACCGATGTCGATCCAGGGACAGGAACTGCCTTTCATTTACGTCCCTGAGGCAACTCAGTTTGCTTGCGTGAAGGTCACGTTCACCGACGGCACCACCTCGAGCGTCCAGAAAATCATGCGGCAGAAGTAAGGCACCGCCGTAGAAATGGATCGAGAGCAAAAGACTAGCCTGGAACGGCAGAAGCTTGAGCTCGAAATTAAAGCGCTAGCAAAGCCATTTCGCAGCAACCCATCTCACTGGATAAGCTCAGCGACTGCGGTGCTAGCAGTCACAGCTCTTTTCTTTCAGTACCGGCTGTCGCAAAGTGAGTTTCTTCTAGCCGAGACAAAGTCCGTCCAAGCACGGATTGAGACAGAAAAAGCTGAACAAGCAACAAAGCAGCTTAGGGAAAACGTCAAGACGTTGGAACAGGACATCGCGGAGAAGGCGAAGCGGCGCGACGAACTCGAAGCTCTAGTGCGAAACGCAGACTCACTTCTGAGCAGAGCTCAAGTCACAGCTGATTCAAAACTTCGCAGCGAGATCGAAATACTTCGCGAAACAACGAAACCCTCATCGTCGTTTTGGTCATCGCTTCCGGAACGGGTGAACCAGCCCGAAGTAAAAGAAGCCGCGCACATCGATCGCCTTTTGCACGAATCAAATGATCAGATAATGCGGGCACGTGGAGAGATTCTCACGAAAAACCTGCCCGGCTTCCAGACGGGTCAAACCGGTTACAATCAAGATGTGAAGAACCGGCGGCTAGAGAATCAGTTGGCGTTCATAAAGCCTGGCTATCAAAGCCCGGTGTCGTACACAAAGTACGTTATACAAATGGTCGGGAATGAGCTCGTGTTTGGATTCATGGAAGGGGATAAAGAGACGGTCTTTTACCGTACGTCAGCGGCCCAACCTTTGTACGATCAAGAATTCGAACAAGCGGTGCGGCGTTCAATCGAGCCGCAGCTCGACGCGGAGTTAAAGCGACCTGATTGACGTTGATCTCGTTGTGCGACAACCTAGACGCACTTTGACGAGAACAAGATCAGCCCACCCGAGGACGAGAGCGAGTAAGTCATGTGGACCTACGCGCCAAATAGACCAAAATTAGCTGCATCGACGGTCACCGGGTTGCTCACTCCGCTCCCTTCATCGCAAACCGAATGATAATGAGCGCAACCGAAAGCAGTGCTGTCATTAGGGCGCCGACATAGAATCGCCAATTCGCTTTCTCACGCTCCAGTTGGTTGGTTAGCTCTCCGACGGAACACACTCGCTCCGCTATGCCGTTGGAGACGCTGCCATGATCGACGCGGGACCCATAGATCAGAAGAACAGGATGTCCGCTAGAGTAGTAGACCCGATCCTTCTGCTGCCAATCCGCAGGAACGCCATTTAAATGCAGTGGCTCCCCTCCGACACTTATTAGAAACGGCTTCAGCCCAGCTTGTTTGAAGGCGCTGGCCGTCTCTTTGGAGACATGCTTCCTGAGGCGTGACAACAAGGCGTTGAAGACTCGCAGGTCGGATCCCTCTGCAAATATCCACGAGCGAGGAAATCCAGTCGCGTCTTGGAGCCGCCGAAGTCCTGTCAACGCCTGCTTGCGCCCAGAAAGTCGATCCAGAATGCCAGAATACTCTCCAATCGCATAGAGCAAGCCTACGACAGGCGCAGTTACCGACAAAATTACCTCAGGTCGTGTAACAATCCGGAGAAAGCTGTGCGGTGTCATCGCGTCAGCATTCAATGCAAATTAGAAGACGCAGTGACATTCCAAGCACGGGGGACATGATGGGAGACATTAACGGCCGGGATTTGGGTCACAAGGTGAAAGTCCGAGCTTGGGAATCGCTCAATCCGTCCGCCAGGAAAGCGTGGTGGCAACTACCTCGGCCGCGTTTTAAGTTCGCCGTCGAAGAATTCCATGATGCGCGTCTGACGGCGGAGGCGAAGAATGGGTTCGCTGACCATGTGAGTGCCGAGGAGGGGAAGGAAGTTGAAGCTCTTGCCGGCATTGAAGAGGGCGTCGGCGAGTTGCATGGAGTGTTGTGCGTAGACGTTGTCGTCAGTCAGGCCGTGGATAAGGAGAAGGGGACGACGGAGATCTTTGGCGTAGGTGAGCACGTTGCTCACGCGGTAGGCTTCGGCGTTTTCTGAGGGCAAGCCAAGGTAACGCTCGGTGTAAAAGGTGTCGTAGTTCTCCCAGGTGACGACAGGTGCGCCGGCCACCGCGCAGCGAAAGACATCGGGTTTTTGCATTACGGCCATGGCCGAGAAATATCCGCCAAAAGACCAACCGACAACGCCGACCCGCTTCAGGTCCATGGCCGGCTCACGCTTGGCCAGCGCTTCGAGCCCGGCGACCTGATCTTCCAGCGCGGCCTTGATGAGATTGCCGCGGATCGCTCGTTCCCAATCGCGGCCGTGCCCCGGCGTTCCCCGGCCGTCGAGGGCGACAACGATATAACCGCGATCCGCCATCCATTGGTCGATCATGTAGCGGTCCGGTTGTGCGATGACCTGCTTGTGGTGGGGGCCGGCATAGACATCGAGAATCACTGGATAGCGGTTACCCTTTTTGAAATCGCGCGGCCGGACAATCGCCCCGTCCATCGGCCGAGAAGCGTTCGTGCGAACCAGCTCGACTTTGGGAAGTGATGAGGGTCGCTCGGCGACAGAGGGCAGGGCAGCAACCTGTTTGGCGTCGGACGAGCGGACCAGTTCCCATCCCGACCGGCCGTCGAGCAGATCGAAGCGATGGAGAAACGTTTCCTTGTTATCGCCGAACACGGCCAGATGGCGTCCGGGTTCGCGGGTGAGTTGCTGAGGTTCCGCTTTCCCCTCGACCGAAAATCGAAACAAATGGCGCTCCCGCGAATCGGGCCCGCCGCTGACCACGATCGAGCGATCGGACTCGTTCACGTCGATCAGCTCTTCCAATTGGAAATCGGGTGGAGTGACGGTCCGAACGAGAGCGCCATTCACATCGTGCAGCTCGATCTGCCACGAACCGTTGCGCTCGGTGCTCCAGAGAAATTCACGGCTGTCTTTGAGCCAGGCGGGCATCGGCTTTTGATCGAGATTCAGCCAGGCTGCATCGGTCTCGCGCAACAACTGGCGGGTCGCGCCGGTCTTTGGATCGACGGCGAGAAGCAGTTCCTGTTGTTGCACGCGATTTTGAACGAGGACGCAGAGCGGCGCCGCCGCTTCCTTCCACACCACGCGCGTGAGGTAGGGATATTTCTCGCGGTCCCATTCGACCCAACGCGTCTCGCCGCCGGCGGCGCTAATAATCCCGAGCCGCACTTTCGCGTTCTGCGTTCCGGGTCGCGGGTAGAAATTCTTCGCAGGCGTTGTCTCCGGATGGAGTGGATCGGCAATGAACCGGGATTCGACGCCGCTGTTGTCCGTCTCCTGATAAGCAATCGATTGGGAATCGGGCGACCACCAGAAACCTTCGTGGCGGTCCATTTCTTCCTGGGCCACGAACTCCGCCGTCCCATGCTGCACGGTTTCATTCGCGCCCGAAGTCAGTGCGAGGTCTTTCTTGGTTTCCAGGTCGATGACATGCAGTTCGCCGCCGCTTACGGCTGCAACGGCGCGAGCATCCGGGGAGAAATGCGGATCAATCCAACTCTTGCCCGGCAGTTCGGCCACGCTGCCATCGGCGCGCGTGATCACGTAGAGTTTGCTCGAAAGCGCCACCAACAATTTCGTTCCGTCCTTCGATAACTGGAAGCTCGTGAATCCTTTCAAACTCTGACGTTCGCGCTCCCGCCGGCTGCGTTCTTCCGCCGTGAGTTTTTCCTCGGCGCCTTGCAACAATTTTTCCGGCGTCAGGATCTCGCGGAGACTGGCCTCGGCGATCGTGAACTCGTACAACCGCAAGACCGGATCGCGGGCGCCGCCGCGGAGAAACACGACGGACTTGCCATCCGGCGTGAGCTGGGGCGAAATCGGTTGGCCTAACGAGTAATTCCGCGTCTCGACCAGTTCGCGAAAGTAGCGGAGATCGGCGGATTCAGGTTCGGCGGCGGGAAGGGAGGAGGCGAAAAGGGTGAGAAACCCGGCGTGAACAAAGAGACGAGATCGCATTCCGTCCTTTGTACCGAACCGTCATCCTTCGGCAACTGCGGTCGTCTGGCGCCTCGCGGCGACAGAGCGCCGCGGCTACAGCGCGTAATCGCAGCCGTACGCCCAAAACCAAAATGCGGCAGAGCACCGAAGCGCTCTGCCGCATTAAAAAGATTGGCGCAGGCTCGCCCGCGCTAAATCCAGACTGGACTAAAATTCCAGCTGCAGATCTTTCTCGCAGAAATCGAATTTGACCGGTTTGCCTTCCTTGCCGCTTTCCCAAACCGCCTTGAACCATTGGTGGCACGAGCCGCTGTTGGTCGATTTATCCCAGACCAGCGTCGTCGTTTCGCCGGGTTTGATTCCAGAGCCAATGTCGAAGTAGCCGTATTTTTCGCCGTCTTCCGACACCAGGATCTTGGTGATCAGTTCATCCGTCGTGTTTTTCACCTTGAAGGAATAACTGGCGTCGTCGGCCCGCACGACGGGCGGAACGATCGTGGTAACGAGAAGGGCGCAGCCGATAAGCAGCGCTTTCTTTAAGTGAGTGTGAAGCTTCATATTTTTTGAGGTCCGAAGGTTAGTTGTTTTGATTCCAGCGCGGCGATTGTAGCTTGTGAGTTAACCCCCGCAACTTCAAAACCCCACCAGCGCGAGGAGGTTGCTCAGTAAACTCGATAGTCGACCACACGCCAGCCGTCGGGTTCCCGGCTGAGAATAACGCGTTCTGCCGCCACCGATTTATGGACGAAAGAGGTACGAAACAAGATGCTCTCGTAATGCCCGTCCGGCGCGCCCGTCAATTTCTGGGTGAAGGCGGCGCCGATGAATTTGCGCGAAAGAACATGGCCGAACGGCTGCCGGCGTCCTTCCATTGAGCGGACGAATTGCGCTTCTGTGGTCGCGGCCCGCAGGCGGGGCAACTCGAGCGCATACGCCGCCGGATAGTTCGCTTTATCAACTAATGCCAGCCATTGCTCGGCGGCGGACCGCGCTTCATTTTCCCGCACCCGTCGTTCGGCCGCCGATTTGGAAATTGACCGCTGCAGGGCACAGCTGTCCAGCAACCCCAGACTGAGGCAGGTCACGACGAGTAGCGCGCGTCGCATCCAACACGGTGTAGTGAGGGCGGAGCGGCCCCGCAATTCCAAAAAGCGGGGCCGCCGCGCGACGGGGGATCCTGGGGGAACACCCAGGCGCTGGAGGAACAGCCCCTTAAGGTACTGTTGCCCGTCCACTGGTGAATACGACTTCTGCGATCCGAAGTTCGCGGATTTCTCACGCGCGCCGCGTGATGCCCTGAGCCAGCGGCGTTTACATACGGAAAAAATACTATCCGCGCTCCCAACTCCTTGCATGTCGGTAACGCCAAAGGCACTGCGGTCAGATTAGCCGGGGCCAACGCCCCAGGGATGCATGCTCCTCGGTTTAATGAGACCTCCCCGCGGTGAATCGCGCTTTCAGCGCTTGTTCCTCCAGGTGCCAAAGTCCTGGGTGATGCCCCAGGCTATCGACGAATACGCGCCTTTGGCGGTGAACGTTCCCGTTGAGAACGAATGCCTGGAGGCGGCTGCAGGCTATGCCGAGCGTCGCGCCTTTATGGCTACACGCAACTCAAACGGAGTGCGCCGGTCGGGATCACTTTTTCGTTCGCACGACCACGGCGGAAACGTCGGCCGTGTCGACCGCGGCGTCGTAAAACTCGGCGCCGGTGAGGCTAGACAGGTGCACCAGCTTGTCGCCGACTTTCTCAATTTTCCCGCCAATCTTCTCCCCGGATTTCATTCGCAGCTCGACGATCTGCCCCACATTTTTCTGGAGAATCCCCAGGACGGTATCGCTGGTTTGAAGGTCGATTTTACCTTGGGCGAAGAGATCCGAGGAGGCGAAAGAAACGAGGACGGCGATGAGAAATAAGAAGCGTTTCATATGGCTTTTCTGCCGGAGAAGCGCGGGGTTGGCGAGAGAATTTATAGGGCAAGCGCTCCGCTTGCCTCTCTTCTCGAAGACCGCAGTTGGCAGGCGGCCACGTTCGCTGAAGCTACGGCGTGCCAAGGAGCGCGGTCTGTCCTACAATTTGGCATGGAGAACGTTGCCGCGAACCTTGAGCGGGTCCGCAGTCAGATCGACGACGCGGCAAAGAAGAGTTCGCGTTCGGTGGACGACATCACACTCGTCGCGATTTCCAAGACCCACGAAGCGGTAAAAGTGCGGGCCGCGTTCGATGCCGGGCAGCAGTTGTTCGGGGAAAGCCGAGTCCAGGAAGCGCGTGCGAAGATTCCGCTGCTTCCATCGGCGGCCCGCTGGCATTTCGTCGGTCGTTTGCAGCGGAACAAGGTCCGGCACGCGATGCCCCTTTTCGAACTATTCCACAGCGTCGATTCGCTCGATCTCGCGCGCGACATGAATCGCATCGCGGAGGAAGAAGGATTGCGCGCTCGCATCTTATTGGAAGTGAACGTGGCGGGTGAGGGGAGCAAGATCGGTTTCGCCCCGGAGACGCTTCGCAGCCAGATGGAAACGATTCTCGAGTTGCCGCGGCTAACGGTTGAAGGCCTGATGACCATTCCGCCCCTCGCTCCGAAGGCGGAAGCGTCCAGGAAATACTTCGTGGCGCTTCGCGAACTGCGCGATCAATTCGCCGCCGAGTTTGAAGTGCCACTTGCGCATCTTTCGATGGGTATGACGGGTGATTTCGTCGTGGCGATCGAAGAAGGCGCTACTCTGGTTCGCGTCGGAACAGCGATCTTCGGCAAACGAACGCCGATGCGGCAAAGAGCTCTGGGCGAACTGTAGTCGCGGCGCTCTGTCGCCGCGCCGGACGAATCGTGATGCAAGACGGGCGCGGCGACAGCGCGCCGTGACTACAGCCGGACGAAGCCGTTACGGCAACTGATAGATCTCGACAACGGCCAGGCCGGTAGCTGCACCTTTGCCTGAAACGACGCCGGTATAACTTCCGGCCGGCAACGAAGTCAGGATCGCTGATTCCTGGCTGTTGCTCGGCGCGAGTCCAGTTGCGTTGATCTCCGCACCCTGACTCGATTGCCAATCGTCATTGGTCGCCAGGGTGGCGCCATTAACGTCCTTCAGGGTTAGCACCGGGTCCGCAAGCGCATCCACCACGCCGAACGCGCCCAGGCTGGGCCCAATCGCGCGGAGGAGAACGCGGCCTCCACCGTGGTTGATGAAGCCGCCGATCAGCACGTCATCGCCGGGGTTGACCCGGCCGCGCGCGGCAATGTTGAGCAGTCGTGTCGCTGTTGGCACCGCAAGGCCGACAATCGTCTCGCCCGACAGAGTTACGGTATTGCCGATATTACCAACCAGAGTTGCAGCTCCGGTCGCCAGGTTGATTGTGTAAAGCCCGGCTGTCCCGCCGACAGGAAACGACGCGTAGGCCACGCCGCTCCCCTGGGAAATGTCGAAACCCACCTGGTCCGAGGTGTCGACCCCCAGAGAACCGATTGTCCTAAGCTGGCCGCTGTTCGGCGGTTCCTGGATCACGAGAGTGTCCTGGCTCGAATCGATGCCGTAAAGCACGGTCGCCGCCGCGCCCGCGAAGTTGTTCGTGTAAGCCGAGCCGACAATGTTCGGGGCTGCGCCGAAGTGGAGATCGGCAGCCCTGTAGGCGAGGTTGGTGTCCGTGCTGACGACGGCCCCAGTGTCGGGGTTCATTCGGACGTTTGAGTCGAAATCATTCGTAATCCGAATCAAATCGACAGACGGATTGAAATCGAAGCCGAAACTGCCGGTCAATGTTTGCGGAGGAGCCGAAGGCGTCGAAGCGGCCCCGGTCGTCACGTTCAAAACATAGAGCCGGCTCGTGGCGCCGAGCGCGTAAAGATCTCCGGTCGCCGGACGAAAATCGATTGCCAGCAGCGCTTCATTGCCAACCGTCGTGATGGCGATTGACTTCGTCACCGTTCCAGGAGTGGCGCTGTCAAAAAAGAGGAGCCGTCTTCCGGACGTCAGCGCAACAATCGTCTCGGCGTGACTGGCGGCGGCGGAAGCGAGCGCGACAACGATAGAAAGAAGGATAATTTTTTTCATAACATTCCTCGTTTGCAGCTCAATTCAGGCCGCTTGAGTTGGCAACCATGTTTGCAGGTATAGAATCGTGGCGCTCATGACGCTCGAAGTCAAAAACGTGCAGCTGATCGGCGACGAGCTTGCTCTGTCTTGGAATGACGGCGGCGAATCGTATTTGCCGTTGGAGCGGTTCCGTCGGGCGTGTCCATGCGCCACCTGTGGCGGCGAACCTGACGTGCTCGGAAACATTTCGCGGCCGAACGTCAGCTACACCGCGTCGAGCTTCGAATTGGTTGGCTGGCAATTCGTCGGCGGCTACGCCCTCCAGCCACGCTGGGCCGATGGCCATAGTACCGGGCTCTATTCCTTCCAGTATTTGCGCCGGCTCACTGCGGAACCTACGGCGTAATCGTAATCGTGCTCGTGCTCCTGCTCGTGATCGAGGGGAAGGGGATCGATTACGATCACGAGCAGGAGCACGAGCACGAGTGGACCGGAACCAGCTATTGACTGCTCTGGTAAGGTTTACTTCCCCAATGAGGCGAACAATCAAATCCGCGCTGTTGGTTGTGATCTTGTCGGTCTGCGTTTTGGCCGCGTTATTTTCGCCGAACGAAGTCTCGCGCGACCGCGATCAGAAGACGCGCGTTGTTCCCGTCAAGAACGCCCAGCCTCATCGCCGTATCTGGCTGCGCGTCTAACCCGGAATCGTAATCCGGAGGAGCGTCGTTCCTTCCTCAACAGCTTTCAGTTCGCGATCAGCCAACAAAGCGGGAACGAGGAAGAACTCGCCCGGGCTTAAATCGACGTCGCCGCATCGCACCTTCCCCGTCAGGCAACAGCCGATGGCAAACTGCCCACGCGGGGCCAAAGTGCGCGGCGAGCTGAGATTCCATTTCTGGACTTCGAACAATTCATTCTGCGCGAGCATTTCCCCTCGCGAACGGGATAAGCCCGGCTCGACATCGTTGAAATTGACGCACTGCATCGCCTCCGCGATGTGCATTTCGCGAGGAGACGCGCCAGTCTTTTCCCGGCCCCAATCGTAGATCCGATAGGTCGTGTCGCTGTTCTCCTGAATTTCGACCAGGACGTTTCCGCCGCCCAAAGCGTGTATCCTCCCGCTCGGCAAAAAAATTGCGTCGCCCGTTGTCGGCTCGATCGCATGCACGTGCTCTTCCACCGTGCCGTTCTCCAAGGCTTGCAGGAACGATTCGCGCGTAGTGCCTTTCTTCACCCCGGCATAGACGCGCGCGTGTGGCGCGGCGTCGGCGATGTACCAAAATTCCGTCTTCGATTCGCCGCCCAGCTTTTCCGCGATTGCGCGCGGCGGATGGACCTGGAGCGAAAGGTTTTCCTGCGCGTCGAGCAGCTTGATCAATAACGGAAAACGCGAACTGCCAGTCCGGTCCGCCGATCGGACGGACTCGTCCCGTGGCGAGCTCGGACCGTCGGGGACGCTCCCGAAGATTTCCGCTCGGTGTTTGCGCCAAAGTTCGTGCAGCGTCGCGCCCCGCAATGGCCCATCGTGCACGACGCTTTGCGCTTCAGGCCGATCCACGATTTCCCACGATTCTCCGATGGGAGCCGCGGCCGGCAAATGTTTCCCGTAAAGCGATTGGAGTCGTCGGCCGCCCCAGACGCGTTCCATGAAAATCGGTTCGAACACGAGCGGCTGAGTGAGGAGAGGTTTCGCCATTGATCGAGCGCCAACGTAGGAGGAGCGATCTGGTTTGCAAACTGGAGCGACGGCGCTCTGTCGCCGTTAACCCGCGTGGATGCGGCGACAGAGCGTCGTCGCGACAACTGCGGCTCGACACAGTCTCGTGCTACTCCAATGGTTTGTTCCGGATGACTGTTCGCTTTCTCAAGTCCTGGCTCCCGGTTTTCGCCTGGGTGATTTTCATTTTCATCGGCTCGACCGATCTGCTCTCGGCGGAACATACTTCGCGGTTCATCGGGCCGTTCTTGCGCTGGTTCGCACCCGAGGTCTCCGACGCCACGATCGCTTCGGTCCAGTTGGTTGTGCGCAAACTCGGCCACTTGACCGAATACGCGATCCTGGCCGCGTTGCTTTGCCGCGCGTTACGCCAGGGTCAATTGCGAGCTAGCGGAATCTTCGTCGCTGCTTTCCTCATCGCTGCCGTCTACGCCGCGCTCGACGAATTCCATCAATCATTCATTGCTTCCCGAACCGGTTCACCATGGGACGTAACGATCGATTGTCTGGGAGCCGCGATCGGCCTGCTGCTTTTCCGGCTCCTCCGCAATCGAAATTCGAAATTCGAAAATCGAAAATGAAAAACTGGGCCTGGCTGGGCTCGAACCAGCGACCCTGCGCTTATCAAGCGCATGCTCTAACCAACTGAGCTACAGGCCCTCGCCGCTGCTACGCCGTGGCCATTGTCGAATTTCGATTGCCGATTTTCGACCGGATTGGTCAGGCGCGTCGCGCCGCATTCTGTAAATCTGAAATCTGAAATCCGCAATCTGAAATGTCGTAATTCCCGTTCGCGTGGACGCAGAACTCCGCTACGGTATCGGACTTTCGTGAAACCTGTCCTGGCTGCCATCGCCATTCTTGCTCTTTTTTCCGTGCGCATTCCTGCGCGGTGAAAACGCTCCCGCCGTGAACGGGTCTACGGTGCCGGCGATAAATTTCAAGCATTCCACGCTGCCGAACGGCCTCGAGATTTACACAGTCGAAGATCATTCCGTGCCCATCGTCGGCGTTCAGGTTTGGTATCACGTCGGCTCGAAAGACGATCCGCCGAACCGCAGCGGGTTCGCCCATCTCTTCGAGCACATGATGTTTAAGGGCAACGAACACCTGACCGCGGAAATGTTTGATAACCTCACCGAGAACATCGGCGGCGAGAACAATGCCTACACCGCGGACGATGTGACGGTTTATCACGAAACGGTGCCTTCGAATTACCTGAACCCCATCCTCTGGGCGGAGGCGGAACGGATGTCAGCCCTCACCTTGAACGACAAGAATTTCGCGTCCGAGCGCGACGTGGTGAAAGAGGAATATCGGCAGCGGATTCGGGCGAATCCCTACGGCGAATTCTATCTCGACATCGAAAAGAAATCGTTTGCGGTCCATCCCTACAAGCGGCCGGGAATCGGGATCATCGAAGAGCTCGATGCTTCAAAGCTGCCGGAAGTGAAAGCGTTTCACTCTACTTTTTATCGGCCGGATAACGCGACCCTCGTGGTGGTGGGTGATTTCAACCCTGAGGAATTGGACGGCTGGATCAAAAAGTATTTCGGCGCTGTTCAGAAGCCGTCCACGAAGATCCCGCGCGTGACGACCAAGGAACCACCGCGCAAGGCCGATAAACGCGAGACGACCTACAGTCCGCGCGCCCCGCTTCCCGCGATGGCGGTGACGTATCTTGGGCCTTCCATTCGCAGTAACGATACGCCGGCCCTTTCGCTGATCGGCGAAATTTTGGCGGGCGGTGATTCTTCCCGGCTCTACGAACACATGGTTTACACGCAACAAGTCGTCCAAAGTGTCTCGTGCGATTCCGATCTGCGCGAGGACCTCGGGTTGCTCATCTTTCGGCTTATCCTGGCCTCAGGTAAGACAATCGCGGACGCTGAGAAATCACTGAACGCCGAACTCGACGAAGTGCTCAAGAACGGCATCACTGAAGCCGAACTTGAAAAAGCCAAGAGCCGTTTCCTCACCGGCAAACTCCAGGAACGCGAGACTGTGAACGGCAAAGCGAGCGCGCTCGGCCAGGCCGCCGTGGTTTACGGGGATCCGAACCGCGTTAATACCGACCTCGGGAAGCTCCAGGCAGTGACGACCGCGGAGATAAAGGAAGTGCTGAATCGCTACATCACGGGCAAGAAAAAGGTCGTGCTCGAATATTTGCCCGAGACGATGAAGCCAGGCTACGTGCCGCCAGCGGCTCCGAAAGACGAGAAGCCAGCGGCTCCGAAAGACGAGAAGCCGGCGGCTCCTAAAGACGAGAAAAAGCCATGACGAAAAAGGGAACTCTGGCTGCCACAGTTTTATTCGTCGCGACAATGTCGTCGGTATTCGCGATTGGGGGAGTGGATGCGCCTCCCCCGGCCTCCGCTCCGCACGAATCCACGTTTTCGCAGCCGAAGGAAACAAAGCTGGCGAACGGTTTGAGACTCATCGTCGTCGAACGGCCCGGCATTCCATTGCTCGCCGCCGAACTAATCGTGAAGACCGGCGCCGAGGCAGATCCAAAAGATCTCGCGGGCACGGCGAGCATGACCGGCTCGCTTCTCACCCGCGGCACCGAATCGATGACCGCGCCACAGATCGCGACGGCGATCGAGACTCTCGGCGGCAGCCTCGACTCCGGAGCGCATTGGGAAAGCACGCGCGCGACGATTGTCGTGATGTCGGACAAGGCAGAGCCGGCCTTAAAGATTCTCGCTGATGTCGTGCTCCATCCGACATTCAAACAGGAGGAGATCGATCGGCTCAAAAACCAGACGTTGGACGGCCTGCGTGTCGCCCTGCGCCAGCCGGGCGCGCTCACCCAATTCGTTTCGAGCCGCGCCCTCTTCGGCGACGCGCCTTATGGCCATTCCCACACCGGCACGATGGAAACCGTCCAGGCCGTCAAGCGCGACGACATCGTGAATCTCTATAAGACCTATTTTGTTCCGGAGAACGCGGCCTTGATTATCTCCGGTGATATGACCCTGGAGCAGGGGAAAAAATACGCCGAGCAATTTTTTGGCGATTGGAAAGGCACAATGCCGCCGGCCTCGGATCAGGCGTCGTCGAATCCGGCCGATTGGAAACCGGCGAACATCGTCATCGATATGCCAGAGGCAGGGCAGGCTGCAGTGATGCTTACGCGACCCGCGATCAAACGAAATTCGCCGGAGTATTACGCCGCTCTCGTGGCAAACGCTTCTCTCGGCAGCGGGTTTGTTTCGCGGCTCAACCGGGAGATTCGGATCAAACGCGGCTTGAGTTACGGCGCACGCAGCTCCTTGGACGCGCGGCGCGATGTGGGGCCGTTCACCGCGATCACGCAAACGAAAAACGAATCCGCCGCCGAAGTGGCGAAGCTGATGCAGATAGAGTTGAAGCGCCTGAAAAGCGATCCTGTGCAAGGTGAAGAGCTTAAGTCTCGGCAGGCTGTGCTCACCGGCTCCTACGCCCGCAGCCTCGAAACGAACGGCGGTTTTGTCGGTAAGATTTCGCTCATGGTATCGAACAATTTGCCGCTCGATACGCTGAACAAATTCATCCCGGCGATCAACGCCGTCACGAGCGAGGATGTCACTGCCTTCGCCGGGAAATACTTCGATAGCCCGCCGACCCTCATCATCGTCGGCAAAGCCGCCGCCTTCCTCGAGCCGCTGAAAAAAGATTTCGCGGACGTGAGAGTGATTCCGACGGCCCAACTCGATCTCAATCGTGCCGACCTGACGAAGCAGAAGTAGGTGGATCGAGCGCTCCGTCGCTCGATGGTAATCCGCGCGTCGCATCAAGATCATCGCCCGCGGAGCGGCCGATCCACCAATTGCAATCCGCCAGCCTCCATCTACAATCATCGTTTCGAGTTTCGAAATTCGGATATCGAGATCTTCGTGCGGGGGCATAGCTCAGTTGGTAGAGCGCCAGCTTTGCAAGCTGGATGTCAGGGGTTCGAATCCCCTTGCCTCCATTTTTCGAGCTGCGCGTCGGCGATCGCGAGTGTAGACTGTAGACGCTCGCCTGCGGCGAGCGCGGGCCTGGCGTCATTTCACCCCGCGCGCGGCGCGTCGGCCATAGGCCGACGACTACAGATCAAAAAAAGGCCGGACAGCATCGGCCGTCCGGCCTTTTTCCTAAATATCAGCGACTCCTGAATTGTGCGTTACTCGTCTTGTAATCTCTGAGCCCCGATTTCTTTCGTTATCGGGGTCTTAACGGCATGTCTGAAATCCCGAAGGATCTCAGGGTTAGCCGTCGACCTATTCAATCACTGCTTCGAAGAGCAAGCTCTTCTGGCGTGATGAATTCTCCTTAGAAAGGAGGTGATCCAGCCGCAGGTTCCCCTACGGCTACCTTGTTACGACTTCATCCCAGTTACCGCTCATAGCGTAGGCGGCTGCCTCCCATTGCTGGGTTAGCGCGCCGGCTTCGGCTACAAGTGACTTCCATGATGTGACGGGCGGTGTGTACAAGGCCCGGGAACGTATTCACGGCGCCGTAGCTGATGCGCCATTACTAGCGATTCCGGCTTCATGGAGTCGAGTTGCAGACTCCAATCCGAACTGGGCCCAGTTTTACTAGATTTCCTCCACCTCGCGGTCTCGGATCGTTCTGTACTGGGCATTGTAGTACGTGTGCAGCCCAGGCCGTAAGGGCCATACTGACTTGACGTCGTCCCCACCTTCCTCCCCGTTTCACAGGGCAGTCTGAACAGAGTGCTCGGTCTTGCGACCGGTGGCAACAGTTCACAGGGGTTGCGCTCGTTGCGGGACTTAACCCAACATCTCACGACACGAGCTGACGACAGCCATGCAGCACCTGTGCAAGTTGTCCCTTTCGGGACTCACGGGCTTTCACCCGCTTAGAAATGCATGTCAAGGCCTGGTAAGGTTCTTCGCGTTGCATCGAATTAAGCCACATACTCCACCGCTTGTGCGGGCCCCCGTCAATTTCTTTGAGTTTTAATCTTGCGACCGTACTCCCCAGGCGGCACGTTTAACGCGTTAGCTCCGGCGCGGAAGGGGTCGAATCCCCCCACACCAAACGTGCACCGTTTACTGCCAGGACTACCGGGGTATCTAATCCCGTTTGCTCCCCTGGCCTTCGTGCCTCAGTGTCAGGAACTGTCCAGAGACCCGCCTTCGCCACTGGTCTTCCTCATGATCTCTACGCATTTCACTGCTACACCATGAATTCCAGTCTCCTCTCCAGTCCTCAAGCACCGCAGTATCGAATGCAGTTTCGGAGTTAAGCTCCGAAATTTCACACCCGACTTACGGCGCCACCTACGCACCCTTTACGCCCAATGAATCCGAACAACGCTTGAGACCTCTGTATTACCGCGGCTGCTGGCACAGAGTTAGCCGTCTCTTCCTCTTCTGGTACTATCAATGGACGCGCAGTTAACACGTCCAACTTGTTCCCAAATGACAGGAGTTTACAACCCGAAAGCCTTCATCCTCCACGCGGCGTCGCTCCTTCAGGGTTTCCCCCATTGAGAAAAATTCTCGACTGCTGCCACCCGTAGGTGTCTGGACCGTGTCTCAGTTCCAGTGTGACTGGTCGTCCTCTCAGACCAGCTACCCGTCATAGCCTTGGTGGGCCGTTACCTCACCAACTAGCTGATAGGCCGCGGGCTCCTCAAAAAGCGCCAGGTTGCCCCGGCTTTGGATTCAGGAAGATGTCGTCCCTCACCACATGCGGTATTAATTCGCCTTTCGGCGAGCTATCCCCCACTTCTCGGCAGATTGCCCACGTGTTACGCACCCGTTCGCCACTAAATCACTTTCTGTATTGCTACAAAAAGTGATCTCGTTCGACTTGCATGTCTTATCCACGCCGCCAGCGTTCGTTCTGAGCCAGAATCAAACTCTCCGTAAAAATTTTGGAGCCGGCGTCATTGCTGACCCCGGACAAAGTTTGTCGAGACACTCGCTAAAGTGCCCGAAATTCTGACCATTCTTACCTGAACCCGGCCCGTAGGCCGACTTCAGGTTCGTCCGATCTTGTAATTAAGATCACCCCGCATGCGCGGGGCGAAATTTTTAATCAAAGAAACTTAACGAATAACGCACAATTCAATTTTCGCTGACTTATTTCACCTTTCGAATTTCGTCTTCGAAATTCGTCGCGCCGTAGCCCAATGGGCGAAGGCGGATCGAACTCCAACTTTGCCGTGTCCGAAACTCGAAATCAGTCTGTCAAAGATCAACGCCCTCACTTCCGGTACACGACACAATCCGATCCGATCAGCTGACTGAACAAACCGGCTCGCCCATGAGCCCGAAGAGAAGAACACTCTGGGGAACCCCCGGAGTCCGCGTTTCAGCGGGACAGCAACATATTGCGTCCGCCAAATGCGTCAAACGAAAATATGCACTATTGCATGATTTTTTCGCCCACCGCCTGTCACCCGCCCAAGACTCTCTCCGGGTCTGGGGAGCGCACGCGCCTCGCGTGTTGTTTTCGGCGCCTCCGCCGAAAATCGCTCTTTCCCAGTCAGCAAGCCTGAAGATCACTCTCCACCGTCCATCGTCGCTCCACCCGCCCCCGAAACTCGTCACATGTCACGCGTCACTTGTCACATCTTTGACCCGCTTTTGGCTGGCGCGCGGAAAAGGGCTCGCGTATGAGCAAGCGCGAATGTCTGCATCCTCGCCTTGCTCCGTCTTCAATCGCGGCCCGCTGTTTCTCGTCGTGGTGTCCGTCTGTCTCGCGACCGTCACTCCCGTTGCGCCGACAGCGGAAGCCGCGCTCACCTTCGAAGGAGTCCCCGTCCAGACAGGAAAAGCCACGACCGCGCAGGTGCCGCTCAGCGCCGAAGAAAAGACATACGCGGCCATCGGCGGCAACCGCGTCCCTGAAAAAGCCGTCGCGGTTCTAACCGTCCCAGGAAATTTTGATCCCCAGAAAACCTGGCCCGTTCTCGTCGTCCTTTCGACGAGCGATTTTCAGCGCGACAATCGTCACGACATTCCGTTCTACAGCACGGAAGCGCTGGCCGAAAACTGGATTGTCCTGACCGGCGACGGTCCGGACCGCCCGCGCGACGATAGCACCGGCTGGCGGTCGGCCATGACGCTTGCTGCCCTGGACGCCCTTCATCGCAGTTTTCCTGGATCCAGCAGATGGCCGGTCGCTTGCGCCGGCATCTCTGGTGGCGCGAAACTGGCCTGCCTGGTCGCGCCGCTTCTTGCCGTCAAAGGAAACCGTGTGGCCGGCCTCTACCTCGCCGGCGTTAACGAAGATCTTCTCGCCGAGGGTTACCGCAAAATTCATCCCGGCGCCGATTTCCTGGGCACGAAGATTTTTATTACCAGCGGGCAAACCGACCGCATCGCCACGCCGGCTCAAACCGAGCGCGTCATGGCCTCGATGCGGAGAAACGGCTTTCGTCAGGTGCGTCTCGAAACGTTTCCCGAGGGGCATCGCGTCAAGCGGCCGCTGACCGTCGCAGCCTTGCGCTGGTTCAATTCCGGTGCGTCGTCCGTGTCCGCGCCGGCGAACAGTCCGAGTCGGCCGCAAACAACCAGTGGCAATTCCGGTGGAACAATGGATGCGCACGAGACCGGCTCCGGCCCACAAAAGAAAATCGCGATTACCATCAGAGACTCGGCGCGCAACTCGGGCCCAATCGCTGTGCATGTTTACTTTGTCGGGAAAGGACCCAAGGGCGAACGCTTCATCTATGCCCATGCCGACCTGGCGGTGAACCTGCGCGGTGCGGCCCAGGCCAGCGCCACGGTCGACGTGCCCGAATTGAAATCCGACCCGAACCGACGCGCTCCCAAGGGGTTCGTCCTGGCCGGCATCGGAACGAGCGAAGGTTGGATCGCGCTCGCCCAAACCAACGGCCGAACCATTGCCACAAAAGCTTCCGCGCCTGCCCTCCTCGAAGTGGCCCAAGGCAAATCCAAAGATTCTCTGCCCGCGATGATTTCCGAATACAAGGCCCGCGGCGGCACGCCGTGAGTGATTCGTGATGCGTGGTGGGCGGGAAGATTTTCCTAGCGTCACTATTCCGATAACGAATCCCGCATCTCGTGGCGTTCCCGTCCTCGGACTCTCTTCTCCATTCGATATTGGGCGTTGGACGTTGGGCGTTCGACGTTTTCCCCCGGGGAATCAACCATCCTCTGCCCTCGATCCTCTATCCTCGCTTCGGCGCGCCAGCGGCCGCGCGCCGCCATCTCCTCGCATGCCACGCCCTCTGCCACGTCACCAGGAACGACAACGATATGTAGACCCAACCGCTCCAGCCGATCCGTTTCATCGGCAAGCTTAGCGCCAGGATCAACGACACCAGCCCGACTGCCGCCGGAACGCTCCAGCCCGAAATCTCTCCGCGCGTCATCCATTTTTCCCGATCGTTCAGGCGGAGCGGCTCGCGCAGCCGCCACGCGCGCAGATTGAGAAGGAGAATTTCCACCGCAATCGCCATGAATCCGAGCGCATAAATGGCGAAAAGCGCTCGTATCTGTCCATCCGTTTGGGCTGTCACCGCCTGGCCTACCGCGTGTCCCGTCACGGAATAAAACATCGCGCCGAAAAGCAACTTTAGCGGGTAGACATAGATCAGGATCGTCACCAGCATCGTCCAGCTGATAAAAATCGACACGCCATCTTCGAGGCCGAACCGCCGGCTCCAGAGCCAGTGTCCCCGCCAGAAAATGCTCAGCACCGCGATACTCGCCGCGAACGCCGGGACGTTCTTAAACGCCGCCAGCAACGCCGGGATATCGTCCGGCACCTGGCCATTGGAGATCACCAGCATCGTCACCGCGAACGCGAACGCCGCATCGATGAACGTCTCCAGCCGCGTCATCTCGATCCCCCGGAGCCGAAACCCCTTCAACCTCGGCAACGATTCCAGATCCTTCGGCATCGCCGACGCGATCTCTTCTTCCTTCTCCGTCACGAGGCGAGCCTAGCTCGACGTTAGTCGAGATGCGAGATGCGAGATGCGATACGAGATGCGAGATGCGCTAATGGCGTGATGCGTGATATTCGCTCGTCGATCCCTATCCCGGATCGTGAATCCCGAATCTCGGATCTCCAACGCTCAATAAATTCGCGGAATTAGCCGCTTCGTTCTTCGCATGTAATCCTGATACCGCCCGCCCAGTGCCCGTGTCAGCGCTTCCTCCTCCACGTTCATCCTCCTGACGAACGCGATGAAGATCGGCACCAGCACCACCAGGATCGCCGCCCAGTTCCGCAACGTCAGCGCCCACCCGACGAACGCCAGGAGCACCCCCGTGTACGACGGATGCCTGACGACCCGAAACGGCCCGCGCTCGACCAATTCATGGTCCTTCTCGATCGTCACATCCACCGTGAAAAACCTCCCCAGCGTCACGATCGCCCACCAGCGAAAGATCAATCCCGCAGCGAACAGCACCACGCCCAGATATGTGAACCAGCCGCCAAAGTTTACCCTGAGCAACGTCGAATGGGCCGAATTCTGCGCCACCAAAACGCCCGCGGTGACACTCAGCGCGATCACGATCCAGAGCATCCCCAGCGTGCTCTTGTCTTGCTTCGTTCCCGTTTTGCTTTGCGACCGACGCGTCACCGTCAGCAGCAGTTCGGACGCGAAATAAACCAACCCGAGAACGGGCGAGAGTCGCATCTGCTTATTTCAACAATCGCCACTCGAATTTCGAGATTTATTTGACGTTAACCTTGGCGCATGCTGCGCGTTTTCACCATCTGCCGCGCGATCCTCGATGCTCAATCCCGCTATCCTCGCCCCGGTCCATCCCTCATCGCTCGGCGACGCGCTAGACGCAAACCTCGCTATCGTCGATCCTCTATTTTCAATCCTCGCTGGGCCTCAGGCCCAACATCCTCCAACCTCGTCCGATTTTCATGGCAGCTTCCCGCCCCGCACCCTGGTGAATGACCCCAACACCAACAAACCATTCCGAGTCCTGTAAACAGCCCTGTCTGGTGCCCCTAGAGTCATCGGGTCTAGCCAGAATTCCTAAGAGTGCAACGAACGATCCAGGTACAATTGAGAGGCGAGCTATCGGCGATTCGGTCTATAAAGGCGGCGTGGCGGGGAAGGCCTTATAGACTGATTTGCAAAGCCGTATAGATTATATAGGGCTACCCTGTGGCATTCTTCTATGGCATCGAGGTAACGGAGACCAAACTCCAGTGGAGCGCCGTTCGCAGCAGTATGGTGGCGGTGAAGACATAACGCGGCATCGAGAGGAACATCTGCGACGGGGGCGCAAACTAGTCGGCCTCCCATCCCCAGAATGACGTTCGGGACACCGGAAAGATCTCCCAAGAATCCCGCTCCGCCAAGCGCCCCAGAACACGCGTGAACTACCGTGATGCGATATTTGCCGAAGCGGAGCCAGTCTTCGAGGCCCAGGGTGCCCGAGAATGCGTTTACTGTGGCATAGTGTCTCTCGAATGTTCCGTGACCTGCGACGAAGGCAGTCGATCTTACGTTGGATGACTTCGACAAAACGGTCCTTCGGATAACTTTATAAAGCTCCTGCACGTCATCTACCGGTACTGACGTCGGCGAAATTTGATTTTTTATAGCCTAAATCGTCTTCGGCGTGACAAGCCGGCTGCGCTGACGGAACGAACGCGATGCCCCCTTCTTCTAACACCGCCATTTCCTCATTGAAAACACCCACACACATCGGATCTACGCTCACGGTTGCAGCGGGCCGGGAAATAATTCGCTGACATAGCAGCGAGCCAGCCCACCCGAAGCTCGGAACCTGGGATATGAGCATGCGTTGGCGGGACTCGTGACAGCGAAACAGGTCCTGCCATGGCAGCAGCGACAATTGGGGTTCCGCGGCCAGGATAATCCAACGGCTTTGTGGGTCGATGGCCTTTAAAATGCCAAGGAGGCGATCACACAACTCGTGGAATTGCTGCGGCCATGGAACGCCAAACCGCCAAACGTCGCGGAAGCCGTCCAAGGCTTGCACGGCGCGTTCAATCCCGGGCAGCGTGATAGACCGAAAAATCGATTTTTTGTCGGCACTGCGCGCTATGATTTGAAGTTGATCATCCGTGCCGAAAACGATCGATATCCCGGTCGGCCGGCCTAATCTCGACTCACCTATCTGATTCAAAAGCCGATACAGGTTCGTCTTGTTAATTGTGGCCGGCCCAGGCCGGATACTCCTGGATTGTTCCAGTAGGCCTGGCCCGCGTCGTCTTCGTTTAAAAGCCGATTGTACTTTTGAGCGAAAACGGTAACGTCCCGGATCGTCGGGCACCGTAGGATCTGGGTACCGCGCCCGAGTAGAACCTCAGAGACAACGAGCGATTCATCCTCGTTAAGGGCGATATCATCAAAGCCGCGCCAACATTTCCGGATCGTCGTTGCCCAACGCGCATGTAATTCGCCGTCTAAAGCAAAAGGCATTATTTGCTGACTCCGCTTCAACTGCTGCACGAAATCTAGAAGATCGCGTTTGGAAGGACGGAACCTTGGCAGGAGCTTAGCGGCGAGGCTATTCCAGCGATATCGAAGCGCCAGTTGGAATGCCGACCTGAACACTCTGGTGTCTTGCAATTCACCCGAATCATGGGCCAAATCGCGGATGAGATGGTATGGGTCGTATGCCAGCGGAGAGGGGTCCTGATCGCCCTTGACGTGCAGGGATTTCTTCCAGACCGGGTAAAGCGACAAAAGCTCCTGCCATTCGACCACCTTCTCTTGATCGTGTCTGATCCGCCACCAGTAGGGCCGCGTGTCTCTGCGTAACTTTGTGATTTTGTCTTTGGGACCAGGTTGAAACTTGTCATCAGCTTCAAAGCCGGCCTGATGAACGAAGCGCGCGATGTAGTTTACCGGCTTCTTGCTCTCTGGTTGTTTCCACACGCGCAGCAAAACATGGCCCAGGGCAGCGGCGGGCAGATGCCAGCCGGCGTCGTGCATCGCCGAGACAACATTTCGCAAAGAGCGTTCCTGTTCCAAGACGAGCTGCTCTAGATCCAACACGAAACTTCCGGGTCGCTTATCCGCGCGGAATCTCGTTTCGCCCATCACGAGAGTGCGTGCCGTGTTCCAATAAGTTAACGCAAGGTATGCGTCGTTTTGAGTCAGCTCGTCGACGGCGTCTGTGAGCGTGGTTTGAGATTTGACTACCGAAACAGCCAGACGATGACAGTTATCCAGAGCAAAAAGCACTTGGCGTAAGAGGCTAACTTTCACTTTGGGAAGGACTGGCCTCGGCGACGCAAGCGCCCGATCTCTTAAGGCGTGGCCCAGCCGCCATCGGTCGTCGATCTCTTGCAACAGGGTGATGACCTTCCGGAGATAGCCGAGCGCTGCGTCCACTTCGAGCGGTTGCTTGTAAAGTGCTGTCCGGTGACCCAACACCGCCGATCGCGCAAGTAACTGGGCGAATGCCGCCGGCGGTCCGAATCCATCTGCTATCGTCACCGGACGGTCGACGCCGAGCTCAAGAACTGCAAATAAACGATCAATCTCCGATTGCTGGAAGGCCTCGCGTCTTCGGCGGCCCGTCAGGATACAGGACAGGAGATAAACGACTGGTATAACAGTGAAGAAGTTGTCATTTGAACCGAGAAATTCCTCGATAGCTTCACAGGAGGCCCACTGTTCTCCCGGCGGAAGAGCAAAATCGTCTCTCTCAAACTTACGCCACATCTGATAGTCGAGCCGATACCCGAATCGTGCATCATATTCCCGTGCTTTGAGGTCGTTAAATTCGGTGGAGAGTGACGGCAACCGGGGATTTTCACCATTCCAAGCCCACGCGATCTCGCCCAGAGTCGCGTCGTCCGGTAAAGCAATGATTCTCGACAATGGGGGGACAGTCATCTACTCAATGGTGATTGAATAAGTTAAATAGGACCAGTCGTACGGAAGCTCGTCTCCACTAAAGACCTGACTCGACCTTTGTGGTCCCAGCGACGCGCTCGCGCTCGCTCCCTCCGAAGAGAGCAGAGTAATTACGATACCAAAATCAGTTTTTTCTTTCCGTGTTCGCGTCGTCTCGCAAAATGCCGCGAAACTCGCACGCGATTCGTCTCCCGCGCGCTGAATCCGGATACTTTTCAACCAGTTCAGTCTCCGCTTTCGTGTTTCAGCCGTGAACCATCGATCGAGCGGGACCCGTTTTATCGCGGCGTCTTCGGTGGGTGTAACGCGAAGCAGGCCTGAGGCAAATGCCGGTTGGCCAAGGGCCAAATCCGCGAGCCGTCGGAAGCGGCGTATATTCGCGATCTTGCCGGCCGAGGGAGTTCCCACGCCAAAGTCGATCGAAGTCGTGTCGAGAGCCAACGCCACCGGTGTCCAGAGGTAATCGAGTCTCTTCGCAAGCTGTTGATGAAAGCGGACCCGGATGTCGGAGCGTCGCAGGTAAGGCGCGCCCGTGCAAAGGGGAGTCGTCGCGGGCGCATCTGTGGTGCTCTTTCGTCCACAGAATGCGTTGAGCCCCTGCAAAAGCGTCGGGGCAACAGCAGCCTGATACTCGGTCAGACTGTCCGCCAAAATCGTCAATCTCGTCCCCAATGCGGCGGCACATTGAAATCCGAGGAGCCCGGCTGGAAGCAAGGCGTCATGTGCTCCTGCCATTTCCGTCTCGGGAAACAGAGGCGCTGCCTCGAATAATTGATTGCCACGAACTCGGCCCGGCAGTTTCTGAAGCAAGAGGACCCAAACAGGAGCATCTTCGGATGAATCTTTCGGGATCGTCGACGAATGAGTGGACCAAACTTGGCCGGGCACTGCCTCCGAGGGCGTCTTTGTCGAACGCGGAACGACGACGTAGGAAGCGCCCAGTTCTCTGAGGCGCGTCAGTCGCTCCCGGCATTCCGGGCCTAGTTGATGAGGACGTTTTTCCATTTCTGGGCGGAACAAATCAATTCACAGAATTAATTAGAGTCCCGATCTCCGCGGTTTTCCGAACATTTTATTTCCAGCCCTTGGAAGACCCCGGCCGCAACGGCTCGCGTCAGATCGGCTTCGTCGGACTGGGAAGTAAACTGCTTGGGGTCGAGCTCATCGGCGAGAAAGGATTTTACTAGCGACACGGACTCATTCACCCGCTGCGCTGGACCAAGGTCCGCCAGTTGGACAGATGCCGCTTGGAGGAACTTAGGCAAAATATAACCGCATAGTGCTTCTTTTACGCCCGCCTCGACAATTCTCCTCCAAACCCTTCTAACGATATCCGCGACGGAATCTTCCACCAGAAGATACTCCGAGGGATTGAGTAGGCCTGCATCGCAAATGTCTTCCCATTCCGAGAGTTGGGAGCGTTGCGGCACCATGACCAGCGCAAGTCCTGCATTAAACAAATCTCGAAAGAGAATTGGGCCCTCCGCAACCGCGAGAAGGTCGACCAGCAGCTCCTTCGCGTCGTCCGGCGACAAGAGCCGTTCCTGCCGGGTTCCCGTGCGGCTCTTCCAAGGTTTGCGAAAGCGCATCCTCAATCGCACGGCGCGCCGTTCGAAATCTAGTTGATCGAACGGGCGTTGATCGTACCTGCGTGGAGCGGATGACCAGACAACGTCATTCGCGTTATTCCTGGCTTCGGAACTAGTCACTCGCCGGACGCGTCCCTCTCGTTCCAGGTCGCGGATCGCCTGGCTGAGCGTATCCCGAAGGTTGATCTCGTCAGGCGATCGATTCCAGCGCAACGCCAACCGCTTCATTTCGCGGTAGAAGAGAGTCTTCGTTTCAATGGTTTTTCCTCGACGCTGACGAAGGGAGGCCAACAGCTCGTCAGCGAGATCAAGAGGCTCCTGACAGTTCGATTCGGTGTCGCGGAGGCAGTTCCTCGCGAGGCCCACGGTTTCCAGGTAGAACTCATCAGAGAGCTGGCCGGAGCGAACCCAGTCTTGGATTTGAGTTTTCCAATCTTTCATTACAAGCCAAAGAGAAGGCGGGCTCTGCTCAGGTGCGGCTCCGGTAAGAGCTTGAAGTGGCGATACAATCTCGCGATTTGGCACCGCTCCAGGACTCTTTCGATTTTCAGAAGCCAACACTCTTCAGGCATGCTTCCGCCATCCAGCAAGAGCCATTGGTCGGCTTTGCCGAACGGCTTTTTAGTCGTGATCATTGCAAAAGTGACCGGGTCCGTTGGCGCTGCGTCCCTAACCATTCCGTATCGTTTCTTTTTAGAGAACGCCGGAAATATCCCGTTCCAAACGCTGCCGAAAACTAATTGCTGATCCTCCAGGGTGCCTCCGACATTCCCGCGCATCGTCTCCTCCAGTTCGCGGCGAATGCGGTCCCAGTCGAGGTCCTCGGGGTTCACGGGGCAGGAGCATTTCAGACGTTGATGATATCGGAAAGAAAAATTTCGCTCGAAGCCAGGTCAAATGCTGAAAAGGCTGAAGTGGAGGTTTCTTAGGAAACGGTCTGAGTTCGGTCCTCTATCCTGGGTGAAAGATGATGAAGTGAACTTCCAATTATCAGGAGCTCTCTATTAATACTAACTCAATTATCCTCGCTATCGGCGGTGCGACTTTCGCGCTCATTCTTCTTTTCACTCTCATCTTATTTCTTCGTGGGGGAGGGCAGAAACCCCGCGTATATCAGCGATCGGCCTTCGGGTTTATTACCCGGTGCCTTTTGCGTCTCAGTGGACATCATCCTTCGGACTTTGAGCGTCTTGCCCCTTCAGTCACATGGCAATTTGCGGCGTGCGGACTCTCGGTCCTTGTCCCGCCGCTCATCGCATTCTTTGGAGTCCTTCTTGCCAGCCACGTATTCCAGATCGGTGGCGGTTTCGCCTTGGCGATCGCCTTCGCTCTTTTCATCCTGTTGCTTGATTTCATCCTTGTCGCCGCGCTAGGGGGAAGCAGGAGCGGGCGAGCTGGGTCGCTTCTAGCGCTTTATCGGACGTTGCTTGCTCTGAGCATCGGCTGGTTTATCGCGCGACCGGCGATTTTGGTCATTTACGGTGGAGCGATCGACGGGTTGAACCGCTCAACCCGCTGGGAGGAGATCCTGCGCACGACCGAGCAGCGGGAGGCTCTCAAGCAGAAGACACTCACCGCGCAGCAGCCGCTGGCCGCTCATTACGCCGACCGACGCAAGCAGCTGGAAGAGCAGATCAAAGCGCTAGCACCACTCAAGCAGCGGATGAACTTGGAGATTATCGAGAGCGAAAAGGGCGCCGAGGAAGAGCACCTGCGTGGCCGTAACGGCCGCAAGCCAGGGCCCGGAGATTATTGGGAAATCGAGAGAAAGTATCTGAAGGAAAAGCAGGACAAGCTCGCGAAACTGGAGGCCGAGGAATCGCGCCTTCTGGATGAACTTTCGAAGCTGGCCGAGTCCCAGGAGGGGCAATTCCAAAAGACTAATGACGATCCGGCTTTTCGAGGGCTGGGCGACGCTGCCGCCAAGCAAATAGCTGAATTGAAAAATCACGTTCCTGGCTGGTCCGAACGCGAAGATCTGCTGCTCGAATGGGTGATGCAACGCCCGCTGAAGCGCCTTCCCGGCTTCTTGGCGATCCACGGGGTGCTGTTGCTCTTGGATCTTCTGCCTTTGCTTACGCTGCTCTTGGTCTCGCGGACAGAACTGGAAAAAGCTCGCCAGATTCGAAATGCCCAACTGAACGCGGAAGCCGAGTGCGCTGAACGAGTCGCCAGGGAGGGGGCTGAAGAAACCATTCTGGAGCGGATCACACGAGACCGCTTCCGTGAGCGCAGCGCCACTCACAAAGAAATCGGCGACTTGCGGCTGGAATTCGCCACACACCAAATTCTTCGAAAAGAGCAAGCCGAAGCAACGGCTCGTCCGACTTTTTTTAAGCTCCGCTTCAGCACGACAAAACCGACGCCGGAGCAACAGCTCGCTTGGAAAAACGAGGCTGAGCCGCTTCGTCAGGCGATGGAAAAGAACCTTCGCGATTTCGAGAACCTGATGAGGTAGTCGAAGAATGATCGCCGGCTTCGCTTCGGTTGAGCGGTTCCCCTTACCCCGTTACTTGCGGAGCCACCGCACCGGCCCCGTCAAAGCACGACAATACCAGGCGGGCGCGCGGCGCCGCTACCGGGCCGCGGCGCGACGGCTTTGCGTCTGTTTCCTGAAAGTAAGTTCAGGTTTTGCGCTTGGGGGTCTTGTTCTTTCCATAATTGGCCATTCCTACTATGACCACCGGGCAGCCAGGGAAAATTTCGCGAGCCTTGGGAATCTGCCCGAACGCATCGAGTTAGTCGACGCGGATGGTCGCTTTATCACGGCCCTTCCGAAACCGAGCACGCGGCGATCCATCGTATCGTTGGATGAGGTCCCAGAGCATCTGATCGACGCATTGCTGACGATGGAAGATCGGAGATTCTTTGATCACGGGGGAGTGAATTGGAACGGTGTCGCGCGTGCGGTGGTGCATGACGCGAAAACATTGAGCCTGAAACAGGGTGGCAGCGGCATCACCCAACAACTCGCTAAACTCTGGAAGTACGGCGTTCTCACACCTGAAACTTCCGGCGAAAAGTTTGACCGAAAATTCCTGGAATGGCACCTGGCGCGAAGGATCGAGGCAAACTACACGAAGCAGGAGATCCTCTGCCACTATCTAAATCGGATCGATTTCGGCGGCGGCTTACACGGACTTTATGCGGCAGCCGAGGGATTTTTCGGAAAGGCGCCGAGAGACTTGACAGTTGTGGAATCAGCCACGCTCGTCGCGATCTTACGGGGACCGGGCGAGTACTCGCCGATCAAGTATCCTGAACGCGCGCGCGCGCGACGAAACCTTGTCTTACGGCAGCTCTCCAGAGCTCATCCTCAGATCCTACCGCCCCGTCAGGTCGCGAAGCTTTGTGAGGAGCCTTTGGTTCTCAAGATCGAGGCATGGCACAAAACCCGGGCTCCGAGCGCAATCTCGATCCTTGTGGAGAAAGAACTCGACAAGACCGTCAGCCCAGAGGTTCTTGCCAGGGGAGGACTTCGCGTAACGCTAACCATCAATTCGAAATGGAACGCCGCGGTCGCCGAATCCGTCGAAGGTCACCTGCGGTCCATTGAGGCGCGTCGAACTCTGTCTACCTCACCGCTCCAGGCGGCTGCTGTCGCGCTCGATACAAAATCAGGGGCGATTCAAATAATACTTCCTGGACGGCCGTCAGCAGGTGGCCAGCTAAATCGCGTTACCCAATCTTACCGCGAGCCAGGCTCGGCGATAAAACCGTTCACTTATGCCCTACTGTTTGGGCTGGGCGCCAATCTCGACGACAAGGTCGATGCCAGCCCGATCCGACCGGGCGAGCTTTCAATAGGCCCACCGGATTATTCTCCTCGTAACGCAGGCGGAACGTACGCCATGGTCACTGTGCAAGAAGCATTGGAAAAGAGCATCAATACCGCGGCCATTCGGGTTGGCGATAAGGTTGGTATTGAGAATTTCGCCGCGTTTCTTGATCGAATCGGCGTGGCGAAAAATAGTTCGATTCCCAGATCACCGACCGCTTACCTCGGTGTCGTTGGCGTAAATCCGCTCGATCTGGCGGTCGGTTATACAATCTTCGCTAATCATGGTGTCCGGTGCGCGGAGCCGCACATCGTGCAAACGGTTACGAACGGTTCGGGGGCGGTGATATTTGAGTCTACCAGAAACGGTGAGCTCAAACTGTCACGGCAAGCCGCAGATAAAACGGCGGAGTGCTTACGTGGAGTAATGACACGGGGCACTGCCCGGGCTGCTGCAAAACTGGGACTGCGGGAGCCGGCTTTCGGCAAGACCGGGACGACTAATGACGTGAAAGACGCCTGGTTCGCCGGCGCAACCGCCGATGTGACGTGTGTCGTGTGGGTTGGTTTCGACAAGCCAACACCGATTCTCAATGCCTACGCCGCGCAGCTTGCATTGCCACTATGGATTGAGATCATCAATCTCAGGAGTCGAGAATAAGAACCTGTTCGACGTGACGGGCGTTGCCAGGCTGATTTTAGGAAAGTGACGAGTGACCGGTCTCCGCCAAAGCGTTCCTGCGTGGCAGGCCACCAGCGATCGGATTAGAGGAGGTAATTTCTCGACGAATTCTGCGAGACGGCGCACGCTTCGGGGAATGAAGCCGCTCTCGAACTTCGTCAGTTTGCATCCGTATTTCAAAGTTCATCCCGGGAAGCTTGAAACTTTCACGACGGCACTTCCGGGGTTCATCGCGAGGACCAGGAGCGAGGAGAAGAATCTTTTCTACGAGTTCACGATCAACGGCGATGAGGTTTTTTGTCGGGAAGCTTACACGGATGCGGAAGGGCTTCTCGTCCATCTGGACAACGTCGGTCCGGCGCTTGCGCAAGCGCTGACGATTTCAGACCTCACGCGGGTCGAGGTGCATGGCCCGGCGGCGGAGCTGGAGAAGCTGAGGCAGCCGCTCGCGCATCTCCAGCCGGCGTGGTTCGTGGTGGCCAAGTAAAAAGTAAGAATTAAGAAGGCAGAAGGAAGAAGTAGGAGGTACGGGCGCCGCCGGGTAGACGGTATAGCCGCGAGGTAGCGCTGCGGAAGCGGGCAGCTGCGGGGAGCGCACGCGCCTCGCGTGCTGGTTTTGGCGCCCTCGCCAAAACGATCTTCTCGGAAAAGTTCGCAAAGGCGTGGGCGCCTTCGCCAGCACGCGAGGGCGCGTGCGCTCCCCCACACCGGAATCATGCGCGTTGACAGATTGCGGGTGTGACCGCGAAAACTAGCGCGGTGGATTCTGACTTACTCATCAATATCGCTGATTATGAGGGTGCGGCGCGAGAGAGGTTGCCGCGCGACGTCCTCGATTATTTCGAGGGTGGGGCGCTCGATGAAGTCACGCTGAGGGAGAACACGGCGGGGTGGGAAAGGCTGAAGCTGCACTATCGCGTGCTCGCGGGAGTGGGAGATCGGGATCTGAGCACGACGGTTCTTGGACAGACAATCTCGATGCCGATCGTGGTGGCGCCGACGGCATTTCATAAATTGGCGTGTGACGAGGGTGAGATCGCGACAGCTCGAGCGGCGAAGAAGGCGGGGACGCTTTTCATTCTGAGTTCGCTGTCGAACACGGCGATGGAGAAGGTGTTTGCAGATCCGCCTTCCCCGGGCTCCGGCTTGACTGCACGGGGTGGAGGCCCGCGGTGGTTTCAGCTTTATGTTTATAAGGATCGCGAAGTCACGCGTGCTCTGGTGCAACGAGCGGAGGCGGCGGGAGCGGAGGCGATTGTGTTGACGGTGGATGCGCCGGGACTGGGAACTCGGGAGCGGGATATGCGGAATAGGTTTCGGTTGCCGGATGGTCTGAGCGTGGAAAATCTCGCGCCGTTGGGGAAGGGGACGATGCCGATGGTGGAAGGGTCAGGATTGGCGGCGTATGTGCGGGAGAATTTCAAATCGGACCTTGGCTTCGATGACCTGGATTGGTTGTGTGGCTGCACGCGGTTGCCGTTGGTGGTGAAGGGAGTTTGTCGGAGTGACGATGCGCGGCGGGTGGCGGAACACGGGGCGAAGGCGGTGGTCGTGTCGAATCATGGCGGGCGACAGCTCGATACGGCGCCGGCAACGTGTGAGGTGTTGCCACACGTGGTCGAGGCGGTGGGGGACGCGTGCGAAGTTTATGTCGACGGCGGGATCCGGCGGGGGAGCGACGTGCTGAAGGCGATTGCGCTCGGTGCCAGGGCGGTGTTGGTGGGTCGGCCGATTCTATGGGGATTGGCGGTTGGAGGCGAAGAAGGCGCATTGCAAGTCTTGGAGATTTTGAGACGCGAACTCGACGAAGCCATGCTGTTGTGCGGATGCACGAGGCTCAGCGATATCGATGGTTCGCTGTTGCGCCCGTAAGACTAAGCTGCGTTGAAGGTTTTCGGCGGGGCGCCGAAGTCCGAGCCGGACTGGCATACACGCGAAGCGCGTGCGCTCCCCGGATAGTGGAGTGATTAGTTCTCGGTGACGGTGATACGGACGTTATCGATGTAGTAGGCGCGGTAGGTTTCCCATGTTCCCCAGACACCGACATCGACGTAGAAGGCCCCGTCGCCGGCCGAGATGACGTTGAAATCGTAGCTTTTCTCCAGCCATTTGTAGCCCGTGTCGCTCGATTCGCCATTGCCGGTCTCGCCTTGATAGGTCAGGTCCGAGCGAGTCAAAGCCGGGGAATTACGAACACCGGCGATGATGGTGAAGTTATTGACTTCGCCCCAATCATGGCTTCCGAAAGAGAGCTGCACTCTGACGTGATACGACCGATTCGGCTGGAGATTAAATGGATGTTCGAGCCAGATTTTTCCGGCGTCGTTCAGGTTCTCGAGCTCGAATTTCGCGGAGCGCGTGCCATCGCTTGCGCGATCCTCCGAGGAGGCGATCGACCAGGCGATCGGCGGGTTATCGATGTCGGTTGCCTTGGGTGTCCAACCCTCCAGGCCATTCTCGAACGAGAAAGTCGCGAGCGGGGTAGCGGGCTTCTCAAGCTGATAAAATTCAACCAGGGCGGTGCCAACGCCATTGCCGTTGCCGCGAAGAATCGCTGTGTAACCTCCGGGACTGAGATCAGCGACGATGGCTGATTCGAGATCGCGCTTGGGCGGGATCCCCGTTTGTTCGATCGGCGACTGCTGGCTTGTTTTCCAATCGTTGTTTGCGGCGAGCAACGCGCCCGTGCTGGAACGAAGTTCGAGCGTTGGATCCGCCAGACTATCCTCGATCCCGGCATCGACGAGAGAGGGTCCAATGCCGCGGACGATGGTTTGGGCGGGGTTGCTGCCGGTTCCAATGATAGCGCCACCGATCATCGCTCGATCACCGGTCGCGACGAATCCGCGCGTACTGACATTCACAAGTGAACCGACGTTCTGGCTCAGGTCGTAAATCTCGATCAACCCGATCCCTGATCCCTGATCGGTCCCGCGGAGAAGAATGGTGTAGTTGCCAGCGCCGCGAACGTCGAAGACGATGGCAGCTTCGCGGTCGTCCTTTGGGGCGAGAGTCGTTTGTTCGATCTCGCTCTTCTGAAAATCCTGCCAGTCATTGTTCTCAAAAAGCATCACGCCGTTTGGATCCCGGAGCTCAAGGGTGGGATCGCTCAACACGTCCGATAACCCGGCGCCCGTCAGAGACGGCCCAATGCCGCGGACGAGGACTCGTTTCGTATTCGCACCGCTCAGAATGAACCCGCCGATGAGAGCATGATCGTTCGGGGCGACGAAGCCGCGGGTACTGATGTTAAGAAATTGCGCGGCGCGGCTGGTCGGGGTGAGAACAGGCTCTCCGAAGAGAAGAGCGGTGAGCAACAATTTCACAGCCTGCCGCAGCATAGCAGATTAAACTTTAGTCCCGCCGGCCCAAACGCAAGAAGCGAAAGTTGCGCCTTCGTCCCGCAAGGGCGGGGACGGCGTCACTGGATCGATGTTGGTGTGCGGTGCACGACGCTCGGCGATATCGAGGATTCTTTGTTGAAGCCGCAGGCAGACTCAAGACGGGATGAGAGTTGATGCCAAATTGCACGGACGAGGTCTTCGAGACAAGGGCTTGAGAAGTGCTTCGTTAGGCCGATCTTATGCGCGCGCGTTTTGGGGTATTTGGACTGATCTTTCTATTCGGCCTAACAACTGGTTCGGCGATGGTGTATGATGTCGGCCCGGGGAAGACAGTCACCAGCCTGTTCGGGGTGCCTTGGAGATCATTGAAGCCGGGGGATGTGGTAAATATTTATCCGAAGCCGGGCGGGTACAAGGAGAAGATCCAGGTCTCGGAGAGCGGAACGGCATCGCAGCATATCGTTATTCGAGGAATTCCCGATCCGGTGACGGGAGCGTTGCCGATTCTCGAGGCGAATGGGGCGGTCGAAGACCCGACAACTGATTGGCGGAGTCCGGTCCTGTCGAACTTCGGGATGATCACGGTCTCGCCGCGGAAGGCGAACTACGTTTACGGGACGAGTCACATCAGTTTTGTCGATATCGAAAACTTGGAGATCCGGGATTGCATTTACACGACGGATAACTCGATTACCTACACGGACCAGTTCGGCCAGGTCCGCGGCTACGACGGATTCTCATGCGGCATTTATATCGAATGGGCGCGCGACTTCGCGGTGCGCGGCTGTGAGATCCACCATTGCGGCAATGGATTGTTTGCCAATTCGAAGAACGGGTCGGCGCAGAGCAGCGCGCGTCTCTTGATCGAGAAGAATTACTTCCACGACAACTCGTTGAAAGCGACCGCGGACCCTGTGACCGGGGCAACGATCAGCAACGGTTACCACGAGCACCACATCTACACCGAGAGCGCCGGGGTCACGATTCAGTATAACAAGTTTGGCGCGCTGCTGCCGGGCGCGCACGGGGTGGCGATCAAGGACCGGTCGAGCGGCGAAGTGATCCGCTATAACGAATTCGACATGACGGAGGAATCCAACGTCCTCGCCCTGCTCGACCCGCAGGGCGGCTCAGGTTTCATCGAACTGCAACCGGATTACCGAGATTCGTACGTCTACGGCAACCTGATCACGATCGAAAATTACGCGAGCGGGATCAGTTTATTTTGGTGGGGTGCTTACAACGGCGCGAGTTCCTATGCGGCCGAGCATCGCGGCACGCTCTATTTCTATAACAACACGGTCGTCATTCATCATGCCCGCGCGGCGCTATTCTTTCTGCCGAGCACCGATTACGTCGGCAGCGCGGTCGTGCAGGAAGTGGTTGATTGCCGAAACAACATTTTCTACGTGGACCCGGCCGGACAGGCGAGTCCATACGACGCGCTCACCTGGTTTACCGGTGGAGCAACAAACGGCGGCGGCGCGCTCAACCTCGGTGTGAACTGGGTGTCTCCGGGGACACAGAAGGACGCGCCGTTCCATTCTTACGGCGGTGCGCTCAATGGCGTGTCGAACCTGATCGTGGGTGATACGAGCGGCGCGAATAACGCGCATTTCGTAGACATGAACGGACACGATTATCATGCCGCTGCTGGCGCGAACACGGTGGACGCTGGCGGGCCTTTACCGGCCGCGGCATTGCCGACGAACGATGACGTGCTCGAGTACGAGGCGCCCCAGAGCTTCAAAGAACGCATCCAGGTCGGAGCGCAGATGGATCTTGGCGCAGTCGAGAGCGGCGGAACCGGGATACCTTCGCCGACACCGGCGCGCTGCCTCAACCTCTCGACTCGCGGCAATGTTCAGGGAGGAAACAGCGTGATGATCGGCGGGTTCATTGTGAGCGGGGCGCAACCAAAGAAGGTGCTGATCCGCGCGATCGGGCCCAGTCTGGCGGCGGCCGGAATAACGACGCCATTGGCAGACCCGATCCTCGAACTTCACCTTGCCGACGGTTCGATCATCTCGAACGACGATTGGAAAACGTCGCAGCAAGCCGAAATCGAAGCGACGACTCTGGCCCCGGGGAACGACAAGGAAAGCGCGCTCATCGCTACGCTTCCGCCAGGGGCTCACACCGCGATCGTGCAAGGCGCGAATCAGGGCAGAGGGACGGCTGTGATCGAAGCTTACGATCTCGAAGCGTTGACGCCGACGATGTTGGCGAACATCTCCACCCGCGGCTTCGTCGGCAGCGCCAACGACGCGCTCATCGGCGGTTTCATCCTCGGCGGAACGGCCGGCACCCCGCAGATCGTGATTCGTGGTCTCGGGCCGAGTCTGGCGGCCGCTGGAATTTCCGACGCGCTCGCTGATCCGACGATTACGATCGTGAACCAAAACGGAGCCACGCTCGCGACGAACGACAACTGGCAGGATGACGCCGCCGGAGCAGCGGCGATCACTTCCAGCGGGTTCGCACCAAAGGCGGCGGCAGAATCTGCGGTCGTTCTCCACCTTCCGCCGGCGTCTTACACCGCGATCCTAGGGACCAAGACCGGATCGCCCGGCGTTGGGTTGATTGAGATTTACAATTTGCGCTAGTCATGCAGTCAGACGTCCCGCAGGCGCGGGACTACGGCGTGGCGGGCCCGCCAATCCAGGGACGGCCGTGAAAAAGATGGAGTGAGACCGAACATTCGGATAGAACGTAGCCTATGAAAAAGCTTATCCCGTTTGTCTTAGGAGTTTGGGTGATCGCACTCGTCGGTTGCACGACAACAGCACCAAGTACGACCACTACAACGACCACGACCCGGCAGACCAATGCGACGATGGATCCGTCCCTTAGTAATTCGCGGACGACGATGCCGTCCCGAGGCGGGCCGAGGTAGGAAATTAATCCGCCTTCGCCGAGGCTACGGCGGACAAGGGATAGCCGGCGTCACCTCCTCGGCGTGATGCCGAGGGCTTTTTCGATGGCGGCGGGATCGTAAACGCTTCCTCCTTTGATCACGGTCGTGAGCTTATCGAGGTCACGCATGTTTTTCGTAGGGTCGCCGTCGATGAGGATCATGTCGGCGAGTTTGCCAGGGGCGATGACGCCGCGGTCTTTGTTCGCGCCCATGACTTCGGCGGAGGTGAGCGTGGCCATACGCAGGACTGCGGGCGCGGCAATCCCGGCGCGGACATAAAGCTCCAGTTCGTGATGGAGCATGTAACCGGCGAGGGCGTCGGTCCCGGGGATAATGGTTACGCCGGCCTCGTGAAGCGCTTTGAGAAGACGGAGCACCGCGGGGAACGATTCCCGATAAGCAGCTTCCTTGTCTTTCGGCGCTTCAAGCGCGCCACTGCGCATTCCACGCCGGACTTGGGGCGGGAAACGCGGGACGATTTCTTCGAGCCCGGGGGTGATTGCCGTCGGGTCGCCGCAGAAAAGTCCTTCGAACACCCCCATCGTCGGATCGAGCACGGTGTGGTGTTGCTTGAGAAATTTGATGAACTCGCTCACGACGGGTTTATCCGGCGTGAATTCGCGGGCGCGTTCTGCAACTTTGATAAACCGGTCGCGGTTGCGCGTTTCCTTCACCTCAGGAAACAGAAAATTCAGCTCGATGAAGTTAATGTGCTGTATTTCATCGGCGCCGTTCTCGACGAATTGCCGAGCTGACATGAACGCGGGCACGTGACCGCTCACTCGCATCCCGCGGGCGTGGGCCCGATCGGCCATGATCGGCACCAGCTCCGGTTTCACCGATGAGTAAATTTTGACCTGGGCGTAACCGTGATCGGCGTACCAATCGACGTCCTTGATTGCTTCCTCCGCCGTATCGACCCGCATCGTGGTTGGTCCGGCCAGCTCGCCTTTGCCGTCGATGATTCCCGCTTTCAAAACCCGCGGGCCGAGCTCGCGACCGTCGTCGAACCGGGCGACGCGGGCCGGGAAAGCGTCGAGGTCGTTCGCCATGTCGCGAGCGCTGGTGACGCCATTAGCCAGGTCCAGCGGGCCATCGACGTCACCAAAGTGCTGATGGTTGTCCCATAGTCCTGGCATGAGGAAGCGGCCTTGCGCGTCCACGATCTCCGCGTCGGCGGCAGGCTTTGTTTCGGCGTCCGGCCCGACGCGAACAATTCGGTCACCGCGAATCACTACGCTGGTCCCAGGCGCAATACTCAGATCGCGCGGGTCGAACAACCGGGCATTGCGAATAACAAGTTCTGCTTTTGGCTTGTGCGCCAGGGAGCGAGCCATCTGCTCCGACCAGGCAGCGTCAGTTTTTTCCTGCGCCGTCTGCAATTCTTTGATCCCCGATTCGGACCCGTCCGGCACGACTGAAAACCAACTGGAGATTGAGGACGCGACGCCGTCACGATCAAGCCAGATTGATGTTTGGGAAAAGCCGAGCCCGGTGATCCGATACTGGGTCAGTTCGCCTTTGCTCGTAGTTACTTTGCCGGCCGCCTCGATGCTCGCCTCGCCCGCGGGCAACAGCGGGAGCTTGTGATTGGGCGCCTTCAAGAGAGCGCGGGCCAGCACGCCGAGAAATTCCGGCGGCGAACTCATCGGCAGGTAGAACGCTTCGCCAGTCACCGCCTGCTCACCGCTTTCGCTGCGATTCTTCCAGCTCGCCTTGCCGTTCTTGATCTCGAAGCGCTCTTCGACCGGCGCCTTCATGTAATCGTTGCCTTTCCCTTCGTATTCGGTCGGCACGCCTGCGGCATCGAGTTTCCAGATCGCAACGATGTGATCGCCGCGGCCGCGATCGTTGTAGGAATACTCGACGCGCACTCCGCCGCCTGCTTCGTCCTTCACTGTCTGCGTCCCAGCTGGATTGCCCTGAATGAAAATCTTGTCGGTGCGCTCCGCGGCTGTGGCTTGGATGACGGCGAGCGCCAGGATGAGGATTGAAACGAGTTTGTTCATGGTGTTACTCCGTCGGCGAAGAAATTTTGATGATTCATTTCGTATCCGGCGGAAAGATTTTCGCCACCAGTTGCTGAAAGCGCGGTTCATTGCGAAGCGGATCGACTCTTAGCCAGGTAGTGTCCGGAGTTTCATCATCTCCCTGAGCTTTCTCAAGGTAATCAAGAGCTGTCGCTTTATCGCCCAAGCCTATGTAGATAATTGTGTAGAGATAGTTGCGGACATAGCGCCGATCCCCGAGCGCCTCTAGTTTTCCGAGAGCTTCAAGGGCCTTCTCCTTTTTCCCTGATTCCGCATAGGCGCGGCCGAGGAGGGCGATGATTTCGGGATCGTCGTCAAGGGCCGCGGCCTTTTCGTATTCGGCGATTGCGGCGTGAAGGTCTCCCTTGTGGTAGAGGGCTTCACCGAGGTTCCAATGCGCATACGCAAAGTTGCCGTCCAGCGCAACGGTCTTGCGGAGCTGGGCAATCGCTTCGTCATAGCGGCGCGCGATCATCAGGGTGCTGCCAAGATCCGCATTGATAATAAGCGAAAGCGGATCCAGCTCGATTGCACGCTGACCTTCTTTGATCGCTTCATCGAAACGTCCCAGGGTTACGAGGAGACTGTTGCTGAACCAATGATGCGCCGTGGCGTAGTTGGGATTCAGTTCGATGGCGCGCCTGAACTCCTGTTCTGACTGCGTGAATTTGAAATCAAAGAGAAGGAGCATGGCAAGCGCGGTATGTCCTTCCGCCGAAGTCTCGTCCAGTTCGGTCGCGCGCCTCGCGGCAACCGTTGCCTTTGGGAAGAAATCGCGTGGCTTTCCGGCGCCAAAGACAGGGATGAGGAGGTAGGTCTGGGCGAGCCCGGCGTAGGCGCCGGAGTAATCAGGATCCGCCGCGATCGCCTTGTCGAAGAATTCACTCGCGGTGTGGAGATCGGCCCCAGTGCGCTTATTCCAAAAGAATCGGCCCTTGAGATAGAGCTGGTAGGCCTCGCTATTCTCCGTTGGGCGCGCGGCGATGGCGCGCTGTTCGGAGCCGGTCAGCTTCGCTTCCAGCGAGGAAGCAATTTTTTGGGCCAGGTCTGTCTCGACCTGAAAGACGTCGATTAATTTGCGATCGTAGATTTCCGCCCAGAGATGGGAATCATTCAAGGCGTTGATGAGCTGGACTGTGATCCGCACTTGATCGTTCGATTTCTGAACGCTGCCTTCGAGGATGTTGGCTACGCCAAGTTGCTTTGCGATCTCAGGCAGATTCGCCGGCGCGCTCTTGTAAAGCTGGGTCGAAGTCCGGGAGATCACTTTTAGGTCAGCGATTTTGGCCAGGCGAGTGAGGATTTCATCCTGAATGCCCTCGGCGAAATAGGCATTGGCCTTGTCTTCACTCAGGTTTTCGAACGGGAGAACCGCGATGCTCTTGGCGGGGATCGGCGCTGCAGCCGCCTCGCTCTGTCGAGCAGCAGCCGGCGCGGCTTTACGCAGGAATTGAAAGACGAACAAACCCACTGCGATCACCGCCAGGACCGCCGTGATCGCCACAAGCTTCCGGCCTGTCCGGTGCGTGACGGATTGTCCAGCCGCCACATCCGCTTCACGCTTGATTCCTTCCGGGGTGATTTCGAATGCCCAGGCAAGAACGAGCGCTACGGGAAAACCAAAGATGAGCATCACTATGACGAGGCGCACGGCCCAGGTCGGAATGTCGAAGAACGGAAAGACCTGCGTGGCAATCTGGATCAGAAGCCACGCCACGACGGCATAGGCCACCGCGACTTTGTAGACGTTGCGTCTCTTGAGTTCGGCGAAGAAGTTGCTCGGGTTCATCTCGGCGCGGTCGTTCGAAACTCGCGCACCGGCACAATTTTTTCAGCCAATGCTTCGAAACGCGGATCGCCGCGGAGCGGGTCCAGGAACGGGTCAATCCGGATGTATTCCAGATTGTTCCCGTTTCGATCGTCGTAGGATTTCTCCAGATAACTTAGCGCCTGTTCCCGCTGACCCAAACCGAGATATACGATCGCGAGGTAGTAGGGGTCGACGTATTCAGACCGGCTTTTCTCCTCGAGCTTTCTAAGGATTTTGATCGCTTCGTCGTGCCGGCCGAGCTTTCCATTCAGGTGACCTGAGTAGGCGGGCGCGATAGGATCATCGCTCGAAGCCATCGCCTTTTCGTATTCGGCCATCGCGGCGGAAAGTTCTCCCTTGCCTTCAAGTGCCGAGCCCAGTGACCAGCGGGCGAAGTAGAAACTTCCGTTCATTTCGAGCGTGTTCCGCAGCTGACTGATGGCCTTGTCCCAATCGCCGGCATGCATGAAGGCGACGCCCAAATTGGTGTTAATGACGAGCGAGAGCGGGTCGAGCTCGCGGGCGCGTTCCATTTCCGCGATCTCTCTCTCGCTCTCACCTAACGCCGCCAGCACATCGGAGGCATACCAGTGATGCGCGGTTGAATCGTTGGGGTTCAGCTCCAGCGCGCGCTCGTACTCCTTTTTCGCGTCGCCGAAGTTAAATTCGTAAACGGATCGCAAATTTCCGAGCGCGGTGTGCGCGTCGGAGGAAGTCTCATCGAGGGCGAGCGCCTTCTTGATCGCGGCTTCAGCCGGCGGTCCGCACTCCTTCGGCGCGCCTCCATTGTAGGCGGGTAGGATCACCCATGCCTGAGCCTCAGCCGCGTAAGCCTGCGCATAGTTGGGGTCTAGGGCCGTCGCTTGCCTGAAATAGTCGATGGATTGCCGCAACTCGGGCGCGGTGCGTTTGTTCCAGAAGAAACGACCCTTCAAATATAACTCGTAGGCTTGCGGATTCGCTGTTGGCTTCTTTGACATGGCGTCTTTTTCCGAGCCCGTTAGTCTGGCCTGCAAAGTGTCGGCAATGGTTCTCGCGATGTCGCTTTCGACCGCAAAGATGTCGGTGAGCTTGCGATCGTAGATCTCCGCCCAGAGATGTGCGTTCGTTAGGCCGTTGATCAATTGGACGTTCACGCGCACCTGGCCGTTCGCCTTCTGAACGCTGCCTTCGAGAATGTGCATGACGCCCAACTGCTTCGCGATATCGGTGAGATTCTCCGGCGCGTTCTTGAACTTCTGCGTAGAAGTGCGCGCGATGACTTTCAAGTCGGCGACCTTGGCCAGCCGGGTCAGGATTTCGTCCTGCACCCCTTCGGCAAAGAAGGCGTTATCGGGATCGCTGCTCAGGCTATCGAAAGGCAGGACCGCGATGGACTTCAGTGAAATGGAGGGTCGAGCTCCTGCGAGACCGTCGCCATCCGGCGTCGCTGGAGCTCCGCCCTCCGCATGAATCGGTTTGCCGCGGTACACTTGATATCCGAGGAGCGCAGCCGCGCAGATGGTGAGGGCGAGGATGAAAGACGCGAATTTGCGCCGGCTCCACTGTGGCAGTTTTTCGCCGGGCTGGATCTCTTCGGTCCGCTTCATTCCGGAGGGCGTCATCTCGAACGACCAGGCAATGATCATGGCGACCACGAATCCGAGGGCGAGGATCACGACGAAAGCCTTCATCACCGATGGCGGCACTTCGAAGGTCGGAAAAAGGATGGAGGCAGCCTGGATCAGCAGCCACGCGACCACGGCGTACGCGACCGCGACCTTGTAAACGTTGCGGCGCTTGAGCTCGGAAAAGAAGTTCTGCTGCGCCATTGAATGCGTGCACTTTACTGTCCGCGGGCAAGTTGGGAAGCCTCAACGCAGCGCCGCTTTTGCCGCATCGGCCAAAGCTTCGGAAGGGAGACTCACACAACGGCAAAACGGTTCGCAAAGGAACAGTTTCCGTTGTGGTCCTTTATGCCCTTTGTGCGAGGTCTGAGTCCAGCGCCCTAATTCCCCTCGAGTGGCGTGCGGATGAGAATGGGCTCTTCCCCGTTCGCCCGACCCGGTCGTGCCGATCACGAACGCGTCGTCGGCGGCAATGGCGACGGTGCGCGCATCGCCAGGAAAATCGGTTCCCCGAATCAGCACATCCACCTTGGCGGCTTTCGCATCGGCATCCGGCGTAATGCGGAGCAGCCTCATGTCCACGTTGCGCGGATTCTGAACGCCGATCAGGGACCCCTTGTGCCAAACCATTCCATCAATGCCGCCGATGAGCGTCTTCGTGGCTGCGAGCTCGCTTGATTTGCCCGTGGCAAGGTCGTGGACAACCACACCGCCGGCATGGGCCACGTAGAGACGGTTCTTATCCAAATCGGAAGCGATCCCGTTCGGCTGATAGATCGGCATCGTCAGTTTTAGCGGCTGGAGCTTGCCGGCGACCAGGTGGAAAACGCCGTTGTTGCTGTCCGTCACGGCGAAGCTGCCGTTCTTGAGCAGCGCGATGTCGTTGCAGAGCGCGTTCGGCGTCGGCAGCTTGTAGGTGCCCTTGATCTCGCCACTGGATTCGTCATGGCGCGCGACCGCCGAATTGCTGCCGTCCGGCTCGTTGACGCAAACCAGAAAGCTGTGGCTGGCCGGGTCCGGGCGGATTCCGAGAATTTGCGAGCCGGCCGCCTTCGCGATCGGCTGCGCCGCGCCCTCTCCGTCCAGCTTGTAGGAGTAAATGGAGCCGTTCGACCCCATCAGGAACTGTGTTGTCTCCGACCAGGCAACGCCTTCGCTTCCGTCAGCGAGTCCGAGCTTGATGATCCCTTTGCCACGTCCGGTGCCTTTGCCGTTATCCGCCAGTCGCTTCGCCGCGCCGACGAAGTCCGGATCGTCCTTCAACTTCTGAAAAGCCGCATCGTTGGCCGCTGCGAACGAGAACCCAAGGTCCGCGATCCGGTTGAGCTGCGCCACCGCTGCCGCGCCGTCTCCGTTGAGCGCCAGCCCCCGCGCCTCGGCGATCTGGATCGCGGGGTTACCCGGGGTAAACGCCGCCAGCTTCCTCACATTCGCCAGGTAGGCGGCCTGATCTCCGCGCTCTCTTGCCGCCCGCGCCGCCCCGTTGATCACATTGAACTCTTCGAGATCAGCCGGCGCCACGATCGCAAACAGGCCGCTCGCTCCGAGCGTGACGAGAGATTTGAACCAAAAGCGATTCATGATCGTTTACGTCCACAGATTACACAGATTTCCGCGGATTCGCCGACGCCGAAAAAGCAAGAAATCCCAAATCCCAGGTCCGCCAGCCGGACGGACTCGTCCATCGGCGAGCACCAAATCCCAGGCAATTTCCATTGACCAAACAGAGAAATGGAAACCACACAGCCGCGCTTTGAGATTCTGGATTTGAAAATTGAACCCTTACTTGGGATTTGGGATTTGGGTTTTGGGATTTGCCGCCCAGGCGGCAGTTCGTCATTTCAAGCGTGCGGACGCGGACGCGGGTGCGATAAGGTGCGGACATGACCGCAACCGTTGACGCACCATCGGGCCATCGACGCATCCGCATCGCGCTCATCGTTATCGCCGCGATCGAGTCGCTCGGGGCGTTGCGCGACATTCCTGCGATCTTCTACGATTTTAACCCGACGACCCCGCTCGAGAAATTCGCACAGGCGCTGGGCAGCGTAGACCACGTGCTCGCGTTGCCTCTCACCCTCGCCGCGCTTTATTTCGCGATCGCGAGTCGGCTCCGCCTGGCGATTGTGGCGATCGCGATCCGGATCCTGGTCACATGGCTGTGCGACCTGCCCTCGATCCCAATGCATGGGATCGAATGGTCGCTGACCTTTGGCGGGATCGAGGTCGCCGGCTACCAAATCGGCGCGCCGCTGATCGCGCTCGCGGCCCTCTATCTCGCCCGACGCAACGAACGCCTTGGTCTTGCGACGACCCTCGTCGCGCTTCCCACGATCTTCTTCTGGCTTGGGGTCCTCGCCTTCGCTATCTCCGTCATGATCCACGGATTCTGATGCTTGATATCGTCCTGACGCGCTACCTCTAGATTCTGACCCGCGGACCGAAAGAATCTGTGTGAATCTGCGAAATCTGTGGACTAACGAGAGACGCGCTCGTTCCGCCGATCTTGCCACAATCTGCAATCGGCAATCTGAAATCTGCAATCCCGATGGCGAGCAACTCACTGCTGCCCTTCAGCCTCAGCCCCAAGAGCTGGGAAAACGGCGCGAAGCAGAGCAGGCGGCGACCCGGATCGCTGAAGTCGTGTTGGAGGGCTCAGTCGCCCACTGATACCCGTTCGACGGTCATCCTCCTTCGTTGAGCTACGGCGGAGACGCTAGACCGTTGCTACAGGCGCCGTTCCGTGAGATTGCGGTGCTAATGCGTGGCGCCCACGCCCGTCGCTCAATAGTAGCAGGCAGAGGTGCGAGGAGCAGCGCATATACTTTCGCCACCCGACTTGTGCTGAAGTGCTACCTGCAATATGCCGGCAATGGGCTTGACTCACGTCCGTTGCAGACCTGAAATTCAACCAGATGGCCGACGCTGAACCCGCCTACATTCGCTTCTCCCCTCGAATTCTCGAGCATCTAGGACTCGCGGCGTACAACAGCATTCAAAAGGCACTCGCTGAACTAGCTGCAAACGCGTACGACGCAGACGCGAATCGCGTCGACATCACAGTTCCCGACGCCATCCAGGACAATGCATTCGTCGAGGTTGTCGATGACGGCATCGGTATGACCGAGACCGAGCTGCGGGAGAAGTTCTTGTTCATCGGGCGCAATAAACGGGCGGAGGGAGAGAAAACTGCGATGGACCGTTTGGTCATCGGCAGCAAAGGCATTGGCAAGCTCGCCGGATTCGGAATCGCGTCGCGCATCGAAGTTACGACATGGAAAGGCGGAGCACAGTCAACGGTGACAATCGATCGCGGTAAGATCGAAGACTACCGCACGTTGTCCGAGTACAAACTCGACATCGCCACTGTAAAAACTACCCACGCAGACGGAACGAAAATCCGGTTGTTCGGCTTGGATGCTGGTCTGACGCTGCCTTCCCAAGATACAATCCGTCGGCACTTGTATAGAGTTCTTCCGAAGGCTGCCACTTTCGCGGTGTTCGTTAATGAGGTCGAGTGCTCTGCGGAGGACGTGTCCGGCACTCGGAGCCAAATTGCTGACGAAATCCCGGGGGTCGGTCCGGTAACAGGATTTTACGTTGTTGCATCCGGTCGGCAGCCACACCCTGGCCTTGCCGTTCGGGTGCGCGGTCGAATCGTTAAGGAGCCTTCACTTTACGGCCTTGACACGCGCACGCACGGCTTCTTCACAGCCGAGAAGATTGTCGGAGAGTTAAACGCGGAGTTTTTCGATCCTGAGACGCCGAAAGACGGCATCGGCAATGTCATTAACACGACACGAGATGGCTTCCTGGAAGATGCCCCAGTCGTCCAAGCGTTCGACGCCTGGGCTAAAGAGTTCCTTCGAAAAGTCGTGCAGGGTGTTGATGCGAAGGAGACGACGCGCCGCACAAACGCTCTGTTGAGCAAGCCGGCGATAAAGAGCCGCCTCGACAAGATGCCGGCGCACGTCCGCGGGACTGCTATGAAGGTCGTGCGCTCCGTTGCTGCGAAGCTGCGGAACGTCGCGGAGGATGAGGCTGAAGAACTGGTCGACTGGATTCTTCGGTACTATGAATCAAATATCCTCAGGGAGCTGATGAAGGCCATCGTCGCGGCCGATACGAAGGATGTCGAAAACTTGGGCGCGCTTGTTCAGGATTGGGGATTGAAGCAGGTCAGCAGCGTCGTTGAGATAATCAAAACGCAGATCCAGATTATCGAGAAGCTTGAGAAGCTCGTTGCATCGAACACCTCTCTCGAGGTCGACCTTCACAAGCTCATCGAGAACAATCTGTGGCTGATTCGCGAAGGGCTTGAGCTTTGGAGTTCCGACAAGCCGCTCCACAAGATCTTGGGCGAGCAACTTGATAAAGTATATGCGTCTCGACGAAACATTCGGCCTGATCTCATTACCTTATCACGAAATGACGGAAATGACGCAACGATCCTCGAGTTCAAGAAGCCATCCGAGCGAATTGTGCCAGAGCATGTTACGCAAGCGATGGAATATGAAGGCATCTTGCGGAAAAGTCGACCCAACATTAGTTTTAAGACCTACGTTATCGGACGGGAATATGATCCGTCAGTCCTCGCAATGAAGACGAAGCTTGAGGGAGCTGATGTATTCTTCTGGTCATTCGACGAAGTTCTGCAGCGTGCCCGAATGCGATTCGAGCGTATCCTCGCGATCCTCGGACGCTAGCAGATTCGAGGGCTATGAGCCTTGGCGTGTGATAGCAATCGAACTGCCAAACCAAGGTTGGACCCGGATAACATTGGTAACATAGGTCCCCCAAGCTAGTGCACCCACGAAATCGCCTATCGTTGCACGGTAGTGTGTCTGAATATATTCGGAGTCGAGGAGATCCTGAGTGACTAAATTAAATGGCGCCGATTCCGTTTTGGATAGGATCGCACTTAAAATACGCTCAATGTTCTTGGGTTTTAAAATGCGGCGAAACACGGGCGGCCGAAAAGGGGTCTCGTCTGGCCATTCAGAAAAGATCCTATCATTGAGATTCTTGAAGTTAGCAGGATTAACGGGCTTGAAAGTAACTAGAAGGCCTATATCTGCCTGTTTCTCGTTCGACAGACGCACCAGATAGACATGCCGAGCGATTGTGCTAGACACCATTTTGCATATGGCGGCGGTAAGCTCTTCGACACGTCGCGCGAATCGGCGATAAGAAACTTTGTCCTGAGCCCCAAAGGACTCTACCTGGAGATGAGCTACCTTGATGTTCTCCTCCGCGAAGGAGCTGGCGAACAGTTCCCACGCGCTATGATCCCACGGCACCCCCAAAGGCATTACGCAGTGGTCCCGCAATGGATTAGATGAAGTCAAAATGGTACGATATTGAGATCGAGTTAAGCCATCAAATAGGTTACGCACAGTCGCGAATGACGTCCGTCCAGAAATGTTTTTGTGGGCATACTGCCGCAATGCATTCGGGCATTGAGCAAAGTACGTGTCCCCGAAAATGAGATTTCCGGTGAAATATAAAAGCCGGCGCAGACGTCGCTCGACGTAATCCACAAGATCACGCATATACGCAAAATGTTCTTCGCCAATGGCGGAGAAAAAACCTTCCACGATACGACTGAATAGCTCAATCTCTTCTATGGTGTGATTGGCCGGACGATGCAGGAGCGGTTCGCTATCGACCAACAGCTGTTCGGCGAGAAGTTTTATCGAACTCGCGACTTCGACGAGCGCGTCACTCGCGGTTTTAATTGCGTGGCTCCGGCTTTTTACGGAGTGCTGGTGCTGATGATCTTCGAGGCGGCGAAACGCTTCATGGACAATCTCAGGGGTTCCGGGTTTGAGCTCCCATCGCGCGGCTGTATCTGTTATGCTTAAGGCCGCAAAGAGAGCCTCGGAACCATCGAGTAAACCGTTTGCGGTGGTTAAGCTGTCGAACGCTTCTATCGCCGTCCTGACGTCGCTCTCTACCGGTGTGCCACCGGCCGGTCGCAATAACAAACGTTCGACACGCTCCAGGCCTTCGGTGATAGCTTGCCGAACTGGCAACGTTAGCTTCTGGGATTTCTCAGTAAACAGGTGCTTAACCTCGGCGATCTCGTTTGCCGAGCCAATTGGCATCTCGGGGGTGTAGTCGCCATAGCCTTTGTACGCGTAAAGCTTCAGAAGATAATCAGGGGGATTAAGCGCGTATCTCTTCGCTATCAGACGGATAATATTCGAAAACGATTGGCTTAGGTTCCATCGAAAAGCGCTACCCTTTCGGCTCTTCTGTTTCTGAATGAGACCAGCGTCTCGAAGCACTTGGAAGTAAAAGCTGCTTTCAGTAAATTGGTGATCGACCTCTTCGATTCCGTTTTGGACGAACACATGGACTAGAAGCTCAAGACATTTAGCGATCTGTTCGTTGCTATAATGACGAAAGCGAGACTCGTAGAGCAGTTTGTTCAGCGCAGATTTTACGTCCGGGCTGCCTTCGAGCATCTTTCGTATCGCATCCAAAGTGGTTTCGGGGATCTCTAAAGGAGAATCAACAATCGCGAGATTGTTGTTGGAAAGCTCCTCGACGATGCGATTAGTACAGCCGCGGATTCCTTGCTCCCCTCCCAAATCGCGCACTAAGTGGCGAACAAAGTCCGGCTTAATTTTCCGCGGCGTCGACTCGAAGCAGAAAGCCGCAATGCGATGATTGAAAACGGCGCTAATTAGTTCTGGCGAGACTTCTGGCAACTTAATAGGCTCACCGTCCAGAAACCCCAAGAGATGACTATTGCGGCGCAACTCTTCTAGCCATTCGGGAATTCCGGATACTACAAAACCAACGTATGCATGCTCCCGCGTGAGATTGTCCTTAAGGACTTGTAAAGTGCCCAGGAATTCAAAAATCTGGGGATAGTGAAAGCGAAGTTTATGGAAATCATCCATGAAGACCACAATGCCACGCTTACGAGTGCAAAGGATTTTACACATACGGACGATTTGGTCTTCCACTTCATAGTCGGATAACCGCTCGATGTCGTGGTGCAGGACCTTTCGGACTTCCTCGCGTAATTCGATCCGGAGTTTGTTTAGGAACACATCGGAAAAACCGGACGCGTCTGCATATCCTTTGGCACTTGTTATTCTCAGGGGCAGTATGTCTGCATGAATCAAGAAGTGACTGAGGTAGTCTATAAAGGTCGTTTTGCCGTAGCCATAGTCGCCGACTAAAAGGAAACCTGTATTGAAGAGCGCCTTGTCGTCGCGTGTAAGCAAACCAAGGATCCGCTGGAAAGGCTCCGTCTTGATCGTGACTTCTTCATACAGTTCGGGACTTATTTCGGAAAGACCATCCTTTTGTGGAAATGGGTTTTGACGCAGGTAAAAGCGCTCCCACCAAGCTTTTCGCTCTTCGATTTGGGGATTGAATTCGGGTTCTTCAATTTCTTGATCGTCAAGGACACTAGGTAAGGCTTCTAGCTCGCGGCGACGTTGATTAATTTGGGCGCTTATTTCTGCGACTTGCTTTTCGGTTTCCTTCTTGATTTCGGCAAGGTGGTGTTCCCGGACCGCCTCGAACACGCCGGCCTTCCGCATAGTTTCCAGTTGTTCGCCAGTTAATGCGCTTTTGATATCGTCGGCATTGACAAGGGCTATTAACTTGTCGCGCTCACGTTCCCCTGTTTCACGGAAGAACGGCAGGCTTTGAATCAAACCTTGGATTTCCGATTTGGACATCGTCAATCGGAGATGTCCTATTAGGAGCTCCATCAGGTCGCGCGCAATGGGCCGCTTTATACGGTTATGCTTTTCGACGTAAAACGTTCGAAGTGCGCGCTTATAAGTATCATGATCGAAATCGGGGCTTGTTAGCAGCGCGAGATTTTGCCGCACGAACTCAATGTGAAAATTAGCGTCCTTCATGTTTGGGGGGCAGGGGCTTGCGAACGGTTTCGAAGTCAACGGCCTGCCATCTTTAAATCGCGAGTAACGCATTCTCTACGTCTTTTCGCGGCCGGGGGGAAGTAAGAATTGGATGTATTTGCGAGAACTGTTCAATGGAGGGACGCGGTCAGGCTTCGCGGACGGAGGCGGCGTCTCTATCTTAGCGCGTCCCTCGGCCACGACGCCGACTTGGTGGCGCATGGCTGCGACCCGGCGCTTCATGATGGCACGCCGCCGGGCGAGTTTCTGGCGAAACCCAGCGGAAACCGCGGATATCACGCAGTGATTCCAGCCCCGAAAGGTTTCGGGAGCGTCCGGCCTCTCGCAAAGGCTTTCGGAATTGGCAGCGAGCGGAACCTGCGCTCCCCGAACCCTTGTAACCTGTCATCGACCGCGTCACCAAACATTTCGACGGTCATCCTCCTTCGCGGATCTACGGCGGAGGCGCTAGACCGCCGCTACAAAGGCGCGGACGCGGCCGCGCGGTGTCCCTACCATCATTGCGCGAGTCACGCCTGTTTCGTCCTCTGCGATAAATTTTCCAAGCGGGTGGTGGGTTTCGGCAAGGGATTCCGCTTGAGGGAGTGAACCAATGAAACTCACAAACCAAACTCTGAAATCATCTATCAATAATCATTCGATCTGGCCTCACGGGCTGGTCCGGTCCGGCGAGAGACTGTCTTTAAGCCAAGGTCAGTGCTGATTTCGGCGGTCATAGACCGCCGCTACAGGCAGCGCCGCGCCGCCGCGTGTCGGCGATGACGCCTCGTCATCGCGAACTTTTCTAGAATGGCAAATCGATTGGAAGCAAAAGAACGTCTCGGCGAGGCGCCGAGACGAGGTCGCCGCGGCGACCGCTCCCCGGAAAGACTTCGCCGTTTCGGAAAAGAAATTGGCTGTTCATTGGTCGCGACGAGGTAGAGCTGCGTTATCTCCGAAGCAGGGAGGAGTGACCAGCCTTCGCGCGAGGCTACGGCGCGGCAAGCTAGTGACGAGTTGCTCGGCGCGATGTAGGCTCGTCGTGTCGTGACCACAATCGCTGAACGACGAAGAGCTTTTCGGCAACTTCACTCGCCTTCGCCGGGCTACGGCGCAGGCGGCGAGCGTGGGTGCTTCGTTCTGCCGAACCCGTGGGACATCGGGAGCGCGAAATATCTCGAGCATATCGGGTTCAAGGCGATCGCTACGACGTCGGCCGGATTCGCCTTTTCGCGAGGACTGGCAGACGGCGCGGTCGGCTTGGAACAAATGCTGGCGCACGTCCGCGAAATCGTGGGCGCGACGAACCTGCCGGTGAACGCGGATTTTGAAAATGGCTACGCGCACGATCCCAAAGCGGTAGCGGAGAATGTGAGGCGCTGCGTGGAAACGGGTGTCGCAGGCTTATCGATCGAAGATAACAGCGGACGGAAGGACCAGCCGTTGTACGAAGTGGAACTGGCGGCCGATCGGATTCGCGCGGCGAAGGAGGCGATCGGCGACAGCGGCGTGATCCTGACGGGCCGCGCGGAATGTTTTCTGGTCGGTGTCGAGGACATCAAGGAGGTGATTCGCCGGCTGACGGCTTACGCTGGGGCCGGGGCGGATTGCTTGTATGCGCCGGGCATCAGCGAACGCGATCAGATTAAAGCCGTCGTGGAGGCAGTTGCGCCGAAGCCTGTGAATCTCCTGATCAGCGCGCCAGGCGGCTTGGCGATGCGTGACGCAGAGCAACTCGGGGTTCGACGGGTGAGCGTCGGTGGCGCGTTGGCGCGAGCGGCTTGGGGTGGCTTCATCGGCGCGGCGAAAGGGTTGGCGGAGCAGGGGACATTTGCGGGTTTTGACGGAGCGACGCCGCACGCGGAACTTCAGAAGTTGTTCTCGGGTTGAACATTTTAGGTGCGAACTGGTCGAACTTGGGGTTGAATTCCGCATGATGAAGCGCGCTCTACTTGCTTTCACTGGGTTGATGGCGTCCGGCTTTTCGGCTTTAGCGCTTCCGCCCGATCAATTGCTCACCGGCGGCACTCTGTTCGACCAGCCGTCGATCAATTCGCCGTGGGCCTTGCTCGACAAGCAGGACCGGTTCTCTTTTTCGACCGCCTTCGGATCGATGCGGCAGACGGCGCCGGATTATTTGCCGACCCTGACTCCCTCGGAGCCCTCGAGCATGGCCTACTTGTCCGACAACAAAAACTCGGTCGACAGGATTTATGATTTGCACAGGCCGAGCGATATCCGTTTCGGCGGCGAGGTCGGATTCCTCTACGGCAAATCGACCGGCAGTGGCTTCGGCCGGGAAGATTATGCTGGCTACGTTATCGGCACCGTCGGCAACGAACATTTCTCGCTCACGGCCGGTTTCTATCGCCAGGAGACCAGCTTTAGCGGTTCGCGCTGGCGCCGGTAATCTTCGGCTCGTAAATTTCGCTTGCGGAGCCAGGAGCGCAGTTGCTACAAACTGCGGCTCAACCCCAATTCACCCCTAACGTGAAAGGCGATTACTCATGACTCTTGTCAACGAAACAGGCCAGCCGGTCGATTATTGGATCCAAACCGGCAACCAGGCGGATTGCGGCTCCCTCGCCGTCGATGGGCTGATCGATCTGCCGCAGTACGATAACCAAAAAAACGTTTACGTCGGCTTCAACGCGCAAGGAACGGAGGTGCCGTTCAGCATTGTTTGCGGCAACACCACGCCCGGCCAACAGGTCGAAATGGCTTTGGTGGTGGAGCTCGGTGACGAAAACAGTTCGGCGAAATAAAGGAACAAGCTATGACACTGTTCAACAACACTCCAAACCCGGCGTTCTACGGAATCGGCGACTCCAGCGGCGGCGATTGCGGGACGCTCGACCCGAACCAAACCGCTGATTGGCCGTCCTACGACAACAAGACCAATGTGACGGTCAGCTTTCGCTCCAATACCAAGTCGTCGCCGACCGAGTATCCGCCGTTCTCAGTTACAATCCCGGAATCAGGAACGGGCACGTCCGTGACGATCGGCCTTTATCAGGAATAGGGATCGGACGTTAAAGTGACGCTGACAATTTCGAAGACCGGCGACGAAACCGTCATAGAAATCGCTGATCCGGGTCTTTGACAAGGGCTCATTCGGCGAGCACTTCGTCGAACAACTGGCGCCAGCGTCCGGCGATCGAGTTCCAGTTAAATTCGGGGCGGGTGGCGTTGCGGCAAGCGGCGGCCGCGAGCGCTTCGCGGGCCGGGCGATCTTCATAGAGCCGCTCGAGCGCAGCGGCCACGCCCTCGGGAGAGACGATGTGCGCGTGGGTGAGATTGCCTGGATAAGTCAGCGTCATCACCGGATCGATGAATTCCGCCGCGTCTTTCCATAGATCGGCGAGCGAGGTGTGGCGCGGAACGATCTGCGCGGCATGGGTCGCAGCGTGCTCGAAGCTCGGCATGCCCCAGCCCTCACCAGTCGTGGTGGTAATCCCGACGTCGCAGGCGTTATAGAGCAAATTGAGCTGCTCGTCCGAAAAGGTCGGACGCGTATTATCAGCTTGCGTCATGATGAGGCGATCGAAAATGCCGTACCTTTTCGCCAGGATCAGGACGTTCCAGCCGGTGTCCTCGGTGGCCATGTGGAGATAAAGCTTCACGTTCGCCGGTTTTTCTTTCGCGAAGAGTGCGAAACCATGAATCGTCAGGTCGATTCGTTTTCGGGGCATATTCCGATTCGCATTCAGAACGATGAACGCGTCTCGATGCTCGGCATCGCCCAGCTTCATCCGCTGTCGCGCCTCCGCTTTGTCCGGCAGCGGAAAAAACTTTTCCGTGTCGATGCCGTGTGGAATGACCTCGAGCTCCGGAAATTGAAATGCGGAATCCTGCTCGCGAACGGTTCGCAACGCGGTCTCGATTTCGCGCCGGCCGTATTCAGTGAAGACAACGTAACGGGAGATGCCACCGAGCCGTTGCATGATCTCGGGAGCGATCGGGCCAGCTTCCACCGGGGAATAAAAAACGAACTTCGGGAGCGGTTTCGCTTTTCGCAGGTGCTCAAGAAACTGGACCTGGAAGACGATGTCGTAGAGTAGAAAAACGATGGCGGGCTCGATTTGATCGATAAGCGGCGCGATCTGATCGAACCCGTACCGGCTTTTGCCGGCCGCTGCCGGATACAGCTTCCAGGGATAATCGTGCCGCCCGCCATCGAACCGGGTAGCGAGTTGATGCAGCTCGTAACGATCGTGGAGCGGCTCGAAAATGCTCCGGATGACGCGCGCGAACCCGCTCGGCGCAACCGCGTCGCCGATGATCAGGATCTTGGGGCGGACCGGCACCGATTATTTAGCGGGAGCAGAGTCCTTCGGCAACGCGGTGGCCTGCCAGGCGATGACCTGCCACTTGCCGTTGCGTTTCAGAAACGTCCCGGTGTTGAAATAATTCGCGACGGTATTTGTGCCCGCTTTGTCGGTTGTCGCGACTAATCGGAACGCGACCACCGCGGTATCGCCGTATTGCTGGACGCGAATATCTTCGGCGGTGTAAACGGCGGTCCCGTCCTCCGGCTTCGGCGTCGCTTTCGTTTCCTCGCCCAGCTCGCGCATGATGTCGGCCTTGCTCTTCCGCCGGCCCAGCGCCGAGGTGTAAACGAGTTCATCCGCCCAGAAGCGATCGTGCATCGCGATATCGTTCTTGCTCGCCCCGGCGAGAAAATCGTGGAGCAGTTTTGTCAGCTCAGGAGCGTCCGGGGCAGTCTGGGCAGGAAGCGCGGCGATGAACGCAAGGAAGGCGACTGGATAAAGAAGGATTCGTTTCATGAGATGGCCGTGGGTAACTCTGAATTCTGTTCGCCGCGTCGGGGGATCCCGAGACTGTCGAAGATGGTCCGGGTCGCGTCCGATTTGTTGAGAGTGTAGAAATGAATGCCTGACACGCGATTGTCGAGGAGATCGTGGCATTGTTCGAGTGCGAAGTGGACGCCGACGCGCTCGACCATTTTTTTGTCGTCGCCGCAACGCTGCAAGGCGCGGAGCAGCTTCGCCGGGAATCGGGCGCCGCCCGCCAGCTCGGCGATCCGTCGAAAGCCGCCCATCGAAGTAATCGGCATTATCCCGGCGATGATCGGGATGCGGATTCCGGCCAGTTCGCAGCGTTCCCGAAAGTCATAGAAGTCGCGGTTGTCGAAAAAGAGCTGGGTGACAATGTAATCTGCGCCGGCATCGACTTTCGCTTTCAAGTGGTCCATTTCCACGAGGCGGTTTGGAGTTGCAGGATGCCCTTCGGGAAACCCGGCGACGCCGATGCCGAACCCGCGCGGATCCGGATGCGCGCCGCTTTCGTTGAAGCGCCGGATGAACCTCACGAGATCGGCCGCGTTCTGGAACGCGTCTTTTGATTTATCGTAGGCGCAGCCCCGCGGTGGATCGCCTCCGAGCGCGAGGATATTTCCGATGCACGACTTTGCGTACCGGCGCACGATGGAATCGATCTCGGCTTCGGTGTGGCAAACGCAGGTGAGATGCGGGATCGGATCAAGTTTGGTCGTGTTTTGGATCCGCTCGACCAGATTGTGCGTCAGGTCGCGGGTCGAACCGCCGGCGCCGTAGGTCACACTGACGAAGTGCGGCATGTATTCCTCCAGCTCGCGGATCGTCTGGTAAAGACTCTCGGCGGCCCCCGGCGTTTTCGGCGGGAAGAATTCGAACGAGAACGTCGGCAAACCGCTGCGCATGATTTCGGTGATATGCATGAGGCGCTGGAGTGCGACCAACATGGTCGTGGAACGGAAAAGTTTCGACTCCAAATTCAGGGTCGCTTTTGCCTGGGAAGCGTCGGGTGCTGGCGCATCTTCTGCTCAAAAGACGCGATGCGCTTTCCAACCGCCGCCGCTCTCTTCCTCGGCCTGGCTTCCTTCGCTTTCGCGGGCAAATTGCCGCCGCTGACGTGGAAGGATGTCAGCCTGATGTTGCGTAGTGGTTACTCCAGCGATGCCGTCGAGCGCGAGGTGGCCACTCGCCATTTCATGGGACCGCTCGATGCGGACGGCGAGAAGAACCTGGTCCAGGCCGGCGCGTCGCCTGCCTTGATCAGTGGATTGAAGTCCGACGCCTTCGCACTTCCAGCCGGTGAGGTTTTGGCGGCCCAGGCCGAGCTCGCCGCGAAAGAGCAGCGGAAGGCCGCGCAGTTGGAAGAATCGCGCAAGCGAAACACACTTTATCAGGCCCAGTTGGCCCAAAAGCGGAACGGACCGCCGGCCGCGACAGCGCCTCAGTCAGGTAACATCGCATCGCTGGTGAAAGGCGAGCTGGTTAGTTCCCGCAACGGCGTGCTCCGTCCCTACCTCGACGCCGAGTTTGAAAAGAAAAAATTGATCGGGCTTTATCTCTCAGCGCAATGGTGCGCGCCATGCCGGCAGTTCACGCCGAAGCTGGTCGCCTATTACAACGCGGTCGCTGCGGCTCACCCGGAGTTCGAGATCGTTTTCGTGAGCAAGGATAAGTCGGCGTCCGTAATGGAGCGTTACATGCGCGACGATCAAATGCCCTGGCCGGCTCTGAGTTTCGACAAGGTCGCGGGAAACGAGGCGCTTCGGAAATATTTCGGCGACTCAATTCCCTGTCTCGTCATCGTGGACGAGAATGGGAAAGTGATTTCCGATACCTATGCGGGGAAGAACTACCGCGGCCCCGAAGCTGTCCTGGCCGATCTCGACCAAGTTTTCGCCGGGAAGAGTCCGGCTCAGGTCGCGCAAGCGCGTTAGGAAAGATCGCAGGCAATCACGCTCGGGAATCTTGCGGGACCCTGGACGGAAGCCTTCGCTCGGCGTTAGCCAGGGCATCTTTGAGATGCTGGAGGTCGAGCGGCTTGGGAAGAAGGGCGATGGCTCCCGACTCGGCCGCAAGGTCATACCCCGGAGTCCACGCCGAGATGAGAATGACGAGAGCTGCTGAGTCTTTCGCGAGAATGTTGCGGCAGGCCGTCGCGCCGTTGAGTTTCGGCATGCGGTAGTCCATCAGAACGAGGTCAGGTTTATGGTGGTCGAATGCGTGGATGGCTTCGAGTCCCGAGCCAACGACTTGGACCACTTGGTGTTGGCAATGGTCGACCAGTGCCGCCAGACTTGTTCCTACACTCCTTTGATCGTCGGCAATAAGAACGCGCATGCCTGGGAGGCAGAACTTCTCATGCCAGCGGGCGAAGTAGTTCTCTGGCTGAGAATGCCGAGACGGCGAGTGACCGAAGATTAGAGGAGCCGCACCGCGGTCACGGCAATCCGTCCACCGAAGCAAACATCGACGTCGGCGCCCGACGCCCGATGACGAAGCTGGTAGTCGCCGGCGAAATAGAGGTCGCTTTCCTCCTCGTGCCGATAATTGAGAGGCAGGGGATTTGGATCAAGCTGGCACCAGACGATTTCGGGCTGCTCCGCGCCTGGCGGCAGCATCGGCAGGTTCACGTTGTAAAATAATCCCGGCTCGATCGGACGGGCGAGGAGGTCGGCGAGAATCGGGCTCACCCATTTCGCGGCGCGCTCCCAATCGAATGCGATGCCGGATTTGCGATAATGCGAGACGGCGATCCCGGGCCAGCCATGCAGGACCGCTTCGCGGACCGCCGCGACCGTGCCCGAGTAATGAACGTCCGCGCCCAGGTTCGCGCCGTGGTTAATTCCGCTCAGAATCCATTTGGCATCTGGAACGACTTTGAGTAATCCGAGCCGCACACAATCGGCGGGCGTTCCGTGAATGGCATAGCGGCCACCGTCTCGCGGCTCGATGCGCACACCTTCATGCCAAGTCACCGCGTGGCTCACACCAGACTGGGGTCCGGCGGGGGCGACCACGACTGCATCTCCGAGCGGCTGGGCCGCGGCGACCAGCGCCGCGAGTCCGGCCGCATCAATGCCATCGTCGTTGGTGAGAAGAAACTTCATCTAAACGTGACAAGTGACCCACCCCGGCCGGTTCGTCTAACGCGAACATGTGACTGTAGTCGTTCGCCTGTGGCGAACGCGAGACCGGCCCATCCATGCAGAGGTGCTTCTCGCATCGGCCGCAGGCCGACGTCTAGAATTCGCGAACCTTGATGGCACGATTTGTCGTATCTTCGTCATTCCGCCATTCGCTTCGACCTGTTAGATATCGGGCATGACACCGCTCCGAATTGGGTTCATCGGCTTTGAACAGGCCAATGCGCTCGATCTCGCCGGGCCGGCCGAAGCGTTCGCTTCCGCGTTCCGCGAAAACGGGAAAGGAAAACGAGAGCGCTGCTACGAGATTGTCATTATCGGGCTGACGAAACGTCCGTTTGCCACGGAATCCGCCCTGGTTTTCGTCCCGGCCACGACGCTCGCGGCTGCGCCGAAACTCGACACCTTGATCGTGCCCGGCGGTTGCGGGCTGCGGCGACCCGAAGTGAACCGTAAGGTGGCGGACTGGATTTTGGGGCGAGCGAAGAGCACGCGTCGGGTCGCGTCGGTTTGCACTGGCATTTATGGACTGGCCGCGACCGGCTTACTCGATGGGCGCAATGTCACCACTCATTGGCGTTTCGCGACGGACGCGGCGCGACATTTCCCGGCCCTCAAGATGAAGCCGAACGCGCTGTTCGTGAAGGACGGCCAGTTCTACACCGCCGCCGGCGTGACCGCGGGCATTGATCTCGCGCTGGCGCTTATCGAAGAAGATTTCGGCTCGAAAATCGCGCTCACGGCCGCGCGCGAAATGGTGGTTTATCTCAAGCGATCCGGCGGCCAGGAGCAGTATTCGGAGCCGCTCCAGTTTCAGACGAACTCGAGCGATCGGTTCGCCGAGTTGGTCACGTGGATGACGAACAATCCGACAGCCGCGATGTCGGTGGAGGACCTCGCCCGGCGCGCGTCGCTTTCCCCGCGCCAGTTCTTCCGCCGGTTTAAAGAACACTTCGGTTCGTCACCGGCCGCCTTTGTCGAAACTCTCAGGCTGAACGAAGCGCGCCGCCGCCTCACCGCCGGCGAACCATCCATCGATACCGTGGCTGAATCGGTCGGCTTCAATGGCGTCGACTCGTTTCGCCGCGCGTTCGCCCGCCGCTTTCGCGTCACCCCGAGCAAGTTTCGGCGGAACTTCGCGATCCGGCACTCGCCGTCGCGCCAAGGCAAACCTCAACGAAAAACAAACCGCTCATGAACAATCGCATCCTTCGCTTCTTCGAACATCTTCGCCGGGACTGCGGTTACGGGCTCCGCGGAATTGCGCGTAATCCGGCCTTCTCAGCGATCGTGATCATCACGCTCGCGCTTGGGATTGGCGCGAACACCGCGATCTTTTCGGTCGTTCACGGAGTCCTGATGCGGCCCCTGCCCTACAAGGCGCCGGAACGCCTCGTGATTCTCCATCAAGCTGCGCCGAAAATTGGCGAAGACTCATTCGGCTTTTCGGTGCCCGATTTGACTGACTTTCGCGAGAAGACGCGCGCCTTCGCGACGCTCTCGGAATATCACTCGATGTGGTTCATCCTGCTGGGGCGACCGGAACCGGAACGAGTCCAAACCGGCGTCGTCTCCGATAATTTTTTTGACACGCTCGGAGTGAAGCCGCTCTTGGGACGAGCGTTTTTGCCGGGCGAAGATAAACAGGGGGCCGCGCCGGTTCTCCTGCTTAGCTACAATTTTTGGCAGAAAAGTTTCGCCGCCGATCCGAACGTCATCGGTCAGGTTTTTCAAATGAATGACAAGCCGCACACGGTCGTCGGAGTGCTGCCGCCGTTGCCCGCTTTTCCAAATCTCGACCAGGTCTTTATGCCCGCCGCAGCCTGTCCGTTTCGCGGCGCCGATCGTGTCCTGACGAACCGCAACGGCCGGATCATCAGTCACGTGTTCGCGCGCTTGAAGGATGGGGTAACCATGGCGCAGGCGGCGGCCGATGCGCAACGCGTCGGCGCGGAACTGGCCGGTGTTTATCCGCAGAACTACCCGACGAACGACGGCTACGTCGCCCGGATGCAAAACGTGACTGAAGCATTCACGGGACGATCGCGCACGCCATTGTTTGTTCTCCTGGCGACTTCCGCGTTCGTCCTTTTGATCGCGTGTGCGAACGTCGCGAATCTTTCGCTCTCACGTCTTGTCCTGCGAGACCATGAGTTGGCGATGCGCGTCGCGCTCGGTGCCGGGCGAGGACGCATTATCCAGCAATTGATCACGGAAAATCTCTTGCTCGCGGCGTTGGGCGGTCTGGCCGGTCTCGCGATTGCGGCCTGGGGTTTGGACGCGCTCAAAGCCTACGCGTCCGCGTTCCTTCCGCGCGCGGATGAAATTCGAATCAGCGCGCCAGTCCTGTTTTTCACTGGGGGTATTTCACTGTTCACCGGCCTGCTTTTTGGATCATGGCCGCGTTTGCCGGTGGCGGGCGCGCTCTTCGGCACGCTGAAGGACGGCGCTCGCGGCGCGAGCGCCCAAAGCGGGCGGATGCGCGGGCTGCTCATCATGGGACAGGTTGCGATCTCCGTCCCATTGCTGGTGGGTGCGGCCCTGGCGGCGCGCAGTCTGGTCCGGCTTCATCAGGTTGATCCTGGCATCGACACCAATCGGGTTGTCGCGGCCAGCCTCAGCCTCAACTTCACGAAGTACAACACATTCGAGAAGCGCCTCGATTTCTGGGATCGGAACCTGGAGGAAATTCGCCGGCTGCCGGCAGTCGAGTCTGTTGCGGTCTCCGGCAGCATCCCGTTGAACGGGCTGGCGAACAATCCATCTACGTTCGAGATCGAACATCGCGAGACCCAGACGAACTCGGCCTCCGCGGCCGCCTTCATTCTGATTAGCAGCGAAGATTATTTCAAGACGGTCGGCCAGCCGCTGCTGCGTGGCCGTTTCTTCCAAAGTGGCGACAACCGCGAAGCTCCAGCTGTCGCAATCATCAACCAATCGCTCTCCAGCCGCTATTGGCCGGGACAGGATCCGGTGGGGCAGCGGATCACATTCGATAACGGCCAGAACTGGGCGACCATCGTCGGAGTCGTCGCTAACGCGCGCCAGCAAATCGATTCCGAGCCGCAGGACGAAATCCATTTCCCGTTGCGCGCCGGCAATGCCTTGACCGCTGGTTCACTTGTCGTCCGCACTCACGGCGCCCCCGGCGGGCTGCGTCAGGAACTGCGTGAAGCGATTCGGCGCGTCGATCCGCAACAGCCGGTGACGCGCATCGAAACATTGGAGCAAGTCCGGACCCGCGCTCTTGCCTCGCCCACGCTCATCGCGTCGCTTCTGGGATTGTTTGCGTTCGTCGCTCTCGTGATTACGGCGGCGGGCATCGGAGGCGTGCTCGCTTTCTCCGTGAACCAACGAACGCAGGAGATTGGAATCCGGATGGCTCTTGGCGCCAGCCGCAACGCCGTTCTAAAAATGGTGCTCCGCCAGGGGCTCACGTTGGTCCTGGTCGGCCTTGCCGCCGGCACAATCGGCGCGCTGTTTCTCGCACAGCTTATGAAGGAAGTGCTCTTCGGCGTGTCGCCGACCGATCCGCTGACATTCCTCGCCGTCGCAACAGTCCTGCTGGCGGTGGCGGTGTTCGCCTGCCTGATGCCAGCTCGGCGCGCGACGATGGTTAACCCGATAACCGCATTACGGGCCAACTGAGGCACGGATATTTTTGCAACCCATCCACAAACAGAAACAAACCTATGAATAGACGAAGATTCCTCACCGCGGCTGCTACCCTGGGCGCCGCTGCCACTCTGCCGCGCAACACCGTCTTCTCGGCGCCTAACGAGTCGAACCCCTCGGACGCAAAAGGCCTGCCCACGGAAAAATATAAACTGACGCCTCCGGCGAACGGTCCCATTCAGGTCGCGCTCGTGATTTCCGAAGGCGTGAACGTGATCGACTTTTCCGGTCCCTGGGGCGTGTTCTCGAGCGTCATGCTTGGCGGTGGCACCGACCACGCGATGCATACAATGCCGTTCGATCTCATAACTGTTTCCGACAAGACAGAGATTGTGAGCTCGGGTGGGTTTAAAATCGTCCCGAACTACACCTTCGCGAACGTGCCGCCACCGAAGGTAGTCGTGATCCCGGCGCAACAGGGGTCGGACGCGATGATCGAGTGGCTCCGCAAAGTGACGCCGACCACGGACGTCACCATGTCCGTCTGCACGGGGGCCTTTAAATTGGCGAAAGCCGGTCTGCTTTCCGGAAAGGCTGCGACAACGCATCACGATTACGTTGATAAGCTCCAAAAGGAATATCCCGACATCCAGGTGAAGCGCGGCGTCCGCTTCGTCGAAGGCGAAAAAATTTCGACTGCCGGCGGGTTAACCTCCGGCACCGATCTCGCCTTGCGCGTAGTCGAGCGTTACTTCGGCCGCGCGATCGCCCAAAGCACCGCCGCCTATATGGAATACCAGGGCACGGGTTGGATCGTCTGATCAGATCAAGAAACGGCGGTTTGAAATCGCCGACGGATCCCCACGCCTGTTTCAAATCGCCGTTCCTTGAAGTGCTTTGATTGCGCTGCGATATGATGGCGCATGAACTCCGACGACTTTTCCTCCATCGATGGGATCATCAACGCCGCCTACGACGTCATTTCCGGGTCGGCGGGGCGGTCCCGTGATTGGGAACGCGAGCGAGCGCTTTTCTTTCCCGGGGCGCGCTTGATTCCGACGGCGACCGTTCCGGGCCGGAACGATGTCGATCTGGCTCCGCTGATCCTCGATGTCGACGGCTATATCGAACGGGTGGAACCGATTTTCGCGAAGTCCGGATTCTACGAAACCGAGGTCGCGCGGCGGACGGAGCAGTTCGGGCAGATCGCACATGTCTGGAGCACGTATGAATCGCGCCATTCCCGCGAGGAACGAGAGCCGTTCATGCGCGGCATCAATAGCTTCCAGTTATTTCACGACGGCTCGCGCTGGTGGATCGTGAATATCTATTGGCAGCACGAGAGCGCTCCGCATCCCATTCCAGAGAAATATCTGTAACCGATCACGCGGACGTGCGCGGCTGGGAGGCGTCGTAGAGCGCCGCGTAGAGCTGGTTCAAGTCCACTGGCTTGGAAAGAATGGCGATCGCGCCCGAGTCGCCGATTTCGCGGATCGCTCCCGAGACCAGGATCACACGTGCGTCGGGGTATTTGGCGACGATGTTTCGACACGCGGTAGCGCCATTGAGCTTAGGCATTTGATAATCCATCAGGACGACGTCGGGATGGTGGCGGTCGTAGGCATGGATCGCTTCCAAGCCGGAAGTGACGACCTCGACCACCTCGTGCTGGCAGCGGCGCACGAGCTCGGCGAGCGAGGCGCCCACACTTCTTTGATCGTCCGCGATCAAGATCCGCATCGGCGCAAGATGGCAGAAGTTCACGTGCCAGCCGAGGGAATTTCTCGCGGCCCCCAAGCACCGGGACCTTGCTGCGCCGTCGCTTTTTCGCCATCGTCGCGGGATGACTAAACTCCGGCGGGCGCAACTCCTCGCGGTCGTCGCCTTCTTCGCTCCTTTCGCCGCTCCGGCGGCCGATCCTCCAGCAGACCTGTTGGAAACGATCAAGAAAATGGATGCGGCAATCTTCGACGCATTCAATGCCCACGACGCCGACCGGCTAATGAGCTACTTCACCGAGGATCTCGAATTTTATCACGACACCGGCGGTCTCGGGAATTACCGGCAGAATGCCGAGGACTTCAAAAAGATGTTCGCCAGCACGCCCGACATTCGAAGGGATTTGGTGCCGGAAAGTCTTGAGGTCTATCCGATCAAGGATTACGGCGCGATGGAGATAGGGCAGCACCGCTTTTGCCACAAGGAAAACGGGAAAGATGACTGTGGCACCTTCGGCTTTGCCATGGTTTGGCGAAAAGTGGGCGATTCCTGGAAGATTTCGCGCGTGCTCAGTTACGGGCACAAGCCGCCAAAATAAAGCCGAACGAGGACGTCGTCGTCCGCGGGTCGAGAGGGAAGAGCGAGCTCGGAAAAGCTTGCCGCGTTAGACAACTCGTGACTATAGTCATGACTATGGTCACGCAAGCGCAACGGAATCGTGCCATCCCGCGCGCCCAGCTTCAGGCCCGGATCGGCCGGGCCGCGGTTTCTCTCTTCCGCGAATCCGGCTTTGATGCTGTCAGCGTCGATCAAATCGTGGCCCGGGCCGGTGTCTCGAAGGGGGCTTTCTTTAATTTCTTCCCGACCAAGGCAGACGCGTTGCTGGTCTATTTTCACGACCTCGATCGGCAGCTCGACCAACGGCGGGACCGGCTCGACCCGGCTCGACCGCTCGCGTCCCTTGAAAAGTTTTTCGTGGAGGCTGAGGGTCTGCTCCGCCGCGAAGGGTCGCTTCTGGATGTGCTCGCCCGCGCGATCTGGTCCCATCCAACCCTGCTGAAGGCGGATCGTGTCTCCGCGAGAGAGGATAGGCGCGCTTTCGCTCATTTCTTTGAGCGCGCCCGCGCTGCAGGGAAAATCAGCGTCGCGGATCCGGCGGTCGCTGCGGATGCCGTCGGCGATTTATGGACGGGTTCCATCTTGATGTGGCTCAGCGGGGGCCGCTCTTACAGCTTCGCCGAATCCGTTACGCCAAAGCTTCGGTTGTTATTCAGCGGACTTCGGCCGCGCAAGAGAAGATGAATCGAAAGGTCATCGTGACGTTCGTTGTCTTGATTGCATCGCTTCTCGCGGCTGGGGCCCAGAGCTTCTCGGGAATCTATCGCAAGGGCGACGGTGGAATCATCGCGGTCGGCGAAATCCACGAATTTGGCTCCGACGAAATTCTGGTCGATTACAGCACCGGTGAAACCGGCGCGTTGTTTTCGTTGGGTGACCGCCGGGTGGGAAGCGGACGCGCCATCGGGGACAAGTCGCCTCCACCCGTGAGGGTTCTGGAAGGCGCCGATGGACGAATAAAACTCGACGGCGAGATTTTGACGACGATCAAAACAACTCGCCGAGCCTTTAAGGTCAACAACGGCGCGGTCGAACTTGCTGGCGAACTGGTCCGTCCCGGCGAGAAAGCAAAGGGAGTTATCGTATTTGTTCATGGTTCGGGCGACGGACCGCGGCGAGCGTACGACCTCTGGACGAATTTTTTTGTATCCCGCGGTTGGGCCGTCGTCGTTTTCGACAAACGAGGATCGGGAAGCTCCTCGGGCGACTGGCATGACGCTGATTTCGTCACGCTTGCCGAAGATGTTCGAAAGGTGTTGACCTGGACTCGGAACCAGAAGGAACTCGCCAAACTGAAGATCGGGCTGTGGGGCGCGAGCCAGGCCGGATGGATCATTCCGCAGTTGACCGCTGAGAACGCAGTGGACTTCGCAGTTATTCAGTCCGGCCCGGCAACGCCGGTGGACGATTTTCTGCGTCTCACCCTGGAGAGTGAACTTCGCGCCTACGGATTCCCGCCGGACGAAATCGCCAAAGCGGTCCGCTATTACAATCTCGACGTTGCGGTCTCGCTCGGAGCAAAGGCGTTTCCTGAAATCGAACAAGCCTACGCCGAGGCGAGCGCGGCGGGCGCCGAATGGTTGTTAAGACCGCCGGATCCAATCAATGCGCCCGATCGCCGCTTCATGAAGAAGATTTCGGGATTCGACGCGGCGGAGTTTTGGCGCAAAACGCGCGCACCTTTGCTCATTCTATTTGGAGGGAAGGACCACATCGTGCCCGTGGACCCGAATCGCCGGAGGGTGGAGCAGTTGCTGGGAGAAGCCGGGAACGAGCGGGCAAGGGTGGTCGTCTTTAACAATGACAATCATCTCAATATGCTGGCCAAGACTGGCGTGCGCAGTGAGTACGCGACCCTGGATCGTTTCGATCCCGAGTATTTCAAAACGCTGACCGCGTATCTCGAAGAGATGGCGGCGGCGACGCAGGCTCATAATTGAGTGGCCCATTCTGGTTGTCAGCGGCAAGGTTCGCTGGTGCCAGGCGGGATTCGATCCAACTACGATGTCGTCATTCTCGGGGCGGGGCATAATGGCCTCGTCGCAGCCTCCTATCTCACTCGCGCGGGACTCAGCGTGCTCTTGCTGGAGAAAAATGATTACATCGGTGGCGCGACGACTTCGCAGAAAGTTTTTCCGGATTACGAAGCGTATCTTTCGCGGTACTCGTACTTGGTCAGCCTGTTCCCGGAGAAAATTATCCGCGATCTTGGGCTAAACCTTGAATTGCGCCGGAGAACGGTCGGTTCGTTCACGCCCTACGTGCGCGATGGAGAACACCGCGGGTTGCTCCTGAGCAATGTCTCCGATGAAGCGAGCGCCGAATCGATGTTCGAGTTGACCGGCAACCGAACTGAGTTCGAGCAGATGAAGAGGTTTTATCATTTGTCCCGCGTTTTCGCCGAGCACAGCTGGGATTCGATGCTCGAACCGCTCGTGACGAAAGATGAATTCAAGCGCCGGTTCGACAGCGATCCCGCGGGATGCGAAGCGTGGCGAAGCCTGGCCGAGGAACCGATCGGCCGCGCGATCGAACGCTATCTCCAGAATGATCTCGTCCGCGGTCTGGTCATGACTGACGCGAAGATCGGGGTGTTCACTCATCCGCACGATCCGTCGCTGGTCCAGAACCGGTGTTTCCTTTACCACCTCATCGGAAACCTGACCGGCGAATGGAAGGTGCCGGTAGGCGGCATGGGCGCTGTTGCGCGCGAGCTGGAACGCGTGGCGCGAAAAGGCGGCGCGGAATTTCTAACTGGTGTCGAACTCGGTGCCATCGATTTCGCGAGCGCCAATAAAACCGTCGAATTCGCGATCGATGGGAAACGCGAGCGGGTCGACGCCCGAATTCTCCTGGTGAATTTCGGGCGCAATGTCTTCACGAAATACGCCGGAAAAAAGTATGAGCCCACGCCCGCGGACGAGGGGAGCGTGTTCAAGATTAACATGCTGCTCCGTCGCCTCCCGCGATTAAAGGCGACCAAGTATTCGGCCAGCGAAGCGTTTCGCGGCACCTTCCACAGCGATGAAGGCTACGAAGCGATGAACACGAGCTACGAGCAGGCGGCGAAAGGCCGGTTGCCGGAGAAAACGCCGTGCGAGGTCTATTGTCACACCCTTACCGACGACAGCATCCTCTCGCCTGATCTGAGGAAGCAGGGGTATCAAACGCTCACGCTTTTCGGTCTCGACACTCCGTATTCGCTCTTCGCGGCAAGCAACGAAACTGTCCGGCCGCGAGCTGAGAAGAAGTTTGTCGAGAGCATGAACCAATGGCTCGAGGAGCCGCTGGAAGATTGTCTGGCAGTGGCGCGGGACGGCAACCTTTGCCTCGAAAGCAAAAGCCCGGTCGATATCGAGGAGTCGTTAGGCATGTACCACGGCAATATCTTCCACGACGCCCCTACATTTCCGTTCGCCGACCGCGACGATCAAGCAGGAACCTGGGGCGTCGAAACGGAGTTCGAGAACGTCTTTTTCTGCGGTTCCAGCGCCCAGCGAGGCGGCGCCGTCAGCGGAATTCCCGGCCATAACGCCGCCATGAAGGTGCTCGGGGAACACCGACGGTAAGGCTTTATTCCCGCAGGAAATCCGGCTAAACACCTAGACACCATGCATCTCAAGAACTCCATTTCGTTCTGTCTCGCTGCTGCGATTTTCAGCGGCGTCGCGTTTCTTGTCTCGCCTCTCCACGGCCAGAAACCTTCGCCGGACCAAAAACCCGACGTGTCGAACAAATCGCTGATCACCAAGCAGACGCCTTATTCCAAAAAGAAAACCGCGGAGACTAAAGCCGTGAAGCAATACACCATCGAGCAATTCATGGCCACGATCCGGCTCGGCGGCGGTTCCTTTTCGTCCGATGAAAAGTCGATCCTGTTTCACAGCAACAAGAGCGGGATTTTCAATGTCTATTCGATGCCGGTCACCGGCGGCGATGCAAAGCAGTTGACCACTTCCACGAAGGAAAGCACTTATGCTGTCTCCTATTTTCCGGCCGACGCGCGGTTCCTCTATCGCTACGACAAGGGCGGGAACGAGAACGATCATCTCTATCTGCGCGAGCTCGATGGGACCGAGCGCGACCTGACGCCTGGTGATAAAACCAAGGCACAATTCTACGGGTGGAGCCAGGACCGGAAATCGTTCTTTTTCGGGACGAACGCGCGCGATCCGAAGTTCTTCGACGTTTTTGAGATGAGCCTCGCGGATCTAAAACCGACGCTGATCTACCAGGACGAGACGGGTTACAACCTGGGCGACATTTCGAACGACAAGAAGTTTCTCGCTTTTGGAAAGCCGGGAGATTCCACCGCCGATTCCGACGTTTACCTCTACAACACCGCGACGAAGGAAATGAAGAACATCACGACGCACAGCGGTGACGTGGACAACGCTCCGGAGACATTCGATCCCTCGTCGAAGTTCCTCTATTACCTTTCGGACGAAGGCAGCGAATTCAAAGGCATTGTTCGTTACGACCTGGCGAGTGGAGAAAAGACGCCAATGCCGAAATCGAACTGGGACGTCTCCTTTGTCGCGTTCTCGCGCACTGGGAAATATCGCGTGGTCGGCACGAACGAAGACGCTCGGACCAAGGTGACCGTTTACGAAGGCGCGACGGACAAAGTCGTGCCGCTTCCGCCGTTGCCGGAAGGCGACATCACCGCGGTTCGCTTCTCCGATAGCGAAAGCAAAATGGGCTTTTATCACGATGGCGCCTGCTCCCCGGCGAACCTTTACGTTTACGATTTCGCCACCCAGAAGCCGCTCAAGTTGACCGAGAGCCTGAACCCGGAGATCAACGCGGCCGATCTGGTCGATTCAAGGGTGGTGCGATACAAATCTTTCGACGGGTTGGAAATTCCCGCGATCCTCTACCAGCCGCACGGTGCGAGCGCGCAAGCGAAGGTCCCGGCAATCGTGCGCGTGCATGGCGGCCCGGGAGGACAGGCGCGGATGCCGTATAGCGCCGGGGTCCAGTATCTCGTGAATCACGGTTACGCCGTGCTCGATGTGAACAACCGCGGCTCGAGCGGTTACGGCAAAGGGTTTTTCAAGGCGGACGATCGGAAGCACGGCCGCGAACCGCTTTGGGATTGCGTCGAGGCGAAAAAATATCTGCAGACGCTCGATTACGTGGACGGGAAAAAAATCGGGATCATGGGCGGATCGTATGGCGGCTACATGGTCCTGGCGGCGCTCGCGTTCAAGCCGGAGGAATTCAATGCCGGCGTCGATATTTTCGGCGTCTCGAACTGGGTCCGGACTTTGCAAAGCATTCCGCCTTACTGGGAATCGCAGCGGAAATCGCTTTACGCGGAGATCGGCGATCCAAACACGCAGCTCGACATGTTGCGGGAAATTTCGCCGCTTTTCCACGCGGACAAAATCACCAAGCCGCTTCTGGTTTTACAGGGCGCGAACGATCCCCGCGTGATCAAGCCGGAGTCGGACGAGATTGTGGAGGCGATCAAGAAAAAGAAGGGGATTGTCGAGTATGTGGTCTTCGACAACGAAGGTCACGGTTTCACCAAGAAGGCGAACGAGATTCGCGGCAACAAAGCGATCCTCGATTTCCTCGACAAGTATCTGAAGGGCGGCGCAGCTTCTGCCGCGGGGATGCACTAGCGCGTCGCGGTGTTGGAGGGACGACCGCTGTGTCGTCCCTAATATTTGCGACGCCTTCGGCGTCCTCTAACTTTCAGGGACGGGACAGCGCCCGTCCCTCCATGGAACAGCTAGAGCGGCTCGGCGACATTTCGGGCGCGATCTTCGAAGCGGGTGAACTCCTTGAGGAAGGTGAGCGCGATTTCGCCCACCGGGCCGTTCCGCTGCTTCGCGATGATCAACTCCGCTTCACCGGCTTTCTCGGCGCGAGCGTCCTCATCTTCTTCGTAGATTTCGGGCCTGACGAGCAACCCGACCAAGTCCGCATCCTGTTCGATGGAACCGGATTCACGCAGATCGCTCAGGCGGGGTTTGCCTCCGGTCCGCGCTTCCGGTTGCCGATTCAACTGGGCCAGGACCAGCACCGGCACCTTCAATTCCTTGGCCAGCCCTTTGAGCCCGGAGGAAATCTCCGAAATTTCGAGCTGCCGATTGTCCATCGCTCGGCGCGTGGTGGACCGGAGCAACTGGAGGTAATCGACCACGATCAGTTTGATATCTTTCTGTGCTTTGAGCCGGCGCGCTTTGGCCCGCAATTCCAGAATGCTGAGGCTCGCGCTGTCATCGATGAAGATTTGCGCCTCGGCCAGCTTCGAAGCGGCGGCGGTCAGGCTCGGGAAATCGCGCTCCGCCAGAAACCCGTCGCGCACCTTTTGCAGGTTTACGCGCGCCCGCGAGCAGAGCAGCCGCTGGACAAGTTGCTGGCCGCTCATTTCCAAACTGAAAACCGCGACGGGCAATTTTTCGTTAATCGCGACGTGCTCAGCGATGTTCATCGCCAGCGCGGTTTTACCCATGCTCGGGCGCGCCGCGATCACGATCATTTCGCCTTCGTGCAATCCGTTGGTCATGCGATCCAACTCGGCGAAGCCAGTCGCGATCCCGGTGATGCCGCCGCGCCGCTCGTAGAGCTGTTCGATCGCCTCGATCGCTTCCATCACCTGGTCCTTCATCGTCAGGACCTGGCCCTTGAAGCGATCTTCGCCGACCGAAAAAATCTTCTGCTCTACTTCATCGAGCAGATTGTGCACTTCGTCCTGCTCTTCGAAGGAGCGCCGGACGCTTTCCGTGCAGGCCGCGATGATCTCTCGCAGGATGTATTTGTCCCGGACGATCTCGAGGTAATAAGTCACGTTCGCGGCCGTCGGAACAAACGTGAACAGGCTTGTCACCGCCGACGCCCCCCCGACCGTCTCGAGGAGATTCCTGTCGCGCAGAACTTGCGTGAATGTAATCAGGTCGATGCCTTGCCCGGCATTCCACAGCTCAACGAGCACGAGGTAAATCGTCTGGTGGGCAGGAACGTAAAAATAGTTCTCGTTAATTTTCTCGACGCATTCCGCGATAATTTCGCGCGGCGAGATGAGCATCGAGCCCAGGACGCCCTGTTCCGCTTCGATGCTGTGTGGCAGGGTCCGGTGAATATCCTGCGCAGAACTTGTGAGTGACTCCCCGTTCCGCGGCCCGCCATTCTTTTGTGGCCAGTCTCGGCCGGGCTCGTTGCCCGATTTTCTGCGAGACTGCTGTCCTCCTCGTACGGATGGATCAGTAGCCAATTATTTTGAGTCGGTGCGTTTGCGGTAAGGCCGCGCTTTTTCGGTGACTTCGCCTGCCGGCTCAGCTGCGGTGGCAGGGGCTTCTTCTTTCGAGGGTTTAACCTGAAAAACAAATTTTGCGGTCACGTCATGGTGCAATTTGATCGGCACCTCATGTTCGCCGGTGGACTTGATCGGATGCTCCATGATCAGGCGGTGACGATCGATCTCAAGGCCGGCCTCGTTTTTCAAACGCTTGACGATGTCCTGCGCCGTGATGGAACCGAACGCCTTGCCGGTTTCACCGGTCTCGAGCGTGAAAGTGAGCCGCAGCTTGCCAATCCGGCGCGCCATTTCTTCGGCTTCGTTTAGCTCGGTTGCTTCGCGCGCCGCGCGTTTCGCCTTCAAATTGTCGAGCTGCCGCATGCTCTGCTTGGTGACTTCGTAAGCTTTGCCCTGGGGCAAAAGATAATTGCGCGCATAGCCGCGGCGCACTTTGACGACATCCGCCTCAGCGCCGAGGCCGGGGATGTTTTCGGTAAGAATGATTTCAGTGGAAGGCATAACGGGAAACGCCCGGAAGTCTCCGAGCGCGGAGTCGTATGAAAGCAGTGCGCGTCCGTTCTGTCAAAAGAAACGCGCAACAAAAAAATTAAACCATGCCGAGCTTCATTCGGCCGGCCTCGCTGATCATGCTCTGGTTCCAGGGCGGGTCCCAGACGAGCTGGACGTCGGCTTCATCTATGCCGTCGATCGTGAGAATTTTACTTTGCGCATCGTGAGCGATCGCCGGGCCCATCCCGCAACCGGGAGCGGTAAGCGTCATTTTCACATCGACCTTCGTTCCGCCTTCCGGCCGTTTGCTGAGCTGGCAATCGTAAACCAACCCGAGATCGACGATGTTCACGGGGATTTCGGGATCGAAACATTGCTTCAATTGGTCCCAGACCATTTTTTCATCGACCTCCCCGCCACTGCCGGCCGCGGCTGATGTTTCGGCGCCGTTTGTCGCGGCAGGCTTTTCCAAACCGAGAGCGTCGGCATCTTTTTCAGCAACCCGCGCGAGGCCCTGGTAGGTCGCGACCGTGTAGGTGCCGCCTAAGGCCTGCGTGATTACGCCGGGTGTTCCGGCCGGGATCGTCGTTTTGGTTCCGCTCGGGATTTGGATTGCTTCCACGTCCCGCGACAAAGTGAATTCGGTATTCTCGTGCATCGATAAGAAAGGTTAGCTGAACGATCCTCTATGGAGCGCGATTTGTCATCCCGAGTCCCGCAGCCGCAGGACGAGGGACCGCCCAGTTGGTCAAACATTACACAAATCAGGAACGGCTGGTTCGTAAGTCGACGGTTCGCGCATCGCTGGAGCGCGGCCCGGGTGGCGCAGGGTACGACTGAGAGGTCCCTCGTCCCGCGACTGCGGGACTCGGGATGACAGGACTACCAGCGCGTCCTACTTATCGAGGACGATTTTGATTTTGCCTTCGCCGGACTGGGCGGCATTCAGCTGGCCGAACAATGTCGGCGCAGCCTGGGTGGGCGCTACCTTTTCATCGTTCGACGCTCCGCCGGCCAGCGCCGAGCGAAGTGCTCCCTCGACCAACTGCGCGCAATGAATCTTCACCGGCGGCAAGGGGCCGAGCGGTGCCGCTAATTCTTCGCCGGTCATTGATTGCGCCTCGGCGACCGTTTTTCCCGCCAGCATTTCTGTCGCTACGCTGGCCACCGCAATCGCTGTCTGGCACCCAAAGGTTTGAAACGTCGCGCGGTCAATGACCTTCCGGCCGTCCTGCTCCTTAAATTTCACCCACATCCGCAGCATGTCGCCGCAATCGGCGCTGCCCACGGTGCCGATCGCATCCGCGTCTTTCATTTCCCCGAGGTTACGCGGGTTACGAACCGCTTCCTCGATTCTCGATTGGAGGTCGTCGCTCATCTTTGTTCGACGTGATAACGCGGCAGTTTCGGGTCGACCTCAGCGCTCCAGGCATCAATCCCGCCGCGCAGACTCTTGACGTTTTCGAACCCGTGCCCTTGGAAATACGCCGCGGCGTCCAGGCTCCGCGCGCCGGTGTGATCGTAAACGACGAAGAGATTGGTTCGCGAGGCGTCGCCCAGGATTTCCTGCATTCGCTCCTGGGTGAAGAGATGCGCGCCCGGCAATTTCACCGCTTCGAATTCTTCGCGCGTGCGCACATCGAGCAGATAAACGGCTTCCCCCGCGGCGATTCGTTCCGACAATTCCTGCGGGGCGATTTGCATGGCGAGATCCGCTTCGTGGCTGGCGGTGATGTGATCGACCACTTCGTCCACGTTTAGGTTTTCGTTGCGCGCGCAAACGCCGGCGAGCGTCTCCTCCGGGCTAAACCCGCAGCTGGCGCAGCCGCCGATGTGATATTTGCGAAAAAGCGCGCGTTGAGCGCCTGGGAACTGCAAGAGCAACTCCTTCATCGTCATATTGGGATCGATGGCTGTCGCAGAGTTCGTCACGCCCCAAAGCTATAGGCGCGGGCGCAATCCGCAACGTTGTAGCCGTCGGCCTGTGGCCGACGCGAAGAGCGACGTCCAAAACAAAGCAGCGCCAGTCCCGCGTTCGCCGCAGGCGAACGTCTACACCTGTAGCCGTCGGGCCTGTGGCCGACGCGGAGATCGCGCAGTTACGTTCTTGGCGCGTTTGCCGTAGCCACGCTTGCCATAGGCAAGCGTCTACAGCTTCGCCGGATCGCTTAGCAGCTCGACGATCCGTTTCAACAATCGTCCGGCGCCCCCGCCGTCGAGGCTGCGATGATCGAAGCTGAGGGTTAGCTCCGCCTGCGTTGTCGGAACGAACTGCTTCTTTTCCTCGCTCCACGTCGGCGCTTTTTTTCCCGCGCCAAGACCAAGCAGCAACGTCTGGTCCGGCAACGGAATGGGCGTTCCCCAATCGAGGCCAAACGTTCCAAAGTTCGACACAGAGGCAATTCCACCGGCAGTTTGCTCCACGGTGATCCGCCGGCGCCGGGCGAGATCGACCAGCTCGTTGTAATTCATCGCCAGATCAGAGAGCGAAGTCTTATCGGCCCCGCGGATTACGGGAACCATGATTCCATCCTGGGCCTCAACCGCGACGCCGATATCGATCGATTCGGAACGGATCGCGCGATTGCCGATCAGGCGCGCCGCCGCATTTGGTTGTTCCGCGAGGGCAAGGGCGAGGGCGCGCAAAACGTAAAGCGCAGGACCTGGCTTCGGATCGCGTTTGGCTCGGTCTTCCAAGACCGGGTCGAGACAAACTGAAAGACCCACCGTTGCGAGTGGTCGCGTCCAGCTGCGCCGCATCGCATCCGCCACGCCGGTTCGGATCGCGCTCGATTTTTCTGCCGGCTGGTTCTCAAGACCACCCAGGAAATTTTCGAGATCCTTGATCGTGACGCGGCCGGCCGTTCCGCTGCCGGCAATTCCGGCCAGATCGGCCTGGGTCAACTGCAGCTCGATCATCCGCGCGCGAACCCGCGGCGAAAGATAACCCGCTCCTTTGGTCCCAGCGGGAACGGGGAGCACTCCAGCTTGATCGACTTGAAAATGGGAGCCGGCCGCGACCGACGGGAGCGCGGTTTCATCGACTTGGAAATGCGAACCGCTTCCGTTCTGCGTCTTGACCGCTTTGGCCGATTCCTCTTCGCGTCCGGGAACTTCTTTCGCCACGTCTCCAGTTGGTGGCTGCGGCGCGCGTTTCTGGAAGCGCGCGGCGTCGGCCTCGCTCGCCTCGACGTAGCCGAGGACGGCGCCGACAGCATAAGTGCCCTTCACCTCGGCATCGATCTTCGCGATCTCCCCGGGGCACGGCGTCGTCACTCCCATCACCGCCTTATCGGTCTCGACCTCGATAATCTCCTGGTCGGCGACAACCTTGTCGCCCGGCTGGACCTTGATGGCAACGATCGTGGCCTCGGCCATGGATTCGCCGAGCTGCGGCATGGTGATTGGAACTTGTGGCATACGCGAATACTTAAGGATGGCGAAATTGTAACGACGCCGCTCTGTCGGCGTGAGGCGCCTTGCTTGCAATCAACGGGGTCTTACGGCGACAGAGCGCCGTCGCTACAACGCAAGCGATGTTCATGGCTATACGAGTGTTCATCATTCCGCGAGAACCTGGCGCGCTTTGGCTGCGATCGTTTTCGCGTTCGGTCGATGTTCGCTCCAAAGATTCGGATGATAGGGAATCGGCGTGTCTTTTGAGTTGATCCTCGCGGGCGCGGCATCGAGCAGATGAAATCCTTCGGTCGTCACGCGCGCAATCACTTCAGCCGTCACGCCGCCCCAGGGGAATGCTTCGCCTACACAAAGCAATCGTCCGGTGCGAGCGACCGAGGCGAGCACGGTCTCGGTGTCGAGCGGTTTGATGGTTCGTAAATCGACGACTTCGATCTCGATCCCGTCCGCGCTGAATTGTTGGGCAACCGCGAGCGCCTCGTGAACCATGGCGCTGTTGCGTGACGATCGTTAGGTCGCGGCCGGGCCGAATGACGCGAGCCTTGCCGATGGGCAGTCTTTCCTTCGGCAGGGCGTCCGCCTTGAGGTGGTAATAGAGGTACTTGTGCTCGCAATAGATCACCGGGTCATCGATCGCCACCGCGTCGATCAACATTGTGTAGGCGTCCTCCACCGTAGCCGGGGTCACAACGACCAGCCCGGGGTAATGCGAATAAATGCCTTCCATGCTCTGGCTATGAAATGGGCCGCTGCCTTTCGTTCCACCTGAGGGCAATCGGACCGTGATAGGGCAGGGGGTGTTGGTGCGCCAGAATTGCGTTCCGGCGTTGTTGAGGATCTGGTTGAGCGCAATGCTGGAAAAATCGGCAAACTGCATCTCGACAATGGGTCGCATGCCCTCCATCGCTGCGCCGATGGCTGTACCGACCATGGCGTCTTCGCTGATCGGCGTATTCAGCACGCGCCCCGGGAACTGTTCGGCCAGTCCTTTCGTCGCCTTGAAGGCGCCGCCGAATTTTCCCGCAATGTCCTGCCCGTAGATGAACACGCGATCGTCTTCTCGAAGAAGGTGAGTTTGCGCTTCGCGGATCGCTTCGAGGTAGGTGACGCTCATCGCGAGAAATTCGAAATCCAAAGCTCGAAAGTCGAAACAATGTCCGAATTTGGAATTTCCAGATTGGAATTTGTTTCGAACTTCGACATTCGGATTTCGGGTTTATCTCCTCAGGAGGCTCGGTCGACCAACTCGCGCGCCGACAACGCGCACCAATCCTCTTCGCTTCCCACCGGCGCGTCTTCCTGCTGCGCGGTCGCCACGGCCTCGTCGACTTCCGCCGCGATCTCGGTCCGCATTTGCTGCAACGCTTCGCGATCCATCAGCTCGTGTTCGCAGAATGAATTGCTGGGTGCGTTGCATCGCATCCTGCGCGAACGGCTCGCGTTTGATCTCGTCCGTCACATAGCTGGCATCGTCATGTTCGCCGTGACCCGCCAGGCGCAGAGTCGAGGCGACGACGAGCTGAGGACCGCGCCCCCCGCGCGCGCGCTTCACCGCGGAGCCTATCACTTCCAGGCACTGCGCGAGGTCGGTTCCGTCGACCGAGCTGCCTTCGTAACCGTAGCCCTTCGCGCGATCAACCAGATCGGCGCAGCCGAACTGACGATCGTTCGGGGTAGAGTAAGCGTAATGATTGTTGGTCGCGACCATCACCAGCGGCACGCGCTCCACCGCGGCGATATTCATCCCTTCATGCGTCGCGCCGGTCTGCATGCCGCCTTCGCCGATTGTCGTCAGTCCGATAAAACCCTTTTCGCCTTTCATCCGTTTCGCCAGCAGTTTGCCGACAACCACGGAAACCATCGCGCCGAGATGGCTGATCATCGCGAGCTGTCCGGTCGACGGGCAGCCTCGGTGGATGTTACCGTCGCGTCCGCGCATCGGACCTTTGCGCGAACCAAGATAAGTGCGCGCCACATCGACGAGCGGCTCGCCGAAAGCCGAACGACCCGCCTGGTCGCGAATAAGGGGCGCGAAGACGTCGCCCTTCTGCAAAAAAATCCCGCAGGCAACGCTGACTGCTTCCTGGCCTTTGCCGAGATAAACGCCACCGGTGATCAGACCGCCGCGATAAAGGCTGGCCAGTTTCTCCTCGAAAATGCGCGTCTGAAGCATGATGCGAAACGCTTCGAGATATTTCTCGTGAGGCGCTTTTTTCGAAGCGGAAGCGCCGCGTTCCGCAGTTTGAAGCATCTACGATTTAGCCATTGAGGAGAAAGCGGCGCAAAAGATTTTTTGGCGGTGCCGATCGTATCGCGCGCTGTTAGCCGCGGCGATCCGTCGCCGTACCGGGCTCGAACGCGCCGACTGAGCGGCGCGGCTACAGCGCTTCCTTATCGGCGCGCGGCGCGCGGCTGCTCGTCCTCGGCTTCGCCTGCGATGGCGAATTGCGCCTGGCGCGGCGTCTCGTGGGCCCTGCCGTTTCCGTTCCCGTTCGACGACCGGTTGCTGATCAATTGCCCGTCGCTGCCGCGATCGGCTTCCATTTTCATCCCGACGAGTTTGCTCACGCCGCGTTCTTCCATGGTCACGCCGTAGAGAACGTCGGCTTTCGCGATGGTGCGCTTGTTGTGGGTGATGATGATGAACTGGCTTTGCGAGACGAACCGGTCGAGCACCTTGATGAACCGGTTGATGTTGCTCTCGTCGAGAGGCGCGTCCATTTCGTCGAGAATGCAGAACGGGCTCGGGCGGACCATGTAGATCGCGAAGAGCAGCGCGACTGCGGTCATGGTTCGTTCGCCGCCGGAAAGAAGCGAGACGCTCTGCAATTGTTTGCCGGGCGGCTTGGCGGTGATCTCGATTCCGCAGTTCAGCGGATCGTTTTCGTCGAGCAGCGCAAGATCAGCCCGCCCGCCGCCGAACATCTCCGCGAACATTTCGCCAAAATTGATCCGGACCTGCGCGAACGTTTCGGCGAAAAGCTTCTGGGTGGTGCTGTTGATCCGCGAGATGACGTCGAGCACTTCGCGCCGGGCGGCGGTGAGATCGTTGTTTTGGGTCTCGAGGAAACGGTAACGTTCCTCCAGCTCGTCGTATTCGTGGACGGCGTCGAGGTTAACCGGCCCCATGTTGTCGAGCTGGCGAGTGAGTTCGGCGATGATCTGCTCGAGGTTGGATCTCGGATGTCACCTGCTGGAGGGGACGAGCTCCTGCGGAGAGCTCCTGCGGATTCGCGTCGAGCCAGTCGCGTTCGATCGGCGTCGCTAGAGCTGCGCCCTCCAATTCTGGTCTGGCGCGTTTCTTCGTGAGCACGCTCAACGTTTTCTGAAACGCGAACGTGTCCGCCGTGAACTCGCGGAGGTCGAGTCTGATAGCGCCGCGTCACGTGCTCGACCAAATTTTCGACGCGAAGTTGGAACTGGGTCTGGCGAACTTCTTCCTTGCCGCGGGAATCGCGCAGATCGTTGAGAGAATCTCGCAAGGTCCGAAGACGAGCTTCCTGTTCGGCTGACTGTGCTGAGCCGCGCACTGCGCTGCTCTGCAAGCGCGGCCGCTTTCCGCTCGGCCACGTCGAGCTCGGACGCGCGTTCGTTGATTTTGGCCTCGGCTTCCTCCGATTCGCGGGCTTGCCGCGCCAGTCGTTCCTGGTACGTCTCGATGTCGCCGCGGCGCGCTGCGACCAGATCGGCCAGTTCCACTTCGCGCGCAGCCATCGGTTCGCGATGATGAACCAGGCTCTCGTGCCGCTGCCGCTCCGTCGCGACCGCGAGCCGGAGCTCGTTGAGTTTTTCCGTGGCTTCCTCCTCGCGCAAACGCGCGCTCTCGCGAGCCTGTTCGGCCGCAACCTGGAGGGCTTGCTCGTTCTCGAGATTACTGCGGTCCGACTGCAATTCACGGTCGAGCGTCGCGATGCGGTCTTCCGCGTTCGCCACTTGCTGTTCGAGAGTCTTCTTCTCCGTTTCGAGTTGCGCTAAATTTTCGCTCTAATTCCGCGACGGCGCGCTCGGCGGACAGAATGTCGACTCCGCTTTGCGAAGATTTCTCGCGGGCGGCCTCATGATGTTCGCCGCGCTTCTTCCACGGCGTTGGTCGCGGAGTCGAACTGCTCCTGCGCATGGGTCGCGCGCGCTAACCGCGGCCAGGCGCTGTTCCTCCAGCGCTGCGCCTTCGTGCTCGAGTCCCGTGATGATCGCTTTCCGTCCGAGCATCGAATCGCTCGCGGCTATCGCCGTCCCGCCGAAAACGATTCCCTCGGTGGAAATGAATTCGCCGGCGAGGGTGGCGAAGTTGAAGTTTCGGCTCGCGCCGTTTCAATTCGAGCCCGGTCCGCAAATCCGAAACGATTGCGACGCCGTTTAAAAGATTTCGGACGAGGGGCCGCAATTCTTCCGGCGCATCGACCTTGTCGATTGCCCACGCCACCGCGTTTTCCGGGAGGCGCGGCGAAGCCGAATCTTCGATTGTCGCGGAGAGATTCGCGATGGCAAGCGCCGCCTGTCCGAGCTTCTCATCAGCCGAGCTTCCGGAAAATGTCTGCGGCCAGGCCCGGATCGCGCAGGACCACGGCATGCATGTTTCGCCCGAACGCTGCCTCCAATGCCGCGACAAATTCCGGTGCCACGTTCAGGCTCGCGACCAACGCTCCGGCGATTGCCGGCCGGATCCGCTCCGGATCGCTCGAGTCCTTTCAAGACTGCCTGCGAACCTTTCTCCAAACCGTGACCTTCCTCCGTCATCTGTCGGAGCACTTCGAGGCGCGCCTGTTTCTCTGCAATCAGCCGTTCGAAGCGCGCGATTTCCTTTTCCGAACTCGCGATGGCAGCCTAGGCTTTCGTGGAGGTGTTGTTCGGCCTCGGCCAAAGTCTGTTTTCGCTGCTCGGCCGTCTGCCGCTCGGTTTCCATCGCGGTCCGCGCCGCGGCCAGGTTCGAGCGCGCCGCGGCCAGACCGCGGGTCGCGTCATCAAGCGACGTCGTCAGTTCACCGAGGCGGAGGGCAGTCGCTTCCCGGCGCGCTGTCATGTCCAGCGAGATCGCCCTGCAAACTAGTGATCCGGCCTTCGAGTTTCGAAAACGACAACTGCAACGCCTGGAGTTCCTCGTCCTTTGAGGTGCGTTCCTGGCGCGCGGCTTGCAACGCTTCCATGAGCTGTTCGACTTCGCGCTCTTTCGACAGCAGCAATTGGTTCGTTCGCGCGATGAGAGCGTCCGCTTCCTGAAGTTGCGTTGCCTGTTCGCTCCGCTTCGATTCCGCGGCCGCGATGTCGCTGGTGTAACGCGCGATCAGTTCGCCAATTTCCTGCGGCCCGCTGGCGGTTGAATTCGATCTGGCTCCGCAGCGTCGCCATCTCGTTTTGGAGCCGTTGAACTTCGGCACGGGCATCGCTGATCTCGCCGTCCACTTCGTCAAGGCTGCGCCGGCGAGCGGCCAGATCGTCTTCACCCGCCTCGATCTGAACGTGCGCGGCCTTCTCCGCTTCCTGGAGTCGATGGATTTCATCGGCGGCGCTACTTGCCTGTTCTTCCAGGTCGTCGAGCTGCCCGCCGGGAATGATGGGTGTCGAGCACCTGGAGGTCGGCGTGCAATGACTGGTATCGCCGCGCCTTGCCCGCCTGGCGCTGAAGCGAGCCGATCTGGCGTTTCACTTCCTTGATGATGTCGCCGATGCGCAAAAGATTCGCCTCCGTCGCTTCCAGTTTTCGGAGCGCCTCTTTCTTTTGCGTTTTGTATTTGGTAATGCCGGCAGCTTCTTCGAAAACCGTCCGCCGATCTTCGGGGCGCGAGCTCAGAATCAAATCGATCTTTCCCTGCTCCATGATCGAGTAGGCGCTGCGTCCGACGCCGGTGTCGGCAAAAAGCGCCTGGATGTCGCGCAAACGGCAAACCGTCTTGTTGAGGAGATATTCGGAATTCCCGTCGCGATAAACGCGGCGCGTGACCCGCACGTCGTGCCAGTCCACGCCCGAGCTCGCCTCCGCAATTCGTGAACGTCAACGAGACCTCCGCAAAGCCCACTGGCTTCCTCGAGTCCGTCCCATTGAAAATAACGTCCGCCATTTCGCCGCCGCGAAGAGCTTTAGCCGATTGCTCGCCGAGGACCCAGCGGACGGCATCAAGAACGTTGGATTTACCGCAACCGTTGGGGCCGACGATGGCGGTGACCCCTTCGTGAAACTCAAAAAGGGTTTTATCGGCGAACGATTTGAAACCGAGGAGCTCGAGCGAATGGAGATGCATGAAACGGGTCGGCGGACCCGGTTGCTAATAAGGGGTTCCCGCGCGCCAAGATCAAGCAAATAATACCAAATAAAGGAGGGCGGTGGAGGCCCGACCACAAGATGTCGGGGCCGGTCAACTCCGGATCGGCTTGGTCCGCTGCAGAAGGGTTTGAACGAAATAGAGGGCCGACCCCACGCCGAACACCCAGACGTTCGGTTTCCATTCATCCCACTTGGCGTGCGACAGAATCCAAACGATCGCGATGATAGAGACGATCGGAACCAATGAAGCCCCGGGGAAGGTGAATGGCGCCGCCTCGGTTCGGACGTCGCGGCGCATCAGTTCAAACGCTGCTGCACAGCATATTATATAGAGCAGGAGCGCTGCTACGTTCGCCATGATTGCGAGCTCCGCGAAACTCGAGGTGAGCGAAAGCATGAGCGCCGCGATGGTGTAGACCAGGATCGCGACGTCGGGAGAACGGAACTGCGGATGAACATGCGCCAGGATACGCGGCAGAATACCGTCGCGGCCGAAGGCAAAAAGAATGCGCGGCGAACTCAGAATGTCGCTGGCGATGAATCCGAAGCCGGAAACAGTGGCGCCGGCGAGAAGCAGGAGCCGGCCTGGTTTGCCCAGAAACACATTAGCGGCTTCAGCGAGGGGTGTATCTCTGTGCAGGGCGAGGTTCGTCCCGAGAGTTCCCTGCGCAACGAGTTGAATGAGGATGTAGAGCGCGGTGGTCAGGGCGAGCGCGCTGTATATTGCGCGGGGAACGGTCCGCGCCGGATTCTTCACTTCGCCGCTCGGGATGAGCGCCACCTCAATTCCGAAAAAGGCGAACAGAAGGAGCAACACCGAATCGCCCAGCGTCTTCGCGGGGGGCCATCCCGGCCATTCGAACGCGGAGGGCTCAATGAAAAAAACGCCGGCAAGCACGAACAAAAAGAGTGGGACCAGTTTCGCAATCGTGACAATGCCGACGGCTCCGGTGCCAGTCCGCACCCCGCGAATGTTGAGCCCGGCCATCACCGCGTAGACCAGAAACATGAGCACGGCGCGCATGACCGGACCGTTCAGCGCCGGAACGAGCGCGACCACGGTGCCGACAAAGAAATTCACGACGGCGGCGACGCTAAGCAACGCTGTTGTGCAAAAAAACAAACCGGTGATGAACCCGACGTAACGGCCAAAGGCGACTTCGGCGTAGGCATAGAGCCCGCCGGTCAGCGAGACGCGGCTGCCGGCGAGCGCGAAGCAGGTCACGAACAGCGTCATTGCAACTCCGCAGGCGACAAAGGCGACCGGCGCCGCCGCGCCTAACGACTGGGCGATGAGCGCGGGCAGCGCGAAGATGCTCGCGCCGATGGTTGTATTGATAATGTTCGCCGCGAGGCCAGGCACTCCAATGGCGCGGTCGAGTTGGGCGTCCGGGTTCGCAGGTTCCGCTGGCAGCATCCGCAAACAGTGGTCGTTCTGTCTGGTGGAGACAAGCGTTTCGAATTGGGCAAGGAAGCGTTCGCCAAACGCGCTGAAGTCAGTTTAGTCTGCGATCATGCGCGACAGTCATTACCAGGATTATCTTTCGTTCCTCCGGTTCCCGAGCGTTTCCACGGACGATCAATACAAGGACAAAGTAAACGCGTGTGCCGAATGGCTGGTGAAAAAACTGCAAGCGATAGGTCTTGAAACCGAACTCGTGCCGACGGCGGGACACCCGGTCGTTTGGGCCCGAAACAAACAGCAGCCGGGCCGGCGCACGGTCATGATCTACGGCCATTATGACGTTCAGCCGCCGGATCCGCTCGAGCTCTGGGAATCGCCGCCGTTCGAGCCGGTCCTGAAAAACGGTTATGTTTTTGCCCGCGGGTCGACCGATAACAAGGGACAGATTCTTTCCCACATTCTCGGCGTCCAGGAGGCAATCGAACAAGACGGCGATCTGCCGGTGAATCTCCATTTCGTGATCGAAGGCGAAGAAGAGATCGGCAGCGGTAATCTGCCGAAGTTTCTTTCCGACAAGCGGGACGCGCTGAAATGCGATGTCGCGGTCGTGTCGGACACCGGGATGGTTGCGAAGGGCGTGCCGACGTTAAGCTATGGCCTGCGGGGGGTGACGGCGCTCGAAATCAAAATTACCGGGGCGAAGATGGATTTGCACTCCGGCGTTTTCGGGGGCGCGGTGGCGAACCCGATCACCGCGTTGGCGCGATTGCTCGCGACTTTGCACGACGAAAATGGCCACGTCGCGATCGAAGGTTTCTACGATAAGGTGAAGCCGCTCGAAGATTGGGAACGCAAAGCGTGGCGCGAATTGCCGATCGACGGTGACAAGGCGATCCTCGATGAGACCGGTTCGCCGGATCTGTTTGGCGAAGCGAGCTACAGCACGCTGGAACGGATCTGGGGCCGCCCGACGGCGGAGATCAACGGTATCGGCGGTGGTTATCAGGGCATGGGGACCAAGACGGTCATCGCCAGTTACGCGATGGCGAAGCTCACTTTTCGACTCGTCCCCGACCAGGAAGGCGATGAAATCCTTGCGTTGGCCGAGAAGCACCTGAAAAAACATTTACCGCTGGGGGTGACGATGGAAATTACACGCGGTCACAGCGGCCCGTGGTATCTTGACCGATCCGCATTCGCAATTCGGCGAGGCGGCGCAACGCGCCTTGAAGGCGGCGTTCGGCAAGGATCCGGCGACGATTCGCGAGGGAGGCAGCATCCCGATTGTCTCGCAATTCCGCAGCATCCTGGGAGTCGAGACGCTCCTGTTGGGATTGGCGCTCCCCGACTGCCGCGCTCATTCGCCTAACGAAAATTTCCCGCTCGAGAATCTGGAAGCCGGCATTCGGCTTAACAAGGCCGTGCTGGCCGAGTTGGCGAAGAAGTAGACCGAGCGGGAACGGGCAACGCTGCTGGTCATCGCGAGCCGCGCAGACGGCGAGGGATCTCACAGCTGCTCGAGCGGGCGTGAAATAGGATCAGCATTTTCCGCATCTCCGATTCGTTGATCGCGAAAGCGGTGCTCGTGTGACGTGACCTGCGACTGTGAGGTCCCTCACCGTCTGCGCGGCTCGGGATGACGGCGCGTTACCTTGTTCTTCATAAACAGCCGCTGTGCTACCTTCCCCGTTCGATGCGAAAAATAAGAAACATCGGCAGCTTCCTTGTTGTGGTCGCGCTCGTTTTCGGCGCCGTGGCGAACGCCAGCGCCGAGGAATCTTTAGGTACTAAGTTCAAGAAAATTTTCGCGCCAACTCCGACGCCGACTCCGCGGAAGAAAACGAAGAAAAAACCACTCACGGAGAAATCGCCAACGCCGAAACCAACCGCGACGGCGGAGAAATCGCCAGCTCCGAAACCGACTGCAACGCCCGAGAAATCACCGTCACCGAAAAAGAAGAAGACATCCGCGACGCCCACGCCTTCGGAGACTCCGGAGCCGACGACCTCTTCTTCACCGAAGAAAAAGAAATCGTCGCCGAGCCCCTCTTCGGAAGAGTCGCCCAGCGCGAGTAAGAAAAAGAAGCACAAGGCTTCGCCGACTCCTTCTCCGTCGCCGGACGAATCGGCCTTGGTCAGTCCGAGTGCGACGGTCTCGCCGGCCGAAACGCCAAAATCTTCGGCATCTGCCTCGCCGAAGAAGAAAGGCGCGCCTGCTACGATTTCCGCCAGCCAGATCTCCGGGTACGACAACTATCCCGAGAACGTTCGAAAGATGATCGATACAGCGCTCGAGCTAACGACGCGCAATCTTGATTACAAATACGGTTCGGCCGATCCGGCCAGCGGCGGGATGGATTGTTCTGGGTTCGTCAGCTACGTCCTGACGCAATCGGGCGTTCGAGACGTTCCGCGGGATTCGAGTCAGCAATATGTTTGGGTGCGAAAGGCGGGCACGTTCCGGGCGGTGAACAGCCGGCATGACGACACTTTCGAACTCGAAGAACTCGTTCCCGGGGACCTTCTTTTCTGGACCGGGACTTACAGCATCGATCGCGATCCGCCGATCACGCACGCCATGATTTATCTCGGCCGTGAGAAAGGGACGAACCAGCGCATCATGGTCGGCGCGAGCGATGGACGCACTTACAAAGGCGAATCGCGCTACGGCGTGAGTGTGTTCGATTTCAAAGTGGCGCGGACGGCGAAGACGGATGAGGGAAGATTGACGCCGGCCTTTATCGGGTACGGGCGTGTCCCGGGGTTGTAACAAGAGCGGCGATTTGGAATCTCCATCTTATGTAGCGACGCCGCTCTGTCGGCGTCATAGGCGTGGATTGCATGGCTCGCGTTCGAACGGCGACAGAGCGCCGTCGCTACAACTAAGTCATTTCGGCGGTGTAGACACCGCCGCTCCTTGGAGCGTGGGCGACGCGCTGGGGGTTGGCTGAATTGGGAATGTGTTCGCGAGGTCCCGGTGGTGTCGGTACCAGGCGCCGAGCACGAACAGAAGCACGAGCACGATTACGAGGCGCTGCTCGGGCGGCGTGAGGACGAATAGATTGAAGAACCGTTTCACTTTTCGGCGTAGCGAATTGGATCGATCAGGCCGGCTTCGCGGAACCCCGCGAGCCTGAAGCCGGCAGGAGTCGCATTGGCCGCAGGCGAAACCTTCAACGGTTGGATCGTAGCAACTGTGGGTGAGCGAGAAAGTCGACCCCGAGCTCCGTCCCTTCCCTAATGATCTCCGCTTTCGACATCGCGATCAGGGGCGCGTGGATCCGGAACTTCGTGCCTTCGACGCCGGCCTTCGTTGCCAGGCCCGCGAGTTTTTCGAATGCGGAAATGAACTCAGGCCGGCAATCTGGATAACCGCTGTAGTCGATCGCATTCGCTCCGATAAATATGTCCGCGGCGCCAAGAACTTCGCACCACGCGAGCGCGTAGGAGAGAAAGATCGTGTTCCGAGCGGGCACGTAGGTCACCGGAATTTCAGCGTTCTGTCTGGGATCACGGTTCTTTGGCACCGCCAAATCAGTGGTTAAGGCCGAACCGCCGAAGACCCGCAAGTCGATCGCGGCGATGCGATGATCGTGCGCGCCGAGCGCTGCCGCGATGCGTCTCGCGCCATTCAGTTCCATTTTATGACGCTGGCCGTAATCGAACGACAGCGCGAAGGCAGCAAAACCGTCGGCGCGGCAGATCGCCAGGGTCGTCGCTGAATCGAGGCCGCCACTGAGCAGCACGACCGCGCGCCTCATTTATCCGGATACTCGGCCCGAACCGTCAGCGCGATGCCGCCGCGGGCGGAAAATTCCGCCGTGACGCTGGCTTCGCGCGGCGAACACGCCCCGACGAAATCGTCGAGGATCCGGTTCGTGACGGCTTCGTTGAAGGCGGGCTCGTTGCGGTAGGAAGCCAGATAAAATTTCAGCGATTTGGTTTCGACGCAAAGTTTTGCCGGGACGTACTCGATTGTGATCTGCGCGAAATCCATCTGGCCGGTTATCGGGCAGAGCGAAGTGAAATCCGCGGTTTCGAATCGGATGCGGTAGGAGCGCTTGGCGGGGTTCGGAAAAGTTTCGAGACGCGCGTCGCGGGGCGACGCCGGGAAGTTTGGCTTCGCTTCGTCCCAGCAAGGTCAGGCCGGTAGTCTTGGTTCGTTTTGCCACGTGGAAAGTAAACGCGCTCCCGGTCGCCGCATCAATTTGAATCGAATCCCGCTCAAATGGAGGGGCGAGCTCTGCGAGTCCGTCGTGGCGTCGCAGAGCTCCGCCCTCCAATATCCGATTACTAATCTGGGTGCCGCAACATGGGATCGGACAGAGCTTTTTCCCGGTCGCCAGGCTTGTTGTAATTCCAGTAGGCGACTTTCAAACTGCGCTTCATCTTCAATCGGCTGCCGTCCGCGGCGTTCCAGGCGCGAAGGAGATTGGGGAAATTGCGATCGAGAATGAAATGGTCGGTGCCGCCGGCGTGTTCCACCGCCACGTCGGTCTCGCGCTCGCTCGACTTGAAGGAAACTTTCGCTGGCTTGAAGACGAAATTGTCCTTCTTCGAATTGATCGCGGTGCCAGCGAGCTGCACTTCGAAAGGCGTCGAAGGCTTTTGGAAATCGATCGTGCGGACCAGCCAGGGCAGCTCGTCATAAAAATAACCGTTGGCGGGAACCGTGACGGTCTCCTTTCCGCCAGCCATGCCGTCCCAATACGTGCGGTATTCGTAGGCGAACCCCGCGCCTTCCCGCCGGGCTTCCTTGAACGTGTTGCCGCAACTGTCGCTGCTGGTGAGCGAAAACTTGAGGAGCTGCGCGCTGTCGACCCGCCAGAAAGCCGAATGCATCTGTTGGTAAACGTAGAGGCCCGTCGGCACGTGGAGAATTTGATTCAGCTTAAGAACGGGGACCGCGTCCGGCGGGTTCGGATTGTCCGGCTTCACGAACTGCTTCGGATCCATCGGCTCGCGCACGAGAATGTGGAGCACTTCGCACGGACGCGGGACGCCATAACGTGCGATCTGAGCATCGTAAATGTTGAACTCCGCCTTGCCATCAGCCCAGTAGCTGTCGTTTTGGAGCAGGGCCGGCGAGAACTGAGCCAAGGCCCGGCTCGTCAATAAAAGCACCACGCCCAACGACAGCCGAATCATTTCCGAGTATGGCACCAGGGGAACCCTTCTGCCATTCGGCGTTGGACGTTGGGCGCCTGCCGCGCCGTAGCCTTGCGCAGGCGGGTTGGACGTTGGACGTTTTCTTCATGGAGATCGAGCACGAGCACGAGCAGGAGAGAACCGCGACCGGCGTCGCCAACCCCGCCGTCATCGATCTGTTCGGCATCGATCAAAACAGCGGCGAGGTCCTCCTGGCAATGAATGAGCCTCGTCCCTGGGATGGCTCGGATGAACGGCTTCACGAGCTGCAGGAAAAGTTCAATGCTTACGTTTCGTTTCTGCTCGACGGCGAGATGCTTGCTGCCCATCCCGAGCTGGCCGGCAAAGCAGCGCGAATCGAACTACGCTGCGACCATATGCCGGACGAGCGCGCCCTGAGCTTGCTCAACCTGATCCACGACCAGATCGCGCTTCAGGAAATCAAGATGGAAGTCGTCGTGCGCCAGCAGGGTTGCGGCGGGGGATGCGATTGTCACTAGCTGGAGGACGGGCGCCGTCCCGTCCCTATTAATATTTAAGGACAACACAGCGGTCGTCCCTCCAAGGGCTGCTTAGTATTTCAAAAACGAAACGACCGGCGTCGTTCCGAGCTTTTCCCGGCCGTGGAGAAATTCGAGCTCGATAAGGAACTGCGCCTCGAGCAAATCGCCGCCGACTTTGTTGATCAAGGCAGCTGCGGACGCCGACGTTCCGCCCGTTGCGAGCAGATCGTCGATCAACACGATTTTTTCGCCGGGCTCGATCGCGTCGACGTGAAGTTCCATCTCCGCTTCGCCGTATTCGAGCGAATACTTCGCGCTCTCCGTCTTATAGGGCAGCCGGCCCTTCTTCCGTAACGGCACAAAGCCAATGCCAAGGTCGTAGGCCACGGCCGAGCCGAATAAGAACCCGCGAGCATCGATTCCGACGATCTTGTCGACCTGTTTCCCGCGGCATTGTTCCAGGAAAGCTTCGATGGCGGCGCGGAAAAGTTTCCCGCTGCCCAGGATCGGGGTGATGTCCTTGAAGATGATTCCCTTTTTCGGGAAATCGGGCACGTCGCGTATTGCCGCGCGCAGTTCTTCGATGGAATCGGAAGGCATGGCGGCGGGAGGCTAACGGCTCGTCCGGAAACGTCAACGGCGCGATAGCGGACGGCCCGATTCGATACTAGTTTTGGCCATGAAACGAATCGTAGCGCTCCTTATTGTCGCAGCCGCCTTTGCCACCGGCCGAGCCGCCGAGCCCTCGGCCACTCCAGAGGATTGCATTCGCGGTTTCTATCGCTGGTATGTCACGAATCTGGTAGCGAACCACGATCCAATGAAGCAACGCAAAGAAATGCGGCGCTACGCGACCGAACGTCTGTTGAAGGAGATCGATAAAATGGTGAAAGGTCCAAATGGGCTGGACGGCGATTACTTCACCGACGCCCAGGATTTCGATCCGCTCTGGGCGAAGAACATTTCCATCTCCGGCGTCAAGACGACTGGCGACAAGAGCAACGCACACGTCGTCCTTGATGGGGCGAAAGGCATGCGCAAGAAGCTAGTCGTGGAGTTGGTGAAAGAGGAGGGGACTTGGAAAGTCGACAAGGTGCACGGGGCGTGACCTCGGGAACCGGTTGCTCTACCATTCCGGCTCGTGGATCGACAGTTCATCCTCCTTTCGACGCTCTGCTACGCCGGTGCGGTGGGGCACACGCTGGCCACATTGCGCGACGGTGTCTTTCGTCCGCGCCGCTTTAATTTCGTCGCGATCGCGCTCGGGTTCCTCCTCCAAAGCGCGTTTCTCTATCTGCGCGGCCACGCCATCGGCCGGTGCCCGATTACCAACCTTTTCGAAGTGTTCATCTTTCTGGCGTGGTCGATCGCGTTGGTTTATCTCGCAGTCGGTCCGGCTTACCGGCTGTCCTTGATGGGCGCATTCACGGCCCCATTGGTCTTGTTGATTCAAGGTTTCGCGCTCCTGGCGCCGATCGACACCCCGCATTCGGTGAAGGTGGCGGTAAATCCCTGGCTCGAATTGCACGCGTCGATCTCGATGATGGCCTATGGCGCGTTCGCCCTTTCCTGCGTCGCCGGCGTCATGTACCTCGTGCAAGAGCGGCAGCTGAAGACGCATCAGCTCCACACCATCTTTTATCACCTTCCGCCGCTCACGAATCTATACGACGCAATCACTCGTCTGCTCTGGTTTGGTTTCGCGCTCTATACCGCCGGCCTGCTCGCGGGGTTTTTCACCGGCCAACCGTTGCCCTGGGTGAAAATGATCGCTGCCTTCGCGGTCTGGATTTTTTACGGGACGATTCTGCAGGGTCGACATCTGGGCCGGCTCGCGCCGAAACGGATCGCGACTCTATCCATCCTGGCGTTCACCGCAGCGGTCTCGGTCCTGTGGGCCATTAATTTCGTTTCGCAAAAGCCCTCATGAACCTGTTTTGCGTGGGCATCAGCCATCACACCGCGAATGTGGAAACGCGGGAGCGGTATGCGGGCGGAGTAGGTGAGAGGGAATTGCTGGCGACGGGCATTTGGAAAGAGGCGCTCGTGCTTTCCACCTGTAATCGGGTCGAGATCTATGGCTCATCGGAGCGGTCGGTTGGGACTGAAGAAATCATGTCTGCGCTCTGGGAAACGAAGACGGCTTTGGACGAGACGGACGTGTTCTACCGCTACGACGGCGAAGCGTGCGCCCGGCATCTCTTTCGCGTGGTGGCGGGGCTCGATTCAATGGTGATTGGCGAGACGGAGATCCTCGGGCAGACCAAAAAGGCGTACGAAGCGGCCCGCCAGACCGAAAGCGCTGGTCCGCATCTCCATCGCCTTTTTCAACGCGCGTTTCGGGTGGCGAAACAAGTGCGAAGCAGCACGGACGTTACCCGCGGAGCGGTGTCGGTCGGTTCCGTGGCGGTCGAACTGGCGGGAAGGATTTTCGGCGACTTGCGCGAACGCGCCGTGCTGATCCTGGGCGCAGGGGAAACGAGCGAACGGACAGCGCGCGCGTTGCGTTCGCGAGGCGTAACCGACCTTCGCGTCAGCAATCGCTCGCTTGATCGCGGAGAAAGTCTGGCGGCCCAGGTGCAGGGCAGGGCCGTGCCGTTCGAAAATTGGACCCGACAATGCCACGAGGTCGACATTCTCATTTCTTCGACTTCGGCGGAGGAGCCGCTGCTTACGCCAGAGATTTTGGCCCCGATGCTCAAGGGTCGGGCCGATCGGCCGCTCTTCATTATCGATATCGCCGTGCCCCGCGACGTGGCGCCGGAAGTCAACGACATGGAGGGTGTTTACCTTTATGACATTGATTCCCTCCAATCGATCGCCGACCAGTCGCTCGCCATGCGGCGACAGCAGACTTCAGCGGCCGAAAAAATTATTGCCGAGCACGTTGCGGATTTTGCCGCGCGGTTCGGCGGGCCCGGGGCCGCTTCGCCGTCATTGAACGCGCGGCCGCTGGCGTCGGAATCGTAAGCGCTCGATGAGCGTGCCGGATTTGAAGACGATTATTCTGGGTTCTCGCGGCAGCGAACTGGCGCGAGCGCAGACGTCGATGGTCGAGCTGGCGCTCCGCAAGGCGTGGCCAGAACTGGAAATAGCGACTCGAATCATCTCGACGCGCGGCGACTTGCGCACGGCCGAACCGCTCGATCCACGCGCTGGCCGGAAGGGATTATTCACCGGCGAGATCGAGCAGGCGCTCGCGGCGGGCGAGATCGATGTCGCGGTGCATAGCGCGAAGGATTTGCCGAGCGCAATGACGGCAGGGTTGGAGATCGCGGCGACTCTACCCCGGGCGGCGGTGGAAGATGTTCTCATAACAAAAACAATCGAGAACATTGGGGGGCCGATCGCCACGGGCAGCGTGCGACGGCAATATCAATTGCGTTGGAAATACGGCGACATGGAAGTTGTCGATCTCCGCGGAAACGTGCTGACCCGATTGCGAAAATTTGTCGAGAGTGACTGGCACGGGATCGTGCTGGCGCGGGCGGGATTGGAACGACTTGGATACGACGCCGGGCAGGGGTCTTTCGTTTTCGAAGAGACCACTCTTCGGACAAAAGGTCTGGCGGCGGAGGATTTTCTGTCCGCCGGCGGACAGGGGATCATCGCGCTCGAGGTTCGGAGCGAGGACGTCGAGAACCGCAGGCTGGTTAAAGGTGTGAATGATCGCGAGGCGCTGCTGTGTCTCGAGGCGGAACGTGAATTTCTCCGTTTGCTGGGCGGCGATTGCGGGTCGCCGGTGGGCGTGCTGGCGACCATCGCCGGCTCGATGATGACGATGCGGGCCCAGGTTTTCGAACCACCGCGCGTTGAACCGCGGACGGCGCGAGTGAATGGTGACGCGGCGTCACCGACGAATTTGGCAAGGGAATTATGGGAGCTGATTAATGGCTGAGAAAGCGAAGAAGGGACAATGCTTCCTGGTCGGTGCCGGTCCCGGCGACCTGGGATTGGTCACGCTGCGGGCGAAAGAGTGTGTCGAGCGCGCCGATGTGATCGTTTACGATTACCTCTGCAACCCGGAGATGCTGCGGTGGGCGCCGGAAAGCGCGGAGCTGATTTTCGCCGGGAAAAAGGCCGGCGCGCACACTCTTTCGCAGGAGGAAATCAACGGGTTGCTGGTAGCGAAGACAGCCGCCGGAAATAACGTCGTCCGGCTCAAAGGGGGTGACCCGTTTCTCTTTGGACGCGGAGGAGAAGAAGCGCAGGCGCTCGCCGCAGCCGGTTTGCAGTTTGTGGTTGTGCCTGGAGTTACTTCGGCGATCGCCGGTCCCGCCTACGCCGGCATCCCCGTGACGCACCGTGGAAAGAATTCGCACGTTACTTTTTTCACCGGGCACGAAGATCCGGAGAAGACCGAGAGCGCGATCGACTTCGGCGCGTTAGCGAAACTAGGCGGCACGCAGGTTATGCTCATGGGACTCGAGCGAATCCAGGCGATCGCGAATGAGATGATGGCAAACGGAGCACGCGAGGATTTGCCGGTCGCGCTGATCCGTTGGGCGACAACAGGCCGCCAGGAAACGCTCGTGGGCAGTTTAGCGAACATCGCGGACCGCGCGGCGGCGGCCGGATTCACCGCGCCGGCCGTTGGCATCTTTGGCGACGTCGTTGAGCTGCGCAGCCAGCTAAATTGGTTTGAAGATCGGCCGCTCTCCGGCAAGCGAATCGTCGTGACCCGAACTCGCACCCAAGCTGGAGCGCTGACCGAGCAATTGCGCGCCCTGGGAGCGGACGTAATCGAGCTCCCTACGATCCGAATTGAGCCGCCGACCGATCTCCGAGCGTTTGCTGAGCTGGTGCAGGATGCGCACAGCTACGACTGGGTCGTCTTCACTAGTCCCAACGGCGTGAACGCATTCTTCGATCTGTTCTACAAGCTCTATGACGATGCCCGCGAGATCGGCGGCGTCCGCATTGCCGCGATCGGTCCTGCTACGGCACAACGGATTAAGGATTTCCATCTGAAAGTCGATCTGCAGCCGGAGGAATTCGTGGCGGAGTCGCTGCTCCGTGAGTTTCAAAAGGAAGGCGGAGTCGAAAATCTGCGGATCCTGATCGCGCGCGCGGAAAAGGCGCGCGATTTGCTCCCCCGGGAGCTGTCGGCTTTGGGAGCTATTGTGGACGAAGGTTTCGCCTACCGCACGGTGCCCGAGACGCGCGACGATATCGGCGCGCGGCGCCGTTTATTGGAGGAAGGCGCAGATTTGATCACGTTTACCAGCTCATCCACAGTCGAAAATTTCCTCGCCCTCGGGTTGCCGTGGCCGGCGAAAATGCAAGTCGCCAGTATCGGCCCGATCACGTCAAAGACCGCGCGGGAACGCGGCCTCGATGTCGCGATTGAAGCGCGGCGGCACGATATCCCGGGGTTGGTCGACGCGATCCAAAAATTTTTTTCAGCCAAATGAAGAGCCCGAGGGAAATCAAAATCACGGACGAGTTTGCCTCCGCCATGCAGCAGCTGAGCGCGGAAGCGGAAAAGACGCTGCCGGAGAACGACTGGCAAGACGATCAGAACGCCGAGCAATTCGCCAGGATTTTCGAGGAATTCCGGGCCTTGAATGGCCGAATGACGAGCTTTGAAAAGAGCGTTCTTGGTCGCCTGGAAAGGCTCGAAAGCACGGAGAAGGACGATTTCGCCGAGCAGTTCCGCAAGATGGATGAGCACATGGCTGCGCTCCGGAATACCGAGTCGGTCAACCAGCGGCTCTTCGACTCGTTGCACGACGAGATGATCCGGTATCGCGACAATTTTCTGCACGAATCGCTCCAGAAGCCGTTCATCCGCGATCTGGTGATCGTGTTCGACGATTTGAGCCGACTCTTGTCGCAGCTCCAAAGCGCCGTGAACGAAGAAAATAAGCGCGGCCCACTCACCCAGTGGCGGGACAATCTCGAGAACGCCATCCATTCCTTGACGGAAATCCTTCACCGGATGGAGGTCAGCGAGATTGAGCCGAAAGATATGGTCGATCGCGCGCTCCACAAGGTGATCAGCTTCGAGCCGGCGGATTTCGCCGAAGAAGACGGCCAGATCGTGATGCGGGTGAAGCGCGGCTTCCTCTGGCGCGACCAGATCTTGCGTCCGGAAGAAGTCGTCGCCAAGCGCTTTAACTAACAGCCGACGAATCGAGCGTTTTCCACGGTAAAATGCCGGGGAAATGCCTCTGGGGGAGGGCATGGAAATTGCAACTACGCTGGCTGCCCGCACCGCAGCGCTCCGCATCTCCTAAAGCTTCAGCCTATGACTCGCCGAAAAGTAGTTGGAATCGACCTCGGAACGACGTTCTGCGCGATGTCGCACATCGATCCTTACGGGAAGCCGCAGATCATCCCTAACGCGGAAAGCGAACGGCTCACGCCCTCGGTCGTGCTATTCGACGGGACCAGCGTCATTGTTGGGGCGCTGGCGAAGAATAACGCAGTTGCCGAGGCGGAACGAATCGTCGATTTCGTCAAGCGCGAGATGGGAAAGCCGAAGGAGCAGTTCCAGCGTGAATTCAACGGAAAGATTTACTCCGCAGAAGAACTCTCGGCGTTAATCCTTCGAAAGCTCAAGGCGGACGCGGAAAAATATCTCAAGGAGACCGTGACAGACGCAGTGATCACGGTGCCGGCCTATTTCAATGACGCGGAACGGACTGCCACCATCACTGCGGGCCAGCTGGCTGGACTGAACGTTCTTCAAATCATCAACGAACCGACCGCCGCCGCGGTCGCCTACGGCCTGGATAAACTCGACGAAGACCAGACCGTTTTCGTGTTCGACCTGGGCGGTGGGACTTTCGACGTGACGATCATGCGGATCGAAGGACAGGGCATCCAGATGATCGCCACGAACGGCGACCATCGTCTCGGCGGCAAGGATTGGGACGATGTGATCGTTAACTACGTGGCGGAGGAATTCGATCGCGCCCACGGCGAGAATCCACTCCTCGATTTACAAAGTTACCAGGACCTGCAAAGCCGAGCGCTTGCCGCCAAGATCCACCTATCCAGCCGTCCGCGCACTTCGATTGTCCATAGCCACAACGGCAAGAGCGTGAAAGTGGAGCTGACCCAGGAAGAATTTGAACTGAAGACCCGACACCTCGTCGAGAAGTGCAAAACGATTTGCGAAATGGTCCTTCAGGAAGCCCAAATGAATTGGAGCGACATCGATAAGGTCCTCCTTGTCGGCGGTATGACGCGGATGCCGATGGTGCGAGAAATGGTCGGCAGCCTTTCGTCGGTCCCCCTCGTAGACGACGTCAATCCTGACGAAGCGGTAGCCGTCGGCGCGGCGATCCAAGGCATCTTATCGCTCTTGAAAGAGGAAGAGAGCACCGGAAAACGGACCCTGCCGGACGACACCCGCCAGCAATTTTCCTCGCGCGATGGTGGCCTCATTCAAGTGACGAACATCACCTCGCACACCCTTGGCGTAGTGCTTTGGGATGAGGCGCACCTCGAAGAGTACGTTTTCCCAATGATCCGCAAAATGACGGCGATTCCGGCGACGGCCCGCAATTCCTTTGGCACAGCCTGCGCGAACATGCAGCGCGCGGTGGTCCGCATCGTCGAAGGAGAAAGCACTTTGCCAGCGGAATGTACGCCGCTGGGCTTGTGCGATGTGGAGTTGCCGGCGTTTCTGCCCAAAGGGTCGCCAGTCGAGCTGACCTACGAATACAATGCGAACCAGGTTTTGGAAGTGGCCGTGAATGCTTCCGGTAACCAGGCGAAGGTGAGGATCGAACGCAATACGGGCCTCGCGCCCGATGAAGTCGAACGCGCCGCGACCGGACTCGGGGCTATCTCGGTAGTGTAACATGATGCAACTGGAGGGAGGCTTTCCGGTTCCCCTTCCGGACGATCCGTACAAGTGGGACGGATGGAGCAAATACAAGTCGGCGAATTTGTATGAGCGGCTTTGTCTCGATTCCAGCGCAAACCCAAGCAACGAACTGATCGAGCAGCATTGCCGGGAGCTGATGAGGTGGTGGCAGAAAAAATTGCCGCTGAAAAACCAGCCGAGCAATCCGCTTGCCCAGATTTTGCGGCCGGGCCTCGATGAGTCTTCCCGCTACCTAACCGAAGCGCGCGTCGAATTGCTCGACCCGGTTCGACGGCAGCAGGTGGACTCCGCGCTCGCCGCTCAAGCAAACGAACAAGCGGTCATCGAGTTTCATAAATACCTGACTTTCGCGCTGGCCGACGGGGTCCTCACCCCGGAAGAGGAAAAGAGCCTGCATCGTTTTGGCAGCGAGCACGGTTTGACCGCGGAACAAATCGACACCTACGTCGAGGCTGAGCTTAAGGATAGCGGGGCCACTCGCCTCGCCGCGATCCCGCCGCCGGATCTGCCGGCCGTGCCGCGGGAAGAAAAGCGTCGTCGGCAGAAGTCCGTCGATCCCAAGGAAGATTTTATGCGAATGCTGCGGCTCTCCGGCCTCGACTCGGAAGGCATGGCGGACGAAACCCGCGATGCCTTTATCAACATGGCGGAGAACCTGGGGATAGACGCTGGCGAGGCGGAAGATCTCGTTGACCTGTACCTTGAAGGGGCCGACGAGGAGGCAGATGCCATAGCCGCGCCTACGGTTCCTCAACCGGTCAAAACTTCGGCGCCGACCGGGCAGGTCGTCCCCATCGTAAATCCCGATGCGGATCGGCAACGTTTCGCTAACTATGTAAACTCAATCGGCGGCCAGATGTTTTTCATTCCATCCGCCGAATTCACGATGGGCAGCGACGCGCCGGACGCGGGCCCGGGCGAACGGCCGGCAACGAGGGTGACCTTGAGCAGGTTCTATATGTCGCGCCACCTGGTTACGAACGGGGACTTTGAGCAGTACGAGCCCGGTCATGCCCGGAAGAGGGCACCGGGCGCCGGAGATCGGCATCCAGTTGTCTACGTCAGCCATTTGGACGCGACGAAGTATTGCCGCTGGTTGTCGACGCAGGAGCGGAAAAAATATCGCCTCCCGACCGAAGCGGAATGGGAATTCGCAGCGCGAGGCAACGACGGCCGAAAATATCCGTGGGGCAATCACGAGCATCGGGGCGACCTGGCGAATTTCGCCGACCGTAACACCGTCTTCGCCTGGAGCGACCGGGACATCGACGACGGTTATCCGGAAAGCTCGCCGGTTGGCGCGTTTCCGTTCGGCGCCAGTCCATTCGGAATCGAAGACCTGGCGGGAAACGTCTGGGAATGGTGTTTTGATTTTTTCGAGCCTTATCGTGGCATTGCGAAAGTCAATCCGCACGGTCCCACTGCGGGATCGAAGCGCGTCATGCGCGGAGGGAGTTGGAAATCCCGCTTTGCGAGTCTTCGGTCCACGACCCGAAATTCGAACTTGCCGAACTACTCCTGTAACGACCTCGGGTTCCGAATCGTCTGCGAGTGCGAGGAGTAGTACAACAAAAAGGCGCCCGCGATGCGGACGCCCTTTGGAAATCTGTCGCGCGAACCGCGCTTACGAGGGATTAAAGCGAAACTTCGTCCGGCCCCGCTTCGCATTCGCCTTGGCTTTGCGGCGGCTCTTTTGGTTCGGGGTCTCAAACGCTCGCAGCCGACGCACTTCCTCAAGAATTCCCTCGGCGTCGAGTTTGTTCTTCAAGCGTTTCAGCGCCCGGTCAACCGGTTCACCTTTGCGAACAATCACTTCAGGCATGTGTCATCCTCGTTTCTAAAAATTTCCGGTTCCGAACCGGTGAGCCCGAGCCTACTCGGCTGGCTGGCAGGCGTCAACTATTGTGAATAACTTTCGATTCTTTGCTGGTTGGCAGCTGTTTCCTAACGTCCAGGCGACTCCGCTTTCAACATTCTAAGTCGTTCGACCCGTGGCGGCTGCGGCTTTTTCCGAGATCTCGCGTCGGAGGCTCGAGGCACCCCCGCCCGCACCCCCGCCACGGGCGCGAGTCCACCAGAGCACAATCGGCGACGCGATGAAGATCGAGGAGTACGTTCCCACGGCCACACCGATGATGATGGCCAGGGCGAAGTCGCGCAAAACGGATCCACCGAAGAAGAACAGACAAAGGATCGGGATCAGCGTCACCGTGCTGGTAAGAATGGTCCGGCTCAGCGTCTGGTTGATGCTGTCATTCATGATCGTCTCGATCGAGCCGCGCTTGCTGCTCGCCAGGCCTTCGCGGATCCGATCGTAGACAACGATCGTGTCGTTAATGGAGTAACCGGCAATCGTCAGGATTGCACCCACGAGGGTGAGGGAAAGTTCCCGTCCCAGGAGCGAAAACACCCCGACCGTGATAATCACGTCGTGCAGCACGGCGATAATCGCGCCGACCGCGAACGACAACTCGAACCGGAACGTGACGAAAATCAGGATGCCGAGGATGCCCAAGCCGAGGGCGATCAGCGAATTCCTCGCCAGCTCGCCGCCCACGAGCGCACCCACGCGGTCCGACCCTTCGACATGGAACTGCGCGTCGGGCATTTTCTGCGGAAGCTGTTGCTTGACGGTGTCGCTCGTGTTCAACGGGGTTCGGACCGTGATGTAATATTTGCCGCCCTGGGCCGATTCCTGGATCGACGCGTCCGCGACGTTCATTTGGGCGAGAGCTCCGCGCACTTCGCCAACGTCGATAAGTTTGGGCGAGCTAAGGGTAAGCAAGTCGCCGCCTTTGAAATCGACGCCGAAATTCTTTTCGCCCTTAAGATAGAACGAGGTCGCGCCGGCGATCATCAAAGCAACCGAGCACAGGACCGCGAGGAGACCCTTGCCGAGGAAATTAATGTGCTGCGAGGAGATCAGGTGCAGCATCCGGACTTTCTTCACTCGGCCCGTATCGACGAACCAGCCCAGAGCGTTACGTCCGACAATGAGTGCGGTGAAAAGCGACGCGAGAATGCCGAGGGTAAGCGCGATCGCAAAACCGCGGACCGGCCCGCTGGCTTTCCAGAACAAGATGACGGCAGTGATGAGGGTCGTGACGTTCGCATCGAAAATGGAGCTGAAGGCCTTTTGATAAGCGGCCTGCATGGCAACCTGGAGCGACTTCCCGCGCGCCAGTTCCTCCCGCAATCGCTCGTAGATCAGCACGCTCGCATCGACCGCGAGACCGATCGTGAGGATGATGCCAGCGATACCCGGAAGCGTGAGAACCACCCCGCCCGGGATGAGCTGGAACGACCCGATTAGCAGGACGATGTTCACCAGCAACGCCACGCAAGCGATTACACCCGCGAATCGGTAATAGAGGAGGACGCATACGAGGGTGATGGCGAGTCCCATGACACCCGCCAGGATGCTGGCGCGGATCGAATCCAAACCGAGGGTCGGAGATACGCTGCGTTCCTCTTCGATGCTGACCGGCGTTTGCAGCGGATTCTCCAGGACGCTGGCCAAATTGCGCGCCTCGGTTTCGCCCATCCGCCCACCGCTGATCATGGCATGGCCGCCAAAATATTTCGCGTTAATCGATGGCGCGGACTGGACGTTGCCGTCGAGCAGGATGGCGAACCGCTCCTGGTAATGGGCAGCGGCCAGATCGTCGAACTGCTTGGAGCCTTCCGAATCCAACTCCAGGCTCACTTGCCATTCGTTCTGGAAGGTGGCGATCGCGCGTGTGATGTGGTCGCCAGTCAAATCCGGCCGTTTGTGGACGAGCAGCTTCTCTTCCTGCTTCTTGTGATCGCGCCCTTCGAATGTGTAAGTAACGAGCCGATAATCCGGGGGCAGGATTCCCTGGCCAGATTCGATCTGCGGGACGAGCGTTGCGGTTTGCGGATTGACGAGCGCGAACTCGAGCTTCGCGACCTGCGAAAGTTGCTGGCGCGCTTCCTGGATCCGTTCCGTGCTCAGTCCAGGGATTTGAACAAGGATGCGATCCTTGCCCACCGGGCTGATGATTGGTTCGCTCGCCCCAAATTTATCGACTCGTTTCCGAATTACCTCAACGGCCTGGTCGAGCATGGCCGGAGTCACGTCCTTATTGTCGGTGCCTTGGAGTTTGATGAGGAACGAAGTGCCGCCTTTGATATCGAGTCCCAGCGGGATCTTTTTGTCCGGCGGATAAATCATCACGAGGCTCAGCCCGACGGCAATAGCAACGAGTGCGAGCGCGAGCAACCGCTTGCGCGTGCCGTAGTCGGTCGCGAAGTACCACCCGAAAAGCGCGAGCCAAATCAGCTCGATGAAGAACATGAGGCCGGGATTCATCGGATTTTCGATTTTCGATTTTCGATTTGCGATTCGCTCATGGCAAAGCTTTAGCCCTGGCTCGGTTTGACAACGTTGGTAACGGCCGATTTTTCCATCTCGATCTTCACATTATCCGCCACCTTCACGATCACCGTGGTCTCTTTCACGTTCGTTATCAGGCCGTGAATTCCGGAGGCGGTCACGACCTGGTCACCCGTTTTCAAAGCCGACACCAGTTTGGCGGCCTCTTTTTGGCGCCGCATCTGGGGGCGAATCATCACGTAATACATGATCACGATGAGGAAAAGGAACGGGAGCATCCCGAGAAGGCCGGAGCCCGGAGCAGCCGGCGAAGGTGCCGGGGTTTGAGCGAGAAAAAGAAAAAGCATGGCAGTGAGGTTGATGAGTTCGTGGCCTTGGCAATCAGTCACGCCGGCGGCCGGACGAGCGGATTCTTAGAGAGCACGGGCTCGGCGAAAATGCAAGGTGTGGGAACCTATTTCAATTCACCCCAGCACGGCTCTTCGAGTTGCACCGCCGGATCGTCAACTTCGCTGCGGTTTATTTTTTCGTAGCGATCCGAGACATCCGTCCACGGACGAAGGCGTAACGTGATACGATCGCCCGGTCTTAGATGCGCGATCGGAGTGAGAACACTGTCCCGCATACTTTCCGCGTAAACGAATGCTTCCAGCGTCTCCGTCTCGTCGCGGCCGTCGACGGCGAGATCGCTTAGATGAAGGGAGAGGATATGATCCTGGTACGGAACGGTTCCCGGCCGCGGCACCGCGGAGATCGCCTCGACCGTCCCCGTCGCGGTGGCAGTCTCGCCGGCTTTCGGCACGAAGAATTTCGCGGGCGCGGGCTGCCCGAGTTTCATTTCCAGCATCTTCCAATCGCCGAAGGCGAGCTCGCGGTTCGCGAATTCCCAGATCACCCACTTCTTGCCGGCGAGACGGTCCTTCCCGCGCGCCAGCTCGCGACTCAGGATCTCGCGGGTCGCGAAGGCTGCGTCGCTGTTGCGCAGGATGCAGTCGAGCGGCCGGCCGCCGAGCGCCGCGCTGAGATGTTCCGCGAGCCCGGCGGATTCACCCCAACCAAGTCCTGCGAGCGAGAAGATGTTCGCGAAGCTGTCGCCGAGGAGAAGAATGTCCGCTTCGCGGGTCGGACGCCACGGGTTGCCGCGGTCGCTGACCTGACGAATCGGAACGCTTTGGGACGCGTCGGTCTTGAGGTTTCCCGGAAGCAGCTTGAGCATGCGCGCGATGTCGCCGCGGCCAGAGACTTCGGCCGGGGAGATGCGAAGCGGGCCGGTTGAACCCTCGGGCTCCGCCGAATTTATCAACCAGGCGAGGCGCGATGCTATGAACTCCATCGCCTCCGGCCGCCAGTGGGTGTCCCGTTCGAGAAATTGCGGCAGATTATTGGAGCCGGCTTTGCGGTCCATCAGCAAGGGCGCAGGATCGAAGACGCGCACTCCAGCCGCGGAGAGTTGCTGTTGGAACGCTGGGAATGATTCGTTCTCGAACGCAGCGAATGAATCGGTCGGGAGAAGCTCGTCCGGACGCGGGCGAATGCTCAGCCGTTCGCCTTCGATGCTCGCTTTCGTTGGCACCGGAACCAGCACTAAATCGATTCCGCGTGCCGCAAGCTGATCCCGAAAAGCGACAATCGCTTTCACCGGATCCGGTTGAACCGCGGCGGTGTGAGCGCGGTGGGTCATGAGTTTCGGATCAAGGAATGGTGGTCCGGTTACGTAATCGACGTCCGGGCGATAGAACAGCCAACCATCCTGGCCGAGATAAACCTGTTCGTTGCCAGCTCCCAGTTTCACGAGCGCAAGCTGCACTCTCGGAAGGAGCCACTCCGAAACGACCGACTCGGTTTCGAGTTCTTTCTCCGCCGCTTTGAGCTCGACCCCGCGCGGAAGCAATCGCCACAGATCACGCGGCCCGCGGACGGTCCGGATTTTTTTCCAGGCGGGATAGGGTTTGTAGAGATTAAAGGTGCCGAGACGGCCATCGGTTCGAGGCCGGGTCTTTTCGTAGGCGAACTGAATCGTCGGCACCGAAAGGATAGTGAGGATGAAGAGGACGATGAGAACGAGACGAGAAGGACCGGTAAACCCCGAGTTCTTCAGCGCCATCTCCGCTTCGTCCTCACGAGAAACCTTCTGATGCGTCTCCGGCGTCGGCTCGCTGTAGCGGGGCAGGGAATGCGTCGGCTTCAACGGCTCGTCGTGCCCAACTGGATTGTCAGAATCGTTTGCCACAGGTCAGATGATTAAAAAATGAAATAGATAAACGGGTTGTATTCCTGGGTCGCGAGAACGACGAGGGCGAGCCAGCCGAGCCCGAAGCAAACTGCGGTCTTCGGGAGCGTCATTTGCTGCGTCCATTCCCAGGTCTGTTTGCCGCACCACACCACGAGCGCGGCGATCGCTATTGAAAGCAGGTAATACGGTTTATAAAGAATTCCGCTCAGCAGGACGGCGCCGGGGGGCGGGTGACCAAAGCCGAACATGCTCGCGAGATAAGCGAGCGCGCGCGGGAGATCGGCGGCGCGGAAGAAAACCCAGCCAAGCAGGACGATAAGAAACGTCAGCGCAATTCGGAATGGCCGCGGCAAATTGTGATAAAATCCTTCGCGACCCTGGCTGCGCTCGAACGCGAGCATGCCGCCGTGGAGTCCGCCCCAGATCACGAAGTTCCACGAGGCGCCGTGCCACAAACCGCCGAGCAGCATCGTAACGACGAGATTGAAGTAAGTGCGGCGGGTGCCCTTTCGGTTGCCGCCGAGCGGAACGTAGAGGTATTCGCGCAGCCAGGTAGAAAGCGAGATGTGCCAACGGCGCCAGAAATCGGTGATCGATTCCGAGCGGTACGGCGAATCGAAATTCTTCGCGAAAACGAACCCGAAGATGAGCCCGAGCCCGATGGCCATGTCGGAGTAGCCGCTGAAATCAAAATAGATCTGGAACGCGTATCCGAGCGAACCGAACCAGGCATCGAGCGTGCCGACCGAGCCTGCGTTGAACGCGACGTCCGCGATTTTCCCGCACGGATTCGCGAGCAGGATCTTTTTCGCCAGCCCGAGCATGAAGAAAGCGACGCCGCGCGCGAACTTGTCGGAAGTAAGGCGACGATATTTCAGTTGCTCAGCGAGAAACGAGAATTTGAGGATCGGTCCGGCGACCAGATGGGGAAACATGGAAACGAAGCAGGAGAAATCGATGAAATTCGACATCGCCTCGGCTTCGCCACGATAGACGTCGATCGTGTAGCTGAGCGCCTGGAACGTGTAGAAACTGATCCCAAGCGGGAGGACAACGCGAAAGAAAGTGTCGAACTGCGCGTGCTCCAGGCCCAGCCCCTGGACGAGGCCGTTATAACTCTCGATCCCGAAATTGAAGTATTTGAAGAATCCGAGGGTGGCGAGGTTGAGAAGAACGGAGATGAGGATCGCGGGCTTTTGCGTGCGCGTCCGCGGGCCGCGATGCGGCAATTGCGTTACCGGCTTGTGCCAGACCTGCCAAAACTTCCAGGTGTCGTGCGCGATGATCAGACTCACCAGCCAGTCGACAAAGGTGGTCGCGAACATGAGGGGCATGAAGCGCGGCTCGGCCCAGCCATAAAAGAAGTAGCCGGTGAGGATCAGCCAGGCGTTGCGCCAGCGCTGGCGAGCACGCGAAAGCGCGTAGTAGCCGAGCAGCGCGATCGGCAGGAAGTAGTAAACGAAAATGTGAGAGCTAAAAACCACGCAGACGTTCCGGAGTTAATCGCTCACTGAGAATAAAAACAGCGAGCGCAGTTGAAAGAATGCGTATTAGCGCTACCGGCTTTCAACTCCAATGAGATTTTTCGCGACTCTCTTGTTCCTGGCCGCCAACGCGGGAGTGCTGTCAGCCGAAACACCGTTGCCGGAAGTGCAGAAGAAGTTTGCCGGCGAGCTCTCGGCGACCGTTGCCAGCCTCGAGAAAAAAAACAACGCGGCGGTGGCCGGCGCGGACGGCTGGCTCTTCTTCGGAGGCGAGCTGCGGCTTCTTTCGCTGGCGCGATTTTGGGGAAGCGACGCCGCAAAAACGAGCCGCGCTCACAAACCGGACCTGGCCGATCCGGTGCCGGCGATCGTCGACTTTCAGCAACAATTGAAAGCTCGCGGCATCGAGCTGGTCGTCGTTCCGGTGCCGCCGAAAGCGGCGGTTTATCCGGAGAAAATTGTTCCGGGTTTCGACGTGCGCGCAAACGATCCGGCGCCAGTGCTGCACCAGTTTTACGATGAGTTGCGCTCCGCGGGCATCGACGTTCTCGATCTCAGCGCGTTGTTCGTTCAGAAGCGCGACGACGCTCGTGGCGCCGTTTTTTGCAAGACCGACAGCCACTGGTCCGGGATCGGCTGCGTTCTCGCCGCGCAAGCGATTGCGGATAAGATTCGGTCGAAACTGGCGAACGCGCCGACCGCGAAAGAGTACGTGGCGGAATGGAGAGACGCGCAGATCACCGGCGACCTCGATGGCTTGCTCGCCCATGACACGCGCAAACCCGGCGCGGAAAAGATCGCGATCCAGACGGTGACCGAAAAAGGAAACGGGCGCGCGGTCGAACCGGACCCGAATAGTCCGGTGCTGTTGCTGGGGGACAGCCACACACTCGTTTACCACGATTTTCTCGCCGAACGCGCCGGACTTCTGGATCAGCTCGCGCTCCAACTGGGCTTCGCGCCAGATTTAATCGGGACCCGCGGATCCGGCGCGACACCCGTGAGGATCAATCTTTACCGTCACGCGGCAAAGGACTCCGCGTATCTGGGAAAGAAGAAAGTGGTCGTTTGGTGTTTCGCCGCGCGCGAGTTCACGGAAGCGACCGAAGGCTGGGCCAAAGTGCCGGTCGCGAAGTAGGCTTGACGCAACGCGCGATTCGCCGGAAAGCGTTGCCGTGCGGAATCGATCGATCGTCACTATCTGCTGGCTGCTCGCTGCGCTTCCGCTCCCAGCCGAAGAATTGCAGTCGCCCGCCACTCCGCAAACGGCCCCGGCTGTGTCCTCTCGAGGCGCGAATGTTCTCATTCTCGGCGACTCCCTCGCGCTCTGCGGATTCGGGAAACGGCTCGACGAACGATTTCGCCAAAGTCCCAACGTGAAGGCGACGTTCACCTATCTTGCCTGCGGCACGAATCCGCTGAGCTGGTTGAAAGACCGGCCATATACCCGCATCCAGACGCATTGCGGTTTCGTAAGCATTGAATCGAATCCGGCGAACGGACGGATGCGAGAGGCGCACGACGTTTACGGTGTGCCTCGCGGTCACACGCCCGGCTCGCATCCGGTGCCAAAACTCGAAGACCTTCTCGCCACTCTCCAGCCGGACATACTCATCATGCAGACCGGAACGAACCTGTTCGACATCTTTCCGGATAAGAAAAGCGTGAACCCGAACCGGCACGGTCCCGTCCTGCGGAGTTATCTTGTTCCGTTCATCGACAAAGCCGTCCGCACGCCATCAAATCTCCGAAAGATTTACTGGGTGGCATCGCCCACCTCGGGCCGCGTCTCAAAGGAGATTCAGGATTTTGTTTATCAGCAAACGCGCAACGACATCGGCCACGTGGCCAAGGTCATCGATAGCCGGACTCTCGTCTCCTATCCGTACCACCACATGGAACCGGACAAGGAACATTTCATCGGCGCCGACATGGATCAGTGGGCGGACCGTGTTTTCGACATCGTCGAGGCCGAGCTTTCCTCGCAGCCGATTGCGTCCCTAAAACCGCTCGCCGAAACCGCCATTTCAGAAGTACCCGCTCCGCAAGTGACGCCGCCGCCCGTGCAGCCGAAAGAGACCACGCTGCATGTTCGCGCGAAATTGATTGCGAAAACCGCGCCAGTGCCGGTAAACGAATTCCTGCCCTACCAGGAGTTTTTGGTCGGTTACCTTTACGAAGTCACCCAAGTCATCGCGGGCGAATATTCGGAAAAACAAATTCTGGTGATGCATCCGGCCTACATCCAGCTGCATGAACAGCGGCTCGGCCGGTGGAAGATCGGGCGCACTTACCGGATGCAATTGCACGAACTCGAAAAGACGGTTTGGAAAACGGTGAAATCGAAGGATGATTCTGGCTTGATCAATCTTCAGCCCTATATCCGGGTGCAGGACGAAAGGAGACATCCTGATCATGGACGCTAAGAAAGACTGGTCGAAGCTCCTCCAGCCGATCCTCCTGCCGCTCGCCTTCGCCGTTGGCATTGGCAGTTTCATTCTGGTGGCCGATGGCAAAACGAAGAAGTTCACCAAAGCAGCGCCAGACGCGCCGCCGCCGAGTATTTTAATGATCGGCGATTCGCTTTCGGTTGGAAAATTCGGCGAGGCGGTCCAGATGCATCTGGCGTTGAAACATCGCGTCGCGGCCTATGCGTCCTGCGGTTCTTCACCGGAGCACTGGCTCGCGAGCGAGCCGGATTTCGTAACCAAATGCGGTTACCGACAGCGGACGAGCGATTCGGATATTTTCACCGACTGGGTGAACGGCCGTGCACCGCGCCCGACCCGAACACCGAAACTGGCGGATCTGATTCGCAAACATAAGCCCACCATTCTCGTCGTGCAGCTTGGGACTAATTGGATGGACCGGAATCTTTCCGACGAGCAGATGGGTGAATACCTGAACCGCCTCGTCGATGAAGCGCGCCGCGGGCCGGTCGAAAAAATTGTCTGGATCGCGCCGCCTGATTCAGCGCGATTGCGGAGAACGCAGGGAAGAGTCCACCTGGTAATCCGCCGCGCCGCGGCCCGGAAGAAGTTTGAGATTATTGATTCGCGCAATGTCACTCACTACGTCACCGGCAAAACCGGCGGCGACGGGATTCACTATAATAGCGAGTCCTCCGAGGCATGGGCGCGGGCCATTCAACGCGATCTCGACATCAAGATCGCGCTCACCCAGCGCGAGAACAAGCTGAGCAGCTTCAAGCGGGACGACGCCGCGGGGAATTAGGCTGGCGTTTCCCGCGTTTGATAACCCGCCACAAATTGGCCACGAAATTCCGCGAAGCTCCCGTCTTCGATCGCGGCTCGAGCGCGTTTCATCAGGTCGAGATAAAAGTGGAGGTTGTGCAGGGAAACGAGTCGGAGCCCGAGAATTTCCTCCGACTTCAACATATGCCGCAAATAAGCGCGGCTAAATCCTCCGGCGCATGCTTCGCAACTGCAGCCCTCTTCGATCGGGCCGGTTTCGAATGTATGGACCGCGTTTTTTACATTCGTCGTCCCCACCGTCGTGAAAGCCATGCCGTTTCGCGCCACGCGCGTCGGCAGCACGCAATCAAACATGTCCACTCCGCGCGCGATCAGCTCGAGCATTTGCGGGGGCGAACCGAGACCCATCGCGTAACGCGGCTTATCCTCAGGCAAGAATGGCTCAGCGTGTTCCACCGCCAGCATCATCTCGGTTTCCGGTTCGCCCACGCTGACGCCGCCGATCGCGTAGCCGTCGAAACCGATCTCGACCAGCGCCTCCGCACTCTCGCGCCGTAAATCCGCAAAGGTCGCGCCCTGGACAATTCCGAAAACCAATTGTCCATCCGGATGCGGCGCCGCCTTGCATCGCTTTGCCCAGCGGATCGTCATCTCCAGGCTCCGCGCCGCGTAGTCCTTCTCGCACGGCCACGGCGGGCATTCGTCCAGCACCATCGCCACATCGCTGCCGAGCGCGCCTTGAATCTGCATCGCTATCTCCGGCGAAATAAACGTGGGCGTTCCATCGAGATGATTTTGAAAATGCGCGCCCTCCTCCGTGATCTCGCGCAACTTCGCGAGCGAGAAAATCTGGTACCCGCCGCTGTCGGTTAGAATCGGCCCGTCCCAATTCATGAACCCGTGCAGGCCGCCAAATTTTCCGATCACCTCGAGTCCTGGCCTAACGAAGAGATGATAAGTATTGCCGAGCACGACCTGCGCCTTCATTTCGTGCAGCTCGCGCGGGCTGACCGCTTTTACGCTGCCTTGCGTGCCCACGGGCATGAAGGCGGGAGTTTCGATAACGCCATGTGAGGTCGTCAGGCGCCCCCGGCGGGCTTTCGTGGCCGCGTCTTTTCCGAGAAGTTCGAACATCCGGGCCGCAGCTTGCGATGCCAATGACTGATCGCAAGCGGACAATGTGTTATCTGGAGTCATGTCGGAGCCGGCCCTGAATGCAATTGCGAGCGCGAGCGAACTGATCGTCCGCTTCGGCAATCAGCCGGTGTTGGACCGGGCGACGGCCACTATTCTCGAGGGCGAACGCGTCGGGTTGGTCGGACGGAATGGCTCGGGAAAATCGACCTTTCTCCAAATCGCGGCTGGCGTGATGAAGCCCGACGCGGGCGAATTCAATCAACGCCGCGATGTCGTGGTCGGGTACATGCCCCAGATGTTTGAGTTGGAAGAGGCGGCGACGGTGCACGCCAATATTCTCTCGGGCGCGCAACGAATCCTTGATCTGATTGCCGAATACGAAACGGCACCCGCAGAGAGTGCTCGCAGCGGAATTCTGCTCGACCAGATTTCGCACTTCGACGGCTGGAACCTGGAACATCGGACCAAGAGTTTGATCACGAATCTGCACGCGCCGGATCCGGATCGCCTTGTGAGCTCGCTTTCCGGCGGCGAGAAACGCCGGGTCGCGCTTTGCCGGGCGTTGCTGGCCCGACCCGACTTTCTGATCCTCGACGAACCAACCAACCATCTCGACACCGGCTCGATTGAGTGGCTCGAGGATTTTCTGGCGCGCTACTCCGGCACCTGCCTCTTCGTTACGCACGACCGCTACTTTCTCGATCGCGTCGCGACGCGAATTCTTGAATTGTCGCGCGGAAAATTCAGCAGCTTCGAAGGGAACTACACGGATTACCTGATCGCGCGCGCCGAACGTCAGGCCGTCGAGGAAATGCAAGAGCGCAAGCGCCAGAAATTTCTGAAGCGCGAACTTGCCTGGGTGCGGAAGGCGCCGCGAGCGCGCCGGACGAAGTCGGTGGATCGGGTGGAACGCTACTTCGAGATGGCAGGACAGGAAGCGCCAGAAGCCGAATTGGACGTAGACCTGATTATTCCGCCTGCGCCGACGCTGGGCAATCGCGTGATCGAATTGCGCGACGTCGCAATGGAACTTGGAGGCCGCAGTTTGTTCCAACACGTTTCGCTGAATCTCAAGGCGGGCGAAAGGCTCGGCATCGTGGGACGGAACGGGCTCGGCAAATCGACCCTGCTGAAGATCATTCTTCGGGAGCTCGCGCCGACCTCTGGCATTGTGGAGATCGGATCGCGGACCGAGATCAATTACGTCGATCAAAATCGGCTGCTGCTTGACGACACGAAGACGGTCTGGGAGGAAGTGGGCGAGGGGGGCGAATACGTCCGGCTCGGCGACGAGAACATCACGCTGCGCGGTTATCTCCGGCGTTTTCTGTTCACCGAGGAGCGGATCAACACAAAGATTTACCAGCTCAGCGGCGGGGAGCGGAGCCGGGTGTTGCTCGCCAAGATTCTGAAGCGGGGCGGGAACGTTTTGATCCTGGACGAACCAACAAACGATCTCGATCTGGGCACGCTCAGGTTATTGGAGGAAGCGTTGGTCGCGTTCGGCGGCAGCGTAATTGTGGTGAGTCACGACCGTTATTTTCTGAATCGGGTCTGCACGGCGATTCTCGCTTTCGAAGACGATGGCGCAGTGCGGTATGGGGTTGGGAATTACGATTATTATCTCGAGAAACGAGAACGCGCTGGAGCCGGGATCGATGATTCCGGCCTCGAAAAGCGTACTTCTGCCGGGGTCACCGCCCCCGCCTACAAGAAGGCCAAGCCGCGCAAACTGAAATGGAAGGAAGAGCGCGAGCTTAAAGGGATGGAGGCCGCGATCCTGAACGCGGAAAGCGAAGTGGCCCGCCTCGAAACTATCTTCTCCGACCCCGACTTGTACACAAAACACGCCGCTGACTTCGCCCGGCTGGAGACGGAATTGCGCCAGGCTCGTGACGAAGTGGCCCGGCTCTATGCTCGCTGGGCGGAGTTAGGCGAGCTCGCGGCGCTGGCTGAGAAATGATCAGGTCTCTGCGCGCATTTGCCTATTGGATCGCCCTCGCGGTCCTCTTTGCCTGGGCGGCATGGCGACGATTTTCGCTGCCGCTAGACCCGATCGCTGATCCTGACATTTGGGGATACCTGTCTCCGGCGCTGCTGAAGCTGAATGGCGCCGGGTTCGTCCATTTGGAAGGGCGCAACTTTGTTTACCCCGGGTTCCTCCTGATTCTGCTGCGGCTATTCGGAGATTTCCGGGCGATCACCATCGTTCAACATTTGCTGGGAATGGCGGCCGGGGCGATCGCGATCCTGACGTGGCGGCGGATCACCGCCTTTCTTCCGAAGCCTTTTTTTCCGGCTGGGTGGCACCAAGGCCTCGGGCTTCTGTTTGGAGCTGTTGTGCTCCTGGCGGGCGAACCAATCCGGACGGAGATGCAGTGCCGACCGGAGGGAGTGTGCGCATTCATCCTTAGCTTAAATCTTTACTTTGGCCTCGAGTTCATCGCCCGAGCGTATGTCGATAAGAGCAGACCCGCGGTCGCCTTCGGTATCGGGGCCGGCGTCACCGCAATGCTGTTCGCTTCACTCAAACCTAGTTTCATCTTTCTTGCGGCATTGGCGATAGTTCCCATCGCGGTTTTCCTCTGCCAGCGAAACGGGCTTCGCGAAAAGAGCCTGCTCGGTGTCGCTCTCCTCACTTCGGCGCTGGTAATTTTTGTCCCCGAATCTCTGCTGAGCCGAACCGACGAAGTCGCTCACACATTTCTTGCAACGACGCTGTTCACGAGCCACGCCGACTTGATTCGCGATCAGCTCGCGGACGACCTGGAACGTCAGGCCTCGACCCCGTGGGAGGCCGGTCGACTGCGCCGAATACACGAACAGCTCAAGACGGAGATCGACAAGTCGGCAGCCGCCGAGGCCTGGCGCTACCCGTCCCTCGGATTTTCGCCGGAGTATTTGATGTACAACCCCAATTCAAGCGCCGTCCAGGTCGCGCAGGACTTCAAGGAAGACATGGCGGCTACGACGGCGTTCTACCGCTTCTACTACTGGCGTTGCTGGCAACATCGTCCCTTCCCGATGCTGAAGAAGATCTTTCGCCAGTTGGCGCTCTTCTATGCACCGCTTTGCCCGGCGTTTGATCGGGGGAAATACATTCCGCTCGAATCCTGGTACCGGCAGAGCGTCGGGAGCCTGGATCGTTCATCTCAGCCAAAGGTTTGGAACGATTACCAGCCCGCCGCCGAGTTGCTTCAGCGCAGCGTGGCGCTGCCTGGCCGTGCGCCGGTAATCGAGCAAAACAAATTTGTGCGCCGGACAGTCGTATTCCTGAGCGCCGCCTATTTGCCGTTGCTCTGCGTGACGATCGCGCTGGCTATCGGCTTGATACGGCGGCGCGATTATCGCGAGCAAATGGGTTGGCTCGCGCTCATTACGCTGTTCCTTTTCTCCTACAACGCCGCCGTTTGCCTCGAGACAGCAATCCTTCACTCCCTCGATGTTCCACGTTACGTGACCATCCAATTTTACTTCACCGTCTTCGCTGAATTTCTCGCGATCCGATTTCTGCTTGAGGTGGTTGCCTACCGGATCCGATGGGGCCGTCCCATCCAAACTTCCACGCCTGGAGAATAGTTCGAGCCGACGAGCTCGGCAGTCTTCCACCATAGTCCGGTCGTGCCGATTAGAGTGTCGTCCGTGACTTCAACTTCGGCGGGCCCTTGCGGCCATGGGGAGTGCCAGATGCGGAAGAGACGCCGTCGTTTTCCGACCTGGGTGAAAGCTGTGTAACGCTCGAGCATGAACTCGGTCAGGGATTCCGCGTCACAGGGCTCGAACGTCTCAGAGCAAGCGTTTCCTTCGTAAACTAACTGGGCGTCGCGCGTAGCGACAGTCCCGCGCAACGCGGCCCCATCGCGAGCGTGCTCGTACGCGATTCGGCCAAAACGATAGGGCAAACCGAAGCTGCGCGGTCCAAGACGAACGCTGAGCGGATTCGAGAGCCACTCGGCGAGAAAGAAAATGCCCGGTTCCCCGTCCACCTGAACGTAAGTCCGGACGTTAAGAAATTCGTGGGTCGCAATCGGCTTGAAGAGCCATTCGCCTACCATGCCGAGGAGACGCGGTCGCATTCGCACAAGAGTAAACGCAACGATGCTCACGAATGCCTTGCCATCCCGCAAATCGAGTTGAAACGGGACTTGTCGCTGCAGGATCATCGGGTCAACCGCGTAGTGGACGAAGACGGCGCGGTCCCACCGCGCCAGAAAGAGGGGCTCTCCAAATTTGGAAAGGAGCCGTTGCCGGCCCGCGACGCTGAGTTGCTGCGTCGGAATCGGCGGCGAGGGTAGGTCAGTTAGAATAGAGGTCGGCAAGTGCACCGCGGAGCTCGGGAAATTCGAAGTGGAATCCGTTTTCCAGAAATCTCTTTGGCCGGCAGCGCCGTCCCGTCAGGGCGAGGCTGGGCTCCGTGCGCATGATGAAGGCTCCGATGCGCGTCGCCCAGGCGGGAACCGGCGGGCTCCACGGCCGGTGCAGAACGAGACGCAATTCGCGCATGAACTCGGCGTTCGTCACCGGATTTGGGCCCGTGACATTGAACACGCCCGAGAGATCGGGACGCTCGATCGCTTCGATGACCATGCGGGTCAGGTCCGCGACGTGGATCCAGCTGACATATTGGCCGCCATTGCCGACACGACCGCCGAGAAAGAGTCGCGTGAGTCGCGCGAGCACTGGAAGCGCGCCTTTTTCTGTGGCGAGCACGATGCCGATCCGCATCACGACTTTCCGCAATCCGGTCACACGCACTTTCTCGAATTCAGCTTCCCAGCGTTTGCAGACTTCCTCGGAAAAGCCATCGGCATGCGGCGAGTCTTCGTCGCACCAGCGGTCACCGGGATCGCCGTAAATCGCGAGCGAGCTGGCTTGCACCCAGACTTGTGGGGGCTGACTGGATCGGGCGACAGCTTCAGCGAGAACGCGGACAGAATTCACGCGTGATTCCATAATTTCGCGGCGATGTTCGGGGGTGTGACGACAGTTCACGCTGCGCCCGGTAAGATTCACAATCGCCCTGGCGCCATCGACAGCCTGCGACCACTCGTCGAGCGTCTTCCCATCCCATTGAAGCTGATGGATTGCGCTTCCGTCGCGCGAAGCGCCGCGACTCAGGATAACGACCTCATAACCTCTGCCGAGGAGCGTTTTGGCGACGGATTGCCCGAGAAATCCGCTGCCGCCGGCGAGAACGACGCGCGGCTTCATGTTCGCGCCTCCGGCAAAAGGCAGGCCCCGTTGTCACAGGATCGCCGGGAAGCGATTTTGCGGTAGACCCGATGCAGCAGTCGTTTTGCTCCCGGCAGTTTTGCCAGCCAAGCCAGCGGACGGCCCCACCAAACAAACCGAGCGAGAAAAATAACGGCTTCGGCGCCGAAATGGCTTCCCTCGGCGGTGCGGACCCGCATCTCGGTCGGTCGCTCGCCCGGCCTTAGTTCGTCCTGGAGAGGAGCGAAGGCGAAGCCGCGTGCCGTGAATGTTTTTTCAAAACGCCGCATCATGTTCCGGCACATCCGGCAATCCGCGTCGTAAAGAATCCAGCCTTGAATCGGGAAGCTCATGATTTCACCCCCAGGAGCTTGAACGCTTTGTCGCCCAGCTTCGCCAGCTTGAGCACGGCCGGGGTCGGCAGCTTCTCGAGTTGTTCGTAAGCGGTGGTCGCGACCTCAAAGAAGTTGAGGAGCTCGGCCAGGCGCTCACGCGTGTAAGGTGCCGCCGCCTTAGGCTTGCCCGCTTCCTCGATGCAATTGCGCAGAACATGGAGGGTGGGTTCGATCTCCCGCTTTTTTCGTTCGCGAGCGATGATTCGAAACATGGCGAAAACATCTTTGAGCGATTCGAAATGGTCGCGCCGATCGCCGATCACATGAACGATTTTGATGATCCCCCAGTTCTGGAGCTCACGGAGACTGGTGCTGATGTTGGAGCGGGCGACGCCGAGAATCGTGGCAATTTCGTCCGCCGCCATCGGCTTCTCGGCCAGAAAAAGGAGAGCATGGGCCTGGGCCACGGTCCGGTTGATGCCCCAGCGGGTGCCCATTTCGCCCCAGTGGAGAATGAATTTTTGAGCAACGAGCGGGAGATCCTTCATGTAATACAGTCCTTTCTGTCTAGACAGAAATTAAAGAAGATCTTGCGGCCGGCAAGTCAAATCATTGCGCGGTGCTCCACGGAAAATCTCCCGAAAATATTGTTGCGGCATCAGGATTCGTTCCTATATTGCCCGCTCTCCGCATCAGGTGCGTAGGATGTGAGTGGGGATTTGGACGCGCCGGCCTGTGCGGTTTTTTTGTCGCCCGGATACGATGATCGGGCGGCTTTTGATTTAACGAAGATGCCAACAATTAATCAGCTCATTCGCAAGGGACGAAAGAAGGTTTCGGTGAAGTCGAAGTCACCGGCCCTGAAGAATTGTCCCCAGCGCCGCGGCGTTTGCACGCAGGTCATGACCCGCACGCCGAAGAAGCCGAATTCCGCGCTGCGGAAAGTGGCGAAAGTGCGGTTGACGAATGGTCAGGAAGTGATTGCCTACATTCCCGGCGAAGGGCACAACCTGCAGGAGCACTCGATCGTGCTGGTGCGGGGCGGAAGGGTGAAAGATTTGCCGGGCGTGCGTTACCACATTGTGCGGGGAACGCTCGACAGCCTCGGGGTGGATGGCCGCCGCCGGAGTCGATCGAAATATGGCGCCAAACGCCCAAAAGCCGGCGGCGACGCCAAGGAAAAGGGCAAGAAGTAATTTTTTTAGAAAACTGAAAACCGGATCACATGTCTCGCAGGCGGAAAGTTTACAAAAAAGAGGAGAAGCTCGACTCGCGTTACGGCAGTCCTGCGGTCGCCCGTCTTATTTCCACCGTGATGAAGCGGGGCAAGAAGTCGCTCGCGGAACGGATCGTTTACACAGCGATCGATAAATCGCGCGAAGGTTCGGACGCAGTCGATCCCCTCGAGATCGTCAATAAGGCGCTGGAAAACGTCCGGCCGCGTCTCGAAGTGAAATCACGCCGGGTCGGCGGTGCCACGTATCAGGTTCCGATGGAAGTGACGCCGGCTCGCCAGGTTTCGCTCGCGATGCGCTGGATCGTGCACTACGCCGACGGCCGTCGTGGCATGACCATGGCCAACGCTCTGGCCGCTGAATTGAAAGACGCCGCTGCAGGCCAGGGCAACGCGATCAAGAAGCGGGACGACACCCATAAGATGGCGCAAGCGAACCGCGCCTTTGCCCATTTCCGCTGGTAACGTTATGGCGACTGCAACTCTCGAGAAACAATCATCCGCCGGCGCGAAGAACCCCAATTCGCCGAACCGGAAGTTTCCGCTCGAGAAGACGCGGAACATCGGGATTGCGGCGCACATCGACGCGGGCAAAACGACGTTGACCGAGCGCATTCTTTTTTACACCGGCATGATCCACAAGATCGGTGAGGTGCACGAAGGCACCACCGTGACTGACTGGATGGAACAGGAACGCGAGCGCGGGATCACGATTACTTCGGCGGCGACGACCTGCTCGTGGATGCAGAAGAAAGAAGAAGGCGTCTACAAGATGTTCGAAGGCGTGAAAATGCGCGTGAACATTATCGACACTCCGGGCCACGTCGATTTTACCGCCGAGGTCGAGCGATCCTTGCGCGTCCTCGACGGTGCCATAGCCGTGTTCGACGCCGTGGCGGGCGTGCAGCCGCAATCGGAAACGGTCTGGCGCCAGGCGAACAAGTACCTCGTCCCACGCATCGCCTTTATCAATAAGATGGACCGCGTCGGCGCGGATTTCGATGCGTCGATCGAGTCGATGCACAAGAAGCTGGGCGCCAACGCCTGGCCAATTCTGATTCCGCTCGGCAAAGAAGATTACCTCAAGGGCCAGCTCGATGTCGTAAATCGTAAAGCCGTTTTTTACCTCGATGATGACTCGATGGGTTCGATTTACGAGGTGCGCGACATCCCGGAAGAGAACAAGGAGCAGGTCGAGAAAGCCTATGCGACCCTGGTCGAGCAAATTTCCAACATCGACGACGAGATCGCCGAGGCGGTTCTCGAAGAGAAGGAGATTACGCCAGAGATGCTGAAGGCTGGTATCCGTCGCCAAACGATCGCGAACAAGTTCGTGCCCGTTGTCGGTGGATCGGCTTTCAAGAACAAAGGCGTTCAGTATCTCGTCGACGCCGTCGTGGATTATCTTCCGGGCCCGCTCGACATTCCGCCGGCCAAGGGCATGGAGCCGGACTCGCATGAGCCGATGGACGCGCCCACCGACGACAACGGCAAATTCTGTTCGCTCGCGTTCAAGCTTTGGAGCGATCCTTTCGTCGGGAAGCTCGTGTTCTTCCGGGTTTATTCCGGTTCGCTAAGCAAGGGCGACAACGTTTACAATCCGCGCACGAACAAGCGCGAGCGCATCTCGCGTTTAATTCAGATTCAGGCCGACAAGAGAGAAGACATCGACACCTGCTACTCGGGCGACATCGCCGCGATCGTGGGGATCAAGAACATCACTACGGGCGACACGCTGTGTGATGAAGATTTCCCAATCCTGCTCGAGCCGCCTTCGTTTCCTGATCCCGTTATTTCGATGGCGATCGAGCCGAAGACGAAACAGGACCAGGAAAAAATGGGCATCGCTCTCCAGCGGCTCTCAGAAGAGGATCCGACTTTCAAAGTTTACACGCACGAAGACACCGGGCAGACGATCATCGCCGGAATGGGCGAACTCCATTTGGAGATCATTCGCGATCGCATGCTGCGCGAATTCAAAGTCGACGCGAACGCGGGCAAGCCGCAGATCGCTTATCGCGAAACCATCACGGCCCCCGCGGACGGCGAGGGCAAGCTGATCAAGCAATCAGGCGGTCGCGGTCAATACGGTCACGTTATCATCAAGGTTCAGCCGAACGAGCGCGGCAAAGGCATCACGGTTGAGAACAAGGTCGTGGGTGGAAACATTCCGAAGGAATACATTCCCGCCTGCAAGAAGGGGATCGAGGAAGCGATGCTAAACGGCGTGATCGGCGGCTACGAGGTGATCGACGCGAACGTGGACATTGTCGATGGCTCGTATCACGACGTCGATTCGAACGAAATGGCGTTCAAGCTGGCCGCGATCTTTGCGGTCAAGGACGCCTTCAAGAAGGCAAAACCGATTCTGCTCGAGCCGATCATGAAGGTAGAGAACGCGACGCCGGAAGAATATCAGGGCGACATCATGGGCGATTTAAATCGGCGGCGCGGGAAGATTGGCAGCATCGAGGTGAAGGGGAATCTGACCATGGTCCAGGCGGAAGTTCCGCTCGCGGAAATGTTCGGTTACGCCACGGCTATCCGTTCGCTTTCGAAAGGCCGCTCGAGTTACTCGATGGAGCCATCACACTTTGAGCAGGTGCCGCAGCAGTTGGTTGCGGCGATTCTCGACCAAAAGGAGACGAAATGACGAACGGCCAGCGCATTCGCATTCGTCTGAAAGCATTCGATCACCGGATGCTGGATCAATCCGCGATCGACATTGTCGAGACCGCGAAGCGGACCGGCGCGCGGGTGGCGGGGCCAATCCCGCTTCCGACGTTGATCGAGAAATTTACCGTGAACCGCTCTCCCCACGTCGACAAGAAGTCGATGGACCAATTTGAAATTCGGACGCACAAGCGCCTGCTCGACATCATCGAGCCGACTGCAAAAACGGTCGACGAGTTGAAGAAACTCAACCTGCCGGCGGGCGTCGACATCACGATCAAGATTTAGCGCAGTCTATTCGAACACTTTTGCAAACCCACGATCATGAGCATCGGTTTATTAGGACAGAAGATCGGCATGACCAGCGTTTACGACGCGAACGGTCGGATGCGTCCTGTGACCGTGATCGCGGCGGGCGATAACGTGCTTGTCCGCCGGGTCACGGCGGAGAACGACGGTTATTCGGCCCTAAAGGTTGGGTTCGGTCCGCAGAAAGAATCGCGGATGACCAAAGCGGTCCTGGGCGAATTCACCAAGGCCGGCGCGGAACCGAAGAAGTTCGTTCGCGAGTTTCGCCTCGAGGCTGACGCGGCCGAAGGAGAGATCGATTTAAGCGTGACGCAGTTCCAACCGGGCGACTGGGTCGATGTGATCGGTCGCTCGAAAGGCAAGGGCTTTCAGGGCGTAATGAAGAAGCACAATTTCGCCGGACAAGGCGCGGCCCACGGTTCGAAAACGCACCGGCGGAACGGCGCCATCGGCAACCGTTCTACTCCGGGGCGAATTTGGAAGAACATGGGCATGCCCGGTCACATGGGCGACGAGCGCGTGACCGTGCAGAACCTGCAGGTGATTCAGGTACGCGAGGCGGAGAAAGTGATTTTGATCAGCGGCGCGGTGCCTGGCGCGAACGGGAGCTACGTGGTCGTTCGGCCGGCGATCAAGAAGCCAGCAGCGGAAGGCGCGAAGAAATAAATGAGCGCAAAAGTTTTAACAGCAGAGGCCGCGAAGGAAGCCAAGATCGAGTTGATCGAGACTGGACGCGGAACGCAGGCGCTGCACGATGTGGTCGTGGCGATGAGAGCGGCGCGCCGCTCTGGGACAGCCAGCACGAAGACAAAAGCGACGGTCAATCTTTCCGGTGCTAAACCCTGGCGCCAAAAAGGAACCGGCCGCGCGCGCGCTGGTTATAAGTCATCGCCTGTCTGGCGGGGTGGGGGTGTTGTTTTTGGACCGCATCCTCGCGATTACTCGAAGAAAACGTCGAAGACGCTGCGGCGTCTCGCTTTCCAAAAAGCGCTGAGCGAGCGGATCAAGGCAGGCGACGTTTTGACGATCACCAAGTTTGAGGTGGGAGAACTGAAGACGAAATCGTTCGTCGCCCTGGTGAAGAAGCAGACGGATGCGCGAAAGGTTTTGGTGCTCTCCGACTCGTTCGACGAGAACACCTACAAGTCGGCTCGAAACGTGAAGCCGGTTTTGCTCGCGACAGCCGCGGATGTAAACGCGGAGCAACTGCTCGCGTTCGACAAGATCTTAGTGACGCCGGCCGCGTTGGAACGTCTGGCGGAAAGGACTTCGAAATGAACGAGCCCTACGATTTGATCCAGACGGTCCAGCTTACGGAGAAAGCGTCGCTCCTGAGCGAGAAGCTGAACAAATACGTCTTCCGCGTCTCGCCGCGTGCTAACAAGATCCAGATCAAGCACGCGATCCAGCGGCTCTTCGGCAAGACGGTGATCGCCGTGAATACCTGTAATTACGCCGGAAAAAAGAAGCGCGAACGCCGCGCTGATTTCGGCCGGAAGCCGCACTGGAAGAAGGCGATCGTAACTTTGAAGGAGGGCGAGAAGATCGATCTCGTCTAACGGGTTATGGCTCTCAAAAGTTTTCGTCCACTCACTCCTGCACTGCGTTTCAAGTCGCTCCCGGCTTTCACCGAGGTCACGAAAGGGAACAAGCCGCACAAGAGTCTGACCGAGGTAAAGAAGCGCAGTGGCGGCCGGAACAACAACGGCCGGCTGACCTCGCGGCACATTGGCGGTGGACACAAGCAGAAATACCGCAAGGTGGATTTCAAGCGCCGCAAGCATGGGATCGCCGCGGATGTAACGGCAATCGAGTACGATCCAAACCGTTCGGCGCGTATTGCTCTAATTAAGTACGCCGACGGCGAGATGAGCTACATCCTTGCACCGGATGGATTGACTGTCGGCGCGAAAGTGATGTCGGGTCCAGATGCGGCCCCTGATCTCGGAAATTCATTGCCGCTGAGCGTGATTCCGCTCGGCGCGAACATTCACAACATCGAAATCGCCCCGGGCCGCGGCGGACAGATCGCGCGGAGCGCCGGACAACAGGCGACGTTGAGCAACCGCGAGGCGGGCTACGCGCTGGTGAAATTGCCGTCGGGCGAGATCCGGCGGATTCACGACAGTTGTTTCGCGACGGTCGGACAGGTCGGCAATGTCGATCACATGAACGTGTCGAGCGGTAAGGCGGGACGGACGCGCTGGCAGGGTCGTCGGCCGCACGTGCGCGGGATGGTGATGAACCCGATCGATCACCCGATGGGCGGTGGCCAGGGCAAGTCGAAGGGCGGCGGCGGACGGCATCACCCGGTCAGCCCGTGGGGCCAGCTCGCCAAGGGGTTCAAGACGCGGGCGAAACACAAGCCGAGCGATCGCTTCATCATGCAGGATCGCCGGAAGAAATAATTTTTAGGTATGGCCAGATCATTAAAAAAAGGACCGTTCGTTCCCGGGCATCTTCTCGAAAAGATCGACAAGATGAATGCCTCGGGCGTGAAGAAGCCAGTGAAGACCTGGGCGCGTCGCTCGATGGTTACGCCGGACTTTGTCGGCCACACTTTCATGGTCCATAACGGCAAAACGTTCATTTCCGTGTTTGTGACGGAGAACATGGTTGGCCACAAGCTCGGCGAGTTTTCGCCGACTCGAATCTTTAAGAAACACGGTTCGCACACCGCGAAGGTGACGAAGTAGTTGAGAGTTTTTAGTTGAGTGTTGAGAGACGACTGGTTGGGAGGCGACGAGCCGCGAGATTGCGGTTCTCAATTCTCTGCTACCTGCTCTCGACTTCTCTGCTGCTCGCAGCAGAGGACGACAGTTCTTTGACAGAATCCAAGATTGAGAATGCGGACACGAAAGTGACCGCCGCGGAGTTGTTCTCGCAAAACGAGGCGCTGCGGAAGGAGCTCTCGCTGGCTCGCGAATCGGTGCGGACGTTGACGGACAGCCTGGCGGAGTCAAATCTCCAGGCGGAAGTCTTTCGCCGGAAGTATTCAGATCTCGAGCTGCGAATGGAAGCGCTGGGGCTCGAGTCGGCCGATAAAAATCGGGCGAAAATCGAGCAACGATTGCTGAGCGCCGTCTCCGATCTGCGTTTGCAGGAGAAGGAACGCGCACAGTATCGCGACCAAAGTTTGCGGTTGAGCGAAGCGATCCTGCATCTGCTCAAGACGTCGACCGGAGGCGATGCGCAGGCGCGGATGGAAGTGGAAACGCAGTTGCGCAGCCTGAACGAGCTGATCGCGAAGACCGACAACCCGCCTGCGGAAACAGCGACGTTGATGGACGGTAATGTGATCAGCGTAAAAGACGAATGGTCGCTGGTGGTCGGCAATATCGGGGAAAAGCAGGGCGTGAAGATGGGAATGCCGATGCGGGTGATGCGTGATGAGAAGTTGATCGCGACGTTGCGGGTAGTGGATGTGCGCCAGCGGATTTGCGGGGCAGTGATTCAAAAAATGGATTCTGAGAAAGAGAAAATAAGAGTGGGCGATCGCCTCCAGGCGGACGCTCGCAAGGATTGAATTTAAAATAATGCAAGTTAGAGCGACATATCGATACGCGAAGATTTCGGCCTTCAAGGTGCGCGAAGTCACCCGCGCCATTCAGGGTTTGCCGGTTTCGGCCGCGCTGGATTTGGTCGCATTCAGCCCGAAAAAGGCAGCGGGTTTGATCGCGAAGACGCTGAAAAGCGCAGTCGCAAACGCGGAAAACAACGCGAACCTGCGGGTGGACGGCCTGGTCGTGAAAGAAGCAACGGTGGGCGAAGGCCCGACGATGAAGCGCTTAATGACGCGAGCGCGCGGAAGCGGCAGCCAGATCCTGAAACGGAGCAGCCACATCCGGATCATTTTGACGGACGAGATCGAGATCAAGACGCGCGATAAGAAGAAGAAATCGGGCGCGAAGAAAGCCAGCGGGAAAAAGAAGGCTCACCCAAAGTCCACAAAGGACACGAAGGACGAGAGCAAGGCGACGAAATCGGCCGAGCCAGAAAACGCGGAGGCGAAAGAATAATTTATGGGACAGAAAGTTAATCCAATTGGTTTTCGTCTCGGGGTAAATCGCGACTGGCGTTCGAAATGGTATGCCTCGCCCCAGGAGATGCCGGCTTTCTTGCACAGCGATCTGAAGATCCGCGACTACGTGAAGAAAAAACTGCAGTTCGCCGCCGTGTCGAAGATCGTGATCGAACGGGCCTGGAACAGCATTCGCGTCACGATTTATACGGCGCGGCCGGGAATCGTGATCGGACGCAAGGGCGCTGAGATCGAGAAGATGACCGAGGAAATCTCGAAGATGGCGCAGGGGAAACAGATCAAGATCGACATTCAGGAGATCAAGACGCCGGAGCTGGACGCGCAGTTGGTGGCGGAGAACGTGGCGTTGCAGATCGAGCGCCGGATTGCGTATCGCCGGGCGATGAAAAAAGCGGTGCAGGTCGCGATGGATTTCGGGGCGCAGGGAATTCGGTTGCGTAGCTCGGGTCGGTTGAACGGGGCGGAGATTTCGCGCTCGGAATGGTATCGCGAGGGGAAAGTGCCGCTCCACACACTGCGGACGCCGATCGATTATGGATTCGCGGAAGCGAACACGGTTTACGGGAAGATCGGCGTGAAATGCTGGATTTGTAAGAAGGAAGAAGCACCGGCCGCGGAAGCGCAGCCATCGGTGTTGCCGCCGCCGCCAGAACCGGTGGAGGCATAGGACGAATACAATTTAGGACCGATTTTAAGGAGACATTGCAATGCCGTTAATGCCAAAGCGCGTAAAGTACCGGAAGACCCAGCGGGGAAGCCGCAAGGGGACGGCATCGCGCAATCTGCGGATCGATTTTGGTGAGTTCGGGCTTCAGACGCTCGAGCGGGCGTGGATCACGAACACCCAGATCGAGGCGGCGCGCGTCGCGCTTACCCGCAGCATGAAGCGGAAGGGCAAGCTCTGGATCCGGATTTTCCCCGACAAATCGGTGACGGCGCGCCCGCCGGAAACCCGAATGGGTAAGGGCAAGGGCCAGCCGGAAAAATGGGTGGCCACGGTGCGGCCGGGGAACATTTTGTTTGAGTTGGACGGCGTGCCGGAATCGGTCGCGCGCGAGTCGCTCCGGCTGGCAGCCGACAAGTTGCCGGTGCGGACGAAGTTTTTGACCCGGCATCACGTAGCCGCGGCCTAACGAGACATGAAATTTAAAGAAATAGCCGAAATGGGCAGCGATGAGCTGCAGACGAAGAAGCGCGATATGCGCCAGGAAAGTCTGCATCTGCGCTTGCAGCAGCAAAGTGGACAGCTGGAGCAGCCGAGCCGTTTGCGGTTGCTGCGCCGGGACGTGGCGAAGATCGAGACGGTGTTGTCGCAACGGGCCGCGAAGGCGCAAACCGCAAAGACGGAAAAGAAATAATTTATGGCCGAAGAGACTAACGAATCGAGCACCAGCCTTCGCGAAGACGCTACGGCTCGGCAGGCGAGCACGAAGGACGAAGGGCGTGGAACGCGCAAAACAAGGATGGGCGAGGTCATCTCGAGCGGAATGGACAAGACGATTGTGGTCCGGACGGTGACGCGGGTGCCGCACGCGAAATTCGGCAAGATCGTGAAGCAAATGAAGAAGTTTTACGCCCACGACGAGGAGAACAAGGCGAAGCCGGGCGACCGGGTGCGGATCATGGAGACGCGGCCGATGAGCAAGCTCAAGCGCTGGCGGCTGGTGGAGGTCGTTCAGAAGTAAGCGGAGGAAGAGTTTATGGTTTACATCCGAAGCAGACTCGACGTGGCCGATAACAGCGGCGCGCGCATGGCGACGATGATCGGCGTGATCGGTAAGGGAAACGCAATGTCGGCGGGGATTGGGGACGTGATTACCGCCAACGTAAAAGAGGCGAGCGCCACAGGAACGGTGAAGAAAGGCGAAGTGATCCGTGCGGTGATCGTCCGGACGCGGCAGCCAATCAAGCGGAGCGACGGCTCGGTCCTTCGTTTCGATAACAACGCGATCGTAGTGATCGACAAAGATTTGAATCCGCGCGGCACCCGAATTTTTGGACCAGTCGCGCGCGAATTGCGGGAACGGAACTTCATGAAAATCGTGTCGCTCGCGCCGGAAGTATTATGAACCGGATCAAGCTGCACGTTAGGAAAGGCGACAACGTCGAGGTGATCACGGGGAACCACCGCGGTTCCTCGGGGAAAGTGCTTGAGGTGATCGCGCGCAAGCAGCGGGTGCTGATCGAAGGCGTCCGGTTAATCAAGAAGCATTTGAAAAAGTCGCAGGACAATCCGCAGGGAAAAATCGCCGAGCGCGAGGGTCCAATTCACATCTCGAACGTGCGGGTGCTGGAGCGGGGCGAACGCGTCGCGAAGGGCAAGACCGTGAAGAAGAAAGAGAAAGTGACGAAAGAAAAAGCGCCGAAGAGCAAGGCGAAGGACGCGAAAGAGGAATAGGCAGTGAAGAACGAGTTTTACGATCATTACAAAGAGCGGGTGATGCCGGCGTTGCAGAAGCTGCACGGCTACAAAAATCCGCATCAGGTTCCGAAGGTGGAAAAGGTTGTGGTTAACACTTCGGTCGGCTCGCAGGCGGACGTGAAGCAGGCCTTGGAAGACGCGAAAGCGGAACTGGCGCTGATCACGGGTCAGAAGCCATCCGAGACCCGGGCGAAGAAAAGCATTGCCAATTTCAAACTTCGCAAGGACCAGGCAATCGGAGCCAAAGTCACGCTTCGCGGCGAGCACATGTATGAATTCCTGGAACGCCTGATCAAGGCGTCGCTCCCGCGGATTCGCGACTTTCGCGGGGTGTCCCCCAAGGGATTCGATGGGCATGGGAACTACACGCTCGGCGTTTCCGACCAGTCTATTTTCCCTGAGGTCGAGCTTGATAAAATCAAGCGCAACATCGGTTTTGATGTTACTATCGTCACCACCGCGCAGACGAACGAGGAAGCCAAATCGCTCCTGAGTGAGATGGGAATGCCGTTCAGCGACCGGGCCAAGAAGCCGCCGACGGCGAAGCCGTCTGAAGCCGAACCAGCCGCAGCTGCGCCAGCCGCCTAACCATGAGCACAGTCACCGATCCTATTGCCGACCTTCTCGCCCGCGTGCGTAACGCCGGGGCTGCGCAGAAGACTGAGCTCTTTGTCCCGTACTCGAAAATTAAGGCTGAGGTCATTCGCATTTTGAAGGACGAAGGTTACATCACCGATTACGCGGTCGACACCGAGGCCGCGCATCCGCGGATTAAGATCACGAGCAAACTCGCCAACCGGACCAGTGCGATCACCGGTCTGAAGCGAGTGAGCCGGCCCGGCCTTCGCCGTTACGTCGGGGCCAAGGAAATTCCACGCGTCCTCGGCGGAATGGGAATTTCAATTCTCTCGACACCGCGCGGGATTCTTTCCGGCCGCGAAGCGAAGAAGCAGAATGTCGGTGGCGAATTGCTCGCCTACGTTTGGTAAACTCCTCACGATTTAACGATCACGAACTCATGTCACGAATTGGAAATAAAGCGGTCCAGATTCCCGATAAGGTGAAGGTGAACATCGGCAACGATGGCGCCGTCGCGGTCGAGGGGCCGAAGGGCAAGCTGCAATGGACGTTGCCGCGGGAGATCAAGGCGAGCGTGAAGGACAATCAGGTCTCGTTGATGCGCGACGCGGAGACGCGCAGCGTGAAAGCGTTGCACGGTCTGTCCCGCAGCCTGGTCAACAATATGGTCCTGGGCGTGAGCGAAGGGTTTTCGAAGAACCTCGAGATCGAAGGCGTCGGCTTTAAGGCCGCGGTGCAAGGCGCGAACCTCAATCTCAGTCTCGGCAAGTCTCACCCGATCCTGTTCCCGATCCCGAAAGAAATCAAAATCACGGTGACTGATAATACGAAGATCGCGATCGCCGGGATCGACAAGAAATTAGTCGGACAAGTGGCGGCGGACATTCGGCGCTATTACCCGCCAGAGCCTTACAAGGGCAAAGGCGTGAAGTACGCAGGTGAGATTATCCGCCGCAAGGAAGGCAAAACGGTTCAATAGTTATGGCCCTTCTCGATCGCAAAATTACCCGGACCCGGATCCACAAGCGCATTCGGAAACGCGTCAACGGCACGGCGGAACGTCCGCGGCTGGCGGTGCATTTCTCCGGCAAACATGTTTACGCGCAGGTCATCGACGACGACGCGGGCAAGACGCTCGTCTCGGCGGCGACGACGGAAGAGAAGGTCCTGGGGAAATCCAAAGGTGGTGCGAACCGCGCCTCGGCTGAGATGGTGGGCAAGGCGATCGCCGAGCGCCTGCTTTCGAAGAAAGTCGAGAACGTTGTCTTCGACCGCGGCGGTCACATTTATCACGGCAAGGTGAAGGCTCTGGCAGACGCGGCGCGCGAAGGCGGACTTAAATTTTAGAACATCATGGCTCAACAACACAGCGGCGGCGGGCGACGACAGGAACGCCAGACAGACAAAAGTTCGGCGGCGCGGGGCGACACGACGGAGAAAGTCGTGTTCATCAATCGTTGCGCGAAGGTCGTGAAGGGCGGACGGCGTTTCAGCTTTAGCGCGCTGATTGTGGCCGGCGATCATGACGGCCAGGTCGGCGTCGGGTTTGGCAAGGCGAACGAAGTGGCCGAGGCGATTCGCAAAGCTTCAGAAGCGGCGCGCAAATCGATGGAGAAAATGTCTTTGCACGAAAACACGATTCCGCACGAGACGATCGGCGAATTTGGTGGCGGCCGCGTTTTGCTGCGGCCCGCCTCTCCTGGAACTGGCGTCATCGCCGGTGGCGGCGTGCGTGCGGTGGTGGAAGCCGTCGGCATTCGGGATGTGCTCGCGAAGTCGTTGGGGTCGAGCAATCACTCGAACGTGGTTAAGGCAACGATCGAAGCGCTTCGCGGATTGCGCCGGCGCGATGAAATTATGAAATCACGCGGCATTCCGGTGAGGCAGAATGACCGAAAGGACGCGCCCCAGTCATGATCCGGCTTCATAATATGCGGACGCGGCCCGGCTCGAAGCACCGCGTGAAGCGCCTTGGTTGCGGCGAAAGCTCCGGCCACGGCAAAACGAGCGGAAAAGGTCACAAGGGCCAGAAGGCGCGTTCAGGCGGCAGCATCCGGCTCGGATTCGAAGGTGGCCAGATGCCGCTCATCCGGCGTTTGCCGAAGCGCGGGTTCAACAATGCGGCTTTCCATAAGAATTACGCGCTCGTGAATCTCAGCGACCTCGCTTCGTTCAAGGAAGGCACGGTCATTAACGAACAGCTTCTTCGGGAGAAGAAGTTGGTCCGCGGGAACGGCGCGGGATTGAAAATTCTTGGCGACGGCGAATTGAAGCACGCGCTCACGATCGAGGCGGACAAAATCAGCGCTTCGGCGCGGGAAAAAATTGAGAAGGCGGGCGGCAGCGTGACCTTGCGCCAAAAGCCGGTTCAAGGCCCGCGTGATACCGAGGAGCCGGCGGCGAGCGACGAAACGGCGGAAGCAAAGTCAGCCACCCGGCCGAAAGCGAGCAAGAAACCCGCGGCCAAGAAAAAGGCGCCAGCAAAGGCTGCGGCGAAGAAGAAGAAACCGCGGAAGAGCTAGCGCCTTGCGGTTAACCGGCAAATCGTAGTCGATGGTTTCGGCGTTCTTAAACACAGTCAAGATACCGGAGCTGCGCCGGCGCATTCTGTTTACGCTGGCGATCATCGTCATCGTCCGACTTGGTGCGGCGATCACCTCGCCGGGCGTGAACCAGGCGGTGATCCAGGAGTGGTTCCACACTTCGCTCACTGAAAAACAGGGCGGCAACATCGCGGCGCTTTTCAATTTGTTCAGCGGCGGCGCGCTCGAGAACTGCGCGATTTTCTCTCTCGGCATCATGCCCTACATCAGCGCATCCATCATGATGCAGCTGCTTACGGCTGTGATCCCGCAGCTGGGACGACTTGCGAAGGAAGACGGCGGCCGGCAGAAGATCATGCAATACACGCGGTATGCGACCGTGCTGCTCTGCTTGGTCCAGGGTTGGCTGTTGTCGGTTTCGTTCCAACATCCGGAGTCGTATCAAACCCTGTTGCCGGGGATCAACGACACCATCAACCGGTTGGGAATTCCGCTCGTGGATAACATGGGCATCAGTTTCAATATCATAACGACGCTGACGCTGACGACCGGCACGTTGTTTTTGATGTGGCTCGGCGACCAGATCACCGAACGCGGAATCGGCAACGGTATTTCGCTCATCATTACGATCGGAATCGTGGCGCGGCTCCCTGCAGCACTGGCCCAGGCGTGGAAAACATTCGTTCCCTCGGCGGAAACGGGCACCAGTCAGGTTAACCCAGCGATCCTGGTCCTGATGATTGCGTTTCTCTTTATCGTGATCGCGGCGGTGATAGCCGTCACTCAAGGGGTGCGCAAAGTGACCGTCCAGTACGCCAAGCGGGTGGTGGGCCGGAAGATGTACGGCGGGCAAACGCAGTACATGCCGTTGAAAGTGAACTACGCGGGCGTGATGCCGATCATTTTCGCTTTCGCGCTCCTCCTCTTCCCGGCAACGATCATAGGTTATGTCGGGAAAAATAGCCCGGTGGCCGCGCGGATTGTTGGAGCATTGAACAGCGGCTGGCCGCACTATCTCGTCCTCGCGGCGATGATTTTCTTCTTTAGTTACTTCTGGGTGGCGACGCAGTTTCAGCCCTCCCAAATCGCGGATGATCTGAAGAAATACGGCGGTTACATCCCCGGGGTTCGTCCCGGAAAACCGACGGCGGAATTTCTCGATTACACGATGACCCGGCTGACGTTCGCGGGCGCGATTTTCCTCACCATGATTGCGATCCTCCCGACATTGCTCAGCCGAACTTTGAATGTGCCGCAAATCACGGCCCAATTCTTTGGCGGAACGAGCTTGTTGATTATCGTCGGCGTGATCCTCGATACGATGCGGCAGGTAGAGACGCACCTGATCCAGCGGCATTACGATGGGTTCCTGCGCAAGGGGCGGATTCGCGGCGGCCGGTTTGATCGCGCCAGCTACGCGCGCGGCGACGCGGCGCGGAGCACCACCCTCATGTGGCTCTATGTCGGTATCGCTATTATCGTCATCGGCGGCGTGGCTGTTTTCCTTTACGGGCACTAAGTGAAAAAGCGACTCGTGCTCCTCGGCGCGCCCGGTTCCGGAAAAGGGACCCAGGCCGAGATGATTACCCGGCACTTTGGGATTCCGGTCACATCGACTGGTGCGATTCTGCGTAGGGAAGTGGAACTCGGAACGCTGCTCGGAATCGAGACGGCGGAAAAAACCAAGCACGGCGAGCTCGTTCCCGATAAGATCATCATCGACCTGATCGAGGACTGGGTTCGGTTGCACGGGGCGCACGGCTTCGTGTTCGACGGTTTTCCGCGCACGATTCCGCAGGCTGAGGCACTCCATGGTATTTTGCTACGGCATCACACGCCGCTCGATCTCGCGCTCTGGCTGGATGTTTCGGCCGATACAATTAGAGACCGCATTTCGCACCGGCTCCAATGCCAATCCTGCGGATTCACTACCAGCGAAGGAGCGGCGGTGTTTTCCGAGCGCGCTATTTGTCCTTATTGCGATGGCCCGCTCATCCGGCGAACGGACGATGATGCCACGATTCTCGAAACGAGGCTCTCGGAATTCAATAGCAAGACGCAGCCGGTCGCCGATCACTACGGCGGATTGAGCGTCCTGCGCAAGATTGACGGCAATCGCGATCGCGAAGCGGTTTTCGCCGATATTTCGCGGTTGATCGAGCAATCGGCATGATCCCGATCAAAAGCCCGAAAGAGATCGATAAGATGCGGCAGGCGTGTCGCACGGCGAGTGAGATTCTGGAGCGGGTGGTCGATCTGGTGCGGCCTGGCATTTCGACAAAAGAAGTCGACCAGGCAGCGGCGGATCTGATGGCCGAAGCGGGTGTGCAAAGCGCCTTCCTTGGTTACCGGCTCGGGCATCGCGTCTTCCCGGGCAACATCTGCATTTCGCTCAACGACGAAATCGTCCACGGTATCGGGAGCCAGCGACGGATCCAGTACGGCGACATCGTGAAGCTCGATATCGGAGTCATTCAAGAGGGTTGGGTAGGGGATACGGCATTCACCGTTCCGGTTGGCATGGTCGACGATCGGACGGAGCGCCTTCTCCGCGTGACGGAAACCGCCTTGCGCCGCGCCATCGAAATCATGGATGAAGGGACGCGGCTCGGCGATGTCTGCGCAACGATCGAGGAAATTGCGGTGCGTGAGAGCTTTAACGTTGTCCGCGAATTCGTCGGTCACGGGGTAGGGCGGAAATTGCACGAAGAGCCCCAGGTGCCGAACTACGGCCGGCGCGGAAGCGGCCCGCGCTTGAAGAGCGGGATGACGCTCGCGATCGAGCCGATGATTAATTCCGGCAGCGCCGCCGTGAAATTGCTCGATGACGGATGGACGGTTTGCACCGCGGACGGGATGCCGTCGGCCCACTACGAACACACGGTTCTGATTACCCGGGATGGGCCGGAGATCCTGACCTGGCGCGGGAAGACGCAATTAAAGTAGGGGCACCGGAAGAATGCGGTTCCATGTCATTCGTATCTTGCCAGGCGACAAAGTTATGCTAGAAGTTTCCCCCTACGATTTGTCGAAGGGGCGGATCACCTACCGCCAGAAATGACACGCGGACCTGCTCCGCGTTTTTCGTCTCGACCGAATCCTTAGAGTTATGAAAGTGCGACCATCAGTAAAAAGACTTTGTGTAGCGTGCAAGATCGTGAAGCGGAAGAATGTTGTCCGCGTCATCTGCACGAATCCGCGACACAAACAGCGTCAGGGATAATTTATGCCAAGACTTTTGGGAGTTGAAATTCCGTCCGAGAAACGCATCGAAGCGTCGCTCACTTACATTTACGGCATCGGCCCGACCACCGCGAAACGGGTTCTCGAGCAGACGAACATCGATGGGAATTTGCGGGCGAAAGACCTGACGCCGCAGCAGATCAACGAGATCATTCACGCGATCACCAACAACAAGATTCCGATCGAAGGCGATCTTCGCCGCGAAGTGCAGAGTAACTTGAAGCGGCTCCAGGCCATCAACTGTTATCGCGGCATTCGGCATCGTCGCGGGCTGCCCGTTCGCGGCCAGCGCACCTCGACCAATGCGCGCACCCGCAAAGGTCCGCGCAAGACAGTCGGCGTCATCCGCAACAAGGACGCGAAGGCGGGTAAGGTCTAACGATTAGAAGTTTTTAGCCATGGCAGACTCAGACGAAAAAAAACCGGCAAAGGCAAAAGCTCCCAAGGCCAAAGCCGAAAACGAAGAGACGAAGGTAGAGACTGCAGCTCCGGCGGAAGCTCCTGCTCCCGCTATGGCGACTGAACCTCAATCTGAAGCTGCACCTGCGACCGCGACCGCGGAAGCACCGGCCAAACCCGCCAAGAAGCCCGCCAAGGCCAAGAAAGAGGAAGCCGCACCAGCTGCCGCTCCTGAACCTCCTAAGGAAAATCTCTCCCTCGACCCGAACGACGTCGAGAAGCCGAAGATCATTAAGGCTAAGGGCAGCAAGAACGTTCATACCGGCATCGCCCACGTTCTTTCCACCTTCAACAACACGATCGTGACCATCACCGACCTGAAGGGCAACGTGATCGGTTGGTCGAGCGCCGGCAAAGTTGGCTTCAAAGGTTCCCGCAAGAGCACCGCCTATGCTGCCCAAATGGTGGCGCAGGACGCTTCTCGTCAGGCAATGGGCCACGGGCTCAAGGAAGTCGAAGTCCTCGTTCGTGGACCCGGCGCCGGCCGCGAATCCGCCGTTCGCGCTTTGCAGGCCATCGGCCTCGACCTCACCGTTATCCGCGACGTGACTCCCGTTCCCCACAACGGCTGCCGACCTCCCAAACAACGCCGCGTCTGATTTCCCTTAATTCTTAATTCCTACTTCTTACTTTTTTCCATGGGCAGATACACCGGACCGAAAACCAAAGTAAGCCGCCGCTACGGGGTGCCGCTTTTTGGACCATCCAAGGCACTCGAGCGAAAAAATTATCCTCCTGGTATGCATGGCCCGAAGGGTTCACGCCGGAAACAGTCCGATTACGCCGTCGCCCTGGGCGAGAAACAGAAACTTCGCTACCAGTACGGGCTGCTCGAAAAACAATTCCGCCGCATTTTCCAAACTGCCTTGCGCAAGCGCGGCGTGACCGGCGAAACGCTTCTCCAACTTTTGGAAACACGCCTCGATAACGTCGTGTTTCGACTCGGCCTCGCGAACACTCGCAGCGGCGCCCGCCAGCTCGTGTCCCATGGCCACGTCCAGGTCAACGGCCGGAACGTCAACATCGCTTCCTACACCTGCAAAGCCGGCGACGAAGTCATGGTGAAAGACAAGCCGAAGTCCCGCCAGCTCGCCTTGCGCAATCTCGAGCTCACTCAGATTGCTCCCGTTCCGGACTGGCTCGTCGCGAACCGCGACGCGTTAAGCGGCAAAGTCTCGCGCATTCCCACCCGCGACGAAATGCAGCCGATGGTTAACGAGCAGTTGATCGTCGAATTGTACTCAAGGTAAACGCCGCTTCAGATGCGAACTCGGTTCGCGATCTTGTTGGTCGGAATTGGGTTGCCGAGCATGCTTACGGCGACAGAGCGCCGTCCTTACAAGCTTTCCAACAGTTCGAGCGCTTTTGAGTAGCTGCGCCGTTGGAGAAAATGACGGAGCTGTGGGTCGACTTTGGAGGCTAAGGATTGTTCGAGGTGATCGATTTTTTCGGAGACCTCGCGGAGCCGCGCCGTGTGGTGCTCAGGATCGCGGCGACTCTCTTCGTCACTGATGACGGCGAGACGTTCGCGAAGGGCAGTGGCGAGTTCGGTTAGCGCGGCATCCATCGGAAAAGCTTGAAACGTCGAGCGCTTTGGCGCAAGCGTCCCGTTGTCATGAATGAGGTGGCACCGAAAAAAATTTTGATTGTGGACGACGACGTGACGCTCATGCGGCTAATGCGCGAGGCGCTGACGTCACATTTGCGCTGCGAGGTGGATACGTCTCCCAAGCCTGAATACGGCTTCGAGCTGGCACTGAAAAAAACCTACGATCTGATGCTGTTCGATTTTTCGATGCCGATGATCGATGGGGCCATGCTCTTTTTCCTGATCGGCAAGGTCTACAATCATTCGGTGCCGCCGCGGATCGTGCCGCCGCTTTTGCTCGTAACCGGGCGTGGAGACGAAAAACGAGCGCAGGAGCTGTTGCAGGAAGCTGGCGTGCGCGGGTTGGTCCCCAAGCCGTTCGCGATCGAACGATTGATCGACAAGGTGAAAGCCTGTTTGCCCGGGATAGAGACGCTCGGCGGGTAGGTGGATCGAGCGCTCCGGCGCTCGATGACAGATGCGGGCGATGCCGGGACCTCCACACATCGCGCGACGGAGCGCGCGATCCACCTAGCGGCTGGCTTCTTCGATGAGTTGGCGGCGGGCTTCGATCCAGTCGTGAGCGGAGTCGCCGGGAAGGGAGAGTTTGTGACGGCGTTCGGCGAGGAAGTAGGCCCGAAGACGGATTTGCTCGTCGGTCGGTTCTACGGTGGCTTTAGCAGTCGACGTTGCTGGCTTTTTGGCGGGAGATTTTTTCGGCGTCGCTTTCTTTTTCTTGGCGGGCGGGACAGCAGCGCGCGGTTTCTTTTTCGGTTCCGCTCCGTTTGATTTTCCGTTGGCGGACTGGCTGCCAGCACTCTCCGGCGGGTCGTTATCAACTGGTGTTTTTGGTTTTCTTGGCACTTTCGTTCGAGTCTAAAGGTTTCCAGACCGAATACCCCATGGCGCGACCGCGCAAGCGGATTTTGCAATGCCGTGGTTGCGCAACGCGCCGGAGTGCGCCTAACGTCCCGCCATGCGCCATTTTGTTTTCCGCTGGCTGGTGACGACAGTGGGCGTGATGGTGGCGGCCTTGGTTATCAAAGGAATCAGATACGACAGCCCGGAAGCCCTGATCGGCGCGGCCGTACTCCTGGGAATTTTGAATGCGTTCGTTCGGCCTATTATTCTGATCGTCGGCGCGCCGCTCATCCTGCTGAGTTTGGGGCTTTTCATCCTCGTCGTGAACGGATTGATGCTCTACTGGGTGCCCAGCGTTATTAGCGGATTTCATGTTGAAAGTTTTGGAAGCGCCTTCTGGGGCGCGCTTCTTATCGGGATTATCAGCTGGCTGTTGAGCGCGTTCTTTCGCGGAAGCGACGGACGCGTGCACGTTCTAACGCATCACAGCCAGATCAAGCGCGTGCGCGGCCGAGTGATTGAAACGGAAAGCAGGAACGAATGACTTATTGCCTCGGAATGATTTGCCGATCAGGCGCTGTGTTTTTGTCAGACTCACGCACGAGCGCCGGAATGGATAACATCACCAGCTGCTCGAAGATGCGGCTCTACGAAAAGCCGGGGGACCGGGTCATCTGCATTCTCAGTTCAGGGAATTTGTCACTGACGCAGGCGACAATTGCGCTGATCGACGAGGACCTGTACCTCGGCAAAACCGAGCCGCACCGCGAACAACTCACCAACCAGAAAACCTTCTACGAGACGATCCGGTACATCGGCACAAAGGTGCGCGAGGTCGAAAAACGCGATCGGGAAGCACTGGAGCACGACGGTTTCGATTTCAACATCCACCTCATTGTCGGGGGGCAGATTGCCGGGTTTGCGCCGGAGGTGCATTTGATCTACCCGCAGGGGAACAGCATCCATGCAACGCGCGATTGTCCCTTCCTCCAGATAGGCGAACGCAAATACGGGAAACCGATCCTCGACCGCGGTTTCACCTACGAGACGGGCCTGACCGACGCAGTGAAGGTGGGAATCATCTCTATTGATTCGACGATGACGAGCAATGTCGCAGTCGGACCGCCAATCGACATTCTGTGTTACGAGAAGGACTCGCTGCACGCGAACTTGCGAGCGCACCTCGAGGAGGACGATCCGTATCTGCAAACGGTGGGCCAACGCTGGCAGGATGGGATCGTGAAGTTGGTGAATGAGATGCCAGCGCCGGACTTCAGCAAACCTGCCTTAGGCTTCGCCACCGCGGCATAAATGCTCCGAATTAAGATCTGCGGGCTGACGACGCCGCAGGATGCTCGAGCAGCGATCGAATTTGGAGCGGACGCGCTCGGCTTCAATTTTTTTCCCAGAAGCAAGCGCTACGTTGGGGGGGAAGCGTCCTGGATCGCGGAACTTCCGGGCGGCGTTGAAAAAGTGGCGATCCTTGTAAATCCCAGCGCGGATCAGGCGAAGGCGGTCGCGAGCGCACTCGGCATCACCGCCCTCCAATTGCACGGATCCGAATCACCAGAATTTTGCCGCCGTTTGATGGAGGCCGGAGTTCGATTCGAAAAAGCGATTCCCGTGTGCGATCGCGCTTCCCTGGCTAACTGCCCGGATTTTTTCACCCGCACGGTCCTGCTTGACTCGAGCGCAGCGGGGGAATTTGGAGGGAGCGGGCGAACTTTTCCGTGGGAAATAGCTCGCAGCTTTATCGAGACCAATCGTCATCTGCGCGTGATTCTCGCGGGCGGTCTGACCCCGAAAAACGTGGCAGAGGCTGTGGCTATGGTTCGACCTTTTGGGGTCGACGTCACAACCGGTGTTGAAGCAGCGCCTGGCCGCAAGGATCACGATCGAATGCGAGCGTTCATCGCCGCAGTACGCGCGGCGTAAGACCTGCCTCTCTCCCCGACAGCGCGCAACCCGCGTGAAGGTGCTGGTCTGCTTCCTGCTTTTAATGCAGCCGCATTCTTCAACTTCACATCATCTATGCCTAATCGCCTTAAAACCTTCTTCTGCGCCGGAGCGGCATTCTTCCTCGTCCTCGTCGTAAACGCGCAGATCAGCTCGCCTGCCCCGGGCCCGAGCTCCAGCCCAACGGCGTCCACAGCGCCGCTCGCGGAAACCAAGACTAAACCGGTTACCGCCCCGCTTCCGGTTACCCCTTCGACCAAAGGCGACAACCTCTTGCTGGTCCAAGCCACCACTGCGGCCACGTCGCCTGCACCTACGACCAGCACGGCTACGACGACATCCACAGCGCCGGTTGAGCCGGACAGCGTTTCCGAAAACGGGGGAGTGGGCGTTCGCGAATTTCAGGGGGACGATGTCGGCGCCGTTCTGCGGCTCCTGGCGCGCCAGGCAAAGATCAACATGGTCGTGAGCGAAAAGGTCGTCGGCAACGTCACCATGCGATTGGAAGATGTGACAGCGCTCCAAGCGGTATCAATCATCGTGAAAGCCAAAGGGCTGTTCATGGCTAACATCGACAACGTTTACTACGTCAAGACCGCGGAGGAGCGTACGGAAGAACCGACTGAAAGCGACAACTATCAATTCAGTTATGCCCGCGCGAAGGACGTTCAACCCTTAATCGACGGCCAACTTGGAGGCAGGGATCATTCGGCGATCGATGAACGAACCAACACGATCTTCTATCGCGTTACGCGGGCAAATACGGAGAACATTCGCAAGCTCCTCGCTCAAATCGACAGGCCGACCAAACAGGTGATGATCGAAGCGCGTCTCGTCGAAGTTACTGCGAACCCCAAGCAGAACTTCGGCATCAATTGGACGGGGACCTTTTCGGACAAAACTGTTGGGTATGCTCCTAACACGGGCGGCGATTTCCAGATGCCAAATTCGAACAATCACGGCACGAACAATCTGTTGGGTAACTTCGGCAACCTCATCGCTGGGCAGTACGCGATCCTGAGTGTGCCGAACTTTTCCGCAACGCTCGACCTGCTGAATCAGGACGCCGATGCGGAGTTTCTCGCCAATCCGCGGGTCGTTACAGCGGATAATCAGCAGGCGAAGATCGAGATTATCCGCAGCCAGCCGGTGCCGCAATTGAACTTCAACGAGCAGACCGCCACGGCGGTCTTCGGCGGATTCCAGGACAAAAAATACGGCAACACTTTAGTCGTGCGCCCTTCGGTCAACAAAGACAGTTTTATTACCCTGGCAGTGAAACCGGAGATCAGCAATAAGGTCGGCGATTCGACCTTTGTCTTTGCCGGCGCGACGGTCTCCAGCCCCGTGATCGATACCCGTTCTCTCGATTCCAATGTGTTAATAAAGAGCGGGGATACTCTCGCGATTGGTGGTTTGCTCCAGGATGAAGTGCGAAAAACCCGCACGAAAGTCCCCGGCCTCGGCGACGTGCCAGTCCTCGGCTATCTGTTCTCGTCCCGCGCCAATGAACGGGTAAAACGGAACCTGCTCGTGTTCGTCACTCCGACGATCATCGACCAGCATTACGGCACCGGTCTCGAAGACCAGGTGAGTGGCTTGCACCACTCCGGCGAGGAATATGCCGACCCGAACGGCTGGCGGAACAACGCCAAGGGCGCTGTCCGCTTAGTCCCAACCGCGAACCGGCACGTGACCGCGGATTATCCCAAGCCCGGAACACCGCCCGCCCCGGCCCGGACCGAATCAGAGACGACGACGACGACGACGACGAAGGCGGTCGATTTCAAAACAAGCGCAAACGAACGCGGATTTTAGGCCAACCAAAGATGTGGGGTTGAGAGGGGGCGGATTCTCGCGAGAGGTCCGCCCTCTTTGTTTTTCCCTTCGGCGGCACTCCTCCTGGTGCGGGTCATCGAAAGAATTGCATCGCGATTACGACGATAGATAGCGCTTCAAACTCTCGCGCAGCTCTGTCCGTGCACGGAAGAGAAGACTCTTCACCGCAGATACGGATTGTTCCAGCGTCTCCGCTATCTCTTCATAGCTGAGCTCCTCATAACGGCGTAGGATCACTGCCATGCGTTGTGTCTCAGGCAGATTGGCGATGGCGGCATCGACCGCTCTCTGAAGTTCCTGGTCGAGTAAGGACGCGTCCGGTGCGATCGCATGCTCATCCCTCAGCGGCCGCTCTTCCTCGCCCGTCTCCGATTGCAACGGCACGGCGGGATGGCGCGAGCGACGACGCAATTCGTTGAAGACGAGATTTCGCGTGATCTTCAGCAACCAAGTCGTGAATTTCGCGCGCGGCTCGTAGCGTTTGGCATTCTTCCACACGCGCACGAAAACTTGCTGTGCGATATCCTCCGCGTCAGAGTTTGTGCCCAGCATGCGGCCTACCGTGCCGACCACGAGTCGCTGGTGCCGCTCGACGAGATCCTCAAATGCCCGGTCGTCACCGGCGCTGACCAGTCCCATAAGCCGAATATCTTCGGCATCCTCAGGAGTGCGGCCGGGTGGGCCGGTTTCAGGGCCGGACATTGTAAGTGGAGACGGACACGATTGGGTGGTCAGGGACAAAAGCTTCAATTACGACCGATTCAACCAGCAACGGTGCTTTCGGTTGCAAGCCCTCGCCAGCATGTGCATCATGCACTGGCAATTCGCGCTCTTAATGAATCTTTCGCTTATTCCCAGTGACCTTCGACCGATTGCAGAAAAGGTCGAGGACCGGCAGCGCATTTCCGACGCCGAGGCGCTCCAGCTCTTTCATTCCGCAGACGTGAATTCTTTGGGCGTAATGGCGAGCGCGGTGCGCGAGCAATTGAACGGTAACGTCGCCACCTACATCCTCAATCGGTACATCAACTACTCGAACATCTGCATTCTCTCCTGCCAGTTTTGCGCGTTCGCTGCGAAAAAGCGCGACGCTCATGCCTTTGAACGGTCGATCGACGATATCGTCGCCGCAGTCGAAGAATCGCTCGCCGCCGGCATTACCGAAGTCCACATGGTGGGGGGATTGCATCCCACGTTGACGAAGGAGTGGTATCTGGAGTTGCTCGGGCGTCTCCGAGCGCTCAGTCCAGAGATCATCATCAAGGCCTTTACGGCGATAGAGATTCGTCATCTGGCTCAGCGAATTTTCAAAAAGCCCATTCCCGAAACGCTCGCCATCTTGAAGGACGCCGGATTAGGCGCTCTCACTGGCGGCGGGGCTGAGATTTTCGACGCTGAGGTGCGCGACGAGCTTTGCCGAGGCAAGGAGAGCGCGGCGGAATGGCTGGATGTGCACCGGATCTGGCACCACATGGGAGGCCGCAGCACGGCGACTATGCTCTACGGTCATATCGAAACACTTGAGCAGCGCGTCGATCACCTGCGGCAGCTTCGCGAGCTTCAGGATGAAACGCATGGGTTCACCGGCTTTGTCCCCTTCGCGTTCGAGCCGCAGACAACTATCCTCGCGCACGTGAAGTCGGCCTCGGCCGTAGAGCAACTGCGTAATCTCGCGGTGAGCCGGATCTACCTCGATAACTTCGATCACCTGACCGCTTATTGGGTCTCGATGGGGCTGCCGCTCGCCCAGGTTTCGCTCAATTACGGCGTCGATGATTTGCACGGCACCATCATGGAAGAAATGATCTTTCATATGGCGGGGGCGAAAACGCCGCAGCAACAGACAGTCGAAACGCTCGAGCAGGTGATTCGTGAAGCTGGGCGGGAACCGGTCCAGCGGGACAGCTACTATCGGCACCTGTCGAAAAAAAGATCGGCCGCGGCGGCTGCGCCCGCCGAGGAATCCGAACTGATTTACGCCTGACGCGTGGCAGAGTCAGGGCTCCTGCGGATCGGTTGCGTTAAATACCTCAACGCCCGCCCCCTCATTTACGGATGGCCCGGCGAAGTGGTCTTCGATCATCCGAGCATCTTGTGCGAAAAACTTGCGTCCGATGCGCTCCAGGTAGCGTTGGTTTCCAGTTTCGAATTTCTCCGCAACCCGGTTTACACGCTCGTCGACGGCATCTCGATTTCATCGAACGGTCCCGTGCACAGCGTCTTCGTCGCCCATAGCGGCGAGCTGGCCGAGATCGAGGAGATCGAGATCGATCCCGCCTCGCAAACCGGGGTAAATTTGTTGCGCGTTCTTTTGGCCGAGATGGGCCTCGCTCCGAAGTTCGTCGTTCGTTCCCGCCTGATGCAGAGGGCAATCACACCGCGCCTGGCGAAATTTTTCATTGGCGACCAGGCGATTCGCTTTCGTGATGAAACCGAAGAGTCCTTTCACTTCTGGGATTTAGGCGAGGAATGGAAGAAACGGACTGGTCTCCCGTTTGTGTATGCGCTCTGGTTGATAAGGCCGGAGGTCCCGTCGCCCAAAGCAATCGCCGATACTTTGCGAGCCTGTCGTGACAACAATCTGCGCGAACTCGATCTTCTTATCGCTGCGGAGCGCGAATTCAGTCCGGACTTTTGCCAGTTTTATCTCACCGGATGTTTGCAATATCAGTATGGCCCGTCAGGAAAAGGAAGGATTGTCGGTCTTCCGAAAACTTTGTGAAAAGCACAGTATTTTGTGGCACGACTCGCGGCTGATCATCTGACGGCACGAGCGAGGCCATGGCCCCGCCAGGACCTGCATATTGGGATTTCGGGTTGGACCTACGCCGGTTGGCGCGGCGTTTTCTATCCGAAAAAACTGGCGCACCGGGGCGAACTGGAGTTCGCCAGCCGCGCCTTCAATTCGATCGAAATCAACGGGTCATTTTACTCGCTTCAGCTGCCGTCGAGTTATCAACGCTGGTACGCTGAGACGCCGTCAGGATTCGTCTTTAGCGTGAAAGGCGGACGATTCATCACCCACATGAAAAAGCTTCGCGACGTAGAGGCACCGGTTGCGAACTTCTTTGCTTCCGGAGTTCTCGCTCTCCGCGAAAAACTTGGCCCGATCCTGTGGCAGTTTCCGCCGAACTTTGGCTGGAACCCGGAGCGGTTTGCGGAATTCTTCGATCTGCTGCCGGCAGACACTCGGGCGGCAGTGAAGCTCGCGAAAAAGCACGATGCGAAACTCACGGGCCGCAGTTGGACGAAGACGGATGCGACCCGGCCGATTCGCCACGCCGTGGAGATTCGGCACCCTACTTTCATGGTGCCGGATTTTTTTGCGCTGCTCCGACGGCTACAACATTGCGTTTGTCGTCGCAGACACCGCGGGCAAATGGCCATACGCTGAGGACATCACCGCCGACTTCGTTTACTGCCGGCTGCACGGGGCCGAGCAGCTTTACGTGAGCGGTTACAGCGATGCGGAACTGGATTGGTGGTCGAATCGCATTGAGCATTGGCGAAAAGGCCGGCAACCCAACGACGCGAAACTGGTCGCTGGTCGAAAAGCTCCCGCCGGTCCACGCGACGTTTACCTTTACTTCGACAACGACGCCAAGGTGCACGCCCCCTTTAACGCCAGGACTTTGGCCGGGAAGCTTCAGCTTCAAGGAGCCGCGATTTGAAATCGCCGCCCACAGATACGCCAATTCCAAACCGCCGTTCCTTGCGTTTGGAAAGGCGTTGGACAGTTGCTCAGTCGTGCGGGGATTCCGCCGGCGGAATTTCCTGGGCGGAAATCTGCGGACTGCCTTGCATCGTCGAGCTCTTGAAACGAAAGCGCTTTTCCTGCGTCGACGACCTCAACGCTTTTCTTCAGCCGCGCTTGCGATCGCTGAGTGATCCGTTCCAGCTGCCGAACATGTCCGCGGCTGTCGCCCGCATCCTCCAGGCGATCGATCGCGGCGAGCGCATCGTCTTGTTTGGCGATTATGACGTCGACGGGGTCACCTCGCTCGCGTTGCTGGCGGAGCTGCTAAGAAGTTACGGGGCAACGCCGGAATTGTTTCTGCCGCTGCGAATGGAGGAGGGTTACGGTCTCAGCCCCGAAAGCCTGGACCGCTGTTGTCAGGCAGTATCACCGCAACTGTTGATTGCGATGGACTGCGGGACCTCGTCCCTCACGGAAATTGCCGCGCTGAAATCGCGTGGCATCGACGTCATCGTGCTGGATCACCACGAGCCGAAATCGGCGCTGCCGGATTGTGTTGCGATCGTGAATCCAAAGGTGCAGCCAGACTGCCCGTTCGAATATCTTTGCAGCGTCGGGATCGTTTTTAAACTTTGCCACGCGCTCTTGAAGACACGGCCGGCTTCCAGCTTCGATTTGAAGGCGCATCTCGACCTTGTCGCACTCGGAACGGTCGCGGACATCGTACCGCTGGAAAAAGAGAATCGCATTCTGGTTCAGCGGGGGATGATGCAGCTCGCATCTTCCCGGCGCCCCGGGGTTCGAAAATTGATGGAGGTCGCGGCGGTGCGCGCGCCCGTGATGGCCGAACACATCGGATTTCGCCTCGGTCCCCGGCTCAATGCAGCTGGCCGGCTCGCGACCGCGGAGAAAGCGTTGCGGCTCCTCCTTACGACTGATGAAACCGAAGCCACGCAGCTTGCCGCGTTGTTAGACGAGCAAAATCGCGATCGGCAGGCAGTGGAACGCCAGATTTCAACAGAGGCCGAAGAAGCATTACACGAAGCCTTCGATCCTTCGCGTGATGCAGCCATCGTCCTTGGCTCGCGGGACTGGCATCCCGGCGTGCTCGGAATTGTGGCGTCGCGACTGGCGCGCAAATATCATCGACCAACGATCCTGGTCGCTTTTGATGCCTCCGGGCTGGGGAAGGGGAGCGGGCGAAGCATCGGAGGGTTGTCGCTCGTTGAAGCACTCTCTCGTTGCGCCGTCCATCTTGAGAAATTCGGCGGTCACGAAATGGCGGCGGGATTCGCGATTCAGGAAAGGAATTTCGAAGCGTTCGCGGTTTCCTTCCGCGCAGCAGCTCGCGCACTTTTGACAGACGACGATCTTCAACCGCGATTACATCTGGATCACGAATTGTTGTTTGCCGAGCTGAACGGCGATTTGCTCCGCTGGCATCAGGCGCTGGAACCATTCGGGAACAGCAATCTTCAGCCCACGTTTCTAGCCCGCGTTGTCGAGCCTGCCGCCGAACCGCAAGTGCTCAAGGACAAACATCTCGTATTGCGGCTCCGCCAACGGAACCACTTTCGTCGTGCGATCTTTTTCGACGGCGCCCTCACCGCGCTGCCCCCGCCGCCCTGGGACATCGCCTTTCGCGTGAACGCCGACGAATACGAAGGAGAAATGCGGCTGCAGATTCAGATAGAAGCGTTGCGGAGCGCCGTCCCAGTCGCATGATTGTCTATTCGCAGCCGCTCACCGAGCTGGAGTGGATACCGCGCCCGAAGCTGACGGCGCTGCGTCGACTGGAAATCGAAACGGTCGAAGCGCTCCTCACCCATTATCCGCGGCGTTACGAAGACCGGTCGCACTTCGCGGCGTTTCCAAGAGAGGAGAGCGAGACGCCAATCCTGCTCTGCGGGGAAGTCGTGAAGACGAGGCTCGTTCGGTTTGGCGGCTGGAAGAAAATCTTCGAGGCGACCCTGGAAGAATCGGCGGCAAACGCGCTCAGCCAACCGCTCGTGCTTCGCTGGTTCAATTTGCATTACGTCCAGAAAATGATCGCGACCGGCCAGCGTCTCGTCGTTTTTGGCAAACCGCGGCTGCGGAAGAACCGGATGTGCATGGAACATCCGGAGTTCGAGGTGATCGAAAACGATGACGAAATCTCAGTTCACTTCCGACGAATCACGCCGATCTATCCGGCAACCGAAGGTCTGTCCCAACGAGTCTTTCGGGGATTGATTTTCACGACGCTCGAGCATCTCGACTCGGATTCTGTTCCGACCCTGATGCCGAAAGGAGTGAACCTCGGATCGCGTGAGCACGCGTTGCACGAGATTCATTTTCCCAGCAACGAAGAGCAACGCGCTGCGGCCCATCGGCATCTGGTTTTCTCCGAGTTTTTCGCGATGCAACTTCTGATCGGTTCGCGCCGTTCCGCAGCCACGGCCCGGCCAGGGCAGGCGCACGCCGCGCCGGGAGCGCTCCTTGAACAATTCCTCCGGGGCTTGCCCTTCGATCTCACGGCCGCGCAGGAGCGCGTCCTGGCCGAGCTGCGGCGCGACTTGTCCTCGCCGCAGCCGATGAACCGTTTGCTGCAGGGCGATGTCGGCTCCGGAAAAACGGTTGTAGCCATTGCGGCGATGCTGCTGGCCGTCGAATCCGGATCGCAAGCTGCGTTGATGGCTCCTACCCAAATCCTGGCCGAACAACATTATGCCGTGCTGTGCCGATGGCTCGAGCCGTTGGGAGTACGCGTCGCTTTACGAACCGGCGCGCGGCAAGAGGACAACGCGCCCTTGCCATTATTCGCGGGCGTCGATCAAAATCTGGGGAGCGCACGCTTACAACGTGCTGGCAATGGCGTTCCTCCATTGCGAACTTCCGGGGACGATATCGCCGTGGCCAGCGATACGCATTACTCCAAACGTCGCCTTCCACATTTCGAAAAACCATGGGCGATCTATGCGGTCACGCTTACAACCCAAAACCGGCGCGCTCTCAACCCTGCTGGCCGAACAATCGTTCTCAACGCCTGGCGCCATTTTCATGAAAAACGTTATGAGCTTCTTGCACTTTGCGTCATGCCCGATCATGTCCACGCGTTGTTTCAGCCTTGGCCGAAGGATGATGGTGCCGGAGAGGACGGGGCACTTTTCTGGTCGCTGACCGAGCTCTTGAGATCGCTGAAATCCTTCACCGCACGGGAGATCAACAAAACACAAGGAACGCAGGGCTCCGTATGGGAGAAGGAAACCTTCGACCGATTCATTCGGTCTGATCGCGATCTTGAAGAGAAGTTCCAGTATATCCTGCGAAATCCATGGGACGCGAAGGTCGCGGGGCCGGATGAGGCGTACCCCTGGGTTTGGACGCCGGAGGATGGAAAGTTCGTCGCGGCAGAATGCCGCGACCAGCACGCTGCAAGCGTCCGCTCCCCAAATCCTGCAATCCGGGCTCCCAAGCTCCGCGCACATTATCGTCGGCACGCACGCACTGCTTTATGAAGGCGTGTCGTTCGACAGACTCGGCCTCGCGGTCATCGATGAACAACATAAGTTTGGGGTCTCGCAACGGGCTCGGCTAACATCGCGCGAGCCGGCCCCGGACGTTCTCGTGATGACCGCGACCCCGATTCCGCGAACCCTCACGATGACAGTCTACGGCGATCTTGACGTTTCCGTGATCGACCAAATGCCGGCGGACCGGGGCAAGATCATCACGGCCGTGCGCGACCGGCAGAAACTTCCGGAGGTCCTCTTGTTTATCCGCAAAGAGCTCGAAGCCGGGCGGCAGGCGTACATCGTTTATCCGCTCATTGACGAGAGCGACAAGCTGGATGCGAAGGCAGCGGCGGTCGAGTTCGAGCAATGGCGCGAACGCTTGCGGCCTTTTCACTGCGAACTCTTGCACGGCCGGATTCCGGCACCGGAAAAACAATCGATCATGGAGCGTTTTCGACGAGGCGAAACGAGCGCACTCATCAGCACGACAGTGATCGAAGTGGGCGTGGACGTTCCGAACGCCACCGTAATGTTGATCGAGAACGCGGAGCGTTTCGGGCTGGCGCAACTTCACCAGCTGCGGGGCCGAATCGGCCGGGGCGCCCACAAGTCGTATTGCATCCTCTTGAGCGCGGAGAAGGCGCCCGAAACGGTCGCAAAGCTAGGCGTGCTCGAGAAGACGATCGACGGTTTCGCGGTGGCCGAGGCCGATTGGGAAATGCGCGGGCCCGGGGATTTGCTTGGAACCGCCCAAAGCGGGTTGCCGGCCCTGAAGCTGGGCAATCTCATCAAGGAAGCCGATATCATGCGAGAGGCACGCGCCGCAGCAACGGCGATTCTGGCCGTAGATCCGCTCCTTGAGGCGAAGGAAAATCAACGATTTCGACAATTGATTGTCGAACAACACGGACGAACTTTCTCGAACGTGAGCTAATGAAAAACCTGATCAAATTTATCTGCTTTGTTTTGCTGGTGAGTGCCGGGATTTCCGCCCTTTACGATTATCGGATGAAAACCGGGGGCCTGAGATTTCTCGCTGCGACTTCCGAGAAATATTCGCTGGCCACGACCGCGAGCGTGGACCCGAAAGACGTCAGCGCGCTCGAGAACTTCAATCGCGAACGGCGAGCCCTGGTCGGCTCGATTATCCCTTCGGTCGTGAGCATTAAGACGTCGAAGAAGGTTCCAGTGCGCCGGCAGTATCAGCTTGATCCCTCCGATTTTTTCAATCGCAACCCGCGCCAGTTTCGTAATCCGAACGAGGAAGCGATGGTGCAAAACTCGCTTGGCTCCGGCGTCGTGGTGACGGCGGAAGGCCACATTATTACGAACAACCACGTGGTCGACCAGGTGGACGAAATTGAAGTGCAGCTGAGCGACGGGAAAACGAAAAAGGCGAAGCTCATCGGCGCGGATTCGGTGGTCGACCTCGCGGTGCTCAAGATCGACGAGCCTGGATTGAAGCCGTTGAAGTTCGGCGATTCCGATGCGGTTCAGGCCGGCGATTTCGTGGTGGCAATTGGGAACCCGTTCGGGTTCGAGGAAACCGTGACCGACGGAATCATCAGCTCGAAAGGGCGGCCGAATCGGGTCGACGGATTTGGCGATTACCTGCAAACGAATGCGGCGATTAACCCTGGGAACAGCGGTGGGCCGTTGGTGAATTTGCGCGGCGAGATCATCGGCATCAACACGGCGATCATCTCGCGCAGCGGTGGCTCGCAAGGAATCGGTTTCGCCATTCCGTCGAATTCCGTGAAGACCGCGCTGGAAAGCTTACTCAAGAACGGCCGGATTATTCGCGGTTATCTTGGAATCCAGGCGCGCCCTACGCAACAGGGTGTAACCGAAACCGACGGCGTGGTTATCGACGACGTTTATCCAAATACACCGGCATCCGATGCGAAATTGCAGCGCGATGACGTGATCAAGAAATTCAACGGCCATACGGTGCGTAATATCACGGAACTGCGGAGTCTTGTGGCGCAAGTCGAGTTGAACAAAAAGGTGGAGATGGAAGTCGTCCGCGGTGGGAACACGATGAAGATCACGGCTGAGATCAAGGAACAGCCGGCTGATTATCTGACTTCACGAACAACCCGCGGCAACCCCAGACGCCGCAACAGCCAGACGATTCGGAGGAACAACCCGATGAGGCGAACGCGCTTGCCTCGGTGGAGGTTGCCGAGTTGACGCCCGACGTCATGAAGCGCCTCGATCTGCCGAACCGGATCCGCGGCGTGCTCGTGTCGAAGGTCAATGGCGAAGCCGGCGAGCTCCGGGCCGGCGATGTGATCGAGGAGATCAATCAGCAGCCCGTGACATCGGTTTCGGAATACAAAAAGGTCGTTGCTTCACTCGATCCAAACGGCACTCAGGTGCTTTCGGTTTGCCGGCATCGGACGCGATCGTTCGTCGTCCTGCGGCCGCGTTAACGCCAAGGACGTAGCCCGAAAAGTCTCCCAGATTCCGAATCTTTCGACTTGAATAACCGGTCCGAGCGGCGCTCTAAACTGTGTAGCCAACCAGGTTTATGAAACGAATGCTGCTTGCGGTCGCACTCCTGGCGCTGGTGGTTGCCGTCGCCAGGCAGGCCGAAGGGGGCACCGACGTCTCCCTCGATTTTTTCTACGATAATCTCAATGACGGCGGAAGCTGGGTCGACGTCGCCGACTACGGCTATTGCTGGCAACCCACGGTCGCGGTCAGCAACAGAACGTGGCGGCCGTACTCTGACGGTTATTGGGCCTACACGGACGTCGGGTGGACGTGGGTTTCCTACGAAGACTTTGGCTGGGCGACCTATCATTACGGCCGCTGGATTCGGCTGCGCGGACGCGGCTGGGTGTGGGTGCCCGGGCGCGATTGGGGCCCAGCCTGGGTCTCCTGGCGCACGGGCGGCGATTACGTCGGCTGGGCGCCCCTCCCGCCGCGCCGGGCCGGCGACATTTTTGTCGACTTCAGCCCGATCAATTCGCAGGTCGACATGGATTTCGACATTGGACCAGCTACCTACAACTTCATCGATGTCCGCTCCATCGGCGAACCGGTTTTGCGCGAGCGGATTTTCGCGACGGACCAGAACGTCACCTACATCAGCAAGACCGTGAACGTAACGAACATCACCTTTACGAACTCGACGGTTTACAATTATGGGCCCGACTTCAACATCCTGAGCCGCTATTCGGCCCGGCCAATCCAGCGCTTGAGCTTGCAGCGTGAGAGTAGCGTCGATCCAGCTACAGCCGCGCGCTCGAAGTCGCTGATGAGAGTGCAAGGAGACAAGCTGGTGGTCGCCGCTCCCCAGCAATTCCAAAAGCCGGCCAAGACCGTCGCGCCAAAAGTGGTGAAGGAGAAAATCACGCAGGCGTCTGTGGAACACGGTTGGGAACAAGTGGCGGACAAAAAGACGCGGGCCGATTTGAAAGCGAAGATGCAGAAAGAAGATCCGACAGAGCATCCCGCCACCGACGATCCAGGCGTCGGAAACGACCGGCGCCAGCCCGGCCTCTACGGCGCCTGCGAGTCCAACGACGAACGCGCCACCAGGCCCGGTAAGCCCAGGCATGACGCCTGCAAACCCGCTCGAGAAAAGCGCGAATAAGCGGAATCAAAAGCCGGGGCCTTCCCCAAGAGCGTCAAAGGAAAAGGCAGAAAAGCGCAAGAATAAACTCGATACCGCGGCCCCGCCCATGCCGATGCCAAACAACCCTGCGCGATTTACTCCGCCTCCGGTAACAAAGCCCGAATCGGTGGAGAAATCCAAACCGGAGGCGCCCGCTGATAACGCGCCGAAAATAAAAAAGGAATCGCCACAGGAGCGAGTATCGCCGAGCCCGTAGCGTGGGCCGGCACACATAGGTCGCATAGGATCTATACGACCGATGCCGCAGCGCGCGGCTCTAGAGCAGCTCGGCAATCTGGACGGCATTCAACGCCGCGCCCTTCAGCAATTGATCGCCGGAAACCCAGAAGGAAAGGCCGTTCTCGAAGGCACAATCGCGCCGGACGCGGCCGACTTCGCAGTTGTCCTTACCGGCCGTGAACAGGGGCATGGGGTAACGATTATTGACCGGTTCATCGACCAGCTCGAGGCCGGGCGCCTTCGCGAGCACTTCGTGCGCTTCCTCGACCGACACCGGGCGAGCGAACTCGGCGCTGACGGCGACCGAATGCGCGCGATACACCGGCACTCGGACGCATGTGACTGACGCGAGGAAATCGGGCAAATGCATGATTCGACGCCCCTCGTTCTGCATTTTCATTTCTTCTTTCGTGTAACCGCTGGGCAGAAATGAGTCGACGTGGGGAAGGACGTTGAACGCGATCGGATGCGGATAAATCTCGGTCACCGGCGCTCTATTCTCCGCGGCGGATTCGACTTGCGAGCGGAGTTCCTTGATCGCCCGGGCGCCGCTGCCCGAGACTGCCTGATAGCTCGCCGCGATGACCCGGCGCACGCCGAACGCGCGGTGCAGCGGATAGAGCGCCATCAAGGCAACGGCCGTCGTGCAATTCGGGTTGGCGATCAATCCGCGGTGTTCCCGCACGTCCTCGCCATTGATCTCCGGGATTACCAGCGGCACCTCGGGCTCCATCCGGAAAACGGAGGAGTTATCGATCACCACCGTGCCCGCGTCGCGGGCGATCCGTGCATATTCGCGGGAAATGTCTCCGCCGGCGCTGAAGAAGGCCAGGTCGATCCCTGCGAAAGAGTGGGCCGAGAGTTCTTCGGCGGCAATTTTTTCACCGCGAAACGAAACGAGTTTGCCAGCAGATCGGCGAGAGCACAACGGAAGCAACCGCTCCACCGGAAAGCTGCGCCGCTCGAGGACGCCCAGCAATTCCTCGCCTACCGCGCCGGTCGCGCCGACGATCGCCACGTGATAGCTTTTCTTTGCCTGAACCACGGCGCATCCTACGGCCGTTTCCGATGAAGAAAAGTCCCGCGGCCAAGATCGAAATCTCTGTTCGAAAGCAGTGGCTGACGCTGCGATCGGGCCGGAGGAAGATCGCTGAATATCCGGTTTCGACCTCCCGCTTCGGCCTCGGCTCCAAAGCCGGCAGCTTCAAGACGCCGACCGGTCGATTCCGCATCGCCGAAAAAATAGGCGAGGGAATGCCGATCGGGACGGTTTTCAAGAGTCGGCGGGCCGTCAAACCGACGAAAAAGCTGCTGCAGGAGGAGGACCTCGTGATGACGCGCATTCTGTGGCTCGACGGGCTAGACCCGCGGAACGCGAATACACACAGCCGTTACGTTTACATCCACGGGACGAATGATGAAGAGAGCCTGGGGACGCCTGCCAGCCACGGGTGCGTGCGGATGAACAATGTCGACGTAGCCGAGCTCTTCGAGCTGGTAACCGTCGACACGCCAGTCGAGATCAAGCCCTAACGAACGGCTGGTGGGCCCCGGAAAAAAGTGGAGAAAAGCGTTGCGTCAGGGGTCTTAACTGCCTAAATGACGGCAGCAACCAGCACGGAAAGGGGGCGAAACACTACTTGAAGATTCTGAAAGCAATCATGATTTTGGCCGTTGTGGCCAGTGCGCTGAGCCTGGGAGCTTGCTCCCAGCATAAAGAGGCAGCGACAACTCAAACATCTACTTACTCGAAGTAACCGTCAGCTTGTCCGTCTGCGGATAGCTTTAACCATAAAAGGCCAGGTCGTTTCGTCGGCCTGGCCTTTTTTCCGCCGTGCGAAATCAGGCCGCCGCTTTTCTTTTCCACGACCCTTCATAAGATGCGAGGCGTGGAACTAACCGGGCAGCCTTTGTCACTTGCGGAGATCGCGCGTATTTCCCGCGGCGGCGGCTCGATTCAGGTCGGCGCGTCAGCGCATGCCGGCATCCATTCCTCGCGACAAGTGGTCGACGAAATTGTCGCCAAGGGAGAGGTCGTCTACGGCGTTAGCACCGGTTTCGGCAAACTATCCGACGTCCATGTGCCCGCGCAGGAATTGCGGCAGTTGCAGTTGAACCTCGTTCGCAGTCACGCTTGCGGAATTGGGAACCCGCTGTCCGAGGCTGAAGTGCGCGCAATGATCCTTTTGCGGGCAAACGTTCTGGCCCTGGGACTGAGCGGCATTCGGTTGGAAGTGGTCGAGCTGCTTTGTGACTTAAACAATCGTGGCGTCATCCCGGTTATCCCAGAGAAGGGATCGGTGGGAGCGAGCGGCGATCTTGCGCCACTCGCGCATTTGTCGCTTGACGCTCATCGGGGAAGGCGAAGCATTTTACAAAGGCGAGCGATTGCCGAGCGCCGAGGCTTTGCGGAAGGCTGGGCTCAAACCGGTTGCTCTCGAAGCAAAGGAGGGTCTCGCTCTCCTTAACGGCACCCAGGCCATGCATGCGGTCGGGGGCCTGGCGTTGTTCCGCGCAAAACGGCTCGCCCATGTCGCCGACATCGCGGGTGCCATGACGCTGGAAGCGCTCAAGGGGACGCCGACGGCCTTCGACGCGCGGATTCACAAGGCGCGCCCGCACCCCGGTCAGCTCGCCGTGGCGCAGCATCTCCTCCATCTTTTGCGCGACAGCGAGATCCGCCAATCGCACCTGGCGAACGATCCCCGCGTGCAGGACGCCTACAGTCTGCGTTGCATGCCGCAGGTCCATGGCGCCGTCCGCGGGGCGCTCGATCATTGCGAGAAGGTCCTGGAAATTGAATCCGGCTCCGCGACCGACAACCCGCTCGTATTTGAAGGGGGCGACATTCTTTCCGGCGGCAATTTCCACGGCGCGCCACTCGCCCTGGCGCTCGATTTCGTGGCCATCGCCGTGACCGATCTCATGAGCATCAGCGAACGCCGCACCGATCGATTGGTGAATCCCGATCTGAGCGAAGGCCTTCCGCCGTTTCTTTCGCCGCACGCCGGCACTCATTCCGGCTTCATGATCCTGCATGTCGCAGCTGTCGCGCTGCTGAATGAAGCCAAGGTGCTCGCGCATCCAGCCAGCATCGACAATCTCCCGACTTCAGGGGGAAAGGAAGATCACGTCTCGATGGGAATGACCTCCGCGCTGAAGTTGCGCACGATCGTCGAGAATGCGGAACATCTGCTCGCCATCGAGTTGCTCGCCGCGGCCGAGGGATTGGAATTTCGCCGGCCGCTCAAAGGAGGCGTGGGGGTGGAAGAAGCCTACGAACGCGTGCGGAAACTTTCCGCGGCGGTCGAGGCAGATCGTTCCATGTCGTCCGACATTGCTCGCGTCGCTGCCGCAATTCGGGAAGGAGTATTCGACGATGAGTAACCGGGCGACCGTTCGCGCACCTCGAGGCAACGAGAAGAGCTGCAAAGGCTGGCACCAGGAAGCCGCCCTCCGGATGCTCATGAACAATCTCGATCCGGAGGTCGCCGAGGACCCGGACCAGCTCATCGTTTACGGCGGCACGGGCCGCGCGGCGCGCAGTTGGGAAGCGTTCGAGGCTATCGGGCGATGCTTACGCGAACTGGAAAACGACCAGACATTGTTGGTTCAATCGGGAAAGCCGGTCGGCGTGTTCCGCACCCACGACGAAGCACCGCGAGTTTTGATCGCGAATTCAAACCTTGTCGGCCATTGGTCGAACGCGACGGAGTTCAATCGCCTCGAACGGCTCGGCCTGACGATGTACGGCCAAATGACCGCGGGTTCCTGGATTTACATCGGCAGCCAGGGAATCGTGCAGGGGACATTCGAGACGTTCGCCTCGGCGGCGGAGAAACATTTTGGGGGAAGTCTCGCCGGAAAACTGATCGTTTCCGGCGGCATGGGCGGGATGGGGGGCGCGCAGCCCCTCGCCGCAACGATGAATGGCGCGCGTTTTCTTGGAATCGACGTCGACCCGTCACGAATCGAGAAGCGGCTCAAGAGCGGTTATTGCGATAAGATTGCGCATTCCCTCGACGACGCGCTTGCGCTTCTCGAATCGGGACCAAGCGATCTCGGTCGGTCTGGTTGGCAATTGCGCCGACGTCGTGCCCGAACTCGCGCGCCGCGGCATTGTTCCCGACATCCTGACTGACCAAACCAGCGCGCACGATGCGCTCAACGGTTACGTGCCGAAGGGGATGACCCTGCAGAACGCGCTCAGTTTACGGACAAGCAATCCCGAGGATTACATCGAACGCTCGATGCGTTCCATGGCGACGCACGTAGAGGGAATGCTCGCCCTTCAGAAAAAGGGCGCGATCACGTTCGACTACGGTAACAACATTCGGACCCAGGCCAAAAAGGCGGGGGTCGAGAACGCCTTCGACATTCCTGGGTTCGTCCCGGAATACATCCGACCGCTTTTCTGCGAGGGGAAGGGCCCCTTCCGGTGGGTGGCGCTGAGTGGCGATCCGGCCGATATCGCGCGGACCGATGCCCTCGCGCTCGAGCTTTTCCCAAACAACGAAATCCTCGCGCGTTGGATGAAACTGGCGAAGGAACGCATTCATTTCCAGGGATTGCCCGCGCGGATTTGCTGGCTCGGGTACGGCGAACGCGCCGAGTTCGGACTCGCCATGAATGAGCTTGTTAAACGCGGGGAACTCAAAGCCCCGGTCGTGATTGGTCGCGATCATCTGGATACCGGTTCGGTTGCATCGCCTTTCCGCGAAACCGAAGGGATGATCGACGGGAGCGACGCCATTGCCGATTGGGCGCTTCTGAATGCGCTCGTCAACACGGCGGCCGGAGCGTCATGGATTTCGATCCACAACGGCGGCGGAGTCGGCATCGGCTATTCGCAACACGCCGGAATGGTCGTCGTCGCCGACGGAAGCGATAATTCCCGGCGGCGTCTCGAGCGGGTTCTCACCAGCGATCCCGGGATGGGCATTATCCGTCACGCTGACGCCGGTTATTCCCGCGCTATTGGCTTTGCCAACGAGAACAACATTGCCCTTCCCATGGAACCGAAGGCGCGCGACTGATCTCCCGGTATGCAAAAGATCATCGAGTGCGTGCCGAATTTTTCTGAAGGACGGGATCCGGAGGTCATTCGGCAGATCACGGCAGCGATCGAATCAGTCGACGGCGTTTCGCTGCTCAACGTGGATCCGGGTGCAAGCACGAACCGGACAGTGGTGACGTTTGCAGGAAGTCCGGAGGCCGCCGTGGAAGCAGCGTTCCGCGGCATTCAAAAGGCGGCGGAACTGATCGATATGCGCAAGCATACGGGGGCGCACCCCCGAATGGGCGCGACGGACGTTTGCCCGTTCATCCCGGTGAGCAACGTGACCTGGGAGGAAGCGATCGAGTGCGCGAAGAAACTTGGGCAGCGCGTGGGCGAAGAACTCAAGATCCCGGTTTATCTCTACGAAAAGGCCGCGGACGATCCGGGGCGCTCGAATTTATCGATCATCCGTGCCGGCGAATACGAAGGCTTCGCCGAGAAGATCAAACAGCCGCAGTGGAAGCCGGATTTCGGCCCGACCGTCTTCAACGAAAGATCAGGCGCGACGGTAATCGGCGCCCGCGAATTTCTCGTCGCTTACAACGCAAATCTGAATACAAAAGCGGTCCGTCGCGCGAACTCCGTTGCGTTCGATGTGCGTGAGAACGGGCGCGTGAAAACGGAAGATGGCACGCCAACAGGAAAGCCGGTGCTTGATGACAAGGGCGAACCGGTCCGCGAGCCGGGGATGCTCAAACACGTGAAAGCGATCGGCTGGTACGTCGAAGAATATGGAATGGCGCAGGTGTCGATGAACCTGACAAACCTTGAGGAGACGCCGCTGCACGCTGCATTCGACGCCTGTGTCGAAGCAGCCAGCAAGCGCGGACTGCGCGTCACCGGCTCCGAGGTCGTCGGCATGCTGCCGAAGAAGTGTTTGCTCGACGCGGGCCGGCATTACTTGCGGAAACAGAAGTGGTCCGAGGGCGCCTCGGAGGAAGAGCTGATCGACGTCGCGATTCGGTCGATGGGATTAAGTGAATTGAAACCTTTCGATCCGAAAGAGAAGATCATCGAATTGAAGATGGAGTCGGCCGGAAAAAAATCGCTGGTGAAGCTGGACCTGCGTGCGTTCTGCAACGAAACCCTGAGCGATTCGCCCGCGCCGGGTGGGGGATCGGTGGCGGCGTTGATGGGGGCTCTCGGGGTTTCGCTCGCCGGTATGGTGGCGAACCTGTCCGCGGGGAAGCGCGGCTGGGAAGACAAACTTACCTATTTTAGCGATTGGGCCGTCAAAGCGCAGCAACTCAAAGACGAGCTGCTTTTCCTCGTCGACGAAGACACGGCCGCTTTTAACAAGGTCATGGCAGCATTCGGCCTCCCCAAAGATTCGGTGGAAGAGAAGGCTGCCCGATCGGCGGCGATCAAAGCCGCAAACAAATACGCAGCGGAGATTCCACTCCGCGTTATGGAAACAGCGGCGAAGGCCTACCCACTCCTCGCCGAGATGGCGGAGAAGGGGAATCTGGCTTCGATTTCCGATGTCGGCGTGGGAACGCTGGCCGTGCGCGCCTGCATTGAGGGTGCCGCGATGAACGTGCGAATCAATCTCAGCAGCTTGAAAGACGACGCTTTGAGTTCTTCGCTTCGGCGAAAAAACGCAGAGGATCATGGCGGCTTCGGAAGCGGAGTTTAAGCGAGTGCATGCCGTCGTCGAAAGCAAACTTGGTTGAGCTTCGGCGATGCCGGTCGCAGTTCTTCACGCCGCTCAGTTGGTGACCCTCGCGGGGCCAACGGGCCCACGCATCCGCGAGCAAATGCGGGAGCTGGCGATCATTGCCGACGGCGCAATGCTGATCGAAGACGGGCGTGTCGTGGCGACGGGTCCGTCGAGCGAAATCGAAAAGGTGTTGCCTGGGAACGCCGACAGCATCGACGCCACCGGAAAAGTCGTTTTGCCGGGATTTGTCGATGCCCATACCCATCCCGTTTTTGGAGGAGACAGGATTGACGAATTCGAGATGCGGGCCCGCGGCGCCACCTACGAGCAAATTGCGGAGAGTGGTGGCGGGATTCGTTCGACCGTGCGCAAGACGCGGGCGGCGTCGGAGGAGGAGCTTCTGGAACAGGCGAAGAAGCATGCGAGCTGGTTTCTCCGCGGTGGAACGACCACCGTCGAGGCGAAATCCGGTTACGGACTGACGATTGACGACGAGCTCAAGCTGCTCAGGGTAATCCGGCGATTGAACGCGGAAACGCCGATTGAATTTGTCCCGACGTTTCTCGGCGCGCATGCGGTGCCGGACGAATTTCGCAATGCACCGGAGCAGTACGTCGCGTTGATCATTCACAAGATGTTGCCGCGCGTCGTCGAGGAACAGCTCGCCGAGAGCTGCGACATCTTTTGCGAACGCGGCTACTTCGACATCAGCGATTCAGAAAAAATTCTCGGGGCAGCACGCGACTACGGCTTGCGCTTACGGATGCACGTCGATCAGCTCACGAATTCCGGCGGCGCTTTCCTGGCAGCGCGTTTGCGCGCCACGACGGCCGACCATCTCGAGCAAGCGAGCGGCGCCGAGATCGCGGCGCTGGCCGAAGCGCGCGTCCAGCCGGTCCTACTGCCAGGATCCGTTTACGCCCTGGGAAAGACGCGTTATCCGCCGGCCCGGGACATGATCGAAGCCGGCCTCGCTGTTGTTCTGGCGACCGATTTCAATCCTGGTTCGTCGCCTACGCCATCCATGCCGATGGTCCTTTCACTCGCCGCAACCCAAATGAAAATGACTCCCGCCGAAAGTCTGAGCGCGGCGACAATAAACGCCGCTTATAGCTTGAACCGCGGGCGACCAGATCGGATCGCTCGAACCGGGAAAGCGGGCGAATTTTACCGTCTGGGATTCCAGCGATTATCGGGAGATCGCCTACTACTTCGGGCTATCGCAGCTCCATTCCGTCTACGTGAGCGGTAAACGAGTGTTGTAGGGCGGGGGCATCGCCTGCCTCGATCGGCAACCGGAGCGGTTGCCCTACAATTGCGCAGAGCGTAAGGTCGCTGCTCTCATGAAGGTAGAAGTAGAAAATCAGCCGCAAGGGATGGCGACGCTGCGAATCGAACTCGGGCCGGACGTGGTCAGCAAGGAATGGGACGCGATCGCGAGCAATTACTCGCGGTATGCCCGCATCCCGGGCTATCGGCCGGGCAAAGCGCCGCGGCAGGTGATCGAGAAAAAATTTCGCAAGGAGATCCAGGACGAGCTGACCAAGGCGCTCGTCTCGAAGAGTTATCACGAGGCGATCGAGGAAAAGAAGTTGCGGGTCGTTTCGCTGACCGACGTGGGCGACGTGGAGTTTGGGGAAGATCGTTCGATGCGCTTTCGCGCGACCGTCGTGACCGCGCCGGAATTCGAGTTGCCTGACTACAAACAAATTTCAGTCCAATTGCCGCCAATCACGGTGAGCGAGGCAGAAGTGGACGCGGCCGTCGAGCGTTTGCGCGAGCAAACCGCGGATTTCGTCGATGCGAAAGATCGCGCGCTGGCGATGGGCGATTTTGCGGTGCTCGATTTTACGGGCGCGATCGACGGGATCCCGATCGCTGAGATTGTTCCCGAGGCCAGCAAGAACCTGCACGGCGGCAAGAAATTCTGGCTTCATCTCGCGCCCGAGAATTTCCTGCCGAAATTCTGCGAGCAAATCGTGGGAATGAAATCGAGGCGATACCCGCAGTGTTCAGGTCGAGTTTCCGGCTGAGTTTCCGGTGACGGAGCTGGCGGGCAAGAAGGCGGATTACGCGGTGACGCTGGACGAGATGAAGGAAAAGGTCCTGCCTGCGCTGGATGACGCCTTCGCGGCGAAGATCATGCCGGAGAAAACGCTGGCCGAATTACGTCACGCGATTGAGCACAATCTCGAGCACGAAAAGGAACACGAAACCGAGCGCGCCAAGGAGCAGCAGATCGTGAATTTCCTGCACGAACGCATCACCTTCGATCTGCCGCCGCCCCTCTTGAAAAACGAAACGCGCCGCGCGCTCAACGAGCTGGTCCATCGCAATCGCGAGCGCGGCGTGCCGGACGAATTGTTAAAAGGCAAAGAGAAAGAACTGATCGAAGGCGCCGGTTCCATCGCGGCCCATCGCTTGAAGACGAACTTCATTCTTCATCGCATTGCCGAGGCCGAAAAGATCGAGGTGACCCGGGAAGAAATCGACGAACGGATCCGCGCGCAGGCCGCACATTACAATGTTTCGGTCGAGAAAATGCGGAAGGAATTTGAAGAAAACGATAGGATGAACGGTCTCGCGGAAGAGATCGTGCTGGGCAAGACCCTTGATTTCCTAAAGGCGAATGTTAGCGTCGAAACGACTCCCGAAACGCGCTCGCGCCACAATAGTAAATGACTGACGCGAACAAAAATTTCTCACAATCCGTGTTGATTCCGATGGTGGTCGAGCAGACCGGCCGCGGGGAACGGAGCTATGATATTTATTCCCGGTTGCTCAAGGACCGGATCATTTTCATCGGCACCTCAATTGACGATCACATCGCCAACCTCGTGATCGCGCAGTTGCTCTTCCTCCAAATGGAAGACGGCAAAAAGGACATCAGCATTTATATCAATTCGCCCGGTGGCGTGGTCACGGCCGGTCTCGCGATCTACGACACGATGCAGTTTCTGACTTGTGACGTGAACACCTATTGCCTCGGGATGGCGGCCAGCATGGGCGCGGTTCTGCTTTGCGCGGGCACGAAAGGCAAACGGTTCGCGTTGCCGAATTCCGATATCATGATTCACCAGGTCTCGGGTGGCGCCCAAGGCCAGGCCAGCGACGTCGAACGGCAGGTCGAATACATGTTTAAGCTGAAGAAGCGCCTGATTAAGATCATTTCGCAGCACACGGGCAAACCTGAAGACCAAGTGCGGCTGGATTCCGACCGCGATTATTACATGTCCGCCGCTGAGGCGAAGACTTACGGATTGGTCGATGAAGTGATCAAGTCACGCAAGGAAGTGAAGCTCCTCGAAGGGGCCAGCCCCGACGCGTCGACGGCCATCGCAGAGGCGGCTTTGCCTCGAAAAATCGAGGAATAAAAGCTGCTAATTTAGTCCCCTGATATGGCGCGCGCTTCCAACCTCACCATGTGCTCCTTCTGTGGCAAAAGCCACGCGGAGGTGCGCAAGCTTATCGCCGGCCCCGGCGTCTATATTTGCGATAGTTGCATCAATGTCTGCAAAAGCATTCTCGATAAGGAGCTGAACGAAGATGCTCGCCGCCAATCCTCGACGATTCGGGTGCCAAAGCCGGTGGATATCCGGCGTTCGCTCGACCAGTATGTGATCGGGCAGGACATCGCGAAGAAGACGCTATCGGTCGCGGTCCATAATCATTTCAAGCGCGTGCTCCAGAGCTCGCCGGCGGACAGTTCGGCGGCATTTCAACCGGATCCGTTCGCGGATGTTGAAATTGAGAAGAGCAACATCCTTCTGATCGGGCCGACCGGCTCCGGCAAGACGTTGCTGGCGAAAACGCTGGCCAAGATTCTGGATGTTCCGTTTTGTATCGCGGACGCGACGACGTTGACCGAAGCCGGCTACGTGGGCGAAGATGTCGAGAACATTATTTTGCGACTGCTCCAGAACGCTGACTACGACGTAAAGCGGGCCGAGATCGGCATCGTTTACATCGACGAGATCGACAAAATCGGACGTAAGACGGACAACGTCAGCATCACGCGTGACGTTTCCGGCGAAGGCGTGCAGCAGGCACTTCTCAAGATTCTCGAAGGCAGCACCTGCAACGTTCCGCCGCAGGGCGGCCGCAAACATCCGCACCAGGAATACATCCAGGTCAACACGGAGAAGATTCTGTTCATCTGCGGCGGCGCATTTGTTGGCCTCGACCGGATCGTCCAGAAGCGGATCGGGCAGCGGACGATGGGCTTCAACAGCCCGACGCTCGAAGTCGAAGCGGCGCTAGCCAAGGAAGCGGTGCGTCACGTTGAGCCGGAAGATTTGCTGAGCTTCGGAATGATCCCGGAATTCATCGGGCGCTTGCCGGTGATCAGCGCGCTCGATGCGCTGACGGAAGAGGAGATGGTCCAGATCCTCACCGACACTAAGAACGCGATGATCAAGCAGTACACCAAGCTGTTCTCGATGGAAGGCGTGCGGCTGAGCGTGACCAAGGACGCGTTGAAGGCTCTGGCGGCGCAGGCGGTGACCAAGGGAACCGGCGCCCGGGCGCTTCGCTCGATGCTCGAGCGGATCATGCTCGAGATCATGTACGATGTGCCGAGCCGCGAAGACATCGCGGAGGTCACGATCAATCGCGCCGTGGTTGAGGGGAAGAAGCTGCCGCTGATTCGGAAGAAGCAGGACAAGGACGCGGCTTAACTCGGCGGCAAACGCCGACCCCCCAACCTCGAACGGCCGAATCTCGAAAGCAGAATTCGTCACCAGGTCAGTATTCGCACTGGCGCCTTTCTCACTTCGGCATTGGACGTTGAGCGTCGGGCGTTCGGACGTTTTCTTCAAATGCGCGTCGATCGTCATCAACACGGGCACCGAGCTCCTACTCGGCGACGTTCTCAACACCCACTCTCGTTCATTGCGTCGCGAGATCTTTCCGTCTGGGACTGCGAGTCGAACGCCAAGTCACCGTGCCGGACGGCCAGGCCATTCGCGATGCGATCGCCGAATCTCGCGCCGCGGCCGACATCATCTTCATTACCGGCGGTCTTGGTCCGACCACTGACGACATCACTCGCGAAATCACGGCTGAGCTTTTCGGCCTGGAATTGCAGCACGATCCGGCAATCCTGCGCGCGATTCAGAAACGGGCCGCGCGGCGAGGGTTTCGGCTGACGGACCGGGTGGCGCGACAAGCGGACGGTGCCGGAAGGCGCTATGGTTTTGCCGAACGAACATGGGAGCGCGCCCGGGCTTTATCTGCCGGCGGACAGAGTCAAGGAGACGGTCCACATTTGTTTCTGCTGCCCGGTCCGCCGAGGGAGCTGCATCCGATGTTCGCAGAATTCGGTGGTGCCGATTCTCCGCCGGATCGCGCCTCGTAAAGAGCTGCGACGAGCGCCGGCTGTTTCGAGTCGCGGGAATGGGCGAGTCTCTCGTCGAAGAAGCAGTTGGCGCAGAGTTGCTGGCGTTGCCGGATCTGGAGCTGGGCTATTGCGCGCGCCGGGCGAAATGGACCTTCGCCTGATCGGTCCAACAGCCGTTCTTGATCAAGCAGAACGAATCGTGAGCGAAAAATTAGGCGCGCGCAATTTTCTCGACCGACGGGGGCGACTTGGAAGAGGCGGTCGTGAAATTGCTGAGGAGCGCAAACAGACCCTGGCAGTCGCAGAATCCTGCACCGGCGGTTATCTCGCCCATCGTATTACGAATGTCCCGGGTGCATCCGCAGTTCTGCTGGCCGGCTATGTCACCTACTCGAACGAGGCGAAGAGCGCTGATCTGGCGGTGGATGCGAACCTGATTGCCGAACAGGGGGCAGTGAGCAAGCGAGTTGCGCAAGCCATGGCAGAGGGCGCGCGTGCGCGCGCGCAATCCGATTTTGCACTCGCTACGACCGGGATCGCCGGACCATCCGGCGGGACGGAAGAGAAACCGGTCGGGTCAGTTTTCATCGCATTGGCTGCAAAGGATCGACCAGCTATCAGTCCAGAAACGATTCTTCCCCGACGATCGGCCCACCTTCAAAGAGCTGACCACCCAAGCCGCGCTGGAGATGCTGCGCAGACGCCTGTTGGAAACGGCAAAAGGCTAGGGATCGACCCGCACCGGGCGTGCCGACTTTTACGTGGGAATAAAATGCGGCCGCCGCCGGTTCGGGCATGCGGATGCAACCGTGAGACGCGGGATAACCAGGCAGAATCCCGACGTGCATTCCGACGCCGCCGTCCGTCAAGCGCATGAACCATTTCATCGACGCGCCGACGAAATGGGTTCCGCTCGGCGCGGAATCGATTTGTGCGCTGATCCCGCCGCGGACGGTGCGGCCGCTCGAGTCCTTGTAGTCGCCGTAGAGGCTCGAGTGATGGTCCTTGTCTTTTTCCCGGACGCTGAAGCTGCCGTTTGGGGTGGTGTGCCCGCGTTTCCCGGAAGAGATCGGGCTATCGATCGCGATCTCTTCGCCGATCATCAGATAAGCGCGCTGTTTGGTGAGCGAGACGATCACGTGCGCGTTGTCCGGCGTGACCTGTTGCAGGACTGCATTGTTCGTGGCGATCGGCGCCTGTTTTGAAATAAGGTCGGACGCCTTTTTCATCGGCTGCGGAGCCGTCGGCGAAGGCTTTGGCCGGAGCTGCGGCGGCGGCGCATTCGTTTTTGGCGCCGGTGAAGGAGTGGCACGACGGATCTGTCCGTTCGCGATCGGTTTGAGAACGAGCACGAGCACGAACGCGAGCACGAGGGCGAGAACGAATGGATGGCGAGAGCGGCGAAACATCACGGGCTAAGCTCCAACATACGTATCCACGCGCTTGAGCCAACCGGGCAACCATCGCGCTTCGTTCCGCGCTGGCGGCGAATTGCGAACCCGATTCTTCAATACGTTTCTGGCGGATTCCGCAAAGCTCCTGACCGCTTCGCGTCCGTTGTTTTCCTGAGTCATTCCTTCGAGAACCTGGAGCAAGCCCCAACCCTGTCCTGCGTAACGCTCCGTGGCAAGAACACCTTCACCTTTGAAGTTCACATAATCGACCAGGGCGTAGCAGCCCATCGCGGTACTGGCGACGCGGTCGAACTGTTGGCGGACCCGGGCCTGGTTCGCCGAACCGCCTTCCGCCAACATTTTCGGCAACGCCTCGCGCAGACGGTGAACGAGGAATTCCGCCTGCAGATCGATGGTGCGCGAGAGAAAGGCGCGCAGTTCTTTCATGGGTTCATTTTGGGCCGCGGCATTGAATTCGGCCCGGGTCTTCCAGGGACATCCTTCGTTTGCGGCCGCCACTGCGGGCAATTTGACGCCTCGCCCGAGGGCGAACTCGGTAAACTTCGGGAAACTCTCATCGAACGGGCCGCGGACACCTTTCGGGTACCAGATGAAGTGCCCGATGCCGAGCGAGGCAAAGTTTTCTCCAGCGTTCCAGGAGGTGAGCCCGGCCACAGTGCCGCCGCATTCATTCTGCCAGATGCGATTGCCGATCCGGCGAGTCTCGGCCGGAGTGAGATTGACTGCGCCGAACGCCTGGCCGAGCGCCGCTAAAGCGAAGATCGCAACCCAACAGCGCGCTGCCGCCGAGTCGCTTGACGCCCGGAGTTTCTTCTCTAGCGTGGCATTTCCCGCGGCGCCTGTGTCCAAAAGCTTAACCGCGCCCGGTCCCACTCCTATGAAACGTTTCATCATTTGTGTCAGCGCGGTTTGCATCACTTCGATTGGTTTAGCGGAGGATAAACCACAGCTCAAAGACCAAAAGGACAAAGCCAGTTACAGCATTGGCTACGATATCGGCGACAGTTTCAAGAAACAAAAGATCGAGCTCAATGTCGATGCGCTCGTGGCCGGATTGAAGGAAGCCCTCGCCGGCAAGGACGCGGCCCTCCCGAAAGAGGAACGCGACAAAACGCTGCAGGCTTTCCAGAAGGAAATGATGGAAAAACAAATGGCGGCCAGCAAAGAGGCGGGGGCAAAGAACCTCGCCGAGGGCGAAAAATTCCTCGCTGAAAACAAGAAGAAGGACGGAGTGAAAACGACCGCCAGCGGCTTGCAATACAAAGTGCTGAAGGAAGGGTCGGGCGCCTCGCCGAAGGAAACGGACACGGTGGTGACGAATTACAAGGGCACTCTGATCGACGGGACGGAATTCGACAGTTCTTACAAGCGGAACGAACCGGCAAGTTTCCCGGTGAATCGCGTGATCAAAGGTTGGACGAGGCGCTTCAGCTGATGAAGCCGGGCGCGAAATATCAGCTCTTCATTCCCGCATCGCTCGCCTATGGAGAGCGGGGGGCCGGCCAGACAATTGGGCCAAACGCGACGCTGATTTTCGAAGTCGAACTTATCAGCATCACCCAACCGTCGCCGACGCCGACGATCGCGCCGGGTGGGGCAACGGCGCCGTCGCCCGTCATCAGCTCAAAGCCAATGCCGACGGCTTCCCCCGCGGCGAGTGCGCCGGCGAAGCCTTCGCCCTCGACCTCGCCGAAGTAAGCTAAACTTTCGCGGACTCCCAATCGACGCGCCGAGCGTCGCTCCAGAGATCTTCGAGGCTGTAGAACTCGCGTTTTTCCTGGCGAAAGACGTGGACGATGACCTGCAGGTAATCGAGCACGATCCATTGGCTCGCCGGAAAACCGTCGACCGAAACGGCGCGGACTCCGTGTCTGAGCTTTCAATTGTTCCTCGATTTCGCCCGAGATCGCTTTCAGGTGTGGTTCGGAAGTGCCTGAGCAAATGACGAAGTAATCCGTAAAGCTGGAAATCCCCTCGAGATCCAGGACCACGATGTTCTCCGCCTTTTTGTTCGCCGCGAAATTGGCGCAGGCTTTGGCTAGGTTTTCGGCGGTTATTCTATGGCTCCCGGTAAAGCTGACGTTCGCGAATCAGGTCCTCGACTGCTGGCGGTACGAGATAGCGAATGGATTGGCCCCGCGCAACCCTGTTTCTGATATCGGTTGCCGAAATGTCGATATGCCGGCGAACCGTCGGGTAGGGATGCTCGGTTCGGACTCCGGTGCGATCGAGCACGGCGAACCCCACCATTTGCGAAAGCTCGGCAAACCGGTGCCAGGTCGGGAAGCTGGGCGACGTTGTCTTCGCCAATCAAACAGACGAACTCGGAATCTGGCTCGCGTCGCTTCAGTGCTTCGATGGTTTCCACCGTGTAAGAAGGCGGCGGCCGATTGAGCTCTAATTCATCCAGACAGAAACGCGGTTCCCCTTCGATTGCCGCGCGCAGCATTTCCACCCGCAGCTCGGCTGAGACCGGATGGGCCCCCAATTTATGCGGCGAAAGTGCGGCGGGAATGAACAGAACGCTGTCGAGGTCCAGCTGCTCGATCGCATCGCGGGCCAGGATCAGGTGTCCGCAATGGATGGGATCGAAGGTGCCGCCGAAGATGCCGATCTTTTTCAATCTCGAAGTGGGTGAAATCTTGTTTCGCAGTTCGACGCGAAAAGTAAAGTGACCCCGTGAAACGCTCGTCGCTCGGTCAATTAATCCTCACTGGTGTTCCCGGGTACGAATTGGATCCCGAAAGTGCCGCGCTTTTTCGGCGCCTTCAACCCGGCGGATACATCCTGTTTGGTCGCAACATCCGGAGCGCGCTGCAGCTCCGGAAGCTGATCGACGATTTGCGGGATCTGAGCGACGTCGAGCCGATCATCACGATCGACCAGGAAGGCGGACGCGTTTCGAGGCTGCGTTTGATCGGGAACGAACCTCCGAATGCCCAGCAGTTACGCGATCGCGGAGATGTTTCGCTCGTCCGCCGGCACGGCGACATTACGGGGCGGCTCCTCCGGCTGTTCGGATTCAACCTCGACCTTTGTCCCGTGCTCGACATTTCGTTCGACGACGACGCGGACAATTCGCTGCGCGGCCGCTGCTACGGAAAGACCGTCGACCAGGTCGTCAGCTTCGCGGGTGCTTTCAACGACGGAATGCGAGAGCAGGGGATCCTTAGCTGTGGAAAACATTTTCCCGGATACTCGGCCGCCACCATCGACGCGCATCACGATCTGCCGAAAATCGAGCGATCCCGGGCGGAGTTGGACCAGGAAGAACTGGCGGTCTTTCGCGGGTTCGTCGGCACCGTCGATACCATGATGATTTGTCACGGTTGGTATCCGGCGTTCAACGCCGCGAAACGGCCGGCGTCGCTTTCCCGCGAAATTGTGACGGGTCTCCTGCGTGAGGAATTCGGGTACAAGGGACTAATCATGACCGACGATCTCGATATGGGCGCGATCCTCAATGAGTATGGATTGGACGAGACGATCCGACTGGCCATCGAAGCGGGGAATGACTGGGTGATGATTTGTCATCGCGTCGCGGAGATCGAAAAGGTTCATTCCGTTTTGGGAACGTTGCCGGCCGCGCAAATCGAGCGGGCCCTTGCCAGTGTGGCGCAAACGAAAACGAAATTAGCCACGCCGGAGAAATTCTCCGAGACGCGATTCAACGAGATCGATCGCGAGATTTGGGATTTGCGGGTCGCGGTTCTCGGGCAAGAGGAGGCGGCCAGGCGGAGCCCGGAGGACGGAAAACGCTCGCCGGTAGAGTTGTATTAACAGGGAGCGGGCATCAGCGCCGCCGGCCAATTTTTGCCAGCACTTCCTTCGCGGCGCGCTCGCCGCTTTCAGCGGCGCCTTCCATATAACCGTTGAATTCCGCGCTGGTATGTTCGCCGGCGAAAAAGAGGTTGCCGACGGGAGTCGCGACGGAATCGGCCAGCGTCGAATATTGGCCGGGTTTGTAGCAGGTGTACGAGCCAAGGGCGAAAGGGGAACTGGGCCAGTGCTGGCGCACAGCTTTCTTGGTGAAAGCATCGCGAGCGCCCGGATAAATTCGCTCCACCTGCGAGGCGAACATGACGGCGCGGTTTTCCATTTCTCCTTCATTGAGATGCTGGCCCAGATTGCCGCCGGCGAAATTCGTCAGGATCGCGTGGCTCCCCGGCTGCCCCCGGCTGGTCTCCCAGCAGCACTGGAATTCGAGGTCGGTGAAGGTGTAACCGGTGCTCTGCGATTCCTCCCAAACGCGGCGGGAAAAGCCCGCGATCAACTTCGCGTTCGTGCCGTAACCCAATTCCTTGATCGCCTTGCGTTTTGCGTCCGGCAATTTCACCCGGACATCGAGCTGGCGAAGAATCGTGAAAGGGACCGCTAACACCACCATGTCGGCTTTAGCGTCGACGGCGCTGTTGTCGTTTCGGAGCGTTAACGTGAAGCCGCTGCCATCGCTGGTGATCGCCTCCAGACGCGTCCCGAATTCCACCGGATTTTTCAGCCGCTCGGCCAACTGCGTCGGCACACTGTCATTGCCTTCCGCGATGTGGAAACGCTCGTCGCTCGGGCCGAAAATGCGAAACTCGTCGGGCGGCGTTTCATCGCCCATCGTCAGAAGCAAGTTGAGCGCGCTTTGCAGGTCGATTTCCAAACCGTATTCGCCGACATAGGCCGCGCGCAGGACCTTGGTGGCCAGTCCGTTTATTCGCCGCTTCTCAAACCATTCCGGAATACTGAGGCGATCCGTCGCTTTCGCATGGGGCGTGTCGTAACTGATTTCGCCGCGCACTTTCATCGGCTTGAGGTCGTCCGCGATCGCTTTGGCCACGGGCCGAAATAGGTCGATGAAGGAGCCATCCACCGGCAGCAGCCGGTCTTCGAAGAAAAAACCGTGGGCGCCTTCGGGTTCTTCTTCCGACCCCAGATCGTTGAGGGTCAGACCGAGTTCCTTTACAAGGTCCCGCATCGTGTGGTGGCTGGAATCAATGTATTCGCCACCGAGCTCCGTCAGTTGGTTATCAGGAAAGAAATTTCGCAGGCTGAACATTCGCCCGCCCACGCGCGTGCTCGCTTCGATGATCCGTGCGGCGATGCCTTGCTCCTGCAATCGATAGGCGCAGACCAGACCTGCGGTCCCGGCGCCGACAATCACCACCTTCGGCGCCTGCGGTCCTTCCGCGCTCGTTGGGAATACCGGTGTGAGGGTTGCTCCTGCCGCCGCTCCGATGGCCGTGCCCAGAAAACGGCGCCGGTTCCAACGCGCGGCCTCCATTCTCTCGACGCCTTCGGCCGTTCCGGTCCGGCTCTCCTCCAACCACGCAGCCGCACGAAGAGCCCGCCGTAATTCCTGAAAAATCGGTGAATGAGCCATGGGATCGGGCCGCGCATTCTGAATCGGGCGGTGCGACCGTGGCAAGACGGGAGCGACTGACGTTTTGGGAGCTTCGCCTCGCTCCTGAGACTCGCGCCGACTTACAATGACCTCGGAGTCGAGAATTCTGTCTTGTCGCTCCAGATGGTAATGAATTCAGTCTTGTTCTTGACCGGATCGAAGTAAGAGACCGCTATCAGGAAATAATAGGTGGCGTCGTGCTTGGGGAGGTCCACTCGGATCTTATGTGCGGGCGAGAGCGGGCTAGCCTTGAAGGCGACGATGAATTTGCGGTTAGCAGGACTGGTCGCCTGACTATAATCCAGGCGTCTGGTCGAGATGTAAACGGTGGGCGCCGTCGGCACATTGGTCTCGAAAAAGAACTCGAGCGCACCCCCTGACGAGACTACGCTGTTGTTTCGCGCGACCGGTCTGGGGGCCGGCTTCGGCGCGGGCGGCGGGACCTTCGGTGGCGGCGTGGTCGGTGCAGGGGGCTTTGGCGGCGGGGGCGGTGGGGGCGTTCCAGTAACCGGAGGCGCCGGAGAGGTCAGGCTCCAAAGAGTTCCGTCCTTGCGAACAGCCCACGCGATGCTCTTCGAAGAAACGGCGATGTTCTCGAAGTCCGTTCCCGGAGGCTTCACAAAAGATTCTCCTACGAAAGAGACCGTCACGGTCCCATCGATATTCGTTAGCCAAATTGCAGCCGGACTCGTCGCGACGTCATTGAGGTCCTGACCTTTCGTCTTCTCCCATTTCCCAGCGGCGAATTTCCAGAGGGTCCCATTGCCCCCGGTCGCCCAAACGTTCCCCTGCAAATCGAATGCGACGTGAGTGAAACCGGCGCTCTTTTGCTTTGTAAACGTCCGTCCGTCGGAAGCAAGCCACACCGCGCCATCCGCCGATGCGGTGCAGGCGGCCTCGCCTTTCGGGCCGACGGCCACATCGGTCATGCCGGAGGCATTGGTTTGGATCCACTCACCCTCGGGCGGGCGAACCCAGACGTCTCCGTTGGTGTCCACGATGGCAAACGCATGATCAGCGTTGATTGACACGCGGCTGACGTTGTCCCGTCGAAACGACTTGAAATTCCGGCCGCCATCCGTCGAGCCGATCAGCGTGCCGTCGCGTTTAGCGATGGCAATGAGCGCAGGCCCGGCAGCCGCGATGTCCCCGGCATCGGTCACCGACGGCGACTGGACCCACTCCTGAGCCCGGGCCGTAAGCAGAGTGCACGTGAGGATCAATCCGGCGAGCCCCGCGCGGATTCGCACAGGAGATTTTGGGGAAGGAATTTGCGTGGCAGGCATGATCACCTCGGGGCGCCGTGACCATTACAAGACGAGTCCGGCGAGAAGGTCAAGCTTTAGTCCGACCAACAACAATCGGCCCGTTGACGATGGTTCGCTCCGCCCATAACATGCGCGCGTGCAAGCGGAGCTGGAGCAATTGCTCGTCCTTCAAAATCGGCAGCAGAAGATCCGGCAAATCCAGACCGAGATCAGAACGATCCCGCAACAGCGGCAGAATCTTGAAGCGCAACTCGCGGCGGCCGCGGCGGCCCTGACGGCGCTCAAAAGCAAGGGCCAGCACGTTGAGATGGATCGGAAGAAGCTCGAGCTCGATGCCGGGACGCGGCGGGAGAGCATCAATCGGCTCAAGACCCAGCAGTACCAGACGCGGAAAAATGACGAGTTCCGCGCGATGGGCAACGAGATCGAGCGCTACGAAAAGGAAATCCAGCAGATCGAGGATCAGGAGCTCGACCTGATGGACCAGGCGGAAAAATTAAAAGGCGAGCTAGCAGTTGAGGACAAAAAGGCAGCCAGCGCGCGGGATTCGATCAACCGGCAATTGGCGGATTTGGAAGCGAAGGGGAAAACGCTCGACGGCCAATTGAACCAGCTCACAGCCGAGCGAACCGAACTAGCGGCGAAGGTAGACGAGGATTTGCTGAGTCTGTTTGAACGGTTGTTTGTGAGTAAAGGCGACGCGGCCGTGGTAGCGCTGGAGCACGAAGTTTGCACCGGCTGTCACATGAAGGTGACAACCCAAACTGCGCATCGGGTCAAGAACGGCAAAGAGATCGTCAGCTGCGAACAGTGCGGCCGGATTCTCTACGCGGCGGAGTAAGTTGCGTTGTAGCCGGGATCGGTGATCCCGGCCATTCAAGGAGAATGCTGCCTCTCGGCCGGGATCATCGATCCCGGCTACAACGATCACCTACACGTTGAACCGGAACTCGACGACGTCGCCGTCTTTCACGACGTACTCTTTTCCTTCGATCCTCAGTTTGCCCGCTTCGCGCGCTTTCGCTTGGGAACCCAGCGTTGTCAGGTCGTCGAAGTGAACCACTTCGGCGGCGATGAACCCACGTTCGAAATCGGAATGGATGACTCCGGCCGCGGCGGGCGCTTTATCACCCGCTCTAATCGTCCATGCGCGCGTTTCTTTTTCGCCGGTGGTAAGGTAGGTCCGCAGGCCTAACAAGTGGTAGACGGCGCGGATCAGTGCCGAGACTCCGCTACCCTCGACACCAAGGTCGCGCAGATACTCCTGCGCTTCGGCTTCACTCAAATCGACCAGCTCGCTTTCGATCTGCGCACTGATCACAACGGCTTCGGTGGCGAAATGGTTGCGCGCGTATTCCTGCACCGCGGTGACGTGCGGGTTGGCGTCCTTTGCAGAAGCCGCCAAATCGTTTTCGGCCACGTTGCAGGCGAAGAGGGTGGGCTTGGAACTGAGAAGGAAAAGGCCGCGCGCGATTTCCTTTTCTTCCGGCGCGAGATCAAGGGTGACCGCCGGCTTCCCGGAGTCCAAATGGGGAAGGAGCTTATCGATGACTGCTGCCTCCGCCTTGGCGGTCTTTGACCCGGCCCGGACTTCTTTCTGCAACCGATCACGTTGTTTCTGGAGCGACCCGAGATCGGCCAGGACCAGCTCGGTATTGATGACCTCGATGTCGCGGATGGGATCGATCGTGCCGCTCACATGATGGATGTCCGCATTTTCAAAACAGCGAACGACCTGCACGATCGCGTTCACTTCGCGAATGTGACTCAGGAACTGGTTGCCCAGCCCTTCACCGGCGCTGGCGCCTTTCACGAGCCCGGCTATGTCCACAAACTCGATCGCGGCCGGGATAATCTTTTGCGAATGCGAGAGTTTCGAGAGGACCTCAAGACGGGGGTCTGGCACGGTCACGACCCCGACATTGGGATCGATGGTGCAGAACGGATAATTCGCCGCCTGCGCTTTGCGGGTCCGCGTTACGGCGTTGAATAGCGTGGATTTACCGACATTCGGCAGACCCACAATTCCGGCGCTCAACATAAGGCGCGGACGTTAATGCGGTCGGTCGACAGTTGCAATGCGCTCCCCGAGCCAGGAACTTCGTTTCCGTTCGCGGTCGAAAAGTTGTTTGGCAATCCCAACTCGCGCGGTGAATAGTGGCCGCATAATCGGGTCGTAGCACAGCTTGGTAGTGCGCTTGAATGGGGTTCAAGAGGTCCCGGGTTCGAATCCCGGCGGCCCGATACCCTGTTACCCTGAACCTCTGTCCCAGGCGGTCAGGAACGCGTCGATCAGCTCCGGCAATTCGTCGCTGTAACCGCCTTCGAGAATCGCGCCGGCACGAATATTCGTTTCGCGAAGCCATTTCCCGAACGTTGCAAAATCTTCCGGCGCGAGAGACATCTCGGTAATCGGATCGCCCGCGTAGGCATCGAAGCCGGCGGAAACGAGAAGCAGATCTGGGTGGAACGCGACCAATTCGTCGAGGCCACGGCGGACGGCCGCGACGTGATCCGCTCGCGGCGTCAGCGGTGCGACCGGATAATTGTGGATGTTACCGAAGGAGCGCGTGCCGGTGCCCGGATAACCGGGGAATTGATGGATGGACGCGAAAGCAATGCGCGGATTGGCAGCGACGATATCTTCGGTGCCGTTGCCGTGATGCGCGTCGAAGTCCCAGATCGCGACGCGCTCGGCGCCATTCTCCAGCGCGTCGAGAGCGGCGATGGCGATGTTTGAAAAGTAACAGAAGCCCATGGCGCGTTCCCGCATGGCGTGATGACCCGGCGGCCGCATCAAGCTGAATGCCGGCATTCGCCGCAACGCTTCGCGAGCAACCTCGATCGCCGCCCCGGCGCCGCGCCGCGCGCGCTCATAAATCCCAGGATAAACAGGCGTGTCCGCATCGAACGCCTGGGCCGCCGCGCGGATCCTCTGGACATGATCGGTCGAATGCGCCCGCGAGAGTGCCGTTTCATCGGCGGCTCGCGGGATCCGCCATTCCCAAGCCGGGTGCCGGCCTTTCAACAACGGAACAGTTCGCTCGATCCGCGCTGGCCGTTCGGGATGTTTCGGTGAGGAATAATCAAGGCAACGCGGATCGTGGAAAATTATCACCGTTCCGAAACTGACAAAAGGTGTCGAGCCTTCAACCGCTATTCTTGACTTTTCCGCCGGCGCCTGGGCATCCTCGGGCCTATGAAGCATACCCTTAAGCTCGTTGCCCTCGTTGTTTCGACGTTCGCCCTCGCCGGTTTCCTTCGCGCCGGCCCGCCGAGCGCGGCAGATGTGGGCGATGCCGAATCGTTTGGCCACGCCGCGCAATACATGGGCGCGGCCAGCGGCGATTTCTCTTTGCGGTCCCCTTGTCCCGCAGGTGCGACCAATTGCACGAACCTCGACCCAACCGGCAGCGCCACTTTTACCGCGCTCGACAATTGCCGCATCAAGCTACCGAAGAAAGCCACCCGGACGATTATCTATCCGGCGCTGAATTTCTTCGTTAATTACGAACTGGAGAATAACACGGGCGTTTTCCAGCCCGTCGGACGGTTTTCCTTTCGCGCAACCGTCGACATAGAGAGCGACGTATTGCTCGATCCATCGATCATCGACCCGGCAACCGGCGCTCCCGCAGCGGGCAAGCTAATCGGACTGTTTACCTACAATTACACGGACGATCGAGCGATGCAGATCCAAGACCGCCAGCGCCAACAATTCACGCTCGTCCGCGTCGGCAACGCCGGCATCAACAAGGCTGCCTTGGTTGCCTTGGGATTATCCGAGGCGACGGTCGATGCCCTGTTTAACAAGGCGATGACCGTCCGAATGAATGTGACCGGCGACGCGAGGTTGTGTAATACCGCCACCGTCACGACGAACATGCGCTTATTCGGCGACTAGTTCGCGACGCAACATCGACATTTTTTCCGCCGCCTTGGGAAACCGAGGCGGCGGTTTTTGTTTACGCGGGTGCGTCTGTTAATCGTCGTCGTCTTCCGGGCTCGGCGAAGGGGAATCGTTGGGTTGCTGGTCCCCCGGGCGTTGTTTTCCCTGCCGCGGTCCGCTCGATTCCTCGGATGGTCCCTGCGACTGCCGAGGGTTCACCCGTGGCGCGAACTTGGCGGAGGGCGACGGCCTGGAGGAGGGGGAGTCGCTGGGCTCGACGTTTTGCCTCGGCGAAATAAGCAGGTGCGGCGAGGAGCTGGAGCGCGGCGACGTCGGAGGCCGTGGCGAAACGCTAACGCTGGGCGCAGCCGTTACGCTCGGGGCGGCCGTCGGTTTGGGTAATGAGCTTACGCTTGGCGCTATCGATGGCTTGGGCGACAGGGCGGGAAGGGCGCTCGGTGATGGGCTCGGCGTGACCCGGTGGATCCAATCGAAGATCGAGCTGTTGGCCAATGCCGGTTCCAAAGTGGCTACCGTCAGGACATCGCCGGCTTTGAATTTCCCCAGAGTCTTGTCCGATGGCAGCGTTGCCGTCGGCGCGTGGCCCACCGGCATCGGATCGTAGGTTTCGCCCGCCGCCGCTGTGACAGTCTTTCCGTTCAACTGTTTCTCGATCTTCGCCATCGTCACCGGCGTGCCGGTGCTGGCCTTGGTCTCCGAGACCCATTGCATTTTGGCGGTATCGATGGTGCGCAGATTTTCCAGAATCTGCATTTGTTGCTTCTTCTCATAAGTCCCACCGAACGCGGCCAACGACAGGAATTGGGCGGCGAGACAGACCGGCACGATGAGAATGCCCGCCAGAATGATCAGGCCACCGTGGAGCCCTCGTCCGCGCGTCAGCATTACGATCCCCATGATGATCGCCGCGACCGCCACCACGATCCCGAATGCCCAGCCGACACAGCCGACCACGGGGATACACGACACGACGAACGCAATCCCGAGCAAAACCCAGCTTATTAATGCCAGGACTCCAGTACCGCCCCCGGGTGGTTTAACAATTGAGGAGTTCGGCCGGATCGGTGCTGGCGCGGGAGTGGCCGCCGGCTGAACGGGAATGGCGGTCGCAGCAGGTGTAACAGGGATAACAGGCGTGGTAACCGGCGCGGGGCGAATGTTTACGCCAGGAACGCCGGACAAAGGCGCCCACCCGGCCGCGCCTTCATACCAGGCGAGATCGGTTCCGGCGAAGGTGCCGTCTGCTATTTTGCGATTTACTTCATCAAGAGTAAACGGCCCGAGCTGCTGGCCATTTTTGCCGACATAAATTTGCATGGGCAACCTTCTGAAGGAAACCGCTGCCAAGATCAAGCCCGCTTCGCGCCGTTCGGCGGCCGCGCCCCGCTCCGGATACCGATCAGTTTGGCGTTGGCGTTTCAGCGAGACACCCTACAATTCGCCGCTCGATGAAAACCGCGCCGCCGCCTCTGTTCGCCCAGGCCCGCCCAGGGCATAGGAACGTCATTGCAGTGTGACGAGGAATCGCGACCATTTCGGGGGGATGATTCGGGCAAAGTCGGAACCACAACAGCACCAAAGAAGCGGCAACTCCAAATTCTGGACAGCTCTTTTCGCTGCTACCGTGATCTGGCTGGCAGTCGTGCTGTCGTGGGAGATCACGCGCCCGTGGATCAACGCCGTGGATTACAATGGCGCGGTCTGGTCCCAGGCGGCGCACAACATTCTCCGGGCTGGGCTCGGCGAAACATCGGGAGCGTCGTCCGGATTTTATTTCGGGCCGCTGCCGATTCCGGCGTGGGGTTATTACCTGCATCACCCACCGTTGCTCCATCTCGTCATCGCGTTTCTTTTCAAAATCTTCGGCGAACATGAATGGGTCGCGCGGCTCGTGCCGGTGGGCTGTTCCCTGATCAGCGTCATTTTTCTCTGGTTGCTGGTGAGGAGCTGCGCCGGCGCGCGCACGGCGACTTTGAGTGCGGCGTTGTTTTCGGCTCTGCCGATGCAGCTCAGATACGGTCCGATGGTGAACTTTGAGCCGTGCGTTTTGATGCTGATGCTCGGTTCGCTCTTGTGCCTGCGCTGGCATCGCGTTTCCGGCAAATCCCCATGGAGATACGCCGCGTTGGCTTTCATCGTCGTCGGGTTGTGGGTCGACTGGGCGATGTACCTATTCGTCATCGCTCTCTGCCTCTGCTGGCTGATGCGTTCCGGTTCTGGAGACAGGCGGTTTGCCGGAATGATTTGTTTAGCGGCGTTACTTTCCGGGGCGCTCTATCTTCTGCGCATTGCCTGGTTGCGGCACGATGCCTGGCAGGACCTTTTCCATACGTTCATGGTCCGCCTCGGCACCGGCAAAGGCGGCCATTTTTCCGAATGGCAATGGATCAACAGAATCGCCGATAGCCTGATCGCGAATTTTCTTCCGATCGGATTAATCCTTGGTGCCACGGGAATGGTGCTGCTTTGGCGCCGCAGGCGCGACAGTGAAGCCTTCCAGTGGCTCGGGCGCGCGGCGCTGAGCGTCCTGGTCATGGACGCCTTGTTCGTCGGGTTGTTTCAAAACGACTCATATATTCACGAGTACATTGCCTTTTACGCACTCGTTCCAGTTTCGATTGGAGCGGGAATCGCCTTGGAAAGATTGATTACGGTGTTGAACTTTAAGAGCGCCCCGGTTTTTGGCTACGCGGCGCAAGTCGTTATCTGCCTCGTGGTGGCGGCGATTGCTGTTTCGGGTTTTGATCACACTCAGCGGCTCGTTCGGCGTTTTCAGATTTTAGATTATCGCACCGACGAGCCGCCGGACTTGATCCCCAAACTTGGTCGCGCGATCCGCGCGAACTTTTCATCGGAAACCCACGTGCTCTGCAATTTTCTCCCTGATTACGGGCCGCAGCTGGCGTATTACGCGCAGCGGGACATTCTCAATAACCTGTCGGAATATCGTTTCTGGGATCCTGTACCTGCGTGATTCCTCCAAACTTGTCGGGGGAGTGGTGTGGGTTTCCCCGAATCCGTCCGCCCAGGGGATCCTCGCGAAATTGCCACCGGGTACGAAACGGTTCCTGAAGGTGGGCGGTCTCACCTTTTGTCTTTGGAACGCGGCGGAGGTGTCGAAAAGCAAATGATACCGATCACAAGGCCGCGGGCGCGATGCTGAACGCGCTGTTTGCTTATGGCAGCACCCCTGTCCAGGACGTGCGCCGCTGGAACTACATCGTTCACGGCCGCGACCCTGGATTTCTTCGCGCATGCCAAGCCGTCCCGCAAACTCCGTCGCAAGCCGAGACAAAGCGTCGTGCGATTGGTTGTCATCAAACTCAACTCATGCTCTCTCGCCGCCGCTTCCTCAGTTACGCCGCCCGCCCGGAATTGTTGCGCCTGGTCCGTGATGCGACGAGAGCCTCGATTTTGGAATCTGGCGCCGTAAAATTCCATGTCGCGCGGATGGGCGAGGCCCGGAGGGCCGAAGGAACAAAGCGCCGAGTGATGCGAAGCGGAACTCCGGGTCATGCGACACGTTATTTGGAAAAGCCCCTGACAAGGGGCGGCGGCACCACCCCGATCGTGTAGTCGCTCAACGTTTCCGTCACCCATGAAACGGGGTTCGGCTCGTTATCTGTAACGATCCCGGAGTTCGCTATGCTCACTCCGAGCTTCACTCCTTCGCGCCTCCGGCGCTGGAAAACTGGTGCGCGATGCAGGGTTCGAACCTGCGACTTCTTGCGTGTGAAGCAAGCGCTCTACCACTGAGCTAATCGCGCGGATGAGGGGAAGATAAATGACGAGTGGCGAGTCACGAGTCAAGCGATTGTAGGGCGAGCGCATCGCCTGCCCATCGCGCAAGCGGAGCGCTTGCCCTACAACCACATGCGTTCTATTAGAATCGCATGTCCGAACACAAAGTTACGCTCACCTGGCAGCGCGGCGATAAGCCGTTCGAATATCAGAAGTATCCACGCGATCACACCTGGAAATTCGACGGCGGTCACGAGATGACGGCGTCGGCTGCGCCGGCGTATCTGGGCAATCCGGCGAACACGGATCCGGAAGAGGCTTTCGTGGCGGCGCTCTCCAGTTGCCACATGCTGACGTTCCTCGCTGTCGCGTGCAAAAAGAAGTTCGTCATGGATGAATACACGGACGACGCCGTGGGCCATATGGAGAAAAATGAGAACGGGAAGATGGCGATCACCCGGGTGGAATTGCGTCCGAAAATCACGTTTTCCGGTGAGAAACAGCCGACGGAGCAGGAGCTTGAAGAGATGCACCACTTCGCTCACACCGAGTGTTTCATCGCGAATTCGGTCAAAACCAAGGTCACGGTGGAGAAGTAGGTTATCCGCAGATTGACGCAGATTTCCGCAGATTGAGGATCGAGGATTCTGTTTCTGAATTGAATCTGCGTAATCTGCGCCAATCTGCGGATCAATTATGAGCCCCGAGCAGCAACGGATGGAGAGGATCGTCAGCTTGTGCAAGCGGCGGGCGTTCATCTTCCAATCGAGCGAGATCTATGGCGGTCTCAACGGTTGCTGGGATTACGGGCCACTTGGGGTCGAGCTCAAGCGGAACGTGAAAGATTACTGGTGGCGCGTCATGGTCCGCGAACGGGATGACGTCGTCGGCATGGACGGCGCGATCCTCATGAGCCGCGCGGTCTGGAAAGCAAGTGGACACGAACAGACGTTCACAGACCCGATGGTCGATTGCCGGACGTGCAAGGCCCGGCTGCGGGCCGATCAACTCCCCGAAAAAAGCGGGCTGAAACAGTGCCCGAATTGCGGCGGCAAAGACCTCACGGAACCGCGCGCGTTCAATCTGATGTTCAAGACGTATGTCGGCGCCACGGAAGATGAGGAGAGCATGACTTATCTGCGTCCAGAAACGGCGCAGTCGATCTTCGTCCAATTCAAAAACGTGCTGGATACGGCGCGGAAGAAGTTGCCGTTCGGGATCGCGCAGATCGGGAAGGCGTTTCGGAACGAGATCAATCCGCGGAATTACATATTCCGATCGCGCGAGTTCGAGCAAATGGAGCTGGAATATTTCTGCCGACCGGAGCAGGGGATGGCGCTCCTCGAGTACTGGAAGGAAGAGAGGCTGAAGTTCTATGAGAACATCGGATTGCCGCGCGAAAAACTGCATGTGCTTACGGTGCCAGATGCGGACCGCGCGTTTTATTCCAAGGGAACCTACGACATCGAATACGATTTCCCGTTCGGCCGGCAGGAGCTGGAAGGTGTCGCGTATCGGACCGATTACGACTTGAAGCAGCACCAGGAAGCGAGCGGGAAACCGCTCGATTATTTCGACGAGGAAACGAAACAGCGTTTCATTCCGCACGTGGTCGAACCGAGCGCCGGCGTGGACCGCACCGTTCTCGCGCTGCTCTGCAACGCCTACGACGAAGAGACGGTCACGGATGACAAGGGCAAGACCGAGACGCGGATCGTGATGCGGTTCCATCCCCGGATCGCTCCGGTGAAGGTCGGCGTGTTTCCATTGCTGAAAAATAACGAGCAACTCGTCAGTAAAGCGCGGGAGATTCTCGGATTTTTGCGTCCATCCATGAATGTGTTTTACGACGAGACTGGCGCGATCGGGCGGCGTTATCGGAGACAGGACGAAGCGGGGACGCCCTTCGGCGTCACCATCGATTTCGAAACGTTGGGCGAAAAAGATCCGGCCTTGCGAGATACCGTTACCCTGCGCGAACGCGATTCAATGAAGCAGGAGCGCGTGAAAATTGGCGATCTCTTACAACTGCTCAGCAGCCGAGTTTCGTAATTACCTTAGGGCGAACACCCGGAGGTAATTATGGCAAGTCATCAGGAAGAAAGAGCAGGCGCAAACCTGTCGTATTGGGAAGCGACGACGGAAGAAAAAGCGGTCCACCCGTTACGCGAAAACGCGGGCTGTGACGTTTGCATTGTCGGCGCGGGCATCGCCGGGCTGTCGATCGCTTACGAGCTGAGCCGGACCGGGCAAAAAGTGATCGTGCTCGATGATGGTGCGGTCGGGCGGGGGATGACGGGCAGAACCACCGCCCACATTGTGAACGCACTCGACGATCGCTATTACGATCTCGAAAAATTTCATGGCGAAGATGGGTCGCGGATGGCCGCGCAAAGCCACAGCGCCGCGATTGATTGGATCGAGCGGGTGGTGACCAAAGAAAACATCGAGTGCGATTTCGAGCGGCTCGACGGCTACCTGTTCGAGCCACCTAACGAGTCGCTGAAGAACCTCGAGAAAGAATTCGAAGCGTGCCAGCGCGCCGGGCTCGACGTCGAGTGGGCAGCCCGCGCGCCGATCGCGGACTTCGACACCCATCGGGCCATCCGGTTCCCGCGCCAGGCGCAGTTTCATCCGCTCAAGTATTTGGAGGGCCTGGCCAAGGCGATCGAGCGAGACGGGGGACTGATCTACACGGGAACGAAGGTGGAGGAAGCGATCGGCGGCGAAAACGCGCGAGTCACGACCGCGAACGGCCTAACGGTGACTGCGAAAGCAATCGTCGTCGCGACCAACTCGCCGATTAACGATCGATACGTTATCCACACCAAGCAGGCTCCGTTCACAACTTACGTCGTGGGATTGCAAGTCCCAGGCGGGCATGTGACGCCGGCCCTTTATTGGGACACGGCCGAGCGCGCCGGCATGGAGAGCGACATGGGGACGGTTCCTTATCATTACGTGCGGCTGGCGAACGGCCAGGGCTCGGCTGGCGAGGACGTCTTGATCGTCGGCGGCGAAGACCATAAGACCGGGCAGGCCGAAGATTTCGAGCAGCGTTTCCAGCGCTTGGAAGATTGGGCGCGCGCACGCTGGCCGAAGGCCGGCGAGGTAGTTTTCCACTGGTCGGGCCAGGTCATGGAACCGGTCGATGGCCTTGGTTACATTGGGCGGAACCCGTCCGACGAAAAGAACGTGTACATTGTTACCGGGGATTCGGGCAACGGGATGACGCACGGGACCATTGCCGCGATGCTCGTTCCGGAGTTGATCCGGCGCGGCGACCATGCCTGGGCCAAGCTCTACGATCCTTCGCGGATCACCATGCGGACCGCGCCCGACTTTGCGAAGGAGAACCTGAACGTTGCCCGACAATACGTAGATTATTTTACCGGTGGCGAGGCGGGGTCGGCCGAAGAGCTGAAGCCGGGCGAAGGCGCGGTGATTCGGCGTGGCCTCAAGAAGATTGCCGTTTATCGTGATGACGCGGGGGCCCTGCACGAAATGACGGCGATCTGCCCGCACTTGAAATGCATCGTGCACTGGAATCGGACGGAAACGACGTGGGACTGTCCGTGCCACGGCTCCCGGTTCGATGCGCGGGGGAAAGTCTTGAACGGTCCGTCAGTTGCGGATCTCGCGCCGGTCGAACCGAGCGGCGACTGATTTTTCGGTTTGTCGTTCACTGGTTGAAGTGGCTGGCGAGGATCCCCGGCGCGCCGCAGATTTTCGACGCGATGTTGCTCGCCGGGACGGCGCTCTTTCGCCCCGCCCGGCTTCGCGCAATGAGCGCGATTGAAGCCGCCGTCAGTCATTGGCCGGGGACGCAGGTGCGAGTTCATCGGCTTGGCGGCATCGGCTTTTTCCATCATGGAAAGGAATCGAGTCATATTCACGGGAACGGCTTGCTCGATTGCCACGTCGGACGTGACAGGCGCGATGCGCTGATTTATGAGGGACGCGCCTTGCCGCATCATCTTTTTCCACGGTCCGGCTGGGTCAGCTTCTGGATTGAAGACGAACATGACGTTAGCTCCGCTTTGGAACTAATTCGAATAGCGTCGGGCCTTCGAGCCGCACCATGAACGCCGAAAATTTCCGCGCTCATTGTTTGGGGAAGCCGGCCGCAACCGAAGGGACGCCGTTCGGGCCGGACAATATCGTCTTCAAAGTTCACGGCAAGATGTTCGCTCTGCTTGCGCTCGACGAAGTTCCGACCCGCGTGAACCTGAAGTGCGATCCCGATCTCGCCTTGGAATTGCGAGACCGTTACGAACAGGTGGAACCCGGCTATCACATGAATAAGAAGCACTGGAACACCGTCGTGCTCGACGGCGTGCTCCCCGATCCCGAAGTGCGGAAGATGATCGACCACTCGTATCAGCTGGTGGTCAAGAGTCTGCCGATAGCGAAGCAGCGGCTGTTGGGAAGATAGCCCTCGGGCCTTTACAAGACTTGCCTTCGCGGTTGCCCATCGCCATAACGTTTCCCAGCGAGAAGCTGTCCCCGGAACGAATGTGGCGCCCAACCCCCTCAACGACGGCCGAGATCAGGACGCTGATTGCCAGATTCAGAATCTCCGCCGAAACGCATCTGCTGCCTTTGGTGAAGACCTATTGCCCGTCGCTTCTCGAGACCGGCGCTCGCGCGGAATACCGCAAGCTGATTGAACTTACCACCAAGATGCAAATAGTCGGGCAGGCCTGCACGGAAATCGCCGGGTTCGATTTCGATTCTCGGAGGAAAGGAATAGCGTGCTTGTTTGGAGCCTGCTGTTTTCTTGGTGATGCCTTTCTGGATGATTACGGCGAGACCGCTTCACGCGATTACGTCAAACGCTTTCACACCTTGCTTACTCGCGGTTGGTTTGATGTGAAGACCGACCGCGAGCGAGCCTTCTACGTCGTCGTTTCGCGGCTATTTGCGAGTCGGGACGTTTTTCAGCCGATGCTTCGCCAGGCCATCTGCCGGTTATTCGAAGTTCAACGGCTCGACGTCGAGCTCAGCCTCGGTTACAACCAGCTCCGGAAGTTTGGCCGAGCCCGGAAGCTAGCCTTGCTTCGAAGTTGCGCGCGAGACAGAAGCGGCCACGCCATTACAGCGCTCACCCTTTTTTTGGTCCCCGAAGCTCCGTTAATGAACCATCATCTCCTCTATCGCGCCGGGGCCTTGATCGCCCAGATCGACGATTTCGGAGACTATTATTTCGACGTCGCATTCAAGAAGATGACCTACATCAATCAGGTGCGGCGACCGCGACAACGTTTAACGGGGTATTTCAAGGAGACAGTCGGCCTGTTGGATCGGGGTTTGCCGGAATCTCATGGCCGCGAGCTTCTGAAGGGTTTTCTTCACCGCTACTTCATTACCCGGTTGGCAAAGCATGAGAGTGAGCGCCGCCTGGAAAAAAGAGCCCTTCCTGTTTATGAATAGTCTCGCCGAAGGCACGCTCGAGCATTTCGCGGATCTATTGGCACTGCGAATCCAGCAAATGCGGACGGAAGGTCTTCTCGACGGCGAAGAAGCTTTGCTCAGTCTCGATTGCGCCGCCGACGCGGCCCAGGCTCCATTCCAATTCGACATGGTCGAGGCGCGACTACATCGGACAGGTTGCCCCGCAATTCCGCGAAGCTCCCGTTCCACGCTTTATGCGGTTTGGAGCGTGAAACCGGGCGACGAGAAAGTAGCTTGTCCGTCGTGTCTTCCTACGCCGCAAGACAACCCGGCGCCCGAGCGTGATGATACATCTGACTTGGTGCTGGGAGTGATTTCCATTGTTGAGCAGTTCTCCTCCGTCCTTCGGCAGCGAGGAAAAGAGTACCGCAAGTCAACTGCAGGGCAGGCCCTCATCCAAAAGATGGAAGGCTTTCCTGGATCGGATATCCCCTCTAGCCACCGTCCGACGCCGCTGGTCATCTCGCTTTAACAAATCATTGACACATTACTCTGCGCCGAACAGGATCGCGAAAACCCCGATCGTCATGACGGCCCCAGCCTCCCCAGTTTAATTCCCCGCCTCACCTATGAGTAATATTGATTTGACTCTCCACGGAGGTATCGGCCTGGGACTCGATAACATCCAGATCAATTACTTGGCGCCGATAGAGATAAAACCGATAGATATCAAGATAGAACCACTCAAAGTCGACCTCGGGTTGGATAATATGGGACTTACGCTAGGGGTCAGGCCGACACGTGTTCATTTCCCCATCAACTACCACATGTGTTTCTCTCTTTTCGGGAAGGAAATCATGAAGCTCGGAATGTGCGGCGAAAGCATGGTCATTATTGAACCCTATTCCCCTCATCAGACCGAGACGTGTAGGTGATCTCCCTCCACTGGAAGCTATCCCCTTGCAGACAATGCCCGAGGAAACAGAGCAAAACTTAGCGCTGGGTGCCGATCCTCTCCATTTCATTGGGCCGCCGGGGAGTTGCTCCGCCTTCGTTGATCTCCACAACCGCTCCGTTCAGAGAGTAAACGTGAGACGGCTGCCGATTATGGCCGCTGGCGTGAAGACGGCCGAAAACCTTCCTTTGACCGAACTCGAATTGTCCGCGCTGATCGCGCCCGGCGCGTTTTCCCGCGCGAGGTTGAAGTTGGCCTTGCATCCGCAGACCCCACCGGGACGCTACGAAGCTCAAATCGTCGTAGGCAAGGAGCCGCGAAAGGCGACCATCCAGATCCTGGAGGCTTGGGATGTTGCCGTTTTGCCCGAGGCTCTGAGTATCAAGAAAGGACCCGGCGAAAATGGGCTTACTCGAACGATACTTGTCAGTAATCGCGGAAACATGCCGTGGTATGTTCCCGACGCCGTGTTCGCTCCGCTCAAAGAACAGGAGGGAGTCCACCGGAACATCTTTCAGTCCTTGCGGGCTTCGGGAGCGAACGGACTGACTGACGTCCTGAACGATTTCGTAAAAAGGATGCAGGAAACCGAGGTCGAACCAGCCACGGTGCGAATTACGTCTCCGCAAGACGTGTTTAAGCCCGGAGAGACTCGCGAACTTGAGCTCGAAATTTCACTGCCCAAGGAATTGAAGAAACATCGGCGATATACGGGCTCGATCTCTTTTGAAAATGCACATGTCGCCCTGGACATCGAAGTTTTCGAAAAAGTTCCGGCTAAAACGAGATCCAAAAAATGAACCCACAAAACGTTCGGCACTCTGAGAAACCGCACCTTTACACTTTCGTGGAAGACATTGTTCTCCTCGGCCCGAGAATGATGGCTGCCTCCCTTGAACAGGTGATGCATCTGTTGCGCGGCCACCCGGACCGACACGTCCATCACGGCGGCTGTTGCCATATACCCGAGACCGAATGTCCTTCCCGGTGCGTTTGCCACATCAGGTGGGAAGCCGCGATTGGACAGAGGCAGCAATCCACCGTGCGGGTCGTAAACAGCTCCAGCGCGTCGCACAATTTTAACTTCTCCGTCAGCGCCTGGAAAGGGCCGGGAAATCCGGGCGGCTTTGTTTCCATAGCGCCGTCTTCAGCCTCGCTGCAGCCTGGCCAGAGCACACTCGTTACCGCCGCTTTCACTCCAACTTCCGCACTTCAGGTTGGTGAGACCTACGAAAGCGAACTGCTTATTCGAGGCGGTTACGAGCAATGCGTTTGTTTCAGTCTCACCGTGGTCTCCGAACAGCACGCCCATTGTGAAGTGGAACAGGGCGACCCTCCGCTTCACATAAAGGCGCATCATTGGTACGACCATTTCCAATGCGTGGAGCCTTGCTTCCCGCAGCATCGGCGAGAAGCCGAGCCCGCCCCGAAAGCGTAGACCGACAGGCGGTGCGTATGGATCAGGGCGGCGTTTCGAACCTGGCGGAAGAACTCAAGGAGCTCTTAGCCAGGAATGTTGAGGGCAATCTGGAATTGCTCGGCCGGCTTTCGAGCATGGCGCGCGAGACGGCGCAGAGCATGAACTCACCGTCCAATGCGCCTCAGCAGCCTGGTGCTCTGGTGGGTCGCCTCGTAAAACTTAATCTGTCGTATCTGTCGCTCATCACAAAACACGGCCTGGCCTTTGCCGACGAAATGGCAACCATCACGGCGCGCGCCCTGGGTGTTACCAAGCCGGAGCAACCACGGACGTCGTCGGCGTCGACACCCGCTGCCCCGCCACGAGCAGAAGTGCAGCTCGCTGCGCGCGTCGGGCAAACCGCGACGGCCACATTTTTGGTTGAGAATAGCCGGCCGGAGCCGCTGGATGTTTCCTTCGAAGCGAGTCCCATGGTTTCGAGCCATGGGGAAGCGATCAAACGTGCGACCGTGCGCTTCAAGCCATCACGGCTTCGGATCAAGCCGGGAGCGCAAAGCACAGTTCAAGTTTCGGTTAAAGTTTCACCGGAGTTCAAGGTCGATGAAGTATATTTGCTTCGGGCCCGCTTGGTTGGTTTCGAACAGAAAGAGATTCTGATCGCCCTGCGAGTCCTACCTGCGATTCCTGGGACATCGCAGGTGAAGGCCGAGCCGGGACCTACGAAGGGCAAGGGGCGGCGAGCAGCGAAAGCGGCGCGGCGCAAGACAAAATAGGGCGGACCTACAACCGAGTGGGGGAGGTCAGATCGCGCACCTCCACTTCGCCGACATCGAGATCGAGAGCTTCTCGAGCGACCCGGAGAAAAGCATCCGGAGGATCGGTTAACGCCACTTGCAATTGCCCGGCGTCGGTCGCCTGCGCGAACAAGTTTTCCCGGAACAGAAGGTCACGGACCGCGAGCGCACAGTTTTGCGCCGAGTCGACGAGCGTGATCTGCTCCCCGACGACTCGCGCAATTGCGCCCCGCAACAGCGGATAATGCGTACACCCCAGCACGAGGGTATCGATGCCGTCCTGGAGCAAAGGCGCTAGATATTGCCGGATAACCTGGTCGGTTACCGGACTTTCCAGCCAACCTTCTTCGATCAACGGCACCAGCAACGGACAAGCCCGCGCGGTCACGCGCACATCCGAATTCAGTGCCTTCAGGGCGCGCTCGTAGGCGCCGCTCTTGATCGTCGCGCGGGTGCCGATCACGCCGATGTGTCCGGTCCGCGTTTGCGCGATCGCTGCGTGTGCGCCGGGAAGAATCACGCCGGTTACGGTGACGGGCAGCGTCTCCTCGAGGTTCGGCAAAGCGAGCGCAGACGCCGTATTGCATGCCACTACCACAGTCTTCGCCTTTTCGCCCAGGAGAAGGGCGGCGATCTCGCGACTGTAGCGTTGGACCGTCGCGGCGCTTTTTCCGCCGTACGGGACCCGGGCGGTGTCGCCCAAATAAAAAATCGACTCGTTAGGTAGAAGTTGCCGCAGCGCGCTCACGACGGTCAGGCCGCCGATGCCGGAGTCGAAAACTCCGATCGGCTGCTTCCCCGAGGCCGGCTGAGTGTCGTTCATTATCTATCGCCGCCACCGATCGAGATCGAAGGCTGGTGGTCCTTCGACTCGGGCGGGGCGTCTGCCTCCGCGGCCAAGGGTTCACTAATCGAACGCGAATGCGGCGGCAGGTTCGCCTTTGCGACCGCGAAGTTGGCGCCCTGAGTCCGATAATTCACCGCGGCATTGTAATTCTGAATGCCCTGGGCAATCGCCACCCCGAGGCGCTGACGGTAGTAGCCGGTCGAGATCCGCTGTCCTTCCTCCGGATGACTCAGGAACCCGCCCTCGACGAGCACGGCCGGGATTTTCACGTCTCGCAACACGTGGAAACGCGAATGTTTCACCCCCCGATCGAACGCGGCCAGGCGCGTCAGAACCGTGGCGTGGATTGACGCGGTCAGGGCAATGTTGTGTTCGTCCTGGGCGTTGCCGGCATGACGGGCGACGTCAGCGGCGGAGACGTGTTGTTCGCTAAACATGTTGGACGTCACCCCTTCAGGGGCCAGAGCAAACGTCTCGATCCCTATGCCCCCGGCAGACGAATTGAAATGGATGCTGACGAAGACAGCGTGCGTGAAACGGTTCGCGATATTCACTCGTTCCTCGAGGGAAACGAACGTGTCCGTGGCGCGCGTCATTTCAACGCGGTAACCGGCCTTCATCAATTCCCGGCGAGTGGCCAGGGCCACGTCGAGTGTGAAATTTTTCTCGCTGCCCCACATGCTTGACGCGCCGTTATCGTGGCCGCCATGACCCGGATCTAGAATAACGGTGTCCACCTTTTCGGATTTTTGGATCCGGCTCGGGCGCAAGACCGGTTCGATGATTTTGCTCACGTCCATCACGGAGATGAGGTCTTCGTTATCGTTGTTGAGCAAAGGGAAATGCGTCCAGAACCGGACGCCGTTGATCGTGAGCTCGCTCGTTCCCCCCTGAGCGCGAATGGTCCGGCGCTCGCTTCGGAGCGACACGGTGCGGTTGACTCGGGTGTATTCCGGAAACTGGTAGAACTGCGCGACGTTCGCGAAGCTGACGTAGGGGCGATTATTCGGCCGGACGACGTTCCAATCCTCCGCGGGGGCGCTGAAGACGAGCAGAAGCATGGTCGCCGCAAACCAAAAACGTCTCATCGTGTTCCTGCTCGTAATCGTGAATCGCGTTCGATTCAACTGGAGGGACGACCGCCCTGTCGTCCCTAAAAGACGGGGACGGGACAGCGCCCGTCCCTCCAAACGAGATCGACAGCGAGTAATTTGCATTCGAGCGACACGCCCCGCATCATTCTCGCGATGCCTGAGCTGCCCAAGACTTATGATCCGAATGCGGTCGAACCGAAATGGTATGCGCGCTGGGAAGAAGCCGGTCATTTTCGGGCGGACGCCCATTCGCCGAAGCCGCCATATTCGATTGTCATTCCCCCGCCGAACGTGACCGGCATCCTCACTCTCGGGCACGTCCTGAACAATACGATCCAGGATATCCTCGCCCGCCGCGCCCGCATGCTCGGCCACGAAGTGCTCTGGCTCCCGGGAACCGACCATGCCGGTGTCGGCACTCAAACCGCCGTTGAGAAAAACCTGCGGCAAACCGAAAACAAAACGCGGCACGATCTCGGGCGGGAAGAATTCATTCGGCGCGTGGTCGCGTGGACCGAAAAACACGGGGGCATCATCATCAAACAGCTTAAGCGCCTCGGCTGTTCGTGCGATTGGTCCCGGCAACGCTACACCTTTGACGACGACTACGTCCGCGCGGTCGAGAACGTGTTCGTCGACCTCTATCGCAAAGGCTACGTCTATCGCGGCCGGCGCATGATTAATTGGGATCCGGCTGCCCAGACCGCCCTCTCCGACGAGGAGGTCATCGCCCGGCCGCAGAAGGGTAAGCTTTATTACGTCCGCTACGAGATCGTCGACGAGCCAGGGCATTTCCTTGAAGTAGCCACGACACGACCGGAAACGATCATGGCGGATACCGGCGTTGCGGTTCATCCGGACGATCCGCGCTATCGCAATTTGATCGGGAAGTTCGCCTGGAGACCGCTCGCGCGCGAAAAAATTCCAGTGGTTAGCGATGCCGCCATCGATCCGAAGTTCGGGACCGGTGTTCTGAAGGTGACGCCGGCGCACGACACCCTCGATTTCGAGATCGGCATCCGGCATTCGCTCCCAGTCATCGACGTGTTGCATCCCGGATGGCCGGATCAATTGCCCCGCAGTGCCAGAACTTGACGGCCTCGATCGTTTCGCCGCCCGGACGAAAGCCGTTGAATTACTGGCGCAGACGGGGGCGCTCGCGAAAGAGGAACCGCACGAAAACAATGTCGGCTTCAGCCAACGAAGCGAGGTGCCGATTGAGCCGCGCCTCAGCGAGCAATGGTTCCTGCGTTACCCGAAAACGAAGGAGGCTCTCGACGTCGTGCGCGATCATCTGATCCGTTTCTTTCCCGCGCACTGGGAAAAAGTTTACGCCCAATGGCTCGAGAACATCCAGGACTGGTGCATCAGCCGCCAGATTTGGTGGGGACATCGCATACCTGCATGGTATCGGAAGAGACCGGAAACTGGAGACCGGAAACCGGAGACGGGAAAAGAGGAAATTTGCGTCCAACTGGAATCGCCCGGCGACGATTGGGAACAGGATCCAGACACTCTCGACACCTGGTTCTCGTCCTGGCTCTGGGCGTATGAGACGATGGATCAAGAAACGCGCGGGAAGTTTTATCCGACCTCCGCGCTCGTGACGGGACCGGATATCATTTTCTTCTGGGTCGCGCGCATGATCATCGCCGGCCTCGAGTTCAAACCGGGCAAGTCGGAGCGAATCGAGGACAATATTCCCTTCCGCGATGTGTTTTTCACGGGCCTCATCCGTGACCGGCAGGGGCGCAAGATGTCGAAGTCGTTAGGCAACTCGCCGGATCCGCTGGATTTGATTGCGAAATACGGCGCGGATGGTCTGCGCTTTGGCCTGATGCGGATCGCGCCGATCGGGCAGGATATCGCCTTCGACGAAAAGCAAATCGAAGAAGGGCGGAACTTCGCGACGAAACTTTGGAACGCCGCCCGGTTCCGCCAGATGCACGGGGCGAGCGAAGCGCAGCCTCACATCCAAGTCGACACGCTTTCCATTTACTCGGTCGAAGTCCTGGCGCGATTCAATGAGCTGCTGGTCGCGGTCGAGGACGCCTATCGCGAGTACAAGTTCAATGAAGTCGCACAGAGCCTCTACGATTTCTTCTGGGGCGATTACTGCGACTGGTTCGTTGAAGCGGCCAAGACCGACATTTTTGCCGAGGACGAAGCGCGCAAGAAGTCCGTCCTCGGAGTGATGGACTTCGTGCTCTCGGGATTTCTGCGACTCCTCCATCCGTTCATGCCGCATATCACGGAGGAGTTGTGGTCGGTTTTCGGTTTCGGAGCCGAGACGATCCAGTTCCAACCGTTCCCGAAATCGATTGAGGTCGATCCGAACGGTGTCGAAAAGGTTCGACAGGTTTACGACGTGGTCCGATCAGGACGCAATCTCCGGGCGGAATCGCGGGTGCCTTCCAACACGAAAGCGAGTTTTGTTCTTCGGCCTTCATGGCCGATTAATGAGCGCGATGTTCCAACAATGTCGCGGTTGCTGAATGCGGAGGAATTGAAGGTCGATTCGAAATTCCAAGCTGAGGCTGGTGTCCCAGTCGCGGTTACGCCGCTCGGCGAATTGTTTCTAATTATCGCCACCGCTGACAAAGCCGCTGAGCGCGAGCGTCTCGGCAAAGAGATCGCGCGACTGGAAGGCGAGCTGCGGACGGTCGAGGCCAAGCTTTCAAACACGTCTTTCGTGGAACGCGCGCCAGCCGCGGTGGTCGAGGAACACCGACAACGGAAAGTGGATTTCAGCGAGCAGTTGTCGCAACTGCGGCAGGCGCGGGCCGCAATGGATTGAAGTGGACCCGCTGCGTGTGGATGTCGGCGCCGCGGGATTCGAAATAGGCTTTCAATTCCGGCGTGTAGAGCGAGTCGTCGTATTCCCGATTTAATTCGAGGCAAACCTGGCCGCCGGGTTCGAGCTGATTCGCAGCGAGATCGTCCAGGAAAAATTCCCACTCGGATATTTTCCAGAGCTTTTCGCTCTTGTGGCCGTTGAAACAGATCATGTGCGCCGCAATGACGTCGAATTTTTTGCCGAGAGCGGGGAGCGGCTGGTAGGCTTCCACGCGCCAGATCACGCGCTTCACTCCGAGCAGATCGATCATCTCGGTGAAGCCGGGCGTTTCATCCAGGTCCATGCCGAGGACGTCGTGCCCGAGATATTTGCAAATGTAGAGGAAGTAACCGGTGCCACATCCGATATCGAGGACACGTTTCCGGCCGCCGAGATCAAGCCCGAGATCGCGCACACGCCGGAGGTTGATTTCCATCCACGGCTGGATTTCCAAATATTTCGGCCACTCGTCGCCCGGATTTTCCATCGCGTAGCGATCGTAGATGTCCTGGAACTTCGCCCGATCGATGGTCGCGGTGATTTTCGTCGCGTCGAAGCGCAACGGCGCACGGCCGATGACCCACTGCTTCACGTGACGGCGCGCGCTCGTATAGGCGTCGCCGCTCAGCACCTTCTTGATTTTGTAGGAAAACTGCATTGTCGAATCGCCTTGGACGCCGCACAGGCAGCATCCCGTGAGTTGTCACCCGGCCTTGGTTTCGCCTAGAATCTCATTAGCGCGCGCTTGATTCAAATCGATGAGCATTTGGAAAAAACTGCTGTGGATCGCCGTCAGTGTTCTCGGTCTCCTGGCGTTGGCCGTCCTGGCGCTTTCCCGTGGCGAAAACGTAAGCGCGCTTTGGATCGTGACTGCGGGGCTGTGTACGTTCGCCGTCAGTTACCGTTTCTACAGCAAATGGCTCGCGACAAAAGTGCTCGTGCTCAATAACGAGCGCGCCACCCCAGCGGTGGCGCACGAGGACGGGAAAGACTTTGTGCCGACCAACCGCTGGATGGTGTTCGGCCATCACTTCGCTGCCATCGCGGGGCCGGGACCGCTCGTCGGTCCTGTGCTCGCCGCGCAGTTCGGTTTCCTGCCCGGAACGCTCTGGATTCTGATCGGCGCCACGCTCGGAGGCGGTGTGCACGACATGATCGTGCTCTTCAGCTCCGTCCGCCGGCGCGGCAAAACGCTCGGGCAAATGGTGAAGGAAGAAATTGGCCGGGGCGTCGGCGGGTTGGCGTTGATCAGTGTGTTGCTGATCATGATCATGATCATGGCGGTGCTTGCGCTCGTTGTCGTCCAAGCGCTGGCCAAAAGTCCGTGGGGCGTCTTTACGATAGCGACCACGATTCCGGTCGCGATGATCATGGGAATTGGACTGCGGACGGGAAAAATCAGCGTCGGGTGGGTAACGGCGTTCGGTGTCGCCGGTCTCGCCTTCGCTGTGTGGGGCGGACAGTTCCTCGGCAATCATCCGGTGCTCGAACAATGGTTTCGCCAGGACGAAAAATGGCTGGCCTGGGCGGTGATGATCTATGGTCTGGCGGCGTCGATCCTTCCGGTCTGGCTGTTGCTCACCCCGCGCGATTATTTGAGCACATTTTTGAAGCTTGGGACCGTGGCTGCCCTTGCTATCGCGGTCGTTCTCTTGCGCCCCGTTCTGCTTATGCCGTCACTATCGCGGTTCATCGACGGCACCGGCCCTGTCTTCGCCGGTCCGGTTTTTCCGTTTGTCTGCATCACGATCGCGTGCGGGGCGGTTTCCGGTTTTCACTCGCTGATCGCCTCCGGCACGACCTGCAAAATGATCGCGCGCGAATCGCGCATCCGCGATATCGGCTACGGCGCGATGATCACCGAAATGATGGTGGCCCTAATGGCCATGATCGCAGCCTGCGTTCTGCAACCTGGCGAATACTTCGCCATCAACACCAAAGGCGCGCCCACCGAAGTGGTGACTCAGATTTCCGCGGCCGGTTTCCCCGTTACCGAAGCCGGGATGGAAAAGCTCGCGACTGATCTCGGCGAGAAAACGATGTTCGGCCGGGCCGGAGGCGCGCCGACGTTTGCCGTCGGCATGGCGCACATGTTCTCGCGCGTAACCTCGAATCCGACTGCGTTGGCGCTCTGGTACCATTTCGCCATCATGTTCGAGGCCCTTTTTATCCTGACGACACTGGACGCCGGGACGCGCGTCGGGCGGTTTCTCCTCCAGGATTTGCTAGGCAACCTGTGGAAGCCGCTCGGCAACACACAGTCGTGGAGCGCAAACCTGTTCTCTAGCGTCCTCCTCGTCGCGGCATGGGGCTGGTTTCTTTATCAGGGAGTAATCGACCCGCTGGGCGGCATCAACAGTCTTTGGCCGCTCTTCGGCCTCGCGAACCAGCTTCTTTCGATCATCGCGCTCTGTCTCGGTACTACGGTGCTAATCAAAATGGGAAAGGCGCGTTACCTTCTCGTGACCCTCGTTCCGCTCTGCTTTATGACGGCGGTTACATTTAGCGCCGCCTATCTAAAAATCTTCTCTGCTAACCCGAAGCTCGGATTTTGGAGCGGCGCGGAGGATTACATCCGGAGAGCAGCCACGCTCACCGACCCGGTTAAAGCCGCGGAGATGACAAGGCAGGCGTCGATCTGGCGATTCGATGCGTTTGTCGCTTTCGCTTTCGTTACCCTGGTTTTCCTCATCGCGGCCGGCAGCGCCGTCGAATGGTGGAAGCTTTTACGCGGCAACAAACGAATCGTGCTCCACGAAAGTGAGTTTATCCCGCTCGCCCGCGCCGAATCTTCGAGCGTGTAATCTCGCCGGCGATTACTTTCGCCGCAGCGGAACGATAATTTCCTGGTCGCGGCGGGCGAGGATCACGCGGCCGTCCTCGATCGCCTTGACGGTGAGCTGGTAAGTCTGATTACCAAGCTGAAGCCCAAACTGCTGGCCTTCCTGCATCGCTTTGCCATTGATAATGGCGAACCGCGCGCCTTGATCCAGGGTGATCGAGCTAACCAGGAAGGCGGAAGGCAGGATGTCGGGGCCGGAATGCTCAGTGGTTGTTTGAGTCCGCGCGACTGGCTTCCAGCCAATGGGCCAAAACGGATTGCGGCCGCTTCCATCCATGGTGAAGGACGATTTGTTTTTCAACTCGATGATGACCGGCGCGGCTGGCGCGGCTGACGCGTCTTCGGCGCGGACCGAGACGAGCGAAACGCCGCTCAGAATGAGAAGAGCGAGAATTGTTTTCATCGTTTCACCATCGCCGTGCTGGCGTTGAGCGTGACCTGCTGGAACTGTGGATCGTCCGGCAGCGCCTTAATCGTAATGCGCATAACGGACATAAGTGGTTCAGCGTTCTCGAGCGCGGCCACGGCTTTCCCAAGCGTGGCGAAATCGGTCTGGGGCAGTTCGATTATCCAGTTGTGACGCGTCCAACCAGCCAAGTCGCTTTCCTTGTAAGCTCCGCTCGATTCGAGGCGGGCCGTCACCTTGTCGATCTCCTGGTTGGAGAAGAACGCTTTCATCCGGGGCGGAAACCAGGCGATCGGCGCGCCTTCCGGGCTCAGGCCTTTCAACGCTGCGAAGCGCTGGGTAGCCGTCTCCGCCAGCTTTTCCAACTTTGCCGTTTTCGTCAATTCGGTTTTCGAACCGGCCACTTTTCCCTGGAGCTGGGTGATCTCGCTGAGCATCGAATCGCGACTCGTATTGAGCGGTCCGAGGAAAAAGCTGAAGTAAACGTAAATCAAGACGACGAACCCCATCGCGCTCAGGGTGAGCTTCTTGATTTGGTCTTTGCTCATCTTTGTTTTGACCGGTTTCATTATTTCGATTCGCGAACTTTAGTTCGGGAGCCAGGCGTCGGCGCTGATTTAGCCTCCTGGGTGTAGAAGGTCGCGTTGATGCTAAACCTCGCCATGGCTTGGCTGGAGCCGCCGATTTTGACGATCGTGTCGAGATCCTCGAGGGCTTTGAATTCTACCTTCACCTCTTTGTAACTTTGGCCGAGCTGTTCGGCCAGGAGTTGGCGAAGCTCCTCCGCGGCGGCGCGTGGCTCGCGTCCGGCGGCAAGGCCGTCAGCAACGACGGTAATCTTCCCATCTTCCACGACATTGCCGTCGATGTTGGTCAGTTGGGCATTAAGCGCCACGCAACGCGAAAGTTTTTCCAGTAACGGCGCCCAATAGAACCGGCCGTCAATCATGCCATCCAGCACTTTGGTGGTGCTAATGATGCCGTTTAGCTCCGCCGAACGTTTCTGCGCGCCGGTGACTTTCGGTTCTACCTTCGCCCAATCGTGCTGCACTTGGGCGAGCTGGTTGCGAATCGCGAGGACCCTGTAGGCATTCCACAAATAGTAGAGAACCATTAATGCACCGAGCGCTCCGAGCACCATCATGCCAATCTTGAGCGGATCGCGCTGACGCTGTCGTTGTTCGAGGATTTCCTCATGAAGGAGGTTGAGGTGGAGAGCCATCTTCGCGCGTTAATTCCGCAGGTATTCAAAGGCCGCGCCGCACGCGACGTTGAGCGAAACAAATTCGTTCGGAAGCGCCTGGCGTTTGGCCGGCGGCAGCGCCACTTCGCAGGTCTCGAGCGGGTCCCAGATTTCGCAAGGCAGGGAAAGCTCGTCGCTTAATGTTTGCAGAATCGTTTCGGTGCGAGCCAATCCCCCGGAAACGAAGATCCGTTGAATGCTCTGTTCGTGCTGACCTTCAAAGAAGCCGATTGAATTACGGACTTCGTTCGCGAGGCGGACGAGAGAGCTGCGGCAGATTTCCGCCATGCCCGGATCGCCTTCTTGCATCATTACGCGCGCCGCATTGGAATCGAGGGCGCCATCCGCAGTGAGCGCCTGGCCAAGGGCCTTGCCGCCGTAATCGATGCTGCGCACCAGGACCAGCTCCTTCTTGCTGCCGATGAGCACCGTGCTTTGGAGGTGACCCATATCGAGCAGCAGAAATGCGTCTTTCGAAAAAATCTCCGGGTAGGCAAATTCAAAGGCATTGAAGGAACACACGGGCGCGAGCTGCAGGATATCCGCCGCCATTCGCGTCTTCCCGCAGGCCTCGGAGATTTGTTTCACCGTGGGCCTGAGCATTCCGCCGACGAGATACTTCATTTGGACTACGCCGTTGTGGCCGTTCACCTCGGATCCGGCCGCGTGGCCGTTGCTGCCGTTCGTCGCGTGACCATTGGTTTCTTCCGGGAGCACAGGCGCGCAATCGAGGACAAAGTCCCTGCATTCCTGGTTCAGGACAGCGAGGCCATTAAGGCGAAGAGCGTTGCGGAGCAGATCGATCGGCGTATTCGGCTGTTCGATGATCCGCAGTAGCGAAGAGGGATCGGAAACGGCGATCGCGCAGCCTTTTGCACTCCCGCCCAGGTCTTTAATCAGAAGCTTGAGTTGTTGCGCCAGTTCTTCCGGGGTTTTCAATTCCTCCGGCACTTCGCGCGAGGCGTAACTGGTCAGGACAAATCGATCGTCGCCCTTACGCTGCAAGAGCACGCCCTTGAAGACATGCTTGCCCAAATCGATACCAAAGACAGAGTTTCCGCGCCGCGCCATGATTCTGCTCCCATATAGCGGGAAACGTGCCCGCTACTGGCGGTTTCGGGCGCGGCAACCCCATTTGGATGAGGGCAAAATGGCGGCCAAATCTGGCGCTATTTCGCAGCTATTGGCTGGTAACCAAAAAATTGCCGCTCCTTGATAATCCGAATCACTTCCGGTGGAACGCTCGATTCCCATCCGGCGTCGCCGCTTTGTAATTTCGCCAGCGTGTCCGGCGGATGAATTCGGAGGTAGTCCGGATTGTAATCGGTGATCTCTTCGATGAATTCGTTTTCGACCAGATACCGGTAGAGCGACCGTAGATTGGGCGCGACCTCGAGCTTCTTCGCTGTCACTAGGCCACCCGTTGCCTCGTCGACCATCGGGTAAACGTAGAGCTTCAGCCCGCTTTTGAACATGCGCCCGAGCGCCTCCAGGATCCCGCCTTCCAGGCTCAGGTAATATTTCTCATCAAAAATCTCGAGCAGGCTCGGAACACCCATGACCAGCCCGATCATTCGACTTGTGTATCGGGAAAGATAGGAGGCGAGCCGAAAGTACTCGCCGAACTTCGAGATGATCACGGTCCGCCCGAGCGCGCCGAGGATGTCTACCCGCGCGAGGAAGTCCGCGTGGTTCAATTGCCCTTCTGCCAGCAAATTTTCCAGCGTCATTTCCATCAGCACAACCAGGTCGGATTCCGACGTCCCGGTCTGTTTGAGGAACGCCGCGCGCGCGCCATTCAACATGTCGTTTGTCGCGTAGGTAACGGGTCGAAAACTGCCACGCTCCACCAGGATCGATTTCTTGTAGAGAATGTCAGCTGCCTGCACCATCTCGCCGCCGTCCGCCGTGAAGATCACCGCGTCGGTCAGTCCCTGGCTGACGAGCTGCAGGCTCATCAAGCGATTGTCAACGTGCGCGTAAGCCGGACCCGAAAACTTGATGAGGTCCACCTGCATTCGATCGGGGGCGAGGTTCTCCTGGAGCGATGCGATTAACTTCTCGGGCTGCGGATGAAAAAACGCTCCGTAGAGCAGGTTAACCCCGATGATGCCCAGCGCCTCCTGCTGGTCGACGTTCGCTTCGTCCAGCATGCGCAGATGGATGACGATCTGGCTTGGTTCACCCCGCGGATCGCTCTGAAAACGCATCCCCAGCCAGCCGTGCGACTCGTTATGTTGCTTAAAACTGCGTGCCGCCACCGTGTCGGCGAAGACGAAAAATGTCCGGACACCGCCGAGCTTTTGGTCGAGTCGCTCGATCAACAGTCTGTATTCGTGATCGAGCATCGTCTGGAGACGGGCGCGGCTCACGTAGCGATCGGCCGGCCCGTAGATCGCATCGCTGAACGTCATGTCGTACGCCGACATGGTTTTTGCGACTGTGCCCGCGGCACCGCCGACATGGAAAAAACGCCGCGCGACTTCCTGCCCTGCACCGATCTCGGCGAAGGTGCCGTACTTCTTCGCGTCGAGATTAATTTGGAACGCTTTCTTGTCCGTCCCGAGATCCATCTCCGCCTTCATTCGAAATCAAGATGCGGGCGGTTCGCCGGCTTCACAACCCCGCACCTGCAACAGAAAAGGCGCTACATCCGCACCCGCTCGACCGCGCTGGCCGGGATCCAGCCGTGCTGATCGTTCGGCAACGCGGCGTAAAGCCAGTCGCCGCGCTCGCTTTCCACCTTGATTGCGCTGCCGGCCGGAAGGGCCAGCACGGTTTGCGCGCTGTCCGCGGTCGCGATGCGCGCCGCGACGTTCTGGCCGGTGACGATCGCGAGCGCGCGCCCAGTCGTTCCATTTTCCAGCCTTATGATCGCAAAAATCGAAACCCCGCCGAGGACGAGACCGGCTGCCATGAGCGCGATCCTGCCGGCCGAGCGTCTGCGCGACAGCACCAGATGCGCGGCGACGAAAAGCGCGATCCAAAATCCAGCGGCCGCAGCGATCGCCCATTGTTTTATTGTCACGACGCCGGCGTAACGCTCGACTGGATCTCTCCGTAACTCGAGAGCACGCCCTTCATCCCGCGCCAGCCGCAGATTCGCCTCGGCCTCCGGGTGCCGCGGCTCAAGCGCGAGCGCTCGCTCGTAATTCAGAATTGCTTGCCCAAAATTGCCGAGCCGATACTGCGCGTTCCCCAAATTGTAGAAGAGGTTCGCATTCCAATGTCCCGAGTCCACCAGTGCCTGATAGCCCGCGGCCGCTTCGTCGTAACGCCCCGCGCTGTAGGCTTGGTTCGCTTTCGCGAAGGAATCCTCTTCCGCGGCCCAAAGGCCGTGGCTGGCCAACAGGATCAACAGGCTTGCAATGACAAATTGGGATCGCGTTTTCACGGCTTCAGGTTGTCGATCAACTCCAGCACTTGGTTTCGCGTTTCTGCCGGCAAGGCCGGACTGCCATTTCCATGGCCGCTGTAGCGCGCCTCGTCGCTCTTTTCGAACAGACGGCGCAAACGATCCCGGGATTCCTCATCCATCCGAAATGCGGCCGCCGCGACATCTGCGTCCACTACGTTAGGATCGAGATTGCGCGCGAGAGCCGTCTTCAGTTGGACCGCGCGCGACGCCTGGGAAAAATACTCATCTGGCGGCACATCCCCGCGGTGCAAACTTTTCTGCAACGTGGCCGCCTCATGTTGCAAAGCTTCGCGGCGTCGGGCTTCGCGGTCGTTCGCGTGCGCCATTCGCACCTTCCAGATGATGAAACCGGCCAGGCCGAGGAGTGGGATCAGCTGCGCCAACCAGAAAAATTTCCTCGCATAGAATGGAGTGAACGATTCCTGTTCCGTCGGCATTGATGTCAGCTGGTGGAGGATTCCTTGCTGGGTCGCAGGGCGCGGTGCCTGGGCCGGACCCGTCGTGGGAGCCTGCGTCGTTTGCTGCGGCGTGGTCGTAGTCGCCGCGGCGCCACCCTCCACGCGAACGGCGATCGGCTCCGCGCGCAGGGTCACGTATTGTTCCTTCGCGGGATCAAAGTAACTGAATACTTGAGCCGGGATTTTTTCCTTACGCTCGTTTGCGCTCAACACCGTCTCGAACGTTTTCGTTCCGCTGATTCCGATGTCGTCGTCCTTTTTGAAATCGGCGGCGGGCGGATATTTGTGCCAGCCACCTTCCTCTTCGAAAGCGGGTGCCGTGACCCGATCGAAATTCCCACGTCCGGTAATTGTTGCCGTGACTGTGAACGGGTCGCCCACTTGCGCGCTCTTCGGTTTCACGTCGGCGGTCAGCGAAAAATTGCCGACTGCTCCGCCAAACTCGGGAGGTGCCCCGGGCGGCAGCGCTTTGACGTCGAGCGTCACCGCTTCACTTTTGAATGTTATTTCCTGCGGAACACTCGGCGCGAAGAACGGGTCGCTGAAGAAATTATCCATGAACGGATCGTTTGGATCGAACAGGTCCCGCGGCATGCTGGGATTACGCTGCGGGTTGCGCGGCATCCGCACGACCGTGTGGATCTGGACGGGCCCGATCTCGATCTTCCCGGCGCGTGCTGGCGAAAGGGCCGTCTTGAACGTGAACACCTGATAAGTCTTCCCGTCGATCGTCTCGATCGTGGTTCGTTGCTCGCCCATCCGTTGGGCGGTGAACCCCTGGCCGGTGATATCGGCGGCCGGATACGATTCAACCGGCGTCCGAATATTTACCGCGATTCGCAGCACCGCCGGAATCATCTCGCCGACGTAAGCCGTCGTCTTGCTCAGCATGAGCTCGGCAAACGCGATCTTGCTCGGATCGATCGGAGCATTGGAGCGGTTCGACGACCGCGGCGGCGGCGCGCTCGCGGAATCCGCGACCCGAAGGGTCAACTCCGGCGTGTGCAACGCGCTCCCGCCGGCTTCAACCATCAGTGGCGGAATCTTGAACGTTCCCGCTTTCATCGGCATTACCGTGTAGCTGCAGATGAAGCTGTAGGTGAACTGGAAGTTGCGTCCCTCCCACAATTGCGATTGGCCGGTGTAACGGATGTCGAGACCGTCTACGTTTATTTCCCGGGGCGGCTTCGCTCCCGATGAGCCGGTGATCTTTATCTGGAGCTGCACGGGCTGGCCCACAACCGTATTCGCGTTGCTCAGGACAGCCGTCACGCTGGGAGCGTCCGCCCACAAATTTCCGGTGCCGAGCAACGTGGCCGCGGCCGCAATCAGAAGGCGCCGGGCAACGTTCGATCGAAATGAAGGCCTATGGTTCCGAGGCATCCCGTGGTTCCTACCAATCTTTATAGACACGCCGCGCTACCTTGCGTTCATCGAGCTGGACTTTGCCTTCTTCGTCCTTCATCGCCTGCAATAGCTCGCGCGCCTGCTTCTCACTCATCTGACCTTCTTTTTCCGGTGGAGCTTCCGCGGCCTCTGTATTTTGCGGCGGTTCTTTCGGCTTCTCGTCTCCAGCCGCTTCTACTTTCCCGGTTTTTTGTTTGCCGGGCGAGGCGCTCGGGCTCGCGCTTGGCGAACCTTCCGGCTGCGGGCCTTCGCCGGTCCCGGGGGATGGGGACGGACTGCCTTCATCCGATGGCGATGGAGAAGGGGAACTTTCCTGTTTGCCATCGCCTGATTCCGGGGTCGGTGAAGGGGAAGGGCCGGATTGGTTCTGTTGTTGTTGCTCCTCACCCGGTGATGGGGAGGGTGACTCTTCCGGCTTCGGTGGCTGTTTCTCGTTCTTCGCGTGTTGCTGCTGTTGCTGCTGCTGGTCCTTGTTATTCGGATCCTGTTTTTGCTGGTCGCTCTGCTGCTGTTGGTCCTTCTGCTGTTCCTGCTTTTGTTGCTGCTGATCTTTCTTGTCCTGTTTCTTGTCCTTTTGTGATTGTGGCGGCGGAGATGGCTTCTCTTTCGGATGTTGTTTCAGCCGCTCAATTTTCTGCTTCACTTCGTCGAGGTTGGCTTTTGCCCGTTCGTCGTTCGGATCTAGCTTCAGGGCTTCCTCATAATGCGACTGCGCGTTGGTCAGATCGCCCAACGCCTTCTCGGTGGTCTCTGCCCGGTCGGCGCGTTCCTCCAGGGTTCGGCCAATGTTGAAATGGCTCTTCTCCTGGAGCGATTGGTCTCTGGAAAGGAGCGAACGGCTAAACCATTCCAAGGCCTTATTGTAATCGCCAAGCTTGTAAGCCGCCGCGCCCGCGTCGAATTCAATCCTGTCCGCGGCGTGCGTATTCGGATGTTCCTTCAGGGTCTTCTCAAATTGCTGGTAGGCTTCGGTATATTTGTCGTTCCGGTACGCATCCAGTCCCGGTGCCGCCGCAAAAGTGGTCGAGACAAACGAGAGCACGACCGCGGCCGCCGCCAGAGCCTGCCGCGTCCTAATTGACCGCGCCTGGACGCGCTCCCGGCGGCGTTCGCGAAGCAGAAAAGCCGTGCTGAAAACGAAGAGCGCCGCGCCGAGTGGCCACTGAAAACGTTCAATCGGTCTTCGCGACGCCCGTTCATCGATATCGCCGGCCTGCATCTTCAACAGGCCATCCTGGAAAAGTTGCTTCATCGTCCGTGGGCCATCTTCGAGATGAACATAAAATCCTTCGGTGGTTTCCGCGATTTCTTTCAGGCGTTTCTCGTCCAGCTTCGATTTCACCACCTGACCGTTGCTGTCTTTGACGAAAGCCGTCCCACCGCTATCGCCGCTGATTGGAATTAGCGATCCCTCAGCGGTCCCGATTCCAACGGTAAAGATGCGGACTCCGGCATCTGCTGCGGCTTTCGCGCCTTTGATGGCGTCGCCGTTCAACTCCTCGCCGTCGGTGAAAATGATCAGGGCGCGGTTGCCGATCGCACTCTTCCCGTAGGTCTGTATGGCCAGCTCGATCGCCGCCGAGATATTCGTGCCGCCTTCTGGAATCGTAGTCGTGTCGAGATCGTTGATCGCATCAACGGCCGCGTCGTAGTCGATTGTGAGTGGCGCCTGCAAGAAAGCGCGACCGGCGAAAGCAATAAGTCCCGACGCGATCGCCTTGAAGTTCGCCGAGTAAATCCTGAGCGGCGAGCTTGACGCGTTGAAGACGGCTCGGCGCTACGTCGTTCGAAAGCATGCTTCGCGAAGTATCGACCGCGAAGAGCAGGTCGAGGCCTTTCCGTTTCACGTCTTCGTAAATGTAACCTACGCGCGGCTTGGCCAGCGCGGTCAACGCCAGGGCAAAACCGAAAAGCATTAAGGCAAAGCGGAATCGACGTCGGCGGCGGTCGACTGTCCGGGAAAGGTTGGGCAACAACCGTTCCGAAACGAATTCACGCAAGCGGCGCGCAGCTCGCCGTTCCGCGCGAACGAAAAGGAACGCGAGCAGCGGAACCAGCAGCAATCCCCAAAACCAGCCTGGTGCGCCAAAACTCATCAAGGCAATTTTTTCCAAATGGTCTGCGACACGAGAAGTTGCGCCACCAGGAACCCAAGACCGGTGGCGATGAAGATCGGGAAAAGGTCCCGGTATTGTTGATACTTTTTTACCGAGACCGTCGTCTTCTCGAGCTTGTCGATGTCGGCAAAAATTTGTTCGAGCGACCGAGTGTCCGTCGCGCGGTAGAACTGGCCGTCGGCGATCGTTGCTACTTCTTTCAGGCCTTCTTCATTAAAATGGACGCGCGAATTCTGGTAAAGAATGTTGCCGAAATTATCAGTAATCGGCTTGCCATTTTGCGCGTTGAAAACCGGCGTGGGCGCGATGCCGTTGATCCCGGCACCGATCGCGTAAAAGTGGACCTTCAGGGCTTTGATCGCTTCCGCCGCGGTGCGGGGCGGAATTTTTCCGGTGTTATTCTCCCCGTCGGTTAACAGGACCAGGACGTGACTTTTCGACCGCTTGTCATTGAGTCGGTTCGCCGCCGCCGCCATTCCCGATCCAATCGCAGTGCCGTCTTCGACCAAGCCGATCTTCACCCGCTCGAGGTTCTTAAGGAGCCAGTCATGGTCGAGCGTCATCGGACTGACGACATACGGCCGCCCGGCGAAGGCAATAATCCCGATTCGGTCGTTAGGCCGTCCCTCGATAAATTTCCGCGTCACTTCCCGGATTGCGTCTATGCGGGTGGCCTGTTCGCCTTCAATCTTGAAATCCTTCGTCAGCATCGAAGCCGAGACGTCGAGCGCCAGCATGATGTCGATGCCGCTCGCTTCCACCTGCGTGAGACTTTTTCCAAGTTGCGGTCGCGCCATCGCAATGGAAAGAAACGCAAGGCTGACGAGCAACAGAGCTCTAAGGAATTTCCCAGCGCGGGCGGCGCTTGTCTTGCCTAGTGCCCGCAACGTTGCCGTCGAGGAAAAGGTCAAGGCCGCGGCGGGTCCGCTCTTTCCGCGGAAGTAAGCCAGCAACGGTATCGCCAGGAGAAGCAGGAGAAACCAGGGCTGGCCGAAAGTCAGCGCCGTGTTCGGGCAGCAAATCACGCAGGTTCAAGTTTCGCTCCTTTCACGAATTGGGTGGCCTCTTCGAGAAGCAGGCGGCTGTCGTGCGGAGTGGCGTCGTAGCGCGCAAACTTAATCAGGTCGCAGCGACCGAGGAAATCTTCGAGGAGGGCCGTTTCATCGGGTGAGAAAGGAGAACGCTGCGCGAGCATGCTGAGAAACTCGAACGAGGTCTGCCGCGTCACCGGTAGTTGATACTGCTCCGTCACGTACCCGCGCAGGATGTCGGAAACTACAATGCTAAATTCGTACGGGCTGAGGGTTTCCATTTCATTTCCGATCCCCTGCAGTTTCTCCAGCGCACGCTCCTGCGCCGAACGAACGGGCGCCGGCCGCCGAGTTAGCTTTCTTATCCACCAGGCGATCGCGCCTGCAATCAGCAGCCCGAGGATGGACCGCGCCCCAAATGACCCAGGGCGGCACCAGTGAATAATCGACCGGCGGGGCGATCTCGTGAATGTCTGCGACCGCAAAGAAAACATTCATCGGACAGCCAGCCGGCGTTCGCGCTGTTTGAAAAACGATCGCAAAGCCGGCAGATAATTCTCCCCCGTTCGCAATTGGATCGCGTCGATGTTCGCGCGCCGCAGGGTGCGATTCAGCTCCGCTCGTTGCGTTTCCGCCAGCGCGCTGAAGCGGGCCCGCGCGCCACGGTCGCCGGTATTGATTTCGATCTGCTCGCCCGTCTCGGCGTCTTCAAGCGTGATGATGCCGATGTTTGGCAGAGTTTCCTCCCGTTGATCTTGAATGTGCAGCGCGATGAAATCGTGCCGCCTTCCGCTGACCGCGAGCTGCCTGGAAAAATCGCCGGTCTGAAAATCCGAAATGAAAAACACGACCGCGCGGCGCGTTACGACTTTGTTCAGATAATCCAGCGCGGGTCCGGGCGCGGTGCCGCGTCCGGCGGGTTCGAAAAACAAAATTTCGCGAATGATTCGCAAGGTGTGGGACCGGCCTTTCTTTGGCGGGATGAAAAGCTCGACTCGATCGCTGAAGAGAAGCAGCCCGACCTTGTCGTTGTTCCGGATCGCGCTGAACGCGAGGACGCACGCCACTTCCGCCGCCAGCTCGCGCTTTGATTGCGTCGACGCTGCCGAAATTTCCCGACGCGCTCACGTCGACCACCAGAACGACTGTCAGCTCCCGCTCTTCCGTGAATTTCTTCACGAACGCAGTCCCGAGCCGCGCCGTCACGTTCCAATCGATTGCCCGAATTTCGTCGCCCGGCTGGTACTCGCGCACATCTTCAAAGTTCATCCCGCGCCCTTTGAAGACGCTGTGGTAATCCCCGGCGAACATCGTTTGCACGAGTCCTTTTGTCTTGATCTCGAGAGCGCGGATTTTTTTCAGTACGTCGGCTGCGTCCATGTGTGAATGGTGATCAGTGACTGGTGAATGGAGACTCTTCTTCCTCGCGAACGACAGTGCGGTAGTCGGTCGTTGGCGCGTGCTTACAGAAGTCGTCGGCCCGGTCGATCATCCGAGATAGCATGCCGCCAATTGCCTGATACCGCTGGTCCAAATCCTTAAAGTCGGCTTCTGAGAGATATTGGGCATCTAAGGCATCTTCCAACCACGATTGCGTTTCGTTCGTTTCGCCCAGCGCTTCGTCGATTTTGTTGATGAAAGCTGCTTTGTAACGACGGCGCGCCCACGCCTCCGCAAGCATCGCCTTTATCGCGCGCGAGCTGCGTCGGATTTGATCAGTCAGCGCGTATCGTTCTTCGCGCGGGAACTCTTTGCTCAGCGTGAAAATCTTCTTCGCCGCCTCTCGTGCCCTGTCATACACCTTCAATTCCCGAAACGATCTTGCGGGGGCCATACCGTTCACCATTCACATCCCCGCCGCTCACGGCACCGGCAAGCCGGCGAAGATCCGATCGACAATCGTCTCGCTTGTGATCGATTCCGCCTCGGCTTCGTAGCTGACGATGACGCGATGCCGCAGCACATCGGTCCCGATGCTCTTCACGTCCTGCGGCGTGACGTAGCCGCGGCCGTTCAGGAAGGCGTGAGCGCGCGCGGCGAGCGCGAGATAAATGGTGGCGCGCGGCGAAGCGCCGTAACGGACCAGCCCGTCCATTTGCAAATTGTAGGCTGCCGGATCGCGCGACGCCCAGACGACATCGACGATGTAATCTTTGACGCGATCGTCGATGTAGATTTCGTTCACGATCGCACGCGCGGCGATGATCCGCTGCGGATCGACTACCGGCGTCACGCTCAAGTTCGGCGGCGAAGTCGCCATCAAATCGAGGATCTGGCGTTCCTCGGCCTTTGCCGGATAGCCGATGTGCAGTTTCAACATGAACCGATCGAGCTGGGCTTCGGGAAGCTGATACGTGCCTTCCTGTTCGAGCGGGTTTTGAGTCGCCAGGACCAGGAACGGATCGGAGAGGGGATAAGTTGTTTCGCCGATCGTGACCTGGCGTTCCTGCATCGCTTCCAGGAGCGCGCTCTGCACTTTCGCCGGCGCGCGATTGATTTCGTCAGCCAGGATGAGGTTCGAAAAAAGCGGTCCGAGCTTGGTGGTGAATTCGCCGGTGCGCGGATTGTAAATGAGCGTGCCGATGAGGTCGGCTGGCAAAAGGTCCGGGCGTGAATTGCAAACGCTGGAAGCCAGTCTGGATGCAGGCCGCCATCGTTTTCACGGTGAGCGTTTTTGCCAGGCCCGGAACGCCTTCGAGCAGGATATGGCCGTTGGCGAGGAGGCCGAGCAAAAGCCGATCGACCAGATACTTTTGGCCGATAACCACGCGGCCGATCTGTTCGCGCAACGGCGGAATCCATTGCCCCATTTCCTGAACCTGCTGCGTGATTTCCTGCGTCGATTTCATAAGAAAAGATCAGACACGTACGGCGGGAACGGCGTTCGATCAAGGCACCACGGCTCGAGGGGCTGGCTGCGGCGAACCCAACGATTTTTTGGCTGCGCTCGGACGTGCAGAAGCACGCTCCGATTCGGTGCGCGCCCGGCAGCTTAAAAGCACAGGCAGCCCTGGGAACGGCCACGCGGCCCGGATCCGGCGCTCGAGATAACGGGAGTATGGATCGCTGAGCAGTTTCGGCTGGTTGACGAAGAGAATAATCTTCACCGCCGCCAGGCCTTTTTCGTCCTCGCCGCTTGCTTGCGCAGCATAAAATAATTTTAGTCGCCGCGTCCCGATCATCGGCGGCGGGCTTTCTTCAAACGCCGCTCGTAACATCCGGTTCAGAATGCCGGTTCCGACGCGCACCGCAGCCGCTTCGCGCACGGTGGTGATTAAGCGAAAGAGCTGTTCGACGTTTTCTCCAGTGAGCGCCGAGGCCACGAGAACGGGCGCGTAATCGAGAAAGAAAAGCCGTTCGCGTACGTCTGCAATGGTACGGTCGATCGCGGCCTTCGCGCCGCGCGTTGGTTTCAACAGGTCCCATTTGTTTAGGACGATTACGCAAGGCTTCTCCGCTTCCTGAATCAATCCGGCGATGCGCTTGTCCTGCGAGGTGACCCCGCTTGTCAGGTCGATTACGAGAACGCAGAGATCTGCCCGCCGAATCGTTCGTTCCGCGCGCATAACGCTGAACACTTCGACCGATGTGGAGTGCTTGCTGCGGGCTCGCATTCCTGCCGTGTCGATGAGCAGAAATTTTTCGTCGCCACGTTGGTAGAGAATATCGACCGCATCTCGAGTTGTCCCGGGCAGCTCGCTTACGATCGTCCTGGCGTCTCGAAGGATCGAATTGATCAGCGACGATTTGCCCGCGTTGGGACGACCGACAATGGCGAGCGAGAGCGGGGAATTTCCGATTTCCGATTTCCGATTTTCGATTGAGGAAGCCGGCAGAAGGCGATCGACGGTTTCGAGGAGATCATTGATGCCGCGGCCGTGCGCGGCGCTGATACGCGATGGACGGCTCGAAACCGAGCTGTGCGAAATCCGACATCCAAATCGTCGTGCTTTTCGTGATCCATCTTGTTCACCACGAGCACGACCGGGCGCTTCGATTTGCGCAACAGCTTCGCCAGCTCCTGGTCGATGGGGTTCAGGCCTGCCTGGGCGTCGACCACGAACAGAATCACATCGCTCTCGCGCATGGCGGCATCGGCCGCCGTCCGCACCTGGGTCGTTAGCTCGGTCTCGCCCGCGCCGCCTATGCCGCCGGTGTCCCAGACTGAGAATGGCCGTCGACCCCGGCTCGAAAGCGCGGCCAGCCGGTCTCGCGTGATCCCCGGCTGGTCGTGCACGATGGCGATGTTCCGGCCGACGAGCCGATTGAAGAGCGCGGATTTTCCCACGTTCGGCCGCCCGACAATGGCGACCGTGCCGACACTTTCCCCGCTCTGTTTCGAATCCATGACGCTGGCACTTTAACCCAGCTTGGCGTTAGTGTGGCCTCCCGCGGACAATTGCCGGATTCCGTCGCGGACGTAAATCACGCCCGAAATCAGAGTGAAGAAGCCGGCACGCGAACACGACATAGAGGAGCGGCGGAGTCCGCATCTGGAGCATTACCCACGCGATCGCGGCCATTTGCAGAACCGTCGCGACTTTGCCGGTCCAGCTCGGGCGCACCCGGACGGTGCCGTTGAAGACATGGAGCAACGCGCTCCCGATCAAAATCACGGCGTCGCGCGTGATCACGAGGACGGGGAACCAGGTCGGGAATTTTCCGTAATGCGGATCGACCTGGCTCCAATTGCTAATGCTGAGCGTAATGATTCCGCTGAGGAGCAGGCCCTTGTCCGCGATCGGATCGAGGATCACGCCGAGAGAGCTGCGCTGGTTGTAGCGGCGCGCGACATAACCATCGAGTCCGTCACTCAGCGCGGCGAGCAGAAAAACCGCGATCGCCATGAAACGCATCCAATCCTGCGGGCTACCCTCCTGGATGCTCTCGCCGTAATAGATGGCGAGCGTGACGAACACCGGAATCATCAGGATCCGGACGACGGTGATTTTGTTAGCGGTCGTCATGGGCAATCCTCGCGCTCATCCGAAACTTGGAGGACGCCCCGCCCGGCATGCAAGGCAATTTGCCCGCCTACGTTTCCAATTGGCTCGCAGCGGTAGCCGATTTCGGGGCGTGTCGTCCTTCGCAAAATTCCTCGATCATCTTTTCGTTGAACGCCGGGATATCGTCAGGCTTGCGGCTCGTGACCAGCCCGTTGTCGACGACAACTTCGTTGTCCACCCAATTTCCGCCCGCATTTCGGACATCGGTCTTAATCGCCGGCCAGGACGTAAGCGTCCGTCCGCGAATCACCCCCGCATCGATCAACACCCAGGGAGCATGACAAATTGCGGCCACCGGTTTTCCGTGTCGGAAAAAGTGGCGGACGAAGTCGAGCGCTTCTTCCGTCGACCGCAATGTATCTGGGTTCATCAATCCGCCCGGGACCATAAGTGCATCGAAATCCTCCGGCTTCGCTTCGTCCAAAGTTAGGTCGACCGCGACCGTCTCACCTTTATCCGCATGATTCATCCCTGGATTTGGCCGGACTTGATCGACACCACGCTAGTCTTCGCCCCTGCCTCATCCAATGCCTTGCGCGGTTTCGTCAGCTCGACTTCTTCGAATCCATCCGCGGCCAGGATCGCCACTTTCTTGCCCGATAATTTGTCCGCCATAAAAATACTACGAGCCCGCCGCTGACCCCGGATGTAAACGGCAGCCAAAACCGCTTGGTCTGCGGAGACGCTGCGCTAAAATGGCCACGCAGCCGCCGATGTGGCGAAATGGCAGACGCAACGGACTTAAAATCCGTTTTCGAGAAATCGAAGTGTGGGTTCGAGTCCCGCCATCGGCACCCTTCCAAAAGTGCTCAGGATTTCATCGCATGCGAAGGTCGCCCGCGCCCGTCATGCCTTCGAGCCGCGCTCGCAGACTTCTTGGCGCCGCAAAGTGAGTGAAGCCCGAAAAGCCGTCGCTTTTTTGGCCGAGGACGCGGGCCAGGGTTGCCTGGAGGGTCGCGATATCGTTATCAAAATCACCGTGATGCCGGGCTGCGCTGCGATCTTTCACCGCCCCGGCGGTGTTCGGGGCGAGAATCCAATCGCCTTTATTGGCGATTAATTTGGCAAGGGTCGCATCCCGGCGGATGAATTTCTCCATCCCGAGGATTGGTTCTCCATCGGGATGCACCAGCGGGATTCGAAAGCGCCTTTCAAACGCGTTCGAGACCAAATAGAGGAGCGATTTGTGGTAGATGCCGGCGCAGTTGTCATCCTGTTCCGCCTTATCGGTGAGGGTGAAGATGCTGAAATCGCCGATGGCACCGGACTGCAACGCAGCGGCATAGTACCTGATTGAAATAGTCAACCGTGCAGGCTGGCGCCCACAAGGTGAGGGTAGCTATCTTTAAGTTAAGACCAGAAACCCCTTTGAGCGGTCCGTCGGGAATCTTCCCCTTAGTCGCCAGCAATTGCACGATCGGTCCAAGGAAGACCGCCCCCGCGCTGTGTCCGACAAGGTGAATTTCGGCCGTTGGATCGTTTTTCACGAACTCCGCTAACAGGGCCAGTGTCTGGCGCCCACCCCCCTTTGCTTTCGTCGTCGCGAATTCCGCGTTCTCCTTCATCTCGGTCCACTCGGCCTTCCCAGTAAGGGCGCGTGCCACGGGTTCGAGAAGATCGTCTGCCCGATCCAGCATGAAGTCCTTGGCGGAATCGAGAAAGCCACCGGTCGTGCGGCGGGACAAGGCATCCCGCAATATGTTTTCTAAAGTCGACAGGTAGTCGCTCCTCCAGATAAAGGCGAGGGGATAGACTTCGTGCTCGAGCAATGGCTGGCGCACTTCGGCCACGCGTTGAATGGCGGATTGCTCACTGACCAGACCACCGTGCGCGAAAAACAGGATGCGCTTTTTCTTCCACGTCTTGGTGGTCTCCGGAATGTAATGAGTAAAAATCTCAGCGAGACTTTGCGGCGTCGAACCGAACATGCCGCCGTCCCGCAGCTCTCCGTTATTCCCAGTGCTGATAATGTGCGGACGCAATTCCTCGTGCGTATAAGCCGCCGGATTGCCTGAGGTAGCGGAGGTCAGGACCGCTGTGCTCGCACCCAGCCGTGAAACGATCGGCACTCCGAGGCGAGCGACCCAGATATCGGTGCCGTTGGTTAGCCAATCATCATAACTGATCAGGCAAAAGCCGTTTCGCCCCCAGTCTTTCCCCCACGAGTTTTGGATCCAAAAGCCGGCTCGATCGTAAGCCACAATCGCGAAAGCATGGCCGCCTTCGATTTTATCCTCCTGCGGGATGATTCCGTCGGCCTTGACCTTATCCCAGCCCGAATGCACCTGGGCTGTGGCATACAGAACGCCTGCTTCGCAGATCGCGCTGTGCATGGCAACGAGATCTCGATGATTGACGCGAAGATAGGCGCCGAGAAGACGCTTCCTCGCATCCTCGCTCCGTTCAGCCGTAAGATCGTCGCCTTTTGGCGGAGGGACCTTGTAGGGCCAAAGTTTCGCTGAACAAACGCCGTGTTTGTGCCAGCCCTTCATGGCGCCGCGCGCGCTCGAACCTTCGTAGTTTTCGCCCGGCCATTCGTCGTAACGCCGCGCCATCTCGTAGAGCATCCGCTCGCTGACGAGGGCGTGGTCCCGGTAATTGACGTGCTTGAACGAGTTCAGGAGGTAGTTCACTACGGTCGCCAAGCCGAAACCGGTGCAAGCTCCCTCCTGTCCCTGATCGAGGATCGGAATCCCAAATTTTTGAAAATCTTCCAGCGGACGAGCCGGCGGCACTTCCACGAGGGTTGGTTCATACATTCGATCTCGAAAATCGAGGGGATCTGGATGGACATCGAGTTTTCGCCCGCTTTTCGATGTCCGTGGTGCGGTTACCGTCGCATCCGCACTACGCTGCTGCGGTGAACTTGCCGCAATGCGGCGGGACGGTTGCGAGTTCTTGAGGACTTTGGAGCGGACGTTTTTGCGTTTCATATGAATGACAGGGGTTCGTTATCGATTACGGGCAGGAAGTGGAGTTACAATGCCGGCCGCGAACAAAGAAAGACCGATGGTTCGCGGTGGATTGGGAGGAGATGGCATGTGGGGGTTTCCGGCAGCGTTTGTAGGGAAATTTTGGCAGGCAGTCGAGCGGAAAAGCCGCGGCTGACTCGGCTAACGGAAGGCAGCATCTTGCCGGTGCGGCCGTTCTTGTGGAATTGGATTAAGCGTCTTCGATTGTGGCGGGTAAACGCCAGACGATGCGAGACGCGGACAAGCCTTTTTTGTACATTCCCATAATCCTGGGCACCGCGCGCCAGGGCCGGCAGAGCGAGCACGTCGCTAATTTTCTTCTGAGCGAGATGAAGAAACGACCGGAGATCGAGACCGAGCCAATCGATGTTCGCAACTCAAGATGACGCTCGATGATGCGGGTGAGGAGATGGAAGACCCGGAGTTCGCAAAGAAGATGACGCGCGCGGACGGGGTAGTGACAGACTCAGCATTTAGGCCGGAAGCTGGATACTTTGCGGGTGTTGAAAGCGGTTTTCGGGATCGTAGCGTTGTTTGAGCTGCTGCAGGCGAGGATAATTCTCGCCGTAATAAGCGGTCGGCCAATCTTTGAAGCCCAAGTCAGGATAATTGGCGTAGTGATGTTTGATTCCAGCTTCTTCAATAGAAGTCCTCATTCGCCCCGCCGCCTCTTTTAGCTTTGCTCCGTGGTCGGGTGATTCCCAATAAGCCTGAGATTCGCCTAGAAACGGATAGACGCGATGCGGGTAGGCAGAGTCCACCTCGGCGGAAATTGCGCCACCCATGGTGTTGATCTGAAAAACGAGACCAGGGACGGTCAAGACTTGCTCAAAAATTCCAGGCAACGCCGGCCGAACGTCGTTCATGCCGTTGTAGTACCCCGCGCTGGCGTTTTTGAAATATACCGGTCCGTCGTCTCCGTAGTACCAGGTGAGCGCTCTTTTCAGAGGAGCAGGTCCGGCCGTTGTTGTCTTTTTGCTCAAGCCGGCGAGCCGGCGGCGGAACGCGACCACGCCCTTTTGTTCTCGTGAACCTGTCGTCGCGAGGAGAATCGTCACCTGACTGCCGTTCATGATCCAGGCCGAAAAAGAATCGTTAGGCAAATCACTGCTCATTTCGAACCAGGTCTCCAATAGTGAAGCGGCATGCTTTTCGTCGAGTTTGTAAATTCGAAACTTCCAGGCGGAGAACCCAGCAGGCACAGGGTGCGTTTGAAACGTCATTTCAGTCACGATTCCAAAATGCCCGTTACCACCACCGCGTGCAGCCCAAAGCAGATCGGAATCTTCTTTTGAATCGCGGATGGCACCGTTCCCGTCGACGATTCGGATCCTGCGCAGGTGATCGCAGGTCAAACCCCATTTTCGGGAAAACATCCCGTAACCGCCACCCAGGGTGAGGCCGGCAAGACCGACGGTGCCGCACGATCCGACGGGCAGGAAACGACCTTTGCCAAGGAGAAATTGATTCACGTCTTCGACGCGGCAACCGGCACCTGCAGTCAGGAAGCCGGTACCGGGAATCCAATTCCATTTCGCGCATGCTGGAGACATTCACGACAAGGCCATTGTCGTTCAGACAAAATCCTTCGAAGGAGTGTCCACCCGCTTTGACGGCAATCGGCCAGTTTTCCGCTCGGGCGCGCTCCACTGCTTGTTGGACGCCTGCTTCGGAGGCACAGGAAGCGATAATTTTCGGCTGAGTCAGAATCGCGGCATTGTAAACCTTGCGAGCGGCGGCGTACTCGGGGACCTCCGGGGTAAGGAAAGTAACTGGATCGACCGATGCTTTCGAGGGCGTTTTGCTGAATACGGATTTTTCAGCCGCCGAGACGCCCCAGGCATCTGTGAGGATGGCGGTGGTGGCCGCGAGGGAATTGCGAAGAAATGTTCGGCGCGTGAGCATGGATCGCTGCGGACTATCTTGCGCAGATATGCGCAAAGGTTGAAACTCTGAAACTCGGGCAGCACGAGGAAATTCGGCAACCCACTTCATCCAATGACCGAAAAACCACTCTATCTTCCAATCATTCTCGGGACTGCGCGGCAGGGACGGCAAAGCGAACACGTCGCGAATTTTCTGCTTAGCGAGATGAAGAAGCGGCCGGAGATTGAGACCGAGATAATCGACGTTCGGCAGCTCAAGATGACGCTCGACGACGCGGGCGAGGAAATGAAGGACCCGGAGTTCGCAAAGAAAATGACCCGCGCCGATGGACTGGCGATCGTGACGCCGGAATACAATCACGGGTATCCGGGACTTTTGAAGCACGCGCTCGACATGTGCCTGGAGGAATACATTCACAAAGTGGTCGGCTTGGTGGGCGTGTCCGCGGGACCATTCGGTGGGTCGCGTGTGATCGAGCAATTAGTGCCGGTCGTGCGCGAGCTCGGGCTGGCCGTAACGTTCACGGACGTCAATTTCAGCCGGGTCCGCGACGCCTTTGACGAGCAGGGAAAATTGAAGGACGAAAAATACGTCGGTCGCGTCGCCAAGTTTCTGAACGAACTAGTCTGGATGGCGCGGGTTTTCCGGCACGGTCGCGAGAACATTCCGCCACTCTGATTTGCCGTGCTGCGCGAGGCCGATCTGGAGGAAACGTTCGCTCGTTCCGGTGGACCGGGCGGACAGAACGTCAACAAAGTTTCCACTGCGGTGACGCTTCGCCACGTGCCCACGGGCGTCACGGTGACCGTCCAGGACTCGCGATCGCAGGCACTTAATCGCAAGCTCGCCCGCGAACGTCTCGCCGCAGCGCTGGAGCAACGTCGGCATGCGGCGCGCGCCGCTGAAATTGCGCGTCGGGAAAAGAAGCGTCGCCAGCGAAGACCTCGGCCGCGCGCTTTGAAAGAGCGCATCCTCGAATCGAAACGACTCCGCGCCCGGACGAAGAAATTGCGATCGAAGATCGACGACTAGGGCCAAATTAATTTTTGAAAATCTGCAGCCGAAATACGTCTGGTTGAGGCATCTGCGCCGAACTGTCAGGGAAGGAAACAACTTCAAACTATGAAAAAACTGATCATTCTCATGCCGGTTCTCGCCGTGGCCATGCTTTTGAATTCGTGCACGACGGTTGTCGAAAAACCGGTTGCGCCGACGACGACCACCACGTCAACGACGACGGTGAAGAAAAGCTCGGTTCCAAGTACCTCCGTGGAGTCAACCACCACTCGGTACTAGCCGGATCGCCGTAATTGGAGGGACGACCGCTGTGTCGTCCCTTAGTTAGGGACGGGACGGCGCCCGTCCCTCCAGGAAAATTAGGAAGGGACTCGCTTCGGCGAGTCCCTTTTCTTTGGATGTAGCGACGGCGCTTTGTCGCCGTAAATAAACGTTCCCTGCAGTCCGGCGTAGAAACGCCAACAGAACGGCATCGTTACACTAGCTAGGCGGCGGGGGCCGACTCTGCTTCCACCTCGGCGCTCTCCTGGCTCACCACCGGCGCGATCGCCTGGAGCTTTTCCGCTCCGCGCAAATCCATCAGCTTTACGCCCATGGCATTTCGTCCGGTCTCGCGGATTTCCTTCACTCGCGTGCGGACCATCTGGCCCTTGGTCGTGATCAGCATCAATTCGTCCTCGTTTCGCACCGTCAGTGCGCCCACAACCTTGCCGGTTTTTTCGCCGGTCTTCATGGTGATGATGCCTTTCCCGCCGCGCCCCTGCTTGCGATAGTCCTCAAAAGAAGTCCGTTTCCCGACTCCATTCTCCCCGGCCACGAGAAGCATTGCGTTTGCGTCGACCAATGCGGTGGCAACGACGTGATCGCCTTTCTCCGGCCGAATTCCCCAGACCCCGACCGTGTTCCGGCCTTGATCGCGCAACTTGCTCCTCGTGAAAGCGAAGACTCATTCCTTCCTTTGTGATGAGCACGATTTCATTGTCGCCGTTGGTTAGTTTCGCGTCGATCAACCGATCGCCTTCTTCGATTTGGATCGCGATGATCCCGCCTTTCCGGACGTTGCTGTAATCCGAAAGGTTCGACTTTTTTACGATGCCGGTTCGCGTCGTGAAAACGATGTGCAGTTTTTCGTCCCACGTCTCGTCGACCTGGGCGGCGCCGGTCCCTGAACTCTTCGATTGAACCCTGATCGTGGCCGCGATTTTCTCATCGGTTCGGAGCTCGAGCAGGTTCGCGATCGATCGTCCTTTCGCGGCGCGGCCCATCTCCGGGATCTCGTAGACTTTCTCGACGTAAGCGCGCCCCGACTCGGTGAAGAACATCAGATAATCGTGCGTCGTGGCGGTGAAGAGATGCTCGATGAAATCGCCTTCCTCTTCTTCGGTGGCGCCTTCGCGGGTGGTCATGCCGATCACGCCCTTGCCGCCGCGTCGCTGGGCCCGGAAGGCGCTGATCGCCGTCCGCTTGATGAACCCGCCGTGAGTGATGCTGATGATGCAACCCTCGTTCGCGATCAGGTCCTCCATGTTTATCTCGCCCTCGTCGGGAACGAGCTGGGTAAGCCGCGGCGAAGCGTGCTTGTCGCGAATCTCGCGCAGCTCTTTCTTGATGATCTGGAAGACGCGCGATTCCTTCGCGAGAATGTCCCGCAAATCCTTGATCGTCTCGATCAGCTCGCTGTATTCCTTCGTGATCTTTTCGCGCTCCAACCCGGTGAGCTGGTAGAGACGCAGATCGAGAATCTGATTGGTCTGGTGCTCGCTGAAAGCGTAACGGCCATCCACCAGCCGCGCTTCGTTGCGAATCAGGATCCCGATTTTCTCGACCTGTTTCCGAGTGAACTCGAACGCGAGTAATTTTACCCGCGCCTCGTCGCGATTGGCCGAACCGCGGATGATGCGGATGAACTCATCCAAATTGGCCAGGGCGATGAGATAACCTTCGAGCGTCTCGGCCCGTTCCTCGGCCTTGCGCAATTCGAACCGCGTCCGGCGGAGCACGACCTCGCGGCGGTGATCGATGTAAGCCTGGTTCGCCAGCTTGAGGGGCAGCAGTTTCGGCCGGCCGTGATCGATCGCGAGCATATTGACCGCGAAAGAGCTTTCCATCGCGGTGTGCTTGTAAAGATTGTTGATGACGATCTTCGGGTTCGCGTCGCGCTTCAGCTCGATGACGACGCGCGTGTTCTCGTCCGATTCGTCGCGGATCGCCGTGATGTCGCTCAGGACCTTGTCGTTCACGAGGTCCGCGATGCGCTCGACCAGGGTGGCGCGGTTCACGTTGTAGGGGATCTCAGTGATGACGATCTGCTCGCGATTGCCCTTGAGCTCCTCGACGCCAGCTTTGCCGCGCACCTTCATGCTGCCGCGACCCGTCTCCAGATATTGCTTGATGCCGGCGAGCCCGAGAATGGCGCAGCCCGTGGGGAAATCCGGCCCCTTCACGTGCTTCCGCAGGTCATCGATCGTGATGTCAGGATCGTCGATCTGGGCGCAGATGCCGTCGATCACTTCGCCGAGATTGTGCGGCGGCATGTTCGTCGCCATGCCGACGGCGATGCCGGTTCCGCCATTGACGAGAAGATTCGGAAACGCAGCGGGGAAAACGGTGGGCTCCGTCCGGGTCTCGTCGTAGTTCGGGACGAAATCGACCGTGTCCTTGTCCATGTCGACCATCAGGGCGGCGCCGAGATGCGTCATGCGCGCCTCGGTGTAACGCATGGCCGCCGGCGGATCGCCTTCGACCGAACCGAAGTTACCCTGGCCGTCGACGAGCGTCTCGCGCATCGCCCAGGCCTGGGCCATGTGGACGAGGGTCGGGTAAATCACCGCCTCGCCGTGCGGGTGATAGTTACCGCTCGTATCGCCGCAAATCTTCGCGCATTTCCGGTGCTGCCGGTTCGGGAAGAGCGACAGATCGTGCATCGCGTAGAGAATGCGCCGTTGCGAAGGCTTCAATCCGTCCCGCGCATCCGGCAACGCGCGCGAGATGATGACCGACATCGAGTAATCGAGGAACGACCTCGACACTTCGTCGGCGACGTTGATCAGCTCTATTTTTTCGTTTGGGTTATACACGGGTGGGTAATTTTCCGAACTAGACAGGATTTACAGGATTCCGCAGATCGATCGCCTCGGGTTGAGACAATTTCCGGCGATACTTGCGCTTGAACTGAAGACTGGCAGCTCCGAAATTTAGCAGCAGCCCAAAATCGTGGTTGGTCGCGGTCAGATAGTTAACGACTTGGATTTCGTCCGCTTTGCTCAGCGCAGTCGCCGCTTTTAACTCGCACATCAGAATGTCGTTGATGACAAGATCCGCGATGAAATCGCCCACAATAACATGCTGGTATTTTACGGTGATATGCTTGTCTGATTCGACTGACAAGCGGGCCCGGCGAAGTTCGAATGCCAGTGCATTACGGTAGACCGATTCCAGAAAGCCAGGCCCGAGCGCACGGTGCACCTTCATAGCCAGGCCAATGACCTTTTCAGTCAGCTCGTGATCTTCTTCCAATTCCAATCCTGTAAATCCTGTAAATCCTGTTAATCCTGTCTAGTTCGTCAGACATCGAGATTTCGAACATTGAGCGCATTGTCCTCGATGAATTGCCGGCGCGGTTCGACCACGTCGCCCATGAGGATGGTAAACATTTTGTCGGCGTCGACGGCATTGTCGTCGTTGAGATCGACCTTGAGCAGCTTGCGCTTGTCGGGGTCCATCGTGGTGTTGAAGAGTTCTTTCGCGTTCATTTCGCCGAGGCCTTTGAAGCGTTTGATCTGAACGCCGCGCCGGCCGATCTCGACGATCTTCTGGTGGATCTCGGGGATCGAGAAGAGCGGATGAACCGTGGCCTTTTCGCCTTCGCCTTCGATAAGCTCGAAGATCGGGCGATCGGTGGCGGCGTAATGGTCGACCTTCAAACCTTTGCGGGCCAGCTCGCCCATGATTTTTTGGATGGTGGTCGATTCGTGCAGCTCGACCAGTTTGCCGCGCCGGCGGTTTGCGCCGTTCGATTTCACAACCACGGGCGTTGCGGTCAGAGGCAATAATTCCTGCTGCTGCGTTTCGTCCTCGAAGAGATTCAGATCTGGATTGTCCGTGTTGAACTGCCGGACTTCCTTTTCGTCGTGGAAATAGTGGACCGTCTCCTCGTTCCCATCGCGGACTTTCACCAGGTAGGCCGGAAGTTTCCCGGTCTTCGTTGCCCGCTCGCCCAGGAAGGTTTCGAAATCGCCGCCATGCCGGCGGATCGATTCGCTCAGCTTCGCCAGCCTCTCGAGCGATTCGAGAATGTCTTTCAACTGCGCAGCCGAAAGCTCCTTGTCGTCCGCCAGGTTCTTCAACCGCACGTCCTCGGCGCCCAAGAGTGATCAGGATCTTGTTCAGCTGCACGTCGTCATCGACGTATTCCTCGCGCTTCTTCCGCTTGATTTGATAGAGAGGCGGCTGCGCGATGTAGATTTTGCCGGCGCGAACCAGCTCGGTCATTTGCCGGTAGAAAAAGGTGAGGAGGAGAGTCCGGATGTGCGAGCCGTCGACGTCCGCATCGGTCATGATGATGATGCGGCCGTAGCGAAGCTTGGAAATGTCGAAGCTCGTTTCGTCTTTGCTCTTCGGCGTCCCTTCGATCTCTTCCTTCGGCTTGCCGATCCCGGTGCCGATGGCCGTGATCATTGACTGGATCTCGGTGTTCTTGAGGAACTGATCGATCCGCGCCTTCTCGACGTTGATCAACTTTCCGCGGATCGGGAGGATCGCCTGGTAGCGCCGATCGCGCCCCTGTTTTGCGGAACCGCCGGCCGAATCGCCCTCGACGATGTAAAGCTCGGTCAAATCGGGATCGCGCTCGGAACAATCCGCCAGTTTACCAGGAAGCCCGCCGCCGGTGAGCGCGCCTTTGCGGATCGTCTCGCGCGCTTTGCGCGCGGCTTCGCGAGCGCGGGCAGCCGTCAGGACCTTATCGAAAATTCGCTTAGCGACCGGCGGGGTCTGATCGAAAAAGGTCATCAACCCTTCGTAAACGATCGAGTTCACGATGCCGTCGATCTCAGTGTTCACGAGCTTGACCTTGGTCTGCGATTCAAAGCGAGGGTTCGGAAGCTTGATGCTGAGCACGCACGATCAAACCTTCGCGGACGTCGTCGCCGGAAATCGCGGGATCCTTGTCCTTGGTCAGGCCGTTTGTCTTCGCGTATTGGTTGACCGCTTTCGTGAGCGCGCTCCGGAAACCGGTCAGATGGGTGCCGCCGTCCGGATTCGGAATCGAGTTTGCGAAGCACAGGATCTGGTCGTTATAGCTGTCGTTGTATTGGAGAACGACGTCGACGAATACTTCATCGCGCTGCCGCGAAAGCACGACCGGCTTGGGATGAATGACCTGCTTGTTCTCGCCGAGTTCACGAACGAATTCCTCGATGCCTTGTTTGTAGAGGAACAATTCCTTTCGCGACGATTCGGTGCGTTCGTCGACGAGAGTGATTTCCAGGCCGGGATTCAGAAACGCCAGCTCGCGCAAGCGGCTGGCCAGCCGCTCGAACTTGAACTCGGTCGTGATCGTGAAAATCGTCGGGTCGGGGAAGAATGTGATCAGCGTGCCGGTCTGCTTTTTGTTTTTGAGCTCGCCGATGACTTCCAGCTTTTGGGTCGTCTTGCCGCGCTCGAAGGCCATGTGATGGACCTTGCCGTCGCGCGAGACCTCGACCTTGAACCAATCGGAGAGCGCGTTGACGCACTTCGCGCCGACGCCGTGCAAGCCGCCCGAATATTTGTAGGCGCCTTGTCCGAATTTTCCGCCCGCGTGCAGATTCGTGAGCACCAATTCGACCGCCGGCATCTTCCATTTCGGATGCATGTCGACCGGAATACCGCGGCCGTTGTCCTTCACGGAGACCGAACCGTCGACGTGAATGGTAACGTCGATCCGGGTGCAGTATCCGGCCAGATGCTCGTCGATCGAGTTGTCGAGCACCTCGAAAACCATGTGGTGCAACCCGCGTTCATCGGGGTCGCCGATATACATGCCCGGCCGCTTCCGGACGGCCTCGAGGCCTTCTAATTTATCGATCTGGGCGGCGTCGTATTTCTGCGCCTGGCTGATGCCGGTGGCCTCAGTTTGGCGTTTCCGATTATCCGAATTTTCGTCTTCTTGGATCTGCAAAACAGAGGCTGGCATAGGCGTCGAAAAAGATAGGCGAATAACGGGCTTTCAACAACCGATATTCTAGGCTTTTCCGGGCTTATTTTGCGCTACAAATGGGGGAGACGGCTGCGCCATTCCACACTATCTTGTGGAGGCGCTCTCGCCTTCGGACGGACCTGCTTTCACATGTCCCGGGCTCGCTGCGGCGAGCCTCTCCGGCACCGTTTTTCGCGCTGGAACGGGCACGCTTGACCATCTGTCGAGCGGCCCCGAAACTGGCCGTCACTCATGCGTTCTCAAACTCTCTACGAAGCGCGCTGGATCTTCGTCGTCCTCGCCTTGTTGGCGCTGGCGAGCGCGTTCTTTTTCCCGTGGCTTCTTCTGCTCGTCCTGGTCCTGACCGTTTACGTTTTTTGGTTCTTCCGCGATCCGGAGCGCGTTTCCCCGGAGGACCCGAACGCGGTCGTCGCCGCGGCGGACGGAACGGTGGCGGACATTGTCGAGATCGATGAACCCGAAGTTGTGCAAACCCGGCAAAAACGCGTCGGCATTTTCCTTTCCGTCTTCGACGTGCACACCAATCGCGCGCCGGTCGAAGGCAGGATCATCTACAAACAAGCGCACGCCGGACTTTGCCTCGACGCGCGCCACGCGGATTGCACGACGAAAAACCGGGCCATGACCTGGGCCTTCGAAAATTCACGCGGTACCTTTGTGGTTCGGCAGCTAACCGGCATGATCGCGCGCCGGATCGTCGGGCTGGTCGAACGTCGGCGACGAGCTGAAGAAGGGGGAGCGCTTCGGGATGATTCGCTTTGGCTCGCGAACGGAAGTATATTTGCCGCTCGACGCCGAAGTGTTGGTGAAGGTGGGCGACCGCGTGACCGGCGGAACCAGCGTGATCGCCCGGCTTCGCTGAAACATGAGCACGCCGAATCCCAAGATTTATCTGCTGCCGAACCTGATGACGGCGGGCAACCTTTTTTGCGGGTTCGCGGCCACGCTCAAGATCGTGCAGGGCGCGCTTCTGCAAGCATCCGATCCCGACGCCGCAGCGCACCTCTTTCATCTCGCGATCTGGTTCATTCTTGGCGCCTGCATTTTCGATGTGCTCGACGGCCGGCTTGCGCGGCTCGGCGGCCACGACAGTCCGTTCGGGCGCGAGTTCGATTCGCTCGCCGACGTCATCTCGTTCGGCCTCGCGCCGGCGCTGATGGTCTACCGGATCGTGCTGCTCGAATTCCCGCGGGTCGGCTGGGTGGTCGCCTTTGTTTATCTCGCTTTGCGGCGCGCTGCGACTGGCCCGCTTCAATACCGCAGCGGCAGGCGGGCAGCTCCGAACAACAGCAAGGAATTCACCGGATTTCCCATTCCGGCTGCCGCGGGATTGATCGCCTCCATCACGCTGTTCATGCTCTGGTGGTTTGGCGAGCGCGATCACGAGATCGGCGAATTGAAATGGGTCCTGCCGCCGCTGATGCTTTTTCTTTCGGTCATGATGTTCAGCCGGTTCCGTTATCCCAGTTTCAAAGCGGTCACCTGGCGGACGACGAGGTCGCTCTCGCGCTTCCTCGTCATCGCCGTCGTGCTTCTTTTCACCGTGCTCAACTACGAATGGATGCCGGCGGTCCTCTTCCTTGTTTATCTGCTTTATGGATTGGTTCGGCCCTGGGTCTCGAAGGCCTGGCAGCGCGAAATCGAGGAAGAAATCGGCGAGGAACACCGATCGGAGAGCGCAGAAGAATCGCCAGAAATCATCGGTTAAGCTGGGCGAGAATCTCGGGGTCGCGCACGTCGGCCCAATCGCCGGCGATTTCGAGCGCCTGCACTTTCTTTCCGTCGAGCGCGAGGTCTCGAATCGCGTCGGTCAGCTCGTATTCGCCGCGCGGTGAGGGTTTCAGTTTCGCGATGTAATCGAAAATGCTGGGGCGAAAAGCGTAAACGCCGGCGTTATACCATGGGCTGGTCGGCTCCCCGGGTTTTGGTTTCTCGCGCAGATCGGTCAGCTCGAATTTCTCGTTCACGAAAACCGCGCCGCCCTGGCTGACATCTTCGCTTCGTTTCACGCTGATGACGGCTTCCGCGCCTTCCAGAGTGCCGCAAATACGAGTGTAGTTTGCCGGCCCGACCAGGATGTCGCCGTAGCTGAGGAGGAACGGATCGTTGCCGGCAAATTCCTGCGCCAGCGCGACGACCCGTCCAGTGCCGTCCTGCACTGTCTGGGTCTCGTAATGAATTCGGACGCCGAACTGGGAACCGTCGCCAAAAAAATTCCGGACGACTTCAGCGCGCCAGCCGACCACGATGAGCAGATTCGTTAGGCCAGTGTCGCGCAAACCTTCGACGATGTGCTGGAGGACCGGTTTGCCGCGCACTTCGAGCATCGGCTTGGGCAGCTCCTGAGTCAGCTCGCGCATTCGCGTTCCGCGGCCGGCGGCAAGAAGGACCGCTTTGTTCATGACGTCTTGACGAGGTTTGATTTGCGTCGTTGCATCGAACCTCGCATCATCCCGCGATGCGAATGGCAATTCCTCGCGAAATACGCTGACTTCGGGCTTGCTCCTTTTGCGGGTCAGCATCGGAGTCCTCTTTCTGATTTATACAGCGCCCGTCCTCCTGGCCGGTCCGAATGCCTGGGCCCACTTCGGCGCGGGTGCGCGCAACTGGGGAATCCATTCTCATCTCCAAATCTGGGGATTTATCGGCGCGCTTCTCGGATGCTTGGGCAGCGTGCTGGTCATCTTCGGCTTGTTCTTTCGGCCGGGAGTTCTCGTCCTCCTCGTCCTCGCGATCGGACATGCTATTGGCGTAAAACATGGGAGCGGATTCCGGACGGCGTTGCCCTCGATCGAGATGTGTTTCGTCCTCGCCGGCGTTCTCTTCGTTGGTCCGGGCAAATACAGCGTCGACAAAACATAGCGGCGGCTACGGCTTCTCGCCGACCGAGATCGCGGGCAATTCGATCTGCCGGATCAACGCGGCGATCTTCGGAACCTCCTCGGTCTTGAGCTGTGCCCACTTCTTCAGTTGCTCGTCGAGCCGCGTGTCGAGCTGTTTGAATACGTCCAGCTGCGGCCGGGTCGGCCCGTAGTCCGCGTATTCGATCAGACGGCTAAACGAGTAGAACGATTCGTTCAGCATGTTCGGGAAAGCGAGATTGCCTTCGGAGCCCTTCATGTTCACCTGAATCAACTGCTCTTCGACCGCGACCATCTTCTTCTGCAGCTCGTCGGCCGCCGCGAGCGCCGCTTTCAATCGTTCATCCTCGCCGAAGCGTTTGTGCAACCCCTGGATCTGTGTCTTTACATTGCGAATCTCATTGATCGCCTGGTGCAGCTCGCCGATCCGGTTCGCAACTTGCGAGGAAAGCTCGAACTGTTTCCCGATGGCCGGCTCGGCATCTTTGATTCGCGGATCGATCACGAGATGCAGTGGGACTGTCTGGGAATTACCCGCAACCGTCAGCTTTACCTGATATTCTCCCGGCATCGCCAGCGGTCCGCGCGGTCCTTCGCCGTAATAAAACGCGCCCGGGGTCTCGATCGGATCGTCGTAGTGCAGGTCCCACGCGAAACGGTTCATGCCATCGCTCGCGGGAATTATTCTCGGCGATTCAACCTGGTCGGGCCATTCCGGAGGTTGATCGTTCTTTTTCTTTTCCTTATTCGACAAATGGCGGACGACTTTTCCCTGGGCGTCCAGGATCTCGAGGGTGATCTCGTCTTTCGGGGCGGCCTTGAGGTAATAATCAATGATCGCGCCCGGCGGTGGGTTGTCGCCGGCCGCCTGGCGTTTGTCGATCTCCGTCGGGTAATGCAGCCGAAGCGCGGTCTGCGGTTGATAAAGAAGCGAATCCATTTGGGCGGATTGGGCTGTGACCTGGCGCAACGGCGTAATGTCGTCCAGCACCCAGAAGGAGCGTCCATGCGTCGCCACCACGAGGTCGTCGTCTTTGACTACCAGATCGTGGATCGGAGTGACCGGCAGATTCAACTGGAGCGGCTGCCAATGCCCTCCGTCATCGAACGACACATACATGCCGGTTTCCGTCCCGGCGTAAAGAAGGCCCCGCTTTTTCGGATCTTCGCGGACCGCGTGCACATACGCGCCTTCGGGAATTCCCGTCGTGATCGACGTCCAGGTTTTCCCGGAATCGCTGGTCTTAAAAATGTAGGGTTTGAAATCGTCGAGCTTGTGCCGGTCAAACACGACGTAGGCGACGGCGGCATCGTGCGGTGATGGATCGATCAGGCTCACCGTGCTCCATTCCGGCGCTTTCGGGGAAACGTACGCCCAATGCGCGCCTTCATCAGTCGTTAGGTGGACAAGGCCGTCGTCGGTGCCGGCCCAGATTGTTCCTTGTTTCTTCGGCGATTCAGCGAGGGCGAAGACCGTGTCGTAATATTCGACCGACGTGATGTCGAGGGTGAGGGGACCGCCGCTCGGCTGCTGTTTAGTCTTGTCGTTGCGGGTCAGATCGCCGCTGATCTGCGTCCAGTTCTTCCCCTGGTCGGTGGTTTTGAAAACGCTTTCGGCGCCGGTGTAGATGACGTCCGGATTGTGCGGCGAAATGATGAGCGGCGAGATCCACTGGAAGCGATGGGCAAGATCCACCGCGCCGTGGCCGGAATTATCCAGGGGGACCACGCTCGCATCGTGAGCGTGCTCCTTGTTCTTGTCGTAGTAGGTCAGGTTACCTTCGTTGTTGGAATAGATGATGTGCCAATCGCGCGGGTCGGGGAGGACGAAGCCGCACTCGCCGCCGCCGGCCCCGAACCAATCCTGAATCGTGATAACGCCCGAATCAGTTCGGCTCGCGATCCCGACGTTCGAGTTGTCCTGTTGCGCGCCATAGATGTGGTAGGGAAACGCGTTATCCACCGCGACGTGATAAAATTGCGCGGTCGGCTGGTTCTGTTGCGTCGACCAGGTCTTGCCGCCGTCCGTCGAGATCGCGGCGCCGCCGTCGTTCGCGTTCGCGATCCGCTGCGGATTCTGCGGATCGATCCAAAGACCGTGGTGATCGCCATGCCGCGCCGGAAGAAGCGTGAACGATTTCCCGCCGTCGACCGAGCGGAACAGGCCGGTATTTAAAACATAAACCGTATCCGGCGATTTCGGATCCGCGTAAACCTTGCTGAAATACCAGGCCCGCTGGCGGAAGCGCCCGTCGTCATTTACTCGCGTCCACTTCACACCGCCATCGTCGGAGCGAAACAAGCCGCCTTCTTTCGCCTCGATCAACGCATAAACGCGGTTTCCGTCCCCGCCCGAGACGCTGATCCCGATGCGGCCCAGAATTCCATCCGGGAGCCCATTACCCTCGAGCCGTTTCCAGGTCGCGCCGCCGTCCTCCGAGCGATAGAGGCCGCTGCCCGGACCGCCACTGGAGAAATACCATGGTTGCCGGCGCGCCTGCCACAGCGCGGCGAAAACGACATTGGAATTTTGCGGGTCGAACACGACGTCGATGCCGCCCGTATCCTGATCTTTCCACAGCACCCGGTTCCAGGTCTTGCCGCCGTCCGTCGTGCGAAAGATTCCGCGTTCCTGGTTCGGACCGAAAATGTGACCAAGCGCCGCGACCAGGACGACATCGGGATTTTTCGGGTCGACGATGAGCGCGCCGATATGGCGGCTGTCTTTCAGGCCGACGTTCTTCCACGTCTTGCCGGCATCGACCGATTTATAAACGCCGGCGCCGTAGGAGATGTTGCCGCGCACAGCGGCTTCGCCGGTGCCGACGTAAAGGACGTTGTGGTCCGAGGGCGCGACCGCGATCGCGCCGATCGAAGAGATTGTTTCCTTATCGAAAAGCGGCGTCCAATTCGCACCGGCGTCGGTTGTTTTCCAAACCCCGCCGGCGACTGCGCCGAAATAGTAAGTGTTTGGTTCGTTCGGAACACCTTCGATCGCCAGGGCGCGTCCACCGCGAAACGGGCCGACCTGGCGCCATTGCATGGCGCGGAAAAATTTCTCGTCGATCGCGACGACAGGCCCTGGAGTGGGTGAAGGGTCGGCAGCGAACGCCTGAAAACCGGCGAGCGAGAGGAAAAGGAAGCGGAAGATGAGAACGCGAAGCGACATTCCATAAACTGGGCGAGGCGACGCCTGCGCTCAATCAGAATGTGTCAGCGCTTCGGACTGGAAGCGGTCGCCTCGTCCGCTTCGATAATCCGGATTGGCTCGGGGATATGCAACTTCAGCCCCGATGGCGCCTGCTCTTTTGAGACGCCGCGCTGCTTTTGGATCAGATCGAGTTCGCGCCGGACTTTGCCTTTGTTCGAGCAGGAGACGAGAGCTGTTTCTTCAGTCACAATTCCGGCCTTGTAGGCTTCGAGGATCGAATGGTCGAACGTGTGCCAGCCGAGGCTGGAACCCGCTTCGATGATTTCCTGGAACGATTTGTTCTCCGATTCGCCGTAAACAATCGTCTCCCGTGTCCGCAGGCTGCTCCCCATGATTTCGGTGACGAGCAAACGCCCGCCTTCGATTTTGTTTACGAGCCGTTGGCTGATGACGTAACGCAAGTTGGCCGCGAGGCGTTGCCGCACCTGCTGTTCTTCCTCGCGGGAAAACATTCCCAGGATGCGGTTGATGGACTGCCCCGCATTTACCGTGTGCAGGGTGCTGAAAACGATGTGCCCGGTTTCCGATGCGGTCATCGCGATCTCGAGGGTCTCGCGGTCGCGAATCTCGCCCACGAGGATCGCTTTCGGTGCCTGGCGCAGGGCCGCGCGCAGACCGTCGGCGAAGTTCGGAAAATCCTTCCCCAGCTCGCGCTGGCTAATGGCGGCTTTCCGGTGGGTGTGGAAAAATTCAATCGGGTCTTCCAGGGTCACGATGTGGACTTCCTGAGTCTCGTTCAACTCGTTGATCATGGCTGCCAGCGTCGTCGTTTTGCCGGTGCCGGCGCCGCCCGTGAGAAGGATGATGCCGTCCTTTTCCTTGACGATCTCGCGGAAAATTGGGGGGAGCGCCGAGCTTCTCGAGGGTCGGCACAGTCGACTGCAACTTGCGCATCACGATCGCGTGCTTGCCGTTCTGCTTGAAGATGTTCACGCGAAAGCGCGCCAGGTCCTCGATCGCGTAACTGCAATCGCACGAGCCGATGCTGGAGAATTCGAGGCGCAGCCGTTCGCTGCCGTTCATGATATGGGCCGCAATCTCCTCGATCAGCGCTGGGGTAAGCACCGATTCGGCGGAGTCGATCGGGAACCCGCTCAAACGGCCATGGGCTTCCACCAGCGGGGGTTTTCCTGTTATGAAAAGAAGGTCGGAAACTCCGTCGGCGCTTTCGAGCATCCCCGTCAGCAAGGCATCAACAGTCTGGCGGTCCATGCGTGCGGCGGAAATTAGCTAGGATCGTGCCCGCGTTGACGATACGAGCCGGTGCTTCAGGTTAATCCCGATGCATTCCGGGAAGAGGCAATCTCTATAACTGCGCTTTCACCGTCAGGAGGTCCGTGGTCAACGCGTGCCTTTGTTCCAGCTCAGGGAACGGTCTCCAGACGTCGCACGATCGTGGGATCGGCTTCGGGCACGAGAGCCGCGTCCCGACTGGCGCCCATCCGCCGGGCGGCATAATAGGAACCGACCACGAGAAGGGCGGCGAGCCCCTGCGCGATCAGCGTTTCATAGGTCGGGAAAACCGCGAACCACATTCCGATCCAGGCCGGCAACCCATCCGCGAGCCACGGGATCTCGGTGCGCGAAATCCAGTGCGCCAACTGCATCTCCTGCGCTTGCTCGCCGACCATGACGAGCAGGACAACGCCGAGGAGAACGCCAGTCGTGATCAGCATTTTTCGATACGGCAGGCGCTGTTGCAAAACGAAGGTGAGGAGCGCGACGATGCCCGACAGGAGAAGACCGACCAGCGCCCCTTTGAAGACGATCATCCCGCCCAAGCGCAGATTGTAACTTTGGAGGAAGAGCACGACCTCAAAACCTTCGCGGTAGAGAGAAGTGAACCCGAGCAGAATGAGGCCCCACCACAGCCGGGAGTGCCCGTTGCCTTTCGACGGGTCCGTGGCGAGAAGCGATTTGCGCCGGCGATTGTGAGCGCGAATCCAGCCGCCCCAGTAAATCTTGTGGAAGAACCAGTTCATGATGACCAAGAGGACGACGACGGCGAGTAATCCGGTCGCAGCCTGGAGATCAAGCGCGGGGACGTTATCCATCAGCGAACCGACGATTCCAACCGCGATGACCCACGTCACCAGGGTCGCGGCGAAAGCGATCCCGGCGCCAAGAGCCACGGGGCGCCGATGGCTCTGGCGCGCGCCGGTCATGCTCGCCGTGATCGCGGCCAGGACGAGAATGCATTCCAACCCTTCCCGAAAAACGAGGACCCCGATATCGAGGAACGCGACGGTCGGACTGGTGTTGGGCCGCATCGGATCGGGCGCGCCCTGCTCGTTGAGGCCCTGCCAAATCAGGATGGCGGCCACCGCCGCGGCCGCGATGCCGAGACCGGCGGCGAAAATGAGAGAGCGTCGTGGCCGCACCGCGTTCATGGCAAAGAAGTTAACATAAGGCCACGGAGCCCGCTGCCGCTCGCTTGCGTTTTTTTAGCGGTTTCTTGCGCGGTCCAAATGGCCTCCCAGGAGCTTCGCTTCGCGGCCTTTCGGCCAGTTCAGCCTTCGCGCCTCCCGAGACCGTCGCATGGTTAGGGTTTTGGAAGATAGCGCTGCCACCCATCCGTCTCGGCCGCCTCCTTGATCGTCGCGTTGCGGGTGATAAGAAAATGCCTCAAATAGCGTTCCAGAATCAAATAGTCCGCGATCCGGCCGAAAATGCCGAGCGGCGACTGAAAATCGAAGACATCGCGCATGATCGTGATCTCGCCCCGTTGCGAGAAGAAGTGATCGTGATCGAACCGGCGGAAAGCGCCGCGGACGAGAGAATCGCGGAAATGAGTCGGAGGATCGAAGGCTGTGATCCGGCTGGTCAGGCACTGCCAGATGCCGAAGTGCCGGGCCCGCCAGGTAACCTCCTGCCCGAGCGACATCAGCCCGCTGGTAACGCCCGCGACCGCACGCTCGCCGGTTTGCGCCGTGGATGCGGCATGAAGATCGACGCTTCGTGAAAGGTCGAAGACACGTTGCATCGGTGCGGCGATCTGAGTGGTGATATCAATCACTGGCACGGCGGCAACGAGACAACGAGACTTAAGATCAGCGACGACGGACGATGACGCGCGTCGCTTGTTCCATAATTCTCAATTGATGCTCCAGCGTCCTGCTTCCGCACTGCTTCCCGCGCGGCTTTGCGGTCTAAGTCACTCATCCCATTCGCTCCATTGACTCCTTCGCCACCCGGCTCAGTCGCCGCTCCCCTCGCGGCTTTGCGGTCTATGTCGCTCATCCCATTCGCTCCATTCTTCCTTCATAATTCTTAATTCTTACTTTAGATAGCGGCCCGCCGTTCGCTCCATCGACTGGTGAGGCGAACCAGCCGAAATAGTATTATCGATCGCGCGACTTCATGATGCCCAGTCCATCGTGACCCATACCGTTGTCCTCACTGCGACTGCCGCCCTGAAGCGTAAAGCGCAACGGCACATCGATCTCGCGCCGTGCTCCCTTCCGAGCAAGCCACTGCCAAAGCGCTCTGACACTCTCCAAATCCAGCGCTTTGTCTCCCGTGCTCTTCAAAACTGTTACCTCGGTAACCTTGCCTCGCTCATCGACGTTGAGCCGGAACAACCCAGTCCCTTCTCTCCGGTTGCGACGAGCTTCTAATGGATATAGCGGTTGCACCATCCGAATGAACGTCGCTTTCCTTTCGGCGTCGGAATAAGGACGGGCCAGTGCATTGAACCCTGGCAGAGAGAGAACGATCATAGCGTAAAACAGCGGAACGATCAGGTAGCGTCGATTCATAGGCCTAACGAAAATCGAGTCTGCGCGCGCAGAGCGAGATCGACCCTGGCACGAAATGGGAACGAGTGGGACGTGAGTTCATCGATAGACGGCAAGCCCAAAGGGTGGACGAGCAGAGCGAGTCCATCAACGGACGGGCAGCCGACGCGCGGCCCACAGGGTGAATACTGTGAGCTGGGATGCGACGGGACAGACAGTGTAACCGCGAGGGTAGCGGAAGCTGAGCGGGAGCGAAGGAATCAACGAGTCGCGGGAGTTCATTGATAAGATGAGCGACGGCCGGCGGGAAGGCGCGTCGCTTCGGTTTCATCCTTCATAATTCTTACTTCTTAATTCTTCCTTTTCATGGCTGTCCGCCGTTTGCTCCATCGCATGGTTAGATAATGCGAGCCAGCGCCATCCATGCGGAGCTTCGCTGCATCAGGTCCGCTGCGAGCTCGGTCCGCGGTTCGCTGTATTGCCTGGTTAGACGTCATATGGGATAGGGGCCACACAACACGTGTCAGCGCTCACGAATTCTCTCAAAGCGGCCACCGTAGATGGTGTCCTCGAATACGTAGCGCTTCTTATCTATGCTGATAATGCGATCTTTGGCGATTGCGCCTTTCCACAACATTCCAGGCGGGTGGGATCGTATATCGTAGACTATCATGACCCCATTCTCTATTTTCCATCGGCTTTCGAATGTCCACTTCTTGATGTCTTCGCCCGGCCTGCTTTCGGTCATGATTCCTCGAGCAGTGCCTCCTCGAAAATATGTCTTCCGGGTGAAAAGAGCCGGATCATCGTTCGTAATCCAGGTCCCTATCAAGGCTTCTTCGATCTGTCTGTCAGGAGAAGGCGGTCCCACTCCTGGAGTAGCACAACCGGCGAGGACAGCGGCCGCAGCGACTAGTGCGACTTTTCGAGCGTGGCGTAGCATCTAACGACAACAAGATGAGCGACGGCGGACGAAGGCGCGCCTCGCTCGGAATGAAACGGACTGGCAAGCCGTGACATAGACCTCAGGCCGAAGGCTGAACGAGTCGCGCGAGTGAATCAATGGAAGTGTGGAAGCCATCTCAAAAGTGGAGCGCACAGCGGTCCGACGTTCGCTCCATCGCATGGTTAGACGATTGCGTGTTCGGTGCTGTGAGGTCTTCAAGAAGAAATTGGGATGTGTCTCCCGAGCTCAGGACGATCCGCCCGAACTCATACTTACTTACCAGATCCTCGAAAACATCGAGTCTGACAGAAAACTCGACGGGTTTTGACTCTGCTTTCACCACAAGCCTAGACGGCCAACCGAAAACCCAGGACTCGCCAATCTTGTCCCATACGGTGCTATCCTTGCGACGTGCTTCGCAGCGGACATATGGCCAGAAACCGCCGCCTCGTTTGACGCCTCGGAGCATGGCGTCCTTGGCTTGCTGGCGCTCACCAGAAATGTTTTCGAAATCGAATGTACCTGATGTGTGCCAGTCGTCCTGGCTGACCATGCCAAGGATAATATTTGGCCCATCGTGGGAGTAAGTGTAAAACATCGCCCTCGAGAAGCCCCGACGGGTCTTGCGCGTGCATCCTCCGCACATACACGATATGCAGACAACGATGATGCAAAGGCGCACGGCCCTCATAATCGTCTAACGAGAACAAGATGAGCGACGGCTGGCGGGAATGGAGCCCGCGGGAAGCGGTGCGACATGGACCCTAGGCCGAAGGCTGAGCAGCGGGAGGTGCGAATCAGAGCGCGTCGCTGCGGGTTGAGGGTGGAATTTCATAAAACGTAAGGAACCAAAGCTGCCAGACGTTCGCTCCATCGCATGGTTAGACCTTTGGAGTTTCCTGTTGCTTATCATACGAAGCGAAAATCCATCGAAGCTGGAAAACCGTGCCGACAAATCCCAGCACGGCAACTGCGAGCTGAATCCAAATAAACGAATAGAAAAAGATGGCATAAACTTGGCGGCCTAAGACGCGTGGCACGAAGGGCGGATTGTAATACAAGACCAGGTTGATGATGCTGATCAGAGAAGCCAGCAAGGAAACAACGAGCGCAATATAGAAAAACCAGAGACGCGTTCGCCAAATTGCGAATATCCACATCGCCACAAATGACAAGTGCAGGAGCACAAACCCAAGCGTGCAAAGGAAAGTGGTCACGTCGTCTGGGCGCGGCATATAGGTCTAACAAGAATAAGATCAGCGACGGCTGGCGGGAACGCACGTGGCTGCTTGGAAGGGGTTGTAGCTATCAGCATCGGAGCGGCCAGCTGTTCGCTGCATCGCCTGGTTAGGCCTTGGCGTGGCTGGGCTACGAAGTCGCCGGATGCTATCGGCGGATAGATGTGCTGGGTAAACACCGAGCGAACCATGCAGATCCGGCTCGAGGTAACCGCTAACAATGACGTGCGTCTCGTCGGGCACGACGTATCGGTCGAATGTCCGAAGGGGGAAGGCGAGGAAGACCGCGCGCCGGAAGTCATGCTTACGCAGCACGCTGAGATCGCCATATAGCGGCGCTTGGCGTCCGAGACGATCGAATCTGGCATAGCCCTCGATCGCGATGTCGTGACCGCGAAGGTGCTGAAGCTGCAATATGACCTGTGCGACGGTGTAGGTGCGCGGGCGTGGCGACGCGACTGCTGTGCTTACGAACACGAGAACAAAGATACCTACCAGCGCTCTCATAGGCCTAACGAGAACAAGATGAGCGACGGCTGGCGGGAATGGAGCCCGCGGGAAGCGGTGCGACATGGACCCTAGGCCGAAGGCTGAGCAGCGGGAGGTGCGAATCAGAGCGCGTCGCTGTGGATTGAGGGTGGAATTTCATCGAAGGCAAGGAATCGAAGCTGCCAGCTCGCATGGTTAGGTCTTTCGGTGCTCCATGTTTTGGAACGCAATCAAAAGGACGGTAATCGGGAAGAGGATCAGCTGAACAGGCCCAAGTAAGCGTGCACAAAGATAACAGAGTTTGCGAACCTCGTATGGGACGAAGGGGAGAAAGGGCTGGCCCTCCTGAAACGCGGAAATGACGAAGGTGGTCGCCTGGACGTATGCGACGAAGCCCCCGACGCCCAGAAGCAGAACGCCCACGCTAAATCGAAGACTGACGCTCCAGAAGCACACGGCCGCACAGCAGAGGACTACGAATCCGTAGACGCACTGAAAATATGGATTGAAGTGGTCGAAGAACCAAATAATCCGTGAGCTGGCGTCCATAGACCTAACGAGAACAAGATGAGCGACGGCGGACGAGGGCGCGCGTCGCTGGCAGTGAATAGGTCGAAGTCATCTCATAATGTGGATACAAAGCGGTCCGCCGTTCGCTCCATCGTCTGGTTAGATGCGGGCGTGGCAGCACGATGAACTCTCTTTAACACATGAACCGGGCTGTCCGGGAAATAGCGGATGCGAAAAGCGTCGGGCTGTATATCGACAAGATGCGATATCTCTGGTCGCCTGCCATCCATCCCTCATCGAGGTAGCGGAGATACATGTTCGGACCTCCGGCGTACCAGCGCCCCCTGACTAGAAATGACTCTTCATCCAGGTCCGGCGATCCAAACACCACGAAGCTGTGATCGGATCTGAACTCGTAGTAGACCGTTAAATCTTCGTTCAGCGTCGCTTCCCAACTGCCGTAGAATGCGGACTCAGACGGTCCGCGGTAGTACCGCTCGTAGGCATAGATGAGCGCGCCACCGACGAGTACGCTGAGCAAGGCTATCGCGATCATCGAGCGCCGTTGTGCGCGCGTCCAAGCGTGTGTGCGTGGGAAGAGCATCTAACGAGAATAAGATGAAAGTTCGTCTTTAAAGGCGAAGATTTTTTCGTCTATCACGGCTTGGAGGTGCCGGAGGGTTCGTCGACGGGGCTTAAGAGAATGTAGCGTTTAATCCAATCGAGATAGGTCCGCTCGGTGCGGATGCTGTAACGCTTAACGCGCAGGTACCAGCGAACGCGGCCGAGTAGGCGAGGGGTTGGGGTGGGGACTGCCAGGAAGGCGAGCATAGGATGGAAACCGATCGAGTATGTCGGGAGGGCTGGCGTTGAGGCAAGCGCAATAGGCGGACGAAGCCGGAGCCTTGGCGAAGGCTGGAGATGGCGAAGCTGAGCTTCGAGGGCAATTGCGTTCCCAAGCCGGAGCTTGGGAACGAGGAAGAGCCGCGGTTCTTGGACGTTCAGGGGAGGCAGGCGGAGCGCCCGCCCTACAAAGGTCGGAAGCTGTTTAGCGCGATGGAAGCGTGAATGGTGACTGGTGATCGGTGAATGGAAAGTCGATCCGGGGGGCGTTTTGGGTAAGAGGCTGCGAGCGTGCCTTGTGATTTGCCGCCGGGGGCGTAACTTTTCCGATGCAATTGCAGCCTAATCGTGGGCCGGGATTTACGCTGATCGAGATGGCGGTGGCCGTCGTGATCCTGATGCTGCTCATGATGCTGGCGGTGCCGAGCATGAGCGGGGTGATGGCGGATCGCCGGCTCCGGCGTTCGCTCGACGAATTCAATGTGATCGTGCGCGAGGCGCAGGAGCGGAGTGTGACGGAACACCGGCCGTTTCTCATCGTCTGGGGAAAAGGGAAGCTGGGGCTGCGCGCGGAAGGATTGAATAAAGGGGAAAGCCCCGAGCCGGTGACGAAGTGGAAACTCGCCAAGGACGAATCACTGAAGGTCGATTTTCCGGCGGCGCTCTTGGACGAGCCTCCGCCGGAATGGATTTTCTGGGCGTCGGGGACTTGCGAGCCGGCCGTGGTGACCTACCGCGGAAAGGATGGGACCTGGACGGCGAGCTACGCGGCGCTCACCGGCCAGCCGCAGATCTTGGCTTATGTTACGAAGTAAGAAATCGGCGTTCGCGCTCTACGAGGTATTGATCGGAGTGGCGATTTTCACCGCCGGCATCCTTGCCCTGGGGAGCGCGGTGCAGAATTGCATTCAGGCGACGGGGCTCAACGCGGAAGAAGATCGGGTCCGCCAAATTTTGTCGGATCGCATGGCCGAGCTCCAGGCGACGCCGGGGTTTCCGGACACGAAGAAGGAAACGAAGGTGGCGACCGGTTACGGGGAAGTGGTGCTGGTGCAGCAATCGTCTCCGGCAGCGTTGAAAGGCGAGAACAACACGGAGCTGAACGGGATCAATCTGGTCACGTTGACCGCGCAATGGAAACGCGGCGGCGTGGCGCAGTCGAGAAAAGTCCAGTTCTACATTTACCGCAATGGATAAGCGCGCCCGCTGCCACGGTTTCACTCTGCTCGAGGTCGTGCTCGCCGCCGCGATCATGGGATTGCTGACGATGGCGATCTTTCGTTTCGTCCAGACCAACATCGCCGTCGTCCAAATTTCGGCGGCGGACAATGCGGAGAACGCGCGTTACACCGGGTTGCTCGATCTTCTGACGACGCAATTGCAATCGCTCCCGACCGGAGTGGGGGCGTTGGCGGGTGATGCCTACAAGTTCAACGATCGGGAGCGCGATGAAATTGTGTGGGCTTGCAGCGCGGGGCCGGGGTTGCTGACGCGATACGCGAGCGGGGAGTTCACGGTGCGAATGCGTTTGCGGCCGCTGAAAGAAGGAAGCGACAAGCTGCAGCTCGGCATCTACCGGAAACCAAGGACGGACGCGGAAGGGGAGAGCGAAAAAGAAACGTGGGTCCCGTTGGTCGATGATGTCAGCGGTTTGCGGATCCGCTACTTCGATACGCGGCTCAATGCCTGGGTGGAACGCTGGACGGATACGGGAACCCTGCCCAGGCTGGTTGAGCTCATCATTGAGCGCGCGAATCGGCCAAACTGGCGGGCCGTGGTCGCCCTTGGACGCAGCCCCTACTGATGCTCTTCGCTCGCCTAAGCCGGAAAGGACGGAGCCGCGCCGCTGCGATCATGCTGGCGCTGTGGGCGCTGTTTTTGTTGAGCGGGATGATCATTTCCTGGACGCTCGATATCAACACGCGGCTGACAATCTCCGGGTCGGCCAATCGTTGGCTGGAAGCGGAAGCGATGGCGTGTTCCGGCGCGGAAGTGGCGATGCATCCGGCCGCAAAACCGGGCATGGCGGCGTTGCGCGGTTCGTTCGCGCAGAACCAGAGTTATGAGGCGCACATCACTGGCGAAGCGGGTCGACTGAACATCAACCTGATCGCAAACAAGGTGATGACCGATCCCAATTCGCCGTTTCGCGAGCTGCTCCGAAAATATTTGGAAGTGAAAGGCATCGACCTGAATGAGCGCGACGAGATGATCGACACTCTGCTCGACTGGATCGATCCCGATAACCTGGTGCGACTGAACGGCGCGGAGAATAACTCCGATTACAAACCGGCGAACAAGCCCTTAGGGTCGCTGGAAGACCTGAAGCGCGTCCGCGGATGGGAAGACTTCACTTCGCGGCCCGATTGGGACGCCGACTTCACGCTCACGACGCTGCCGACGCAGCAGCCCACCATTGATGTTAACTGGGCCTCGCGCGATGTGATGTTAGCGTTGCCGGGAATGACCGAGGGTGTGGTCGATCGCTTCATTTCGATGCGCCGCGGGCCCGACGACATCGAGGGAACGGAAGATGACGTGCGATTTACCGATCTTCGACAGGTGCAGATTGCGCTTGGTCTGACGCAGGATCAGTTTACACAGTTTGCCACCCTGGTCTCCGCAACGGCAAACGATTCGGTAGTGCGAATCGTGAGCATCGGGAAATCCGGCGGAGTGACACGAACCGTGAGAATGGTGGTTATGAAACCAGGACCACGATTAATTTCCTGGAAGGAGTACTAATATCGAGCTCGCAACCAAACGCGTGTATGTGATGCCCGCCGCCCACGGCTGGGACGTGGTCCGCTTTGCCGAGCTGAATGCAGCCTGGGAAGTGCGCGCCGTCACGAACCTGGAAGAGGCGGCCGATGTGCTCCGAGCGGAGGACGATATCGTGCTGGCATTGCCGGTCGACGCGGTCCTGGCGCAGCGGCTCCATTTGCCTACGACCGATCCGACGGAGTTCGACGAGATGGTGCGGATCCAGGTGGAAAAAGCGATGCCGTATTCGCCGGATGAAATGACGAGCGATTCGGAATTGATCACGCAAAGCGAGGAGGGGAGCGTGATTTCGGCGGTGGCGGTGCATAATGAGAAACTAAACGAGCTGGCGGCGCCGCTGATCTCGCGCGGGTTGATCCCGAGCCAGGTCTCGGTTTACGCCGGCCACCGCGCGGCGACCCATAGCCCGGAAGGAACGTCGCTCTTCATTTATCCCGAGAACGGTTCGATCGTGTGTGCCATTGCCGAGGAAGGGAAGCTCAGCTTTACCCACAGTCTCGACGGTGCGGACGCGCTGCAGCTCCAGCGCGATCTGCCGCAGCTAACCTTGAGCGCGGAGCTTCAGGGCATCAACACGTCGGCGCCGCGGGTGTTACTGGCGGAGAACCTGTACGAGTTCCGCGACACCGTGGAAGGAATTTTCGCAACGACCGCGGAGCTGATCGCCGTCGAGGTCCCACCCGCCGAGTCCCAGCTGAATTTGCTGCCGGAAAGCTGGCGGCTTCGGCGCGCCCAGGTGCTCCGGCAAAAGGAATGGCGCAAACGTCTCCTCATCGGCGCGGCCGCGTATCTGGCGCTCCTGTCGCTCTTCTGCGCCTACCTGGTGGTGTTGCGTTTCCAAATTGGTCGACTCGACAAAAAGATTTCCGCCGACGCGCCGAAGACGGATTTTGTGCGGGCGACAGACGCAAAGTGGAAGGCGCTCGCGCCGGCGATCGATCCCCATTATTACCCGATCGAAGTCATCCTTCATTTGTTCGATAGCCTGCCTTCGGCGGACGTGCGGATCACGGTTTTCAACCAGTCTGCTCGCCAGATCTCAGTAGACGGAGAAGCGAATTCGGCCGCGCTCGCCTATCAGTTCGCGGACAAGGTGAAGAAAAATCCCGACCTGCAGACGTTCCAGTTTGAGCTGGGGGCGCCGCGGTTGCTGCCGAACGATCACGCGCAATTTCGGCTGGAGGGTAAACCACGATGATTGCCGCCTGGTACCAACGGCTCAACAAACGGGAACGCACCCTGACCGCGATTGTTGGGACGGTGCTTTTTCTTCTTCTGAACTGGATCATCTGGAGCAAGGTCGTCGGTTCGCTGAGCGGGGCGCGGGCGGAGCTGGCCGACCGTCGCGAGACGCGAAAGGTGCAGGAAGTTTTTATTCGCGAGCGAGCGCTGTGGGAAAAGCGCGCGAAGTGGCTGCAGGAACATCAACCTACGTTGAAAGGCCCGGGTGAAGCATCGACCCTCCTCGACCAGATCAAGCAGGTTGCCGGCAAACACAACGTGCTGATTGAGAATCCCGCCATCGGCACGAGCGACGCCACGCCGGAGCGCCAGGCGGTGTTTGCATCGTTCGAAGTGAAGAGCCCGTGGCCGCCCTTGGTGAAGTTTCTTTACGACATCCAACAGCCGGAATCGTTTGTGGTCTTCGAAAGCATCACCCTGAACATCGACCCGGCCGATCCCACCCAAATGCGGGGCAAGATGAAACTGGCGCGGTGGTTTGCGCCCGGTGGAAAATAGGATGTTCGAACGGCGCCAGCCGCGATATTGTCATAACTGAAGAGCTCCTCAGCCCGATGAAGACCAGAAACCTCACGCTCGCCTTCCTTGCCCTGGTAGCGATTGTCCCACTCGCCCGCCTCCTTGGGGACGACGTCCCGGCGCCCTATACGTTCGCTCGTTACCAGGCGATGCTGGACCGCTCGCCCTTCGCCGTCGCCACGGCCGTAGCGGCACCGGTCGCGACGCCAAATTTCGCGAAGGATCTTTATATTGCGAACGCGGCCCACTCGAAAGAGGGAGACTTCGTCACGATCGCGTCGAGTGCCGACAAGAATTTCAAAAAATATCTCTCGGGCACCAATTCGGATGACGGTTACAGCATAACGAACGTCGAGTGGTCGGACAAAGTGGGGGCGACCAAGGTGACGATCGCGAAAGATGGGCAGACAGCGACGCTCACTTTTAACGAGGCGCTCTTGAAGACGTCGGCGGTTGCGCAGCAGCAACCGCAGCAGCAACCGCAGCAACAGCCAAACATGGTCCAGGCGCAGCCAATGGTGCCGGCGCCTGTCGGGCAGCAACCGCAACCGAATTTCCAGCAACAACGTCCCGCCCCGATCCCGCAGTTGCCTACGCCGCCGCCCCGCGTCCGCGGCGTAATCCCGAAGAATCCGAACGCGGCTCCGTTCCCAGCCGCGACCGTTGCCACGACGCCGGAAGTCGAATTGTAGAAGTCGTTAGGCCAATGGGCGCTTCTGGCGCGCCCTGTTTTCTGCCCAGGTGAATCGCGCGCTCTGCCGCGCGGATGGTTGTTTCGTTACGCCGGCGTATTCTCATCGAGCGACGGAGCGCTCGATCCACCATAGTCGACGCGCGAGTCGAGCTTCGACGGCGACCACTCCAGGCCGAGAGTACCGCGCGGATGGTTGTTTCGTTACGCCCGCGGATTTCTCATCGAGCGACGGAGCGCTCGATCCACCATAGTCGGCGGACGGGAAACCGAAGCAGCGCGCCCTTTACTCGCCCCAGTTATCGTCGGCGGTATCGGGTTTGCGATCTTTGCCGGCGGAATAGAGATCGAATCCGTTAGGGTTCTTTCGGCCAGGGTTGAAGTAGATGTAATTACTGCCGTACAGGATCCCTCGGCACTTTCTTCAGCATTTGGTACCAGCGGGTCGGCTTCGGCTCGGACGAGGGCTGGGTGACCAGCGCCTGAAGGCCCTGTTCGGTCGTCGGCATGAATCCGTTCATACTTTCATAAAGCCGGAGCTGGCTGGTGATAGCCTGGACGTCGGACTTGACCGCGACCTCGCTCTTGACCATTCCGCTCGGATCGCCGAGCTGGCTCATCACCACGCCCAGGAGAATGACGATGATGCTGATGACCAGCATGATCTCGAGAAGGGTGAATGCGCTCTGTCGTTTTTTCATCGGGCGTTAGCGAACGGTTTCCAGCTGATAATCTGTCTTATCCCAAAGATACTTCAATTGAATCTGCGTGGCGCGGATGGCGGAGGCGCTCGTCCCTTCGCCGCTCACGATGAGGATGTCGTTGGTTCCAGCCTTGAGATTGCTGGCCGGGACGAGGAGCTGAGCGCGGAGCCAGCCCGTGTATTGAAAGCGCATTCCGCGGATGAGTGACGCCGTCTGTCCGCGGTAAGCCGGATCGGCCAGGTCGGGAAGGGTGACAGAAGCCGGCCCGAGGTTCTCGCCGTTTATGTAAATCACCGGCGGCGAAGCGATATTCGGACTCGCGACTTCAAACGTGATCAGAGCGACGAGGGGTTGCGATTCGAGACCGAATTGAAAAGCGGCCCCGTGCGAAACACTCGGGCCGATCCGAATCGTTTCGTCCGCGAGCGATGCTGTGACCGTGCCGAAACGCTCCGTGTCTTCGGTAACAGAGCGGAGCGGGGCCACAGGTGTGAATGGTTGCGGAATGAGTTCGCGATGATCGGCGCTCATGGGATGGAGGACCTCCGCACTCGCCATCCAATCCAGATACGCTCCGCGGACCGTTTTCCCGTCGCCCGGAACTTCGATGTCGATCGTCGAGGCGCCGACCAACGGCACCATGACACTTTCCGAAGTCGGCAATCCTATCCCCGCACCGAGCGGACCCGATTGCATCACGACGGTGCCTGATTCGTCCCACGCGATCAATTGCGGTTTCTGCTCAGCGTTATCGTCAAAAAAGAGACGGAAAAACAGGACCTGCACTTCCGGACTCGGACGCGCGAGGCGAATACGGAAGACCGTTTTTTCGGGAAGGCCGGCAGTCTTCTGTCCAGGCACAATCGACATTGCTTCCACCCAGTCGGGTGTCGTTTGCGGCTTTGAGCTGGCGGACGGTATTTGGCGCAGGTCGAGCCAGGCGCTCTCGACCGAGCGAGCACGATCTTTTCCAACCGTGGTGCTGAGAGTGGGAGCGAAAACCTCCTGGCCCCAAAGCGACGAAACGGCCGCGCACAAAAAAAGGAGGAAGAACGCCGCCGCGCGAAGAAACATTTGCGCGCGAGCTTAGCTCAGTGCGGCCGAGTCTGCAAACTTTGCGTCATCGTGAAGACCGCCGAGATAATGCTGTAAACGATCAGCCCGACGACGATCGAGATCAGCACGATGATCACCGGTGGTATCAGGGTTGAGATCGTGTTCGTCGTTCGATCCAACTCCCGCTCGTAAACGTCCGCGACAGTTTTCATCGTCTGGGAGAAATGGCCGGTTTGTTCGCCGACCGCCATCATGTCGGTAAACAATTCCGGGAACAAATCCTGGGCGGAGAGCGCGGTCGAAAGCGTGGCGCCGTCGATGACTGCCCGGCGGACTTCAGCCATTTTCACCTCGAGGTAGCGATTGCCGGCAATCTCAGTGACCAGATCAATCGCGCGCAGCAACGGGACGCCGTTTTCCATCAGGGTGCCGAGGGTGCGTGAGAACTGGGCATAATAGCGGTGGCGTACAGATCCGCCCGTAGCCCGGGATCATCAGGCGAAAGCGGTCCCAGCTGAGGCGGCCTTCATCCGTCCGGACGAACGCGCGAAAGGCGACGCTGATTCCGACCGCAATCAGAACGCCCACCCACCAGTAAGCAGTGATCGCGTGATTCAACCCGAGAAGGATACGGGTGGGCAACGGAAGGATCCCGCCGTTGTCCGCCATAAAACCGACGAGCTTCGGCACCATGAAGGTGATGAAAATTGTGATCAACCCGAGCCCGGCTGTGGCCAGGAACGCCGGATAAATCAGCGCCTGCTGAACGCGATCGCGCAGGTTTTTCGCTTGCTGGAGATGCTCGACGAGCCGCGCCAAAATATCCGGCAGGGCGCCGCTCGCTTCGCCGGCCGCGACCAGGTTCACATAGATGGCTGGGAAGATGCGCGGAAAATCCCGAAGCGCCTGGGAGAAACTGCGGCCATCAACAAGCGCCTGGTGAAGAGCGTGCGTCATTTGCTGAACGCGCGGTTGCTTGAGGCGTTTCTCCAGGACCGACAGCCCTTCGTCGAGCGTCATGCCGGCTTTGATGAGGTGCCCGAGCTGCTCGGTAAAAATCAGAATCTGGGTGTGGGGAATCTTTAGTTTTTGCGTCGGCCCCGGGGGAGCGATTTTGCTTATGGGTTTGGTTGTTGCGCGCGGCGCGGGTGCGGCGCCAGATCCGTTCTTCGCGGACTTTTCCGCCGGCTGCGGCGTGGCACTGGTGACGAGATCGATTCGCACCGGCATGTAGTGCAATTGCTCGATCTGCCGAATGGCAACCGCACGGTCCGGGCAATCGAGGACGCCTTCCACCAGACCGCCCTGCGCGTTGCGCGCCCGATAAGAAAACTGTGGCATGCTGCCGCGAAGTTATCGTGCAGGAGGGCAATCGTCTAGGGCGCTGAAGCCGGAGCGAATGGCGATCGGTGACTGGTGAATGGCCGGCACGACCATTCCCCGATCACGAGTCACTATTCACAATCGCTCCTACGGTCCGACGCCGCGATCGTAGATCTCCACGATGCCGTTGCCAGTCGTGCCGCCGAGCCCCGCCAGGATCGCAGTATATGCTCCAGGCGAAAGCGTAACCGAAATGGCAGCTTCTCTGGTGTCGCTTGGGGCAAGTCCGGCGGCAGCGACTTCGGCAGATTGCGTCGGGTTGTCCTGCCAGTCGTTGTTGGTAAACAGAAGAGTGCCGTCGCCGTTGTGCAATTCGAGGGTCGGATTCTGGAGCGTGTTAGGAACCCCCACAGCAGAGAGGCTCGGCCCCAAACCGCGGATCACGACGTGGTCGGGCAGATTCTGGTTGCCGAGAATGAAGCCGGCAATGATGGCATCGCCCGGAGTGCCGCCGACGAATCCTCTTGTGCTGAGGTTGCTCAGTTTCGATGCAGCGGCCGTGTCAAGATCGTAAACCTCGATCAGCCCAATCCCAGTACCTGCATTATTACCGCGGATGATACCGGTGTAATTGCCTGGCTGGAGGGTGGCATCGATGGCGGCTTCGAGATCGTTGGTCGGAGCGAGGCCAGTGGCCTTGATCGCCGTTTCCTGGGTGTCGCGCCAGTTATTGTTGGTGATCGTGGCGAAGGCTCCGGGGCCATGCAGCTCGAGGATGGGATCCTCAAGCGGATTAGGAATGCCGAAGCGCCGCAAGTCGGGCCCGATCGCGCGCACGATGACATGCTTGGGACCGCTGCCGGTGATGATGAACCCGCCAATGCCGACCTGATCGCCGGTGAGCACGTGAAGGCGCGTCGAAAGGTTCACCGGCTGCGAAGCGGGCGTGCCGCTCGGAGTGGCGGTCGCGGTCGCGGTGGCGGTGGACGTTGGGCTTGCGCTGGGCGTCGGCTCGGGCTCAGGGAATTGGGCGATGAAATCGGCTCGCTCGTTTTTGTTTGTAATGATCACTTCCCGACTTGGCGGCGTGTACTCATACCCGAGGCCGGAAGGAGTGACTATGTACGGATCCTCTGGAACGGGCGGCAGGTTTTGGAACACGTATGTGCCTTGCGCATCCGTCGTGGTCGTCGCGGTGGTGTTCGTTGCATCCGGGTACGTCAGGGTAATCGTCACGCCTTCCACCGGGCTGCCGTCGTCGGCGAGGGTTACCTGGCCAGAGATAGAGAAGCCCGTGCCCTGGCCGATCACTGTCGACCCACCGGCTAGCGCCACGACCCAGCCGTCCTGCCCACCGCTGGACTCTTCCTGGAAGGCGCCCACGGTAGTCGGGAAATCGTTAAAGAAGTTCCCGAGGTCAGGCCCTGTGGCCCCCTCGCGGTCGGAGTCAGTTTGCGTCCACCCCGCGACGAACGGGTTGCCGCCCGGATCGACGGTGATGGCCTGGCCTTCATCGCGCCGGCTGCCACCGAGGAAAGATGAATACACCAGCGAATCGTCGCCAGACTGGTTCGTGTTGAACATCGAGACAAACGCGTCCCGCGATTGCGGCGACGAACTTCCCGGGCTGCTGCCGGGGTCCGGCTGGAAGGCATCCTTGATCGGGAAGTTAACCGGCGTCGGAGATGGTGCGCCGTTGGGGGCATTGGGCCTGTCCCCAACCGTTGCGGTCGCGGTAGCGGTGGCGGTGGCACTCGGAGCCGGTGTCGCGACAAAAGTCGATTCGGTCCACCCGGTGATGTAGGCGTTGCCCAGCACGTCGACCGCCACGGCTCCGCCATCAATTTGGTCGGAGCATTGCAGACAGATATTGCTCGCGCCGTCGCCCTCATCGAACTCGCCCCCGATGTAGGTCGAATAAATCAGATTGTTCCCATTCGGATTCAATCTCGTCAGGAACGCATCGTATCCGCCGGCATTGTTAGGCTGGAAGGCATTCTCGGTGGTCGGGAATTCGTTCTCGCCCGGTATCGGGTCGATGCCTGCGGGCACCTGGCCAGAATTCGTATATCCGGTGACGTAGGCGCTGCTGTCCGGGCCGAGGGCAATGCCCCAGGCGACATCCGATCCGTTGCCGCCGAGATAGGTCGAGTAAATGTATTGCGTCCCCGCCGGATCTACTTTCGTGACGAAGGCGTCCCGGGTGAATCCTCCGCCGCCGGGGTTCTGCTGGAATCCGTTGGCCGTAATCGGGAAATGGATCGCGGGCGAGGCACTTGGGGTTGGGGTCGGAGTCGCGCTTGGGTCGGGCGTCGCTGTCGCGCTGGGATCAGGTGTTGGTTCTGGTTGAGTCGAATCGGTCCAGCCGGTGACGTAAGCCGCGCCAGTCCCGTCTACCGCCACGGCCGTGGCTATGTCCTGCGACGGGCCGCCGATGTAGGTGGAATAAATCCGGAACTGGCCCGACGCATCGATCTTCGCCAGGTAACCGTCCCAATTTTCCTCGTTGGTGTTGAAGTGGCCGATGCGACCGTCGATTTCGCGCTGGATCGGATTGGTCGTCGGAAACGCGAACGAATTGGTGTAGCCCACCACATAAATATTGTTGTTCTTGTCCAGGGCGATGCCGCGCCCCGAATCGTTGCCTTGCGCGCCGCCAAAATAAGTCGAGAACACCAGCTGGTCGCCCGCGGCATTGAGTTTCGTTATGAAGCTGTCGCTGTTGAAACAGCAGCCGCCGTCCGACTGATACGGCTGCATCGCATTTCGAACCGGGAAGTCGTACGAAAAGGAGAAGCCGGTGAGGTAAACGTTGCGGTCGCCATCGATGGTCACGGCGTAAGCGCCTTCTCCCGACGTGATCGGTATTGGTTCAGTAGCTCCGGATGCGGCCGCAATCGCGTCCGGGCCGCCTTGCGTGAATTGTCCGCTTCCGCCAAGGTAGGTCGACCAAACCAACTGCGAGCCATCCGCACTAAACTTCGTAATGAAAGCCTGCGGAGCGCCGTTGTTCTGCCCGGCTTGATAGGCATTCTTCACCGGAAAGAGTTCCGATTCCGTCCAACCGACGGCGTAGGCGTTCCCGTCGGAATCGGCGGCAATGCCGTGAACCTGTTCGTCGCCTTCGCCGGCGAGAAAAGTCGAATAGTTGATGATGGCCGGATCAATGACGAGCGGACGCGAGCGATCATAGTCGCCGACGCTGAATGCGGCGCCGTTACCGTTAACCTTGAACCCGCCCGAGACCGCTCGCCGCATCCCGTCGACTTCCTGGTAAATGAGCGGCTTTTCCTGGCGCAGTTGCGCTCCGCCGGCTGCAGTGATGACGAGCGCGCCTGAGGCCGCGTCGACCTCCACCCGTTCCGCGCCATCAAAAGCGAACGCGATCCGACTCGGGTCGGCACCCGGTGCAACGACGAGATCGTACTCTAGTTGGTTCCCCTTACCGTAATAGACCAGATCGATGCCGGGATAAACCGCGCTGTAGGAGACGCGGCGGAACGTCGGAACATTGGTGATCCATTTTTGCTCCTGATTGCCACGGAAGTAATTGAGCTTGCCCGGTAATTCGTCGACGCCGGTCATTCCCGGAGCGGGGTTAGCCCCGGTGAGGCTCATGCGGAGGACGGCTTTTGAAGCCGCACGTTCCGCAGCCTGTTGAGCGCGCTGCTGCATCGCTTGCGCGGCTCGCTGCGGGTTCGTGCCCTGCAACGGAGCGTTGGCCTGCGCCGGCGCCGCTCCGGGTTTTCTCAAAACGAACACCGCTTCTGTTTGGGTAAAGAACGCCTTGTAACCCGCACCTCGGGAAGCGAACTGAACCTGAGGATCGAACTGGCCGCGGTTCGCTTCGAAGGAGAGCGGTAACTGTCCCAGCGTCATGCGCGCGCGCTTCTGGTCCGCCTTGATGGACGCCGCCACCGCTCTGGGCGGTGAGACAATTTGCGTTGGCCGGGCGGCGCCGATGGAGGCGTCTTTCGGCAGCAATAAGTAGGTCGTGGCGATTAGCGCGACAGTAACCAGCACGCTGGCGCCGATTTGGCGGAAAGGGTTCTTTTTCATAGATTTTCTTCCGGGCAGTGGCCCAAATCTTGGGCGAGTCCGCGATTGTGGCGATTTCGCTCCCGAAGTGACAAGCCTTTTTTCCGCTCTTAGGCCCGGCTATTTTTCCGCTTCCGACGATTATAATTTAAGGTATCTTACTTGGTCGCGCGGCGGGCGCGGCGGCGTATGAAAAACCCCGGATTTCAGTTCAGCTTGGCGTCGTTTGCTTGCGCGATTCTTTTCGCGCTTCCAGTCGAGCTGCGGGCCGAGCCGCCGGTGAGCCCGCCCGATGTCCAATCGAGCAAGAGCTCGCCGGGAACGCGGACGAAGCCGCAAATCATTTTCCATGTGCGGCCCGCCTCGAATTATGCGGCAACTCTTCATTCCCAGGAAAAAACCCGGAATCGCGACCTTCCCATCGACGAAAACATGCCGACGTCTCTCCAGCTGTCCCGATCGAACGCCAATGCCGAAGCGCGAGTGCAGCAGGAAGCCGCGGTTCGCGAGCGCACTCAGAAGCGACCCAAGATTCAGGGAACCCAGGTTAAGCGTCCTCAGTCCTCCGTGAAATCAAAAGGCCACGGGAATAAGGGACACAAGCACTGACGCGCCGCGCTCCGACCGTCAGCGCAGCTTCGCCAGCAACGCCGGGCACCGCTTCAATTGAGCGGTTAGGGCTTCGATCGCGCGCAGGGTGGGGGGACTGATGTGATGTTCCATTCCCTCGACGTCGTGATGAATGATCTGCGCGTTGAGCCGGAGAAGGGTCAAAAACTCGGTGAGAAGCTGATGGCGCCGGGTGATGTTGCGGGCCAGCGCTTCACCCGCCGCGGTGAGGACGAGGCCGCGATACTTTTCGTACTTTAGCAAACCATCAGCGTCGAGCCGCTGGACCATGTTGCTCACGCTCGCCTGTGAAATCCGGAGGCCGTTGGCGATGTCGACCACGCGGGCGTATCCCTTCGAGTCGATCAGTTCCAGGATCCGCTCGAGATAATCTTCGACCGCGGAAGAATTCCGCGTTTTTTTTGGAGGCAGCCACGACGGAACGAAAGTAGCCAAACGCCGTCACAGGTCAAAATAAAAATATTTGTCGATTGACAAATAGTTAGTGACAAACAAATAAGTTAGCCATGCCTAATCCAGGAGGCGGCCCGGAAGTTTCGCATTCGACCGCGGGCTGGCGGTCGACGCCGGAGCTGCCGAGCCTCTCCGAGGTCCATCGCAGCCTGGTCGTCCCCGCTTCCGCCGGTTTTTTCCGGAAGCTCCTCGCCTTCGCCGGTCCCGGCTTCCTGGTCGCGGTCGGCTACATGGACCCGGGCAATTGGGCGACCGACCTGGCGGGCGGCTCGAAATACAATTACTCGCTCCTCTCCGTCATCATGATTTCCAATCTGATGGCGATCCTCCTCCAGTCCCTCTCCCTCAAGCTCGGCATCGCCACCGGCCGCGACCTCGCCCAGGCCTGTCGCGATCATTACAGCAAACCGGTCTCGTTTTTCCTCTGGGTCATCTGCGAGATCGCCATCGCGGCCTGCGACCTGGCGGAGGTGATTGGGTCCGCCATCGCGCTTAACTTGCTCTTCGGATTGCCGCTCCTCGCCGGCGTTTGCGTCACTTCGCTCGATGTTCTGTTCGTTCTGTTTCTCCAGAACAAGGGGTTTCGTTATATCGAGGCGCTCGTTATCACGCTCATCGTTATCGTCGGCGGCTGTTTCGCGTGGGAGATCGTGGCGTCGCATCCGGACCTCCTTGGCATCGCCAAAGGGTTTGTCCCTTCGGCTGAGATCGTGAAGGACCCCGGGCATGCTTTACATCGCCATCGGCATTCTGGGCGCGACGGTGATGCCGCATAATCTTTACCTGCATTCTTCGATTGTGCAGACGCGCCGCTATGAGTTAAGCGCCGCGGGGAAACGCGAAGCGATCAAGTTCGCCACGATCGATTCCACGGTCGCGCTCATGTTCGCGCTCTTCATCAACGCCGCTATCCTCATCGTCGCGGCCGCGACCTTCTACACCCGGGGCCGGAACGACGTCGCCGAAATCCAGGACGCCTACAAACTCCTTACCCCGCTCCTCGGGGTGACTGGCGCGAGCACCCTCTTCGCCCTGGCCTTGCTCGCGTCCGGCCAAAATTCCACTCTTACGGGCACTCTCGCCGGCCAGATCGTGATGGAGGGTTTTCTAAATATTCGGCTCCGGCCGTGGCTGCGTCGATTGATCACGCGGCTGATCGCCATCATTCCTGCGGTGGTGGTCACAATCATTTCCGGCGAAAAAGGAACCACCAATCTGCTGGTGCTGAGCCAGGTAATTCTCAGCCTGCAATTGAGCTTCGCGGTTTTTCCCTTGGTCCTGTTCACGAGCGACAAGATCAAGATGGGCGAGTTCGTTAACGGCCCCCTGGTGAAGTGGCTTTCCTGGTTCGTCGCCAGCATCATTGCATTGCTCAACGGCTGGCTCCTGATGCAAACTTTCCGAAATTGGTTTGCCTAGGCAAAGATGTACCACACGATCCTCGTTCCGGTCGAAAATCGGGAGACCGACCAGACGATCCTCCGCCACATCCGCTCGTTGGCGAAACTGACGAACGCCAAACTCATGCTCGTCCATGTGGCGGACGGTTGGGCGGCGCGGAACTACGAGCGGCTCAAGCTCCAGGAAAGTGAGGAGATGAAGCACGACCGTGAATATCTGGCTGCGCTTTCGGAGGAATTGCGAAGTGAAGGCTACGAGGTGAAGGCCGTTCTCGCGATGGGCGATCCCGCGACGGAGATTATCAAGCTGGCCCGCGCCGAACCGATCGACCTCATCGCAATGACAACGCACGGCCATCGCCTGGTCGCCGATTTTCTTCATGGCAGCACCGCCGATAAAGTTCGCCACCAGGTCGATGTTCCGGTGCTGTTGTTGAAGGTGCGGAAATGAGGCGCGTCGCCTGCCTGCTCCTCTTCGTGGGTTTTTCGATCCGAGTTGTCCTGGCCGAAGAGGGCGGCAATAAAAGCGCTTACACTTTGTTTCGACCAACTCCGGATGCGTTGCTTCGCGAGTTAACGAGCGACCGCCCGGACAAAACCGAGAGCCCGATCACCGTGGACGCCGGCCATTTCCAGCTTGAGATGGATTTCGCGACCTACACTTTCGACTCGACCAAACACGAGACGACAAAGGCGTGGGCAGTCGCGCCCACAAACTTCAAGGTCGGCATCCTGAACAACGTCGACCTGCAAGTAGTCGTTCAGACCTACAACACCGAAACCACCAAAGACCGTGACAGCGGCGTCAAGCATCGCGTTTCGGGATTCGGCGACGTGACTTTGCGCTGCAAAACAAACTTCTGGGGCAACGACGGCGGCTTTTCCGCATTCGGCATGATGCCTTTTGTGAAATTGCCGACGGCGGCTGATGGGATTGGCAACGGAGCGGTCGAGGGCGGCGTGATTCTTCCATTCCTCCTCCGGTTGCCCGCGGACTGGGAAATCGGGATGGACCTCGTAGTCGGACAGATAAGAAACGTCGCGGGCGGCGGATATCATCAGGAGGCCATTCAGTCGGTCACCGTTGGCCGCGACATCGGGAAGTGGTCTGGTTACTTCGAGTTGTTTAGCGACGTCAGCAACGAGGCTCACGCGGCCTGGGTCGCGACTTTTGATTGCGGCATGAGCTATCGCTTAACTCGCGATGTGCAGCTGGATGCCGGTGTGAATATCGGTTTGACGAGCGCGGCGGACGACGTGAACCCATTTGTCGGATTGAGCGTGCGCTATTAAGACATCCGAGTGAAGGCGCTCTTCCTCACGAACGAATATCCGCCGCATGTCTACGGCGGCGCCGGCGTTCATGTCGATTACCTCTCGCGGGAATTGGCGAAGCTGATGCCGATTGAAGTGCGCTGCTTCGGCGATCAAAAACGGGAGGAAGGTAATCTGGCCGTGCGCGGGTTTGAACTGGATGCGGACTCATTCACTTGTCCGAAACCACTTCGCTCGGTGTTCGGCGCCGTTCGCCGGTGCACGGACTTCAACACCGCGAACATCGATGCCGACCTGGTCCATTGCCACACTTGGTACACCCATTTCGGCGGAATTCTGGCGAAGCTGAACTATGGCCTGCCGCTCGTGATCACAACCCATTCGCTCGAGCCGCTGCGTCCGTGGAAACGTGAGCAGCTAGGGGGCGGTTACGATTTCTCGGTCTGGATCGAAAAAACCGCGCTCGAAATGGCGGACGCCGTGATTGCCGTCTCGGCCCAGACGAAGGCGGATATCCAAAGGCTGTTCAACGTCCGGCCGGAGCGGCTCCACATTATATATAATGGTATCGATCTGGACGAATATCGGAAGACCGATTCGACGGCGGCGCTGGCCAGATTCGGGATCAAACAGCCGTTTGTCCTCTTCGTCGGCCGGATCACTCGACAGAAAGGGATCATTCATCTCGTTCGCGCCATTGAGCACATGGCGGAAGGGTTCCAGATCGTGCTCTGTGCCGGCGCGCCGGACACACCGGAGATTGGCCGGGAAATGAAAGAAGCCGTCGCGAACGTTCAGACCCGGCGACCGCGGCGTCATCTGGATCGACGAGATGGTCGATAAACCGACCGTGCGCGAGCTGTATTCGAACGCATCGGTTTTTTGTTGCCCGTCGATTTACGAACCGTTTGGGATCATCAATCTCGAGGCGATGGCTTGTGAGACTGCTGTTGTCGCGACCGCCGTCGGCGGAATCAAGGAAGTCGTGGTCGATGGCGAAACCGGTTTCCTGGTCCCGATGGAACCAATGAATGAGCGCTCCCTTCGAGCCGCGCGAACCCGAGAAATTCGAGCGCGACCTAGCCACTCGGATCAATCAATTGATGGCCGATCCAGCGCTCTGCGAGAAATTTGGCCGGGCGGGACGCAAACGCGCGGAAGAAAAATTCGGCTGGCCCGCGATCGCGGAGCAGACGAAGAAGCTTTACGAGACGTTGCTGTAGCGGCGATCTATAACCGCCGAATCGACCGCTCGTTAGGCAAACGCCTGCCGGCGGTGATAGACCGCCGCTCCAAGGCATGGCAGATTAGCGCCGCATGTTCGTCGATCGCATCAAAGTTTTTGCCCAGGCCGGAGATGGGGGACGTGGCTGTGTTAGTTTCCGGCGGGAAAAATTTGTCCCGAAAGGCGGACCTGACGGCGGTGACGGCGGCCGGGGCGGTGACGTGATTCTTCGCGCCGATATGCACGTCGATAATCTCTCCAATCTTTTCTACGAGCCGATCATCAAGGCGAAAAACGGCGGGCACGGGCAGGGGAAGAAGATGCATGGCCGGGGTGCGTGCCGAAGATGGTGAAGGTGCCGATTGGGACGGTACCGTGTGACGACCGATAAGTCCAATGCGACCAGATTCGGCCTATGAGAACGACGCTCCCATCGCCGATCTGACTGAGGAAGACCAGGAATTTGTTCTCTGTGAAGGCGGCCGCGGCGGCAAGGGCAACGTCCATTTCAAGAGCTCGAAGAACCGCGCGCCGGTCCAATACACCGAAGGCGAGGAAGGAGAGCAGGGTCATTTCCTCTTGGAGCTGCGCACGATGGCCGACGCGGCTCTGGTCGGTTATCCGAATGCCGGGAAGTCGACCTTGCTCGGAAAAATTTCCGCCGCGCATCCGAAAGTCGCCGCCTATCCGTTCACGACCTGCACCCGATCGTGGGCGTGGTGGAGTTCGACGGCTATCGCCGGGCATCGATCGCGGACATTCCGGGTCTGATCGAAGGAGCGCATCGCAATGTCGGCCTCGGCCACGATTTTCTCCGGCACATCACACGGTGCCGGCTGCTCCTCTTCGTCCTCGATATTGCAGGCAGCGAAGGGCCGGCATCCCATCGAGGATCTGCAAAATCTTCGGCGGGAAATCGACCTCTACGATCCGCGCCTTTCCGAGCGGCCCTGGCGCATCGTCGCGAACAAAATGGATTTGCCCGAGGCCGAGGAAAATCTACAGGCCTTGCGCGAGCGGTTTGCCAACGTGGAGGTCGTCGCCGCTTTCCGCGGCGAAGTCGCAGGGCATCGACGAATTGAAGGCCCGCCTTAAAGCCTGGCTTTCGCCAACCGACCAGGAGAACGTCGCGACGTGAAGTCATTCCCGTCTGCAGAGGTCGCGGCCGGCGAATAACAGGTGGACAACTCACGCCAGCTCAAGGACAATCGGCCTTCCCTCCATGTCGAAACCCGTCGTCGCCAGTTACTGCACCACCTTCCTGAAACCGGAGATGCTTCACATCTACCGGCAGGTGCGGTCTCTTCATGAATACGACACCTTTGTCATGACCAAGGCGCTCCAGAACATCGAGCGCTTTCCTTTTCGCGACATCGAGCTGATTCCCGAAGCCACACGGCAATCCGCTCCGGCACGGCTGGCTGAAGTGGGTGAAACAAAAGCCGGCCATCGTTTACCGCGGCGAATACCAGATGCTCTCGAAATTGCTTGAGCGCCGGGGCGCGGACCTGATGCACATTTACTTCGGTCACACTGGCGTTCATCTGCTGCCGTTCATCGAGCGGTGGCATAAGCCGTGTGTCGTCTCGTTTCACGGCGCCGATGTCGCGGAGAAGAAAGACATCCGCGATTACGGCCCGAAGCTGAAGGAACTTTTCAATGCCGTGCCGCTCGTCCTCGCACGCTCAAAGTCGCTGGCGGAACGGTTGCTCACGCTGGGTTGCCCGCCCGAACGCCTCCGGATCAATCGGACCGGCGTTCCGCTCCACGAATTTCCTTTTATTCGCCGCGACGCGCCGACCGACGGTCGCTGGCGTTTCATGCAGGCGTGCCGGTTGATCCCGAAAAAGGGTGTCGCTACTTCGCTCTGCGCGTTCGCCATTTTCCAAAAAGAATTTCCGAAAGCCGAGCTCGTCATTGCCGGCAAAGGACCGCTTCAGCCGCATCTCGAAGAGCTGGCCGAGGAACTGGGCATCCTCCGGAAAGTTCATTTCCGCGGATTCCTTTCCCAGACAGGAATTGCTCGATCTCTACGGAAGTTCGCACGCCTTTCTTCATCCGAGCGAGACGCCGCCGGACCAAAACCAGGAAGGTATTCCGAATTCGATTCTCGAAGCGATGGCCACGGGACTCCCGATCCTCGCGACGCGGCATGGCGGGATCCCGGAAGCGGTCGAACAAGATCGCTCGGGCTGCCTCGTCGAGGAGCGCGATTTCGAAGCGCTCGCGGCCGCGATGAAGAATCTGGTCCGCTCACCGCTCGCTTTTCGGGAAATGGGGGCGCTGGCCAGTGAATCGGTCGCCGCCAATTTCGAGCAGCGGGAGCAGATCAGGCAGCTCGAATCTCATTACGATGAAGCGATCGCTCTGGCCGCTACAGAAGTGCGGATCGCGGTTCCGGACAGCGAACCGGTCATGTCGCGAAACCCGGCGCGTGTCCTGGTGGAGCGGCCGGTAGGCGACGGAACGGGTCCAACGGCACGACGGAATCGGGCCGGTTGAGCGGAATTACGGTCGCGAAATAGATTTTCGCGATTTCACGTTTGCCATCGCGACAAAACGCGCTTTCGTATGCGCGACGCAAGCGCCCCTGTGTCGCACCGCTTCCGCGGTGCTGCAACCTACGGGAAGCATTGGGCTGCTGCCTCAAACCCTTAAGTGTGATGCGCCGCTTTTATTTATTGCCGTTGCTTTTGATCGCCACCTACCTCGTGTGCGGCGGTTTCGCGACGGCGGTCGTCGCAGCGGAATCGACCCACGCCGCGACGGAAGAGCATCACGTGCCGCTCAAGCCGGACGTCATTTTCGACGTCGCCGGTTTCGCGATCACCAACTCGATGCTCGTGACCTGGATCGTCGCCCTCGCCATTATCATTTTCGCGCAAGCAGCCACCCGCAACATCAAGCCGGTGCCGACTGGAAAACAAAACTTTTGGGAGTGGCTGGTCGAAAGTCTCTACAATTTCTTGGAGAGCATCATCGGCGCTGATCTGGTGCGAAAGACGTTCTGGTTTTTTGCCACCATTTTCATCTTCATTCTCTTTGTAAACTGGTTCGGGCTCGTCCCTGGCGTAGGCACGATCGGGTGGGGCCATCATCTGGCAGACGGCTCGTTCCATCTTGACCGGCCATTGCTCCGCGGGGGCAATGCCGACCTCAACATGACGAGTGCGATGGCCATCATCTTTTTCGCCTTGTGGTTGTTTTGGGCGGTTCAAGCCAACGGCGTGGGCGGCGTTCTCCTTCATATTTTCGGGCCGAAAGGCGACAGCAAAGGCATCATGAAAATCGCCATGATCGGGATTTTCTTCGTGGTCGGATTGCTCGAAATCGTATCGATATTGTTCCGGCCGATTTCGTTGAGCTTCCGGCTTTACGGAAACGTCTACGCTGGCGAAACGATTCTGGAATCGATGTCCACGATGGTGCCGTCGCTTTCCTGGCTGATCCCGATTCCGTTCTATTTCATGGAGCTGCTCGTCGGTTTGGTGCAGGCCATGGTTTTCATGCTTTTAACCGCGGTCTTTACCCTCTTGATCGCGCAACACGAGCCGGGACATGAGGCTCACCACTAAACAATTTGGCGGCTATGACCGTGGTTCCCGCGGAGGTCGCTAAGCAACCAACGAAGAAAGAAAAAATATGTTACTACCACTGTTAGCTGAAATGAGCGGAAGCATTCACATCGGTTTGGCGGCGCTCGGCGCGGCCATCGGTGTCGGCTTGATCGGGATGGGCGCGGCCTCAGCCGTCGGCCGTAATCCAGGTGCGGCGACCCCGATTCTGGTCCAGGCGATTCTCGCGATCGCGTTCGCGGAAGCGATCGTGTTTTACGCGCTTTACCTCGCACCCCATTAATAATCGCGAATGACGGCAATGTTTTTAGCCGCGGGCATTCTCGATCAGGCGCGCGAGACGGGGGAACAGTTCGGCTGGAACCTCAAGCTGTTCCTGTCGCAGGTCATCAGCTTCGTCATTGTGGCGTTGCTCCTGCGCAAGCTTGCCTACAAACCGATTCTCGCCGTCCTCGCGCAGCGTCGGCAGCAAATCGCCGACGCGCAGCTGAACGCGGAGAAGATCAAGCAGCAGCTTGCCGAAGCCGAGCAGAGGCATGCTGAGATTCTCGCGAAAGCGAACGCGCAGGCGCAGAAGATGATCGACGACGCGCGCGAAAGCGCTTCGCACTTGGCCGAGCGAAAGCAGCAGGAAGCGGTCGGCGCCGCGGAACAGATCATGGCGAAGGCGCGCGAAGCGAGCGCGATCGAGCATGAAAAGACGATGACCGATTTGAAGCGGGAACTCGGACGCCTGGTTGTCGACACGACGGCGAAAGTGACCGGCAAAGTCCTCACTGCGGACGATCAACGGCGTCTGCAGGAAGAAGCGTCGCGCCAACTCGCTTCCTAGAAACAGCTTCATGAAGATCAACAAGGAGACGCGCCAGCTTTCGAAGGGACTCCTTCAAGCCAGCTTCACCGACGGCCAGCTCGATAGCGCCCGGGTTTCGGCCGTTCTCAAATCGTTGATCAAAAAGAAACCGCGCCATTACATTCAGGTCCTCGAAGCGTACAAGCGCCTGCTTCGCCTCGAAGTGGAAAAACGCACAGCGACCATCGAGACCGCGACCGAGCTCTCCCCGGATTCGGGCCAGCAAATCGTCGACAACTTAAAGCGCAAGTACGGGAACGATCTCGCGGCGCGTTTTGTCGTAAACCCGGAATTGCTCGGCGGTATGCGGATTCGGGTCGGCAGCGACGTCTGGGACAGCAGCGTCCGCAACCGCCTCCATCGCCTCCAGCAACAACTTTAACCCTTACCTATTATGAGCAGCATCCTCGAAGAAATCGAAACGCAGATCGCGGGTCTCAAAACCACGACCAGCAAAACCAACGTCGGCATTGTCCGCGAAACCGGTGACGGCGTGGCCCGCATCGAAGGTCTCAGCGACTGCATGCTGAACGAGATGATCGAATTCCCGAGCGGTGTCTTCGGACTCGCGCTCAACCTCGAGGAAACAGAAGTCGGCGCGATTTTGCTCGGCGATTCCACCGCGGTCAAAGAAGGCGACGAAGCAAAGACGACGGGCAAGCTTCTCCAGGTGCCGGTCGGCAAGGGGTTGCTCGGCCGGGTGGTTAACACCCTCGGTCAGCCGCTCGATGGCAAAGGTCCGGTGAAATCGGACATTGCCTACCCTCTCGAAAAGATTGCGCCCGGCGTTATCAAACGGAAAAGCGTCAGCCAGCCGGTCCAGACCGGAATTATGGCGATCGACGCTATGATTCCGATCGGCCGCGGCCAGCGCGAGCTGATCATTGGCGATCGCGCCACCGGTAAGTCAACGATCGCGATCGATACGATCATCAGCCAGGCGCGCTTGAACAAGGCGGCCGAGGTAGGCAAGCTCAAGGATTACCGGCCGCTCTATTGTATTTACGTCGCGATCGGCCAGAAGAATTCCAACGTCGCGCGTGCGCTCGCGATTCTCGAAAGGGAAGGCGCGATGGAATACACGACGATTATTTCCGCGCCGGCCTCCGACTCTGCCACGAACCAGTACCTGGCGCCGTTCGCCGGCGCCTCAATGGGCGAGTGGTTCATGGATAATGGCATGGACGCGCTTATCATTTATGACGATTTATCGAAGCACGCCGTCGCCTACCGGCAGGTGTCGCTGGTTTTGAAACGCCCGTCAGGCCGTGAAGCTTATCCGGGCGACGTGTTCTATCTCCACTCGCGTTTGCTCGAACGCAGCGCGCGTGTGACCGAAGAAGCGGGCGGCGGTTCACTCACCGCCCTGCCGATCATCGAAACGCAGGCTGGCGACGTTTCCGCTTACATCCCGACGAACGTCATCTCGATTACCGACGGCCAAATTTACTTGGAAACCGACTTGTTTTATCAGGGCGTGCGCCCCGCGATTTCGGTCGGTCTTTCCGTGAGCCGCGTCGGTTCTGCCGCGCAGATCAAAGGAATGAAGCAGGTCGCCGGCAAGATCAAACTCGACCTCGCCCAGTTCCGCGAGCTAGCCGCGTTCGCCCAGTTCGGCTCCGACCTCGACGCCGCCACGAAAGCGCGTCTCGAACGGGGACAGCGAATCGTCGAACTCTTTAAGCAGACGCAGTACAACCCGATCCCGGTCGAAGAACAGGTCGCGGTTCTGTGGGCGATGCAAAACGGTTACCTCGACGCGGTCCCCGTCGACAAGGTGAAGCAATTCCAAGTCAAACTTCAGGAGTATCTCCGGACCCGGAAAGAGAGCCTGATGGCGACGATCGTCGAAAAGAAAGCCCTCGATAAAGATCTCGAAGCGGACCTCAAAGCTGCGCTCGACGAATTCAAATCCACCAACCCGGTCTAATGCTCTCGGCTCTCAACTAAAGGCTCTTAACTCTCAACCGCTTCAATGGCGAATACCCAAGACATCCGGCGCCGGATCAAATCGATCCGCAACACTTCGCAAATCACGAAGGCGTTGCAGATGGTCGCTGCTTCGAAAATGCGCAAGGCGCAGATGGCAGCGCTGGCCGGCCGATCGTATTCGAGCCTGATGAATCGGGTTTTGGTGTCGCTCCAGCAGCGGACCGATTCGAAGCTGCATCCGCTCCTCCAGAAGCGCGAGGTGAAGAAGGAATTGGTCATCGTCCTCAGCACCGACAAAGGTTTGGCCGGTGCGCTGAATACGAACCTCTTCCGCGAGGCGATCAAGTTTGAAGCCGACAAGGCGCTTTACGTCACCTCGGGTGCGAAAGGCCGCCAGTTCATCGTTCGGACGCGCCGCGAGCTGCTCGCCGATTTCCCATTGAAGGACGCGCCGGCCTTTACCGAGACCAAGGAAATTTCGAAGTTCGCCGTCGAGAAATTCCTTAGCGGCGAGATCGACAAGGTGTCCGTCCTCTTCACTCATTTCATTAACACGATCAACCAGAAGCCGACTGTGCGGACCCTGCTGCCGATCTCGCGCTTCGACCTTCCGCAGGCATCGGTCGCGACAGAATCCACGGACGGGAACGGCGATCCGATGATCGGCTACACGTTTGAGCCGACGCCGGAAGCAGTGCTCGACGTCATGCTTCCGTATTACCTCCATTATCAGGTTTACCAAATGGTGCTCGATGCCCGCGCCTCCGAGCACAGCTCGCGCATGGTGGCGATGAAGAACGCGACCGATAACGCGAAGCAATTCATCAAGGATCTCACTCTCGAATACAACAAGATGCGCCAGGCCAGCATCACTACCGAGCTGCTCGAAATCGCGACGGCTCAGATGGCGGTCGGCGGTTAAGAAGAATTATGAATAAAGGAAAAATCGTTCAGGTCATCGGTCCCGTGGTTGACGTGGAATTCAAAGCCACGACCGAGTTGCCGCGCATCTACAACGCGCTGGAAATCGAATACGAAGTCAACGGCAACCCGACCAAGCTGACGCTCGAAGTACAGCAGCATCTCGGCGAAAACTGGGTGCGCTCGATCGCGATGTCCTCAACCGAAGGATTGAAGCGCGGCATGGCGGTCAATGATACCGGGAGCCCGATTACCGTTCCGGTGGGCGAGGGGACACTCGGCCGCGTCTTTAATGTGACGGGCGATCCGGTCGATAATCGTGGCCCGGTCAAGTTCGAGAAACGTTATCCCATTCATCGCAAAGCGCCGGAGCTGACCGACCAGGACACCGGCGCTACGATCCTTGAGACCGGCATCAAGGTGATCGATTTGATCTGCCCGTTCACAAAGGGGGGTAAAGTCGGGGCGTTCGGCGGCGCCGGCGTCGGCAAGACCGTTGTTATTCTTGAGCTGATCAACAACATCGCTAAGGGCCACGGTGGGTTTTCGGTTTTCGCCGGAGTCGGCGAGCGGACTCGTGAGGGGAACGATCTTTACACGGAAATGAGTGAGGCCGGGGTCATCAACCAGGAGGACCTGAGCAAATCAAAAGTGGCTCTGGTTTACGGGCAGATGAACGAGCCTCCGGGCGCTCGACTTCGGGTCGCGCTTTCGGCGCTGGCGATGACGGAGTATTTTCGAGACGAACGTAACCAGGACGTCTTGTTGTTCATCGACAACATTTTCCGATTCTCTCAGGCCGGGTCGGAAGTTTCGGCTTTGCTCGGACGGACGCCGTCGGCGGTTGGTTATCAGCCAACGCTGGCAGCCGAGATGGGTGACCTTCAGGAACGCATTACCTCGACGAAAAAAGGGTCGATCACGTCGGTCCAGGCAGTCTATGTCCCGGCGGACGATCTGACAGATCCGGCGCCGGCCAATACGTTCGCGCACTTGGATTCGACCATCGTGCTCGAGCGCTCCATCGCCGAGCTCGGGATTTACCCGGCGGTCGATCCGCTGGCCTCGACTTCGAAGTCGCTCGCGCCGGATGTCGTTGGCGAAGAGCATTACGCGGTCGCGCGTGGCGTTCAAAAAGTGCTGCAGCGTTACAAGGATCTCCAGGACATCATCGCGATTCTCGGCATGGACGAGCTAAGCCCCGACGACAAGCTCACCGTGTTCCGGGCCCGGAAAATCCAGCGTTTCCTCAGCCAGCCATTCCACGTCGCGGAAGTGTTCACCGGGACCAAGGGCGAATACGTTTCGATCGCCGAGACCGTCCGCGGTTTCAAAGAAATCCTCGAAGGCATGCACGACGAAGTGCCCGAACAGAACTTCTACATGAAGGGCGGGATCGAAATGATCAAAGAGGAACAACCCGCCTAATCAATCATGGCTGGAACGTTGAGACTCGAAATCGTGACGCCGGAAAAGACGGCGTACTCCGAGGACGTCGAGATGGTTACGCTTCCGGGATCGGAAGGGGAGCTTGGCGTCTATCCGAATCACGTTCCGCTTTTGACGACCTTGAACCCGGGCGAACTGCGAGTGCTCAAAGGCGGGAAGGAAACTTTCCTCGCCATCGGGGAAGGCTTCGTGGAGATCACGGCCGCAACCGTCTCAGTCCTGACGGACATGGCGCTCGAACCGTCAGTCATCGATGAATCGGCGGCCGAAGCAGCGGTGGCACGCGCGCAAGCGGCGATGAAGGACGATCTCGGGGCCGAAGAAGTCGCGGCCGTGCAGGCGTCGTTGCAAAAGGCGCTCGCCCAGTTGCACGTCAAGCGCCGCCGTCGCAGCTAACCGCTGCGCGGAAATCTGAAGGTACAAATCCCAATACCCATAGAAATCACGGCGTTTCTGATCCTTGGGATTTTCAATCTTTTGAAATTTCCCTGGGAGTTGGGATTTGGTTTTTGGGATTTCCGCTTGCTGTTGCTTGGCACACACGCCTCTCCCTAGCTACTGTCGCCTTGTGCAAACTCCGGAGACGCTCGGCATCATTGCCGGCAACGGCGTTTACCCGCGCCTCCTGGCGGAGGCGGCTCGTCGCGCGGGCGTGAAGCAGATCGTTGCCGCCGCTTTCACGAACGAAACTGACGATCGTCTCGCCGGGTTGGTCGACCGCATCGAATGGATGCGCGTCGGACAGTTGGGAAAACTGATTAACTGCTTTCGGGATTCTGGGGTCGCGCACGCCATCATGGCCGGTCAGATCGCGCCGCAGAATCTGTTCGATCTCCGGCCGGATTTCAAGACGCTGCTCCTCCTCGCGCGCTTGAAACGCCGAAATGCCGAATCGATTTTTGCCGCAATCGGTGACGAGCTCGCGCTTGCTGGTATCACTCTCCTGCCAGCCACTTCGTTTCTCGAAGATTGCATGGCGCCGGTCGGGTTGATCGCCGGGCGTAAACTCAGCCGCCGCGAAGAAGAAGACGTCGCCTTCGGTTTCGAAATTGCGCGTGAAGTGAGCCGGCTCGATATCGGCCAGACCGTGGTTGTGAAAAACGGGACGGTCCTCGCCGTCGAAGGATTCGAGGGGACCAACGAAGCGATCAAGCGGGGTGGTGCGCTCGGCCGGAAGGACGCGATCATGGTCAAGGTCGCCAAGCCGAATCAGGACATGCGTTTCGACGTGCCGGTCATCGGGGTCGCGACGATTGAAGTTGCGACCGCCGCGCGGCTGCGAGTGATCGCGATCGAAGCCGGGCGGACGCTGTTGCTCGAAAAGGAGCCGCTGGTTGCCGCGGCCGAGCACGCGAACGTCTCGATCGTCGCGCGTTGAGCGACCTTCGTGCTTCTACCGAACTCGCTGCACCGACCAACTCACCGGAACGCGGACGCGACTGAACACTCCGGGCTTGAACCGCCACTTTAGAAACGCGCTCCTCGCCGCCTGATCGAGGACTGGCTTCCCGCTGCTTTTCAAAACCGTGACGGCGGTGGTCACGCCGGCCTTGTTAATTTGCAGCTCATAAAGACCGCTCCCCGACAATTGAGCTTTCTGCGCTGCTTCCGGGTAGCCCGCCCCGGGCGAAGCCGTGGCATAACGGACTATGTCCTCGTCGCTCAGGACCGAAGTATGCCCATCACTCCAGACCGCCGTTGTCTGTTCAGCCGCGAAGGCGGTTCCGTTCCAAAGACTGAAGGCAAAAGTTACGATCAGAAGAAAACGCACGGCGAACATCCTCTGACAATATGATTGTCGTCGTCCGCCGCAACTCTCTGCGCGGGTCGCTACATGTCTTCGAGGGTTTTGCCTTTCGTCTCGCGGACCAATTTTAGGACGAACCAAATCGAGATGGCGGCGAAGAGGGCGTAAAGACTGTAAGCGCCGCCGAGGCCGAAGGAGCCGAGAAGGATAGGGAACGTCATCGTGATGGCGAAGTTGGAGATCCACTGGACAAAGCCGCTCACGGAAAGAGCGGCGCCGCGAAATTGGTTCGGAAACATCTCGCCAAGCATGACCCACACGACTGGGCCCCAGGAAACGCCGAAACAAAAAATGTAGGCGTTCGCGGCAATGAGCGCGGAGAGGCCGGCGGAACCGGTCATTACCAGGTTCCCCTGCGAATCGAGCGGTGACGACCCGAAAAGCCAGCCGAGTAGGGCGAGAATGACAGCCATTCCGATCGACCCGAAAATTAGGAGCGGTTTGCGTCCGACTTTGTCGATCAAGGCGATCGCGACAAAGGTCGAACAGACGTTCACCGTGCCGCTGATTACATTTTGAAGGAGCGCGCTGCTCTCGGAAAATCCGGCGGCGCGCCAGAGGACTTCCCCATAGTAGAAGACGACGTTGATGCCGACGAGCTGCTGGAAGGCCGCGAGACCGATCCCAGCCCAGAGAACCGGGTGGATCTTCTTCGCGACCGGATCGTAGAGATCGCTCATTCGCGGTTTGTGTCCGCGATCCAACGAATCCTGGATCTCGCGCAATCTAACCTCGACGTGCGGTTCGCCGAGACGGGTCAGGACTTTGCCCGCCACGTGACTGCGACGAGCAGCGACTAAAAAGCGCGGCGATTCCGGAATGAGGAGCAAGCCGAGAAGGAAAATTACCGAGGGAACAATTTCGATCCAAAACATCCATTGCCACGCCTTGAACCCCAGCCAAAAAGGAGCGCTCGCGCTCCCGGCGGCGCCGGCGATGAGGTAATTGCTCAGGAAAGCGAAGAATAATCCGAGGACGATCGCCAGTTGCTGCAACGAAGCGAGCCGGCCGCGAATCCTGGCCGGAGCGATCTCGCTGATGTAAGCGGGACAGATGATGCTGGCCGCACCGACGGCAAGACCACCCATCACTCGATAGACGATGAATCCGAGCGAAGTGTGCGCAATCCCGGTGCCCCACGAGGCCCAGACAAAAAGAATCGCCGCGCCAATCAGGACCGCGCGGCGCCCTAACTTGTCGGCCAATCCGCCAGCGATGAATGCGCCCGCCGCGCAACCAAGGAGGATCGACGCAACGTTGAACCCGGCACCAAGATTCGAACTGTGGAACGCGCGGTTGAGCGCGTCCACCGTTCCATTGATGACCCCGCTGTCGAACCCAAAGAGAAAACCGCCCAGGGCCGCGACAGCCGAGATTGCGATTACGTAGAATCGATGCTGGTTCACGCTGGCGGATGAAATTGCAGGATAGCTCTTATCCCTTCACGCCTTTTTCCGGATCCCAATTCCCGCGCATCTTGCGAATGTAAATGATCTGTCCGGTGTGATAAGCGTTGTGGGTGCTGATCCTGGCTATGGTGGAATACCATTTCGCCAGCTTCCCCTCATCGGCGTCCTCGATCGCTTTCTCCCAGGCTTTTAAGACTTCGTCGATCTGCTTCACGCTGGCCTCCCAGCTTGTCTTGTCGACCCCGGAAAACGTCTCTTTGTTATCGCCACTGAAAGGCGCCGGCTTCTCGCCCCGGAATTTTGCCAACTGCTGCTGATTCCAAAAGATGAGGTGGTTGACCAGCTGCGCGATCGAATGGTTCTCGGCTTCATCTTTCCAGGAGGCCTGCTCCGGCGTGAGTCCGTCGATCGCGATCTTCACGGGCACAAACCATTCTTCCTGGTCATGCGTGGCGCGCAGTTGATCGAGGAGTATGGATTTGATCGATGCCGCGGCCGGCTCGCCGCGAACGATTGCTAACGAAGAGGCGATCAGTAGGCAAACCAGCGAACACCGGGACACGAGTGACAAAAAAGAGCGCATAATTGTTTTTCCGTTTGGGCCGCGATCGTGGCGAAGTTTGGTTTTTGTTTCGAGACGTTTCTGAAAAGGTTGCGCGCCGAGTCGAAACGCGGTGCCCAGCGCAGGGCGTGGTCGCAGCCGCCGGGGGGGGGCGGCGCGACAGTCCCGAAAGCTTTTGGGACTGGAGCCTAGGGGAATCGAACCCCTGACCTCCTCAATGCCATTGAGGCGCTCTACCAACTGAGCTAAGACCCCGAGAGAATTGTCGATTTTCGATTGGCGGGTGCCGATTTGCAAACGGGGATTTGTCCTCACGCCGCTATCTCGACGCGTTGGGGACGGCGACACAGCGCCGTCGCTACAGCGTGCCACTACAACTCCGCCCGAGGCAGACCAAATGAATTTTGAGGTTGCCCAAAAGAAACAAAAAAGCCAGGCCGATAAGCCAGCCTGGCTTTCTTGGTTAAAGTTAACCCCGGCCGACAAGGGGGAGTTATTTTGAATAGGTCGATGTCTGGGTCGTTGCCGCCTCTTTGTGCTGCGAGCAAGCGCCTAAACTTAACGCGCTGGCCGCCACGGCCAGAATCATCAGTGCTTTAAAAATTTTCACTTAATATTTCGCCCCCTTCCCGTGCTGGTTGCAGCCGTCATTTAGGCAGTTACGACCAGTCTCGCAACGCTTTTCTCGACTTTTTTCCCGCGTCGCTGTGGCCCGATTGCCGAGAGGAGTTACTGCCTCTCCGGGCCAACGAGTTAATTCTTGTTGTCGGAGGCATTGGCCGGTTCTAAGCATATCGCCATTGTGGTTCCGCAACGTTCCCGATTCACTCTCGCCATTTTCTCGGTGCTGATGGCCTTCGGTGCCTGGGTCCCGTTCGGCCATGCTGCTCCGCGCAACGAACTGGTGCTCGCTACTTCGGCGGACGATCCGGCCTTGAGAGCGCGGCTCGTCGCTTTATCTCGCAACGTCAATCCAGAAGAAGCGCGGCGTGTCACCCATATTGCCTATACGACCGGACGCGAGCTCGCCCAGAAATGGGACATGGGCTCGTCGCCCACCATGCACAGTTTCCTCATTAATATCGGCGTGAAAAAAGGCGGATACTGCTACCAATTTGCCACCGAACTACTGCTCAGGCTGGATGCGCAGAAAATGAAAACGCTCGAGTTCCACTGGGCCGAATCCGATCCGGGAACCGATACCGAGCATAACGTCATCGCGGTCACCGCCCGAGGCCAACCGTTCGAGCAGGGGATCATGCTCGATAACTGGAGGCGCTCGGGTCACCTCTTGTGGGGGCCGCTGAATGGCGACCCTTCTCACACCTGGCAGGAAAACAAAGCCGCGGCCGCGAGCAGATTACATCGGAAAACAGTCACCCCTGAGCGCCCCAGGCCAAAAACAACTCCCGCGAAAGCCGACGTCAAACCCCATTAAGGCGTCGCACAACGGCCGGCTTCGCCAGCTGACAATGATTCGCCGCGGATCTAGAATCTGATCTTTACGCCGCCGTAGTAATTCCGGCGGTAGGCCGGCAGAATTCCTTCGTCGCGGACTTCGGCCCAGAAATCTTCGTCAAACACGTTGTTGATGCCGGCGAACACGCCGAACCGTCCCTCGCAGAAATTCACTTCCGCGGTCAGGTCCCAGACGCTGTAAGCCGGAATGGTATGCTGGTAGGTGTTGTTCGCGTTGGCAAAATGGTCGTCCACCATGGTGCCGATCAGTCCGACTTTGACGCGCTCTTTCCAACGGTAAATCCCGCCCACCTTGAACTGATAATCGGGAGCATAGGCAGGGATAAACCCGTTGAATGGCCCGGCGGTGAACTCGGCGTCGAGCAGGGTGACGTTTCCATAAAGATTCAAGCGGCCGTAAGGACTTTCGGTTCCGCCGTTCATCACGGCCAGGATGTCGAGCTCCATGGCGGCCTCGAAACCTTGGTAACGCGCATCCCCGACGTTCCCGGTGGACGGGCCAGCCGCCAGGGTCGCATCCCCTACCTGATCATCGAAGGTGAAATAGAACGCGCCCACATCAAAGGTCAGCCACGGAAATGGTTTGCCCCGAAGGCCAATCTCATACTGAAGGGAATTGCCTTCCTTCAGGTCGCCATTGACTACGCCGGTCGCGCTAGTCGGAACCAGCTCACCATAGGTAATCGGGCGATAGGCCTGGGCTACGGTGCCGTAAAGCTCGAGACGCGGCGGCCCACCGGCGACCATCGTCGTTGTCGACGCCGCGTTCTTTGAGTCTTTCGCGGTCACTGGTCACTGCGTGCTCGCCTTCGAGTAACACGTACCCGACGCCGAGGCTGAACAGCGGCACGAAGAAATCGTCCTCCCTCGATAGCAGCGAAGCCGGTCGCGTGATGTTGAATTCTTCGTCCAGGCTTTGGCGAAGAAATTCCAACCGCATCCCAGGCGTGATCGACAGCCGGCCAAAATGGAAACGGTTCTCGGCGAAGATCGAGAAATCAGTGGTCTCGCCACTGGTGAAGTTGCGGAGCTGGCCGGTCTCCGCGTCTGGAGTCGCGCCGCGCTGGTCGTCTCTATCTACGATCGCGTGATAGAAGTAGAGGCCGCCCGCGAAGGTGGATATGTCGCCAGCCAACGAATAATCGTGGCGTAACCGAAGTTCAGCGCCTTCCGACCATGCTTCGCGGAGCTGAATCGAGTTCGTGGTCGAGGCCGGATCCGCGGGATTAGGCAGCGTTCCGATTCCACCGCCCCGCTGCCGTTTGCTAAACCGCGACAAATATCCGCCGAACGCCTTCAGATCCAGCTGCGTCGATTCGGAAAACATATGCTGGTAGGCGAGGTCCGCGTAATACCGTTCGAGGCGGAAGCGATCGAAAAAACGGGTCGTTGCATTGCGATCCTCGTCATAAAAAACCGACGTCGCGGGATCGCCGCCCGGATCGCCCCTGCGCCTCAAGCCGCCGGGCTCGCCGTGCTCTTCCTCGTAAGCGTCGAGAGTGAGAACGAAGCGATCGTTAGGTGTCACCTCCCACACCAACCGCACGCTGCCGTTATTGAGATCGTAGTCGCTGTTGACCCGGAAACCTTCGCGTTCCCGGTGATCGTAATAAGCGTAATAGCCGAACTGTCCGATCGTGCCGTCAATCGACGTGAAGCTCTGGAAGAATTCGTCCGAGCCGTAGAGGTTCTTGGTCAGGAAATGAAACGGCGCGTCTTTGCGCGGCATCTTCATAATGAAGTTCAGCGCTCCGCCCGGCTGCGGGCCAAATTGAAGCGCCGCGCCCGTCCGGATGAATTCGAGACGCTCGACTGCATCGAGGATCGGGGTGTAATGCGTTTCCGGAAAACCGAATTGCTCGTTCTTGATCGAGATGCCGTCCTTCAACACCTGCATGGTCTCGGCCCGTTGGGAATCGAGCCCGCGATACCCGAAGTTGATGATGGGCGAGCTTGGCTCTTCACTCACCAGCAGCCCCGGCGTAGTGGCCAGCACTTCGCGGTAGTTATTGTTCGCGACGCTCGGAAACTCGTCTGGCTTTACGAATGATGTTTTCTTTCCGGAATTGATCCGCGTGCCCTCGACTTCAGGCAGGGCAGGGTATTCCGGAGGATCTACGTCGAAGGCGTGAACGATGACTCGCTCGGTTTCGGCGCTGCTTTCAGTGATCGCCGCGAACGACCCCAGGCTAACCGGCAGGCGCGCCCCGTTGGCATTCACTTTTGCTCGACGATGCTTTTTTCCAGAGTCCGCCTCGGCCTCCTCTGAGTCATCGCTCGATTCTTCGGCGGGCGTCGATGAAACCGATTCCTCGCTCCAGGCCGATTGAGAAAATGAAAAGAGAGCCAGTGCGGCGAGGGCCGGCCCGAAACGTAGAGTAGATTGGCGCAGCATTCGGAAAGGGGAACATACCGGACCGCAGAGGGGCAAGCCTTTTCTTACGATCCTGTAATGTTCAGGTCGTGGTTACTCGGTCTCATCCGTGAACATTGGCTTCCATTCGCGGCCGCAATCCATCTGGACGAGCAGCGCAATTCTCCTGGGCAATACGTATCGCCTGGCGTAGAGCACTGACCGCGCACGCATGACCGCTGCTTCACCTGTCTCCAAACCGAGTTTCGCCGAAGCCTTCCGTTTCTGGCTCAAGCTCGGTTTCATTTCGTTCGGCGGACCGGCGGGGCAAATCGCGATTATGCAGACGGAGCTGGTGGAACGCCGGCGCTGGATTAGTCAGGCCCGATTTCTTCACGCACTCAATTACTGCATGCTTCTGCCCGGCCCCGAAGCGACCCAGCTCGCCATTTACGTCGGCTGGCTTCTTCACAAAACAGCCGGGGGGATCATCGCCGGCGCGTTCTTCGTCATCCCATCGATCTTTGTTCTCTGGACGCTGAGTTTTATCTACGCGGCGTATGGAAGTGTCCCTTGGATCGCGGCGATCTTCTCCGGGCTTAAGCCAGTGGTCGTCGCGATTGTTATCGCGGCTGTTATCCGGATTGGAAGGAAGGCCCTTAGGAACGAGGTCATGTGGACAATCGCGGCGGCCGCTTTTCTCGCGATCTTTTTTGGCGGCATCTCGTTTCCGCTCATTATTGTCGGCGCCGGTGTGATTGGATTCCTCGGCGGAAAACTCTGGCCGTCGAAATTCGACGTCGCCTCGGCGCCGCCCAAGAGCGCGAACGGGGATTCTACCACTTCCGTTATCGACGACGCGCATGAAGCGCCCGACCACACAAAACCGTCAATGCGTCGTGCGGCCTGGGTCACTATTATTTGGCTCGTGGTGTGGTGGACGCCAGTGATCCTGGCGGGCGCCTTTCTCGGAAGGGACCACACGGTTTTCAAAGAGGGGATATTTTTCAGCAAAGCTGCCGTCGTGACTTTCGGCGGCGCCTACGCCGTCCTGCCCTACGTCGCGCAACGCGCCGTCGATCATTTCCATTGGCTCAAACCCGGCCAGATGATGGACGGCCTTGGCCTGGCCGAAACCACGCCCGGGCCACTCATCATGGTGCTGCAATTCGTCGGCTTCATGGGTGGCTGGACCCAGCCCGGAGGGTTGACGCCGGTTCTGGCCGCTACTCTCGGCGCCCTGATCACGACCTGGGTGACATTCACGCCCTGCTTCCTCTGGGTTTTTCTCGGCGGTCCCCACATCGAACAACTTCGTGGCAACAAACGCATCGCCATGACTCTGTCCGCTGTCACCGCGGCCGTCGTAGGCGTGATCCTCAATCTCGCGATTTGGTTCGCTCTCCACGTGATGTTTCCAAAGGAAGGCATCGATTGGTTCGCCATCGTTCTCGGAGTCGCCGCGCTCATCGCGATGCTCCGTTGGAAACTCGGCGTCATTCCCGTCGTCCTCGCCGGCGGTCTTATCGGGTTGCTAAGGATTGTCGCGTTTTATTAGCGGACGCCGAGTTAGCCCGCGCCGCTCTTCTCGGCGTTCCGGCTACGTTTTTGGCTTGGTGATTTTAGCGTCGGCCTCTGTTCCGTCCGCATGCTTGACCCGTAAAATCCGCGTCTCTCCAGGCTTCAATTTCAGAAAAGGCACAAGCTCCATCGCGCGCCGGCCAGCGATGTTCTGCTTTTCGATCTGGATGATCTGGTCACCGGCCCGCACGCCAGCCGCCTCCGCCAGCGAGCCTTTCGTCACCTCAGTCACAAGAATCTTTCTAACCACCGGATTGAGAAAAAACCCTTCGCCCTCCACCTGGGTGACCAAACCAAGTTTCTGGTCCGCGGCCTGGGTGGGCTGTGCGAAGAGGAGCAAGAGCGCGACGGCGGCCGCAAGACGGGGAGTGATTTGAGCAAGCATAATAATGGGGCCTAACGAGTCCAGGATGAGTGACGGCAGGCGAGGCGTTGGCTTCATCGATTGGTTAGGCCTCTTGTTCGTGGCAAACCACTTCGATGTTGTGCCCGTCCGGACCAATGACGAAAGCTGCATAGTACCTCTCGTGGTATTCCGGGCACAGACCAGGTGTACCATTGTCTTTGCCACCCGCCTCCATAGCCGCGCAATAGAAGGCTTCGACCTGCTGGCGATTCTCGGCCGTGAATGCCAAGTGCAGATGCGCGGGCCTCTCCTCGGTTTGGTAGAGGCACAATGAAGCCTTACCGTCTGGGCTTAGCTCGACACCGTACGTCGGCGGCCCCTCCGCGACAACGGATACGCCGAGCGGTTCGAGTGCCTTGAGAAAGAACGCTCTGCTCGCTGCATAGTCGCTGACTCCGAATTTCACGTGGTCAAACATAGGTTCTCCGAAGTGTGTGGGTCTGCGCGAGGTCTAACGAGAATTAGACGAAGGTCCCTGTTCGAAACCGGAAATTTCGGCGTGCACGGGGTGTGAAAGCATTGGCTGGCAGGCAACGGGTTCAATCGAGGAGAAGGGGGGGACATGTCCCGTCCCAGAGCGCATTCCTTGTTCAGATTCGGCAAGCGGAGCGCTTGCCCTACAATTTCAATTGGTCACGCGAGGCGACCTATTTGCCGAGCAAGATCAGAATACCGGCGACGAGTGCTAAGATCCCCATCACGATACCGGGAATGGCTATCGCGGGAATGAGCGAGACGATGCCGACGAGAATGAGATAAATTGCGAGCACGAGCATGCCGATGTTTTTGGTGATCATGCGGCGATGGTGAGGCCTGGGAGCGCATTGTCACGCGCCAATCTCAGGTTCGCGTTCGACTTGCCCAGGTGCTTCGCCATGCTACGCTCGACGGCGGCAATGGAGTTTGCCTTTCTGGTGTTCGGGAAAACCGCGTTACATGCTGATAACTCCTGCTAACAAAAGGGAGCCAGCATGTTCGAAACGAAACAAATTCTCATGGTAGCGATCGGCGGCGCGGTTGGGTCGGTGGCCCGCTACAAACTTGGTGGTGTCGTCCTCCATCACACTCAGCCTTGGAACTTCCCGTTGAGTACATTTTTCGTGAATGTCCTCGGCTGCCTCGTCATCGGCGTGCTGGCCGGTCTCGTCGAGCATCACGATTCGTTTTCGACGCAGGCGCGCCTGTTTCTTTTCACGGGGTTGCTCGGCGGCTTCACGACGTTTTCCGCTTTCGGCTACGAAACGTTCTTTCTTCTGCGGCGCGGCCTCATCGCAACTTCGATGCTCTATGTAGGACTTAGTGTGGTTTGCGGTCTCGCCGCGGTCTTCGTCGGATTCAAAACGATCGAGCTGCTCTGGCCCTCGGCGCACTAACAAGTATGGCCAAGACGGATTACGAATGGATCGCGGCTGGTGAAGAATGGTCCGAGCCTTGGGGCGGATCGGCGGCCCAATGGTTCGGCAGTATTCTGCCGCGGATTCATGCGGCACTGCCCGCCGAAACGATCGTGGAAATCGGATCGGGGTTTGGGCGGTGGAGTCATTACCTGCGGCAACATTGCCATCAGCTCCATCTGGTCGATCCCGATCCGCAATGCATGGAGGCTTGCCGGCGGCGGTTCGGCGCGGACGCCAGGTTGAGTTACGATCTTAACCAGGGCGACAGCCTCGCGATGGTTCCGGACGGCTTGGTCGATTTTGTTTTCAGCTTCGATTCCCTCGTGCACGTGCGGCGGGAAACGATCGAAACCTATCTCAGCCAGCTCGGGGCCAAGCTGAAGCCGGACGGCCTGGCCTTCATTCATCACTCGAACCTTGGGGAATACGCGGCATCGGTGCTGCGGAGAGCCCGCAAGGGAAAAGTTCGCGCCGTCGACCATCAGCGCGATCCCGAGATGACAGCCAACTTGTTTCGCGAATTGTCCGAGCGCATCGGGCTGAAAGTCGTCAGTCAGGAATTGGTGAACTGGCGGGGCCGGCGATTGATCGATTGTTTTTCAATCGTGGCGCGCAATGCGTCGAAGTGGAAGGAACGGACACGGGCGATGCGAAATCGCGACTTCATGCTGGAGGCGCAAATGATCCGGCGGCTGGCAGAGTATTATCCTAAGCTGGGAGAACGATGAACTACTGGATCGGCACCTCAGGGTTCCAATACGCGGAATGGAAAGGGACGTTCTATCCGGAGGATTTGCCGACAAGCAAGATGCTGGCGTTCTACTCGGAAAGGTTTGCGACGACGGAAGTGAACTACAGTTTTCGGAGGATCCCGAGCCCCAAGACGATTCAGAATTGGTACGTGGGAACGCCTGAGCGTTTCAAGTTCAGCCTCAAAGCACCGCAGAAGGTCACGCACTTCGCGAAGCTCAAGAATTGCGGCGACACGATGCGCTATTTTTGTCAGGTCATCTGCGATCTCGAAACGAAGCTCGGGCCGGTTCTATTTCAATTGCCGCCGGCGTTCAAGAAAGACACAGCGCTTCTGGCCGCGTTCCTGGATGAAGTGCCGGCGGGATTGCGGGCCGCCTTCGAGTTCCGGCATCCGTCCTGGTTCGACGAGGAAGTGTTCGCGGTTCTGAATGCCAAGAACATTGCGCTCTGTATCAACGAAAGCACGGACTTAAGTGCGCCGGTCGTTGCGACGGCGGACTACGGTTACCTGCGGTTGCGGCGCGAGGATTACACCGACGCCGACATGCAACGCTGGGCGACGGCGATCAAGGAGAAGGAAAATGTCTGGCCGGATGTGTTCGTGTATCTCAAGCACGAAGAGAGTGGAATGGGTCCGCGCCTGGCGAAACAGTTAATGGAATTGCTTGGAGGGACGGGTGCCTAAGGTGGATCGCGCGCTCCGTCGCGCGATGTGTTCGGCGGCTGCGAGGGACTTAATCATCGAGCGACGGAGCGCTCGATCCACCTACGCCGCGACGCGCCGCTTCTGTTTCACCAGCGTGGCAGTCGAACGGCTGGCGCCAGACTTGGTGCCGTTGCGCTTCGGCTTGAGCGACTGATTCCGGTTCAGGCTTTCCTGCAGCACCTTCACCAGATCGACCACGTTCGTGGCCCGCATCGCCGGGGCCGGCTTCTTCGCGACCTCTTTGTGCTGGGCCTTTTGCTCGATCATTTCCATGACGGCGTTGCGATATTCGTCGCGATATTTTTCCGGCTCCCACGGGGTCGACATGCTTTCGACCAGCGTCTGCGCCATCTTCAATTCCTTGTCGGTAATCGCCGTCGCGCTCCCGTTCTTCAATTCTTCCGGAGCCAGAATTTCGGAGGCGAAATGCATCAGCTCGAGGACGAGGAACAGACCGTCCGGCTTCACCGAGGCGAGATATTCGCGGTTGCTGATCACCACTTTCGCGATGCCGATCTTGGCCGTCCCGCAGAGCGCCTTGTGAAGAAGCGCATACGCTTTCTCTCCGCCTTTCTGCGGCTCGAGGAAATACGGCTTATAGAAAAACTTCGGATCGACCTGCGCCAGGTCCACGAAATCGGTGATATCGATCGAATGGGTCGACTCGATTCGGACCTTCGCGAAATCCTCCTCTTTCAGGACGACGAACTGGCCGCGTTCGTATTCGAAGCCTTTCACGATTTGGTCCGCCGTCACTTCCTTCTGGTCGACTTCCGCGACCTTTTTGTACCGGATCGGACTTAGATCCGTGGCTCGCAGCTGGCGAAAACTGAGCTTCTCTTCCCGGGTCGCCGGATAAACGGCTATCGGAATGTAAACGAGGCCGAAGCTGATACTGCCCTTCCAGATCGCGCGCATAGTAGATGGAGGTTATTCACAACCCCAGGCTAATGTCAATCCCAGCAGGGCCTTGGCCGGGACTGGGAAATTTCGCGACGACCGTTTAAATCTTGCTGCGAGCGCAACCTGCCTTACAAACGCTCATGCAAAAACCTTTCAAAAAAATGCTCGAAGGGTTACCCGGTGATCTTTGAAGTAACCGGAGAAATTCGGCCGCTGGGAAATTGAGCCGTGGCTTCGGTCTGCGTTACCGGCGGAACCGGCTACATCGGCTCGCGATTGATCCCGCTCCTGGCCGCTCGTGGGCATCAAGTCACGGCGGTTGTTCGGCCCGGATCGAAGAAGAAATTGCCGGCGGGGGATTTCGGTCGTTGTCGCCGATCCGCTAAGAGAAGGTTCCTACACAAGTTCGATCCGCCGCTGCGACACTTTCGTCCATCTGATTGGCGTTCCGCACCCAAGCCCCGCAAAAGCGGCGCAATTTCGCGCCATCGATCTTCCTTCGGTCCGAGTCGCCGTGAAAGCCGCGCGCGAGGCCGCGCATCCGCCATTTCATTTATCTGAGCGTCGCGCAGCCGGCTCCGATGATGGAGGCCTTCATCGCCGTGCGCGCCGAGGGCGAAGCTCTGCTCCGTGCTAGCGGACTGGCTGCGACCTTCGTGCGTCCGTGGTATGTGCTCGGCCCGGGCCATTGGTGGCCTTACGCGCTTGTTCCGTTTTACTGGGTCGCCGAGTTCTTGCCGGCTACGCGCGAGTCGGCCCGCCGGCTCGGCCTTGTCACGATTTCGCAAATGCTTAGCGCTCTTGTCTGGGCGGTGGAGAATGCGCCCAGACGGCGTGCGGATTCTCGACGTGCCGAAGATTCGCGAGCTGCGGCGCTGCGATTGCGTGACATGCTGTCATCCCGAGCCGCATAGACGGCGAGGGACCTCTCAGTCGCACGCGAAATCAACAAGCTGGAGAGCGCCCACGTTCGAGCCACCGACTGCGCGTTATGCGAAAGGTTTCGTCGAGCAATGACTCGTGCGATTGGGAGGTCCTTCGGCGCGCTTCGCCAGGCTCGGGATGACAGGCACTACCCGATTCGCGATCGACACTGTCTTGATATTCACGAACTCGCGAATCCCTTCGGCGCCGAGTTCGCGTCCGAAGCCGGAACGCTTCGCGCCGCCAAAAGGCAATCGCGGATCGGAAGCAACCATGCTGTTGATGAAAACCATGCCGGCTTCGAGTTCTCTGGCGAATAGTTCCTTCTCGGCGGCGTCGTTCGTCCACGCGGTTGCGCCCAGGCCGAACGAAGTGTCGTTCGCAATCGCGATCGCTTCCTCGGCGTCGCTGACCCGGAAGAAACAGGCGACCGGCCCGAAAATTTCTTCGCGATACGCCGGCGATCGCGCGGAATGTCGGCCAGCACGGTCGGCTCATAAAAAAATCCGGCGCCGGTCGATTCGCTTCCCGCCTGTGAGCAATTTCGCGCCGGCCTCGATCGACTTTTGCACCTGCTCGTCCACGCCTTCCAAAATCGCTTCGCTCGCCAGTGGTCCGATCTCCGTCTCCGGCTCGAGCGGATCGCCGACCTTCAAGCGCGCGCATCTTCGCGACGAACTCGGCTACGAAGCCTCGTAAATTTCGTCCGCCAAAATGAAACGCTTCGCGGCGATGCAGGATTGGCCGGTGTTCTGAACGCGCGCGGCGACCCCGGTCTTGACGGCCGGCGCCAAATCAGCGCTCGGCATGACGATGAACGGATCGCTCCCGCCCAACTCCAGGACGCTCTTCTTGATCTGGCGCGCCGCCGCGCTCGCGACTTCGCTGCCGGCGCGCTCGCTTCCGGTTAGCGTCACCGCTTTCACGCGCGCGTCCTCGATGACGGCCGCACCTGCTCCGTTTCGATCAGCAAGCGTTTGGAAAACACCATCTTCGAATCCGGCTTCGCTGAAAAATATCTTCGATGGCGAGCGCGCATTGCGGGACATTTGCCGCATGCTTGAGGAGCGCCACGTTTCCCGCCATGAGCGCCGGCGCCGCAAAACGAAAGACCTGCCAGAACGGAAAATTCCACGGCATGATCGGCGAGGACCGGACCGATCGGCTCGTAGCGAACGAAATTCTGGGCGGTTTCGGTCTCGATTTTCTGCTCGGCCAGGAACCGTTCGGCGTTCTCCGCATAGAATCGGCAGCCGGCACGCACTTCACGATTTCCTCTTCCGCCGCGCGCAGTAGTTTCCCCATCTCCAAGCGTCATGGTCCGCGCGAGCTGACCTTTTCTCCTTCTCCAGCGAATCGGCTGCGCTGGTCAACCATCTCGGCTCGCTGGGCGAACGAACGTCCGGCGATGACGTTGCGAAAGCGCGCTCGGCCTTCGACGAGTTTCTCTTCCATTTGACGGGAATCGATCGCTGCAAATTCCTTCCGTTTCCCCGGTCGTCGGATTTGTTGAGGCAATCATTGGTGGATCGCGCGCTCCGCGCGCGATGTGAATTCTACCGTCGAAACAATTCAGCGCATATCAAATCGAGCGGCGGAGCGCTCGATCCACCTACAGCCGCAGCCCTTTCGGAATCAAGAGGCGATCGAGCAAATCGAAACTCCATTGGACGAGCAGCGCCAGGACCGCGGCTGGGATTGCGCCCTGCAAAATCGTGGCGTGATCGTTGAGACCCAATCCGCTCAGGATCGGTTCGCCCAGGCCGCCGGCGCCGATGAGCGCCGCGAGAGTAGCGGTTCCGATGTTGATGACAGCGCTGGTTTTGATTCCGCCGAGAATCGAGCGCGACGCCATCGGCAGATAAATTTTCCACAGACGCGCCGACGGCTCCAGGCCGAGAGCGACGGCCGATTCGCGGACGGGTTTGGCGATGTCCTGCAACCCGGTGGCTGTGTTCCGCACAATCGGGCAGCAGGCCGTAAAGAAACAGCGCCGCGATTGCCGTGCGCAGGCTGATTCCGAAAAACGGAATCGGCACGAGCAGCGCGAGAAGCGCGAGCGAAGGAATCGTTTGGACGGCGCTCGCGAATCCGAGAATCACGTGGCCAACTGCACCGCCGCGACTGGCGGCGATCCCAAGCGGCACGCCGACGACAATCGCGAGCAGCAGATGAAACCCCTGCTAGCTCGAGATGGCGCGAGGTCCATCGCCAGAGCTTGTGGACGAAGGATTCGAAGCCGCTCGCGTTCATGGTCGCTTCGGCTTCGCCAAAATAGAGGTCCGCCGCCCGCGCGTAATTTTTGAGCCTTTCCGCCGCGGAGTTCAGCTCGATCATTCGCTTCTCATCGATCGTTCCTTCAAGCGAGGCGAGGCTGGCTGATCACGTGAGGCGCCAGGATCCAGGCGATAAAGGAAAACGGCTTTGTATTGCGGGAAAAACTGAAGGTCGTCGGCCAAGACCACCAGATCGTTCTCGCCGATCTTGGCGTCGGTCGAATAAGCGTCTTTCACGTCGATCGAGCCTTTGCGAAGTGCTTCGTAGCCGAGGCCATGATCGATCCCGACCACGTTTTGACCGGAGAGCGCGATAACTTTCCATCAGCGGCTTAAAACCGTCGCGCCGGTCGAGAAACTCGTGGGTTAAACCGAACTTTAGCTCAGGATGATTCTGCAAATCGCCGATGGTCGCGAATCTGTTTTTCTGCCGCAACATCCCGCCGCATGACGAGGGCATAGGTGTTGTTGAATCCCGAGCTCGCCCGTCATGCCGACGCCTGATTTGGCGAGTTGCTCGCGCATCTCGCTCGCGGTTGTCCCCGGCGGCAACCTCAGAATTTCTTCGGTGATGGTGCCGGTGTATTCCGGATACGCGCTGATCTGGTTGGTCCGAAGCGCCTGCCAGAGAATGATCGTGCCGCCCATTCCCTGGCGATGCTCGACGGGCGTCCCAGTGTTCCCGATACTCGCTTCGCGATTTCGGCGAGGACGTAGGATTCAGTGAATTTCTTGGAGCCGATTATGATGGGCTGGGCCAAGGAAGCCGAGGCCGGCAAAAGGCAGAGCGCCATAGAGGAAACCAAGGAAGGGCGCTTTCCAAACCGCCCTCTGAAATTCGTCGGCGGTTTGTAAACCGCCGCTCCTTGGGGCTCGAGATGCCTTCATAGCGAGGCGAGAGTGCGTTGAGCCTTGATGAAATCCGTGACAAAATGGGCTGGCCGGATTAGTTCGAAGATCGTCGAGCGCTCCGCGCTGCACGATTCGCCCTTCATTCATCAACACGATCTCGTCGCCGAGGTAGGCGGCTTCCGCGAGATCGTGAGTGACCAGAATGGCGGTCTGTTTCAGCCGGGCAAAAATTTCCTTCAAATCTTTCTGGAGTGCGGCGCGAACGAGCGGATCGAGTGCGCCGAGCGGCTCGTCGAGCAGCAGAAGCTCGGGCGAAAGCATGAGCGCGCGCATCAGGCTGATTCGCTGGCGCTGGCCGCCGGAAAGTTCGAGGGGAAACCGGTCGAGCGCTTCTTCGGGAAACCGGGTCAGCGCGCAGAGCTCTCGCAAGCCGGCTCTCCATTTTCGCTGGCGGCCACTTCAGATGGGCTCGCCATCAAAAGAACGTTGCGGCGCGCGGTGAGATGCGGGAAGAGCCCGCCATCCTGGATCACGTAACCGATCCGGCGGCGCAACCCAGAAATAGTGGTCGGGGTTATGGCGTCGCTGTCGAATCGAATCGTTCCGGCATCCGGATCGAGCAGGCGGATGATCAGACGCAGCAGCGTCGATTTGCCGCAACCGCTTGGGCCAATGAGAACTGTGGTTTTGCCACGGGCGAAATCGAGATCCGTGGGATGGAGCGCGACCGCGTCGCCATAGGCTTTGCTGATGCCGGAAAGTTGAACAAGGGCGTTCATTGGAAGCGGCCCTCACCCTAGCTTGTCATGCTGAGCGAAGTCGAAGCATCTCTAATTTCTCTGCGCTGAAGACGCTTCAGAAATAGTTAGAGATTCTTCGGCTCCGCTGCGCTTCGCTCAGAACGACAGGCAGAGAAAGACGCGGTCCTATTCCGCCACCGCGAAATGGAAGATGGCGAACATCTTCTTCGGAGTCGGTCCAGACCCGTGAGGCTTCGCGAAAACCGGCGGACGCCGCGAGCCGCGTAAAGCCATCGAGAGTGTGTTTGTAGGAGAATTCGGTGATGATCTTTTCTCCGGCGCCAAATTGAAACTCGCGCCCGCCGACGTGCACGGTCTGTTCGCAGTCGCTCAACAGATGCATTTCGATCCGGCCTTCGTCTTTGTTGTAAACGGCGCGGTGCTTCCAATGCGACAGGTCGAAGTCAGCGCCCAGCTCGCGGTTAGCCCGGGCAAGTAAATTCAAATTGAACGCCGCCGTAACTCCGGCGCTGTCATTGTAAGCCGCTTCGATCACGTCGCGGTCTTTCCGCAGATCGACGCCGATGATGAGCCCTCCATTTCTCCCGCACAACCGGCAGACGCGCTGAAGAAAATCCTGGGCGACCGGAGGCTCGAGATTTCCGATCGTCGAGCCCGGGAAATAAACCGCGACGTGATCGGGCTTGCGGAGCGGCTTGGGCAATTGCAATTCCTGCAGGTAATCGGCGCAGACTGGCAGGATCTCCAGGGCCGGCATGGCGTGGCTCAGTTCGATCGCGGAATCGATGAGGCGCTGCTTGGAAATGTCGACCGGGATATACGCGATCGGGTTCTGGAGTTGTTCGAGCAACATCCGCGTCTTGATTCCCGCGCCGGTGCCGAAACCGATCAGGGCCGCGTTCGCTCCGATCGATTCGGAAATCTCTCGGCGCGTATCGCCGCAACAGCTCGGTCTCGGTGCGGGTGATGTAATACTCGGGCAGCTCGCAAATTTTTTGGAACAGATCCGCGCCGCGTTCATCGTAAAAGAATTTGCAGGGAAGGGTCCGGGGCGAACTCGAGAGGCCGGCCAGAACTTCGGCGAGGAAATCCGCGCTGACCGGCTCGAGATCGAGGACGGTCACCCGGCCAGGAACGCCGCTCATGATGGATCGCGGGCGAGCCGAATGCCGGTGAATTGCCAGCGCTTTTCGGGTTGAAAGAAATTGCGATACGTCGAGCGAATGTGATCGCGCGAAGTTGCGCACGATCCGCCGCGCAGCACCATCTGGTTGCACATGAATTTGCCGTTGTATTCTCCGAGCGCCCCGGGGCCCGCGCGATAACCGGGGTAGGGGAGATAAGCGCTTCGGGTCCATTCCCAGACGTCGCCGTAGATTTGATTGAAGCCACTCTCGGATTTGGACGCAGCGCGCCGGATGGAAACGCTCGTCGTTCACGAAGTTCCCAGTGATCGGCAGATCGGCGGCGACGCGTTCCCATTCGAATTCGGTGGGCAAACGCGCTCCGGCCCAGTTCGCATACGCGTCTGCTTCGAAATAACTGATGTGCGTCACCGGCTCTGCTTCGTCGACCGGACGAAAACCGGAGAGAGTGAAATTCCACCAGGCACCGTCGCGCTCCTCCCAATAGAGCGGCGCGCGCCACCGTTGCTCGTTGACTGTCGTCCAGCCGAGCGAGAGCCAGAACTCCGGCCGCGAATACCCGCCGGCCTGGATGAACTCGAGATACTCGCCGTTGGTAATCAGCCGATTCGATAACGCGAACGGCCCGACCAGCGCGCGGTGGCGCGGACTTTCGTTATCGTAGGAAAATCCATCGCCTTCGTGACCGATCAGGAGCGTCGCTTCCTCGAACTCAAGGAAACGTTGGGGAGCCACGACGCTGTCTTGCGCGTTGCCGTTCTTATTCCGGCCGGGATCACCGATCCCGGCTCCAGCAAACACCGGATAAAGCGGGTTTTGGGCGAAGACATGTTTGATGTCGGTTACGAGTAGCTCCTGGTGTTGTTGTTCGTGATGGAGCCCGAGGGTGAGGACCGGCTCGATCTCCGCCAGGAGTGCGTCATCGGCTTCTTCGAGCAACTGGACGACGCAATCGTCGATCGATTCCCGGAAACGGTAGGTCTCGGCCACGGTTGGCCGCGAGATCAACCCGCGCAGGTCGCGCCGGTGCATGTCGCCCGCGGCGTTGTAGTACGAATTGAAGAGGTAAGCGTACTGCGGAACCTCGGAGCGATACCGCGGCTGCCAGATTTTGACGACAAACGTCTCGAAGAACCAGCTCGTATGCGCGAGATGCCACTTTGTCGGACTCACGTCCGGCATCGATTGGACGACGCAATCTTCCGGTTGGAGATCGCGGCAAAGGCGCGCCGTGAAATTGCGCACTGCCCGGTAACGTTCGAGCAATTGTTCCGCGAGCGAACCAGAATCGATTTGCCGAGCGGAAACTTTGTCGGGGCCGCGCGCCGGCTCGGCCACAAGGGTCTCGGGCGCTTTCAAAACGGGTTAACCGCCTTCCTGTTCGAGCTCTTCCTTGCGCGCCTCGACCATCTGGTCGTGGGCGGCTTCCTCGATTCCATCCTCGACAAGATGCTCGCCCACATTTTCATCGTCCTCGATTCGCGGGGCGCGGTGGCCGGCCGATGACGCAACGACGTTCCATTCCTCGACGACTTCAGCATTCGCGTCGGTTTCTTCCGGCGCATTCGAGACGTGCGTCCCCGAGCAATTCCCGACGCGCCTGGTCCCAGTCGGCGTCCGTGAATTCGTCCGGATCGCGCTCCGCGATGAGCGCGATTTCGCGAGCGCGCTTTTCGACTTCATCGGGCGAAGGCGCGCCGAAGCCGTTACCGTGCACAGAAATTTTGCCTGCCGGATGAGAGTTGTCGTTCATATGAGTAAATACGAAAGAGAGGCGAGTCGTGTTCGCATCGGTTATTTTTATTATCCAACCCGCCCATGGGAAAGGCAAACCTCGGTTTTCAATCTGGTACGGAAGTATTGTTTAGCGTCCATGGCGCTCCAATCACAAATAGGCTGGGGCAGCGCCCCAGGATCTCGCGTAAGATGAACTCACTAGCGTTGAAGGCGCGACTCTTTCAGGAGCTCGGGCTTGCGACGACAGCGAGTCGACGGATTGAATCGCGCTTTCAGCGCTTGTCCACCTCGCGATCACAATCCTGGGCGTTGCCCCAGGCATTCCTGACAGCGCGCCGTCGGCGCTAAACCCGGACGACCGGCCTCCTGGCGAGGATCGCGTCAACTCGCACCGCGTTGCGGACAGCGCAGCGCGCCCTCCCTACCCTGGGAAATGATGAGCGAACAAAGCCGAAGGCTAACCCTGGCGAATGGCGCGACGGTCGCGATCAGCGAATACGGCGATCCGCGCGGCCGGCCGGTTTTCTTTTGCCACGGTTGGCCGAGTTCGCGGACGATGGCGGAGCTGGCGGACGAAGCGGCCGTGGATCTGGGGGCGCGGATAATTTCTCCGGACCGCCCGGGCATTCGCGATTCGCAGTTTCAACCGAACCGGCGCCTCACGGACTGGCCGGCGTTTCTGAACGAAATCGCGGACCATTTTGGAATCGAACGTTTTCGGATTCTCGCGATTTCCGGCGGTGCACCGTATGCCTATGCTAGCGGCTCGATAGCGCCCGAGCGGGTGGAGAAAATCGCGGTCGTGAGCGGCGCGCCGCCGCTCGATGAGCTGGACGATCATACCGGACTGCTGCCGATCCATCGCCGAATGCTGGCCTTGCGCGCGCGCCGTCCGGGATTGCTGAGGCCGCTTTTCTATCTCGCGCGTCCGTTTGTCGCGATGCGGATGCCGATCCGGCTCCGCCCGCTCCTGTTGAAATTCCTTCAACCTTGCGACGCGAACGTCCTCCGCGAATCGCGCGCGTTCGATGTTTGTTTCGAAAGCGCGCGACAAGCCTGGCGGTCCTCTACCATGGGGGTGATGACCGATGCGGAGATTTACGCGACGCCCTGGGGATTTTCGCTTCAGGACGTTCGCGTGCCGGTCGCGCTTTGGCACGGGACCAAAGACCGCACTTTCGCTCCTCGCCTGGCCCGCAGCGTCGCCCAGCGCCTGCCAAACTGCGAGTTTCACCTGATCGACGGCGCCGGGCATTATTCACTGCCGATCCGGTACATTCGCGAAATTCTGGTGGATTTGATGAAGCTCTCTCCTGCGCTGTAGCAACGGCGCTCTGTCGCCGTTTGTAGCCTCCGCGTCCAAGCCAGTCTGCGCGCGGCGACTGAGCGACGCGGCTACAGCGCTCGATGCTTAGCAAGGCTTGGAATTCAGCGCATCGAGCGATCCCGCCGCCGCGGGACTCGATCCACCATTGCGGACTCCACGCGCTCGGCTGAAACTTCGCGGTGGAAGATTTCACCGCGGGCGCGACGCATAACCAGCCGTCGGGCCGGCAATCCTCGATTGATCCGCCGTTCGATGAACGGGTCCGCCAACTCGTCGCGGATTGGGGCGCCGAGAAATCGCCAGAATTGATCGAGGAAATGATTGTCACCGCCCTGAAGATGGCGCGCGACAAAATGGGGACGGGCGACCTCAAGCTGATGAACCGGTCGCTCAAGGAGATGCGCTACGCGGCGAAAGTTTTCTCCGAATACCGGCAATATCGCAAGGTGTGCGTGTTCGGTTCCGCCCGGATACCGCCCAGCGACGCGCAATACAACGTGGCCGAGGAATTCGCGCGGGAGATGGTGCGGCAGAACTACATGGTCATCACCGGCGGGGGCGACGGGATCATGGGCGCCGCTCAAAAAGGGGCCGGCCGCGAGCACAGTTTCGGGCTCAACATTCGTCTTCCGTTCGAGCAACACGCCAATGTCACCATCGAAGGGGACCGGAAGCTGATTAACTTCAATTACTTCTTCACCCGCAAATTGAACTTCGTGAAGGAAACCCACGCTTTCGCTCTTTTCCCCGGCGGCCTCGGCACGATGGATGAAACCTTCGAAGTATTAACCCTCATGCAAACCGGGAAGGCGCGGATCATTCCCATAGTCCTGCTCGATCGGCCGGGCGGGGAATATTGGCAGACGTGGATCGCGTTTCTGAAAGATCACCTTTTCAAATTCGGTTACGTGAGCGCTGAGGATTTTCATTTCTTCAAGATCGTGCCGAACGTCCAGGAAGCGGTGGCGGAGATCCTGCGTTTTTACAGCGTTTACCAATCGTCACGCTGGGTCGGGCAGGAGCTCGTGATCCGCCTCGCCCGAAAGCTGCCCGCCGGGGCGATCGCGAAATTGAATGCTGAGTTCGCCGATATCCTGCGGAGCGGGGAGATTGTGCAGGGGAGGGCGTTGAGTCAGGAGAAAAATGAGCCCGAACTTTGGGATCTGCCGCGCCTGATCCTGACCCCCGACCGGCGAAGCTTCGGCCGATTGCGCCAGTTCATCGACGGGATCAACGCTTCCGAGGCGGCGTGAGCGCCGTCGGAAAGCGCCAACGGCGCGCCTCAATGAAAGCCTGCGGCATCGCCCCAAGTTTCGGAGCGTAAGATAGAGCGAGCGCTGAAAGCGCGATTCAACGGGCGATCGCGATGAATCGCGCTTTCAGCGCTATTGATCTGGCGGTTTCGCAAATCCTGGGCGTTGCCCCAGGCTATCATGATGGCGCGCCTTTGGCGCTCGGCTCGCAATCGCGCCGCGCTTCTTCTGGAGAGACGGGACTCGCGGTCGCGAGTCCATCCTCACGCGGCCGCGCGTTTTTCCAGAATGTAATCGTGAATCGTGTTTACGCTCCGGAGCGCTTTGGCGGCCACTTCGGAATTTGGAACGCCGACGCCAAACGTTTTTTCCATGCTCACGACGAGTTCGAGCGCGTCGATGGAATCGAGGCCGAGCCCGCCGGGACCGAAGAGCGGAAGATCATCGCCGATTTGATCGGCGGTTGTTTGAAGCATCAGGTTCTTGACCAGCATTTCCTTGATGTCTTGGCGCAGGTCGGTGTCGGGCATGGCAATGATAGATCGGGAGTCGCGGGCGGGGTGGACGCGAGCCGCGACTGTGTCGCAAGGTGAAGGCGGCGTCAAATGGAGGGACGGGCGCTGTCCCGTCCCGGTAAGGTTAGGGACGCCAGAGCGGACGTCCCTTCAAACTAGATCCGATCGGTTCGGTCGGGATTTGGAACTCGAGTCTCCGGAGGCGGAACGGGAGCCGCCGGCTGGTTCTCGATCTGCGGGATGGTCGAGGCGGGAGTCCGGACATCTGCGGTTTTCGAGGCGTCGGTTTTTGCCGCGGAATGAAGTTCGTCCGTGAACTCATCCTTCGCTTTTTGAAATTCCTTAATGGCCGAGCCCATGCCGCGCGCCAGCTCCGGAAGTTTCTTCGCGCCGAAAAGAACCAGAATGATCAGGAGGATGATGATCAGGTCAGGTCCGCCGAGATTGGGCAGTAACGCGAGCAAGCTCATAGGGCCAAGCATCTGCCCATTTCCATAAGTTGCAAGGCATTTCATGGGCGGAGGCAGCGTGCTATGTAGGAGGAATGCTTCGTCTCGGCCAGGAACTGCGGTGCCTCTTCGACAAGCAATATCGCCGCGCCTTCCGCAACCTGCGCCACTTGCCTCGGCTCAATTATCGGTTCGTGATCGATGCCGGCGCGAATCGCGGCGCTTTTACCGACGCGTTTCTGAAGCTCCATCGTCCGGTGCGAATGGTCCTCGTGGAAGCGATCCCGGACCTCGCCTTCAGGCTGATTGAAAAATATTCCAGCGACTCTCGCATCTCGGTCGTGGCGGCCGCCTTGTCCGATCGTACCGGCGAGGCGCGGTTTGAAATCAATCGCTCCGAGGCGTCGAGCTCGTTGCTCGCCATCGATCCGCGAAATTCGGAATGGTTTGGGCGCGATCTGAGTGTGGCTGATTCCATCACGGTTCCAACCCTGACGCTCACGGAATTGATGGCGCGAGAGAAGCTGGAATCGGTCGATCTTCTCAAGCTCGATTTACAAGGCGCCGAGCGGCTGGTGCTGACAGGGGCCGAACCGGCGCTCGATCGCGTGCAGGTCATCTACACCGAGGTTTTCTTCGAACGCCTTTACTCCGGCGCCTGGCTGTTTTGGGAGATGAACGAATTTCTTGCCGCGCGGGGCTTCAAACTCTGCGGCTTGTCTAACGTCGTTCACGCCGCCGACGGCGATCTTGTCCAAGCGAATGCGACTTTCCGCCGGCAATAAATCTGTTTACCAATCGGCTATGCGTTCATTGATTTTTGGTTTCCTTTCGCTGCTCGCTGGGTTCAGCACCGACGCCGCCACTCTCGCCGGCCAGCAAGTTCAACCCGGTGGGAAAATCGAAATCCGCTTTCCCGTTTCGAAATATTTTCAGGACATCGCTTCCCAGGCCGGCAATCCACGGCCTGACACTGGCCGGGCCGTGCTTGCGTTTCCCGCCGGCTTCAATCCATCGCGCCCATGGCCAATTCTGATTGTGACTTCAACGAGCGACTTTAATCGCACCAGCGCGATGGACGCCGACTGGTATCGCGCCCCCGCGACGGCCGAAGGCTGGATCGTTCTCGGCTCGGACGCGACGATCGCGCCGCGGATCGATTCCACCCAGTGGCGGCTCGGTCTCCTCGGCGCCGCGTTGGAAGCGATCCGGAAAGAATGGCCGCAATCCGCGCGATGGCCGGTGGCGTTCGCCGGATTTTCCGGCGGCTCGAAGCGAAGCGGTACTCTCGGGGTCATGCTGGCGAAGAGCGGATCAGTCCGCGTCTGCGGATTCTTCCTGAGCGGAATAAACGAAGACCGGCTCGGCGAAGCTTATCGGACCTACCAACCCGGCGCGGGCCTGCTCGAGGTGCCGGTTTGGTTGAGCAGCGGATCGAGCGACCCTATCGCGACCCCACAGGCGCACAATCTGGTGAAAGCGTCACTCGAACGCATTGGATTCAAACGGGTGCGACTCGAACAATTCGGCGGCGGTCACCAGTTGAAAATGTCTGAAGTCCGCCGCGCCCTTCAGTGGTTCCGCCAGTTGGGGAGATTTTAGGTCAACCTATGAGCGCCAACGGCGCGACAGCAATCGACTCGCGGCGAAGGTGGCAACGGACGCGTAGCTGACCGCCAACGCGACGTCCACCGCTAACCACAGCTGCCTCAGTTCCGGGTCCATGTAGTGATAGTCCGCTGAATATTCGCGGAGCGAACAGCGTTTCCAACCCCACCAGATCGCACCGCCGCTTCCGTCTGCGAACATCACGTGCGTCATCGTTCGCTCGACGTAGAACGGGAGGAGCGAGACAATCGTGAGTGCGATTGCGAATAGGACGGCGACCGGAATCCGACGTTTCATCGAGTTAAAATCGGGCCGGCCGCCAGCCGCTCACGGCTATGACGGGAAAGTTCTCGAAGGGATTAACGGGTTGGGTGAGATCCAGTTTCACTGCTTTGGTTTGCGAGGCGTGGGCTTGGAGGAAGTAAGCGACCTGCGCTCCATACGCCATCATGTAAGGCGCCTCATTCCACCCCCCGGGGCCTTCGCCGGGTCGCGGTATCGCAGGTGCCGGCCGCGGTGGAGTTGAGAATGGATAGTAACCGACCAGCCACACCACGTGTCCCTCGCGGAGGGTCGCCTCCATCTTCTCGAGCACGGGTTGAACCGGAGCGTCGAGCTGCATTTGCTCTTTGAACAAATCGAGACGCTGGAGCTGGCGATCCGCGAGTGGCGGCAAGGTGAGCCATGGAGCGTTCCCTTTGTAATAACGATCGAAGGTCGGGCCGCAGAACCAGGGATGAACCAAAATGAGATCTCCATCGCCGGCTTCGCGGTTCAAGCGCGCGGCGACGATGTCGAGATTCGTCATCCTGACGTGCACGTGTTGCCAAATGCCGCCGATCAGCATCGCGACGAAAACGACAACCGCGGCCAGGCGAGTCACGCGTGCCCAGTCGGTCCGCGGGACTCGGACAAGCAGCGCATCGATCGCAACCGCGACAACTGCAATCCCGGCAAGATAGTACCAAACTTCGGTGGGGAATTTTAGGAACGTCAGAAACGTGTAATACGCGATCGTCACCGCTCCGATCGCGGCCATCAAAAACCAGGCAGCGTCACGATCTGCCCCCGCGATTTCGTTGTTTTTCGAGAAAAGAAACACTGACCCGGCGGCGATGGCAGCCGCGAGAAGCAAAACCCAAAGCCAAAACATCAGAGGCGAGGGATCGCTCAAAGCGCGGTGCAACACGAGCCAGATCCTCGGTAAATCGAGTCCAGTTTCCGTCACGACGTTCCATTGGTTCGCCCGACCAATTACTCCGAGGTAGGGAAGCAGCGAAACCGCGGCACCAACCGCAATCGAAATAATCAGCAGTGCGCGCTTAGAATCTCGCCGGCGCGCGACTGTAATCCCCCCAGCAAGACAGAACGCGGCAATCAGGAATGTGCTTTGATAGAGCGATTGCACGGCTAGCACGGCCGCGCCGAGCGCGAAGAGATAATTCCTGCGTAACGGACTGCGCGTGACCCTCCAGATCAAACCGAGCGCGAGGATCAGAAAGAAAACCCCCAGGCCATAGGCGCGGAGCGAGTCGCCCCAGCGGATGAGGGTTGGGCTGAGCCCAAACAAAAGCAGGGACAACAATGGCGGTGACTTCGAGAACGTCCACGCGTTCCACCAAAGCGCGGCGAGCACTGCCACTCCGACCAGCAAACCAAAAACTCGCAGCCCGAGATCGCTTCCGCCTAGCCCGATCGCCGTCCAGCCGCGAAGCAGCAGAGTCAACAGGAGCGGAAACGACTCGTGCTCGAGATGCGACCAAATCTCACCGAACGATGGAAAGGCGGAAAGATTAATCGCCGCCGCTTCGTCGCGCCAGAGCCCGCCGGCATTGAGCAGGTTCGCGACATGGAAAACGATCGCCAGGGCGGAGAGCGCCAAGGCGACGAGCCATTCCGTCTTTCCAATCCAGGCGCGTCGCGGCGGCGCATGTTTCCGCCGCTTTTTCATTCCGAAGTCCTATTGCAGGCTCTCGCAATCATAGTATTCGCTTTCAAACGAACCAGTAAAAGGATGAGGCTTTTGCTTTATCCAGAGCGAAAGCCTGTCCCCGTCCGCATATTCGCAGATCCGTTTTGCGACCTGGCGGAAAACGCGCGGCTCCGGATAAACTGGGACCCGCAGTTCGGCATAAGCCCATCGGTTTATGTCGAGGAAGAACGGCTCGCTCTTTTGCCAGACATGAGGGTGGATCTCTCTCGGAAGGCGGGCCAACAAAGTAGGTCCAAGGTAGATGGCCGCCTGGTAGGTATTCCCTGAATAAATGGAGGACGAAAGGTACGAATCCCAGAGGCCGACCAGACTTAGCGAAGGCAGGATCGCAAACAGAACGAGGACCAGGATATGAAAAGGGTTCTTTCCCGCCACGATTCTACGTCCGGTGGTTTCCTGGTCGTTCCAGAACAATATCCAAACGAAGAGGACCATCGCGACGTTCCACGGCCACACCACCGCATTTTCGCCAGTGAAAAAGAGTAGGATCAGGATGGCGGTGTGTGTCGCCGTAGCGAGGAGCACGGTGCGATTTCTGAAACGCCGCGAGAGCAGACCGAATCCAATAAGAACTTCTATTAAAGGTATTGCCAGGATCAGGAACGCCGGAACCCTTAGAGCGATCGACTGCCAGAAGCCGGGCAGGAAAGCGGCCATGTCCGGCCAGGTCTCACGGACAAATGTGATGTTGAGTTTTTGAAAGCCGGTCCAAAAATACGTGGCGGCAACGATTAGTCGGCAAACATCCAGAGCCGTCCGATTGCGGGAGGCATCGGTATTTCTCCGTGCCAGAATGCCAATCGCAGCCAGCATGAAAAGATATTGATAGAACCAGGGCTGCCAGCGCGTCTGGTCCCAGAGGCTGAGTGATGCGGCCAGACAAACGAAAATGAGAACGATTTTGCGAGATCGGGGGAGAAAACTGATGACGGCTAGCAAGGCTAGTAACGAGAGAAACCAGATGTAGTCGAACGGATAGACGATTTCCGGCAAGCGGTTGCTAACGGGAGCGAGCGGGAAGAGCCGCGTCGAAATCCAAAGCTTCCACGAAATAAGAAAGGAGCACCCGATCGCCAAGGCGGTCAGGCGGACCAGCCAGGTTACCTGTTCCTCCGGAGTCGTGGTGAGATTACCGAGGCGAGGGGGGAGCTTCATTGAGAAAGCCGCGACCCCACTCGAATCAGGAAATGGGACGCAGGAAAAAGCTGAGTTTCCTCGCTTCTCTCCCAATTCATTCTTCGCCGTCGTAGTAATCGAGGCTTTCGCCTCGCATGAGCCGCCGCTCAGGCGAACGGACCAGCCACTTCTTGCTGTCGGGATAGTAAGCGGACTCACCCATCGGATTGTCCGCGATGAGAAACATCACCAAGTCTTCGACGCCGTCGTTCTTGAAGGTGTGCGGTTCTTCCGGTTGAAAAATAAAAGCATCACCGGGTCCGATCGCCGTCGTCCCATCCTTGTGCCGGACGACTCCGTTGCCGGACAGGACGTAATAGAATTCCCACTGGGCGCTGTGCGCGTGGTACGGATACGGGATTTTTCCCGGCGGAATTCGAGTCAGCTCGACGTCGAAAGGATGTCGCTCCTTCAGGTCCGTGGAGAAAGGCTTCCGTCCCAGCGCGATGGAAATTTCCTTGCCCGCGCCGCCGAACTTTCCACTCGGCGATGCCCAGGTTTCCTCCGAAACGTCATTGATGTTTACTTTTTGCATCACGCCTTGAGCGCCGCGCTAGAGAAAGCCTCAAGGAGCGGCGGTTTGCAACCGCCGCCTGTCGAGACGAATTGATGCCAGTGAGTTGGAGGCCACGCGTATTGAAAGCGACTGAGCGCCGTCGCTACAGCAACAGCTCGCTCGGCGGTTTCAAACCGCCGTTCCTTGATGTCGCCAGACTTCACGCGTCCGATAGGGAGCTTTACACGTCGTAATACATCGCGAACTCGTACGGATGCGGCCGGAGACGGAGGGCGTCGTATTCCTTTTGTTTCATCTCGATCCAGTTCGCCACGAAGTCGGCGTTAAAGACGTCTCCTTTGAGGAGGAAGTTGTGATCGGCTTCCAGCGCTTTGATAGCGCCGATGAGTGAATCCGGAACGCTTGGCACGTTGGCCAGCTCTTCCGGCGGAAGCTCGTAAAGATTCTTGTCGAGCGGATCGCCCGGATCGATGCGGCTCTGGATTCCGTCCAACCCCGCGAGGAGCAAGGCGGAGAACGCCAGATACGGATTCGCCGCCGGATCGGGGGTGCGGAATTCGATTCGTTTCGCTTTCGGATTGGCCGAGTAGGTCGGGATCCGGATCGCGGCCGACCGGTTTCGCGCGGAGTAGGCGAGGTTGACTGGCGCTTCGAATCCCGGGACCAACCGTTTGTAGCTGTTCGTTGTGGGATTCGTCAGGCAGGTGAGCGCCGGGGCATGCCGCAAAATTCCGCCGATGAAGAAGAGCGCCATCTCGCTCAAGCCTGCGTAGCCATTTCCGGCGAAAAGCGGTTTGCCTTCTTTCCAAAGCGACATGTGGGTGTGCATCCCGGAGCCGTTATCGCCGTAGAGCGGCTTGGGCATGAAGGTGACGCTCTTGTTATGCTTCTTCGCCACGTTCCGGATGATATATTTGTAGTACTGCATCCAATCGCTCATCTGCTTCATCGGGGCGAAACGAATGTCGATCTCGGCCTGGCCAGCTGTCGCCACTTCATGATGCTGGCGCTCGATCGGGATCCCGGCTTTCTCCAGCTCCAGGCACATTTCGTTGCGAATATCCTGCAGGCTGTCGGCCGGCCCGACCGGGAAATAGCCTTCTTTAGCGCGGATTTTGTATCCCAGGTTCGGGAACTCTTCCCGCGCGCTGTTCCAATGCCCTTCCGCGCTATCAACCAGATGGAATGACGAATTCCCGGTGTAGCTGAAACGAACTTCATCGAAAATAAAGAATTCCGCTTCCGGCCCGAAGAACGCCGTGTCTGCGATACCAGTGCTTTGCAGATACGCTTCGGCCTTTTCCGCCACCCCGCGCGGATCGCGATCGTACGGCTCCCGCGTGATCGGATCGACGATCGTGCAAATGAGACTGAGCGTGGGCTCGGCGTTGAAGACGTCGATCCAGGCGGTCGTCGGATCGGGGATCACGAGCATGTCGCTCGCGTTAATGGCGCGCCAGCCGCGGATGCTCGACCCATCGAAGCCGAGGCCCTCGGTGAAGATTTCCTCGTTGTATTCGGTGAGGGTGGTCGTGAAATGCTGCCAGGAACCCGGCAAATCGGTGAACTTGAAATCCACGAGTTTCACGTCGTGGTCTTTGATCATCTTGCTGACGTCGGAGGCGGTTTTGTCTTTGGCCATGAGTTAGGTTGAGAGGTTGAGCAGTTGAGCGGTTGCGTGGAAAAAGCTAAACGGTTGAAGGGTTCGAGAAAGTCGCCATCCTGCGTCCTCTCAACACCTCAACCGTTCAACCTCTCAACCAGCTACACCGCCTTTTCGCCAATTTCTTCCGTCCGAATCCGGACGGCGTGCTCGACCGGAAGCACAAAAACTTTGCCGTCGCCGATCTTGCCGGTCTTGGCCGCGCCGACCACGACGCTCACGGCTTTGTCGACCATTTCATCCGCGAGCACGACTTCGACCTTAACTTTGGGCAGGAAATCGACCGTGTATTCGCTGCCGCGATAAATTTCGGTGTGGCCCTTCTGCCGCCCGAAGCCTTTCACTTCCGTGACGGTCATGCCCTCGATGCCCAGCTCGGCCAGGGCTTCCTTCACTTCCTCGAGTTTGAACGGCTTGATGATCGCTTCGAGCTTTTTCATGTCGGGTAAATTTGCGGCGCGGGTTTGTTTTCCAGTCGCACAACGAGAATGCCGAAACGCCTGCGCTCTTGCAATTCCGTTTCGGAGAATCGCCGCACGTGCTCTCTTAGCAACGCGCCAGAAAACGTGCAACACCGAAATTTTTTCTCACTGTGAAATTTATTTCGGGCGCGATTTTCGGGTTATCCCCGAGCCGCGCAGACGACTCAGCCGCGCTGGAGGGACGCCCGCCGTGGCGTCCCTAATATCCTAGGGAGGGGACAGCGCCCGTCCCTCCAAATTGGAAGCACTTGAGCGCTCGCGAGGTCTCTCGGCGCGTTCCCTCGTGGATTTGACCGCTTCGGACGGCACGTGGTTATAATGCGGGCGGATGCCTTCCGATTCCTTCGTTCACCTCCATCTTCATACCGAATACTCCTTCCTCGACGGCGCGGTGCGGATGAAGGAGCTGATGAAAAAGGCAAAGGAATTCAACATGCCGGCGGTCGCGATTACCGACCACGGCAACCTGCACGGCGCGATCGAGTTTTACCAGGCAGCGACTGACGCCGGGTTAAAGCCGATCATCGGTTGCGAAGCCTACATGGCGCCGGGCGCGATGAAAGATCGCCCCACGAACCAGCGCGACGCCGCCTACCATTTCACTCTCCTGGCGAAAGACGAGATCGGGTATCGCAACCTGGTAAAAATGATCTCGATCGCGCACCTCGACGGCTTCCACTACAAGCCGCGGATCGATAAGGAACTCCTGGCGAAACATTCCGCCGGATTGATCGGGTTGAGCGGCTGCCTCAAAGGCGAGATCAACATGGCGATCCAGTCGGACAATCTCGCGAAGGCGCGGCAAAGCGCGGCTGAATTTCGCGACATCCTCGGTCCGGACAATTTTTTCCTCGAGATGCACGACCACGGGATCGAGGTGCAACAAAAGTGCAACGCCATGTTGCCGCAGCTCGCGCAGGAATTCGGGCTCGGTCTGGTCGCTGCCAACGACGTCCATTTTCTCGAGCGCAGCCACCACGAGACGCACGACGTAATGGTCTGCATCGGCACCGGCAAGATGGTGCACGACGAACGCCGGATGCGGTATACCCCCGAGCTCTATTTCAAATCGCGCGGACGAAATGCGCGCGCTCTTCCCCGACCATCCCGAGGCGATCACAAACAGTCTCGCGATCGCGGAGCGGATAAATCTCAAGCTCGAGTTCGGCGTCTCGAAGTTCCCCGAATATCCCGCGCCGGAAGGGAAGACGCGCGAAGTGTATCTGCGCGAGCTTTGTTACAAGGGATTGCACGATCGCTACGGCAAGCGGGCGGGGACCGACTCGGAGCTGATCAAGCGGCTCGATTACGAAGTCGATATTTTGGAGCGGACCGGCTTCGTCAGCTATTTCCTCATCGTCTGGGATTTCATTCATTACGCGAAACAAAAGGGGATTCCGGTTGGGCCCGGCCGCGGTTCCGCCGCCGGTTCGCTGGCGGCTTACGTTTTGGGAATTACCGATATCGATCCGCTTCAGTTCGGATTGATTTTCGAGCGCTTCCTGAATCCGGAACGCGTTTCGCCGCCGGACATCGACGTCGATTTTTGCAAGGATCGCCGCAGCGAAGTGCTCGACTACGTGCGCCAGAAGTACGGCGATCGCCGCGTCTCGCAGATCGTCACGTTTAATAAGATGAACGCGAAAAGCGCGGTGCGTGACGTCGGCCGTGTGATCGGTCTTTCCTATGGCGAAGCCGATCGACTCGCCCGCATGATCCCGAACGGCCCCGGTCAGCAAAATATTTCTCTGACCGATTCGGCACTCGCGAATCCGGAGTTGCGGCGCGCGATTGAGACGGAGCCGGCTACGCGACAGCTCTGGGATCACGCGCTACTCCTCGAAGGCCGGTCGCGGAATTTTGGCGTGCACGCCGCCGGTATCGTGATCGGAGATCGCGATCTCTCCGAGTACGTGCCACTGCGGCGCGACCCGAAAGAAAAAGAAGTCATTACCCAGTACCCGATGGGGCCGTTGAACGATCTCGGGCTGCTCAAGATGGATTTCCTCGGCTTGCGCACGCTTACCGTTTTGCACGACGCCGAGGTGCTGATTCGCCAGCGGGTTCCGGACTTTTCGCTGGCCAAGGTTCCGCTCGACGACGCGGCCACGTTCGCGTTGCTCAACCGCGCGGAAACCATCGGCATCTTCCAGTTGGAAGGCGGCATGACCGGCTTCTGCAAGCAATTCGATTTCAAAGCAATCGACGACATCATCGCGTTGAGCGCGCTGTATCGCCCCGGGCCGATGGATCTCATCCCGGATTACATCAAACGGAAGAAGGGCCTCGCCAAGATCCGCTACGAACATCCGCTCCTCGAAGAAGTCTGCGCCGACACCTACGGAGTGATGATTTACCAGGAACAGGTCATGGCCGCGGCCAGCCGGCTGGCCGGTTACTCGTTAGGCCAGGCCGATCTGCTCCGCCGGGCGATGGGGAAAAAGGACAAGGAGAAGATGGCGAAGGAGCGCGCCAATTTCATCGAAGGTTGCGCGCGGGAGAACAAGATCCCGGAAAAAAAGGCGAACTCCATTTTCGATTTGCTGGAGAAATTTGCCGGGTACGGATTCAACAAGAGTCACAGCGCGGCCTACGGATTGATCAGCTACCAGACCGCGTATCTGAAAGCGAATTACCCGGTTGAGTTCATGGCCGGATTGCTCAGCAACGAGATCAACAACACCGACAAGATCTCGACCTTCGTGGGTGAATGCAAACGGATGGGCATTCCGATTCTGCCGCCGGACGTGAATCGCAGCGCGTTGAAATTCACGCCGGAAGCTGTAGCCGGGATCGTTGATCCCGGCCGGGGGAAAGCGCCGATAGCAGCGGCCGAGATCGGCGATCACGGCTCCAGCGCAATCCGCTACGGATTGGCGGCAATCAAGAATGTCGGCGAAGGAGCAATGGAAATCGCGCTCAAAGAACGAGAGTGCGGCGGCGAGTTTGCGTCACTTGAGGACTTCTGCAGGCGGCTTGATTCGCGGGTCGCAAACCGGAAGATCCTGGAAAACCTGATCAAGTGCGGTGCATTCGATTTCCTTGGGCGCGAGCGGGCGGAGTTGTTTGCCTGCATCGAGGAATCGATGGCGGCCGCGGCCTCCTCGCAACGCGATCGAGCTAGCGGACAGGTCTCACTTTTTGGCGAAATGCCGCCGCCGGCGTCGAAGCCAACGTCAATCCGCGCCATCCCGTGGACCGAGCACGAGAAGATGTCGTACGAAAAAGAGCTGCTCGGTTTCTATGTCACCGGGCATCCGCTCGACGCTTACGCGAATGTTCTCGTCGAGGGAAAATATCAGACGATCGCAGCGCTCAGCGAATTGCCCGATCGCGCGTCATTCAAAATCGCCGGGGCGATCGTGCAGGTCGACAAGAAATTCACAAAGAAGGAGGGCAAACCGTTCGCGGTCGTGTTTCTCGAGGATCTGACCGCGACCCTTGAGGTCATTCTGTGGAACGAGGTTTACACCACCGTGTCCGAAGCCCTCGTGCTTGGCCGGGTGATCGCGGTCCAGGGGACGCTCGATCGGCGGGACGATTCTCTGCGCGCCGTGGCGCAACGAGCGAAAGCGTTAACGACCAAGAGCGTGGCGACGCGCGCCCCGGCCGAATCCAACGGGAACGGGAATGGAAACGGTCATGGTAACGAGGCCGCGCTCGTTCTCTCTTTTTCGCCGACTGTCACCTCGGAAGAGCTTCGCCAGGTGCAGACGATCCTGGCTGGATCACCGGGAACTCGGCCCGTCTGTCTGCTCCTCTGCCGTGCCGATGGCGGCGTCGTGCGGATGGAAGCCAATCTGCGAATTGCGATGACGCCTGAGCTCCGCGAGAAGCTGGGCCCGTGGCTGGAGCGGCAATCAGTCGGGGGCTGAGCGGCTAACGATCTGTCATCCCGAGTCGCGCAGACGACGAGGGACCCCGCAAACGCTTGAGCGCTTTCGCGAGACGGACAGCGTCCTCCGGCATTGGTCGCCCGGTGCTTGGCGAAAGCCGGGATTTCAGGTGAGACGTCTCTCGGCGCGCTTTGCCAGCCTCGGGATGACACGCATCGCACTCTTAAGGAAACAAGGCAGGCGTCAGTGCGAGTGAAAGCGTTTTACCGTCCCGACATAACGGGAACCTTTTCGTGACGGCGTCGGCATCGGAATTGGGTCGTTGGGTTAGCTGAATGGTCCAACCCGGTGCGAAGAGCGCGCCGCGGAGATCGATTTGGTTTACAGCCACGGCTACAACCGCGTTGGGCGCAGCCGCATCGAACTGGACCCCACTCACGCAATCGACCGTGCCGAGTGCGGTCACATCCAGCGGCGTGTCGGGCGCGAGTGCGAGGTTGATTTGAGCCGGGTCTTTGAAATCGATTTCGCCTTTTCCTGAAATGTCGGCGCTGCCTTGCCCGAGCCGAGCGAAATCGATCGTGGCGTGCCGGCCTTGAAAGGTCGCGCCGCCTGAGACGGCCGAACCACCAAGCAATTTGCCGTCAATGAGATTGACGCTCCCGGTGACAAGCGGCTGCTTCATCGAATCGGAAACGCTTATTTTGCCGCTTAGGATTCCGCGCGTGAAAATTCGCGAAGAAAAATACGCTGGCACGTTGGTGAGAAAAACCGCGGGAAAATCCAGCGTCGCCGATAGCGTCCCATCCGTATTGGGCGCGTAGCCGGCGTCGATCTTCTGCAGTTGGAAGGGGATCGCGCCCTCGGCCTTTATCGGTTCGGAGCTGCGAAAAAGGGTCTCAGCCTGGAAGCTCGCCATTCCGAGAGCGAGACGTGCATCGACGTCAGTCGACCACGCGGCAGAAGCATCGAGAACAAATTCGTGCAGGTGGAATCCGGTCTGTCCCTGGAGAGATCCTGGGGTGCCAGAAAGCTGGATTCTGCCGGCGGCGCTTCCTGACATGTCTGTCTTACTTTTTATCGCCGCCGAGAATTCGGCGAGATCGACCACATCGAGAGTCAGATCGACGTCGAAAAACGGATCGGCGCTGAGCGCAGACAACCACGCCGAGCCATTGCGGATTTTCGCGGCCGACAACGGCAGATAGACATTCCCCTGCAGGCGAGGCCGCTGGTTTAAGCTGAACTGCAGGTCCTGAAAGTGAAGATAATCTTTCGCGATCGTGACGAATGCGCTCAGGTCCGCACGCGAATTCCAAAAATGGAATTGACGAAAGAAGGCGCTGTCGGGCGAATAGTCGACTTCCACTTCGGCGTCGAACGGGGCGAGGGCGGCATCGACGTCCCGGAGATTGCGGCCCCGCAAATGAAGATTTCCGACGTCGCTTTCGTTCGTGCCGCGGCCTTTCCATTCCCCGGTCGCTGCGCCGGCGAGGCTAAAGCGCAAATAAGCCGGTGGGATAAATCCGCGGTAGTTCGCGAGTTCGCCTACTGCGCATTGCGCGGAGGCCGCGTATGCGTGGTCAGCTGTGAGAGCGATGTTTCCCTTCGCGCGCGCAGGAAATCGTCTTTTTGGTGAAGCTCGAACTGCGTGATCTCCAATCGCGATTCAACCAGCGCGATTTTCAAATCGAGCGATTCGATCGGGGAATGGAACAGGACCAGGGAATTGCCGGAGGCGGAGAGTTGCCCGCCGAATTTGCCGGCGCGTAAGTCCAGGCTGCCGCGAGCGGAGAGCGTTCCGGCGAAATCGGACGGAGTCCAACCAAAAAGCCTGGCAAACTCGCCGAGATCGTTAATCGATGCGGTGAGATCGCCGCGAAAAGCCGGGACGGTCAGAAGCGACCAGTGTTCCGGCCACGGAAACTGGCCGCTCAAGGTGAGCTGATTGTCCCGCTGTTTGATGTAGAGCTGCTCGACATGGACTTCCCGATTATAAAGCGAGGCCCCAATCATCAGGGTGTCGGCCGTGCGGTCGCGCCAGGTCAGACCGCTGACTTCCGCCCAAAGCGCGCCGGTGGCATTACGCAAATCCGCGAGCTCGCCGCGAAAAGTGAATTTGCTGGCATGGAGCGATCCACTCGCGCGATTACTCCACTCCAGCGCGTCGGACATTCGGGCCAGGGAAATCCCGGAACCGTTTCCGGCGACGTCCCATGTTCTCTTGCCGCCGCGGTCGTCGCTCGAAATTCGGGCGCGAATCTTTCCGCCGAATGTGTCGAGGTTAACGTCCAGGCCGAGACGGCTCTGGCCAATCTGCGCGAGATCGATCGTCAGGGTGTCGAGGTCGAGACCCGGGATAAGGCTAACGGCACCGACAGCAAGGCGGCTCTCCTGCCATGAGGTCGCACCCCGCACCTCAGAGATTGTTTTGCTGAACCAGGGCGCGGCGATCGCCACTTCGCGCGCCGTGAAAAGACCGGCCTCGAGCTCGGAACCAGTCAGGGCCGCGTCTCGGAGATCGACTGTTGTCGCGCCATTTTCGACGTGGAGTTGAACGCCTGTGAATCGAAACTGATCGGCCAGCAAATTCTTGAGGACCGACCACGGCGCTGTTTGGGAAGGCGAAACGGTCTCCTTGTTTCCGCGAATGGTTAGAGTGAGACCTTCGATGTTTAGAGCACGAACAGGACGCCTGGCCTGCGTGAAAATGGCCGAAAGATTGAGCGCGACTTCCAATCGGGAGGCGGCGCAATCGATCTGGGACGGAGCTGCGCCTTGAGTTCGAAGATGCAAATCACGAACAACGACAGGTCGCAGAAGAGGCGCGTCGATGTTACCGATCTCAAGCTGAAGGCCCTCGCGGCTGGCGACGCGTTGCGCCCAGAGCCGCAATCCTCCAGCGACGAGGAACGGCGCGAACCAGAGAACAAGCGCCGCCGAAAGCAGCACGGCCGCCACGGTCACAAGCAAGGAGCGTTTTACCCGCATCGCGGCTGCCACTGTAAGGGCGCTTCAGCGTCGCTACAGCGAAATTAATCCTTCGCGGCTGCGTCCTGGAAACTGAGGCGGACCGGCTTCTGGGCGTGAACCCGTTCGTTGAGCTGCGTCTGCAGCGCGGTCTCGGCCTCCGCGAGAAAACCGCTTTCCGTCGCTTTTTGTCGAGCTAGCTCGGGCAACGTTGCGAGCTGCGACTCGAGGTCGGCCGCAGAGATCCGATTCCAGAATCCGTTTTCAAACGCGAGGACTTCGACCTGTTTCTGCTCGATTCCAAGGATGGTGGCGTGCGGCAGTGAAATCGCAATTTCATCCGGCCGCACCTCGACCGCGACGTCGTGCTGCAAATCGAACCCGGCTTTTGCCGTGAAGGTTGCGTGCAGCTTCACCCGCTTGGTGCTGGCCGCCCAGGTGTGCTGAAATTCGTGTTCGACTTCGACCTGCCGCGAGAGAATCGCCAGTTGCGCGGTCGCGGTGGTCCGCTCGAGGTAAATCCGATTATTCACCGTCACTCGCGGTTGGAGCTGCGCCATTTCCACGAGGGCGTCTCGAACATCGCGGCCCACTCGTTCCAACTCGGTCGTGCCCTGGCTGAGCGTTCGGGCCGGCCACGATTCCAGGCGCAGGAAAACGAACGTGCCCAGCGAGGCAACGATGAGCACAGCCAGAGTAAACGCGGCTGGCCAAGAGAATTTGCGGCGCGGCGCGGATGAGTTTTGATTCACGATCTCATCTCCCCAAAAAAGTACCGCCCCCCACATCCGATGGACGTGAAGGGCGGCTGTTCCCCCCAGAACGTTTTTTAATCTGAGCCTTTTTTAATCTACGCGATGCTCGACCGCAAACTTTTTTTTACAGGAGTTCTGATTATTCTTTTGTGGGACGTAGCTCGCGGTGTGCCATACCTTGCCGCGTGAAGCTCGGCCTGCGTTATCAAACGACCTACCGCTACGAGGAACCGGTCGGTTTTTCGCCCCACGAGGTCCGCCTTTTTCCGCGGAGCGACCGCTTCAGCCGCGTGCGCCGGCTGGATTTTAGCACTACGCCGAAAGCGACAATTCGTTATGGGCGCGATATTTTCGAGAACACGGTCGCTTCCTGCTATTTTCCGGAGCGCTCGAAGGAATTGACCTTCCGCCTCGCGATCAATCTCGATTTGGATGAAAAAGATCCGTTCCATTTCATCCTCGCGCAGGACGCGGTCGAGATGCCGTTCGAATATGATGAGCGGACCCGCGATCTGCTGGCCGCCTACCGAAAGCCGCAGGTGAAACAGGAATTGGTCGTGCCGGGTTGGGAAGCGCCCACGCGCAGAAAACGGCGCGCAACGGTCGCCACCCTGGTGGACCTGAATAAGCGATTGCACGAATGCATCGGTTACGAGCGCCGCGAGGAAGGCGAAGCGCTTTCGCCCGTTGAAACGCTGCGACTGGGGCGCGGCGCCTGCCGCGATGTCTCGGTGCTCCTCGCGGAAATTTTACGCCAGGCGGGATTGGCTGTTCGCCTAACGAGTGGTTATCTGCGCGAAAGCGATTCTGAAACCAAGCGAGCCGAGGGTTCGCTCCATGCCTGGACGGAGGTCTTTCTTCCCGGCGCCGGTTGGATTGGCCTGGACGCGACCAACGGCGTTTTTTCCAATCATAATTTCATCGCCGCAGCCGTCGGTCTGGCACCGGCCGACATCACGCCGATTAGCGGTGTTTACTATCACGCCACCCGCGTTCCCGCGCAGATGACGAGCAAGCTGCGGTTATTGAACCTGTGAATGCATTTGCAAAAACACGTGTCATCCCGAGCCGCGCAGTCGGCGAGGGACCTCTCAGTTGCAATCAGCGACACTCAAGCGATGGATGAACGCAGCTCTGACGTAGGCGCGCATAATTTTCGCGGAAGCGATTGACCGCCTGAGAGGTCCCTCGGCGCGCTTCGCCAGCCTCGGGATGACAAGCTGTTAAGTCGACGCTAATCAACATGCTCGCCGAACTTCAGCTCAGAAATTTCCGCTGTTTCCAAACCCTGCGCGTCGATCTGGAGGCCGGACTCAACTTATTTCTTGGCCGAAACGGCCAGGGCAAAACGTCAATCCTTGAAGCGGCCTGCGTTCTCCTGCGCCTGCAATCGCAGAGGAGCGCCACCCTCGCAGCGGCGGTGCGCTTCGGCGAAAACACGTTCGGCGTTTCCGGCTCGCTCGACCGGCATCGCCTCGACTTTCGTTACAGCCGTTTACGCCGGAAAGTGTCGTTGGATGAGGTCGAACAAACGACGCTTGGAGAATATCTTCGCCTGGCCCGGGTCGTTTCCTTCGCTAACAGCGATATCGAGCTCATTCGCGGCGGATCAGAAGCGCGCCGGCGTTACCTCGATTTTCTCGGGAGCCAGATTGATCCCTTTTATCGGCCAACTCTGCGCGCTTACGAACGCGCGGTCCGCTCCCGAAACGCGCTCCTGAAGTCGGCCCACCCGCGAGAACGCGAGCTGGCGGCCTACGATCCGCCGTTGCTCCAGCATGGTGCGGCCCTCGGTTCCATGCGGGCACGATTGGTTGCAGCGCTGCGGCCGTTGGCAGCGGAAGCGCATTTCCAGATCAGCGGCGTCGAAGAAAATCTCGAGCTGCTTTTTGCGCCGGGAAATGAAGAGGATTTTGCGCGGGACCTGGCGGAATCGCGCCCCCGGGAATTGCGGTTGCGGCAGACTGTTGTGGGTCCCCATCGCGACGACATTGCGCTCCTGGTGGAGGGGAAGGGGGCGCCGCAATTCGCCTCCGAAGGCCAGCAGCGCACCGTCGCCCTCGCGCTAAAGATCGCGCAGGCGCGAATGTTTGCGCAGGTCGAAGGCGCCCCGCCGTTGCTCTTAATCGACGACATTTTCGGCGAGCTCGATCCGGCGCGGCGGAATGCTTTGCTGCAACATTTGCCGGCCGATTCCCAGAAGTTAGTCACCGCGACCTCGATCCAGTGGCGGGAAAAGGAATTGGATGGGGCGGTGTTCGAATTGAACGACCGAACGTTGATCCATAAATCGTAATCGTGCTCATGCTCGTGCTTATGCTCGTGCTCGTGCTTGACGGAACAAAGGCCGATCACGAGCAGGAGCACGAGCACAATTACGAACGGAAACAACGCTTGCGCCCTGCAAGCACGCACAGTCTAGTTTCTTATGCGCGATCTCGGTAAGGGACTTCCGCTGAGCCTGGCGGGTTCGCTTTTGGTGGCCCATCCTAACATGCTCGATCCTAATTTTCGGCGGGCCGTTCTTTTCATTTCGGCGCACGACGCCGAAGACGGCGCAGTCGGCGTAATTCTGAATCGCCCGCTCGACAAACAGGTCGCGGATCTGGTCAACGAAGCCCCTCCGGAAGGGTTGGCCGACGTCCCTGTGTTTCTCGGCGGGCCTGTGGGGAAGAATCAACTGATGTTCGCCGCTTTCGAGTGGGAAAAAGGCGAGGGGCTGAAGTTGAATCACAACGTCGGGGTGGACGAAGCGCATGAGTTGGTGGATCGCGATCCCGCATCGCTCCGCGCCTTCGTTGGTTACGCCGGCTGGAGTGCCGGCCAACTCGAAGAGGAGATGAAGCAACAAGCGTGGATCCTGCAGAAACCGAGTCGCGCCGCGCTCGCGCCGGCCCGTTTGCCGAAGCTCTGGTTCGAGATCATGCGTGGTCTCGGCCCCTGGTACAAAATGCTCGCGGCGGCGCCCGACGATCCGTCCTTAAACTAGTGAATAGTGACTGGTGACTGGTGAATAGAAGTTTCCGCTAGTCGCGCAAGCCGGTTCCACTTATCACTAGTCACTTATCACCATTCACTTTTTCAAAAAATGATCATCGGCGTTCCAAAGGAAATTAAGTCGCAAGAGCACCGGGTCGGCCTTATTCCGTCGACCGCCACAACCCTGACCCGGAAAGGGCACACGGTCCTGGTCCAGGAAGGCGCGGGGATCGGCTCAGGGTATCCGGATGAAACTTACGTGGCGGCTGGCGCGCAAATGATCGCCGAAGCGAAAGACGTTTTCGCGAAAGCGGACATGATCGTGAAAGTGAAAGAGCCGCTTCCGCCCGAATACGAGCTCCTCCGCAAGGGGCAGATTCTTTTCACCTATCTCCATCTGGCGGCGAGCAAACCGCTCACGGACGCATTGGTCAAATCCGGGGTCACGGGAGTGGCATACGAAACGATCCAGGTAGGAAACAAACTGCCGTTGCTCGAGCCGATGAGCGAGATCGCCGGGCGAATGTCCGTCGTGATGGGGGCCTATTATCTCGCGAAACACAATGGCGGAAACGGCGTCCTGTTAGGCGGCGTTCCCGGCGTCTTGCCGGGCCGCGTGGTGGTGATCGGCGGCGGCACCTCGGGAGTAAATGCGGCCCGGATGGCGCTCGGACTCAAAGCGGATGTCACGATTCTCGAGGTCGATGGCGAACGGATGCGCTTCCTCGATCTCACGATGCCGAATGTGAAGACGCTTTATTCCAACGAAGCGAACCTGACGGAGCTGATGCCGACGACGGATCTTCTGATCGGCGCGGTGCTCGTTCCCGGAGCGAAAGCGCCCAAGCTCATCACCCGCGAGATGCTGCGCATGATGAGGCCGGGCTGCGTGTTTGTGGACATCGCGATCGATCAAGGCGGATGCGCCGAGACCTCGCGCGCAACCACCCACGAGGAACCGGTGTATGTCGAAGAAGAGGTAACGCACTATTGCGTGGCGAATATGCCGGGCGCGTATGCCCGGACGTCGACCCAGGCCTTGAGCAACGCGACGGCGCGCTACGCGGAACTGCTCGCCGATCTTGGGCTCGAAGGCGCGTGCAAGAAACAGCCGGCGCTGATCGGCGGGATCAATACTCGCGACGGCAAGGTCACCTACGCTGCAGTTGCCGAAGCGCACGGCCTCCGATTCGAGCCGCCGCTCTGAACGTCGCAAAGCGTTGCGAAAGTCGCGGTTCGGCAAGGCCGAAGTCTCAGCGCTATTCGATTCAGCATTGTCCCAAGATGGGCAACCAACCAAACTTATGAAAAAATTATTCTGCATTTTAGCCAGCGCCGCACTCCTCGGGGGATGCGAGCAAAAAGAAACCGTCGTTGCGCCTGCGAGTTCGCCTGCACCTGAGAAAAAGGTCGAGAACAACACCACGGTCGTGAATCCGACCACGGAGAAGACCAAGGAAACCAAGGAAACGACGAACACGACAACCACGAGTCCGTCGTCGAATTCGAGCACGACCACCACTACAACGACGTCGAGTCCGAGCCCGTAATTTAGCGCGCTGTCGATTTGGCAAAGGCTTCCCGCGGTTGATCCGCGGGAAGCCTTTTGCTGTACATTCTTGCTCCTGCACGTGATCCTGATCTTGTCTGACTGGAGGGACGAGCTCCTGCTAGTCCGGCGTCGCCTCGAGTCCGGTGTCGCTGGAGCTCCGGTCGCCATTGGAAAAGACGAGGATTATGAGCAAGAAGGAGCTAACCCTGCCAAAAACCAAACGGCTGACGTTGTCGTCCGAATTTGCCCGGGTGAAAGGGCAGGGAACGACGGAACGCGGACGCTACCTGGTCCTCGGCGCGGCCAGAGTCGAAGCGGAAAAATCCTTCCGGGTCGGATTCGTAACCCCTAAACACATCGGCACGGCGGTCGTTCGCAACCGCGCCCGGCGCCGGTTCCGCGACATCGTTCGCACCCATCAAATGCAGCTGCGCGCGGGAGTTTGGCTCGTTGTCGTAGCGCGGCCCTACGCGGTAAATGCGACTTACCAGCAGCTGCGAGATGAGTGGTTGCGCCTCGCAGAGCGCGCTTCTATTCTAGCGCCCTGATGCTCTTTCTCGCGCGTCTTTTTATTCGCGGCTACCAAATCGTGCTCTCGCCTGCGCTCTCTTTTCTGGCGGGACCGGGAGGCGGCTGCCGGTTCGAACCGACGTGCTCCGTTTATTTTCTCCAAGCGCTGGAGACCCACGGATTCTGGCGCGGGACGTGGCTCGGGCTTTGCCGGGTGGGCCGTTGCAATCCCTGGGGCGGACGCGGGCAAGATCCAGTCCCGCCGGCTGAATGTGGGAAGGGCCTTTGCGCCCCAACGAGCGCGGCCATCGCGGCGCAAAGGCCGCTTCCACATTGTGAATAGCCCGGCCGGGCAACGACTATGGATCGCCAAGCCTGGATTGCCATTTCCCTTTGTGTCCTCGGGCTCATCGGCTGGTACGCTTATAACGCCACCCATCTCCCGCCCCCTCCACCAGTCGCGCCCAGGCCGACTCCCGGCCTAACGACCGATAGTACGCCGGCCGCGAGTTCGGCGCCGAGCGCCTCGGTCTCGCCGCTCACCTCCGCGACTTCTCCCTCGCCATCACCGACGGAATCAATCCCGACCTTCGCCGAAAAATCCGAGACGCTTGCCAACAGCGACCTCGAATTGCACCTGACCAATCGAAGCGGCGCCATTGCGGAGGCGGTGCTGCTTAATCATACCGTCGAGAACAAACGCCGCGTCATCTTGAATGGGCCTGATCGTTTGCCCATCGGCGCGCTTTTGGAACAACCCGATTCGAACGCCCTTCCGGAATTCACCATCGCTCGGGAAGGGGATGGCGCTGTCCAGTTCGAGCGCAAAACGCCGGACAACGTGACCGTGCGGAAACGGTTCTTTTTCCCACCCTCGACCGAAAAGAAAGACAACTACGTCGCGGAAATGGACGTCGATTTCCGCAACGACGGCGCCCAGCCTTACAACAACGCCGGTTATTTCGTCTCCCTCGGCGCGAGCGTTCCGTTTCATCGCAATGAGGTTCCGTTGTACCCGCGCTTCGTTTGCTACGTCGACGGAAAGCGGAAGGAAAAGAACGCTTCGTCGTTTTCCGCGCAAACTTATCCGTTGATCGGAGTGGAACGTCAGGCGGCGACATCGGTGTTCCGCGAACCGGTCAACGGCGCGGAATGGGCCGCGGTCACAAACCAGTTTTTCGCAACGCTCGTGACGCCGCTCGACACAAAAGGCGCGGGCATTTGGGGCCGGCCCCTCGATTCGCAGCCGAACGATCAGTCAATGCGCGGCCTCGAAGCGGCCCTCGCGATGCCTGCATTCCAAGTCCAGTCGGGCCAGACCGCGACCCATCGTTTCCAACTCTATCTCGGGCCGAAACTCTACGATCGTCTGGAGAAACTCCAGCACCACGAAAAGGAGATCATGGACTTCGGCTGGTTCAAACTAGTGAGCCAGTTCCTGCTCAATTTCATGAACTTCATCCACAGCTGGGTGAAGGATTACGGTTGGTCGATCATCATTCTCACCGCCTGCGTCAAGGGCGTGCTCTGGCCTCTTCAAAACAAGGCGAACCGCTCGATGCGCAAAATGTCCGCGCTCGGCCCGAAGATGCAGGCGTTGAAGGAAAAATATAAGGACGATCCGACCCGGATGAACCAGGAAGTGATGAAGCTTTACAAAGAGCACGGGGTGAATCCGGTGGGCGGTTGTTTGCCGATGATGATCCAGATTCCCGTGTTTTTCGGCTTGTTCGGCATGTTGCGCGAAGCCGCCGAGCTGCGGAACGCGAGCTTCCTCTGGGTGAAAGACCTCTCCCAGGCGGATACGCTCCTGGTTATTCCGGGGATGAGCTGGGTCCCCTTCATCGGCTCGCCGGCGGGTTTGCCGATTAACATTCTCCCGATCCTGATGGGCGCGACCAACATCTGGCTCATGCGGATGACGCCGAAGACGGGCGATAGCACCCAGCGCCGGGTGATGATGTTCATGCCGCTGATCTTTTTATTTTTCTGCTACAATTTCGCGGCGGCCTTGGCATTATATTACACGACGCAGAACCTGTTCACGATTCTGCAGCTTTACCAGAACCAGAGGCAACCCGCCCCGGTCCTGGAGAAAGTTGCGCCGCCAGGGAAACGCGATCGAAAAGCACGACGATGACGCCCAAGGAATTACTCGATACGATCCTCGGCTATCTCGGGTTCGTGGTGCAGATCGACGAAACCCAGAGCGAAGGGGGAAATCCGACGTTGCAGATTTACATGGAGGAAGCCCACACCCTCATCGGCCGCGATGGCGAGACCCTTGAGGCAATCCAGTTCCTGCTCAACCGGCTGATCCAAACGAAGGACAAAGATGCGCCGAAAGTGATCGTCGATTGCGAGCATTACCGCTCGATGCGCGAAGACCGGATCGTCCAGCGGGTGCGCGAACTGGCCGAGCGCGTCCGCATTTCTGGCCGTTCACTTCAACTCGAGCCGATGAATTCCTACGAGCGCCGTCTCGTTCACAACGCGTTCAAGGATGATCCGGACGTTGCGACCTGGAGCCCGTCCGATTCCGCGCGGATCAAGCAGATCACGCTGCTCAAGCGCCAGCCGAAGAAAGAGCCGGCGCCGCAGCAGTAGCGCGCGCGCTGCTGTTGTTGTAGCGACGGCGCTCTGTCGCCGTAAGCACGCGCCGCTAGTCACTTAATGCTCACAATCTCGCCCTGATACGGCCAATCCTCCGCCTTTCTACACAGTCCCGCCCGGACTGGGTTCCATCCGCACGTATTCCCATTTTTCCGAATAACTCTCGCTACTCCGCAGGAGATGGTCGAAAAATCCTTCCTGCCAGTGCGGCTTATGAATTCCGAGTCGGAGCAATTCTTTTCCCAGAACGCTTCGGAGCGACTGAATCCAACTGGAAAGAGTGATTCCTGTTGGCGGAAATGCGACAAACAAATGTATATGATCAGGCATCAGCACATAGCGCCCAACTGTAATGCCGCGTTCTTCGGTTCGAACACAAAATGAATGAAAAACCTCGTGAATTTCCGTACCGAGCGAGAAGTCTCAGACGCGCGTGGGTATTGAAGGTTACGAAGTAGAACGGGTAGATTGACGAGTAGAGCGGCTCCAGTCGCGGTGGACGCTTTTGCCGGAACTGCTGTAGCAGCGGCGCTCTGTCGCCGCTTTGATCTGGGGGTGGTTTCATACGTTATCACGCGGCGACTGAGCGCCGCGGCTACAGCGCTTAATCTTTCACAACTGAAACACGATCTTTCCACCGCGTTTGTTGTGGGAGGCGTGCGCAATAGCAGCCGGTGCTTCCTCGAGCGAATAGGTCGCTTCCACTTTCGTCCGCAGTAAACCGCGTTTCGCCATGTCAAAAAGCGGCCCAAAGGTCTCGGCTCGCTGCTCGGACGTCGCACCGTCGTACCACTTGTTTACCCAGAACCCCGTGAACCGCAGATTCTTGAAAATGAACATTCCGTTTGGGACGCAGAGCGGTTGCAAACTCATCGCGCCGTAGGTGACCATCGTCCCATCCGAGGCGAGGCACTTGGCGACGCGCAATGCGTTCTCGCCGCCGACCGCATTCAGCGCCAGCCGAATCGGCGCCTTGCCGGTCGTAGCCGCCACTTCGTCACGCAGGTTCTCGCCGTCGACCAGAACGGCATCGCCGCCTAGCGAGCGCAGCTCCTCGACCAGCTCCGCGCGCCGAACGACGTTCACTGTCTTGAATCCCAACTCGCGTGCGATCTGGATCACGCATTGACCGGCGCCGGAATTGGCTGCGTTCTGGATCAGCCAATCGCCCGGCCGGAGCGAAACGAAATCGTGGATCATTCGCCAGGCGGTGATCGGATTGACTTTCAACATCGCGGCCTGGATCGGGTCAATCTCGGCCGGCGTCGCCACGAGTCTGTCGGAGCCAATTACGGCAATTTCCCGCCACGTTCCGAAACTGTGCGGCAAAATAACCTGGTCGCCGACCTTGAGATCGCGCACCGCGGTCCCGACTTCGATGACGATCCCGGCGCCTTCCATCCCGGGCGTCGCGGGCAAGGGCGCCTTGATCGGATATTTTCCCTCGATCGAATTCAGGTCGGCCGGATTGATCGGCGCGGCCCGCATTCTTACGGCCACGTCGTTCGGTTGCAATGCGGGCAAGGGCAGCTCGTGGACACGCAAAACCTCCGCCGGATTTCCGTGCGTTTCGTAAACGGCCGCCTTAAAGGTCTTATTCATAATGGCGCAACGCGCTCAGCCTATCGCGAACGATCTCACCGGCAATATGCAAACCGGCGCCCGGGCCGCGCTTGCCGGCATGCTCGTCAATGTCGTCTTCGCCGCGGCAAAAATCAGCGCGGGACTTTTCGGCAATTCGTATGTGCTGATCGCTGACGGGATCGAATCGGCCCTGGACATCGCGGGCTCGGTCGTGATCTGGGGCGGCCTTAAGTTCGCCTCGCGTCCGCCGGACGAAACCCACCCTTACGGTCATGGAAAAGCCGAACCGCTGGCAGCCGGGATCGTCGCCGCCGGAGTGCTTCTTGCCTCTATCGGTCTGGCCATCCAAAGCGTGCGCGAGATCTTCACGCCCCACCATGGGCCGGCGCCATTCACGCTCGTCGTCCTCGTCCTGGTGATCGTCGTAAAGGAATTTCTCTATCGCGCCGTGATGCGGATCGGGAAAAATGTCGATAGCACCGCGGTGCAGACAGACGCGTGGCATCATCGGGCGGACGCGCTGACGTCGGTCGCAGCATTCATCGGTATTTCGGTCGCTTTGATCGGCGGCGAAAAATGGTACAGCGCGGACGATTGGGCGGCGCTGTTTGCCTGCGCGGTGATTGCCTACAATGGTTGGCGGCTCTTTGTCCCAGCCCTGCAGGAAATACTCGATACCGCGCCGCGCGGCGAGATTGTCGCGACGATCGAACGCGCGGCCGCTTCTGTTCCGGGCGTCCTCGAGGTCGAAAAGTGTCTGGTCCGAAAGATGGGAATTTCGTTCTACGTAGATCTGCACGTTGGCGTGAACGGCGGGATCTCGGTGCGCGACGGCCACGACATCGCCCACAAAGTGAAAGACGCGATCAAACGGACAAATACGCGCATCGCCGACGTGCTCGTCCACGTCGAACCGGCCGACTAGGGCAAAGCTGTGGCGAGGATCTGTTCGAGCGCATTGGCGAGCGCTTTGCGCGCAACCGCCACGCGTTTTCGAAACGCGTTGAGCCTCCCAAACGCGCTCGGATGGGTGATGAGGTAAACGCCGAGGCGGACGAAATCTGTTTTCTGCTTCGCGACGTTGAAGAGAACATTGGCTGGCGCCGGGAACGGTTCCGATGCGGTGTCGCTGATCGCGCGGATAGACAGCATCGGAAGGTTATGGGCTCGACAAAGCTCATCGATGACTTCTGTTTCCATGTCGACCGCAGCAGCCCCATGTTTCTTGTTTAGGCTTTCGCGATCCGCGACCGACTCCACCATTCGCGGGACGGTCAGGAGCCGCCCCAGAAAAGTGGAGTCAGCGGTCAATTTCAATTTGGCCGAGCTAAGTAATTCCTGGTTCGAGAAATTCTCAGATACGAGCAGGTGGCCGACGCGAAGATCTTTTTCGAGCGCACCGGCAAAACCGGCGCTGATCAGGCACTCAAAGTTCTCCCGGCGGAGCACGATCTCCATTCGATCGCGACATGTCTTCCTTCCGACGCCGGTATGGATGATGGCGACGTTTCTGCCGTGCAACTGGCCGCGAACACTTTCAACGCCTTCTCGAGAGTTCTGGCTCGCGTTCCTAAGCCGGCGAACGAAATCTGCGCTCTCCGCCGGCAAGGCAAATGTGATCGCGATCATTTGCCTCCCGCCTCACGGAGCGGGCGAGGGCGCCGGATCACCGACCCGGACCTGGAGGATCGAACGTTTATCGGCCGAAGGCGATGGCTCCGGGGCCGGTGAATAGTTGACCGGAGCCAGCGGCCGGAGCGACCGGCGAAAGTCATCAGCGCGGTTCGATGGCAAATCGACGACCACGGTGATGCCCTTAGCGTCCGGTGGCGTTTTCGCCGCGGAGCCGCCGGCCTGATCGGCGAGCGCGACGACACCGTCTGCGACCCGTGCGACGTCGGCGGCCGGCGTGGGCAGATGAATTTCCTCGCCGATCGTGGGCAAGGGTAGTGAACTCTCGGCCGTTTTCTGGAGCGATTCCGAGAGCTGCTGCCGGGTCGCCTCCTCACGCGCTCGCAACTCGCCAGTGCCTTTCTTACTTCCTATAATGAAGGCAATGCCGACGATAACATTGAGCAGGACCAGGGCAGCGAAGGCGGTAATGATTTTTCGACCGAGCGCTTGCGGGGGCAGGGGAATCTCCGGATCCTGATCGCCAACGACCTCACGCGAGCCACGCGCTCGTTGATGCATTTCGCGGGCAATGGCGAGTTCGCGCTGGAGTTGGGTATCGGTGGTGAGCCGGGCTTCGAAAGCGGCGCGTTCTTCATCGCCAAACTTTCCCTCGAGATAATCGAACAGCTTTTCGGGGCTCATGAATGGGCGGGAAGCATCGCCATGCGTTGCGGCGGGAGCAAGCAATCAAGGAGCTCTAGCGGATTTCGTAACCGATCGGCTTAAATCGGTAGTTGTTCGACATCTCGGCGGAGCAGGCGGTCAGGCCGACGATCAAGTCGATCTCGGCGCGAAGGACAATGGAGTCGCCTGCTTTCGAACGCGGCGGCAGAATCTTGAGCTCACCTTTCGCGTCGATCTCGACGTTCATGAAAATATTCAGCGTGGTCGGGATCGAATCGGGGGCGATCCCGAACGGCGCGAGGTGGGTGGCGAGATTGTGAAAGCAGCTCGGGTGAGGCGCCTCGTTCTGATAGATGATTTGAAATGTTTCCGGGCTGCAGGGAGTGAGAAGGAAATCATGCCGGCCGACATCGTCCTCGACGATAGTGAGCATGGGGCGGCTGCGATTCGAGTAGAGGATGTCGCCTTTGGTCAGGTAGATCCGATTCGCGTAGTCGATGCTGCGGCCGGAGGAAAGCCATTCTGCTTTGTCGGCCGCGTTAAACGCGATCAGGTCGGCGACTTGTTCTCCTTCAAGGTCGATGACGCAAAGCGATTGGCCGGCATGCAGTTCGAAACCGGTGCCGGTTTGGGGTTGAAGGACGCTTTGCTTGTAACTCATCTCTTTTTGTAGCGGCGGTCTATGACCGCCGTTAACGCTGAAGGCGAGGCCGTTCGGCGGTCATAGACCGCCGCTACATGTGCGTCAATGCGCGAAAGGACATTTCCCAGCCGCTTTCGGAAATGGCGCGCGCCAATTCTCCTCTACCGCACGCCCGGAATACTGACGCGCTTCCGTTCGCTCGCCGAAATCGCTCAGCATCGGGTTGATTGATCCCTGCAATTGCATGTCCCGGTGGCGAATCGATTCCTGCATGTGCTTCCACTTCCCGTCGGAACGCAGCCGCTCAAACTGTTCGTGCGGATTGAAAATCAGAACGGGCCAGGGGAACCGGCGGGCCTCGCGCGAGCTGTTCGCGTGCATCCCGATTACGTACAATGCCTGACCGGCAAAGCTGAATGAAAAATGCGGATCGGCCGGATCGGACGCGGCATTTGGAGCCCAAGCCGGACCCGCCGCATTGTGCTCATGGAGCAGACGCAATTGTTTCCAGAGCAGTTGTTCGAATTCCATTTCGGTGGTTTCGCGAGGGCCTTCGAAAATGGCGACAAACGTGGCGTAGTCGGCCGGGCTCCTTGTGAAATTCGGCAGCGCGGCGGCCAGCTCATCGGTCGATTCGGCGCTAGCGAGTTCGCCAAATGTTCGCAACGTTTGCGAGTTTGAATTGAAAGCCGCCTTCGCACCGAGGCAGGGAAAGTGCGGGTCTGCTATTAATTGCCGGAACGCCTGTTCCGCTTCCGCGGCGAACTGATGTCTCCTCATTGCGTATTTACGCGGAATACGCACACGATCGCCCCGCCGGTCGCACAAAAGCGGGGCGGTTGCTCTTTACCCAGGGAGAAATAAGGTTGCGCCCAGTGGATGAACTCACGATTGGCCGCGATAAACGCCCTCGCACATGGTGGTGGTGGACTGCCCGTGCCCTGTTGGGGCTGCTCGCACTCCTCCTGATTTTCCATCGGCCGATCGTTTTCCGCGTCGCCTACGCCGTCGCCAACCGTTACGCGGCGAAGGCGAACCTGAAGATCGATTGCGTCTTGGAAGGGAGCATTTTCACCGGCGTCGCCATTCGGAATCTGCACATCTCGCCGATCGGTCCCACCATCGTGGAATCGGTCGATGCCGATTACATCCGGGCCGATTACAGCCTTTGGGACTGGATGCGCCGCGGACCTACCGAGCTCCTGAAGAACACAGAGCTTCGCGGCGCCCGTATTGTGCTCGACCCGGCGAAGGCGGCGCTGAAACCGAAAATCCCGCCGCCGGACGAACGCCTCCGGTTATTTCCCGTCTTCCCAGAACGGCTCATCGTTTCGGACGCGAATCTGGTGGTTCGCTCGACCTCGGACAGACCAAGCTTCCTGCTGGAGCACTTCACTCTGGAGCTCGATCCCAAGAATCCGGGTGAGCTGCGCGCCGCCGTTCTGCAAATACCGACGGCGGAAGCATGGCGAAATATTTCGGCGAAGACTTCCTACACGAACAAGAACCTTGTCATTAGCGGTCTGGTTTTGGACGAACGCGACCAGTTTCGGCTCATCGCGTTCGACGCGTCGCATATCAGCTCTCGTTCGCTTGAGGTAGTGCTCGATGCTTCCCTCGCCGGCGGCACTGTGGCCGGCTCGATGGCATTAAAAGAAACGGCTGATTCGTTGAACACAAAGTTGCGACTGGTGGCGGAAAACGTTTCGCTCGATACGCTGCGTGGCTATCTCGGACGGCCGCCGGAATTTCTGGCCGGCGACGTCCAGCGGCTGGCTATCGAAGCTGACGGAGTGCTTGACGCTCCGCGCACCTGGACCGGCTCCGTCCAGGCGCAGATCAATAATCTGCGGCAGGAAAGCCTATTTTTCGATCGCGTCACGGTCGGGCTGGTCGCACGCGACGGCGTTGCCAGAATTGAAACGGGCGAGGCGACCAACGGCCTGAACAGGATCTCAGTAACGGGGACCACGGAATTGCCCGCGCACATTCGCGAATTCGGCCGTTACGGCGCGAAATTCGAGATCAATGGCGCGCTGCCCGAGTTGCAATCGCTCACCGCGCGCTTTCCGCAACCGCTTACCGGAACGGCGACAATTGCGGGAACAGCAGAAATCAGCGACGCCGTTCTGCGGGCAGATCTCACTTTTTCCGGCGGCCCGGTTACCTACGGCGCTTCCGGCGCAGCCCAGTTCGCCGGGACGCTGAAAGCCAGCAAGCAAATGCCGCCGGCGAACGAGCCCAAAATGTATTACGCCGATCTTCGCTCTCAGATCCACGTGGAGATGACAGACGTCCATTCGGGCGAGAACCTTTTCGATTCGGCGACGGCCGATATCACGATCGAGGGCGCCAACGTCAAGCTCGAGCGTTTCGCGGCGGTCCGGAAAGAAAACGTGTTTACCGCTGCGGGAAATTACGTCCTGCCAGACGACCCGGCCCAGCTGCGAACGCAACCGGCGAGCTTCTCGGTCTCGTTAGGCGCGATCGAGCTGGGCGATTTTTGGCCGGAAGATTCACCGAATCGAATCACCGGGCCGATCCAGGTCTCGGGCGAAGTGACGACGACGAATGGAAGAGCGAACGGTCAACTCTCCGCCTATGGCTCGAACCTGAAGTTTCGGAACCTGACGATCCCGGAAGTCAGCGCGCAGGCGGTGATCACCGACAACGTGGTTTATTTGAATGATTTCACTGCGAAGCTGAACGAGCGCGATTTTGTCGGCGGCAATGGAATGTTCTCGCTCGACCGCCCGTTTTCTTACGATGGCAAGTTGTCCGCGAATATTGCGGACCTCTCGCGCTTCAAACCGCTTCTCCTCGCGATGGGGAACAACAACGACATCGGGGGCACGCTGACGATCGATTGGCAGGGCCACGGGAAGGCGGCCGAATTCAAAAACTCGGGCACTCTGAAGTTGAAGCTGGAGAAGGGTCGTTACGCCAACCTCAAGGCGCTTCAGGCGAATATCGACGCGGACTATTCGCCGGAAGGTCTGAACGTGCCGACGATCTTTCTCGGAAGCGACAAGATGTCTTTCCAGGCGAGCCTCACCGCGAAGGGCGAAACGTTGGAGATCAGCAAAATTCAAATCGACCAGGGCCAGGCGAAATACGCCGCGGGTTACATCACGCTACCCTTCGTCTGGGCAAATATTGGCACTCAAAATCCGCTTTTCCCGCCGGACGGCAAGGTGCTGGCGACATTCCAGTCGGAGAATCTCGACTTGAAGAAACTGTTCGCAGATCTAGGCGCGCCGCCGCTTGGAACCGGCCTGCTCAACGTGAAGCTCGACGCGCAGGGAACGCTCGCGCAGGTAACCGGCCGGTTGGACGTGCAAATGCGCGAGCTGCACAGCGCCGAATATCCGAAGCTCGAACCCGCCACTTTCGATCTCGCCGCGGAGTTGCAGAACAATCAGCTCACTTTCAATGGGCGGTTGCAGCAGGCGAAAATTCAGCCGGTGGCGATCACGGGGAATATTCCCTTCGACATTCCGAAGATGATCGAGGAAAAGCGGTTCAATGAGGAAACGCCGCTGAGCGCGAAAGTGCAAATGCCGCGGAGCTCGGTGAATTTTCTTCGCCAATTTCTTCCGGGCATCACCCAGATCGACGGCGATCTTGCGCTCGACGTTAATATCAACGGCACAATCGCGCGGCCGCAGTTGAGCGGATCCGGCGACATTACGATCAACATGGCCCGGTTCACCAACACGACCCTGCCATCAATCAGCGGGTTCCACTCGCGGCTCACTTTCGAAGGCAACGTCCTTCACTTCGAGCGTTTCAACGGCGACCTCGCGGGCGGGCCCTTCAGCGTTTCCGGGCAGGTGACCTTCCCGAAACTGACCGAGCCGAACCTCGATTTTCAATTGAAAGCCCAGAGCGTTTTGGTCGCGCGAAACGACACCCTGACCGCTCGCGCGGACGCTGACGTGAAAATTGTGGGACCGCTCAAAGCGGCGAGCGTGACCGGGAATGTCGCGCTGACGAACAGTTCCCTGCTCAAGAACATCGACCTGATTCCGATTGGCCTGCCGGGCAGACCGGCGCCCCAACCACCCGCCGAACGTCCCGATTTCTCCGTTCCGCAGCCGCCAATTCGCGATTGGAAATTCGACCTGGCCGTGAAAACGAAAGATCCCTTCATGATCCGCGGCAACCTCGCCACGGGTGGCGCGGTGGTGGACCTTCACGTTACCGGCACCGGCCTGCATCCGCTCCTCCAGGGCGTGGTCCGATTGCAGGATGTTGATGCGACGCTGCCCTTTAGCCGGCTCGAGATCTCGGCCGGGCTGCTCTATTTCGACCCGAGCGACTCCTTCAACCCGAAGATCGATTTGCACGGAACCTCGCTGGTCCGCGATTACACCGTGCACGTTTATGTTTACGGGACAACCCTCGCCCCCGAGGCCCTGTTCACGAGCGAACCGCCGTTGCCGCAGGAGGAAATCATCTCGCTCCTCGCCACTGGAACGACGAGACAAGAACTGGTCGGGAACAACAATGTGCTCGCAGGGCGCGCCGCGATGCTCTTGATCCAGCAGCTTTACCGGAAGGTTTTCAAGAAAGGCGAGGCGACCAAGAGCAACTCGGTTTTCGACAAGTTGCAGGTAGACGTGGGCAACGTCGATCCGCGCACCGGCCAGCAGACGGCGACGGCGCGATACAAGCTAAACGAAAAATTTATGTTGATCGGCGATCTCCAGGTGAATGGAGATTTTCGCGGCATGGTAAAGTATTTGATCCGATTCAAGTGAGATGAGCCGCGCCATTGCCAAACTCCGTCACGCCGGTCGCGCCACCTGGGTGCAGATCGTCTCGTTAGGCCTGGCTGTTGCCGTGTCGTTCGTCGGTGTCGCGGCGCTCGCCCAGACCGCAGTCCAGGTCCCGAAAGTTGAGGAGAAGGACAAAGCCGAGCGTGCGATCAAGAAGCAGCAGGAAAAGAAGGCGCAACGAACAAGCGTGATCGAGTTCCGGGGCGAGACGGCTTTCAAGGAAAAGGAGTTGCGCTCGATTCTGAAGGAACAGATCACGACGATCGACGATTATGGCCTGACGCCGGCGCGGGGCGATGACGCGGCCTTCTTCCTGGAACTATTCTACCGCAAGCATGGCTACGCGAAGGTAAGCGTCCGATATACGATCGAGGGCGAGCGACTCCTTCTCGAGATCAACGAAGGGCCTCTGGTCACGCTGGGGCTTGTCAATTTTGTCGGCAACCAGCATCAGCCGGCCGAAGTTCTTTTCGACTACGCGGTCGGGCCGACTCGGGAACGTTATTCGAGCATGCAGAAAAAGCTGCCGTTCGTCGCGGCCGACGTGGAGGAAGGCGCGGATCTCGTGCATCGGCTTTACATCGCGAATGGTTATCTCGACGCGAAGGTCGATCCGCCGATCTACCATTATGCCGACGACGGCTCGCAGGTGGATGCGACGATCCCGGTTACCGAAGGCCGGCAATATTCCTTCGGCCAGATCGCGTTCTCCGGACAGACGATTTACGGATCGGAAGCGTTGCTCGGCCAATTGATCGATCTGGTGGAGCAGCCCTACACCGACGGCCGCGTTTCCGATATTCCGCGGCGGCTTCAGACTTACTATCGCGCGCGCGGTTACTACGAAGTGAAGGTGGACGCGACGGGAAATCCGGAAGCGGCGACGAACGGCAAGGTGCCGGTCGTCGTCTCGGTCACGCCCGGGCGGCTTTATCATTTTGACGGCGTTACGGTGACGGGACTGCAGCGTCTCCGGCCGAGCTACGTCACACGAAGGTTCAGCAAGTTCACCGGCAAAACGTATAGCCCCGAGTTGGTCGACGAAAAATTCCGCGAGCTGATGAAGTCGGGCCTCTTCACGGTGCTCCAGATTAAGCCGACGCCCATTGGCGGCGATGCCTTGCGGCTCGATATCTCAGCGGAGGAAGCGAAGAGCAAGGAGTTTGGGGTCGCTCTTGGTTACGGTTCGTACACCGGCGCGATCGTGGGCGCGAGCTATCGGGATCGCAATCTCTTTGGGTATGGGCGTCCGATCTCGACTTTGGCCGAATGGTCCGAGCGCGGCTACAAATGGGAAATCCTCTGGGAAGACCCGTATTTCTTCGACACCGATTTCGGTTTTAAAGCGAAGCTCTCTGCACTCACCTTTGATTTCGACGGCTACTCGAAATTCGAGACCGGTCTGCGCCTCGATTTCACCCGGCAGATTACGAAGCAATATGAAGTCGGCCTGGTGCTCTCCGCCCGCCACGTGGATATCACGAGTGCGGAGATCGATCCCGTGTTGCTCGGCGACACTTCGTATTTCGTCAGCTCGATCGGGCTCACCCAAACGCTCGACTTACGCGATAGCAAAGTGAACCCAAGCCGCGGATTTGTGTTCGATAACACGTTTGACTTCGCCACCAGCGCGCTGGGCAGCCAGGTCGATTTCATCCGCAGCACCGCGCGCATGACTTACTTCATCCCGATCGGTCATGCGCCGGAGCCGGGACATCCGGACAAACGCACGTTGCTCGCGCTCGGAGCCCGGGCCGGCATCATCCACCCGACCGACGGCGACGACACGGTGGCTGCGATTCCGATCGACGAACGTTTCTTTAGCGGCGGCAGCACGACGGTTCGCAGCTTCGCGGAACGCGACCTTGGGCCGCACGATAACGGGCACCCAATCGGCGGCGAGTTCTTCTCTGTCTTCAATGTCGAATACACTTTCCCGCTTTACGGCGAACTTCTCGGCGCGGTCTTTTTCGATGCCGGCAATCTGCTTCCGAATTCGACTGATCCGTTCGAGCACGTCACCGCGGGTTTGGAGGACATGCGTTACGCGGTCGGCATTGGTCTCCGCTACAAATTGCCGATCGGCCCGGTGCGAATCGATTACGGCTACAATCCAGACCGGCGCGAGGGCGAAGATGTGGGCGCGTTCCATTTCAGTTTTGGCTTCGCGTTCTAAATTGTAGCGGCGGTCTGCGACCGCCGGCGCGATTAGATATTGAAAGACGCATTCGGCGGTCATAGACCGCCGCTACAAAATGAACCACTCCACCTATCTGCTCCCAATTCGCCGAACAAATTTTTCCGCGACTGAAGCGACAGAGCTGGCCGAGTATTTTCGCGCTCTGGGTGACGCCGGCTGCAACGTGCTGGTGATCGATGGATCGCCCGCTTCGGTCTTCGAGCAGCATGCCGGCAGCTGGGGTTCACTTTGCCGTCACGAACGAGTCGATCGCTCCTTCGGTTATCTCAACGACAAGGTGAATGGAATCCACACGGGCGTTCGGCTCGCCCCGACAGAAAAAATTATTCTCGCCGATGACGACATTCGTTATACGGCGGCCGAAATCGGCCGCGTGCTCGAGTTGCTGGATAATTTCGAGGTCGTCCGTCCCCAGAATTTTCTTTCGCCGCTGCCGTGGTGGGGGAGGATGGAAGCCGCGCGGATGCTGATCAACCGGGCGACTCTGCGGACGGCCGATTATCCCGGCACCTGCGCCTTCCACCGGGACGCGATGCTGCGGGTCGGCCCCTACGATGGCGACGTCCTGTTCGACAACGAAGAAATTATCCGGCATTTCGCGCGGGCAGGGGCGACGATCAATTACGCTGCCAATCTGTTTGTGCGGAAACGCCCGCCGGCTTTCCAGAAATGGATCGAACAGCGGCCCCGGCAGGCCTACGAAGATTTTGGATTGCGAACCAAGACTGCCCTCTTTCTCGGCCTTCCGCTTACCGCAATCTGGGTAAGCGTTTCTCTTGGGCTGCGAGCCTTGCTGATATTTCTTGCCGGCGCTTCAATCGCGGCAGTTGCGCTCGCCGCCGCTGGCCGGCTGCGCGGGAATGCCGCGCGATACTTTCCCTGGTCGATCTGTCTCTTCGCGCCGCTCTGGATCGCCGAGCGCACGGTCAGCACTTTCTGGGCGCTCTACTGGCACTGGAGCTACGGCGGTTACCCATTCGGCGACAAAATCTTGTCGAAAGGCATCGGACGCGATTGGATTGTGGGCGGACGAGTGGCCTCCCAAGCGGCGGCTCGCCAGCCTAACGAATGAAATCCGCCAAACCTGTTACGCACGCCGCTCCAGGAGATCTGCCAGCAGACGTCTTTCGCGAGCACTTGCACAAAGTCGCCGATTGGATCGCCGATTATCGCGAAAACATCGCGAAGCAGCGGATCTCGCCAACCGCCAAACCAGGCGCTATTACGGCCGCTCTGCCTGCAAACGCCCCCGAGACCGGCGAACCGATCGCCGAAATATTCGCCGACGTCGATCGCCACATCGTGCCGGGCGTTGTTCATTGGGCGCATCCGCAGTTCATGGGCTACTTCGGATGCACCACGACGGCGCCGGGAATTCTGGCCGAGATGATCGCCGCGGCGCTGAATGTGAACGCGATGACCTGGCGGACGTCGCCGGTCGCAACCGAACTCGAAACTGTCGTCCTTGGCTGGCTGCGTCAATGGGTCGGGCTATCGGAGGATTTCGGCGGAGTGGTTTACGACACGGCTTCGATCGGTTCGATGCACGCCCTCGCGGTCGCTCGCGAGGAAGCCGGCGTCTCCATTCGCACGCTGGGCCTCTCCGGCCGCGCCGAGCTCCCGATCTTTCGCGTTTATGTTTCGGATCAGGCCCATAGCTCGATCGACAAAGCTGCAATCGCACTCGGGCTAGGGGAGCATAATGTTCGGAAGATTCCGAGCGACGCCGCCTTTCGGATGAATCCGGCGGCACTTCGGGAAGCGGTCTCGGCGGATTTGCGAAAGGAATTCAAACCGCTGGCGGTGGTGGCGACTGTGGGAACGACTTCGACCGGGAGCGTCGATCCGGTCCGCGAGATTGCCGCCGTCTGTGCGGAGCATCAAATGTGGCTCCATATCGACGCGGCTTACGGCGGCGGGCTGGCTTTGTTGCCTGAATGCGAATGGGTCACCGACGGCTTGGACCTCGCGGATTCGATTGTGATCAATCCGCACAAGATGTTGTTTGTTCCCTTCGATTTCTCCGTCCTCTATGTCCGTGAAATAGAACAGCTTCGTCGGGTTTTTACTTTGGTCCCGGAGTACCTCCGCGGGGACGCCGCCGGCGCGGAGATCAACTATATGGACTACGGCCTCCAACTCGGCCGCCGGTTCCGAGCTCTTAAAGCCTGGATGGTTTGGCGGACCTTCGGGCGTGAGGGCTTGGCCGCGCATATTCGCGAACATTTGCGTCTGGCCCAGCTTTTCGCTTCGTGGGTCAAGGACGATCCGCGCTTCGAAATATCCTCGCCCGTTGTCATGGGCGTTGTTTGTTTTCGGCTCCGAGGTGAGAACGATGCGGAAGCCGACCGCCGAAATTCCAAGATCGTCGAAACGATTAACGCCGAGGGCGAAACCTACCTGATGCAAACCAAACTGAAGGGCCGCGTCGTGATGCGGGTCGGTTTCGGTAATCTTCTCACCGAAGAGCAACACGTCCGCCGAGTCTGGGAAATCATCCTCGCAGCCATCTGACTAGTCGCTAATGGTTGCGAAGCAGCATGGCTCCCACCGCGCGCGGCAGTTTCGTTTTGGCTTCCGGGTTTTCGATCGCGAGGGTGTAAGCGCGCGGTCCGCGTTTTTCGTAGGGAGCCAGGGACTGCGGATCGATTGTTTCCCAAAGATGGTTCCGCTTTTCGACTGCCATCCAGGCTGAGCCGTAGTTCCTCATCTGGGTCCCGCCGGGGGTTTCGAGATGAGCGAAGGAAAGAGCCAGATGGCCATCCGCAATCTCGTAGATCAGGACGTGAAGCAAAACTGGAGGCGCGACTCCGGTCATTTCTCTTCGGGCAAATCCCACGACCAGCAGATTGTTGGCGAGATCGAGCGCGAGTTGGTCATACGCCCCGTCCAGCTCGGAATGCGCGACTCTGGAGCCCGAGAGACGGCCGTTCACCAGCTGCCCGCGAACGACAATCCAACCGCGAACCGGTGAAATCAGAAGCGACTGGTAGAACTTCCGGCTGACGATCCGGACAAGCGATTCGCGCGCGCCGGGAATATCTCCAAGCGTTCGCTGGCTTTGCGCGGCGGCGAGGCTGTTCCTCGGGAAGACGAAAAGGACGAGCAGGGTAGTCGTGATTAACTTGAGGCGCGCTCTACGGTGCCGCCGGGATTGTCTCCTGCCACAACTGCTGGCTGAGCCCGTCGCCCTCGCCGAGGACCTGATAATAGGTCGCGGTCGCCTGGTCGTTTCCCAGCTCCAGCATGACATATCCGTGCGCGTAAATTTGATCCTCGCAGCCCGTCTCCACGTAATCGTTTGGAAATCCGGGTGCGGATTCGAGCGGCACGTCCTTTGTCACCGGAGTGTAGTCGCCCAGGTTATCGAAGACCGGGAACGCGCTGTTACCGACGCAACGGCCCAGCACGGGAAGGTTCGTGCCTTGGGTTCCCGGGACCGCATACACTTCGAGCAAATGCTCGTGGCCCCAGAACCAGGCGACGATGTTCGGATTTCCAAACGACCGCCACTTCTTCAGGTTCTCGTCCAGATGATGGTTCTTGTACTTCGGTTTGGAACTCCCCACAGCTCCGATCGTGGCGAAGGCCGAGAAGAGTTGGTGGTGCGAAAATAGAATCACGCTCCGTTTTCCGGCAGCCGCGAGTTGCTGTTGGTGCCATTGAGCTTCGTCGGGCCGCAACTTCGTTGTGTCATCGGCCACCTTGAGTAGGTCGTGATCGTTATATCCGGTATCCATTCCCTCCAACTGCCACGAATCGTTTTGCAGGCAGAAAAAACTGTTCTCCTGGATCTTGCCGTGGGCCGCTCCGAGATTGATTTGCGGCAGGATGCTATAGAAGCCTTGCCCGCCGCTGTAGTAATCGTGATTCCCGGGAAGGTTGTAGACCGGGATCTGCCGGCCATATTTCGCCCGCGCCTGGTTGATCAGGTTGAGGAAGTTCGTGATGCATTCGTCGTGGGTGCCCGAATAATAGATGTCCCCCACATGAATGATGAGGTCGGGGTTTTGTTGCATCAATTGGTCTAAAACCGCGATCGCTTCCGGCTCTCCCGTCCCCCAGTCGCCCAGAATTCCAACTCGCAGCGGCTGACCGGCGATGGCCGGCGGAGGCAATGGAAACGGTTGTGGCGACGTGCCGGCCGGCGGGGCGTAATCTGGCAGTTGGCCGTCCCAATAGTAGGCGAGCCAGGTGATTGCCGCGGTCAACCAGCCGGGATCGCACGGGCTGTCGGTAAATTCGCTTTGGATTTGTGCCATCCACGCGGTGTCGTCCAAGGCCCAGGCGATCGCGTACTTCACCAGGAGATCGATACAGTCCTCCGCCGGAAAACCTGTGGCGCCGCCCTCAAGACGCCGCGCGGCGGACTCCGCATCGTAAAATCCGAAAGCTGCGCCAGCGTCGCGCAAGACGCCTTGCTCTATTTGGACGAGCGTGGCTCCTGCGGCCCGCATTTTTGGATGTTCAGCAAAAAGCCCGGAACCGGTGAGGTTCGCGAACTTCTTGCAGATCACCTCGCGAATAAAGGATTGGACGAGAGAGAGCCGGGCGTTGTGGAAATTGGGGATCGGTGTTTGGGGCATGGCGGGGAAGTTGGGGAATGTGAGCGTGCCAAGTAGCTGGCCTGGTGTCACGCAAAAACCTCTCCTTGGCAAAGGCGCACGGAGTCCGCGCCGTGAGGATTGAAAGCTCGGGGCTTTCGGTTAACGTGAAGAAACGTCCGAGAACCGCTTACGCTTATGGAAACGACCATCGCTGCTCCGAAAACATCCCCGTCGACCGAAACCGATTTTCTCCCGCTCCAAGGAACTGACTATGTTGAGTTCTGGGTCGGTAACGCAAAGCAGGCGGCGCATTATTACAAAACCGCGTTCGGCTTTCAGTCGCTCGCGTATTCCGGCCCGGAAACCGGAGTCAAAGATCGTGTCAGCTACGCGATTCGACAAAACAAACTCACCCTCGTTCTCACGACCGCGCTGCGGCCAAACAACCCGATAGCGGATCATGTGGCGCTGCATGGCGACGGCGTGAAATTCCTTGCCTTGAAAGTCGAGGACGCGACTTCGGCGTGGAACGAAACGACCAAGCGTAACGGCAAGAGTTACATGGAGCCCACGACGCTCCAGGATAAGGATGGACGGGTGGTGATGAGCGGGATCCACACTTACGGCGACACCGTCCATCTCTTCATCGAACGCGGCGATTATAACGGCATCTTCATGCCCGGCTTCCGCAAATGGGAGAGCGACTACAATCCGCCGGATACCGGCTTGCTCTACGTCGATCATTGCGTGGGCAACGTCGGCTGGAACCAGATGAATCCCTGGGTGAAATTTTATGAAGACGTGATGGGGTTCCGCAACATCCTCACCTTCGACGACAAGGACATCTCCACCGAATACTCGGCGCTCATGAGCAAGGTGATGAGCAACGGCAATGGTTTCGTAAAATTCCCGATTAACGAGCCGGCTGAAGGCAAAAAGAAATCGCAGGTGGAAGAATACCTGGAGTTCTACAACGGTGAAGGCGTCCAGCATTGCGCGCTCGCCACGAACGATATCGTCAAGACCGTCACTGACCTGCAAAGCCGCGGGGTCGAGTTTCTCAAAATCCCAACCACTTATTACGATACCTTACCGGAACGCGTCGGGCACATTGATGAAGACCTTGGGCCGCTCGCGAACCTCGGGATTTTGGTCGATCGCGACAACGAAGGGTATCTCCTTCAGATTTTCACCAAGCCGGTCGAAGACAGGCCAACGCTCTTTTTCGAAATCATTCAGCGCAAAGGCGCGAAGAGTTTCGGTAAAGGTAACTTCAAGGCGCTCTTCGAAGCTCTCGAGAAGGAGCAGGAAGCGCGCGGTAACTTATAGGAGCCTCTTATGCCTCAGTATCAAAAACTCGGCGAAATTCCGCGGAAACACCATATCTGGTTCCACCGCAACGGCGCGGGACCAGGCTATAAGAACGAAGGCATCTACTACGAGCACGTCATCACGACGGAAGGCTTCAACGAGGCTTACTCGATCATGTATCACCTGCGGCCGCCGACGCGCGTTCGCAGTGTCGAGCTCTTGAAGTGCGAAGAGCTGAAGAAGGTGACCGACGCGCCGCTTCGGCATCATCATTTGAAGGCGGCGAACGTCCCGCGGAAAGGGGACCTCTATACCGGGCGTATCCCGATGCTCTTCAACCAGGACATGATTGCGTATCGGCAGAAGCCGGAGAAGACCTACGGCGAATACGAATATTACCGGAATGGCGGCGCCGATGAGATCATCTTCGTTTTCAAAGGCGGGGGCACGCTGGAGTCGATGTTCGGCAAACTGCGCTATCGCGCGGAGGATTATATTGTCATCCCACGAGGCATCACCTATCGGCTCGTCCCGGACAATGTGCAGGAGGAAGATTATCTCATCCTCGAATCCAACGGTCCCGTTCGTATTCCGCGTCGCTATTTGAACCACGACGGCCAGATCCGGATGGGATCGCCTTATTCCGAACGCGATTTTCACGGGCCGACCGAAACGCTCACGATCGATAAGGATGAGGACGTCCAGGTCCTGGTGAAGGACGGTCCCCGTTGGACGCGAGTGGTTCATGCGCACCATCCTTTCGACGTCGTCGGCTGGGACGGTTTCGTTTATCCGTTCACCTTTAACGCGCAGGACTTCGAGCCGATTACAGGCACGGTCCATCAACCGCCGCCGATCCATCAGACCTTCGAGATTCGTGGCTACGTCGTCTGCACCTTCGCGCCGCGAATGCTCGATTACCATCCGGAAGCCGTGAAGATCCCGTGGGTTCACGACAATGTCGAAGCGGACGAAGTGCTGTTCTACGTCCGGGGCAACTTCGGATCGCGCAAAGGAATTGAAGCCGGGTCGATCACTCTGCATCCGCGCGGCATTCCTCATGGCCCGCATCCGGGCACGATCATAGCCAGCAAAGACGCTCAGCGGACCGAGGAACTCGCTGTCATGTTCGATACCGAGCATACCCTCGAGCTGACCGAGCAGGCCGTTGCCCTCGACGACGAGAAGTATCCGCTCAGCTGGCTTGATTAGGGACACAGTGCCAGGCCAAAATCACGAGACGGAATTGGAAGCCGCGGAACGGCGTATCGCCAGTTTGCGGCCGTGCGGCGCGGCGAAGCTGGCCGGGATGGAGCATTCGTTCCGGAATCTGCTCGAATCCATCGGCGAAGATCCCGAGCGCCAGGGATTGCTGAAAACGCCGAGTCGCGCGGCGAAAGCTTTTGATTTTCTTACCAACGGTTATCGGCAAAGCCTCGAGACTGTGGTTAACGATGCCATCTTCGATTCCGACGCGAGCGAGATCGTGCTCGTGAAAGACATCGAGCTTTACTCAATGTGCGAGCATCATTTGCTCCCTTTCATCGGCAAGGCGCACGTGGCTTACATCCCCGATGGCAAGGTGATCGGGCTCTCGAAAGTCGCCCGCATCGTCGACATGTTTGCGCGCCGTCTCCAGATCCAGGAAAATCTCACGATTCAGGTCGCCGACGCGCTCATGAAGACGCTTCACCCTACCGGCGTCGCGGTCGTCATCGAAGCGAAGCATCTCTGCATGATGATGCGAGGAGTCGAGAAACAGAATTCCGTCATGAAGACGTCGTGCCTCCTTGGCTCGTTCAAGGAAGACGCGCGAACGCGCTCGGAGTTCCTCGCTCTGCTGGCGTAGTGCCGCATGCTTCTAACGGTCAGCAAGCGGCTTGAATTCTCGGCGTCGCGCCGCTTGTTCGTCAAAGATTGGAGCGACGCCGAAAACCTGGCCGCATTCGGTTCGGAATCTTTGGCGCGATACGGAACGGGCCGGAACTACGTCGCCTATTTCGTTTTCTCAGGCTCGGTCGATCCCGCCACCGGGATGCTGATGAACATCAGCGAAATCAAGGAGCGCGCCGGTCAGGTATTGCACGATGGGTTCGATCACAAATTTCTGAACGAGGACAATCCGGCGTTTGCCAAAATCGTTCCCTCGCCGGAGAACGTTGCACGAGAGCTCTTCGAGGCCGCTGCTCCGTTCTTCGCCGATGGGAAAGCGCGGCTTGCCGCGTGTCATCTCTCGGAATCCGAAGCTCGGAGCGCGACCTACTATGCGGGCGGAGTGTCCGACTCGCATCACTGGTTCGATTTTTCGGCCGCGCGCCGGACCGCGTCGCCCGAGCTGTCCCACTCGGAAAACGAAAAACTTTTCGGGGCCGCGGCGTCGCCATTCGGCCATGGTCACAACTATCGGGCTCGGATTACCCTGCGGGAAAATGATGCCGTCCCTCAAAAGGTAGCAGCCTCACTGGCGATACTGCGGGCCGAACTCGATCACAAGAATCTGAATCGCGAGGTTCCGGCCCTGGCGAATCAACCAATCACAACCGAAACCCTGGCGCGCTACATCCATCGGCGCGTCGCCGAAACCGCGCCGGTCCACCGCGTTCGTTTGCATGAGCATCCCGATTTCTTCGCCGAGTATTGGGGTGGCGACCGATTTTTTCTGGGGTTACGCGCATCGTTCGGCGCCGCGCATTGTCTGCACAGCGAACAGCTCTCGGCGGAGGAAAACCTTGCCCTCTACGGCAAATGCAATAACCCCCGCGGCCACGGTCATCTTTACATCACCGAAGCAACGGTTGCCGGCGCATTCGACGAGCGTAGCGGCGCCCTGATGAACCTGGCTGCTCTCCAAGCTGGAGTCTCCGCCGCCCTCGAGCCGTGGCAGAACAAACATCTGGATTTAGAGTTGGAAGCGTTTCAACACCGGACTTCGACCGGCGAAAACATCGTTCAATCGCTCTGGCCGCAGTTCGATTCACGATTGGATGGCCGGCTGGTCCGGCTGCGTTTGTGGGAAACTCCTAACAACCGCTTCTCCCTGAGAAAAGCCCTGTAGCGACGGCGCTCAGTCGCCGTCCGATCCCGGCGCGCCGACAGAGCGGCGCGACTCCAGCCTTCTAATTCGGCGTTGGACGTTGGACGTTCAGCGTTCCACGTTTTCCCCTCTTCCAATATGAAGCGTTACCTCATCACCGGCGCCAGCCGCGGCATAGGGCGAGCCATTGCCGACAAAGTCGCTACTGCCGGCGATTGCCTGCTCTTGCACGGCCGTGACCGCGAAGCATTGGCCGCAACCTGCCAACTCGCTGAGGCGAAAAGAGCGAGGGCGATTCCGCTGTGTTACGACCTGCGCGATCCGGTCGCGATCCAGAAGATGGTCGAAGAGATCGGCACGGAGCCGCTCGACGGGCTGATCAACAACGCGGGCGTCGCCGTCGTAAAACCGCTCGAAGCCGTCACGCTCGCCGAATGGCAAACAACGCTCGACGTGAACGTCACTGCGCCATTTCTGCTTACCCAGAAGTTGCTGCCGATCATGTCGGCCGGTTCGAGCATCGTGAATATTCTCTCGATAGCGGCCAAGACCGGCTTCGCGAACTGGAGCAGCTATTGCATGAGCAAGTTCGCTCTCGAAGGATTCTCGCAAGCAGTCCGGGAGGAATTGCGGCCGAAGGGAATCCGGGTCCTAAACATTTATCCGGCCGCGACAGCGACGGAGATTTGGAACGGTGTGGAAGGCGATTGGCCGCGTGAAAAGATGCTCTCAGCGGAGGAGATCGGCGAGGCGGTTGCCTATGCGCTTTCGCGGCCGAATGAGGTCGCCGTCGAAAATATTACGCTCTCGAATTCGGCAGGCGCCCTGTAGCCGTCGCCCTGTGGGCGACGTGAGCGCCGCCCTGTCACGGAAAATCGCTCCCGCGCTCGCCACAGGCGAGCGTCTACAGAAGGCTACCGAATCTGTCCCGCTGTTTCCAATCCGGCCTTGTGATACGTCACGAGCCGGAATCCCCATTCGATCAGGGTCGCCTTGTCTTTGTCCGTAAGCTTCTTTTGATTGAGGAACGTCACGATCCGCTGCTTCAGCTCGTTCTGTTCGCCGGCGTCGTCGAGCAGCTCGAAGATTTCCATCGAAAGCAGCCAGTCGTCCGCGTGCTCGGCCTGCTGCGTTTCCCAGATCTCGCCGAGGCGCTCATAACCGACCTTGCGTTCCCGGATGTCGCGCACCTGGTGATACAAACTTTCCAGCTTCTTGCGCTTCTCGTCGGAAGGCGTCTTGATCGTGCGTTCCTTCGGAACCAGCGCGACGTCGAGGTACGCCTCCGCGTCCGCTGCGCCGTTGAAAACGGAAACGATTCGATCGCCCACCGCCATGTCGTATTCGCCCCATGCCGGCTCGAACAGGACCCGGTCGCCGAGCTTCACCGTGCATTCGGAGAAACTTACCAGGAGCAGTTTGCCCTCCTGCCTAACGAGTCGTTGCACGCGGCCTGCTACCGTCACGCCGCTGGTGAATTGCAGGGTTGCGTTTTCGCCCTCGCGCAGGGCGGTTTCCTTCCACTCGCCGATTGGCGCGCCAAATCCTTCCGCGTGCCGTTCCTTGCCGTGTCCTTCAAGTTGTTTGCCGTTGCAGGCCAGCGCCGTCGGACCGGTCGTGCGCAGATAAATCGGCTGTCCCTTGTCGTCCGCCAAAACTTCGGTGAACACGCCAGTCACTTGCAGGCCGGAAGAATATTCGGCGGTCGCCGCACGTTTGCATTCGACCGCCTTGTTCAGACCCTCCAAGCCGCCGACGCGGTAAGCCATCTTGCTGGCGAACTCTTCAAGCACATCGCGGAGATGCTGGAAATCGTGGCAGACAAAGAGTTGCGGCTGCTTCGTCGTGATGTCGAACGGTTGATCGGCCGCGCCGATGGAATACCAAATCTTCTTTACCCCTGGCGCCAAACACGACACCGATTCCCCGATCGAGGAAAGCAAACCGGCCCCGTAGATCTTCGGATTCTCAAGAGTGCCGATGAGCCCGTACTCGACCGTCCACCAATGGAGCCGCGACAGCAGCGCCATCTCTGAAGGCTCGCCGAGATTCGCGAAACGCTGTTCGACCTCGCGGGTCGCCGCGGCCACTTCCTCCTCCTTCGAGTTCGGCAACTCCTTCAATATCGAGAGGTGCCGGATGGCTTCGTAAAGCTCGAAGTCCTTCCGGGACTGCATTGCTTTCGCGCCCACTTCGCCGAAACGCTGGAGATAATTCGAGTACTCCTGGTCGACAATGATCGGGGCGTGCCCGGCTGCCTCGTGGACGATGTCGGGGGCGGGGGTGTATTCGATGTGATGGATCTGGCGCATGTCGCACGCGATCACCAGGACCTTGTAAGCCTGGAATTCCATGAACGCCGCCGGCGGAATGAACCCGTCCACCGCCACCGCTCCCCAGCCGATCTTGCCCAGGATGTCGTTCATCTCCTGGATGCGAGGGATCCGTTCGAAGGAAATCCCGGTGTCGAGCAGGCCCTGGAAATAAACCTTGTGGGCGTACTCTTTGAGGAAAAAAGTGTTCTGCCGCATGATGAAGCGCCAGACCGCGTGATCCACCGGCGTATACTCTTCGTAACGCTGGTCGACCGCGAATTGGAGAAGATGCCTGGGCAGCGACGCCACCGCCAGGTTGTTCATCGAAATGGCGTTTGAATTCATAGGCGGTAGCTGTCCGGCGCGATGCAATCTAAAGTAAGATCGATTGAAGACTCAGCAAGCCGATTTACCCGGTAGGGCCGCCGCGCTGCGAGGTCGGGATTCGCATGGAGCGCAACGCGTGGTTCCTACAGTCTGGCTCAACCTCGTTTGTCTGGACGCGCCGCTGGTAGCGATCGCGTGGCTTTGGCTGTTCGCGCGCAGTTTCGCGGTTCCGCTGCAAATCGGGAACGCCGTCGCGCTTTTCCTTACCGCGTGGCTCATCTATCTCGGGGATCGGTTCGCCGACGCGGTTACCCTGAAACCGGGTATGCCGCGGTCGCTTCGCCAGCAGTTTTGTCTTCGCCACCGCGAAATCTGGATCGCGAGTCTCGCTCTCGTCGCTGGGTTCGATGCTTACGTCATCTGGCGAACCACAGCGGTCCAAACATTTCTCGTCGGCGCCGTGGTGGGTCTTGGAGCGGTAATATATCTCGTCGCGAACCATCCTCTCGGTTTGATCTGGCGGTCGTTGCCCGCGAAGGAAACGGCGATTGGAATTCTGTTTGCCGCCGGGACCGTTGTCGCGTTGCTGCCGCGTCCTGGCTTGACCCTGGGTTTCGCCATTGCCGTCGTAGTGTTTGCGGCGTTGTGCTCGTTGAACTGTGTCAGCATCGCCGCCTGGGAATGCGAGTTGGATCGAGCGCAAGGCAAGGTCTCCATCGCGACGCTTCATCCCGCAATCATTGGCCGCGTCGCGCTGCTTTGCGTCGTTCTGGCAGCCGGATCATTTGTCCTCGCGCTTTTGCATCAGCCCGCCGCGCCATTTTTCATCTGTGTCAGCGTGAGTGCGTTACTGCTCGGTTGCCTCAATGCGTCTGGCAGCTTCAGGGCTGTTGTAGCGACGGCGCTCTGTCGCCGTAGATACGCGTTCGTACGGCGACAGAGCGCCGTCGCTACAACGACCGACCAACGCACCGCGCTTGCCGATCTGGTCCTGCTCACTCCGGTCCTTGCGCTCGTCTGGGCGGCGTTGTGAGCTTCGATGCCGTCGCGCCCTGGTATCGCGCGCTCGAAACGATCGCGTTCGGGAACGCGTTGCAGCAGGCTCGGGTCGCATGTCTCGACGACATCGGTTCGCCGCGCCGCGCACTTATCGTAGGTGAGGGGAATGGAAGATTTCTGGCAGCACTTCTTCAGCGCCAGCCGCTGATCCGAGTCGATTGCGTGGATAGCAGTCAGCGAATGCTCGAGCTGGCGCGACGGTACATTCTCCGAACGAATCCGGATGGGATTCATCGCGTTGCGTTTCTTCAGCATGACGTGATTTCATGGACACCTAACGACCGCTACGATTTGATCGTGACGCATTTCGTCCTCGATTGTTTCAGCACGCGACAGGTTGGCCATATCGTGGCGAAGCTTGCCCAGGCTGCGGCTCCGAATGCCATCTGGCTGCTGGCAGATTTTAGAGTCCCGGAAGCCGGCTTCGCTCGCCGCCAGGCGCGCGCCTGGCTTGCCGTTATGTATTCGTTTTTTCGTTGCGTGGCTGGGATCGAAGCGCGGCAGTTGGTTGACCCTTCACCATTCCTCCACGCCGAAGGATTCATCCGGCAACGTCAGGACTTGTTCCGGAACGGAATGCTGAAATCGGAGCTCTGGCGAAAACCCCGGTTAGCTCTGCCGAAGGGCTAGGATCCGTGACCTTGTAGCCGTCGGCCTGTGGCCGACGTGAGGGAGCGTGCTGAAATAACTGCCGCGCCATATCTCGCGTTCGCCGCAGGCGAACGTCTACAGCCCCAGGCCAGCGCTTTGGATCAGGTCCGATCCTGTTCGGTCGCTTGTTTGCGTGCCGCCCTGGCGCGCCCAACGCGTCGCGCTACCCAGCCTACCGCCGCGAGGATCAACGCCCACGGGGCGAGGAACGCGATCGCGACGCCGATCATCCGCACGCTCCACATCAACGCAGCGGCGCCTTGTCCAATCGTGCGGCGGAGCGTTACCCAAATGCCAGTCTCTTCCGAGACGATGTTCCCCTCGCTGTAAACCTGGATGGTAACATCGGCCGGCGCGTTCGCTTCGTCGGTCTGTGAGTTCGGCCGATCGTCACGCCGCACGCTGACGTTCTCCACTTTGCCGAGACCATTCAGCGCCTGCATCAGCGCGTTGTAATTCTTCATCGGCACCCGGAGCGACACGGTCGAGTATTCGCGGCCGTTCGGGTCGCGCGAGAACGAAGAGCTGCGGATCCGGCCGCTCTGTTGTTCTGCGATTGTCTTGAGTTGTTTCGTCTTATCGTTCACTTCCGGGGTGCGAATCCGGAGCGAAGTCGATTGCAACGCAATCTCCTGTTCGTCACGCGAAAGGGTGATGTTCAACTCCACTTTGTCGCGCTCCGTCTTCGCCGTCTCGCCCAGGCCGTCGCCGCCCTGCGAAACGCGCTCGGTCGTTACCTGGAAATTCTCGACTCGCGCCATCTCTTTGATCTTGTTAATGACGGCTTCGCTTTCCTCCGGCGCGAGTAACAAGCTTAGCCGGGCCGAGACCCGCCCGGTGTTGTCCCGGTCGATCTGCGCGGTCGTGATCTGGACCTTCGGCGATGCCAGCGCTTTGATGTCGTTGTAGGTCTTCTCGACTTCGGTCGCATAAAGCGACAACTGCGCGCGCTCCTTCAGAAGAAACGCGGCCGGAATATTCATGTTCTTTTCGGCGAGGGTGATCGTGACCGTTGCGAACGCCACCTGCGAATCCATGAACTTCAGCTCACCCTGCATCGTCTCGATCTCCTCGCGAACGCGGCCGAGTTCCTTCTCCACCTCGAGCAGATCGGCGACGTCTTTGCTCTTCGTTTTTAGGATCTCGATGAGCCGCTGCTCCATGAGCCGGGCATTTTTCAGCCGCGATTCCGTGTCAAAATAAGCCTTCGTTACGTCCTCAGTCGTGAGCGCCTGGTTCTTCAGCTCGCCGATCCCGCGCAGTTTTGCGAGAAACCGATCGAGATTATCCGGCAGCACTTTGACGACAACTTCGCCGCGCAGTTTCCCGTTCGCCTGCTTCTCCGAGCTCGTCGTTGAGACGTAACCTTTGTCTTCCGCCGCGAATGCCGTGATCTTCTGGACCGACTCGTCGAAGCTAACTACCTCTAACTCCGCGGTCGCATTGCGAACCAGTTTTCGATTCGCCGCGGGATTATTTGCCGACGGCGTAGCGGCCGACTCCGTCTCGACTGGCGGGATATACGAGGCGGTCACTTCCACATCCTTCGTCTCCGCCTTCTTTGTTTTAGTCAGACCGGCAGCGCGCAAAGTCTCAGTCTGCGGTTTCGGCACTGTTGAGGTAACAGCGTCCATTGGAGGCGCCGGCGGCGGAGTGGTCGTCGAGGCCAGCGCATTTGTGCGCCGATCGGCCTTCGCAAGAACTCCGCTGTCGCGCCGGGCGCCCGGTTTATCCTGATCGCTCCGGTACTCATTGAGCGCGACCGAATTTTCGTGGCGCGTCTTTGGCGTCATCGATTCGCCGGTGAGCAATTTTCCCATCTGCGCCAAAGCCAGCAGGACCGCGGCAGCGGCCGTGACTTGAATTGCGCGCACGCGCATCAAGTCCGTGATCAGACTGATGAGACCGCTACGCTTCGGGTACTCGATCCCGAAAGTGCGACACCATCCGCTGTTCAAACGCCGGGTCCGCTTTTTTCTCAGAGAGCGTTTCGTGAAGAATTCTGTTCATAGTTTTTCCTTCCTGAAAAGCCTGCCGGCACTCGGCGCATTCCACCAGGTGCCCGTGAAATTCGTCCCGCTCAGCCGCGGTGAGTTCGTCGTGGAGATCGGCGGCGAGGAGTTCGTCGAGCTGTTCGTGAATCGTAGCCATAAGCGTCATCCAATTGCGGCCAGCGCCGGTTTAAGCCGTTTCCGCATCCGGCTGAGAGCGCGGCCCAAAATGCCGCGGAGCGCCCCGTTCGTTAGGCCGAGGGTTTGTTCGATCGTGCCGTAATCGAGGTCTTCGAAATAGCGAAGCGTGACCGCCGCCCGGTGCAGCTCGGGCAACTGCGCGAGGGCGGAGCGGACCTCGCCATCGAGGTCCGCCCTTTTCCCTGTTGCTGCGGTCTCGAACTCAACCACCTCGTTCGATTCAAAATTTTCCGGTAACGGTTCCGGGCGCCGTCTCCGAGCGAGATCACGCGCCCGGTGCCGCGCGATGGTCGCCAGCCAGGCCGGCAGCTTCGCCGAATCCCGCACCCGCCAGCGCGATTTCCACGCCTTCACGAAAGTGTCCTGGACGACGTCCTCAGCTTCCTCGCGATTTTGCAGGACTCCGTAGGCGATCGCGAACAGGTTCCGGCTCGTGGAGCGGATCAGGATCTCGAAAGCGTCCCGATCTCCCTGGATAGCTGCGCGGTAAATTGCCTGTTCGGGTGCGTCCATTTTTGTCGATCTACCAGCCTAGACGCACGACCTGGCCGTTCCGCGCGAAAAATCTTTGGAGCGCTCTGTAGACGCTCGCCTGCGGCGAGCGCGGGACTGAGGATGTGATTAAGTTGCGCGTCGCGTCGGCCACAGGCCGACGGCTACAGGAGCGCGGAGCTGGGCAGGTGTTTGAGTTGTGCGCCGCGTCGGCCATAGGCCGACGGCTACAACAGCGCGGTGCTGAATATGTGGTCGTCTCTTGTAGCCTTGGGCCTATGGCCGACGCGTTGCGCAACCCGCGGCTGCAGCTCTTACCTGAAAATCGACACGGCGTTGCCCACCGTGACCAGCTCTCGCACGCGTGCCGCGTCCCAATTTGCGGTCCGGATGCAACCATGGCTGGCGGCGCGGCCAATCGTCTCGGGATTGTTTGTGCCGTGAACGCCAACGTGCGGCTTGTTCAACCCCATCCAGAGAATCCCAACCGGGTTATTCGGGCCCGGCGGCAAATTGTAGAACACGCTCGATTTCTCGCCGTGTTGCAGGACGCCTTCGTCGTGGCGAAAGACTGGCAAGGTCGCGATTCCAAGAATTTTCCAAAGCCCCATCGGCGCCGGGAGCGTGGACGATCCGGGCGTGATCGGGAATTCAGCGACGAGCTGTTTGTCGTCGTAGATGAGGAGGAAACGGTCTTTCGTGTCGATGTAGACCTTGCGATTCACAAAGGCCGGATTCTTCTCCGCGAACCCTTCCTTCAAGTCCTCGATCTTGAATGGCAAAACGTTGGGGACCTTCACGGTGTCGCCGACCTTGAGGTTCTCCAGCTTCATCCCGGGGTTGATCTTCTTGAGAAAATCTTCGGCGGAATGATAACGCTCGGCGACGAACTCAAGGAGCGACCCGTAGTTCAGCCGCTTCAGCTTCGCCTGTTCCGACGGCTTGCTCGCCGTGTCGCCGACGAAATTCATCGCTTCGGGTGGGATCGTGAAATCGGTCCACGTTTCCGGGACCTGATCGAGTAACCACGTATCGACCGAGCCTGTCTCGGCCATTCCGTGGGCGCGTTTGTAATGGACGAGCGCCTTCCGGAAAAATTCGCCCATCCGGCCATCGATCTTGCCCGGGCCAAAGTCGTTGTTATCGAGAAAAATCTGGAGCTTGGTACTGGTCTCTTCGTCGTAATTTGGCAAGGCGACCGGGATGGCTCCCGGCGCGGAGACCTTTGGTTTGGGAGAGGGTTTGGGCCCGGAGGTTGGGCTCGACTTCGGCGCGGGCTTCGCGGCGATCGCGGTCAAGCCAAGCAGGACAACCAGGATTCGAAAATTCATCGGCGAAGTAATCGGCTGGAATCGCGATGCAAGCAAACGCGCTTAACGCGCCGCTCCCGCCGGGAACATCACTTTGTCGGGCTCGGCGTTCAGGGCAGCGAGCAGTTTCGGGATGAGCCGGGTTTTGATGGCTCCCGCTTCGCGCGGCGGCACGACATAACGGACGATGGCATCGATCCAGGTCACTTCATCGACGCGAAAAAAGACTCGGGGATGCGCCCGGACCTCCAGCTCGTTGACCGGCGTCTTCGCCAGGAGATCGCGGTAAACGCCGACGCGCTCCTTCATTTCCTCACCGATCTCCTCCTCCACGATTCGCTCCATCGTTCGAGCGACAAACTCCAGATCGCTTTGATAGGCGATCTGGAATTTGATCTCGTTCCAGATGTAGGGGAAAAGCGGCCACGAATAATTATAGACCATCGAGTTAAGCACCTTCGCGTTTGGAAACTTGATGACGCGTCCGCTCGGGTGATCGGTGGAAAGGAACGACCCGCCGAATTCCCACAGCGTCGTGTCGATGTAGCTGACGTCAATGACGTCGCCGGTGGCGTCACCGATTTTGATCCGGTCGCCCACGCGATAGGGGCGGCGAACCAGGATGTAGATCCAGCCGATGAAGCTCGACATCGGGGTCTGGACAGAGAGACCGACGATGATGGAAACCACGCCGACGGAGATCAGCGCGGTGTACCAATTGGCGAAAAAGATCGAGAGGCCGATGAGGACGATCACGATGCCGACAACGAGGTGCAGGATCCGACGAAGAGTAAAGGTCGTGGAGGCGTCCTCGATTCTCCCAATCGCGTAAACCGAGATCGCTTTCGCGATGGCCAGGACAACGACAATGAAGACAGTGGCTCGAATGGCGCGGGCGAGCAGATCCAACTGCGCCTGTGGCAGCGGAATCCATTTCCAGGCCAGCAACAACCAAACAGCCGCGCACCCCAGCAAGACGAGCGCGTGGGTGGTGAACCAAAACTTGTCCCGGGTTTGCGCCTTGATCTTCGGCTTGCCCCCGGTCTGGGCCAGGGCTTCGCGCACCTCCGGCTTCTGTTTCACCTGGGTCAGCGTCTCCGGCTCCGCCATGTAACTGATTCGGAACAACGGGGTTTAATGAGCGGGCCAGGCAAGAGAAAGCGGTGTCATCCCGAGCCGCGCAGACGGCGACGGACCTCTCAGGCGATCAATCGCTTCCGCGAAACAACGGGCGCACATCGTCAATGGACGCCTGCGGACTGGCGGTAGCCCAATTTGCAACGGCGAGGTCCCTCGCCGTCTGCGCGGCTCAGGATGACACGCTTTTCACGCCGTCTTCAGCCAGCAGCGCAAGACTTCCGCCACGCTCCAAGCTTGCGCGATGCAGCCGCCGGCGGTGTGCGGTTCGCGCGCGTCGAAGACTTCGGAGATCGTGCCCATGCCGCTGTCGTCCATGCTTTCCGGGAACCGCTCGAGGAACTTTCGCGCTGTCGCGTTTTCTCCGGGATGCACTTTCAGCCACGCGTCGATAAACGGACCGATGAGCCAGCCCCACACGGTTCCCTGGTGATACGCGCCATCGCGCGAACGCAGGTCGCCGGCGTAAATCGGTTTGTAATCCGAATGCTTCGGCGAGAGCGAACGCAATCCCACCGGCGTGACCAGCTCATTTTCCGCCACTTCCACGACCGACTTCCAACGCGCCTGGTCCAGGACCGGATGATCGAGTGAGATCGCGAACAATTGGTTAGGCCGGCAGGCCGTGTCGTTCGTCCCGCCGCCATCGACGTCGACTACATCGTAGAGATAGCCGCCTCCCTCGAACCAAAACCGTTCGTTGAAACACGTCCGGGCGCGGTCGGCGTGATCCCCATAACGCTGCGCCGCCTCCGTGTCACCGCCCTCGCGGAGCCAGCCTTCCAGGAGTTTCAAAGCGTTAAACCAAAGCGCGTTCAGCTCCACCGCTTTCCCCCGCCGCGGGGTCACGACCCAATCCCCCATCTTCGCATCCATCCAGGTGAGCTGGTAACCCTCCGCACCCTGCGCGAGCAATCCGTCCCGCGGATCGACATGGATGTTAAACTTCGTTCCGCGCAAATGATGTTCCGCGATATCGATCAGGGTCGGCAGCAGAAGCCCTAACGTGATTCGATCTTCCGTTTTTTTCAGGTAACGCCCGAGCGCGTGGAAAAACCAAAGGGTCGCGTCGGCGGTGTGATAAAGGCCGTCCTTCTGCCGGTCCGGAAACATGTTTGGGATCAGTCCATCCCGGACGTAACGGGCGAACGTGCGCAGAATGTAGCCCGCCTCGAGGCACCGGCCGGTCGCCAGGGTTAATCCTTCGAGACTGATCATCGTGTCGCGGCCCCAATCGGTGAACCAATGATAACCGGCGATGACCGTTCTCACTTCATCGCCGGAAGCGTGGGCCCTGGCGGCTTCCTCCGCTCGCCCGGCCGGAGTGATGACGAATTGGTCGCTCGCAAAAACCAATTCGGCGGCGACGCCTTCCCGCGCGTCGACATCCGCGTCCTCGAGCAAGCGCGCCCGCCGTTCGCGTTCCGCCGCGAGGACCTCGGAAGGACTGAGGACATCGATGATGTCCCATGATTCGGTCGAGCCGATGAGGGTGGCGGTTCCTTCCGCCCCCAGGTCGACCTGGAAAAAACCTGGACTCCACAGCTCGCCCTCGTGCGCGTAACCCCGCGCTTGTTCCGTGCGGTACATCACCTGGTTAATCTTCGTTGCCGCCAGGGTGAATGCCGTGGTGTGCCCGCAGAGTCGCATCCGAAGCGCACCGAACTTTCGGCGCCCCGAAACGATCTCGTAACGCTCTCCGGTCGCGGTCAGGCGATAAGGCTCGGCCAGAGGGGCATCGACCGCGTCCTCGTGGTGGCGGAAATGAAACGCTGGGCGGAGCTCGAGACGGGGAAGTTTCCCAGCGCCTCTTATTTGGTAACTCACGTGGACCGTGTTTTGGAGATGCGGCATCGAAACGCGTTTCTCAATCACGAAATCGCGGACGTGGTAAATCCAGACCGGCATCCCATCTTCAAGGCGAAACTCGCGCAAGTATTCGGCGCCCTTGAGATCGAGCTGCCCGCCCGCGCGTTCCTCGGCGCCTAACGAAATGACGTCATCGCCTTCGAAGCGGAGGAATTCCGAGACATGGTTCCACATCACCACGCGCCCGAGCGGCGCCGGCAATGCGGCCACCAGGAGCCCGTGATACTTTCGCGTCACCGCTCCGGAAACGGTCCCGGATGCGTAACCGCCGAGACCATTGGTGACCAGCCACTCGCGGTTCAACAAAACTTCGCGGGAGGGATGCGCGCGATCCCAGACCATCGAGCGCACGACTGTTGGCCGATAACTTTGCATGGCGCTCCCGAATCCTAGCGCGCTTTCGGTTTTTTACGCGGCTGCGTCATGGGCATGGCCCGCAACGCCACCGCAGCTTCCGCAAACAGGGTCCAGCCATCGTCGTTTGCCACCGGCAGCATGCCGATGCCACCGTATCCGGCGATTCGCTCGTCCACATCGTTTCCCACTTGTAATCGTCTGGCGGCGCGAGGAGTGGCTCGGGTGCGGGACTGAACACCGTCTGCTTTCCGAAATTCACCAGCAACAGCCGCTCTTCCTCAGCTTTATCGGCAAAATACCGGAGGACGAAGGCACGCCGTCCGAGGACCGCCCCGTCCACGCCATTTGGTTTCACTTCGCGAAAACGCGGATCGGTTTTGCGCATTCGAATCAGGTGGCGATGAAGAGCGTAAAGGTGCGGATACTTCTCGCGGTCGGTCCAATCCAGCCTGCAGCCTTCAAACGTGCTGGCGTGATGCGGCACCGGCAGCCGCGCTTGCACCTCCGGCGCGGCGACCGAGGGGAATTGAGCGAGAAACTCAAAGCGGCCTTTGCGGATCGCCTCCTTGAGCTCATCGTCGCCCACGTCACTGAAATAGCGAAACGCCGAGGCCGCGCCGAATTCCTGCCCTTGAAAAAGCAACGGCGTCCACGGGCCTAACAACAGCAGGGCCACCATCGCGCGGTAGCGGCCGGGCGAAGTAAGAAACCGGACCCGCTCGCCGAACGGCGTGTTCGCAACCTGATCGTGGTTCTCGATGAACGAAACGAATGCCTGCGGTGACGCGCCCCGCGCTGAATATCCGCGCGGCGCCTCCTGCCAAACATAGGGCTGGCCCTGGAAGAGGTAGCCGTATTTCGCCGCGGAAATAAATTCCTGCGGGTTCCCATGGTAATCGGTGAAGTACGCTTCCCGATTCCCGGTCAACGTGACGAGTGCCGAATGGTGCCAGTCGTCGTTCCACAACGCGTCCAGATCGTCTCCTCCTTGGCTGCACGGCCTGATCAATTCCGTTTCCTGCGGCTCATTTTCCGCGACCAGCAAAATCGATCGTTCGCCGGCGGCATCGCGTGCGGCCCGGCCGATCGCGCCGACGATGTACTCTTCGGATTCATCGTGAATACTCTGGGTGGCGTCGAAGCGGAACCCGTCGAAATGAAATTCTTCGATCCAATACCGTCCGTTGGTGATGAAGAATTCGCGGACCGGCCCGGAACTCTCACCGTCGAAATTGATCGAGTCGCCCCACTCGTTGGCCCGTTCGCGGTGGATGTAGTTGTCGGAAAAAACACCGAGGTAGTTGCCGTCGGGGCCGAAGTGGTTGTAGACGACATCGAGAATTACCGCGAGGCCGAGGGCATGCGCGCGGTCGATGAAAAATCGCAGATCGTCGGGCGAACCATAAAGCCGGCACGGCGCAAAAAGGTTCACCCCGTCATAGCCCCAGCCAAATTTCCCGGGGAAATCGGCGATCGGCATCATCTCGAGGAGGGTGATGCCGTCGTCTTTCAGAAGCTGCAGTTTTTCCGCGGCGGCGCGCCAAGTTCCTTCCGGCGTGAAAGTGCCGACGTGCATTTCGGACATGATGTGTCCGGCAAGACTTGTCCCTGTCCAGCGATCGTCCGTCCATTTGAAGGCGCGGTGATCGACCACGCACGACGGCCCATGGGGCCCTTCCGGTTGAAAACGCGACGCGGGGTCAGGATATAAATTTTCTTCTCGGTTTATTCGGAACCGATAAAGCGTGCCGGCGACTCCTTCGATCGACCCCGAAAAATACCCATTCGGTTCGGATTCGAGACCGTAGAATTCCCTTTCGATCGCGACCTCCAAAGTTTTCGCCTTCGGCGCCCAGACGCGGAAATGGATACGTCCGTCGCCACTTAACTCCGCGCCGATTGGATATCGGCGATTGCCCTTTCGCTCGCTCATCCCACTCCTTCGGTCGGCGGTTATCGTGCGGTCGTGCATGATTTTGCTTTGGTGGATCGCGCGCTCCGTCGCGCGATGGGAAACAACAGATGTTCATCCGAGCGCCCCCCATCGAGCGCGGAGCGCTCGATCCACCTTAAGATGCTGAAGCTGCGGTCGTGCATACTTTCGTGGTGGATCGCGTGTTCCCTCGGGCGATGGGAAACAAAGTTCGTAGCTCCGTCGCGGCCCCTATCGAGCGCGGACCGCTCGATCCATCTTAAGGCGCTGAAGCTGCGGTCGTGCATGATTTCTCTTTCGGCCATGATAAGCGGGGATTAGAAAAGCAACGCGGAATTCGCGATGGCCGGCATCCTCTCACGTTACACAAAATGGCTCCACACGCAGTGGCCGGCTGGGACTGTCGAGAAATTGCCCGTCTCTGGACCGGACGGAACCACCACGCTGCCGGGCGTGTGGATCGTAGGCGATCTCACGGGGATCCCGCTCCTGAAGTTCTCGTCGCACACCGGCGCGGAAGCGGTGAGGGGGATTCTGAAGGAAGAAGGAAGAAGGAAGAAGGATGAAAGCGGAGCGCTCGATCTGGCGATCATCGGGGCTGGGGTTGCGGGAGTTTCGGCGGCGATTGAGGCGAAGAAGGCGGGGCTGAAGTTCGCGATCTACGAAGCGACCGAGGTCTTTTCGACAGTCGTCAATTTCCCGAAGGCGAAGCCGATTTACACTTACCCGACAGAGATGAAGCTCGAGGGCGGGCTCCAGTTTTCTGCCGATGTGAAGGAAGCGCTCGTGGAAGAAATGGAAGCGCAGCGGCGCGTGGCGGCAATCGAGGTAACGCCGGCGCGGGTCGAGCGAATCGAATCGCGCGGTCGGGGCCGGCTCGTCCTCCACCTCGGCGATAAGACGACGGTAGCGGCGCGAAACGTAATCGTGGCGATCGGGCGGAGTGGAAATTTTCGGAAGCTCGGCGTGCCGGGGGAAGAACTGGACAAGGTCTACAATCGGCTCTTCGATCCGAAGGAATTCGCGGGACAGAATGCGCTCGTGGTGGGCGGCGGCGATTCGGCCTTGGAGACGGCGATAGCGCTGGCCACTTCCGGAGCGCACGTCACTCTCAGCTATCGCCGGAAAGAGTTGTCCCGGGCGAAGCCGGCGAACATTGCGAAAGTGGAGATGCTGGTCCGCGACGCGACCGCCGATGTTCAGGTCGAGAGGCCGACTTCCGAGCGAGTCACGACCGCCACGACTTCGGGAATGCGCGGACGCGTCCCCGGTTCGTTGAAGCTCGCGCTCGGAACAGAGGTGACGCGGATCGAGTCCGCCGCCGCATTTCTCAAAAACGGGGACGAGGCCCGGTTGCCGAACGATGTCGTCTTCACCATGCTCGGCCGCGAAGCGCCGCTCGAATTTTTTCGCCGCTCCGGACTCGAGGTGCGCGGCGATTGGCGACCGCCAAAGGTCATTAGCCTGGCCCTGATCATCCTGGCGTGCATCTTCATTTACCATTGGAAAAAAGGCCGGGTTTACCTCGGCATCTCCGAGTTGTTCGAACGCAATCACTGGTTCCCATTCAACGTGCCGGATTTGTGGGCGGCCCTCGGGCCAGCTTTTTCGAATCGAGGAAACATCCTGGGAACTCTGGGCGTCACGACCGGTGAGCCCGGTTTTTACTATTCGCTCGCCTACACGCTTTGCGTCACCCTGTTCGGCCTTCGCCGGATTCGTCGCAAGAAGACGCCCTACATCAAGGCGCAGACCTTCACTCTGATGGCGATCCAGGTAGTGCCGCTCTTTCTACTGCCCTACATCGTGCTGCCGTGGGCAGGGCACAACGGCTGGTTCGACAGCGGTATCGGCAAAACGGTCGCGGACGCGCTTTTCCCCATCGCGAACTACGGACACGGCCGTGAGTATTGGCGCGCGTTCGGGCTCATTCTCGCGTGGCCGCTATTTTTCTGGAACGTGTTTACCGATCAGCCGATGTGGACCTGGCTAATCATCTCGTTCCTCCAAACGTTTGTCCTCATTCCGCTGATCATTTTTCGCTGGGGGAAGGGCGCCTACTGCGGATGGATTTGCTCCTGCGGCGCGCTCGCGGAAACCCTCGGTGACGCACACCGCACGAAGATGCCGCACGGTCCGGGATGGAATCGTTTCAACATGCTCGGTCAGGTTTTTCTGGCGATGGCTTTCTTCCTCCTGCTCACCCGAAGTCTCGCGTGGGCAATGCCCGGTTCCATTTTCGGCTCGGCGTTCGAATACGTTTTCAAACAGATGCCCGTGTTCAATTACGTCTGGTTCGTCGATCTGCTCTGGGCGGGGATCATTGGCGTTGGATTCTACTGGCATTTCAGCGGGCGGGTTTGGTGCCGCTTCGCCTGTCCGCTCGCCGCGCTGATGCACATCTACAGTCGCTTCTCCCGCTTCCGAATCTTCCCGGAGAAATCCAAGTGCATTTCGTGCAACGTCTGCACTTCCGTTTGCCATCAGGGCATCGACGTCATGAACTTCGCGAACAAAGGGCTGCCGATGAAAGATCCGGAATGCGTCCGTTGTTCCGCCTGCGTGCAGGAATGCCCGACCGGAGTCCTCTCGTTTGGGCGTTACGGAACCGGCCGGAAAATCGTCTTGGACAAGTTGCCCGCATCACCGGTGCGGATGCGGGAAGGTTCGGCGTCGTCGTGAATAGTGATCAGTGACTGGTGAATGGCTAGGGCCTTCTCCATTCACTGATCACCAGTCACTCTTCACATTCCCTTCGGCCACTTTCGGTCGAGGAAAGTGTCGTATTGCCCGCGCTCAATTTCCTTCACCAGATCGCCGAACGATTCCTGGCTGAGCATGCAGCCCCGGGCTGTCTCAATTTTTTCGTCGACGGGTCGCAGTTCCTGAATGACGCGACTGTATAAAGCGCGGTCTTTGAGTCGCAAACCGAGCAGCGCGTAAAGCCGTCCGGCGGGGGTGGCGTTTGTCAGCAGACGTTCCATGCGGGAGATCGCATTCGGATTCTCCAGGATCTCGCGCAGAGCTCGTTCGCCCGGCGACATCGTGCCGGCTACGCCAATGCCCCCAAGCGCGAACATCCCGGCTTTCTCCAGGACTGCTTCGGCAGCGCCGAGTTCCGCCGCTTCGCTGCGATTCGCGGCCTGAAACAAGAACGCGACGAAGGTGACAAGGACGCAAATGAGTTTGTTCATGATTGGTGGCGACGAACTGGACCAAAAGATTTCTCGCCGAGTTTGGTTCATTGCAATACAAACCGCGTCACGCGGTGAGCATGAAACCAGACGAACCCGCTGGAAACCCCAGCTCCTTCTACTGGGCGTTTCTTTCCTATTCGTCCAAGGACGCCGACCTCAGCCGGCGTTTGTACCGGCGGCTCGAAAACTACGCAATCCCGCGCGACCTCGCCGGGCGTCCCGGCCGGGACGGTCCGGTCCCGAAACGCCTTTTTCCCTGTTTCCGCGACCGGGACGAGCTTCCGCTTTCGGCCGATCTCGGGGGCAGCATTGAAGACGCATTGCGAGCGTCGCGTTATTTGATCGTCATCTGCACTCCGGATTCGGCGCGGTCGCGCTGGGTGAACGAAGAGGTCCGCTTTTTCAAATCGCTGGGGCGGGCGGACCGCATCCTCGCGATTGTCGCGGCGGGCGAACCCAATGCGAGCGATCAGCCGGGAAAGGAGGCGAGCGAATGTTTCGCTCCCGCTCTGCGTTACGCGGTTGATGAAAATGGACAACTCACCGATCGGCGGGCGGAACCCATCGCGGGAGATCTGCGGCCGGGCGGGGATGGTTGGACCAGCGCTTTCCTCAAGGCGGTCGCCGGCATTACCGGGCTCGGCTACAACGCGTTTGCGCAACGTGAAGCGAAGCGGCGCCGCCGCCGCCAGGCTCTTTTCGGCGCGGCCGCGGTCGTGGTTTTGACCGCTGCGATCTGGGGTTGGGATTATTTTCGAACCAAAACGGCGGATTACCGGCATATGGCTCAACGCTGGAGTTTGCCTGAAGGCGTTGTTGGGACAAGCGGCAGCGCGATGCGCCGCGGAGTGCACTACCACCTTGAGTGGAGCAGGCGCAAACTGCGGCGGGTCACGAAGCTGAACGGGTCCGGCCGACCGCTCGACGACCCCACCTGGCACGGCGCGGCGGTCCAGGACCTTATCTATCGGGAAAACGGCGAGCTCGAGGCGATCCGATTCGTCAATCGCAATGGCCGCGAAGTGATGCGCCAGAATTACGGAGAGATTCGCGCCAACGAAAACGGCGGCAAACGTCACTTCGTCGATTTCAAACTGCGCGACCAGGAGGCGCCGGCCAGCGTCTCCCGCAGCTTTTCCCTGCTCGGCGTCAGCTCCAGCGCCGCGCAATCGGACAGCAGCCGGACTGAGATTACCGGTGAGATAGTTGATTACGAAAAGGACGGACGCATCGCGAAAATCCAATACGTCAATGCCTATCGAAGGCCGCGACCGAACGGTGACGGCATCTTCGGGCAGCGCTTCGTTTACAGCGAAATCGGGCTCAAGGAAAAAATTGAGAACCTCGGCCCGAACGGAGATCCATTGCCGGACAAATCAGGGGTGGTATTCGCTCGGCACATTCACGATCGGGCCGGCAATCTTTCCGGCATCGGCTATGTCGCCGCGAACGGACAGCTCGTGATGGGCGCGGACGGTTACGCAAGTTACACCTCGAAATTCGACGGCGACGGCAACGAAATCGAGAGCGCGTATACAGGCGCCGATGGCAAGCCGGTCCTCAAAAAGCGCGGGATGGCTAAATGGACAGCGAAATACGACGAGCGGGGCAACATGGTGGAGCAGGAGTGGTTCGGTCTCGCGGGAGAACCAATCCTGATCGAGGACGGACTGGCGAAGCTTGTCACGCGTTATGACGCGAAGGGTAACGGCATCGAGGCGTCCTATTATGGCGTCGACGGCCATCCAGTTCTGAGCCAGGACGGCCACGCAAAATGGACGGCACGCTATGACGACAACGGTAACCAGACGGAGACCGCATTCTACGGCCTGAACGGCGCCCTGGTTAGCAACAACAAGGGTTTTGCAAAGTGGACCAGCCGTTATGATGCACGCGGGGGCGAGATCAGCGGAGCCTGGTTCGGCTCGAACGGCCAGCCCGTCTTGAACGCCGACGGTTACGCCACCTGGACCACAAAGTACGACGAGCGCGGGAGCAAGATCGAAGAATCGTATTTTGGTTTAAGCGGCCAGCCTGTTCTCCATCAAAAAGGCTATGCGAAGTGGACCAGGCGGTACGACGAACGCGGCAATCTTGTCGAACAGGCCTACTACGGGATAGACGGGAAGCTGACCTTTACCGAGGAAGGAGTCGCCCGTTTCACTTCGAAATTTGATGAGCGCGGCAACGCGATCGAACGCGCCTATTTCGGAGTTCAAGGCGAACCGGTTCTCCACAAGGAAGGCTACGCGAAATGGACCGCGCGTTATGACGATAAAGGGAACCGAATCGAGACGGCATCTTTCGGCGTAGACGACCAGCCGGCGCCGACGCGAAAAGGTCAAGCGAAGGTCACGACGCGTTACGACGATCGCGGCAATTCAATCGAAGAGATTTGCCTCGGCCTCGACGGAAAACCGGTGTTGATCAGCGACGGTTATGCGCGCTGGACCGCTCGCCACAACGTGCGCGGGAGGGTGATTGAAAAGCGTTTCTTTGGCGTCGGCGGCGAGCCGGTTCTGGCGCACACGGGTTACGCGTGGCTCGAGGCGAAGTATGATGAGCGTGGCAATGCGACGGCCTACTCGACCTTCGGAATTGACGACAAACTTATTGTCAATAGCGACGGCTTCGCCCGAGCGACGATTACTTACGACGATCGCAACCACGCCATAGCGGGAAGCTATATTGGCTCGGACGACAAACCGGTCCTGACAAAGGATGGCGTTTCGAGTTGGACAGCGAAGTTCGATGAGCGCGGTAACGAAATCGAGGGGGCCGCCTATGGCGTGAATGGTGAGCCCGTTCTGAACAAAGACGGTTTTTTTCGGCACGTTTCCGATCATGATGCGCGCGGTAACACGACCGAGGACCGTTGGTTCGGCACCGATGGCCTGCCGGTCTCCACGCGGCTCGGTTACGCGAGGCGAACCCTTATTTTCGACGAGCGAAACAATGTCGTAAGCGTCAGCTACTTCGACGCGGCCGGCGCGCCGCTCCTTGGCAAGGACGGTTTTGCGAGCCGGCGCGCAAAGTAACGACGAACGCGGGCACGAGATCGAACAGGCCTTGTTTGGAGTCGACGGCAAACCAGTGATCGGCAGGAACGGGTACGCCTCCGTGACCTCTCTCTACAACGAGGCGGGGCGGGAGGTCGAGGAGAGCTATTTCGGGATCGATGGCAAACCGACGCTGAACAAGAGTGGGACCGCCGGCTGGACCGCGAGGCATGACGATCACGGCAACCAGATCGAGCGCGCCTACCACGGAATCGACGGTCAACCGACTCTAACCAAAGATGGCTTTGCGAAGCTCCGGGCGCGGTTCGACGGCCGAGGGAACCAGATCGAGTGGGGTTATTTTGGCGTTTTCGATGAGCCGGTTTTCGCTGTCGCGGGTTACGCGAAGCGGACAGCGAAGTACGACGAGCGGAGTCACGAAATTGAAGTCGCAACTTTCGGCGCCAACGGAGAACCAATTATCGGGAAAGAAGGCTATGCGAGATGGACCGCGGTCTTCGACGCGCGCGGCAACCGCGTCGAGAGCGCGACGTTTGGCCTCGACGGCAAGCCGATGTTGCGTCGCGATGGTTACGCGAAATGGAAAGGGGCCTACGACGAGCGTGACAATCTGATCGTTGAGGCTTTTCTGGGAGTCGACGATCAACCGATTACGACCAGGTTTGGGTATTCGGGACGGGTGACCCATTACGATGTGGCCGCGCACCAAATCGAAATTTCGACGTTCGGACCCGATGGCCAGTTGGCCGATAACGAGCAGGGCTTTGCCCGGTGGACCGCGAAATTCAACGAGCGCGGTTATCGCTCCGAAAGCGCGACTTTCGATCGCAAGGGACAACCGGTTCTGCGCAAAGACGGCTACGCAAAATGGATGGGTTGGTATGACGAACGCGGCAACCTCATTACCCAGATGTATTTCGACGTGGACGGCACACCGCGTCCAAATTCCGAAGGGGTATCAACCTTAACCGCGAAATTTGATGAAGTGGGCAACCAAATCGAGGAAGCGTGTTTCGGGACCGCGGGTCCTGTTCTCGCGAAAGACGGATGGGCAAAACAGGAGATCAAGTTCGATTCGCGCGGCCGGAAAATCGAAGCCTCTTACTTCGGGGTGAAAGGCGAACCTGTCGTCACTCGCCAAGGGTACGCTCGCCAAACCGGTGTTTACGACGACCGGGACAACCTGACCGAGGAGCGTTGTTTCGGAGCCGATGGAAATCCGATTCTGAACGGAGAAGGCTACGCTCAGCTCAACACAATTTACGATGCGCAGGGGCGCAAGGTCGAAGCCGCCTTCTTTGGTATCGACGCTAGCCCCATCCTGTTGAAGGACGGTTATGCCAAATGGACCGCGAAATATGACGAGCGCGGCAATCAGGTCGAAGCGGCTTTCTTTGGCATAGACGGCGTCCCCGTCCTGCGCGCCGGTGGCTACTTCAAACGGGTCGACAAATACGACGACCGCGGCAATCGCATCGAGCGCGCCTGGTTTGGCACGCAGGGAGAAGCAGTAGAAGTCGAAGGTGCTCACCGTCTCGTCCGGACCTACGACGCTGTCGGCAAGATCGTGAGCGAGAACCGCTACGACCCGCAAGGAAACGTGAAGCCTAACCCGCCAGCTCGGAACTGAGCTGCAACCCGCTTCCGAATTGTAGGGCAAGCGCTCCGCTTGCCGAAATCGAAAAACCTGGCAACCGATGCGGTTGCCCTACAATTCGGAATTAGAACTTTGACGCCGAAGGGTTGAGCGTCGCGCGTCCGACGTTCGGTGCGAACGACCGCCAGGAAACGTGAAGTTGGACCCGGCAATTCGGAACTGAGCCGCGACCCGCTTTCGGTTTTGTAGGGCAAGCGCTCCGCTTGCCGCCGAAGAACGGCAGGCGACGCGCCTGCCCTACAATTCGGAATTGGAGAGTCGACGCCGGATGTTCGGCGTGACTGCGATCCGCTTCGGAATTTGTAGGGCAAGCGCTCCGCTTGCCGGCACGTGGCCGCTTTCGCTCTCGGCAAGCGGAGCGCTTGCCCTACAATCGAGCCAGCATGGGTCATCCTCCCAGGATTCCTGTTTGGCTACGTTGCGACCAATCCGTAATTTATTTTGTTACGATCTGTGTTGAGGGCCGCAGACCAGTGCTCGCGAATCAAAACGCCTTCCTCGCATTTAAGAAAGCCACCGCAACACTGCGTGATTGGACGATTCTCGCGGCTGTCTTGATGCCGGATCATCTTCACGTGATCGTAGCCCCGAAGGAGGATCGCGAAGGGAAACTGGGGAACTTTTCAGCGGCAATAAAGCGCTGGATGCGCCAAGATCTCGGTGCTTCCTGGAAGTGGCAGCGTGGTTCCTTTGATCGTCTCCTTCGTTCGGGGGAATCGCTTCAGGAGAAGTGGCTTTACGTAGAAGAAAACCCGGTGCGCGCTGGTCTGGTAAGCCGGTGGGAGGAATGGCCGTATCGCTACGAATCCAACAATCTAATTTTGTAGGGCAAGCGCTCCGCTTGCCGGCGAACAATGGCAGGCGACGCGCCTGCCCTACAATTCGGAATTAGAACTTTAACGCCGAAGGGTTGAGCACCGCGCGTCCGACGCGACCGCTTTGTAGGGCAAGCGCTCCGCTTGCCGCCGAAGAACGGCAGGCGACGCGCCTGCCCTACAATTCAGAACGGGAAAGCTGACGCCGAGGCTGAGGGCGCCAGGAAACTAAGCGGCTGCCGGCGGCTGCTTCTGGGTAGCGATCTTGGCGCTGCCGACGAAGCTGGCGGCTTCGTCCACCACCAGACGCGGCGCTTCGATGTCGCCGTTCACGGTGCAACCGGCGCGCAATTCGCAACGCTCACCCGCGGTGATGTTGCCGTTCACGGTGCCGTCGACGATGACGGAACGCGTCTTGATGTCGCCTTTGATTTTCGCCTGCTTGCCAACGGTGAGCCGGCCTTGTGAATCGATCCTGCCCTCAACTTCGCAGTCCAGGGTCAGCTCCTTTTGGAAGCGGACGGTACCTTTGATGGAGACCCCGCTCGATAAAGTGCCGCCGCCTCTGCTCACCTCGGTGGCACCGTTGGGAGCTGGCTCGGGTTTCGCCGGGGTCGGGGCGGGTGGGGGCGTCGCGGCCATTGGGGCGGCGGGTTCTACTTTTCGGCTGCTGGAAAACATCTGCATTAGTTTGGGTCTCCTTCCGAATGACCATGGGACAGTTGTTCACAAAGGTCAACCGTCAGTGCGGACGGGCCTCAGGCGAGTCGCGCCAAAATAAACAATCGTCCCAGCGACGCCGAAGCTCGCCGCCCCGATGAAATTGGCCCCCGGTCCCAGCTTCCAAAGCCACGCCCCGAGGATGGCGCCTGTGCTGACCAAGAGGTCGCGGACGAGATAATAAGCGCCGATCATCTGGCCCCGGCGCTCCGGCGCGCAATAGCCGATAATGAGCGCTTTGCGGGGGGTGTCGCCGAATTCTTTAAGTCCGCGAACTGCGAACGCGATGACGAGCGTTGCAAAGCTATCGGAAAACCAAAGGGTGAGGGGAAACAAAGTGAAGAAGGCAAAGGTCGCGAGGACGAACGGTTCGCGCCCGTGTTTGTCGGCGAAATGCGAGACCGGAATGATGCAGGCGCTGGCTACGACGACTTCGATGGTGGTCAAGACCCCGACTTCCCTGGCGTTCGCTCCCACATGATCCATCGCATAGATCACGACCCAGGCGAACGGGATTCGCTCGCAGAATCGAATCAGGATGTCGCTCAAGAGCAGCCGGCGCAGGGGCGGATTGAAGGCGCGCACGCTTCGCCAAAAATTCCAGCGTTCGATCGTGCCGATCTGAGACCCTCGCTCGTCGCGCAATCCACGTTGCACGAACAGAGTGATCCCGGAAAGCGCGATGGACACGACGAGGCCGATGCGAACGCCATCGATGATCCCGAAGCGATCGATGAGATAACCTCCCACGATCGGCGCGAACATAATCGGAAGGCGCTTTATGACTGCCTGCATTCCCACGCCCATGGCGTGGCGATTTGGGCCGAGGCTTGCGCCGATGAGAGAGAAGCTGGCCGGGAGCGAAAAGCAGGTCCAGGAAAGAAAAAGAAACATCCCCGCGATCACGCCGCCCCAATGCGGAATGAGAAGCACGGCGGAATACCCGGCGATTGAGAATAGATTGAAGGCGAGAAAGGCGCGCCGGTGTCCCCAGCGATCAACCAGGACGCCCCCGGGATACGCGTAGACGGCCCCGAGCAGGGTTCGAAGCGCGTCGAAGAGTCCGATGACGAAGACGCTGGCGCCGAGCGCCTGAAGATATTTTGGGAGGAAGCGGACCCAAAGCTCTTCGCCCGCGCCGATAACGAAGGTGGCGACGAGGAGGATGGCGAGGTTGCGCTTGAGGGCGAAGAATTCAATGGCGCGGCGACGGAAATTCATCACGAACAGTTGGATAGTTCCATGTCGGCGAGCGGGGACCCGCAAACCCAAATCCCAGAACCCAAACCCCAAGTAAATCCCAAACTGGAAACTCCCAAGACGCGATCAAGAATGACTTGGATCTTGGCATTTTGGTTTTGCCTGGGATTTGGTTTTTGGGATTTCCGCGATCTCGGTAAGCTGGCGCTGTGCGCGCGGCTTGGAAGAAATTTCGTTATCGGCTCGAGTGGCTGGCGGTTACGGCGGTCGCGAAGTTAATCCCGCTCCTGTCACGAAACGCTTGTTACCAAATCGGGCAAGCCATTGGGGCGCTCGCCGCCCGGGTCGACAAGCGCAACCATCGGGTGGCGTTGAGCAATCTCGAGGCGGCATTCGGGAGCGCTTTGTCGCCGGAGCAGCGCGGCGAGATCGCGCGCCAGTCCTACCAGCACTTTGCCCGGACCGTGGTCGATCTTTTCTGGAGCCCCAGCCTGACCAGGGAAAATTATTCGCGCTACATCGACGTCGTAAATCTCGAGGTCGTCCAGGAAGCGATGAAAACCGGGAATGGAATTATTTTCGCCTGCTTCCACTACAGCAACTTTGAATGGGTCGCGATTGCCGCCAATTTTTTCGGCATCCAGAGCGCACTGATCGCGCAGGAATTCAAGAACCCGCTCCTCGACAAAATTTTTGTCAATCTTCGGGCAAGCAGCGGACAAACCGTCATTCCTCGCGATGGCGGAGTGATCCGCCTTTTCAAAACGCTTAAACGGGGAGAACACGTGGCGATCCTGACCGACCTCACCATCCCCGCGCAGTATCCCACGGTGGTCATCGACTGCTTCGGAATGAAAACGAGCGTGACCTTCGCCCACGCCTGGGCTCACCGCCGCGCCGGCGCGACGATCATTAATGTTCACTGCGAGCCTCTCCCCGGCGGCCGTTATCGAATTGTGTTTCATCCGCGAATCGAATTCGCGCCGGACGCGTCGTTCCAGGAAATGGCCCAGGAGTGCTGGGACCGATTTGAACCGTTCGTCCGGGCGAATCCTGTCCCTTGGCTCTGGATGTACAAACACTGGCGGTATCGGCCGCTCGCCCCAGATGGGAGGTCTTACCCATTCTACGCGAACATTTCGCAGGATTTCGAACGGCGATTGGACGAACGCGCCCGCTCGCTTCCGCCCATGACTTCGAATGTCATGCTTCCGCCGGGAGTCCTTCCTTAAGGCGCGCAACTCAGGAATTTCCCCCGGGCAAAACAGACGACTCGTATTGACAAACGGGCCGCAATGGGCTCTTCCATTCTCCAACTATGAGACATTTTTCCCGCCTCCTTCTCTGCCTCTGCGCGCCAGCTGCTCTTTTCCTCACGAGCTGCGGAACGATGAGCAGCGTTTCCTCCGGCAACTACCACGTCATCGCCCACAAACCGCACGACCCATCGAAAGTCGAAGTGAAATTGTCGCTCTCGACCCAGAACGTTTACGTGATGGAAGGTGACCGGTTGCTGATGGCTGCCGTGACCAACGTCGGCAAGCCCGGCGCCGCTACGCCCACCGGCGACTTCACCATTTATAACAAAGAAAAGAAACGCCGGCGCGCGAGCGAACCGGACGCCGGTTATCCGATGGCTTACTGGCAGGAATTCAAATCCGCCTACGGCTTCCACGAAGGCTTCGTTCATCCTTATCCTCATACTCACGGCTGCGTCCGGATGCATCGCGAAGCAGTCGCCCGGATGTTCGCGCTGACGCGGATCGGCACGCCGGTCCACATTCGCCAGTCGCTTCCCGAAGATAAAGAATACGGGAGCCAGGTAATGAAATTGGACCAGAGCAAGGATCCCGATCCGCCGCGCTCCTTCATGATGTCGGACGCCTGGTTCAAGGATCCTTCGGGACCGCTCCTGGTAGACTGAATCTGGATTCGCAGGTAAGTTCTGGAGGTTGCCGGGTATCGCGGGGATGCCTTGGGGCGCACTCTTTTCATTCAGCTTCATGAGCACGAATCTCATCTCCAGCGGGACCACGGCGCGCGAGAAGGTGAACTTGCGCACCCCGGAAGTGATGACCGCGGTCCAGGAGCAGGTCGAATCGCATTATCGCAGCGACATCGTGGACAAGGTCCGCCGGGCTGGCGGCATTCTGCAATGCGGCGACATCACGGTGCGGCTCGCGAAGCAGTTCGGCTTTTGTTACGGCGTCGAGCGCGCGATCGATCTCGCCTACGCCGCGCGAAAAGTTTTTCAGGACCGGCGCCTCTTCATCGTCGGTGAAATCATTCACAATCCCGAAGTAAACGAGCAGATCTCCTCGTTAGGCATTCGCAACCTGATGGGCAAAGACAAGCAGGCCGACATCGCCGACCTGCAACCGGACGACGTCGTCATCGTCCCGGCGTTCGGGACTGAGCTGGCGATCCAGCAACAGATCAAGGACCGCGGCTGCCAGATCGTGGACACAACTTGCGGCGACGTGATGAGCGTCTGGAAACGCGTTCGCAAATACGCCAGCGAATCGGCCACCTCGATCATCCACGGCAAGGCAGAACACGAAGAGACGAAGGCGACGAGTTCGCGCGCCCTCGGGGACGGGAAAGGGCATTACCTCGTCGTGCTCACGCTCAAGGACACGGATTACGTCTGCGATTACATCCGGCACGGCGGCGATAAGCAGGAGTTTCTCGAGCGGTTTCGGAACGCGCACTCGCCTGGGTTCGACCCGGACGTGCATTTGAAAACAATCGGGGTGGCGAACCAGACCACGATGCTCCGCGGTGAGACGGAGGAAGTGCAACGGCGCATTCGACAGGCGATCATCGACCGCGATGGGCCGGACGGCGTCGCGAAAAACTTCCGCTTCTTCGACACGATTTGCGGCGCGACTCAGGAACGGCAGGACGCGTTGCGGGAGCTGCTCGATGTGCCGATGAACCTTCTGCTCGTGGTGGGCGGGTACAACAGCTCGAATACTTCGCATCTGGCCGAGATGGGCGAAGAGAAATTGCCCACTTATTTCGTTCGCAACGCTTCCCGCCTCTTATCGAAGGACGAAATTCTCCATTACGATCTTCATCAGCGAGAGGAGATCGTGGCCAAGGATTGGTTGCCGGAGGGCCGCATCGTCGTCGGCATTACCGCGGGCGCTTCCTGCCCAAATAACCTGATCGAGGAAACCCTCGTGCGGCTTTACGAGCTACGAGGCATAAGCCGCGAAGAGCTCGAGGCCGCCGCCTGATGTATTTGTAGGGCAAGCGCTCCGCTTGCCATCCGCGCTTGGCAGGCGGAGCGCCCGCCCTACAACCGAAGACAGCGCAGCGCGCTGTCTCTACCTTTAAGGCGCGCAAGGACAGGCGCAGCCGCGAACTCTGTACGTTATGCGTGCAATCTGGAAAGGCAGTATCAGTTTCGGCCTCGTCAACATTCCGATCGCGCTGTATCCGGCGACCCGGAAAGAGGATCTCAAATTTCGTCTCCTCCGGGCCAAGGACCTCAGCCCGGTGAATTACAAACGGGTCGCGGAAAAGGATGGCCGGGAAGTCCCGTGGGACGAGATCGTAAAGGGCTACGAATACGAGAAGGGGAAATTCGTTGTTCTAAACGAAAAGGATTTCCAGCGCGTCGACCTGGAGGCGACCCAGACCGTCGACATCAAGGACTTCGTCGACCTCGATGAGATCGACCCGATGTATTTCTACAAGCCCTATTACCTCGAACCGCAGAAAGGCGGAGATAAGGCGTACGCGCTCCTCCGCGAAGCGCTGGCCGACGGGAAGAAGGTAGGGATCGCGAAGGTCGTGATCAAGACTCGGCAGTATCTGGCCGGGGTAAAGGCGTTGAAGCATGCCCTGGTCCTCGAGCTGATGCACTTCGCCGAAGAGCTGGCGGACGCCGAGAAGCTGCATGTCCCGAAGAAGACCGAGGTGGGCAAGCGGGAGAAAGAAATGGCCGAAGCCCTCGTCAAAAGCATGACGTCGAAATGGGACCCGGAAAAGTACAAGGACGATTACCGCGACGCGCTGATGGAAGTGATCGAAGAAAAAGTAGAATCAGGCGGGAAGGAAATCGAAGAAAAGCCGAAGGAAAAGAAACCGTCGACGAAAGTGATCGATCTGGTGAGCGTCCTTCAGGAAAGTCTGAAGGCGCAGGGGAGCGGGAAGAAGAAAAAAAGCGCGTCGAAAAAAGCAAAACATTCCGCGAAGAAAGCAGCGTGACCTGAGCGGTTCCCCCTGAAGTCGAAAAGTCTTGATCTGTCTCCGAGGTTGATCTTCTCTCTCGCTACCGCTTCTCGGGTGCGGCTAAAAGATGATTGAAATCCTCGCCAAGGACAGACTTCGTCGCCTCTTCTTTGGCCTGTTCATCGTCAGCGCGATCGCTTGCGTCGTCGCAACTTGCTTGCATTACACTCGGACGTTTCCGGGGAACAACCTTACCTGGCTGGCCTGGCTGGCGTCGCTCGTCTTCTTGCTCGCGACCTACTGCCCGAATTGGCCGGAAATCAAGCAGTGGGCCGCGGCGATGTGGGAGGACAAGTCGTTCGTCGTCGTCTTTGTCATCCTGGCGCTCGTGTTCCTGGTCAGTCATGTCTGGAATTTCAAAACGGCGCCGTGGAACCAAAATGGCCTGTTCGATGACGCCGCCTGGGACATTTACTTCGCCAAGCAACACATCTTCACCCACGAAGCTTTCCAGACGGCGATCTCTGAGGGGATAGCACGCGAGACTATCTTTCACTACTACATCGGCGTCTGGTTCGTCCCGTTCGGTTACAACCTCCTGACCTTCAGCCTCGCCCTGCTCGTCCTTGGGATGACTACCTTCGTCTTCACGACGCTGATTGTTCACCATTTGTTCAAAAACTATCTGGTGACCACTGTCTCGGCGCTCGTCTTCAATTTCCTTCCTTTCCATTTCATTCAAACATTTATCGGTCATCGGTATGCGATGGCGGCGCCGCTCCTGACTAGCTCTCTTTATTTCCTAATGACGGGATTCTCCCGGCGCTCAGCCTTTCGCGTGGCCTGGAGCGCTATTCTGGCTGCGCTCTGTGTCCAAAGCGCGATCATGGGCAAGCATTTCCTGATGTGTCTCTTCGCGGCCGCGGTCTTATTGGCGGTCACCGATTACAAAAGGTCGGTTACCAGGGAGAAGATTGGACTAGCCATCGTCTTCGTGGCCGGCCTCGTTGCGGCTCTGGTTCCGATGATCGTCTTCATTTGTTACAACCGAACGGTTTACTTTGCCCACGAGAAAGAGCTAAGCGCGCTCTTTTTCCAGGCTTACAAAAACCGGGCGGCTGGAGCGCTAACTCCGTATATCCACGACCTGAAGAGCATTTTCTTCGAGCCCTTAAGTTACCGGCGTCTGTCGATGCTGGACTATGTGCTCATCCCGTTCTGGTATTATGCGTTCCTGATTCCCGGGATAGTAATCGCTCTCCTAAAGAGGCGGTTCGAGATCGTCCTCCTCGCTACTGTTCCCGTGGTAGGAGCATTCATTTCAACGGCATATGATTTTCGCGTCCTTCACGCCGCGCCGTTTTGGATCATCCTCATGGCATTCACGCTTCACGCCTTAACGAGGCTGGAGAGGCTGACGCGGAGCTATCTCGTCAACCTTGCGGTCCTGGCCGCAGCCGGATGTATCCTGGCGGCCGGCTGGATCCCATCTGTCAAATATCTCTACGCGAAATCCAAAGATCCTTTTTCGATCTATATCCTCGGTCAGCAGGACGTCGGCGTCGCAAGATTTATCCAGGACATCGTCGCAGGCGTTCAGCATCCTTCCTCGCGGCGGAAGCATGATGAGTTTCGGCGGCCATCCGGCCTGGCCGAACCCAAGTACGACGCATTCGTCTGCAACGAGACCGGCTTTGCGGTCACTCATCTGTTTCTTCAGGATTATGGCGACAGACAAATCATGTCGTTTTGCGACCAGCTTCCCATGCTTCACTTCACAGACGCAGGCGTGTTCGCGATGAACAAGCGAGCGATGAATAATTACTACGGGGCTAAAGATCTGATGTTGATCTGGCAGAAGACGACCAAGTCCGACAAAGCCATCGCTGCCTTTGGGAAAATGCGCCACTTAGGGGAGGACAAGCTCCTGGAGACGAAGCACGGCGGAAGGACTTATACCTTTTATGTCCTGACCATCCCGCGAGCGAATGTGACGACGCTTAAACAGGAGCTTGCCGCGTTGAATCTTTGAGCGCGTCGGCGACGGCGTTCTGTAAGAGCCGCGGCCCCATCCCGCCTAACGACTCATCGATCGTTTCAAGCCGGCGAATCAGATCGATTACTTCGCGGCGCGAATACGGTCCGCCGGCCGCCGCGCAAAAATGGGTGCGACAACCGAACGGACGGGAATCGTAGATCAGGCAATCGCCGGTTTGCGGATCGAGCAGGGGACATGCGCCCGTCGGACTTATCGGCAACGCTTTGCGCCCAGTCGCCCGCCATGCCTTGGCCGCGAGGAGAGCTTCCCCTTTCGTCAGATAAGGCGTGCGGCCAGTCAGCTTAAAGTGGCAGCACTCTTTTACGCGCATACAGCCGCGATCAATCGGCCGCGCCGCGAGATCGGCGTAAACCTGGCGAACTTCCTGGAGAACTGCGTCCACGCGCCAAGTTAACCGGGATCGACAATCCCGGCTACCACGAGTGGGCCATCGCGTTTCCTGCGATCCAGCCAGTCGTCCACGCCGCTTGAAAATTGAATCCGCCGGTGATTCCGTCGATGTCGAGGAGTTCGCCGGCGAAATACAGACCGGGAACGATGCGGCTTTCCATGGTCTTGAAATCGACGTCGCTCAGTTTCACCCCACCGCAGGTAACAAACTCGTCTTTGTTCAATGACTTCCCGTGAACGGTGAGTTCAGTCCGAACGAGAAGGGCCGCGAGCGCATTCGCTTGCAGGCGCGAGAGGTTTGTCCAGCGGACAGTGGAATCAATCCCGGCCTGGCTCGTGAGTTGTTCCCACAAACGTTGCGGAAGCGGCCCGAGCGGCGAATTCGCGACGCGGCGGGTTGGGTTTGAATCGCGAAACGAACGGAGCTCGCGGCGGACGGTTTCCTCGCTCGAACCTGGGAGCCAGTTGAGGCGAAGCGTAAACTGGTAATCCATTTCATGCAGGACGCGCGCGCCCCAGGCCGATAAGCGCAGGATCGCCGGACCACTCACCCCTTGATGGGTCACCAAAAGAGGTCCGCGTTCGCGCAAGCGTTTGCCCGGCACCGACGCTTCCACTTCCGGCAGAGAAATGCCCGGCAGCGAACGCAACCACGCTTCAGCGACATGAAACGAGAACAGGGATGGAACCGGCGGCGCCGCGACATGTCCCAATGATTCCGCGATCTGTCCACCGCTGGCCGAACGCGTTCCACCCGTCGCAAGAAGCAAGCGATCGCAACCCGCCATCTTGCCTCCGGGGAAGTGCAATTCGAAGCCGTCATTGGTTCGCCGGACAGCGTCTACGCCTTTCCGCGCGAAGAGTCGCACGCCAGCCGTTCTCGCCTCGTAGAGCAAACAATCGATGACGGTTCCGGACGAATCTGTCACCGGGAACATGCGCCCATCGTCTTCGGTCTTCAGCCGCACGCCGCGACGTTCGAACCACGCCACGGTGTCGGTCGCCGAAAACCGATGGAGCGGCGAGATGAGGGCGCGTTCGCCGCGCGGATAACGTTCGCTCATCGCCCGGGGCTCGAAGCAGGCGTGCGTGACGTTGCACCGGCCACCGCCGGAAATCCGCACTTTGGTCAGAAATTCGGAGCCGCGTTCGTAAATTGAAACTTCATTCTCCGGGTTCGCCTCGGCGCACGTGATCGCCGCGAAAAACCCCGCTGCGCCGCCGCCGACGATCGCGATCTTCTCGCCCACGACTCAAGGCACCTCGTGACCGCGCTCACGGAGCCGCCGCTTCAGCTCCTGCGCGTTCTTGATCGCGAAACCTTCCCGATCGTTGTCGAAATAAATCCACGCTTCGCTCGCACCGCTCGATTCAATCTTACCTGCCCACTCGTCCAATTCTTCGCTGGTATAATCGTGCCGGTACCATCTGCTCCGGCCATGAAGCCGGGCATAGATGACCTCGTTAGTCCGAATGAGATCTTCCGGCAGTCGCGGCGCGCTGACGCTGCAGAAAATCAGCCCACGTTCCCGAAACCGGCGATAAACCGATTCGCGCCACCAGCTTTTGTGGCGGAACTCTACGGCGTTGCGATACCGCGGATCAAGTTGCCGGATGATGCTAGCCAGGCGCGATGGCGTGTAGCGGTAGCTGGGCGGGAATTGGAACAAAAAGCAGCCGAGCTTTTCTCCAAGAATCTTTTCGAAACCGCAAAACTCCTCGACGAGCATGCGAGTGCGGACGAGCCGTTTCTCGTGGGTGATGAGCCGGTTTACTTTCACTGAGTAGCGGAAACCGGGCGGAGCATTGCGCACCCAGCTTTTCACGGTGGCGATTTTTGGCCAGCTATAGAATGGGGCGTTCAACTCCACCGTGTTGAACGCCGAGGTGTAATGCCTGAACCAGGTATCGGTCCGTTTCGTGTCCGGATAAAAAATGCCGCGCCAGTGCCAGTAAAACCAGCCGGAGCAACCGATGTGGATTTGCACACCCAACGGTGACGCAGCCCTCTATTTCTGTCATCCTGAGCTTGTCGAAGGATCTCTCATCATTTTAGCGCGGTGATGCGTCGAGGCTCTTGCTGCACAGAAATAGTTAGAGATCCTTCGACTTCGCTCAGGATGACAGTGCGGGGCGCCGCTTAGAATCTTGACATCTCACCACGCGCCGAACAGCCTCCCCACATGAATTCTCTTAAGCGCTTCTCGGATCCCGTTTATTGCCTGATGCGGCTGATCGTCGGCCTGCTTTTTGCCTGTCACGGCGGACAGAAACTATTGGGATTTCCTCCTGGGGGCCATGGCGCTGGCGAGGGAATCTTTTATGTCGGTGCCTGGCTTGAACTGATCCTCGGATTCATGATCGCTTTCGGTCTGTTCACGTGCGTGGCGGCTCTCATAGCGAGCGGCGAAATGGCGGTCGCCTATTTCATGGTTCATTCTAAGGGCGGTTTTTTTCCCATTGTGAACAAGGGAGAAGCGGCCGTGCTCTACTGCTTCATCTTTCTTTTCATCATGTTCTACGGCGGCGGGAGATTCAGCCTCGACGCTTTGATTTTTAAGCGGAGAGATACGGCGCTGCCGCCCGCCCCCTGAGGAGCCATGAAGAAATTTGCTCTTCTCTGCGGCCTCCTGGCCGCAGTCGCAACGGCGTCTGGTCAAGACTGGGCCAAGGCGCGACTGGAAAAATCGTCGCGGCACGGTGAATGGGTCCAGTTCAAATCAGGCGAGCGCACGCTCAAGGCATTCGTGGTTTATCCGGAACGGAAAGAAAAGGCCCCGGTCGTTCTCGTCATCCACGAGATTTTCGGCCTGACTGACTGGGTGCGTGGCGTGTGCGATCAGCTCGCGGAGAGCGGAGTTATCGCGATCGCGCCGGACTTGCTGAGCGGCCAGACCTACGCCGACATAGACGGCGCGCGGAAAGCAATCTCGGCATTGCCGAAGGAGCAGGTGAAGGCTGATCTCAACGCGACAGCGGAATACGCGCTGAGCAAAATCCCGGCGGGGAACGGTGCGCTGGCCGTGTGCGGATTCTGTTGGGGCGGGGGATGGACGTTCGGTTACGCGAGCGTGAACCCGAAGCTGAAGGCGGCTTACTCGTTCTACGGAACAGCGGTCGATAACGCCGAGGACGCCGCCAAAATCCCATGCCCGGTTTACGGATTCTACGGCGAGAACGACGCGCGGGTGAACGCGACAATCCCGAAAGGCGAAGAGCTAATGAAAGCCGCCGGAAAAAAATATGAGCCGGTGATTTACAAAGGCGCCGGCCACGGCTTCATGCGCGAAGGCGAGTCGCCGACCGGCACGCCGGAGAACAAGAAGGCGCGGGACGACGCGTGGGCGCGGTGGAAGACGTTGCTCGCGGAGCTCGCAACGCCCAAGTGAATGGTGATAAGTGACTGGTGAATAGTGTCGAAGCCAAAACCATTCACTGATCACCGATCACTATTCACATTCTTCACTTCCCGAGCTCATCCGCCAGCGGCCCGGCGTCGTAAACCTTGCGTAGCGCTTCGGTGATCGCGGCGGAATCGACGCTTACCGCGCGCGCTTCCTTATCGGAGAAAATGCAGTCGAGCACGAGCGACTGGATGTTGCCGTCGAAGATAATCCCGACGAATTCATTCGCCTTGTTCACGACCGGGCTGCCGCTGTTGCCACCGATGATGTCGGCGTCCGACACGAAATTAAACGGTGTCTTCGGGTCGAGCTTCGCCTTGCGATCGAGCCAGGTTTTCGGGATGTCGAAAGGCGGCTGATTGCTGTGCTCGGTGCCGCGCTGGTACAGGCCAGCGGTATCAGTCAGGGCCGCGACCCGTTTGCCATTTTCTTCGTAGCCGCGGACTGCGCCGTAGGAGAGGCGCAGGGTAAAGGTGGCGTCGGGATAGCTGCTCGTGCCTTGGAGCGCGAACCGGGCTTTGGAGATTTCGGCGTAGGCCTGCTGCTTGATTTCTTCCTGCGCCTCGAACGCTTTGCGCGCTTCCCGCGCCGGCCCGTCCACCAGCCGCGCCAATTCGATCATTGGATCTTTCGCGGCGGGAACAGCGGAGGCACCGCCGTTGTAGAGTTGCTTACGCAGAGCCGGGTCCTTGAGCTTTGTTCCGGTTACCAGCTCAGTCGCACGATTGACCGGCGATTTGCCGGCCAGCACCTGCTGAACGAGCGGATCGTTTCCGCCGAATCGCGATACCATGTCCGTGAGCGAATCAGTTAGCTTCACGATTTCATAGTCTTCGTGGACCGGCGATAAGGAGAAGAGCTCCAGCTCGAGCGATTCCTTGTAACTATCGCGGAATTCGGGGAAACGCTCGCCGTTCGGTTTCGACATCTCGTCACCGTGGCGGAGGAGCCGCCGCGCATATTGGAACAGTGTGCTGTAGAAGGCTCGGGGCGCCCGATAGGATGCCTGGGCCCGCCCGCGGAATTGCTCGAAGTAATTGTAAACGGGCAACACTTTGGCGCTCGCTTCCTGGGCCTGCTTGATCCGGTCATACGCGGCAAGAGTCCCTTTCCATTCGGCGCTCCCGTTCATGGCGTCGCGAAGCTTCTGCTCTCGTTCCTCGATCGCTCGCCAAATCTCCGGATCGAACAGCGCGGCCGCATAGCCGGCGTAACGTTTCCGGTTGTTCTCGACGCCGCGAGCATCCTCCTGGGCGCGGCGTTTATTCTCGAACGAGCGCGCAGCCCACGCGTGGAGCAAGGCCTCCCGCCGATAATACAGACTCAGGAGGTAGGGCACTTCCTGGTCGCGCAACTCCGCGAGATCGCTGGTCGTAAGCTGGCGGTCCGTCCGGCCCGGATGACCGCTCACGAATGTCAGCTCGCCGTCGACCGGACCTTTCGTGTTCCACTTTAGATAATGTTCGATCTTCGCCGGCTGCCCGTTCTCGTAAGCGCGGAAGATGCAGATATCCAAATCGTAGCGCGGATACTCGAAGTTATCCGGATCGCCGCCGTAAAAGGCGATCTGTTCCTCCGGCGCGAAGACGAGGCGGACGTCGTCATAACGTTTGTAGCAATAGAGGTGATATTGCCCGCCCTGGTAAAGGGTCACGACGTCGGAGCGAAGTCCCGTTTTCTCCCGCGCCTCTTTTTCGATTTGAGCAATGACGTTGCTCCGTGCCTTGTTCGCGTCTTCGCCGGACATTCCAGGCTGGACGGCCGCCTTCACCCGATCGGTCACGTCTTCCATCGACATCAGAACGTTTAGTTCCAGATCGGTCGCCTTGACTTCATCCTTCTGTGTCTTGGCGTAGAAACCGTCGCGGACGTAGTTGTTCTTTTCACTGCTAATCTTCTGAAGAGTGTCGAGTCCGACGTGATGATTCGTAATGGCGAGTCCGTTCGACGAGACAAACGAGCCGCTCCCGCCGGAATTAAATCGGACACTCGATTTTTGAAGATGCTCGAGCCACTGCGGGGTGGGCTCGAAATTGTATTTCTCCTTCAGTTGCTTCAGCGGCGGATTGTTGAAAAGCCACATTCCTTCATCGGCAAACGCGAAGGAGCAGGCGGCGATGGTTACAACAAAAGCGGCGAAGGTTCGGTGAAGAATCGGAGAAGCCATAGGTCGTGCAGCTTAGGTACGCGCGACGCGACCGCCAGCGATTTCCTGGTTGGAGCTGTTGTAGCGACGGCGCTCTGTCGCCGTAAACACGAGTCGAGACCAGAGAGCGTCTCACGCCGACAGAGCGCCGTCGCTACAGCGGTACTGTCAGCGGTCTACAACCCGATTGGATGCCGCACTTCGAAGCCGCGAGGCGTTCGCACGGTCGGTTGCCATCGCGGCGCCCACCGGCGCTCGGGATTATGCGGCGAAGTCGTATCGAGACGGAGCCCGGCGATTACGGCGAAGGTGTGGCCATTGCGTGCGTAGACCGTTATCCACTTTCCGGGTCCGCGGCTGCCGTAATCGCGAAACTCTTTCGAGCTCATTGGCACTTTCACGAGCCCCGCGCCAGCGAGCGCGTAGGAGACCGTGCCCGAGCAATCGTAAGCGTTGTCTTGAAAAGTTTTGTGCCCGCCGCCGAAGCGATACGGCTTGGTCCGAAGCTGGTTCGCCGCCCAGATGGCGCGCTTGACGGACATCGGGGCATTGACCGGCGCCAGTGCCAGGTTGCCGCGCAAGAGCGCGGAGTTGCCAGGCGTGGTGGGGCCGGTTGCAGGGAATGCTGCCGCAAAAGTTGCGGATGCGACGCCGAAAATCAGCGCACTAATCAAAATCAGTTTTCGAAATGCGATTCTCACGATTATTTCAATTCAGCCGTTGGTGTGCCTGCCGGTTTTTCAAATTTCGCCGCGACAGACAAGCGCAATTTCCGTCGCAAAGCCTCGCAGAGCTGCAATTTATCCTGCGCGACCGTTTCTTCCTCGGCGACTAAAGTCGCCGCTCCTTGGAGGGGAAGAAGCGCGGCTAATACCGCAGGCTCAGAGCCACGTCAACCGTCGCGCGCTTAATTTTTCTGCTGGAGCGCGCTGACCTTTTCCTGCGCTCGATTCACCTCCGCCTTTCGCCCGCTACCCATCGCGAGCAGCTTCTGTTGCCGGCGCAAATTCAGTTCGGCCGCGTCGAGCTCCGCCTTTTCTTTTTTCGCGCCTGCCGTCTCCGCATCTTTCATGGCCGCGAGCTCCGCCGACTTTGCCGCCTCGACTTCCGAGTCCAAAATCTCTCCCGCCTCGAGGCGCGCCTGTTGAACCGCGACGTTTTGTTTGGCCAATTCCAGTTTGGCCCCCGCCAACTCCGCTTCCAACCGGATCACCTTCAGCGCCCGGTTCTCGGCGTCGACTTTCGCGATGATGCCGCCTTTATAGAGTCGCTCGCCGGCGGCCGCGCTTTTCCGCGCTTTTTCCAATGACGCCGCGATTCGATCGGGATCCGGCGCTGGCTGTTGGTCCGGGGCGTCGGGTCTCGCATACACGACATTCTGGTTAGGCGCTTCCTGGATGAGCAACGGTGGCTCGATGTCCATCGGTTCCTCGGGATTTTTCGGCAGGTCTTCCTGCGCCGCGAGGGTAGCAGCGAAACCGATCACCAACGGCAATGCCATCCAACGCACGCTTGAGATTATCACAGGGAATCCCGCAAACAGAAGCGGAAAGAGGCGCGCGCGAAATGCCTGCCAGCCTCGATTAGAAAGCGATGGCGTTCGACGACCGCAACCAAACCGCCGCGACCGACCCCAACCCGGCGCACGACCCGCCGATTCTGCGCCGTTTTCGAATGCCGGCCCGCATCAAATCGATGGCCCTGACGGGTCTCTTTGTCCTGGCCTCGTTTTACACGTTGTATTTCATGCGGGCAATGCTCCTGCCCTTGGTGCTGGCGTTGCTCCTGAGTTATCTGCTCGTGCCACTCGTTCGCGGGCTGGCTCGGATCAAAATTCGACCCCTCTTTGGCTCGGCGATCGTTCTCCTCGCGCTCATAGCGGCCATCGGTTACTCGGTCTCCCTCCTTTCCGAGCCCGCCGCGGGGTGGATCGAAAAAGCGCCCTACAGTCTTCAGCAGCTGAGAGCAAAACTCCTCCCGCTCCAGAAACCGATCGAGAAAGTGGCGCAGGCCACCGGTGAAATCGATAAGCTAACTGCCCCTGCCGAGGAGCAGGCGAAACCGCAAGCCGTCGTGGTCAAACGAAGCGCTCTTGCGGAAGCATTCTTTACTCAAGGCCCGGAGTTCGTTGCCAGCGCCGTCGTCATGTTCATCCTGCTTTATTTTCTCCTCGCGTACGATGGAGTGTTTCTCGAAAAAATCATTCGGATCACGCCCAAGCTCGCCGATAAGAAGAAGGCCGTCTCCATCATCCGCGACATCGAAGCCCATATTTCGCGTTATTTGCTCACCATCACCGCGATTAACATCGGGCTCGGGGTCGCGGTCGGCACCACGGTCTATTTCCTCGGCCTGCGAAACCCACTTATGTGGGGCGTGATGGTAGCGTTGCTCAATTTCGTCCCCTACCTCGGCGCTCTCACTGGCATAATTTGCATGACCCTGGGCGCGGTCCTGAGTTTCGACAGCCTCGGTTACGCCATGATTTTTCCCGCCAGCTACCTGCTCCTGGCTATTCTCGAAGGGAATTTCATTACCCCAATGGTTCTTGGCCGCTCGCTGACCTTGAACCCGGTGCTGATCCTGATCGCGCTGGCCTTCTGGGGCTGGATGTGGGGCATTTCGGGAATGATTCTGGCAGTCCCGATCCTGGCGACGTTCAAGATCTTCTGCGACCACATTGAGCCGATGGCGCCGATCGCGGAATTCATGAGTTAAGGAAACGGTTACAGTCTTTTGCCGGCGTTTTCACTGCTAATACGTAACCGTACTTTCTACCTGTTATTCATCTAGTCAGCCCCCGCGTTTCGGCTGACAATCTTTGACTCTCCTTATGAAAATCATTCGCTATCTAATCATTGCCACTCTGCTCAAGTTCGTCGCGTCGACGGACGCGGAAACCGTCATTCGTGTCGGGCATTTCCCGAATATCACTCATGCCCAGGGGCTGGTGGCTCATAATCTCTCGCGGCAGGGCAAAGGCTGGTTCGAACAGCGACTCGGGCCGGGCTTCAAGATCGAGTGGTTCGTTTACAATGCCGGCCCGAGCGCCATGGAAGCGATCTTCGCGCAATCCATCGATCTCACCTACGTCGGCCCCGGGCCGGCCCTGAACGCCTACACGAAATCGAACGGCGCCGAGGTGCGGCTCATCGCCGGTTCAGCCAATGGCGGAGCCGCGCTCGTGGTCCAGCCCGACCAGAATTTGAAAGCGCCCGCTGATTTTCGCGGCAAGAAGATCGCGACACCGCAGCTCGGAAACACGCAGGACATTTCCTGCCGGGCGTGGCTCATCGCGGGCGGTTTGAAAATTACCCAGCTCGGTGGCGACGCCCAGGTCCTGCCGACCCAAAACCCCGATCAACTCGCGCTCTTCAAGCAGAAAAAGATCGACGCCGTTTGGACGGTGGAGCCCTGGGTTTCCCGGCTGGAACGTGATTCCGGAGGCAAAATCCTGGTCGACGAGCGCGATGTCGCCACGACGGTTCTCGTTTCCAGTGCGAAATTTCTGGGTAACCAGCGCGATCTCGTCAAAAAATTTGCGGAAGCACACGCCGCTCTGACTGACTGGATGGCGAAGAACCCGGAGGAAGCGCAGAAGTTGATCAAAGCGGAGTTGCTGGAGGAAACGCGGAGCGAGATGTCAGCGGACCTGATTGCACAGTCGTGGAAACGGATCGCCTTCACGGCTGAGATACCGCGGGCTTCCATCGAAAGTTTCCTGCAGAATTCGCTTAAGACCGGCTTCATCAAGACGGCGCCCGACCTGACGAAGCTGTTCGAGAAACCCTGATGTCGCTTCAGCAGGAACTCCAAGGCTTTCCGCCGGCGAAGCTCGCGGTGGAAGACGTGTCGAAGTGGTTTCGCACCTCGCGGCAAACCGTCCATGCGCTCGATCACGTTTCGCTCGACATCGCCGAGGGCGAATTCGTTTGCCTGGTCGGGCCCAGCGGCTGCGGGAAATCGACCTTGCTCGATATCATTGCGGGATTGGCCACTCCGGATGAAGGCCGCGTGATGGCGGACAACGAACCGGTAATGAACCCTGGCCGGCACCGCCTCGTGATGTTCCAGGAATCAGCCCTCTTTCCCTGGCTCGACGTCATCGGCAACGTGATGTTTGGACTGAAACTCAAACCGGGGTTGCGAAATAAGGAGCGACTTGAAGTGGCGAAGTTCTTCCTCCAACTAGTCGGCCTCGAAAAGTTTGCGAAGGCGCATGTCCACGAACTTTCCGGCGGGATGAAGCAACGCGTTGCGCTCGCCCGCGCCCTGGCGCCGAATCCTCGCGTTCTTCTTATGGACGAACCGTTCGCCGCCCTCGACGCGCTCACCCGCGAACAACTTTACAGCGACATCCAGCGGATCTGGGAAAAGCGGCGCAAGACGATTGTCTTTGTTACCCACAATGTCCGCGAAGCGGTCTGCCTCGCCGATCGTGTCATCCTGTTTTCGCGTAACCCCGGCCAGATTCGCGAGCAATTCGATATTCCCCTTCCGCGTCCGCGCGATATCAACAGTATCGCGCTCGCGGAATACGCGGGCAGAATCACCGGCGCGTTGAAAGGCCACTTGGAAGGCGAGGTAGCGGAGTAATGCGGCGTCTCCTTCTCGCAACCCTGTTTTTCGCCGGGCTGGTTACGATCTGGCACTTCCTGGTCAAAGCCGGAATTTATTCGCCGGTCCTTCTCCCATCGCCAGAAAGCGTCGGTGAATACCTCGTCGGCGCGGCGCGCGATGGCACGCTCCTCCAAGCGACTGGCGTCACCGTGCGCCGTCTTCTCTTTGGCTACCTGATCGGCATCATGATCGGTTTGCCGCTCGGCCTTTTCACCTCCGCTTCAAAGTTTATGGAGGACACCATCGGCGTTCTGGCCCTCGGACTCCAAACGTTGCCCAGCGTCTGCTGGATTCCGCTCGCTTTACTTTGGTTCGGTCAAACCGAGAGCGCGATGCTCTTCGTCGTCGTCATGGGAACGGTCTGGTCGGTGGTCATCGCGACAGATACTGGCGTGCGCAACATCCCGCCGATTTTCGCGCGCGCCGCGAGAACGATGGGTTCCACCGGCCTGCACAAGTGGACGAAAGTGATTCTGCCCGCGTCGCTGCCATTTCTCGTCAGTGGGATGAAACAAGGCTGGGCCTTTGCCTGGCGCTCGCTCATGGCCGCCGAGATTTACGTTACCATCCTGACAGGGTTCGGGCTTGGCCACCTCTTACACTACGGCCGCGAGCTGAATGCCATGGAACAAGTCATTGGCGTCATGCTCGTCATCATCGCGATTGGCCTTTTGACGGATAAAATCCTTTTCTCTCCGATCGAGCGGTTCCTCCACAACCGATGGGGCACCGGCCTGCGATAGCCGGGCGACTTTTCATTCGCGTCAAATCGCAGACCCGTCGCAATACGAGATGAAAACGAAGCGAAGCAATGACCAGAAGAACAGGAAGCAGGAATTCGGCGGCGAAACGCCTCCCAGTCCGAGTTCCGGGGAGGACACGGCGCACGCCGAAGCACCTTTCATGGGCCCCCCGGACCTGGATACGGTTGGCGTGTCGCAAAAACCCCAAGGGTCACCTCCGCTCAGCGCCGGCACCCCACCCGCTGTCGAAATCTCGAACCGGACGAGGCCCTCCGGAGATGCATCCGTTGTGGTGGAGCACTTACGGTTAGTGCATTTCTCGATCTTGGGATTCTGCCTGGTAGTTTTCCTCGCGCTCGATTCCCTCAGCCAGTCGAGTCTCGCCCGCGCCGGATCCTCGGTGCGCGAAATTTTAGGCTTGGAGCCGGTGTTCTCGGCACGTGGCGACATCCTGGACGAAGGGTTGTACTGGGGTTGGAGCGAGCAGAAATGGCTTCGTGATCTCGTGCGCGCGAATTACGGGAGTTCTCTTCCCAGTGGGCAACTCAAATTCGCCGTTTTCGACCCCCCAACGAATTCGCGTTTACGAGTTGAAGTCGCCGAGCAGTTTCGCTGGTTCGTGCGATTTTCCAAACCCAAGCCGATTGTGGAGAAGGCTCTTCGGACCTGGACAGTTCAAGAATGGGCGCAGTTCTGGGACACAATGCGTGACGCCCGCCTCGTAGTGCTTCCTGAACTTGGAGAATTTCCCTCAATTTATGGCTATATTAGTTCTGGGGGAATTCCGCCGAGGCTACCTAACGTAGGGTGGCGTTTCCTTAAGGTCGTTCCCGGGGAGGAGAACGACGACGGGTGGCGTGCCTTCCTCACAGATGAGCCCGATCCCCAACATACGTTTGTCGGCACGACGGAGGACGATTCGATCAAATCAAGGCCGTATCTTGATTGGTACGCGTCAGGTGGCAGACCTTCGGATTATGACATCAGCATCTTGAAGCCCTATGCCCGGAGTAGTTGGATTGACGTTCAGGGAATGCTAGCAGCGAAGGCGTCGGCAAAATGGCCGCGAGGGACATTCGCCTTCACCTTTCCCGATCTCGCAGAAGCAACACGTGGTGTTACCACGCTGACGCTCGCCGACTTGCCGGATGAGCTTCGACGTAAGGAGCAGATTGCAGGGGAAACTTTAAAAGTGTCCGGGGTGGAACTTCGCTCTTCGAGCCTTGGTTTTTGGGGCATAATCGTCCTTCTATCTCTTCAATTGTATTTTTTGCTTCATCTGTCGGCACTTCGGGGCAGGCTTAATGTCGATGATAAAGGTTGGTCCTTCCCTTGGATCGTCCTGTACAGAACCGCCCTGGCGTTTTTTGTATCCACAATTACCCTCTGCGCCGCGCCAATCACCGTGTGCATTCGATTGCTGCTAAAAGCCGGACTTCCGAATTGCTCCGATGTTTCGGTCATTCAATGCAATACGGCTCATTACATTGCTGCGTTGCTTAGTGTCGCGCTTGCGGTAACCACGTTTGTTCACTTGTACGGCGGGTTCCGGCCAACCTCTTGGTTCTCGAATTCGAAAATCGCGGGTCAGTGAGGACAAAATACTTCTCCCTGATCGAGCGGTTGTTGCACAACCGCTGGGGACAGGGTTGCGGTAGGGCGATGTAGCCGTGTCATTGTACGGCAACCGCGTCGGTTGCCATTCGTTTACGGCAGGCGGAGCGCCCGCCCTACAACGGCGATTGGCGAATTACAATGCGAGTCCCTTGAATTCCTGCTCCTGAAATTGTGCGGTGCAGCTAGAAACAAAACCATGAAAGTCCCGTTACTCTTTTCGCTGTGCTTCGTGACCGCCGTTTCGTTTGCGTTCGCTAACGAGATAACACTCGATAGCGCGCGTCCGGTCATGATCAAATGCGTGCCGGAATGATCGACAAGGAAAGCTATCCGGGCACGTCCGAGTCGCCGAGATACCTCGAGGACAAGCGCACCTGTGTCCTGCAGGTCAAGCTACAGCCAGGAAAAACCTACGCCGTTTGGATCAGCACCGAAAAGCTTCAGAACTTCAAGGAGACCAAAGGGCAGGTCGCAGTTCCTTACCTGCTCGTTTTCAACCGGCCGAATTTTCCTTCCGGGAAACGGCGAGCTGATCAGTCCTTGATGCTCAGCAGCGTCTTGATTTCCTTCCAGGCCTTTTTGCGGGAGCCGTCGTAAGCCTGGGCGTCATTCTGCTTGCCGCTGCCGATGTAGTCTCGCAGGTCGTCTCCTTCGCGGAGCACCAGGTCGAGCACGTCGACGGTGCTTTGCACAAACTGGGCGTCGTTCTTGTTCAGTGTGCCAGCATCCAGCAACTTGATCATGTGTTCCTTCATGCCCTTGGTCACGTTGATGTAAGTCGTGACGATGGAGGTCGCCTGTTCTGACTTATACATTTTTCCCACGTAGGCGTCGGCCAATGTTCCGATGGCCAGGTGAGTCACGAGGACGGATTGGCCGGTAGTGTAGCCCAGCGTGCTCAGAAGAGCGTCGTCAGCCGCGCGGACAGGCGCAATTGCCAGAACGAGCGCAGAAAGAACCTTAAGAAGGATTTTGGAAGTCATAGCCGGCGACGTTATCGACCGCTTTGCGCGAGCACAATCCTAAATCGCGCGGCAGCCGGAGAAAATGCTCGACGCCGGGCAAACCGGTAGGGAAAAAGGCGCCATGGAAACTACGATGCAACCTCAAGCTCCCCGGCCGGGTTGGTGGAGCCGGAATTGGAAATGGTTTTTGCCGACCGGCTGCTGCCTCGGCTCTCTCATCGGCATCGTCCTGGCCATCGCCATTTTTGGAATGGGAATCATCGGACTGGTTTCCGGGATCTCGAAGATTCTCAAATCGTCGGAGCCGTACCAGACGGCCGTTGCACGAGCGAGGACGAATGAGAAAGTCGTCGCCGCGCTCGGGACACCCATCGAGGAAGGTTTCCCGACGGGGAAAGTTAATACCAACAACGACACCGGCGAGGCCGACCTGAGCATTCCGTTAACCGGCCCGAAAGGGAAGGGGACGCTTTACGTTGTCGGCACCCGCTCCGGCGGCACGTGGAGTTATTCGAAAATGTCGGTCAAGATGACGGCTACTGACGAAGAGATCGATCTAAGCCCGTGACTGTAGCCCGGAGTCGGTGATCCCGGCCGGTAAAGTTGTCGTGTCGTTTGCCGGGGTCACCGATCCCGGCTACAACGATGCGTGGACCCACGCCTCGAACTTTCGCCCGAGCAGATGCAGCAACTCGGGTATCGCGTCGTCGACACGCTCGTCGAGCACTTCGCCGGGCTCCGCGGTGGTCCCGTCGGCGCGAAAGGGAAACCGGCTGAAATGCTGGCTCGCTTCGCCGGTGGGCCGCCTGAACTTCCGGCCGATCCACATGGGCTCCTCGCCCGGCTCGGCAAAGAGGTATTTCCAAACAATTTGCATGTCGATCATCCACGCTTCTTCGCTTTTGTTCCGGGTCCGGGAAATTTCGTAAGCACAATGGCGGACGCGCTCGCCTCGGGGTTCAACGTTTTCAATGGCACCTGGCTCGGCGGCTCCGCCGCCGCGGCCGTGGAGCTGACGGTCATTGATTGGTTCCGCGGCTTCTGCGGTTTTCCGGAAACGGCGGGCGGGCTTTTCGTCAGTGGCGGATCGGCCGCAAACCTGACCGCGCTTCATGCGGCCCGCGTCGCCAGGCTCGGCGACGACATTCGGCGCGCGACAATATATTTCTCCGATCAAACCCATTACTCGGTTGAGCGCGCTTTGCGGGTCCTCGGATTTGCTCCCCCTCAGTTCCGAAAGATCGCCTCCGACGATCGATTTCGTTTGCCCGTTGCTGCGTTGCGCGAGGCAATCGCCGAGGACAAGAGCGCTCGCCTTCGGCCTTTTTGCGTGGTGGCGAATGCGGGCACCACCAACACCGGCGCGGTCGATCCGCTGTCCGATCTGGCCGAGCTTTGCGCGCAGGAGAACTTGTGGCTGCATGCCGACGGCGCTTACGGAGCGGCCGCGGTGATTTGCGAACGCGGCCGCGAGAAACTGAAGGGACTCGATCAGGTGGACTCTCTTTCGCTGGATCCCCACAAGTGGCTTTTCCAGCCTTTCGAATGTGGCTGCGTTCTCGCACGCGATGCCGCCCACCTGAAAGCGGCCTTCCAGTTGATGCCCGAATACATGCGCGACGTGCATCGCAACACCGCTGAAACGAATCCCGCCGATTACGGCGTCCAGTTATCCCGCGGTTTTCGCGCGCTCAAAGTCTGGTTGTCGATGAGCACTTTCGGCCTGGCTGCGTTCCGCGAAGCCGTTACGCGCGGCTTCGAGCTGGCGGAATTCGCCGAGCGCGAGCTGCGGCGCCGGCCGAATTGCGAAATTCTCTCGCCCGCGGAGATGGCGATCGTCGCCTTTCGTTTTGGGAAAGAAGACGCGCTCCAAACGAAACTCGTAGAGCTAATGCTCGCCGACGGATTTGCGTTTCTTACCTCAACGACCTTGAAAGGCGTGACGGCACTCCGCCTTTGCACGATCAACCCGCGCACGACAGAGGACGACATTATCCAGACGATCGATCGCCTGGAAAAGTTTGCCCTGTAGCCGGGATCGTTGATCCCGGCCGTTCGTAGACGATTCTCTGCCGGGATCAACGATCCCGGCTACAATTACGCCCTCTCCGCGCTCGCCGGCATGAAGCCGAGGATCAGCGAGACCGCCGCGATTCCGATATGGAGGTAGGTGTCTGCGTCGTTGTTGCTGATCAAGCCGAGCAAGTTGGTGTGCTCGCCCATGTGCATCAGGCCGAGGACGGCGACGGCGCCGTAGACGATTCCGAAGATGCGGAAATAATTCCGCGACGCGCCGATGCTCGTCATTCCGCAGAACAACGCCACCGCACCAGAGAGGAGGTGGACGATGTTGTGGACCGTGTTGACGTGGAAAATGCCGAGGAGCATTTCGTCCTTTGTCACTGCAGGAACGAAACCGAGAATGCCCACAACGAGCAAAATTACACCGAACAGAACTGCCATTGTCTTAACCATGATTGACTCCTTTTTGTTGAGGGGTCGCCATCTCAGCGTCTGGGGCGCGCGAAGTCAAGACTGGAGGGACGACTGCCGTGTCGTCCCTATTACTGTAGCCGTTCGCCTGCGGCGAACGTGAGCCACGCTATGCAGCTCTTGGACGTCGCTCTCGCGTCCCTGTAGTCGTTCGCCTGCGGCGAACGTGAGCCACGCTACGCGGCTATTTGGACGTCGCTCTCGCGTCGCTGTAGTCGTTCGCCTGCGGCGAACGTGAGCCACGCTAGGCAGCTATTTGGACGTCGCTCTCGCGTCGGCCGCAGGCCGACGGCTACATCGCCAGCAGATAAATCGCCGCGAGCGAAAGAATGAAATACGGCACCAATGTCGCCGCGCCCGGATAATCCTTCGCCATCCGCTGGCCGAGAAAGAGGGCGACAATTGAGAGTGCCGACACTACCGCTCCGTAGAACGCGAGCGTTGAATCGCGCCGGAATAGGACCAGCAGGCAACCGACGGCGCTAAGCGCACCGGCGACGAGTTCCAGAATCGTGATCATCGTCACCAGCGCCGGCACCATTCCCGCCAGCGGACTCTTCGCAAAATGTCCCTTCAACCAATCCAGGTTTCCCCGCCGATCGACCACCTTATCGATCCCCGATTGGAGAAATAAAATCGCCAGGAACGCCGAGATGAGCACCTGCATCCCATGGATCGCACCCGCGGTGGTGTGAAGATCATGCATTAGTCTCTTGGGTTGGGGAGCGCACGCGCCCTCGCGTGCTGGCGATCGCGCCATCGCGATCGCGAACTTGTCTGATCGGGCAAAGGCGTTTCGGTGGGGGCGCCAAAACCGGCACGCGAGGCGCGTGCGCTCTCCGGAAAACTACGCTGCCGCATGCGAATGCGCGTGCTCCCGGGCGGCCGCATTGGACGCTTCGCGCCGCTGTTCCTGCGCGACGAACGCGGGAGCGCTCGGCGTATGGAACATTTCCAGATCTTCCGTGTCGTGGTCCGTCACCGGAGTCAGCGCCACGTCCATGTATTTAAACCGGTTCGGATCTTCCTTGATCCGTTTATAGATGCGGCGGATGCGGCCATATAAAATGGCGAGGCGCGAGAGTTTGACGACGGATTCAATCCAGTAACGCGGATAGAATATCCAGACCGGTTCGCGCGGCAGGCCCGGCCGGCGGTCGCGCCGGAATTTGAGGCGAAAAACTCCGCTCTCCAGCGGATGAACGCCTTCGAGATGGATGGCGCTCATGAACCACATCATGAGAACGATGGCATTGGCCGCGCGGCCTTTCTTGGCCACGAGCCGGCGCAGGATCGTCTCGATGTGCTCGAGCGTGTAGTAGGTTCTCCACGCGGTGAGGTAGGCATGCTCCCACTCGGTTTTCGACATTTTCGAGTGCGCCGTGCAGACGTGGTTCAAATCGTATTTGTTCAGGTCGGGATCAACCGGGACGCCGGCCTGGACGAGTTTCTGGTGGTCTTCGGAACCGGGTAGGGGCGTGAGGAAGAAGAATTCGAGAACGTCGAGCGGGAGTTCCTTTTTCACGATCTCGACGTCGCGCTTGATCGACTCAGCCGTGTCGTTCGGGAAACCGGTAATGTAGCCGCAGTAGGTGATGATCTTCGCTTCTTTCCAGGCGAGAAGCATCTTGCGGTACTCGGTAATTTTGTTCTGCCGTTTATGCGCAGCCGCGAGGTTATCGGGGTTGATGTTTTCGAGTCCGATGAAAACGCGGCGCACGCCAGCCCGGGCGCATTTCTCGATAAAGTTCGGCAGTTTGTGGCAAAGAGTGTCGACCTGGATGAGGAAACCGAGCTTCAGTTTCTCGACTTCTTTCAAATGAATGATCCGGTCCAGGATCGCTTCCCAATCCTTGTTCCGCGCAAAGTTGTCGTCGGTGATAAAGAAGCTGCGCAGTCCCTGCTTCACGTTCTCGCGAATGATCTGCTCGATGTCGTCCGGAGTCCGGCGGCGCGATTTGCGACCCTGGACATTGATGATCGTGCAGAACGAACACTGAAACGGGCAGCCGCGGCCGGCGTCGAAACTGGTCACGTGGCCGGCGGTGCGCTGGGCCCGGACGGAGCTGATCAGCGGGATCGGCATTCCATCGATGCCCGGCAGGTCCGCCATGAAATTGTAGAGCGGCTTGAGCTGCTTCTTGTAAGCATCCTGGAGGACCATCTCGAGCCGGCCCTCGGCCTCGCCGGCAAAGAGCGAGATGCCCATCGCTTTCGCGCGGTGAACGTCCACATCGTTGCCGCCGAGCATGCTCATCGTTCCCGAAACATGGAACCCGCCGATCGCGATCTGGATGCCATGCGCCAGGAGCGGTTTCGCCAGGTCCAGCGCATGGGGAAATTGGTTCGATTGCACGCCGACGAACATCACCATGCCGTCGCCTGCTTCCTTGATCATGGTTGCGATCCGTTCCGGGCGCAGGCGCGTGTTGGTTTCGTCGTAGGGATGGATCTCGATCTCGACGTCGTCCCCCAGGACGTGGCGTTGCTGGCAATCGAGCGCCAGGCCATAGAGGGCCGCGAGCGAGTTGGATGGGATCGTCGACCGGAGCCACTGGATGACATAGCCGTCGTCGTCGTAATGCGACGGCTTGAGCAAGACGAGGCAGAACCTCTTTGTAGCCGGGATCGTCGATCCCGGTCGGCCGGTCGCAACTGTAGTTAGGTCAGGGGATTCCATCTCGGTTTCGGGAAGTTTCCACCATACACAAGCTCACCCGTTCGGACAGGGAAAAGTGCCGGGGCGCTGAGTTCCCGTCTGGGGAGCGCACGCGCCCTCGCGTGCTGGCGATCGCGCCTCGCGATCGCGAACTTTCAGAGAAGAAGGGAAGATCGTTTCGGCGGGGGCGCCAAAACCAGCACGCGAGGCGCGGGCGCTCCCCAGACCCTACGCTACCGCCGCATGCTCGCGCGCTTCGGCGTTCGCATGCTGGCGCCGATTCTCCTGCTCGATAAAAGCGGGCGCGGAGGGCGTATGGAACATCTCCATATCCTCGTCATCCGTCACCGGCGTCATCGCCAGATCCATGTATTCGAGCTTCTTCGGATCCTTCTTCGCCTTCACGTAGATAGCCCGCAGCTTGGAATAAAGTGCGGCCCATTTCGCCAGCTTCACCACCGATTCGACGGCGTATTTCGGATAGAACTTCCAGATCGGTTCGACCGGCAGTCCCGGCCGGCGATCGTGGCGGAATTTGTAGCGGAACAACCCAGTCTCGAGCGGATGAATCCCTTCGATGTGGACCGCGCCGTAGAACCACGCGATCAACATGATCGCGTTGCTCGCCGGCGCCTGTCGCGAGACGAGCCGGCGGATCACCGCGTCCATGTGCTCGTCCGTGTAATACGTGGCCCACGCTTTCATGTAGACCTTCTCCCATTCTTCCCGCGACATCTTCGGATGCGGCGCGCAAACGTGGTTCAGGTCGTACTTGTTCAGATCCGGATCGACCACCACGCCGGAGTTGACCAGCGTCTGATGATCTTCCGAGCCAGGTAATGGCGTCAGGAAAAAGAACTCGAGAATATCGAGCGGCAATTCCTTCTTCACGATCTCCACGTCGCGGATGATCGATTCCGGCGTGTCGTTCGGGAACCCGAGGATGTAACCGCAATACGTAATGATCCGCGCTTCCTTCCAGGCCTGGAGCATCTTGCGATACTCGGTGATCTTGTTCTGCCGCTTGTGCGCGCCCGCCAGGCTATCCGGATTGATATTCTCCAACCCGATGTAAACCCGCTTCACGCCCGCTGCGGCGCACTTCTTGATAAAATTCGGGAGCTTATGGCAAAGCGTGTCGACCTGGATCAGGAACGAGAGCTTGATCTTCTCCGGCCCTGTCCGCAGCCGGATCAGCCGGTCGAGGATTTTTTCCCAATCCTTGTTCCGCGCAAAATTGTCGTCGGTAATAAAGAAGCGGTTCAGTCCCTGCGCGACGTTTTCCCGGATCAGGCGCTCCACGTCGTCCGGTGAACGCCGGCGCGACTTGCGTCCCTGGACATTGATGATCGTGCAGAACGAACACTGGAACGGGCAACCGCGTCCCGCGTCGAAGCTGGTCACCGCGCCGGCCGTGCGGACCGCGCGGATCGCCGGGATCAGTGGCAACGGCTCGTTCTCGATATTCGGGAGGTCCGCCATGAAATTGTAAAGCGGCTTGAGCTTCTTCGCGTAAGCGTCATTGAGGACCATCTCCATCCGGCCTTCCGCTTCGCCGGCAAAGAGCGAGACGCCCATCGCTTTCGCCCGATGCACATCGGTATCGTTGCCGCCCATCATGCTCAGGATCCCCGAGACATGGAACCCGCCGATCCCCACCTGAATTCCGCGGTCAATGAGTGGCTTTGCCAGGTCGAGCGCATGCGGAAACTGGTTCGACTGCACCCCAATCAACATCACCATTCCCGCGCCCGCCGTCTCGATCATCCGCGCCAGTTTCTCCGGCCGGATTCGCGTATTCGTTTCATCAAACGGATGGATCTCGATCTCCACATCCGTTCCGAGCGTATGCCGCTGCTGACAATCCCTCGCTAGTCCATAAACCGCCGCCAGCGAGTTCGAAGGAATCGTCGAGCGAAACCACTGAATCACATACCCGTCATCATCATAATGCGACGGCTTAACGAGAATCAGGCAAAAGCGCTTCGATGCTGCTGTAGCCGGGATCGTCGATCCCGGCCGCTGGCCGTTGGAACTGGTCTGGGTCTGCACCGGGTTCAAGGCCCGACGTTATACACAATGTCTCCGGGCCCAACAGCTAATTCTCGCTCTTCTCTCACGCTCTAGCCGCCCGGCCTCCTCGTTCTCAAAGCCTGCCCGACGTGGCGGGTTGCACTTGGCAACGCCGTTGTTCCCCGAAGCTCAGCTTCGTGCCGCGAAGCGACCGATGCGAATTCAGCTGTCGATTCGTGAGCGCCGCTAATATGCTCCGCCCATGCCGATCCCCGCCCTTCCGCTGACAAGATGAGCATCGAAGAAGATTAAGAAACCGAGGCGGATCCCGGAAAACGGATCGCGGAAGGCGGAGCCTGATCACCGGACCTCTTCGCCATCGGCACTCTGGCCCGACCGAAGAAACGTTTTCACAAATTCACCTTCGCCGCAGACAATCATGTCGCTGAAGTGTTTGAACCATTTCCCGAGTGCTACCTCCGGTCCGGTGTCCAGCCAGGCGGCAAATTCTTCCAGCTGATCCGCGGATATTTCGCGCGACCGAATTCGATCTAGCAAATGATCGAGAATCGCGGGCGGCACATCGCGCCGCCGAATCTTAGGCATCGCCTTTGGCGCCGTAGAAGCCGCGAACAATCGTCTCGCGAATGCGCGAGGCTTCCACTGGATCTTGTTCGTTCACGAAGCGCTCTGCCAGACCCGACAACTCTAGGCCGCTCAGTTTTCGTTCGGCATCAAGCTCATAAACGAGCCGGACCGCGGCGGCTTGCTCTTCTGGCGACAGCCGTTTGATTTCTTCGATGATCTGGGCGGCAGTCATGGCTGACGTTACGGCCGAGACCGTGGCAATCAATGGCTGAGTTCCGGTCCTGGAGAGGCGGGAGGTCAGTTTGCGAAGGAAACGATTTCCAGCACAGAACAGTCAAAGAAGTCACTTTCCACCAACCGGAACTTCTGATTCAGAAAACCCAAGAAGTCGCCACAGTTTGGTCACCAAAGATGCGATCACATCATCCCACTCCTCAGACCAAAAAAACACAGGCTCCATTTGCTCCCAATTGCGCGCTATTGGGTATCTGCCGTGGTATCGGCCAACGTCGGATAGGATAGTCAGAACATTTCGCGCGCTTTTATCGAGCGTAAGACCGATGTCCTCGGAGATCGCGACCAAGTCGTGCCAGCGCGGTTTTGCCCGGCGCTCGCAAGGCAATCCGACATATTTTCCATCCGCAACAAGTGTTTTGCCCGTCTGGAGCCAGACAGCTTTCAACAAAGTTTCCAAACCGAATGCCGTCAGTAGCCGCTCTGCGCTGTCCGTGCCAATCGCTAGGGAAACTGGCCCTGCTTTGCCGGGGTCCGCTGCAAGAAGCGTCTTTCTTCTTTTTCTCTTTCTCGTCGCAAAATCACGGCGGCTCCGAGGAGCTGAGATGCTGACGCGGACCAGTTCTGTGACAGATTTCCGATGTGAGTATACCATGCAGGCGACATGACAAACCCGAGATTGCTTTTGACTTTGGGCTGTTTCTTTATGGGCATAGCAGATTAGAAAGGGTTTCAGTCTTAGAAATTCGGCACCAGAGAAATAAGAATCAAGAATGATGAATTATGAAGCGGCGGATAAAAGCGAGGATCGAGAATTGAGGATGGTGGATGGCAGGACAGTCGCACATCGCCGACACTGAATCGTAGCGCGGGCGCGTCCCGGCCAAATCAGGGGTCGGCAACCGGAGCGGTTGCCCTACATTTAAGAAACAAGAGCCAAAATTCCGTTCCTGTTTTCCTGGCTTCCTAATTCGCCGGCCTTTGAATCCAGTCCATCCTGTTAATCTCGCCACAGGACGAGTCCGTCCGCATGGCGGGCCTGTTCATCTAGTTCGTCCCGTTCGTCGCCGGGGGCGTCCTCTGCTATATTGGGACCGGATGTTTGAGATCAAGGCAAAGGACAAAATGGTGGAGCGCGCTCTGCTCGTAGGCGCTTACACGGATACCAGCAAAAAGGGGGAAGCAGAGAGCTTGCTCGCGGAATTGGAAGAGCTGGTCGACACGCTGGGCATTCCCGTGATCGAGCGAAAGCTTGTCTTTCATCGCGAACAGCACGCGCGCTATCTTATCGGATCGGGGAAGGCCCAGGAGATTGTCGATTTCGCAAAGGAACGCGAGTGCGACGTTCTCGTTTTCGACAATGAGCTAAGCCCTTCCCAGCAACGGAACTGGGAAGAGCTCGCCGGGATCACGGTCGCGGACCGGCAGGAGATCATTCTCGATATCTTTGGCGCACGCGCCCAAACCCGTGAGGCCCGCATCCAGGTGGACCTGGCTCGCATGGCCTACTCGCTCCCGCGACTTACCCGCGCCTGGAGTCACCTTGGCCAACAGGGCGGCGGAATCGGTGCGAAAGGCGAAGGGGAAAGCCAGCTCGAGCAGGACAAACGCAAAATCCGCCTCCAGATCGACCGGCTCAAGCGCGAATTGGAAACGGTGCGCAAATCACGCGCGACCCAAAGGAAAGACCGCAAGCGCGCGCCGGTCCCGAACGCGGCCATCGTTGGTTATACAAACGTCGGCAAATCGTCGCTCCTCCGCCGGCTGACTGGGGCCGAAGTCCTGATCGAGAACAAGCTGTTTGCCACCCTCGATACGACCACGCGCAAGATCGCTTTGCCTAACAAGCAACCACTTCTGCTCACCGACACAGTCGGGTTTGTCCGGAAGCTGCCGCACCAACTGGTCGAGGCGTTTAATGCTACCCTCGAGGAAGCCGCGCTTTCCGATTTCCTTATCCACGTCCTGGATGCTTCGCAGCCGGAAGTGATGGAGTTCTATAACACCACCATGAAGGTCCTGAACGATCTTGGCGCGGATACGAAACAGATGCTCGTGGTCTTTAACAAGGTGGATAAGGTCAGCGATCCCCTTGCCCTCTTTGCTTTGCGCCGGCATTTCCCGGATGCAGTTTCTGTCTCAGCTACAACGGGCGAGGGGATGGACGAGCTGGTCGAGCGTATCGCTGAATTCGTAGGAAGAGGCACTATGACTGTTGAGTTGCGTCTGCCCTCCGAGCGCGCCGATTTACTGGCGCGCCTGCATCGGGAAGGCTCGGTGCTCGAGCTCCACTATGAGGAGGGCTCTACTCGAGTCGCAGCTGCTATTCCAACTCGAACCCTTGAAGTCTTCACACCCTTCCTTTCCGTGCCAGACGCGTCGCTGGTGGATGAGACGATAGCAGCTAAGTAACAATTTCTTCCGCTCACGACTAGTAACGTCCAACCATGGTGACCCTGCGCGCGTTCTTCACTCCGGCAGAAGCAGCGCTGGCCAAAATGGAAAGGAAGAAGTTAGAAGGAAGAGTTAAGAAGGACGGAAGCGGCGAGGATCGAGAATTGAGGATTGTGGAGAGCGAATTGTAGGGCAAGCGCGTCGCTTGCCGCATCCGGGAGGGAGCCGAGGAGTCAGTCTTAGAATCTCGGCATTTTCTCCGAAACCCTAGATCACTTCGTCGTGATAAAGTCGGCGCCGCAACGGCCGGGTTCTTGGATGCCGTAGCACACGTCGAGTCCGAACTACAAATCGGTAGTGGCGCGGGATTGGCTTGATCCGGAGTTCTCACCAACCGCGCTTGCCCTTATGAAAATGCTCCCGGCCGTACCTCCTTCTTGCTTTGCCCCTGGTTCCGCCGGGCTCGAGCGGCGCATCGCCGTCGGGCGCGTTTGTGCCCTCGACACCGCGGACGCCGGCATACGTGGCCGGCGCGCCGATCCCGAACGCGGCCGGCGTCCCGACGTGGAAAAATTTCCAGCCCCGCCATGAGGCTTGGGAGAAAAAGGTTTTTGTGGAAGCATATCGGCGCTCGCCCGTTCGCGATCGCGAGGTGGAAGCGTTTCTGTCTGACGCCGGCCGCTCATTTCACACGCTCACGGAGCCGGAGCGAATCCCACTCCGGGCGCGCGGCATGACACTCCTCCTGGCGGGCAAGGACGATCCCGCCGTCGTCTTAATTAATGCTGTGCTGCAAACGAACGCCCCGCTACGCGAGAATCTTTTTCGGCGCGCGGCGGCAGGTTTGGAAAATAGTCATTACTCGCCCTTTCTCCATTTCACGGCGCTGGCGAACGTCGCCCACTGCCTGAAGGAGCGGGGCGCGGACGCTCCGACGCTCGCGGCGGCCGACGGCGCCGCCCTGGAAGCGCTGAAGGCATCATTTAGAGCCGAATCCTTTCCGGGCGATGAGAGCTTCGTGCTGCGGTTTCGTTTCTTCACCGCTACGACAGAAGGACTTTTCGTCCGGCAAGGCGCGCGGATGTCTGAAGTCTTTCACGAGGCGACTGGTCTGCCTGAGTGGATGCGCGCGTACGGCGAAGGGAGAGGTTACCTGGCCGAGGCTTGGAAACAGCGCGGTGGCGGTTGGAGCTCAGAAGTGACGGACGCCGGAAGGAAGGGCTGGGAGATGAACCTTGCTAAAGCGCGGGCGATCCTGACGAAGAGCTGGGAATTGAATCCGCGCGACCCCGGCGCCGCCGCTCTGATGATCGACGTGGCGATGGGCGATGGAGGCGGCAAGAAGGAAATGCGGCTTTGGTTCGATCGATCCGTAGCTGCCCAAATGGATTTCTTCGATGCCTACCGGGCGTTGCTTTGGGCGTTGCGCCCGCGATGGCACGGGAGCCATGAAGAGATGTTGCTGCTCGGCGACGAGTTCCTGCAGACGGCGCGTTTCGATACCTGTGTGCCGTTCCATTACTTCAAGGTAATCGCCGACATCGCTTCCGATCAGGCTGAGCCCACCGCGATCTACCGGCGGCGGGAGGTAGCCGCGAACTTGAAGCTGGTAATCGAGAAATATCTAGCCACGCCGAACTCCCCGCTCGATGTGACGTTTGCGCATACCGTGGCCGCCATTTTCGATTTCAAAGCCGGCAATCTAGCGGCAGCGAAGAGCCACTTGGCCGCGATTGAATTCAAGCCAGCTTCGAACATCGACGCCGGGATGAAAGATGATCTTTCGCAACTGATGCGCTCGATTCCTTCACCGACCGCCTCCGGTGCGACTGCGGCAGCGTTGAAGCGATAAGCGCAAATTTGCCGACGGCAAAATCCGCATTGTAGGCCGACACGCCGACCGAATCAGAACCGGCAACCGGAGCGGTTGCCCTACAAACGTCCTGTTAGTCTCTTCCTGTAGAAGGAGCGAAGGTGAGAATTAAGAGGAAGAATTAAGAGTTAAGAAGGGCGGAGGCAGCGAGGATGGAGGATTGTGGATAGCGAACCCTGAGCTGCGGCAGACAGCTGCCGAACTATGGGAGTTGACTCAGTGCTCAGGCGATTGTTGGCCGGCCGTTCTCATAGCACAATGTTTGTAGGGCGGGCGCATCGCCTGCCGCAATGATCTGGCCCAGCCGGAGCGGTTGCCCTACGATGCCTCGCGGAAAGAGGTCGGCTCGCCAGATTTGAAGTGAAAATTGCAACCGGCCCGAGCGGTTTTATTGTCTGAGTCATGCGCGCGGCGCTAATAATCAGCATCATTATATGTCTTGCGACGTCTGCGGGCCTGGCGGAACGCGCATCGATGGATGATATCCTTTACAAGGTCGGTCCGCGGTATCCCCACCGATTCCAGCGGGCGCGGATCGGCGGGGCGGGCGTGTTCCGGCTGACTCTCGACTCTGGTACCGGCAAAGTAAGAAGCGTGGCGGTCGTAAAATCCACCGGGACCGAAGAGCTAGACCGGGAGGCCATCTTTGCGCTCCGCCAGTGGCGATTCAAGCCGGGCAAGGTGAGGCCGGTGGATATACCGATCAGCTTTCACAGTGGACCGGAACCATTCGTTGTGCCCCCGGGGGCGATTGTGACGCCGAACCGCTGATCTCGCGAAATGCGACCGAACCGGGCATGAGCAAAGGCCGTCGAATCGTCAAAGTCGTCCTGATCTCGATTGGCGCGGTGGTAGGACTGCTAGTTCTCTTGCTCGCCGCGCTCCTTGTTTACCTGTCAATCGACAAGGAGGATTCGTTCGTATTGAAGAATGCGGAATTCCAGGATGCCGGTTATTTGCGACGGCTGGATTCAATCAAACGGCCGAAGATCCTTCGATTGGAAGATGAGCAGTTCCCAGTCTTCGCGCACAGGCTGAAGCGGGGTTCAGGAACCGTTTTTGCCTGGCGGTTTTACTCCAACGGCGACTTGTTGACCAGCGACGATGAGGTGTATCGGAAGATCACAGTCTGGATCGCGGGGCCGCCTCCAAGCTCGCCGACGACGGTTTCTCTCGGAGACGAATCGAAGGCGGTCTTGATTTTTTCGCGCGGCGGCTCAGCCTGGCCGGACATTGAATGCTGCGGTTATGGGACGTCAGGCACAATAACGATCAGCCCCGCGGGACGGCGATTCATTGTCGCTCTCAAGGCACAGGTCACAGCAGTGGGTACCCGGAGCAAGCAATGCGCGTCCGAACCGGTGGATCGAACGTTCAAAGCCAAAGAGATCGCGTTCGAAAGTCTTACCCCGTGGCTGGGTATCGCGGGCCAACCTGGACATCCATACCAAGAGAGTTACCGCCGGTAGGCACTAAGAAATTGTAGAGCGGGCGGTCGCCGCGGCGACCCCGCCAGAACCTTCGAATGGCAACCGGAGCGGTCGCCCTACAATCGCTTGCGAGTTTGTGATCGGCGCGGCATGCGTGCGCATTAGACAAATAGGCCTCTCGGCGGCGCTTCATCTGCGTGAAGATATTCGCCCGTCGGCTTTTGATTTTCTGGTGGATCGCCTGCGCGGGCATGGTCTCTACGATCGTCCGGGCGGAGAAACCGCTAACGCTGGACGACATCATCGCACGGAATACAGAGGCGATGGGCGGGCGGGTGGCGATCGAGGGGGTCAAGACCATTGCGGTCGAACTGCACATCGTCGATCCAGGATTTGAGGTGGACGGAACGTATCAGGCGGCGAGGCCGAACCGGATGCGGATTGATGTGAAGGCGGATGGGAAACGAGTGTTCGTAGAAGCGTTCGACGGGAAGCGCGGCTGGCAATGGAACGGCAAGGGAGAGGCAGTGGACGCTTCGCCGAAGGCGGCCGAAGCGTTACGCCGGGGCGTGGAGCTGCCGGGAAAGTTGTATGGGTTGCATGAGTTGGCGGGGCGCGGTCACAAAGTCGAGTTGGCTGGCCGAGAGAAGATCGAGGGCGTCGCGTACTATGCGTTGAAGGTGACGATGAATGACGGTTTCGCCGCGACTTACTATGTCGACCCGATAACCTGGTTGATTACGCGCCGGCGCGATGTGCGTCCGCTCCACGTCGACATCGATCCAACGCCGACCACGATCGAGCAGCGGAGCTCGGATTTCCGCAAGGTCAACGGAATCCCGTTCGCGTTCCATAACGAAGAGGTGGACTTGGAGACCGGCAAGGTCTTGGAAATGACGACGGTGAAAGAGATCCGGGTCAATCCGCCTATCGACGAGAGTATCTTCGGCAAGTTGTGATCGGGGCGGCAACCGGAGCCGCACAACTTGGTTGGTTGCTAACAAATTGTAGGGCAGGCGCGTCGCCTGCCAGAACGGATGCGGCGGCTATTACGGCGACAGAGCGCTGTCGCTACAGCGCTGCACGATTGTTATCGCTAGGGCAAGGCGCAGATGATCTCATTCCGCATCTGAAAGCGAAACCGATCATCTACTCGATTGTTAACCTGATCGCGGCGGCGGCGGTTTATCGCTTTCTCATCACGGGCGGCTGGCTGACGAACCACTATCAGTGGAACGATCCCAACATTATCAACCTTGTCCTCGCGATCGTGGAACCGGTCGCGGTCCTGGTGGTCATCGCCTACTGGATATGGCGGACGCGGTTCCTTTACCGGCTTCTCTTCCTTTTCTTCGTGGTCCAACTCGTGATAGGCGCCGGATTCGTGGCATTCATCGGCTCCTTTTTCTTCACTTGGAAACCCAAGATGATGTGAAAGTTGTAGGGCAGGCGCGTCGCCTGCCGGTCTAATGGCATGGCAACCGGAGCGGTCGCCCTACAATATGATAGCTGAAACCGCGTATGAGAGGTCGGACCGATGGCCACGCTAACAAGAGTCATCTCTGGCGGGCAAACAGGTGTCGACCAGGCGGCGCTTCGCGCCGCCAGAGATTGCGGGCTTGAGATCGGCGGATGGTGTCCGCCGGGACGAATATGTGAGTCGGGCCTTATCCCGCCTGAGTTTCCATTGGTGGAAACGGAACGGGAACGGAGCCCGGACGCGCTGGGCGTTCCAAGATCGCAGCGGACGGAATGGAACGTCCGGGATTCAGATGGGACGTTGGTTATAACAGCGGGGGAGCCAGTAACAGATGGGGGGACAAACTGGGCGATTCAATGCGCGACGGGTTACGAAAAGCCACTGTTAGTTTGTCAGGTCGATGACCTGGATGCGGTGAGGACGATTCAACAATGGATCGCTGCAGTTCGCATCGAAACGTTGAGTGTCGGCGGGCCGAGCGAGTCGAGCGCGCCGGGCATCGGGGAGAAAGCGTATGCGCTCGTGAAGAGGGTTCTATCCGCGAATGAATGCTAATAGACGCGAATCTCCCGTTTCGTAAATTGTAGGGCAGGCGCATCGCCTGCCGGGATCTTGCCACCGTCTTATGGCAACCGAAGCGGTCGCCCTACGAGCCAACGATTATCGTATCGTCTTGTAGCACCCCGCGGTCTCGCTTACTTGATGGCCATGCCGGTGACCGTTTCACCTCTGCGAGGCATCCGGACCGCCCAGCCCTTACCCTGGAGGCCTTCAGGGCCTTCGATCTCGTCCCACGTCCCGTTGTTTTTTAGGACCAGGAGCTTCGCGCAGCCCCAGGTCCGAATTTGATCGGCGCCCGGCTCATCAAAAGTCGGGAAACAAAGCACCATGGTACCGTCAGCGATCTGGTAAACAACCAGGTGGAGGAAAACGTTGCCTACTCTTCCCGGCCGATCGAGGCCATAGTAGCCGGCAATCACCTGCTCCTTGGCCAGTTTCATCGCCAGTTGATCGAAACGGCCGTCTAGTTCGGAGTGGATTATCCTTGGCCCGCTAAAATGCGTGTCGACGAGATTCGCCCGGACCACAATCAAACCCTGGATCGGGGATACGCAGAGACTCCGGTAAAACCGGGGACTGATGGATCTCTGCAACGTTCGCGTGGAAATAACGTTGAGCTCCTCGATTCTGCGGCCCTGGGCAAACGGAATGGTCGCGGTGCTGTTGCAATATAAACCGAGGAGGACCAGCAGGGTCAGTGTTGGCTTCATGCGCCGAGTGTGAGCAGAAGACGGGAACGAGCCAAGAAAAATCGTTAGGCTTGCGGGCGGGACGACAAAGGTTGGACAGGATTAACAGGATTCTCAGGATTGAGTTTCTAAGACGCACCCGATTTCAGCCGCCTTAATCCTGTTCATTCTGTCCGCCTTTTCGAGAGCCGCCAGCGGACGCCGACGAAGTAAGTCAGGTAGTAACCAAGAACGAGAGCGCCGACGGCCATTGATCCGGGGATGCCGGCTGATGCGAGCCAGGAGCCATCGTGCGCGGTAGTTCGCCACGCATGCCACATTCGCCAGAGGCCAAAGAGCAAACGCATCGTGACGGCGATTGTGATGAGCAAGACGAGCCAGCGGTTCGGGGTGTAATAAAGAGAGCGCGCGGTCAGTTCCCAGCGAATAACCTTCAGGCCGAGCAGGCCAAGGAGCACGCCGACAATGAGGCCGATAAGCGAGTAACGAAATGCGTTAGGTACCCAGGAGTTAGTAAGTGCAGCTATCCAAAGAAAGAACGCGACTGACGCGAGAAGCGAGAACACGTTGATGGTCGCGATCCAGCGGCGAGCTGGACGGCGCGCGACTCCGAGCCGGAAACGGATGATGAGCAGGAACGGCGTAGCTGCGACAAAGACGAGGACCAAAAGAAGCACAGCGAGAATCGGAATAAACGGCACAACTGTGATTTTACATTCGATCGCGAAAGGATCGATGGGTGATTCGTGGAGCGGCCGTCTATGACCGTCGCCGGGATTTGGCTGGAGGGACGGCCGCGGTGTCGTCTCTGGGCAATGTTAGGGACGGGACAGCGCCCGTCCCTCCAAGTTACGGCTTTACCGGAGGCGCCAGCACCGTTCGGCGGTCATAGACCGCTGCTTGACGTAGACTACGACAACAAGACTGCTGGAAATGCGGCGCGCGATGGGCAAAGTGAAGCACAATGCGGAAATGGCCATGGCTCTTGTTGTTGTTTGCGGCGACGGCGTCAGCCGCTCCGGTTAACCCAAACGCTATCCGGGCGGCGGCGGCATATTCGAGAAGCGCGGGCGGCAGCTCGTTCCTCGCGCTCCAAAACGGGCAGACGTTGTTGGAAGAGAACGCAAGTGAAGGACACAAAATCTATAGCGGCACGAAAGCGTTCTGGTGCCTGGCGGCGCTGGCCGCCGCGGAAGATGGGTTGCTCAGTCTCGACGAGAACGTGGCGAATACGATTCCTGCCTGGAAAAGCGATCCGAGGAAATCGCGAATCACGATCCGGCAGTTACTCGATTTCTCAGCGGGCCTCGAACCGGTCAACCGGCTTCATAACGATAACCCCGGAGATCGCGATGCGATCGCGATCCGGGCGCCAATCGTCGCGAGCCCGGGAAGCGCGTTCCTTTATGGGCCGGCGGCATTGCAGGTTTTCCACGCGGTGTTGAAAGAGAAACTGCGCGGCGAATCGCCGACGCGTTATCTCGAGCGGCGTATTCTCCGGCGATTGGGATTGGGCTCGCAACGTTATATGACCGATAGCGCGGGCAATCCTTTGCTGGCGGCCGGCTGGATTCTCAGCGCTCGGCAGTGGGCGAAGATTGGCGAAGTGGTGTTGAATGGCGGGGCCCCGATCGTCAGCGCCGGGTCGATCGCGCAATGCTGGCGGGGCTCAGGCGCCAATCGCGCTTACTCGTTAGGCTGGTGGAACAATCGGAACGCGCCGGGCGGACGTGAGTTCGATATCGAAGCGATGCTGGTCCCAAAATGGCACAAGCAGAGTTGGGGCGGCACCGTGTTATGCAGGACTGCGCCATCGGATATTGTGGCGTGCATCGGGTCCGGTTATCAGCGGCTCTTCGTTGTTCCGTCGATGAACCTGGTCGTGGTCAGGAACGGTTCGGGTCGAAAGTTTTCGGACGCGCAGTTTCTGAGATTGCTGGTCGGGCGGTAGCTGTAGCGGCGGTCTATGACCGCCGATAGCCGGTCGACAGCGAGTCGGCGGTCATAGACCGCCGCTACAACTTCGGCGTCGCGACGATAAGCGACGAACGGCTCGGCTGCCATCGGTAGCCGAAGCTGAAAGGCAAAGGCGGGGGGACGGAGCCGGCGTTGTCTTTGGCGAGGTCCAGCTGGCCATTCTTCAGGAACCGGTTGATTGGACCAAGGTAACGTCCGTGGAATTGAATATTCCATTTAGCTTTGTCGAAGTAGCGATAGGGAATGCCCGAGTCGTCCTGAATGATGACCTTGCTATGCGCGAGCAGATAACCGCGCACCTGGGAAAAGTTGTCCGAGTGCATGAGATAGGACGCAGCCTTAAGCAGACTCACTCCCATTCCCTGTTGTTCGCAAAACTTCCCGAAGTTCGGATTCACCTTGATGGCCCAGTTAGCGAGGTCGGTCGTAAAGTAGTAGAGCGTTTGCGTCCGCCCCGCCGATCCAGTGAAAACAATCTTCGCTCCGGGCGTGGTGCCTTTCCCTTCCGGGACAAAAGCGCCGCTCTTGTCGAGCGCGACCAGCTCAACCGATTCGATGGTGCAACCGGCCCGGGCCAGGAAGACATACAAGACCGGGAGCGTGCCGCTAAGCTGAGTAGCGCGCAGATCCACCTTCATGTTTTTTGTTATGAAAAAATTGAAGCTCAGGACCGAATCGAGCGATTTGCTAAGGTTGGCGAGCGATGCCACGAGCGCGGGGCGGGGGACCTTCGTCACATCTGGGACCGGCCCGACTGGTTCCACGCCGCAGAGAATGTAGGTACTCGCGTTTGGGAAAAAGGCGTTGGCATAGAGGAAGTCCGGGCCACTAAACATGTAATACATGGGACCCTGGTCCTCGTAGGCGGCCCCGAGCGCTTGCGGCGCCCAAGCCCGAATCTTTGAGAGCTGACGTTGGTCGAGCTGCTTCCAGGCACGGTCGAGCGCAGCCGCATGTGTAGTCCACCCCGGAACGTTCACGTAGCTCTCCAGCGGTGTGTCGCGGACCGGCAAGCCGGCGAGGAATTTCGCCGTTGCGTCCGCCGTGGGATCGGTCGCCCAGACTGGAGAGCAAAGAAGCGCTGAAACAAAACAGAGAAAGGCTTTGAAGCGCAAGATGCGAGCGATCGGGGAAGAGTGGATGGCCACAGAGAATTTGGAACGCCGCATTCTATTTATGGGTCGCGAACATGAGAAGACCGCGGTCCTTCTGCCAATGATAACCGAAAGCGAATCCCAGTTCCGGCGGCGGGGGCTGGCGATTGTAGATCGCGGCCAGGTCCGGCTGATCGTATTTCGCGAACATTTCCTCGTGCTTAACGAACCGGCCGTAGAAATCGACCTTCCAATTTTTCGGAAACGCGCGAAGCGGAATGCCGGAATCGTCCTGGACGATGACGCGGCTGTTGTTGAGCAAGAAATTTCGGACGCCGGTGAATCCTTCCGTGTGCATGAGGTAGGATGCAGCCTTCAGCAGGCTGTTGCCCGGACCCTGGCTGGCGCACCATTTCAGGAATGGGCTCGGGCCACCGGACAAATCTGTCTTGAAGTAATAGAGGGCCTGCGGCGGTCCCCCTCGCGTGGTGAAGGTGATGCGCACTCCTTCGGCCGGGATTTTCACATATGTTGTGTCGAGGACGGTGCAGTTGAGACGCGCGAGGAAAACGTAAAGGATCGGAAGGGTGCCGCCGAAGTTGGCGCCGCTTAAATCGGTCCGCATATCCTTGGTAATAAAGTAATGGGTCTGAAGGACCGTGTGCATCGACTGGCGGAGTGAGTTGAGATCGGCCCGGAGCAGCGCCGGATCCATTCGAGTAAGATCGGGCACCTGACCCACGGGCTCGAGACCCGCGAGGATGTAAGTTTTTGCCTGGGGAAAGAAGAGATTGGCGTATAGAAAATCGGGACCGCCAAACATGTAGAAACAGGTGTTTGTGCTGGCGTAATAGTCCGGCGCGTTGGCCAGCATCCAGGCCCGGATTGGGCGGATCTGGTGGTAATCTTTTTTTGTCCACGCGCTGTCGAGATTGCGGGCATGATCGATCCAGGCCGGATCTTGAGTGAGGGAGGCAAGCGGACCAGTCACAGGAATACCGGCCAGGAAACGAGCGGTCTCGTCGAGCGTGGCCGCCTGCGCGAAAGCGGAAGTTGCCACGCCAATGGCCACCAAAAGAAGATGAAGTCGTTTCATGAATGCGCTTAAGACGGTCGTGCGCTTTTTGTTTTCGGAGAAAGAAAATAGACGATCAACCCGAGTGCCATCGTGGCCAGTCCCCAGAGTGACGGCGCCCGCGTCGACGAATCAGCGAGCAGATGTTCCAGCATCCAGACGCTGATGGCAAGGAAGACGAGAGGAGTGACCGGGTAACCCCAGGTGCGATAAGGCCGGGGCAGCTTCGGTTGCCGCCAGCGGAGCACGAAAACGCCGAGAACCGTTAGCGTGGAGCAGAGGGTGAGGCTGAACTGGACGTAATTGACCGCACTTTCGAACGTAGCGGTCAGCAAAAAACCCACGACGATGGCAAACTGGGCCAGGATCGCGTTTGTCGGAACACCGTGAACGTTGCGCCGCCCAAACCAGCCGAGAGCGCGCAGGTCTTCTCCCATGGCTGCGGTGATGCGCGGCCCGATCCACATCATTCCACTCACCGTTGAGATAAGCCCGAGACAAATGAACAAACCCATCATCTTCGAGCCGGGCGCTCCGAAAATGTGGGATCCCGCGATGACCGCGACCTGCTGTTTTCCGGCCATTTCCGCCATCGGCGTGGTCCGGAGAAAGACGGCGTTTATGGCGACATAAAGCGCCATCACCGCGATCGTCCCCAGCCCTACCGAAACCAGAACAGTCCGCGACGGATTGCGCAGCTCGCCCACGATGTAGGTTGACGCGTTCCAGCCGGAGTAGGCGTACATCACCCAGTAAAGACTCACCGCAAACGGAGCGCTCATGATCAAAGCGCCGTCCCCTTTCGCGGGGAGAAACGAAACCGGCTGCGATGATTTCACCCAAAAGCCCGCAGCGACGATGATCGCGATGAGCGAAATTTTCAAAATCGTCGAGCCATTCTGGAAAGCGCTCCCGAGCTGGAGATCGCGAAGCAAAACGACCGTGCAAATCGTCACCACCGCGAGCGAGAGAATCATCGGGTTTGCCCCGGGAATCACGGCCGCGAAATAGGTGCCGAATGCGATCGCTGCGATCGCAACTGGCGCAGCAAACCCGACCGTGGCCGAAATCCATCCCGCGAGAAATCCAACGGCCGGGTGATAAATCTTTCCCAGAAAATTGTATTCGCCGCCGGACCGCGGCAGCGCCGCCCCCAGCTCCGCATACGAAAGCGCGCCGCAGAGCGCACAGATTCCGCCTGCGATCCAGAGAGCGAGAATGGAGAACCCGGTCGGCAACCCCGTTACCTGAAATCCGAGACTCGTAAATACACCGGTGCCGACCATGTTGGCGACGACGATGCAGGTCGCCGTGAGGGGCGAAATTGTGTGTTTCCCTTCGACCACAGCAGCCATGCGGCGACTGATGTAGAGGGTGAGCGCGGTTCAGTCAACGCCGGTCGGCAACTGAAATTCGCATGGCGCCGGCCAGGCTTAAATCCATGGGGCTTCCGGAACTTGCTGCTGCGGATGTCGTATTAATGGGTACGGAAGGAAGTTTTTTATGAATTCACTTAATCTGTATTGGGCAATCGGAGGGTTCTTCGGGGGTTGGTGCGGGTCGGTTCCAATCTCGGCTCTTATCTGGTGGCTCATTCACCATCTCGGCGGTCCTGGCGGCCCACCGCCCCCGCCCGATCCATTTTGGAGAATCAGTATCGCCGGCGCGATCGCTGGCGTGATAGCCGCACCGATCCTGCTTTCTTTTACCGGCGAAGGCCTAACGAGCATGTCACTAATGGCTAGCGTCGTGATTGGATATGCCTTCGGCGCGATCGGAGGAGCGATCGCCGGTCGCGCATCGTTGCCGGGAAGGTAAGTGAGCGCCGCGCGGGAGGGTTTGGCCGGTGGTCAGGGCTAGCATTTGGCTCCAGAAGTAGGATTCGAACCTACGATCCCGCGGCCGCGGGATTAACAGCCGAGGGCGCTGTGCTTAATCATTCCGACTGGCGATTTTGCGGTTGCGTTCGCAGGGAGATGCGACATAGTCCCCATCTCAAGACGCGGGGTGGAGCAGCCTGGTAGCTCGTCAGGCTCATAACCTGAAGGCCGCGGGTTCAAATCCCGCCCCCGCAACCACTTCCCCTCAGAATGGCGCCTGATTATCGCGTCTATGTCCTGCAGAATCCCGCGGGCCGATTTTACATCGGCGTGAGTAAGGATGTGACCCGGCGGCTTTCGCAACACAACACCGGCGTTTCAAAATGGACGAGAGGAAAAGGACCGTGGATACTTCGCTGGAAAAGCGATCAACTCTCGCTAGGCGATGCGCGCCGACTGGAAAACGCCCTAAAACGGCAGAAAGGTGGAAGCGGGTTTTATTTGCTAACCGGCCTGTCGCGCTCATAATCCCGCTCTGCGGGACCGCGGGTTCAATCCCGCCCCCGCAACCCAGATTTGTCTTCTGTCGCGGCGTGTCTATTATCAATGCCGCATTCCGATCCAGAGTAGCTCAGTGGTAGAGCGGTCGGCTGTTAACCGATTGGTCGTAGGTTCGAATCCTACCTCTGGAGCCAATGCCCCGCGGCTAACCGGCGATTTGCTTTTCCTTTCAAAAACGAATCGAATGGTTTCGTGGCAAAGGCGAAATCGAAAATCCTGGTAGGCACGGCGAGCTGGTCGGACCCGGGGTTTGTCGAACATTGGTATCCGAAAAAGATGCCGGCGGGGGATCGCCTGGCGTGGTACGCGCAGCACTTCGAGATGGTCGAGGTGAATTCGAGTTTTTATTCGGTGCCGGAAGCACGACTGGTCGAGCGCTGGTGCCACAATACGCCGGACGGGTTCGTCTTCGACGTAAAGCTTCATCAGTTGTTATCGCGCCATTCGACGAACCAAAAGCTACTGCCTCCGTCGCTCCAGAAAGTGGCCGAGACTGACTCGAAGGGCCGGGTGAATCTGACGCCGAAGATCGAGCGCGCCATGATCGCCGAGCTCCGCCGGCCGCTCGAAATCTTGCGGCGGGAAGGAAAGCTGGGCGCGTTACTTCTCCAATTGTCGCCGGGATTTTCGCCGCGGAAACATTCGCTCGATGAGCTGGAGGACTTGTTAGGCCAACTGGCCGAATACCGGATGGCAATTGAACTGCGAAACCGGAATTGGGTCGAGGGCGACAACCTGAATCCGACTCTGGATTTTTTTCGCAAACACTCCGCGACGCTCGTCTCGGTGGATGCTCCGGCGGAGAAACACTTCACGATTATGCCGCCGGAGCTGAATGCGGTCACCAATCCTCAGCTCGCGTATCTGCGTCTCCATGGCCGGGACGCGCAGGCCTACACGACGGGCAAGACGGTTGCCGCCCGTTTTAACTACGACTACAGCGACCCCGAGATCGAAGAAGTAGCCGAACGCGCTCGCGGACTGACCGGGAAAGCAAAGGAAGTGCACGTAATTTTCAACAACAACGCGCTCGATTACGCGCCGCACGCCGCCCTCCGGATGCGCAAAGCGCTGGGCCAAATCATTCCGCCCACGGCGCGGCAAAGCGAGCTATTCTGAATTATGGGCGAGGTGAACGGGGAGGAGGCAACGGCTCAAAATGCGTCCGATCCTATGGCTCGCGTAAGTCCCTGGCGGCGGCTCAAGCGCTGGATGCGCGCCCATCACATGACGTTGATGACGCTCCCGGACACGCCGCATAACATCGCTCTCGGATCTGCCATCGGGATGTTTTTCGGGTTCAGTCCGCTGTTCGGATTAAAAACGATCCTGGCGATTCTGATTACTTGGGCCTTTAAAGCGAACAAGACGGCGGCCGTCATCACCGTGCAATTGCACGATATTCTTCTGCCCCTGGTGCCGGCGATGTTCTTCTGGCAATACCGGCTTGGGATGTGGGCCCTGTATCATCGCGTCCCGCAGCGGGCCGGGTTCCGGCGCGTCGCTCTTTCCGACTTCATGGAATGGACGACGTTCCTCACGGTGGGCCGGCCGATCCTGGTAGGCTCGCTTTTCTTTGCGTTGCCCGCGGCGCTGCTGGTCTATTTTGGTTTTCGCGCTGTCTTGCTTCGGTCGCGGGCGCGGAACGAAACCCCGCCGAGGTGAATCTGCTTTCGTTACGATCAAAGCGTCGGTATTTTGGCCGCATGAAATTCAAAGCGATGGCGTTCTTTCTGGCGCTCCTGGTCTCATATCCCACGCTCTCCGATGCAAAGACGATCAAGTTCCCGAAGAAACATCCGGAGTTCAGCATCACGTTCCCTAACGATTGGAAAGCGGACATAACCGATGCGGGGATCATCAGCGCGCAACCCAAAGGCGCCGCCTACGCGATCAGCATTTTCCCCGTGGAAGCGAAGGACATGGCCGGCGCGATCGAGGAGACGCGGAAAGAAGTCGAGAAACGTTTCAACGACGTGAAGGGCGGGGATCCCGTCGACTTTAAGAACGAGAACGGCATCAAATTTCGCGAAACCGATCTGACAGGCGAGGATAAAGATTCCGCGCGCACGCTCTCCATCGTGGCTTTTACCATCGACCGGGCGAGTTTCTACGCCTTGTTCCAGGCCGGCACGCCGGAAGCCGACCGGCAATACACCGATCAGGTAGCGGGCATTATCAAATCGATCGCGTCGGTCAAGAACAGCAATTAAGCATATTCCGCATGCGCCGATCGGGGACGCGTGGCTGGGTCGGTCAGACGATAGAATCGGGGTGACAGGATTCGAACCTGCGACCTCCTGGTCCCAAACCAGGCGCTCTACCAAGCTAAGCTACACCCCGTTGCTGTGGGTGACTTAACATGCTCCCGGTTATGGTGCACATTGAATCTGGTTCGTGTTTGAATGAAATCGTGCCTTATCGTTATTCTGTTTGCGGTCGGCGCGGCGTTCCTTGTAGCCCAGGAGCCGCCGCTCCCGGCGGCCACTGCCACTCCGGCGCCCAATCCCAGCGTGCGACCGGAGCTCAACATTCCCGACATTCCCATCGAGGTTGAACCATCGCCGCTCGTGCCGAATGCTTCCCCGGCTCCAAAGAAAAATGTGCCTTCCATTTCGGAACTGGATCAGGCGTTCGGCCATTCGTCGTTAGGCCAGGCAGTCGAAGAACAACGCCTCCACCTGGAGTGGCGCAAGCTTCAGAACCGTGCCAGTCAAGACCCTGACGTTCTGGCTGCCAGGAAAGCCGTTGGTTCGGGTCGAACGGACGTCGAAAAACGCGAGTTGATGCGCGCCTACTACAAACTTTTTTACGGCCGCATGGCGGCCCTGGCGGACAAACCGGAGGTGAAGGCCTACGTCAGCCAAAAAAAGCAGGACATCCTCAACAGCCTCGCCCAGCCGCATGTCCGCCCGGAGCCATCGCCGCGGCCGCGTGCAACTCCCTGAGTACCGACATTCGGCCATAGAGACCGGCTTGCCCATTGCAGATTTGCCGCTAGCATCTTCGCCGGCCTGCAAACGGCGCGTTCGTCTATCGGTTAGGACATGGCCCTCTCAAGGCCGAAAGACGGGTTCGATTCCCGTACGCGCTGCCACTTTCACCGGCCCAGGTTAGGCGCCAGCCACTTCTCAACGTAATCCACGCTGACGTTCTTTCGCGCGGCATAGTCGCGCACCTGGTCGTCTGCGATTGTGCCGACGCCGAAATATTTCGAATCGGGATGCGAAAAATAAAGGCCGCTCACGCTCGCCCCCGGATGCATGGCGAACGATTCGGTCAGCGCAATGCCGGTTTGCTTCTCGGCATCGAGAAGGTCGAATAACGTTCGCTTTTCGGTGTGGTCCGGGGAAGCCGGGTAACCTGCGGCGGGGCGGATGCCGCGGTATCTTTCTCGCAAGAGCTCGTCCTGCGAAAACGTTTCGTCGCGGCCAAATCCCCAGGCGACGCGCGCCTCTTTGTGAAGAAATTCGGCAAACGCTTCTGCCAGACGGTCGGCGAGCGCCTTGGTGAGGATGGCGTTGTAATCGTCGTGGTCGGCAGCGAATTTCGCGGCGAGCTCATCGGCACCGATGCCGGCGGTGACAGCGAAGCCGCCGAGATAATCGATCGCGTCCGGCGCGATGTAGTCAGCGAGGCAATGATTGAATTGCCCAGCCGGCTTCTGCATTTGCTGGCGAAGAAAATGGAATGTGGCCAGCGGGTTTGTGCATGTCTCGTCTGAAAAGATTTCGACGTCGTCGCTGAGCGCCTTCGCTGGCCAGAGGGCGAAGACGCCACGAGCCGTCAGCAGCTTTTCCGTGCGAATTCGCGTCAGCAGGGCCTGGGCATCGTCGAACAATTCCCGCGCCTGCTGACCGACCACGGGATCGTCGAAAATCGCGGGGTAGCGTCCGCGCAGTTCCCAAGTGTGGAAGAACGGCGACCAGTCGATATACGGGATCAGATCGTCGAGCGAAATGCTTCTGCTTCCGGCGGCAACAGGCTGGGAGTCCGCGCTTCCCGGACCGCTGGTATAAACTCTCATCCCGATAAATTCGGGCTTCGGCCGCGTGTAACCCGCCCAATCGATCGGGGTCCGGTTCCTCCGCGCATCCTCCAGAGAAATCAGCGTTTTGGTCCGCGATTTCGCGGCATGCTCTTCCCGGAGACGCGCGTAGTCTTCGCGCGTTTGTTTTTCGAACGCCGGTCTCGATTCGTCGTTCAACAAATTGCTTACCACGCCCACGGCCCGCGATGCATCCAAAACATGGACAGTGCTGGCGCGATAATGCTGCGCGATCTTCACCGCTGTATGCGCCCGGCTTGTCGTCGCCCCGCCAATCAGGAGGGGCACGGTGAACCCTTCCCGCTCCATCTCCTGGGCCACGTGCACCATCTCGTCGAGCGACGGAGTAATCAGGCCGCTCAATCCGATCACGTCCGCCTTCAGTTCGCGCGCCGTTTCCAAAATCTTCGGCGCCGGCACCATCACGCCAAGATCGATGACCTCGTAGTTATTACACTGAAGAACGACGCCGACGATGTTCTTGCCGATATCGTGCACGTCGCCTTTCACGGTCGCCATCACGATCCGCGCCTGCGGTTTGGCATCCGCGTGTTTCTCGGCTTCCATAAATGGGAGCAAATACGCGACCGCTTTTTTCATCACCCGCGCGCTCTTGACCACCTGCGGTAAAAACATTTTTCCGGCGCCGAACAAATCGCCGACCACGCTCATCCCATCCATGAGCGGCCCTTCGATCACCTGGAGCGGCCGGGTGAATTTTTGGCGTGCTTCTTCCGTGTCGCTCTCGATGAAATCGACGATGCCTTTGACAAGTGCGTGCGAGAGACGCTCTTCGACGGGCGCATGGCGCCACGCTTCTTTTTCGATGGGCGTCTTTTCACCGGCTTTGACGTTCTCGGCGAACTCGACCAGCCGTTCCGTCGCGTCATCGCGGCGATTGAGGAGGACGTCTTCAACGCGTGTCTTTAGTTCCGGTTCGATCTGTTCGTAGACGGCGAGCTGGCCCGCGTTCACGATCGCCATGTCGAGACCGGCCTGGATCGCGTGATACAAAAAGGCCGCGTGCATCGCTTCGCGGACGGCGTTGTTCCCGCGGAAGGAAAAAGAAATGTTACTGACGCCGCCACTGGTCCGCGCGCCTGGCAGGTTCGCCTTGATCCAGCGGACTGCTCCGATGAAATCGACGGCATAATTCCGGTGCTCCTCCAGTCCTGTCGCCACGGTGAGGATGTTCGGGTCGAAGATGATGTCGTTAGGCGGGAAGCCGGCGCGCTCCGTCAGGAGCCGATACGCCCGCTCGCAAACTTCGATCCGGCGCTGGAAGTTGTCGGCCTGCCCGGTTTCGTCGAACGCCATCACGATCACAGCCGCGCCGTACTGCCGGACCATCGCCGCCTGCCGGAGGAATTCTTCCTCGCCATTTTTCAGGCTGATTGAATTGACGACCGCCTTGCCCTGAACGCATTTCAGGCCTGCTTCGATCACGCTCCATTTCGAGCTGTCGATCATGATCGGGACGCGCGAGATCTCCGGTTCGCTCCCGATGAGCTGGAGGAACTTGGTCATGGCTGCTTCGGAATCGATCATTCCTTCGTCCATGTTGACGTCGAGAATGTTGGCGCCGCCGTTGACCTGCTGCCGCGCCACCGTGAGCGCCGCCTCGAAGTCGCCCGCCAGGATCAATTTCGAAAATTTCGGCGACCCCGTGATGTTGGTGCGCTCGCCAACGATAACGAGCCCGGTATCGGCGGTGATGTTCAGCGGCTCGAGCCCGGATAGGTGTAACGTGTTATCCGTTACTCTGGGGAGCGCACGCGCCTCGCGTGCTGTCTTCGGCGCCACCGCCGAAGACTCTACCGGCGTCCACAGCCATGGATACTCCTCGCCTTGTCCAGCGACACCCGAATCCCAGGGATTTCGGCAAATGTATTCAAATTTTTCCTGCAAATCGGACTCGGATCGAATCAACCGATCAAACGATTCCTTCTCCCAAACCGGGCCGTGCGTTCCGCGCGCCTTATCGATCCGATGGGCAGTCGACGACTTAATTCCATGCAGTATCTCGGTCAACGACCAGAAAACCGTCTCGCCATTTTCGCTTTGTTCTTTGACTTGTGGTTCGAAAAGCAAGTGCACGTGGTCGGGCATGACTGCGGCGACGTAGAGTTCGCACTGGCCTTGTTCTGATGCGTGTACAGAACACTCTTCAGGACAATGTCGCGTTCGGCCGGAGCCAGCGCTCGGCGCTCGCGAGTCGAGAATGCAACGGCGTATTTTGCCCAGGGGCGTTCGAAGTGAGGAAGGCGGCGTTTGGAATATGAAATGGCGGAAGGGATTTCGGCGATGGCGCCGAAATCGGCACGCGTGGCGCGTGCGCTCCCCGGAGTGGGAAATTTAACGCCCCGCGCGGGCAAATCGCGGACCCGTTCAGCGATCAATCGAATGTGCTCGGGTGTCGTCCCGCAGCAGCCACCGACGATATTGAGCCAGCCGTTGCGGGCCCATTTCTCCAGCTGCGGCGCCAAACTTTCTGGCGTTTCCGGGAAACCGGTGGGGGAAAGCGGATCGGGCAAGCCGGCGTTGGGGTAAGCGGCCACGAATCGGTCGGCCGCGTGCGCGAGCTCTTCGATGTACGGCTCCATCTCGGCCGGACCGAGCGCGCAGTTCAAACCGACCGCGAGCGGATTGGCGTGCGCGATCGAAATCAAGAATGCTTCGACAGTCTGCCCGCTCAGGATTCGGCCGGAGCGATCCGTCACGGTTCCAGAGATAATGAGCGGTATGTGTTTTCCGGTTGTCTCGAACAGTTCGGAAATCGCCGCGATCGCCGCCTTGGAATTGAGCGTGTCGAAGATTGTCTCGACGAAGAGCACATCGACACCGCCTTCGAGGAGCGCCGCCACCTGCTGGCGGTAGGCTTTGCGGATCTGGTCGAAATTCGCGGCTCGGAAGCTGGGGTCATTCACATCCGGCGAAAGCGACGCCGCGACGGGGAGGGGGCCGAGCGAGCCACCGACGAAACGCCTGGTGCCGGTCTTCTCCGATACCTCGTCGGCTACCTGCCGCGCGATGCGGGCGGCCTGGAGATTAATTTCCGCGACGAGGCCCGCAAGCTCCGGGTCGTCCACGACGCGCTGGAAAAATTCGAGGTCTTTTCTTTTCCCTGTCGGCTCTCCTTTGAAAAGAAAATCGTGGAGGCCGATCGACGTGCCGCTGAAAGTGTTCGTCTCGATGATGTCGGCGCCGGCTTCGAGGTATGCGCCATGAATGTCGGCGATCACCGCGGGCTTTGTTAGGAGCAGGACCTCGAGACAGCCCTTGAGGTCTTTGCCGGTCCAGTCGGCGAAGCGCTCCCCGCGATACTCGGCCTCGGTCAGCTGGCATTGCTGGACCATCGTCCCCATCGCGCCGTCGAGGACGACGATGCGCTGGCGGAGGAGCGCTTCGAGGGGATGGAGTCCGTTATCCGGCATGGCGGACAACTAACCCGCTGTTTCCTCTCCGGCAAGGAACAAATTGACGCATCATGATGCGTAGATGTGTTGTCTGTAATCGTGCTCGTGCTCCTACTCGTGCTCGTGATCGATGCAACGAACTCAGAGATCGATCACGATCACGAGCACGAGCACGATTACGAAGCGAGCGACCAAAGCCGCCCCAGAAACGATTCGCCCTGGCCAGCCAACCTCTCCTCCAGCCTGGCGGTGCAATCGCAATCACAGCACGCCCACCGTTCCGTGCCGTTCTCGTGGCGGCAATCGCGCCGCGAATGCGCATCTTTGACGCTGAGCAGCTCGAAATACTTTTCCCAATACGGCCGCTCTTCCTCGAGAGGCGGATCGCAGAAGCAGGTCTCAACCCACGTCGCTACGCCGGCCGGATCGACGCGAGCCTGCTGCATATCGTGCTGATACTCGTCGCCCGGGATCGAACCTTTCCCGAGCGTGCCGCGATCGATTGCCTCGGCCAGTGGCTTTTCCTGACCGGGCTTCACGCGGGCTTTCACGAGGTAGCGCATGAGAAAAGTTATCGCACCCGCGCGCGTTGTCATCCCGAGCCGCGCAGACGGCGAGGGACCTTTCGATCCCAAATTTCGCTCTCGCGAAACACTGGACGGCGGCTAACAGCTAACACCTCGCTTCGCGAAAGCATCTCAGCGACTGCGAGGTCCCTCGCAGTCTCCGCGGCTCGGGATGACACGCCTTTTTTTTGATTACAAGCGCTCCGGTCGCGCGATTACATTCGCCGCATGGAAACGCTGCGCCTCCTCAAATCGCTCACCCGGGAGCAGCGAAACACCTTCATCGCCTGTTTCCTCGGTTGGGCGCTCGACGCGCTCGATTTCTTTCTGGTCACTTTCGTTCTTACCCAGATCGCCACCGATTTCGGCCAGAGCATCCCCAAGGTTGCGTTCTCGATCACGCTCACCCTGATGATGCGCCCGCTCGGCGCCTTCATCTTCGGATTGCTCGGCGACCGATTCGGGCGGCGCATCCCGCTCATGATCGACATCGTCTTTTACTCGGTCATGGAATTGCTCACGGCGTTTGCGCCGAACTTCACCGTGTTCCTGATTCTGCGGGCGCTTTTTGGGATCGGGATGGGCGGCGAATGGGGACTGGGCGCGTCGTTGGCCATGGAATCGTTGCCGACGAAGGTGCGGGGACTGTGCTCGGGAATTCTCCAACAGGGATACGCCGTCGGGTATCTCCTGGCTGCGCTCGTGTATTGGATTGTGTTCCCATTCTTCGGCTGGCGCGGCCTCTTCATCGCCGGAGCGTTGCCAGCGTTCCTGGTAATTTACATTCGCGCGCGGGTTCCGGAATCGCCGGTTTGGCAAAAGCATCGCGAAGCCCGCCAGCCGAGGCCGCGGCTTTCGGTTTTCGTGCGGCAACACGGCACGCTTTTCCTTTACGCGGCGTTGCTCATGACAGCGTTCAACTACATGTCGCACGGGACCCAGGATCTCTACCCGACCTATCTCGAGAAACAGCGTGGGTTCGGAGTGAGCGCGAAGTCCATCATCAGCATCGTCTACGCAACGGGCGCGATCTGTGGCGGCGCCGTGGTCGGATTTCTTTCCCAAACCTGGGGACGCCGGCGGGTGATTATCCTTTGTTCGATCGGCGGAATGCTGTTGATCCCGCTCTGGATTTTCGCGCCGAATACGGCGTTGCTGATGATTGGAGGATTCGCGATTCAGTTCATGGTCCAGGGAGCGTGGGGCGTAATCCCGGTCCATCTCAACGAATTGTCGCCGCCCGCCTTTCGCGGGACGTTTCCGGGCCTGGCGTATCAGCTGGGAAATTTCGCCGCTGCTTATGCGGCCCAGCAGCAGGCCTGGCTGGCTGAAAAATTTCGATTGCCCAACGGCGAGCCGAATTACGCCTTAACGATGGCGCTCATTCAATGCGTCGTTTTCCTGGCGGTCATCATCCTGACGGCGGTGGGCAAGGAGAAGCGCGGCATCGAGTTTTGACAACCTTGCACCGTGTCATCCTGAGCTTGTCGAAGGATCTCTAATTTCCTTCGGATCGTTGTAGCCGTCGGCCTGCGGCCGACGCGAGAGAAGACTCTCACGATTCGAAGCGGCTTGGATGGCCGCGTCACGCTCGCGTTCGCCACAGGCGAACGTCTACAGGACAACGACCTAATTCCCGTGCTCGGAACTGGTCGCAGCTGAGTCGGACGTCGTCGCGGGCGCGCGGTAAGTTCCTTTGCCGTAACGTTCATCGACAATTGCTTCCGCAATCTTATCGGCGAGATCGTCGCGACGGGTGGCGCTGCGGGCTCCGGCGCCTTCCTTGCGATTACTCAGAAACCCACACTCAACCAGCACCGCCGGATAAGCCGCCTTGCGAAGGACGCGAAAGTTCGCGGTCTTTACGCCACGGTTCACGGCCCCGGGCAAAGTCATCAGCTGCTGTTGGATTCGATACGCCAGATTTCGCGCGACAGGCGAATGGTAATAGGTCTCGAAACCACGGATCCCGCGCCGGCCGGAATCGTTGAAATGAACGCTAACGAAAACGGCATTGCTCTGGCGGTTTGAGATTGCAGCTCGTTCGTCGAGCGGAATAAACACGTCGCCCGAGCGGGTCATCACGACGCGGAATTGCGATTCACGCAGTTTTGCCGCCAGCCGGGTGGCAACGTCGAGCGTCGCATTTTTCTCGGCGCCTCCGAACCGGCGGAACGCGCCATTATCTTTTCCCCCGTGCCCGGCATCCACCACGACGGTGGTGAACGTTCGCGTAGTATTCTTAACGCGAATTTGCGGGCCGGTCCCGCAGCTCGAGAGCAAAACGCACGCGCCAGCGACCACGAGGAGCCTGAGGTGTAACCGCATCGGCCTTCAAATACCGCATCGAAGATGACCTGCCACCGATATTTTGGCCGCGACGAATCGCATCGGGCAAAAAGCGCTTGTATTTTTTACGTCCCAAACTAAAGGCCCTTACCGCATTTATGCTCACCAGATTCGCTATTCTTTTTCTCGTTTTCGGGCTCGGGTTGGTTGGTTGCAAGAAGGCCCCGGCCGTCAGCACCAAGACGTCGGATCAACCGCAGACCACCGCTTCTGGGACGCCGGGCGCGTCCGCCTCTGCGACCGCTTCACCCTCCGCCGCCCCGGTGATTAGCAAGCCCGCCGTCGACCAGAACGCGCAGGTCGTCATCTTTGGGTATCACCGTTTCGTGAACGTCGTTAAACGGCCGGATACGGAGATCACGCCCGCGCTCTTCGAGCAGCAAATGCAGGAGCTCAAGAACAAGGGCATAGCGGTGATCCCGATGCAGGATTTCCTCGCCTGGCGCCGGGGCGAAAAAGCGATTCCGCCGAAGAGCGCGATCATCACGTTCGACGACGGCTGGAAATCCCAATACGAAGTCGCGTGGCCGATCCTGAAGAAGTTCAATTATCCGGTAACCCTTTTCATTTATACCGAGGGGATCCGGCCGGGCCATTTCAGCGGCGGCGAATCGATGAGCTGGGAAATGCTCGCGGAGATGCGTGACGCTGGTGTGGACATCCAGGACCACACCGCGACGCATGCGGATTTGCGCAAACCATACGACAAAATCGCCAAGAAGAAGCTGAGCCCGGAAGAGTACGAGCAGTGGCTCGACAAGGAGATCAACGGCTCCAAGCAAATGATCGAGCAGAAGCTCGGCGTGAAAGTGAATTGCTTCGCCGTTCCGTACGGCTTCCACAACGATCACATTCGCGAGGTCTGCATGAAGGCAGGCTACGAGGCGCTCTTCACGGTTTACGGCCAGCCGATCACGATGCATACGCCGCTGAATTCCGTCGGTCGATACCTCATGGAGAACAACAAGCCGAAAACCTTCACGGACGCGGTCGCAGCGATCGCCACGACGGCGGTCGGCCCTTCGGTCGCGGAAGTAGCGCCCTCGAATATGCAGACGCAGCCGGCGGACGGCGAGACGATCAAGAACGCATTGCCGTTGATTAAGGCGAACATCGCTTCGCTCGGCACGATCGACCCTGGTTCGGTGGAAATGCGGGTGAGTGGCCTTGGAAAGGTGGACGCCAGTTTCGATCCCAAGAGCACGACCGTCGCCTACCAGGTGACGCAACGCCTGAAAGACAAAACGTGCACCGTGATTGTGAGCGCAAAGTCGGGCGGCAAGAAGGTAGAAACGCATTGGACCTTCAACATCAATGAGGGCGGGACGAACACGGCGCCGCAGGGTCCAGTGCCGACGCTCGCGCCTTCCACCCCGCCGCCCAGCGCGCCACCCGCGGTGAAGCCGAAGAAGAAGAAGAAATGATTTCTCTGCGGAGCGCACGCGGCTCGCGTGCCGGTTTCGGCGCCTCGCCGAAACAGTCTTGTGCTGGCAGTGGCAGCGGGGAAACTGAAAAAGTTCGCGATCGCGAGGGCGCGATCGCCACCACGCGAGGCGCGTCCGCTCCCCGGAGTTAAAACCGTTATGTTTTCGCAGCTCGGCGACAAGCTTCAGGACATTTTCAAGGATCTTCGCGGTCACGGGACGATCAGCGAGACCAATATCAACGACGCCCTCCGGCAGGTGCGGCTGGCGTTGCTTGAGGCGGACGTCGATTTCCAGGTCGCGAAGGATTTCATTGCCCGGGTGAAAGAGAAGGCGCTGGGCGAAGATGTCCTGCGGAGCGTCACCCCCGGGCAACAAATCGTAAAGATTTTCCACGACGAATTGACGGTGCTCCTCGGCGGCGATGCCTCGCCGTTAAACCTGGAGAAGCCGGCGCGGATTCTAATGGTTGGGCTCAACGGCGCCGGAAAAACAACTTCGTCCGCCAAGCTCGCGAGGCTCCTCAAAAAACAAGGGCGCGCGCCGTTGTTGATCGCCTGCGATTTGGCCCGCCCGGCGGCGATCGAACAGCTGGCCACGCTTGGCCGGCAGGTCGAAGTCCCCGTTTACACTCCGGATGCGCAGGAGAAAAACGTGCGCCGTTCCGCGGCTGCCAGCCTCGAATGGGCCGCTCTCCAGAATGGCAACGTCCAGATTTTCGACACGGCCGGGCGACAGGAAATCGACACGGCGCTGATCGAAGAGATCAAAGAGCTCAAGGAATTCTTGAAGCCGCAGGAGATCCTGCTCGTCGCTGACGCAGCCACTGGGCAGCAGGCGGTCAGCGTCGCTACCCATTTCCATGAAGCGCTCGGCATTACGGGGATCGTCCTGACCAAACTCGATGGTGACGCCCGCGGCGGCGCGGCCCTGTCGATGCGGCAAGTCACGCAACGCCCGATCAAATTCGCGGGTGTCGGCGAGAAGCTCGATCAATTTGAGGTGTTCGTGCCGGATCGGCTCGCGGGCCGGATCCTCGGGATGGGCGACATCGTCGGCCTTGTCGAGAAAGCGGCGGAAGCCGTGGACGAAGAGGAAGCGCGCCGGATGGAGCGGAAGCTGCGGACGGCGTCGTTCGACTTCAACGATTTCCTGGCCCAGTTCAAAATGATGAAGAAAATGGGGCCGCTGGAGAATATTCTTGGCATGATCCCGGGGATGAGTAACGTGCAGGGCCTCTCCGTGGACGAGAAGCAGCTCAAGCGGACGGAAGCCATTGTGCTTTCCATGACGCACGAGGAGAGATCGCGGCCCGACATTCTAAACGCGCGCCGCCGTCAACGAATCGCCCGCGGCAGTGGCAGCACGGTCACAGAAGTGAACGACCTGCTCCAGCGTTTCAATCAGATGCGAAAGATGATGAAGAACGCCGGCAAAATGAAACGAATGATGGCGCAAATGGCGCGGATGAAAAATTAAGAGATATGGCAGTTTCAATCAGATTACGCAGAGAAGGGGCCCTTAACCGGCCCTATTACAAGATCGTGGTGGCCGATAGCCGGAGCCCGCGCGATGGGAAATTCATCGAGATTATCGGGACCTACGATCCGAAAAAGCCCGGGCACAACAGCACCCTGAAGCTTGACCGGATCGATCACTGGATTTCGCAAGGCGCCCAGCCTTCCGACACTGTGCGCAGTTTGATCAAGAAGAACCGGAAGCAAACAGCCGGCGCGCCAGCGGAAGCTGCCGCACCGGCCGAGGAAGCGCCGGCCGCGACCGAACAGCCGGCTGCTGCGACGGCGGCGACTGAAGAGCCAGCTCCTGCCCCGGCGGCTACCGAGGAACCAGCTGCCGCGCCTGCGGCAGAATAGCAATTCTAGCGGCGGTCTATGACCGCCGAAATCGGTGGGCCTCGGCCGTCAGAGACCGACGCTACAATAAAAAAAGCTTTTCAATTTCGCGCTCGACGTGCGTCGATAGCGCTAATGAAGAAAACGATCTTCGCGATCCTGGCGCTCACCGTCGCCGTTCCGGTGTTCGCCCAAACCGTCGCAGTCCAGGACGGCAATATCCAATTCACCGATAAGTCTGGAAAAACGACGGCGCTGACTTCGAGTGGCCGCGATTCCGATCCCGTGCTCGCCCCGGACGGTAAATGGGTGGTGTTTGTCCGGAAAATTGACGGCGACAAAATCGTTACTGGTGCGGACGAGATGGATCCGAGCGAGCTTTGGCAGGTCCGGGTCTGATGGGAAAGAGCCGACGATGTTGCTTCGCTCTGGCGATGTTAAAGGCGACAAGGACCATCCGCTCGCGGGGTTCCAGTCGTTGCAATTCTCCACCAATGGGAAATTGGTTTATTTCGCCAGCCCGCAATGGGCAACTTCCGGAGCGGTTCATGTCGTGGACACGACGAACCGGAAGGAGAAGTATCTGTTTCCCGGCAACGAGGTGAAGGTCGTCACGGGAGGCGAATACAAGGATTGCCTGCTAGTTCAGCAGCACCGCTATTTTATCGGAGGCGGGTCCTACGATTGGTTCTGGCTATTGCGCGCGGACGGGAAAGAGGTGGGGCCGGTTGGCGAAGACATCTCGAACTTCGAAGCGAGTTACGGGAACGAGTAGCTGGGCCGAGTCCCCGCGCCCCCGGGATCGCTGGGCTTGAAGTAGCAGACATCATCTGCGGCTATCGCTCCGCGAGCGCGCGATCCACCAAAGCGTGACAAAGCGCGGAGGGCGAATAGACTCGATCTCGTGAAAGAGTTCCTCGAGTTCGTTATTCGCCAGCTTGTCGAATTTCCCGATGAGATGATGCTTTCGGAAATTCCGTCCGGGAAAACGACGATCTTTCGGGTGCAACTCCGCCAGAGCGATGTCGGCCGGATCATCGGGCGCAATGGACAAACGATTAACGCGATTCGCGCTTTGCTCGCCAGTTCAGCCGCGCGCCACGGCCAGCGGGCAACGCTGGAGATTGTGGAGTAGGGGGGAGTTGTTGCAGCGTTTAAGAGTTCAAGCGTCGAAGCATTTCCGACGCTGTAACGCTTCAACCATTTAACCCTTCAACGTTGCCCATGCGCATCGACATCATCACACTTTTCCCGGAAATCTGCCGCGCGCCGCTCAACGAGAGCATGATGAAGCGAGCGCAGGAGAACGGCGCGCTCGATCTGCGCATTCACAACGTGCGGGACTGGACGACGGATAAGCACCACGTCGTTGATGATGCCCCTTTTGGAGGAGGGCAGGGGATGGTGATGAAGCCGGAACCGATTTTCAAGGCGGTGGAGGAACTGCGGGGAGGAAAAGGGAAAACGTCCAACGCCCAACGTCCAACGTCCAATGTCGAATTACAGAGGCCGAAGGTGATTCTGATGTCACCGGCCGGGCGACGATTTGATCAGCAAGCGGCGACAGAGTTTTCCAGCGAATCGCACCTTATAATTATCTGCGGGCACTACGAAGGCGTAGATCATCGCGTGATCGAGCATTTGGTTGATGCCGAAATTTCAGTCGGCGATTACGTGCTGACGAATGGAGCGGTTGCGGCTGTCGTGTTCGTGGATGCCGTCGTGCGATTGCTGCCCGGAGTGCTCGGTGATGAGGAATCGGCGGCGGATGATAGTTTCAGCGGGGGTTTGCTCGAAGGTCCGCAATACACACGGCCGTCGGAATTCCGGGGATGGAAAGTGCCGGACGTCTTGTTATCCGGGAACCATGGCGAAATCGCTAAGTGGCGAAAAGAACAGGGCAGGCAACGAACGCAAAAGAACCGGCCCGACTTGTTAGGCGACGGCGATAAAGGCGTGTCATCCTGAGCCGCGCAGACGGCGAAGGACCTGACAGTTGCAACCTGGGCTGTCGCAAAACCGAAAGCTCGCGCTGACGGATTAACCCGTCGCATCGCGGAAGCGTTAGAGCGCCTGAGAGGTCCCTCGTCGTCTGCGCGACTCGGGATGACCCCGCTCTTCGCGTCCTTCCTACACTTTCCCCAGGATTACGCAGGAATTGATGCCGCCGAAGCCGAAGGAATTACTCAGGACGTAGTTTAGGTCGGCGTCGCGGCCGTGATGTGGAACGACATCGAGATCGCAGGCCGGGTCGGGTTCATCGCGATTCAATGTCGGCGGGACCCATTTCCGATCGATGGCCAGCGCGGAGATCGCGGCTTCGATTGCTCCGGTGGCACCCAGCGGATGGGCGGTGTAGGCCTTTGTGCCGCTCACGGGCAGCCGCTTCGCATGCTCACCAAAGACCTGCTTGATGGCCATCGTCTCGGTGTTGTCGTTCATTTGCGTCGAGCTCGCGTGCGCGTTGATGTAATCGATCTGCTCGGGAGCAAGGCCGGCGTCAGCCAGCGCCTCCCGCATCGCCCGGACGCAGGCTTCGCCACTCGGCAACGGCGTCGTCATGTGAAACGCGTCGTTGTTTAAGCTGTAGCCGAGCACTTCCGCGAAAATGTGCGCGCCTCTTTTCCGGGCGTGTTCAAGCTCCTCGATAACCAACGACGTCGCGCCTTCGCCCATCACAAATCCGTCGCGCTTCAAATCGAACGGCCGGCAGGCTCGCGCGGGATCGCCAGTCCACTGGCTCATGGTCTTGATAATGGCGAACGCGCCGAAGGACAGGGGACTGAGCGGCGCCTCGGCTCCGCCGGCCACGATGACGTCGGCGAAATTGTCGCGGATGTAGCGCATCGCTTCGCCGACGGCGACGGTCCCGCTTGCGCAACTGTTCGAGTTCGTCGTGCCCACGCCGCGAAAGCCGAATTCGATGGCGATGTTCGAATGCGCAGAGCCCCCGAAGACCTGGAGCGCCAGCGTCTGGTTCACGCCGCGCGTCCCTTTTTTCAAAAAATAGGCGTGCTGATATTCCGCATTCGCAATTCCGCCTAACGCGGTTCCGAAACTTACCCCCACGCGGTCCTGTGGCGTCTCGCGCGAATAGGGCAGGCCCGCGTCGTCGAGCGCCATTTTAGCGGAAGCGACGGCGAATTGGGCGTAACGGTCGAGGCGTTTCAAACGATGCGGCGGAAAATAATCTTCCGGGACCCAGCCCGGGATTTCGCCGCCGCAATGCGCGTTGAAGGGCGAAGTATCGAAGCTCGAGATTTGTTTGATCCCGCTTTTCTCGGCCCGCAATCCGCCCCAAAAATCTTCACGGCCGATCCCAATGCAGGTGATCGGTCCGATGCCAGTGATAACGGTGCGGCGCTTAGGCATTTTCGATTTTCGACTGTCGATTTTCGATTGAGTTTTCCAAGTAAGCCTTCATGCAGTGGAGGGTTTTGGTCGCGACGGGATAAATAAATCCTTTGCTGATGATCGGCTCTGCGAGAGGCGCGAGCAACCGAAAGCGAAATCGCAAGTCGTGGATAATCTCGACGAGGACTCCGGCCGGCGTCTCCTTAAATCTCCAGACGACGTCCATCCCTTTGGTCCACGCCTTCAAGTGATGGAACCGAACTTCGCAGCGCTCCCGGTCGATAATCTGCTCGGACGTCCACGCGATCGGAATGCCAGAACGCACCGCGGCCATCACAACCAGGTTGCGATTGGCGCCTCGTTCGAGGTAACGGATGTAACGATAATGCGGCAGGATTTTCGGCCACAGCTCGAGGTTGGCGGCGGTCTCGAAGATTCTTTCTTTCGGCGCCTGGATGATGATGGAATTGCCGGTGTGCACGTCGGGATGGAAGCGGCTTGGCCTATGCGCTCCTCAGGCTAAACTCGGGTGAAACGGGTGCAACGAACGGAAAAGTAACAATGGCATTACTGATGAAATCGGAATGCGAAAAGTGCGGTTCCAGGCTGGAGCCGGCGAGTGAGGCGTACATCTGCAGCTACGAATGCACGTTTTGTCCGCCCTGCACAAACGCGCTCAATGAAGTATGCCCAAATTGCAGCGGCGAACTGGTGAAAAGGCCGCGCAAGGGGAAGGCGCACGAATTGTAGGGCAAGCGCACCACTTGCCGGGGATCGGCGTGCGGCAAGCGGTGCGCTCGCCCTACAATGCCGAATGATTTTTCTGATGCGCGTCGCGCCGGTCATAGACGGCCGCTACAGAAGTCATCTGCGGCGATGCTTGATGCGGTAAGTCAGGAAGCATTCTTCGCCGACAACACGCATTTCCGTAAGTTCGCAGCGAACGCTCCGCGGGAGGAACTCTGTGCTCAGGCCGGTCAGCGTCGGCGCATTTGCGCCCCCAAAAAGAAAAGGCGCGATCGTTAGATTGAGCTGATCCACCAGGTCCGCTTCGAGCAAAGCGCGGAAGAGGGTTGCGCCGCCTTCGCAAGCAATGGTCCGGACAGAGTAATCCCGCCGCAGCTGTTTCAGCATCCACCCGAGATCGACCGATCGCGATTCGCTGAGATGGAGGGTTGCCTTTTCTCGCAAAACCTTTTGGTAACGCGCTGGCATTCGCGTCGTCGAAAAAATCACGATTGGTCCGGCTTTGGCGGGATCGGCATGGAAAAGTTTCAGCGCCGAGTCGATCCGCCCTTCATTCGATACGATCACGCGCAGCGGCGCCGGGGTTTGCCCGCGGGCAATGCGTTCCGCGCGCATCTTCGGATCCGCCACGCCGAGGCGGACGTTGTCGTGTTTCAAGGTGCTGTGACCGATGAGCACGGCGTCACCCTGGGCGCGCTGCCGGAAGAGATGCTTTTTGTCTTCTGGCGAAGTAAAATCGATCGGCGAGAAATTCTTCGTGGTGACTTTGCCGTCGACGGTCATGGCGAACGTAACCGCCACGAAAGGCCGGCTAGTTTTTCCAGGGTGGGAGGGATCTGCGCGTCCCGACTTCTTCGCGACAGATCGCCGCACAAAGGCGGCTCCCGCGGTTTTCCTACTCTTCCTGCTCGCTGATTTCATGCTCGAGCGTGGCGAATTCCTTCTGCATCTCGCGCATCTTCACGTGGCCAGTCGCGCCGCTAGGCCGGTAAAAGAAATAGATAATCCCACCCGGCAGACAACAGACCAGGATTACCGCGAAACCCGTCAGACCAATCAGCCGGGCGGTCGCAAACCAATAATCGGCCGGCGCGCCTGCCGGAATCGGGCAGAGGTTCGACAGCATGATTTGGAGAATGTATTCGCGCGTGCCGACCCCGGCGAAACTTATCGGGAGCGATGAAATTGTCCGCTCCACCGGCATGATGGCAAAGAAATCGACCGGCGCGATCGCCGCGCGAAAGGCGTAAGCTACGCAAAGAAAAGTCGCGAAAGTCCCGAGATGGCAGACGAGCGAAGCGCCGAAAGCGGCAACCGTCGCGCGCCAATGCCGGGCGTATTGATGATAGGCGGCCGCGATTTCCAGGAGCTTTTCCCGGCCAGGAATTCGATGCGGTAATTTGTGGAGAAGGTTAAACCCGCTCACCACGAACGTGGTGGTCACGAACAGGACAGACGCCCCAAAGACACCGAGAACGAGCCAGACATAAGGAGAAGTCGCCTTGGTGCTGGTTAACCAGCCGTAGCGCAAAAAAATCAGGACCCCGGTGATGATGATCAGAGCGATGAGGCCGATCATTCGATCGAAGAGAACGGCAAGGAGCGCGCCCGGTTTCTTCCCCGGCGTTTCTTTCCAGAGGAGATAAGTTTTAACGATGTCGCCCCCGGTGCCTCCGGGGAGGAACTGGTTGTAAAACATCCCAATGAGAAAGAGGGCGGCAATCCGGCCTGTGCTTAGGTTGATGCCCTGGACCTTGAGCAGGATTTGCCAGCGCACCATCGCTGCGATCTCGACCACCACATATGCCAGAATGGCGCCGCCGATCCAGCGATAGTCCGCGTCGCGAATCGCCGCTGCCATCGCGCTCCGGACAGCCGGATTGTGAAAGACCCAGTAGAGCAACGCGCCGGTAACGAGAAGCTGGAAGACGGTGAGCAGCGTTTTTTTCATTCCCCAAATCGTTCTTTCCAGCGTGTGACGGATAATCGGATTTCGTCCACGGTTCGGCGGGGGCTCATTTCCCAGACAAACAAACAGTTTGCGGGGAGAAGCGGAACCAAATTCTCCAGGTCGACCATCCCGGTGAACGGCGCCTGGTGGTCCTGCCCGGGCCATTTGCAATCCTGGAGGTGACATCCGAAAGCGCGCGGGCCGATTTGCCGGAGCCATTCGGCGTGGTTCACGAACCCGAGGTTCTCCTTGATTTGAATATGGCCCATGTCGTGCCAGTAACCGAACTGCGGCGAGTTCAGTTCGTCGAGAAGCGCCGGGAGCTCGCGTTCACTCGGGATTTCTTCGTAACCGCGGCGGCCTTCGACGCCGAGCCGGATATTTTTTTTCGCGGCATAATCGGCGATCTGCTTCAGGGAATCTTTCACCCGCTCGAGGTAGGGTGGCGCGGCGGCTTCGCGCGTCTGCACGGCCTTCACTTTCAATCGCACGTACTCGCGGGAGAGGATCTCACCCTTCTTGGCCAACGCCAGCAGCTCATCGGTGATCGGGTTCATCTCGACTTCGCCACAATGGAGCACGACAAACGGCGCGCCGAGACGCTCGGCGAAATCGATGGTCTGGAAGGTTTGCTTGATCGCGCGGTCGCGTTCCTTCGTGTAGGCCGCCGAGATTTTGTAGCAATCCGGCGAGGCCTTCATGATCTCGACCGGCAACGGACAAAAGTTGTGCAAGCTGGTGAACTCAACTTCGCCCGCTTCGTACATTTTCTGAATGCCGGGCATGAGCGAAATCCGGATGCCGTGTCCGAGCTCGACGCGATTGAATCCAAGATCCTTGATCTCGCGCAGCATTTCCGCGCCATCGGTGTGCCGGCTTGAGTTCCAGCTCGTGGAAAACGCGATCATGGAGTGAGCGATAAATTGCAACGGCCGCGCCCAGCGCGGTCATCCCGAGGCAGGCGAAGCGCGCCGAGGGACCTCGCAGCCGCAGAAACTGGCACCGAGCAACCGCTAGCGCGAGGCACGAAGTGAATGGTTTCGACCAAGTGAAACCCAGCTCGGGTGACGGAGCAGCGCTCGAGAGATCCCTCGCCGTCTGCGCGGCTCGGAATGACACGCGTGTTTTGAGACATCGCTTAAGGGACCGTCGCGGCCGCGGGAATGGCAGGCGTGCCGAGGTCTGCGGTTGTTGCACCCGGCTGCGAGCATTCTTTTCGCACCCGGAGCAGAACAAAAATGGTGATTGCGCCGTAAACGACCGCCGCGATTGCCAGCGCTTTCGGCATTCCAATAAAGTCGGACAAACTTGTGACGCCGAGACCGGCGATCGGCATCAGGCCGACAAAGCTCAACATAAACACCGCCGAGACGCGTCCACGCAAATGATCGGGAGCGCGCTCCTGCACGATGGTGCTGCAGAGCCCGAAATTGGTGGCCAAACCTAACGAGTTCACCACCAGCAGGCCGGTCGCGACATAGAAGCTCGGGCCGAGGGCGAGGCCGACGATGGCGCCGGTCACGCCCAGAGCACACAGGATCATCAAGGGCACCCGGCGTTCCCGCGCCAGGCCAATGAGAAAGATCGATCCCACGAGCGATCCAATCGCGGAAGAGCCCATGAGAAATCCGAGCCGATCCGGCCCAAGGCCGAGAATGACCCTGACATAAAGCGGCATCATGACGGTGATGATTGGAAAAATGCAGACCGACTGGGTTGCAATCAGAATGATCATGGCAAAACTCGGTCGGTCGTTCGCGACGAAACGGAACCCGTCCTTCATTCCACTGCGTCGCTTTTCTTCTTCCTCGTCGCTCCCTTTGATCCGCGGAGGCAGGGAAAGGAGCGCGATGATGAGCGCAACGAATGTAACCGCGTTGGCAAAAAACGCCGAGGCAGTCCCCCACACGCTGATCAGAATACCGCCTATCGTTGGACCGACGACCCGCGAGCCATGAAAGACGGAACGGTCGATTGCGATCCCACTGGGAATTTCCTCCCGCTTCACAAGCTCCGGCACCAGCGCCGAGAGCGTGGGCATTTCAAAGGAGTTCGAGATGCCGAGGACTGCGGCGAAAGCCAGGATGTGCCAGATAACAATCTGTCCGCTCCAGACGAGGAGCCCGATCCCGATGGCCAGAGCAATCTGAACGAATTGGGTGGCGAGCAGGATCTTGCGCTTGTCGTATTTGTCCGCGGCCGCGCCGCCGATCATCGTTAAGGCCAGCATCGGCAGGCCGGCCGCGAGGTTCGCCATTCCCAACCAAACCGCTTTGGTTGTCAGCGTGCTCATGACGTAACCCTGCGCCATGACCTGCATCCAGGTGCCGGTATCGGAAATCGCGCTGCCAATGATGTAGCGGCGGAAGGCGGCGTTGCGCAGCACGGTCAACGCGCTCCGTGCCGTTAATTTTGTTTCCGCGCTCATCGCCGAGACTCATACGCGGGGTGCCGCGGTCCCGCAACGAACCTGCTTGGCCGTCCAGAAAGATCTTACCGCGCCGAGGGCTGGATCGACTTATCGGCATGCCAGCCGATTTCGTGAATTTGCCAGTCGCCGGAGTCGTCCCCAATGACCATATGCATCACAATTCCGCCCTTCTCCCCGAATCCGGTCGAATTCATTTGTCCCTCACCCGAAAGGCGGAGGGGGAACGAATATCGCAACCGGAGCGAGCCTCTCGGCGGCGCGAGGTCATGCACGTCACCGCCATGAAGGAATTCATGCTGAAGAAAAAGGGAAAGGCGGCCGCGACCGCCCGCGGCTTGCACGAGACGGTTGCTGGCGTGCTCGAGAAAGAATGCCGTGTCGTGCTCGGTGAAGATCCGGTGAAAAGCGCGGTCGGCAAACTCGCGCGCTTCCCGCTCAACGCCCGCCTTGTATCCCTGCAAACCGACGAACCCGGCGCCGAGCGTTCCGAAAAGAACAACAAACCCGAGCGCGATCAGGATTGATTGGGAAGTCCGGACGGTTTCTCGCTGCCGTTTGGCAAAGAAGTAAACGGAGGGGGCGAGCGCCATGTAACAGCCGACCACCAACAAATAAACTCCGACGATGACGCTGAGAATGTTTCCATCCCGAATTCCCCAGATGAGATAGATAAATCCCAAAAGCGCGTTCCACGCGCCATTGAGCCACCGCACCCAGTGAACGCCGATCCAAATGAAATAGAATTGCAGCCAAAAGATCAGCGCCACGATGCCGTGGAACATTGCGAAGTCGATGAAGCCGGCGACAATTCCATTCGCCACAATAAGCCCCTGTGCCAGAAGCGTCAGGCAGCCCAGGATGACCAGGAACATGCGTCCGCGCTGCCATGGCTCTGTGTCGCCCACGACAACTTGTTTCCAGAGAGGCTCTGCTTCAGGGACCATGCTCATATTTCGTCTCTGAAGCCCATCGAAGCGAATCGCAAGCGAGTCCGGCCGTACCTTCATTATCCCGATTGTAGGGCAAGGGCACCGCTTGCCGGGTTCCGATGCGACCCGGTTGAGCCAAAGTGGTCACGCAAAGGCGCGAAGGCGCAAAGACGGGATTTGATCGACCGAAACTTAGCGGCTTTGCGTCTTTGCGCGAAATTTCTGTTTCCCTCTTTAGTGGGTACTCGTGCCGGTTAACTTCCAGAGCCGCGAAAGCAACATTGCGCCAACAACTCCAGCAAAGGGCGAGGTGAACAGCCCCGGAAAGTAGCCGCGAGTGGCGAGACAACGTGAGGACGAGCGCGATCACCGCGACGCCGTAGAGCACGGATGGACCAAGAACCATGCTGCGCACGTTTCCGCTCATCGAACTAAAGTTCTTGCTCGCGTTTACCAGTCGCCGGCCTGAATTGCAATCTTGCCGTCCCTTCGGTAGCGATATTGAAGTATGCGACCCGATAAATTTACCCAGAAGATGCAGGAAGCGCTGCAGGCGGCGCAGGAAGTCGCGTCGCAGTTCAATCAGCAGGAAATCTCGAACGAGCATTTTCTGCTGGCGCTGCTCGATCAGACCGACGGAGTGACGCGGCCGTTGCTGGAAAAGATGGGCGTCAACGTCCGGCGATTTGCGGAGGGCGCTGACGCAGGAGCTGGAGCGTCGGCCGAAGATCCAGGGTGGGCACCTACGATCAGCGGATCGGCAACGAACTGCGCGCGACGATTGACGCGGCGGAGAAGGAAATGGCGAAGCTGAAGGACGAATTCCTCAGCGCCGAACATTATCTGCTCGCGCTCGCCGACTGGAAAAGCGCGGCGGCGAAATTGCTGAAGGACGCCGGGCGTCACGCGCGACAAGCTGATGCAGGCGTTGCAGCAGGTGCGCGGCTCGCAGCGCGTCACGGATCAGAACCCGGAAGGGAAATATCAGACGCTGGAGAAATACGGGCGCGATCTGACGGAGATGGCGCGGCGGGGGAAGATCGATCCGGTCATCGGCCGCGACAACGAAATCCGGCGGGTGATGCAGGTGCTTGTCGCGGCGGACGAAAAACAATCCGGTGCTGATCGGCGAGCCGGGCGTGGGGAAGACGGCGATCGTGGAAGGTCTGGCGCGCCGCATCATCAGCGGCGACGTGCCGGAGTCGCTGAAGCAAAAAAAGATCATCGCGATGGACATCGGATCGATGGTGGCCGGCGCGAAATTCCGCGGCGAATTCGAAGACCGGCTCAAGGCGTTCCTGAAAGAAGTGACCGATTCGCAGGGTGAGATCATTTTGTTCATCGACGAGTTGCACACGATCGTCGGCGCGGGCGCGGCGGAAGGATCGGTCGACGCTTCGAATCTGTTGAAGCCGCAACTGGCGCGCGGAGAACTGCGGACGATCGGCGCGACGACGCTCGACGAGTATCGGAAATACATCGAGAAAGACGCGGCCCTGGAGCGGCGCTTCCAGCCGGTGATGGTGGAGGAGCCGATCAGTCGAGGACACGATCGCGATCCTGCGCGGATTGAAGGAGCGCTACGAAGTGCATCATGGCGTCCGCATCCAGGACGCGGCGCTGGTGGCCGCGGCGGTCTTGTCGCATCGCTACATCAGCGACCGGTTCTTGCCGGACAAGGCGGTCGATCTGGTGGATGAAGCGGCGTCGCGATTGAAGATCGAGCTCGATTCGATGCCGACGGAAGTCGACGTGATCGAGCGCGAAATCGATGCAGCGCGAAATGGAGCGGCAGGCGCTCAAGAAAGAGAAGGACGCCGCCAGCAAGGAGCGGCTCAAGAAACTCGAGAAAGAACTGGCGGAGCTGAAGGAAAAATCGTCCGCACTGAAAGCGGAATGGCAGAAGGAAAAGGCGGTCATCGACGATCAGCGGAAGCTGAAGGAGGAGCTCGACCAGGCTCGGACGCGAACTGGAGCGGGCGCAACGCCGCGGCGAGCTGGCCAAGGCGAGCGAGCTGCAATACGGGCGCATTCCCGAGCTCGAGAAAAAGCTGCGCGACGATCGAGGAGAAGATCAAGGAAGGCGGCAACCGTTTGCTGCGCGAAGAAGTGACCGAAGAAGATATCGCCAGGTCGTCTCGAGCTGGACGCACATTCCAGTCTCGCGGTTGCAGGAAGGCGAGCGGCGAGAAGCTGATCCGGCTCGAGGATCATCTGCACGAGCGCGTGGTCGGGCAGGACACGGCAATCAAGGCGGTCGCGAATGCGATTCGCCGCGCGCGCGCCGGTTTGCAGGATGAGAATCGCCCGATCGGTTCCTTCATTTTTCTCGGGCCAACCGGCGTCGGCAAAACCGAACTGTCGCGCGCGCTGGCGGAATTTCTGTTCGACGACGAGCAGGCCATGATTCGGATCGACATGAGCGAATACATGGAGAAACACACCGTCTCGCGGCTGATCGGCGCGCCGCCGGGATATGTCGGCTACGAAGAAGGCGGGCAGCTGAGCGAAGCCGTCCGGCGCAAGCCTTACTCGGTGGTGCTGTTCGATGAAATCGAGAAGGCGCACCAGGACGTCTTCAACGTTCTGCTCCAGGTGCTCGACGACGGACGGATCACCGACGGGCAGGGGAGGACGGTCGATTTCAAGAACACCGTCATCATCATGACTTCGAACATCGGCTCGCAATTCATCATGGAAGAATCGTCGCCGGTCGCGCGTGAGCGGCTGGTCATGGAAGCGTTGCGCCAGCATTTCCGGCCGGAGTTTCTGAACCGGATCGATGACATCATCATCTTCGACCGGCTGAGCGAAGAGGAGCTGAAGAAGATCGTGGAGATCCAGCTCAAGCGGCTCGTGCGCCGGCTGGAGAACCAGAAGATCACGCTGGAATTGTCCGACGCGGCCAAGGCGTTCGTCGCCAGCCACGGCTACGATCCGGTTTACGGGGCGCGTCCGCTGAAGCGCGCGATCCAGAAATACATTCTCGATCCGCTGAGCATGGAAATTCTGGAAGGAAAATTCCACGAAGGACAACGCATCAAAGTTGATGTCGCGGGCGACGGCCTGACGTTCGCGGCCGATCGCCCGGCGGGATGAGCTAAATTATTTCTTCGCTTTGGCGTCGCAGGCCTTTTTGGATTTGTCGCAGTCCTGTACGCACATTTTGTAGGCGTTTTCGCACTGGGTGGGTTCCGCCCCCCGCGCTTTACAACCTGCTTGAACATGCACGCACGATTCGGTGCAACTGTTGTATTTTTCGGTGCAAGGATCGTCCTTTGCCGCGAACACCATCATTACACATCCGCTCATTACGAGCGCCGCCGCGCATATTTTTGTTTTCACGCTCGGCATCCTCCACATTCGGCCTCAATTAGTCGAGAGAAAGGTTCGCCCTCGGAGTTATCTCAGAATTTGAACGACAAGAGCGAGCTGATGTCTTATCCTCCACACTATGAAAAAATTTACTCCGTTAGCTCTGATGGCGGCAGTGGCTCTTACGATCACTCCGGCATTTGCCCACGACCCAAAAGATAAGGAACACAGTTGCTGCGCGGCCAAGGGAGAGTTGGATTGCGCGGCCACCTACGCGAACCTGAACCTGACGGCGGAGCAGAAAACGAAAATGGATGCGCTGGTAGAGAAGTGTAAAGGCGCGGGCTGCACCAAGGAGAGCACCGAGGCTTTCATGAAGTCGGCGGAGAGCATTCTCTCGAAGGAACAGATGGCGACGTTCAAGACCGAGTGCAAAAAGGCGCACGAGAAGAACGAAGCAAAGACCTAAGAATCTCGGAGCAATTTCGAAACGGCGATCCGGCGAACCCGGGTCGCCGTTTTGTTTTGCGGGAACCTCTTTCCCGCGGAGCGAAAGGCCTAATTACTTTTCTTGAAGGAGACCGGTCCGGTTTACCCGCTCCCCTTTCATGAACACGGCGGAGACCGCTGAGAGGGCGCGGACGTCCTGGAGCGGGTTCCCGTCCACGATCAACAAGCGTTGCTTCCTTGCCCTTTTCCACAGTCCCAATTCGAGAATCGGCCCGCAGTAACTTGGCCGCATTGCTGGTCGCGGCCTGAAGCGCCACCTCAACCGGGATCCCGGCCGCAACCCAAAGCTCGATTTCGTGCTGCACCGTCGGCCCGTGAAGGACGAAGAAATTTCCCGCGTCCGAACCGGTGACAAGCGAGACGCCGGCCCGCCAGGCTTTCAGCAGGTTCTTACCGCCCATTTCGAGCGACATCGGCCAATGCTTCAGCCCTTCCCGCAATCCCGTCCAACTCCGGCTTGTGAACCGCCTGCTCGGTGCCAGTGAACAAATCCTTTTGCGTGACCTGCTGGACGAGCGAACGCTTGAGCGAGGCTAATGTCGCCGCGCGCGAAGCTGGTCAATCCCTCAACCACGCTCAAAGTCGGATCGTAGGCGATCCCTTTCGCTTTCATCTCGGCGATGCGTGGCATCGGAAATTTCGTCCACGAACGAGCCATGCTCGATTGAGTCCGCCGGCAGGGAGACGGCATCGACAACGTCCTGCGCATTTCCGGTGTGCATCGCGACCGGCAAACTCTTTGCGTGCGCTTCCTCGGTCACAGCGCGCAGAAGGTTCACGTCCATTCGATTGAAGGGGTAGCCGGGCGCCCCGCTTCCAGAACGCCTTTGATCGCGTCCACCTTTTGGGCGGCAAGGGCGTCCACCTGCTTGCGCGCTTCCTCCGCGGCTTGCGGCGTGCGGACGAATTGCGCGATAAAGCCGGCCCGCATCGGTTCCGGCATGAATTTTCCGTACTCGGTTCCGTGTCCGCCCTCGGTGGTGAAGAGCGGTCCGCAGATGAAACAACTCGGTGCCGAGTTTTTCGCCGCTGCCGAAAAGCTTGCGAACTTTTAACATGTCTTCCACGGCGTCGCCCGCGCTCCGCACCGAAGTCACGCCGCAGAAAAGATACGCGCTGCAGTTCGCGCTCGATCGCCTTCTTCGCGTCGAACTTCGTCCAGTCTTCGACGAAACCACCGCTCGCACCGAGATGAACGTGGACGTCGATCAAACCCGGCAGCACCGTCTTGCCGGCGGCTTCGAACGACTCCGCCTTCAATGTCTTCGCCTCCGGCGCCGTCCCTTCGTAAATCTCGGCGATCTTCCCGCCCTTGATCAGGATCGAGCCCGATTCGATCACCTTCCCGTCGCCGACAAAAATGCGCGCATTCCTGATCAGCCATGTTTTTCCTCGCTCCATGTCGCGCGCGAGGATCTTCGCTTTGGCGAGGTCCTGTCGGCTCCACGATTGGTAGACGCCCAGGAGGAGGAACGGCGCCAGCGCCGCCAAGACCCAGAGCTTGGCGGTATTGCGCAGCTTCTCTTCTTTTTCCCAGCGGAAAAGTTTCGTGGCGATGAACAGAGCCGACCAGCGCGGTGACCACGAGCGCGACTACCGCCTGCCAGTTCTGGAGGACCGATTCGCCTTGCTGCAGGATGCCTGCGATTCCGATCATCAGGTAGGTCGCGGGAATGAATTGGGTCACGATTTGAAGCCAGTCGGGAAAGAAACTAAGCGGGAACGTCGCGCCGCTGAGGAACAGCATCGCCATGTAGAGCGGCTGAATGAGGATGAGACTCTCCTGCGACGAATTGACGACCGAGGCGATGATCAATCCCATCGAGCGAAATGCGACGCAGGCGATAATCGCGAACAAGAAGAACGACCCGATGTTGGGCGGAATTACCATCCCGAACAGGCGATTCGCCAGAATGAGCGTAAGGATCAAGCCGGGCAGATAAAGGATGACGCCCGTGACCATGGAGGCGGCCAGCAACGGCACGGGCGTGATGGGCGTGACCTTGTAGCGGCGCAGCACGTCCGTCTCGCGGTCCTGGACCGCTCGCATTCCGGCGCCGAACAAGCCGTTTCCGAGAATGCCGATGGCCGTCACCATCGTGATGACGTGAATGATCCTCGACCCCTGCTCGGCACCCATCGAGTAAGCCGAAGACGAAAAAGAAAATGAGCGGGAAGAAGTAATTGAAGAACAGGACCGAACGGTTCCGCAGCGCCAGCTTCAGGTCGATCTTGGTCAGCGCGAAAAACGCTTTCATGGATTCAGCGGTCCCGCGCTGGTGTAGCGACGCCGCTCTGTCGGCGTAACCGCGCTTTGAATTTCGCCACGCGGCTTACGGCGACAGAGCGCCGTCGCTACAACGTTGCGCGCGAAACTCATTGTTGGAGCGAAAACGTTCAATCCCTCAATTTCTTTCCGGTTAGCTCGATGAAAACATCTTCGAGCGTCGGGCGGTTGAGATGCACGTCCTCGAGCTCGATCCGCTGGATGTCGATCCATTTCACCATTTCCACCAGGGTCCGCGCGGGTTTGTCGGAAGTGACCTTGATGTGCCGGCCGTCTCGCGCCAGCGTGCTTCGAATCGCGTGCGGCCAGGCCGGCAGCTCGCCGCTCCACGGTTGAGCCGAGCACGATCTCAATCGCGGCCTGATCCGCGCTTTTCGCCTGCAAGCTCCCGCGGCGAGCCGCTCGCAATGATCTGGCCTGAATCGATGATGGCGACACGATCGCAGAGCCGTTCGGCTTCCTCGATGTAATGCGTCGTCATCACGATCGTTCGTTTTTCCGCGCGCAGTTCCTCGATCAAATCGCGAATCTCCAGCCGCACCTGCGGATCGAGCCCGGTCGTTGGTTCGTCGAGAAAGAGAAGCTGGGGATCGTTGATCAACGCGAGGGCAATGGCGAGCCGCTGCTTTTGTCCGCCGGAAAGCGTCGCGTAAGCCGCATCCTTTTTTTCCCAGAGCTGCAAACGATCCAGCAGCGCCTCGCCGTCGACATTGCGAGTGTAAAAGGCGCCAAAGAGCTGGAGCGCTTCATGGACCGTGATCTTGTCGGGTAGATTCGTCGCCTGAAGGCAAACGCCGATTCGATCCTTGAGCCGTTGCTTTTGCCGATCGGGATCGAAGTCGAGCACCTTCACTTCGCCGGCGGTGCGCGGCCGCAACCCTTCCAGGATCTCGACCGTGCTCGTCTTTCCGGCGCCATTCGGCCCGAGCAAGCCGAAGACTTCCCCCGGCCGCACTTCGAAGTCGATCCCTTTGATCGCCTCGAATGTGCCGTAGGCCTTTCGCAGGCCGCGCACGTAGATCGCAAATTCGCCGTTGGTAGCCATTTCGATTGGCAAACGAATACCGAAGCCGGACTTCGCACGCGCTAGAACTTTCGTCCCTTAAGTCCCTTGGGTCCTTTAGGTCCTTACGGGCGGATGAACCGGCCGCACCAAAAGAATAGCAAGAGTACAGTGTCGCGATGCCGACGCAAGCGTAAGCGAACGAGCTCTCCATAACGCACGTAGAACGTCGGTTCCGCGTTTGTAGGAATCGCGCACCTGGCCCAGTGAGCGTGCCTTCGGTGAACTGGCTGCCGTTTTCGTCGAGCAACGTTTGGGTGATCGTGGCCGAATTCGTTGATGAAACAGGTGACGCCCGTATTCGCGGCGCGCACCATCGGCAGGCGCGTTTCAACGCAGCGAAAAACAGCATTGGCCAGATGCTGTCGCGAACGCGGCGGAGCGCAGGAACCAGCCGTCGTTGGTCACGTTCACGAGCAGATTCGCGCCGGCCAGAACGAACTGTCGCGTCAGGTCGCCGATCGTGTCTTCGAAGCAAATCAGCGGAGCGACCTTCGCCTTGTCATTCGCTCAGCTTGAATACCGTGTATTCCTTGCCGAAAGCGAAATCGTCCGGCACCTGATCGCCGACGACGCGCGCGAGGAGCGGAATCGTGTGCCGGCCCGGAACGTATTCGCCGAACGGGACGAGATGGACTTTGCGATACATCTGGAGGTGCGCGCCCGCGTCCGAAACGAGCATCGCGGCGTTGTAGGCGCGGGTTTCATCCAGATCGATCGTGCCGAGCATCAGATCGGTTTTCGCGGACGCGGAAAAATCCATGACGAAGCGGTGGCTTAGTTCGTCGCCGAGGACCGGCCCGGGCATCGAACTCTCCGGCCAGACGAGCAAGATCCGGGCTGCGCCTTCGCGTCCAGCGCCGGGCGGCTCAGGCGCGTGAACAGATCGAAAGTCTTGGTCGCAAACTCGACGGTGAACTTTTCTTCGCGCGGAATGTTCGGCTGCACGAGGGCGACATTCAGCGGACGGCTCTCGCGCTTCGACCTGCATGGCGTGAAGGCCGAATCCCATCACGCCGACGATGCCGGCCATGGTGAGAGTAAGATCGAAATGCGGCCGCATCGGTCGCACCTGTGTTTCCAGAATGAAGCGGCGCACCGTCGCGAGCAGGATCACATTCGTGAAGGCGACCAGGAAGGAAAGGCCGGCGATCGCCGGTGAACTCCGCGATTTGGATCAGGACCAGCTGGCCGTGCAACGCCGTCCCCAGCGTGTTCCAGCCCCAGCCGGAAAAGACCACGCTGCGGAGCCATTCCTGCGCGACCCAGGCGGCCGCGAGAAGAAAGGCGAGCCGGAGATTATTTACCGAGCTGAGCCAGGGCGAACGACGCAAAGATTCATCGCTGTAGCCGTGCCGCTCTGTCGCCGCGTCTTCTGGATCGGTGCTTTCGCGGCGACTGAGCGCCGCGGCTACAGCGGCGGTTTGTTGCACGGCGTATTTTTCGTTTAGCCGGCGATTCACCGCATCGAGACCTTCGACCGGTTTTGCGCGCTGCAATTTGCGAAGCCCCGGCCGGAGCAAACCGCACAACCAGCTCCAGAGCGCGAAGTAAAGCGCCATGTAAAGCGCCGACCAAAACCCAGCCCGGGAACCGTGACCGTTTGCAGCCAGGAAAAGACCGTCCAGAAAAATGCGAGCCCGGCGACGTAACCGAGCAAGAGATCGCGCAGCCAGCGGCGTTTCGATTCTGCTCCGGAAAACCAGATCGCCGCGAGCAGCGGCGTCAGCGCGACCCAGCAAAGCCAGTCGTGATTGAAGGGCGCGAAACATCCGGCGTAAAGAAGCCCGCTCGCGATCGCCGCGAGCCAGGGCCAAAGCCGCAGCACTTTACCGAAGCCGCGCCACGCGTTTAGCGGCGCCGCAAGCGTTCGTGCCGTTCGCGGTCGCGCTTCCGGCTCGGGTTCACCGCGTCCTGCAAATCTTTCGAGTAGGCGGGATTCACTCGGAAGAACGCCTTCTCGACGTCCTGCCATGAGTCGAATGTTCACCTTGTTCGAGAGAACATAGCCCTGGTCCATCAGTCCGCATGAGGGTGTCGAGGAACTCGCCCGTTTCCATTTCCTCGACCCGATCGATCAAGAAGCTTTCCAAAAAGCGGCGCGCCGGAGAGACCGATCTTTTTCAGAATCGAAATCTCACCGCCATCGAGTTTGATTTCGCGGCCCATGACAAAAACTCTTCGCTTTGGCTGCGGCGATGTCGAGGCTTTATGCGGCGGCGCGGGCGGTGGCGTCGTCGCGCAGCCATTCCCAAAGCTCTTGGAGGCGGTCGCCCACTTTCGCTTTGATGGCCGCCAGCTCATGCCGCGCTGAATTTCGAGCCGGCGGGGCGCCGTTGCGCGAAGAGGTAATACTTGATTTTCGGCTCGGTGCCCGAGCCGCGGACCGCGATCCGGGTTCGATCTTCCAACTCGAAGATCAGCATTTTTTCCTTCGGGATCTCGTCGCCTTCCACGTCGCGAAAGGTTTCGGTCTCGAAGTTCTTCACCCGCGCTGACCCTCGACGCCGAGCATTTCCGCCGGCGGCTTGGACGACGTAGGAAGCAAGCAGCCGCTTGATCGTTTCCGCGCCTTCCGCGCCTTCGAAAATGAGCGAGCCGGTGTATTCCTCGAAATAACCGAACTCGGAAAAAATCTCATCGAGAAGCGCAGCCACGGTTAGCCCATTCGATTTCGCGTAGGCCGCGACTTCGCAGAACATGACGACGGCGCCGTTGCCATCCTTGTCCCGGACGAAATCGCCGCCGCTGTATCCGTAGCTTTCCTCGCCGCCGAAAACGTAAAGCGACGAGTGCGCCAGGCGAAGGTGGCGCGTTCTCTCTTCGGTCAAGCGCGGTAGTTCTCGCGCATCCGGCGGCCGGGATCGCGTCTTCATATTTGCGCAGCTTCGCGCCGATGTACTTGAAGCCGGTGAGCGTCTCCACGCAGCGCAGGCCGAACTTTTCCGCGATGGCCTTTTGCAGATCGGTGGTGACAAAGGTCTTGATGATCACCCCGCGCGAAGCGTTCGTCGTCATTCAGAATCCCGCGCTCGAAAAGCGTCTTCGTTCGGTAAAAGGCCATCAGCGATCCGATCTGGTTCCCGGTCAGCAATTTCATTTGCCCGTCCGGCTCGGGCCCGGCCCCATCGCGGACGGCCACGCCCATGCGGTCGCAGTCAGGATCGGTCGCGAGAACGAGATCAGCGCTGCTTCGTTTCGCCAACTCGACCCCGAGGCGAAGCGCGGCGGCGTTCTCCGGGTTTGGGGATTCGACCGTCGGGAAATTTCCATCGAACCGGTCCTGCTCCTCGACCACCTCGAAATTGAAACCGAGGCGCTCGAGCATCGGCTTGATAATGACGCCGCCGGTGCCGTGGAGCGGGGTGAAGACGATCCGCAAATCTTTCGCGTTGCGCACCAGCTCCTTGTCCAGGATCAAAGCTGTCCAGGCGCTCCATGTAGGCCTCGTCCACTTCCGGGCCGAGCGTGCCGATTCTACCTTGTTCGCCGGCTGATCGCGGCTCGTAGCTTTCTCCGGCAATTTCATTCACCTTCGTGATGATGCTGCTGGCATGCGGCTCGATGACTTGCGCGCCGTCGTCGAAGTAGGCTTTGAATCCGTTATCATGCGGCGGGTTGTGGCTGGCAGTGATGACGATGCCCGCGCTTGCCCCCAGATAACGCACGGCGAACGACAGTTCGGGCGTCGATCTCGGCCCGTCGAAGACAGCGGCGTCGCAGCCATTCTCCGCCGCGGTCTTGCGCCACTAGTTCGGCGAATTGTTTCGAGTAATGCCGGGTGTCGTGCGCGATCACGATCTTCGGTTTGCCTTCGAGGTTCTCTTGCGCGCGCCATTCGCGGAGATAGGCGACGAGTCCCTGAGTCGCGCGACTGACGTTGTAAAAGTTCATCGCGTTTGTTCCCACGCAGGGGAACTCGGGCGGCTCGCTTTCTGGCGCTTTGCCGCGCTCCGCTTTCGTAACAATTTTGCCAATGGTCCGTCCGCGGAGTCCGCCGGTGCCAAAGGCGAGGGTGCGGAAAAACCGGTCGTCTAGTTCGGCCCAGTCCCTGGCGCTCGCGAGTTCCGAAATCGCCGCCACGTAGACTGGAGACTGAGAGGGGCCGAGGAACCGGCGAATGTTCGCGATTGTGGAATCACGGAGGTGGCCGGCACGATGCGCTCCGCTCAGGACAGATTCCAAACTAACTTCACGGGCCGCCATCGTCGCGAACTTGCCGATAGCATCTCCTCATTGCAAGCAGCTTGGCGGCAGAATTGCGAGGCTAACCTCACTCATACTTTGCTCTAATCCGCTGGCGCTCCTCGCGCGCGGCTTTCTCGTCCACTTCGAGCCGAAGATAGTTCTGCTGCCACGTTTTAAGATTTGGACCTTCTTTCGGATATCCATCGCGAAGAATCTCATCCCAGTGCTCTTCGTTTAGTTTCTTTAACTCGTTCGAAGCAGTCATGCGCCGGATGGTTGCGCGCCAGAAATCCAGGTCGAAAAATTTTCCGTGTTCGACCCCTTGTTGCTCGGCCATTGCCGTCAACTGCGACATCAGGGCCTTGGTCTTTGGGCGCTCGAGAAAGGCCAGGCATTTTTTTGCGGTCTCAATCCGGCCACGTTCCGCCAGGCGATACTCGCGCGAATCCTCTTTCGAAATGTCGGCCGGGCTGACCGGGCCTTTCTGCGCCAACTGGCCCCACCGGGTAGCGTTGCACTTTTCTTCCGCGGCCGCGTCGGCATTCATTGCGGCAGTCCATTGTTTGAGAAGCGTCGCGACTTCCTTATCGCTCTTCTTGTTCGAGTCGGGATAGGTAAACCTTTCGTCCTTCTCGGTGAAAATTCCCGACTTCATCTGCGGCCCGGTGGTTTGGACCGGCCCCGAAGGGTGACCTCCAACGAGATCGTATTCGGTTCCCCCTGGCTCGTAGACGATTCGCCCGTTGTCACCCTTGCCCTCACAGCGAATTTCGAGCAGGAGTTTTTTGTTGTTCGGATAAAATGGGCTCTGCTTGAAAAACGTGAGCCGGTCGATTTTGCCGTCGGTCAGGCGAAGGCGATCGATGGTTTTTCGCTCAAACTCACTCAGGCGGCTCTCATAGACTTTAAGTTCGGCCGCGCCCCAAAGATCCTGCGCGCTCGATTTTTCATCCATCGGATTTTTCGGTAAGTTCGCGAACCCAGGATCGGCGCGTTTCGCCGCGTTATAGTTATATTGCCGAACTTCGGCTGGATGCGCGGGCGCGGTCCCTTTAACCGACGCGCTATCGCGGTTAATGGTGATCTCCTGGAACCGCGCGGCCGGGCCAAAGTCTTCCTTGATATTCGCAAAGAGTTCCGGCGTTTTCGCCGGATCGAGAAAATCCACCGGCTTTACCTGACTATCCGGGGTCTGCGCATGCATGACCTGGCCACTCTTTGGGTCAAACTCGACGAAGGCATTCTCCCCCATCACCCCTTCTGTAACGTGCGCTCTCCACCGTAATGGTCGCTCCCTCAGCGTCGGGGGCGGCTTTTCCAGTTCGATACTGTGAAGGTTTGGATGGGGAAAATAGATCTTTTCCACCGCGGTTTTGCACATGGCCGGCACGAGCGACCAATCGGCGTCATCAATGCTGAAAAATTCCCGCTTCGTCTCCATGGTTTTGGGGAGCTTGATATTCAGGGCGTCATCCATTCCGAGCCGGATCCCGTTCAGATTGCAGCTATACCCATGGATTTCATTCGAGTCCTTCGAGGCGCGCGCCGAGAACGAGACATAGAGGCGAGAAACACTGAAATGGTTGAAGAGCGGTTCCGAGCCGAACTGGTCGCGAATTTGCGCAACAGTCTCTGCCAATGCTTTGCCGTCTTTCGTGTAATCCAGGGCTTGGGCGCGGAAGGTGCCATCAAGGTTGAGCCGCCGGATGCGGCCTTGCGCATCGGCATAGGCAGAGGCCGATTCTCGCGGACCGGCGACGGAGATGTTCCATTCGATGTCGCCACTCGATGGCGGAAGTATGCCGACGCGGCGCTGAATCAGAATAGTCCGAGCCGTGCCGCCTCCATCGAGCGCGACCCGCCGTTCAGCTTCCCGAACGGTCTCGGCCACGGCCGCGAAATTCACCTCTCCGAGATCGAAAAGATTCTCCTCCAGGTTCGGATTGATGAGGTGAAGACGGACTGGCTTGGGACCCGTGACGGTCGGCAAGATCATCGCCATCAACCCGTTCAGTTTCCGGTAAGTGTATTCATTCACCTGGGTCGGCGCGGTGGGATCCTGGACTTGGATGGAAAGCGTTTCGGGCTCGATTTCGATCTTGAGCACACGCACGGGCGGCTTCAGTTTTTCGCTTAATTTTGCGACAGCCTCCTGAGAAGAAGTCCCATCGAAAAGGCTCTGCGCCGCTTGCAGCGAACAAGTTGAAAGAAACAGTGTGCCGACGATTAGACAGAGCCCACTTCTCCGAGACGGCAAATGTTCGGGACGCAGGAGAGCCGCGCTGGGAAATATCGCGTTCACGATTAGGAATGTTCTGCGGTTGAAGCGCCAGGCGCACTCAACCTCCGCCATCCTAGGTTGAAAACTTGTCCAACGGCAGCCCAAAGTTGGGCGGAAAGAAAAACGATTGCCGCGCACACCCTTCGACGGCTTAGTGATCGTCTGATCGGCGAATGAACATTCACGAGTACCAAGCCAAGGAGCTGCTGCAGAAATTCGGCGTCGCCACGCCGCCGGGGAAAGCGGCGGGAAGCCCGGCCGAAGCGGAGCGCGCGGCGAAAGATCTCGGCGGCGGCGAGCTAGTGGTGAAAGCGCAGATCCACGCGGGCGGGCGGGGGAAGGGAACTTTCACGAACGGCTTCAAGGGCGGCGTGCATCTGTGCCACTCAGCGGACGAAGCGCGCGACCTCGCCTGCGAAGATGCTCCGCCAAACGCTCGTCACGCATCAGACCGGTCCGGCCGGCAAACTAGTCAACACGGTCCTGGTCGCGAAGTCGGTCAACATCGCGCGCGAGATTTATTTCGCGATCCTGCTCGATCGCGCCACGGCGGCCCCGCTGATTGTGGCGAGCACCGAAGGCGGCGTGGAAATTGAAACCGTCGCCGAAAAAACGCCGGAGAAGATCATCCGCGAATCGATTCATCCGCTGGCCGGCCTCCAGCCTTTTCAGGCGCGGAAGCTGGCGAAGCAGCTCGGGTTCGAGTCGTCGCAAATCAAGGCGGCCGCGCAATTGTTCGACGGTTTGTATCGGACCTTCATCGGGCTCGATTGCTCGATGGTGGAAGTGAATCCGCTGGTCGTAACCGATAAGGGCGAGGTGCTCGCGCTCGACGCGAAGTTCAACTTTGACGACAACGCACTTTACCGGCACCCGGAGGTGGCGGCTTTGCGGGACATCAGCGAAGAAGATCCGCGCGAAGTGGAAGCTTCGAAGCACGACCTCAACTACATCGGGCTCGACGGCAATATCGCCTGTCTGGTCAACGGCGCCGGCCTCGCCATGGCGACGATGGACATCATCAAGTTCTACGGCGGCAGCCCGGCCAACTTCCTCGATGTCGGCGGCAGCGCGACCGAAGAACAGGTAACGGAAGCGTTCAAGATTCTCGTCGGCGACAAGCGGGTGGAGGCGATCCTGGTCAATATTTTCGGCGGCATCGCGAAATGCGACGTCATCGCGCAAGGAATTATCGCCGCGGCCAAAGCGGTGGGCCTGAGCGTTCCGCTCGTCGTCCGGCTCGAAGGAACGAACGTCGAGAAAGGCAAACAGCTGCTGAAGGAAAGCGGGTTGACTCTGATCACCGCCGATGATCTGGCCGACGCGGCGGAGAAAGCCGTCGCAGCCGCGGCGGCAAATCCCAAAGCGGCGACCGCAAATCCCAAATCTCAAAAACCAAATCCCAATTGAATAGTGAAAGCAACCAAGCATTGCCTTTACCGGCATTCCAGTGACCGACATGAAACGAGCCCGCGCTTTTTACGAAGGCGCGCTCGGTCTCAAGCCGTGCGGATGAATTTGCCGAAGGCGGTCTGGATTGAATACGAGATCTGGGCGACGACACGCTCGCCATCGGCAGCGTGGGCGACCAATGGAAGCCGTCGACCGGATGGCACCAGCGTCGCGATTGAGGTCGAGGACTTCGAAGGTGCGATAAAGGACTTGAAGGCGGCCAGTGCAAAGTTCGCTCGCGGAGAATGTTGAGAGTCCCTGTTTGCCGCATGGCGGTTGTGCAGGATCCCGACGGGAACAAAATCATTATCCACAAATCTGAAATAGAATGCATGATCAAAGAAGTCGCCTTTGTCGCCATTGCGGTGAGCGACGCCGAGCGAGCACGGAAAGTTTTATCAGGAAACCCTCGAGCTGAAGCCGGCGACCACCGCGATGGAAGGCGCCTGGGTCGAATACGAACTCGGAAGCGACGACCATCGGAGTCGGCTGTCATCCGTCCTGGCAACCGTCGCGGGATGGAACCACAGTCGCTTTCGAAGTTGACGACATCGACGCGGCGATCAGCAAGCTGAAGGAACGCGGCGTCACGTTCGACATGGACAAAATGGAAACGCCGGTCTGCTGGATGGCGCAATTTCGCGATCCGGACGGGAACAAGCTGGTCGTGCACAAAGGAAAGGTCGACAATAGCGCATGGCAGTTCTCGTCGATAAAAACACCCGCCTCGTCGTGCAGGGGATCACCGGCAGCGCCGGCGGATTCCATGCGCGTCAATGCATGGAGTACGGGACGAATGTCGTCGCGGGCGTGACGCCGGGAAAAGGCGGCCAAATGTTCGACGAGAAGGTGCCGGTGTTCGACACGGTCTGGGAGGCGCGCAAGGAAACCGGTTGCAATGTTTCGGTGATTTTCGTGCCGGCGGCGGGCGCGGCGGATGGAATCCTGGAAGCGGTCGATGCCGGCGTAGAGCTGGTGATTTGCATCACGGAAGGAATTCCGGTGATGGACATGATGCGCGTGAAAGCGCAGATGGCCGGGAAAAAGAGCCGCCTGATCGGTCCGAATTGCCCGGGCATCATCACCCCGGGCGCGTGCAAGATCGGGATCATGCCGGGCTACATTCACAAGCCGGGAAACGTCGGCGTGATTTCGCGCTCAGGAACGCTGACGTATGAGGCGGTCTGGCAACTAACTTCGCGCGGCTATGGGCAATCGACCTGCATCGGGATCGGCGGGGACCCGATCAACGGCATGTCGCACCTGGATGCGGTAAAACTTTTCAACGATGACCCGGAGACCGATTCGATGATCGTGATCGGCGAGATCGGCGGCTCCGCGGAAGAAGAAGCGGCGGAGTGGATCAAAGCGAATTGCAAAAAGCCGGTGGCCGCTTTCATCGCCGGCGCGACGGCGCCGCCCGGGCCGGCGGATGGGTCACGCGGGGGCGATTGTCTCCGGAGGGAAGGGGACGGCCGCGGGAAAAATCGAAGCGCTCAAGGCCGCGGGGATTGCGATAGCCGAAACTCCAGCGACAATGGCTGACACGCTAATTGCACGGATGAAGGGAAGCCATTAACTTCGCGCGTATCCCCACAGATTATGAAACTACAAAGATTACGCGAGGTCATGCACGCAGCTCCTTTTGCACCATTCACGATTCATATCGCTGATGGTCGTTCTCTGCCTGTCCCTCACCCGGATTTCATTGCGATAATGGGCACGGGTCGGTCCATCGTCGTCACGTCGCCAACAGAGAAGATGCCTTCCTACTCAATCATCGACGACGTGCCTCTCATTACTGAATTGGAAGTTCATGGAGTAAAGCCGAACGGCTCGGAGTAGACTGGCGCTCGAATGGTTTCAAACGGACTCGAAGGCGTTGTCGCGAATTCCACCGCGCTGAGCGACGTGCTCGGCGACAAGGGCCAGCTCATCTATTGCGGGTACGATATCAACGAGCTGGTCGGCAAAGTTACCTATAAGGAAGTCGTCTATTTGCTCTGGCATCGGAAGCTGCCGAACCGCAAGGAGCTGGAGCGTTTCATCGAGACGCTGCGCAGCCAGCGGGAATTGCCGCGACCGCGTCGTCGATTTCCTGAAGTCCGCGCCGAAGGACGCGAACCCGATGGACGTCATGCGGACGGCCATCTCGATGCTCGGCCTTTACGATCCCGATCTCGGCAAGGAAGCGACGCCGGAAGCTGAATCCGGCCGGCGCGCGAAGTTCAATTACGGCGAAGATCGGCGTGATCGCGGCCTATTTTCACCGGGCCAGGAACGGCAAATCGCTTCCGCCGGTGCGGGACGATCTGGCCGAGGCGGAGCATTTCCTCTATCTGATGTGCGGCGAGCCGCAATCGAAGGAAGCCAGCGACACGCTCGACGTGGCGTTCATTCTTCACGCCGATCACGGGATGAACGCCTCGACCTTCAGCGCTCGGGTCACGATCTCGACGCTCTCAGGACTTTTATTCAGCGATCACCGCGGCGATCGGGACCTTGAAAGGCCCGCTCCATGGCGGCGCGAACGAGGGCGTCATCCACATGCTGGAGGAAATCGGCACGGAAGACAAGGTCGATGCCTACGTCGAGAAGCAGCTCGCGGAGAAGAAGAAGATCATGGGGATCGGCCACCGGGTTTACAAGACGCTCGATCCACGGGCGCCGCACCTGCGCGCACATGGCGATCAAGCTGAGCGAGAAACTGGGCGAACCGAAATGGATCAAAATGTCGGAACGGATTGCGGAGATGATGAAGGAAAAGAAGAACCTGAACGCGAACGTCGATTTCTATTCCGCGACCGTTTACTACTCGTTAGGCATTCCGACCGATCTTTTCACGCCCGATCTTCGCGATCGCGCGCTGCTCCGGCTGGTGCGCCCAGGTTTTGGAGCAACTGGAAGACAATCGGCTATACCGGCCGCTGAGCGAATACGTCGGCGAACCGGTTGGCAAAAAAGTTGTTCCCGATCGACGAGCGGCCATAAGCCCGACGGAGCCGCAGCGCGCGCTCGACATTTTGGGGAGCGCCGTTAATCTCGGCGAAAGTGAAGACGCTCGTCCTTCTTCTATTGTTTGTTTGCGCGTCGCTGGGTTCGTTGCCGGCGGAGGCAACGGAGATCGAAATCGTCCCGGCGGACCCGACGGTTTACGGCGAATATCCGAAGAACTACCAGGAAATCGTCACGCAATGGCTGGGGAGGCCCTCGTTGATGCGCCCAGCGCCAAGCTCGAGTGGGTCGGCGCCGCCGAAGCCGGCCAGCTTGCCCGAAAAGAAAGACGGAAAAGCGGCTCTTCGGATATCTGGTCGAAATCAAAGTGAATTCCCGGAACCGATTCGGGACCTACACCGGGTTTGCAAAAGCATTCGTTCCTTATTCGTGACGGGCGGGTGATCAAGGCGACCGGGTTCGGTTTGTAAATGAAACTGCGCCGTCTTTCCCATTCTCGAGGCGAGGGGGCGTTGCTCATCTGGATTATCGTCCTCGCGATCATCGGCGGGATCGTCTGGTTTCTTTATTCGTCGCGCAAAGATGCGGAGCGCGAATTCGCACGCCTTTGCCCAACAAACCGCTCAAAAAATAGCGGTGGAATTCGACGATGTCTTTCTCCGAAACCACCTGAACCCCGAATACCAGATCACGCATCCGCCGTCCTGGCGGGCACGACTTTTCGACACCCTGCACGATTATGGTCACCTGACGAAACCGATCGAGACGACGGGCGATGTCCAGTTCAGCTCGCAGTTTTACGATCCGCGCGGCACGTTCCGTTCGACCCTGGTTTACCCCGACTTCGACCGAGCACCTTGAGATAACCATCTCGAAGGGAATGAGCGGTTGGCGGATCGACGACGTCATAATTTCGTCGGAACCCCAAGGCGACCCGCTCCATCGCCCGCCGCGGCGATGACTCCCCCCGACTCCTTCGCCTACGCCGTCGCCGCCACCGCCCGCACCGAAGCAAAAGCGAAAGAAGGGCGGATAGTCTGTAGTCGCGCAGTTAATTCTGCGTCACTCTTGGAGGGACGGGCGCTGTCCCGTCCCTTTATTATTAGGGACGACACGGCGGTCGTCCCTCCACTGTGCCGTAGTCACGACGCTATCCTGTCAGCAGGCGGTCGAGTGAGTCGACGCAGAGCTGGGACCAAGTCTCGAGATTGTCGCGGAGCGCGACGCAACTGGTGCGCGGTCGAGGAACGAAAGATTCGTAATCATCGCTTCGCGTTTTTGGACTTTCGGGTGCAGCCAGCCGAAAAACGTGGACGATCCCGAGGTGGACGCGGCCGACTTCCGTCGTGTCGTCGTTCAAGAGCGCGACGATTCGATCTTCAAAGGCGGAATCAATTTTAATTTCTTCGTTCACCTCGCGCTCGACCCCGGCGCGATAAGCCTGCTCGTCCCAGGCGAAAAGAGATTCGTCGGTATCATTCATGTGGCCACCGATCCCGATCGAGCCTTTCGCGACGAGGCGCTGCTCGCCGGCCTTCTTCCCGCGAACGTAATGCAGCACGGTGTCGCCGTATGCGATCAGGGCGTAGGGAATGATTTGCTTGTGGGTCGGATCGTTCTCCGCCTGGGCGCGCGGGTAGAAAGAAATTATTCCCGCGCGAAAGCAATCGCGGCCAGATATTTTTCCGGCTCGAAATTCAGGCCGTGAAAGCTGCCCAGCTCATCGAACAGACTTCGCCGAACGACCAGAACATTTTCATCCGGTTGCGCCACGTTAAAATGTGTAGGTCGCGCCGATCTGCGGCCCGAGAAGATTCACGCTCGGGTTCGGATCGGTTTGCCCGCCGTTGGAAAATGCTGGTAAAGAATTCCGGCATTGAGTTTCAAATGATCGTTCACCTGGTAGGAGACGCCGGTCGCGGTTAAAATGTTGAAGGTGAAATCCTGTCCCTGGGCGCCGTAGATATTCGGCGTGGCTGTCGATCCAGCCGAGACCGACGCCGCCGGAAACGTAGGGAACAAAACGCGCCCCCGGCTTGGCGAAGTTGTAACGGAAGCCGAGCGAGATCCCGTAATAGAAATTCTCCGGCCCGCGCGAGATCGGCTCGACCATGAAGATCGCGTAGACCTGATTGTAACCTTGCAGCCAACTGTCCCGCTCGACGACGCCCCAGCGCCAGCGCGCGGTGAAAAACTGCGCGGCGACCTCGTAGCTGTTTGGGTTCCCGATAATCCCGCACATGTAAGCCGTCTCGGTCGCGACCTCGAAATTGGGCGCGTTTACTGTCTCAGCGGAGAAGTGGGTCGAAAGGTGATCGCTGGCCGCGCCGGCCAGCGGGGCGAGCCAGCAGAGAAGCAAAGCGCCAAGCGCGAGCCGGGAAATTTTCATGGAAAGAGCGGCAACGATATTGCGAGTGGGTTCAATTGCAATTTATCGGACGGCCTGTCACCCTTGGTCTTATGAAAAGCTTAATCGCGTTAGTGATTTGTCTGGTCGCGCTGACCCTGGAGGTCCGGGCGGCGGAAGAGACAACGGCCCCCAGCCTGCCACCGGCGGCGGTCGAGCTCTGGAAAGCGTGCGGCGGCGATAATTGGTCGAAGGTCAAGGAGATCGACTTCAATTTCGTCGTCGAAAGCGACGGCAAACAGCTTTTCAGCGCCCAACACAAGTGGAACGTCATGGCCGGCACGGACAACGTGAAATGGAAAGACAAAGAGGGGAAGGATCACGACGTGACCGCGAACCTGGCGAATCCGGCGAAAGAGGGTGACGAGAAAACGGCTTACGCGCGCTGGGTGAACGATTCCTATTGGCTTCTCGCGCCGCTGAAGATTCGCGACAAAGGCGTGAAGGTTGAGGCGGGCGGCCCGAAGGATATGGGCGGGACGAGCATGGAGACGATCAATCTGAGCTTCGACAGCGTCGGGTTAACGCCGAAGGATCGTTATGTTTTCTACATCGACCCGCAGACGAAATTGCCTAAAGCGTGGGACTACATTCCGGAGGATGGGAAAGGAATGCAGGCCACGTGGGAGAAGTTTCAAGGCTTCGGTGGGTTGATGCTGGCGACCGTGCACAACTTCAACGGCAAGACGATCAAGCTGACGGAAATCAAGGTAACGACGCAGTAGGAGCAATTGTAGCGACGGCGCTCTGTCGCCGTTAATAATCGTCTTACGGCGACAGAGCGCCGTCGCTACAATGCACTCGCTGTGAACTCCGTCAGATCGTGCGGTAATGGACTGGTCCATTTTTCGCCTTCAGCTTCGAGGGCGGCTGAATGGAGCGCGTGGCGTGGCAGGAGAAGCTGCTGCTCCAGTTTCGGCGTCCAGCCCGTCGCGATAAACTCCAGGTAAAGCGTCTCGTCTGGCCCGTAGATTTTGTCACCGACGATCGCGTGGCCTAACGAAGAGAGATGGACACGGATCTGGTGAGTCCGGCCCGTTTGGGGAAAAGCGCGAACGATCGCGAAGCGTTCACGGTTTGCGCGCTCAAACCGGCTCTCAACACGAAATTCGGTCCGAGCGGGCGCGCCTGCCGGATGAATCATTTGTTTGAGCCAGATCGCCGAGGGCAACTGCGTCCCTTGCCTTAAGAGCGGCCCGTCGACCGTGATTTCTTCCCATTCCGGCCAGCCCCACACGATCGCGAGATATTCCTTGGCGATCCGCTGTTCCTGCATGGCCAGACCAAAACGGCGCGCGGCGCCGGCGTTCTTTGCCACGAGAACCAACCCGCTTGTCTCGCGGTCGAGCCGGTTAACAATCGAAACCTGCCCGCCGTTTGCGATCTCGAAGGCGAGCAGTTGCTTCATTTCGCCCCAGAGTGTGCGCACGTGACCGGGCTTGGTCGGATGAACGAGGAGGAAGGGCGGTTTTTCCACGACGATGAAGTCGCTCGTCTCGGCAACGATTGAGAAATCGGCGCAGTTTGCGCGCGGTGCTTCGCTGGCGGATAAAACTGGCTTGATCTCGCTCAAGAATTTGAGCCGCGAATATAAGAGCGGCGCCCGCACCGTGCACGCGTTGGATGACGTTTCGGTGGAAATCGCGCGGAACGAGTTCGTAGCGGTTTGCGGACCGAGCGGCTGCGGCAAAAGCACCCTAATCCATCTTCTCGCGGGGTTGGATCATCCGAGCAGCGGAGAAATTTACGTCGACGATCTCGCGTTGCATTCGGCGGACGATGCCGCCCTCACTCAATACCGGCGTCGCCAGGTCGGCTTGGTTTTTCAATTTTTTAATCTCCTGCCGACCATGAGCGTCCTTGAGAACGTATCGTTGCCGTTGCTCCTCCAAGGCGTTGCTCCAAGCGAAGCCGACCAGCGCGCTGAGGAATTGATCGAGCTGGTCGGGTTGCGCGAGCGCGCCGGGCATTTCATCCATCAGTTGAGTGGCGGAGAACAACAGCGCACTGCGATCGCCCGGGCGCTGGTGCATCGGCCGACCGTCGTGATCGCGGACGAGCCGACCGGGAACCTGGACTCGCAGTCGGCTGCGTCGGTAATGGAGCTTCTGGAAAAAATCGGCCGCGACGCGCTGACCACGTTGATCGTGGTCACCCACAGCGACGAGGTTGCTCGGGCGGCTTCGCGCCGGTTCGAAATGCGTGACGGAAAGATCGTGGGCGATTCGGGTTCGGCGGCGTAATCGAGCTCGTGATCCGATCTTCAGGCTTTCGAGCAAGAGTGAGAGCAAGAGTGAGAGCAAGAGTGAGAGCAAGAGTGAGAGCAAGAGCAAGAGGCAAAGGGGCCGGGACTTGACCTCCCGCGGAAAACCGCGTTACCTAAACGCCCAGCCTGACCACGGAACCAACGCCTTGGAACTAAAAGACATCAAAGCCGTCATCGATTTGATGCGGAAGAACGACCTTTCGGTCTTCGAAATGGAGAAGGACGGGTTCCGTCTCAAACTCCAAAAGGGAAGCGGCGACCTGCCCGTTTTCACTCAGGCCGCAGCGGCGCCTCCGGCAGCGGCAGCGCCGGCCAGCGCCCCCGCAGAAGCAGCGGGCGCGGCGGCGGAGAAAAGCAGCGCGCTCAAGGACATCGTTTCGCCGATGGTTGGGACATTTTATCGGGCGAACTCGCCGGAGTCTCCGGCCTTCGTGGACATCGGCAAGGAAGTCTCGGAAGAAAGCGTCGTGTGCATCATCGAGGCGATGAAAGTCATGAACGAAATCAAAGCGGAAACAAAGGGCGTGATCGCCGAGATCGTGGCGGAGAATGGCAAGCCCGTGCAATTCGGCCAGGTCCTGTTCCGCGTGAAGTAGTTGGGAGCTGAGAGTTGAGAGTTGAGTGATCGCCAGCGCCACTAACTCGGTCCGAAAGAGGCAGTCTCTCAACTCTCAAATACAGACTCGCAGCTAATGTTCGAGAAGGTCTTAATCGCGAACCGGGGCGAGATCGCGCTCCGCATCATCCGGGCCTGCAAGGAACTCGGCATCCGGACCCTGGCGGTCTATTCCGAGGCCGACGTTGATTCACTTCATGTCCAGCTCGCCGACGAAGCGATTTGCATCGGGGCAGCCGCCAGCTCCGACAGTTATTTAAAGATCGACCGAATCATGAGCGCTGCGGAGGTGGGCGACGTTGATGCGATACATCCCGGGTACGGTTTTCTGGCGGAGAACGCGCACTTCGCCGAGGTCTGCGAAAGCTGCAAGATCAAGTTCATAGGTCCGCCCGCGAGCGCGATGCACGCGATGGGCGACAAAAATTCCGCCCGGGCCTGCGCGCGGAAAGCCGGGGTTTCGGTCACGCCAGGGAGCGACGGCATCGTCGAAAACGAAGCCGAAGCGACGAAGGTCGCGCGCCGGATCGGATTCCCGATCATGATCAAAGCGGTCGCGGGCGGCGGTGGTCGCGGGATGCGCATGGCGCACAACGAGGCGAGCCTCGGTCCAGCGTTTGCCGCGGCGGGCAGTGAAGCGGAAAAGGCTTTCGGCAATGGCGCCCTTTACATCGAGAAGCTCATCGTGGATCCGCATCACATCGAGTTTCAGGTCGTGGCGGACCAGCACGGCCACACCGTTCACCTCGGAGAACGCGATTGCTCGATCCAGCGACGGAACCAGAAAGTCATCGAGGAATGTCCTTCGCCGCTAATCTCGCCCGCGCTGCGCAAAAAGATGGGGCACGCCGCGGTCAAACTGGCGCAGGCAGTCGGCTACCAGAACGCGGGCACGATGGAATTCCTGGTCGACAACGAAGGCCATTATTACTTCATCGAGATGAACACCCGGATCCAGGTCGAGCATACGATCACCGAAGAGGTTTACGGATGCGATTTGGTGAAGGAACAAATCCTGATCGCGGCGGGGGAGCACTTGTCGCCCCACGTCGCGAACGCGGTGCCGCGGTTGCACGCCATCCAATGCCGGATTAACGCGGAAGACCCCGAGCGGAATTTCCAGCCGTCGCCGGGCCGGATCGCATTTTACTACGCGCCGGGCGGGCGCGGGGTGCGGGTCGATTCCCACGCCTACACCGGCTATGTCGTGCCGCCGTATTACGATTCGTTGATCGCCAAGATCATCACGATCGGCGCCACGCGCGCCTCGGCCATCGCCCGGATGCGGCGAGCGCTCGATGAATATTACATCACCGGAATCAAGACGACGGTGCCGTTTCACAGCGCCATTATGCGCAATGCCGATTTTCGGAACGGCAAATACGATACCGGTTTCGTCGAACGCTTGATGTCCTCGGCCGATTTCGAGATCAAGCCAATGCCGGCTCGGCTCCACGAATAATTGTTCGCTTGACCGCCGCCGACCTCAGCCGCAGCCGGCTCTACGGCATTCTCGATCTGAGCTACGTTAATCCGGCCGACGTCGTCCAGGTTGCGGAATCGTTAATCCAAGGCGGTGTCGACCTGCTGCAATTACGCGCGAAAGGCCGAGCACCGAACGAGATCGTAAAGCTCGCTCTCCAGCTCCAGCCGGTTACCCGCAAAGCCGGCGTGCCGCTCATTATTAACGATTATCCAGCCGTCGCAAAAAGCGTGGGAGCGGAAGGCGTCCATCTCGGACAGGATGATTTGTCGATTGCCGAAGCACGGAAAATCGTCGGTCCGGACTGCGCGGTGGGAAAATCCACCCACCGCGTCGACCAGACTATCCGCGCCTTTTATGAAGGAGCCGATTACATCGGGTTCGGGCCCCTTTTCGCCACGGCGACCAAGCCCGATTATCCGCCGATTGGGTTGAACGAAATTCCAACAGTCCACGACGCCGTTCGGATTCCGATCTTCTGCATCGGCGGCATCAAGCTCGACAATCTGCCGAAAGTGATCGAAGCAGGAGCACGTCGCGTGGTTATTGTTTCCGGTCTCTTGCAGGCAACCGACGTCGCTGGCTACGGTCAAGCAGTGAAACAGTTGCTCAATCGACACTCGAAAATCGAAAATCGAAAATAACAAATGTCCGTCCTCATTGTTGGTTCCATCGGCCTCGACACGGTCAAGACCCCGGTTGAAGAACACACCGATTTGTTAGGTGGTTCCGCTTCCTACGCGGCTCTCGGCGCGAGTTTCTTTTCGCCAGTAAGACTCGTCGGAATCGTGGGCGATGATTTTCCGCAATCGGAATTCGATTTCTGGCAGTCGCGCGGGATCGATGCGACCGGCGTCCAGCGCGTAACGGGCAAGACGTTCCGCTGGTCCGGCGAATACGCGTGGGACATGAACACCCGCGAGACCCGTTCGATCGCGCTGAATGTGTTTGAGAATTTCCGGCCGGATTTGCCGTCATCGTATCAGGAGACTGATTTCGTTTTGCTGGCAAACATCGCCCCGGCCCTCCAGTCCCACGTTCTCGATCAGATGAAGCGCCCTCGATTCGTCGTCGCCGATACCATGGACTTGTGGATCGAGACCAGCCGGGCCGATCTCGACGCCCTCCTGCCGCGCGTCGATCTGCTTATTCTCAACGACAGCGAAGCGCGCGAGCTGACAAAGGAAACAAGCCTGATCAAAGCCGGGCGAAAGATTCGCCAGTCCGGACCGAAACACGTCGCCATTAAGAAAGGCGAGCACGGCGCGTTGCTCTTCGGCGACGACCAGTTTTTCAGTTGTGGCGCCTATCCGCTGGAAGATATCCACGATCCAACCGGGGCGGGGGACACCTTCGCTGGAGGTGTGGCCGGCTACCTGGCGGCGGCGGCGGGAAATCCGGATTTCGCGAGCCTGCGTCGCGCCGTGATCTACGGAAGCGTCCTGGCCAGTTTCAACGTGGAAGCCTTCAGCCTGGAGCGAATGCGAACGCTAACCATGGAAGAGATCAAAGCGCGATACCAACTGTTTCGCGCGATGAGCTCCTTTGACGAGATCGTTTAAGGCGGGTTTAACCCGACCCTAATACGGCCTCCCGGTAGTCTGGTTAACCGGTCTCGGGAGCACGTTCGAAAAATCGGGCGAATGCGGCGCGGGCGGTTTGTTTTTGTTATAGTCCTCGTCGCTCATAAGCGAGTTATCGGCGCAGCTGCCCAGAAGAAAAGCGCCGCAGAGAGTGGCTAAGAGGAGTGTGAATTTCATGATCGTGGAATCTAACGGTCGGACGGTTTCGGCAGGGTCTTGGCGAAATCGTCGCGCGCCTTGATTTCAGTTTGGCTCGGCCCGGCATTCACGGCAGGGGTGTCATTTGGACTAGCGCAAGCCCCGAGCAGGCCCAAAAGAATCAATGCGAGCACAGGTTTCATCGCAGCAAAGTTTACCTCTCTTCTCCCGGCGCGCCAGTGGCGATCGGAGAAAGCGGTGGCTTAATTGCCCGGCAACGGCACCGGCTTTTGCAGGTTGCACTGCCAGCAGGTGAACCAGGTCCAATCGGAGTCGACATAGTTTTGCGCGCCACAGTTGAAACAACTGTAGACCGATTGCCGGCCCCTGCCGGATGCTTCGGCGGCGGCCGATTCCTTCCTCCCGTGGCCTCCTCTTTGTTCCGCGTCCATTTGCTCGATCATTCTAGAACCGGCGACGGTCTGAAAGCAAGATTTTGCAATCGCCCGGCGATGCGCACCCGTGAAGATTCGAACTTCAAACCTTCTGATCCGTAGTCAGATGCTCTATCCAGTTGAGCTACGGGTGCTGAAAGAGCGAGCTAATTTGCGGAGGAACCCTGAGCCGTCAACCGGCAGGGTGAGGCAGAAAACGCCGGACGCCCAATCTTGAATTCAGAGATGCTTCCGGCCTGGTCGAGATTCGGCATTGGACGTTGGACGTTGGCCGTTTTCTGTTGTCTGCATTGTGACCGTTTTTCTCGGCTGTGGCTTTGCCGCAAAATATCCCGAAGGCGGCGGCAATTTTTCCGTGCCCCTGCAATGGATGCTCGGGCTGCGCCGGCTCGGGCTGGACGCGATCTGGCTCGAGCTTCTGCCGGCCACGGCCGACGCCGGTGAAGATGAATCGCGCATCAGGATTTTCCAGCGCCGGCTGCGCGAACATGGGTTGAAGGATGCGTTATTGCCTGCTCCACCAAACGCCCGCCGAGCGACATTCACGATCTCGCGGAAATGCAGTGCATCGGGCTGTCGCCGAAGAGAATTGCTCGACCGCCTGGCGGGGCCGAACATTCTGCTCAATCTGAGCTACTCGCTCCATCCGCCGTTTCTCTTGCAATTCGAGCGGCGAATTTTTTGCGATCTGGATCCGAGCGAAATTTTCTATTGGATGACGAAGCTGGAGATGGGCCAGTCGCACCATCACGAATTCTGGACCATCGGATTGAATGTTGCGGCGAAAGGATTGCCGGCTGCCGGCATCCCGCCGCGTCGACTGTGGCGAACATTCTATCCGCTGGTCGACACAGAACTTATTCAGGCGCAGCCCGGCGCCAGCTGTGCCGAAATTCACCACGATCGGCCAATGGTATTGGGGCGGGGGAGTCGAAGTCGAGGGCGAGTTCCCCGACCTCTCGAAGAAGTTCGCATTCGAGCCATATCTGGATCTGCCTCAGCGACGTTCCCGGCGCCCAATTCGAGCTGGCGATGAATTTGAACCGTGACGATCCGGAGATCGCGCGCCTGCGCAAGCGTGGCTGGCGCGTGGTGTCGCCTCACCGGGTCGCGCGAACGCCAGCGTGCCTATCGGCGATATATTGCCAGCGCCAGCGCGGAATTTACCGCGATCAAAGGCGTAGATGTGGCCTGGCAGACCGGATGGCTGAGCGACCGCGCCGCGGCCTTTCTGGCGATGGGTCGGCCGGTCATTACCGAAGACACCGGGGCCGGAAATTATCTGCCGCCCGAGAGCGGATTCCGTTTCGTCGCGCGATCTCGAGAGTTCGGAAGCCGCCGCTGCGACGAAGTCGTCGCGGATTGGCCGCGCCTTTCGGAGCAGGCGCGCGCCTGCGCGGTGGAGGTCTTCGATGCCGCGAAAAACCTCGCGGAAAATCCTCAGCCTGTGATGCGACAAAGGATTGAAAAAAGCGGCGCGATTCCCCATTGCAAAAAGACTTGAGGGTGTTACTCGTTCCCCGTTATGGCTGATTTGCTGAAAGCCGACGAAGCGAAAGCGCGTCTGAAAAAGGTCCCGGAATGGGAGCTGGAGAAGAAGCACATCGAACGCACGTTCGAGTTCGACGACTTCTCCGAATCGATTGATTTTGTCAACGGAGTCGCCGAGGTGGCGGAGGATGAGGAACATCATCCCGACATCGACATTCGCTACAACAAAGTCCGTCTGGTTCTCTCCACCCACAGCAAAGGCGGCCTGACCGAGCTCGATTTCGGCCTCGCCGAGCGGATCGACACGCTTTCGGAGTAACGCCGCGCCATGTCGGCCGCCGACGCGCGGTCGCATGCTTCTCGCCTGGGTTGTCGTCGTGGTGACGGTGATCGCGGTCTGGAAGTTCGTCGATTATCGGAATCAGCCGCCGGCGGTACCGCAGTGCAACTGACGAGTGACATGTGACGTCTGACGAGTTGAAGCAAATTTCCCATCACGTCACTCGTCACATTTCAGTCGTCAGTGGTTTTCTGCCCTCGTCCGCGTCGATGAACTGAAACATCGTCTCGATCTCGGCGCGGTCCTGCCATTCCCGCTTCGCGCTTCCGCCGCGTCGAGAATCTCCGCCGCGTGATCGCGCCAGCCAAACTTGCGCATGAACTCGTTCCACATGGTGATCTCGGCGTCAGTCGGGTGTCGGCCACCGGTAAAGGCCCATTCGAGAATCTCTTCGTCCGTCGCGCCCTGTTTCACTCGCTCGCTCAATTGCGCGTAATCGATGTGGAGAAACGCGCAGCACTTCGCGTCGAATCCCTTCCCGAGGTTCGGCTGATAATCCTCCGGCAGTTCGCCGCGTGCGTGGAGGCGGATCTTGTCCAGCATCCGGCCGAAGTAAACCAGGCCGCCCATTTTCTCCGCAGGACTGCGGACGGGAAAATTATTCATTCCGGCTGGAACTTCTGATTGCCTTGCGCTTTTTCAAGCGCGCGACGCACCGTTGCGTGCGAATGAATGGATCGCGTCGCCGGGATCGAAACGGAATACGGCTGCCTTGTCAGCAGCGACGAGGGCCGCGCCCATACCGATGCCTGGCCGGTGCGGGTGAAGAATTATCTTTTCCGCAAAGCGCAGGCGGGCGCGATCGATCTGCATTATCGCGACTACGAAGAGCCGCCCGGCAACGGCGGATTCCTGCTCAATGGCGGCCGCCTTTATCTCGACATGGGCCACATCGAGTACGCGTCGCCCGAGTGTCTGCATCTGCGCGACGTCGTCACCTACGACATCGCGGGCGATCAGTTGCTCCAGATACGCGCTCGAACAACTCGGCGCGGCGGATCGCGTTTCGTTCATCAAGAACAATGTCGATCACAACACCGGCGCGACCTTCGGCTGCCACGAGAATTATTTGATGAAACGCGAGGCGCAATTCACTCCGCCGGTCCTCGGCACGCTTCTCGCCTTTCTCGCCACGCGCCAGATTTTCACCGGCGCGGGAAGGGTGGGGCAGGCGAACCCGCTCGCGTTCGATTTCCAACTGCCGCAGCCCGAGGTCCACGTCGATTTCCAGCTCAGCCAGCGCGCCGACCACATCGTGAACGACATCTACCAGTGGGTGCAATTCAACCGCGCCATCATCAACGCGCGCGACGAGCCGCTGGCCGATTATCGGAAATATCGCCGGCTCCATTTGCTGATCGGCGATTCCAACATGAGCCCGTTCGCGACCGCGTTGAAAATCGGGACGACCGCCTGCGTCCTGTCGCTCCTCGAAGACGGCCGGCTCCCGAAAAACTTTATCCTGGCCGATGCCGTCCAAAGCACGCGCGACATTTCCCGCGACGCGACTGGCGCCTGGATCGTGCGCCTGGAAAACGGCAAGACCATCGGCGCGCTCGACATTCAATGGCAGTTCTACGAACTGGCCCGCGGCCATCTCGGCGGCGCTAGACGAGGAAACCGATTGGCTGCTCGAAAGCTGGAGTTTCACGCTCGAAGCGCTTGAGCAACAAACCCGAAGCGCTGATCGGCGGCGTGGATTGGATCACCAAGAAATGGCTGCTCGAAGCGTTCATGGAATCCGAGGGAATCGGCTGGGACGATCCGTGGCTGCAAAGCCTGGATCTCGAGTATCACAACATCGATCCCGGCCAAGGGACTGTTTTTCGGAGTGAATCCGGCGAAGCGCATCGGCGAATGGAACAACAGCGTCCGCCAACCGGCGGCCAGCTTTCATCCGCCCGCGAACACCCGCGCCTGCGGCCGCGCCCAGGCCGTCGCGTGGTTCCAGAAGAGCGACCAGCCTTACGTGATCAACTGGGATTCGATCGCCTGCGATAACCGCGATTTCCTGGTCATGGGGAATCCGTTTGAGGTGTACACGGAGGAAGTCGCGAAGTTTCTGGCGCAACCGCGTGCCGTGCGTTCCCGCCGAACGACGATTAGTTAGTTGGAGCGCGGCCGCTCTGTCGAGCGTACGGCGCTTCAACGGCGACAGAGCGCCGTCGCTACAGCCTAGCTACTCAAGCCGCTGCAACGCCGGCAAACCGTAATTCTGCTTGCAGCGCTTCCGCTTCGGCCTCGACCTGCTTCGCGTCGAGCGCGATCTGCTTCGGATCCTCTTCGGTCTCGATGGTGATGAAGCCATCGACCGGTTGCTTCACCGCTTCCGCCAAATCGGCCAGCGACTTCACTTCCTTGCCGTTCACCTTTGTGCACGGTGAGATACGCCGATTTCGTCGTAGCCGATCGTCGTGTTCGCCGGCAGCACCTGGGTCAGCACAACGACCCGGCGGTTGCCTTCCGGATAAAGCTCGGATTGGAACCGGTCCTTGTAGACGAAGCGCTGCGGCGCGTCCTTCAACCAGTTGGCGCCCCATTCGCGGAGGTATTGCCGGGAAAGCTCCTCGAAAATCAGGCCGCCCAGAACATAATAGAGCGGCGCGCGATCGAGACTGTAGGGCGGAATCACGTAATCGTTCGCGTTGCGATGGTCAAGCACGAGATCGATCTGCATCGGTTTCCCGGCGCGCTGGATTTGGACCGGCAGCGATGTCGCCCGCGAATGCCTTCGCCGTGATCAGGTTCGTGAACTCGATCTTGCCGTAGAGCGGATCGACGTAGTTTCCATTCTGATCGATCTCGTTGTTGCCCGAGACCGACGACGATGTCGCCCACCTGCAATCCCGCTTTGGCCGCCGGCGAGTTCGGATCCACGCTGGTCACGTAGACCCCGGCGGGTTTGCCGGTTTGCCCCGCGAACTTCCGCAGCTGCGGATCGCGCGTCGGGAAAAAACCGAACCCGGCCGAAGGGAAACCCTCGGTAAGGCTGCTTCTCCGCGTCCTTCAGGAAATGCGCGATGATCGGCGCCGGGATCGCGTCGACCACCTGCGTCCGCTGATCGAAACGCAGGAGCAGCGCGGCGAGCTTGTTGTTCTTGACCAGCGGCACCGTGTAGCTGTTATCGCGATACTGCATCGACATGCTGATGCGATAGGTGAGAAACTGGCCCGATATCCGCCGGATAACGCGTCATCTGGATCGTCGTGACGAGCCCTTCGGTGAGGACGAGCGCGCCGGTGGATTCCAGCTGCAACGCCGCGAGCGCGATCGCCCACCACGGTGTCGAGCGCGAGTTGCAACGGCGTCAGGCCATCGAGGAATTTTTTATCGGTCGGCTCGAGCAACGCGAGGTTCGCTTCGTAATCGACGACCACCACATTGGCCGCCGTCTTGTCGCCCGATTCCGCGCGCTCCAGCTCGACGTAATTCTGGTTCGCCACCAGATCCGCCGTCACCAGCACGCGGCCTCCCGGAAGGACAGCGCCCAGCGCGCGCTTTGAAAACGGCGCCTTTTTTTGCCACGGCCGGACGAAATCGTAGGGCTGGCCGGTCACGTTCACTCGCACGAGCGAAAGCTCCTTCGGCTTCACGACGGTTTCCGGCGGGACCTTTCGGTGCGGCGCGCGAACACGCGCGAGCGGCAGGAGAACGATCGCCGATCGAGCGACAGCGAGAGTGGAAACGGCACAGAGCTTGCGTCATTAGCTTTTCGTCTGGTCCGCCGGCGTCGGCTTGCTCGGCTGCTCCTCGAGGTTTTGTTCCGAGACCACGTTGTAACGCGTCTTGATTCGCTCCCGCGCCGATTCCACTTCTTTCGGGTCGAGCACGAGCGGCGGGCCGTCGCCGATCATGCGGACGACGAAGCGGTCGGTCTTTTCCGCGAACGCCTCCGCCAGATCGTCCAGCTTTCGGATTTTTTTTCCGTTGATCTCATCCACGATGCTGGCGCGGTAGGGCGCGAGGTAGGTGTTGGTCGGATCGGGCAGAATATTGGTCAGGATGATGACCTCCGGATGCTCGAGGTAAATTTGTTCGAGCACGAAGTAATCGAAGTAATGCCGGATGCGCACATCGGTCGGCTGATAAGCCTCGATCAGATCGAGCGTGAGCGGCTGAAAAACGAGCCCGCCGTAAACGACGTAGCGCGGCTGCACGTCGTAGCCGTGCGCGAGATAAAGATAAGGCCAGACCGAGCCCAGCTCGATGGTCACCGTCAGCGGCTTTTTGTCGCGCCAGATGTCGAGCTTCACTTTGTCGCCTTTGAATTTTCGCTCGACCACTTCCGGCATGTCGACGCGCGAGCCTTCCAGTTCCACCGTCGCATCGCTCGCGATCGGGTGATCGTCGATCGCCAGAAGCACGTCGCCCGGCCTGGAGATTGTTCGCGGCCGGGCCCGCGGCGATCACGGTCCCCACGAGCACGCCGCGATCGTCGTCTTTCAATCCGAGGAAATGCCGTTGCGCGGGATTCTGCAGTTTCGCGTAGGTGATCCCGAGATCGACGTAACGATCGTAATGCCCGTCCTCGACGTCCTTGAGGAAACGCCGGATCACCGGCGTCGGAATCATGTAGGCGACGCCTTGCGCGACGTCGCCGCTGTAACCCTGGAAAGCCACGCCGACGACCTTCGCGTCCTGCATCACCGGGCCGCCGCTGTTTCCCGGATTAATCTGCGCGCTGATCTGGATGGCGAGATGCGAGTCGATCGACGAATGGGTGTAGAGCTGGAAATCGATTCGCGAAACGATGCCGGTCGTGACCGACATGCGTTCGCCGCCAAGCGGATAACCGTAGGCCGAGACGGTCGATTCCAGTTCCGGAATTCCGCCGAAGGTCAGCGGCACCATGTTCTTGAAAAAATCCGGCGACGCGACTTTGAGGAGCGCCAGATCGCAATCGTGCGCCACGAACAAAACCGTGGCGGGATATTTGTTCGGATCGCCGTCGCGCTCGACGGTGAGGTAGCGGCTGTTGCTGACGACGTGCGCGTTCGTCATGATGCGATTGCCGTCGATCACGAAACCCGCGCCGATGCCGCGCTGGACGCCGCCGGAATTCCAGGGCGCGCGATAATCCGGCTCCACTTCCGTCGCGGTGATGCGGACGAGACTTTTTTGGATCGGGCCGTTGGGCCGCGCCGGCGGCGCGACGATCACCGCGGGCGGCGGAGCAGACCGGGGAAGGGAGTGGGCGTTCGCGTCGCCCGGCGGCTCCGGAGGTTCGGCGGACCCTTCTGTTGCGCCCGCGCATCGAATCGCGAACAGCAACGAAATTGAAAAAAATTACCCAACGCCTCATCACAAAGGCGCAAAGATGAAACAGATGATCGAGAAAGCAACCGGCTCTTCGCTTCGTAATCGTGCTCGTGGTCCTGATCGTGATCGAAGCAACAGGTCGATCTCAACCACGGATCACGAGCTATCAAGTCAGGAGCCCGCGATTCAAACCACATGAACCGGCGCCTGCCGGCAATCGCGCTCGCAATCGCCACATTCGATCTGCGTCGTCGCGTGGCCGATCCCGAATCGGTCGCGCAACACGTCGCTGACATCGTGCAGAAACAGATCGTCTCCGGGGCGGCTTCCTCCATCACCAGATGGACCGTCAGCGCCACCTCCGTCGTGCTCATCGCCCAGATATGAAGATCGTGCACCGCAGTGACGCCCGGAAGTTTCGCCAGGTAATTCTTCCACCGCATGCGGATCGATCCCTTCCGGCACCGCGTCCATCGAAAGATTAATCGATTCCCGCAGCAATCCCCACGTTCCCCAGACGATGACCGCGCCGATCGCCAGACTCACCGCCGGATCGAGCCATTGCCATCCCGTCATCCGGATCGCGAACGCCGCGATCACCACGCCCAACGACACCGCCGCGTCACCCACCATGTGCAGAAACGCCCCCTTCACATTCAGATCGCGTTTTCGCCCCGACATGAACAAGCAGCGCGGTACGCCGTGTTGATCACGATCCCGATCGCCGCCACCGCCATGACCGTTCCGCCCGCCACTTCCTCCGGATGCGCCAACCTCCGTATCGCCTCCACCGTGATCCCGCCCACCACCACCAGCAGAATCACCGCATTGATCAGCGCCGCCAGAATCGACGACCGCCGCCATCCATAGGTCCGCCGCTTCGTCGGCGCCGCTTTCGTCAACTGCATCGCGCCCCAGGCGAGGAGCAGACAAAAAACGTCGCTCAGGTTATGGCCCGCGTCCGAAATGAGCGCCAGCGAATGCGCCGCGAGTCCGTAGAACACTTCCGCCACGACGAACCCAAGATTGAGCACGACCCCGATGGCAAACGCCGCATTGTTGCTCGGCGGTCCATGCGAATGCCCCGCATGATCGTGATCATGATCGTGGCCCACGCTCTCAAGCTAGGGAGCATAACGGCGACCGGCAAATGGCCGTGCGCCCCGCTGAAAACCGATCGCCGCCGACCAGGCCGCAACTAGCGTTGCGGTTTCCGAGCGAGAACTGTCTTGATCTTCTCGAGAACTTCCGGCGACGGGACGTTTTGTTCGCCCAAAATTAACAGGGCGAAGTTATCAGCCAGAATTTCATCCGGATGAATCAAATATTGCGTGTTCTTGCCGACCTGCTCGAGAAACCCAGACACGGCTCGCGGTCCGACCAGCTTTGGCGTGGAATTCTCGTAGACCACTTTGGGACGTGGTGAGGTCGATTCCACCTCCACGGCGAGAAACTGGAAGTCGAGGTACTCAAAGAACTCACCGCCTCGCGCAACGTCGTAGGTCTCAACCTTGGAAAACAGGACAGGAATTGCGGAACGTTTCTGTCCGTCGATTTCTAACCGGATGAAATGATCGTTTCTCGGCCCGTCCGGGTTGGTGATCTTTCGCGCGGCGAGTTCGCGCGGGAAATCCAGGTCGTCGCACCGAACAAAGCCGATGATGCCGTACAGTTCTGCCCGCAACCCGGGATTGTGGCGGGACAGAATGTGAAAGAGTTCATGGCAGACCAATTTCGTCAGGTCATTTTGATTTTTGCCCAGCTCGCCTTTCGGCAGAATGATCGCGGTTCCTCGCGTATAAGCCGCGTTTCCTTCCTCGGCCCCGGTTGTCTTAATCATTTGGATTGTCGCCGGAAACGCGAGTGACAGCCCACCGAGGCGCGACTGAATTTCCTTGAGCGCGGTCTCCACGGCGCGCGTCTCTTCCGCAGTCCACTCGGCGACGTTCTTCCCCACAAAGGCGAGATATTCGTCTTCTCCGACAGGCTTGTCGGTCTTCAACCGAGCCGAGCGATCGAACGGACTTAGGTGCCGGACGAACTCATCTTTCGCGGTGAGGATATGTTGCCCCTCATTTGCCGACGCGAAATGGATCGCGGTTCCTTTTCCAAACTGAACATCGGCCGCGCTGCATATGGATGAAACAAGCGCGGTGCATAAACAGATCAGCACGGGGTTCTTCATTGTGTCACCAGAGCAAGGCCAACATCGCTGGCCAGCACAAACGCGGCTGCCGCGGGCACGAAGCCTAACGGCGCTTCTCGATCGGAATGATATCGGGCGCGATCGCTGGATACATTTTCTTGATTCGTTCGAAGTCACCCGGACTCGGATTGAAAGCGCCGTCACCGTTATCATCCATTCGAGGCAACTTCATCACTTCCCACCGGCTGGACTTCAGCTGCAAGAGGAAGCCGCTGTTTTCAGGGAAGCGCTCTTTCGTGACAGACGAACGCGGCTCGGCATATATCCAGGCCCATCCATGGTGGACCTTCAGGTAATTCACGCGAAACGTGATTTTGCCTTGGTACGTTTTGCCATCGTCCGGATTCTTGCTGGCCTGCCAATGCCGGCGGAGACCATCCAGGATCGCAGTGTGTTCCACGGTGCCCTCAGCCGGCGTGTGCAAGTTGTTCGCGTCAGAGTCGCTTTGCTTTGGCGGCGAGACCGCAGCTGTTGCGGGGATCAAGACGATTGTCGCGACTGCGAAACAGCCCGCGAGAACGAACAATCTCGCTATCAATCTCATCGTGTTCATTCAGAAAACGCTCTGCCTGTGTAGAGACGTCGGCAAGCCTTTTCTCCCGATGCTGACGCGTATGTCTATCGCTTCTACACTCCGGCGCGCTCCAGCAGCGAGCGCAACACTTTTTCGGCTTCGAAGAATTGGCGGGCGATCTCGCGGGCGGCGAGGGAGTGGCGGGTGTAGTCGGCGTTGATCTCTTTTACGGCTTCGGCGATCTCGCCTAACGACTGGAAGGCGATGAGACCGTGGCGGCCGCCGCGAGAGATTTGTACGTGAAGCCTGTTTCCTGGATGATCACGGGGCGGCCGGCGGCGAGGTAACACCCGCTCCGGTCGCTGAACCAGCCGGTGTTGAGGCGCACGTATTGATCCTTTGCGACGGTGAATTCGCCTTTTGAGCGGCGGATGTAATCGCGGTAGAGGCGGTAATCTGCGCTGAGATCGTGGGGCAGGCGGAAGCGCCAGCCGTTCCGCAGAAATTTCTCGCGGGTCTTGTCGTCCTTGATGTCGGTCGCGAGCTCGAAGGTTTCGCCGGCGCGTTTCGGCGCGGCGACGAACCGGACGAATTCGCGCGATTTGCTCCAGAGATATTTTTCGCCGCGCCACTCGATGTCTTTCAATCCGCTCGTGGACCAATTCGCGACGGAAGTGAAAACGGCGGCGGGCGCCGGGGCGGCGATTTGTTTTCCAAAGATCGGTGACGATCGGCTGGCGGGTCGCGAAGCCATTTCAATTTATGCGTTGGGACGGGGAAACGATCGGTGCCGACGTTTTCGCCGAAGGTGAACAGAGCATGATGGCGCTTGCAGATATTTGATGGTCGATTTGTTCCCCTGATCGACTTTGATCTGTTCGACGCCCGGATCGCTCTCGATATAGAGAATGCGGTCGCTCGTCAGCAGGTCGGGATTGAATTCCTGCGTGCCGCAGACGTTGAGGATGGCGTCGGCCTCACGATAAAGCTCGCGGATTCGGGTGAGGGAAAGACCGGCGGTGGGATTGCCCGGGAGGTAGCGGGCGCAAAAACTCCAGCGGCGCCGAAAACCGAACTCAGCGGCGAGATGCCGCAGGATGCGCGCGGCGTAATCGAAGTCGTTGTTTACCTCGAAGGTCTCGGGGTTGTAAGGGAGGCGGGCGGAGTCTTCGATGTAAAAGACGTCGTGACCGAGACGTTGCAGGCCGATGATGTAATGGAGGTGCTGCCAGATAACGCCGGCGATGGGGCAGCTGCCCATGAAGCCCATGACGATGAAGCGCTTTTTTTTCATCAGGTGGATCGCGCGCTCCGTCGCGCGATAAGGGTTTGGGCGGCTGCACGGTTCTTTCCCATCGAGCGGCGGAGCGCTCGATCCACCTTGAGACGTTTAATGGTCGCCGGCGTCGCCAGATCGCGGAGGGCGTCTTTGCCAATCCAGCGAGCGGACGAATCCGCAGAGGCGGCGAGACGACGAGCCAGGCTAACGGCTGCGGCGTGAAGCACAGGGTTGCGTTTGCCGATTCCGCGAAGGGCCCAGCTCACCGCTTTCTTGACGAAGTTGCGATTGTCGGTCGCGGCGCGCTCGATCAAGGGAAAGCTGTCCAGAAACGGTTTATCAGGCGCGGTCTTGTCATGCAAAGCCACGCTGGCCAGCAAGGCGAAGGCGGCGCGCTTGACGAATTCGGCGCGAGCACTCGGACCACTTCGCGATCTTTTTCCAGGCGTGCGGTGTCTTGTCGAAGAGGTGAAAGCAGAGCGCGTCGCAAATCCCCCAGCTATCGAAGTCGCGGCACCAGCGGTCCATTTGGGCGGGCGTGACCCGGTGGGTTCGTCGACGAAAGGGGTGAGCATTCGCGCCTCGTAAACGCCGGTTTCCCAAAGCGCGAGAGCCAGGTCGTGATCACGGCCGAGCCGTTTCGCGAGCACGCGGATGTTCGCGACGGAAACGCCAAGGGTGTTTTTTGAGTAAAGGCCGTATCGGGCCATTCCCTCGCGGTTACGCGCAGAGCTGCGCTTCTTGAGCCAGGCGAGGATGGAGTCGACGTCGCTTTGAGTTGCCCGTGCGTCTCATCGAGTGGAAGAGGGTGAATGGTGATCGGTGACTGGTGAATGGAGGAGAGGGCGCTCTATTCACTGATCACCAGTCACCATTCACAGTTCGCGAACAGGACCGCGGGATTGCCGGCCACGACCGACATTCGCGGGCACGCTTTTCGTCACGACGGCGCCGGCAGCGACGACGGAGTTTTCGCCGATCGTCACGCCTTTGAGGATGACGGCGTTCATGCCGATCCAGACGTTGTCGGAGATGATGACGGGCGCGGTGCGCAGTTTTGGGCGGGGCGGGCGGTCCTTGAAGAAGGGCGCGAGCGCGTGCGCGTCGATGATGCGTTGGGCGGGCGCGAGCGGATGGAAATCGGAATCGGCGATGCCGACGTTCCAGGAGATGAGGCAATGCGAGCCGATCTCGATCCGCTCCTCCGCCATGACGAGCGCGCCGTTCATGAGGGTGAAATCGCCGACGGAGCAACTGCCGTTCACGCCGATGGCGAAGGAACAGCCGGCATAACAGGAGACGTGATCGCCGAGAACGACGGCGCGCGGCGCTTTGCTCTTGAGGTGGCGAAAAATTTGCGCGCTCTCGCAATAAAAGCCTTCGCCGAAAACGACGTTGGGCGGAATCGGCTCCTTCCACCAATCGCCTTCGACGCGCCGCTCGCTGTTGACGTTACTCATGACGGATAATTTCCGGACGCGTAAAGCTTCGCGTAAACGCCGCCTTTCGCGACCAGCTCCGGGCCGGTGCCTTGTTCGACGATGCGTCCATGCTCGAGCACGACGATGCGATCGACGCCGTGAATCGTGGCGAGGCGGTGGGTAACGATGAGCGTGGTGCGGCCGTGCATCAGTTCCTTGATGGTTTCCATGATGGCAGCTTCGGTGGTGGGATCGAGCGCGGAGGTGGGCTCGTCGAGAAGCAGGATCGGCGCGTCTTTCAAGAACGCGCGGGCAATCCCGATCCGCTGGCGTTGACCGACGCTGAGATGGCCGCCGCGTTCGCCGACCGGGCTGTCGTAACCTGCCGGCAAGCGGCTGATGAATTCATCCGCCTGGGCGCGGCGGGCGGCTTCGCGGATTTCGTCCTCGGTCGCGTCGGGCCGGCCGTAGGCGATGTTCTCGCGAATCGTCGTGGAAAAAAGAAGCGTGTCCTGCAAGACGATCGCGATCTGCGCGCGCAGCGATTTCTTGGTGATCGACTGCGCAGATCGCGGCCGTCGAGCGTGACGCGTGCCGGAGTTCGGATCGTAGAAACGCGGGACGAGGCTCAGGAGCGTGCTCTTGCCCGCGCCCGTCCCGCCGACGAGCGCGACGATTTGGTTCGGCGAAATCGAAAGATCGATGTCGTGCAGGACCGGCTGCTCCGGCCCGTAACCGAAGCTGACGTTTTCGAAGCCGACCGCGCCGGCCGTTTCGTTGATCTCCTTCGCATCCGGCGCGTCGACCACGTCATCGGCGCGATCCAGCACCTCGAAGCAACGCCGCGCCCCGGCGGTCGCGCCTTCCATCGCCCAGGCCGTGTAGGTCAGCGATCCGAGCGGCTGGTAAAGCATCCAGAGATAAGCGCTGAAGACGAGATCAGCGACCCGAGGGTGAGCGTGCCCGGCAAGGACGTGGAGCGTTCCGAGGTAATACATCGCGGCGGTGCCGAGCACCATCAGCGTGCCGATGACCAGCGCGCTGTTCACGTTCGTCAGGGTGAGCCGCAGATTCGCCTGCAGGCTTTCTGCGGCGCGCTGCAGGAAACTGCGAAACTTCGCATTCCTCGCGCCCGAACGCGTGGACCATCCGGATCGCGCTCAAACCTTCCTGCGCCTGGGCGAGAACCGCGCTGTCCTGTTCCTGGATGGAAGTCGATTCGGCGCGAATGCGATTGGCGAAAAAGTAAATCGCGCCGACGATCAGCGGCACGATGCCGAGCGAGAGCAGGGTCAAGCTTCCAGTCGAATCTGCAGCATCACGACGAACGTCCCGATCAGCGTCATGACCGAGCCGAAAATGTTGGTGAACCCTTTGTTGTAGATGGTCTGGATCGATTGCGAATCGTAGGCGACGCGGAAGCTGGAATCGCTGGAGCGGCGGGCGTCGTGATATTTCAGCGAGAGCGACTGGAGATAGGCGTAGAGATCGGTGCGCAATTTCAGCAGCGCCTGCAGGCCGACTTTCACGAAAAGGTAATTGCTGGCGAGATTGAGCAGCCCCCAGCAGAATCTGGATTGCGACGAGCGGCGAGGCAGAGCAGGGGAATGAGCGTTCGGCGAATTGCCAAAGCGGGCGTTGCGGGTTCTTCGTGCAGAATGTCGTCGACGATGATCTTGAAGGGCCACGGTCGCAGCAGGCTCAAGCCAATCGCGCCGAGCGACAGGACCAGGCCGAGCGCGGTCTGCGCCGAGAACGGCCGGTAGTAAGCGAGGACGCGGCGATAAATCGACATGGAGGAATTTAAGATTGCAGATTGCCGATTTCAGATTGAACTAACGCGCGACCGTTCTCGCGGCCGATCATGCTAAATCTGAAATCTGCAATCTGAAATCTGAAATCTTCTCATGCATCATCTTCTCGAAATCTGGTTCGGCTGGGTCCAGGACTGGGGTTACCTGCGGCGTCATCGTGCTCATGGCGATGGAAAGCTCCATCTTTCCCGTGCCGAGCGAGCTGGTCATTCCGCCCGCCGCGTTTCTGGCCGCGGAAGGCAAATGAATGTCTACGGCGTGGTTGCGGCGGGAACATTTGGCTCGTGGCTCGGCGCGGCGGCGAGCTATTGGGTGGCACTTTGGCTCGGTCGCGTGGTCATCGCGCGTTGGGGCCGCTATTTCTTCATTAACGAAGCTAAACTGGAGCGGGCCGAACGCTGGCTGCATCGCTACGAGCAAGGCGGCATCTTTTTCGCCCGGTTGCTGCCGGTCATCCGGCACCTGATTTCGTTCCCGGCCGGCTTGATTCGGATGAACTTCGCGAAGTTCAGCCTGATGACGATTATCGGCTCCGCGCTCTGGTGCTCAGTCCTGGCGTGGTTCGGACAGACGGTCATTACCAGGCAGATGGTGGAATCCAAGGATGTGGGGGCCTCGGTGACGGCGGTAAAGCAGAGCCGCAACTTCCATTACATCCTGATCGCGATCGTCGTGCTGACCGTTCTTACTTCCTCGTGATGCGGCTGACCGCTCGGCCGGATACAACACGGCCAGTTGACAGCAGAATCTTGTCCAAAAACGGACAGTTGTGTCAGCCGCTCGGAAGATTTGCGGCCGTCCGCGCCTCGTAAGCCGAGGATTCTCCCGGTCAACTCGCCCAAATCCGGGTCATGGCACCCGATTTGCTCAACCAAAGGCTCAACCTCTATGAAAAAAAACAGCCAAATCCTCAAGCCGCGTAAACTTTCACTGGGCGATCTCATCCTCGCGGTGAGTTCCTGCACGAAAAACACCAAGGAAACCGTCGCGGCGGTGGCTGACCTGCTCGGCAGCGGCCAGGTTCGCGTGGAAAACAACGGCCGGTTCACCCGCGCCCGCGTTTGCTAGTCCGGGTTTTCTAAACAGCTTTTCGAAAAGCGTCGCTTTGGTCGTGGAGCCGAAGCGGCGCTTTTTGCGTACAAAAACGCTTTCCGTTTCGCTTCGCGCTTTTATCTTTGCCGGGTGATCGACCGTTATTCCCGGCCGCGAATGCGCCAGCTTTGGTCGGAGGAGCGCAAATTCCAGATCTGGCTGGAGATCGAGACTCTGGCCTGCGAGGCAATGGCGGAACTGGGCCAGATTCCCAAGGAAGACGCAGCGGAAATCCGGCGGAAGGCGCGTTTTTCGATTCCCGAAATCGCCGAGATCGAGAAGCGGACGAACCACGACGTAATCGCGTTTCTCGAGAACGTCGCCGCGTCTGTCGGTCCCGCCGCGCGCTGGATCCATCAGGGGCTGACGTCGTCCGACATTCTTGATACCACGCTTGCGGTCCAGTTGGCCGAAGCGTGCACAATCCTGCAGGAGGGTTTGACCGCGCTCCGAACAGCGATCGCGGCCCAGGCTCGTCGCTACAAGATGACGCCGATGATTGGGCGCAGCCACGGGATTCACGCTGAACCGATCACCTTTGGGCTGAAACTGGCGCTGATGTTCGATGAATTCGGCCGCGCCGAGGAGCGTCTGGCGTCAGACGAAGGAGCGGGTTCGGGTCGGAAAGTTGAGCGGCGCGGTTGGGACACACGCTCATCTCGATCCGGCGATCGAACGCAAAGTCTGCGAACGGCTGGGTCTGAAAGCCGCGAGCATTTCCACCCAGATCATCCAGCGCGATCGTCACGCCGAGTTTGGAACGACGCTAGCGCTTGATCGCGTCCAGCATCGATCGATGGGCAACGGAATTCCGCCATTTGCAGCGCACCGAAGTTCTAGAGGTCGAAGAATTTTTCGCCGAGGGGCAGAAAGGCAGCTCGGCAATGCCGCATAAAAGGAATCCTATCACTGGAGAGCGACTGAGCGGGCTGGCCCGAGTGTTGCGAGGGAACGCGATCGTCGGCCTGGAAAACGTGGCGCTCTGGCACGAACGCGACATCAGTCACTCCAGCGCCGAACGCATCGTCCTGCCTGATTCCTCGATTCTACTCGATTACATGCTGGCGAAACTCACGGAGCTCGTAGAAGGCCTCCAGGTTTATCCCGAGCGAATGCAGAAGAATCTTGAGCTGAGCAAAGGGCTCTATTTCAGCCAGTCGATCCTGCTGGCACTGACCAGAAAAGGGGCCGAACGAAAGAACGCATACGAAGCGGTGCAACGGGCCGCGATGAAAACCTGGAAAGGCGAGCGATCTTTCGCGCAGAACGCCAAGGAGGAGCCGGAAATTGCCTCCAGTCTTTCGGAATCAGAAATCGACGAGCTCTGTTCGCTGGACGTTCATCTTCGTTACGTCGACGAAAAGTTCCGCGCCGTTGGCCTGGATTAAACGGTCTTCGGCACAGCCACGGCGTTGAGAAAAAACTCGGCAATCCGCCGAGAAGAATCGAGCCGCACGCCGACCGTTTCGAATTCGGTCCCGGCGTTAGGAGATTGCGGGTCGAGATTTACGCGGACCCGGCCGCCGGCCGATTGGAGGACGAGCTGGGCAACCTCGAAGTGGTCGGACAATTCGACCCCGGCAACTTTAAACACCGCCATGAGCGTCAACGTCATCGGCGCGGCCTGACCCCCCGTGAGCTGGATGGAGGCGTTTTGGTTCACTAAAGCGATCTCTTTGATTTCGAGTCGAGTTCGCACCTCGACGGGAACGGGAGGGCGCCGGGTGGGGAGCACCCGCAGAGTCTGGATCCGGCCGCTGGGATCGAGCTCCACCGGACCGACCTCGAAACCTGCGAGAAGATTTTGGCCAGGAGCGGAAGAATGGCTGAGCGACATTGTCGAAAACGTGGGGCGCGCGCGAATTGCGCCGATCTGAAACCGCGGCGTGAACTGGACCGCGACGACTTCCAGTCCGAGGGCAACGATTACCGTGCTGCCATTCGCCGTCGCGAGTGGAGAAATGAGCGGAGCGGGGGCCGGCGCCGTGATAACAATAGGCGGTGGGGCCGGGACAATAATCGGCGCTGGCACGACTGGCGGGGGAACGTCACGCGCCGCAGCCGATGGCAAAGGTACCAGCGGACCTGGCGCTTCCTCGGGCGGCGGCGCCTCTCGCGTGCCGTTTTTCTTGACGGTCTTCTTTCCATTTCCCTGGGCGGATGGCCGCTCGGCAAGGAGGGGCCCCTTCGCCAACATTTCCTTGACGAGCGACACCAGCGCTTCGGACATGAACGGTTTCGCGATGGTGGCGACGACGTTGCGATAATTCCGCGCCGTCGCGGCCATTTCGGAGACGTGCCCGGACATCATCAAGACCGGGATGCGCGCCGTCGCTTCATTTTGTAACAGCCGCTCGCAAACCTGGTCGCCCCGCAAATCGGGAAGGCTGTAATCCAGTAACACCAGGTCGGGGAGGGCGGTCTCGGCGCGGCGCAACCCCTCGCTCCCGGTGAACGCCGTGACGATTTGGAGGCTTGGATCCGCCGTCGCCAGGACGTCTTCAACAAAGATCAGGAGCATTTCAGTGTCGTCGATCACAACGATTTTCTTGCCTGTCTTGATGACAGGCTTTGGAGGCTCCTGGATCGATGGCGGAGCCGGCGGTATCCGCGCTGGTTCTGCTTGCACGGCAACGACGGTGTGCCGGAATGCTTCGAGCAAGACCGTTGGCCACGCCCCCTGGATTGTTCGAGGCGCGTCGACCAGGCGCTCCGTCTCCCGGGCGCGCGAATTTCTCCAGCCCATCATCCGGTGCAAGGCGCCGACGCCGGTGAAATTCCCGGTCGCGGCATGCGTGATTTGCCCCTCGAGGAAATGGATTTCTCCGGCGCAGTCGTCCTCGGATCGCAAATGCAGGACGGCCGTCGCCAAATTCAGGCATTGCAGGGGAACCAGGTCGCGCGCGCTCAAATCTCGCAGGGTTCCTCGCGAATCGCCTGAGCTCGCATTTGTCCATGGCCCGAGGAGGGCCTGCACGGCCGCTCCGAATTCGGCTAACTCAAAAGGTTTGTCGATAAATTGGATTGCGGTCGGGCCCAAACGTTGGGCGTTCAGTGCGCTCGGAACGCCGGAAGCGATCGCAAGCATTCGCACGTCCGAGTCCCCTCTGCTCACTCGCTCGAGGAAGTCGATGGCGTCCGTGCGGGGCGGATCGAAATCGACGATTACCAGCCGGGGACTGGATTCGACCAGGCTGGCCTCCGCTTCAGCAAGCGAGTCGACCACGCACACTCGATACGCGGGCGCGAATTTCTTTAGCGCTGAGGCAATGGCGGCAGCCAGCGCGTCGTATTCTTCGACAAGAAGAACGCTAGGCGCTGGCCCGGCAGGCGATTCTTGGGAAGCAGGCACGGCGGTAGCGAGCGAAAAGGCCGAGAATAGAAGGAGCGCAAAGCATGTCAAAAGCAAAGCAGGCGCAATTTGCGTGCCTCTGCCCTTCCCCAGTCGCGGCTTGAGTCGCTACTCGAACCGCAACGCTTCTATCGGATCCAGCGACGCGGCCCGATAAGCGGGATAATAACCAAAGCCGATGCCTATGGCGGAACAGACGATGAGTCCGGCGATGGCCCAGCCATAGGGAAAAATAAGGTCCGCCTGCAGCCAGACAGCTAGCAAATCCCCCCCGATGACTCCCAGTAGAATCCCAACGATCCCGCCCGCTTCGGAAATGAAGACGGCTTCGGTGAGAAACTGCCGGAGGATGTCCCGGCTTTTTGCGCCGATCGACTTGCGGATGCCAATCTCTTTCGTGCGCTCGGTCACGCTCACCAGCATGATATTCATGATCCCGATACCCGCCGCGATCAGCGCAATGAGGCTGATCACGAATGCGCCGATGCGCACGACCCCGGCGATGGACGCGAACGCGCTTTTGAGCGAGTCATTCGAGTAGATTTCAAAGTCGTCCGGTTGGTTCGGTTTCAGCCCGCGGGCGATCCGCATCGCGCCGATTCCTTTATCGAGCGTGCGATTGTAGGTGTCCGTCGAGAAGGACTGGGTCGCGATGTTCACCGTCCGCTTGGCCGAGCCGAAGTTCTCGAAGAAACGGGTGATCGGCATTACGCAGATATCGTCCTGACTTTGGCCAAAGGCGCTGCCCTTTGACGCCAAAACGCCGATAACCGACATGGGGTGTCCGTTTATTTTTATTACTTTCGCGATCGGTGATTCGTGGGGAAAGAGATTGTTCTCGATGGCCTTGCCGATCATGACAACGCTGCGCGCGAGGTCGACATCTTCGTCGGTGAGATTGCGACCGTATTCAAGGGAGTAGGAATTTGCCGCGAGGAAACTCTTGTTCGATCCGGCAACGGTCAGCGCCGGCGGCGTTTTCAATCCGTTGTAGGTGCACTGTCCTTTGAAGTCGAAACACTTGAGGCAAACATCCCGGGCGATTCCTTCCATCAGGTGCTGGTAACGCAATGCCTGGGGATAGGTAATGTTTCGGCGGTTTTCATACTTCTGCGCATTGCGCCCGCCCTGCCCGCCGCTTACCGGATACTTGGCAAACTGAAAAATGTTCGAGCCAAGAAAACTGATGCCGCCCTCGATCGACGATTGGAGCGCGCCGATCGCTGTCATTACCGAGATAACCGAAAACACTCCGATCGTAATTCCGACCATCGTCAGCCCAGAGCGCAATTTGTTTGCGCCTAACGACTGCATCGCCATAGCCAGGATTTCGCGGAATTGCATGCGGTGAATACTACCGCAGAGGGCGCGGAGAACACAGAGTCATACGACGATCTCTTCGGGAAGATCAAGGACCCGACGCCGGATCCCCTGTTTCAATAACTGCACGTTGAAGTTTATGAGGAGACCGATCTGCCAGCGACCGAGTCTAAGGTAGGTGAGCAATTGGGCCTCGTTAATCGCAGTCAACGCATCGACCGCCTTGATTTCGACGAGGACTTTGCCGCTAACTAGCAAATCGGCACGGTAACCACAGTCAAGCTTCACTCCTTTGTACTCAATCGGGATCGGCTTCTGCCGCTCGAATACAATTCCGCGCAAGTTCAGCTCGCGACATAGACAGAGTTCGTAGGTGGATTCGAGAAGCCCTGGCCCAAGCGCACGATGAACATCGATCGCGGCCCCAATCACTTGCTCGGTCAGAGCGTCGACGCCCCTCTTAACCTTAGCATTCTCGGCGCACTCCGCGGTAAAATCATTCATACCGAAGTGCCGTGACCGGATCGAGCCGCGAGGCGGACCACGCGGGTGCGAAACCGGAGACCAAGCCGGTCGAGACGGAGACAAACATACCGATCAGAACGAGACCGATCGAGAATTGAACCGGAAACGAAGGGAACGCCGTCGCGATGCCGAAACAGAGGGCATAGGCGAACGTCAGCCCGATCAAGCCACCGAGAATACAAAGAGCAGTCGATTCGATCAGGAACTGGAGCAGAATCGTCCGGCGTCGCGCTCCCAAGGCTTTCCGAGTACCAATCTCTTTGGTTCGCTCCTTCACGCTGACAAAGGTGATGTTCATGATGCCGATCGCTCCGACGAACAATGACAAGCCGGTGATGAAGAGGCCCGCGAGCGCGATGGAATTCTTAACCGGGTCGAGCGTGCTCTTGAAGGCCTGCTGCTCGTTGATGTTGAAATCGTCTTTCTTCTCGGCCGGCAATCCACGCACCCGCCGCATCAGTCCCGTCAATTCGGCCTTTGCTTCCGCCAGCTGCGTTTTATCACGGACTTTGACTCGGATATCCGCCTCGCTTTTGGCACCGAAAAAATTCTTAAACGTCGGGAGCGGCACGATCACGATCGAATCCAGGCTGAAGAGTCCTAGGAACGAGCCCTGACGCGCGCCCACGCCCAGAACGTGAAACTGTTGGCCGCTGATCTGCACCTCTTTCCCGATCGGGCTTTCCGAAGGGAAGAGGGCGTCCGCGACATCGTAACCGAGGAGACAAACATTCGCGGCGCCTTTCGTTTCGAGCTCGTTGAAGAAACGGCCCTCATTGAAATCGACCACCGAGATCTGCGGATAATCGGCCGTCGTTCCCTGGATAAAAATGCCCGTGACCTGGTTGTCGCCGCGCTTGACGTTGCGCACCTGGTTCGAAGTCGGCACGGCCAGGAGAAGGTTGGAGTTGGGCGCGGCGGCGATCATGCGGTTCAGAGGGTCGGCGTACTCCGTTTTGATCTCGCGCCGGTCGCGATAGTTCCACCAATCGTTCACTCGGGCCCAGGGAAACTGGCTCACGTAAAGAACGTCATCGCCGAGGATGGACATACTCTTATCGAATCCGGTCTGAATGCCGCTAATGGCGGTGCCCATCAGCGTGACCGCGACGATGCCGATGATCACGCCGAGGGCGGTCAACATCGAACGGGTCTTGTTCGCCTTCATCTGGGCGAAGGCGATCTTCCAGCTTTCGCTTAGCTCGTAGATCAACCGTTTCATTTAGGTAACGGCGAGCCTTTCGATTTCCGGCTGTTGCGCGGTGCTCGCATCGCTTTCGACCAACCCATCGCGCAGAAACACGGTCCGCCGGGCGTGGCGTGCGATGTCGGGCTCGTGGGTCACAAGGATGATGGTATTACCGCGCGCATAAAGATTTTCGAGCAGCTGCATGATCTCTTCGCCAGTCTTTGAATCGAGGTTGCCGGTTGGTTCGTCGGCGAGAATAATTGACGGATCGTTTACCAACGCACGTGCGATGGCAACGCGTTGCCTCTGGCCGCCGGACAACTCGTTAGGCTTGTGGTGCATGCGGTCGCCCAATCCGACCTCGTGGAGAACCTGGGCGGCCTTCTCTTCGCGCGCCTCTGGATCGAGTCCGGCATAGATCAAGGGCAGCTCGACGTTGCGCAGGCTGGTGGAGCGGGGAAGGAGATTGAAGGTCTGGAACACGAACCCGATCTCGTGGTTGCGGATCGTGGCCAGCTCGTCGTCGTCCATCGCGGAAACATCTTTACCGTTGAAGAAGTAACGGCCCGAGCTCGGCGTATCGAGACAGCCAAGCATGTTCATGAGGGTTGATTTGCCACTGCCGCTCGGACCCATGATGGCAAGGTATTCGCCACGCCGAATCTGGAGCGAGACGCCCCGCAAAGCGTGCACGGTCTCCTCACCCATCACATAATGCTTCGTGATGTTCTCGATATCGATGACGACCGGCGACATGAGCGCAGGTGAATGGTGATCGGTGAACAGTGAATGGCCGTCTCCATTCACCAGTCACTGATCACTCTTCACAGTTCATTTTTTCGCTTCCTTCTCGATCTCTACCTTCGCTCCGTCCTTCAATTTCCGGCTGATCGCGCTGTAACTACCCGAGATTACTTCATCCCCAGGCTGAACCCCGCTTTTGATCTCCATGTAAGTGTCATCAGCGATCCCAGTGGTGACCTTGGCCCAGTGCGCCTTTCCATCTTTGCCCATCGTAAACACGCCTTTGGTAGTCTTTTCCCGGTCCTCTTTCTCGGTCTTTTTCTCGAGCTTTTGGTTGGTAAACTCCGCTGCGTTATCGCCCTTGTCGGTCGCCGCCTGCTTTTGTTTGCGCTTTTCGATTTCTTCCGGGCTCAGGTTGCTGTCGCCGGTCCGGATTGTGACGCTTTGCATCGGCACCGCCACCACGTCCTTGACCATGTTCGTCTGAATTTCCGCGGTGCAGCTAAGACCAGGACGTAATCGCACATCGTTGTCGTCGATGTGGGCTTTAACTTCGAAGTTCGTCACTTCTTCCTGGGTGCCGGTGCCGGTCGTTTTACCGGTGTTCGCGATCAGCACGACGGTGCCGTGAAACTTGCGCTCGCCGTAGGCGTCAATCGTCACCACTGCCTTGTCGCCCACCTTCACATTCACGACATCGTTCTCATTCACGTCGACGCGCGCTTCCATGCTGCTCAGATCGGCCACTCGCATGACTTCGGTCCCGGCGAACTGGTTCGTCGCGACGACGCGTTCGCCCAGCTTGCTGTTTAAGACCGTGACCGTCCCGTCGATCGGCGAATAAATCGTCGTTTTCGAAAGTTGATCGCGCGCCTGGCTCGAGCCGGCTTCGGCCCGCTCAATTTCATGGACCGTGCTTTCGTAAGTGGAGGCTGCTACGTCACGGGCCGCCTGCGCGGAAGTGTAATCGGATTCCGCTATCATTTTCTTCGTGAAGAGGTCCTGGGCCCGCTTCAAGTCTTGTTCCGACTTCAAGAGGGTAGCTTTCGCCTGCAAATTCATCGCCTTTGCGGTGCTGATCGCCGCCTGCTGTTGCTCAACCAGCGCCTTGTAGGAATCCGGTTTGATCTTCATCAGCAGATCGCCCTTCTTCACCACCTTGCCGTCCTCGACCGGCAGGTCTGTAATCTCGCCGGCGACCTCGGGCGAAATCTTGACTTCGACTTCCGGCTGGATTTTTCCGGTCGCCGAGACGGTCTGCACGATCGTTTTCCTAACCGCCTTTTCTGTTGTCACAGCAATCGGTTTTTCCCGGCGGCCCATGATCGATCCCACGATGATCCAAAGAAGGATCAAACCGACGACGCCAAAGATAATGTAACGCCGGCGACGAGAGCGGCGTTTGCGAGGCGAGAGGGTGGGGGTCGCGACTTGGTGCATTTCGGTAGGGGAGATGGTTGGGCCGACAGGAATCGGGCTATTTAAGGCCTTGGATAGCAAATCTTGTTCACTCCCAAATTACAATTTCAATCGAGCCGCCGCTCGGCCGATATTGACGCTCATCCCTAATAAGATGCAACTACCATATCCTTTGGATTCAACCCTTTCCTATCGAGGGTCGACCCAGTCGTAACGCGCCCGCGCCGCCGAATTTCGCCAATTGCCCAGCTGGCGTGTTCGGCGATTAACGGTTCAATATCGCGCGCCGCTCGTTCCAGCGCAGGAAGATCGCCCGCGTTGCCGACGTTTCCCAGCGCGACGCAGACATTGCGGAGGAACCCGCGCCGCTTTATTCGCTTGATCGGCGAGCCGCGAAAAATTTCCCGGAACTGCGCGTCGTCGAGAGCGAGATACTCACGTAGCACCATCCCGACGGCCGGCTGCGCCGCGAAGGCGGCTTCGCGCGAGACGGCGGCAAAGCGATTCCACGGACAGGCCGCCAGGCAATCGTCGCAGCCGTAGATCCGGTCGCCGATCAAGGGTCGCAGCTCCAGCGGAATCGAACCTTTCAGTTCGATCGTCAGATAGGAAATACATCGGCGTGCATCGAGCCGATGCGCTGCGGTGATTGCGCCGGTCGGACACGCCGTGATGCACCGGGTGCAACTGCCGCAGCGGGCGACTTGAGGCGCATCAGCCGGCAGATCGAGCGTCGTGAGGATTTCACCGAGGAAAAACCAGGTTCCTAGTTTGGGGTCGATCAACATCGTGCTCTTGCCGTGCCACCCGATGCCCGCTTCGGCGGCGTGATCGCGTTCCAGGACTGGTCCGGTATCGACGTAGCACCTTTGAGTTCCGCCTAGTTCGCTGAGAAACATGCTGAGCTGCTCGAGCCTTCGGAGCATCAGGTCGTGGTAATCGGCGCCCCACGCGTAGCGTGCGACCTTTCCTTTGGCCGCTTCCTCGGGCGCTTCTTCGCAAGGAGCCGCGTTATTTCCCTGCCAATAATTCAAAGCGACCACGATGACCGATCGCGCGCCAGGCAAGACCTGTTGCAGATCGCACCGCTTCTCCGCGCCTCGCTCCATCCATTGCATTTCCCCGGCGGCGCCATCCTTAAGCCAACGGCGAAATTCTCCGGCATGGCGCGGCGCTTCTGCCTTTGCGATTCGGCACGAATCAAAACCGAGGGCCGCGGCCTGTGCGATCAGGTCGTCTTTCGCGGTAGATGCGGCCGCTGTCATGGCTCAAGGCTCTTCAAGATTTTCTGCGCCACCGCATCGTGCGAGAGAAGGGTTGTGTCCACCTCGACGTCCGCGAGCTCGCGATAAACAGGTAGTCGGCTCCGCAGCAGTTCAGTAACTGTGCCGCGCGGATTTTCGGTTCGCAAAAGCGGCCGGGTCGACCGCCGGGAGAGGCGCGCGAAAAGCGTCTCTTCGTCGGCCAAGAGATGAATCACCGTTCCAAGTTCGCGGAGGAGGGTGCGATTCTCTGGGCGTTGAACTATTCCGCCGCCCGTGACAACGATCGCCGCCTGGTTACCGGTTAGTCCCCGCAACACCTCCGTTTCGGCTTCGCGAAATTTTTCCTCGCCATGCGTCTCGAATATCTCCGTCACGGTCAGACCGAAGCGGGCACCGATCATCTCGTCAGTATCAACGCACGGGAGCCCTGTCATCCGCGCGAGCGTCCGGCCTACCGACGATTTGCCGGCTCCCATAAATCCGATCAGCACAATGGCGTTGCCTCGTTCCTTCATTCGAAAAAGCTCTTTGCAAGAAGACCAGTTCTAGGGAAGTGATCAAAGTCTATCATGTCCGAATCCAAAAGCTCTCCGGCGTTGGTCGCTGTCATCATGGGCAGCAGCTCCGACTGGGAGACAATGCGGCACACGGTCCAGCTGCTCGACGAACTTGGCGTGCCTAACGAACACAAGATCGTCTCCGCCCATCGCACCCCGGAAATGATGGCAGAATTCGCCCGCGGCGCGGCTGACCGCGGCATCCGCGTGATCATCGCGGGGGCCGGCGGCGCGGCCCATCTGCCGGGAATGGTAGCCGCCCATACGTGGCTGCCGGTGCTCGGGGTGCCGGTGCAATCGCATGCTTTGCACGGAATCGATTCGCTGCTGTCGATCGCGCAGATGCCGGCCGGCGTGCCGGTGGGGACACTTGCGATCGGGACGGCGGGCGCGACCAACGCGGGGTTGCTTGCAGCCAGCATTCTCGCGACAACCGACGAAAAGGTTCGCCAAAAAGTCGAAGCGTTTCGCAAGCGGCAAACCGAAGCGGTGCTGGCCCAGCCGCCGCCATGACGCGGCGATTTCTCCCGGGCGCGACGATCGGCTTGATGGGGAGCGGCCAGCTCGGACGGATGTTCGCCATCGCCGCGCGGCGGATGGGGTATCGCATCCACGTTTTCAGTCCCGACACGAATACTCCTGCCGGGCAGTTTTCCGATCGTGAGGTGACCGGCGCCTACGAGGACGAAAGCGCGGTCCGCGATTTTGCGCGCGACCTCGACATGCTCACGTTTGAATTCGAAAACATCCCGCGCCAGACTATCGAGTGGTGCGCGGCCGAGTGTGAAGTGCGACCAGCCGGCTCGATTCTTCACACCGCCCAGAACCGGCTCCGGGAAAAGAATTTCCTCTCCGGCGCCGGGATCCCAGTTGCTCCCTATCGCGCCGTTCAAAGCGAATCGGAATTAGTTCAGGCGATCGAAGAGCTAGGCACGCCGGCTATCTTGAAAAGCGCCGCCTTCGGTTACGACGGCAAAGGCCAGCGATTCATTGCCCAGCCGGGGAACCTCGAAGAGGTCTGGCGCGAACGGCCCGGTCAAGAATTGATTCTCGAAGGCGCGATCGATTTCGAACGAGAAGTCTCCGTGATCGTCGCCCGCGGTCTGGATGGCTCGATCTCCACTTTTCCGGTTTGCGAAAACCTCCATCGCAACCACATCCTGGACATTACGGTCGTGCCCGCCCGCGTCTCCGGGGCCGTGGAAAAAAATGCGGCCGCCTTGGCCCGATCGATCGCTGAAAAATTGGAGCTCGTCGGTTTACTCGCGGTCGAGATGTTTCTTCAGGCCGATGATAGCCTGCTCGTGAACGAGCTCGCGCCGAGGCCGCACAATTCCGGACATTGGACGATCGAAGGCTGCGCGACCAGCCAGTTCGAGCAACACGTGCGCAGCGTTTGCGGGTTGGCCCTCGGTTCAACGGAAATCCTTCGGCCCACGGCCATGGCGAATCTGCTGGGCGACCTTTGGATCGATCGCGAACCGAATTGGGCTGCGGCGCTCGGAGTAGAAGGTGTTCACCTTCATCTTTACGGTAAACGCGAGCCGCGCCCCGGTCGCAAAATGGGGCACCTGACGGCGCTCGCTTCCAGCCCCGAGGCCGCGATCGCAGCAGCTACGAAGTCGCGGGACGCCCTGAAACGGCCAGCACCTTGAAGACCGAAGTGCTTTCGGCTCACGACGCCGGCGCGATCGATCGCGCCGCTGAATTGCTTCGCCAAGGCCACACCGTTGCCCTGCCGACTGAGACTGTTTATGGGCTGGCCGCTGACGCCACCCGTGAGGAGGCGATCCTCAAAATCTTCGAAGCGAAGCGTCGGCCCTTGTTCGATCCGCTGATCGTGCATCTACCTGATGCGGGTTGGATCGAGCGGGTGGCGAGAATCGACGAGCGGGTTCGCGAGACGTACAGCGAGTTACGTAATCGGTTCTGGCCCGGCCCGTTGACTTTTGTTTTTCCGCGTCAGCCGGTTGTGCCCGATGTTGTCACATCCGGCCTTGAGACTGTGGCGGTTCGTGTGAGCGCGCACCCAGTTTTCTCGGAGATCGCTCGCGAATTCGGCGGTCCGCTCGCTGCGCCCAGCGCGAACCGCTTCGGACGAATTAGCCCTACCACGGCTGCCCATGTCTTGGAAGAGCTGAATGGTCTCATCCCGTTGATCGTTGACGATGGAGCGACTGATTACGGCCTTGAATCGACGATCGTAACTTTGCTCAACGAGCGAATCGAAATTCTGCGCCGAGGGCCAATTACAGAGGAACAGCTTTCACAGTTCGGGCGAGTTTCCGTGGTAGGTGACGTCCTGCACCCAGAAGCGCCCGGTCAGCTTCCGAGCCATTACGCGCCGCGGACGCCGCTCCTTCTTACTGATGATGCCGCGACGTTCAAAGTGCCGGCAAACAAGCGCTGCGGCCTGCTCAGCTGGAAAAACCAAGCTGTGACGGCCTATTCGGAGCGTCGCAGCTTGGGCGAAGGAGAAGATCTGACCGAGGCTGCGAAGAATCTTTTCCGGTATTTGCGCGAACTCGATAACGCAAACCTCGACCTCATTGTCGCGGAGCGCTTGCCCGAACAAGGACTCGGTGCTGCTATCAACGATCGACTCCGGAGAGCCGCCTCAAAAAGTCTCAACCTTTATGGGCGATTGCCGCTTCGATGAACCCCTTAAAAAGCGGGTGGGGCTTGTTCGGCTTGCTCTGGAACTCGGGGTGATACTGACACGCGAGGAAGTAGGGGTGATCTTTCAGCTCAATCAACTCCGCCAGCGTCCCGTCCGGTGAAGTCCCGGATATCATGAATCCTTTCTCCCGCATCCGATCGCGATACTGCATGTTGAACTCGTAGCGGTGACGATGACGCTCGAGCACTTCGTCGTCGCCGTAAATTTTTTCCGCCACCGTTCCCTTCTCGATCCTCGTCGGCCAGGTGCCGAGGCGCATCGTCGCGCCTTTGCTCTTCACGTCACGTTGTTCCTCGAGAAGGCAGATCACCGGATCGGGCGATTTGTCGTCGAACTCCGTGCTGTTGGCCTGTTCCAGCCCGCAAACGTTTCTGGCAAATTCGATCGTCGCGACCTGCATCCCGAGGCAAAGACCGAGATACGGGATCTTGTTTTCGCGGGCGAAGCGGGCCGCCTGGATTTTCCCCTCCACGCCGCGCTCGCCAAAGCCGCCCGGGATCAATACACCGGCAACATCTTTAAAATGCCCATCGACGCCGCCTTCCAATTTCTCTGCGTCGATTAACTCCAACTGAATGCCGCAATCTTCGCTCGCACCAGCGTGAGTGAGGGATTCATAGATGCTCTTGTAAGCGTCCTGGAGATCGATGTATTTGCCGACCACCGCGATCTTGATGCGCCTCTTTGGGCTCACGACGCGCTCCACGAATTTTCGCCAGTTCGTCAGGTTCGGCGGTGGCGCATCGATGCTGAGCAACTCGCAGATCAGATCGTCGAGGCCTTCCGCGTTAAGCATCAGCGGCATCTCGTAGATCGTATGCGCAACGTCGCGTGCCTCGATCACGCCGCGGGGCGACACGTTACAAAACATCGACAGCTTCTGGCGCAATTCCTTGTCGAGCGGATACTCCGTTCGGCAGAGCAGCACCTGCGCTTGCAAACCGATCTCCCGCAACTTCGCGATACTTTGCTGGGTCGGCTTCGTTTTCAATTCCTGGGCCGCGCGAATATACGGAACCAGGGTAACGTGCACGTTCACTACATTCTGCGGGCCGACTTCGAGAATGAATTGCCGGATGGCCTCGAGGAAGGGCAGGCCTTCGATGTCACCGGTCGTTCCGCCGATTTCCGTGATCACGACATCCGCTTTGTCTTCGTCTGAAATTTCACGGATCCGGTTCTTAATAACGTCGGTGACGTGCGGGATCACCTGCACGGTCTTGCCGAGATAATCCCCGCGCCGTTCGTTGTTGATGACACTTTCGTAGACCTGGCCGCTGGTCAGGTTGTTGTGGCGCGAGAGAATGCAATTGGTGAAGCGCTCGTAGTGGCCGAGGTCCAGATCGGTCTCCGCGCCGTCGTTGAGGACATAAACTTCGCCGTGCTGAAACGGGTTCATCGTCCCGGGATCGACGTTCAGATAGGGATCGAACTTTTGGAAAACAACCCGCAGCCCGCGCAATTCGAGAAGGGTGCCGAGAGAAGCCGCCGCCAGGCCTTTGCCTAACGAACTCACCACACCGCCAGTAACAAATATATACTTCATCCCGCGCTCGATCGTTTGCGGCCACGAACCCCCTGGCCGCGGGAGGCAATTACCCGCTCGATCATTCGAGCGTCCTCCGGCGTATCCACGCCGGGCGATCCGCTGCCAGTCATGACCACCCGAATTCTTACCCCATTCTCCAGCGCGCGCAATTGCTCGAGCGCTTCCACGCGTTCCAGCGGCGAAGTTTTCCAGCGAACGAAACGCAGAAGAAGATCGCGCCGATAGCCATAAATGCCCTGGTGCCGGAAATACAAGAAGGGACGCTTTCCAAACCGCCCTGTCTTTCGGTCGGTTTGTAAACCACCGTGTGTTGAAGCTGGAATTAGCGCTCGTGAAAAATAGAGCGCGTCACCCTTGCCGTTTAGAACAACTTTGACCTGATGCGGCGACTCCGCGTCGTGCGGATCCTCGAACGGGTGCGCAGCCGTGATCATCTCCAGCTTTCGATCACGCTGAAGTTGACCAACCAGCCGATCGATCAATTTCGGATCGATCAACGGCTCGTCGCCTTGGATATTTATAATGTGCGCGAACTGCTTTAGCTGCGCCGCGACCTCGGCGATGCGGTCCGTTCCGCTGGCGTGATTCGCCGAAGTCATGGCTACTTCCGCGCCCCATTCGAAGGCCGCTTCCGCGATCCGGAAATCGTCCGTGGCGATGATCAGATGGTCGATTTTTTTTGCCTGACGGCATCGTTCCCAGACACGCTGCAGGAGGGGTTTGCCTGCGATTTGATGAAGCGCCTTTCCCGGGAAACGCGTCGAGCCCCAGCGCGCGGGAATGATTCCGACGGCCTTAGTCATTTTGCTCGAGAATAATGTTGGCCGCTTGCGTGATGTCATCGGCAATCCAATCGGCACCGCAGTTTTTCTCCGCGTCGCCATAGCCGGTGCGGACAAGAATGGTGCGGAGACCGGCATTCTGACCGCAACCAATGTCGCTGGCCTTGTCCCCGACAAAAAAGGAACGGCGCAAGTCGATGGCATGATCGTGTTGCGCCTCGAAAACCATGCCCGGACTCGGTTTGCGGCGAATGGAGGCATTGGCCGGCAAATCGGGACAATAATAGCTGGCGTCGATCAGCCCGTGGCCGAGTTGCCGAAAAAACTCTGTTTCCACGGCGCGATAATCTTCCTCATTGAAATAGCCGCGCCCGATCCCGCTCTGGTTCGTGACGATGACGAGCTTGAAGCCGTTTTCCTTTAGCCGGCGCAAAGCCGAGCCGGCTTCCGGATACACCCTCACTTTGGACGGGTTCCCACAGTAATCGACGTCGTGCATCAGGGTGCCGTCGCGGTCGAGAAAAACAGCGGGCCAGCTTTCCTCAGGCGAGCCCGTCATTTTCGAAGCTGGCGGTAAGTTCCGCGGCCGAAACCGTCGCGGTCCCGAGCTTGGCGACGACTACAGCGCTCGCGTGATTAGCAATCTCGGCGGCTTCAACGGCGGTGGCCTCGCAGCAAAGAGCGAGGGTAAACAGGGCAATCGCCGTGTCGCCGGCGCCGGACACGTCGAAAACCTGGCGCGCTTTCGTTGGGATGTGATGCGCCTTTCGCCCTCCCTCAAAGAGCATCATGCCTTGTTCGCCAAGGGTGACGAGGAGCAGCTTGGTCTGCCATTTTTTCAGCAGAATCTCACCGGCTTTCAAAAGCGGCCCGTCCCTGGTGGGCACGCCGGTCGGATCGCTCCACGGCAAACCAGCGGCGAGAAACGCCTCATTCCGGTTCGGTTTGATGGCCGACAAGCCGTTCCATTCGACAGCGTGATGCGGATTGGGATCGGCGGTAACGAACTTTCCCGCCGAGAGCGCTTCGCCCGAGACCTGCCGGACAAGTTCGCCGCTGAGAAATCCTTTCCCATAATCTTCGAATATTATCGCATCGGTTTTCGCGAGCCGGGCTTTGAGGTTCCGCACGATACGCGACACTTGGGCCGGGGAAGGGGACCGCGGCCGTTCCCGGTCGACGCGGACGATCTGCTGGTTGCGCGCGATGATTCGTGTCTTCACGATGGTCGGGAAACGGGCATCCTCGATCGCATTGCGCGTGTCGATTTTTTGCTCGGCGAGGAGTTCCCGCAGCTGGCGCCCGCCCCGGTCCGTCCCGAACATCCCGACGACGGCGACCGCTCCGACAAACTCGCGAAGGTTCCTGGCCACATTGGCCGCTCCGCCCGGATAGAAGCTCTCGCCGGTTACTTCGACCACAGGCACCGGCGCTTCCGGCGAAATACGGCCTACCTTGCCCCAGACAAATTCGTCCAGCATCAGGTCGCCGATGACCAAAAAGCGCTTCGACTTCGCCCGGTTGAGAATCTCCTTGAGTCGACGGGCGTTCATAGCGCTAATCGAACCGAGAAAAGAAATCCCGGGGAATGCCGCCAGATGGCGGTGTTGATGCGATTCAAAGTCAAAATCTTAGGCGAGGTAGATTTGTGCGGCGAAGACTTCTGTTTACTGTTAGGCCATTAATCCTGAATACGAAGGCGAAATCAACAGTCGAACAGCCCGATGATACTATTCGCTAAATTTCCAAAACTTGCCGGCGTCCTAATTGTCGCGGCTTCTCTTTCCGTCCGCGGCGCCGACACGCCGAAGCATGTGGACGTAAAACAGTTTTCCAAAAAAGTCGAAGACGTCGTGGTCCCGTTGCCTAATGAGGTGTTCGGCGCGCTGAACAAACTCGGCGGGGTGAACTGGCGTGAGTATGTCAGGAACGACAAAGGCGCGAATTTCACGGAACGGCCCCGGATTGCGCTCCTCCTCGGCGCGGTCATCGCGGATGGTTTCATCGCCGTTCAAGCCGAAGACGCGCCCACCGTGAAAGACATCGGGCAACGAGTCCTGAGTTTGTCGAAAGCGATCGGCGTCAGCAGCTCGATCACGGCCCACGCGAAAGCGATCACGGACGCGGCGGACAAGCGGAACTGGGCCAGCGTTCGCCAGGAACTGGACAAAACCCAGAGCAGTGTCCAGGCGGCGATGAACGAAGTGCACGACGAGAAACTTTCACAGCTGGTTAGCTTGGGCGGCTGGCTGCGTGGAACGGAAGTGCTCACGGCCGTCGTCACGAAACGCTACTCCCCGGAAGGTTCGGAGTTACTTCATCAACCCGATTTGCTGAATTATTTTGAAACGCGTTTGCAGGCGATGCCGGAATTCAATTTGAAATTGCTCCAGGAGATCCAGTCCGCGCTGGTTGAAGTGCGCCCGCTGATCGACGTGGGGGACGCGCACATCCCGGCGGCGTCAGTTAAAAAGATCAACGACATCACGACCCGGCTCGGCGATGCCATCACCAAGAAAACCCCCTGAACGTTCCATGACCGCTTCGCTTAAAACAACCTGGCGGGTGAGCGTTCTGGCGGCGCTGGTTTTCGTCGCGGCTCCCGCGGGACGGGCTTCGGTGGACGACGCCCAGTCTTTCGCGCTCCAGGCGGCCGAGCCCTACGTAAAGGAAGGTTTCCAAGTCCGGGAGGATTACTGGGGCGGCGATCTCGGCACGAGCGAGAAAAAGGCGGTGCGCCAGCAGTTGTTCAAGGGGAATGAATACTGGTTCTGGCTCGGAACGGAAGTCGAGGCGGCGAAGGTTTCCGTCCATATCTATGATGCCGAGGGCAAACTGGCGGAAACTTCCGACAGCTGGCAGAAAGGTCATTTTGCGGCCGCCCACATCACCCCGAAGAATACCGGCAGCTATTTTATTATCGTAGAAATCGAGCAGTCGCCCGAGGAGCGCACCCACTGGGCTCTTGTTTACGGATTCCGCTAATCCGAGATACGCGATGCGCGATCCGAGATGCGCGATGATCAATAAATCTCGTCTCCTCCATCCCGCATCCCGGTTATGACAGAAACGCGCACGCTGCAGTTCGAGAGCGCCCGCTCGGTCCAGTCGCTCTACGCGAACGACCTCAAATTATTGAAAACGCTCGAGGATTCGCTTGGGGTAAAGGTCACGACTCGCGAAGGCTGGGTGAAACTCGAAGGCGAGCCGGCGCAGGTCGATCGAGCCCAGCAGGTCTTTGAGCAGCTCGAGAAGGCGCGGCAAAAGGGGGTCGACATTCATAAGCATGAGTTCAGCTACGCTCTTAACTCCGTAACCGAATCGCGCGCCGATAATCTCAACGACGTGGTGGACGTGAAGATTGTGACCTCCGCCCGGAAAGCGCCCATCGTGGCGCGGACGTTGGGCCAGCGAAATTACGTCGAGGCGATCCAAAAGAACGACATCGTGTTTGGCGTGGGCCCTGCGGGAACAGGGAAGACTTATCTCGCTGTCGCGATGGCCGTGGCGGCCCTGAAGAAGGAGCAGGTCACTCGGATTATTCTTACCCGGCCGGCCGTGGAGGCCGGCGAAGCGCTCGGATTTTTGCCCGGAGATTTACAGGAGAAAATCACGCCGTATTTGCGGCCACTTTACGATTCGCTCCGCGATATGCTCGACGCGGAAGAGATCGAACGTTCAGTCGCGCGCCAGACGATAGAAGTGGCTCCGCTCGCTTACATGCGCGGGCGCACCCTCAGCAATGCGTTCGTGATCCTCGACGAAGCGCAGAACACGACGACGGAACAGATGTTCATGCTGCTCACCCGAATGGGACCCAACTCGAAGTGCGTTGTAACCGGGGACGTAACGCAAATCGACTTGCCTCCGAACAAGCGTTCGGGTTTGGTCGAAGCCCTTCAAGCGTTGAAAAATGTGAACGGTATTTCCTTCGTTTATTTCAACGAGCGCGACGTTGTCCGGCACGAACTGGTTCGCGCCGTAATTAGCGCCTATCAGCAGCACCGTTCCCCGGCTAATCTCGCGCCGGCTCCGCGCAAGTAACCATGCTCGACTTCCTGAACCGCAGCCGGCTCATCAGACGCGGACTGGCTTCGCGCAAGACCCGCCGGCGCAGATCGAAGAACGAGCTGCTCCACAGTCTCGAGTACGCTTCCGCGACGAAATATTTTATTTTCGCTGCTTTTGTGGGCGGCCTCGCCGCGCTCATCTTTAGCGGCCAGCAACCGGAGCCGACGAAAAACTTCGTCATCGCCTTGCTCTTTTTCGCGACAGCGTTGACCCAGCTTTGGATCAATCAGCCCACAACATTTTTGCGCAGCTCCCGCTTGCTCCTCGTTTTCGGCGTCATCTTTATCCAACTGGCCGCGACCAAGTTTCTGCTCGTGCTTTGCAACAGTGGATCGTTCACATTCCTGCGACCGGAGACAGTAGGCCTCATCGCTCCCTACGCCTTCGCGCCGCTGCTTCTCAGCGTATTGCTCGGCCGGAACCACGGCCTTTACGCTGCCGTTTTCGTCAGCCTCTGGAGCAGTATTCTCTTTGGCAAAGTGGACGCACCGCTCCTCGTCTGCGGTTTGATCAGCGGCTTCACCGCGGTGTATCTCACTCTCCAGGTGCGTAAACGCAGCCGCCTCGTCCGTGCGGGCTTTGGGGTCGGGGTCGCGATCTGGCTGCTGTCGCTCACCTTCGGACTCATCGGCCCGATGGACTTTCTCTCGCCGAACACACTTGATTGGAAATTACTCGGCATTCAAAGTACGCTCGCCATCGGCAACGGGATTGTGACCGCGACCATCGTTGGCGGCGTCCTCCCAATCTTCGAACACGCCTTCCAGGTCACCACCGACATTTCATGGCTGGAGGCCTCGGACCTCAATCATCCGCTTTTGCGGCGCATGACCATCGAAGCGCCGGGGACTTACCACCACAGCCTGGTGGTTGCCAATCTCGCCGAAGCCGCGGCGGAAGCCATCGGCGCCAACGCTACCCTCTGCCGCGTCTGCTCCTATTTCCACGACGTCGGTAAACTGGTGAAGCCGGATTACTTCACGGAGAATATGAACTTCGAGCGCAACCCGCACGACGATCTTGCTCCAACCATGAGCGCGCTCATCATTATCGCGCACGTCAAGGAAGGGGTGGATCTCGCCCTCAAGCATCGGCTCAATCGCCAGATCACCGACATTATCCAGGAACACCACGGCACTTCGCTCGTGTATTACTTCTATAAGCGCGCGCTCCAGCAGCAGGAAGACGCGCGCACCGGCGGCAAAATCATGAATCTGCGCGAAGAAGATGTGCCGGAGGTGAGCGAGGAGAATTTCCGCTACAAAGGGCCCAAGCCCCAAACCAGGGAAAGCGCGATCATCAGCCTCGCGGACATGGTCGAAAGCGCGTCACGCAGCCTGGAAAAACCGACGCCGCAAAAAATCGAGCAACTCGTGAACGAATTAATCAGCCAGCGAATCGCGGACGGTCAACTCGTCGAGTGCACGTTAACGCTGGCCGATCTCAACCTCATTGCCGAACGCTTCCGGTTCACGCTCATGACGATGCTTCATACGCGGATCGCCTATCCGAAGCAGGACGCGAAGATCACGCCGATACGGGACGACTCTCTCCGGCCCGACGTGATGGCGGGAACGCGAAAACCGGCGTCGGCGCCACCGATCTCGGCGGCCTAATCTGGATCGCGCCGCACCTGGTTGGAGTCAGGGCCGAAGCTCAATCGGTGTTCCGTCCGCAACCGCGCGATAAATTTCCTCAATCTCAAAGTCTGCGACCGCGATGCAGCCCGCCGTCCAGTCGGTTCGACGATGAAAACGGCCGATCCAGCTGCGGCCGTTTGGCAGACCGTGGATCATTATATCGCTGCCGGCTGAGCGGCCTTCTATTGCCGCGCGTTCGATGTCGGGCGGTTCCGGATACGAAATGTGGAGAGCGAGATGAAAGTCGCTATCCGGCTTATGGAAATCGATCTTGTACATACCTTCCGGAGTTCGTTGATCGCCTTCGAATTCCTTCGCCCCGCTGGGCGTGCACGCCCCAACGCCACGGAATATGTTTTCAACGTTTTCCCGTTCCGAAGGAGAGTCAGACGTCGCGACGCTTTTTCGACGAGCACGCGATCAGCCACGGCATCGCGGGGTAGGGGATTGACGTTCAAGTAAGCGTAGGCAGTGACTCCGACCGCCGCCAGGCAAAGCAAGACCAGGACAGCCAACAGTATCTTCAACTCTGCAGCTCGGGCCGCCGTGCCCGCGGCTCACGATCTTTCGTCGTAGCCGTGCTCGGCGCGGTGACGAACGGCCCGCCCTCGAGCGGCGCGCTCTCCGAAAACGCCACGTCCGGCATATTGCTTGGCAGACCTTCCAGCGGGAATTCCTTCCGCAGGGGGAAATAAGGGTAGCCTTCCCACATCAAAATTCGGCGCAGGTCCGGATGGTTTGCGAAGCGGATTCCCATCATGTCGTAAACTTCGCGCTCGTGCCAGTTGGCCGTCGGCCAGATGTCGGAGACAGTTGGAACTTCATCGCCCTCTTCTGAGACTTTGATCTTCAACCGTAAATGCGTTCCGAGGCTCATCGAATATAACTCGTAAACCATCTCGAAGCGGGGTTCTTGGCCGAAATTATCGACGCTTGAGATATCGAGCAGATAATCGAAAGCCAGCTCGTCCCGGCAGAATTTAGCGACCTCGCGAAGATCGGCGAGAACAATAACGAAAGTGATTTCCCCGCGGAACGCGACTTTTTCCTGCAGTTTGTCGCCGAGGAGTTTCGTTAGCGACACCAGACGATCGCTTTCCGTCATGCGATGACCGGTTCCGCGTTCGCGGCGGAAACGCGTTTCTGGGCGCGAAAGGAACTCTCGCCCGAAATTTTTTGCTGCAGCTTCATCAGACCTTCCAGCAATGCTTCGGGCCGCGGCGGACAACCCGAGACATAAACGTCCACCGGCAGGAGTTGGTCGATCCCTTGGAGAACAGCGTATGAGCGGTACATGCCGCCAGTGGAAGCGCAGGCGCCCATTGCAATGACCCATTTGGGTTCCGGCATCTGCTCGTAAATTCGTTTCACGGCGAGCGCCATTTTGTAGGTCACGGTCCCAGCGACGATCATGACGTCGCACTGCCGCGGCGAGAACCGCATGACCTCAGCCCCGAATCGCGAGATGTCGAACCGGGAGGCGGCCGTCGCCATCAACTCGATGGCGCAGCAGGCCAGGCCCATCGGCATCGGCCAGAGTGAATTTTTGCGCATCCAGTTCATCGCCGCATCCAGCCGGGTGAAAATGACGTTTCCTTCGATCTTGGAATCGTAGGCGGCTGACCGCGTCTCACGCATGGCGAGACACTAGAGTCGGAGGCAGTCGCCGCAAGGAGAATCGGGGTTTCCGGGCAGCTTAACCCGCCGCCTGGAGCGGGTAATCCGCCACGATATTGACGTGGCTGGATTCGATGACTTCGTGAACGATCTTGCCCAGCTCAGCAGCCTCGTACGGCTTCGCGATCACGCCGCGGAATCCGAAATCCTGATAGCGGCTCATGGTCGCATCCATGGCGTAGCCGCTCGAAACAATCGCGTTCACTGTCGGATCGATCTCAATCAATTTCTTGAGCGCTTCCTTGCCGCCCATTCCGCCAGGAAGCGTCAGGTCGAGAATGACCGCGTCGAAGCGTTCCCCGACGCTAAGTTTCTGCCGGTAAATCTCGACTCCTTCCAAAGCGCTTTCCGCCTGCGTCACTTTGTAGCCGAGTCGCTCGAGGGTATATTCAACCAGAGCCCGAATCGCTTCCTCGTCGTCAACGATCAGAATGCGGCCGGTGCCAGTCACCACTTCATTAAGCTGGCGCGGCGGCTCGGCCGGTACCTGCTGATGGCGTAGCGCCGGGAGATAAATTGTGAACGTCGAGCCGTAATGAACCTTCGATTCAACTGTGATGAGCCCGTTGTGATTTTTGACAATCGAGTAGGTCGTCGCCAGACCGAGCCCGTTGCCCTTTGGCTTGGTCGTGAAGTATGGATCGAAGATCCGCTTGATGCACTCTTCCGAGATTCCAACGCCCTCATCGCGGATCGCGATCCGAATGTAATCACCTGGTGACAGGTCAGTCACGTCAGGGGACGAGTCGGAATCGTAACTGAAATTGTCGCAGCTGACCCGCAAGGTCCCCCCATTGGGCATCGCCTGGTCAGCGTTGACGACGAGATTCGCGATAACCTGGCTGATCTGCCCCGAATCGATTTCAGCCGGCCAAAGATCGGCGCCGAAAAGAAATTCGCTTCGGCTGTGGGAGCCGCGCAACGAGAAGCTAACCGTATCCTGGATCAGTTTGCCCATCGACGCAGTCTTCTTAATCGGCGCGCCGCCGCGGGCAAAAGTAAGTAGTTGTTGAGCAAGATCGCGGGCTCGCATCGAAGCGTTCTTCGCGTCGTTCAGCCTCGTTCCCATCTCGTCGTTAGGCGGGAGGAGGAGTGAGGCGAGCGAGATGTTGCCGATAATGGCGGTAAGCAGATTGTTGAAGTCGTGCGCAATTCCGCCGGCGAGCAAGCCGAGCTGTTCCAGAGTCTCGGCTTTGCGTCGCTCGGCTTCATTGCGCTGGCGTTCGGTGATGTCGCGGAAGACAAGGACCACGCCGGCGACTTCGTTCTTGCTGTCGCGAATAGGAGAGGCGACCTGCTCGATAATATATTCCCGGCCCTGCCGCGAATGCAGAGTTGCGTTCTCCGGCATGCTTAACAGAATCGAGTGGGCCTCGCTGCGGGAGCCGCTCTTCTGGGCGCGGGCCTGCGCCTGGAGGTCGATCGCGATGTTGTAAACCGATTTGAGCGAGCGCCCGATTGCTTCTTTGGAGGTCCAGCCGGTGAGATTTTCGCCGGCGTTATTGATCATGATGATCTTGCCTTGCACGTCGGTGGTAATCACGCCGTCTTCGATTGACCGCAGGGTCACAGCCAGACTTTCCTTGTCCGATGCAATCTCCTGTTCGAAACGCCGGCGCTCGGTGACGTCGCGCACCATCGCTACGAAGAGCATCTGTTTGTCTACCACCATTTGGCTGAGAGAAATTTCGACAGGGAACGTTTTGTGACGGCGGGTCCGGCCGACCGCCATCGTGGTGCTGCCGGTCCGTTTCAGGAGATCTTCCCACGCACAAACAACCGGTTCCGGCTCCGTGCCGTATTTCTTTGGCACGAGCTTGCTAAACTTGTGTCCGACCATCTCGTTGTTGATGCAGTCGAACATCTTTTCCGCCGACGGATTCATGGAACAGATGATGCCGTTCTCGTCCACAGTGATCATGCCATCGAGAATGTTTTCGATGATGGAGCGAATGCGGGTCTCGATCCCTTCGAGTTTCGCCAGCTGGCGGCGCACGAGAACAAAGCTGTAACTGTTAGAAACGATCAGTAGGCCAACGGCAAACACGCAGAGCAAGGCGAGGCCGGTGGTTTTAACTATGCTGTCGCGACTCGCGGTGCTGGACCGCGCTTCGTAAAGGTTCGCCTCGTTGGTCTGGAATCGCTTCAACATCTCCCGAATATCATTCATCAAGGCTTCGCCGTTTTTCTTCTCGACCTGGGAAGTGATGTCCTTGCCTAGCCGTTTGCCTTCCATCTCCGGCATGGCCGCGGACTGCGTCCAACGCTCAACGCCCTTCTTGACCTCGTTCAGAGCGTCTGATTGATCAGGGACGTTAGCGACCAGAATCGAGAGATAACCGTGGTAAGTGTAGAAGTCGGCGGTCGCGCGACGATACGCTTCCGCAAACGAGGCGTCGCCGGTCAGGAGATATCCGCGCTTTTCCTTCTGCATTTCGATGACGGAGCGTTCGAGCTTCGTCAGGAAATCTAGGATCTGAGTGGATTGCGCCGCCCATTCTTGTTCGCGCATCCGCTGGTTCAAGACGATTTGCTCTTCGTTCTGGAGCGATTGTAGGATCTCACGGGCTTGATTCAGGAGGCCATTGCCAAGCGGACCGAAGTCGCTTCCCGCTTCGCTGAGTCTTGCAACGCCTTTAGTTTGACGGTCGTTAATTTGCCGTAACGCGATATCGTCCAGCCAGTTCTGGACAATTTCCTGTATTTTCATTACCCGTTTTCTCTGCCGGGGACTATCGAGGATCAGGACTGTAAGATCGTCTACGCGCCGTTTGATCAACTCGCGGCAACGTTCGAATGGAACGAGATAAGACGCGTCGCCGGTCAGCAGATAACCTCTGTGTCCAGTCTCTAAAGCCGCGATATCGTTTTCGAGCACACTGCTAAGGCGCATGACTTCGAGAGTGTGGGCTCGGAGCGTTTCCTGGTGGTGATTCCGCAGCGTTACAAACAGGAAAAGTCCCGCCAAAAAGGTGATGACTACGATGCCGACGGCGGTTCCCGACAGGAGCTTAAAATGAAAATGTTTCTGGCTGAAGAGCCATGCCGCGCTGCGGCGCAAAAGGCCCCGACGAACCTTGGTTTTTTGAGGGGCGTCGGAGTCGGTCATTATAAATTCCACAAAAGCAAATAGTCTGCCATGCGTCTGTCGGCTCCTTCGGACGCCGGCGATGCGTTCGTGGAAAGCAGGCTCAGTACCGAACGCGAATAAGAAACAAACCGGCCGCCGGGGCGACCAGGCGGCTCGATGAATTGAGCCGATCATTTCCCGTGAGCCGTTCCCCAATTTCGTTCAGCGAGGCGTCGCCCGATGCTGCCTCAACCAACGCCCCGGTAATCAGCCTCGCCATTTTATAAAGGAAGCCCTCTCCGTCGAATTCGACTGAGATCAATGTCCCGGAACGCCGGACGCGGATGTTGTGCATCGTGCGCGTGGTGTCTTTGCTGGGAACGCCACGATTTGCCGCGAAAGATCGGAAGTCATGGCGGCCGACGAACAACCTGGCCGCTGCGGCCATTTGCGCGCAATCCAGGGGCTCTCCCACATGCCAGACCCGCCCGTTTTCTAGCGGCGACACCACGTCCGTATTCAAAATTCGGTAACGATAAATTTTTCCCTTTGCCGAAAAGCGCGCATGAAAAGAATCAGACACAAAGCGGCAGCGCATGACGCGAATGGTGATCGGCAGGAGGCCGTTTAATGCCTTCGTCCAGCGTTCAGCGGTGTAACGCTGCTTCGGCAGGTCGGCGTGAGCGACCTGTGCCAGCGCGTGGACGCCGGCATCCGTTCGGCCCGCGCCGTGAACACGGACAGATTCTCCCAAAATTTTTCTGAAGGCGTTTTCCAGATGGTCCTGAATGCCGTTCCCATTTGGCTGACTCTGCCAGCCGGAGAACGGCGCGCCATCGTAAGCAACGATCAGCTTCAGCCGTTCTGCCATTCAGGATTGGAACCCGTCCGGAATCTGGACGGCAGGGAGGCTATCGAGGTAACCCTGCAGAATCATCTGAGCGGCAACCTGGTCGACGAATGCGCGCGAATCGCGCGTCTTACGGCCACTCGCGCGCAAGGCGCGGTTTGCCGCCGTAGTCGTGAGACGTTCGTCCCACGTAATAACTTCGCAGGGAACCAGCCCGCGCAATTTGTCGGCGAACGCGAGCGCCTCGGAGGCGCCAGTGCCGACGCTTCCATTCATGTGCCGAGGCAATCCGACGACCACCCGTTCGGCATTTTTTTCGCGCACAATTTCACGCAATCCGCTTTAGCGCATCGACATTCGCCGGGATTGTCTCCACCGGATGAGCAAGCATCCCGAGCTCGTCGGAAACCGCGACGCCGATCCGCGCGCGCCCAAGATCGATTCCGAGAATCCGCCGGCGAAGTTGCAGCTCGCTCATTGTAGTTCTTCTGGAACGTGGCCGATCAAGTTCTTTATCTTTTCGGCCTGGTGCCGGTGACAAATCAGGATGCGCGTCATCTGTCCGCACGACAATCAGATTGTGCACACCAAGGAGCGCGATTCGCGAACCGTCCGGATTAAACACGATGTTGTTTGAAGATTCCAGCGCCGTGATCTCGCAATTGGCGGCGTTGCCTTCCGCATCGTTTTTGAAATACTTCGCGACGGCCCGCCAGCTCCCGACGTCGTCCCAGTCAAACCCGCCTCCACCACCAGGACGCGATCGGCTTTTTCCATGATCGCGTAATCGAAGGAAATTTTTGGCAAATCCGGGAAGCGTTCACGCAACGTCTTTTCGAAATTATTTCGGCCGCAAAGCTGGGAAATGAAATTCGCCAGCTCCGGAGTGTGCCGGTTGAACTCGCTCAGGACCGAGGGCACCGACCAAACGAACATCCCGGCGTTCCAGCGGAAATTGCCTTTTCGCAGAAACGATTCGGCCAGATCCGCGTTTGGTTTCTCACGGAAACGAACGACCCGATGGACGGAGGCGCCGGCGCCCTCAACCCGCAGCCGGACCGCGGCGCCTTGCTCGATATACCCATAGCCGGGGCACGCCCAAGTCGGTTTGATCCCGATCGTGACGAGCGCGCCCGTTTCCTCTGCGGCCGCGGCGGCGACCGACAAAGTTTTCTGGAACGCAACTGTGTCGTTGATTACGTGATCCGCCGGCAGCACGACCATTGTCGCCGAGTGATCTCGGGCAGCGACCCAGCCGGCCCCGAGAGCTACCGCCGCCGCAGTATCGCGCTTCGAAGGTTCGGCCACGATATTTTCTTTTGGAACCTCGGGGAGCAATTCCCGGACGGCAGCTTCCTGGTCGACGTTGGTTAAAATCAGGAGCCGTTCCGGCGGAACGAGACCCTCCAGGCGCGCGACTGCCTGTTCGAGGAGCGTCTGCTCCGCGACTAATCTTAGGAGTTGTTTTGGCCGCGCGCGGCGGCTCAAAGGCCAGAAGCGTTCGCCACTTCCACCGGCGAGAATGAGCGCATAAAGCGAGTTGGGCATGATTCGTTAGGTCAAGAAGGCAGCCTGCGCTCGAGGGCGCGGGCGGCGAGATTTTCCCGTTTCCTTTTCCAAAACGAGACGTATAAGGGTATCCGATGTCTCTCTCGATATCCATTCCAAAAACCGGCGAACAAGTCCCGCTGGATGGATTGCTGACCCTCGCCCGGACGGCGTTCGGGCTCGGGATTGGAATGCTGGTCGCCGACAAAGTCCGGCGGCCAGTTGCGTCAGGCCACCGCGATTGCCCTTGTCTCCGTCGGCGCCCTGGCCGTCAGTTCCGCTGCTCGTGAAGGTCGCGATGGAACGAATCAATCGGCCGGAATCCGAGCGCGGCAGTCGCAATCGCTTGCGCTCGATTCGTGGCGATTCCGGTTATCGTTCCGACACCGACGCATTTTATACCGGCGGCCCGCCGCTTGATTCCGTCCGCTGGGCGGCGTAAGCCTTTTCCCCGATGTCTGCCCGTACACCTATCGCTCCGCCGCCCGAAACCCTTCGCGAACGTTGCGCCTCGATTGGCCGCGAAGAAAACACTCTCCGCGAAGGCGGGGGCAAAGCGGGCCAGGACCGCCAACATAAGATGGGGCGCCTCCTGGCGCGCGAGCGCATCAGTCAGTTACTCGACAAGGATGCGCCCCTCTTCGAAGTCGGGCTCTGGGCCGCCCATAAGATGTATCAGCAGTGGGGCAATATTCCTGCGGCCGGCGCCGTCGCCGGTATCGGCAACGTCGGCGGCGTGCCGTGCATGATCATCGCCAACGACGCCACCGTGAAAGCCGGCGCATTCTTTCCCGCCACGGCCAAGAAGCTCATCCGCGCCCAGCGCATCGCCTTCGAATGCGCCCTGCCCATCATTTACCTGGTCGATTCGGCGGGCGTCTTTCTGCCCATGCAGGACGAAATTTTTCCCGACGAAGACGACTTCGGCCGAATCTTTCGCAACAACGCCGTGATCTCGGCGGCGGGCCTTCCGCAGTTCGCCGCCATCATGGGCAACTGCGTGGCGGGCGGCGCGTATCTGCCGGTGCTCTGCGACAAGATTCTGATGACCGAAGGCAGCGGGCTTTATCTGGCCGGCCCGTCGTTGGTGAAAGCGGCCATCGGCCAGGTAGTCGAACAGGAAGAACTGGGCGGCGCGAAGATGCACGCAGAAATCAGCGGAACCGTCGACTTTCACGAGAAGGATGACCAGGCGTGTCTGAAACGATTGCGCTCGCTCGTCGGTCTGCTGCCAGAGGCGCAGAAGACAAGCCGCCCCGAAAAAGACAAACGCGACCGCGCCCGGCGAAAGACGCCGCAGGCCGTTTACGATCTGATCAGTGCTCGACGGCAACAAACCGTACGACGCGCGCGATCTTCTCGCCTCCATCATCGACGCCGATTCGCTCGATGAATACAAGGCCGATTACGGGAAGACGCTCGTCACTGCGTATGCGCGAATTGGCGGCCGGCCGGTTGGCATTGTCGCGAGCCAGCGGCAACAAGCGCGCACGAAGAAAGAAGGGATCCAGATGGGCGGCGTGATTTACGCCGACAGCGCCGACAAAGCCGCGCGTTTCATCATGGATTGCAATCAAACCGGATTGCCGATCATTTTCTTCCAGGACGTGACCGGCTTCATGGTCGGACGGGACGCGGAGCAAAGCGGGATCATTCGGAGCGGCGCGAAACTGGTGAACGCGGTCAGTAATTCCACTGTTCCGAAAATCACAGTCGTAGTCGGCGGCTCGTTCGGCGCCGGCAACTACGCGCTCTGCGGCAAGGCCTACGATCCGCGCTTCATCCTCGCCTGGCCGAACGCGCGCTACGCCGTGATGGGCGCCGCCCAGGCTTCCGACACCGATCTTTAGCGTCCTGGCGCGCGCGTCGCGAACGCGGCGACAAGAAGTCATCGCCGGAAGAACTCGACAAATTGCGCGCGACGGTGAAAGCAAACTACGAAGAGCAGACCGACATTCGTTACGGCGCCGCGCGCGGCTGGGTCGACGCAATTATTCAACCGCACGAAACCCGCGACGTGCTTTCGCGATTGCTCGGCTATGTTTCACGACCAATGCCGAAAGCCCGGTTCCACACCGGCGTGATTCAGACCTAAGATCCGGCGTCTATCTCCGCAGTCATCGCGAGCAGGGGCTCGATTCCATTGATCGGCAAAGTCACGCCACGCTCTTCCAGCGCGCGCAAACCCTCTTCGGTTGGAATATTTCCAACCAGGTCGTCTTGCGCGAACGGACAACCGCCGAGACCTCCGATCGCGGAATCGAAGCGCCGGCAACCGGCATCGTACGCAGCGAGGATTTTAGCTGACGCCGCGGCGCGCGTGCTGTGCAGGTGCACGCCGAGCTCGCACCCGCTCGATGCCTGCAACACTGCCGTCACTACTCCGGCAATCAAATCGGGTTCCGCTCTCCCGACCGTGTCCGCGAGCGAGATTGTGCTGACGCCGGAATGGCGAATGTCCACAGCGGTCTCCACGACTTTCTCTTCGCTCCAGAGGTCGTCGTACGGATTCCCGAATGCCATCGAGATGTAAGCGACTAATCCCAAGCCCGATTGGTCAGCCAGTTCTTTGATCCGATTTAGGACCGCGAGGTTTTCCTTCAGCGATTGATTTTGGTTCCGGTTTAGAAACGTCTCGGAAATGGAACATGGGTAACCGAGCGTCGTTACGCTCCCCGTGGCGATCGCGCGTTCTGCGCCTTTTTCGTTCACGACAATGCCGATGATCTCGACGCCGTCATGCGGGCCAAGTTGCGCGAGCACTTGTTCGCTATCCGCCATTTGCGGAACCGCTTTCGGTGAAACAAAGCTGACCGCATCAATGTTCCGGAAGCCGGCGGCGATGAGGCTGCGCAAGTATTCGACCTTCCGCTCGGTAGGAATGAAACGCGCCAAACCCTGCCAGGCATCGCGCGGACATTCGATGAGCTTGACGGAATCCATCGTGACGGATGTTACTATCTTCCTGTTAAACCCTGTAACGCTTCAACGCTCTAACGCTTCAACCCACTCCATGCCAGTCATTCTCGTCGAAAAGCAATCGCCTCAGGTCACGCTGATCACTCTGAACCGACCGGAGCGGCGAAATGCGCTGACGATTGAATTGATGAATGAGGTCGCGGAGGCCGTTGAAAATGCCGCCGCCAATCCGGCCCAGCGCATCGTGATCCTCAAGGGCGCTGGCAAAGCCTTTTGCACAGGTCTGGATTTACTCGAAGCCGTCAAGCACGACCCGCACGAGACCGCGGAAAGCGTCGCGCGCCTGTTACTGGCCCTCGCCGAAACACGGTTGGTCACGATCGCCATGGTGCATGGCGCGGCCGTAGCCGGCGGCGCCGGGGTCATGTCGGCGTGCGATTTCGTCATCGCGAGCGATCACACAAAAATTGGTTATCCCGAGGTCCGACGCGGATTAGTCGCCGGCCTGGTGATGACCTTTATCCGCCGGCAACTGCGCGAGCGTGATCTCCGTGAATTACTTTTAGCCTCCGAATTGATTGGCGCTCAACGCGCCTTCGAAATCGGCCTGGTCAATCGCGTCGCCTCAATGGCCGAGCTTGAAAACGAAGTCCAAAAGACAGTCGCCTCGATCCTCCAGGGCGCGCCCGGCGCGCTCGCGAATTCGAAACGGTTAATGGAAGAACTATGGTCGACGTCGGTGCGCGAAGACATCGAGACCGCCCTCCGCCACCACCTCGAAGCGCGCGAATCGGCTGAAGCCCTCGAAGGCATCGCCGCCTTCAACGAGAAGCGTCCACCGAATTGGGTGGCCTAATTGGAGGGACGGACGATGTCCCGTCCCTAAAATCGCAGCGACGCCACGGCGGGCGTCTCTCCATTAAACCCTAACAATTGGCTCTGTATTCGGCGGTTTCGAAAGTGATGCCCGCTGCCAGACATTCGCGGCAGAGGCGATAATTGGGGTTCTCCGCTTCGGCTTCGTCGGACAGGATGTAAAGCTTGTGACAGGGATCGTGCAGGCAATTGACGAACCGGCTCGTTTCCCGCCCCGTGTGAGCGCAACGCCCGATCTGCACCAGACCTTCCTCCACTCGCACCGTCATCCGCTGATCAAAGACAAAACATTCGCCCTGCCAATGTTCGTTTCCGAATTCCTCCTGGTAGGCCGCGATCCCACCGTGAAGCTGAAAGATGCTCTCAAAACCCTTCCGCCTGAAAAGGGTGGATGCCTTCTCGCAGCGGATCCCACCGGTGCAATACATCAGCACCGTTTTGTTCTTCAGGTCCTGTAAACGGTCGGCGTACTGCGGCAGCTCCCGGAAATGTTCGATGTCGCACGTAACGGCATTTTCGAACTTTCCCGCGGCTGATTCGAATCGATTCCGGATGTCGAGCAGCACCACGTCACGATTTTGTTCCATCATGTCCTTCCACTCGCGCGGGCTAAGGTGATTTTCCTTGTCCGGCGGGATCGCGCCTGCATTCAAGGTCACGATTTCCCGACGGACCTTCACCACCAGCTTCGCGAAAGTGCCGGCATCGCCCGGGCTGCGTTTGATCTCGATATCGCTGAAACGAGGATCGGCGGTGAGCTCGGCCAGGTAACGATCCACATTGTCTGCAGATCCGGCGAGCGTCCCGTTGACTCCCTCCGATGCGATCAGAATTCGCCCTTTTAAATCGAGCGATTCGCAAAGCGCGCGCTGTCTGCCGGAAAAAATGTCGGCATCCGTTATCTCGACGTATTTGTAAAAGAGAATGACCGGATAGTTCATCTGCTTTCCTTTGATCCGCGTTCGATCAGGCGCTTGGTCAGGAAAACGAGGCCGGCCATCTGGAGCCATTCCGAAACGATGTTGCCCACGACCTGGCCCCATTTTTCTTCTGGACTCAGGCGGAGATAGAGCAAAAGCCAGGCGATGCCGGTGACTGCGAGAAAGAGCAGAAGCGAATGCTCATACAAGAACTCCAGCCAGCGGTTACCCTTCCGATTCTTGAGCGGACGACTCTCGGCGGAACCGATTTCGTAAAGGAACTTGGTCCCCAAAATGATGACGACAGAGCCGCTCCAATCAGCGATCGCGTTTCCGAAGAAGGCGCCGAGGTGTGTCGCGGGATCGCTCAAACGGTACGCGATGATCCAGACAACCAAAAGCAGAACGGCCACAATACTGAGGGAGTGTTGATGGAGCCATCCTTTCGTTGGTGATCTGGTTTTTGCCATGGACAATATTAGAGCAGCGGAAGCTGAGCTGTCGGGAATATCCATGCTGGCGAACCGCACACCGAGGCCGATCAAGCGGACAGGCTTTTCGGTCCGAGCGAAAGCTTCGTGCAGCAGGATACGGAATTGATCGAGCGAGGGCGTGAGGCCCGGCCCGCTCGACGGTAGTCCGGGTAAAGTCGGAGAATTTCAATTTCACGAAAATCTTGGTGATCGTTCGCGTCGATTCTTTTTGGGCCAGGTCCGCCATCAATTCCTCGAACAACTCCGGAAGCTTCTCCTCGCACTCGGCCAGCGTCTCCAGGTCGGTGGAAAACGTCTCTTCGTTGCTAAGGGATTTTCGCTCTCGGTCGGGCTCGACCGGCCGGTCGTCGATGCCGCGGCAAAGATCGTAAAGCTCGAGGCCGAACTTCCCGAAATGCTCTTGCAGGGCAAGGCCGCGACAACCGCTGCATATCGCCGCAGGTGGCGATGCCGAGCTTCGCCAATCTTCTGTCCGGTTACTTCGCCGATGCCCCAGAGTTTGCGGACCGGCAGTGTCTTCATGAACGCCGGCACCTCGTCCAATTTCACTTCGAACTGCCCGTTTGGTTTTTTTAGGTCGCTCGCCATCTTGGCGATCAACTTGTTAGGCCCGATTCCGGCTGATGCGGTCAGCTTCGTCTTGCGAAAAATCAGGCCGCGAATCACCTGCGCCAGCGGCGCCGGCGCGCCCGGATGGTCGCGTCACGTCGAGGTAGGCTTCGTCGAGCGAGAGCGGCTCCACCAGCGGCGTGAAGCGGAACAGGATCTCCCGGATGATCGCGGCCTCCTTTCGGTAAACGTCGAAGCGCGTCGGAAGAATGATCAGGTTCGGGCAACGTTGCATCGCCATGAATGTCGGCATGGCCGAGCGAACGCCGAACTTCCGCGCTTCGTAGTTGCAGGTCGTCAGCACGCCGCGCCGATCGCGCGCCCCGCCGACGCCCGACCGGCTTGCCTTTCAACGACGGCTGATCACGAACCTCGATCGCGGCGTAGAAAGCAATCCATGTCGAGATGGATGATCGCGCGCGATTTCTTGTCTGAGGCTCACGAGCAATATTTTGCTTCAAGGAGCGGCAGTTTGCAACTGCCGTCGGAAGAATTCGGTCGTTGCAAACCGCCGCTCCTTGAAAAGCAGCCTGCGCCGACTTCAGTTATCTTCATGAAATTTACCTACTACGGCCACGCCTGTTTCGCGGTCCAAGCAGGCGGCAAAACACTTCTTTTCGATCCGTTCATCTCGCCAAACCCGCTCGCAAAGAAAATCGACGTGAACAAAGTCGCGGCCGATTTCATTCTCGTCTCGCACGGCCACGGCGATCACGTCGCGGATGTGGTCGATATCGCGAACCGGACGGGAGCGAAGTATCGTCGCACCGTACGAAGTGGGAAGCTGGTTCGAAGCGAAAGGGGTGAAGAATGTCCAATCGATGAACCACGGCGGCGCGGCGCAAATGGATTTCGGCCGCGTGAAACTCACCAGCGCGATCCACAGCAGCTCGATGCCGGACGGTTCCTATGGCGGGAATCCCTGCGGCTTCGTCGTCGAAAGTCGAGCGATGGCAATTTCTATTACGCCGGCGATACCGCGCTGACGTACGACATGAAGCTCGTCGGCGAGCTGACAAAACTGCGATTCGCCGTCTTTCCGATCGGCGACTTTTTCACGATGGGAATCGATGACGCGATCCGGGCTGCCGAATTTCGTAGGCGTCAACAAATTTGTCGGCGTTCACTACGACACGTTTCCGCCGATCAAGCTCGACCACGCCGGCGGCACGGGAGGCAGCGCGAGCGGCCGGCATGGAATTGATTGCTGCCCGCCATAGGCGAAACAATCGAAATTTGAGCAAAACCTGCACGTGCCCTGGCAGCGCCACACGATTCAGAGATAAGGGCGGTAGGGCTGCCTGTCGCAGATCATGAACCTGTATGTGGTCCATAAAATTCTGCGGGCAGCGAACAATCAGCCCTACGGTTTTCTGAAAGTGAACGGCAGGCGTTTCGCCGGGAAATCGAGTTGATGGCGTCCGCGGGCCTGGTTGAGGCCTCGCCGCTGTGCATGGGCTTCGAACCTACGCGGTCATCAAGCGAATAACCGATTCAGGCCATCGTTCCTCCGTGCTTTTAAACATCGGCCGAAGCCGGCACCTGCGAAAATTCCTGAGAGCGATTGTATGATTCAACAAGACCGCGTCCGCGAACATTCACCGGACAAATTCAATCAGCGAATCGACCGCGCGACCCAGCGACGCATTCTGCGCGCCGGCGGGGAAAGCAAGCCGCGCTTTCGCGACGGCTCGAGCAACTCGACGGCGAGTGGGACATGGAACGCGTCCTGGAAACGAACGCCTCAGCCCTCGCCCTTGGCGGCCTGTTGCTCGGACTTTTCGTAAACAGGAAGTTCCTCGTCGTTCCCTGCCTCGTTTTGCCGTTTCTCCTTCAGCACGCGACCCAGGGCTGGTGTCCGCCGGTGCCTTTGTTCCGAAGCCGCGGGATCCGGACGCGAAAGGAGATCGATACCGAGAAATTTGCGGTAAAAGCCCTTCGCGGCGACTTCGCCGGCGATGGAGAGCGAGAATGATCCCGCTCAGCGGGCTCGCGCCGCCTGGCGCGCTGCAAACGCGTAGTCAAAAAGAAGCGGCGGCGACCTTTCGATCACCGCCGCTCGTTCCGTCAACCCAATCTGTTTTACTGATTCTTCATCGCGTCGCGCATTTCGTCGCGAGCTTTGCGCATGTCTTCGCGCGCTTTCTTGAGCGCCTCGAACTTCTGCTGCTGCGCCGGGGTTAGAATCGGGCGGATTTGCGCCATGGTGTTTTCCCGGATGGCCTGGACCTTTTGCCTCGATTCCTGGCGCGCGGCCTTAATCTGCGGCTTCGCCTGGTCGAAGATCGGTTGAATCTTCGCCTGCTGTTCCGGCGTCAGATCCAGTGCCTTGGTCAAATGCTCCATCGGGTTGCCCCGCTTGTGATGCCAGCGGTTATGCCGGTCGTCGTTCTTTGCCGCCGGGTCCGGCGCCTGACCGAAGGAAACGGTGGCGAACAGGACAACGCACGCGGCGCTCAGTGTGATCAATCGTGATTTCATTTCTTTTTCTTTCTCTCTTTTCGGCGTCGGTTTTTTGGTCGCCGCCTTGTGGTAGAAGCAAACCCGAAGCCGCTCCGGAAGTTGCGGTGGGGGTAAATATTTCCTGCTCCTGCTCCTGATCTTGATCCTAATCCTGATCTCTCAGGCCGCTAGGAGCGTGAGACCGGGATCATGAGCACGATCATGATCGGGAGCAGGAGAATCCGACGTTCCAGATGGCCTCGTTAGGGGGCTCCGGCTGATTTGGCACCAACCGCAGCCGTGCCGTCGTCATCAATCGCGGATCCACTTCGCCGATTTCGTCAGCTTGTCGATCAGATCTTCCAGCTCATTCAAGCCGGGCGGGCCGCGAAAATAATTCTCGACTGTTTTCGTCTCGCCTCCGCGGGTGACGCTAGTTTTCCGCGTTGGCAGATCGGTGACAGTCGTCCCGGAGCCATCCGGGTTCTTGCCGTCGTAACGACTGCGCAAATTGAAAAAAGCGATCTCGTCGATTTTCTTTACGAGCCGGGCGAAATCTTTCCGAGAAATCTGGCCGGTCTGTGACCCCTTTACTTTAACGTGATCTTCGCCAGTGAACTCGACCTGGCCGGAGCTGAGCACAGTGAGGGTATAGACGGGGCAAGTTCCGAAACACGCCGTCCGCTCCAGGACAATTTTCGTGATCAGCGATCCGGCTCGCGCACTGGCGGCCGCCAGGAAAAGCGCTGCGGACAGAATAAGGATTCGCATTAGCGCGAAACTAATGAATTGCCGAAAATCCGCGAGTTCAAACGAACGTTTCTGCTCCCGGTGCGAGCGAGCACGAGCACGATTACGATTGCGTGTTAGGAAAGCATTGACCGCGACCGGGCGGGGAAGGCAACACTGAGGCCATGTTCCGACGAATACTGAAATGGATCGGCGGCCTCCTGCTCTTGCTGGTCGTAGTCCTGGCAATCTTTCTCATCAATCTGATTTGGTTTCGCCCGTGGAGCCTGAATCTGTTTTACGAAAAGGTCTTCGCGCAGGTTCTTTTCGAAGAACCCGAGCTGCTCTCTGCGCTGGGCCTCGTCGAGCGCTTCGGCATTACCGGCCATAACGCCAAACTCGGCGACGTATCGCCCGCCCATCAGCAACACTATTTCGATCTCGCGAAAAAAAACCTGGAGGACCTCCACTCCTATCCACTCGAGAAGCAGGACGATTCCCAGAAACTGTCCACGCACATTCTCGAATGGTACTTGAAGGCTGAGGTCGAGGGCGAAAAATACCAGTTCCACAACTACCCGGTTAATCAGCTCTTCGGCGTCCAGAGCGGGTTCCCGACCTTCATGGCGACCACTCACCGCCTCCTCGCGCCGCGGGATTGCGAGTACTACCGGCAACGGCTGATCGCGGCCGGTCCTAAGTTCGATCAGCTCCTTGAAAGCCTGAAACTGCGGGAGCAGAAAGGAATTATTCCGCCCCGTTTCGTCGTCGAAAAGGTTCTGCTCGAGATGAACAACTTCGTCGCCCAGCCGGCACCCGAAAACATTCTTGCGACCTCGTTCAAGGAACGCGTCGCGAAGATCAACGAACTGACCGACGAACAACGCGCCGCGTTTCCAGAAGAAGATCGAGACGGCGATCACAGACAACGTTTATCCGGCTTACCAAAAACTGATCGCGTATTGCAACGCGCTCCTGCCAAAGACCACGACGGATGACGGGGTTTGGAAGCTGCCGGACGGCGCGGCCTTTTACGCCTACAGCCTGCGCAAGATGACGACCACGACCCTGAATCCTGACCAGGTCCACGATCTTGGACTCGCCGAGGTGGCGCGGATTGAAGGCGAAGCGCGTGCGCTGCTCGATGCGAATGGCTTCGCCGGCCGCCCCATCCCCGAAGCGCTCGACGCACTTCGGAAGGATCCGAAATTCCTTTTCGCGAACGACGACAAGGGCCGCGCCGAAGCGCTCGCCGAATATAAGCGACTGATCGACGACGCGATCCAGCGTTGCCAGCTGTTATTCTCCACAACTCCGAGGGCAAAGATCGAAGTGCAACGCGTCCAGGTTTTCAAGGAAGCCACCGCGCCGGGCGCTTACTACAACCCCGCGTCGATGGACGGGACGCGCCCCGGCATCTTTTACGCAAACCTGCGCGACATGACTGAAATCCCGAAGTGGAGTATGCCCACGCTCGCTTACCACGAAGGAGTGCCCGGACATCATTGGCAGATCGCGACTGCCCAGGAATTGAAAGGCCTTCCGCAATTCCGGAAACTGATCCCGTTCACGGCCTATCAGGAAGGTTGGGCTCTCTATACCGAGTGGCTCGCGAAGGAGGCGGGTTGGTACGAAGCCGACCCGTTCGGCGATCTGGGCCGGCTTCAGGCGGAAATGTTCCGGGCCGTGCGTCTGGTCGTTGACACCGGCATTCACGCGAAACGGTGGACGCGCGAACAGGCGATCGCCTACATGCGCGAAAAGACGGGGATGGGCGAAAAGGAAGTCACGGCCGAGATCGAGCGTTACATCGTGAGTCCCGGCCAGGCCTGCGCCTACAAGGTCGGGATGCTCAAGATCCAGGAACTACGAAAACGAGCGCAAGCGGAGCTCGGGCCGAAGTTCGATCAGCGTCAATTCCACGATGTTGTCCTGAAGAACGGCGCCCTCCCGCTGGAAATCCTGGAGGAGCAGGTCGGGAATTACATTCAGCGAACGAAGTAATTCAGACGGACGTTCAACTCCGATCCCGCCCTCTAGCGCTTCACTGCCGGGAGCCCGAACCGTTCCATCTCGTTCTTGACGTCATGAACAAAGTTCGCCGCGCCGGCCCCGTTCACCACGCGATGATCGAAGGTGAGCGATAGCGTGACTACTTCAGCAGCCTCTTTCTTTTTCCCATCACCGATCGCTTCGTAATGGGCGGAACCGACGAACAAGGTGGCGACGGACGGCGGCACTACAATGGGCGCCGCGGCTCGAACCCCGAATGCGCCGAGGCTGCTGATGACTAACGGGGCGTTCACCGCGTCAACGCGACCCTGGCGGGTTTCGGCGACGGTCTCGTGGTAACGCTGGACGAAATCGGGCCACTCTCGCTTGTTCGCACGCGTTACGACGGCGGTCGCAAGCCGGTCGTCGTCAAGCGCCACGGCGATACCGAGATCGAATTCATCGTGTTGCTCGATCCGGTCGTCCTCCAAAATAATTCGGCGAAACGGCGCGTGTTTCTCCATCGCCCGAACGACCGCCCAAGCGACCATCATCGACGGGGAAGCCGCGTTTTTGCCTTCGCTCTTCTTCGCGCTTTCGCGAGCTGCCCGAATGGCGTCCCAGCGGACGTCGATCTGCAGGTTCGCGGGCACGACGCGTCCCAACCGGCGGATGATTGTGGGCGAAAGTGCGGGCTCGATCCCGGCGCTCTTTGATTTCTGCAGGGGCGGCCGGACGGGCTCCGCCGCGGTCGCTTCGGAATCGCCGTTACGCGCAGCGGTTGGTTCGATCTTCTCCGCCGCCACGTCGCCCTCCGTCAAAATAGTTCCAAGTTCCTCGCCGATGTCGACGGTGGCTCCGACTTCCGTTTTCCATTCTCCCATCGTCCCGGCGAAGGAGGACTCGATCGGATACACGGCTTTGTCGGTTTCCACTTCACAGAGCGGATCATCGAGCGAGATCCTGTCCCCCGGCTTCTTGAGCAACGTGACGACTTTAGCATTGCGAATTCCTTCGCCCATGATCGGCACCACGATCTTTTGTGTTCCCACTGGTTTGTTGTAGCCGGGATCGGTGATCCCGGCGCGCTTTTTCGCGGGTGCTTCAATCTTTTCCAGCCGGCCGGGATCGCCGATCCCGGCTCCAACCTGCGGCCGCGGCGCTGCCGCGCTCGACATTGCCCGATGCAAGGCCGCCACGATCCGTTTCACATCCGGCAGCGCTGCGTATTCGTAAATCGGGTTATAGCCGATCATGACGTTCGTCTTGCTCACCAGAATCGGCGGCGCCATCAACTCGCTCCAGATCTCCGCCCGTCCCGCGAGATGGGCCACAATCATCTGCCCGACGCTGCAGTTCTCGCTGTCTTCCTGGACAACAACGAGCCGTCCCGTCCGCGCGACCGATTCCTCAATCGCGGCTCGATCCCACGGGACGATCGAGCGCAGATCGATCAGATCGACACTGATTTCGCCGTCAATTTCCTGAAGCGCTTCCAACGATTTTTCGACGGTATTGCCCCAGGCGACGAGGGTGACGTCTGAGCCCGCGTGCCGCTTTTGCGCCACTCCCAGCGGCACCGCGCGCACCGGCTCAGTGGACTCGTGTTCCGCCCAAAGAAGATGTTTAGGAAGCAGCACGAACGTCGGGTCTTCGCAGTGCATCGCGGTCCAAAGCAAACCGGCTGCGTCCGCCGGCGTGCTCGGAATGGCGACGTTGATCCCGGGATAATGCGCAAGGGCCGCTTCGTTCGCCTGGCTGTGCCACAAACTTCCGCCGGGCAAATACGCGCCATAAGGAGCGTAGATCACCACCGGACAGGTCCAGGTGCCGAATGAGCGCCAGCGCAACGTGGAAAGATTCGTCACCAGCTGGTTCCACGCTGGCCCAATGAAATCGATGAACTGCAGCTCGAAGACGGGACGCTTTCCGTAGGAAGCGAGGCCGCACGCCACCCCGAGGATCGTCGATTCGGCCAGCGGCGAGTTGTAGACCTGCGCCGGGAATTCTGTCGAAAGCTTTTGGGTGAGGCGAAACACGCCGCCTTTCGGATCCTCCACGTCTTCGCCGAAGATGATGCGATCGCCGTTCTCCTTCAGGCCCAGGCGCAGCGTCTTGTTGATCGTGTCGCCAATGCGGTATTTGCCCGGCGGCAATACTTCGTCGTCCAGCTGCGGCAACTCCCCGGTCACCTGGAGCTGGAGCTCGTCCGCAGACGGATCCTCCGCGCGTTCGGCCTCCGCAAATTCGCTCCGGATTCGCTCTTTGATTTCCTGGTCGAGCTCTGCGTACTCCTTCGCGGTAATGACCCCATCATGGATCAAAGTTTCACTCCAACATTTGAGCGGATCGCATTTCTCACATTCCGCGAGTTCTTCGGCGCTGCGATAAAGCTTGTGATCGTCCGAACTGGTATGGCTCGAGAGCCGTTCCATGTTCACCCAGAAAAAAACCGGGCCCCCGCCGGCCCGCATCGATTCGAAGGCCTTCGCGCCCTCATCGTAAATCTGCTGGACATCGCGTCCGTCGAGTTCCTTCCAGTCGTTAGGCTGGAGGACGTCGAGAGCCCGCGGGTTGATCTTCCGGGTCGGGCTGCTGATCCCGTACTTATTGTCTTCGACGACGAACAGCACCGGAAGCTTTCGTTCCTTCGCAAAACAAACCGCTTCAAAGAAATCGCCTTGCCGCGTCGCCGCGTCGCCGATTGTCGTTGCGACGACGTTCGGTTTTTTGTCGAGCTGAATGCCCCAGGCGATGCCGCACGCGGGGAGGAGCTGCGAGCCGGTCGGCGTCGGCACGCTCCACACACCACGCGTTGCGTAACTGTAGTGCGAAGGCATCTGCCGGCCGTGGCTCTGGCCTTTGCGTTTCGCGAAATAATCGAGCGCGAGCTCCCGGGAGGCGACGCCGCGGCCGAGGACCAGCGCACGATCGCGGTAGTACGGCACCGTGTAATCACCGTCCACCATCGCTACGCCAAGGGCCGCCAGACCTTCGTGGCCCATCCCGGAAACGTGGAAATGGCCTTTGCCCTGGCGATTCAAATTTTGCTCGCGCAAATCCCCGTGCCGGCTCTCGAGCAGGATCGTGAGAAGACGCAGCTTATCTTTTTTGCTGATGGCGGGCATGTCGCAAGCGAAGACGGTTTATCGAAACGCGCCAACACTCAACTCTCAAGGAACGCGCGGCAACTTAAACAAGGCGACTCGTGCCCAAGGACTCTCGTGCCGAAGCTCGAGCTTCGGCGCGGCGCGTGGTTTGCGAAGCTCTGCTTCAAAAGACGTGGCCGCAGCAGCCAGGTCGAGCCCACTGGGAAGCAGAGCTTCCGAGACAATTGCGTTCCCAAGCTGGAGCTTGGGAACGAGGGAAGCACGGCAATTCTTGCTCGGAGGGACGCGCTTCCGACTTTCGTGCGCCACATACTTTGCCGCAAGCGTTTGGGACGTGCGGAAGCGCGCTCCTCCGAGTAAGAGTTCGCTACGTGCATCAAAGAACCGAAGTTACCGTTATGCCGCGGGGCAGGGGAGTAATTGCGCGCTATCGCGAATTCCTCCCGGTTTCCGACGCCACGCCTATCGTCTCGTTAGGCGAGGGCGGAACGCCGCTAATTTTTTCTCCGCGCCTCAGCGAGATCGTCGGCCGCGGATGCGAAGTCTATCTCAAGTACGAGGGCCTCAACCCGACCTGCTCATTTAAGGACCGCGGCATGACCGTTGCCGTCTCGAAAGCAATGGAAGGCGGAGCCGCCGCCGTGATCTGCGCCTCGACCGGCAACACTTCGGCATCCGCCGCCGCGTATGCCGCGCGCGCCGGAATGCGCTGCGCGGTCGTCCTGCCGGCCGGAAAGATCGCGAGCGGCAAGTTGGTTCAGGCTTTCGCCTACGGCGCCAAAGTTATCGCCATCGACGGCAATTTCGATGACGCGCTCGCGATCGTTCGAAAACTCGGCGAGCGCGATGATTTCGCGATCGTGAACTCGATCAATCCGGATCGGATTGCGGGCCAGACGACCGCCGCTTTCGAGATCGTGGAGGAGCTCGGCGAGGCGCCCGATTTTCATTTGCTGCCGCTCGGCAATGCCGGAAATCTCACTGCGTATTGGGCTGGTTATCGCGCGTATCACGGCGCGGGAAAGTCGTCCAGGCTTCCGGCCATGATCGGGTTTCAGGCCGCAGGTGCGGCTCCGATCTTTCATGGACGCGTCATCACAAATCCCGAAACGATCGCCTCTGCGATTCGCATTGGAAATCCGGCGAGTTGGAAAGCCGCTAGCGCCGCCATCACAAATTCGCGCGGTGCCGTGGATATCGTGACGGACGCCGAAATTCTCGAAGCGCAACGCTGGCTCGCAACGAATGAAGGAATTTTCGTCGAACCCGCGAGCGCCGCGCCGGTCGCCGGCCTGATGAAATCTTGCGACGCGGCCCGCGTGCCAGCTTTTCCTTTCGCGAACATTCCGGAGCGGAGCCGGATCGTTTGCACGGTGACCGGTCACGGCTTGAAAGATCCCGACATCATCAGCGCGCGGGCCGCGGCGTTGAAGACGATCCCGGCGAACGCGGAGGCAGTCCTGCGCGCAATTGATTTTTAGCTGAGTTGACAGCGACGCCACATAAGCGAAACCATCCGCCGTGATTCTTCGCCACCATTCCGCGGCGGTCGCGCCATGCGCCTGATCGTCCAAAAGTACGGCGGCACCTCGGTCGGTTCGCCCGAGCGGATCCGGAACGTCGCGCGCAAAATTCTCGAAACCCAGGAGCAGGGGTGCCGCGTGGTCGCCGTTATCTCCGCGATGGCCGGCGTCACGGATAACCTCATCAAGATGGCCGGTGAAACTTCGCCGCGGCCCGAGGAACGCGAGATGGATATTTTGCTCGCAACTGGGGAACAGGCGGCGGTGGCCTTGGTGGCGATGGCGATTAATGGGCTGGGCGGGAAAGCCATTTCGCTTACCGGCGCTGAAGCCGGCATCCTCACAGATCGCGCCCATACCCGGGCCAAGATCGCCAACATCACGCCGCGCCAGATCCAAGCGTTGCTCGCCGAAGATTTCATCGTGATCGTCGCTGGGTTCCAGGGCCAGAGCGCCGATGGCGAAACAACCACGCTCGGTCGCGGTGGCTCGGATTTGACGGCAATCGCTTTGGCCGGCGCGCTCGAAGCGGACGCCTGCCAGATTCTCACGGACGTCGACGGCGTCTTCACCTGCGATCCACGGGTCGTGTCCGATGCCCGGAAGATCGACGAAGTTTCCTACGACGAGCTTCTCGAGATGGCCGGCGCGGGATCGAAGGTAATGCAATCGCGCGCGGTCGAATTCGCGAAGAAATTCGGCGTTGAATTCGAAGTGCGTTCGAGCCTCAAAGACGCCCCGGGAACCATCGCGAAGGAAGAGACTGCGAACATGGAGGATGTCGTCATCCGCGGGATCAGCCTCGAGCGCAACCAGGCGAAGGTCACCGTGGATGACGTTCGGGACGAGCCCGGGATCGCCGGCCGCATTTTTTCCACGATCGCGCGCGGCAACATCAGCGTGGACATGATCGTCCAGAGCGTTTCCGAGCACGGGACCACCGACGTTTCCTTCACCATCCACGAGAACGATCTGCCCGCCGCCACGGAGCTGCTGACACCGCTCGTGAAAGAGGTGCAGGCCGCCGGCCTGATCACCAAGGGCGGTGTCGCCAAGCTCAGCGTCGTCGGGATCGGAATGCGTTCCCATTCCGGCGTGGCCGCGCGTCTCTTTGATTGCTTGGGGAAAGGCGGGATCAACATTCAACTGATCTCGACTTCTGAAATCAAAATCGCCGTGATCATCGACGGCCAGGACGCCGACCGCGCCGCGCAACTAAGCCACGAAGAATTCGGCCTCGCCAAATTCGTCCCGGCTCCTCCGGAATAGAGCAGGGCCGCGCCTTTTCGGACAAGATGCCCCAAAATCTGCCCCATACCAGCCTCCCTGAGTTCACGTTCATAACATCAGACAATATATGGACCTCGGATGACTCGTTAGGCCGGAGCGATAACCATTCGTTAGGCCAAGAAGAAAAGCGGCCAATCCGCAGGACACGACGCGCCCAAAAGTTGCAGAATGCGGGGATGAACGCGCCGGATTCTTTGCCCTTGCCCGATCTGTATTTGATCGACTCGCATAAGCTGTTGAAAGAGGTTTCGCGCGTTCGGGGATTGGCGTTGCAGATTCCGGTGAGCGAAGAAACATACGCGCCCACGCAGACCGTCGTGGACGCGCTTTGGCGGATGGAAAGCAACCTGATCGAGATTCTGAAAGTGCAGGCGGCAATTCATGCGTCGTGGGGAAGGAAGGCCGAGGAGCTCACAGAAGCGAGCCAGCAGCCGCGGGTTGGTCTTAGGGTTGTGTCGTAGCATCGGGACAGACCTCTCCTACAAGGCACCCTGCGCGTCCGGCGCCCCGCTTCGCGGGGCATCCGGCCGGCAGGGGACCCTCGCACCGGAGGGCTTTGCCTTGTGTGCGTCGCAGAGCCTACTGGAAAAACCGCGGTAGGATGGTCGCATCTGCCAGCTATCTCGATGGTAGCCTGCGTGCCTGCGATGACACGCCAGCCCGGTCATTTGGAGTGGTAGTGTTGACACTACGAGCGTTCTACATGAACGCGTGTAAGCCTCGTGGATTCACGAGGGCACACCTCTCCATTGGGGCCAGGTCAGTAATTCTGGTTCGTCTCTTTTGTTTCCTTTCTCGTGGGCGATAATCGGCATCTGCGTCATTCCTTTTCGGATTGTTCACATATTATACCATGTAAATACCTATATGTCAAGTTGTTATGGCGTTTTATTCGCATCGTGCATAAATCTTTCCGGCGTGGATTGCACTGGCCCTTGCGGGCCGTTAGATCGCCGGGAAGGAGCGGTCTTGAGGGCCAAGTGCTTGGTCGCGTAGTGTTGACACTACGGGACGGGACACAGCCGCCCTTAATGGTTTGCGAAGTGTCGGTTTCTGCGCTGGCTGTAATCCTCTCGATCCAAGACGTTCCACGGTTCGGCAGGCGGGCTAATCGCCCGTCCATTCTCACGACTGACGTGTGGGCGCTTCCGACCCAAGAAGTGGCAATGCAAACAAGTCCAAAGGTTCCGCCGCTCAGAGAAGGCAATTTCCTCCTGCGATGAATCGGCAGGGCAGCAGGCGCAACGGCGCTCGCTGCGTCGCTGACGCTCGCGCTGTAGTGTTGACACTACCGGACGTAACTGCTTCATTTTCAACATGACAATAACATCAGACAATATATGTCATATGAAATGCCATTAGGTTGAACCTGCATTGGGCCTGCATGGTATGGAGATCCCTGTTGGTCCGGCAGGCCGGGCTACTCGAAGGCAGACGATGGCGCTTGGCTCCACGAGCAAAGGCGAGTATGAGTTTGAGACAAGGTGTGGGAAATTGATCCCGTTGATCTTTGGACGGCCGTGGTAATCGTCACGGGATATTCGCTCCCGTTCGTCGCGATCCTTATCGAGTTCAAACTGCTCGAATTAAAAAAGCGCGCCGAAGACAAAGAGATACAGAAGGCCATCCTGAGGCGGCAACTCACCGGCGTTTAGAATCTCGCCTGGGCGTTTCAGCAGCTGCGCCTCTTCATTCTCGCAACCAAAGCCGGGGCCCGGGGTTTTTTACGTTTACGGTATTCGAATGTTGACGAGCGCTCGACGCTCGGGACAATACCGGGCACTTTCGAACACGCATACCATGACGAACACGACTTTTTTCCGTTCCCTGCTCGCGGCCGCTGCCCTGGCTGGATCTTCGCTCGCGACCCAAGCCCTGGCCGTGGGAGATATCTACGAGACCAACGAGGGCAACCTCCTGCGCCTGTCCGTGATCCAGGGCGCAGCGCCTTCGACCTTGAACGCGGGTTTCACGAATCCGAAGGGGATGGTCTTCGACGGAAACGGTCACCTGTATGTCGCGGACGCGGGAAAAAACGCGATCATCGTTTTCCCGGTTCCCTACACGGTTGGAACCACTTACCTTGCGAATTTGAATTCCCCCACGGGTGTCGCCTTCGACAAGGCGGGAAATCTCTACGTATCCGAAGCGGGCTCCGGCGACATCCTGAAGTTCGGCCCCGACAAAACGAAGACGACGTTTGCCGCGGCCACGGGCGCCTCGGCTGGCCTGGTCTTCGACAGCAGCGGCAATCTTTTCTCAGCCGACTTCAGCGGCGGCAAGATCTACAAGTTCTCGCCGGATGGAGCGACCAAGACCACCTTTGCGAGCGGACTTAATTTTCCGGCTGGACTCGCCTTCGACAGCGCCGGAAACCTGTTCGAAGCGGACTCGGAGAGCGGCACGGTCAATAAGTTTACGCCAGACGGAACCAAGACGAGTTTCGTTACCGGCATTGGCCGCCCATTCGGGATCGTGTTCGATCTCAACGGCAATCTCATCGTAGCCGATAACGCGAACGGCGCGACCTTGCGCTACTCTCCGACCGGAACGAAGTCGACGCTATTCGAGAGTGACTTTAATACGCCGCAGTTCGTCGCCGTCGAACCCGCGCCCCATTTGTTGCTGAACCTTAGTACCCGCGGCTTTATCCAGGGTGGCAGCGACGTCCTGATCGCCGGTTTCATAATCGGTGGAACCGGACCTGTAGGCACGACGATAGTGGTGCGCGCACTCGGTCCTTCGCTCACCAATTTTGGGATTTCGAATCCGTTGCCCGATCCCGTGATCGAACTTCGTGACGCCTCGGGGACACTCGTGGCTTCCAACAACGACTGGAAGGATTCTCAGGAAGCCTTGTTAAACCAGATCCATCTGAATCCGCCGGACGACCGCGAGTCTGCGCTCTTGACGGTCCTTCGCGGTGGCGCGTACACCGCGGTTGTGGGCAGCGCGACGGGTGCTCCGGGAACGGTCGTGGTCGAAGTTTACAACTTGCCGACGCAGTAACGCGAGCGCCGGTTCAAAGCTTGACCAGCGCCATGATCAGCAGATCCATGGCGAGGATCCAAACCAGGATCACCTGCCACAGCCGCAGGTTCCGGGCGCCGTAGTGGTCGCCCGTCACTTCCGGATCGCGGTCGAAAAGGCGTTTCCTGATCCGAAAGATGTAAATCCCGCTGAAAAATACGATACCGAGCAAGACGCTGAACACGATCCGCAGCGCCAGCACGGAATCGCTATGCTGATGAACCACTGCGATGAGCATTATGCCGTTCATATCAATGGGTTCGCAATGCCTCACGGCCTTGGCCGACTAAATGTTGCTGCCGCTCCATTTGAGTTTCTGCCGGACGACGCCAAAGAATGAAACGCCGGGCAGCGATGCCAGTGGCAATACCCTCTCTGATTTCCTGATCTGGACGGTGGCGCCCATCGCAATCCGGACCGGTTCCCGGCCATCCACAGTCAGGAAGACTGGATATTTGCGCTCGGTCACCTCGATCTCGATCGCCGCGTTCTCATCGACGATGATGGAGCGGTTTGTGAGCACGTGCGGGCAGATCGGCGTGATGACGAATGCTCCTGATTCCGGCGCCAGAATCGGGCCGCCGGCCGAAAGCGAGTAGGCGGTCGAGCCGGTCGGCGTGGCGACGATCAACCCGTCGGCATTGAACTCGGTCAGCACTTCGCCGTTTACGCTGGCCTTTAGACGGACCAGGCGGGAGACCTCACCGCGGCTGAGGACAACATCGTTGAGCGCGATCATGCGGGAAGCGTTGCCGTCCGAATTCACCGCGACATCGAGCAACGAACGCTCACTGAAAACCATCCTGCCTTCGGCGATGCAATCCACGGCCTCGGCCGCGGCCGTTGAGTTCGCGCACGTGAGGAAACCGAGCGCCCCCATGTTAATCCCGAATACCGGTTTGATATTCTCCCCGAGCTGCCCCAGCGAATGGAGAATAGTTCCATCGCCGCCCAGCACGACGAGGAGATCCGCAGCCAGGCCTAATTCCGAAATCGAATGTTTCGCGGTGATACCGGCCAGTTCCGCGGTGTTCGTTTCCACCAACACGGTCAGGCCCTTGTCCTCGAGTCGTTGCGCGAGGGTTCGCGTCAGCTCGGCCACACCCGCTTTACCGGTGTGGGCGATCAGGCCGATTTTGTTCGGACGCATGCGAAGAACTCCTGGTTTCCGTCAGTCCCGGTAATTGGGGAAGGAACGATGCCGGCGATTTCCTGGCCCTCGGCCGTTACGAAGTCGCGGATTTTTGCCTGAGCTTTCTCGTGCAGTGCCGCGTCGCGGACAATGCCGCCGCGTCCAACGTCGGACGCTTGCAGCTCGAACTGCGGTTTTATCAACGCGAGAATCACCCCGTTGGGACTTACCAACTCGAACGCCCTCGGCAAGATCAAAGTCAGGGAAATGAAAGAGACATCGATAACGCAAAGCTCGATCGGCTCGGGTATGTCGGCGCGAGTGAGGAAACGCGCATTCAGTTTTTCCCGGACGACCACCCGCGGGTCGCTTCGGATTTTCCAGGCCAACTGGGCGTGCCCAACGTCGATTGCGTAAACTTTCTTCGCGCCGTGTTGGAGGAGGCAATCGGTGAATCCCCCGGTCGAGGCGCCGATGTCGAGCGCGGTTGAGCCAACCGCGCTGATCCCGAAGTCTCGGAGCGCACCCTCGAGCTTTAGGCCCCCGCGACCGACGTAGCGTGAGGCGGCTTCGACCGAAACGTCGGCGCCGGGATCGAACTTCGAGGATGCCTTATCAACCACTGCGTCCCCGACCCTGACCTCGCCGGCCATAATTAAGCGTTGGGCCTGCTCACGGCTCTCCGAAAGGCCGCGTTCGACCAAGAGAACATCGAGACGCGTCTTTTTTACTTTCGAAGTAAGATTTGTCATAGATCGCTCGTCTGCGCGATTTAACACATTTACATGGCATCCATACTGGCCTGCTCACGCACCAGTTTTTCGATCGACTGCAGATCCTCGGCAGATGCCCGGCGGCGCTGATATTTTCGGAAGATGACGTCCTTTAATTGGAGCAGGTCCTCCATCAATGGTCGATCGTAATAGGTCCAGTCGAGCTCGCCGGCCTTTTTGGCCTGGAAGCGCCAGACCCCGCCAAACTTTGTTACCCGGACTTCGCGCTTGCGACCCTCGGCATCTTTCTCGGTCCATATATGTTGACTGCGCATCCGGCCCGAACCTTACATTAGCCGCTTGAAAGACGCAGCCAGATTGCTCGCCTATTTCGCCGCGACCATTCTTTTCGGCGCGCTGGCTGCACCGCTCCTTTACTGGGCCGCGCAAGGGCTGGCTGCTCGAGGAATCTTTCCAGCTCTCGCCGGTTTCGAGTTTGAATCGTATTTTCATCGAGCGCTAATCCTCGGGGCGCTTGCTTTACTCTGGCCCTTTTTGCGCTGGCTTGGCGTCAAAGGACGCCGCGACCTCTGCCTCGAGCCGAATTCACGCTGGGCCCGCGACGTCACCGCGGGTTTTCTTCTCTCGGCTGTGCCGGTTGTTCTCTGCGAGATCTTTCTGGTTCAACGCAGCGTTTACTCGATGAAGCCGGGCCCGCCCTGGAATGAATTCCTGGCCCTGTTTCCGATCGCGATCGTGGTGCCGTTGATCGAGGAGTCCCTTTTTCGCGGCCTTTTTCTAGGCGTATTGCTGCGCGGTTTTCGCGTCTGGCCGGCAAATCTGATCAGCGCCGCGATTTTCTCCATCGTCCATTTTCTCAAGGCGCCCGATGAGACAGTGACCACGGTGCATTGGTCTTCCGGCTTTGATTCGCTCGCGCATTCGTTCGATCAATTCCGGGAACCGATGCTGGTCCTGGCCGGATTCACAACCTTGTTTGTCATTGGAGTGATCCTCGCGCACGCTCGGTTGCGGACGCGGTCGCTCTGGGCGCCGATCGGTCTCCACGCGGGCTGGATTCTCGCGAGCATGGCCTTCGGGAAAATCGCGCGCCGCGAAATAGTGGCGTTGCCCTGGCTGGGCAAAAGTCTGCTCGTTGGGCTGGTGCCCTTGGCGATTTGTCTCCTAAGCTGGGTGCTCCTCCGAATCTGGTTGAAGTATGCCGGCACTCGCGACACCTGAATTCATCTCCGCGATCGGTTCGTTGTTCTATCCGCCGACATGTGTGGTCTGCGCTGAAAACGTCGCGCGCTCGGAATATCTTTGCTCGGATTGCCAGCGCCGGGCGCCCCGGATCGTCGCTCCCTTCTGCGCCAAATGCTCCGAGCCATTTCCGGGCGCGATTACCCAAACCTTTAGCTGCGCCAATTGCGAGCATCGCAAACTCCATTTCGACTGCGCAGTCGCCGCTTATCGTAGCCGCGGCCTCGTCCGGAAGCTCATCCACGATTTCAAATACGGAAAGCAGCGCCACCTCCGTTATCCCCTCTCCTCCTGGCTCCGTGAAACTTTGAACGACACGCGGCTTCGTGGCCGCCATTTCGATCTCATCATTCCGGTGCCATTGCATCCGGCGCGGGAACGGGAGCGCGGATTCAATCAGGCCGCCCTCCTGGCCGAACGGCTCGCGGTGTCGATGAAAATCGCGGCCCGCCCGCTTCTCCAGCGCACCCGTTACACCACCACCCAGACCGCTTACGACCGCGCGGAACGCATGGAAAATTTGGCCGGCGCGTTTCGTTTACGAAAAAACCGGGACGTGCGAGACTTGCGGGTGCTTTTGATTGACGATGTATTAACCACCGGCTCGACCCTGAGCGAATGCGCGCGCGTTTTGAAAGCTGCCGGCGCAGTCTCGGTCCACGCCGCGACCGCCGCGCGCGCCTGACGTCATGGCTATTTTTAAACGACCCGCCCTCAAGGCATCCCGGAAAAAGCGCGAGATTCCGCAGGGGCTCTGGCAGAAGTGTCCGGGTTGCGGGCAAGTCGTCCACGAGATCGAGCTGGCCCAGAACCAGCGCGTTTGCCCGAAGTGCGACTATCATTTTTCGCAGACGGCCAAGGAACGGATCGAGCATCTCCTCGACGAAGGGAGCTTCGTGGAACGCGACGGCGGGCTGCGCTCCGAAGACACGCTCCAATTCCAGGGAGTCGCGAGTTACAAAGATCGCCTGAAAAAATACCAGGACGCCACCGGCCTGACCGACGCGGTCTTGAGCGGTTACGGAATGATCGAGGGGTACAAAGTGGCGATCGCCGTGATGGACTTCAGCTTTCTTGCCGCGACCATGGGCTCCGTCGTTGGCGAACGAATTACGCGCGCCATCGAGTACGGCACCGAAAACCATTGCGCGGTCATCATCGTCTCGGCTTCGGGTGGCGCGCGGATGTACGAAGGCATGCTCAGCTTGATGCAAATGGCCAAGACCAGTGGCGCTCTCGCGAGGCACGCCCACGCCCGGTTGCCTTACATTTCCGTGTTAACGAATCCGACGACTGCCGGCGTCATGGCCAGCTTCGCCTCGTTAGGCGACGTCATCATGGCTGAGCCCAAGAGCATGATCGGGTTCGCCGGGCCCCGAGTGATCAAGGAGACAACCCATCAGGATTTACCGGAGCGTTTCCAGACTGCCGAGTTTCTGGAAGAGCACGGGCTCATCGATCTTATCGTGCACCGCAAAAAAATCCGGTCCCAGATTGCCGAGTTCCTTCGTTACTTTTTGCCTGCGCAGTGACCTATCCTGAAGCCCTGGCCTGGCTCTACGGAACGCAGCGTTTCGGAATCAAGCTGGGCCTCGAGAATGTCCAGCGCTTGCTGCGCGAGCTGGCAGTTCCCGGGAAAGGCCAGCGGATAATTCACGTTGCCGGCACCAACGGCAAAGGCTCCGTCTGCGCCTTCATCGATTCCATCGCCCGTGCCGCTGGGTATCGGACCGGTTTGTTTACCTCCCCTCACCTCATCACCTACCGCGAAAGGATCCGGGTAAATGGCGAGATGATTGGCCAACAGGAGGTCGCTCGCGGACTCGGAGCTCTTCGTGAAATGATCCGCGACTGGGACCCGCATCCCACTTTCTTTGAAATCACCACAGCGCTGGCCGTCGATCATTTCAAGATCGCCGGCTGCGAGTTGATCGTCCTCGAAACCGGGCTCGGCGGCCGCCTCGACGCCACCAACGCGCTCACGCCGATCGTTTCAGTGCTCACGCCGATCGGGTACGATCATGAGAAGTGGTTAGGCAGCACGCTCGAAGCGATCGCCGCCGAGAAAACCGGAATCATCAAGCCGCACCTCCCCGTCATTTCTGCGCGGCAGGAACCGGAGGCTGAGAAAGTTATCCGCGCCCGCGCCGCCGAATGCGAAGCGCCGCTGGACTTTGTAGCGGCGGTCATCGACCGCCGATACAACATTGCCCTGGCCGGAAAACACCAGCGAGAAAACGCCGCGCTCGCGATCGCAGCGTTGCGTGCTGGCAACGTCCCGATCACGGAAGACGCGATCGCTCGCGGTTTGGCGAGTGTGCAATGGCCCGCTCGTTTTCAGCGCTGGGACGAGCGCATGACTATCGACGGCGCGCATAATCCCTCCGGCGCGCGGGTCCTGGCCGATACCTGGCGCGAGCAATTTGGCGAAGAACGCGCGACCATCATTCTCGGCGTCCTGCGCGAGAAAAATGTCGACGGCATTTGCCGCGCCCTCGCACCGATCGCCGCTCGTTTCATCCTTCCGGAAATCCGGACCGAGCGCGCCCTGCCGCCTAACGAGTTGGCTCCGCAGCTCGCCGCCATCACTCCATCGCTCCCCTATTCCATCACTCCGAGTTTCGCTGACGCTCTCGCCCTCGCTCGCGCATACTCCGAACCGACTCTCATCACCGGCTCGCTCCATTTCGCCGGCGAAGCTCTCGCCACCTTGAACGGTGATCCCGATTCCCTCGAAGACTGCGCGCAATAAAAACAAGGAGGGGCGCTTTCCAAACCGTCCCAAAAAAGAAAACACGGCCGTCATAGACCGCCGCTACAACACGATGCGCGCTCCTCGTTCCCAAGCTCCAGCTTGGAAACGCGCTTGTCTCCGAAGCTCCAGCTTCGTCATCGCTGATCCTCGTCCCCCCGCGCCGAAGCCGCTTCCTTTTCGAGTCGACAAATTCCGTGAGGTGTTGCGTAGTTCACCTCTTACGATGAAAGACCGCGGTTGGCTCTCCCAGTTGATCATTCAGCCGATTATGATCGTCGTCAGCATCCTGGCCGCGCTCGCGGTGAACAACTGGCAGGAATCTCGCGCCCTGGCGAAACGCGTCGCGGAGGCCCGGACCGCATTCGCAAACGAAATCACCGCCAACAAGCAAATGCTGCTCTCCGCTCAATACCTGCCTCATCACCGGCGTCTTCAGGCTGAATATGCGAAAGCGATGAACGAAAATTCGAGCGACCCCGGGAGCTTCTTCGAGACCGGCATGCATCCGGCGCCGCTGCGGGATTCCGCGTGGCGCATGCTTTCCGGCAGCGCCACTTTGATGCAGCTGCCAGCCGAGTTTGTCCTCGCGCTGACCGATATCTATCAGCTCCAGGATTCCATCCAGAAGCGGAACGACGGTTTTCTAAACGCTCTCGGCACGCCTCGGTCCGACCGCGACACGCCCGCCTACGGCAAGGATGTCACGCGTTCGATTCAGATGTTCCTGAATGATCTTGTCCCGGCTGAAGAACGATTGCTGCGCGGCTACGATCACGCCCTGGAACGACTTTCTTCCGACAAACCGCCCTGGGCCGATCGCTAATTGTAGCGGCGGTCTATGACCGCCGACGAGTGGCGAAAATACGCTCGGCGGTCATAGACCGCCGCTACAGCGATTCCACCACGATCATCGCCATCGCGTGATGTTCCGTATGGCTCAACGTGATTGACACCTTGGTAACATTACGTTCCTCCGCCAATGTTTTCGCGCCCCCTCCGAGCACCACGTAAGGTTCCCCGCTCTCCTTGCGCCGGACATCGATGTCCTTCCAGCCCATCGATTTTCCGATCCCCGTCCCGAACGCTTTCGAGACCGCCTCCTTCGCCGCGAACCGCGCCGCGAGGTGTCGCGCCGGATACTTCATCGATTGCGAATACTCAATCTCCCCCGCCGTAAAGACGCGCCGCAGAAACCGCTCGCCGAATCGTTCCAGCGAATGCTCGATCCGCGCGTTCTCCACTAAGTCCACGCCAATTCCATGCACGCTCATGGCCGCGCTCGAAAGACGAATCTGGAAACCAGGAAGCCACGAACGAAAAGTCTAGTTCCTTTCCTGGTTTCCTGGCTCCCAGATTCATTCCCCTTTCCCGCGTTCCTGCCTTCCGGATTCATCCCCTGTAATTCTCCATCAGCGCCAGCATCTCCTTGACCGCCGTTTCGAATCCGACAAACACCGACCGCGCCACGATCGAGTGCCCGATGTTCAATTCCACCAGGTGCGGAACTTTGTGAATGAGCGTCATGTTCCGGTAATTGATCCCGTGTCCGGCATTTACCTGGAGCTTCGAGGTATCTGCCGCCTCGGCCGCGCTTCGCAAGCGTTCCAGCTCCTGCTGCGCGATCTTGTCGGTAAACGCGTTCGCCAGTTTGCCGGTATGCAACTCAACAATGTCCGCCGCCAGCTCCGCCGCTGCGTCCACCTGTTCGAGGATCGGATCGATAAACAAACTCACCCGCACCCCTGCCGCGTGAAAGCGCTTCACCGTCGCCGCCAGCTCCTTCCGGTTTGCCACCACGTCGAGTCCGCCTTCCGTCGTCACTTCCTCGCGCTTCTCCGGGACCAGGCAAACCTCATCGGGCAAAATCCGGAGCGCGATATCCACGATCTCCGGCGTATTCCCCAGTTCGAGGTTCAACTTCGTCATGATCGAATCGCGCAACCGCTCAATATCGCGATCCACGATATGGCGGCGGTCCGCTCGGAGATGCGCCGTGATTCCATGCGCCCCCGCCCTCTCACAAATCCCGGCGATCGCGATCGGGTCCGGCTCCGCATTCTTCGATTCCGGCATCGTCGCATATCGCGCCTGCCTCAGCGTCGCCACATGATCGATGTTAACCCCGAGCCGCAATCCGCTTCTCACGCAGGGAATAGGATGCAGTCGCTTATCTCCGGCAAGTTTAAATCCCCTTCCATTCTCTACCTCTTTAATTCGATCCCCTGTAACCGGGATCGCCGCGGCCGGTACTGGTTTTCACGACGCGACTGAAATGCACCCTGGTTATCTCCTGCCCTGACAATAGCCCAGCGCTTCAGCGCTGGGACTACGTCTACGTCATTCGTCTGCGCCGAGCGCCGTTAGGGGCGAAAGAATGACCGCCTACTCCAATATCGCGTCATCAAACGCCACTCCATGCCTCTCCAAAAACATGATGACCTCGTCCCGAAATGTTCTCGTGCGATGATGCTCCTCCTGATTACGAATGTACGCGCGCGTCTGTTCGATTCCCGATACCCCAATGCTGAACGCGCCATAACCCGCCTGCCACGCAAAGCTTCGCAATTCCCGAAACGTCTCATGAATCCACTTCGATGAATTGCCCTTCAAAAGCTGCATCGCCTTTGCCACCGATATCGTTGCCGGTAAACTAAGTAGCACATGGACATGATCGGCGGCCCCACCTATGGCCAACGCCTCCATTCCATTCTCTCGTGCGATCCCGCCCAGGTACGGCCAGAGTCGTTCCCGCAGATGCGGTGTCAGTACCGGTTCACGTCTTTTCGTCGCGAACACACAATGATGGAGGGAACTGGAAACGAATGCATTCTTTCGTCCCTACCGGGACTTTGACCTTTGTTGCGCCGAATTCCCAGCGCTAAAGCGCTGGGCTATTCTCAACATCAATGACATGAAGCGATACATGGTGATTGAGCACTTGGCGCCGGGAGCGAAAGACAAGGTTTACGAACGCTTCCGTGAGAAGGGGCGAATGCTTCCGGACGGACTGGTCTACATCGATAGCTGGCTGGCGGCGGATGGGGATCGCTGTTTTCAATTGATGGAAACAAACGATCCGGCGCTCTTCCAGCCATGGACGGATTGTTGGAAGGACTTGGTCCGGTTCGAAATCGTTGAGCTGGTGGAAAAGCCGACGTGAACCGAGGACACTCGCGACTAGAAAGATGAATCTGGAACCCAGGAACCCAGGAAAAAACTGGTATCGTGGTGACCATGGTTTCTTAGAGTTTCCCCGGGGTGCGAGAGGTGGTTCACTCGAATGTTTTCCCACCCACTAGCCGCTGAACCGCCTTTAGATATCTCCTGAACGCTTCGCTGGCCGAAGGAAGGCCGGGAGAATCCGGCTTGGTCCCGGGATATTCGTTGCTCCCCTGAGTTTTGATTGCGCGATCATGGAAAGCCACATCGAGCGACCATTGAGTGCCATCAACCACTCCGGGGTTAACGTACCGGGCGCGCCAGCGCCAAATCTCAATGGCATCCAACTCACGACGAAACTCGGTCCACTGCTCGATGGTTGGGCGAACGCGCGAGTGCTCGGACTTTTGGCCGCCGCGTGACTTCCCATAATCGAGGCTCCGATCCTCAAGCTGCACCTCGTAAGTAGCGCCGTTGAATCCGCCGATCCGGGCGTGGAATCGTTCCGGGATCGCGTTGACGTCGTCGGCGTTCAGCGATGCCGAGCAAAACAGCCCCGTCGTCACAACCAACGTGCACAGAATGACGGTTCGCGTGAGCATCTAGTGAGAATGAAACGGACTGGCAAGCGGTGCGATAGACTTCAAAGACCGCCGGTTGAACGAGTCGCGCGAGTTCATCAAAAAGACGAGGGACGCGGGCGGCAGAGCGCGTTGCTTCATCGCCGCGCTGTAAACGCGAGCCACATGCGACCGCATAGGCAGCCGAGACAAAACCACCACACCGTACCAATCAGGACAAGAGAAAGAAACGGACATAGAAAGTTGGGCCAATCACCAGCTACGCCGGGCAACCAGTTAACGCGTGGCCAGCCATGGACGATGGAGATAAGCGGCTTCAGGAGAAACAAAGCCGGCACATCAATGAGCATCAAAAAAATCCAATACATTGGTGACTCACCATCATGAGAATTAGCGCGGTAAATCCAGATCGCGAAGACGATCACCACAACGAAATGAATTGCCGCGAGAATTGTCCCGATCTTTCGTGGCGTGCTTAGCATCTAATGAGAATGGAACGGACCGACAAGCCGTGACATAGACTTCAAGACCGCAGGTTGAACGAGTCGCGCGAGTTCATCAACAAGATGAGCGATCCGGCGGCCGCGGGATCCGCTCCATCGGATGGCTGGGCCTACTTGGAGACATCACTATTTGGGATCGGCGCAAAATCCTTTGTCGGGTCGACGATGTAAAACCAAAATCTCCGGTCGCCCAGGGACGCATGTGAGCGCTCTTCCACGATGGAAATCTCCGCACGTGGCACACGCGGTAAGACCCAGTTGTCGATCGGCCGTGCCGCGAAGTAATGATACTGCGCATCCGAACCGGCATAGCCCAACTTCGGTTTTTTGTCGCCAAAGCGCAGATACCAATCGACCAGCTCCGCCCGCGTCCATGTCTCTTTGGTGCAGCCCGCAAGGATGGAGAGCCCAGCCAGAATTATCAATGCACGGCGCATCGGCCTAACGAGAATTGGACGTAACTCCTTTTTTTGAAGGCGTAAACTTTTGTGTCTATCGCAACCCGGTGGCGGGAGCACGGGCGGGAACTGAAAATCATCGATGCCAACGTATGGTCCTGGTCGCTTCGCGACAAACTGAAATCGAGCGGGCTGGCAACAGAAACGCACGCGCATCCTAGCAGACGGAAAGGTCTGCCGGGCGCGGTTCGCGAACTGGGCAAGAAGATTCCTTGAAATGGAGGGACGCTGTGGCGTCCGCTAAAATAGGGACGGGACAGAGCCCGTCCCTCCAGTTATTCCATTTCGATGCCTGAACATATTGGCCTGCTCACCCTCGCGATCCTGGTGGTCGCGTTCCTTTATTCGAGCGTCGGTCACGCGGGCGCGTCGGGCTATATCGCGGTGATGACGTTGTTCGGTCTTGCGCCGGGCATGATCAAGCCCGCGGCGTTGGTCCTTAACATTTTGGTGGCGTGCCTTGGGACGTGGCAATTCTGGCGGGCGGGTCATTTTTCCTGGCGGTTGTTCTGGCCCTTCGCCGTCCTCGCCATGCCGATGGCGTTCATCGGTGGCTACACCAATCTGCCGGCGCACGTCTTCAAAGTGCTCGTCGGCATTGTGCTCCTTCTTTCCGCCGCGCTCTTTCTTTTTCGGCCGTCGAACGACACCGTGGATCGCGAACCGAAAATGGTCGAAGCGATCCCTGCGGGCGGCGCGCTCGGATTACTGGCGGGCTTGACTGGAACCGGCGGCGGAATTTTTCTTACGCCGCTTCTGCTTCTCATGCGCTGGGCGCGCACGAAAACCGTCGCGGCCACGTCGGCGCTCTTCATCCTGCTGAACTCGATCGCGGGTTTGCTTGGAAACTTGAGCAGCACCGCCAAACTCCCGTCGTTCGCGTTTATCCTTGTCGGCGCAGCGGTGGCCGGCGGAGCCGCGGGATCTTATTTCGGCAGCTGGCGATTCAACCACGTGGTAATCAAGCGGCTCTTGGCCGTGGTGCTTTTGATCGCCGGGTCGAAACTGATTTTCCCTTTGTAGTGCCGCAATCGGAAAAAGCTGAATTCCGCAGAGCAAGCCGGCGCTAATAATTGGCAACCGAACGGCAGCAGCCTGCCGATTTCGTCGGTAGCTTCGGCCGATGACAAATCCGATCCGTCCGAGATGCCTTGCCTTGCTGCTGCTCTGTGTGCTGCCGATCTCCTCCTTCGCCGGCGTGCGCCATTTCACTTTCGTTTACGAAGCCACGACCTCAGCGCCGGGGAGCGTGGAGATGGAAAACTGGGTAACCTGGAGCCGCACGACCAATCCGGCGCACTCCGATGAAGTCGCCTTCCGTCACGAACTCGAATTCGGCATCACGAACCACTTTCAAGCCAGCGTTTACCTGGCCGACTGGTTTTATTCGCGGGACTCGGAGCATTCGGGTTTCACGTACTCCGATTCCGCCATTGAGCTTATCTACAATTTCACAAATCCGGTGACCGATCCGATCGGTTTTTCCATTTACGAAGAGATCAGGGCCGGCGATCGCGTGTTCGAATTGGAGACAAAAGTGATTGCCCAGAAAAATTTCGGTCCCTGGATCGTGGCTTACAACGCGACCCTCGAAGCGGTCTGGGAGGGAGAAGACTGGCAAGAGCGAACCGGAGAAATCCAGCAAGTGCTTGGAATCAGCCGCGAGATCTCTCCCAGTCTCTCCGTGGGGGTCGAACTGCTGCACGAATTCGTTCTTCCGGACTGGCATGATGAGGAACGGATCCGCAACCTTTTCGTGGGACCAAACGTTTCCTACCGGCGAGGCGGATGGTTCGTGACCGTCAGCGGTCTCGCGCAGGCCACCCAAACTGCTGATGAAGCCGACTTCCAGATTCGCACCATCTTTGGCACCAGTTTCTAGAGTAATTCCGCCATGAAATTTATCCGCCTCTCCTTCATCCTCGGCGTCCTGTTTAGCGGCTGCGAAACGGGCAACGACGTGGTCCCTGTCATCCCAGCCGAAGCCGCCCGGCACAGCGGACAATCCGCCACCACCCTAAAAGAAGGCCGCACGCTTTTCGTCAGCCGTTGTATCGAATGCCATGCGCTTCCCGTGGTTTCGCAGCACCGCGCTGAAGATTGGCCGGCCCTGGTCGCAAGTATGTCCGACCGCGCTGATCTGAAACCCGCCGAGCGCGAATCGCTCATCGCCTATCTGGTGACGCTCAGGCGCATGCAAAAGTAGACTGGCGAACGCGATCTCTGGCTCTGGTACTAGCGATCACCGGACCGAAACTCATTTTTGCCTTGTAGCGACGGCGCCCTGTCGCCGTATAATCCGCGGCAACGGCGATCGAACGCCGTCGCTCCAATGAGCCCCATCAACGCTGAGTCCGCAGTTCGAAAACGTTACGCCGCCGGCGCGCAAGCGATGGAGCCGCGGCTTTGTTGCCCGGTCGATTACAACGCTGATTACCTGAAGATCATCCCGAAGGAAGTGATCGAGCGCGATTACGGCTGCGGCGATCCGAGCAAGTATCTGCGTGAAGGTGAGACGGTGCTCGATCTCGGGAGCGGCACGGGAAAGATTTGTTTCATTGCGGCGCAGATTGTTGGCTCAGCCGGCAAAGTGATCGGCGTGGATATGACCGATGAAATGCTGGAGGTCGCTCGCCGGAATGCGCCAATCGTGGCGGAGCGGCTGGGTTACGCCAACGTCGAGTTTCGCAAAGGCCGGATCCAGGACCTCGCGCTGAGCATCGACCTGCTCGACGCGGAATTGAAACGCCGGCCGATCGGCGACGCCGCTACGTTTCTCGCGGCGGACGAGCTGGCCCAGGATCTTCGGGTCAAAAATCCGCTGGTGGCGAACGATTCGATCGACGTTGTTGTTTCGAACTGCGTGCTGAATCTCGTGGAAGCGAAAGCCAAGCGGCAGTTGTTCGACGAAATCTTTCGCGTCCTCAAGACCGGTGGGCGCGCGGTGATCTCTGACATTGTCAGCGACGAAGAAGTTCCCGACGAACTGCAAAACGACCCGGAGCTTTGGAGCGGCTGCATCTCCGGCGCCTTGACTGAAGAAGGTTTCCTGACTGCGTTTACCGACGCTGGCTTCTATGGCGTTCAGATTTTGAAGCGGGACGAGAAACCGTGGCAGGCCGTGGCAGGAATCGAGTTTCGGTCGGTGACGATCGAAGCGTTCAAAGGCAAACAAGGGCCATGCGTAGAACGGAACCAAGCCGTCATTTACAAAGGACCGTTCAAGGAAGTGCTCGATGACGATAACCATCGGATGGAGCGCGGCGGACGTTACGCGGTCTGCGACAAGACCTACAATCTCTACCGGAAAGCGCCCTACCGTGAGTCCTTTGAATTTATCGAACCGCTGACTGAAGTGCCGTTGAGCGAGGCGAAGCCGTTTGATTGTTCGCGGACAGCGAAGCGCCACCCGAAGGAAACGAAGGGGCAGGATTACACCGCGACCACCGAAGCGAGCAGTTGCTGCGACGGCGGCGACTGTTGCTAGGCCGTTTCAGCTTCGCCGTAATACCAGCGGTGCAACCGGCGCGGCGGCACCCCGACTTTGTAAAGGAACAGGAGCGCGCCGTTCTGGATCGTTCGCTTCCACGCCCCTTCCCGCTCGTGATGGCGGGCCGACGAGCGCAGCGGCGGATCGAGCAACACGACCTTTCCCGCCCGGCGCAAGCGCGGTGAGAACTCCACGTCTTCCATGAGCGGGATGGGCGCGAACCCGCCGAGTTTTTGGAAAACAGTGCGCCGGACGAAAATGCTTTGATCGCCGTAGAGCGTTGCACCCTGGCTAGCGCGCCACCGCGCAAATTTTTCCAGCCACATCAGGCGCGGATGGCGCTCGTCGAATTTCCGATGGAACGCGCCCCCCGCCACTGACGGATCGCGCATCACGGTTTCAATCGCACGGAGGTGTTCCGCCGTGAATTCGGTATCGGCGTGGTGAAAGACAAGCACGTCGCCGGTCGCGACTGAGGCGCCGTGATTCATCTGTTCGCCGCGATTCGGATTCGTGACGGTTACGAAGCGAGCAGCGCTAGTGTCAAAGGGACGGGACGGCGCCCGTCCCTCCCGGGCTTCGACGACAATGATCTCGATCGGGCCAGGAAGAATGGCTAGCCTCGGCAGCAACGACGAAAGATTCTCCGAATCCCGCCAGGCTGGAATGATGAAACTGATCACGCCACCGGGCTCGCCGGTTGGGGCTGCTTCGCTAATTCCGGATCGCTCAGCCGCTCGTCGTAAACTTCGCTCCAGGTCTGCTGATTCATGGCGCACATCGGGACGGCTTCCCAGGCACCGTTCCGTTTCACGGCGCCTTTGAACACGCACGAATCCAGACGCGATTTGATCACTGGATCCGACGCGGCGCGTGAGACTTTCTCCGAGCCCATGAAATTGTGCATGCCGACCCCGAGCGTGTGCACCTTTCCGCGAAGGAGCGACCGGAAGATCTCCCTGGGGGCGTTGCGCGAAGTGAGGTAACGCGTTAGTTGCGCCACCACCCGAGCGATCAGGATCGGGTTCTTGAAAAGGATTCCCGCGAGCCGATAAAACGGCGTTCCCGCGTCGTCGTTTACCAGCGACAACCCGCCGATCTTCTTCAGCACTTCGCCAAGCAGATGATCGAACTTCGGATCGTCCGGCAGCAGCGGAAAGTATTTTCCCGATGGACGCGCAACCAGAAGCGACGCCCAGCTGTTGCAATCCGGGTGACCGAAGATCGACACATCGCGTCGGAGCGGCATTCCAACGCCCTCGCAAATTTTCTCCCAGACATCGCTGGGTGTGATCGGGTTCTGGGAAAAGAGAGTCCGGCCGGTGTCCGCCTCGGGTTGGAAACTGAGCATCCGCCAGATGTAACTGCGCCGCGGGTCCGCCAGATACCAGCGGATCACCTCGGGCACGTCGTCGATGTTGCGACGCGTGACGGTAAAGCTCAGCGCGTATTCGAGAATGCAGCCGGTCTTTTCGCGAATCCGGAGCGCGAGGTCGGTGAACGCCTGTCGAACCGGGTGCAGGTCGGCTTCGCACTTGATCCGGCCGATCGGATAACCGTGCCGCCCTGCCTGCGTCATGTCGACGTGCACGGAAATCTGGCGAAGCCCGCCTTCCACGACCAGGCGCTCGAGGTACCCCGGTTGTTCGATCAACGTTTGCCCATGCGTCATCAACATCGGGATCGAGCCGACCAAACAGGCGTAACGAATGATCTCGATCAACTCATCGGCCCGCCCCGATTTCCAGTAAGCATCCGCCACGTCGCCACCGGTGATCTGCAATCCCCCGCCCGGTCCCTGGAAACGGCGGTTCGCGTCGATCTGCTCTTTCACCTGCGCGAGCGACGGAATCGGGATCGAGTTCGCATTCTTCGGCAGGTAGCAATGCGTGCAATGAAACGAGCAGTAGCTCGCGCCGAGCGTGAAACCGCAATGGGTCAGATGGCGCCCCGAGATCTGGTTGTTCGTTTGCAGCTCGACCGGGAGCGAATCCCAGCGCTCCCGCAGGACCCGCGCTTTTTCTTCGACGATCGGATTTCGAAACGCGTGCCAGCGCTGCCGCCAACGGGACGAGCGTTCGCTTCTCGTTTTTGGAACTGCAAGGGCGACCATCTTATCTCGCCTCGTTCAGCGACCAATTGTAATCCTGGTAGCTGATCTTCACGTCGTTAGGCAGCGGCTTCAAGCGCCGCTTGTTGATGAACCCGAGCGGCCCGCCTTCTTTGAAGTCGTCTTTATACCAGTCGAAAATTTTGGAGAGTTCCGCTGTTTTCGCGCCCTCCTGATAAGCGACGCCCTTTGGACTGTTGACGAAGTTTCGCGCGAGCCTTTCGAACTGCGACTCGACATTGCCGCCGCGGAAGGCGTCGGTGCTCAACGGCGGACAGCTCTGGCTCGCGCAATTGAGCGCAAAATGGACGCGCGGTTCGCCGAATTTCGAGCGGATCGTTTCTTTTTCGAGCGCGTTGAAACTGGTTTGCTCCCCCGCGACCTTGATTCGCTTCGAGGTAAAGAATGTGAAGAAAGTGTCCTTCACGCTCTTGGTCGGATATTTTTCGAGCGCTTCATGCAGAATCCAGGCGTTATACGCGTTGATGTAGAAAGCGAGTTGCTCGGCGCGCGCCATCGACCCGGCATTGGCTGCGGCGATTCCGTCCACCACGCCTTGAAGTTCCTTCATATCGGCCGCGTTCCCTTTCCATGCGGCGTACTTCACCCCGCCGGACGTCACATATTTCTTCAGGAGCCGATCGTAAGCGTCGGTGAAGGTGTCGGCGGCACGGACGATCTTCGTTGGAGCAAGCGCGACCGCCGCGAGGAGAAACAATGAGCGAATTCCAGAGCGCATCCCACCAGTTCGCCCCTCTTTCTTTCATCCGGCAAGCCAAAATCGCGAGGTCCCTTGATCCGTTCCTTGTTTTTCTGCTCCTCCTTTTTTCTTTCGCGAGTTGTTTGGCCGCTGAAACCGTCTGGATTGACACCGATGTATCCATCGGTTCGCCATTTCGCGAGGTGGACGACGCATTCGCTCTCCTGTTGGCGACTCGTTCGCCAAATCTAGAGATCGCCGGCATTAGCACCAGCTATGGCAACGCGTCACTCAGCAGGACCACCGCGGCGGCTCGCCTCGTTCTTTCGAAGCTGAACTCGCCGCTTGGAGTTCATCCGGGTGCGGAATCGTCACGCACTCGCGCTCGCCAGACTGAAGCGACCGAAGCCCTGGCAGGAATGCTCCGTCGAAAGCGGAGTCTGACTTACATCGCACTCGGACCGCTGACTAACCTGGTCTCCTTTCAAGCCGCGCATCCCGATCTCGCCCGGCGAATTAAGCGCGTCATCTTCATCGGTGGAACAACGTCGCAGACCGATCTTCGGTTCGGTTCGCGCCATCCAATCCGCATCCATGACGCCAACGTGGTGAAGGATCCCGCGTCCGTAGCTCAAGTGCTGCACAGCCAAATCCCCCTCACCCTCATCCCTGTCGAACTGGCGGCGCGCCTGACCGTGAACGCCACCGTGCTTGACTCGATGCGCGGCGATCCCGCCGGCGATTTTCTCCAAAAGGAAAGCCGGTTCTGGCTCTGGTTTTGGACCAAATTCGTTGGAACCGAAGGCGCACCCGTCTTCGACGCTGCAGCGATTCTCGCCATCGCGGAACCCGACCAGCTCGAGATACGCGCTCGAGCCGCATCAGTCGACGCCCGGGGCAATCTCATCGTCACTCCCAAGCCTCGACTCGGGGCGCGCGAGCTTTCGTGCGTTGTGAGGATCTCGCGAAGCGCAAACGCATCGGTCGCTCAAAAGCTTCGCACCCCGTAAATCGTTTAACTCAGTTCGCCGCCGACTTCGGTCGAGCGCTGGATGCGTTCCCGGATCTCATCGCGAACGATCCGCGTGGCCGCCAAACACTCTTCCGCTGTTCCACTAAAGCTCGAAGGATCGGCGAATGGCCAATGGTGTCGGCGCGCGTCGCCGGGAAACAGGGGGCATCGCTCGGCGCTGGTTTCATCGCAGACCGTGATCACATGATCGAAATAAGGCCCTCGTTCGATCATCGACGCGACCGACTTCGTGGGGTTCGTGGAAATGTCGAGACCCGCTTCGCGCATCGCTTCCACTACGGTCGGGTTAAGTTTCCCGGGCTCGATCCCTGCGCTCTCGGCGTAAAAGCGGTCGCCCGCGATCTGGTTGAGGAAAGCCTCTGCCATCTGGCTGCGGGCGCTATTGTGGATGCAAACGAAGAGAACGTTCTTTTTCACCGCGCCTCGCTTAGTGCAACCTGCTAATGACGAAGTAAGCGACACCCGCAACGAGTGCGGCACAGGGCAACGTGATGATCCAGGAAAGAACAATGCCGCTCACGGTTTTGATATTCGCCTGACCGGTCGTTAGGCCGATGCCAAAGAGCGAGCCGACGGTGACATGAGTCATCGAAACCGGCAATCCCAGCGTGCTTGCCAGGATAATCAGGATGCCGGTGGTAAGATTGGAAGTGAAACCCTGCCCCGGATTCATGCTGGTGATTTTGTGACTCATGGTCTCAGCCACCCGGCGCGCGCCGAGAAGTCCACCGACCGCCATGGTTATTCCAACGATTGCCACATCGGTGGCGGGAGTAAGCCATTTCACGAGGAGCATGAGCGCGGCAATCTTCGGCGTATCGTTCAGGCCTCGCGCGAAGGAGACTATTCCAGCACTGAGAAAGTGGCCGGCATCCACCATCCGTTGCGCGTCGATCCCCGCGATCGTTCCGGAATATTGCTCGGAACAGCTGGCGACCGATTCGCCTTCCGCCAGGGTGAGAGTCGGCAAGGGAAGTGTCCGCATCGCCAACATCGACCCGGAAGGCATCGCAACGGTTCGGCTTTCCGCTCCCACGCAGATGCACCATTCCTTCGGAATTCGAAGAAGCCACCGAACGGAGTGAAAGAGACTGTAAAGAAGCGCGCCAACCACGACGGCGAGAACGGGACTCAAGAGCAGCGGGAGGACGAACCCTTTCGAGAGCGCGCCGAAGTTGACTCCACCAAATGCGGTCGCAACCAATCCGCTCCCGACCATGGAACCCAGGATTGCGTGAGTGGTGGAAATCGGAAATCCGAGCCGGGTGGCGAGGATTACCGTGATCCCGGCGCCGAGAGCGACCGCGAGAAGAAAAAACTCCGAGCCGGTGAATGCATCCGGAACGAGTCCTTTGCCGGAAAACTTCTTGAGAAGAGCCTGGGCGAGGAAGAAAGAGGTGACCGAGCCGGCGAACGTCGTCGCTGTCGCCCAAATGATCGAGGTCTTGTAACCCGCGGTGCCGCTTCCATAGATCGTGGCGACGCCCTTGAAGTTATCGTTGGCGCCGTTTGAAAACGCGACGAACGCCGCCGCGAGCGCAAGAAGAACAAAAATCATCATACGGAGATACCAAAACTGGGCCGCGCGACAAGACTCTTCGGAGAAGGTTTCCTCGGGCAACCTTTGGACTCGTCTTGTTCCGTTGCGTGTCTAGGATTAATGGTAACAGTCCACGCAAATCTTCTCCCGCCTTGAATCACTTCGCCCAAAAACTCACCGAGCATGCGCTCCCGCTCCGTCACACCAAGACGGAGGTGCTCCAGATCAATGTCGGCAAGCTTTGTAATCTCACCTGCGTTCATTGCCACGTGAACGCCGGGCCGAAGCGGAAGGAGATCATGACTCGCGCTACGATTGATCGGCTCATTGATTGGCTGGCCAAGACCGATATCCCGGCGGTCGATCTGACGGGCGGCGCCCCGGAGATGATTCCGGATTTCAAATATCTCGTCGAACGACTCAAGCTTCTCACGCCGCCGCGCCACATCATCGATCGATGCAATCTGACCATCCTGCTCGAGCCCGGCTACGAAGATTTTGCCGAGTTCCTCGCGCGGCATAGGATCGAGATCATCGCCTCGATGCCCTGCTATTCCGCCGAGAACGTCAACGCCCAGCGCGGCAACGGCGTTTTCGACGCGAGTATCAAGGCGCTCCAGCTTTTGAACTCGTTAGGCTACGGGACTGAGCCTGACCTGCCTCTTCACCTGGTTTACAATCCTAACGGCGCTTTTCTGCCGGGCCCACAGGAAGAATTGGAAGCCGATTACAAGCGCGAGCTGAAAGAGCATTTTGGGATCGTGTTCAACAAGCTCTACACGATTACCAATCTGCCGATCGCGCGCTTCGCCTCCTACCTGAAGAACAACAACCTGCTGGGCGATTACATGGCGCTTTTGAACGACGCCTTTAACCCGGCCACGGTGAACGGCGTTATGTGCCGCAACACGATCAACGTGAGCTGGCAAGGCGAAGTGTTCGATTGCGATTTTAATCAGATGCTCAAGATGCCATGGGCCCGCAATGGCGGGAGCGACGGCTTGCATCTTTGGGAGGTTGATCCCGCGACGGTAGAGAACCGCGAAATTCTTACCGGCGATCATTGCTTCGGCTGTACCGCCGGCGCTGGCTCAAGCTGCGGCGGCGCGTTGGTGTAGCGCCCGTCTCCCTCACGCTGAATCGCGCTTGATTCTCGTTCCCAAGCTCCAGCTTGGGAGCGGCGCATGTCTTCGAAGCTCCAGCTTCGACCGCAGGCGTGCACCGATGCGCTAGCGCCAATCCCACACGCCCCTGACGAAGTAGAACTTCGGGGACAAGTGGGTTTCCAAGCTGGAGCTTGGGAACGAGGAAAATCCTCTCATCCGGGGAGCGCACGCGCCGCGCGTGCTGGTTTTGACGCCATCGCCAAAACGATCTTCTGGTTTTACGAGGCGCGTGCGCTCCCCAGTTCAAAGCAACTTCTTCGGCGCCTTGTTCCGCCACGCAATTTCCAGCGCGGATCGCAAGGTTACTTCATCAACCTCAGCCAGCCGCACGGTCGTGCTCCCGTGCTTTCCCCAGGCTCCCTTCGCTGCCGCGAAAATCTTTGGATGCGACTCGATCAAGCGCTTCTGCTCTTCGGCCGGCAGCACCACCATCCCATGTTCCTCATCCGGATAACCGAGCGTCGCGAATATCTTTCCTCCTACTCGAAAATCGGGATGACTCATGTGCGCACTCGCGAAAGACTCCGGAAAGCCAAGCGCGAGCTCACGGAAATGCGCGGGAGTCATGGCTTGTAAGTCATGATTACGATGTCCTGCTCAAGATAGGAAGTCCGCTCCAGAAAGGTCCAGCCCAAGGCCGCATAGAAATTCTCACTATGGACCGTGTAGAGGTAAAGCAGCGGGACCTTTAATTTGCCGGCTTCACTCATGATCCGCCGCACTAACTCCGCGCCGATGCCCCGGCGCCGAAAAGCTTCCCCCACATAGACGCCGGCCAACCAGGGCGTAAGCTCCATTCGCGTCTCCATATCGTGCTCGATAAGACTGGCGCAGCCGAGCACTTCATTGTCCTCGAGAGCCACTACCGTCAGCGGAATGCGATCTCGATTCGACATGCCTGCGAGCCGTGCCTGGCGTTTCTCGACCGTATCGCCCGGGCGAAGGTGGCCCCACTCCTGGTGTTTCCATTGCGCCAGCGGTGGCAGCGCCTCCGGTTGATCGGCCAGATATTCAATCCGCATCAGCCACGACTCTACCAACTCTCATTGACCCTGGCTGCCATTTCTTTCAACCTCCCCGCCATATGAGATCAACCGTCCTAGTTTTCCTGTTCGCGCTTTTCGCATTAACCGCAGCGCCGCTTGTCGCGCAGGAATCGTCTCCGTCTTCGACGGCCTACCCCACTCCGTCGATCGCGCCCGCGACGGATCCGGCAACTGCCACGCGCGCCTGGCTCGATACCGTCCCGCCGGATAAGCGTGCGAAATCCGACGCCTACTTCGAAGGCGGCTACTGGTTGATCGTCTGGAACTTCCTGATGTCCGTGGCTATCTCGATTTTCCTCCTGGCATCGCGCATCTCTGCGCGCCTGCGCGACTTTGCCGAGCGCACGACTCGTTTCCGAGCGCTCCAGGTTGCTCTCTACGCCATCCCCACGCTGCTCCTGGTCTTTCTGCTCAGCTTCCCGCTCCACTACTACGAGAACTTTGTCCGTGAGCACGCCTACGGGATGGCGAACCAGAATCTCGGGCAATGGATGGGCGAGCAAGTGAAGTTCGTCATCGTGAACCTGATTGTGACGAGCCTGCTCCTAATCGGCCTTTACGCCGTGTTTCGCCGGGCCCCGCGGACGTGGTGGGTCTGGGGAACGCTCGTCTCGATTGTCTTCACTGTTCTCGGGATCATGCTGGCGCCGGTTTACGTCGAGCCGCTCTTTAACAAGTACACGCCGCTTAATGATCCTGCCATTAGCGAGCCGATCCTGGCCATGGCTCGCGCCAACCAGATTCCCGTTACGCAAGTCTTCGAAGTTGACGCTTCCCGGCAAACGAAACGCGTCAGCGCCAATGTCTCGGGCTTCATGGGCACGACCCGAATCGCGCTCAACGACAATCTGCTTCAACGATGCACCCTGCCGGAAATCCGCGAAGTGATGGCCCACGAGATGGGGCATTACATCTTGAATCATAGTTTCAAGCTCACCACTTATTTCAGCTTCTTTTTCCTGCTCGGTTTTTTGGCCTTACGCATTTTCTTTCAGGGCGCCGTTAACCGCTGGGGTGCACGATGGGGCGTTCGCGGCATCGCCGACCCCGCTGGACTTCCGTTGCTTTCGCTAATTTTTACGACTGTCTTCTTTCTCCTTACCCCGGCCATCAACACGACCGTGCGCGTCCATGAACGGGAAGCCGATGCCTTCAGCGTGAATACGGCGCGCGAACCCGATGCCTTCGCGATGGTCGCTCTCAAACTCGGCGAATACCGCAAGCTCGACCCAAGTCCGCTCGAAGAAATGATGTTCTTCGATCACCCCAGTGGCCGCTCCCGGATCCGGATGGCGATGGACTGGAAAGCCGCGCATTTGCCAGCGGGGCATACGGAATAAACATGCGCGACGCGCGCTGGCATTGTAGTGGCGGCGCTCAGTCGCCGTCCTGACGCGTGGATTCCAGGCATGAACTTTGGACGGCGACAGAGCGCCGTCGCTACAGTAAAAGAACCCCATGAAGAAATGGCTCTTACTCGGCGCACTTCTTGTCGCCTTTAACAATTCCGGTCTCGCCGGAGACGAACACGCTGCGATCATCGCCGCGACCAAGAGCTATGTCGCAGCCAACTCCGGCATGACGAAGTTCACAGTTACGGTAGAGCAGGTCGAGGGCGACTTTGCTCGCGCGAAAGTGGCCCCTGAAGATTCGAAGGCGGCCGATGCTGCCTGGGTGTTCCTGAAAAAGAAGGACCAAAAGTGGACCGGCCTGACCCTGGGAACATCGCTCACCACGGAAGATTATCAGCAGCTCGGAATCCCAAACGCATTGCGGGTACCGTAATGGAGGGACGACCGCTGTGTCATCCCTAATTTAGGGCGCAGTTAGGGACGTGACAGCGCACGTCCCTCCTGGTTTGCGTCGTAGACCGAAGCATCTTATCGGTCTGGTTCTATGAGACGCTCGTTCCTGATCTTTTGTGTTGCCTCGCTCTTCATCACTGTTCTTCTCGCAGCAGACAAGCCGTTCACCTACCCACAGCCGCCGAAGAGCGACCAGACTGACGATTATTTCGGAACCAAAGTCGCCGATCCGTATCGGGACCTGGAAAACCTGGATTCGGAGCCGACCAGGAAATGGATCGAGGCGGAAAACAAACTGACTTTCGATTATCTCGCCGCAATTCCGCAACGGAAGAAGATCAAGGACAAGATGACGGCGCTCTGGAACTACGAGAAGTTCACCGTCCCCTACCATGAAGGCGGGCGCTATTTCTTTTCGAAGAACACCGGTTTGCAAAACCAGAACGTCGTTTTCACGAGCGACAAGCTCCCGGACGCCGGAAAAGTCCTGTTCGATCCAAACAAGCTTTCAAAAGACGGCACCATCGCGCTGGCCGGGACCGATATCACTGAGGATGGCAAACTGATGGCTTACGGCCTCGAGGTTGCCGGGTCGGATTGGCAACAATGGAAGGTGCGCGACATCGCGACCGGCAAAGATCTGAGCGACGACGTCCAATGGGTCAAGTTCTCGAATGGCTCCTGGAAAAAGGACGGCACTGGATTTTTCTACAGCCGCTACGACGCGCCGGCCTCGGCCGACCAGCTCAAGGAGGCGAATTATTTTCACAAGCTTTACTTCCACAAGCTAGGCGATCCTCAGGCGAAGGACGTGTTGGTTTACGAACGGAAAGACCATAAGGATTGGAACTTCGCCGGGACCGTGAGCGACGACGGCCGCTTTCTCATCATCGACGTCTCGCAGGGCACCGATCCAAAGAACCGCATTTTTTACAAGGAGCTCGGGAAACCTGACGCGGCGGTTGTCGAGTTGTTGAATAAACAGGATGCCGCTTACGATTTCATCAGCTGCGACGGCAACACTTTCTGGTTCAAGACCGACCTGGATGCGCCGCGCGCTCGCATTGTAGCGATCGACATTACGAAGCCTGACGAGATCAAGACAGTCGTGCCGGAAGCGGCCGAAACCTTGGAGGACGTGAATCTCGTCGGCGACCGTTTTATCGCCAGTTACCTCAAGGACGCACACTCAGCCGTGCGGCTCTTCGACCTGACTGGCAAAGATGTCGGCGAAATCAAGCTGCCCGGTCTTGGCACAGCGAGCGGGTTTTTTGGGAAACGGAAAGACACGGAGACCTTCTATTCCTTTGTCAGCTACACCGACCCGGCAACCATTTATCGCTACGACATCAAGACCGGGCAAAGCACCGTCCTCTTCCGCCCGAAAGTAGATTTCAAGTCGGACGACTTCGTCACCGAACAAGTTTTCTATCCGAGCAAGGACGGGACGAAAGTGCCCATGTTTATCACTTATAAGAAGGGTCTGGAGAAGAATGGGAACAACCCGACGCTGCTCTACGGTTACGGCGGGTTCAACGCCTCGATGACGCCGAGCTTTTCGCCAAATGTCGCGACCTGGCTGTCCATGGGTGGCGTCTACGCAAGCGCCAATTTGCGCGGCGGCAACGAATACGGCGAGGAATGGCACCTGGCCGGGACGAAACTGAAAAAGCAAAACGTGTTCGACGATTTCATCGCCGCTGGCGAATGGCTCATCGCGAACAAGTATACGTCGACTCCAAACCTGGCGATCAGTGGGCGGAGTAACGGTGGCCTGCTTATCGGCGCCGTGGAAAATCAGCGGCCCGATTTGTGGGGAGCTACTCTGCCGGGCGTCGGCGTTATGGACATGCTCCGGTTCCAGAAGTTCACTATCGGCTGGGCCTGGGCGTCCGACTACGGCTCGTCTGAGAACAAGGAGGAGTTCGAAGCGCTTTATAAGTATTCGCCGCTCCACAACGTCAAACCGGGAACGAAATATCCTCCCACCTTCGTCGTTACCGCCGACCATGACGACCGCGTTTTCCCCGGACACAGCTTCAAGTACACCGCCGCGATGCAAGCTGCTCAAGCCGGCCCAGCTCCCATTCTGATCCGCATCGAGACTCGCGCCGGCCACGGCGCCGGCAAACCGACCACCAAGGTCATCGAAGAAGCATCCGACCAATTCGCTTTCCTGGTAAAGAGCCTCGGCATGAAGCTCCCGTTCTGAATGGAGGGCGCCTGTGTCAAACGCCGGGACCACGTGCCGCCCATAGTCGCAATGTTCCTCATGACCTCGCTCTCTATGTGCAATAGCGCAATAACGAGGATGTAAGCGAGCCGTGATAACTCGATTGCGGCGTTTCTCGGAGTCCAACTGGGCGCTGATCGCGCTCTGCGCGCTCGCATTAATGCCTGATATCATTCCCGTCGGGCCGGTTCGCGCGGTCGCGCGTTATCTGCTCGTCAGCTTCGTGCCGGGCCTCGCCATTTGGAAATACGCGCGCCGAACAAGATTGTCGATTGTCGATCTTGTTTTGTATCCGTCGCTCTTGTCGATCTTACCATTCGCTTGGATTTCGTTAGCAGGAATTTTCCTCGGCTTGCCTTTGCGGACTGCGGGCGGGATCGCAATTGTCGTTTTCATCGTTATCGCGATTTCCGTGGGCTGGAGGCAAACGGCGCGGATTACAAAAAATGAGCTAATCGTGATCGCGCTTGGAGCGCTGGTGTCGATTTTGTTGCTGGTAATTCCGTTCCTCGTGAATTCCTTTCAAGCCGTCGCGTGGGACGCATCACTTCATGCCGCGATCGTTTCGCGAATTCTCGCGGGGGTTGTTCCGCCTGATTCGCCGATGATGGCTGGCCAACCAGCGAATTATTACTGGCTCTACCATTTTTATTCCGCGGCCCTGATTCGAATTACCGGCCTGTCGGTTTATCAGGTCTTCGCGATTTTGAATGTGCACGCGCTGATTTTGGTCGTCCTTATCGGGTATCGAATCGCCAGCCGCTTAACGACAAGCTTTTTCGGACGCGTCAGCTCGGTTTGGATGCTCGTGTTTGGTCTGAATGCTTTCGGCTGGATCATTTTTGCCGCCGGCGACTCAAACAATGCGGATCGGTGGTATTCGCTGGTTGCGCCGTTTGCGATGGTCAAAGGTTATTCGCCTGCGCTCGGCAGTCTCGTTCACGAGTTTCTCGATGGAAGTCCATTTGCGTTGGCGATCGCTTTCAACATCGCGTGGCTGGATTTCGTGCTCATGCGGATGGAAGGCGGCCGGAACATTGGCTTTCTCTTCACCGGTGCGCTGTTATTGGCCACGCTTTTTTATCTTTACCCTCTCAGCGCTGCTTTTGTTGTTCCTGGTTCGCTGGCCGCGCTCGGCATTTTTTTGGTTATCAACCGCGCCACCAGGGACGAATGGCGCGAGTTGTTGTTTGATTTCGGCGCTATCACGCTCGTGGCCGGGTTAGTGGCCGCGCCATATGCTTGGAATATTTTACATGGAAAATCTGGTTCTGCGTTCTCAATCGATCTGAGCCCGGCTTATCTGAAGAGTCAGGCTTACGGCATGGTGGCGACGGTCGGTTTGATTGCGATAATCGCTGCTCCGGGCGTTTGGCTCGCCCGTCGCGGTCAGGAACGCGCGGGAAGCGTCCTGGCACTGTTTGCGTTAGTTATTCTGATAGTCGGCTTGGTTACTCATGTGGCTTTGGAAGCAGAGTACAAATTTATCTATCTGCTTGCGTTCGGCGTTGCGCCACTCACTGCAATCGCGTGGAACTTCTGGCGACGCACAGTCATTACACGAGCGATCTTTTTCCTCGCCCTGATCATTTGTGTGCCGACAAACGTGTTGACGAGTTATTGTTTTATGGCCCAGCCACCGCGGGAAACGCGGAATCCTAGCCGTCAGCGCTTACTGAATTGGATCCGCGATAAGACTCCCGCCGACGCCATCTTGGTAGAATATCCCTGGTGGGAAGCATATCAGACTTCAGATTCCACATATTATTACTTGGACCGGTTGTGGTTCGACATCGGCGTATATGGCAATCGACGGCAACTTGTCGGTTACACCGCGCCGATGCTCGAACAATGGGGTTATCGCGACATTGAGTTGCGACAGGATTTAGCGCGCAAACTCATCAAGGGCGAACCGCTCGCGTCGGCCGATGTCTCTTACCTCGCGGCCTTGGGCGCGCCAATAATCGTTGTAACCGACGTGTCTTTCGCCGGTATGATTGAATTCGCTCCCGCGGCTTATGTGCAGGTCTACGAGGATGGCGCGGTGCGGGCGTATCGCGTCGTGCTTGGCGAATCGTGATGGCGGTCATGCAAGCCTCATTTCTCGCGCGCTCTCGGTGTTGCGTCGGTGATCTTGTTGATGCAGTGGCTCTGCTCCCTTACCCTTCGGGCTCCCGTCTATGTCACGGCTTGGCAGTCCGTTCCATTCTAGTATGTCTGGCATGCTTTCACCGCGAAACGGATCTAACCATGCGATGAAGCGAACGTCCGGCAGCTGCGATCGCTCGTCTCGTTCTCGCGAGACGAAGCGTATTTGACGATGCTGAGACCAAAGAAGTTTCGGCCCTTTGAGGTGAGAATCCTCTCGGGTATGGCGCTCGTCCTGATGGGCACCGGCGTCGGCGGCATCCTTTTGGCCGCATATCGAGCCGACTGGCGCATGCTCGTTGCAAGCGCGGGAGTCGGCGGCCTCGCTGCCCTTTACCTTTTCGCGGCCAGGCGCGGCCGGCCGTTATGATGGTTTTGCTTTTCGCGACCCCGCATAAACGAGATTCGCCTGGCCCGCGATGAAGCCCCGAGCCTAATCGAGCTGATCTCATCCTCGTCGCGCCTCCGGCCCAGAGCTACGCCGGTTTTCGCGCGAATATTCGCCAGCAGGTCACCGCGGCAATACCGACGGTGATGACCAACCCGATGCCGAACTCGTCGATGATGTAATTGGTGCGGCCGGTGTCGCGGGTGAGCGGCGTGAAAATCGATTGAATGAAAAGGTTGTGGCTGCCGTGGAAGATGGCGGCGGGCCAAAGGCTCCTCGAACGCAGAGTGAGCCACGCGAGAACGAAGGAGTCGGCTACGACCATGAGGGTGAAACAGATCAAGCTATACCAGGCCGGCGCGCCTTTGTTGTAGTCGCCGAACAGCAGAGCCGGGAAATGGTAGGCGGCCCACATCAAACCGCTGATGACGCTCACGCCGGTGAAGCCGACGACCTTGTTCAACTCCGGAACGAGAAAGCCGCGCCAGCCAATCTCTTCGCCGAGAGCGCGCGAAGTCTTGCCGACGAGTCCGACGGTGGCGGTGAGAAGGACGAATAGAACAATTACGACGGAATTAGGAAAGTTGGACCAGCCGAACTGAGCGGCCGTGCGCTTCAGAAAGTCTGGCTCGAGGAACCCGCCGAGCGGCGTTAGCCAGGTAACTAGATAAACCGGAAGCGCATAAGCCAGTGGGATCAGGTAGGCGAGCCAGGCGTAACGCGCCGCCCCATCGCCACGGCAGCTGCGCGATTGGTTCCGCAAATATTCGCTTCGTCAGGAATGCAGCCAGGGCCGGACTCCACATCGTGCCGGTGACGTAGAGCAAGCTGCTGCCCGCGTCCATTGTTCCAGCGTGCAGCTGGAAGCCATTGAAGACATTGCTGAAGAGCAACGTGAGCCCATAGAAGAGGGCGATCTTCTTCCAAATCCGCGCAGACGATTCCGTCACAAGGAACGACCTAGCCCCTGAGTGCTGTCGTGAACTTCACCAGTTCGCCGGCTAGCTCCTCGATCCGCTCGCCGACTTCCTTGTCCTTGAGATCGTCACCATCAAAGGCGCGACCGGTCGCGTAAACGAAACGAGGGATGATCACACAACGGAAGTCGAGCATGAGGCTGTTGGCGAACGCCATTACGGACATATAACTACTCATCCCGCCCGCGGCGCAGAGAAAGCCGACAACCTTGTCTTCCCACGCGCTGCCGGTCAGCTCGACGAGGTTCTTCGCGGTGGCGCTTACATCATAGTTGTAAACTGGCGTCCCCATCAGGATGCCGTCAGCCGCTTTGATTGCCTTGCTTACTTTTTGGGCAGCCGGCTGGGTGTAGCAGGCATCGGCATCGCACAACGGCAAGCCGAGCTCGCTGATATCGAGCCACGCGCATTCGATCTTCGTTTTTTCCAGCGCGCCGAAAGCGAGGCGCGCCATTCGGCGACTGTTGCTGTCGGGATTGCCGCTGGTGCTAATGACAAGATATTTCGGCATGGTTTGAAGGGCGATTAGACCGAATTGGACCGAGGCGGTCAATCGTTGTTAGCGGAACGTCCGAGAGCCCAGTTCCCAACCTGCAGCTTGGGAACGTCACCTTGTCCCCGAAAGCTGTTGCTTCGCCGGCGCGGTGGCCGGTTACTCACGATCTCCCCAATTGCGGCCGTGGAAGCCGGAGCTTCCCAAGACAATTGCCTTCCAAAGCTGGAGCTTGGGAACGAGGCAGCATATTAGCGCTACGCAAATCATCGCCCGCGCTTGATGAAATCGACGCGGTTGGCGTAGTCTGCTCGCTCGATGAGATTCATAAAATGTTTCGCGCTGGCGCCCCTGATCGCTTGCTCCATGTTTGCCGTCACCATGCGCGCCGAACCTACACCTGCCGAACGCGTCACTGAGATTCAAAAGGCGCTCCAGGCCGCGAAGTTGGACGGCTGGCTCTTCTACGATTTTCGCGGGAGCGATCCTCTCGCCGCCCGTATTCTGAAACTGGGCGATCATGCTTCCGGTTCGCGCCGCTGGTTTTATTACATCCCCGCGAAGGGCGAGCCGACCAAGATCGTCCATTCGATCGAGCGCGGAAAACTCGACGCCCTGCCCGGCCAACGCTCCATCTACCGCGGCTGGGAAGAACAGCACGCGATGGTGTCGGGCGCGATCCAAGGGCCCGCGGAGAAGCGCCCCGGTGGTGGTGCGAAGAAACGGATCGCGATGCAGTATTCGCCAAACAACGATATTCCCTACATCTCGCGCGTGGACGCCGGAACTATCGAATTGATCCGATCTTTTGGCGTCGAAATCGTGACGAGTGCCGAGCTGGTGCAGCAGTTCGAAGCGGTCGTAACGGCCGAGCAAAAACAATCGCACGTCGACGGTTCGGACAAACTCCATCGCGTTCTGATGGAGGCGTTCGCCGAGATCGCCCGGAACATTCGCGCGGAAAACCCGATCACGGAATACGACATCCAGCAGTTCATCGCCCGCCGGCTCGACGAAGAGGGCATGACTCGCGAAGACGGCATTGTGGCGGTGAACGCGAACGCCGCGAACCCACATTATTTTCCGACGAAAGAATCGAACACCCAGATCAAGCGAGGCGACTTCGTTCTGCTCGATATCGTGAGCAAACTGCGCAAGCCGGGCGCGATTTGCACCGACCAAACCTGGACTGGTTTCGTCGGCGACTCCGTGCCGGAGGAATACGTCCGCATCTTTAACATCGTGCGAGAAGCGCGCGACGCGGCTACCGAGTTCGTCCGAAAGAATGTTCGCGAAGGCAAACGGATCCACGGCGCGGAAGTCGACGATGTCTCGCGGGGCGTGATCAAGAAGGCTGGTTACGGCGAGCAATTCACCCACCGAACCGGCCATTCGATCGGCGAAGAATGCCACGGCAACGGCGTGAACATCGACAATTTCGAAACGCGCGACTCGCGCTACATCACCGCCGGCGTCTTGTTTTCAATCGAGCCCGGCATCTATCTCGAAGGCAAATTCGGCGTCCGATCCGAGATCGACGTTTATGTCGGCGACAAAGACATCGAAGTGACGGGGCAACCGATCCAGACCGAGATCGTGCCAATCCTGAAAGCGCCATGATCGGCGGTCAACGCGGTTGTAGCCGGGATCGTTGATCCCGGCCGGAAGTAACAACGCGATTCCATTGGCCGGGATCACCGATCCCGGCTACAACCGCTCGTATGAAAGCACGAGCTGCCTGGTTGATTTCGATTCTGGTTGTCGCGGCCGCATGGGCGCAGCTCGGCGGGAAACCGCAATATGGCGCGTGGGGCTTCGACACCGAGGGCGCGGATATGAAATCGAAACCGGGCGACGATTTTTTCCGCTATGCGAACGGAGCCTGGCTCGATCGCGTCCAGATTCCGGCGGACAAACCGGCCTACAGTTTGCGGCTGGCTATGACCGACCTCACCGAACAACGGCTCCACGATTTGATGGAAGAAACGGCGAAGAAGGCCGAGCCGAAACCAACGACCATCGAAGGCAAGGTAGGCGCCTTTTACAAGTCCTTTATGGACGAGGCACGGATCGAGAAGGAAGGCGCTGCCGGGTTGAAAGCGACGCTGGCGGAGATCCAGTCGGCCAAAGAGCGCGCGGCCCTGGCGGGGTTGATGGGACGGCAAAACTCCGATTTCCACGGCGGCATCTTCGGCCTGTTCGTGGACGTCGACATCAAGGACCCGAAGAAATACGCCGTGTATCTGGGCCAGGCTGGGCTCGGGTTGCCGGACCGCGATTATTATCTGAAGCCGGACTTCGTGGAGAAGAAGCAGAAGTACCAAGCCTACGCCGCGCAGCTCCTCCGTATGCTCGACTGGCCGGAAGCGGACAAGCGCGCCGCCGAGGTGATCGACTTCGAAACAAAGATCGCCGACGCCAGTTGGACCAAGACCCAGCAACGCGATCCCATCGCGACCTACAACGCCATGACGGTAGCGGAGCTGGAAACGCTCGCGCCAAAATTTGCCTGGCGAAAATTTCTCGCCGAAGCCGGATTTCCGAAAATCGAGCGCGTGGTCGTGGGAGAAAAGTCGGCCTTTGCCAAGATCGCGGAGATCTTTGACACGACGTCGGTCCAAACACTCCAGGCCTGGCAGGCTTTCAACATTGCCGATCACGCCGCGCCTTATCTCTCAAAAGCGTTTGCCGACGCGTTTTTCGAGATGCGGAACAAGACGCTTTCCGGACAGGCGGAGCAAAAGGTCCGCTGGAAACGCGGGGTGCAGGCGGTAAGCGGCGGCGATTACGGCGGCTGGCGATCGTTACGATCGGTTCGGAAATCTCGGATGGGCCGTGGGCCAGCTTTACAGCGCGAAATACTTTCCGCCGGCGGCGAAAGCGAAGATCGAGGAGCTGGTCGGCAACCTGAAGGTGGCCATGCACGAGCGGATAAAAGGGCTCGATTGGATGAGCGAAGCGACCAAGGTGCAGGCGCTGAAAAAGCTCGATACCTACAAGATCAAGGTCGGTTATCCGGACAAGGCGCGCGATTATTCGAAAGTCGAAATTCGCGACGATGATCTTATCGGCAACGTGCGGCGCGCGGCTGCCGCCGAGTGGGCCTTTTATGCGGGGCGTTTGCCGGGGCCGGTCGACATGGCGGACTGGGGCATGACGCCGCAAACGAACGACGCTTACAACGGTGCGCTGCGCGACATTGTTTTCCCGGCCGGCATTCTCCAGCCGCCGATGTTCGACGCGAATGCGGATCCCGCGGTGAATTACGGCGCGATCGGCGGGGTGATCGGCCACGAGCTGACGCATGGGTTTGACGATCAGGGCCGCAAGTTCGACGCGGAAGGCAAGCTCAACGATTGGTGGACCGCGGAGGATGCGAAGACGTTCGACGCGCGCGCGAAGGTACTGGGCGATCAATATTCGAAGTTCGAGCCGCTCGCCGGCGCGAAGGTGAACGGGGAATTGACCATGGGCGAGAACATCGCGGATCTTGGCGGTGTCGTGATCGCGCTCGATGCTTATCACGCGTCGCTCAAAGGCAAACCCGCGCCGGTGATCGATGGATTGAACGGAGAGCAACGCGTTTTTCTTGGCTGGGCCCAGGCCTGGCGCGGCAAGTTGCGCGACGACGCGATTCGCCGTCAGGTCGTGAGCGATCCGCATTCGCCGAGACAATATCGCGTCAATGGCGTGATGCGGAACATCGACGCCTGGTACGACGCGTTCAAAGTGAAGGCGGACGAAAAATTGTTCATCGAGCCGAGCGGACGTGTTCGGATTTGGTGAGCACCGCTGTAGCGACGGCGCTCAGTCGCCGTCGAGTCCGGAACGCCGCCAGAGCGGCGTCACCAGCACCTTAAGATTTCCGGCGGTCGCGTGTCTGACTGGTGAAAGAACCAGTTATGAGCGCGTTAATTTATCAGCCTAACAAGAAATGGAGGTTCGCGACCGCGCTGCTCGCGGCTGCAATGATCCACCTCGGAGCGATTGCTTTTGCCAACGCGCATCGAGCGGAACCGCCGACTGCCTCAGGATTTCTAAACGAGCCGCCCGAGATATTCTTCGAGCCCGCGGATCGAGACCCGGATCCACAACCTTCTCCCGAGCCATTGCCGACCCCGCCCGCCACCGACGAACTCTTCGTCGAAAACACCGCGACTCCACCGCCAGTCCGGACTCAAACCAGGAAATCTACGCCGTTCGTTAGGCCGGCGACCATTCCGAATTCACGTTCCCTCAATCTTTCCACAGCGAAGGTGCTGGCCCTCAGCGCACCGCGCCCGGAATATCCTTACGAAGCGCGCCGACAGAAAATCACCGGAAGCGGCGTAGCCATAATGAGGGTCGATCCGGTAAACGGGAGCGTCACGGATGTCACTATGTCGATGAGCACCGGGAGCGCATTTCTGGACAACGCCGCGATCGCGGGATTCAGGCGGTGGCGCTTCAAGCCTGGCTCGGGGGCGACCGTCACCTGCCCGGTCACGTTCACACTTTCCGGCGCGTCCTACTAGGCCTTGTCCAACAAGGTTTGCGCTTCGCGCAACTCGGAGGTGCGTTCGCGGACCGCGTCCGCGTAAGCCGCGACTTGCATGTCAAGCTGAAGATGGAGACGGCGCGTCTCCAGCAAATTGTTCATGCGCAGCAGCACCTCGAGTTGATCGAAAGGTTTGAGCAGAAAATCAGTCGCGCCGGCGCGCAACGCCCGCATTTTGGTTGCCTCATTTGCATCGGCTGTGAGGACGATGACCGGCAGGAACGCCTCCGCCGCCGCTTCCCGGACCGATTCGAGAATCGTGAACCCGTCGACGTGCGGCATCATCAGGTCGAGCAAGATGATGTCAGGATCAAAGCTAACGCATGTCTCGACGGCGAGGCGCGAATCGGTGAGCGTTTTAACGCGCGTGTAGCCGCCTTCGAGCAGCATCGCTTCCAACAACGCGACGTTGGCGGGCTCGTCGTCTATGGCGAGCACTTTCATCTTCGCAAAGAGCCCAACGCTGGGCAGCCAATTGTGATCGATCTTTTCGTCGTTCATTGGATGCTCAGGCGACGGCCTCTTCCAGTGGCTGGTTCCGGCTGCGCAACGTTTCGTCGATCACCCGGAAAAATTCGCGAATGTCCAGCGGCTTGGTGAGATAAGTGCGCGCCCCAGCCGCCATCAGACGCTGGATTTGCCGCGCGGTCGCGTCAGCGCTTATTACCACCACTGGAATGTCACGGGTCCGCTCGTCCCGGCGGAGCTCGGCCAGCACTTTGAGCCCGGGAAGGTCGGGCAGATGAAGATCGAGCAGGATGAGATCTGGCATATGTTGCCGGGCCAGATCGAGACCCAGGCCGCCCTGCATCGCGCTGAGCAATTTGATCTCGGGCTGCTCGGCGAGCATCTGCTCAACGAGGGTGAGGTTCGACAGGTTGTCTTCGATATAAAGGATTTTTCCCCCGCCTGAACCGGCCCTGGCGTCCGCCAACCTGAAGGCGCGATCGTTCGGCAATGTCTTCAGGGGCGAATCGGCGGAGGGCAGCTCGATCCAAAACGCGCTCCCCTTTCCGACAATACTGTGGACGCCAATATCACCGCCCATCGCGTGCATGAGCCGCCGGCATAGGGCGAGCCCGAGCCCTGTTCCCTCGACACCGGATTGTTCCGCGCCGAGCCGATCGAAAGGGGTGAAAAGACGCGCGAGTTTTTCAGGGCCGATTCCTGCCCCGGTATCGGTCACGACCAGGCGCGTGTTCGTGGTTTGCGATTGATCGAGGACGACCGCGACGCCGCCGCCGACGGCCGTGTATTTCACCGCGTTGGTCAATAGATTCAGCAACACTTGTTTCAGTCGCTGGCGATCCGCGACGACGTGCAGGTCCTTATCCAGCAACGAATCGACAGAGATCTCCATCTCGCGGGCCGCGGCCAGCGGTCGCATCAGCGCCAGCGCCTCTTCCAAGACATCCGCCACCGCGACCGGCTCGACCGACAACTGCAGATGCCCCGCTTCGATTCGGCTGATGTCGAGAACTTCATTGATAAGATTGAGGAGGTGGCGGCCGGCACTTGTGATGTGTTCGACCCGGGCCCGCTGCTGCACAGTCGGGTCTTGGCGCTCCAACAACTGGCCGAAACCGAGAATGGCGTTGAGCGGGGTGCGCAGCTCATGGCTCATGCGGGAAAGGAATTCGCTTTTGGCGTGGTTCGCGCGGTCGGCTTCGATTTTGGCTTCGCGCAACGCCGCTTCGATACGGGTCCGTTCCGTAATGTCATGCGCGACGCAGAACAGCATTTTTTCGCTGGGCGACCAGGAAGCAGACCATAGAACGTTGACCACCGATCCATCCTTACGCACGTAGCGATTCACGAAGTCGACCACTTTACCGTTCGCCAGAATATCGGACGCGGTCCGTTCCGTATCCGAACGGTCTTCCGGGTGGACGAGGTCCATGTAGCGCCGCCCGATCAGCTCGTCGGGGGAATATCCCCAAAGTCTTTCGCTGGCCTCATTCATGGTCACGAACCGCCCGCCCTCTTCGATCGTGCAAATGACGTCCTGGGAGTTGTCCATGATGCGCTGGTTCGTTGCTAACGCGGCAGCGAGCTTGCCCTGACTCTCACGCACCGCGGCCTCAGCCTGTTTTCTCTCGGTGATATCTTCAACCATGATAAGGAACTCGCGGGCGGCGCCCTCTTTGTCCCGAATGACGCACGCGGTGCGCTGGGCCCAAAGCACCTCCCCGTTCTTGCGCAGGTAACGTTTCTCCAGCGAGCCGCGTCCGGTCCCCTCGAGCATCTCGTTCACCAGGCGTTGGGACTCATCCAGATCCTCCGGATGGGTGACATCCAGCGGAGTGCGCGTCATCAACTCGGCCTCGGCATAACCGATCATTTCCGAGAAGCTCGCGTTGACCTGTTTAAATTTGTGATCGCCGACCGCCACTACGGCCATTCCGATTGGGGCATCGTCAAAGAGCTGCCGCGACCGGGCATCGCTCGCCTCTAAAGCCGCGGTGCGATTCGCGATGAAACGCATTTCGCGGATGCTTCTCAAGCACGAGATAACCAGGAAAACGTTCTCAAATATCACCCATCCCGCGTGTTCGATTGATCGCCACGGACTGGCGCTCAAGACTCCATACACGGAATACGGAAGGAAGACCCCCCGCAGGAAATGATCTAGCGCCACGACGATGGTCGCCGGGACCAGTACTCGCCAGTCGCGATAGAACGAAAGGATAACGAGCGATCCGAAGACATGGAAATGGGTCTCTATCCGGCCCCCGGTCAACGCGATCAGCAATGCCGACATCAGCATTTGGGCGACGGCAATGACGTGCCGTGTGAGCACGGCCCCCGGCCAGGCTCCCGTCATCCAAACCGGGAACAAACTTATCGCGCCACCGATGAGCAGGGCTGCCCAAACATGAATGTGGATCTGGCTCGAAGCGCCATCCCAGGTGCGGGGCGATACGACAAGAGCGAGGACGATGCAGAAGAGCCATTGGACGAGCATCAGCTTCGCGAAAAGCTGATCGGTCTGGCGAAAGATCTGCCGGCGATGTTGCTGAAACAGTTGTTCTGCTCGTTCGCTGGCGGGTTCCGGAATCGCTCCGAGCGCCGCTAGTTCGAACATGACTCCCCTTCCCGCGACGAGTTTCGTTGCGCCAGCGAACAGCCAAACACGGAGGTGCGCCTCTGCTCAGGCGCCTGCCGTCGCAGTGCCGCGAGGACGGCGCTCTCCCCGGCGTTGGCTCCGGCATGGCCGCGCGTGGCCGTGATTCCACCGCTAAACACGAGACTGCCATTCCGGTCGAACACGAGGGTGTGCCCCGACGTCTTCGTCCCGAATCGAGCCGCTTCGACCCCGTTGTCGTCCGTCAGAACTGAAACTCCGGGGATTGCCGCGGCGCTGCGCCGCAAATCAGTGTCGTCCCAGTCCGGACCCGCGCCCGATGGTTTCACGAAAAGGACGCTGGCTGTTACGCCGTCCGGCGCGTGTGCCATGATCTGGGCTAATTCCGCAATGCTGGCGCGGGTGCACGGGCAAAACGGATGCGCGACCATCAACAGCGTCGGTTGATCCGGTTGCCGCCGCACGATGGATCCCGAGGGCCAATCCGATGCGACCTGGGACGAAGGGCCGGGCGTGGTCTCGTAATTCCAAAGGACGTGCATTCCGTAGCCGAGCGCGGCCACCCAGGTCAGGGCCAGGACGGTGGTAACGAGGATTTTGTTGCGAGAATAGGTCACGATTGCGAGCCGCCCAGCGTGGTACGTCTAAGCAACCGGCATTCCATAGGGACCGTTCTCTCCCGCGAATCCCAGATGCCCCGGCGATCGACATTTCCCGCGTCCCTTCGCGAGCCGATGTTCCTTGAAGCGAAAGTTGGCTCCCGGCAATATCAGCGACATGCGTTTCGGTGATCGATTTTCGATGTCCGGCCTGGCGGTCGGTTTTCTCCTCACCGGGTCTGCTTTGTGTTGGGCGACCGAGAGCCTGAGCGAACTGCACGACCCTGGACAGGTTAGTTTCAATCACGACGGCTCGCGCGTGATCGTGCGGCGCGTGAATGGTTCGATCGGCCTGTGGGAAGCGCCCAGCGGGAAAGCGGTCGCTCCGAATATCAGCCCCGACAGCGTGGCTGAGCACTGTGTGTTTAGCGCAGATCGGAAAAGATTTGTAGCGGGGTTCAAGGATGGTCACTCGCGCGTGTTCGATTCCGCAACGGGAAAAGCGCTTTCACCGATGCTGGGATCGCCGCTCAAAATCGGATTGAACATGCCGGCCCTTTTCTCGCCCGATGGCGCGAGCCTCCTGATCTTCAGCGACAAGGAGGCCGCCGTTTTTAACGTTTCGACCGGCAAACGCATCGTTGCGATTCCGCTGGAGGAAGGAACCAATTCTGAAGAGTCGGAATCTGAAGCTTACGGCGGCGAGCCGGGCTCGGCAGCGTTCGCGGCCGGCGGTGCGCAATGTTTCCTCATCGACTGGCGCGGAGATGTCAGACGTTATGATACGAAGGTTTGGAAGCCGATCGGCAAACCTATGCACCATCCGGAGACGCAGTACTCCTGGAATTATTCTCTTGCGGTGAGCGACGATGGAAAATGGCTGGCGACGTTTGACGACCCGGGAGAAAACGGTCCGAAAGCTAACCTTCAAGTTTGGGATGTCGCGGCGGAGAAGCCATTGGGCGAACCGTTGGTGGCCACCAACGGCCTCACCGCGCGGTTCCTGGGAAACAATCGCGTCCTGATTATTCCTGAACGCGGAACGGACCCGAGAGTGTTCGAGTTGCCGTCGATGAAGGTCGCCTACACGCTTGGACCTGCCCACGACGACATCGATGGTCCGAAGGCCAATGTTTCTCCCGACGGGAAATTGCTTGTGGATTGGGCGGCCGACCACCGCCTCGATCTGTGCGATGTCGCTACGGGCAAATTGCAGGGCCAGCACGCGGGTTCGGCGCAAATCTCGGCAGTATACATGGCGCCCGATTCCTCGGGCTGCTACGTCGTCTTCGACAACAAGTCTCTGGTTAAACTAAGTTTTCCGGAGATGAAAATCACTCAATCGCTACTCATCACTGGGGGCGGTGAGTTCATTTCCTTCTCGCCGAATGGAAAACTTTTTGTGATGCCACAGGGCGAAGGCGACCAGGAACGTCTCGTCTTTTTCGACGCAGCCACACTGAAACCACTGGAGTAGCGCGCCTACGAATCGGCTTGCCGTCGTCTTCCCGACTGGTTAGGAAACGCGGCTTCGGATGCTATTCAACTCGCTCACGTTCGTCGTTTTCTTCGTGGCGGTGCTCGCGGCCTACTGGACGATGCGCTCGTGGGAAGCGCGCAAGAACCTGCTCCTCGTCGCGAGCTACATTTTTTACGGCGCCTGGAATCCTCCCTTCGCCGCTCTCCTCTTCGCCACCACGGCGCTCGATTTTTATCTCGGCCGGAAAATGGGGAATGTGCAGACGCCGCGGGAGCGGCGGATCTGGCTGGTGATCAGCGTGGTGGTCAACCTGAGCATGCTCGGGTTCTTCAAGTACGGGAATTTCCTCCTCGAGAATTTCCAGTGGGTCCTGGCGCGGGGCGGCATTCAATACAAGCCGCCGCACCTCGACGTCTTTCTGCCCATCGGCATTTCGTTTTATACCTTTCACTCGCTCTCCTACACGCTCGACATCTATCGCAGCGTGATGCGGCCCACCCGATCGCTCCGCGATTTCACCCTCGCGGTTTCGTTCTTCCCTCAGCTCGTGGCCGGTCCGATCGTGCGCGCCGGCGATTTCCTTCCCCAGCTCGAACATCCGCCGACGCCGCAGAACGGCCGCTTCCTCTGGGGTTTGGCGCTTATGACCCTCGGGCTCTTCGAAAAAGTAGTGCTCGCCGACACGATGCTCGCCGGCGCAGCCGATCGCGTCTTCGGCTACGCTGGTCCGCTAGTCGCACTCGATTCCTGGATCGGCGTCATCGCCTTCGCCGGGCAAATCTTCTTCGATTTCGCCGGGTACTCGACCTGCGCGATCGGCGCCGCGCTCTGTCTTGGCTTTCACCTCAAGGACAATTTCCGGTTCCCTTACGCCGCGGTTGGGTTTTCCGATTTCTGGCGGCGCTGGCATATCTCGCTCTCCACTTTTCTCCGCGATTACCTCTACATCCCGCTTGGTGGGAATCGCCTCGGCGCGGCGCGAGCGATGTTGAACCTAATCATCGTCATGTTCATCGGGGGGCTCTGGCACGGGGCCGCCTGGACCTTTGTTGTCTGGGGGTTGTTGCACGGCTCGTATCTCGCAATCGAGCGGTTGATTAAAGCTGCCTTCAAAGAATCGCCGAAATGGTCCGAAGGCTTGCCTTTTCAATTACTCGCCGGCCTGACGACTTATTTCGCCGTCTTGATCGCCTGGGTTTATTTTCGCGCGCCAAATTTCGGAGTGGCCAGCCGCATGATGGCGGGAATGTTCGGCGGGCACCCCCGAGCGGATGCCATCCTTAGCACCCGCGAAATCTTGCAGGTGGTGGTCGTGACTTTCTTCCTCCTCCTCGCGCACTGGTCGCTCCGCGAAATCTCAGTCGAAGCGGCCGTCGCGCGTTTGCCAGTCTGGCTGGTGACCACGGCGTGGTTTCTCATGACCGCCGCTATCATTCTCACGCAAGGAAACAGCAATGCCTTCATCTACTTCCAATTCTGAATTCCAGCGGATGATTCCGGCGCGGCCATGGCGCGGAATGGTCGTTACAATTGTCGTCGCGGTGCTGATCGCCGTGGCGGCCTGGGAAATCTATTGTCGGTCGTTAGGTTACGAACCGACCCTCAACGACACTTCCGATCTTTGGGCGGAGGCGCGGCGGCGGGTCGAACCGGAATCGCTCGTCGTCATTGGGGATTCGCGCGCCTGGTTCGACACCGACCTGGACGAAACCGAACGCGGCCTCGGCAAGCGGCCGGTGCAGCTCGCGCTCGCCGGGAGCTGCGCCTATCCCGTTCTGCAGGATCTGGCGAACGACGAACATTTCCACGGCACTATTATCTGCAGCCTGGTGCCGCGTTTGTTCTTTGCGCCGCCGGGTTCGCCACCGGTCGACCGGGCGGAAAAAGCCGTCCAGCGTTATCACGGTCAGACTTGGGCGCAGCGGGCCAGCCATGAGATTTCTGTTCCACTCGAGTCGAGCTTTGCGTTCTTCAAACAAGAGGATTTGACGCTGGAAGCGCTGCTCAAGGATCTGCAGATTCCGGATCGCCCCTCCGCGCTCGTTCCCCCTCGCCTGCCGCCCTACTTCTGCTCGATTGATCGCGAACGACGTGCGCGCATGGTCGAACAATGCGCGCGGCCCGGCCGGCTGCAGGACAAGGTCAAGCGCCGCTGGTCTCGTCTCTTCACGCCGCCGCCACCGCCGAGCTTCATTCCGCCGGAGGTTTTCGGGTCGGCCATGCGGACCGCGGTTGAGACCCGTTTTCGCGATACGAAGGCGACGATTGATAAATTTCGGGCCCGTGGGGGAAAGATCGTCTTCGTGCGTTTTCCGATGACTGGAAAACTCAAGGAGTACGAAGATGAAGCCACCCCCCGCGCGCAAACCTGGGATCCACTTCTCCAGATGACCGGCGTTCCCGGGATTCACTTCGAAGACTTTCCCGAACTCTCTGGATTCAATTGCCCAGAATGGTCCCACCTTTCCGCCGGCGATTCGGTTGAGTTCACGAAACGCCTCGTCCCGCATCTGCGAACGGCGTTGCAGCTCTGATCGGAAAACCGTTTCCCTCTCGCCAAGGGTCGCTGATTTAGGGGGGCTGGCGTGAACTAACCGTGACATGATAGCCATCTGGGTCTCGGAGCGAGAACTCCGTAGTTCCAGTGTTTGGATTTAAAAGGGGCTCCTCTTCGAGCCGAGCAACGAGAGCGCGGGCCCTTGGTAGCGCCAAATCAAAATCGTCGACCCGGGCCAAAGAGTAATTGGTACCATTTGAAGCTAGCTGGCACCTCGTTGACGCCGATGATCGTTCACGTGCGTCTCATGACCCTTTTTCCAGGGGCCTAACGAGAACAAAATGAGCGACCCGGTTAGACGACATGTCATTCTCAAATACTTAATGAATGCCTCGCTTGTTATAACCTTTGAACACCTTGCTTATCTCGAAGTAATAGACTTTCTCCCCTTCGTCAGTCTGGACTTCCATTCTGTCGCACGGGCCGCTGTTATCGATGCTCTGTTTCAGAAGTTTGGCGCCAAGCATGTCCAGAATGAAATACTCCTCTGTAACTTGGATCACCGGCCATCCTGTCTGACACGTCTTCCCATCGCCGTTCTTCACAATCGAATTCAACAGCCCGAACTCAATGTCGTGATACTTCTTTTGGTTAGGTCCGTCTCCGAGAATCTTGTACGTCTGCTGGAGGACCTTGTGTGCCTCAAGATCGGTGTAGTCGATGCTCAGCAGCTTTTTTGCGACCTCAACAATCTCGGAATATTTTGCCGTCTTCATCAGCTCGTGCATCGTTTTTCTGAGTGAATCGCAATCTGGCTTCTTCTCGGCAGCAACCTTAAACTGCTCGCTCTCCAGGAAACGGTCCCTGAAATCGCGATAGTTTATGTTCGTTTGCCCAGCTTCCAGCTGACGAACCAGCTTGGAATACTCGTCGGTGTAGCGGGGGATCGTTACGGTGGCAGTGTTCTGCGGGAGCGCGGTGTGGGATAGCGCGAGCATCATGAACCAAAAGAGGAGTGCTTTCCGAAGACTGTTCGGTCTTTGGTCTGTTTTCATAGCTGGCGCATGCATCCCACTAGTTTGTCGCAAAGTCTCCTGCCGTTGGGTTCATCGATTGGTTAGGCCTTAGCCGCGATATTATCGCAGTGGTTTACGCGTAGCCAGAGCCAAGCGCGATAAATCCACCGAGTAGACAACCAAAGCCGTGGAGGAGGCTCAGGAGCACCGACACAGAGCGTTACGGCGTAAGAAAAAGTTTCCCGCTGTAGGGGTCCTTCACTTCGGTTCCGCTCGGAAAACCGCGAACGTCGACATAGCCGGCTTTCGGCGCGTACGGGCTGGTGACAAAGCCGGGCTTGTTCGGAACGGGGATGGCGTAAGGGATATCACGCTTTGAGCTTTTCGTCGGCGGCGCCGAAGCGGGACGAACAGGTGGTGGCTGGCTCGTGGTCGGCGTTGGAGTAACTGTCGGCGGCGGCGTAGGCGGCGCGGGCGTGGGCGGATAGTCGGGCGGCTGCTCGTTCGATTTTGTCCGCGATTTCTTCGCCTGCGTTTTCGGCGCGGGTTTCTTAGGAGGCTGGCCCGGATGCGCGATGGAATTCCCGAGCGCCTTGAAGAAATCGCCGACCGAACCGGCCCGCGCAGAAGCTGCACTGAGAACCGCAACGATCGCGAATCCGGCGCAGAATTTCTTGGCGATAAGGATCATCGACTGGCGCGGACTGTGGCTCAGGCAGAACGTCTTTTCAAGAATCGCGTAAAAACACTGGCTCGCGCAGCGGTCGGCGGTCATAGACCGCCGCTACAGAAATCGCTTTAGCGAAAGAAAATCGATCTGGTGGCGGGAGCCGCCATCGAGCGCGAGGTCGGCTGCGATTTCGCCGATGACCGGCGCGAATTTGAAGCCGTGACCGGAAAAACCGCCGCAGAGCACGACGCTCGCATGCGCGGGGTGACTATCGATCACGAAATCGCTGTCAGGCGTCAGACTATACATGCACGGCGCGGCTTCCCGGAAATTTGCGGCAGCGCCTGGCATCCAATCGTCGAGCGCGCGAGCGACCGGGGAGACGTCGCGTTCTATATCGACGTTCCGTTGCAGTTCGTCCGCGCTCGTCAAATCGCCGAAGCCATGAAATGCCGCTTTGATTCCAGCCCCGAAATCTGGGAAACCATAAAGGGGTGCTGGGAGACCGGCGCGATCAAGGAGGAATGCCGGAAAGCGCTCCGCCTGGAAGTGATTCGTTTCCGGCGAAAACCAAACCTGGACGTTGCGCTGCACGCGGAGAACGACGCCGAGTTCGGCAAGCGCTTCCTTAAACCACGGGCCTAACGACAAGATAACCTTGTTTGCCGAGATCGTGGCACCGTCAGCCAGATGAATCAGCGCGGCGCGACCGGTGGCTTCCCAGGTTCGCACCTCGGTCTCAAATCGAAGTTCGGCCCCTGCAGTGGCGGCCGCCTTCAAGTGCGCTCGGACCGATCGTTCCGGGTCGAGCACGCCGCCGTCCGGTTCGAACAACGCGATCTCGTCGGGCAACAGCCGCAAGCTCGGATAACGGTCGCGCACTTCTCCCCTGGTCCACTTCTCCAGCGAGAGACCGTGCTGCGCCGCGGCCCGTTGCGTTCCGCGAATGATCTCGCTCTTCTCCTCGCCCACCGAAAGGACGCCGGTGATTCGAAGCAGATTCTCGCCCGCTTGTTTTTCCAGAGCGCGCCAGAGTTCGTAACTCCGCAAGACAAGCGGCACGTACGCCGCATCTTCGAAGTAAGCCTGGCGAATCATCCGGCTCTTCCCGTGCGACGAACCGCGGTCGTGCGCGGGCCCGAATTGCTCCAGCCCGATTACTGACGCACCGCGCGCCGCACAATGCGCCGCAATCGCGCTTCCTATTCCACCCAGGCCGATTACGGCCACATCGAACGTCATTTATTGAATGGCGGCCGCGCTAATCTTCGATCGTCGCGCCCCAAACGGTCCCGGTGTAATTGCCGACCTTGTAACGGACCCGCACGCGGTCGCCTGCTTTGTATTTCAGGAAGTGGGCGCGGTCGGCATGAATCGTAAATCGCTTTCCATCCTTGATCGCTTCCACCTTTATCAGCCACTGTTCGTGACTCGAGGCGCGCGGATCTTTGCCAGTGCCGCGCACGTTCTTCTTCATCACGTAGCTGTCCACCGCGATTTCGTCCGGAGCCAGTTCCGTCTGGACCGGTTCGTCGGACGGCGACGCCTCAGGACTTTTGCCGGGCTCAGGCCTGGGTGGGTTTTCGTTCAACGTCGTAACCGGCGTCGGCGGAGGCGTCGGTGACGGCTCGGCCGCGTCGATGTGCTCTTTTTCCAGGACGACGGCTTCGCCGAGATTTTTCGTACACGAACTGATCCCTGCGACTGCGACGAGCGCGAGAGCAATTCGCAACAGCATGAGCGAGAGGCGGACCGGCATGAGGCTCCACAGAAACCGACGGCATCTGTGCCGTCAAGGAACGGTTGTCGCGGCATCCTTTACAACCGTCGCCGCGCGATTACTTCAAGAGAGGATGGAATTTTTCATTCGCCATGAAGGCCGCGAGCTCGGGCCTTACTCGGAAGCTGAGGTGAAGAGCCGTCTCACCGAAGGCACCCTGGCGCTCACAGATCTGGCTGTGCCTCAAGGCGAAACGGAATGGAAACCACTGTCCGGCTTCGCGCCGTTTAGCGGTCCTCCGATTCAGGAACCGCCAACAGTTGCGGCTGCTCGCCCAAGTCTCGCGAGCCAACCGCTCGGATCTGTACACCGCCGCTACTTTGCAGGCCGACGAAAGCCCGCTTCACCAAACCACCATTCACTGGATGGCGTTGAGCGGCTCCGTCATCGGCGCGCTCCTTTCGCTGATTGTTATCGTCCCGATCGCGATGTTCGCGGCCTGGAAAAACTTTTACTGGGCCTGGTTTCTTGTCGTGATTCCGGTCGGAATTCTGGTTTCCGCGTCGGTCACGGTGAGAACAAGCGAGCTTGTTATTACCGACCGGCGCGTCCTGATCAAAGTAGGCTTTATCCAGCGCCACACTTTTGAGATGTTCATCTCGAAGATCGAGTCGGTGGCTGTTTTTCAAAGCATGCTCGGAAGGGTTTTCGATTACGGAACGGTTACCATCCGCGGCACCGGCGGTTCCTCAGAATCGTTCTCCACGATCGCGGCGCCGTTGCAGTTTCGGGACGCCATCCAGTTAGTCCAAACCAGCTCGGAGAAACGATAATGGAGGGACGACCGTCCCGCAGTCGCGGGATCGTCCCTGAATTAATAGGGACGGGACAGCGCCCGTCCCTCGAGGGGATCAACCCGTGACCTTTTCCATGAGTCCCTTGATCGCACCGGTGACCCCGCCCTCTTGTGTCTTCGCGGGTTTCACCTTCTTAGCTTTCAAGTTGATCACCGCTCTAGCCAGCTTCGTGAGCTTCTTATCCGTGTTACCTTCTTCTTGCAACGTCGTCTCAAGCAAGCGTGCGCCCTTCTTGTCGCCTAACAACTGCGCGTAAGTCCGCGCGCAACCGTACCCGGCGATTTCGTAATGCTCGACCCGTTGTGCAGCCGCGATCAGGCCGGCGTCGCGCACTTCGTCTTCACCATCTTCCTTTGCCATCTTGTCGCCTTCCGCGATCAGGCCTTCCATTCCTTCGCACTTCGGGGCCCGCGTCGATTCATCCTGGCTTTTCAAGATCTGTTCGAGGCGCTTGGCCTGCCTTTTGGTTTGCTCGAGATGCTGCCGGAACGCGCTCGACAGTTGCCGGTTCGTGGCCGCCTTCGCCATTTTCGGCAAGGCTTTAATGAGTTGATTCTCGGCGCTGTAGAGGTCTTTCAATTCGTGCACGTAAAGATCTTTGAGCGTTTCCAGTTCCATAACCACGGAATCGCGGCTCCGGGCGGTTCCGGTCTTTTCGATCCAGCCCGAAAAGCATAATGGAGGCACGACCGCCGTGTCGTCCCTGAATCAGTAGGGACGGGACAGTGCCCGGCCCTCCAGTTAAGCGCGAAAGGCGCGACCGCGGCAGAGCGTGGGCATCGACCCATGGTTTCAAATCAGTGTCGTCACGCCAGCGTTGGCGCTCGGCGGGACTTGAAATTACTTCGGGGCGCGGCGCCCTTTCGGTTTGGCAGTATTCACGCGATACAACACGTAAACACAGCCGTTCTTGAAGCGCTGACAATCGAGAAGCTCCAAATCGACCTGACTCTTCAATTCGTGAAAGAGCGGAATGCCCTGGCCGAGTAACACCGGATGAATATTGAACCCGATCTCATCGATCAGTTCTGCCTCGAAGAGCGATCGCGCGAGATCTCCGCCGCCCATCACACAAATATCTTTGCCGGGTGCTTGCTTGAGCTTGCGGACAAACTCGACTGCGTCACCCGCTACGATTTCAAGCGCTCCATGTTTGCGCGGGTTCAGCGTGCGCGAGAAAACGTAAGACTTAAATCCAGCGAACGGGTTTTTCTTCCCCTTGTTCATCTTGAGGCCCGCCTGGTACGTCTTTCGCCCCATGACGAGCGTGTCGATTGTCTTCCAGTAGGCCCCGGTCAGCGCCGCTGCTTCGTCGCTCCACATCAGCCAATCCACCGCATCGTCTTTGCGCGCAAAATAACCGTCCAGACTCGGCGCACCCCCAAATGTCACTTTTCTCATCAGTTTGACGATCGATCGGCGCCTCCGCGCCATCGCGCATCAAAGGAGACGATTCGGTCGGCTTCCCGATGGTTAGTCCAAAACCGTTCGCCATCGAACGCCAGCGACCGGCATTGAAATGGGACGCGCTCGAGTTCCTCGATATTCGGAGTTGGTTCGCGTGGGTCTAGCCGGGCCAGCCGCCAATCCCCACCGTTTTGTTCCGTGCCGCGCAGGACGTAGATCAGGCCATCGACAAAAGTGTGCCCACTGATCTCCGCGCCGATCGGAATCTCGCGAAGAACATTACCCTTCGCATCGAGTTTCAAAATCCGGCACTTGTACCACTGACTAAGGTAGAGATGCTCGCCATCGTGGCTGAGGTATGAACCGGTAAATTCCGGACAGGGGATCTTCTCGTCCGTGAAACCTTTTCCCGGCATGAAACGGCGAAGGTAACGATCGTCGTCCGTGCCTTCGCCCAACGTAAACCACAGGACATCCCCCATCGACACGGCCGCCCATGGTATCCCGGGCGCTTCAAATTCCTGGACGACCTTCCATTTTTCGCGGTCCATTCGGTAGATCCGCCGCAGGTCGCGCGATCCAAACCAAAGCTCGCCTTGATGCCAGGCCAGTGCCTGGGGCGTGGGAGCGGGTGACACCAGCCGGTCTAACTCGGTGATTACGGGCAGCTGCGCCATCCCCTCAGTCTAGCTGGACAACTTCGCACGACAACTCTTCCACTTCCGACTTCCCGGCTTCCCCGGTACGGCCTTAGTCTCACTCCATGGAAACCACTGTTTCGACTGCGCAAGAAAACGCTTCTCCACCCGACGTTGTCGTGCGCGGCAACGCGCGTGAATTTCTTCAGGAAGTAGTGGCCGGAAAACATCGCTTGCGCGCGGATGAACCCGTCAGCTACGGCGGGAAGGACGCAGCGCCGGGGCCGTACGATTATTTATTAATCGCGCTCGGTGTTTGCACCTCGATGACGGTCGGCTTCTACGCGCGGCGAAAGGAGATACCGCTTGAAAATATCACCGTTTCGCTCCGGCATTCCCGAATCCACGCGAAAGATTGCGAAGACTGCGAAACCAAGGCCGGGATGCTCGACCGGATCGATGCGCAGATCGAGCTGAGCGGGCCGTTGACCCCCGAGCAGCATTCGCGGCTGATGGAAGTCGCGCACAAGTGCCCTGTCCATCGCACTCTTAAGTCGGAGATCGACATTCGGTTGCAAGAAACCGCCGTTTGAGCCGGCTACCGTGATGTTGGAGCGACGCCGCTCTGTCGGCGTAAAGGATCGTCGATTTGCAGCCGAGCATCCTTACGGCGACAGAGCGCCGTCGCTCCAATCCACTCGGCGGTTGCAAACCGTCGCTCCTTGTTCTACCAATGGCCCAACTGGAAGAAAGGTAATCGCATGTTTCTACTCTCTTGCGGCTTCTTCGCGCTGATCATCATCGTATTGGTGGTGTTCGTCATCGGTGCGTACAACTCGCTGGTAACCCTGCGCAACCGCTACAAGAACGCGTTCTCCCAAATCGATGTCCAGTTGAAGCGGCGCTACGACCTAATCCCAAACCTGGTCGAAACCGCGAAAGCTTACATGGCCCACGAACGCGGGACGCTCGAAGCGGTCATCACGGCCCGGAACGCCGCCGCTACCGCCAACACCCGCGCTGCCCAGAACCCCGGCGATGCTTCCGCCATGAAGGAACTCTCCGGCGCCGAATCCGCGCTCTCCGGCGTAATGGGCCGCCTCTTTGCGTTGGCCGAGAATTATCCCGACCTCAAAGCGAACACCACCATGCTCAGCCTGATGGAAGAGCTGACTTCCACCGAAAACAAAGTCTCGTTCGCGCGCCAGGCTTATAACGACGCCGTCATGGCTTACAACACGCGACGAGAAGTCTTTCCGACAAACCTGATCGCCGGTCCCTTCAATTTCGGCCCGGCCGAGCTTTTCGTCATCGACAAGCCGGAACAAAAGGACGCGCCCAAAGTCTCGTTCTAAGCTTCCGATAACTTCGCGCGCCGTGGATTTCTTCGAGCGCCAGGAAAAGGCCCGCCGCCATACCGGCTTTCTTGTTTTTTACTTCGTCCTCGCTGTCGCGCTGTTGGTCGCGTCGGTTTACCTCTCAGTCGCGCTTGTCTTTGGCGGCTTGTCAAAAAAGGACATCGGCGGACGAGACCGGATCGGCCCCGTCCCAGATCACACTCTTCCTCGCCTCGACCCTCGGGACGCTCGGCATCATTGGAACCGGCAGCTTTTTCAAAACGCTCTCCCTCGCGCGCGGAGGCCGCGCGGTCGCCGAGTTGCTCGATGGCCGCCTGGTCAATTCGAATTCGACCGACCTAAACGAGCGCAAGCTGCTGAACATCGTCGAGGAAATGGCGATCGCGTCCGGCGTTCCCGTTCCGCAGGTCTACGTCATGGACGGCGAGATGGGGATCAACGCGTTCGCCGCCGGCCATTCCGCCAGCGACGCCGCCATCTCCGTGACCCGCGGCGCCATAACGATGCTGAAGCGCGACGAGCTTCAGGGCGTGATCGCGCATGAATTCAGCCACCTCCTCAACGGCGACATGAAACTCAACCTTCGCCTCATGGGTCTGATCTTCGGAATTCTTTGCCTCACTGTTATCGGCCGCGTTCTTATTCGCACTAGTGGAAAGAAAAATCCTCTTCCGCTCCTCGGCCTTGCTCTCATCATCATTGGGTGGGTCGGCGTCTTGTTCGGCCGTCTCATCCAGGCTGCCGTCAGCCGGCAACGCGAATTTCTGGCCGACGCTTCCGCAGTTCAATTCACCCGCAATCCTTTTGGTCTCGCCACCGCGCTGAAGAAAATCGGCGGCCTCTCGCAGGGCTCGGAGCTTCAATCCGATCGCGCGGAAGAAGCGAGCCACTTCTTTTTCGCAAATGGATTGAAAAGCCGGTTCTTCGGTTTCGCGACGCATCCGCCATTGATCGAACGGATCAAAGCGCTCGACCCGAGTTTCGACGGAAATTATCCCGCCGCCGTTTTGCCCGACACGCCCGCTCCTGCTGCGCCGCCGCCGCTACCGGGCGTTTCGCCTTTGGTGTCGCCGCCTCTGCCGCCCACATTTGCGCAACCCCCTCCGATGCCCGCGGTCAAGCCGCCGCCGCTTCCGATTACTCCCCCGCCGCTGCCTGCAGCGGCTTTGATGGTTGCTCAACAAGATATCGTCGCGGACATGGGCCGGCCGCGGACAGAGCATCTCCAGTACGCGGTCGATTTGCACCAGGCAGTGCCGGCGGCGATTCGCGCGGCAGCGAATGATCCGTTAGGCGCCCACGCCCTGATCTGTGCTTTTCTTCTCTCGGAAGATGCTGACACGAGAGAGAAGCAGCTCGCCGATCTGGGCCGCGCTACTTCCGCGGGCGTCCGTGAAGAAACCGTGCGCATCTGGTCCGAGGCGAAAGGCGTTCCGTCGCACGCTCGCATTCCGGTCGTCGATCTTGCGCTGCCCGCTTTGCGCCGTCTCTCGACCGCTCAGTTCGAACAGTTCCGCGCCGGGGTTAACGGATTGATCGCCAGCGATGAGAAATGCGATCTCTTTGAGTTCATGCTCCAGAAAATTGTAATGCGGCATCTCGACACGCGCTTCTATCCGGAGCGACGGCCCGTAACGCAGTTCTACGATCTGCGTCCTCTCGCCCGCGACGCTGGCATCCTCCTTTCCGCCACCGCCTACGCTGGCGCTGATGATCCCACCCACGCCCAGGCCGCCTTCGCCAAAGGCGCCGAGTCGTTAGGCCGAATCGCGCGGGTCGAAATTCCCTGGCTCCCGTCGACCGAATGCGACCTCACTCACCTCGACTCCGCCCTCGATCGGTTTGCCCAGTCAGTCCCACAGATTAAGAAAAACGTTCTCAATGCCTGCGCCGAGACGGTCGCCTTTGACAACACGATTCACCCTCGCGAAGCCGAGATCCTCCGCGCTATCGCCGATACGCTTGATCTTCCGATTCCGCCGTTCCTGCAATCGTGAAAGGTTAACCGCCGGCCGTGAATTCGCGATCAGCGGTTCGCCTTAAATCAAATAAAGTCTTCTCGCGAGAAATAGACCCACTCCCAGCCGGATTTGCCCAAGACGTGCAAAACACCAAATCGCACCACGTGACTGCCCTGCACGCCCATTGTGTAGTCCGAGGAAAGGGCAAAGGCCTCGGTTTCCCTCGGCTCCGACATTTTGTAGTTGCTCTGCAAAGATTGTTGCGTCGCAGCGAAGCCGGCTTCGGTCCCCTTGTCCTTAAAAGAGATGCGGATGGTCTCAAGAAAGCCGTTTTTGAATTGGTATTGAGCCTCGACGGCGCGACCGAGCCATTCCGTTGTCTCGACCAGATTGCCGTCGGAATCGACAGTCACCTTGGGACAAACCTTCCTGACTTCCTCCGGATACATTAACCATTTGGCGGGGCCGAATCCCGAGGGCGCCTTTGCCTGACTGGCTTGGGTTTCGACCTTGTCGCGATCGGCGACCAAAGCGGTTCGAATCGTCTGAATGGCCCGAAGCTTTGCTTCGCGCACCTGCGCCCAGGTCATTTCTGAATTGGGATCTTTGCTGGTTAGCTGCCTTGCGTCGGATTCCTCCCTCCGCTTCAGCGCGTCCTTGTAATCGCCACCGACTCCCACTTTCTCCGCGAACCGCACAATGGCCGCGTGAAGAGCAGCCATCGATTTTTCCGCATTCGCGTCGCCGTCCTTCGAGTCGAGCCCAAGAAGTTGGTTCAGGTCAGCATCCGGAAAGTTCACCGGGAGCAGTGCACTGCCCTCAGGACGGGCTGCGTTGTCCTTGATGTTTTGATCAAGAGAGCGAGCGACATAAAGGATAAGCTCGTCCAGCTGGCGAGCTTCCTTTTGCGTGCTCTCCGAGGCATTCTCGCGAAGCCAGTCGCGCACTTGCCCTATGTGCCGCGATTGTTTCTCCACCTCGGAAAAATTCGATAGGTAACCAAAGCCGAGCACCCTGATCGTTTGCTCCCAGGAGAAAGCGAATTGAACCGCGGCTTCCCGTCCCTTGGAAGATTCACAGGCGGTCAATCCAAGGCAGAATCCCGCCAGAGAGACCAAAGCCGCAAGCGAGATTGTTTTCGCGGTCATGGTCCTGTGGTCTATCACACGCGCCTTCGAGGGTAAAGGACAAGGAGCGTCGGTTTGTAACTGCCGGTTTCGTTGTAGCGACGTCGCTCGGTCGACGCAACAAACTCTGATTTCCGCGGAACGTTCTTACGGCGACAGAGCGCCGTCGCTACACCGACGCTTCTTCACGTTCAAAGTAACAACTGGGTTACTTATCCCGGCTCGCGCGAATTCGCGGCGACTCTTATCAGTCGGCCCATGAAAAAACTTCTCTGCTTATTCACGATGGCGATCCTCGGGTTGCCTTCAATCATTAACGCCGGCGTCCAGGATCGTCTCTACGATTTCACCGACACCTACTACCTTCAGAACGGCATCAACCCAGCCGCAATTGATGGCCGCCGCCAACCCGGCCCTCTCGCCGTCACCGATACGCCGAACTTTCCTTTCCAACGGAATGTCCGCGCGCTCCTGACGTTGCCGAACTACGACCACAGCGGCAACGCGTGGTACTTTACCGTGCTCGGGGGTTTCAGCGCCGCGGCCTTCACGAACGATTCGGCCGGGCAACGCGCCCGCCAGATCGCGGACTCGAGCGTTGAATATGTCTTCCCGCGCAAAGGCACCGATCCCGTTGGGCTCGGCGCGCTGCGTCAATCGGTCATGCTCGACATGCGAAACGGTTATTTCAGCAACAACAAGCTGTCGCTCTGGATCCACGTCTGGGTCAGCTACACCAGCAAGGTGAATACGACTGAGGGCCAGAAGATCATGCGCGACATGGCGCAGAAGAACGGGCGCGATCTCGATGGGACCGCGATTATCGCCAGCGTAAGTGAGATCGATAACCTGTTCAGCAAAGGTTACGTCACCAAGACCACCCGGCAGTTGACGGATACATTGCGCTATAGCGTCTGCCCTGTGATCAAAGATCCGCGGGACGGCGGCATCGCCAAGGACCAATTCCTCGCCATTACCCGCAACCCGGACGGTAGCGCGCTCGAGCCTGAGTTCCTCGAGAACTTCCAAAGCCTGCAGACCACCGGTCGCCCAGCCAACTAAACCTCAACCAAGGAAATAATAATAAGGCGCTCCGGGAGCAATTCCCGGAGCGGCTTTTTTTTCGCGAAAAGCACTAACGGCGTGCTATCAACTCTAGCCTGGGGCAACGCTCCGGGGCATCGCGACGAAATGGAGGGACGACCGTCCCGCAGTCGCGGGATCGTCCCTATTTTTGTAGCGGCGGTCTGTGACCGCCGATCTTTTTAGGGACGGGACAGCGCCCGTCCCTCCACATAAGCACCAACCGCGAAATTGATTCGCTCCTCGATCCTCCATCCTCCATCCTCGCTGCGAAAATCTCCTTCCTACTTTCTCCTTCTTGATTCTTACTTTGGCCGATGAGCATCATCGGGCGAATCGACACTCTCTGGCGTTATCCGGTCAAGAGTATGCGCGGCGAAGAAATGGAAGAGATGTTCGTCGGATTCCCCGGAGTTTATGGTGACCGCCTCTTTGCTTTCCGCAGCTCGACCGCTCCCGCGGGTTTTCCCTATTTCACCGGGCGCGACCAACGTCAGATGATTCGGTACCGGCCTCGCTTCCGTCATCCGGATAAAGCCGCGCGTCCGATCAACCTGCCCGCCGCGGAACAGAATGGAGCCGCGCCTCTTTCGGCGTCGCCTGAAGAACTGATGATCGACGTCGAAACGCCAGAGGGCGACCGGTTCGCGATCGACGATCCGGCGCTTACGGAGAAGTTGCGCGCTGGACTTGATGGCAAACATCAACTCACCCTCCTCCGCTCCGATCGCGCCCTGGTTGATTGCGGTCCCGTATCTCTTTTCTCCATCCAAACCGCCGCCGCCCTCGCCCGGGAGTCCGGGACCGCCGTCGACAAGCGTCAGTTCCGGGCCAACCTCTTTCTCGACCTGCCCGACGTCGCGCCATTCGGCGAAGACGAATGGATCGGCCGCTCCCTCCGGATTGGCTCCAAAGTCGTCATCACTCCCATCAAGCGCGACGGCCGCTGCATGATGATCACTCTCCACCCCGACACCGCCGAGAAATCCCCCGCCGTCTTGAAAACAGTCGCCCAATCCCACGAAGGCAAAGCCGGCCTTTACGCTGCCGTTCTCACCGAGGGAATGATCCGCAAAGGCGATCCGATCGAGTTGCTATAGGTGGATCGCGCGCTCCGTCGCGCGATTAGTGAATCGTCGCTGCCGTAAGCCTGCGAAACTAACTCTTATCGAGCGGCGGAGCGCTCGATCCACCTTACGCCGACTTCAAACTCTCGCACAGCCGGGGAACCCAAGATCAGCGCCGACGGCCCCAGGAGCGGCCCGACGAGCTGCGGGCGCGATGGCCGCTGTTGCGATGAGCGGGTTCGCCGTCGCCTCGCCGCGACGGGTTCGTCCCAACCGGCGAACGCGCAGCGGAATGGCCGGGGGATTTGGCCTCCATCTTTGGAGGAGACTGGCGGCGTGGGCCCCTGCCCCGGTCTTCGCGCGGCGGAGCCGCCGCGTTGTAGTCGAAATTCTCGGCGCGTTTCCGGACGATGCCGCGGCCAATGAAGCGCTCGAGGGAACGTAATGGCCCGTGGTCTTCGGGGGTGATGAAGCTGATGGCGTCACCGATGGCCTGGGCGCGGCCGGTGCGGCCGATGCGGTGGACGTAATCCTCGGAATGCATGGGAAAATCGTAGTTCACGACGTGCGAGATCCCGTCGACATCGATCCCGCGCGCGGCAATATCGGTGGCGACGAGGACGCGGACGGCGCCGGACTTGAAATCTTTGAGGGCGCGGAGCCGCTGGTTCTGGGAGCGATTGGAATGAATGGTTCCCGTTTTGATGCCGGCGCTTTCGAGGCGACGCGCGATCCGGTCGGCGCCGTGTTTGGTGCGGGTGAAAATAAGGACAGTGTCGAATTGGGGATCGCTCAGGAGATGAAGGAGCAAGGAGGGCTTCAGATGCGAGTTCACCTCGTAAACGAACTGGGTCACCGTGTCTGCAGGGTTCGCGCGCCGGCCGATCTCAACGATCTTCGGCGATTGCTGGAACTCGTGAGTCAGTTGCTCGATCTCGCGCGAGAGCGAGGCGGAGAACATCAGTGTCTGGCGTTTTCGCGGCAGCGCTTTCACGATCTGACGAATTTGCGGCAGGAAACCCATGTCGAGCATCCGATCGGCTTCATCGAGCACGAGAAATTCGATTCGAGAAAAATTGCCGGCCCGCTGTCCCATCAGATCGATCAAACGGCCCGGCGTCGCCACGACGAGGTCGACCCCGGAACGCAACGCCTCCAGCTGCGGACGTTCGCTCACCCCGCCGAAGACCGTGGCCATGCGGAGCGGAAGATGTTTCGCGTAGGCTCGAACGTTCTCCTCGATCTGGACCACGAGCTCGCGCGTCGGCGCTACAACCAGCGCCTTCGTTCCACGTTTCTCCCCAGCCTGTAACGCCGCCCCCAGCCGGGTCAGAATCGGCAACACAAATGCCGCCGTTTTGCCCGTGCCGGTCTGGGCGATGCCGATGACATCGTGCCCGGCCAGGACCGGCGGGATCGCCGCGACCTGGATAGGAGTTGGCTCGGTGTAACCGGCGTCACGGACGGCCTGCAAAATCTGCGGCGAAAGTTGAAGTGCACGAAAGGGCATAAGAACCCGGACTATCGCCGCGATTGACCAACGCGCACCTTCCTATTACGGCGCATTGCCCTGGATCGAACGGCTACTGCGGGGCTGCCCGCGGCGGCTCAAAGCCAATTGAGCAGCTTCCAGATAGCCCAGACGTAGGCAACCATCGCCAACGTTTGAAACACCGGGTTCGGCACGACGACCAATATCAACCAACCCAGCAAGACCAGGAGAAGGATGATTCCCAGCCAAACGGCCAGCGGAAAATGTGCAACTGCTTTAATGATCGGCGCCTGTTCTCCGTTTCCTTCGGCAGGTCTGCCAGTAACGATGAAAGCAGCGAGATCACCCCAATAGCTTTCATCCAAGGCCGCGCTATGGCCGCCCTTGACGAAACGCACCTGCGCTAACGCCCCATCCTCCCTTCGGAAACCATCGTGCCCGGCGCTCCCGAGGTCCTGAATTCTGAGGTGCTCAAAAAGCTTGGGGAAAAAAGCTACGACCCAATCAGCCGTCGCAATATAATTGAGAACTTTCTCGACGCGCCCTTCGAATTGCGTCCAATCAAAGCCGCGCCGCACAACGCTGCCTGCGAAAATGATTTTTTCGAATCGAACCGCCGGGTATTCCTTCAACGCCTTCGCGATAAGATAGGTGCCGTTGCTGTGAGCAATGCACGAGAAATTTTTTCGTGCTCCGGGATAGCGCGCAACAGCTTGCGCGTACTGGTCCATGAGCCACTCCACTTTTTTCCGCCTCGGGCCCGGCGCAAGAAATGGCGCCATCGGAAAGTAGCCGTAGCTGGAGGTTACCATGGCGTACTTCTTGCCGACTTCTTTTCCCTTCAACTGGACCGTGCGAGCGATCTTCTGAGTCCAGTAACCTTCATCACGGATTCCGTGAACCACAAAAATCACGTGCTGAATGCTCTGGTCTGGTTCCGGCAGCGCATCGCCGACCTGGATGCTGCGGGCGTGGAGTTGCCCGGACTCTTCGGTCAGCGCCGCATTAAGATAAAGGGCGCGGCTGGCGGCGCGCGATCCTTCATCTGGTTCGCCTTTCCGACGCTCGTCGCCTTCGACGTAGACGAGCGAAAGATGATCGCTCCGCGGGACCTCAAGGTAGACAAAATCGCTCCCCGAAACGAGGTCTACATTGTCCTCCGGTGAGACAAGATCGTCGATCGAGCCGAGTAACTGGACCGTAAGCGCGCCACCGCAACGCTTTTCCTTTAGAGCGAGTCGCATCGCCAGCCATTGCAGTCGGAGCTGCGTGAGAGCTGGCGCTCCGCGTCTCAATTGCATAACCATGACAGGCCGCGGCCCGAGCCACTCGATCATGTGGCCGACAAACACTCCGAGAGAAAGCACAATGGCTTTAGAAATCGACAAGTGGTGTGAGATGCGCCACCCGCGATTCATCGCCGCCAGAAGAATGATCCGTTCGACTTTATCCGACCAGGCCGCCGGCGTGCGCATGTCCCGAAACGTCTCTTCGAAGGGCGCATCGGCCGTTTCACCGCAGGCGACAACGTAAACTTTCCGGGCCAGGAGCGCTCCGAGACTGTGTCCAATAAGTATCACGCGTGCATACGGCGTGATTGCCCACCGCTCGTTGATCGCGCCTACCACCTGCTTCGCGATAGCGTTGAAATCGGCCCGCGAAAAGATATGGAAAGGAAGTTGAGGACTAAAGAAGTGCGCGGTGGGAAACTTGTCCCTGGCGAGCGCCTTTACTTGCAGCAGCGTTTTCGGAGTTACGCCGTAGGCATGGAAGAAAACAACTAAGTCAGTCGCATTCTCCCCAGCCAGCTCCCAGAAGCCAGGATCGCTCAAGGGCAGAGGCCGTTCGCCGAAGGCTCGCCGCCAATGTGTAATCAGCAACTCCAGGAGGAAACTCGCGGCGATGGCGGCCAGCAGAACGCAGAGGCAGAGACGCCAGGAAAGAGGATCACCAAGGAGAATTGCAACGCAGTTAGGGGGCGTCATCGTCATGGGGTGGCTCTCCCGCTTTAATCAAGTGCCCTAAATTTTAGCGAGCAAAATCTTTTAGACCGCAGCGCTTCTGTCCACACGTCGCTTTCCGCGGGACAATGCTGACAATCGTCGCGATGCTTCGATCTCATGGCGCATCGTGCGCTTCGACCGCGGTGACACTAAGCCACGGTCCGTGGGTTTGCCCGAGCGCGACACTCCAGAACCAGGCCGAGACGTCCGTCCATTCGCGGCCCCGCTGATCGGAGATCCGTTCCCGCACGAGGAGTCGGCGGGCGTCGCGGCGAGCCAGAAACACGCTCCATTGTCGTTCGCTCTGGTCGCGAAACGCCGGCTGCGGCGTGATGCTGTAACCGGCGCCGCGAAAGCAGTCGGCACTCGAATGCAGTTGCCGCGTCCCGGTTGTCACCCAACGGAAAATGAATTCGCGGCTGCCATCGGTGAACTTTGCGATCCGGCCCGGGAAATTTTCACTGAACCTTTCGTCACGCGCGCTCAATGGGATCTGCGAAATCTCGTGGCCATCCCACTGCGTCGGCCAGTCGGGTAATGCCATCGAGGCGTTGGCGTGCGGCGGCAATCTCAGCGGCGCGAGCCCGGCGATAATGCACGATCCGAGAAATGCGACCCGCCCAATCAGCGTGAAGCGCATGGCTCGGGTCCTCTCGTTAGGCGGACGATGATCAGAAGCGCCGCGGCGAATAGAACCACGCCTGTCCCAGTGTGCGTCCAGTCCGGCAGCGCGACGACTTGCGCTTCCTTGAAGAAAAGCACCGTGGCGCGAACGGCGTTAGCGGCGATGACGATGACGAACGCAACACTGAGCGCGATCAGGCTGCGTCGATTGTCGAGTCGACCAAACGCGGCTAGCGCGGCTGCCAGGTAAAGCCCGAACCAGAGCATTCGAATTCCGCTGCAGGGCGCATCAACGAGAATGGTTTCCCCGCGCCAGTGAAGCAGCGTGCCTTCGCGCGTGACCGCAAAACCCACGGCGCGCAAAGCGAGGACGGAGGTTTCCGCTGCGATCACTCGCAGCGGAAATCCGAGATAGAACTGCGTCGTCGCTACCACTGGGAGCGAAAGGCCGAGCAGCGCGAGATGGGCGATGAGTTGGCGCCGGCGAAGGATCAGCGTCGCAAACGCCGCCGCGGCCACCAGCGCGCGTGGCAGCGGCGAGAGCGCGGGATACAAGAGCGCATAGACGGCTAGAAGCCCGGTCGCGGCCCCCCAGCGAACCTCGCTCCGCGGCAATTCGAAACCGCCCCTCGCAAGCACCACCCCGAGTGTTGCCAGCGCGATGAACCCGTACGGTTCGTCGCTCCCGTCAAACATTCGCAACCCATACCAGCGCTCCACTGGCCAGAGCGCCGCCGCGAAGGCCGCGAGCATCAGCCACGGCGCCGTGATCAGGCGCGAGCGCATTTTGTTCTCCTCGAGTGATAGACGCGCGCGCCCAGAATGACGACGACCACAGTCAACAACGCCCATGTGCCGGGTTCTGGCGTGGTTTGGATCGGCGTACCCACAGCGCTGTTCTCAACTCCAGCAGGCAATGGAAGCGGTTGCTTCACCGTTTGCCGCGTGCCGCTGGGATTACGCACGACGTCGTCCACGGCGACAAACGACGTGTAAGCCGTCAGCAAATTATAGGTGAGCCCAAGATTGGTCACTTCCTTCACCCGTTCGTCCGCCGAGGTGAGCTCACTGAAATCCGCCAGCGACGCGATCCGGTTCCGCGCCCAGAGATAGGTCAGCGCCTTACTCTCACCGATTGAGCGCGCGTCTTTCACGGCAAATTCCGCGTGGTAATCGCCCGCGCCGGTTTTGCCGCGGAGGGAGACAGTTCCGGTCGCGTTGCCCTTCCATTTCCCAAAGATTACCAACGGCCGATCCGCGAGCAGGTCGGGTACGGAAAGAGGCTCGACGTCGTAAACATCGAAGCCACCGAACTCGACCGCGACGTGGGTGAGTAACGGTGCGGCAACGTAATCGCGGAACCTTGCGACAACACTCGCCGCTTCCTCCGGCTTGATCACGACGAACGGCTCGCCGCTGCCCGCGCGCGCCATTCCCTCGACGAGGTGGCGGTTCACGCTGGATCCGATCCCAAACGCGAACAGATTCGCGCGGTTGAGATTCCCACGAATCAAAGCGAAAGCCTTCGCTTCGCAGTCAACGTAACCATCGGTAATGACAACGACGCTGCGTGCTGCTTCGTTCGGATTCGGCAGCGCCAGGGCGTGCTGGAGCGCCGGGAGCAACTCGGTCCCGCCGCGGCCCTGCTCGTGGTCGATCACGGCGAGCGCCCGGGTCAAATTATCGTTCGTTGCGGGAAGTTCGGACGAGGAGAGAACGGACGAACCGCCGGAGAAAAGGAGGACATTAAAAGTGTCGTTAGGCTTGAGCGTCGTGAACAACTGCCGGATCAATTGCTTGGCCGTTTGAATCGGAAAACCGTGCATCGAGCCGGAAACGTCCAGCACAAAAATGTAGTCGCGCGGGGGCAATGAGACCGGCGCGCTGCGCTTCGGCGGTTGCACCGTGAGCAGGAAAAAGTTTTCCTTCTCGCCCGTGCCCAACAGGAGCCCGGACTCGATCTTCGAATCGGCGAGTCGGTATTTCAGAATGAAGTCGCGATTGTTCGCTGTCGCATCGCCGGGGGTAAGCGCGATTGTTGCCCGCGCTGGATCCGCGAACTGCGGTTTCACCTCGTGGGTTTCGCAACGAACGTCCAGGAGCGGCATTCCCGCCGCGATATCCACCGCGATGCCGAACGACGCCGGCGATTTCTCGCCCTTCACCAAATACGGATTCTTGATCCACTTGTCGGTCTCGGGCGCGGTGGATTCCAGCTGGTTCGAGTAGCGTGGGCCAACCACCGTCGGATAGACGAACGTATACTCGCCGCTCTCCGGCACCAGCAGCTCGGTATAACGCAACTCCACTTCGACCGTGTCGCCCGGCATGATGTTGGCGACGTTCATCTGGAAGACATTTGGACGATGCTGCTCCAGGAGCGACGCGCTTTTTCCCTCCGTCTTCGCCTGCTCATAAGTTTGACGCGCTTCCTGGCGCGGTTGCACCTTTGCCTTCAGGAGATGGTCTCCGATCTTCATCTGCATCCCGTAAACGGCGGAGCGCGTTGAGCCGGGAAACACATAGGTGGCTTCAAGCGGCACACCGCCCGCGTTCGAATACGTCTGGGTCACAACCACGTCGGCGATCACGCCGGCGATGCTTGCCCGTACGTTGGTGGACTTGAGCGGCATCACGTCCGTGCTGGTCTCGCCGCCCTTGATTTGGAAGTAGGGCGAGAGCGTCTTGTCGGCCGTGTTGTTATCGGATTCGCTCGCTGGGATTTGACTGACCTGCGCCAGCGCGAGCACGAGCGCGATCAGGGTCTTTTTTGTTTTCATGCCGCCACTTTGGCGACGCCGCATGAAAACATTTTGAAGTCAGTGTGAAATCGACGTGAAATCGAAATTGGCTGCGCGGCCTTATGCCGGCAACACCAGCTCGGCGACCACTCCGCCGCTCGTCGCGTTTTTTACCTCGACCGATCCGCGATGGAGCAACGCTACTTCGCGGACAAAGGCGAGCCCGAGTCCCGAGCTTTTTTTTCCGGTATCAGGCCGCGGAAGGGAGAAGAACCGTTCGAAGATCTTCGTTTCAGCGAATTGCGGAATTCCAGGACCGTTGTCGCTGATCCGCACGGTCGCGGAACCATCCCGTTGGAGCAGCGCCGCCGCGACAGTCCCTCCCGTTGGCGCAAAGGCGATCGCGTTTTGGAGCAGATTGAGAATCGCTTTCTCCACCAGAAATTCGTCCGCGGAGACGACAACTGGCGCGGCCGGCAACTCACTCGCAAGCCGGATGTTTTTGGCTGAAGCCTGCGCCCCAACACTAGCCACGGTGCGGTGCAAGAGTTCCACCAAGTCCACCGGCTTTTGGTCTTCGAGCGATTTCTTCGCTTCAACCGCCGAAAGCAAAAGCAGCCGATCGACGATCTCCTGGATCCTCAGAGTTTCGACCTGGATGTTGTCGAGAAATCTCTCGCGCTGCTCCGCCGGCATCTCTTCATGAAGCAGCTCCGCCGCACCGCGGATCGCAGCGACCGGGCTCTTGATCTCGTGCGTCAGGGTTTGCACATAACTTTCGATGTACTTCCGGCCGTCCAGCGCGTCGCGCATTTCTTCGAAGGCCTGCCCGAGCGTCCCAATCTCGGAGCCGCCGAGTTTTGGGACTGGCGTCCGGCCTCCGTCGCGAACAGCCCGCGCGTATTTCGTGAGGCGCTCGATCGGCCGCGTAATCCAGGCCGACAAAATTGCACCCACGATCACGACCGCCGCCGCCGCGATCGCGCCCATCACGAAAATCTTGCGCCGAGTTTCCTGCATGAAGACGGCCATGCTTTTCTGCGGCTTCGAAACCGTCAGCACTCCAGCGATCTGGCCTTCGCTCATCACGGGGGCTGCCACGAAGAGAATGGCGGAAGTCGCGTCGGTCGGGTCCGCCCGGGTCGAGCGCGCCCCATACTTGCCGCGCAACGTGAGCCAAACATCGTTTTGCTTGGAAAAATCGCGGCCTTCGGCCTGCCCGCCGTTCGAATCGAAGATCACGATGCCGTTCGCGTCGGTGACGTAAACATGCAGGTCGATGTCCGTCTTGAGCTTGCTGTAAATCTGCGCGCTGAAGGGCCGGGACCGCGCCCGTTGAAACGACTCGCGGAACTGCGCGATATCGATTTTCCCGCCCGCGCTTTGGCTCTCGAGCAAGGCCGCCAGGAGCCGCGCGGTATCGACCATCGGTTCCTCGATCGATTGCATGTAGCGCGGCTTGATCTCGTTCACGTCGGTGATCTTTTTCACGAGATAAAAGAAACCGATTCCCACGATGAGCAGGTGCGTCACGATGATTCGGGCCCGAATGCTCACATCAGTCTTTCAGTGAGTAACCGAGGCCGCGATGAGTGCGGATCGGGTCTTCATCTTCGCGAACAGCCCGCAGTTTGGCGCGGAGTGTTTTAATGTGGGAGTCGACGGTGCGATCCAGCGCCGTGTCCGGTTCCTCCCACGCCAGCTCCATCAACTGATCACGCGAGTGAACGCGCCCTGGCTTTTGGACGAGGACTTTAAGAAGGCGAAACTCATAGCGCGAAAGTTGGAGCGGACTTCCGCAATAGCGAATTTCGCAGCGCTCGTCATCGATTGAAAAAAGCCGCGCGGTATCCGGGTGCGTCGCGCCGCCCGATTCGGTGCGGCGCAGAATCGCTTTCACGCGTGCCGTCAGCTCGCGCGGCGTAAACGGTTTCACAACGTAATCGTCGGCCCCAATCTCCAGCCCGACCACGCGGTCGATCTCGTCTTTGCGCGCGGTAACGAAAACGATCGGAACCAGGGACCGGGCCCGGAGTTTCTTGCAAAGCTCGAAGCCGTTCATGTCCGGCAGCCCAACATCGAGAATCACGAGCGCGAAGTTTTGCTCGGCAAACACGCGCAAGCCATCGCCGCCAGTCTGGCACCAGGTCGGCGCGAACCCTTCCGTTTTCAACGCGTAGATGATGTTGTCGGCGATCGACGGCTCGTCTTCGACCAGCAGGATCTTGCGCATCGCCGTTCACCTTAGCCGCAACCAGGGTCTTCCAGCAACGCAGTTACATAATCGCCCACGGGAAACAGATTGATCGCCCGAGCCGCCCTCATGTAGTTTCGCAGACCATGAAACTTAGTGGTTTGTCTTCCGGCGGCTTGCGGCTCTGCCTGGTTCTGTTCGTATCGCTCTCGCTGGGGACCGTCGCCCAGGCGAAGGATATCGCCGGCGGTAAAGATCACCCGCTGGTCAAGCGTTACCAAGGTTCCGAAATCGTCTGGTACGGACAGAAGGCGTACGACTCGCTCCGGCTTGCACTCGACCCCGTCGTCTTCAATTACAACGATCAGAAGTACGATCCCTATAAAAAACAGGACGTCGAAGGCCGCAAGACGACCATCTATTATGCGATGCCCGCGGGCACTGGGACCCTGGAAGCGTTCCGAAACTACGAAAACGAGCTGAAGGAAAAAGGGTTCGAAATTCTGTTCTCCGCCTCCGGGGATAATCTGGAGAAGAACAAGGGCGATAACATTGCTTACGAGATTTACGGCGTCACCTCCGCCAACGCCAACCGCGATTATCCGGACAAGGTGGCTCTGACGAGCGCGGACAAAACGAAATCGCATTACGCGGCGGCCAGGTTGTCGCGCGAGAACGAAGGCGATATTTATGCGGCCGTCTTCGTGATTGAAGCGTCGTGGCAAGCGGCCCCGATGAAGGTAGCAGAGAAGACCACTCTGGTGCGGCTCGATGTTTGTGAGGTCAAACCGATGCAGCAAAAGATGATCACGGTCGATGCCAGCGAGATGGACAAACAAATCTCCGCCAACGGCAAGGTCGCCCTCTACGGCATCTACTTCGATTTCAATAAGACCGATATCAAGGCGGAGTCCGACCTCGCCCTGACCGAGATTGGAAAGCTCCTGAAAACGCGGCCGGCTTTGAAGGTCCTCGTCGTTGGCCACACCGACGCGGTCGGTTCCTTTGAGAGCAACCGCATCCTCTCGCAACGCCGGGCCGACGCGATTGTCGCCGCTCTCGTTTCCAAGCAAGGGATCGACAAGCAACGGCTTTTTCCCGTTGGAGTCTCCTTCGCTTCGCCGATGGCTACCAACACTACCGAAGAAGGCCGCGCCAAGAATCGCCGGGTCGAGCTGGTAGAAATGCCGGAACCAAAATGAAGAACGACAAGGACCGCGTCGAGCTAAGCGCCGTTGAGGATCACGACGGCATCCTGACTATTCGCGGCGGCGGTCCGCGCCGCGATTGGAATGGGATTCATTACAAGCAAGGGATGTCAGCGAAGAACGTCGGCACGACGAAACTCTCGGCGAACATCGCCACGATCCCGCCCGGTGGCGTCGCTTACGCCCATATTCATGTCGGGTTCGAGCTAATCCTTTACATTCTCGAGGGCAAAGTCCGCCACGAATTTGGTCAGGGCCTTAAACAAGTGTTGGAAAATGAGGCGGGCGATTTCATCTACATCAAGCCCGGCGTGCCTCATGAAGTCTTCAACATGAGCGATACCGAGCCAGTCGTTGCGTTCGTCGCGCGCTCCTCCGCGGAAGAGTGGGACAACATTGTTCCGTACGACCGCAATCAGCCTGGCTCACCGCCGGCGTAGTTCCTTTCGTGGATATCTCCCTTCTAGCTCTCGCGCTCGGCATCGGCTTCGTGGCCGGTTTGCGTTCGCTGCTCGGGCCTGCGGCCGTGGCGTGGGCAGTTCGCCTGGGCTGGATGAACCTGCACGGCACACGCCTCGAATTCATGGAATCGAGTATCGCGCTCGCGACCTTGTCACTCCTGGCAATGGGAGAACTGATAGCGGACTTGTTCCCAAACATTCCCCGGCGCACAGCTCCCCTACCCTTAATAGCTAGGATCCTTTCGGGAGGTTTTTGCGGAGCGTGTTTGTATTTATCGGCCCACCAATCGTGGCAGATAGGCGCCGTCTTAGGGGCGATAGGCGCAGTGATCGGAGCCTTCGCCGGTTACGAAATTCGACGACGGCTGGTCTCGAAGTTGAAGATCGCCGATCGCTTCGTCGCGCTCGCAGAAGACTTGATCGCGCTAAGTCTGGCTTCGTTTTGCCTTTGGCAATAACGCCCACGACTACCGATACGATCGGGTCTTTCGATAACTCGGCGACGGTCGGAAGGAGGCGCGTTCTGAAAACGAAGAAAGTTCTTGCCACGTCCCAAACAATTTTAATTTAATCCGCGTTCGATGAGTATTCGGTTCCCCCTGGGATTGGTCTTTGCCCTGGTTCTGCCTGCTGTCCACGCGCTAGCTCAGACCGTCCCGTCACCCTCTCTTTCGACGAGCCTGCCCAGCGGTCCCCTGGCAGCGTCTTCACCGACCACGCCGGTCACGAATTTACCCGCTTTAATGCCTAGCGCTTCGCCCGCAGCCTCGCTCCCACCACTTCCAATTCCATTTCCGATGGTGCCGCCACCCCAACGCCAACTTCCGCCCATCGTGGCGCCTCCTGCCGTTGGTTTTCGTTCGGCCCCGCCCTCAGCCGCCGAGATTGATAGTGTGATCCCGCGAGTGGAGATTTGGCGTCCCGGTTCAAACCTTCCTCAAACCCCCAAGGGCCGGCACCAGAGGGCCAGGCGTCTTCTCCAAGCCTGCGTGAGCGGTAGCGACGCCGTCATGGTCCGACTGCGGTTTCATCCTGTGAGTAAGGGGAAAGCCGTCTTGGTCAAAGCCGCAAGAGGAATTGCTCTTGCCCCGGCAGACGATGTTTTACGGATCCCAGCGGACGGTCAACTGATCCTGTCGATACTGCTCGACCCGAGGATGAGCGAAAGTCACGTGAGCTTCTCGTGCGAAGGCCTGACTACGACGCTAGCTTTGTCGCGAACAGCGTCTTCTTTCGTCGATGCTCGGGAAATTGCCGACGCTGCCAACCCATGATAACTCGCGCTCTAATTGCGGGCATTTCGCTGGTTTCCTTCGCCGTCGGGAGCGGTGTTCTAGCGCAGAGCAATCCTGAGCCGACGCCCGATCAGGACCCGACCGGGTCCACCGGCGCTCTCAAAGGCAACGTCACCACCGGGTGCGGCTACAATGCTCATAATGGGAACGGAACCAGGTCCGTTACTGATTTGCACGTTCCGGGGGCGCTGGGAGATTACGGACTCGATTTTACAAGGCATTGGAACTCGCTGCCGCCAGGCGCGAATGACCCCCACAACTGGGCCTCAATTGGATTCTCCGATTTCGGCGCATCTGGCTGGTCTCATTCGTGGGCGTGGAGTGCCGACGTTACAAAAGAGTATCCAAAGGAGCTTGCTTCCTGTGATTGCACGGATCACTACATGATTACGTGGATCACGATTAGTTTCCCGGATGGGAGGGAAATCAAATACAAGTTGGTCCGTTCCGAGATCTTCCAGTTCGGCATTCCGGCCCGCCCCTGGTTCGGTCCACCGTATCTCTCCGACGAGTTGGATTGGCAGATACCGGGCGATGGCGTTCACGATCTCCTGGAATCAATGGCCCCGGACGGCTCGGAATTTTGGCTGCATCTGGCGGATGGAGGCAGCGTCCATTTTGTTGGGGATTCGTGGAGCGGCGATCCGGCCCACAAGGACTGGTCGTATCAAGCGAAGCAAGTATACGATCCACACGGGTTCAGGACCGATCTCAACTATGATCCTGTTTCGACTGGGCAAGTGACCGAGATAAGGCCCGAGGCCGGCCGATGGCTCAAGCTGACTTGGGGGTATTGTATTAATGGCTCAATGGCTCAAGTAATCCGCCGCGTTGAAATTGGAGACATACCAGGAGGTCCGGCAGTCAATTACACTTACGCTGTCACCGGCAACGCTTTGACGCTCCGCACCGCGGACTATGGCGCCGGGAGCGATCCCGCAACCTACGTGTACCAAAATTCATTTTTGATGGAAGCGAACGATCCGCACTTTGCCGGCGCGATGACGCGCATTCGCTACAAATACCGCATGGATCGGTGCCAGGTGCATCCGGCTATGGATCCTCCGAATGCTCATTTCGACTACATCTATGCCCAGCCAGAGGCCGTTGCTGAGGAACAGAGCCCATACAACGCGAATGGCTTCCCTATCTTCGTGTCCCGATTTGGAATTGGATGTTGGGACGGCACCCGGACAGAGTGGAATGGCTTCGGCGGTTCGCGAAAGTTTTACTATGGCCACTCCGCTACCTGGACCGGCTCGGGATCGCGTGGAAACGAATTGGCAAAGGTTACAGATTTCGCGATCACGGGCACAAACGCGGCTGATGCGCGACAAAGCCATCGAAACGGCAAAATTTACCAAGTCTGGGACGGGCGTAATACGATGACCCAATTTGCCTTTAACGACTCCAACGGTCAACCGAATGAGATTCGCCATTCCGGATCGGATAATAGCTTCCAAACCTACAACTGGACCAGCCCGGGCAACTCAGCTCAGCGAGATCCCCTCCGAATTCACAACCCCCATCCTCATTGGCTTTTCAGCAAGACGGACGAGCGATTCCAAACTACGACCTATACCCGAGATTCACGGCGGCGCATCACGAGAATTGATTATCAGGGAGGCAGCGCCGAGACCTTTCAGTACAACGACTTTAACCAAATTGTTCATCACCAATTGCCGAGCGGCGCCGTTCAAAACTACGAATACGATGCATCGCATCGGCTTCAGTTTGAATACAATTCGTGGGATTATCCCAGCTCTCCTTTGGATTATACCGAATACGCCTACTACGGCCCTGGCGATCACCCGGAGTGGACTGACCTGGTCAAAACGAAAACCGAAGGTTTGGCGCGGGCAAGAGGTGCGCCGTTTACAGTCAGGATGACCTACAACGGCCTGCAACAACAAATCGCGACCGTCGAGTATGCCTCCACTACCGGCCAATATTCAATCGTCCGCTACGGCTACGATCCTTATGGGAATTGCACTTCGGTCACAGATGAGCTCGGCCACGCTAAGATTTACACTTTCGACATCTACCGCCGTTGCATTTCGTATGAGGAGCCTTTGAACGCGCCGGACTGGAACGGCGGACCCTTAGTCGGCACTCGCCGTTGGGACTGGATTTACGACCGGTGGACTGTCAACGTCGGTTGGTTTGATCCGATGTCTCATACCGGAAAGGATTGGCGGATCCAGATCGAGCCGATCTTCAATGCCGAGGGCCATCGCCGAATGAGCGCACGGGCCCATGATGAGCAGGGTCGGGTAGCTTACGAATGGACAGGCTGGTATATGGACTCGGCCGGCACTTGGGTGCGAGGAGCCGATGAAGAACAGCATTCGTTCACTTACGACGAGAACGGCCAGAAGAAAACTTACACAGATCCACGCGCTCGCGTAACCACCTACGATTATGATCTGCGCAACCGCCTCTGGAAAACCAACGAGACCGTTAACAGTCTGCCGCGCACAACCGAGACGCTGTACGACGCAGTGGGAAACAAGACCCTGGTGAAATTTCCGGTTGAGGGTGGAGTGCAGCGCACCCAGCAGTGGCTCGATTATAACGCATTCGGGCAGCCCGGGCGTTTTATTGACGAGCGCGGTAATACAACCAACATGGATTACTGGAACTGGGGTCCGATGAAGAAGCTGGCCCATGTGGTGACTCATCGCTCCCGCGACGGCGGGGGCATCGAGGACCAGCAAACAACTTTCAATTACGACGGGATGGGCCGGCCTCAATGGACGATTTTCCCGGACGGATCGTCGGAGCTCACTACTTATCTCTATGGCCAGATGGATGCGTTCAAGACGCGCAAAGACCAGACTAAACGTGTCCATTACGATACCCGGGGCCGGGAAGATTACCATGCCTGGGATGGTAACGCCGCGCCAAGGATCGACCGGACCTGGGACAACGCGAATCGTTTGATCACAATTTCTAACTCTGTGGCGACGCTCGATTATCAATACGATGATGCGGGGCAGGCGAACTACGAAGGGACGACAATCGCCGGTTCGGGCAATTACACCCACGTCAACTACCTCCGTTATCAGGATGGCACGGTCTCTCACATGCAGTATCCCAATGGACTGTGGCTGCGGCACGACTACACGGCGCGGGGGCAGCTAAAGCGGATCTACCAGAACTGGGGCAATGTTTGGAACGTGCCCATTGAATACACTTACCTCACGGATGGAAAAATGAGTTACAAGAACCATGGCTCCGGTGTCCAAACCCTGCTTGATTACGATGGACGCGGCTTCCCCAGCATGGTCCGAAATTTCATCCCGTCGACCGGCCAGGAATTGACCCGGCGCAACTATTACCGGGACACCCGGGACCGGATTACCGCCTTCCAAAAAGGGAGCGGAAATCCGACGAATCCCATGGAGGACGGGCGGGGCGATCATTACTGGTACGATGCCGAAGGGCAATTGACCGATGCTTACTATGGCGCGGTCGATCCGGTAAATAATCCGAACAACCCTGTGCGGGTGGACTATTTTCCGTATGACCAGTTGGGGAACCGTTTCGGGTCGAACTTTCTCGCGCCGCGAGGCTGGACAAACTTTTCCCGGAAAGACAACGGGTTGAACCAATATCTTCAGTGGTATTCGGTTGTAAAGTACGACGACGACATCGCCGGGTGGGGAAGTGCGCAGCACGCCAACGGGGTAATGATGATGGATGGAAACATCACGGCGGGCTACAACGCGCTGAACCAGCCGATGATGATTTGGAGCGCGAACAATCCCGGCGGCAACTGGTTATGGTTTGGCTTTGACCCGTTGGGCCGGTGCGTGAAACGCTGGTATGCGCAGCCGGACGGCTCAGCGCCCGGAGCTGCGACTTATTTCGTCTACGACGGATGGAACCTCGTCCAGGAAGGCTACAGTCCATGGAGCCCAACCCGATTCTACATCCATGGCGGAAGCGTGGATGAAATCGTGCAAAGTTATAATTCAGGGACGGGGTTGCTGGCCTACCACTACTATGACGCGTCGGGCCATTGCACTCTGCTCAGCGACGGCCAGGGCAACATCAAGGAGCAGTATTATTACGATGCGTTCGGTTACCCATATTTCTACAACAACGCCGGGAACTGGCTTGGGTCCTCGCCCCACGGCAACCGCTTCCTCTTCACCGGCCGCGAATGGCTGAGCGACCTGAAGGTGTACGATTTCAGGAACCGGCTCTATCAACCCGAACTCGGCCGTTTTCTCCAGCCCGATCCCAAGGAGTTCGCGGCGGGGGATTACAATCTCTACCGCTATTGTCACAATGATCCGGTGAACAAGAGCGATCCGATGGGTTTGGAGGCCATCTGGGATCGGATCATGGCATGGCAGTCGGGGCGCCCAGGGGGCATCAGCGAACAGCTTACAGAGAAACGGATCTTTGCCGCTCTAGATCAGGCTGCGGGATGGGCACAACGCCACCATAAAGAGGTTGCCGGGACTATGAATACCCGTGGGCAAATCATCGAGGGACCTGTGGAGGGGCGGCAGCTGAGGAGCTCAGACCCGGGGCCCATAACCAACGATACAAGGGCAATTTGGCACATACATCTTATGCTTAAGCCAAATCCGTACATCTTTTCCCGCTGGCCGAACGGGAGCGACAACATCTCTCTGATGAAACATCCGACTGTATCCCACTATGTTGGCGTACTTAACGCTCCACCCGGACAGTTCACGATCTTCGCTCAAACACCTGAAATGAAATACCAACATACCGTTCGGTTCGGGCCCGAGCGATGGCCGCCGCCTACCGAGGAATAGACCGACCTTATGAGCTCACGACCCATTTTGCGCTGGATCTTCGTTGCTAATACAATGCGTCGCAGTTTTTGTGAGATGTAGCGACATTTCTTCTGTATTGTCCGATCCAATCGCTATCACTATCTATTCGTATGAAGAATTTTGTTCGAACTTGTGTGTCACTAATACTCATTTCTAGTGGCTTTAGTAACGACGCGGACAACGGACCGATTGATGTATCAATCATTCGACTGGTAGCGTCGCCGAAGGAGTACGCGCAGAAGGTTGTCCGTATTGTTGGATATCTAAACATAGGAGTTGAGGGTGATGCCATCTATCTTCACGAAGAGGATTTCAAGCAGTCGCTCACACCCAATGCATTGGCTTTGCAAGCAAAGCCGCAAATGTTGAAACAGCTAGAAAAAATGAATCGCCAGTATGTAGTAATTGAAGGGGTTTTCGACCCTACCGACACTGGTCATATGCGCTTATTTAGCGGGGGAATTCACGACATTACCCGCGCCGACGCCTGGAAGCCAGCTGCGGATGACGCTTTGCCTAAAGGGTAGGAGGAAGCAGGTGGGGGTCGCGTCTAAACATTTGACATTTCGCGCTCAGGAGTTGGGACGATGGCGAGAACAACCGCAGGATGAAGCTGGCCGCCTATTTTGTTTGCCCGACGGAATGCTGGCGCGATGCACGGGACCGGATCATCGCCTTCCAGAAAGGGAGCGGAAACTCACTTAACCCGATGGAAGATGGCCGGGGCGATCATTACTGGTACGATCCCGAAGGAGGTCAGAAAGGGGTCAGTTCCAAGTATCGAGACTGTTGCAGACGGAGCGACTGGCGAGTCGGAAGAGCCCAATTGGCGATACTCGGGACTGACCCCCCTTTCTGTCGCCCCGATGCTTACTATGGCGCGGTCGATCCGGTAAATAATCCGAACAACCCTGTGCGGGTGGACTATTTTCCGTATGACCAGTTGGGGAACCGTTTCGGGTCGAACTTTCTCGCGCCGCGAGGCTGGACAAACTTTTCCCGGAAAGACACCGGGTTGAACCAATATCTTCAGTGGTATTCGGTTGTAAATTACGACGACGACATCGCGGGGTGGGGAAGTCCGCAACACGCCAACGGGGTGATGATGATGGATGGGAACATCACGGCGGGCTACAACGCGCTGAACCAGCCAATGATGATCTGGAGCGCGAACAATCCGGGCGGCAAATGGCTGTGGTTCGGTTTTGATCCGCTCGGTCGGTGTGTGAAGCGCTGGTACGCACAGGGAGACGGTTCCGGGCCCGATGCCGCACTCTATCTAGTTTACGATGCATGGAACCTCGTTCAGGAAGGCTACAGCCCATGGAGCCCAACCCGATTCTACATCCATGGCGGAAGCGTGGATGAAATCGTTCAAAGCTATAACTCCGGAACTGGCCTCCTGGCCTACCATTACTACGACGCGTCGAGCCATTGCACCCTGCTCAGCGACGGGCAAGGCAACATTAAGGAGCAGTATTACTACGATGCGTTTGGGTCCCCATATTTCTACAACAATGCCGGGAACTGGCTTGGGTCTTCGCCCCACGGCAACCGCTTTCTCTTCACCGGTCGCGAGTGGCTGAGCGACCTAAAGGTGTACGATTTCCGGAACCGGCTCTACCAGCCAGAGCTCGGCCGCTTCCTCCAGCCCGATCCGAAGGAGTTCGCCGCAGGCGATTACAATCTATACCGTTATTGCCACAATGATCCGGTGAATCATTCCGATCCTACAGGCTTGTCGGTGAAGTCAGATGAAATGGTACGACTTCGGGCGATTAAGTACGGTGAGTCGCTTGGAAGCCACCTCCACCGTTGGATGACGACGGGTATCGTCACGATGTCAAAGAGCCTGTTCACAAATCTTGTCAAGGCGTCGTTTGGTGCGCATGCGGACATGACGCAGACCCTGTACAAAGATGGCAATCGTTCGGATCCAGCTAAAGCCATTCCGATTCGCACTAACTCAACGGCCACTTTTGAGCATACCAAGAATGAGGAGAGAACCCCCTACGAACCGGGCCATGGTGGCGTAGCCCTCTTCCTCCATGTTCATAACTATGGTCAGGGGTCAACAATGTTCCCGAACGCTAAAGACGATTGGAATACGGTGAGGACCTTGAACGCTCCAATGCTTTTTACTTCCGAGCCGCTGTACGCGCGAGGATGGGGGCTTTTCGTCACGCCGAACGGCGGCAAGAATCCAAATGAAACTGTGGTAGACCTTAACCGCTAGTTCATATGGCATTTCGAGTAATTGCAGCAGGGGGAATCGTCTTGATGGCCTCAACGATTTCACATGCTCGAGCGGAGGCGGGCAATCAAGGACACTTGGTGCCAGTCAAGCCAATCTTTCAACCCGATGGGCCGTACGCTACCACTTATGCCAGGCTGGTTGAAGAGAAGCTGTTTACAGACCCTAACTGGGTGATTCGGTACCATTATGTATCAAAAGCCGAAATAGGCCTTGCGGTAACAAGGGAGCAAGATGGAAGATTTCTGCTAACGGTGAAGCAAACGAAGCCGACACTGGAGTATATTGTAGCCACAGCCTTCAGTCTGAAGTGGGATTTGAAGTCGGCTCTCGCAACGCTTGAATTACATGAGGCGCATGCCCACATCCCGGAGACTACGGTGGTAGCGATTCGTCGGTATTGGATTTCCCTACTCAACGACGTTCGACCCTCGCCTCCGGTCTTTCGAAACAAGGCGCTAGTTCACTCAAACAAAGTCACGTTGTTTGCAAAGACGAAGGAAGGCAAATTGCTTCAGGGGGAATTGCCAGCCGACGCGTCTGAACACAGCCGCCTATCCGCGGTAGAAGATATCGTGGATGATCTTTTAAGCGTTTGCGTTAAATCCCAAAGCACGCACAAAACTCTGTTTGAAAGAATCGAACGCAAAGCTCAGACATCCAGGGACCACGATGCGAATGTCAGATAAGGCAAACAAGTGGTAGAATGGGAGGACAAAGGGGTCGGTCTTAGAATCTCGGCAATTTAGGAGAGCGGGCAAAGGGGCAGGAAGCAGGTGGGGGTCGCGTCTAAACATTTGACATTTCGCGCTCAGGAGTTGGGACGATGACGAGAACAACTGCAGGATGAAGCTGGCCGCCTATTTTGTTTGCCCGACGGAATGCTGGCGCGACGCCCGGGACCGGATCACCGCCTTCCAGAAAGGGAGCGGAAACTCACTTAACCCGATGGAAGATGGCCGGGGCGATCATTATTGGTCCGATGCGGAAGGGCAGTTGGCCGATGCGTATTACGGGGCGGTCGATCCGGCGAATAATCCGAACAACCCGGTGCGGATAGATTATTTCCCGTACGACGAGCTGGGGAACCGGGTGAACTGGAACTTCCTGGCGAACCGTGGCTGGACGAGTTTTGGGAGGAGAGACAACCGGTTGAATCAGTATGTTTCGTGGGCGCCGGTCTCGAACATCTATTACGACGACAATTACCCTGGATTGAGCTCTCCTGGGAACGGAGTGTTGATGGCGGACGGATACATCACAGCGAGTTACAACGCGTTGAACCAGCCGACGGCGATTTGGGCGGCGGGTTACGGGAACAACTTCCAGTGGTTCGGGTACGATCCGCTGGGGCGGTGTGTGAAACGGTGGATGGGACCGGTGGACGGATCGGCGGCGAGTGCGCCAATGTATTTTGTGTATGATGGGTGGAACCTGGTGCAGGAAGGCAACACTCCATGGAGCCCGACGCGATTCTACATCCAGGGCGGTCGGGTGGATGAGATCGTGCAGAGTTATAATTCAGGGACAGGGTTGCTGGCCTACCACTATTATGACGCGTCAGGCCATTGCACGCTCCTGACCGACGGGCAGGGCACCATCAAAGAGCAGTATTACTATGATGCGTTTGGGCTGCCGCGCTTTTACGATGCCGCGGGCACTTACGTTGGATATTCGCAGCATGGCAATCGCTTTCTGTTTACAGGGCGGGAGTGGCTAAGCGACCTGCATCTCTACGATTACCGGAACCGGCTATATCAACCGGAGCTGGGCCGCTTCATGCAGCCCGACCCCAAAGAGTTCGCTGCGGGCGATTACAATCTCTATCGCTATTGCCACAATGATCCGGTTAACAACGCGGATCCGTCTGGATTGGATTTTATCGACAACATGCCAGCCCGGCTCGTAGATCAAATCGACCAGCACCATGTCGGCCAGACCTTTGCGGCCACAGATGTAAAAGTTGTTCAACAACCGGACGGGACGTTTACGCTTCGCGCAGACGTGACGATCGTCGACCGGACAGTCGCGAATAAGATCTTCTGGCACGGAAAGTGGCAACTGAGGACCGACTCGCAAAGGGATGCAACTCGGGAGCACGAAAATGTTGAGCACTCCAAGGATTGGAAGGGTTTTCACGACGCGAAGCAAAGAGAAGTACCGGACACGAAATTCAAGGACGCTAATGCAGCAAAGGACGCGGCTAAGGCTCTTCAGAATAGGTTGCGAAAAGATGCCGCGAGAGAAGGCAAGAAATTCGAGGACCATAAGCCCGACAGCCGCTGGAAATCTATCTTAGAGCGCGAACGGCCATGAAAAAAAGATTATTCTTTAGCGCCGTTCTCTTAATCGTAGGAGCGTCGCATTTCTCTTTGGCAGGAGATTTAAGGTTGATCTTGGCTCCTACCGCGCCAACTCTCGCGCCCGAGGGATACGCACTGTTCGACGTCTATCTTTTCAATGACAGCGGTCGTCGCTTGCAGGCGCCCGCGCCTGAAGCGGCCTATACAGTGGCGTGGATTCTGCGCGACCCGGACAAGGTTCGCGTGGACAGAGAGGGGTCGCAATTTGTGGTAGGAACCGACACCGACAAACATTATTTGATGAATCAGAGAAGTGCACTTCACCGCCAACTTGGCAGCAGATTCCTCGCGGAACCGGGCGACGTGATCGAGTTCTATATAACCGTGGACCGCAAGTCAAAGGATGGTCAGGTGGAGACGATTCGCAGCAATTCGGTCGTTATTTATCGACCCAAATAGCCGACGATATAATGGGACTCGCGTTACAAGAGTGTCTCTTGAGTCCCGCCGTCTACGCATTTTTGACAGTCCATTTGCAACCGGGAGTCCAATAGGGGTCAGAGCGAACTATTGACACAAACGAAGCGATTGGCGATGAGATGGTACTACCGGGACGACCCGGGACCGGATCACCGCCTTCCAGAAAGGGAGCGGAAACTCACTTAACCCGATGGAAGATGGCCGGGGCGATCATTATTGGGACGATGCGGAAGGGCAGTTGACCGATGCGTATTACGGGGCGGTCGATCCGGCGAATAATCCCAACAACCCGGTGCGGATAGATTATTTCCCGTACGACGAGCTGGGGAACCGGGTGAACTGGAACTTCCTGGCGAACCGTGGCTGGACGAGTTTTGGGCGGAGAGACAACCGGCTGAATCAGTATGTTTCCTGGGCGCCGGTCTCGAACATCTATTATGACGACAATTACCCTGGATTGAGCTCTCCTGGGAACGGAGTGGTGATGGCGGACGGATACATCACAGCGAGTTACAACGCGTTGAACCAGCCGACGGCGATTTGGGCGGCGGGTTACGGGAACAACTTCCAGTGGTTCGGGTACGATCCGCTGGGGCGATGCGTGAAACGGTGGATGGGGCCGGTGGACGGATCGGCGGCGAGCGCGCCAATGTATTTTGTGTATGACGGATGGAACCTGGTGCAGGAAGGCACCACTCCATGGAGCCCGACGCGATTCTACATCCAGGGCGGTCGGGTGGATGAGATCGTGCAGAGTTATAATTCAGGGACGGGGTTGCTGGCCTACCATTACTATGACGCGTCAGGCCATTGCACGCTCCTGACCGACGGGCAGGGCACTATCAAAGAGCAGTATTACTACGATGCGTTTGGGCTGCCGCGCATTTACGACGCGGCGGGCACTTACGTCGGATATTCGCCGCACGGCAACCGGTTCCTCTTTACCGGACGGGAATGGCTAAGCGACCTGCACCTCTACGATTACCGGAACCGGCTGTATCAACCGGAGCTAGGCCGCTTCATGCAGCCCGATCCGAAGGAGTTCGCGGCGGGCGATTACAATCTTTACCGCTATTGCCACAATGATCCAGTTAACCACACTGACCCATTTGGGTTGGAGTTCTTTCCTAGAGACGCAAAAGAAGTTGATGTAATCAAAGGAGAGCCTAGCCTTAGCGGGCTAACGGTGCCAGACCTCAAGCTTTCAATACAAATGCTCCGCGCCGCCGACGGATTCCTTCTTCAGAGCAAAGTGGATGTTATTATCCTCAGACAAGAGGTGGCGACTACGATCCATGGCAGGCCGTTATCTCGTGAGGGTATTGATCAGTTGAAAATGCACGAAGAAAAGCACGAGACGAAGGCGAAGGAATGGCACGACGCTAATCAAAACAAGATACCCAGAGGCCCGTTCAAAACGTCCGAAGCGGCTACGCAGGCGGCAACGAAAGCGGGCGATCGACTGAAAGCTGATTTTGACCGTGAAATGGAAGCGGATCACAACCACAAGCCTGATAGCGTCTGGAAAAGGACCCTCGAGCAGGATAAACTGAAAGTTAGATGAAGGTAATCGCGACCGTGTTGTTACTGACGTGCCTGGCTGGCGCGGTGTTGGGGAATGAGCCCCGTTTGCTGCTTGTTCCTCTGGAAGCGTCTATTAAACCCGGCAGAAATGTGAAGTTCGATGTTTACCTTTGTAACCAGACCAACCAGCCCAAAACAGTGCCCCCTTTAACACTGATTTCCACCAATTATGTATTGCGGGATGTTACAGGCGTGCGGCTTCCTCGTTTCCGGAGTTCGACCAAGCGAGCATTGCATGCTCTTTCGGGGCATATTCTCCAACCTAATGCATTCGACCATGCTACGGTTATGCTCGATGTTCTTGCTGAGCCAGGTGACTTAACAGAGATTTATATTGAAGTCAAAGGCACTCAGATCTTGCGGAGTAATACGATACAAATATTTTGTCCTCCCAAGGCGCGTTAGGACAGAAACGAGTAGGCCCGGACGTCCGGCGGGTTCGCGTCTAAACATTTGACAGTCAAGAGCAAAAAAGACGCTCTCGCGGTGTTTGGCGCGTTACGACGCGCTGGGGAACCTGACGAGCTGTTGGAAAGAGGGCAAAATAGGTCAGAGCTTATTATCGACACAAATAGATCAATGGATCGCGAACGGGCAAGCGGGTGCGGTCGCGGCTAGACATTTGAGATTTGAACCTGGTAAACAACCGCGGAGGGAGCCATTGCCAGTACGATCCCGAAGGGCAATTAACCGATGCGTATTACGGGGCGGCCGATCCGGCGAATAATCCCAACAACCCGGTGCGGGAAGATCATTTCCCTTACGACGAGCTGGGGAACCGGGTGAACTGGAACTTTCTGGCGAACCGTGGCTGGACGAGTTTTGGGAGGAGAGACAACCGGCTGAATCAGTATGTTTCCTGGGCGCCGGTCTCGAACATCTATTACGACGACAATTACCCTGGATTGAGCTCTCCCGGGAACGGAGTGTCGATGGCGGACGGATACATCACAGCGAGTTACAACGCGTTAAACCAGCCGACGGCGATTTGGGCGGCGGGTTACGGGAACAACTTCCAGTGGTTCGGGTACGATCCGCTGGGGCGATGCGTGAAACGGTGGATGGGGCCGGTGGACGGATCGGCGGCGAGCGCGCCCATGTATTTTGTGTATGACGGGTGGAACCTGGTGCAGGAAGGCACCACTCCATGGAGTCCGACACGATTCTACATCCAGGGCGGTCGGGTGGATGAGATCGTGCAGAGTTATAATTCAGGGACGGGGCTGGTGGCCTACCATTACTATGACGCGTCAGGTCATTGCACGCTCCTGACCGACGGGCAGGGCACCATCAAAGAGCAGTATTACTACGACGCGTTTGGGCTGCCGCGCATTTACGATGCGGCGGGCACTTACGTCGGATATTCGCAGCACGGGAACCGGTTCCTCTTCACCGGACGGGAATGGCTAAGCGACCTGCATCTCTACGATTACCGGAACCGGCTGTATCAACCCGAGCTCGGCCGGTTCCTCCAACCCGATCCGAAGGAGTTCGCGGCGGGCGATTACAATCTCTACCGCTATTGCCACAATGATCCAATTAATAGAAGTGATCCCTTTGGGTTGGAGTTTTTCGAATACCCATATGATAAATGGACGCCCGTACCGACAATCAAAAACGGTGAGGGAATGGGGCAGTCGATCGTTAACCCGAAGGTAGTCGTCATACCTGACGGCGATGGAGGCTTCAAGCTACAGCTGAATGTCTACGTAACGGGAATTGAGGTTGCCGATAGAATGAAGTTCCATGGCAAATGGGTGACGCGTACAGAAGACAAGAAGCGAATAACCTTTGAAGAGCATGAAAAGCGGGAGCATGGCAAGGATTGGCGGCAATTTCATGACGACAAACAAAAAGAAGTCCCGGGCACGCGATACAGGGATCGTGACTCTGCAGAACCAGACAGGAAGGCACTCCAAGACAAGTTCCGAAGTGACGCGCGGAAAGCGAGCAGGGAGTACGAGAACCATAAGCCCGACGCACGATGGAAGAATATCAGAGACCGCGAACTACCGTATTGATCGCCATAGTTCTTGGCGCTCTGTCGTCTTTGGCAAATCATGCCCAAGCAGAGGACCTGAAGTTAGTGGTTGCGCCGCGTTCTGTTGTTTTGACGGCGGACGGGATAGTCGCATTCGATGTATATTTGTATAACAGCGGCGATAAGCGGCGCATCGCTCCAGCGCCGGAGGCTTTGTTCGACGTAGTTTGGACGCTTCGCGATCCCGACAAGCGTCGGCCCGAGAGAAGCGGGTCTGATCCCGGGATTGGAACCGACACCGCGAAAGAGCACGTTGTTAAGCCACGAGAAACGGTAGCTTCTGTCTTAACGGCTCATTTCGAATCGGAACCCGGAGACTTGTTAGAATTTTATGTATCCGTCGATGTGAAATCAAAGAATGCGGATGAGAAGCCCTTACGTAGCAATTCTGTAGTATTGTATCGGCCGAAGGACAACGAATCGGCGTCATCGCCAAAGTCGGCGATCACGCCTCAAGGCAAAAATTAGCGCAGCAATGCTGCGGTAGAAGAGAAAGAAAAGGGGTCAGAGCTAAGTATTGACACGAACGAAGCGAGTGGCGATGACACGGTATTACCGGGACGAGCCGGACCACGGACCGGCTGCCGTGCTCCCCCCGGGCTACTTTGAACTCTCGAGTTGGACCGACTCGATCACTTTGTCGATCTGATCTTTCAAGGCCGGGTTCTCATCGGTGTTACTGGTGAAAAGAATCTCGAGCAACTGGCCCTCGTAGGACGTAGCGAGGATGCGAGTGTAGAGCAATCCGTCGCGCGGATTTGCGGAATGGGCCTTCGGGGCGATGTAGCGCAGATCGGCCCATTGCCGGCCGTTAATGGTGACGATGTCCTTTTTCAACCACTTCAGCTGGGGCAACCACGACAGCCCCTTGGTGTATTCCGCGACTTTGTTCTTCAAGTAGGCAGCGAGCCCCTCGGGCTTCAGGCCATGAGTTCCGCGGGTGATTGCGCCCCAGCCGTCGCTATCGCGCGCCGCAAAATGAGCGAGCTCCGATTTGTTCTCGGCCTTTGCTTCCTTTTCCTGGCCGAACGCCCCGCCGGTATCGAGCTTCAGCTTTCCGTCGAGAAAACTGAGTGTCTCCGCTCTCGCGAGCCCGCCCACCGCCAGCAGCAGACAAATGATCAATCGTAGTTTCATATCTCTTCCTAGCGCGCCTTATCAGCGATCTCTCTTGCTTCCTTTTCTTCATTCGGGCCTTCGGAGTGACCGATTACCGCAGAACGCTCCTTTTCGAGTTTGATGACTATCAGGCGAGTATGAATCTTCCGGGTCTCATCGTTGCCCGCAGCGATCCGATAGATGATCGCGTAAGGAACGAAGCGGCCTTTCTTCTCCACGCCACGCCACTCGACGACATCGTTAGCCTTGTGCGGAAATGTTCCGCCGCCCGCCTCCATCGTGGCGGAATACAAATCGGTCGACTCTTTTCCGTAACGAAGGTTGATCCAGCTGCGCTCGTCGCCGGACGAATGAACCACCTTGTATCCGCCCAGCCCGGCGAAGACCGCTTCGAATCCACCTTCGGGAATATTGCTGGGGAGGGAGAAAAGGGGTCAGAGCTAAGTATTGACACGAACGAAGCGAGTGGCGATGACACGGTATTACCGGGGCCGAGCCGGACCACGGACCGGCTGCCGTGCTCCCCCCGGGCTACTTTGGATTCTCGAGCTGGACCGACTCGATCACTTTGTCGATCTGATCTTTCAAGGCCGGGTTCTCATCGGTGTTACTGGTGAAAAGAATCTCGAGCAACTGGCCCTCGTAGGACGTAGCGAGGATGCGAGTATAGAGTAATCCATCGCGCGGATTCGCGGGATGGGCCTTCGGGGCGATGTAGCGAAGGTCGGCCCATTGCCGGCCGTTGACGGTGACGATCTCCTTTTTCAACCACTTTAGCTGGGGCAACCAGGACAGCCCCTTGGTGTATTCCGCGACCTTGCTCTTCAAGTAGTTACCCAGTCCGTCCGGCTTCAGTCCATGAGTCCCACGGGTGATGGCGCCCCAGCCGTCGCTGTCCCGCGCCGCAAAATGAGCAAGCTCGGATTTCTTCTCGGCCTTTGCTTCCTTTTCCTGGCCGAACGCCCCGCCGGTATCGAGCTTCAGCTTTCCGTCGAGAAAACTGAGTGTCTCCGCTTTCGCGAGCCCGCCCACCGCCAGGAGCAAACAAATGATCAATCGTAGTTTCATATCTCTTCCTAGCGCGCCTTATCAGCGATTTCTCTGGCTTCCTTCTCTTCATTCGGGCCTTCAGCGTGACCGATTACCGCAGAACGCTCCTTATCGAGTTTGATGACAATCAGGCGGGTATGAATCTTCCGGGTCTCATCATTGCCCGCGGCGAGTCGATAGATGATCGCGTAAGGAACGAAGCGGCCTTTCTTCTCCACGCCACGCCACTCGACGACGTCATTAGCTTTGTGCGGAAATGTCCCGCCGCCGGCTTCCATCGTGGCGGAATACAAATCCGTCGTCTCTTTCCCGAACCGAAGGTTGATCCAGCTCCGCTCGTCGCCGGAGGAATGCACCAGCTTGTAGCCGCCCAGCCCGGCGAAGACCGCTTCGAATCCGCCTTCCGGAATATTGCTGTGATCTTTGAAGGAGAGGCTCTTCGCGCGCGCGGTGCTCGTATATTTTGACGTGACGAGAGGACCGGGTTCAGCCCGGACGCCGGATGCCATCAAGATCGCCAACCAAAAGACGCTTAGTCCAACAATTCTTCTCCGAAGACTCATTAGCTTTATCATTTGTTATCTGCTTTAGGCGCTCGGTTCCGGTGCCACCTGGAGCACGATCTTTCCGCGGGTATGTCGCGTCGCGATTTGGTCAAGGGCCTTGCCGAAATCAGCCAGAGGAAAAGTTTGCGATACAACTGGCTTAACCTTTTTCGCATCGATCAGGCTCGCCAGCGTTTGCAGCACCTTGGCGTAGGGAGCGGCCCGCAGCGTCATGCCGCGAATTCCGCGCGCATCCAATTCTGCTTTGTCGGGCTCATCGACGATCGAAACGATGATGCCGCCTTTCTTCACGACACCGTAGGAGCGCTTCAAAGTGTCGCGTCCAACTGCATCGAGAACTATGTCCACCTCTTTGGCGATTTCCTCGAACTTTGTTGTGCTGTAATCGATCGCCGTGTCCGCGCCCATTTGTTTCAGGAATTCCTGGTTGGCGGTGGAAGCTGTCGCAATCACTTTCGCGCCGCCCGCCTTCGCAATTTGGATGGCGAAATGCCCGACGCCGCCTGAGCCGCCGTGAATGAGGACAGTCTGCCCGGGAGTGAGTTTGGCCATGTAGTTGAGGGCCAGCCACGCCGTAGATCCAGCTGCCGGCACCGCAGCGGCCTGCGCGTAGCTTACCCCCTTCGGTTTTAGGGCCGCTTCGCTCTCTCTCGCGATGACATACTCGGCGTAGCCCCCTTCACTCGCCAGGGTAAAGAACGCATAAACGGGATCGCCCACCCTGAACTTGGTGATTTTCGCGCCGGCTTTCTCTACAATACCCGCCGCGTCCATTCCGAGGACCAAAGGAAACTTGTTCCCGATAATTTCGGCGAGGTAACCCTTGCGAATGGCAACGTCGACCGGATTCACAGAGGCGGCGATCACCTTAATAAGAATCTCGTCGTCCTTTGGTTCCGGACGCGGCACCTCTTCGAGCCGCGCTGTCTCCGGTCCGCCGTATGCGCGCAAGACGACGGCTTTCATGGTTGGACTCGGGGGCTGGGCCGGGAGCGAGAAAATGGCAATCGGAAGGAGGACAACCCGAAACAGGCTGCGTGCAATCCGCATCCGCTCAGGGTCTAGGGTCGTCCTGCCGGAAGCGAGCCCAAAATGGCGAACCCCCTCTGGCGGGACAGCGTCGTCCGGGCGAACCGCTACGCCGTCATAGATATTCGCTAAGGTTACGGGCCGTAACTCACTTGCGCGAAGCGCTTTCGTCTAGATTTTCCGTGAATCGTAAGCCCAATGAAGCAGCGTCTGACGCTGGCGCGGGCGACATGTTAGATCCTGCCGCGCGCAATTTTTCTTCAATTGGGCCACGTGCCGCCGGACGGCGCACCACCTCTTTACCTGGCGCAGGTCGTCCGGATGCCGTCGGCCCGAGTAGTAGCGGCAATACCATTGGAACCAGCCGCGCGGATCGTCAGGGTGAATCCAGCCTTTCTGTCGCCAGATTTCGAGAGGCTGCGAAGCATTGACTCCGAAGCAATTGATCGAGGCCCGCGCCCGATCCGTGGATAACCTTGCCCGCGCAAACCAGCTAGCTGGGAATTCCTCGCGGCAATCGGTCATGTATTTTCCGCCGAAAACGCCGAGCGCCAGCATCTGCCGCGGAGTCAGCTCCGGATTGAATCCCGCCCGGAACTCCCGTCCCATTGGTTTCGTCCGCCAATACACGTAATCCTTCTGCATTTTGTCGCGCACGACTACCCGTTTCGGTTTCATTTGCGTCTGTGAAGATTGCGATGTGACCGGCGAAACGCTAGCCTGCACTCGCTCCAGGCAGTTCTTCGCGTTCCATGACCATTCGAATTCTCGTTACCGGCGGCACCTTCGATAAGGAATACAACGAGCGAAACGGCCAGCTCTATTTCAAGGACACTCATCTGGCGGAGATGTTGCGCCTGGGACGTTCACGCGTCGAAGTCACAATCCGCACCGTCATGATGATCGATAGCCTGGAAATGACCGATGCCGACCGCGCCCTCATCGTCCAGAACTGCCTCCAATCAACGGACGATCGCATAGTCATCACGCATGGCACAGATACAATGACTGAGACAGCCGCGGCGGTGGCCGCAGGAGTTTCGGGAAAAACGATCGTGCTGACCGGCGCGATGATTCCTTACGCGTTCGGCAGTTCCGATGGGCTGTTCAATCTCGGAAGCGCTCTCTCGTTCGTGCAGGTCTTGCCGCCTGGCGTCTACCTGGCCATGAACGGCAAATGTTTTCCCTGGGATCGCGTCCGGAAAAATCGCGAACGCGGCGAGTTCGAGGAATCGCCAGCCGATGAGCAGCCGAGCGGCTAGCTCTGCGGTTTGTGCATTACCGAGACCATCCAGCCGACGCCGAACTTGTCCTGGAGCATCCCAAACTTCGGCGACCAGAACGTTTTCTCGAGCGCCATCGTGACGAGCCCGCCGTCGCTCAACGCCGCGAATATCCGCTCCGCCTCGCCTTCGTCCGGGACGGTGATTGACAGCGAGAAGCCTTCGAAGGTCGCCGGGCCTTCGCAACGGCCGTCGGACGCCATCAGCAGCGTATCGCCGATGCGCAGACTCACGTGCATGATTTTATCCTGAAAGCATTCGGGCATCTCGTGTTGCGGCTCGGGTGCTTCGTTGAAACGCACGAGCCTCTCGATCTGGGCGCCTAGCGCTTCCCGATAAAATTCGATCGCCTCTTCGCAGCGGCCGCCAAAAAACAAATAGGGTTGTACTGAAACATTGGATGGATTCATGTGGTCTCTCCCCGTTTCCCACGTCTTAATTCTTCCTTCTTAATTCTTACTTTTCCTCAAACGCCTCTTTGTTTACCACGTAAGGCATCTTTGTCGGGTCGCCGCCGTAACTTCCCTCCAGCACGTCGATCAATCCCTGGACGGTGCGGCCGGCCATTCCCTTGTCGGGATCGACGGAAAGCCGCGTGATCTGGGCGCCACTCGCGAAATGGTGAAAGAGCCGGGTGCGATCCGCGATCTCCGAGTCGAGCAACGGCGAATCAGCGGGCAAAGGTTCCTTCTCGAAAACATCGAGCGCCGCGCCGGCAATGACCTTGTCCTTCAGCGCCTGCGCGAGTGCATTTTCGTCGACGACCGGGCCGCGCGAGCTATTCACGAGATAAGCGGTCGGTTTCATTAGCTTCAAGGTCCGCTCGCTAATGAGGTGGTAGGTTGGCTTGTCGGTTTCCGCTTCGCGCAGGAGCGGCACGTGGATGGTGACGTAATCAGCGCCGCGGAGCGCCTCCTCGAAGTCCACATACTTTATCCAAGTCTTCTCTTTCTGAATGCCGCGTGCCTCCCTCAGGTCCATCAGCGCCTGGATCGCGTCGATGAATTCATTGTTCTGATACGCGGGATCGTAACAGAGGATGTTCATGTCGAACCCCGAGCATTTCTTGATCATCGCCAGGCCGATCCGACCGGTGCCGATAACTGCAACCGTTTTGCCGGTGACTTCGTCGCCGAGAAACGGAAGGAACGGATGCCACGATGGCCAGGTCTGTTCGCGAACCAAGCGCTCGCTCTGCCACATCTTGCGCGCCAGCATTCCCATCATGAAAAATGCGAATTCCGCGGTCGCTTCGGTCAAGACGTCGGCGGTGTTTGTGAAAGGGATCTTGTATTTGTTCGCGTCCGCCCGGTTGATGTTATCGAATCCGACCGCGATCTGCGCGACTACCTTCAAAGTCCCCTTCCCTGCTTCAAAAATCTCGGCGTCGATCCTGTCACGCAGGGTTGTGATCAGGCCATCGATGCCGCTGTTCACCTTTTCTATGATGAGAGGCTTCGGCGGCGCTTCCGGTCCTTGAAAAACCTCGAGGTCATAACCACGCTCTCGCAGGCGATTCTCCGCCGCGTCGCCAATGCGGGAAGTAGCGAAAACACGAAATCGTTTTTGGTCGCCCATGGATTCGAAAGAAATGAACTAGACAGGATTCACAGGATTCACAGGATTCACAGGATTAACACGATTGCATTCACGCTTAACCATAAGAGTTCGTTAACCTAATCCGATTCAATCCTGTTAATCCTGTCTATTACAGGTTCTTCGCCGCCCAGGCGCTGATGCGCTCCAGGGCCTTCTCGATGTTTTCAATCGAGTTCGCGACGCTGAACCGCAAATACCCTTCGCCGAAATCACCAAAGGCGGTGCCAGATAATCCCGCAACACCGGCGTCCGCAAGCAACGCGTCGGCCAGTTTCTTGGAAGGCCACCCCGTTTTGGTAATATTCGGGAACACGTAAAACGCACCCTTCGGCAACCGGCAGGAAAACCCTTTGATCTTGTTGAGTCCAGCCACCATCACGTCGCGGCGTTTCTTAAACTCGGCGCACATCTCTTCCACCGACTCCTGCGGTCCGCGCAATGCCTCAACCCCGGCGATCTGGGTGAAGCTTGCGGTGCACGAATTGGAATTCGTCATCAGTCGCGCGACGTGGGTCGCGAGGTCGGCGCGCATTACGCCGTAACCCATTCGCCATCCGGTCATGGCATAGGTTTTGGAAAACCCGTCGAGCAAGATGCACCGATCTTTCATTCCATCGATCGACATGATTGAATGATGTGCACCTTCGAAGATGAGCCGGCTATAGATCTCGTCGGTCAATATCATCACGTCGCGGTCGCCGATCGCGCGCGCGATCCCTTCGATGTCCTTCTCCTCGAGCACGCCGCCGGTTGGATTATGCGGCGAATTAATGATGATCAATTTCGTGCGGTCGTTGATCAGCCCGGCTAGCTCGTCCACGTCGAGCCGGAAATCCATCTCTTCGCGCAACCGAATCGGAACTGCTTTCGCACCGACGTAGTTGATCATCGATTCGTAAATCGGGAACCCCGGGTTCGGATAAATGACTTCATCGCCTTCCTCGGCCAGCGCGAGGATGCTGAAAAAGATGATCGGCTTCCCGCCGGGAACGACGACGACCTCGTCGGGCGTCGCCTCAACACGTCGAGTCTCGCTAACGTATTGCGCGATCGCTTGTCGCAGCTGGGGCAAACCAGCCGACGGCCCGTAATGGGTGAACCCTTTGTGGAGCGCGTCCGCGGCCGAATCGATAATGTTGCCCGGCGTGTCGAAATCCGGCTCACCAATTTCCAGGTGAACGATGTCGCGTCCCTGCGCCTCGAGCGCGCGCGCTTTCACCAGAACTTCAAAGGCCGTCTCCGTGCCGAGGCGGGCCATGCGCTTCGCGAGCCGAAGTGGACTCTGGGCAGCCTGATGCATGAGCCGGATTATAACGCGGTCGCGCGAGTTGTCTTGTCCGACCTCGGTGGGTATTTCAACTCGCCCACCCGCTCTCGAGCAGCTCGCGCGTTTCGCCGATCGCCACCTGCCAGATCTTCAGCATTTCTTCATCGGAGCGCTGATAGACGCCGCCCCAGTTTCCATCCTTCAAGTGGGCGCGTAACGCTTTTGGATCGAGCTGGCGGATCGTGTCGAGATCGCTCATCGGTTTCTGTTCCGTTGGCAGGTCTACATTCGCTAATCGCGTCCACGGAAAATTCTCCATCCAGGACGCGTGCGACGCGACCGGATCGATGGCCTGGACCTGGGCCCACACTTTGGGCGCGTTCCACCAGTTGTGGAACTTGATCCGCATCCCGGGATGATCGGCCAGCCATTCGGCCACCAGACCTTGCGCCGGGACATTCCCACCGTGGCCGTTTACAATGAGAATGCGCTTGAATCCGTGTTCCGCGATCGAATCGAGGAGATCGCGCACAATCGCCTGATAGGTCTGAGCGCGAAGAGTCACGGTTCCGGGAAAGGCGCGAAAGTAGGGAGTGATCCCGTAAGCGAGCACCGGAAAGACCGGCACCCCCAGCGGCTCGGCCGTTTCGACCGCGAGGCGCTCGGCCAGAATGCTGTCCACGCTTAAGCTGAGATAGGCATGCTGTTCGGTGCTCCCAAGCGGCAGTACGCACCGGTCATCGCGGCGGAGGAGTTCCTCCACCATCATCCAGTTCATCTCGGCGATTCGCACGGTTCGGATTCTATTCCGGCGGGAAACGTCGTTTCAAGCATTCGGTCCGATGCCGAAAGATTCGCTCTACGTCGGGCCGAACCAAAAATCTGTCGGTGAAAAAATCGAAGGGCGCCACGTAACGAACCCGATCGCGCACCACGGTTCCGCCATCACGTTCTTCAAACAAATGCTCGTGAACCCAGATTCGATACGGCCCGCGAAGTTGTTCGTCGACGAATCGCGCCGGTGGTTCCCACGCCGTAATTTTGCTCCGCCATCGAATCGGGATTCCGTGAATCCGGAGCCGATGATCGATCACTGTCCCCACCCGCATCTCGATCGGTCCGGGCGTGATCGTCTTAAACTTCACCCAGGGCGGCGTGATCGCATCCAGGTTCGCAACCTCGGAAAAGAAGGCGAACACCTCAGCTCGCGGTCGCGGGACCCACACCTCCGTCTCGAAATTCCGGATTTTCATTTCGGCGGCGCCGGAAATGGCAGGACCTGAATATCGCAATCCGGGCAAAGTCCCTCCGCGAATCCAAATTGCGCCTGGCAACGCGGGCAGTATGAGCTGCTCGCCGGATCGAGGCGGTCGGGCGCTACGAGATATTGTTGGATCGAGCGGCCAGTCGATTCCAGAAAGTCCCCGAGCAATCGCTCCGATTCTGTTCGAACCCAGACGGCATTTTCGTCGTCATCGGGTTTTGCAAACTTGAGCGCCCGGACCCAAAGCGCGCAATTCCGGTCGAACTCCACTGGGTCGCACACGAGATGGGCCACGACCAACGGGTGAAAACGCGAGAGCAAGCCGGACGAGATCGCATCGACACAGTGGAAAACCGTGGGCGAGCAACAGAGAAACTTAATCAGGTCGCCCCGTCGCTGGCGTGCTTCGTCCGGGTAGAGCCGCCGGTGCACTCGATGAAACTGGATACTGAGATGGATGGCGGCAGCTTCCAGCGCCAGGAGAAGGAAGAGCGTCATCGTCGCATACCCGAGTTGCGAGGCCCCCAGGACGTAGGCGATCGCGATTCCAGCCAGCCAGACGTTCGCGCTCGACCGGAGACGACGCAGAGCTCCGGATGTTTTCCGAAGCGTGCGCCGCGCCTCCGCCAAATTGAAGGCGCGCTTAATCTCCGAGCGAATCGCATCGGATCGCTGGCCGGGCGAAACGCGACGAAGCGTTTCGATCTCAGCGACGAGCGCTGCGGCTGTGATTGCAGTGCGAAAGCGAACAGTGATCTGCTCATCGATGCTAACCGTCCGTTCGCTTCGCGTGACAGTAGCGATCTCCTCGTAACGAATCCACGGTAAGCGTGCCGGAAACGCGACTGGATCCTCGCTGTTAACAACGGCTACGCCTCCCGGCGCGAAGAGCGCTTCCGGCAAGTCCGCCAGATACACCGGTCGCAACGGCACGAAGGGATCCGAAAGAAGAAGCGAGCCGAATCGATTACCTAACGTCCCTGGCGCAACGACGGTTCGGTACCGACTGAAAAAAATCGAGCGAAAGGCCAGCGTCCGGGCGGGGCGCCAGAGGCATCGGCCAGAGAGGTAAAAGAAGAGGACGACGCAGAGAAAGAGCTGCGCGTCGGTCATCCGGCGGCGGTCGGCTCCGATTTTTTCCGGCCAAACAAACGCTTGAAGAATGCGGCAATGCCCACGCCGAGCGGGATAAGGAGTTTACCCAGCCACTTGAAGATGCCGGCCTTCACCGCCACCGCAGCTGCTCCTCCCACCACGAGCGCGCTCAAGCCGTACTTCGCGATTTTATCGCCAGGCTTGAACTCCGCGTAGTTGGAACCGGGCTTGTAGGAAAACTGGCTCAGAAGCGTCCGATATTGCGGCATGGCCGCGGTCATATCGGTCGGACTCGCGACCAGCACGACTCGCATAACGCCGCCGCGCCCGAGAATCCGCGTTTGATAATTCACGACCTGCTGGCCTGCGCTATCGCCGCTAATGGCCCACTCGAGATTGTGCGTTGCGGAATTGTAAGTCGGCGGGGTCTGCCAGCCGGTGATATTCATTGCCGCCCAGCCTTTGGAACGCCGGAGCTCGTTCGATTTTTCCGTCGCGTCCCGGATCGACTTCAGGATCGCGTTGGCATCGAGCGAATTTTTTTCGTCGTCCTTGATGTAACCCGTGTCCTCGTATTCGAACACCGCGAACCAGTCCATGGTCTCCGGCGCGATGAACCCCGATTCCTTCCCGGAGGTCGGGTTCTGCATCGCTTCCATCAAACGCTTCGTGTCGGCGGCGTCCGCGAACATAAAGCCGGCGGGCACTTTAAGCTGCGCAATACCCGCCAGCGAAACCTCGGTCGGCCCCCGGTGCCATTTCGCGTCGTCAAAGGCTGTCGGTTTCTTCGGCTCATCCCCGTTGACCCGAGCTACAAGAGCGAGAGCTACAAAAAGAGCGGGGACGATTTTCATTCCGTCTGCCTAGCGAATTAGAGAGCAACGAGCAAGTTCAGAATCGGTCATTTGTAAACGCGCGAAATCGCGCCAACCTACGGAATGCTTTGGCAAGGCCGGCGGGAAAGCGAGAACATCGAAGACGATCGCGGTTCCGGTGGCGGGCGGCGGATTGCGGTCGGCGGTGGAATTGGCGGCGTCATTCTGGTGGTCGCTTATCTGCTTCTCGGAGGCGACCCGAACGCGTTGCTCGACCAGCAACAGCAGTCGTCGCTGTCCTCAACGCGGCAGGTCGACCCGAACGCCCCGCGGGATGAAGCAACAAAGTTCGTCGCTGTCGTTCTGGCCGACACGGAGGACGCATGGAAGGATCAGTTTCGCCGGATGGGACGCACTTACGAAGAGCCGAAGCTCGTTCTGTTCAGCGGTCAGACTCGGTCCGGCTGCGGGGCTGCCAGCGCGGCGAGTGGTCCGTTCTATTGTCCCGAAGATCGCCGGCTCTACATTGATCTCGCTTTTTACCGGATGCTCCGTGAGCGCTTCGGGGCTCCGGGCGACTTCGCGCAGGCTTACGTGATTGCGCATGAAGTCGGGCACCATGTGCAGAACTTGCTCGGCATTTCCGATAAAGTGCAGGCGGCGCGCGGCCGGGTGAGCGAAGCCGAATACAATCAACTTTCGGTGCGCCTGGAGCTCCAGGCAGATTTTTTCGCCGGGGTCTGGGCGCGTTACGCTGATCGGGTCAAGCATGTGGTCGAGGCTGGGGACATCGATGAAGCGATGCGCGCCGCGAGTGCCGTCGGCGACGATACTCTGCAACGCCGATCGGGTGGTTACGTCGTTCCCGACTCGTTCACGCACGGCAGTTCGGCGCAACGCGTGCGCTGGTTTCGCAAAGGGTACGACACTGGCGACATTCGGCAGGGCGACACGTTCGCGGCTCGCGATTTGTAGCGTAATGGTGGCAGGCGGTGCGCCTGCCCTACAATTAAGACGACCGATCTGCGCGGTGGCTGAGCGCCGCGGCTCGAGAGTCTTCCGGCGCCTCGCCATTTGTAGGGCAACCGCATCGGTTCTCCTGAAACGGTGGCAGGCGGTGCGCCTGCCCTACAATTAATAAGATCGACCTGCGCGGCGACTGAGCGCCGCGACTACAGAGTTTTCCGCCGCCTCGCGATTTGTAGGGCAACCGCGTCGGTTGCCTTGTGAAACGGTGGCAGGGCGATGCGCCGGCCCAATTCAGACAAGGGATCGGCGCGGCGACCGAGCGCCGCGACTACAGCACTGCTCTGCGCTCGCAGGATTTCGCGCTTTCGGGCAGGCTTCGCGAATGAGCTTCCTCAACCTTGAGCAACTGCCATTCATCGGCATGTCGTACAACTTCGTCGGCGAAACTCACGGCGCGCCAGTCTCCGCTTACATCGTCAATGCGAAACCGGGGCAGGGCCCGACGTTGCACACGCATCCTTACGTTGAGATCGCGTTTACCGTGGAAGGCACCGCCATAATCACGGTAGGCGAAGAAGAACGCGAAGTGACCGCGGGCGGTGTTGTCGTCATCCCCGCGAATACGCCTCACCGCTTCATTAACTCCGGCGACGGCGTGCTCCGCCAGATCGACATTCACGCCAGCCCTCGTTTCATCCAAACCAATCTCTGATCGATGGCCGTAAGCGAAAAGGCGCCTCCGCGGTTCTTTCCCACGCCAAAACATTTCCGGAGCTGGCTCGCGAAACACCACGACCGGGCCGATTGCCTTTGGGTCGGGTACTACCGCAAAGATTCCGCGCGCCGCAGCATCACCTGGCCGGAATCGGTCGATGAGGCCCTCTGTTTCGGTTGGATCGACGGGATCCGGAAGAAGGTTGACGACATCAGTTACAAGGTCCGGTTTACCCCGCGCCGTCCCAAAAGTATTTGGAGCGCTGTGAACATTGGGCGCGTCGCGGCTCTCACCGCGGAAGGCCGAATGCAGCCACCGGGCATCGCTGCTTTCGCCCGGCGCGAAGAGCAAAATTCAGCTCGCTATTCTTTCGAGAACCGCGCGACGGCGAAGCTCAGCGCCGCCGATCAGCGGGCATTCCGGCGCGATCCGCTCGCGATGAAATTCTTCGAATCACAGCCGCCCGGCTATCAGCGGCTCGCGGCTTGGTGGGTCATCAGCGCCAAACGTACAGAAACGCGGCGTGCGCGTCTGAAGCGGCTCATCACCGCCTCACGCGCACGCCGTCGAATCTACTAACAGCTGCCTCGGTTAATACCAATGACGGTCGCTAACCCAGACTTTGTGGTGGCGGAAATGAACCCTGGCGTAATGGGGGTTATACCCACCCCGGCGCGCATAGTGCCCGGGAACCCAGCGATGCCAGCTGTGACTGTAGTGTCCTGGGATCCAGACCCAGTAATACCCTTCGTTCCAGTAGCCCCCGCCATGATAATAGGGCCGATCCCCGACACTGATCGAAAAATCGATCGCCTTCGACTGCGGCACCATCGGCGTCGTTACCGCGATAATGGCCGCCAAAAGAATCAGAATTTTCTTTTTCATACTTTGTTTGACCGTTTGCCGCGAAATTTATTCGCGCACAAGAGGATATTTTTCGTCAACGCAGGCGGTTTCGACCTTGCCTGACGATTCCTGCTCGGTCGAGCCGTCCCGAACTGAGGTAACAAAATAGTTACCTTTGCGGTGTCGCCGAAACGTTGCTCGCTGAGTTTTCTTTTTGCTCATGAAGATTCCGAAGGCTGGTGTGGCGGTGTTTGTCATCGCGGGTTTGTTGAATGTCGAAGCGTCGGGGAAAGGTCCGCGACCCAGTCCGACTCCGGCTCCCACTCCGTCCGGACCGCCGGCGCCCGCCCTGGTCGCGCCGGCCAACGCTGCGTCACTCGTGCAACCAATCACGCTCGATTGGAATCCGGTTTCCGCTTCGGGCGGAGCCATCGGCAGTTATACGTGGCAGGTCGGAACAACGTCTGCGTTTACGACCATCATCGCTTCGGGCTTCACGAACCTGGAGTCCGATCCAACTATTCCAACGCGCACGGCCGACAAACTGAGCGGTCTTCCGAACGGCACTTATTTCTGGCGTGTGAAGGCGACCCAGCTCGTGGGCGGAGCGACTGGCTCGGTCGATTCCTCCTGGTCCGCGGTGCGTTCTTTCACTGTCGCGGGTCCCGGTCCCGCGCCGTCCGCGCCTGTATTTATTATTCCGGCGAATAACGCACAGTTTCATGTTCGCGAGAGTTTCAACATTCGCTGGACCTCGGTCCCCGGCGCTCATCACTATATTCTTGAAGCCGACGACGAGCCGACATTTTCTTATCCGCTTAACCTGACCCTCAGCCCGGTGAATTTTGGGACGCAATTCGGCGGCCTTTGGGGGAACGCGCTCACAGTCCATTATCGGGTACGCGCCGTCTCGGTCGATGGCGTGCGCAGTCTGCCGTCCGCGCCGATTGCAGTCCAAATTACCAATGCCGCTCCTGTTCCCTCCGGCGTGGCGCCCGTTTCGCCGGCTGCCGGAGCGACGGTGCAGCTTCCCTTCTTTTTCGATTGGTCGGACACGCCCAATCCGCAGGTGCCCGGTTACGAGATCGACGTCAACACGAGTTCGAGTTTTGCCGACATCTCCAACGTGCTTCTGCTCAGTCCGACGCGCTCCGATTACATGATCACGCGGGACTTGCTCGCGCCCGGAAATTACTTCTGGCGAGTGCGCGCCCTTCACGGCGACGTCGCCGGTCCCTGGTCCGCGCCGCGCCCGATCAGCGTCACCGCGCCCATCGCTCCGCCTGATGTGAATCTCTTCGCGATCCTGGCGGAGCCAGGCAATGCCTACGGCGGAAATACAGGCCACGCGAGAGTGATGCTCGACAATCCCGCGCCCGTCGGCGGAGCGATTATCACCATTGCGACCGATCTTCCGCAGGTGAACATGCCGGCGACGACCATCACTGTGCCCGCTGGAAAAACCGATGTGACCATCAACAACATTGTCACCGGCCCGGTGCCGAACAACGGCGTCTCGGTTGGAATTATCGGGGACCTGTTCGCCGGTTTTAGCAATGGCCGGGGCCAGAATTCATTCGGCGTCCTCCCGATTCTTTATGGCGCGAGCCTGAGCCAGGAGAGTGTAGTGGGCGGCACTTCCCTAACCGGCAGCGTGACGCTCCAGAGTCCCGCGCCGCCGGAAGGCACGACCGTGACACTGGTGAGCAGCGATCCTGAACTCGTTAGGCCGGCCGCTACCGTTTTTGTTCCGGGTGGAGCGACGGAGGCTGAGTTTACGATTCCGACGAGCGCGGTCTCAAGTTCAACCCGCGTTATTATCGAGAGCGGCACCGATAACGATGGTTATCGCGCTCCCCAGGTCTGGGTCACCGTCACTCCTCCAGGAAGTTCCATCCCGCCAGCCAGTCTCTCTTCGTTAACGCTCAGTCGATCATCGGTCCCGGCCGGCGGCACCGTGACAGGAACGGTCCGCCTCACTTCGGCGGCGCCCGCCGGCGGCGCGGTCGTCACGCTCCAGGGAAGTATGGAAGGTCAGGTCATTGTTCCTCCGAGTGTAACGGTCCCGGCTGGCAGCATCAGCGCGGAGTTCAACACAACGCCGGCGCCGGAGACGCCATTCCCGCGCTGGGTCTTTATCCAGGGGCACTACGGTACTTCGGGCGGATCGCAGGCCCGAATTTTGGAGATCGACCCCGCCGCCGGCGCTCCGACTTTGCTCGCCATTGGCCCGTCCGGGCAGGACGTAATTGGCGGAAACTCCGGGCGCGGCAGCGTTGCGCTCGTCATCCCGGCGCCGGCCGGCGGCGCGGCCGTTGGCCTAACGACTGACAATCCCTCCGTCATTCATGTGCCGGCCAGCGTCTCCATCGCCGAAGGCAACAGCGCCGCCAGTTTCACGATCGGGACGAGCCCTGTCTCTGGTCTTCCAACGGGCGGGCACGTGACCGCGACTGCCGGCGGCGTAACGAAATCCATTTTTGTTAATGTTGCACCGGACCCCAATGCAGCGCCGCTCCTCCAATCAATGTCGATCGCTCCGGCCAGCGTTAGCGGCGGCACGAGCGCCACAGGCACGGTGTTTCTCAGTTCGCCTGCCCCATCGGGCGGAATTTCCGTCACTCTTTCGACGAGCAATTCCGCCGCGGCCAGAGTTCCCGGTATCGTCAGCGTCCCGGCCGGACAAACGTCAGCTACTTACACCGTTACTACTTTTGCGGTGTCCGGCAGCACGTCGGCCACGATTACGGCGTTTTACGACACGACTAGATCAGCGACTCTAACGGTTACGGCCGGCGCTTCTTCCTCGCCGTCGCCTATCCCGAGCCCGACCCTGGCCGCGCCCTCTCAATTGAGTCCTCCCGCCGATGCGCGCTTCGGGCCAGGAACAAACATCGTTTTTGACTGGAGCGATGTGAACGGCGCAGCCAACTACACAATTCAGGTTAGCGAACAAAGTTCGTTCTCGCCGCTCATCCTCAATCAAACCGTCACCGCATCGCAATCCAGCAGCAGCACGCTCCCGATTAAAACCATGTGGTGGCGGGTGCGAGCGAACGACTCGTCCGGCAAAGCAGGGAACTGGTCGGCTGCCCGACGGTTTGAAGTGAAAAACTAAATACCGGCGTCCGCCGGCCGATCCGCTTCAATATTGGACGAACGCGTCGTCGGGATAGCAATACAACCACCGTTCGCCGGGCTGGGCCGAGGCGATCACAGGATGTCCACTGGCGTGGGCGTGTTTGGTCGCGTGGGTCTTCGGCGAGCTGTCGCAGCAAAGAGTCGCGCCGCAGGTTTGACACGTCCGCAAATGCACCCAGGCCGCGCCGATCTTAACGCACTCTTCGCATTCGAGCGCCGCGGGCCTCTTCACCTCGGTGATCGCATCCAGGTGCTCGCATGTTCCTGAAATCATCAGCGCTCTTTCAAAGATTCATGCACTCCCGCGATGGCCATGCTGCCTTCGCCAACCGCCGCCGCGCATCGTTTGACTGAGCCGGAGCGAACGTCCCCGACCGCAAAAATTCCGGGCAAACTCGTTTCCAACGCCGTCGGCAACCGTGTCGTCTTCGCCCACATCGGCGCGTCGGTCACGAACGCTCCCGTTTTGATAAACCCTTTTGCGTCGCGCAAAATCTCCGGCGGCAGCCACTCGGTGCAAGGCGTGGCCCCGATCATGGAAAAGACAGCGGGAGTTTCCACAATGCGGCGTTCGCCCGTTTTCGCATTTTCCAATTCGACGGATCCGAGAATAGAGGTGCCGCTCATTCGTCGAATCGAGGTGTTTGTCATCAGCTCGATGTTTTCGCGAGCGAGAACCCGCCGCGACAGGTAATCAGACATGCTGTTGGCAAGGTCGTTGCCCCGAATAACGAGGAGCACTTTCGCCGCGCCTTCGGACAGGAACATCGCCGCCTGGCCCGCGGAATTCCCGCCACCGACAACGATCACCGTGGCGCCGCGACAAAGCCGTCCTTCGAAGGCGGTCGCCGCATAATAAACTCCGACGCCCTCGAAGCGATCGCGGCCTTCGGCCTCGAGCCGGTTGTAGTTCGCGCCGGTCGCGATCACGACGGACCTCGCGCAGAGCAAGGCCGGACATCCCTCGATCTGGAGACTGACCCGATACTCTTTTTCCGGGTGGTAAATCAAAGTGAGGGCCTGCGCCGGCGTGGAAAATTTCGCGCCGAAGCGATACGCCTGGAGTTGCGCGCGCCAGGTGAGATCGCCGCCGCTGATCCCGGTGGGAAAACCGAAAAAGTTTTCGATCAATGAAGAGGACCCGGCCTGTCCCCCAGTCGCATAGCTCTCGAGCACGACCGTGTTCAACCCTTCCGACGTCGCGTAAACCGCCGCTGCTAACCCGGCCGGGCCGGCGCCGACGATGACCAGATCGCACCGAATTTCTTCCTCATCGTCGGCCGCGAGCGGCCGCAGTAAACCCGCCACCTGAGCGACTTCGCGGAGCGACGGTCGCCGTAGTGGCGCGCCAGTCGGAGTGATCAGCACAGGTAAGTCGCGATCGCTCAAATGGAGCCGGCGGGCCAGCGCTACGCCTTGATCGCTCTTCACATCGACGAGCCGATGAGGGATGTGGTTCTTATCCAGAAAATCGTCCAACTGCCGGCCTTCACGCGACTCCGCCCCCGTCAGAATCCGAAGGCCGGCGAACTCCTTGTCTCGCTTCAACCGGAGCCGCCGCATGATGAGAGCGTTCACGATAGGCTCACCGATTTTCGGCAGCTCTGCCAACGCGCGCCGGAGTTTTTGCGCCGGAACCTGTAACACTTCTGCTTGCTCGGATTTCACCCGGGCGCTGGCCAGGGCTGAAGTGCCCTGCAGCATTGAAACGTCCCCGAGAAAGTCGCGCGGGTGCGACGTCGCGAGAATCTGTTCCAGTCCATCACGCGTTTCGAATGCTTCCAATTCTCCGTCCAAAGTGACGGTCAGCGGGAACTCGCGTTGGCCGGCTTTCACCACCAGGTCTCCGCGCCGCAGCGTGAGTCGTTTCCCGAGCGGCTCTAACAAGGCGATCTGCTCATCCGTCAATTTCGGAAATGCGATCGCCTCGGTATCGCGATAGAATCTTTCGTCCTCTTCGTCCGTCGGCATTCGGCCCGACTGTAGCCCTCCCCCGGCGTTGCAGCAAAGCGACGTGACTGGGAGGAGCCCTTGGCTTTCGCGTCTTACTCTGCGATCTCGTATCGCACCTTCACGATCGGTTTGAGCTCACCGCCAGTGCGCGATGAAATTTCGTTCTCCCAACTTTGCTCACCCTGCCGCGTCACGTTCGCGACAAAGGTTGACGCCTTTCCGTCTCCTTTGATCTGCTCAAATTCGTGGACCAATTTCTCGCCCTCCGCCTTTACGGTCCCCTTGGTCAGGTTGCCTTCGGCATCGACATACCAGAAGGCGATCACGCGCTGCTGCGGATCCCAGGCGTAAAAGCCTTCGACGTAGGGACGAGCCTTCCCGTCCGTCACGAATTTGCTGTTGATCCGAATCGCCTGCCGGCTTTCGAACCAGGTGAACTGCGCGTGGATCTTCATTTTCTTGCCATCAGTGGAATCGGGAAGCTTCGCGTCCCACTCATGCGCAGTGAGGAAGGCGATCGGGCTCAAGGGCGACGCTGGGCTCGTCGCAATCGGTGTTTGCGCGCGAGCGACTGTGACGATGAGCGCCACGAAGGCGACTTGGAAATAGAATAGCTGTTTCATAAGCCGGATCGTAAGCGAGGCCCGGCCCGAATAATTGGATAAAATTGACATTTGCCAGCCGGCCGGATCCGGCGGCTAGAGTTCGAGATAATTCAGGAACGGCCCGCGCTTCGCCAGATAACTCATGGGGGTGAGCCCGCTAAAGGTCCGGAATTCACGGATGAGATGCGCCTGATCGTAGTAACCGCAGTTCGCTGCCGTATCCGCCCACTCGACCTCCACCTTTTGTCCCACCGACTGAATCACGCGCTGAAACGCGCAGACTCGCGCGAATGTCTTCGGATTCAGTCCCACGCAGCGGTCGAACTCGCGGAGCAAATGTTTGTGACTAATCCCGATCCGGTCCGCCATTCGGCCGATTTGCACCGCCGTCTCGCCCTGCTGAATCAGACGCAAAGCGTAATTGACCGCGCGCGTTGCGGGCGTTCGCCGACCAGCGCGCAGCCATTCTTCCATGACATCGAATCGAACGTCATCGTTTGATGCTTCTCCGAGGCGGTCCCGCACCTCGGCTATTTCTGGTCCGAGCACGTTCTCCAGCTCCACAACCTGACCCGAGAATTCGCGGAGTGGGATTCCGAGAAACGGCCAGGCCCCGCCTGGACGTAATCGAATTCCTGCCAGATGCACCTCGCCAGCTTCGTCGATCACGATCGGCTCGGTCCGTTCGCCCGATATCCAGCTGTGACGGAACACGGTGCCCCGGCTTGGATCATCCAGCGCGCAGAGAGTCTGCGGGTCACCGAGATTAATGATCAACTCCATCGCGCCATCGGGAAGGATCATGTTGCGCCAGCGGGTCGGCAGGTGACCGCGCACGATCCAGAGGTGTTCGACGTGCGGCGCCAGAGGCGGGAGGACCTGCCGGATGCGATGGCTCAACACGCGCCGACTTTGCGCATCCGGTTTCCGCCGGTCAAGAGAAGCGCCCAGGAAATTCTCTCTCGCTCCCACTCTTCGCGACGCGCTACCCTCGCGACCATGAAACGGATTCTTTTATCTTTCGCTCTCCTCTTATCGGGCTCGATCGCGGGCTGGGGCCAGGAGCTGAGCGAGCTCGCGCAACCGCCGAATGGCGACAACCAAAAAGCGAAGGTGTCGCAATCGATCGGGCTGGTGGAGGTATCGATCGCCTACCACAGCCCGCGGGTTCATTTCAACAAACAGGAACGGACCGGCCACATCTGGGGCGAGCTGATCCCGTTCGGATTTTTTGATGACGGCTTCGGCCCGAGCAAGGCGCAACCGTGGCGCGCCGGCGCGAACGAAACCACGACCATCACCTTCTCCCACGACGTGAAGATCGGCGGGAAAGACTTGAAGGCCGGCACCTACGGTTTGTTCCTCGTGCTCGACAAGAGCGGGCCGTGGACCTGGATCTTCTCGAAAACCGTCGGCTGGGGCTCCTATCAATACGAAGAGAAAAATGACGTCCTCCGCGTGCCGGCCGATCCGCAAGCGGCGCCGTTCACCGAATTCCTGACCTACGGCTTTGACGAACGTTTGCCGAATTCGGCTACCGCCTACCTGCAATGGGAGAACAAGCGAGTCTCCTTTAAGATCGATGTTCCGAACGTGAACGAGCTGTACGCGGCGAAACTACGGGAGCAGCTCCTCTCCTGGACCGGTTTTGATTATCGGAGCTGGCAGGCAGCCGCTCAGTTTTGCGCCGATAACAAAGTGAATCTCGAAGAAGCCCTGATTTGGGCCGATAAAGCGATCAAGGAACCATTCCGGGGCACCGGAGGCGGTAAGGAAGACTTCTCCACTCTCCAAACCAAAGCGGCCGTCTTGACCGCGATGGGACGCGAAGCGGACGCAGACGCCACCATGGACAAGGCCCTGCACCTGTCCGGCGCCGACGTTGTCATGGTCCACCAGAGTGCGATGCGTCTTCTTCGCGCCGGCCGGAAGGACAAAGCGATGGAAGTCTTCAAATTCAATGCTGCCCAGCATCCGGACGAGAAATTTTTCACCTACGTCGGGCTCGCCCGCGGTTACACCGCGCTAGGCGACAAGGCGAACGCCATTAAGAACTGGGAGATCGCCCTCAAGAACGTGCCCGATTCGCAAAAGCCCAACCTTCCCGTTTACGAAAAGGCCCTGGCCGATCTGAAGAAATAATTGTCTGTTTCCAAATCGGTTCGGGCTGAATTTTTTTCGACAGTATCGAGGCCCGCTGGTCTCCACGATAATAGCCCAGCGCTTTAGCGCTGGGATGCTGCAGGGTTGCCCTCCGTCGAGTCCCGCAGTGCGGGACGAAAAAGTTCTTCCGTCCCTCCGGGACTCGCTGAGTTGGATGGTGTCTTGGGCCCAGTGCTAAAGCGCTGGGCTATTTCCAAAAGATTTAAGAGCACGAGACATTTGGCCGATCGTCACAGGCGCTACGCGGCGCTGCATTTACAAGACCGGCGAATAAGGCGGGCGCGTAATTCAAAGCATGTTCGCCTTCTTTTCGAATCGCCTCGGTTGCCTCGGTTCTCTTTTCGTTTCCATCGTCGGGACCATCATTCTGCTCGTTGTGCTTCGCGGCTGCGGCGGACCGCACTGGTAACACGCAGGCGCGTTGGTAAGGTCGGTTCTGGCGCTCCGCGCTTGCTGCCGTTATGCGACTCCGGCAGCATTGCCGCTATGAACCGTTTTATCGCGTCGCTCCTGTTGTTTTTTCTCGTCGTTTTCACGGCGAACGCCGGCCCGACGATCTTCTTCGTTCGCCATGCTGAAAAAGCCACGACCGGCGGCGACGATATGGATCTTTCGGAAGCCGGCCGGGCCCGGGCGGAATCCCTCGCCACCGTTCTCAAAGACGCAGATATCTCCGAGATCTACACCACCGAATTCAAACGCACCCAGCAAACCGCCGCGCCGCTGGCAAAAGCTCTTCACCTCGAGACGACAACCATTTCTTCCAAGGATCGTGCTGCTCTGGTCGCGAAACTCCAGGGTTCGTCTGGCAATATTCTCGTCGTCGGCCACAGCAACACGATTCCCGAGCTCCTCAAAACCCTGGGCACCAGCTCTGCAGTCAATATTGCCGATAACGATTACGACAACCTTTTTGTCCTGATCCTCGATGAAAAGCCGCGCGTTATGCATCTGCATTACCGGTAATCGGGACGCGTTCGGACTCGTCTCCCAGTCATATAATCGCTTCAATGTCGTCCGTCGTTTTCCTTCGAGCCGTCAATGTCGGTGGAGCGAATCGCTGCCGGCCGGCGGCGATCGCGAAAGATCTGGCGAAGTTCGACGTGGTCAACATCGGCGCGGTCGGAACATTCGTGGTTCGCAAGGACGTGAGCGAAAACACGCTCCGCGCGGCAATCGCGCGCAAGTTGCCATTTAAAATTGACATCATGATCTGTCCCGCGCGCGACATCCTTAAGCTTGTGGCGAACGATCCGTTCGCTGGCGAACCGTCCGGGCCGAACTTCACGCGATTTGTAAATGTCCTGGCCAAACGACCCAGCAAACCGCCTCTCCTTCCCCTTAGTCTGCCGACGGACGCGGACTGGCTCGTCAAAGTCATCGCCATAGACGGGCAATTCGTTCTCGGCCTCTATCACCGTGAAATCAAAGCAATCAGCTACCTCGGCAAAATCGAGAAACAATTCGGCATCCCCGCGACCAACCGCAATTGGAATACGATTGAGAAGGTCGTGAAGATCCTCCGCGCCTGAGTAGCGGCCCGCCTCATCTTTCCTTCTTAATTCTTCCTTCTTAATTCTTACTTTTCCATCCATGCCGCGTCCGCTCTCCGCTTCTACTACGACCGCAGCCCTCTGGCTCGGCGTGGTCCTGACGAGTGGATTAGCGCTCTATGGAACACGGCCTCCGCCTGCTCTCGGCGCCTCTGCCTCCGAAAATGTCTTCTCCGCTGGGCGAGCAATCACTCACCTCGCCCACATCGCGAAGCTTCCGCACCCGATCGGGAGCGATGAGGCCGTGCGAGTGCGCGAATATCTGGTCGAGCAACTCCGCGCCCTCGGAGGCGACGTGCAGGTCGAACAAGCTATCGGCACCGTCCAATACGCGCGCAATCTTCACGCCGGGCTCGTCAACAACATCGTCGCTACTTTCCCCGGGCAATCCACGACCCGCGCGATCATGCTCGCGGCTCATTACGATTCCGTCCCCGAAGGCCCCGGCGCGGCCGACGACGGCGCCGGTTTGATCGTCATTCTGGAAGCGATCCGCGCCTTGCGCGTCGGTCCGGCGATAAAGAACGATCTCGTGGTCTTGTTCACCGACGGCGAAGAAGCGCGCGGCTTGCTCGGCGCGCAGGCCTACGCCGCCGGCCATTCCGAACTCAAAGATCGGATCGGCGTAATGGTGAACCTCGAAGCCCGTGGCAGCTCCGGCCCTGGCCTTATGTTCGAGACAAGCAACGACAATGGCGCGTTAATTCGTGAGTTCGGCCGGTCCGCGCCCTACCCGATGGCTACCTCGCTGATGGCAGCCATCTACAAGCTGTTACCTAACAACACCGACTTCACGCCCTTGAAGGATGCGGGACTTACCGGCCTTAACTTCGCTTTCCTCGAGACCTACCAAAGTTATCACACCCGATTGGACACGATCGAGAACCTCGATGCGCGCAGTGTCCAACACCTCGGCGCGAACGTTCTGGGCATCACGCGGCATTTTGGGAATGTGGCCCTGCCGCAGACAAAGGCACCCGACCAGGTTTACTTCAATTGGTTCGGAAGCCGGCTTTTGGTTTACCCGGTCTGGCTCGCGTGGCTCATCGCGTTGCTGGCACCAATTCTTTTTGCCTTTGGATGCGCCCGCTCAGCGCGCCGTCTCGAGCTGAGCCCTGGCCGCGTTATTGCAGGGTTCGGGAGTTTCTTCCTTCAGTTTCTGATAATAATTGGCGTGAGTTTCGCGGCCTTCGGCGCTGCCCGGTTCGTCGCCGGCGAATTTCTCGAAGGCGATACCACCAGTAACCGGCTCTTGCTCGCCGGCGTGGTTGGAATCGCGTTTGGCCTTGGACTGGCCAGTCAACGCCTTCTGGGAAGCAAACTCGGCCTTGCCAATCTTGCGGCAGCGCAGCTGTTCGCCGTGTCGCTCATCACTCTCGTCCTCTGTTGGTTTCTCGTGGGTGGCACCTACGTCTTGCAATGGCCGCTTGTTTTCGGAATGGCAGGTATGCTCCTCGGTCTTCGCTTTACCGGACCCACCAGGTCCGTTTGCCACTTCGCTTTCCTTGTCCCAGCGCTCCTTATCCTGGTTCCTCTCGCCTACATGTTTTTTGTTAGTCTGTTCCTTAGCTACCTTGGCCTCGCCGCGGTTGCGTTCCTTCTCACGACTCTGCTCGCAATTGCGCCGCCCGTATTCGGTCGCCTCGCTGGCCGGACCCGGTTTTCCCTGATCGCAATCTTTATCGCCTCGGCTTGCTTGATCGGCGCCGGAATTCGTCTCTCCCGTTGGAGCTCGGAGCACCCCCGCCCGGATACCTTGATCTACAGCGTGAACGCTGATGAGAACAAAGCGAAATGGGTAAGCTACGATGCCACGCCCGACGCCTGGACCGGCGGCGTCCTTGAATCGACTCCGCACAAACAGAGCGACCCTGCCTACACCGTCGGCCTCGACCGGGCCGTTATGACTCGCGATGCAACGATGGTCCCAGTGACAGCTCCTTCCGTTTCGATAACGCAGAATTCGGTCCTTGATGGCGAGCACACAGTCAGGCTTCAGATTGCCTCGACGCGCGATGCGCGATCGCTAGTGGTTCGCCTTCCGACCGACATAAAGCTATCCGCCGCGGGCTGGGCCGGACACGTCGAGCCGATCCCTGATAACTCTTCAACGAAAGTCTCGTGGACATTCCGCTTCTATAACGCACCGGGCGAAGGCGTATCCCTCGAGTTCCGGTTCCACGCCCAAAACCCCGTTCGGATTTGGATTGCCGATAGCACCCCTGGCCTGCCTCCTATCGCCCCGCTCTTTCCGCGACCTGAAGATACGACCGCCGGTTACGGCAGCGACATTACTCTCGTTGCGAAGTCGCTGGATCTGTAGGCGGGCGCGTCGCGGCCGGGCGCTCTCTACCCTTTCCTGGCCCGCAGCCGTGCGAACATCAGAACATGACTGCTTATGATGAGCGGCACAAAGAAGGTCGCCAGCAAACTGAGCGGCATCCGCAATAAGGCAGCCATCGATGCTGGATTCGCCCTGCCTTCCGTAGCGGCGGTGGCCACGACGAACAGAATATCGATGAGACCGAACCCGTTCCAAATGAACAACACGGATCGCCGACTGCCGAAGCCAGACCACGTCGCCAATATCATCGCCGCTCCGGTTGCGACGATGATGTCCCCCCACCCGCCTGGGACGGCGAACCGATAGGGTAGCTCCCCGCGCCCGTATAACCACAGAAAGTAGAACCCGACGAACCGCGTGAGATGCAAGGCAACGATTGCGCGCAGATCCAATGTCTTCAGCCAGCCTCGAAACGACCTGCTCAACCAATAAGCCGCGATCAGCGCACTCGTTAGGCCGACGATCATTATCTGCGGACCAGGGGGCCGCACGTTTCGAAGCAGACCGGAAAGACCGAGCACAACAGAAGCACCCAGCCAGAGAAAGCCTATCAACCAAAACCTCATGCCGTTATCCTATCAAACCAGTGGGGCCGGAGAAGATTTAGATTGGGGCTCGGGCGGACGCATTCGGTGCGTGCCGGGAACTACTAACTACCGCTCGTTGGATGATGGGCTGGTCCTTCTAAACATGGTTTTTGGCGTTTGAGATTGGCCTGATAGCGACCAACACTCCTTTCACTCTCCAGCGCTCAAATCCCCGCTGGGTCAGCGTCTCGTCTATTTCGCCCGTCACAATTCGATCTCTCCTTTGGGCCAGCCAACAGCGTCTCAAGAAAAAGAATAGGATGCTGGCAAATACCACACCCACGGCGATCGTCGCTTTAGGAAGAGGCATCAGCGGATGCTCACCATAGGCAAATCCGCGAACCAAGCTCACGCAGCCCAGCGCCGCGAGAAGAAGGAACGGAAAATACGAAGCGATATGATCGTTAAAGTGGGTCCTGGCATTAAGATGTGCGATCCAAGGACCCAAGATAGGTTGTCTGCTCTCCATGAATGCAAGGGAGTTGCGAATCGCTGTGAATGCTGACTGATAGTGCCAATCCACAAACAGCAAAGCAAAAGCAAACGCAAGCAAGATGAAACCCGCAGCTACGAAGATCTCAGCCCGCGCGCCTTGGGCAATGCGCGGTGTTGCTAGGGCAGTAGCTAGTCCGACGGCGCTCGCCCCGAGGATCTGTTGCGACAAGGTCCGTGTACGCATTGTGAGTTGACTGTAATTGCGGCAAGCCTCGGACCCCTGCTTATAGGCCTCCTCTTCGCAAACGGGAATACATTCGGGAACGGTGAGCCGCCGATCGTCTGGGGGAGTAGAATTCATTGTGATTACCTCTCATTTTGGTTTCCGGGATGCAAGCCTTCTCCACGCTTTCAAGTCACAGAGTCGCGTGACATGATCGACTTAAGGCCGGGCTGGCCGGAGCGAATCAATGATTTTGCGGAACTCCGCTACCGTAATGCCGGTGCTGGTAAAGCCATGGTATCGGCCGAGGACGGGATGGCCCTGTGGATCCTTCGCCTTCTCAGCGATCATATTTGCATCGCTGGTCCAATTGGATCGGACTTCTTTCTTTCGACCGGCTTTTCCTTTTGGCGTGTAGATAATAAACATCCGTCCGAGCGGCGATACGATTTCGGCGTCCTCGCTATCGTCGGTTTCCAGGAGATTGCGGTCGCCGATTCCCTCCCGGGCGCAATCGATCGAAAAGGTCTGACCCCCGCCATTCGTGTACATGATCGAGTAAAGTGGGAAACGTCCGCCGCCTTCGTCGGGCCCCGGCTCATCGAAGGTGATCGCGACGCTCTTTACTTTGAATCCTTTCGGCAACCAGGTGGGCACGAAGCAGATGATCTCGATCTTCTTCAAGTCCTCGATCGTGCCCGGACCACGCGCGGACTGAGCGGGGTGCGCCGCGAGGAGGAGTGATACTGCTGTAATTAGAACCAGGAAGCGTCTCATTCGCGCTATCGCATCAGATCGCGCAACCGTGCGCAAGCCAACCCGCCACCGAATGGCAACCGGGGCGGTTGCCCTACAATTGAAATGCCCGATGGAAAGAGTGACAATGTCGGACCGATTTCGTTTCGCGCCCGCAGGGCGCGTGAGTACCCTTCGCGTCTTATGCCCGAGGAGTTGCCCGCTGATCGCCCGCCGAGGCGGGTGCGTTATCGCGGAAAGAATCCGCGGCGGTTCGAGGACAAATACAAGGAGCACGAGCCCGGTCGCTATTCCGAGACAATCGCGAAAGTGCTCGGTTTCCGGCAAAACGCCCGCGGGTTCGCATCGCCCGATCATGGTGAGGGAAGTCCTTGCGGCTCTCGATCCGAAACCAGGAGAGATCGCGGTCGATTGCACACTCGGGTATGGCGGACACGCCCAGGAAATCGTGCCGCTTCTTCGACCAGGCGGCCGGTTGCTCGGCCTCGATGCAGATCCGATCGAGTTGCCGAAAACCGAAGTGCGTCTTCGCGCGCTGGGTTTCGATGAAGCGATCTTTACCGCGCACCGAACCAACTTCGCAGGATTACCGCAACTGCTGGCCGGACTGCAAATTCGCGGGGTCGATCTTGTTCTGGCCGATCTCGGCGTTTCCTCCATGCAGCTCGACAATCCCCGCCGCGGATTCTCGCTGAAACTCGAAGGGCCGCTCGATCTGCGGATGAATCCCGAACGCGGATTTCCTGCCTCGGTTCTCCTGAAAAAACTGTCGCCGGAAAAACTCGCGCGCCTGTTATTGGAGAACGCCGATGAATCGAATCCCGCCCTGGCAGCAAGTCTGGCGGGCCAGACCTTCTCTTCCACGCTCGCCCTGGCCGACGCCATTCGTGCCACATTGCCGACGGAAAAAGAGCAGGAACGGGAACTCTCCGTGCGGCGGGTTTTCCAAGCGTTGCGCATCGCAGTGAACGATGAGCTCTCTGCGCTCGACACGTTCCTGCGCAATCTCCCTGCTTGTCTTAATCCCGGGGGCCGGATCGCGATCCTTACCTTTCACTCCGGCGAAGATCGCCGGGTGAAAAAGGCTTTCGCGAGCGGACTGCGCGAAGGCCATTACCGGGAAGTCGCAAACGAAGTCATCCGACCGGGCGCCGAGGAATGCCGCGCTAATCCACGAGCCACTTCCGCAAAACTGCGTTGGGCCCGCCACAAGTAGCAAAAGTGCGCTAATCCCGCGCGTCCAAACGGTCGCTTGAGTGGATCACTCGGCAGCGCGATATTCCGCTCCAAGAACACTTATGAACGCTTCCAAGCTCAGACTCCTGGTGATTTTCGCGGCCATCGTTGTCGGTGTGGTTTACTTTGCACGCCAACCCCGCGCCCAGGAAAATCGTGTCCTCAGCACGAAGAGCGCCGAACCGGTGCAGCCGACGGCTGAAGATCTCGCCCCCGTCGCGAAAGTGGTGAAATCGGACGCCGACTGGAAAGCACAATTAACTCCGGAACAATATGCGGTCACCCGTGGCAAAGGAACGGAGCGCGCCGGCACTTCCCCGCTCTTACGGGAACATCGCCACGGCGTCTTTCGCTGTGTCGGCTGCGACGCGCCTTTGTTTGCGAGCGACGCCAAATTTGAGTCGGGCACCGGTTGGCCGAGTTTCACCAAGCCTTTCATTCCGGCCCTGGTCACTACTGCGAGCGATACCAGCCTCGGCACGGAACGCGACGAAGTTCTTTGCGCTCGCTGCGGAGCGCATCTCGGTCATGTTTTCGATGATGGCCCAAAGCCGACGGGACTGCGTTATTGTCTGAACGGCGTCGCCCTGAAGTTCGAGGAGCGCCGGTAGCTTTCGCGGCCCATGTCTGTTCAGGTTTACGGATGTAATCACGTTGCGCTCGAAGTCGGCGACGTCCGCCAAGCGGTCGCGTTCTACAAGGACGTATTCAACCTCGAGGAGCTCGATGAAGGCGAAGGCGATGCCTTTTTCAAACTGGGCCAGCACCAGTTCCTCGCCCTGTTTGAAACAAAGAAGACGCAGCCCGATCGCGGCAAACATTTTGGGATCATGGTCCGCGACGAAGAGCAAGTCGCTGAGATCCGAAAAAAGCTAACGACAAAGTACAAGATCAAATTGATTCCCCCTTTCCGCTGCGATTTCCGCGATCCGTGGGGCAATCGCATCCAGGTCGTTGATCTCCACGACGAATCGCTGGTCTGGTTATTGCCCTACCGGGAACTTCAGAAGACCGGCCTGCGCTTCGACAAGTCCTAAGCCCGGCACCCATGGATAAGAACCGGCTCGAAGCGTTCAGCGACGGCGTGCTCGCGATCATCATTACCATCATGGTGCTCGAGTTAAAGGTTCCACATGGATCTGATTTCGCCGCCCTGCGCCCTATCCTGCCGGTGTTCCTGAGTTACATTTTGAGTTTCATCTACCTCGGGATCTACTGGAATAACCACCATCATCTCATTAAGGCCGCGCCGCGCGTGAATGGCGCCATTATGTGGGCCAACCTCCATTTGCTTTTCTGGCTCTCGCTTTTCCCGTTCGCGACCGGTTGGATGGGTGAAAATCATTTTACGCCATTGCCCTCGGCGGCTTACGGCTTCGTCCTTTTGTTGGCCGCGGTGGCTTACTACATTCTGCAAAACCTCATCATCGCCGAAGCGGGAGCTAATTCGAAGCTGGCCCATGCCTTCCAGGCTGACTGGAAAGGCAAACTCTCACCTGTCCTCTACGCGGCGGGCATTGGGCTGTCGTTCGTCCGGCCCTGGATCGCCGGTTCAATTTACGTCGCGGTTGCTCTACTCTGGCTCATCCCAGACCGACGCATCGCAGGCGTGGTCGACGAACGGCCGCACCGGACAGGTTAATCGATCCCGAGAACAACTATCGCTATGAAGTCATTGACCGAGCATCTCTGGTTTGAGGTCCCGGGACGCCGCGGCTTCATAAACATCACCCCAAAGATCGAGGAGCTGGTTACACGTAGTGGGGTGACGGAAGGTCTCTGCCTCGTAAACGCCATGCACATTACCGCGTCGGTGTTCATCAACGACGACGAATCCGGCTTGCACCAGGACTACGAAATCTGGCTCGAGAAACTCGCGCCACACGCGCCTACTTCCGCCTACCGCCACAACCGCACCGGCGAAGACAACGCCGACGCCCATCTCAAGCGCCAGATTATGGGCCGCGAAGTCGTAGTAGCGATCACTGACGGCAAGCTCGATCTCGGCCCCTGGGAACAAATTTTTTACGGCGAATTTGACGGCAATCGCCGGAAACGAATCCTGGTAAAAATCATCGGCGAGTAACGTTACCAATCGCAATGTCCTTTAACCGGAAGTTTTATCGTGCGGCGGCGGTGTGTTCCATGATTTCGGCCGTAACTACGTTGCTGCTAATCTTCCTGCCGAAATTCTACGGTCCCACGCCGTCCCTGGAAGCTCGGATTGAAGTAGTCCAGCATCCCCTCTACCAGCTGCGCGCCTGGGCTTACCTGTTGCATCCGTTCATGGTCATGACCGCGGCGCTGGGTGTAGCGGTCGCGCTCCGGCGGACGAAAGCAGGCATCGTCGTTCCTGGCTTGCTTGGCTTTCTGTTTTGGGGATTTACTGAGGCTGCGCAGCAGGCCCTCACCCTTACCGTATTCCATCGGTGGGCCGGTGCCTGGCGCACGGCAGACACGGCCGCGCGTGAGGCGCTCCGAAGCCAAATCGCCACCTACGATGCCTTGTGGGATGCAATGTTTCTGCTCCTCTTGCTCGGCTTCCTCGTAGGGAATGTCCTTTATGGCATCGCGACCGTGCGTGGCACCGCCCTTACGCGCACCCTCAGCTGGCTTTATTTCGCCGCCGCCTTCCTTACCCTGACAATCATCTCGGGTGAACTCCGCGGCCCAACGCTTCCACCGCTGGTTGAGGCATGGTTATATCCTCTCATGCAACCTGCTGCTCGCTTTCTTATTGGCATGTGGCTCTGGAGGATCGAAGACCCGGAGTCTCCCACCTCCGGATCTCGCTCCAGCCTCCCCGGAGATAATGGCCCTCGCACAACCGCCTTCCGGGTTTGAGCCGATAATCCAAGGCATGGACTCCATCAATCGAAATCAACCGGAAGATAATCGTGCAGACCTCAGCCGCGGCGACGCCGTAACTAAGATCAAAGAGCTGGTAGCTAAAGCGGAAAGCTGCTTTTTCCGGACCGCCATCGCTGAGGGCGAATCGAGCGGCGCCCGGCCAATGAACGTCCAGAAGGTGGACGACGAGGGGAACCTCTGGTTCCTCAGCGCCGACGACAGTCACAAAAATCTGGAATTGATAAAGGATCCGTCGGTCGAGCTCTTTTTCCAAGGCTCACCGCATTCCGATTTCCTGATGCTCAAAGGCACAGCTACTCTCAGCCGCGACAAAGAGAAAATTAAGGAGCTCTGGGAGCCTGTCATCAAGACCTGGTTCACGGGCGGAGTGGACGACCCGCGCATCACGGTGATCGAGGTTGTGCCCGTGGAGGGATACTATTGGGATACCAAACACGGGAATGCCATCGCCGGAATCAAGATGCTAACCGGCGCAGCCGTCGGCAAAACTGTCGATGATTCCATAGAAGGAACATTACGCGTCTAGCTTCCTCAATGCCATGAAGATCGTTAGGTGTGCTCACGTAGTAGCCCCGGATTGCTTTCATTTCCTGCCTCTCGCACAACTGATCACCTATCTCGGGCACAGCGGTCCGCAAAGCCGGCCAGGCGAGAAGCCACTTCGTCCGGCTTCTCGATCTGGATCAAATGGCCAGCTTGCTTTATTGCCAAGCGCTCCGAGCCGCGAATGCCGGCGTTGATCGCGTCGCAATGAGCATGCACATCCGCTATGTCGCCTTCCCCAACCATGATCAAGGTGGGCGCTTTGATCTCAGCGAGACGCTGGCTCGCTGGCGGCGAGAGTTTCTCTTCAACAGCGCTGTCGTAATTCTTTAGCTTCTCCGCGTTCGCGATGAGTTGCTCGTAAATCTTCCGGCGCGCTGCTTCGTTCGCGCCGGCAACCAAGAACTGGTCCTGCGACCAATTCTTCGCCCACGCTTTGACATCATCATGTTCCATCGGCTCATTGTTGCGCCGGGCTCGTTCCCGGAACTGTTCGGAGAATTCTTTTCCGTGCAGGACCGGCCCGATAAGAAACAGTCCATCGACCATCTCCGGATGCACGATCGCGAAATCGATAGCCAGCGCCCCGCCCGACGAGCTGCCGGCAATCACCGCCCGCTCCACCTTCAGATGCGTCAGCAGCTTCCGTAAGTCTTCCGTTGGCAAAAACGCCATCGCCGACTCGGACCGACCATAGCCGCGCCGATCATAGCGGATCACTTGATGCCGCGTTGCCAGCGCCTCCCAAACTCCATCCCAGGTAGAACTTGATAACAAGCCATCGTGCAAGAGGACGATGGCCGGGCCTGAGCCACGAGTGTCGTAGTAGTTCGTGGAACCCCCGACATCGAGGTAAGCTCCATCCAGCTTGTCGCTGGGAGCACTCTGCGCCCTTGTCGGGGAGACGTGATCTCCCGCGTAAACTCCCACGGATAAGCACAGCACAAGCATCCGCCTTCGAAGTTGCGATCGCCGCTCTCTGACTTCGACATTGGATGTTGGGCAGCCTGCCCCGTCTTCTTTACGGGGTTGGACGTTGGGCGTTTTCTTCAAGGTTGTTTCCAACAAATCAGCCCAGCGCTTCATTGCTGAATTTGCCCCGCCCGAACTCGTTTCAGGTAGTGCTCGAGGCGAACAGGGCCTAGTTGCATCATTCCATCCATGAACCGGCGCAGCTCGAACTTATCGCCTTCGGCTGCTCGCGCGGCGTCGTATACTTCTGTCACCTTCGAATAGCCCAGGTAGTAGGTCGTGATTTGCGGAGAGCTCGTTAGTGTCCGGGTCCACATGTTGTTTGCCAGCTGCTCGCCTTGGAGAGCTTCCTCTTTCACAAATCGCACCATCTCCTCGCGCGACATGTTTTCGGTATGAACTCGGATATCCACGATCGTCCGAGCGATGTTCTCCAGCTGCTTCTTCAAGTGCGCCAGGCGGGGTAAGGCGCCGCCCCAGCCTTTATCGAGCAGGAGCCGCTCGCAAAACGTCCCCCAGCCTTCGATGTAAATAGGATCCGGAAATACCGCCCGCACTTTATGAGCATGATGCGCCGCATATTTCAGCTGGACGTAATGACCCGGAATCAGTTCGTGCGGCACGATCATGTGGCTAAACGGCGTGTTAAAATCGCGGAAGAATGCTTCCCGCTGCTCGGCCGTCGCATCTGCCGGCGGCACCGGTAGAAAAAGGATCGTCTTTGCGTCGGGCGCATACGGTCCGGCCGAATAGACGCCGCCAACACTCTGACCAACAAAATACGCCGGCGCCTGGCCGACCACCAGAGTCAGTGGATCAGGCAGTGTCATGATGTGTTTCTCCCGGACGAACTTCTCGATTCCGGCTACGTCTGCTTTCCAGCGCGCGGCGTAGGCTTCAACGTTCGTGTCACGATCCTCCCCTACGCGGTCGAACAACCGGCGTAGCAGAGTTGAATCATCCGTGGGCGGTTCCTCGTCCTTCATCAACTCGCGCCATACCTTTCGCCCGAAAGCCGCAGCTTCACTCCTCTTGGCTTTGAGCTCGGCGGTCGCTCGTTTCAAAACGTCGGCCACAGGTTCGGTGACGCCTGTCCCCAAACGAAAGGTCGTGGCGTACTCCTGCCCAAGCCTGGGCGATCCGGTGGCTTCCTGCGAAAGCTTATCGAGGTTGTTGGCGAGATCCGCGATTGCCTTGGCTGCTTTCTCGCCTTCGTCGCGGGATTCCTCGCTCTCTCCGACGGCTTGCGCGAATCCTTCCCGGTAAAACTTCGCAGTCGCGCGGAGCTGCCCAACCGCGATCTTGCACAATTCGGGCGCGACCTCATCGCTCTTGGTGCGGCCAAAGGTTTCGCCGCCCTGGCGCGCGAACGCTGGCAACAGGCGCGCCCGCACTCGCACCCGTTGTTGTCGCTCAGCGAGTGGCAAGTCATCGCGCACCAGCAGAAATACCGCGGCGTTTGCGATTACCTCAGACCAGTAGAGTGGATCGCGCTGCGGCCGGCGAAGAACCGTTTGTTGGTGGAGTTCGCGGTCGACCTGCGCGCGCAATGCTTCGGCATCAAGCCGATCGTCGAAGGGCAAATCAGCGGCTTTTAGCAGTTTGGTTAATCGGCCCTGTTCTGCCTGGTTGAAGTCAATCCACTGCTGGAGCCGATCCGCCGAAAAATCTTCCAGTTTGCCGTCGAACGCGTGATTACCCGCCTGGGTTGCGCGCGTCGGGAACATTTCGAGGTAGGCATCCAAGTACGAATCCGCTTCTCCGCCCAAGACGTTGTGCGTCGCCGCGAACGCGAGGACGGCCCCGAAGATTAACCCGCAATGATATCGCATGTTCGCAGCGTGCTACGCCCGGCTCAAAACGTCACGTATCCGAATTCGGTTCCATAACCCCGAAGACGTTGCCGGCCGGATCTTCCGCATACGCAAGCCAGCCGACTTTCGGGATCGCCATTTTCGGAACGCAGATTCGACCGCCCACCTTTTCGATAGTGCTGAGTGTCCGATCGAGTGATTCCACCGCAATCGTGTTGATCGTCCCGGCGTTTTGCCCTTCGCGTGGACGCGCAATCCCGCCGTCGATTCCCGGCTCCTTTTCATCGCCCGTTGTGACCAGCCAATACTCCATCGGCCCGCCTTCGAATTTTTTAAACTTCCAGCCGAACACCTCTCCGTAAAACGGCTGCACCGCTTCCGGATCATCGGTGTAGATCTCGAAATGATTGACGCGATTCATAGTGAATTACTTAATCGCCATCTGCCGCAATTGCCAGCGCGGCCGCTTTGTCGAGCAGGCGCACCGTCTGCCATCCGGGCAACTCACCTTAGGCGGGTCGCCCTCCAATTATTATCCCTCCGCCCGGGTCGAGATCGACTGGATGTCACCGACCAGATTTCTTCGTCCTTTTGGCCACGTGACCGATCATGAGCTGGGCAAGAGCGCTCGCCATAACCCTGTGGGAATCTATCTGCAGGTACGCACCGGGTTTGCTTGCATCTCCGATGTAGGCATACACGTCATCCTGTTTCGTTTTGCTGAAATACAGACCGCCACGGTACCAAATTCCAGGAAGCTCCGGTCCCGAAGTATAGTAGTGATCGTCGTAGCACCAAACCCCATGGACATTCTGATAGTAAATTCCATCGCGATCCTCGCTGACGGGAACGAGAGCGCCACCATCCAATGCGGCAACGAGGAAAAAAATCCCGCCGCCCGGCGCGATGAACAGCTGTTTCCGCAGGATCAGAAAGCGTTCCACTACGCCTCGCGCGATCTTCGGAGGACCAGACAGCGCATGTCGGGGCAAGTCGGCCAGGGAGGTGTGAGAAATCCCAGCAAGCGCTGCCGCAATGATTAATGCACGCAACCGCATGACTTACCTTGCTTAGTCCGTAGACCGATTACAAGCGCGGGCCAGCTCCGGATGCCGCCAAGGAGACCTGCTCATGCTTTGTAGGGCAGACGCACCGCCTGCCATCCGGGCAACCCGCCTTAGGCGGTCGCCCTGCAATTATTATCCCTCCGCCCGCGTCGACGCTGACTTTATGTCGACCACCGGCGTACCGTCGAACACCTCAATCGGCCCAATTCTCACGCGCAACCCGTCGATTTCGCGCACGGTCACTGGATGCAGCCCCAGCGGGTTGGGGCGCGCCGGCGACCGCGTGTAAAACACCCCGGTGAGCGGCCGGCTCGGGTCGCTCCGCGGATGGCCCTTCATCACATCCCGCCTCGCCTCGTGCAACCAGGTGATAACGATCACATCGTGACCTACCTCCAAACCCAGAAGTGCGTCAGCAAACTGCGGCTCGATCTCGAGCCACGCATCCGGTCCACCTTCCGGCCCTTGTCGCGGCGCCTCTTCGCGCGTCTTCAGTGTGGAATGAATGAAACCAACCGGTTGCAATGTATAGGTGCTCATCTTGCCAGATACCTTCCCGCTTAAATCTTACTTCTTTCGTTCTTTCTCCGGATCATATTCCCACAGGCGTGACGGATCGCCGAAAACGGCACCGAGCACGCGCTGCGGCCAGACCTCCATATAGGTCAGCACAAGCGCCATTAGCGGCACGAGAATAAAGTAGAGACCGTGCGCGGCCATGATAAACATCGCCACCGCGCGCAGCACCAGGAGGTAAACATCCCAGCGCACCCGCTGCTTCAACTCATTTTCAGGCATCGAATCATAGCCTGACTGAAACGCTTTCCAGAAATGTCCCCCCGCGAGCGAGCCGAAGGTGAACCAAAGCCCGGCGGAATGCCCGACCTGATAACGCACTTCATCGCCAAGCAGCAAAGGGTGAAGGGGAATCAGCACGATCCAGTAAGGCAAACCAACAACGACGATGAGGATGGCCCAGGTCACGACGAAGCGCAGGATGTTCATCGGCGAAAACAGGCTTTCGGATTGCCCGGGCATCTCGCGCAGGAGACGCGGAATGAGGGCGGCGACAATCGCCGCCAGCGCTGTCAGCCCGTCGAACCAATAACTGAAGACGCTCAGCGCGGACGACCAACCGAACGCGTAAATGCCCACAACTGGAATCAAATTCCGCCCGAGCACAGCCCACGCATGAGGGTTCGCCCCAAACTCGCGGAGATGTTGAGAGAGCGGCGGCGGCCTGATTTGCCGCTGCGCTGGCAGTAAAGGCTCTCCCGCTGGTTTCACGAAATCATCTAAGCAGGATGGAACGAACACGACGAGCGATATGGAGCGGTCCGGGCCGCCATTCGCATCCCTCTGCGCTGCCGATACCCAATTTTTATTTGGAGATTGGAGCTTGGGTTTTGGGATTTGGAACTTCTCGCGAAGCATATATGCTTCGCGAGTTATGCATCGTGATCATCAACGTTGGTATTCACACCGTCTCAGCCGCGAGATGGGCGTCAATGTTTACGGCAACTACGGCATGCCCATTCTCGCCTTCCCCACCAGCATGGGCGACGAACATGAACAGGAAGGTCAGGGCATGGTCCGGACCCTTGGCCCTTACATCGAGCAAGGGCGCATTCGATTCTTCTCCATCAACGGCGTCCAGAGCGATTCGTTCTCAAACAAGGAAGCGCACCCGTTCCATCGAAGCTGGCTCCAGGCGCAATACGACGATTACGTCGCGAGCGAAGTGATCCCCTTCATCGACGCCCAGTGCCAGTCGCCCGGCATCGCCATCACCACCTACGGCGCATCGCTCGGCGCCTACCACGCGGCCAACACTCTCTTCAAGCATCCCGACCGGGTGAAGCGCTGCTACGCGCTCTCCGGTGTTTACGATCTGCGCGATTCCATGGACGGGATGTATGACGAAAATTTCTATTTCAATAACCCGGTCGATTACATGGCCAACCAGAACGACCCGTGGTTTCTCCAACAGCTGGCCAGTTGCGACATTCACCTCGCGACTGGATGTGGCCCATGGGAAGTCCCCGGCCCGACCTACCGAATGTCGGAGGTGCTCACCCGGCGCGGCATCGCCCATCATCTCGACGACTGGGGTCCGAAGGGCGGACACGAATGGCCCTACTGGCATCACCAGATGTGGGAGTACGTCGGCCAGCACTTCTAGTCTGAGTTCCTAATCGTGCTCATGCTCCTGCTCGTGCTCGTTATCGAAAGCGCCTCAAAACCGAGTATGAGCACGAGCATGAGCACGATTACGAAGCGCACCTCCGAGACATCGTCCTTTGGGTCATTTGTGACCGTCGGCTAACTACGTAAGCTCCGGAATGATTTCCGGCGTTCAGGCGCGCAACAACGTGGTGATTCGCGGGCACGGCACCCAGCCGATGCTTTTCGCCCACGGGTTCGGCTGCGACCAGACCATGTGGCGCTTCGTCGCGCCCGCTTTTGAAAACGATTACCGAATCGTGCTTTTCGATTATGTCGGGTCAGGAAAGTCGGATTGGACGGCTTATGATCCGCAGCGTTACTCCAGCCTGGAAGGCTACGCTCGCGACGTCCTCGATATTTGCGATGAACTGGATTTGCGCGACGTGATTTTTGTCGGCCATTCCGTCAGCAGCATCGTCGGTATTCTGGCCGCGAACCAGGAGCCGGAATGCTTCAGCGACCTGATCCTGATCGGTCCTTCGCCCCGGTACATCAATGACGTCGATTACGTCGGCGGCTTCGAACGCGCGGATATCGAAGGTCTGCTGGATACGATGGAACGGAATTATCTTGGGTGGGCCAGTTTCCTGACGCCGGTCATCATGAAAAACCCGGACCGGCCCGAGCTGACGAAGGAACTTGAAGCAAGTTTTTGCTCTACCGATCCCGAAATCGCTCGACGCTTCGCCGAGGCGACGTTTTACGCGGACAATCGCGCGGACCTTTCGAAGGTGCGGGTTCCATCGCTGGTTCTACAATGCTCCGAAGACGCGATCGCGCCGCCGGAAGTAGGCGAATACGTGCACGGCCATCTGCGTGACAGCACCTTTCGCGTCATGGAAGCGACCGGCCATTGTCCCCACATGAGTCACCCGGAGGAAACCATTCGGTTGATCAAAGAATATCTGGCTACGCGCTCGACTGCGCCGGCTTCAGCAGCGCTCGTGTGAACAAATCTCCCCTCGACGATTTGCCGTGCGGTGTTCTGACCTTCACCGATGACGGTCACATCGTCGCCGTCAACCCAACTCTGTGCGGCCGTCTCGGCTATGTCCGCGATGAATTGACCGGCGGACACGTTCAAAACATTTTGTCGCCGGGCGGCCGCGTCTTTTACCAGACCCACTTCTTCCCGCTCCTGAAACTGCAGGGCGAAATGGAGGAAGTTTATATGTCCCTCCGCGCGAAGACCGGCGAAGAGGTTCCCTTTCTCGTCAATGCCAGACGACACGAAAGAAATGGGCGCTGGGAGAACGATTGCATTCTGATGCGGATGCGGCAGCGAAATCATTTCGAGACCGAGCTGCTGGCCGCCAAGAAAACGGCCGAGAACGCAAATAAAGCGAAGGACCAATTTCTCGCCGCGCTCAGTCACGAGCTGCGCGCGCCCCTTAGCCCCGTGCTGATGATGTCGACCGCGATGGAATTAGATCCGGCGATTCCCGCCGAGGTCCGCGAACAGGCTGGCATTATTCGCCGCAACGCCGAGCTCGAAGCGCGGCTTATCGACGATCTTCTGGATCATTCCAGGATCCGCCACGGCAAGCTCAATCTCGTTCGGTCCCAAGTCGACATTCACGACGTGCTCACCCAGACCGAGGAGATCGTTCGGAGCGAAGGCACGAGTAAGCGCGTCGCGATTGTTTTCGAGAAGCGGGCGCCCGACCATTTTGTCTTCGGCGATTCAGCGCGCCTCCAGCAGGTCTTTTGGAACATCATCAAGAACGGGGTGAAATTCACCCCGGCCGGCGGAGAAGTGCGCATCATCACGAGCAACGCGGACGACGAATTGATGGTGCGCGTTACCGACACCGGCGTGGGTATTGCGTCTGAAGCGTTGCCGAAAATTTTCCAGGCGTTCGAACAGGGTAGCCTCCCGACGGGGAGCTTTGGCGGCCTCGGTCTTGGACTCGCCATCAGTCGTGCCATCGTGCAGATGCACGGCGGCCGGATCGAAGCGGACAGCGAAGGTATCGGTCGCGGCGCAACTTTCGCGGTCGTCTTGAAAACGGTGGCGCCGCCGATGACCGCGGAACCGCCGAGCGCTCCCGTCCTCGCCGCGGAATCCGGCAAGCTGCGACTCCTTTTGGTCGAAGACCACGATTCCACTCGCGAAGTGCTTGCTCGCATTCTCCATCGCGCCGGTCACAAAATTCACAGCGCCGGAACCGGCACGGAAGCTCTCGCGCTCCTTAAAAACGCCGGCCCATTCGACGCCCTCATCAGTGACCTCGGCTTACCCGACCGCAGCGGGTTCGACCTTCTCGGCGAAATCCGCGCCACCCATCCCGCGATCCCCGCGATAGCCCTCAGCGGCTACGGAATGGACGAAGATGTGAAACGCGCCAGAGACGCCGGCTTCACTGCCCATCTCGTAAAACCCATCCCGTTCGATCAACTCCGCGCCATCCTCGACCAGATCGCGACGGGCGCTCCGCATTCCTCGTTGTAGGGCGGGCGCTTCGCCTGCCACGTCTTCAGCATGGCTGGCACGGAAGAGACGAATCGATCCGGCGGTGCAATCTTCACGTCGATGGAGCAACCCAAGCAGGGCGTTCTGATCGGCACCGCCGGATGGAGTCTTCCCCGAGCGGAACAACCTCATTTCCCATCTGTCGGCAGTCACCTCGAACGCTATGCCTCGCGTTTCGCCGCAGTGGAAATCAACTCTTCCTTCCGCCGCTCGCATAAACCTGCGATCTGGGCGCGTTGGCGCGACGCTGTGCCTCCGGGTTTTCGGTTCTCGGTCAAGATGCCGAAGGCGATCACTCATACCGCTCGTCTCGAGGTCAGCGGCGACGTGATCGCTGCATTCCTCGACGAGATCTCCGTCTTGGAAACGAAGCTTGGGTGTCTGCTGGTCCAGCTCCCACCTAGCCTTGCCTACGATGCGACGATTGCCGCCAGGTTCTTCGACAACCTAAAGGGCCGCGCCGCCGTCCCGGTCGCCTGTGAACCGCGACATCCAACGTGGTTTGAGCCAGACGCGGATGACCTTCTTAGTCGCTTCGCCGTCACTCGCGTCGCAGCCGACCCAGCACGAGTGCCGAGAGCCAGTGAGCCGGGAGGCAGCCGAGACTTCGGCTACTTCCGGCTCCACGGCTCACCGAAGGTCTATTACTCCGCTTACTCTGAAGAATTCATCAGCCATCTCGCGACCAGACTACAAAGCGAAGCACAAGAAAACCGCGTCGTCTGGTGCATCTTCGACAACACGACGCTCGGTGCAGCGACGCGAAACGCGATCGACCTGGCCAACACCCTCGGCGGAAATCGTCCCGATCTAACCTAGGGCCCATCATGAAACCGATGGCTTCGTCCTACCCTGTTGTAGGGCAGGCGCGTCGCCTGCCGATTCGAATCATGGCAACCGGAGCGGTTGCCCTACAATCCTTCATTTCCCCAAGAATAGGCGAGCGCGCTTAGCGCCGAGGTACAATCGTCGCACATCCTTGTAGGGCAGGCGCATCGCCTGCCAATCCGGAATCATGGCAACCGGAGCGGTTTCCCGACAGTCCTCCGAGAAGCCGCCGCCTTATGCGGACGGCTTCAAGCTCTCGCACTTCGCGCCGTAGCTCTCCACGAGCGCCGCGACCTGTGTCTGGAACTCATTCTGCGCGGAGTAAAGCTTGCCCACCGGATCCGAGAACTCCTTCTGCTTGAGCTCGTCTTCAACGGTCAGCGTCAATTGCGCGAGCGTTTCGATGTTTGCCCGGGAATGAAACTCCAGCTCTTTGAGCTTCGAGAGAACCGTCTGCGACTTCTCATAATCGCCGGGAGCCTGCTCGATCGGCGCTTTCTCCGACGAACCCGCTTCTTTATTCCCGTCGCCTGTCGCCGGCGCTCCCTCGTCCTTTGGCGCGCGCTTCTTCTTCGCCTTGGTTCCCCCGCCAGGCGCAGTCTCCTGGTGCGACTTTTCCTGCTTTACCTTCTTATCGTGCGCGACGTTTCTCGGATCTGACATCCTTACTCATACACCGGAAACGCCTGCAGCGCCCGGCGTAATCGACAAAACGCGTTGAGGTGGATCGAGCGCTCCGTCGCTCGATGAGTGCTGCTCTCCCATCACCCGCCATTCGCCATCCTCTATCCTCTATCCTCGCTTCTCCCCCTACACCTTCGTCCGCTCGAGCAGGTAATCGAGACCGCCGACGCGATACCATCGGTAACCGTAGCCTTCCAGCACGATCCGGTGTTTACCCGACTCCTTGTCCGCCGTGCTGTGCTCTTCGCCTAACAAGTTCACCAGACGCTCTCCTCTCTCCTCCAGCTCGACGTCGAGCACGATCTCTCGCGGTTCTTCGTGGAGGTTGTGCAACACAACGACCGAATTGTTTCGCCAATCGTAGCGCAACGCCAGCACCGCCGGGTCTTTCACCTTCAGGACCGCGAAATCCCCCCACCCGATCTCCGGCACTTCCTTCCGCATCCGAATGATGCGCTCCGTCCAGTTCAGCATCGATTCCGGGTGCCGGCGCTGGACTGCGGCATTGATTTGCTGAAAACCGTACGGCCCTTTGGTGATCACGGGCTTGATCGGCTTCTTCGATTTCGTGAAGCCGGCGTTCGGTTCGGCCGACCACTGCATCGGCGTCCGAGCGCAATTCCGCTCCGGCAGGTCGAGGTTATCGCCCATGCCGAGCTCGTCGCCGTAACGGATCACCGGCGTCCCTGGCAAGGTGAACATGAGACTGTAAGCGAGCTCCAGCCGCCGTTGATCGCCCCCGAGCATCGGCGCGAGTCGCCGCCGGATCCCGCGATCGTATAATTGCATTCCCTTCTCCGGCCCAAATTCGTCGAACACCTTTTGCCGCTGTTTTTCCGTTAGTCTGCCCAGATCGAGCTCGTCGTGATTGCGCAGGAACAATCCCCATTGCGCCGTCGCCGGCCGCGGCTTGGTCGCTTCCATCGCCCTGATCAGCGGCCGCGTGTCGCACGCCGCCAGCGCGTAAAACAGGTGCTGGTTCACCTGGAAATTAAACATCATGTGCATCCGTTCCCCGTCGTTCCCGAAATACTCCATGTCGGTTTTCGGCAGCACATTCGCCTCGGCCAGCACGATGCAATCGCCCTGGCGCCATTGCAGGAACTCCCGAAACGTCCGGAGCATGTCCCATTGTTCCTTCGGTTTGTTCACGTCCGCGCCTTTCGTCGAGATGATGAACGGCACCGCATCCATTCGGAACCCCGACACGCCCTGCTGAATCCAGAACCCCATGATCCGCAAAATCTCCGCCTGCACCTCCGGGTGGGCCGTGTTCAGGTCCGGTTGGAAATCGTAGAACCGGTGAAAATAATAAGAGCGCGCCTCCTTGTCGTAGCTCCAGGTCGTTTTCTGGACGCCGGGGAACACCATGCCCTGGTTGGCGTTCTTCGGCTTCTTCTTTGACCACACATACCAGTCCCGATACTTCGACTTCGGATCCTTCCGCGCTTCCTTGAACCACGCGTGCTCATTCGAGGTATGGTTCACCACGAGGTCGATCAGGACCCTGATCCCGCGCTGCTTCGCCGCGTGCGTGAACTCAACGAAATCCCCGAGCGTCCCATAGCGCGGATCGACATTATAATAATCCGACACGTCATACCCGTCGTCCTTGCACGGCGACGTCTGGAACGGCATCAACCACACCGCCGTCACCCCCAGCCCATGCAAATAATCGAGCCGCCGCATCAACCCCTCGAAATCCCCCACCCCATCCCCGTTCGAGTCCATGTACGTCCCCACCGACAGGCAATAAATAACCGCGTTCTTGTACCAAAGATCGTTGATCATTGTGCCGCGAATGTAACCCCGCGGAACTTCGAAGCCAGCCCGCCGAATTCTCGGGGACCGACCGCTCGGATTTCCCTGTCCCGCCGTAGCCGATGCGTAGGCGGGTCCCCCTCCTAATATCGTTTTGCCACCGTCACAACCCGGGCGGGTTCGTGGCGAGGCCGCCCGCGCGCCGCTGGAGCGAAGCACCGGCTCACACCCGCGTGCGGAATCTCCCTTCCGCGTTCGTATCGAAAGTCAACCGAGCGGCGCTGCGGGAATGTGTCGATAGTTAGCTCTGACCCCTTACTGCCCCTTCTGACCCCTTACTGCCCCTTAGGTGCCGACCGACAGCCAATAGATGACCGCGTTCTGTACCAAAGATCGTTGATCACGCCGGTCTACTCAATGTCGTTCCGCCGCCGTTACAACTTGGACTCGCCTCGCGCCCGAGGCCTTCGGGGAGAAACACCGCCTCATATCTGCCGCGGCCCGAGGCGGGCCATCTCCAATTGCCCCGGTTCCCCAAAGGCTTGGCGTTCGGGATTTGGACCTTCACCGCGAAGCGCTGCCTGCTTCGACGCCCATTTCGTAAAGCCTATAACCTTTCGATCAATTGCGCGCCCGGCTCAATCAGGTCACGAAGGACGCGCACTTCTAGTTGTCCGTGGGAAGTATAACCATTTGAACTCGCGTGCAGTATTTCGCACCTGTTTCGCGTCAGCTTGCTTTTGCAGCTCAAGAATTGCTGCATCGATCTGAGCGAGACCGTCCGAAAACTGCTTGCTCGTAGTTTCGAGCAGATTAATCAAATTCACCTTATCCCCATTTTCTCCCGCGAGTTCAGCGGGGTTCGCCCCAGCTTTCTTCGCTTGCTCGATCGCCGTCGTAATATCAGACAGAACCTTCTTTCGCTCCGTCTCGAGGTTTGCGCGCTGGTCCGAGAGGCGTTTGCTAGCGAGTGCGATAATTTCGCTGCGCTGGGCGACCGCAAAGGACTTCGCGCTTTCCTCAATTTGATGTGAACCGGCTTCGACTTCTTGTCTAGCGGAGGCGGTTGTACGCGCCTTGAATTCCGGAACGCGAAGTTGAACCCGGCGTGTACGGAAGATTTCCGGAATGTCGAAGCTAATATCCGTTCGCTTCATTTTGAACTCTGGAATGTCGAGTTTCGCCTCGCGCTTAACCATCTTCGTTACTGGCACCTTCGTAATAATGTCTTTCCACCGCACAGTTAGGCCATGGAACTCGGGATATTGCCCAACCTTTTTGTTCTCCATCGTCACCTCCGGATTATGCCAGACAATGCGCCGCGTTTTCATTGTCCCCGTTGGGATATCAAACGCGATCTTTTGCCGCTTCATTCGAAATTCGGGAACATCGAAACTAATGTCGTGCATCTTCGAAAAATCGACGTCGATGCCGACCGTATTTTCGACGCCCTTCGGCGCCCTTTCGGAGAGCTTGTTTCCTTCGTCTTCCAGTTTTTTGTATTCGGCGTCATACTTCTTATTGATCGCCGCAATCTCTGGATCGATTGACTCGGATTCGGCGGGTTCCTGGGCGAAAGCGGCTACCCGTGCCCCAACGAGCAGGAATGACGCGGCAATCAAGTTGCTTGGTTTTCGAAAACGGAATTTTGTCATGCTAAGCACTACGGAGCTTGAAGAGAGAAGTTTCGGGCTTTTTTGTCAGATTCGGGGGGTGTATCAACGTTCCGGAGCACCGACTCCGCTGTTGCCCCGCCTCCCTTCCGACCTCCGACCGGCATCTCCACTGCGCTTTCCTCTAACCTCTGATATCCGATGCTCGCTTCCCCAATGTTCGCCCCTCAATTCCGCGCCAACAAAAACGAGCGCATCCTCGTTTTCGACACCACTCCGTCTCGAACGCCACAATATTTCCGCAAACGCAGACGACGACAGCATCAGACTGACTCTTCCTATCCGTTCTTATGAAACGAAATCTAAAACCGACAAGATCCGATCGGATTCGAGGGAAACGCATTCCCGCGCAGCGCCGCACGAAGCCTTGGCGCGACTTCGAAAGCATTGCAGAGGGGTCAGAGCTTATTTTCGTCACAAAAGTGTCAATAATAAGCTCTGACCCTATGCCACCCTCTATCGGCTCCGCGGTTTCTCGATTTGATATCCCGCCCTTCATCGCCCAAACTGACGTGATGAATTTGGCGATACTGATCGGAGTCGCTTCTTACAAAAGACCGGTGGCCGATTTGCCTGCTTGCGATCACGACGTGGGCCTAATGAGTCGCCTGCTGCAACACACAAATAAGTTTCCCAACACGTTGGAACTGCGTCGAGACACTTCGAGTGCTGAAGTCAAAACAGCGTTAGCGCAATTTATTAGCAAATTTAAGGATGAGCCCGTGGATGAGCTTTTCTTTTATTTTTCCGGCCATGGCGATCTCTTTAAAGACGATTTTTATTTTCTCTTCTCCGACTTCGACGAAAAACGGCGGAATCAAACTTCGCTTACGAATGACGAGCTTGATTCAATGCTCAAAACTCTTTCGCCAAAGCTAATGATCAAAGTCGTAGATGCATGTCATGCGGGAGTTGCTTATGTAAAGGAGCCTGACGCTTTGGCAAAGCAACTACAGAAAGGAAATTTTTCGGATTGTTATTTTATGTTCTCGTCGCAGTCGAGCCAATCTTCATTGCAAGACACAAGGCTGAGCGACTTCACGGAGGCGTTCGTCGAAGCATGCGCCACCTTCACGGGCCAAGACATTCGCTATAAGGATATCGTCGATCACATTGCTGATGCTTTCGCCGGAAATCCTGATCAGACCCCGACTTTCGTTATTCAGGCGCCGTGCGTCGAACTTTTTTGTACAATAGACGATACAATTCGCGCACTACTTCCTTCGCGGTCGGGAACAACGATCGCGACAAGTCTGGCGGCCGAGTCTTCTGGTTCCAAGATGTCAGAAGCAATAAAGGCTCACGCCGCGCAGTTCGCCACGAGACAGGAAGTATCGAGCTTTATCGCCAGGCTTGGTGATCGATTGAACAATGCCACGTTTACAAGCGAATTACGGGATTCTTATAAGCTCGTTGGCGAAACATCTGATGGGTATCAGGGCATTCCAGGCTTGGGAAGTGTTGGGCAGTGGGTCAAAGAGAACGGCACTGATTTCTTCGCCAAGCCTACATATGCGACAGAGACCTACGAGGCTCCCGAGGACGACTACCTTGGACTGCGGCTCGCCTTCGAGCCGCGGAAAATGGTCAAAAAGAAGCGCGAAGTTATCGCCGGCTTTGATTGCACAGCCGAAACGCCTTTCAAGTCGGTCCGAATAACCGCCTACCCTAATTATGAGAATCTACAACATGCGGTTGCAGTAATTGTCTTCGTTTTTTCAAAAAAAGAATGTGTCCTTTTTTACATTTTCCAAACCGTCAAGGAACTAGACTGGGGCAAACTTGCTGGCATAGAACCGCGGAAATGGAGCTACACGTCGGTCGTAATGAAGAGCGATCCCGAGGCCGCGAAAACGGCTTCAGAGCTAATGCAGCGTTTTGAGTCGTTCTTGACCAAAAGCGCAAAGGAACGACTTGGTCTTGTCGAAGAAACAAAAGAGGCGCAGCCGAAACTCGCACAAGCAGACCCGAAAAAGAAAAAGGAGTGAGAAACCAGGGAACCTTAGCCTAGGAACCGAAGGGGTCAGTTTGGCTTCCCCCGATTGTGTTCGACAGTTGACCGGGATCAATTCACATGAGGGCGCAGCGGAGAGCGGCGACGGCAAGGTCGTGGCCGTAAGCAAGCGCGCCTCGCTTGTTCGGTGCGGCGCCCTCGCCGCACTGCGCTTGTTTGCCGGAGAAGAAGTTTACGGAGGGCGCCATCGCCCACAGCGAGGCGCGTGCGCTGCCGGAAAGCGGTGACGCTGGGCGCGGCTAGTCGTCGGAGTCTTTGGACGGCTTGATCGAGGCGACGATGGAGGCGATATCGGCTTCGCGTTGTTTGGCCATGTCGGCTTTGCTCAGGGAAGTGAGTTGGAAATATTTTCCGCCGGCCTCGAAGATTACGGCGGTGGCGGAGTAAGGCTGCATTTTGCCGTCCCACTCCTGCTGGCAATCGGCAGTGACGAAGATCTTGCCGTCTTTCTCGGTCGGCTCACCCGGCTTCACGTCTTTGGAACCCATTCCTGTGACGTAGGTGGTGATCGCCTCGGTGGCGGCAGCTTTCATGTCGTCGCTGCTCGTCGCTTTCGAAGGGGAAATGATGACGCCGTAACCGTCCTTCGAAAACCAGATCAGCTTGTTTTCTTTCCCGCCAATCTTCGCTTCGTTTTTGCTCTCAGGAAACGAAACCGTAAAAGCCGGCTCATCCTTGGGGTAACTGATAGGCGCCGCGCTGGCGATCAGGCTCGAGAGAAAAATGATGGAAACGCCAAGGACTGATACTTTCATGGGCGGGAATAGAGCGACCGGAGCAAAGGAGGGCAAGCAGAATCGCAGAAGGCATCGCTATGGCAGAGGGGAAATGAGATCGGCACTCCATGCGGCGGCGCCGATCAGAATGTTTCCTCTGGGATCATACTATCTTTTTAAGGATTCGGAACAAACGCACCTGTGGATCGGGCCACCACGGAGGACGTCCGAGAAAACCGCCTGAAGGGTGCAGCCACCGGCGCGGTATTTTGTAATGAGTTCGTTCCTTGTCCGCCAAAATATCTCCCAACCCGGGCCAGTCGCCGGTCAATTGTTCATCGCTATCGAGGCGCAGGACCCATTCGCTTTCGCACGCCTCGACCATCTCGCCGAGGTGCGCTTGAACGAAGCCCTTTCCTTCGACTTCAATGACCCGCGTGGCGATTCGTCGTGCCAGCTCGCGGGTTTCTGTATCGGCCTTGGGCGTATCGATGAAGACGATCAACTCATCCGTCAGTCGCCAGACCTCCGAAAACCAGAACGCGGATTCCGCCGATAGTTTTTCGGTTACAAGGACGCCGCTAACGGTGGGGGGTTTCCTCCTCCGTGGTCGCCTCCTTGGAGACTGTGTAACCAGAAGCCGCCAACAGCTCGCCCGCGATCGCTTCGAACGAGGCCACCTCCTCCGGCTCCAACTCCGTTTGCCAGCGTCCAATGCGGTCGCATGCCAGGGGCTGATTAGTCTTCGCATGCAGCCAGCGAAACTGCTCTGCGGTGACGCCGCGCCCCGGCCACCCTTTCAGTTCGGCGAGCCGTTCCGCGGCAGTCTGATGAAAAGCGAGCATTGCTTCCGAGTAGGGCAACGCGAGAAAATCGCAGACACGCTGCAAGATTTTCTCGGGCGAACTCACGAGATCTTCATAACGAATCTCGAGAAAGTTTCGGCAAACCCGTCCCTTCGCGCGCGTGTCCTGCACGCTGTGCATCCAATCCCTGGCCTGCGCCTCAACGTTATCGCCCGCTCCGAACCACAGTTTTCGCTTCGACACGGCTACATCGCGGCCATCGCGGACGATGTGAATAAAGTGCGCTTCCGGAAGGAGCGCCTCGATTTCCGGCATGATGCTCCCGTAATCGGGCGTCTTCTCTCCCCATCTTTCCTTGCCAAATCGATTCGCGTACAGGCGATAAAATGAACGCAGCCCGTCGGAGAGGCTGAAAGGCTGAACGCGTTCGATCGCGCCGCGGAATGCGGCTGTCTCCAGATCGAAATCGCGCCAGGTGAAATTCCCGACTACTCGACCGTAGAAAGTACTGGAGCTAACGTCCTCTTCGCCCGCGGCCAGCGCGACGAGGTCGAAAAGAAAATGCGTCTCTGCGGGAATCGCGACTTCCGGGTGGCTGTCGAGGATGAGTCGAAGGAGCGTTGTCCCACTCCTGGGAGTTCCAACAATGAAAGGTGCAGGCAACTGGCGTTTGCCTAACGAGCTAACCACGGGATGCTCCTTCGAAAATTACCATGCCTGCGCCACGTTCCTCGCACCCTCCTTAATCGCCTCCGCGAAATCGTTGCTCATGGTATCGCCGCCTCCATCTTGCCCGGTAGTTCCAGAATTGTGATTGCGAAGAGCTTCATTTAGCGTGATACCGTCCGGATGTAGTCAGCATCGGCTGCCATGAACAATCTTTCTTTTTGCTCTGCGGGGCGGTCTTGCGCCCGTTGACCGTGATTCCGGATGGTCGATTTCGCTTTCGCCCGGGAGTCAGTTTTACTTATCACGTTAGACTCTTGCCGCTACGACACGTTTGCGGAAACCGACTTGCCGGCCCTCAAGTCTGTCGGGCCGCTCCTGCGCGCGATGGCGCCGAGCCACTTCACCTATGGGTCCCATGCGTCCATGTTTGTGGGCTTCACGCCTAGCATTGCAGACGGCGCCCCGATTCCCTATGCCAACGCAAAGTTTGGCCGCATTTTCAAGATCAAGAGGCTCGGCTTTCCCGGCCACACCGAATCCTATTTTGAGCTGGAAGGGCGGAACATTGTCGATGGATTCCGCCGCCAGGGCTTGCTCACCCTGGGCACAGGAGCGGTGGGATGGTTCGATCCGGCTGCGCCGGCACCGGCTCTCCTGGTCGCGGATTTCGACCAGTTCTACTATCACGGCCGATCGTGGTGTTTGCGCCCGCAATTAGAATGGGTTTCGCAACAGTTAGGCGAGGCGCGAGGGCCGGTCTTCCTTTTCATGAACATCGGGGAGACCCACGTGCCGTATTATTTTGAAGGCGCCCCGTGGGATGCTTCCTACAATCCGTGCATTCCTTTCGCCGGAGCGAAGAACGACGCCGCCGAGTGCCGCCGCCGGCAGCGCGCGTGTCTTCGCTACATCGACACCGAGCTGGCGCCCCTCCTGAGGCTCTTCCAAGACGCCGCCATCGTCCTCTGCGGCGACCACGGCGACTGTTGGGGGGAGGACGGCTTGTGGGAACACGGCATCGCGCACGAGAAAGTTTTCGAAGTCCCCCTCGTCTTCCGGCTCCCGGATCGGTCCGGGAAGACTTGATCACGCAAAAGCCAGCCGGAGATGTCCGGCCAGAGATTGCGGGGGATAAAGGTCTAGAAAGTTCCTAAGCAGGCGCTCGCAGATAAGAACCCTATGACCGCCATTACCCCGGAGCTAGAGCCCGCTTCCCGCAAGAAGCAATGCCTGTTTTCCGTGGCCGCTCTAATTCTTTTTCTCCTCGTAGCTATCGTAACGGCTGAGGTGGTCTCGCGATGGAAAGGCCTCCGTCCGTGGACCGTCCGTCGCACCAGCGTCATCCTGGAAACACCGCACAGGTATAATTCCAAACATCCAACGCTGGGCTACCTCACGAACCCAGGGGTATTCAGATTTAGCCAGCCGGGCGCCTACAACTTTACCATGACGCATCAGAACAACGGCTTACGAATAACGCATCCCCTGGACAGTTACACAAACGGTGGCAAACGCGAGATCTGGATTTTTGGCTGCTCGTTTACGCAAGGCTGGACATTGGACGATAATCAGACCTACGCCTGGTCCTTGCAAGAGAGGCTCAGGAATTATGAGGTCGTTAACTTCGGAGTTGCCGGGTATGGGACGGTGCAATCTTTGATTCAATGCCGCGAAGCCGTTGATCGCGGAGGGAAACCTGCAGTGGCAATTTTAGCCTATGGCTCTTTCCACGACATAAGGAATACCGTCACGCGAGGCTGGATCAAACGGCGCCTGAGCACCACCGGCGGCAACGCCCTGGGAGCACTGAAACTTCCCTATGCTCGTTTGTCCGACAAGGGGAAGATCGAGATTCTCTACAAATCCTCCACCTATTCCTGGAGCTCCGTATTGCATCGTTCGGCGTTCTTTAACTTTCTTGACGAGATTTATAACCGGTTGTTAGAGGGCAGTTACGAGAGTCATGACGTCTCCGCAGCCGTGATTGAAGAGTTTGATCGTCTCTGTAAGGCCAGTGGCATCCCACTGGTTGTCGCTGGAATATCCATGGATCCAGCCACATCGGGGATGCTGGAGCATTGCCGGAAGAGAGGAATAATGACGGTGGATATCTCGGTGGACCCGGCCGTTCCGGGAAATGCGAATGCGTACGATGGTCATCCGACAGCCATCGTGAATCAACAATATGCTCAAAAGCTCGAATCGTATTTGTGCAGCGACCTGATTGAATGCAAGGCCCTCGGGGAAAAACCTCAATGAAGCCGAAATCAGCGTGTGGCTTGGCCTTAGGGGCCCAAATAGACTCCGTTGGTGAGTTTCCGGGTGCGCTCTTGCAAGAGCTGATTTCCAACTTCTAAGAAACGGGTCTGCAGAAATTGGTCAAAGCTTTCTCGCTCGCAGAAAATGCGTTCACGTTGGAGCTCCGTCCTGCGCAAGTAGTGGAGAACGCGGATCTCCGGAATCTCTTCCGGATAGAGACGAGCGGCATCGCTGGCATTGGGCCAGTTGTAGCGAATGGGAAGCGCTTTCCATGGAGTTTGATTTTTCTCGATGGCTAGAGCCATAGCAATTTGAGCGCTGTAAATGTACATTTGCGGCCGATCTCCGTTCGGGGGTGCGGGAAAAAGATCAACGATTTGTTTTCGCAACTCGAAGAAATCCTCTCGCAAGCCGAGCATCATATCGCGGGGGGCGATGACAAAGCCGCAGCTTGCGCAAAAAGGAGTTTCATCATCCGGCGTATCGGGGCCTTCAGCGAAGACGTGCCGGCAAGGAAAGGAAATGCTCCGGCCCAAAAGCATTTGCGCGGTATATTCCCAGCCCTGACGAACCGTTCTCTCCTTTGTCCGAGGAAACTGCGGAACACGGACGACAGCGCCGGCGACTGCAGGTCTGTCTCGCAACTCCTGCAATAATTCGTCGAAGCGCCTTATTACGAGAGTATCCGGATCGCTCATGCAGACAAATTCGCTATCACCGATGACACGCAAACGATTTTCACCCTGCGCAAAAATAGATTTCTCCGCGAATTCGTCCGGGGTTACCCAATGCCAGCGCAACTGATCGCGGCATTCTTTCAGCCCGTAGTAGTCCACCGGGACCGGCAGTCGTTCCGTGTGACCGATGGAGACATGAATCGGCGCCACCGAGTAGGGAGGGCCCAATTCGCGAAGCGAGAGCGCGAACATTCCAATCTGGGAGAAAAACGATGGCGTGGTAGGACTTGCCGGAATATGGAACTCGATCGTGAAAGGCTTCGACATTTCACTTCAAAGGTTCATGCATCGTAGGAGCGACGCAATCAGCATGATTCCACAACCTGGTGCAAATGAGGATTGAAAGCGGGTATTTGCATCCCGGATATGCCGATGCTTTATCGGAGTTCGGATGTCCGCGTCCTCTGGCCCGGAGTGGAGGCTGGGTCTTGCAGCGGGAGATACCGGGGACAAGCGCTTGCGATGCGACGGGATGTTACCCAATTTTTTCTTGCCACGATTGGTCCGCGCTCAAAGAGGATCTCGAGGAAATTAACCGGGAGCTGGTCAGCCTTGTGTTGGTCGCCGATCCGTTCGGCAATTTCCACAGGGAACTCCTGGACGCCACGTTCCTAGACCGGGTCGTGCCTTTCAAAGAACATTTCGTCGCGGATCTGCGGCAGCCAGCGAATGCCTTTGTCTCAAAACATCACCAATATTACGCGCGCAAGGCGCTCAAGACGATCAGTGTCGAACGATGTGAGGACCTGCCGGGGATGCTTGACGACTGGTCGGAGCTTTATGATCTCCTGATTGAGCGGCATCAATTAAAGGGAATCAAGGCGTTCTCGCGAACTTCGTTTGCCAAACAATTGAGCGTCCCGGGCCTTACGACGTTGCGGGCAACGCACCAGGGACAAACCGTCGGAGCGCATCTTTGGTATGTCCAAGGGGATGTCGCCTTTTCGCATCTAACCGCCTCGAGCATGCTCGGCTACGAGCTGATGGCCGCTTATGCTTTATCCTGGCGGGCGTTGGAATATTTTGCCGGCAAAGTGCGCTGGATCGATTGGGGCGGCGCAGCTGGTCCGGCCTCGTCTGGCCGAGATGGGTTGACCGATTTCAAGCGCGGCTGGGCTAATACTACGCGCCCGGCATACCTTTGCGGACGCATCTTCGATCGCGAACAATACGAAGCGCTTTCACGCGCTAAAGGATTGGCGGGCAGCCCCTATTTTCCAGCTTATCGAGAGGGCGAACTTAGCGAGCGTCGGGCCGGTTCTCCTCTTTGACTTTTATTATTCAACTCGCATTGAATGAGGAGGGGAATTAAGAACGGCAAGAACGAAAGAGAACAATGGCGAAAGTCGTAATTTTTGGAGCAAGTCAATGGGCCGAGTTAGCCCATTTTTATCTAACGCACGATTCTCCTCACGACGTCGCTGCTTTCACGCTGGATCGCGAATTCTTGGAGAGCCGCGAATACAAAGGCCTGCCAGTGATTCCTTTTGACGAGGTGGAAAAGCACTATCCGCCCGGAGATTATCAAATGTTCATTCCGATGAGCTTTAAGAAAATGAACCACCTGCGCGCCGAAAAATATCAGGAAGCCAAGGATAAAGGTTACGAATTGATCAGCTACGTAAGCTCGAAAGCGACCGTTTGGCCTGAATTCAAGTGTGGCGACAATTGCTTCATCCTGGAGGACAACACCATCCAGCCGTTTGTGGAGATTGGAAACAATGTCGTTATGTGGAGCGGGAACCACATTGGTCACCACAGCCGCATCAAGGATCATGTCATGATTACTTCTCAAGTTGTGATTTCCGGCTGCACGACCATTGAGCCTTATTGCTTCTTTGGCGTGAACGCGACCGTGCGCGACGAAACTGTGATCGCGAGAGAGACCCTCGTGGGCATGGATGTAACCATTCTGAAAGACACCAGGGAGTTCGAGGTTTACAAGGCTGTCGCGACGCAACCAGCCGCTTTCCGAAGCGATGACATTCGGAGCATTTCCCACAAATCGAAGGGATAAGGCGGCGAATGAAGTGGGAAAAGAAAGGCGTCATCTTCCGGGTGGAGCGCAATTCCGACTGGATGGCTCATCATGCCTGCGTGCCGGTGGCGGACAAGATCGACGATCAAGTCCTGCGCATATACTTTGGTCCCCGAGATCTGCAGGGGAGAACTACTACCACCTTTATCGAGGTCGAAGCGGATAACCCATCCAATGTGCTCTATGTGCACGATCGCCCTGTGCTGGGACTCGGCCAGCTTGGAGCCTTCGACGACAGCGGGGCTATGCCTTCCAGCATCGTCAATCGTAATGGCAGGAAATTCCTTTATTACATCGGCTGGAATAGGAGCGTGACCATTCCCTACCGGAACTCGGTTGGATTGGCCGTGAGCGACGACGGTGGGCTAACTTTTAACCGTGTGTGTGAAGGCCCAGTCGTGGACCGAACGCAGGCCGAGCCATATTTTTGCGCGTCGCCGTTCGCTTTCTACGATGAAGACGAGCAAAAATGGAAACTTTGGTATGCCTCAAGCACTGGCTGGGTCGTAGTCCACGGTCATCCTGAACCGCGCTATCAAATCAAATACGCGGAGAGTGGGGACGGAGTTCATTGGGTTAGAAAGAACACCACTTGCCTGGAATACACTTTCGACGGGGAAGCGAATGCAAGGCCGTGTGTCATCAAGGAAAACGGGAAGTACCGAATGTGGTATTGCTTCAGGGGCAGCGTGGATTATCGGACCGACAAGGAGCAAGCCTACCGTCTCGGCTACGCGGAATCGCGAGATGGGATAAATTGGGACAGGAGGGACGCCGAGGTTGGGATCGACCGGTCGGACGATGGGTGGGATTCCATCATGATGGAATATCCCTACGTTTACGAACATGGTGGACGCAAGTACCTGCTCTACAATGGCAACGGCTTCGGCGAAACTGGCTTTGGCTACGCTATCCTCAAGGAAGATGACTGAAAACTTTCGTTCGCCTGGGAAGATCGCGCGCCGGCTGAAATATCTTCCCCTGGCGATCAAGAAAATCCGGAATTGGCCGGCCTTCATCTCCTGCTACGCCCTCGGTCTGATACCAAAGCGGCCCTACCAGTTTCGCAATGGCGCCCAGTTAATCATCGGACGGGGAATGGATCATGTGCCGATCCTGGAGATCTTCTTGAACGAAGAATACGGGACGAACCTCTCCGACGATGCAGTCGTGATTGATCTTGGGGCCAACATCGGCGTCTTCACCGTTTACGCGACGAGCAGCGCGCGAAATGTTCGAGTTTATGCTTATGAGCCATTTCCGGCTTTTTGGGCGCTTCTGAAAGAGAACGTCCGCCTCAATCGTCGAGAAGGAACGGTCCACTGCTTTAATTCTGCGGTGGCGACGGAAACAGGAACGCGAGATCTTTACCTCAGCGGCGGAAACTTTTTCTTTCCAACGCTAATGGGTGGAACCAATAACGACAACCATGAACGCGTAACGGTTTGTTGCACGACGCTGGCAGAGATCATGGAATCAAATCACCTCGAGCACGTTGATCTTCTAAAGATGGATTGTGAAGGTGCGGAGTATGAAATCCTATATCCTACTCCGCCCTCATACCTGAAAAGAATTGATCAAATTCGAATGGAGTTCCACAACTTGGATTCTCACGAGCGTCACGTCGACGGTCTTAGGCGATTCTTTACAAGAAGCGGGTTTCTCGTTACTCACCTCAGGCCAATCTCCGAAACTAACGGCACTCTTTGGGCCGAACGCGAGAATACATCCACCCACTCACATGATCGATCGTAACACTTACCGGGAAGACGGCTTTGTTCTTCTCAAGGGATTTTTGCCGGGAGAAGAGATCGAGCGAATTTACCTGGATGCAAAGAAAGTCTTTTCTCTGCAGATGCTGAGGCTGGGCCTGGTCGAGTCGAGCACGCCGGAAGACAATGAGTTTGAGGATGGCATGTTCAAACTTTTCGAGCGTGATTTGGAGACATTTACCAATTGCGGCAAACAGGCGCAGCACCTCATCTCCTTGCATCGTCTTGCCTTGGACGAACGCATCGTTTCTGCGCTAAAAGATTTGGGCCTCGCATTTCCAAACATCAGCACACGACCAGTGCTTTATTTCAATGCAGAACGGCTGGCTAAGAAAGAGGTATACTGGCGCCTCGATGTTCACCAGGATTGGCGTAGCATGCAGGGTTCCCTTGATTCCGTGGTGGTCTGGTTACCGCTGATTGATATCGACAAGAACCTCGGCGCCCTGGAGGTTTACCCGGGCAGTCATAAATGGGGACTGCTGGAGGCAAAGATGGTGGACGGTTACGGACATCTGAAATCCAGATTGGACAAAGCCAAACTCGTCTCAATGGAAGTCGAGCGCGGCGACGCCCTCTTCTTCTCCTCTTTGCTGGTCCACCAATCTGGGACAAACGTTTCGAAGTCCATTCGCTGGTCATGCCACTTCCGATATAACAATCTGCTTGATCCGACGTTTATTGAGCGAGGTTTTCCTCATCCCTACCTTTACAAACCGCAGGAAGACTTGATTACTCCGGATTTTCCTTCCCAGAATGAGGTCCAGAGAATTTTCTCCGTCCGGAACTAACGAGTCGTCGGTCCGGGCTCTATGTTATCCTATCCTGGGAGAAGGGCATGGAGGATCCCAGAATCAGTGTGGCGGCTTTCAAGGACAATTGCGGCCCGCGTTTAAGTTCGCGGTGGAAGGGCGTCATCGCCAACGCGCGAGGCGCGTGTGCTCCCCGGATGTAACCCGCGGATTCAATCTCGCCGCACGCGCAAGTAAGATGGGAACCTCGGCAACCCTTTGGCTGTTAATCCCTGGAACCGATAGGTGATGACGGTGCCCAGTGGAGGCGGCGAGTCTCGGTCGGCATCGGTCAAGCCAGTCCCGATGGAGAATTCGCGTCCGTCGTCAGTTCGGACGCGAAGGGCGCCGAGCTTCCCGGCGAATTTTCCCTGGCCGGGTTCGTAAGCTATAACGGTTGCTTCGGCATCGTCGTAAGGTTTGACCTTGAGTAAGGTGGACGAGCGACCTGCTTCGTAGGCTGACTGCGGCTGGCGCAACATGACTCCTTCGCCGCCCTCTCGGACGACCCGATCGCGTTCGGCGATGAGTTGAGCTACGCCCTGACAACGTTCCTGCGCGACGACTGTGACGAACTGGTTTGGTTTCGAAAAGGTCGCTCGCAGGAATTCCATTCGCTGTTCAAAGAGGCCTTTCGCCTGCGGGGCATCGAACACCATATAGCGAATCCGTTTCCAGCGCTCGTCTGGCGTTTCTGAACGGACGATGCTGACGGTCTCTTCAAACTTCCCACGGCCGATCCATAACTCTCCGTCCAGGACGATGTCGCGCGGCAACTCGGCGAGAAAATAATTGGGGGCATGAATGAGATTGCCTTTGCGGGTCCATAACGCATTGCCATCCCAGTAAGCCCGCACGCCGTCGTATTTTTCGCTCATCCACCACCCGGTCGGATCGATGGACGGATTCCAGACATTCGCAAGGAGGAGGCGCGGCGCCTGAGCTTCCGGCGCTGGTTTGTCGGCGCCGGGGTCTTTCTCTTTCGCCGCGAGGGGACTGCCTGCGAGGAAGAGACCGGCCGCTGGCCCAATGAGTATCGCTTTTAATCCTGGGGGGATTTTCATGTCGCGAGGCTCGGCGATCCCAGATCCCTCTGTCAAGCGTGTGTGTGAAGGTGTGGGCCATCGATAGCGTAGAGATTTCCGGGGAGCGCACGCGCCCTCGCGTGTCCGTTGCGGAGCCCTCGCCGCAACGAGTGTTGTTTGAGGGGAAGAAAGTCCGTTTCGGCGGGGGCGCCGAAACCAACACGCGAGGCGCGTGTGCTCCCCGGAATAGGAGACGCGGCGACTGAGCGCCGCGACTACAGCTTTCGGCGGTCATAGACCGCCGCTACACCGCCGTGTAAACTTCGGCGCCCTTCTCCGTGAACTCCGTTGCCTTCTGTTCAAGGCCTCGTGTTATCGCCGCCTCTTCGACGATCCCCTGCTCAGCGGCATACTTCCGAACATCCTCCGTGATCTTCATGCTGCAGAAGTGCGGGCCGCACATGCTGCAGAAGTGGGCGGTTTTGGCGCCTTCCTGAGGCAAGGTCTCATCGTGAAACTCGCGGGCGGTCTCGGGGTCTAACGAGAGGTTGAACTGGTCTTCCCATCTAAACTCGAAGCGGGCTTTGCTGATAGCGTTGTCGCGGTACTGCGCGCCCGGATGGCCTTTGGCGAGGTCGGCGGCGTGGGCGGCGATTTTGTAGGCGATGACGCCGTCCTTCACGTCTTTCTTGTTAGGCAGGCCGAGGTGTTCTTTCGGCGTGACGTAGCAAAGCATGGCGCAGCCGTACCAGCCAATCATGGCGGCGCCGATGGCGCTGGTGATGTGATCGTAGCCGGGGGCGATGTCGGTGGTGAGCGGGCCCAGCGTGTAGAAGGGCGCTTCGTCGCACCACTCGAGTTGTTTCTCCATGTTTTCCTTGATCATGTGCATGGGGATGTGACCAGGGCCTTCGTTCATCACTTGCACATGCTGCTTCCAGGCGCGCCGGGTTAGTTCGCCCTGAGTGTACAAGCTCCGCGAACTGCGCTTCGTCGTTCGCGTCGGCAATGCTGCCGGGCCTCAGGCCATCGCCGATGGAGAAGCTGACGTCATAGGCGGCCATGATTTCACAGATCTCGTCCCACTTCGTGTAGAGGAAACTTTCCTGGTGATGGGCCAGGCACCACTTGGCCATGATCGAGCCGCCACGCGACACGATCCCGGTGGCCCGGCGCGCGGTCATCGGGATGTAACGGAGAAGCACGCCGGCGTGGACGGTGAAGTAATCGACCCCCTGCTCTGCCTGTTCGATGAGAGTGTCGCGATAAATTTCCCAAGTCAGTTCTTCCGCGCGACCGCCGACTTTTTCGAGTGCCTGATAAATCGGGACGGTGCCGATCGGCACCGGCGAATTGCGAATGATCCATTCGCGGGTGGCATGGATGTTCTTGCCGGTGGACAGGTCCATCACGGTGTCGGCGCCCCATTTGGTGGCCCAACGCATTTTCTCGACCTCTTCGTCGATCGAAGAGGCGACAGCGCTGTTCCCGATGTTCGCGTTGATTTTTACGAGGAAATTGCGACCGATGATCATCGGCTCGGACTCAGGGTGGTTAATGTTGGCGGGAATTATCGCTCGGCCGCGAGCGACCTCGGCCCGCACGAATTCTGGCGTTATCGCGTTGGGGATCGCAGCGTCGAACGAGTTCCCCGGGTGCTGGTGTCCTAAATCGTTCCGGGCGATTGCAGATTGCAGATTGCAGATTGCAGATTTTCCAGACTCGCGGATCGCGATGTATTCCATCTCCGGGGTGATGATGCCCCGGCGCGCGTAGGCGAGCTGAGTGACGGCGTTGCCGTTCGCAGCTCGAAGCGGCGTCCGATCCGATTTCTTAATTCTTAATTCTTCCTTCTTACTTCCGTTCCGATGCGCAGCATGCGCTTCGGACAGGTAGCCGTTGTCTGCCGGAGTAACGGCGCGGCCGTCAATCTCGATGACATCGGCGCGGCTCCGGATCCACTTCTCGCGCAACGGCGGCAGACCGCGCTCGACGTCGCCGTGAAAATCTGCGTCACCCCAGGGGCCGCTCGTGTCGTAAACGCGGACGGGTTCGTTGACTTCAATGTCGCCGGAGATGGTTTTCGTCGGCGCGAGGGAAATTTCGCGGAACGGAACGCGGAGGTCGGGGTGGAGTGAGCCGGGGAGGTAGACCTTGCTGCTGTTAGGGAGGAAAGGATTTCCGTCCGCAGATTGCGCAGATTTACGCAGATTATTTTTGTCGGGGGCGGAGCCGTTGGTGTGGCGTGGTTCGCTCATAGGTTTGTAGGGCGGGCGCGTCGCCTGCCGTTGTGGTCGAGCTGCGGCAAGCGGTGCGCTTGCCCTACAAGATCAGGAGACAAATTCATAAAACAAAAAGCCATGCGCGGGAAACGCATGGCTGAAAAATCCTTATTTACCTCGCTCCCTTCGGCGGAATTACCCGCATCAGGTTCAAGGGGTTCGTCCAGGACGTCTCAGCCGTGTCGGCTCCCCCGCTCTTGGCGCTACGCTAAAGTAAGAATTAAGAATTATAAAGGAGGAAGTGGAGAATTAGAGGTCAGCCTCCGCGGCTCTCTTCCTTCTAAATTCTTCCTTCTTCGTTTATTTCGCGGCTTCCGCTTTCACGTTTGTGTGGAAAATGGCAAGCCAAACGCCGTTCTCTATTTTCCAAACCGTGCCGCAGTTGAACGTGCCGGAGGCGTCCTTGCCGCCGATACTTCCCTGAATCGCTACTTTGTAGGTGGTAACGATGACATCCTTCTCATCCGAGAACGCGGTGTAATCGCTGAGCTCGAAGGATTTCATGTTCCACTTCTTCATGTCCTCCAACTCCTGGTTCAGGTTGACGAGGCCCTCGGCGTAGACACCGCGAAAATCCTTGTCCACGACTTTCTTAAAGCCGTCGGCATTCTTGTCCTTGAACGCCTGCCACGCTTCTTTTTCCTTGGCCATGATCGCGTCCTTGTCCGGGGTGGCGGCGATCGAGAGAACGACCGACGCGAAAAAGGCTGTCGCTGCAATGCTGAAGTATTTTTTCATAGGGTCCTTCGGTTGAATTGTTAGCCCAACGTAACTGGAAAGGCAGAATTAAGAAGGGAAAATTAAGAGGCAGCAGCGGCAACGCCTAAAGCGAGGAACGATTGTCTCCAGGGCGCGGGCGGCGAAGCAGAGCTTCGAAGACAATTGCGTTTCCAAGCTGGAGCTTGGGAACGAGACCAGAAAATTAAGAGGCAGCAGCGGCAACGCCTAAAGCGAGGGAACGGTGGTGTTCAGGGCGCGGGCGGCGAAGCAGAGCTTCGAAGACAATTGCGTTTCCAAGCTGGAGCTTGGGAACGAGGACGAACTAAAGCCGGCATCAGCAACGGAGTTGCGGGGACAAGTGCGATCCCAAACAGAGTTTGGGAACGAGGATCGGAGACGCCGCTATCCTCTGCTCTCGATCCTCTATCCTCGCCCCAACCTACGGTTCCGGCTCGTCAGGTGGATTGACCTGGGGCGGAGTCGAAGGCGCAGGCGTTGGAGCGGGTGCGGGATTGACGACGGGAATGAAAGGCGGATTCGACACCTGCGACGGAGCTGGGTCGAGACGAGACGGCGGAGCCGTGAGATCCACCACGGTGATTTCCCCGGCGGCCTGAGCGCGATATTCGGCGACGACCATGGGCCGCTGCTTTCTCTCCACCAACCCGCGGTAGCCTTCGAGGCCGATACAGATCGATTCCGCGAGTTGCTTGCGCCATTCGGGATCGGCGATCCGCTTTGCGTCACCGGACGTTTCGCTAAGGAACCCGCCTTCGACGAGGATCGCAGGAATTTGCGTGCGACGCAGAACAGCGAAGCGGGCGCGCTTGATGCCGCGGTCGAACTCCTGGAGGAAATGGCCGCACATCGAGTGATACACTACAGCGGCGAGCTCGAAGCTCTGCGCTTCCACCGGACTGCCGGCCTGCATGTTCACGAAATGGAGCGCGAGCGACTCGTCGTTCGTGGACGGCGCACCCCGCGGAGTGAGCGAGAAAATCTCGAAGCCGGTCGCGGACGGGTTCGCGCCGGTCGCGTTGAAATGAATGCTGACAAAGATCGAATCTTTCGTCGCGTTCGCGATCCGGGCGCGGACTTCGAGCGGGATGAAGACGTCGGTCTCGCGGGTCATGACGACTTTAAATCCCTTGGCCTGGAGGAGCGGCCGGAGCTGGCGGGCGACGTCGAGCGCGAAATCCTTTTCCTTGCCGAAGGTACTGCCGGCGCCTTTGTCGAACCCGCCATGCCCCGGATCGAGCACTATTGTTTGGATTTTGCCGCTGCGTTGGATCATTTGGGGGCGGAGCTGCGGCTCGATGGTTTTCGCAAGGTCGATGCGCGAGACGAGGAATTTATTGTCGTGGGCGATGACGGGGAAACAGAGCCAGTTGCGGATGCCGTTCACGATCGCTTCACGGCTATCGAGCGTGACCTGGAGCTGGTTCCGGCCGTTGTTGAGGACTACGCTTTTTCCGGTGGAATCGACGTTGCCGATGAGCCCGTAGAATTTCGCGATGTTATCGACGCTGAGGTAATCGCGCGGCCCAACTTTGATGACCTGCCAGTCTTTGTTCGGCGTGGGGGATGGATAAGGCTTGGCGGCCGGAGTGGCGGACGGTTTTGCTGAAGCCTTCGAGGATTTCGGTGACTTGGATTTGGATTTCGCTGCGAAGCAAGGAGCGGCCAGGGCAAGGCAGAGAACACCCGCGACGAGAAAGGAGCGGGTTCGTGCGGCGTTCATTGTCTGTCAGGGTGCAGGATAGGTGCCATTACGGTCTTCCAAGGAGCGGCGGTTTACAAACCGCCGCCAAATACGTCGGCGGTCTGGAGGCCGCTGTTCTTGGGGGATTGGAGACGGTCGGGCATAAGGACGTTCAAAATCCGTCGAGCACCCGCCTTCGCGAGGCTAACCCGTGGCAGGCGAGGATGAGCAGGAAATAGGAACGGATTGGACAAGGCGCGCCTTTCACCGTTTCGTATTTGATGTTTAAGCCGATCTATCTCCTGATCACTGGTTTGCTGGCAGCCGGCCCTCTGCTCGCGCAAACCGAACCGAACAAATCGCCAGCTCCGAAAGACGCGGACAAACCGCCGACGGTTAAAGAACCCGCCAAGAAGCCGGCAGAGCAAAGCCCGCCGCCGGCGCCCGGCCAGAGCCCCGCGACCGCGCCCAACACTTCGACGGACGCCTCGGCCAAGCCGCAGGTGGATAAGAACCCACCCCCGCTGGATCCCAGGAACATGGATACGTCGGTGAAACCCGCCGACGATTTTTACCTTTTCGCCAATGGCGGCTGGATCAAGAACAACCCGGTCCCGCCGGAGTTCTCGCGCTGGGCTTCGTTCAATGAGCTCGCGGAAAAGAACAACGACGCCTTGCACGAGATCGCGGAGAAAGCCGCTGGCGGTACTGCGCCGGCGGACGCCTCGAAGGATTCAAAAAAAACGAAGGGCGCCGATAAGACTGCGTCGGCCGACGTGCAAAAGGTCGGGGACTTTTACGCGAGCGGAATGAACGAGACAGCAATCGATTCCGCGAAAGCGCAACCGCTCGACGAGGAGTTCAAGAAGATCGACGCGATGAAAGATCGCAAGGACGTGCTGAAAGAGATTGGCCGTTTCCACGCGATGGGCTGGAGCGCATTCTTTGGATTCGCCTCCGGCCAGGACGACAGAGACAGCACCAAGATCATTGCGCAGGCTTATCAGGGCGGGCTCGGGCTACCGGACCGCGATTATTACACGAAGGATGACGACGCGATGAAGAAGATCCGCGAGCAGTACCTCGAGCACGTCACGAAAATGCTGACGCTCGCCGGCGCTCCGGCCGACCAGGCGGCGAAGGACGCGCAAAAGATCATGGCGCTGGAGACAGCGCTGGCGAAAGCCGCCCGCACTCGCGTTGAACTGCGGGATCCGATCAAAAATTACAATAAGGTGAAGGTCGCAGAGCTCCAGACGATGACGCTGGATTGGAACTGGGCCGATTACTTTAAGGAGATCAAGCTGAGTAATCCGGGCGATGTCAACGTCGGCCAGCCTGATTTCTTCAAAGGCGCCAATGAAGTTTTCAAGACGACCGCAGTGGAAGATTGGAAGCCTTATCTGCGGTGGCACCTGATCCGCGCCATGGCCCCGATGCTCTCAAGCGATTTCGTAAACGAGAACTTTCGTTTTTTCGAAGCGACCCTGCGCGGGACGAAACAGATCAAGCCGCGCTGGAAACGGGTAGTGACAAAAGAGGACGAAGAGATCGGGGAAGCGCTCGGCAAACTTTACGTGGCGGAGAAGTTCCCACCCGAAGCGAAGGCGCGGGCGCTCGAGATGGTCAACAATCTGAAAGAAGCGCTCGCCGAGCGAATCAAGACTCTGGAATGGATGGACCAGCCGACGAAAGACCAGGCGTTGAAAAAGCTCGCCGCTTTCCAGGTTAAGATCGGTTACCCCGACAAATGGCGCGATTATTCCGCCCTGAAGATCGACCGAAACTCGTACGCGCAAAACGTGATCCGCGCGGACATGTTCGAAGTGGATCGGCAAATGAAGAAGATCGGAAAGCCAGTGGATCGCACTGAGTGGGGCATGACGCCGCCGACGGTGAACGCCTACTACAACCCGAACATGAACGAGATCGTGTTCCCCGCCGGCATCATGCAGCCGCCCTTCTTCGACCCGAAAGCGGATGACGCTGTGAACTACGGCGGCATGGGTGCGGTCATCGGCCACGAGATGACGCACGGATTCGACGACCAGGGCCGGCAATACGATGCCGCCGGCAATTTGCGGGATTGGTGGTCGAAGGCATCAGCCGACGAATACGACAAGCGGCGCCAAGTGGTGGTCGCACAATACAACGCTGCGGAGCCCCTGCCCGGAGTGCATATCAATGGCGAGCTGACCCAGGGCGAAAACATTGCCGACATCGGCGGGGTGAAGCTCGCGTTCACGGCCTTCAAGAAAGCTGTGGCGAAGAAAGGTCCGCAGCCCACGATCGACGGGTTCACGCCGGAGCAGCGCTTCTTCCTGGGTTACGCGCAGATCTGGCGCAACACCCAACGCGATGAAGATCTGAAGCTGCGACTGAACACGGATCCGCACTCGCCGGGCCGGTTTCGCACCCTCATCCCGTTGTCGAACTTCGACGAGTTCCAGAAGGCGTTCAATATTCCGGACGGCTCGCCCATGGTACGGCCGGCGGCTGAGCGGGTGAATATTTGGTGAGCGTTGGCTAGGTAAAGCGCGCTCCGCTGTCCGCGGACCTAGGTACCGACTGGCCGCGGACGAAATCGGTGAAGGTTCCGTGATCCGTTTTTAAGCGGAACGGCAGACTGAGCACTTTCTTGCCGTCGATCGCCTGGAAGACGGCGAAATGGAGGTGCGGTTTGCTAGCGAAGCCGGTCTGGCCGGAGAGCCCGATCGACTGCCCGACTTTCACTTGGTCGCCCAGTTTCACCTTCGCCCCACCGGGTTGGAGATGATGGTAATCGGCGAACGTTCCATCCGCGTGCTTGATGATGACGTAATTGCCAAGCGGCTTAAATTTTGGATCCGTGCCGGTGACGGTAGAGTCGTCGCGCACGCCCACGACGCGACCTTCCCGCGATGCGCAAACGACAGTGCCTTCAGGCACGTCCCAGTCGACGGCATTCTCGCTACCGGAACCGGCGAAGTGGCTATAACTCCCGCGCGGGCCCTGCATGACGACATACCGGCCGGAACGGAAAGGCATCGCGTAATCCGCATCGTTACCGGTTGAATTGCGCCGGCCGCCGTACTCCCAATGGTAATAGAAGTTGTAGTTCCACGGGCGGGTCCCGTCCGTTTGCTTGAAGCTTGCCAGGACGAACGACCTGCGGCCCGCGGCATCAACCGTGAAGGGCAGCGGCCGCGATGAAGTCATGTTCTTGAGCGTCGCCTCGAGCGTGACCGTATATTCGACGCAGTAATCGCTCTTCATGATCAAGGTGACGCCATCAGCGGACCTCTCTTGAATGACTCGGAAGCCAGTATTGTCGTCGGCGAAAACGCGGTCGGAAATGAAAATGGCGACGAGAAGAACGAAACGTCTCATGCGCGCCACAGCTTGATTAAAGGCGGTGCTGAGGCGCAGCTGTCAAGCGCGACAACTGCGACCGCAGGCATTGTCACCGCGAGCGCCAACGACGCGTAATCCATTTACCCTGACGTGTTGCCCCGGGTTCAGCGCCAACGGCGCGCAATCAACTTAGCCTGGGGCATCGCCCCAGGATTACGAGACAAGAAATATTCGTGAGCGCTGAAAGCGCGACTCAATTCGTGGCGACATGCGGACCACAAGTGAATCGCGCTTTCAGCGCTGGATCGTTTGGCGACGCCCTTATCACTGGGGCGTCGCCCCAGGCTAGAGTTGAATCCCGCCGTTGGCGCTAGGCCGCGCCCACGCCGGTCGGCGCGAGGATCGCGTCGCGCATTCCGTGAAGCAGTTTCTTATCGGCGGGCACGATAGTCGCCAACGCGCCGCTTAGTTTCGCCTTCCCGTTTTCGACGAAGTAATACGGACAAAGACGGACGCGGCCGCGCATCGTTTTCACTTCGCCGGTTTCCTTGTCCCAATACTGGTGGTCGATGATGCGCGCTTTGTGGAAACGCTGCACGATTCGCGGCGTGGTTTGAAATTCGGCGAGCGCCTGTTCGATCGTGGCCTGCCATTCGGTTTGGGGCACGTCGGCACCGACGGTGATGCCGCGGCTCCCCCACCCTAATGGCGAAAAGCCACTTACCTTTATTAAAAGATCGCGTTCCTTCTGACTGAGCTTTCCGGCTTCGTGCCAATCGTGAATTTCGAGGCGCGGAATCACAGCGTGTTGGGGCAACGGCGCGGGATCGAGCGGCCAGCTGTAAGGAATGACTTCCTGCAGTTTCAGGAAATATTTCTCGCCCAGCTCGCGCCGCCAGAATTCGCGGAGAGGCTGCATCCAAAAAAGGGCGAACCACATTTTCTCTTCGAGGAACGGCTTGATCGGCGGTGTGATCTTGACGCTCCCTGCCGCAACGGCCTCGAGGAGCGCGGGGACGCGCGGAAGATTCGGGAGATCGAAAAGCTCGAAGAAACGATAGACGTTTCGACCGGGCTCGGGCTCGTAGGTCTCAGCGTCAACCACGCGCCATGAAGGACGTTGAGCGGTTGAGGGGTTGAGGGGTTGAGAGGTGCTGCGAGCGTTAAGCTGCGCGGCGACCCAATTCATTTCGGGCCGATAAGTCGAGGCCTCTTCGGAAATGAGAATGTCGCCGCCGTTCGGCAACAAACTCCGGAATCCGTCGAGCATTTCGTCGCCGCCCCCGATTAGGTCGCGACCGAGTTTCGCGTAGGTTTGGTTCAACCACGCGGTAAGTCCGATTCCTCCCGGGACCGAATCGATCTCGGCGATCGTGTAACCGGTCTCGGTTAGAATGAGATCGGGCCGGATGACGACGGGGACGTCGTCCCGGAATTGTTTCTGGCGCGCGAACTCGACCAGCTCCGGAGGTTTTCCAGCATCGAGATACTGGGAGATCCAGGCCGGCTGTTTTCCCTTCGCGCTGCGCTGATAAAGCTCGTTGCAAGCCCGCTGGAAAACGTAGAGACGATGGCCGAGCTGCTCCAGCTCGCGCGCGAATTTGTCGTCGATCGGGAAAGGATCGGGCGAGAGATGGAAATCCTTTTCGGCGAAAAGGCCCTCTTTGGGGAAGGCGGAGCGGACGGAGGCAAGTTGATCGGAGTTGGCGGACATTAGCGGATGAAAAGGTCAGACGCTGCGTTCTTAACGTCCAACGTCCAACGTCCAACGTCCAACGTTCAACTGCGGAGGGAACAATAGGCGATCGAGAAACAATTCAGCGATGAGGGGACGCTCCCTTTAATTGAACGTTGGGCGTTGGACGTTGGACGTTCCGCCGAAGGCGCCTTCTTCATCCTCTCCCCGCCGCCATCCTCTTCAGCGCGGTCTTCACTAATTCCTCGGCGGATTTGATCGCGGGCTCTCGCTCCTGCAAATCGCGGACGCTCTTGTGCGCGTCGACTTGTTTATAGCCAAGCGCGATGAGCGCCAGAACGGCTTCGTTGGCCTGGCTTTGCTCAGCCGTCGGCGCGTGCTCGGCGCTCGCGGCTTCCCATGCCGCGACGACGCCGAGCTTGTCTTTGAGCTCAAGCACGATCCGCTCGGCGGTTTTTTTCCCGAGCCCGCTGATCTTCGAGAGCGACGCGATGTCGGCGTTAACGACGGCAGACTTGAATCGGTCGACACTCATTCCGCTTAAGACGGCGAGCGCGAGCTTCGGGCCAATGCCGCTGACATGGTTGACCAGGAGCCGAAACAGATCGCGTTCGGCGGCCGTCATGAACCCGTAAAGGATGTGCGCGTCTTCGCGCACGTGGAGATGGGTCAGGATCTGGACGGGGTGGCCGGGCGCCGGCAGTTTGTCGTAACTCGAAAGCGGAATGAAAACTTCGTAACCGACGCCGCGCACGTCGACGATGGCCTGGGTAGGGAGAGCCGAAGCCAGCGTGCCGTTGAGGAAAGTGATCATCCGCCGGAATCACTAACCAGCGGTGCTGGAAATCCCAAGAACCAAATCCCAAATCCCAAACAAATTAAAAATCCCAAACGAAGAAAACAGAGCACCGCGACACCGCAGTTTTGATCGTAGGAAATTGAGAATTCCTTGGGATTTGGATTTTGGGATTTGGGATTTCCGCGGCTGCGGCAACACAGTCGCGGCGTCATTGCGATTGCTTGAGGATCATCGTCAAATCGGTCGGCCGGCCGTGGACGATGGTGAATCCTTTCGCGCGATAGGTTTTCCAGCTCGGGTCGATCTTCGAGGAAAACGCTTGCGCGACTGGAGTCGGCACGATCGCGAAACGCGGTCCGGGAAACGTCATGAACTTCTCGAGCTGATCCGGGTTAAGGCCGCGGAAGAATCCATGGGCCCGGCTCCGGAAGTACCAGACGACGCTTGGCTCCGCGTAATCAATATTCGCGAAATCCATCTCGGGCAGGAGATCGTTCCGGGATTGTTTGTAGAGCTGGGCGGAGGGAAACGTGGACGAAAGAAGCGGGAACGCGATAAAGGCCGCGGCGAGCGAGGCAACGCACGCACCGATCGCCGCGCGGCGAGCGAAGCGCTCCGATCCCACCGTAAAGAGATGCCGGGCGAGGAGCAACGAAAGGAGCGGGAAAGCCGGGAGCGTGTAATGCGGCAGTTTGGTTTTCACCAGGCTCATGACGATGAAGACAATCAGGATGCCGGAGACCAGGTAGTTGTCGGTCGCGTCGCGCTGGCGCCAGAGCCGCTTCGTTAGCGCCGGCAATTTGATCGACCACGGGAAAAAGCTGAGGAAAACCGTGATGAAATAAAACGGCATCGCGGCGAGGTACGTGTTCCAGGAATTCGCCCCGTGGCCTTCCATGACGTTGAAGCTGCGCTCGACGACGTGTCGGCCGATCCCGACTTTGAAGAATTCGCCGTTGGTCCGGATGACCGCCGGAATTCCCCAGGTGCAGACGATGGCAAACGCGCCAAGCATTCCGGTGAAGAACCAGAAGCGGCGTGCGAGCGGCACATCGCGCCGGAAAAGTTTCGTACTCAGGACGGTGAGCAAAGGAAGCCAGGCGAGCGGACCTTTGGCCAGGAACCCGAAGCCGAGCGCGACGTAAAAGGCGAGCCGCCAATACTTGAACCGACGCGGGTCTGCGGAGTCCCGAAGCAACTCGAATCCGGCCCAGTGCGCCGCCGCGACGAAAAAGACGAGCCACATGTCGGCGACCGAAGCCTTTGCGTGAACGAAGACCTGGAGACAAAGCGTAAAAATTATCGCCGCCCACCAGCCAGTCCGTTCGCCCTCAAGCCGACGGCCCCAGGCGTAAAGCACGAGCGCCGTCAACGCCGCGGCCACCGCCGAAGGAAATCGCGCCGCGAAATCGTTCTCGCCAAAGACCGTGTAGCTGGCGATCTGCGTCCAGTAAATGAACGCTGGTTTATCGAACCGATACTTATCGTTGAAGTACGGAATGACATAATCGCCCCGCTCCCGCATCTCGCGCGAAGCCTCTGCAAACCGCGGCTCGTCGCGATCGACGAGGGGAATGAGCCACGTCCCGGCGACGTGCAGAAGCAGCGCGCCGAAAAAGACGAGGACGAAATTGCGGATTGCGGGTGGCAAGGCGGAGATTCAAAGATACGTGCGGGTGAAAGACAAACGGGAATTTCGCGGCTTGCTCGGCCTGGCCTCGTGGTTGGTGGTGTTTCTCTGCGCCGCGCTTCTCCTCGTCGCGAGCTTTTCCGCGGACGCTGCCGTCCAGGGGTGGATGACGCGACAACAATTCCCGGCGCTCCGGAATTTTATGAACGCCGTCAGCCGTTACGGCGATTGGCCCGAGCATGTGCTCCTGGGATTGGCCTTACTCGGCATCGCATATTGGCGAGGAAGCAAACGCTGGCTGCGAATCTGCGCGGCGATGATTCTGGCCTGCGCGCTGGCCGGCGTCGCGGCACGCGTGGTGAAGATTTCCACCGGCCGGGCGCGGCCGCATGTTCAAACTGAAGCCGGCTGGACCGGTCCGCGACTTAATCCTCGCTACAACGCCTTCCCGTCAGGCCACACCGCGGCATCGACAGCCTTCTTCGCGACGCTGGCCTTTGCCAGCTGGCGGATCGGCGCGCCACTCCTCATTGTGCCGCTTCTGATCGCATTCTCGCGGATGTACGTCGCCGCCCATTATTTGTCGGACGTCGTGGCCGCGGCTTTGATCGGCGGCGTCGCCGCGTTTGTTATCGCGCGCCGAATGCATCTCCCAATCGAAAATCGAAAATCGCCAATCGAAAATTGACCCGGAGGGGGTGGGATTCGAACCCACGAGGGCTTGCGCCCTGCCGGTTTTCAAGACCGGAGCCATCAACCACTCGACCACCCCTCCTCCCTGCTCGATCGGCGCGGGAATTGTGCCATTGGGCCGCTCGCGAGCAAGGCGGAACGATCACTCGCGCGAGCAGAAATCCCAAATCCCAAGGGCCAGATCCCAAAAGCATTTCTACGCCCCGCGGCAAGGTGGATCGAGCGCTCCGCCGCTCGATGTGGGCAGGCATTGGTCGCTCCCGAACCTCAAACATCGCCCGGCGGAGCGGCCGATCCACCTGGACAGCGTCATATGTTCATGTGAACTTGGCGCGTGCCCGAGCCTCGAAAAAGAGCCAAGAAGAAATTCGTCCCCATTGTCGAGGAGGCGGCTCCGCCTTCGCCGGCGATCCATGGGCGGAGCGCGTCGTGGAATCCGGCGAACCGCTTTGAGAAGCTGCATATCGATCTGGGCGACGAAGACGTAGTTCAGATCGATCCGACGAGTAGCGAGGAAGAGAAGCCCCGACCCGAGACACAGTTCTTTCGGGATCTCACGAAAACGATTATCGCCCGAAACGACAGTCCGGACGTCGGCTTCGAGACAAGCGTAAACCCTTACCGAGGTTGCGAGCATGGCTGCATTTATTGTTTCGCGCGGCCGACTCACGAATATCTCGGCATGTCGGCGGGGCTGGATTTCGAGAGCAAGATCATGGTGAAAGAGAACGCGGCGAAATTGCTGGAAGCGGAGTTGTCCTCGCCCAAATGGGAGCCACAGGTCGTCGTGATGAGCGGCGTGACCGATCCTTATCAGCCGGTCGAGCGCAAGCTGCGGATTACGCGGAGTTGCCTCGAAGTCCTGGCAAAATTCCGGAACCCGGTGGCCATCATCACGAAGAATCGGCTGGTGACGCGCGATATCGATGTCCTCGGCGAATTGGCGAGCCACAACGCCGCCGCGGTTAACGTATCAGTGACATCGCTCCATCCGGAACTTCAGCGGGTGCTTGAACCGCGAACCTCTTCGCCAATGGCCCGGCTGGAGGCTGTCGCGGCATTACACAAAGCGGGAATTCCTGTTGGCGTGATGGTTGCGCCAATAATTCCGGGACTAACGGACCACGAAATTCCGAAGATTGTGGAGGCGTGCGCACAGGCCGGCGCGCAGTTCGCAGGTTATACGATCGTGCGTTTGCCGTGGGCGATCGCTCCCCTCTTCGAGCATTGGCTCGACGAGCATTTCCCCGAGAAGAAAGAGAAGGTGCTAAGCCGCATCAGGCATATCCGGAACGGAAAGATCAACGACCCACGTTGGGGATTCCGAACCAAAGGCGAAGGAATTTTCGCCGAACAAATCCGCTCAATGTTCGAAGTGGCCTGCCGGCGCGCAGGTATAAACGGCCGGCCAGAATTATCGACGGCCGCGTTCCGAAGGCCGCGAGAGCAACTGCAGTTATTTTCTCCCTAATGGAGGGCCGAGCTCCAGCGAGGCTGGCGTCGCTGAGCTCCGCCCTCCAATCAATCGCCGCCGCGGGTGCCGCGCGTCTTGAGTCGCGCTTTCAGTTCGTGGGGACGCCACGGCGGGCGTCCCTCCATCAATGCGCCACGCTTGCGTTCGGCTGGCGATTCCGCACGGTGTTCGGGAAGCAAAATGAATATCGAATCTCTTCACATCGGAATGAAGGTGCGCCATCCCCAGTATGGCGTCGGAGTCGTTAGGTCGCTCACCGAACATACGGCCGAGATCGCGTTCGACGACGCGCCGCGAACGATCGCCCCCGCTTCGAGCGAGCTGCAGCGGGCGGAAGCCACCGCGACTCTCTCGGAGCTGCAGGTACCGCTAACGAACCTGATTCGGGAAGCGGCCCAGGCGACCGTCGAAGCATTGGGATTGGAAAAGACGGACGTTATCGTCGAGGGGCTGGCGAATCGCTGGCAGAACGGAACGCTCGTCATGCAACCGGCCGATTCCTCTCTCCAGCCGAAGGATGTGCCGCTGGACACTTTCTTTCACAAGATCGTCATGATCCGAAACAATCTGCGCGTCCTCGAACAGAAAGTGAACGCGAGCGAGAAACTGACCGACGCGGACAAGTTCGAGCTCCAGCAATACATCACGCGTTGCTACGGTTCGCTCACGACGTTCAACATCCTGTTCAAGAACAAGGACGATCAGTTTCGGACCGGAGCGTGAGCATCTCGTCGTTGTAGCGACGGCGCTCTGTCGCCGTAAGGACGGGTCGTGTCACGCTGCGCTTGCTTACGCCGACAGAGCGGCGTCGCTACAACTACCGCAAACGGCGATTCCAAATCGGCTCTCCTTAGCTCACAATCAGAATCACCGCGGCGAGGGCGCAGGCGATGCCCGCGATTTGCGTCCAGCTCAGGTGTTCCTTCAAAATGATACGCGCCAGGATCACGGTGCTCGCCGGATAAAGTGACGCCAGCGTGACGACGATGCTTAGCGGGCCGATCCGCGCCGCAGTCATATAGACAGCATTCGCCGCCATATCGAGCGCGCCGCCAAGCGTCGCAGTCCCGGCGGCGGTGCGGTCTCATCCGGAGCGTTCGTCTGGCCAACAGCGCGATCGCGCACGAACAGGCTGATCGAAGAAATTCGCGCCGCCATGAGCGGCCACATTCCCGCTGCTGTGGCTCGTCCGCGCGAGGGAAAGAAAAAAAATTCCCACTGAGACGCCGGAGAGCAGCGCCAGACCGAAACCGGGCGGAAAACCGCGCGACTCCGGTTGTCCTTCATCTGAATTCGCGGCGGCGGGGCCGGCTAACGAGGAAGATGGCCACCAAGCGCGAGCGCAACGCCGGCGAGCGTCGAGCGGCCGCAAACGTTCTCCCGATCGCAAATGCGAACAGCACCGGGATCATCGCGGCGATGACCGCCGTGGTCGGCGCGACCACCGCCATCGCTGCCGACAGCGAGAGCGCGATACAGAAAAGCGACGCCGATGCCGCCGCTTAATCCGGCGACAAATCCCCAGACCCAGTCGCGCGAGGAGACCGTTGCCGGCGGCAGGAAAGGCAGAACGAGCAGGAGCAAGACGAGCCCGACGGCCTGCGACCAAACGACAGTGGCGATCGTGTTTGCGCGTCGCGCGGTCAGTCCGCCGAAGAAATCGGCGGAGCCGTAGAGGACCGCAGAGCCAAGCGCGAGCAGCTCAATCATCGCTTCTGTAGCGGCGGTCTATGACCGCCGATCTGCCTTGGACTGACACGAGAAAGCGTCGGCGGTCATAGACCGCCGCTACAGGTTCCACTTCTTCGGCAGCTTCTGTTTGAGCGTTTCGACCGGCTCGAACAGATCGCCCATTTTTTCGACACGCTGCAGGACCACTTTCCGGAGGGGAAGACGAGAAGCTTTGCGTTTTTTTTCTTCAGAGCCGTTCGCGACTTCGTCCCAAGTCACCGGCGTGGAGACGGTCGGCTGGTCCTTCGCCCGCAGGGAATAAACATTCACGGTCGTCTTGTGTTCGTCGTTCTGGCTCCAGTCGACGAATATTTTTCCTGTCCGCAGAGCGCTGCGCCATTTTCGAAATGACGAGCTTCGGATGTTCGCGCTCCAGATGCTCCGCGAGCGCGCGTGATAAAGCCTTGGTTTCGTCGAAGGTGGCCGCGGTGTTGAGCGGGACGTAAACCTGCAAGCCCTTTCGAGCCGGAAGTTTTCGCCCAGCTCTTCAGCTTCATCTCCGGCCAGCAAATCGCGCAGCCAGATGCCGACCTGCAGCATTGGACGATGTCGGCCGGCGCGCCGGGATCGAGATCGAACACCATCATCGTTGGCCGGGCGACATCCTTTTTGCGCGCGAGCGAAGTGTGCAATTCGATGTCGGCGAGGTTCGCGGCCCAGACGAGCGTGGGCAGGTCCTGGGCAAGGCAATAATGCATGTCCCGCTGGTTGCCTTCGCTCCAGACTTTCGCGGTTTTCACCCAGCTCGGCCGATGGGCCGGGCAATTCTTTTCGTAGAAGAACGGCTGATCGACGCCGTTCGGGTAGCGCTTCATGGTGAGCGGCCGGTCCTTCAGGTGCGGCAGCAGGACCGGCGCGATCCGGATGTAGTAATCGATCATCTGGCCCTTGGTGAACCCGGCCTTCGGGTAAAGCACCTTGTTCAGATTCGAGACCGCGAGCTTTTTGCCCTCGACGATCAGCTGCGCTTTTTCGCTCATATGTTTTCCAAGATATCGCGCGGAAGCGATTGCGCGCGTCGCTTTTTTGTAGCGACGCCGCTCGGTCAGAGTGGAAACCGCGCGATTACGCGGATATCGCGGATGAAGAAGTCAATCAATCCGTGTCATCCGCGTCAATGCACGCGGGCGTGCAGATTCCAGTTACCAGTGGGTACAAATATAATCCAGAGAGCCAACGCCACGCTGAAAACACCGGCGACGACGAAGTGCCAGGCTCGTTCCAACGAGACTGACCCCGAGCATGCGAACGCCGAAGCGCGGGAAAAGGAAATAGATGGTGCTTTTGATCGCCAGGCCCCAGCCGATGAGTGTGACGATGAGGCCGGGAAGCCCATGCCAGATGTTGTGGAAGGCCATGATGAAAGCGCCGAGCGGGAATGGATAAAGGCATTGAGAAAACTGCCGACCTCGCCCTTCTCGCGGAGGAAAATGAAGAATTGAACCCAGACCCGCGGAGCAAGATGTGGGAGAGACCGATGACGAGGAAATTTATCGCGACGAATTTTTGGACGGAAATTTCCATGGTGCTGTTGTAAGGCGGCGCGCGATCCGCAAACAAGGTTTAAGCATGGAGCGAGCGCCTTCTGGGGAGCCGGCACGCCCTCGTGCTGGGGAGACTCGGCCACGCTTGCCCTACGGCCATTGAAGGCAGGCCGTCTTCAGAAGAGCTCAAGCAAAGAAGCGCGCGGGCGAGAGCAGCGGCTGCGGCTTGCAGATGCGCGCCACGCAGTGTTCCCAGCTTTCGTGGCCGCTCAGGATCTCGATCTCGACGCGGAGGAAAATAAATCGGCACGTCGGTTTTCGCCAGGCGCGGGAAACGGACGGCGTCTTTCTCGGTGGTCACGATCATCTCGAGATCGCGGCGAACGCAGCGGGTGATGAAGCTCTGCAACTCCGCCTCGGTGTAGCGATGGTGATCGGTATAACGTTTGGAGAGCTCGATCCGGGCGCCGAGTTTGCGCAGCCCTTCCTCGAAACTTTCCGGCGCGGCGATGCCGCAGATCGATCCGATGTAGGTCTCGCGGAGCCGTTCGAGCGGGATCTGTTCGCCGGTCAGGACATTCTGGAGATGAAGCGGCTGGTGGGCGCACTCGATGATTTCGGCGGTGCGATTGTAGCGGCGGATGCGCTTGATCAAGTCGTCGTTTGGCTCGCCGGTGCTCTTCGTAATGAAGATGTAACTCGCGCGCCGGAGATTGCGCGGGCGGTTCGCGGAGGGTGCCGCGCGGGAGCAGATGTTCGTTCCCGAACGGCGCCTGGCGATCGATCAGGACAATATCGAGCCGGTGCTTTAAGATGGAGGTACTGGAGGCCGTCGTCGAGGAGAAGCGTGTCGGCCTTGAGTTCCTTGATCGCAAAGAGGCCGCTTTTCACCCGGTCCTTGTCGACGAGCACGATCGACGTCCTTGAGATTGTTCGCGAGCATGTAGGGCTCGTCGCCAGCAGTGAGGGAATCGAGGAGGAGCGATTTGCCGTCGGAAACAACCCGCGGCGGCGACGGTTCTTTTTTGCCAAAAAAGCCCATTTCCGCGGGGCAGGCCGCGGGACGCTTTTGTAGCCGCGGCTCAGAATTGCGACGCGCCGGCCGCCGGCTCGCAGGGCGCGCGCGAATTTTTCCACGATCGGAGTTTTGCCGGTGCCGCCGACGGTGAGATTGCCAATGCTGATGACGAGGCAGCCGAGGGTGTGCTCGCGGAAAATCCGGTGCCGATACAAAAACAGGCGCAGTTGAACGAGCCGCTCGTAGATGAAGGAGAGCGCGTAGAGCAATCCGCGAAGGAGCGCGGCGCGAACGCCGTGGCGCCGCTCCGAGGATAACGTCGATCGCGAACTGCTCGAGATTTTCAGTCGCGCTGGCCCATGGAAGCGAGAATGGAGAATTGAAGATGGCGAATGGTCGAGGATGCGCGCGCCGCGGTTGTCGGCGGCGGTGACGAGGATGCGGGCGCCGGGGGAATTGGCGGCGGCGAGCATGGCGCGGCCGACCTTGTCGGGCGAGCGAAGAGTGACGGCGCAGATGGTCGAACCGGAGCCGCTCAGAAACGCGCCGAGCGCGCCGGCGGATGCGGCCGCGGCGATAACGTCGTCAAGGAACGGGATCAATTTTTTGCGGAACGGCTGGTGAAGATGATCGGCGAAAGCGCCGCGAAGCGATCGATATTCGCGGGAAGCGAAGGCAGCCGTGATGGCGCAGGCGTTGCGGGAATTTTCGACGGCGTCCAGGCGGGCGATCCGCGACGGAAGAAGGGCGCGCGCTTTGGCGGTCGCGACCTCAAAATCTGGAACGAGAAGAACGAATTGGAGCTGCGCCGAGACTGTGAACGTCTGGCGCTCGAGACCGCGGACGACGTTGAATCCGCCGTAACAGGCGGGAGCGGCGTTATCGGGATGGCCTTCGAGGGCTGCGCAGGAGTTCGAAGAGCTCGCGCCGTTGCAGCGGGCGATCCGCCAGCTCGTTCAAGCCGGAGAGAATTCCGAGCCGGACGGCAGCGCTACTCCCTAAGCCGCGGGATTGCGGAATGTCACCGGCAATCGAGCAGGAAAACCGATAATGGCTTCCTTCCGCGTACGTTTGAAAAAAAGCATCGCCAGCAGAACGGGCCATTGCGGCCTGGCGGTCCCCTCGCCCGCGAGAAACCGTCACGTCATTGTAAATCCGTAGCGCGACGCCGAGACAGTCGAATCCCGGGCCGAGATTGGATGTGCTCGCCGGAACGCGGACAGTGACCTGATGCATGATTGTTAGGGCCAAACTTTGGCGAGCCGCGGGCCGCGACGCCATTGTAATCGACCGGGCCTAACGGGCAAGAGACGGACACCGGCAGCGCGACAACCGAATGAGATTAGGGGCTGCCGATGCCTGCCTCATCCACATGAGAATGTCCGAATGGATCGAACCGGAACTGCACCGGGATTTCATCGCGCAGCAGACCGACGCGCTTCGGCTTTGCACGTGCCCGGATGGCTGGGTGGAACGGTTCGGCGTCGACGTTCTCATCTCCCATAAAACGGACGCCGCCCTGGAGCGACTGAAAACCGAGCTCTGCCTTTGGGCGCTTAACGTCGATTTCAAATTCCGGCGCGTGTTCGCCCGGTTTCTGCCAAAACAGAATGCGGAGCGCGAAGCTCCGCGTCTGATTCTCGGCGATCCCGGACACGAACCTGCGAAAGCACGGCGCTCGAACGCTCGCTCTCGTTACGCGATCGATTTCGCCGCTGGATATTCGGTCGGGCCTCTTCATCGATCAGCGGGAAAACCGGCGGTTCGTGCGGAGCGTCGCGCCTGGCACCCTGCTGAATTGTTTCGCTTACACCTGCTCGTTTCTCGGTGGCGGCGGCAACGGTCGGGGCGCAGACAGTCAGCGTCGATCTTTCGAAAAAATCGCTGGCCCGGGGCCGGGAAAATTTTGCGCTCAACTCGGTGCCGACGACCGACCATCGATTCATGGCTGACGACGTGATGGCGGTGTTGCCGCGCCTGGCCCGGCGAGGCGAGAAATTCGACATGATTATTCTCGATCCGCCGACGTTCTCGCGGACGCATCGCGGCCGAACGTTCCAGGTGGAGAACGATTTCGAGACGCTCCTGCTCGCGGCGCTGGAGGTGGCGCAACGCAACGCGCGCATTTTGCTTTCGACCAACTGCTCTACGCTCGGCGAACGCGCGCTCGAAGTGATGGGGCGCTTCTGCCTGAAGGCGACCCGGCGGGCTGGGAATTTTCATCGCGAACCAGCGCTGCCCGATTTCCCTCCTGGGGTGGGCGCGTCCAGCGTTTGGCTGACGTTGCGGTGACGGTCCTCCTGCTCCTGATCATGATCATCCTGTTTTGAGGCTGGGAAGCTGGCATCGCGTCGGTTGGCGGATGGCAAGCGGTGCGCTTGCCCTACAAAGCTTCCCGTGATCATGATCGTCTTTGATGCTCGAACCTGGCATCGGATTGTAGGGCAACCGCGTCGGTTGCCGGTTCGGCGGGCGGCAAGCGATGCGCTTGCCCTACAACTGCTGGAAGCAGGCATGTGAATTGTAGGGCGACCGCGTCGGTTGCCGATTTCCGCGTTGGGCGGATGGCAAGCGGTGCGCTTGCCCTACAACTGCTCGAAGCAGGCATGTGAATTGTAGGGCGACCGCGTCGGTTGCCGATTTCCGCGTTGGGCGGATGGCAAGCGATGCGCTTGCCCTACAACTGCTCGAAGCAGGCATGTGAATTGTAGGGCGACCGCGTCGGTTGCCGATTTCGGCGTTGGGCGGATGGCAAGCGGAGCGCTTGCCCTACAACTGCTCGAAGCAGGCATGTGAATTGTAGGGCGACCGCGTCGGTTGCCGATTTCCGCGTTGGGCGGATGGCAAGCGGAGCGCTTGCCCTACAACTGCTGGAAGCAGGCATGGCGAATTGTAGGGCAACCGCGTCGGTTGCCGGTTGCCCGTAGCGGATGGCAAGCGATGCGCTTGCCCTACAAAGCTTCCCGTGATCATGATCGTCTTTGATGCTCGAACCTGGCATCGGATTGTAGGGCAACCGCGTCGGTTGCCGGTTCGGCGGGCGGCAAGCGGTGCGCTTGCCCTACAACACAACACGATGTCAGCGACGAGCACGATTGATTAAGAAACACGCGACAAGCCTCCGGATTTCGATACCTAAATATCATGGATGAACAGTTTGCAGGGACCTCGGGCGATCTCGCCGAGCGCGGGCTGGGATTTACCAAGGACCAATTCGAACAAGTGCTCGAACAGACGGAAGATATACGTGCGCGAAAATCCGGCGCGCTCGATCGCTTATGCGCTGGTCGCCGGGTTTCATCCTCAATCGGCTGCCGGTCATGCGGATTCTGAGCGGCCTCATGCGGCTGGTCTTCATCGCGTTCAAGCCGGCGATCCTGGCCTACGGCGCGACGAAGCTTTATCAGGCCGCGCAGGGCGAGGAAGAATAGCGGTAGCCGAATCCCTCAGGTTGTAGCGACGCCGCTCTGTCGGCGTGGAACGCCTGGTGAGCTGCGAGGCGCAGTTACGGGGACAGAGCGCCGTCGCTACAACTTACTTGTCGAGGGTGAAGCCGACCTTCACGGTCACCTGCCATTCGTTGATCTTGCCGTCCTCGATCTGCCCGCGGGTTTCGACGACTTCGAACCACCGCATGTTGCGAATCGTTTTCTGGGCGCGGGTCAGGGCGTTCATCACCGCGTCTTCAATGCTCGTGGCTGAGGCGCCGACCAGCTCGATCTTCTTGTAAACGTGATCGCTCATGCGGTCATTCTTGAGCCAGCTCAAGGCCATGACAAATGAATTCATCGCGGAGGACGCAGAGGACGCGGAGAGAAAACCGAATTTGCTTCCTCCGCGTCCTCGGCGCTCTCGGTGGTTTAATCCGTTAACTTTGGATTGAGCGGAGCGTGCGCATCGCTAGCCTTTTCGGCATGGCGGAAAACATCGAGTCGCACCTGGTCGAGAAGCGGGTCTTCAAACCGTCGAAGGTTTTCGCTAAAGGAGCGCGCGTCAAAAGCCTGGAGCAGTACCGGCGGATGTATCGCGAGTCGATCAAGCAGCCCGGAAAAATTCTGGGCGCGCGAAGCGGGCGAACTGGTCTGGGAAAAGCGCTGGAAGAGTGTGCTGAAATGGAAGGCGCCCTTCGCGCAGTGGTTCGTCGGCGGGAAACTGAATGTCTCCGAGAATTGCCTAGACCGGCATCTGAACGGGCCCGACGACGAAACAAAGTCGCGATCCTTTGGGAAGGCGAACCGGGAGACAAACGGGCGCTGACCTTTCAGCAATTGCACCGCGACGTTTGCCGGTTCGCGAACGTCCTCAAGCGAAACAAGATTCGCAAAGGCGATCGCGTCATCATTTATCATGCCGACGATTCCGGAAGCGGCGATCGCCATGCTCGCCTGCACGCGGATCGGCGCGGTTCATTCCGTCGTGTTCGGCGGGTTCAGCGCCGACAGCATTCGCGACCGGATCGCGGACTGCGGAGCGATCGCGGTGATCACGGCGGATGGCGGTTACCGGCGCGGCGCGATCGTGCCGTTGAAGAAAAACGTCGACGACGCGCTCCGCGGCGAGACGACGATAAAGCGCGTGATCGTTTTTCGGCGCGCGGGCAACGACATCCACATCGAGGAGGGGCGCGATGTCTGGTGGCACCGCGAGCTGGAATACGTGGACGCGCATTGCCCGCCCGGTGGCGGTCGACAGCGAGCATCCGCTTTACATTCTTTACACCAGCGGCTCGACGGGAAAACCGAAGGGCATTCTGCACACGACGGGCGGCTATCTCGTCGGAATTTATTCGACGATGAAATACGTCTTCGATCTGCGGGACGACGATGTTTACTGGTGCACGGCGGATGTCGGCTGGGTGACCGGCCACAGCTACGTCGTTTACGGTCCGCTCGCGAACGGCGCGACGACCCTGATGTATGAAGGCGCGCCGAACTGGCCGGAGCCGGACCGTTTTTGGCGGCATCATCGAGGAATACGGCGTCAACGATTCTCTACACGGCGCCGACGGCGATCCGCGCTTTCATTCGCTGGGGCGACCAGTGGCTGAAGAAAGCATGACCTCTCGTCGCTGCGCCTGCTTGGATCGGTCGGCGAGCCGATCAATCCGGAAGCGTGGATGTGGTATCGCGACAAGGTGGGCGGCGGGCGTTGCCCGATCGTGGATACCTGGTGGCAGACGGAGACGGGCGCGATCATGATCACGCCGTTGCCGGGGGCGATCCCGACCAAACCGGGAAGCGCGACGCTGCCGTTCTTCGGGGTCGATGCGGCGATCGTGGATGAGGAGGGAAACGAAGTAGGTCCGGACGTAGGCGGGAAACTGATTATTCGCAAACCGTGGCCGTCGATGCTGCGAACGATCTACGGCGACAAGGAGCGTTACCGGAAACAGTACTGGAGCGAGTTCAAAGGCAGCTACCTCACCGGCGACGGAGCGCGGCGGGACAAGGATGGTTATTTCTGGATCGTCGGCCGGATCGACGATGTCTTGAACGTGGCCGGCCATCGGCTCGGCACGTCGGAAATCGAGAGCGCGCTGGTCAGTCACCCGAATGTGGCGGAAGCCGCGGTGGTCGGACGGCCCGATGAACTGAAGGGCCAGAGCGTGGTGGCGTTCGTGACCGTGAAAGGGCGACGTCACGGTGAGCAATTCGCTCAAGGCCGAATTGCGCGAGCATGTCGGCATCCACATCGGCGCCGATCGCCAAACCGGACGAGATTCGGTTCGCGGAAGCGCTGCCGAAAACGCGGAGCGGAAAAATCATGCGGCGCTTGCTGAAGGAGGTCGCGAGCGGAAAGACTGTGACCGGCGATACGACTACGCTGGAAGACTTGAGCGTTCTGGCGAAGCTGAGCAAGGAGGAGTAATCGCTTGTTGTAGCGACGGCGCTCTGTCGCCGTACAGACACATTTGCAGCGAGGCATACTCGCACTACGCCGACAGAGCGGCGTCGCTACAGTAAGCGAAAAACCTTTGTCAAAACCTGAGTTCGGTTAGCCTTACCGCGTGAGTTTCATTCGGACAGGGCTGCGCGAGATCGGTTTAAAGATCCGCCGGCAAAAGACGCGGATGGCGTTGCGCCACGAAAAGCGCGTGCTGCAAAAAAGCGAGATCGCTCTCGGCCGCGAAGGCGTGTCGCAAGCGGTCAATTTCCCGGAAGTGCGCAACGAGATCGTCGCGCTGAAGAAACTCGAGCAGGAACAGAAGGAGGTCGCCGCTCCGGATCGCGACGATCGAGGAAGGCGTCCGCAAGATCGAGTTGCAGCGGGAAGCGAACGCGAACGAACAAAATGCGGCGCTGGCGAAACTGGAGGAGGAAAAGAAACCGATCCTTCAGCGCCAGCAGAGTGCCAAGGCCGCCGCCGAAGTTTGCGATCGCGAGCTGGCCGGGGTCGAGCGCCGGCTCCAGGAAAACGATGCGGCCGACCGCGATCTGTTGAAAAAGCTGGCCGAATTGCAGGCGCAAACGCCGCCGCCCGACGACCTGGAAACGCAAATGGCCGGGATCAGCGCGCGCCGAGTCCGTTTGCCGGAAGAAAAAGCGGAAGTCATGCGCGCCCGGATGGGCGCAGCCGACGCCTGCCGCGCCGCCCGGGAAAAACTGACGGCAGCGGAAGCCGCCGTCGCGGCGATCGACAAACAGATCGCGAAGATTCGCGAAGAATTCGAAGCGCGCGATCGAGTCCTGAACGAGCAGAGCCGCGCCCAGCAGGAGGCGTTGAAGGAAGCGCGCGGCCATCATCAGACCGTCGAAGAAAAAAAGAACCCGGCCTACCTGAACATCGGCCGCCACCTCGCCTCGCAGGGAATCGCCCCGCCGAACGCGCCGCACCTGCTGGCCGACGTGCAAAAGCATCGCGACCGCCGTCGAGCGCCATTCCCAGCACACGGCCGAGCTGGCCGTTCTTTCCAGCGAGATCGACAAGCAGGAGCTGCGGAAGTTTTATTTCGCGGTCTTTTCCGTCGTCGTCGTGATGGTGATCATCGTCGCGCTGATTTTCCAGTCGCCGCAAAAACGCGAGTGGCTGCCGCAGGAGACCGAGGCCATTCTTTCGGTGAACCTCGAGCAGCTGGAGCGCGAGGACCTGCCGAAACGCTGGCAGAAAGGACCAGGCGGCCGAATGGCAAAATGTCTGGGCCGGTCTGATCGCGAGCGCGCCAACGGACCCCGGTTTTAAACTTGCCGCGCGACGCGATGCGAGTGACGCGCGCCCTGGCCGCGAGCGATTCCGGGCCTGCGCACGAATATGTCCTGGTGGAGGCGCGGACGGATGTTTCGCGGGTGGTGAACTCGATCGAACGCGACAAGGCGTTCGAGCGGCGCACGATCAGCGGGCTGCCGATGTGGTTGCGACCCGAATATCGCCCTCGCCCGGGTCGGTCCGCGAACCCTCGCGATCGGCGGAGAAAAAGAAGTGGCTTCGCTCGCGCGGGTCCGGCTGGGAATCGATCCCGACCTCAAGATCACCGGGCCGCTCTTCGATCGTTTCCAATCCTTGAAGGAAGGCAACGCGCTTCGCCTCGTCTCGCGCGAGCCCGCGAAACTGGGACGCGTGTTCTCGCCGGTTTTCAACAACGAGCTTCTCGATAATTGCGAACTCTTCGGGCTCTCGCTCACCCTCCAGAATCCGGTGAAGGCGCGACTGATTCTACAAAGCCAAATCGCCGCAAGGCCGCCGGCGAGCTGGCCGCGCGGATCCGGAATGAACCCCAGCGCCTGCTCAAACTGGCGGACTCCGAGCTGCTCCTCTTCGCCCAACCGCCGGAAGTGGAGGTCCAGGGCGCGGACGTGCAACTCCGCTTCGATGTTCCCGAAAATGCCGCGCGGCTGATGTTGCAACGCCTGGCCAAGGTCGAACCCGACGCCGACCAGTCGCGGCGGACTGAGATTTTTCGCGACGCGTGAATCTCCAGAACTTGCCGGATCGTCTGTTCTCCAGGCGCTCGTCTTTTCGAGTGCCGCGTTTGGTCGCGAGAAGAGGCGCGAGACCGACTTCGTCGACATAACGAGCGTTGCGAAAAAACGATCGTAGTCGATCTGCGCTACGCGGGTTCGAACAACGTCGCGCACCACCCTCTTTATCCGCCCGGCACGCCGGCGTTGGTGCGCGACGGCGTGGCGCAACGTCTCGTCGTCGTGCAGGAATATCTGCGCAAGAAAGGATACGGCTTGAAAATCTGGGACGCCTACCGGCCGCAGTCCGCCCAGGAAAAACTCTGGCAGTTAACCCATAACCGTTCCTTCGTGGCGGACCCGAAAGAAGGGCGCGGCTCGATGCATATCCGCGGCGCCGCGGTCGACGCCACGCTCGTCGATTCGTCCGGCAGCGATGTCCCGATGCCAACCGACTTCGACAGCTTCACGCCGGCAGCGCTCCTCGAATACTCCGGCCGCAGTCCAGCGGTGCGGGAAAACCTCAAGCTGCTCCAGAAAGCGATGGCCCACGGCGGCTTTTACGGATTGCGCACAGAATGGTGGCACTTCTGCGCGCCAGACTGGAAAAAATTTGACCCAGTGCCGGATCTGAAAGTTGCATCCGCAATGATCGAAGCCTTTCTGCGCGATCTTCAGCAGCCGGAATATCTGCACGTCCTGCTCAATCCGATTCCGCTTTACGGACTCGCCTTCGCCTTCTTCGGATTGATCGCGGCGACCTATCTGCGGAGCCGCGGCGGACAGCTGGCCGCGCTTGTTCTGGTTTTTGCCAGCGCGATCTTCATCTGGCCGGTCACGCGCCACGGCGACCTCGCTTACAACCCAGTCCTTTCGATGGCCGACGAAGACGGCCAGGCCTGGCTCAAGGCCCATGTTCATCGGGCCGATCAACTCATCTGGTTGTATTACACGCTCGGCGCGCTCGCGGCGGCCGCGATCTTCGTCCCGAAGAAATGGCCGAGGACCGCGTTTCCCGCTGGTCTGCGCCACGATCCTGTTCGCCATCGTCTCGTTAGGCGCCGGCACCTACATCGCGCATGCGGGCGGCAAAATTCGCCACCGCGAATTTCGTAATGTCCCTCCGCCAAAAACAGAGGTCGAACCTCGCTGACCGCTAGAGCGTGCGGCGGTAGAACCTGGTGTCCACCGCCATTTTTGGGAAGCTCGGCGGAAGCTCGTTGGCGGGTATTTGCTTGAAGCCGTTTCGCTCGTAGAAGCGATGGGCAGCGAGGAACTTCTCGGTTGTGCCGAGGTAAACCTCTTTCACGCCCCGCACCCTGGACCACTCGAGCAGAGTGTCGAGCAGACGCGCTGAAACGCCATGTCCCGGCCCGCGATAGCCTGGATGGACGAACATCTTGCGCAACGCAGCCCGGTGATCGCCGATGTCGAGCAGCGCCACCGTGCCGACGACCTCGCCATCAGAGACTGCGACCCAGAAATTGCCGGCCCCTTGCTGGTAGAAAGCAGGGATATTCTCAAGGTCCGGCTGATCCTCCAACGTGATCGGGATGTGGAACTCATCCCGCTGGATGCCAACGATAAGCGCTCCTACGGCTTCGACGTGGTTTGACGCAAACGGAACGATTTGAGTCACCTCAGCGATTCGTACCGCTAACCGCCGGAGCCGCGGGGAAACCTTTGCAGAAGTAGTTGATTATCACAAATCGGAACGCGTCGGAAGCGGGCGGTTGGGTTCATCGTTTGGTTAGACGACTGGCGCATGTAGCAGCCATAACTGCCCAATCTGTGTTGGAGTACTTAATGGCAACGCGATGGCAAGCCAGAGCAAGCTGAGAGCGCCGGCGAGACCGTGGCAAACTACCGGCCGACGAATGATAAAACAAAATTCAATAATGGCGAAGAATGCGATGTAAGCGATCACAACGGTGAAAGCGAGAATCGCAATGTTTGCCAGTCGCTGAATGTCAGCGTGCACAAAATAACGGAACGCGGCGCCGTAAAATCCTGACAGAAGAACAAAAACAGCAGCAATTAAAAAGACGCCAACGGCCCTACGCACCGCACGGCCCCTAGGCGACTGTTCAGTTGGTGGGCTCACAAAGAATGAAGAAGTCGTCTAACGAGACCCAAGATCAGCGACGGCGAGCCCGCTGCAAGCTGCCACGCGGCCACAGCGTGGATGGCAAACCTGCGCAGCGTCGGTCGCAGGCTTGCTCGCGGTTCGCTGCATCGCCTGGTTAGACGTTGTGTGGCGAGTGGGATGCGACCTACGCGGAATGAAGGCGTCGACGACGAGTCTCCACTGTGCGTCAAACCCTCCGGGAGGGTTCTCAACGTCGATCACGCTGGGAAACCCGTAGGTGGAGTTGTAGCGGATTTTATGTGGCGCCTTCGAGCGCGCGGTGATGACGTTCTCAGCCCGGCGGAAGACATCATCGACAGTCGCCACAAGCTCCGTTCTCTCGCGAACGACCCGACCAGGCCAGTATCCATCTCGCCTCTCTCCCTCGTAAATCGCCTTCTTCACTGTTCCGTTGGCAACGATTACGCGGATCGGACCGTAGTAAGGACCGTAATTACAAAAGCATGCCTCATCGCGCAGACGAAACTCGTAGTCGGTGAGGCCGTGTCGCTGCCACTTCGCACGGTTTGCCTGCAGCTGTGCACGTTCTTGGCTGCCTTCGATCGAAGGCGGGAGTAATGCGATAAGCGGAACGAGCAACCAGCGACGCGCTCTCATCGTCTAACGAGAACAAGATGAGCGACGGCTGGCGGCAGAGCGCGTGGCTTGTTTCATAGTTCTTAATTTTTAATTCAGACTTGTCATGCGGCTGCCAGCCGTTCGCTCCATCGCCTGGTTAGATGGTTCGCCTGCGGAAAACACAAAAGAAATATAAGAGCGCGAAGAGCAAACTCCACGAAGCAAGAAAGACTGTCTCATCGACGAATTTGCCAACAGCGATGGAAGGGTAATCTGGCACCAAGAGTCCTTCACCTTCGAACCAATTTCGATCCGATACGCTGGCCAGTAGAGGAGCAAGTCCAAAAACCCGCCGCCACTGAGAGGCGAGCCACGACTCTCGCGCAGCGAACCCCAGTACCGAGGGTGACGGCGAGGAACGTGACAAAGCCTAAGGACGCCGCCCCTGCGACCCTCAGAGCAATGAAGAAAAATCGCGCCCTCACCATCTAACGAGAATTAGGCGGAATAATTCCGCCTTTGAAGACGCATATTTTGCGTCTAATCCGGCCGTGGATCCGGCAGGGAGGGAGGAAATGCTGCATTCGAGAGAGATAATTGCAGATTTGAGAGTGACCCGCAAGAAATCGCGTGACGACGCGAGCCTCGTACACCAAGGCTCGGGGGGGCGCGAAGGACGTGACGGCTCCGATGCATTTTCCAGGTTGAGAGGCGCCGCCAATTCCGATAGGACGCGGGGGTGACGACGGAGCTCGAGCGCGCCGAACACCAGGTCCAAGCACAGAGCGCTTCGCTCAAGAAACCGCTGGGACTTTGGGACCTGGTTCTCACCCAAATCGTCTTCGTGGTCGGATCGATGTGGGTCGGCACCGCGGCGAAACTGGGACAGGCGCATCTGTTTTTCTGGCTTTTGGCGATCGTCGCTTTCTACATTCCACAGGGCGCCGTTGTCATTTACCTGAACAACCGTTTCCCCCTGGAAGGCGGCCTTTATCAGTGGGCAAAATTCGGGTTCAATGAGTTCGTTGGCTTCATGGTGGCGTGGAACCAATGGCTCCTTTCCATCACCGTGCTCGCGATGAGCGGAATGTTAATCACGACCAACACTTCGTACATGCTCGGCGAATCCGGCGCCTGGATGCGGCAGAGCAAGTGGTGCATCGCGGCGGTGAGCTGCCTCCTGGTGGTCGGGTTATGCGCGACCGGCGTCCGCGGATTGGCGCTCGGGAAATGGGTCCACAATCTCGGGGGCATCGTGATGTTTGCCGCCTACGGCGCGCTCATCCTCGTGCCGTTTTTCAGTCTCTGGCGCGGCGAGTTAAAAGAGTATCATCCGCTGGCGATGGCCGCGCCGACGGTGTCGCTTTTCTATTGCCTCAATATCACGAGCAAGCTCGCCGTCGGCGGGCTGAGCGGGTTCGAGTATGTCGCGATTTTGGCGGGCGAATGCCGCGCGCCGGCGCGCAACATCGGCCGCAGTGTTCTCATAGCTGCCCCGATCATCGCGCTGATGTTTATCCTCGGGACGAGCTCGGTCCTTGCCTTCATCGGCAATAACGAGATCGATCTCATCGGCCCTGTCCCGCAGACGTTGCGGCTCGGGTTGCATTCCTTCCAAATCGCCGGCGCGATCGCATCGGTCGCGATCTTATTCATGACCGTGCGTTCCATTTCCTCGATGAGCATTCACTTTACCGGCACGTCGCGGTTGCCGATGGTGGCAGGCTGGGACAATCTGCTTCCGCGCTGGTTCTCGCACTTGCATCCCCGGTTCAAAACGCCGGTGAACTCGCTCCTTTTCGTCGCCACCATCGTGCTAGTCATTGCGCTCGCCAGTCAGATTGGCGCAGGCGTCCAGGAAGCGTTTCAGCTCGTGGACCAGGCCGCGAATGTTTTCTACGGCATCGCCTATTTCGTGATGTTCGCCATTCCGCTTTTTAGCTCCGCGACGCGTTCGAACAGGCGCACCGTTCTGGCTGCGGATCGCCGCCGTTGCCGGAATGGTGACCTGCCTGCTCGCGATCTTCTTCACCGTCTTTCCAATCATCGACGTGCCGAGTCCATTCCTGTTCGCGCTCAAAGTCATCGCGGTCACCGCTGTCGCCAACGCCATCGGGCTAACGATTTTTGTTCTCGGCCGCAAACGCGCGGCTGAATCTTGACGGCTTTAAGCCGTCAAGATTTCCGGCGAGCAGCTCTCAATCACCCAGCGAAGATATTCGGGTAATCCCTGATCGATGCGGCACGAGATAATCTCGGGCACGTCGTAGGGATGGAGAGAGCGCAGCTTCGCCTCAAATTCGGCGTAGCGCGCCGCGGGCAATTTGAAAATGGCGAGCGCTTCATCCGCGGTTTCGACTTTTCCTTCCCAGCGATAGACCGAATGAATCTGCGGAATCACATTTCCGCAGGCGGCCAATTGCAGGGTTACCATCTCGCGTGCGATCCGCCGCGCGGTGTCGGCATCCGGAAACGTGCAGAACGCGAGCATGATTCCGTCGTTCATGTGTGACGGACTTTATCATCGGTTCCGGGGAGCGCACGCGCCTCCCGTGCTCGCGATGACGCCCTCGTCATCGCGGACTTTGCCAGACTGCGGAAGTTCGTTGCGGCGAGGGCGCCGCAACGAGCACGCGAGGGCGCGTGCGCTCCCCGGAATTTTTTGTACCGCCGCTTAGGCGGGCTGCAACACCTCGGCGCGGCAAATCCATCCGCCACCTACAACGATATCGCCGTCGTAAATCACGGCGGCTTGTCCGGGCGTAACCGCCTTTTGTGGTTCGTGCAGTTGGACTCGGGCGCGTCCCTCTTCCAGCGTTGTCACCGTCGCGCGGGTTCCGGGGTGGCTGTAACGGATCTTCACCGTCGCGTCGAGGGTCTCGCCCTTCCCGGAAATCCAATTCACGCGATCGATCTCGAAATCATCGGAAACCAAATCTTCGGCGGAACCGACGATCACCCGGTTCGTAGCCGCATCGATATCGATAACGTAGCGCGGCTGCGCGGAACCGCCGGGCAATCCTTTCCGTTGACCGATCGTGAACATCTCGATCCCCTCGTGTTCGCCGAGAAAATTGCCATCCAGATCATAGAGGCCACCAGGATGGAATTGCTCCTTGTCGAGGTGCGAACGGAGAAACGCCTTGTAGTCGTTTCCCGGGACGAAACAGATTTCCTGGCTGTCCGCCTTGTCCGCGACCTTCAGGCCTAACGAGCGCGCGATCTCGCGAATCGCCGGCTTCGACATTCCTCCGAGCGGCGTAAGAGCGCGGCGCAATTGCGGCTGGCGCAGACTAAACATGAAGTAGGACTGGTCCTTGCGTGGGTCGACGCCTTTGCGAAGGACAGCGCGATCGGCGTGATGCTCGATGATGGCGTAATGCCCGGTGGCAATATAGGAGCAGCCGAGCGCTTCCGCTTTCTCCCAGAGTTTGCCGAACTTCAGTTTCTCGTTGCACATCACGCAGGGATTCGGGGTGCGCCCGGCCTGGTATTCGCTCGAAAAATAATCGATCACCAGGCGCTCGAACTGGTCCGCTTCGTCCACCACGTAATGGGGAATACCTAACGAATGGGCTACGCCGCGGGCATCGGCCACGGCCTGTGGGCCGCAGCATTTGTCCTCCGCCCGCGAGATGCAATCCTGCGGCCAGACCTTCATGGTCACGCCGACGACGTCGTATCCCTGTTCACGAAGGAGATAACCGGCGACGCTCGAATCGACGCCGCCGCTCATCCCGAGAAGAACACGGGTTTTCATGAACGGTTAAAGTAAACCATAGGCTCTATCTGTCACATCTGAGGTAGCCGAACCGGCCGGCTCACGAACTGGCTTCCGCGCAACGTAAACCTCCACGGAAAATCCTTCGATCGGCTAATGCCAATGCGGGGATCTGCCGCGACGCGCGCTCCGGCTCCCGCCCGAGGGAGCAGGCAATGGCGCGGCCCCGCGCAAATGCTCGTCTCATGATGTCGCTGCGTAATGTCGAGGGCCTGGGTAAGCTTGCCCGGCCCGGAGCAGAGCCGGCGGACATCTTCCGTGGCACGGCGCTCTTTCATGACCGCCAGGCCGCGCCGCGGTTCGAGCGCGCGAATCAAAATGAGCCCACTGCGTTTTCCACCTTTGACCAGCAGGTTCAACATCCAGTGAACCCCGTAATTGAAATAAATGTAAACCGCACCGGCTTCATTCCGCTCCACGAACGCGCGCGTGCTCGGGCGAGTAAACGTGTGGCAAGCTTCGTCGTTCAAGGTCAGATACGCCTCCGTTTCCACGATAATGCCGGAGCATTTTCCCCAGACCAATTCGGTCCCGACAAGCTCCCGCGCGCAGACCAGCGGGTCCCGCTGAAAAAAGGAGCACGGTAGAAATGCGCGCTTTTCCGCCACGACAATTCTCCGGGAATAATGCCGGCTACGGCACTTCGGTGGCGAAAAGAACCGGGCCGACGCACAGGGCCGGGACGATGTAGAAGCAGGATCTAAACATGGGTTTCTACGCAACGCACCGGGACCGTTTTCGCAAGGTCAATTGTCCCACTGGCCGCCCAAGAGAGGGCCGAGGCAACTCCCGATTAACCATGCTATCTTGCGCCTATCTAGTGACCGGTCCGGTTTGAGCATTCCCATGGAATCTTGTTTCAACGTATTTGGCCCCGCGGGAGCGCCCGCTTTTTGGCCTTCCTTCGCGTCTGCGAAACAAAAGGCGCCCAAGCTGCGGGAAGTCGCCGGGAACCAGGCAAAAGCGGAAAGGAAGCGTTGCGTTCTGGTGGTGGACGATCACGACGACACTCTGCGCTCGATGAAAGTGCTTCTCCGCCGACTGGGTTACGAAGTGCTCGCGGCCGAAAACATGAGTGACGCCTTGCACATCGCCGAACACCAACACTTCGACTTTTTGCTGAGCGACATCGGCCTGCCGGACGGGAGCGGCTTGGAACTGCTAAAGCGGATCCGCTCGATCCGGGAAGTCCCGGCCCTCGCTCTCAGCGGGTTTGGGATGGACGAAGACATCGAGCGGAGCCGGGACGCAGGCTTCGCGGATCATCTAACCAAGCCGGTCAGCATCGATCGATTGCAGGCGGCGATCGCGCAGCTCGAATCCGGCAATTAGCGCTCCAGGACCGCCTCGGGCTGGCCGTCGGTGTTCTGGGGTTGCCGGCGAAAATGCAACTGGCCGACGCGCCGGCCATCGGTCTGGGAGATCGTGACGAGATAATCGTTGATCCGGACCTGCTCCCCTTGCCTCGGCAAATGCCCGAGCAAATGGGTGACGTAGCCTCCGATCGTGCTCACATCGGCGCTTTCCAATTCCAGCGCCGCCAGGTCCCGGAGTTCGTAAAGCCCAAGGGCGCCGTCGACCGAAAATTCGCTCTCGCTGATTTTCCGGAACTCCGCCTTCTCGCTGTCGAACTCGTCCTGAATATCGCCGACGATTTCCTCGAGCACGTTCTCCAGCGTCACCATGCCGACGGTTCCGCCGTATTCATCCACCACGATGGCCAGATGCGCGTGCCTGGTTAAAAAGAGGTTCAACAGTTTTTCCAGCGACATCATCTCCGGGACGGGAATGAGCTCCCGTTTGATCCGGAGCAGGTCCGGCTGCGGATCGCGCATCATCGGCATCAGCTCTTTGATGTGAACGAGGCCGAGGGCGTTATCGAGATGGCCGCGGCACAACGGGAAACGGGTGTGACGCGATTCGATCGCTTTCTTTACGTTCTTCTCGAAATCTTCTTCGAGATCGAGGAAAACAACTTCGCCGCGCGGGGTCATGATATCGCGGACCACCCGCTGGCGGAGGTCGAGCGCGTTCACGAGGAGGTCGCGGCCGAGCCCGGAAACTTCGTCGGATTTTTCGCTCTCGTCGAGAATGAGGCGCAACTCCTCTTCGCTGTGGGCCAGTTCGGAGCCGGCGACCGGTTTGATCCGCAACAATTTTTGGAGAAAGAAATTCGACGACTTGTTCAGGATCCAGATGGCCGGCTTGAAAAGGATATAAAAACCTCCGAGCGGCCGGGCCAGCGCGAGCGCGGTTGAGAGCGGACTTCCGATGGCAAGGTACTTCGGCGCCAGTTCGCCAAAGACGATGTGAAGAAACGTGATGCCGATGAAAGCGAGCGTGATGGACACGGTCGAGACCACGGTTTGCGAATGAATGTTCACCAGGCTGAAGGCCGGCTGGAGCATCCGCGCCAGGAATTGTTCACCGATCCAGCCTAGGGCGAGACTCGCCAGGGTGATCCCGAGCTGCGTCGCGGAAAGGTAGGCGTCGAGATGCGACCGGACGTGTTTCGCAAAAACGGCGCGCACGTTCCCTTCGTCCTCGAGCGCATCGAGCTGGCTGCTGCGGACTTTTACAATCGCGAATTCGGACGCGACGAAAAAAGCATTGAGCACTACGAGCCCGATGATGACCGCGAGCTTGCCCAGGACAACGAGGGGCGAATCCCAGTGATCCGCGATCGCTTCGGCCAAAGGCATGGCCGCCAGAAAAGGAGAAAACAAAAAGTTCATGGAACGGATGCGCGCCGCACACCCGAAAGCCCGCGAGCCGGCTTCCTACCAGCTCGACTTTGTCACACCCGGGATGAACCCGCCGGAGGCAAGTTCTCGGAAGGTCAGGCGCGAAATCTTGAAACGGCGAATGAAAGCCCGGCGGCGGCCACTCACTTCGCAGCGATTCACCACCCGGGTCGGGCTGGCATTGCGCGGCAGTTGCGAGAGGGCCATATAATCTTTGTTCGCCTTGAGCTCAGCACGGAGCGCCGCGTATTTCTTCACGGTGGCGCGCTTTCGTTCGTTGCGATTGATCCAGGACGTTTTCGCCATAAGGAACGCGGAAGGTAGCTAGGCAACCCCGGAATGCAACTGCTTTTTGGAATCGAGGTGTCTGCCGAGTGTAGCGACGCCGCTCTGTCGGCGTAATAAGCACTGCCCGTGATTTAGGCGATCTTACGGCGACAGCGCGCCGTCGCTACAACAAACCGCTATGACGCAAAAGACGAGGCGGCCGGAATTCCGCTGTCTGCCATTGGACGTTGAACGTTGGACGTTGGACGTTGGGCGTTTCCGACCATGTTTCCACTTAACACTCCGAACTTTCCTGCCAACGCCGCCGATCTTGCGCGCGCCCTCAACGACAGCCTCCGCTCTCTCTTTACCCTCGCCCACGAACCCGTCGCGATCCGCGATCTTTCCTACCCTCATCTCGCCGCGCTCGAGCTCTCCCTCGATGGCGCGGAGCTGCGAGGTCGTCCTCCCGCCCCGCCTTCTCTCGCAACTCCCCCGGTTCCCGCCCTGGCGGTCGATTCGTTTAGCGCGGGCGGCCGCGGCATATCGGTCGGTCCGGCGGCGATTGAATTTTCGCTCACCGCGACCGGCGTAGAGCTTCACCAGGCCAAAGATTCTGCCGGGCAGATTGTGTTGGTGCTGCACACCGCCGCTGCAGGTCGGGTGGAAGCCTCCGCCTCGAAGGCCGATCTTGAGGCTTTGATCGCTGAGGTCGCGAAAGCCGAGGCGGGAAAACAGGGCGTCACCGTTGATAGTGTCCAGTTATCCCTTCGTTCCCAGAGTCCGCGTTCGCTGGCCGCCGAGGTCCGTTTGCGGGCAAAGAAACTATTCCTCAGCGCCTCTCTCCGGATTACCGGGCAGCTCGACCTCGACGAAGAGCTCAACGCCCGTCTTTCCGGGCTCGACTGCGTCGGCGACGGCGCCATCGCCGCGGTCGCTTGCGGTGTTCTAAAACCCCACCTCCAAAAGTTGAACGGGCGCGTGTTTTCGCTCATGTCGCTGCCGCTCGGCGAGGCGCGTCTCCGCGATGTGCGTGTCACCGTCGGGGAAAAGCTTTCCGTCACGGCGGACTTTGGGAGTGCGGGATAGCGCGTCATCCCGAGGCTGGCGCAGCGCGCCGAGGGACCTCGCAGGCGGTTAATCGCTTCCGCGAAAAATTCAAAACTATCGGCCCGCGACGCTTCGATCTTCGCGGAAGCGGTTCCTTCGCGTGAGAGGTCCCTCGGCGCGCTAACGCCAGCCTCGGGATGACCACGCTCAGTCCCGCCCGCTCTCACAAATTCTGTTTCTTATTTCGCGGACGGAAGTATCTTCCGCTCCCCTTTCCCCAGCGCGCCCAATATGATCATCAAAATTGGTTTCGACGTTCAGTTTCAGCTCCCGGCGCCGACGCCGATGATTCTGATGCTCTACGTCCATCCGTCGCGCCAACCCGACCTGCGCACTGAGGAACGCCTCGTCGTCGAACCCGAGGTCCCCTTCACGGATTTCACCGATCTTTACGGCAACCGTTGCGCGCGACTCGTCGCCCCGGCCGGCAACATCCGGTTTACGCTCGAAGCTCTGATCGAAGACAGCGGTCAACCGGACGAACAAAATCCGGATGCCATCCAGCACCGGATCGAAGATCTGCCAGACGAAACGCTCCCCTTCCTCCTCACCAGCCGTTACTGCGAAGTCGATAAGCTTACCGACATCGCCTGGAAGCTTTTCGGCAATACGGAGCCTGGCTGGCCGCGCGCTCGCGCCATTTGCGAGTGGGTCCACAAACACATCACCTTTGGCTATCACTTCGCCGACCCCAGCAAATCTGCCTTCGACGTTTACAACGATCCTCGCGGCGTCTGCCGCGACTTCAGTCATCTCGCCCTCGCGTTCTCGCGCTGCATGAACATCCCGGCGCGCTACGTCACCGGTTACATGGGCGACATCGGCGTGCCGGTGGTGCTCCCGATGGATTTCAGCGGCTGGTACGAAGTCTATCTGGGGGGCCGTTGGTACACCTTCGACGCCCGCCACAACATTCCCCGCATCGGGCGCATCGTCATGGCTCGCGGCCGCGACGCCGCGGACGTTGCCCTTACGACGAACTTCGGTAGCGCGACGCTGAAGAAGTTTTTCATCATCAGCGACGAGATGCCGTAATTTCAGTGCAGCCATTCGTTTGGTGATCCGCACTCGATGGCCAGGAAGAGCGCTAAGCATGAGTAATCCCGCAGCACCGTTCGTCTACGACACCAGCACGCGACGATTTTACCACGGCACGAAGGCGGACCTGAAGCCCGGCGAGCTGCTTCAGCCTGGCTATTCGTCCAACTACACCGAGCGGAAGTCGCCGTGGATCTATTTTAGCGAGACGCTGCACGCGGCTACCTGGGGAGCAGAGCTGGCCAAGAGCGAAGGGCCGGGTCGAATCTACCTTGTCGAACCGACCGGCTCGTTTGTGGACGACCCAAATGTGACGGACAAGAAATTTCCAGGTAATCCCACCAGGTCGTATCGCTCCCGGGAGCCGCTGCGGATCGTGAGCGAGATTTTGGATTGGGTGGGACACTCCCCGGAGGAGATTCGCACAATGAAGGACGCTATCGCGGGTAAGGAGCCGATCGACGATTGAGGTGACGGTGGGGACTCCTTGGGGAAAACGTCCAACGCCCAACGTCTAATGTCGAAGTCAGAGGACTGGATCGGAATCGGCTAATTCCTCGTGCCCAAGTTGCACTTGGGCACGGTAGCTGTCTCGGAAGCTGTGCTTCCTGTTTTACGGTACCGAAGCAAAGCTTCGAAACATCGGCGTTACCAAGTGCACCTTGGTAACGAGGGGAGAGTCAGTGTAATGGAGGGACGGGCGCTGTCCCGTCCCTTGTGGATCGGGACGACACAGCGGTCGTCCCTCCAGTTGATGAGCAGTCTCGCAGTCGCTACAGAAGAAAAACTAATGCCGGCTCAATCGCCGGAAGAGCCAACAGCCCAGCCCGAGGAAGAGGACGTTCGGCAGCCAGACGAGAAGTTCCGGATGCAGCTTCGGGTTCGCGCGGAGGGTGTCGGCGACAATGATGAAAAGGAAATAAAACACGCCGACGACGAGACTGGCGGCGAAACCGAATGAGGTTTCGCGCCGATGCGCGGTAATGCCGAGCGGCACGCCGACCAGGGCGAAGACCAGGCAGGCAATGGGGAAAGAAAACCGCTTATTGATCTCGGTCCGGCTCGAGCTGCGCATCTTCGGGTCGTCGTTCCGGAGCTGCTCGAGAAGCTGCTCAAGCGAAAGCATTGAACGACTGGCCCGGCGTTTTTCCTTTTCGTAAAGATCCTCCAGGCTGATCGGCAACGTTCCCTCTTCCACGCTGATCCCGTCGCGCATCCGGCTAAGATCGAAGGGATCAACTTCATCGCGCTGCGAGTAGCGAGCGTTCGAGAGATGCATCAGGATCCGGTGATTCGGGAGATCCGCCTCCAGGCTGCCCTCGCGCGCGTGAGTCACTTTCATCGGGATCGATACTTCGTTGGTCTCGAACACGAGGATGTTCTCGAGTTTGTTGCCTTCCTTTTTGCCGACGTAAATTTTGCGGCCGGGAAATTGATCGATCACCTGATCGCTGCCGAAGAGCGCCATCGGATTACGGGTGGCAAGATTGAAGACAGTGCTTCGCATTTCCTCCTGGGCGGCCGGGGCGACCTGCACGTTGAGCCAGAGCGAGGCGGCCGTGCAAACCAGCGCGATGACGACGAGCGGAACGCAAATGCGCCCGATGCTAACCCCGTTCGAACGCAAAGCCGTCAGCTCGTTGTCCGCGGAGAGCCGGCCAAAGACGAGCAGGACAGCGGTGAGCAGTCCCCACGGAATGGTGAAGATGAGGGAGAACGGCAGGACGTAAGCGACGAAGCCGATGACATATTCGACCGGCAAGTCGTGGTTGACCAGAAGCGGAAGGAGCTTGCGGAAGATGTTGCCGATCACAAGGACGAAGCTGAGGACGGCAATCGCGAAAAGCAGATTCACGAAGAGCTGCCGAAAGATGTAGCGATCGATGATCTTCATTGATTCCAACCCGGGATTGCGTCCGCGATCTTCTTGGCTTCGGAGCAATAACTGATGAACGCGTCGTACGGCATCGCGCGAGCTTACCGCGCGTGCGCGCAGCTTGGCAAACGGCGCGCCGACCTAGCGCATCGCCCAGCCGTGCGTGATCCCGCCGATGATCAGGCCGCCGACCGCGCCGCTCAGGAGGATTGGACCGTAAGTCTTGGTGACCACCGCATCGGGCAAACTGAGGAGAACGCCGATGACGAGCCCGATCAACCAGCCGGGCCACGTCGGCAAATTGATCAGCGGAATAACGAAGCCGATCCCGAAGCGGCTCAGGAATGCGGCGAGCAATGCTGTCCGTTTATCCGGAAACGACATTGGCAGCATGAGGGCCACGTCGACCGCGCCGAAAATCAGTCCGCAAAGGAGGCCAACAACGAGACGCGACATGACAGAGTGAACAAATTTCCGCGGCCCGCGGTCAACACGATTTTGTTTTCAATTCGCGAACCGCAGTCTTAGTTCATCGCCATGCGATTTGGCGCGGGTTGGTTGCTGTTTCTCGCGATCGGACTGCCAACGGTTCTGCGAGGCGCCACGAATCCGTTGGCTCGGACCCGGCAGTGTCTGGTCGTAACTGCCGCTAACTGGGGTTCGACGACCGGCGTCCTGCGAGCATTCGAGTGCGACCCGGCTGGCGATTGGAAACCGGTTGATGAGGCTGTGCCCGTCGTTCTCGGGAAGACGGGACTAGCCTGGGGGGCGGGTTTCCTCCAGCCGCTGATGACGGACGGCCCGCGGAAAAAGGAAGGTGACAACAAAGCGCCGGCCGGCATTTTCCACCTCGGACCCGCATTCGGTTACGCCGCCGCGGACCGCGCCAGCTGGATCAAACTGCGCTACGTTCCCCTGACGAAAAGCACGGAAGGCGTCGACGATCCGCGCTCGCGTTACTACAACCGGCTAGTCGACCGATCGAAAATCGTGCGGGTTGATTGGCGGACGTCCGAGAAAATGTTGCGCGCCGATGTTCTCTACAAATGGGGACTGGTTGTGGCGCACAACCCATCGGCAACGCCGGGCGCCGGATCGTGCATTTTCCTCCATATCTGGCGAAATTCGTCCGCTGCCACCGCCGGTTGCACGGCGATGCCGGAACGAAATCTGGTGAAGCTCCTTCAGTGGCTCGATCCCGCCGCGCATCCGACCCTGATCCAAATGCCGCGGAAGAATTACGAGGCGGCGCGAATAAGGTTTCATCTCCCCCCGACGCCGTAGTCTTTGCTTCCCTGGGAAGTTTGCTACGTTGGTGACCCAGTGAGCAGCGAGATTTTTGACGTAGCGGTTATCGGCGGCGGACCAGCGGGAAGCACCTCGGCCGCTTTGCTCGCGCGGGCCGGACGTCGCGTCGTCGTGCTCGAACGGGACAAGTTCCCACGATTCCACATTGGCGAATCGCTCCTGCCCTTCAGCATGCGAGCCTTCACCCGACTCGGGTTACACGAGAAGTTCGCCCGGGCCGGGTTCATGGAGAAGTTCGGTGGCGAAATGTACGGCGCGTGCGGCGGCGACGGCGTGAAGTTCTATTTCGAGGATGGTTTCGGTTCGCAGACCGATCGCTCCTACCAGGTCACGCGGGCCGACTTCGATAAAATTCTGCTCGATCACGCGGCCGAAAGCGGAGCGGACGTTCGCGAGGAGACTGCGGTCGAGAGCGTCGAGTTTTCGGACGAGGACGTTTCGATTAAAATTTCGCGCAAAGGCAACGGCGCTTCCGAAGAGATCCGCGCTCGTTACCTGATTGACGCGAGCGGACGAAACTCGATTCTTGGCGCGAAGTTCAAGCTGAAGAAAAACTACGAGCACCTGCAAAAGGTTTCCGTATTCGCGCACTACGATGGGATGGCGCGGGCCGAAGGCCGGGACGGAACCCTTACCCGGATGGTCCGCGCGCTCGATCGCTGGTTCTGGGTGATCCCGCTCAGCCCCACGCGGACAAGCGTCGGTGTGGTGCTCGACGGAGACGTTTACAAGAAATCGAAGCTGAGCGCGGAAGATTTTCTCGAGCAGGCAATCCAGGATCAACCGTTACTCATGGCGCAGATGCAGAATGCGGAACGGGTGACGCCTGTCCGGACCGCAGCGGATTTTTCCTACAGGAGTACGCGGCTGACTGGAGACCGCTGGATGCTGGCTGGCGACGCCGCCGGATTCATTGATCCGGTTTTCAGCAGCGGCGTTTTCCTCGCGGTCCTGGCCGGCGAGCAAGCGGCGGACGCTTTACACATCGTGCTCGATCGCCCGGCCAAACGGAAAAAGCTTTTCGCGCGTTACGCGCGCAACATCGACAAGGCGATGGACGTTTATCTGCGCTTCGTCGACGCCTGGTACTCGAAAGAGTTCATCGAGGTCTTCCTTCATCCGCAGGATCTGTTTCAGATTCCGCCGGCGGTGAACGCCGTCCTCGGCGGCAATATCGGCGACAGCTTCGCGATCAAATGGCGAATGTGGATTTTCTATACGCTCGTTCGGCTGCAAAAATATTTTCCGCTTTGCCCACGGCGAACGCTGGTTCCGCAGAAGGTTTCGGATCCCGCTCGAGCGGAAGCGCTGGAGGCCGTCACGTGAAGAATGTTTTCCTGCGATCGATTCTTATCGTGATAAGTGCCGCTGCCTTTCCCGGTTGCGGGACGATCCACAATTTCGTCGGGCCTTCGACGGACTGGCAGGCGCGCAACGGCCAGGTTCTCTATCACGGGAAGCGAACGACCCTGATCGGCGAGGTCCTCGTGCGTTTTTCCAAGGCCGGCGATTTCGAGCTTACCTTCACCAAAGGTCCCGGAGTGACGCTCCTCGAGATCCGCCAGGACGCGACGAACTTTAGTGTGCGAGGACCACTCGCGGGCGTGAGCTGGTCCGGCAGCACGGCCCATGCACCAGCGCACCTGCGCGGCTGGCTGCAGCTGCGGGATAAACTGATAGCGCTCGGCGATAAAACGACGCTCACTCATTCCTACCGCGGCGAGACGTTTACCTTCCGGTTTTGACCTGCGCGGGTTGAAACACTTCGCTTCGCCGATATTCCATGGCTTTCTATTCCAGCATTGCCCGACTCGTCACCCAGCGACGCGCCGTAGTCTGGATTGGGGTCGCGGTGATTTCCGCGCTTTCGATCGGCGTCCTGGTGACGCGGATGAAACTGGATACCGAAGTGCTGAATCTGCTCCCCGGCGGATTCGAGTCGGTCGAAGGCCTCAAAGTTTACAACCGCGATTTCGCCCAGGTGCGCGACCTGACTTTCGCGCTGGTCTGCGAACCGAACGACGTCGATAAGCTGGAGGAATTCGCGCCGCTGTTCGCCCAACGCCTGCGCGAGCAACCGTGGTGCAAGCGCGTCCTGAGCGGCGTGCCCCTCGAAACACCGGAAGGTGTGCGCGATCTCCAATCGATCGCGGTCCCGCTTTTGTTGAATCTCGAGCCGAAGGCCTTTGACGAAACGATGACGTTGCTGGAGCCGGCGAAAATCCAGGAACGCTTGCACCGGCTTCGTGAAGAAATGGAAGCCGGTTCGCCCCGGCCGCAAATCGAGCTGAGCCTCGATGCGCTCGGTGTGATCGCTCCAGCCCTCAAGCCGTTTGCCGGCAATTCCTCGATGGAGGAAGACCAGCCGCTTACTGCGCCCGACCGAACGATGCGCGTCTTTCTGACCGTGACTAATCAGCCGGGAATCGGCGCGTTCGATTGCCAGAAATTAATGCGCGAAGTGAAAGCGTTTCAGGGCACCGCGAAGGAAGGCTGGAACGGCGGCCCGCTTCAGGTGCTGGTCACAGGCCGATCGGCTTACGTCGCTGAGATTTCGCTCAGCATGCGCCACGACATTGTCGAAACCGTGCTTCTTTCGATCGGGCTCGTGGGCGGAGTATTTTTTATCGGCTTTCGGCGTGTCTTGCCACTCCTCGGCATGGGCATTTCCCTGTTGCTCTGCTGTCTCGTTGCGCTCGCCACCGGTCTCTTGATTTTCCGGGAACTGAACATGGTGACGGTCGGCTTCTGCGCGATCCTCATCGGACTCGGGGTCGATTTCGCGATCCTCGTTTTCGGCCGTTACCAGCAGGCGCGTGACGACGGCGAAGATCACCCGGCCGCAGTTGATGAAGCGATCCGCGGATTAGGGAAAGCGGTGTTTTTCGGCGCGCTCACGACAGCAGTTGGCTTCCTCGCGCTGACGCTCGCGGGCTCGCGCGGCTTCACCCAACTCGGCGTGCTCATCGCGCTTGGGATCTCATTCGCCGCCATTTTCATGCTCACCGTTTTCTTTCTGTTTCTCCCGCGCAAAAGTCCGGCGCCTGGACACGACTGGATGTTCACGCTCGTGAAACGCTACGTTCGCTGGGCGGTGCTTCATCCGGCAAGGATGCTCTGCATTTCGGTTCCAGTGCTGTTGGCCCTGACTGCGGTCGCGTTTTCGCCGAAGCCGCCCGTTATCTTCGATGTCAGCACGCATTCGATGGAGCCAAAGCGCAGCGACGCCGGTTATGCGCTCAAGACGATCATGGAAAAAATGCCGACTCGTTGGGAGCCGGTCATCGGAATGATCCAGGCGGAGAGCGCCCAGCAGCTCCACGATTACTGGCAAAAAGTGCAACCGCGCTGGGCCGCTCTCCAGGAGTCTGGCAAGATCAAAGGCTTTTCCACGCCGGCAGCGCTGGCCCTCGCGCCGCAGCGTCTTGAGGCCAATCGCCAGAAACTGCTAGCCGTAAATTTTCCAGGGGCGCGCGAAGCGCTCGAAAATGCGCTCACCGCCGAAGGGTTCAGCCGCGAGACATTCGAATCCGGTTTCAAACTTCTCGACGAATTGAAAACCGCGGCGGATCCGGCCACGCGTTTGCCGGATTGGCGCGAGACTCTCCCGCAAACCTCCGGCTGGTGGTTCTTGATCGATCGTTATTTTGCCCACGATCCGTTGCTGACGACGGGGTTCGTCACCACCAACGAGCCGGTGGCGACGCAGGAGCAAAAAGAGATGCTGCACCGCGAGCTGCCGGTGCCGGGCGTGCCGATGATCCTGTCGGGTTGGAGTTTTACGCTGACCGATCTGGTCCCCTGGTCGCATCGGCAATTGATTCTGATCAGCGGTTTGATGGCGCTGTTCGACGCGACCCTGCTCGCCTTGCTCTACCGCGACTGGCGGCTCTGGCTCATCCAGGCCGCGACGCTCGCCATGGCGGTCTGCGCGATGATCGCGTCAATGAAATTGCTCCAGATCCCGTTGAACCTGCTGAACGTGCTGGCGTTCCGGCTCGTGCTCGCGATTGGCGTCGATTACGGCATCTACGTGTTGCTGGTCTGGCAGAAGGCGCGACAGCTCGATCACGATGTCGCCGGCGTGGTAAAACCGGTCATTCTCGCCGGACTCACCGCGATTTGCGGTTTCGGTTCGCTCGGCGCGGCGAACAACCCGACTCTCGCCGGGCTCGGTTACGCTTGCGCTCTGGGCTTGTTTTGGAGCCTCGTCGCGACAATCTTCTTCACCTTACCAGCGGCGGCTGCGGCTGAACCCAAGTCGTGGCGCGAAGAGTCTTTACAGCCGCGCGTTAAACAACCTGAGAATGCTTAATCGATTTTCCTTCGTCTTCCTCCTGCTCTTACTCGTGCTGCCCTCCGGGCTGCTCCAGGCGGATCCACTCTCGCCCACCGATCTCAAGGCGCTCCTCGGTCGGATCAGGGAAAAACGCGCGTCCGCCCCTCAGCTCCAATCGGATTTCCAGGAAGAGAAGAACGTCAAGATGTTGAGCAAACCGATCGTCAGCTCGGGCAAAATCTGGTTCCAAAGTCCGAATAAGTTTCGGCGCGAAGCGAAGGGCAATTCCCCCAGTGTCACGGTCAGCGACGGCCAGCAGCTCTGGATTTATTACCCGAAATTCAAGTCGGCCGAGCATTACTCGTTAGGCAAACGCTCCCCGCTCGATGCCGGGATCTCCGCCATTACCGCGAGTCTTAACCTGGAGAACGTCGAGGCGACCTATCACATTTCCGGATCAAAAGAGGGCGATGGTTACCAACTCCAGCTCCTGCCGCGGAACCCCTCGATGAAACGGTTCCTCCAGACCTTCACGATTCGGATGAACAACGAGCTCCAGGTCGCCCGCACCGAAATGGTCCAGCCCAATGGGGACCGGATCGTGACGACTTATTCGAACGAAAGCCGCGCCGCCATTCCGGCGTCCACCTTCGAATTCACTCCGCCCGCAGGGACGGAGGTCACGACGCCACTCGGCAAATAATTCTTCTCCTAATCGTGCTCGTGCTCGTGCTCGTAGCAGCGCGGGATCGATCACGAGCAGGAGCACGAGCACGATTACGAATTGAAAATCCATGCTCGACCCATCTGGGGCTCCGAGATAAAAGACCCCCGATGCGACGGTGTTCCCCCATTGCAGTCGCCCTTTTTCTGGCCGTCGCCGTTACGATTATCCCGAGCCGCGCTTCAATTCACGAACAGGCTGGGATCGTCTCACGAATTCGACGCATTCCAGTTGAATCGACCGCGCTCGCCGCGGTCGGCTACAGCAAACGGTTGCGCGCGCTCGAAATCGAATTTCGGAACGGAGCGATTTATCGATACCTGGAAGTCGGGCCGGCCGTTTATGAGGCACTGCTTAAGGCTCCGTCGAAAGCACGCTTTTACGACGAGGAGATCAGGCACAAATATCGATCGCTTCATGTCAAGCGCCGCTCGGAATGAAGCCCGGGGCGAAGAAGCACCGCCGCGATGTCTTCGTTCTGACGCCGGAGGAAAAAAGCACGGTCTGCTTTGTCCTCGCCGCGCTCGTCCTCGGCCTGACCGTGAAACAGTACCGGGATACTCATGCCACCCCACCGGCGAAAACCGGGATCGTTGAAACCGCGAGGAACGCCGGGCTGCCCGGCGAAAAACGAGCAGAAGCGAAACGACGCAAGGCCGCACGCTAAATTTCGGAAAGACAACACCGCCTGTCGCGCGGTATAAGGACTTTGGCGCAGCAAGCGCCTCCAGTATTCAACTCGGGAAGCTTATGTCACTTATCTTCGAACGTATTGTCACGGACGGCATCGCCGCGGTCTCGTACTTGATCGGCGATGACGAGGAAGCCACCGCTGCGGTAATCGACCCGCGGCCCGACGTGGAGGTCTATGTAGAACTGGCGCGGAAGAGCGGCGTCTCCATCACCCACGTTTTCGAAACGCACATTCACGCAGACCTGGTCAGCGGTTCGCGCGAGCTCGCGGCCCGGACCGGCACGGCGAAAATTTACGCGAGCAGCGAAGCGGGCGCTGAATATGGCTTCGACCGCGAAGCTGTGAAGGACGGCGATCAATTCAGATTCGGCTCGCTCATTCTGACTGCGCGGCACACTCCGGGACACACGCCGGAGCATGTCAGTTATGTCGCCGCGGAAGAAGATCATGCCGACACTCCGTGGGGGGTGTTTACCGGAGACTCGCTTTTTGTCAGCTCCGCCGGCCGGCCTGATCTTCTAGGGCGCGACGCGGACAAACTGGCGTCGCAGCTTTACGACACGCTCTGGGGGTTCTACGCGAAACTACCCGACGGCGTAATCATTTATCCGTCGCACGGCAGCGGTTCGCCCTGCGGTGCGGACATCGGCGAACGGCTCGACAGCACTATCGGCTACGAGAAACGCTTCAACCCTTATTACCAGCGCAACGAACGTCAGGCCTTCGTCGACTATGCGCTTGCGACCCCGCCGCCGGAGCCGACCTATTACAAGCGGATGAAGAAGCTGAACGCCGCCGGGCCTGAAGTGCTGGGTCGTTTGCCGATCATTCCCGCGCTGCCGCCGCCGCGATTCAAGCAAATGGTCGAGGAGAAAAAGTATCCCTTGGTCGACACGCGGACGATGCTCGCCTTCGGCGGCGGCCATATCGAGGGCGCGCTGAACATCGCGGCATCCCCGATTCTCTCAATCTGGGCCGGCTGGTTCCTCGATCCGGACAAGCCCATCCTCCTCGTGCTCGAGAGCGACAGCGACGCCGAGAAAGTCTCGCAGCTTTTTCTGCGCACGGGTTACACGAAATTCGCCGGCTACCTCGTCGGTGGGATGCGCGCCTGGCAGAATGCCGGCTATCAGCTGCGGGAGCTGCCCCAGATGACAATCCACGAATTGCAGGCCGCGCGAAACGGTCTTCAGCTCCTCGATGTGCGCGGCCCAGCCGAATGGAGAAACGGCCGGATTCCCGGCGCGACCCACATCTTCCTTCCGCAATTGTCAAAGCGCTCCGGCGAGCTCGACAAGCAACGGCCGGTCCTCGTCTATTGCGCCACCGGGTACCGCGCCAGCCTCGCCGCCAGCCTGCTCCAGGAGGAAGGCTTCGCCGATGTCCGCAATCTCCCCGGAAGTTTTCACGCCTGGAAAGCCGCGAAACTGCCGGTGGAAAAATAGGAATCCGCAGATTACGCAGATTGACGCAGATTAATTTGAGACGAAATCTGCGCTAATCTTGAAATCTGCGGATACAACTCCATCAATGTCCGACGGCCTCATCGTTCGTGAGGAAAATCCGCTTAATCTCGAGATGCCGTTCTCGAGCCTGGCTGGATTTATCACGCCTAACGAATCGTTTTACGTCCGCTGTCATTTTCCGATTCCAGAAATATCCGCGAATGATTGGCGCTTAAAAATCGAAGGCGAAGTCGAGGCGCCATTCGAACTGAATTATCAGGAACTGCGCGCGATGGAGTCGCGCACTATCGCGGCCACGCTCGAATGCGCGGGGAACAACCGCATTTTTCTCGAGCCGAAGGCCAAAGGAGTCCAATGGGGTTTAGGCGCGGTCGGAAACGCGTCGTGGACCGGGGTTCCTCTTGGCGCATTGCTGGAACGCGCGAGACCCAAGGCGGGTGCGATCGAGGCAATCCTCGAGGGCGCTGATGAAGGCGAAGTCGACAAGACTCCAACGCCAGCCGGGAAAATTTCCTTTTGTCGCAGCCTGCCGATGGAGAAAGCGCTCGCCGATGTTTTACTCGCCTACGAAATGAATGGCGAGCCGCTCTCGGCGTCCCACGGTTTTCCCGTCCGGGCCATCGTGCCGGGTTGGTACGCGATGGCGTCCGTAAAATGGCTGCGCCGAATTATTTTGACGAATCGACCGTTCGACGGCTTTTACCAATCGCTCGATTATACCTACTGGGATCGCAGCGGCGCGCTGCCGACGCTCGCGCCGCTGACCGAACAGCAGACGAAAGCGGAGATCGCGCGCCCGGAGAGCGGCGAAACTATCGCGGCCGGTTCGGTGTATCGCGTTCACGGAGCCGCCTGGACCGGGACGGGCGAGATCACCCGGGTCGAGATTAGTTCCGATTCCGGGCAAACCTGGAACGACGCGAAACTTTTGGACCAACCGGTGAAGAACGCGTGGCGGCTTTGGGAATACGAGTGGCCCACTCCGGCCGCGGCCGGGCGGCACACGATTATGGCGAGAGCGACCGATTCAAGCGGCGTGGCGCAGCCCCGCCAGCGCGGCGGCGACCGCGGAACTTACATGATCAACCACCTGTTGCCGGTTGAAGTTGAGGTCCGGTAACTAGAGCGATTTCGCCGCTTCGACGACGTGCCCGGCGTCGATCCCGAATTCTTTCATGACCTGATCGCCCGGCGCACTCATCCCAAAGCGGTGGAGCCCGACCACTTTTCCGTCGAGCCCAACATAGCGATACCAAAGGTCCGGGACGCCTGCTTCAATCGCCACCCGGCGGCGGCAGGAGGCGGGCAGAATCTCTTCGCGATAGCCGGCCGACTGCCGCTCGAACCGCTCGAAGCAAGGCATCGAAACGACACGCGTCCCCTCGCCTAACTCGCCGGCTGCCTTCATCGCGTGTTGAAGCTCGCTCCCGCAGGACAGAAGAATTAAATCCAGCGGACCGGTTTCTCGTTTCGCAATGTAACCACCACGAGCAACGCCTTCTCGGCGCGTTTTCACGTCAATTTCGTTTAACATCGGCACCGCCTGCCGGGTAAGGGCGAGCAACGTCGGGCCGTCAATGTGTTGCGCCGCGGCGACAAAAGCTCCCGCTGTTTCCTCCGGATCCGCCGGCCGGATAACATCAAGCTGCGGTATAACGCGCAGACCGCTCACGGTCTCGACCGGCTCGTGCGTCGGACCGTCTTCACCGACGCCGATCGAGTCGTGCGTGAAAATGTAAATGTTCGGCAGTTTCGAAAGGGCCGCGAGCCGGATCGCGGCCCGGCAGTAGTCGGCGAAGACAAGGAACGTCGCGCCGGATGCGCGGAAAATCCCGTGATAGGCGATGCCGTTCATGATCGAGCACATGCCGTGTTCGCGAATGCCGTAATGGATGTTGCGTCCGGAATGGTTGTCGCGGGTGTAATTGCCCGCGCCTTCGATGTAGTTCAGGGTCGAGCCGTGCAGATCGGCGCTGCCGCTGGTCAGAAAAGGAATCGCTTTTGCGATCGGCTGCAATACTTCGCTCCCAGCCTTGCGGGTCGCAATCTTCGCCTCGCTCGGGAACGCTGGAATTTGCGCGAGCAAATCGGCGGGGACTTTTTTCTCGATCGCATCGTCGAGTTGCCGGGCCAGCTCCCCATTTTTTGCGCGCCAATCGTCGTAAGATTTTTCCCAGCGATCGTACGCCGCCAGCAACGTCTTCTTGTGCCCGGAGAAATAATCGCGCACCTCCTGAGAGACAAAATAATGCTCCTCGGGCAGTCCCAGGGCTTTCCGGGCCGCATCCACATATTTCACCCCCGCTTCTCCGTGCGCTTTATTTGTTCCCGCTACTTCCGGAATGCCTTTTCCAATCAAGGTGTGGGCGACGATCATCTGCGGTTTTCCGTTGTCGCGTTCCTTCGCGACGTTGATCGCGTCCAGAAATGCCTGCATGTCCTGGCCATCGATCTCTTGAACGTCGAACCCGTAGGCCTCGAACCGCTTCACGGTGTCCTCGCTCTGCGTCACTTTCGCCATCCCGTCGAGCGTGACGGCATTTGAGTCGTAAATCAGAATCAAGTTATCGAGACCGAAGTGGCCGGCGAAGGCGCTCGCTTCCGCGGAAACGCCTTCCTGCAAACACCCGTCACCCGCGAGACAGATGACATGCTGATCGAAAATCCGATGTTCCGGCGTGTTGAAACGGGCCGCCGCCATTTGCGCCGCCATCGCCACGCCGACCGCATTCGCCACTCCCTGCCCCAGAGGGCCCGTCGTGCATTCGACGCCCGGCGTTTCAAAGAATTCCGGATGTCCCGGCGTTTTGCTGTGTAACTGACGGAAGCGCTCAATTTCTGCCATCGGCAAATCGTACCCGCTCAGGTGCAGCCACGCGTAAAGGAACATGCTGCCGTGGCCCGCGGAGAGGATGAAATAATCGCGCCCGATCCAGCGCGGCGTATCAGGATTGTGTTTGAGCGCGTAACCGTAAAGGACAGCGCCCATTTCGGCGCAGCCCAGCGGCAAACCGAGGTGGCCCGACTTCGACGCCTGCACCGCGTCCATGGCCAGCCCGCGGGCCTCGTCCGCGGCGCGCGAAAGAATTTCCAGATTCAAACTCATGAACACGGGTATAATTCGCGTGTCTATCGAAACCAAGCGCAATTGAGCTTCGTGAAATCAAAATTCGAAAATCGAGAATCGAAAATGGAATGAACCGCGTCTCTCTTCTTCACATCATCGAGAGGTTGGAAGGTTTTCTGGGCAAGCTGCCCGAAACCATCCGCCGTCCGGTCATGCATGAACTCACTCCTCTGAAGGAATTGTTCCTGCAACAACGGACGCCGCGTTTCGTTCTCACCGGTTCGAGCCGAACCCCGCTGCTCCAGATCGTCAGCACGCTGTTCGCGTGGACGCCGCCGGAAACGCCGAACGTTCTGATGGAATTGTTCCGCTGGCACGCCATCGACTTGAGCGGGCGCGGCACCATTTCGTTCCTCGATGCGCGCGGCGCTGATTCGCAGGCCGTTCTCAAGATCCTCGACGAGTTGAAGACCGCGCCAGCCGACATTCTGTTGCATCTGGCGGATGACGCGATCGACGAAACCGAACTCGAGAACCTGACGACTTTTCGGCACGCGAACCCACCGGATCACGCTCCCAAGGTAGTCGGAGTAGTGTGGCGCGACGACACCGGTCGCGGTCGCCGCCGGCAGAATACCGACAGACCGCTGGCGCCTGCGTCGACTCTCCGGACGAAACTGCAGACCGCGCTTCAGGAAAGGGCCGGCATCGGATCCCAGCTCCTCCAGGTGGTGGAAATCTCGGACGAGGCGCCTGCGGTCCAGGCGCAGCAATTGATGACGTTGCTCGCCCGCAGCATCGCGAATGAAGCGCGGGTCGAAATGGCTCGGATCGCGCAGGACCGCGCCGCGCAGAGCGAGATCGCGCAGACGCTCGTAAAATCGACCACGGCCATTTGCAGTGCGATCGGCGCTCAACCAATCCCGCTCGCCGACCTGCCCATCCTGACCGCGCTCCAGCTCGCGATGGTCGCCGGCGTCATGTACATCAGCGGCCGCGAACGAAGCCTGCGGGCAGCGACTGAATTCGTCGGCGCGCTCGGCGTGAATGTCGGGGCCGGAATGGTTTTGCGAGAGAGCGCCCGGGCGTTGCTGAAGTTCTTCCCCGGCTGGGGCAACGTGGTCTGCGGTGCCGTGGCCGGCGCCGGGACTTACGCGATCGGCCGCGCGGCAATCGTCTATTTTCTCGAAGGCCTTTCGCTTAAGGATGCCCGCCGCGCGTATCTTTCCAGCCGGAAAAAGCGGTCGGGCGTCCGACCTCGTTTGGTCAAGCAGATCGAGGCCGCACGATGAGAAAAGCGGAAGGCCGGCAGGCGGTCCAATAACTTGTGAATAAAATCGCGGTCACGGAGCGTCTTGTTCACACTTTTTTGTGAACAAGCCAACGGTCTTTTCCCTTCCTGCGAGCCGGGCGCATCCAGTCCGATGAAGCTATCGGAGATCGACACGACGCTTCGTGAAATCCGCGTCTCGCCGGTAAGGTCGCTTGGGCAGAATTTCTTGCACGACCGCAATCTCGCGGCGTGGATCGTCGCCAAAGCCGAGCTGTCTGCTGACGATTATGTGATCGAAATCGGGCCGGGGCTTGGTGCGCTGACTGAATTCATTCTTGAATCGGGCGCTCGGGTGCTTGCCCTCGAAAAGGACCAGAGACTCGCGCAATTTCTGGCGAAAAGATTTTCGGGCGCGCGGCTCGAAATTATTCACGGCGATGCGCTCGACTTCGACTTGCGACCGCTGTTCGCCGAGCGGCGAGTGAAGTTGCTGGGGAATCTTCCATATTACGTCGCGAGCCAATTGCTGCTGAAGTTTGTAAAATACCCAAGTCCTATCTCACTCTGGGTGTTTATGTTACAAAAGGAGATGGCGCGGCGGATTTCGGCTCTCCCCGGCACCGGCGATTACGGCGCGCTTAGTCTCAATGTCCAATTGAAATACCGCGTCGAATTCCTTCGCGGCGTTCCAGCGACAGTTTTTCTTCCCGAGCCCGAGGTGGATTCAGCCATCGTGCGATTGGTTCCACGAACGCCGAATGAATTGCCACCGCACGATGCCGAAACGTTTTCCAGGCTGGTGCGCCTCGGCTTTTCGCAACGGCGGAAGCAATTGCGAAACCTGCTGAAAACGGAAGTGCCGGAGTGGCCGGAGGCGGCGGCAGCCGTCGGGTTCGACCCGAGGACGCGAGCAGAGGATCTGAGCCTGGAGCAATGGATCGCGTTATCGAATCGCGTTCGCTCGGGGGGCGCTGAAGGCAGTAAAGCCGAGGCGTCCGAGCGGTTTCCTGTGGTGGACGGCGATGACCGTGTGACAGGAGAGGCTGCACGCGGGGAAGTGCATGGGAATAACTTGCGCCATCGCGCTGTTCACCTCTTCATTTTCAATGGGAAAGGCGACCTGTTCTTGCAGAAACGCTCGCCTTGGAAAGACCGGCATCCGCTGCTCTGGGATTCGAGCGCGGCGGGGCATGTCGAGGCCGGCGAAGCCTATGATAAAACCGCGGCTCGCGAGCTACAGGAAGAGCTGGGAGTCCAAGCGGAATTGACGCGGGTCCTTAAACTGCCGGCCTCTGAGCGAACCGGCCAGGAGTTCATCTGGCTGTATCGCGGCCAACACGACGGGCCGTTTAGGCTGGCGCCGGCCGAGATCGAGCACGGTGAATTTTTTCCAGTCGGCGTCGTGACGGGCTGGGTGCGAGCCCGGCCGGAAGATTTCGCGCCTGGATTTCTGGAATGCTGGGATGCATTCCAAGGAGCGGCCGTTTATCCCGCCATGGCGGGCCCGAAATCGCAAATCGAAGAGGGCGGTTTGGAAAGCGCCCTTCCTTGAGCTACCGCCGTCCGCGCGTCTTGTTTCCCTTCGCCGGCTTTTTCCCGCGACTTTTTTTCGCCGTCCCCGGGCCGCGAAATATCCTGTCTGGCAAATCGCCCAGCGCAGACTTCCGAAACTTCCGTGCTGCCCGTCGCGCGCCTTCTTTCCCACCATGGCCGTTGTCGCTAAACAGACGCGTGACTGTGTTCCCGCCGCGAAGAAAATGGACCTGAAAGCCGTGCGTTTGTTTCTTGGCGCGAGGTTTCGTGTCGATGCGCCGGATGTTTTGTTCTGAATCGGGGTTAGCTCGTTTTTTCACCTGTCCCACCTTAGTTAGAGCCGGCGCGACTGCAAACGCGTCAGTGTTCGGTCTTCCACGAAATCGGCTGCGGCAAATGCCATCCCTGCCATTTTCGGTCGGTACTCGCTTTGCGGTAAGAGCACATAACACGGTCGCCGGCCCGCCCGCATCCAGGTGATCAGCTTCACCAGGTCGGGCTCCGCCATGGTGGTGCAGCCCGCGCTCGGACGCGACACCCCTCGGCGGATATGGAAGAAAATCGCGCTGCCGGCTCCCGGGACTGGCGGATCCGAATTGTGCCGGACCTCGACAAGCCAGCGATAGGCGAAATCGTTATGCCGCATTTTTTGTTTCTCGAACCAGGGCGGCGGGTTTGCCGGATCAGGGATCGTGACGAAGCGGTTGTACTGCGGGCTCTTCACGTCATCGACCCACGCGTCAGCCTTGGTCACCTGGTGAAATGGGAAATCCGCGCCCGACGGCAGCTGGGCGTCGTAGGTATAAATTTTTCCGATTTGGAAAACACCTGCGGGCGCGCGCCCGTCTCGTTCGGTTTTGCGCAATCCGCTTTCACCTTGCCCGGCAACCCCGGTCCCCCAGGCGAGGCCGCTCTTGCCGAAGAGCACCGGCCACGAAGGCGCGACCGCCGACCAATTTCCTCCCGGCGCGCGCTCGAACAATTGCAATTGCCCCCGCATCGAATTCCAATCCGGCGCGATCCCGACGATCAGCTGCGTGCAATCGTCCGGCACGCCAACGGCATATGCACTGCTGAGGACGAGCGGCACGATCGCAAAAAAGAGGCGGCGAAAATTCAACATTTCCCAAACCTAGACGCGCATCTTATTGCTTCTGTCCAACCGAATCGCCGCCGTTGAAAAAATTCCTGCCTGCTCTTTTTCTTGCGCTCGTCATTTTCGCGGCCTACGCGCCGGCGTTGCGGAACGATTTCGTCTGGGACGATACGGCGCTCATTCTACGCGACCCGCTCATTCGGAGCTGGGAACTGATTCCGGAAGCGTTTCAGCATTTTCTTTTCATCGACGCGACGCCGTCCGATTTCTATCGGCCGATCCAGCGCCTCACTTACCTGGCTGATTACGCCGCCTTCGTTTTCAAGCCGGCCGGGTATCATCTCAGCAGCATTCTTTGCCACCTCGGTGCGAGCTTCGCGTTGCTCCTTCTGGCGAACGAGCTTCTCCGCGGCTGGGACTTCGAAGAACGCAAGCGACGCTGGCTTGCGTTCATCACTGCGATTATCTGGGCCGTTCATCCGGTTCACACTGCCGCCGTCGCCTACATTTCAGGCCGCGCCGATCCGCTCGCGGCGATGTTTGGGTTCCTTGGGATCTATTGCGGCATGAGGGTGGCACCGACCAAAAGGTCGAACGGCTGGCTCCTCCATATCGCAACCGCTGCTCTCTTTCTTCTGAGCGCGCTGAGCAAGGAAACGGGCCTTATCTTCCCGGTTTTGCTGATCGCGATTCTCCTGCTTCGAAAATCGTGGCGGCGAATCCTGCCGGCAGCAGTGATTTTGGCTTTTGTCGCGGTCACTTATTTAAGCCTGCGCCTCCCGGCGGAACATTTTCCGGCGCCCCGGCTTCGGCCGCCTGCGCCCTTACTCGTTAGGCCGATCATCGTCGCTCGCGCCTTCGCTGAGTACGCCGGCCTGCTTCTGTTCCCGGCCAATCTCCACATGGATCGCGACGTGGAATCGCATCCGTTCGGGCCGAGTGATCAAAGCGTCCGCGGCGCGGCCTGGCGTGAACTGCAAACCCTGGCCGGGATTACCCTTGCGGCTGCCGCCCTCTACTGGTTGTTTCGGGCCCGCAAGAGAGATCCTGGTGTCTTCGGCTGTCTCGTCCTGGCCATCCTTGCGTATCTCCCGGTCAGCGGCGCTTTTTCGCTGAATGCCAGCATCGCGGAGCACTGGCTCTATCTGCCCGCGGCGTTTCTCTTCCTCGCGGCGACCGTCGCGATTTCACAATGCCAGGTTCCGACGCCGGTGGCGGCGACCGTGATCGCAGTCCTGGTTGTTTTCCTTGGGGCCCGGACTTTTTTCTACACGCGCGATTGGGAAAATCAGAGAAAATTTTTGGAACACACCATTGCGGCTGGCGGAGATTCGCCCCGGATGCTGATCAACCTCGCCAGCCAGGAACTGCATGAAGGCCAGCTCGACGCGGCCAAAACGCATTTGGAAGCCGCGCTCGCAAAAGAACCGGACCAGCCCTTCGGCATCATCAACCTCGCTGTCGTAGCGATCCGAAAGGAAGATTACGCGACGGCGCGGCAACTCTTGAATCGCGCCAAGGATTTGCCGGTGGTGGACGCCCAGGCGCACGAACTCCTCGCGGTCCTCGAGATAAAGGAACACGGTCGGGTCGAGTTGTTGCGCTTCCGACTCGCCTCTCGCACCGGCCCGCCCAACTGGCGGATCGAGCGGCGTTACATCGAAGCGCTCGATCAGACGGGACACACGTCGGATGCGATAAAGGAGTTGGCCGGCTGTCTCAAGACGCAATGGTATCGCGCGGAATCGTGGCAACTTCTCAGCCGCCTCTTTTCAAAGGGTGGCTCGACCCCCCAGGCGACCGAGGCGCTGGAGCAGGCGAAAGCCTACGATGTTCACCTGTTGGAACACGCCGACGTGCCGCAGCCGTAAGCAGAAAACTCGAAATCCGAAGCCCGAAATCCGAAACAATTTCAAAAAGCCGGAAATGTTTGAACCGAGTTTTTGAAACTTCAGATTTGGGTCAATCGGATTTGTTTCGAGTTTCGGATTTCGAGCTTTGAATTTCCTCAATGAACGCCGGCAAATATTTCCGCGCTTTTACTTCCCCCACCCCTCGAATTTGCCGGCCCGCTTCGACGGATGCTGGCTTCAAGCGCGCAAACGCTCGCAGCGTTTCATCGGGGAAAATGATGTAGGCTGGCACGTTCCCCTGCTCCCGCGCCAGGTCGAGCCGCAGCTTTCGGAGTCGTTCCAGGATGGCCGCATCGACCGGCAGCATTTCCTCCAAGGACGCTTCCCTCGTCTTCGCTTTTCGCGCCGCGGATTTTTCCGATGAGCTTCGCTGCGGCCAGCGCAATTGGTAATCATCGCGGCCCTTCATCACTTCATCGCCGCGCCGGGTGAGCGTGACCATCGGATATTGCCCGCCGCTCGAAACGAGCATCCCAGCTTCCTGCAGCTCGCGCAGAAGCTGATTCAGATAGGCGACTCCTTCGCTTTTCAGCAAGCCATGGGTCGAAAGTTGGTCGAGCCGAGCTTGGATGATTTCCTGCGAACGGCTGCCCACGAGCGTCTGCACAATCCTTCCCCGCCCGAACCGCGGCTGCCATTCTCCATCGCTTTTCGCCGACATTCGCGCGACCCCGCTCAGCGCTTTTCGCACGATCAACGCTTCCTCTTCGGTTGGAGAACGCGCAGGGCCGGCGCTCTCCAGGCAAATGTCGCAGTTGCCGCAACGCGCCGGATCGGATTCGCCGAAGTAACGCAGGATCGCCTGCTGCCGGCATTCGCGCGCATAGGCGAAGTCGATCATCATTTTTAACTTCGCCCGGTCTCGCCGTTCCTTTTCGCGCAGCTTCGCCGCGTCGAGTTTCAGTTGATGCCCCCGCACCTCCGGCTGGAGAACGCGAGTGCCGCGGACGCGCTTACCCGGAATGTCGAAGCGGTCTATGTAACCCTCGCGATCCAGGACATGGAGCGACGAGCTGATCATCATGTCGCTCCGTTCGTCGCCCAACCGCACCGCCATTTCCTTGATTGAAATCTGGAGCTCGCTCTTTGCGTCGGCTTCGCGGCGCAACATTTCGTAAGTCTGGGCGATGAATTCGAGCGGCGGATTACTCCCTTCGATGAAGAATTCCTGCACCCGCGTATCGGCGTGGTTGAAGAGCATCTCGCAGGTGGCGGCTTCGCCATCGCGCCCGGCCCGGCCCGCTTCCTGGTAATAGGCCTCGACGCTTCCCGGCACGTCGAAGTGGACCACGAACCGGATATCGGAACGATCGATCCCCATCCCGAACGCATTCGTCGCCACCACGATATCGCGCCGGCCTTGCATGAACTCGTTCTGCGCTTTCTCGCGTTCATCGTCGCTCATCCCGCCGTGATAAAGAATGCTCGAGATGTTCGCGAGCTGGAGCGTTTCGGCGACCGCCTCGACCCGCTTCCGGGTTGAACAATAGACGATGCCGGTTTTGTGCTCGCGGATGAGAGCGTTCAACCGCGCGTATTTCGCGGTCTCGTTGGCGGTGTGAGTGATGAGCAATTTGAGATTCGGACGCGCGAATCCAGCCACGAACTCGCGCGGCTCGCGCAAGGCCAGGTGGGTAAGAATATCGCGCCGAACTTCCGGCGTGGCCGTGGCGGTAAACGCCGCTACCTGCGGACGGCCGAGCGTTTCCAGCACCTGGCCGAGCCGGAAATAATCAGGGCGGAAATCGTGACCCCACATTGAAAGACAATGCGCTTCATCCACCGCGAAGAGGGCGATGGTGCTTTGCCCGAGGGCCTCGAGAAAGGAGCGGCTCCGGAAACGTTCGGGCGCGATATAGACCAGCTTGAATTCCCCCCGCGCCAGCGCGCGAATTCGGTCCTGCTGTTCGCCGGGACTCAACGTGCTGTTGATCAGCGTCGCGGAAATTCCCCGCCGCTGGAGCGCATCGACCTGGTCTTTCATCAGCGCGATCAAAGGCGAGACCACGACCGTGGTTCCCTCGAGCAACAGGGCCGGCAATTGGTAGCAGAGCGATTTGCCGCCGCCTGTTGGCATGACGACAAGCGCGTCCGCGCCGCCGGCGATGGCAGTGATCACTTCCTCCTGGGCATCGAGGAATTCGCGGAAGCCGAAGTATTTTTCGAGAACGTCATGAGGGGTCATGCGAGTTGATTGTGTCGGATGAATAAGAAGCGCACAAGTGCGAGCCAAGGAGGCTGGAATCTGCAAAACAGACTTGATGCTGGAGTTATCGTTTAGTTGGAGGACGGGCGCTGTCCCGTCCCTTTGCTTGGGACGACACGGCGGTGGTCCCTCCAAATTCGCTCCGCTCGTCGCGAGCTGGCGCCCCCTCGTTCCCAAGCTCCAGCTTGGGAATGCCAGTGTCTTGGAAGCTCCAGCTTCCGGAGCACTGACGAAGCAGAGCTTCGGGGACAAGTGCGTTCCCAAGCCGGAGCTTGGGAACGAGGACGCATCCTGCGATTCGCAAAACAGACTCGATGCTTGAGTTATCTTTTTAGTTGGAGGGACGGGCGCTGTCCCGTCCCTTTATTTGGGACGACACGGCGGTCGTCCCTCCAAATTCGCTCCGCTCGTCGCGAGCTGGCGCCCCCTCGTTCCCAAGCTCCAGCTTGGGAATGCCAGTGTCTTAGAAGCTCCAGCTTCCGCAGCGCTGACGAAGCAGAGCTTCGGGGACAAGTGCGTTCCCAAGCTGGAGCTTGGGAACGAGGACGCAAAACGAGGCTGACCAAGTTGAAGTCGCTCTCACGCGCCCACAGGACCGCGGCTACAGAAAGCAGCGGCCGCCGCCTACGCCACTCGACCGCAGCAGTTCTTGAATTTCTTCCCGCTGCCGCAGGGGCACGGTTCGTTCCGGCCTACTTTGGGCGTGTCGCGGCGAACCGGCGCGAGGTCGAGCTTCAGCTCGGAGCCCTCGCCGTTGGATGAAACATCGTCGCTCATTGCCGGCATCCGATCGCCATGCCGTCCTGGAACCGGGCCGGTCGCAGTGGCTGCGCTGGGCGCCTGCTCCTTGAGGAGGAATTGTGGGAGGCTGGAGAGGAAATTCTCAAACGCCTGGAGATTCGAAGTGCTTCGGAAAAGATTGTGGAGGACTTCGTTCTTAATGTTCGCCATCAACTCGACGAACATGTCGTAAGCCTCGGTCTTATATTCAATCAGCGGATCCTTCTGCGCGTAACCGCGCAGATAAACGCCTTCGCGTAACGCGTCCATCGCGTAGAGATGCTCCTGCCAGAGGCGGTCGATCGCGTTCAGAATGATGTAGCGCTCGAGACTTTTGACGGCCGTAGGCTCTTCGTGGCTCGACTTGCGCTCGTACGATTCCTTGATCTTCCCGATCAGGAATTGCGCGTTCTCATCTACGGAACGGGTCTCGAATTGTGCCTTCTCTTTCGCCAGCCCGAGCGGAAAGGTGACGTTCACCCAGTTGAGCAAGCCCGCGTAATTGGGCTCCTCGCCGGCCGCACCTGTGCCGAGAAAATCCCGGACCTTCGCCGGCACGGCTTCGTCGATCACTTCGAAAACAAGTTTTCGCGGATCGTCCGAGTCGATCGTGTCGTTGCGATAGGTGTAAACAACCTCACGCTGGTTGTTCATCACGTCGTCGAAATCGAGGGTCCGTTTCCGCGCCAGATAATTCCGCTGCTCGACTCGTTTCTGGGCCGTCTCGACTGACTTGTTCAGCCACGGATGCTCCAGCTCCTGGCCTTCCTCGAGCCCGAATCGCTCCATGATTTTTGTCATGCGATCGGCCGCGCCAAAGTTTCGCATCAGATCGTCTTCAAAGCTGACGTAGAATCGCGATCCGCCGGGATCGCCCTGGCGAGCGCAACGTCCGCGCAACTGCCGATCGATCCGCCGCGATTCATGGCGCTCGGTCCCGATGACGAATAACCCGCCCGCTTCGGCCACACCCTGACCAAGCTTAATGTCGGTGCCGCGGCCTGCCATGTTCGTCGAAATGGTGACGGTCCCGCCCTGGCCGGCGCGCTGGACGATCTCCGCTTCCTGCATGTGAAACTTCGCGTTCAGCACGTTGTGCGGCACTTTTTCCCGCTTCAGCATTCGGCTGAGCAATTCGGACGCTTCCACGCTCACGGTGCCGACCAGGACCGGTTGGTTCTTCGCATGCCGTTCCTTGATCTCGTTGATCACCGCGTTGTATTTCTCGCGGCGCGTTTTGTAGATCCGATCGTTCGCATCCTTTCGCGCCACAGGCCGGTTGGTCGGAATCACGTTCACGTCGAGCTTGTAAATGTCGTGGAACTCCGCGGCTTCGGTGTCCGCGGTTCCGGTCATGCCGGCGAGCTTGTGATAGAGCCGAAAATAATTCTGGATCGTGATCGTGGCGAGCGTCTGCGTTTCGCGATCGATCTGGACGCCTTCCTTCGCTTCAACGGCCTGATGGAGGCCGTCGCTCCAGCGCCGACCTGGCATTTTGCGGCCAGTGTATTCGTCGACGATGACGACCTTGTTTTCCTCGATGACGTACTGAACGTCTTTCTCGAAGAGACAATAGGCGCGCAGGAGTTGCGAAATGTTGTGGATCCGCTCGGCCTGGCTGTCGCAATGATTTTGCCGGTCTACCTTCGCCTTCTCCTTCTCTTCCGGCGTAAGGTTCGGATCGAGATCGATCTCGGTGAACTCACTGATCAAATCGGGGAGGACGAAGGAATCAGGCTCGTCCGGATTCAGAAAGGCGCGGCCCTGCTCAGAGAGATCTGACTCGTTCGATTTCTCGTCGATGGTGAAAAAGAGCTCTTCCTTGAGCGCGAAGAGCTCCTCTTTCCGCGCGTCCTGGTAAAACTGAAGCTCTGCCTTGTCGATGGCTTTCCGTTTGTCCGGATCCTCCATCATCCGGAGGAGCTGCTTGTTCCGCGGCTGGCCGAGCTTGACCTTGAACATCGCGAGTCCACCCGCTTCGATCTCGCCTTTGTCGAAAAGCTCTTTCGCCTCACTGGCCAGGCGGTTGCAAAGCATGTTCTGCTTGCGCACCAATTGGTCGACGAGCCCGCGCCACTTGTCGTATTGATGGGTCGAGACCGTGGACGGCCCGCTAATGATCAAGGGCGTGCGCGCTTCGTCGATCAGGATCGAATCGACTTCGTCGACGATGGCGTAATTGTAGCCGCGCTGGACTTGCTGTTCCCGCGTCGTGGCCATCCCGTTATCGCGCAGATAATCGAACCCGAACTCGCTGTTCGTGCCGTAGGTAATGTCCATCGCATACTGCTCACGGCGTTCGTCTGGCGACTGATCGTGCTGGATGACCCCAACGGTCAGGCCGAGGAAATTGTAAAGCTGCCCCATCCATTCGGCGTCGCGACGGGCGAGGTAATCGTTCACCGTCACAAGATGGGCGCCTTTGCCGGTGAGCGCGTTCAGATAGAGCGGGAGGGTTGCTACCAGCGTCTTGCCCTCGCCGGTGGCCATTTCCGAAATCCGCCCACGATGCAAAACCATACCGCCGACGAGCTGGACGTCGAAGTGGACCATGTTCCAGGTCATCGGCTGATCGCAGACCGAGAACTCCTGTTGCCGCTCGGTCAGCCGCCGGGCCGCATTCTTCACCACCGCGAACGCTTCCGGCAGAATCTCGTCGAGCTTGGCCCATTGTTCCGGCAGCTCCGGAATTTGAGCGAGCTCGGCTTTCCAAGCGGCGGTCTTGGCGCGGAGCTCGTCGTCAGAGAGCGATTTGAATTGCTCGTCCAACTCGTTGATACGTTGGGCCGTCGGCATCAGACGCTTGATCTCGCGTTGATTCTTCGAGCCCAATATTTTCTTTAAAAACCAGCCGACCATGATGAGGCCCGTAATATTGACGTAATTCGCCCAGAAACAACCTTTGGGGCGCTTTCTTCGGGTGCATCCCGACGCTTGCGCAGGCGCCGAGGGATCCCTCATCCGGTCAAGCGCTTTGCGCGAAATGAAACGCCCCCTGCGGCGACGTGCGCCAGGTAATCGCGAAAACGGCTGAGCGCTTGAGAGGTCCCTCGGCGCGCTGCGCCAGCCTCGGGATGACAGCGCTGTTTTTCCCGCTAAGCTCGCCCGATGAAGAAGATCATTTCCACCAGCGACGCTCCGGCGGCGATTGGACCTTACTCGCAGGCGGTTCGAGCCGGCTCGCTCGTCTTTTGCGCGGGCCAGGTTCCGCTCGATCCCAAAAGCGGCCAGATCGTTTCGGAAGACATCACTGAACAAACCAGACGCGTCCTCGATAGCGTAACGGCGATCCTCAAGGCGGAACAACTCACCCTGGCTCACGTGGTAAAAACGACCGTGTTCCTCGCAGACTTCGGCGATTTCCAGAAGATGAACGAAGTTTACGCTACCTATTTCACCGAGAATCCCCCCGCCCGCTCGACCGTTGGCGTTTCGACGCTACCAAAAAATGCGAGGGTCGAGATCGAGGCGATCGCGTTTGACGGCGGCTCTTCTTCTTCCGGATCAAAGACGGCCAGCGACACGTCCGGATAATGAGCGAGGACCTGCTCGCGCTTTTCCGGCGGACAGGGGCTTTGCTGGATGGCCATTTCGTTTTGCGATCCGGCCTGCACAGCCGGCAATTCTTTCAGTGCGCGCTGCTCCTCCAATACACCGACATCGCCGCGGATGTCTGCGACCGGCTCGCGGATAAACTTCGCCGTATTGAATGCGACACCGTCATCTCTCCGGCCCTCGGCGGCATCGTGGTCGGGCAGGAAGTCGGGCGGGCATTGGGCAAGCGGCATATTTTTGTCGAGAAAGAGGCAGGCGGGCTGGTGCTCAGGCGCGGGTTCAAGATCGCGCCTAACGAGCGGTTCATCGTCGCGGAGGACGTGGTCACGCGAGGTGGTCGCGTCCAGGAAACCGTCGACATCGTGCGAGCACACGGCGGCGAGGTCGCCGGCATTGGAGTGATCGTGGATCGCAGCGGCGGCCAGAGGCCTGACTACGGCTGTCCTTTCGTGAGCCTGATCGAAATGAACGTCGAAACTTTCCCGGCGGATCAGTTACCCTCGGACCTTGCCGGAACTCCTGCGGTGAAACCCGGCAGCAAATGACATGAAGGTCCTGATCTCCGGAGTTTGCGGCTTCGTCGGGAGCACCCTGGCGAATGGGCTCCTCGATAACGTATCAAGCCGCGAGATCATCGGCCTCGATAACCTCAGCCGGTCCGGCAGTGCGCTGAATCTCGAATCGCTGCGCAAACGTGGCGTGAAACTTCGCCATGGCGATCTTCGTTGTGCGAGCGATCTGGAACCGATCGGAGAGATTGACTGGATCATCGACGCCGCCGCGAATCCCAGCGTGCTCGCCGGGGTTGACGGTACGACCAGCAGCCGGCAGCTGATCGAGCATAATCTCTACAGCACGGTCAACCTGCTCGAGCTGGCGAAGAAATATCGCGCCGGGTTTACCCTGCTCAGCACCAGCCGCGTTTATTCAGTGAAAGCGCTCTCCCAGATTCCGGTCGTCGTGGAAGACTCCGCTTTCGCGCCGGATACCGCGATTCCGCTGCCTGAAGGGGTGACCGCGAATGGGATTGCCGAAAATTTTTCAACGGCGCCGCCGGTCTCACTTTACGGCGCATCGAAAGTCGCGTCGGAAGTCGTCGCGCTCGAATACGGCGATGCATTTGATTTCCCGGTCTGGATCAATCGTTGCGGCGTCCTGGCAGGAGCGGGCCAATTCGGCCATGCCGAACAGGGCATTTTCTCTTTCTGGATCAACGCTTACCTTCGCCGGCAGCCGTTGCGCTACATTGGATTCGATGGCGCCGGCCATCAGTGCCGCGACTGTTTTCACCCGCGCGATCTGTTGCCGGTTCTCGAAAAACAATTCGCGGCCAAGGATGACGACAAACCGCGCGTCGTTAATCTGGGAGGCGGTGCCGGCAACGCGATGTCGCTCGCGCAATTGAGCCGATGGTGTGAAGCGCGCTTCGGTCCTCATCAGATCGCGGCCGAGACGACCTCTCGCGCGTTCGATGTTCCGTGGCTGGTGATGGACTCGGACCTCGCCCGCAGAACGTGGAGCTGGCAGCCGTCGATCACCTTGGAAGCGATCCTTCAGGAGATCGCGCAGCACGCCGAAGCGAATCCGAATTGGCTCGAAATCTCCTCCGCTCGATGACCAATTCCTCCTCGGAGAAAAAATTGACGCTCCTCTCGGTGGTCATTCCAGCCCGCGACGAAGAGGGCTGTGTGGCGTCGACCGTGGAGCACCTGCATATCGAGCTGCGGTTGCGCGGAGTGCCCCACGAAATCGTAGTCGTGGACGACGGCAGCACCGATCGGACCTGGGAAATACTCCAGGAATTGCGAACGCGGGTTCCGGCGCTCGCCCCAATTCAAAATAACGGACCGCACGGTTTCGGCCGCGCGGTTGCCTCCGGACTGAGCGCAATGAAAGGCGATTCCGTCGTGATCATGATGGCAGACGAATCGGACGATTGCCGCGATGTGGTGCGCTACTGGCACACTCTCAACGAGGGATACGATTGCGTTTTTGGCAGCCGGTTCATTAAAGGCGGCGGGGTCATCGATTATCCGAAATTCAAATTGTTCCTGAACCGGCTTGCCAATTATTTCCTGAAAGTCCTCTTCCGGATCAAGCTGAACGACACCACCAACGCATTCAAAGCGTACCGGCGCGAAGTGATCGACGGCTGCCAGCCGCTGATCGCGCCGCACTTCAATATCACCGTCGAGATCCCCTTGAAGGCGATCGTGCGGGGTTACAGTTGGACGACGATTCCGATCACCTGGAGAAATCGTCGCAGCGGCACGGCCAAATTGAAGATTAAGGAGATGGGGAGCCGTTATTTATTTATCTGCATGTACGTGTGGTTGGAAAAATATTTCAGCGCCGGCGATTACCGAAGGGCGGCGGGCGATAAAAAGTAATCGCTATCTTACCACGCCAACTGTATAAGATGTTCCGCATGAGAACCCGCTTCGCAATTCGGCTGTCGAGTTCGGGCGCCGTTGTGTTTCTAGCGCTGTTTTTTGCCAGAGCCGGTTTCATCCGAGTCGGATCCGCCTCTTCCGCAGTCTCAGTCGCTCGGCCTGCCGCTTTCATTGATCCGAAAGCGCAAAAGCTTCTCACCGCCGCAACGGCTGCGCCGGCTGTCCAGCTCGCGAATATTTCCACGCGACTCCCAGTCGGGTCCGGCGACAGCGTCCTGATAGCCGGCTTCACTATCACGGGCTCGCAATCCAAAAAAATCATTGTGCGGGGGCTCGGCCCGTTCTTGCCGGTGAATGCAAACCTGGCTGATCCCACATTGGAAATACATGATTCGTTCGGCGGCACGGTGGCGGGGAACGACAATTGGAGAGATACCCAACAGGACGAATTGAAAGCAACCACTATCCCTCCCGCGAACGACTACGACTCGGCAATCGTCAGGAATCTCGCCCCCGGGGCTTACACCGCCGTGCTTGCTGGTAAGGGTTCGACCACCGGCGTGGGCTTGGTGGAGGTCTACGATCTCGACATCGGGGCGGACTCGCGGCTCGTGAATATCGCGACTCGTGGGCGGGTGGGCGATGGCGATGATCTGCTGATTTGCGGCACGATTGCGGTCGGCAACGGTACTACAACAGTCCTCTTTCGCGCCCTTGGCCCGAGCTTGCCCGTTCCGGGGGCTCTGAACGATCCGATCCTTGAGCTCCATGACGGCCAGGGAGCGACCATAGGAACGAATGATAATTGGCAGGACACACAGGGCACCGCCATTCAGAACACAACCATCCCGCCGAACGATCCCCGCGAAGCAGCGATCCTGCGCGATCTCACTCCCGGGTCCTACACCGCGGTGGTCCGCGGTAAGAATGGCGCGACCGGCGTCGCGGTGATCGATGCGTACCAGCTGAACTGACGTCGTATGCGATTCGTTCCACGCGAAATTTTGATCGCCGCTTGGTTGCTTTGCGCCGCAACGACGACTCGCGCCCAGGTGAGTGGCAATGCGACGATCACCGGGATCGCTTTCGGGCAACCACTTACTGTCGGCACTTCGACTCAGTTCGGCGGAGCGGTTTCTTCCATCAAGTGGAGAGGCAAGGAATTCATCAACAACTGGGACCACGGCCGGCAGTTGCAGTTGAATATGCAATTTTTCAACCGCTATTGTTGCTACAATCCTTACGAAGCGGGCAGCTTCGAAGATGCAAAGGGACCAACGAGCACCAGCAAGGTGTTGTCTCTCACCGCCAGTGGCAATCGATTGGAAGCTACTACGCAGATGTGCTGGAACTTCAGGGAGTTTAACACAAGCCCAGTCGCCGAGGACTTTTGCGGTGATCCTGCACAGTGGTCGGGGGATGTCAGCTATTCCACGCCGTTATCCAACTATCGGACTCACAAGACGATAACAATCGGGTTCGCAAATATCCCTAACGTCATCGAGTATCTTGTCGACGAGTTTATTCCCGAGCCTGTCCTAAAGGGCAATAACAATGTCACCGCGGTATTGAATTACGATTTTTCGTCGCTTCGCTCATGGGATGTGATCTCGAAAGACTACCGGACCATGCGCGCTTTGGCGGGAGTAGACGATCGCATTAAGGTAGTATCCACTGCGGATGGAAACTATGCCATGGGGTGGTACGCTCCCGAGCTACTCCAGCCTTACGGGGAAGTCGGAGTAGCTAACTGGTGGTTAATCGTTCCACCGGACCCTTTCTATCGCGACCCGAAGGATCCTTCAAAACTCGATTTGGATTACGCTTGCGTGCATTTTGGCGGTAATAACCGGTACGACAGCTTCAATGGTCCCGGTAACTTCAGTGGTGGTCGCGCCTACGGTGATCGCGCCTACCTCGTGATTGGAAACCTGGATCAAGTAAAGGATTCGCTCGCTACTCTTCACTTACAGTTTGCTTCTCTGGATCCGGAGGTATTCGACTGGCGCGAATATCGGACGATCAACGGCTTTCAGTCCTCCCTGCCCACGCCCGAGGCGGCGCAGCAGCACTGGCTAAGCCCACAAGGATTCGCGCAGGGGGTGCGCGGCTCTACGACGTTTTCTCCTTCGCAATATTTGCAACTCAATCCCGACCTGGCGAGCGCATTTGGATCCACAAACTATCAGGCCGCCATCGACCACTACGTTAGAACTGGCCGTGCCGAAGGTCGAAATACCATCGCCAAACCGGCCGCCGGCATGCAACACATCACGGTGGTGGCAAACCGAATTGTCAATGCGGCCGGGCAAAATGCCTTCGGGCAGCTTGGGACTTCTACTCCACCACGCATTGCCAGCCTGGATAATATGGTCACCGAGGTAGCCGCCGGGGACTATACTTCATTCGCGGTGAAGAATGATGGGTCGTTGTGGGTTTGGGGCTCGAATCAATATGGAGCGCGCGGCGACGGCAGCAGCGGCGATAACATGACCACTCCGGTCCAGGTGCCGTTACCAAACCGCATCACCACGCCATCCCGCCGGGGCAAACATGCTGTCGCGGTGGGCGTGGGGGTATATGCCGCGATTGATACTGAGGGGCAGGTGTGGACGTGGGGAGTGAACTGGAACGGGCGGTTGGGCGATGGAACAACCACCTCCCATTACACCCCCGCCCGCGTTAAGAGGAGTGCAAGCCCTAACGACTACTTAACCGGCATCGTTTCCATCAGCGCAGGCGGCGGCACTCTCGCTGCGGTAGATGCCGATGGCGCTGTTTGGACGTGGGGCGCGGGCGCGAACGGAGCGCTCGGTAATGGTTTAACCTTTGATAGCTCCCTCCCCGTTCAAGTGCTTCAGCCGGCTGCCAATAATTCGACCAGTCCCTTGGTTGGAATAGAACAAGTGGCCTGCGGCTCCTCAGGCTTTTGTATCGCGCTGGCCAGATACGGAACCGTTTTTGGCTGGGGCAGCAATTCGTTTTCGCAATTGGGCATAGCCGCCGGTGGCGCCCTTTCGATTGCGACTCCTATCGGTATTTCCCCGAGCGGTCGGATCGATTTGATCGCCGCGGGTTCTGCCCACGGTATCGCGCATAGCCTGGATGGAAACGTGTATGGATGGGGATACAACGGCCGCGGGCAGCTCGGAACAGGTTCCACCGCTGTCGCCGTGTCGCCACCCGCTGTTATGAGCACTGGTCCAGACGGCATGACCGACATCAACGACCTGGTTGCCGGAGGAAACTTTAGCGTAATGGTCCGCTATTCAGATCGTGCCGTCTTTGTCGCCGGCGATAACCAGTCGGGACAGCTCGCCACGCCGTCCAATCAGCCCGCCCAGCTTCTTCCTGCACGAAGCACGTTTTGAGATCTTTGCGGTAAGCATTGTTATCCGGCGGCCTGGTAGATTAGTCTAGCGCTCCGGAAGGGATTGTCATCTAGCTGCCAGCTTCTTAGACTTCTTGATGTTTGCGCGCCCATGGCCTTTTGTGATTGCCGCCGTCGCTCTAGCCGTGGCTGCGGATGTCGTGCTGATCGTACATAATCCAGCGGCCGAATTAGCCGTCGAAATGCAGGCTGGCCAGAAATCGCTCGCTAGAGTCTATTTCGATACCGGCTCTGGGTTTAACGAATCGGAATGTGTTACCCGTCCTGTCGTCGGGGATTCTGCCTACCATCGGTTCTTTTTTCCGTTACCGGCGAAACCAGTTCGCGCGGTTCGCCTGGATCCTTTGGGAGTTACTGGCGTCGTTCGAATTCGCTGGCTCTCTATCCAAAAGCCGGACAGCCACGAGCAACTGATCCAACTCGATGCCCTGAAGATCTCACCCCTGAATGACATCTTATCGATCAACGCGGAAGGCTTAATCGTCGCAATCAAAGTTGTCGACCAAGCGGCTGAGCCTCAACTTCTGCTCCCTGTCACCGCCTTGATTATTCAGCATTCTCCAGGCGAATTCTTTTCCAGCCACAATCTTCTCGTCGTGTCCTTTTTTCTTTTGCTGGCGACGCTGGTTTTGACGGTGAAGATCTGGTGGCCGAAAATCCCAAGGTCTGTCGGAAGGATCAACGTCTTATCCGACAAATTCTGCCGTTATTCGGAGGGTTCCGAGGCGCTCCGCCTGGATCGACTAGCCCTTTGGTTCTACATCCTGTGTTTCGCCGGTTTCGTCCTCTTCTCGGCGGCAAAATTTCACGGCTCATCGATCAGTCAGGCCGGTTCGTTCTATCGCGGCTGGACGGAGGTCGCGCACCGACCTTTGTTCGGGTACTCCCAAGCGGGTGCGCAGCGATGAGTGGAGCTTCCACACGCCCGCCATTCTTAACCAGCTTTATCGCCGCGATCCCCTGGCGGTAACTGATACTTTGCTGGGCCCGGGCAAAACGGCAGTTTTGGGAAATGTGCCTTGCCGGCATTTTACGCAGTTTTTCCGTCCGCAGTTTTGGGCCTTCTTTACTTTGCCGGGCGATATCGCCTTCGCGACCTACTGGCAGTGCAAGGCTCTGCTCCTCTTAACCGGCGTGTTCACTCTGCTTCTACTCTTGACGCGTTCGAGCGCCGTTGCCGCACTGTGCGCCTTGTGGTTTTACTTTTCCGCCTACACTCAATGGGGCTACTCCTGGGCATCGCTTCTCCCAGAAATGATCGGTTTGTTTTGCTGGACCATGGTTCTCGTGTGTTACCTCACGGTAGGTCGCAACCGAGTGCTCCTGGTTCTTTCCGCTCTGATATGCGCAGTATCGGCGATTGACTTCGCACTCTGCGCCTATCCGCCTCATCAGTTGCCCTTGGTTATGTTCGGCGTTGCGCTTCTCGCCGGCTGGATTTGGTCGCGCGGCCCCGCAATTTGGCGGCGGGATCAGAGCCGAATCCGCATTCTTTGCTTGCTCGGTTCGGGGCTGATCGCTGTAGGAGTAATGATTTGGTTCTATTTTGATGCCAAGGAAACGCTGATGGCGGCGGCGGGCACAGTTTACCCCGGCCAACGTTCCAGCGACGGCGGTGGCATCGGCGTTACGCGGCTCCTGTCGCATTTCCTCGATTTCTGGAAAGGCGAACAAAACTTTCCACTGGCCCACGGCAACATTTGTGAAACGTCCGGTTATCTTTGGCTGGCACCGGTGACTTTATTACTTGCCCGCCCACCCCGAAGATACCGACAGTCGTCACGGTTTCTTCTTTGTTGTTGGACAGTTTTTACTGTTCTCTTGTGCTGGATGTTGTTTCCCATTCCAGCCGAGATCGGAAGCTGGATCATGTTTAACCGAGTTCCACCCTACCGCTGTTACCACGCTCTTGGGCTTATCAATGTAACAATCGTTGGACTATTTTTGGCGGAACGAAGCAGAGCGCAGGCACACTCTTCCAAGGCAAAAAGCGATTGGCTACGCGGCCTTGCCGCCGCGATCATTCTTGTCTTCCTCTTCGTCCAGATGAACCGAACCCTGGATTATTTCTTTTCGGCCTCGGCTATTATAATTGCGAGCCTTTACGTGTGTGTGCTCATCTTCTTTCTCATCCGGGCCCATCCCAGGGCGTTGGCGGTCTGCTTGCTTGTTCCGCTAATTTTTACCAACGCCCTGGTAAATCCGATCGATCGGGGACTTGAAGTAATAACAGCATCGACCTTATTTAAGATGGCGCACGGTGAGCATAACGATTGGCGGGACCGGAAGTGGCTTATTTATGCTCCCTGGGCGGATCAACCCGGGCTGCTGGCGGCGACTGGGATTGACGTCGTCGATTGTTTGAAAATTGTCCCAGATAAAGCGCGCATGGGGGCTTTCGACCCGGATGGACGCTATGCGGATGTGATAAACAGCAGCGCTTATTTTATTGCAAGATTGCCGGGTCCAAACGAGCCGAGCTCCTTTGATAGCCCAAGCATGGGAAACGTTTTGTGGAAGGTGAATCCCTTGGATCCGCGATTAAGGCAAATAGGCGTGGATCGTGTCGCTTTCGCCTCCGAGCCCCCGACCGGCGAATATCTGCGAGAACTAACACCCTCATTTGAATCAAACTTGCCTGATATACAGGTTTACCATTTGCGCTGAATGTGTCGACCCACCTTACCCCAACACCACAGCAAGCGTTTCCGATGGAAGGCTCGTCTGGTTTGACCGGCCCGTACCCTGAGACCCGGATAGCTCTGCCACCTATGCTGTCATCGTTGCAGAATGGAGAGTCACGCCGGGTCGCGCGCCTTTGCTGTCTCATGCTGGCCCTCGTGCTTCCGGTAATTTATCTCGTATCGCTCGTAGCCAAGTACGGCGTGAATGTTCCGTATGCGGATGAGTTCACCGTGGCACCTTTGCTGATCAAAGCCCACGATCATGCCGTTACATTGAGGGATCTTTTCCAGCAGCATAACGAGCACCGCTATTTCTTTCCGCGTTTGCTCTTTATCGCGTTCGCCTGGTTAGCGAAGGGAGATTTACGGATCGAAATGTTTTTCTCTGTCCTTCTGACGGTGCTGGTATCGGTCAACCTTTGGTTACTCGTAAGGAGGACCATCCCAGGTTCCATAGGCCAATCCCTTGTCATCGCCTTTCTGTTTAACTTACTTCTGTTTTCTCCAGTGCAGGCCGAGAACTGGATGTGGGGGTTCCAATTCCCACTCTACTTTTGCAATTTCCTCTTTTGCTGCGGACTGTTCGCGTCGACTTCAAAGCTGCACATCGCGGCGAAATTTTCAGTCTGCCTCCTTCTCGCGCTTGTAGCGACGTTCTCATTTGGCGGCGGTGTCCTGCTTTGGGCTCTTACCTTTCCAATAGCCCTCGTTCTTCATCGGGAAATGAGTTGGAAATCGCGGATCGCGTTAGCGCTCGCATGGGGTGGCGCAGCCTTGGCCGCCATGGCGCTGTACTTCTTCCATTACGTAAAGCCGGCCTATCACCCAACCATCGCGGCCTCGGGAAATCCCCTGGATTATTTTTCTTATGTCACCACGTTTCTCGGCGCACATTTGTCACGTGCCTCGCGGACCGAACCGATTCTCCAAGCAGCAACCGTGGGCACTTGCCTGCTGGTTCTGTGGGGGGCAGCCCTCGTTTACACAATCCGTTATCGGCGCGATTGGATCTTGGCTAAGCGAATGCTGCCGTGGCTTGCTCTGGGCGGTTATGCCGTCCTTAATGCCCTGCTTGCTGCTGCAGCTCGGATCGGGTTTGGAGTCAATCAGGCTCAAGAGTCACGCTATACTTCGTTTTCTGTTTATCTGGGCGTGGCGGCAATTGCTCTCGTAGCGCTTCTAAAGCGAGAAATTCAGTCACGCGATACGCCGAAGCGGTTCCGAAGCGTTATCCTCCGCCTGGAAACGATTTTGCTCACGGGCTTTGCTGTCTGTTCGCTCACCGCCTTTTCCTGGGGTCACGCAACGATAATCGACATTCATCGCACGCGGCTCTTAGGCAAAGGCGCGCTTCTTTTTTCCAATGTCATGGAGAGCGGCCTCATTCATGAATACTATCTGGTGGCGAATGCCCCAGAAGCTCGCGCCTATGCCAATATGCTCGACAGCATCGACCTGATGCACCCTAGAATGCTGCCTACCGCCCAGCTGTCCAAACTAAACACCAAAGCTGAAAAGGACGCCGGGTTCCTCGACATTCTGACGACATCCGGCGCAATATGTTCTGTCAACGGGTGGGCGGTGCTTCCCAAGACTGGAACGCGCGCGCATTGCATCATTCTTAGCTATGACGATCCAAGTCGAGGACCCATTGCATTCCGCCTTGCGGATGAAATTCATAACCGCCCCGATGTGGCCGCCGTCCTTCATAATCCCGCGGCCGAAGAGAGCGGCTGGAGTGGCCATTTCGATCGGTCGTCGCTACCGCCGGGGGACGTGGTCGTGCGCGCCTGGGCTTTTGATGCGAATCGCGCGATTCTGTATCAACTCGGCACGCCGAAAATCCTTCATTAACCGGCGTACGTGGAAGTGAGAACGGAAGATTCGTCTTTAACGTTGCGCGTGATAAACTTGCTCCGACGCCAATCGTTTCTGTCTTGCGCCAAGACGGTGCTCGCTGCTCTGCTCGCGCTCTCCCCTCCTCTGTTCATTGCTCGTTTGATCTCGCGATACGGCGTTGACATTCCGTATGCCGATGAATGGTTGTGGACTCCGTTCCTTTGCAAGGCACACGAGCATTCGCTCACCGTGGCGGATTTCTTTGCTCAACATAACGAACACCGGTATTTCGTTCCCAAGCTTCTCCTTCTCATTCTGGCGCCGCTGACCTCGGGAAATACAAAAGGAGCGATGTTTTTCTCCTTGGTTCTGGCGGCGCTGACATCCGCCGCGCTTTGGTACGTGCTCAACCGCACGGTTCCGAGTACGGCCAATAAGCGATTGCTGCTATTGACGTTGTTCAACCTCGTCCTTTTCAGCCCGGTGCAGTGGGAAAACTGGTTGTGGGGATATCAATTCGTTCTTTTCTTCTGCAATCTGCTGCTCGCAGCCGGAATCTGCGTCTCGATCTCCCGGTGTTCGCTCCGAACAAAGTTCTTTCTTTGCCTGGCAATCGCCGCGGTGGCGACCTTCTCTTTCGGCGGCGGAATCTTGGCCTGGGTTGTAACGTTTCCGCTGGCGCTCGCTATCGAACCTAGCCTGGGGAAAAGAAAAATCATTCCGTGGCTATCCGCATGGCTTTGCGGCGCGGGGGCGGCGGTGGTGTTATATTTTTTCCACTATACAAAGCCCGCCGAACACCCGCCGCTTTTCGCGTCTTCTCATCCAGGCGATTACTTCCTCTACGTGACAACTTTCCTTGGCGGACACCTCTCCAAAGTGGATCCAACGAAATCCATTCTGGTCGCCGCGGAAAACGGGACTCTTTTGCTGCTTCTTTATCTTGGCGGCCTTTTCTGGACGATTCGCTCTCATGACGCTGACTTTAGGAAGAAGATGCTGCCCTGGCTGGGATTGGGCGGCTTTGCGATTTTGAACGCGTTCCTGGCAGCGGCAACTCGAATCGGGTTCGCAGTCAACCAAGCTCTGGATTCACGATACACAACCTTCTCGCTCTTTATTTCACTCTCGGTAATCGGAATGTTTGCCGTAACGACGACGACTCATTTTAACAGGGAAGCTAACAGACCGGCGCTTGGACCAAAGTGGATCGGAATCGCCTGGCTGCTGACTGCATGCCCAACCTTGCTCTTGATTAGCCACCTGAATGCCTGCTGGTGGGGCATCGGTTCGATGCGAGAGTCGCGAATTAGTCGCCTCCACGGCAAGGCCGCGCTGCTGTTCGCTAACGTGCTCGACGCCGGCCCGGTATATCCGAGATATCTCATTGCCAACGCTGCCCAGACCGGGCCATGGGCGAACATGGCAAACCGTCTTGGGTTCATTCACCCGCCGCTTCTTCAGACTCCCGAGTTATCGCGACTAGACCGCCGTCCTCAGATGGCCGGTTTTTTCGAAAGCCTAACCGCGAAACGAGAAGGCACTTGGAAAGCATCAGGCTGGGCCATAATCCCGAAAGCGTTCCGGCCTGCGGATGCCGTTCTGCTGGCTTACGAAGATCCGACATCGGGAACGATGGCGTTCGCGATTGTTACCCCGACATTGCCCCTCTCCTATGTCGCCGACGCATTCCATGACAATCGGTACGAAATTTCCGGATGGTCATGTGACTTCGCGCGATCGAAAATTCCGCCGGGCGAGCAGGTGATCACGGCGTGGGCATTTGATGTAGAAAAAATGGCGATCTATCCTCTCGGCACGCCGCAAAAACTCGATTAATCGGCTGAACACGGCACGAATGTTGCGGAAAAAAGTCCGCGGCCTCTCGGTCCTGTAAACTATCCTTCGAGTTAAATGATTTTTCTTTCTAGCGGCCGTTACCTGCGTCGGGGGATGTTGATCCTCTTCTTAATCTGTGGAGTCTCAGTCGGTTCCGCCCTCGGACAAGTTATCCATGTTCCTGGCGATCAGCCGAACTTTGCGAGCGCGGTCTCCGCAGTAAGCGACGGGGGTGTAATCGAATTTGCCGGCGGCACCTATCAATCACCGGCGGGTGGTTACAACATTTTTGATTTGCCGGCGCCGAAGGGCTTTACCGTTCGGGCGGCGCCGGGAGCTGCCGTGGTTTTTACCGGCGGCAATTCCACTGACATTTTAAGAATCGCGCCCTCGAGCCTCGCGAAACTAAACCAAATCACCTTCGAGTTCATTATCTTCGCCGATGGGATTACTCACGATAACTTTTTTGGCGGCGGCATGACCTTGGTGAACGCGAAGGTCGTGTTTAAGGGTTGCACCTTCCAAAACAATTCTGCGGCTGGCCCCGGAACGGGTGGCGGGGCGCAATGGATCGCGGGATCCGTGGTTTCCTTCAATAACTGTAACTGGTTTGGGAACACTTCGCCAAACTTCGGCGGCGCCATGAGCATTACCGGGTCTCGCGTTTACATTCGAAATTCGGTCTTCGCGGCGAACCGCGTGGATGTTCCCAACCACAAGACGAACGCGGCCGGAGGCGCGATCTACGTCGGGGACGCCACCCTGCGGATCAGCGGTTGCGCCTTCAACAACAACAGAGCCGGCTATGTCGGCGGCGCGATCGACACCAATGGCTCGTGGCAAAATCCGCTTTCGACCCCCTCGGTAGACGTTGTCGTGCGGGATTCCACTTTCACTGGGAACCGGGCGCAATTCGATCCTTCTGTGCCCTTCACCGCGCCAGCCGTCGGCGGGGTGGCGCATTTCGAAGGGCAAACTACCGCTAAGTTCTACAATTGCCGGTTCACCAACAATACCGCGCGGCAAGGCGGCGCGATCAGCAATTATTTGGCGATCACCGAATTCACCGGCTGCGTTTTCAAGGGCAATACCGCGACCGGCACGGGCGCCGAAGGAGGCCAGGGGGGCGCGATCATCGGGCTCTCCATCGAAGGTCCAGGGGTAAATCATCGACCCATGCAATTGAAAATGACCGATTGCCTCATCCAGGGGTCTGGGCCGGGGACGAAAAGCGCCCGGCACGGCGGCGGCGTTTACGCCAACGGGGATATGAACTTCGCCTATGGTTTGGGGGGCGCTGTTGTCGACGGCACGCCGGCCAGCAATCGCGGAGTGGTTGTTCTAACTCGAGTGGCGTTCGCCGATCTCGCGGTGATTGGCGACCCCGCTGCGCCGGGCGGCCTGCCCGGTGTTGGCGGTGCGGTCCTGGGCACATTCGCTGACGTCACCATCACCGACTCAATCGTGGAAAACTGTACCTCGACCAACTCCGGAGCCGCCATTCAGCTGACCGACGGCAGCACAGGCAACATCGCCCGGACTACAATCGCGCGCTGTACCTCCGGCGAACAAGGAACGGCTTTCACCCTTTTCGGTGCCTCGCTCAACCTGAGCGACAGCAATATTGTCAACAACACCATCAACGGCACCGGACGCGGCGTGGGAATTACTAGTGCGCCGACCCCGGGCTTTGGTGGAATACCCGATTTCGACGTTACCGGGATTATTCAAAACTGCGTGTTCAACGGAAACAATGGGCAGACGATAATCTATGATGGAGACCGCTCCTCCTCGCCCTACAACAAATTGCAATTCAACGGGAATCAGTTTTTCCCAACCGGCACCGCTTATTTCAACGACGTCGTCGGCCCTAAAACGGGTGCGGAGTTGAACAGCCTCAAAATTACTCGAGCGGACGGCAGCGTTACGGTTAAATCGACGTCGCCGAACTCCGACGGAACGTCCAAGCCCAACGTCGGCGCGATCCTCATGGTTCCCCCGACTATTGCGACGTCTGGTGCTCCGGGCGAGGCGGTGCCCATTCCGGCCTACATCATCTATGCCGCGAGCGCGCCTCCTATTGTGGATGGCGCAGGCCAACGAGCGGACGCCGATGTGATCGCAGCTCCCAACGACGGAGCGCATACTCTGACCGTTGGATCCGGAAACTTCTCCACCTCTCCTCCGAAAGCCGTGGCCCTTAACATTGCGACTCGTCTTCCTGTCGGAACCGCGCAAAACGTGCTCATTGGCGGGTTCATCATTCAGGGGCCGGCGCCGAAACAAGTCGTTATCCGGGCGGTGGGTCCTTCGCTCAATGGAATTTTGAGCGGTGCCCTGCAAGATCCGAGGCTTACGCTTTTCAGCGGCGGCACAGTCATCGCGACGAATGATAACTGGCACTCGACCAGCCTTGGCGGTGCGATAACTGCCGACCAATCGATCGATTTGGAAGGGACCGGCCTCGCTCCGAGTAGCGACGCGGAGTCGGCCGTGCTCGTTACGCTCAACCCCGGCGCTTACACGGCGGTCATAGACGGGGCCAACAACACCACCGGCATCGCCATCGTGGAGGTTTATGATCTTGATCCAGTCTACCCCTCGACTCTGGCAAACATCAGCACCCGCGGGTTTGTCCAAACTGGCAATGATGTGATGATTGGAGGCTTCATATTACAGGGCGGGCCCGGTCTCACCCAAGTCGTGTTGCGGGCAATCGGTCCATCGCTCGGGGCAGTCGGGATCACTAACCCGCTCAGCGATCCGATCCTCGAACTGCACGATGGAAACGGCGCGACCCTCGCGACAAACGATGATTGGAAAAACTCAGCAGATGTCGCCACGATTCAAAGGCTGGGATTTGGACCCTCGAATGACGCGGAGGCGGCCATCTACCAAATCGGTTTAGCGCGCGGCCCTTACACTGCCATCCTAAAAGGTAAAAATAACGGGACGGGCGTAGGGGTCGTGGAAGCGTATATCTTTTAGTTGTTCGGGCGCGGGGGCGCCGGCCGGCCCTGATTAATTCTGGCGCGGCTAAGGCGCCTTCCTAATTTCTCGTTTGCCTCCTGGCGACGACGCGACACCCTGTCGTTGTGGTATGCCTGACCCGAACGATCACCTTCAACAATTAAATACGGAGCTGGACGAGCTTCGTCGTTCCCTGCTGAAACTGCGGACGCAGTTGAGCATGCCTTCGCCGGCCACTACTCGCGCCGATGCCCTCGAAACCACTCATAAGCACGTCAATGCGATCAAGACCTACGCGCGACTTCTCCAAACCGACCTCGCCGAATCCCGCGTTCGACTCGAGCAACTGGACCGCGAAGCGTGGGACCAGAAGGTGCGGCGCGCCGATGCCACCGCCAAGCTCAAGGCCCGCGACCGATTGCTCGAGCAAATACAGAACTCGACAGCATGGAAAATCGTCAAACCGATCTGGAAGCTCTTCAATCGCGGCCAGAGACGCGTTGCGCACAAGTCAACCAGCACCGATCTCGCCTTCGGACTCGATTTGCCGAAACGGTGGACTACGAACCGTGACCTCCTTCTGATTAAGGGATGGTGTTTCTCCCGGAATGGCAGACCGATCGCCGGCATCCGGGTGAAACTCGGAGGCAAAGCGCGGATTGCCCGTTATGGCCTCGATCGTCCCGATGTCGGCCAAACTTTTCCGGACTACCCACACGCACGCCAAAGTGGGTTTTCCGTCGAAATTAAGGTTCCAGTCGGCAGTTCGAGGGTGCAACTCGAAACGATCGAACATGGATCCGACTGGCGACCCTTTTTGGAGGAGCAGTTGGGCCGGGAGAATGAGGGCGACCCGACAGAATACGACGAATCCGACAGCGAAGACCGCGCCGTCGACCGGCTTTTGAACTTGCCATCGCTCCCAGCCAATAAGGCCTTTGACCTCATCGAGCCAGGCCTCAAACAGCATGGCACCCGGGCCGGCGCGCAATCTCCCTTTATCAGTGTCCTTACTCCTGCGTTCAACACCAGGCCCGAGTGGATTGCCGAGGCCGCATCCAGCCTTCTTCACCAGACTTTCCCGGATTGGGAATGGTGCATCGTCGACGATGGATCGGATAACCGCGAAACCCGAAGACTTCTCGAGCTGTTACGCGATGTGAGCGCGCGCGTCCGGGTCAGCCCTTCACCAGGCGAAGGGATCAGCGCCGCGACCAATCACGCGCTGGATCTGGCCCGCGGTGAATATGTTTGTTTTCTCGATCATGACGATCTTCTCCATCCCCTGGCGTTGGAGTTGATGCAGGAAAAACTCCGCGGCGGTTATGAGGTGGTCTACTCCGACGAAGACAAGCTGGACGAGAGCGCCGGCACCTTGGTTGAGCCCTTCTTCAAACCCGATTGGTCTCCGGAGTATTTTCGCGGCGCCATGTACGTTGGCCATTTGCTTTGCGTTCAGCGGGAGCTCGCAAAAAAAGCCCGGTTCGATTCCGCGTTCGACGGAGTTCAGGATTTCGAATTCATGCTTCGCTTGAGCGAAGCTGGTCCCAGGATCGGACACGTTCCACGAATTCTCTACCATTGGCGCAAAACGCCCGGGAGTATTGCGGAAAAGACGGACGCGAAACCGCGGATTGGCCTTCTCCAGGCAGCGCGCCGGTAAATGCTCACCTTGAGCGGACGGCGTTATCGGCCCGGGCGGAGCAATCCGAGCTGCCGCATCGGCTAAAAATTCTTCCCGCCCGACGCGAACAATATCCTAAGTCAGCATCATTATTCCTACCCGGGATGCTCCCGGGTGCTCGGGCAATGTCTCAAGAGTGTGTTCGGAAAGACTTCGCATCCGAATTTCGAAGTCATCCTCATGGACAACGAAACGACGGACGAACGCGCTCTTGCCCTGATGAATCAGTATCCAGTCCGCCGAATTCCCTTTCCAAATCCATTCAATTTTTCCCGGGCGAACAACCAGGGAGCGGCGGCCGCAAATGGAACGCTCCTGCTTTTTCTTAACAACGACACCGAAGTCATCGCCGAAGATTGGTTGCAGCATCTCAGCTATTATGCGGAGCAAACGGATGTCGGTGCGGCCGGCGCGCTCCTCGCCTACGACGATGGAACCGTGCAACACGCGGGTGTCGCGCTCGGGATGCGGGGCACCGCCGATCACGTGATGCGCCGGTTTCGCATCGACGCCGACGGCTACGCCGGCACTCTCGCCTGCGCCCGGGAAGTGTCGGTCGTTACAGGGGCCTGCCTGATGACTCGGAAATCGGTTTTCGACGAGATCGGCGGATTCAATCCCCATTTCTTCACCGCCTATCAGGACGTCGATTTATGTCTTCGTCTCCGCGCGCGCGGGCTCCGGGTCATTTGCACACCGCGAGCACTTCTTCATCATCACGAATTCGTTTCGCGCCCCAGTTATTACTACGACATCATTGACCGCATGCTTCTGCTCGATCAATGGGAGGAATTCATCCGCCGCGGTGATCCGTACTACAATCCAAATCTCGATCTCGAACGCGGCGACTACAGCCGCCGCCTCGCGTGAGTAACATTCTTTTCGTTCTTTATCACGATTTCAGCGCGAATAGCGCCGTTCATGTCCACAATTTTGCGAACCGGCTGTCGTCGCGCGGTCATTCGACCGCGGTCGCCGTTCCGCAGGACAAGGATCGCGGAATGGCCCTGGGGAAGCAGGATTATTCCGTCCACCGTTTCGATCAGGTTGATGGCGAGTGGTCGCGCGTTTTTCCCGACCAGCGCGGACCCGACATTGTCCACGCCTGGACACCGCGCGAAAACGTCCGCTTCTTTTGCGAAAAGCTGGCCGGTTTTTGTTCCTTCGACCTCTTTGTTCACCTCGAAGACAACGAGGAAATCATCCTCGAAGCGAACCTCGGGGAGTCCTTCGAGAATCTCGCCCGGTCCCGCTCGGTCGAGTTCCCGTCAAATCTTGCTCATCCTCGAAACTACCGCGCGTTCATCGCCTCGGCCGCTGGCGTGACCATGATCATGGATCGGCTGGAACGATTTGTTCCACCCGCCACGCCGAAGCTGGTTCTGTGGCCCGGCGCCGACGAGCAGCTCTTCGCGCAGCGGCCCCGCGACCCAAGTGCATTGCAGCAGCTTGGCATCGCCGAAGGTACAGTCGTGCTCTGTTACACCGGCAATGTTCATTCCGCGAACAGCCGCGATGTCCGCAGTCTTTATCTCGCCACGGCAGTTCTGAATCGCGAAGGCACGCCCACCCGATTGATCCGGACCGGTCGCGATTTTTGTCCGTTCCTCGGGCCCGACGAAGAATGGGCCCTTCGGGTGTCGATCGAGCTGGGACATGTACCTTATCAGGAAATTCCGGGTCTTCTTAGCCTGGCGGACGTCCTCATCCAACCGGGCGCCGACAACGCATTCAATGAATACCGTTTGCCCGGGGAAGCTCCCCGAATTCTTCGCGATGGGCCGGCCGGTAATTGTTCCGCGCACCAACGTTGGCCGATTTGTCCGGCATGGGGAGGAGGCTTGGGTTCTCGACAAGGTCGACGCGCTTGGCATCGTCGACGCCGTCTTGAAGATACGCGCGAACGAAGGTTTGCGGGACCGCCTTGCCGCCGGAGCGGTGACGTTTGCCCGGAAGCATTTTAATTGGCAAAAAAATACAGGGACGTTGGCGGATTTTTACGACCGCGCAGCCAACTCCCGGAAGGAGCAACCGAATGTCAGAGCCAGTGCGTCTTCTTAGTTCGGCCCATCAGGCAGCAGCGATCATGGCGCGTTTCGGCGGGCGCACTTGCCCATCCGGAATATCTTACGCCACGGTGCGCGATTATTGCGAAAGCCGCGACGAACTTCCTCGCATTACGCCTATGGATGGCGACCTCAAGAATGTTCAACGACCGTGGGCGGCGAAGGCGATCCTTGCCACCGTGCCGCCGCCGGCCCGAATTCTCGAGATCGGCGGAGGTGAGCCTGTGGTCTGCGGTTTCCTCCGCGAATTCGGTTACGACGTTACCCTGGTCGATCCGTACGACGGTTTCGGTAACGGCCCGACCGATTACGAGCGTTACGTTGAGCAATTCCCGGACGTTACTATTATCCGCGACTACTTCCGGCCCGGCCTCGGCCGGCTCACACCTGCGTCTTTCGACGCCGTTTTTTCAGTGTCGGTGCTGGAGCATATTCCGGCGGAACCGCTGGCCAACTGCTTTGATGCGATGATCGAATTTCTCGCGCCCGGCGGCGCCTCAATTCATTGCTTCGATTTCATTCTCCAAGGTCACGGCGACGCGCACGATTTTGACCACGCTCAGCGAATCCTCGGTGAGCAGGCACGAATCACCAACCAGCCCGACGCCGAGCCGTTCGGAGCTCTTCTGGATCGCTTGCGCTCGGACGTCGATACGTATTTTCTATCGCCTCAGGGACACCACCAGTGGCGCGGCGGCCGGCCCTACGCGGAATTTCCGTTCCGAAAGGTTGTCTCTATTCAACTGGTTGGCCGGCGCTGATCACAAGGCCGGCGCCGGCTCGTTCGATTTGAGCCGATAGAGCCTGGCTTCCTTCGCATCCAGCGCCCAGGCGGAGATTTGTTTGCCGCGAGGCATCCCCTCCGCGGAAAAGGACGCGTGCCAACCCGACCAAAGGTATTGCTGTTTTCCAAGCACGCGCACCACGTCCGGGCGACTCTCGATTGCGTCGGACATGGCGAACGCGATCCATTCCCCGCGATCGTCGGCGTAGGCGAGGACCACGCAATCCGCGGGACGGCCTTTATTCGGGAACGCAGCCCAACCCCAGGCCGTCCAGCCGGCGTCCCTGCTCTTCACACCGTCGAACCAGCCAGCAATCCCCTCGCCCGCGTCGGTGTGTCGCAGCTTGGAAATTTCGCGAGTCCGGATAAGTGGAGTCTTGAGGAGATGGAGCCGATCAAGCGCGTCCGCATTGTGAATTGCGAAGTAAGGCCGCGGAAAATTACCCGCTCTTATCGTTCTGGACGTGTCGACGACCTGACCAAACAGAATCCCTCCCTGCCCCATCCGCGCCGCGACCGACCGCAAGGCGAAAACAGAAATCGACTCCACCCCGCAGAGGATCTCGAGAATCAAACAACCCGCCCCCACCACGGCAACGCCGGCAACGAGCGGCAGCCGCGCCCTCGCCCGCGGATGTTCTTCGAAAAATTCGGTCGCGAAGATCGCGCCCAGTGCGATCACGGCGACCGCGAGATAGAGCGAATAGGTGATATAGCGCGACTCGAGAGCCTGCGAGACACCCCAATCGATTCGACCCAGCGCCGCGAGACAACCGCTGCCGACGGAATACGCTCCGAGCGCGATCCATGGGCAAACACGCGTCCGATACTCCGCATCTCGCCATCGAATAAGGAAGCGACCGACCGCCGCAATATAACAAACCAAAAGCATTGCCCCGACCGCGGCCGAAACGCCAAGAGGATGCTCGTTACCCGCGCGTCCAAGGCCGGCACCGAGGAAAGCCGCGAGATACTGCAGGTAATCGAGCGGAGCTTCGCGAGGAGCGAATGGCGGAAGATCGTGCGGCGGTTGGAAATGCCAGAAGTAAATCGCCGCACACGCCCCGGCCGCGATTACCCAGAAGGCCAGCCATCGCAACAATCGCCGGTCGGGCTGCGCCAACAATACGGGAAAGGTCAGCCCCCAGGCGAGCAACCCGTTGGCCAAAGTGAAGCTCGAAAAAAATGCGAGCCCGACGCAGAGCCAGAACTTTGTCCCGATCGAAAAATTACTTCGGACGACGCACAATCCAGCGACGATGCATAGCGCCGGCACGAACGAAGGAAAACCTGAAGCCAGTAACCAGATCTCGTGTTGCGCGGGCGAGAAAATCAAAAACGCGCTGAGCAGGAAGGCTATCGTCGCAGCCGGCAAGGAGAGCCCGGATCTGCCGAGTAATCGGTAGACGCCGAGCGCCGTGAGACAGCAAATCAAAACCGAGAACATCATCGCGGCTCGGCTGTCCCAATACTTTCCGGCCGCGAGCGCAATGAAGATCAGCTTCGGAAAAACCGTCCGCGCCTCCTGTTGCTGCTCGAAAAAATCGGAGAACGTTAGCCCGGCGGTATGCGCCTTCGTCACCAGCGGAACCATTTCCCAATCGTCCAGCATCGGAATGGGAACCGCGTAGCGGAGGATGAGGAAAATAATCAGCGCTGCCAAAGCAGCGGTGCTCAACAGAGCCGGCGCAGCTGTCTTCCAGGAAAATGCGTTTTTCGATTCGAATGAAGTGGACGAGTCGCTCACGGTGTTTCAACAGCATTCCCATCCGGAGCGAGGGCCTGCTGGCGCCGCGGTTCCTTTAATTAGGCGGCGAGTCTAGCGGTCGCTGCGCGCGCGTCAATCCTCGGGCTCGGAAGCGCGGCGTCCTGCCAGCTTGACACAAAATATGCGACTTCTACTTTCAGCTATCCAGCGGCCGGGCAGCTGGATTTCCAAAGCTCGTGACCGCGCCACTTCCATTCTATCGATCGTCAGTCGGAAAAAAATTTATCGTCGCGCTGACGGGCGTGGTGCTCATCGCGTTCATCGTCGGACATCTTCTTGGAAACCTGCAGATTTTTCTCGGGCCTGATTGGATCAATTCCTACGCGGAACATTTGCGTGAGCTGGGTCCCTTCCTTTGGGTCATCCGGGCGGTGCTGCTCCTGACTGTTCTGCTGCACATTTTCTACACGATTAGTCTGGCCCTGGAGAACCGCCGGGCGCGTCCAGCCGCGTACAAAAAGAAAAAAAACATCAAGGCCACTTTTGCGTCGCGCTCGATGGCCCTGAGCGGTCTGATCCTCCTGGCCTTTATCCTTTATCACCTCGCCCATTTCACGGTCCGCGTGACGGATCCGCGTTTCCTTCTTCTAAAAGCCGACCCGCTTAATCGCTACGACGTTTATTCGATGATGGTCTATGGCTTTCAGAATTATTTTGTTTCCGGCTTTTACGTGCTCGGGATGTTTCTCCTCGCCCTTCATTTGAGCCACGGGACGTCGAGCTTCTTTCAATCGCTCGGGCTCAACGACAAGAAGTTGACGCCGAAACTCGCCACTGCCGCGCGCATTTTCGCCTGGCTGATTTTTGTCGGCTACACCTCGATCCCGGTCGCCGTTCTTCTCCATCTCGTGAAACCGGCCCAACAATTATGATCGGCCGGCTCGACGCGAACATACCTCACGGACCTCTCGCCCAGAAATGGACGAACCATCGCGATCATGCGCGGCTGGTCGCACCAAACAACCGGCGCAAGTTTGAAATCATCGTTGTCGGAAGCGGGCTCGCGGGCGGTTCCGCGGCCGCGACGCTCGGCGAACTCGGTTATAACGTGAAGTGTTTCTGTTATCAGGACAGCCCGCGTCGAGCCCATTCCATCGCGGCCCAGGGCGGCATCAATGCAGCCAAGAATTATCAGAACGACGGGGACAGCGTATTCCGGTTGTTCTACGACACGATCAAGGGTGGCGATTTCCGTTCCCGCGAAGCGAATGTCTATCGGCTCGCCGAAGTCAGTAACCTGATCATCGATCAATGCGTTGAGCAGGGCGTCCCCTTCGCGCGCGAATACAGCGGGCTCCTCGCGAACCGCTCCTTCGGGGGCGCGCAGGTTTCCCGCACGTTTTACGCGCGTGGCCAGACCGGCCAGCAACTCCTCCTCGGTGCCTACCAGGCGCTTTGCCGTCAGATCGCGGCTGGAACCGTCGAGATGTTTCCCCAAACCGAAATGCTCGATCTCGTTTTGGTCGAGGGCCACGCGAAAGGGATCATCACCCGCAGTCTCGTCACTGGAAAAATCGAGGCGCATGCTGGCGACGCGGTAGTCCTGGCGACCGGGGGTTACGGAAACGTTTTTTATCTTTCGACGAACGCGCGCGGCTGCAACGTCACCGCCACCTATCGCGCGTATAAGAAAGGCGCGCTCTTTGCCAATCCCTGCTTCACCCAGATCCACCCCACCTGCATTCCAGTCGCCGGCGAGCACCAATCAAAACTGACTTTGATGTCGGAATCGCTTCGCAACGACGGCCGTGTCTGGGTTCCCAAAGACGTCGCAGATAAGCGGCCGCCGGCGCAAATTCCGGAGGCGGAACGCGATTATTATCTGGAACGAAAATACCCGAGCTTCGGGAACCTTGCGCCCCGCGATATTTCCTCACGGGCTGCGAAGGAGGCTTGCGACGACGGCCGCGGCGTCGGCGAGAGCGGTCGTGGCGTTTACCTGGATTTCGCGGACGCGATTGCGCGGCTGGGCGAAAACACGATTCGCGAACGCTACGGAAACCTGTTTCACATTTACGAAAAAATCACCGGCGAAAATGCCTATAAGCGGCCGATGCGAATTTATCCGGCGGTCCATTACACGATGGGCGGGCTTTGGGTGGACTACAATTTGATGAGCAACGTGCCGGGCCTGCACGTCATCGGCGAAGCGAATTTTTCCGATCACGGGGCGAACCGCCTGGGCGCCAGCGCCCTCATGCAGGGACTGGCCGATGGCTATTTCGTGTTGCCGTACACCTTGCCGGCCTACCTCGCGCCGCAAATCGGGAAACGGCCGTCGACGGACCGGCCGGAATTTCGCGACGCGGAAAATCAGGTCCGGACCCGAACGGAAAAGCTTCTCGCGATAAACGGAAAGCGCTCCGTCGATTCATTTCATCGCGAGCTCGGCCTTCTCCTCTGGGACAAATGCGGAATGGCCCGGAACGAAGCCGGTCTCCGTGAAGCCCTCGCCCGTATCCCGGAGCTCCGTCAAGAATTTTGGCGCGACGTCCGCGTTCTCGGCGACGGCGAGGCGTTCAACCAATCCCTTGAGCGCGCCGGCCGCATCGCCGATTTTCTCGAATTCGCCGAACTGATGTGCACCGACGCGCTCACCCGCGACGAATCCTGCGGAGGCCATTTCCGCGAAGAACACCAGACTCCCGATGGCGAAGCCTTGCGCGACGACGAGAACTTCGCCGACGTGTTCGCGTGGGAATACCAGGGCAATGGGTCGGTGGCCGCGCCGAAATTGCATCGCGAGCCGCTCCTGTTTGAGACCGTGCAGCTGACGCAAAGGAGTTATAAATAGTTGAGAGTTTGTGGTTGAGAGTTGAGAGCCCCCGGAGAACTAACATGTTTCATTTTGAAAAATTAGAAGTGTGGCAGAAGGCAATTGATTTTGCCGATTTGGTTTACACGGACACGCGATCGTTTCCCTCGGATGAGCGTTTCGGACTGACGAATCAGATGCGGCGGGCCGCGGTCTCCATTTCGTCCAACCTCGCCGAGGGTGCGTCGCGCCATTCGAAAACCGATTTCGCGCGGTTCGTTGAGATCGCGAACGGCTCAGTCTTCGAGGTCGTCTCCCAAGCGTTCGTCGCGAAACGACAGGGATTCTTCGGCAATGACCAATTCCAACTTCTCTATCAAGCGGCCGAAGAACAAAGCCGCATGCAAAGCGGCCTGCGGAAAGCGCTGCTTCAATAAGGACAAGGGAACGACCAAAATGGGGCTCTCAACTCTCAACTCTCAACTATGAACTTCCGCCTCAAAGTGTGGCGGCAGCGCGATCGAAAAACGAAGGGCAAGCTCGTCGAGTACACAGCGACCAACGTCTCCCCCAACACGTCGTTCCTCGAAATGCTCGACGTCGTAAACGAGGGGCTCATCGCGAAGGGCGAGGAACCGATCGCATTTGATTCCGATTGCCGCGAAGGGATCTGCGGGACCTGCTCACTCACCATTAATGGCGAGGCTCATGGTCCTGATCATCCGGGGGCGGCATGTGAAGTTTACATGCGCCGGTTCAAGGACGGGGCGACGATCGTGGTCGAGCCGTTTCGGGCCAGGCCGTTTCCGCTCATTAAGGATTTGGTGGTCGATCGGAGCGCGCTTGATCGCATCGTCCAAGCGGGTGGCTTTGTCGCCGGTCGTGCCGGTTCCGCGCCGGAAGCGAACGCGACCCTGGTGCCGAAACAGGACGCGGATCGCGCGATGGAGGCGGCCGCGTGCATCGGGTGCGGCGCCTGCGCGGCGGCATGTCCGAATGCTTCGGCGATGCTGTTCACCGCCGCCAAGGTTTCCCATCTTGCGTTCCTCCCCCAGGGACAACCTGAACGGACGGATCGCGTTCTGAAAATGGTAACCGCGATGGATGGCGAAGGCTTCGGCAACTGCACGAACACCTACGAATGCGAAGCCGTCTGTCCTGCTCAGATTAGCGCGAGCTACATTGCAAAGCTCAATCGTGAGTATGGGATTGCGAAGTTGAAACGCAGAGCTGGGTAGCACAGGTCCACAACGTCGGATCGATTTCGGTGTGGGCGCGAACGACGAGATCCCCGGGCTCGCTGCCATCGCGAATCAGAGCGAAGAGAGTCGAGCCCGAGCCGGACATCAGGGCGACCGCCACTTCAGGCTGGCGCCGCAACCAATTTTTTAGGTGCCCGAGGAAAACAAACTTCTCGAAGACCGGGCGTTCCAGATCGTTGAAAAATCGAAGACCGCCAAACTCCTGCGGCGAATAATCGATGCCCGGCAATTCACGCGAATCTTTCCAGTGCCCGTAGGCCCACGGAGTCGGCACGCCAAAGGCGGGCTTGAGTAAGAGAAGGCGGAAACTGGTCTCGATCGCAACGGGAGTAACCAGTTCGCCGCGACCTCGACAAACAGCAGCGGAACGCGCCAGGAAGAACGGAACGTCTGAACCAAGCACGGCGGCGAGCTCCACGAGTTCTCCGTCCGGTAATTTGGTCTCGAAGAGATCGTTGAGTCCGAGAAGCGTACCTGCCGCGTCGCTGCTCCCTCCACCCAGACCCGCTCCGTGCGGAATCTTCTTTTCGAGACCGATCGCGAGGCCGGTCGTGTTCCCAGTTCGTTCTCGAAACAGATTCGCCGCTCGCACGACAAGATTATCTTCGCCAATCGGCAACGAACTATCGTCGCAGGAGAAACTGATTTCGCCGGCACGGCTCGACTTTTCGATCGTGAGCCGGTCGGCCAGGGAAATCGTCGCCATGAGGGTTTCAATCTCGTGAAAACCATCCGAGCGGCGGGCTTTGACCTTGAAAGAAAGATTGACCTTCGCCGGGGCCAAAAGCTGCATATCCTGCAATTTGTTCAGCAACCGACCGGAAGAACAGAATGAATTCGCCCGCCGCCGAGAAGATCATCGTTGCGCTCGACGTGCCGACCCAGGAGGAAGCGCGGAGCCTGCTCGGCTTGCTCGCCGGCGAGGTGGGTGCTTTCAAGATTGGCCTCCAGCGTTACACGGCGGACGGGCCCGACTTCGTTCGCGCAGCGTCGACGTTTGGTCCTGTTTTCCTCGATCTTAAATTGCACGACATTCCCAACACCGTCGCGAAGGCGGTTGAATCCACGGAACAACTCGGAGCGCAGATGCTGACCCTGCATCTCAGCGGCGGGGGCGAAATGATTCGCGCGGCAGTGGCGGCGCGGAAAAGCAGGATGCTGCTCCTGGGGGTCACGGTCCTCACCAGCTCGAATGACGCGACCCTGGAGGAGACCGGCGTTTCCTCGACCACCGCGGACCAGGTGCTGCGTCTCGCGCGGCTCGGCGTCGCGAACGGGATCGATGGATTGGTGGCCAGCCCGCAGGAAGCGCGAATCCTGCGAAAAGAATTTGGCGCCAGAATCAAGATCGTGACGCCGGGAATTCGGCCGGTCGGTTCCGAAGCCGGCGATCAAAAGCGCATCGCTTCACCCCGCCAGGCAGTCGAAGCAGGCGCCGACTATCTCGTGATTGGACGCCCGATTACCGGTGCGCCGGATCCGAAGGCCGCGGTCCGGAGCATTGTCGCTGAGCTTTCGGCCTAACGAGCGCTCATGCTCGAGCGAACTGCTGGTTTATGACGATCTTGAGCCGAGGCCTGCCGCGCTGAACATGGCGGTTGATGAAGCCCAGTTGCTCACCGCTTCCGTTCCGACCCTGCGGTTCTATCGATGGAAAGAGCCTTCGCTCTCTTTCGGTTATTTCGGACGTTATGCGGAAGTCGCGGACCGATCGGACCGGCGCGAAATCGTGCGCCGCTGGACCGGCGGCGGCATGGTTCCTCATGGCGATGACCTCACCTATTCGGTCATCATCCCGAGAGCAAACCCGTTCTTCCTGAGATCTTCTTCGGAAGTTTATGCGACCCTGCACGAGGTAATCCGCGTTGCCCTTGAAGCGAATAATATCGCAGCGACCCTGGCCCACGAAGCCGGCCGAAAAATCTCCGCGGATTGTTTCGCCAATCCGGTTCGCGCCGACGTCCTCAGCGGCAATCGTAAAATCGCGGGCGCGGCTCATCGCCGATCGCGAGCCGGGCTTCTGCACCAGGGTAGTATTCAGCGGAGCGATTTGCCGGGGCGGTTTCGCGTAGACTTCGCTCGGATCCTTTGCAACGGATTCGAGCGAGCCACGCTGGCGCGAGCGACGCTGGACCGCGCCGCTGAGATCGCCGCATCAAAATACGGAACGAGCGAGTGGCTTATGCGGCGGTGATTCTTTGAGGGCGCTGTAGTCGCCTCGCTCTGTCGGGCGTCGGTCCCGCAACCTCCGAACCGCGGCAACCACCTCCTAGCCGGAGTCGTCGATTCCAGCCAGAGCAGCACGTACCAGCTTGCGCTGGATTGGCGCTCCTTCTATCGTGGGTTTGTGGAAGTTTTTGCCGATTCGCGCGCCCCCTCGATCGCTCGTGATGGCGCTTTGGCCCGGGTAATCCAGGCGGTTCAGCCGCAGCTCGAGGAAGTCGAAGCGCGCATCGCGCGGCAGGCGGCTGATTTCGATCCAGCGATCGAAGGCTACGTCACCTATGCGATCGGCAGCCGGGGGAAACGTCTGCGGCCGCTCGTCGCGCTTTTAAGCGGCGGCGTGACCGGCGGGATAACCTCCGGGCATATTGATCTGGCCGTGATCGTGGAACTGATCCATATCGCGACGCTCGTCCACGACGACATCATGGACGAAGCGGAACGGCGCCGCGCGCAACCGACGGTCAACGCGCGCTGGGGAAATTCCCTTAGCGTTCTGCTCGGCGATTGCCTTTTTGCGCAGGCCCTCAATCTTTCCACCAACTTCGACAACGCCGAGATCAGTCGCGTCATTGCGCGCGCGGCGCGGGAAGTTTGTTCCGGGCGAAATCATTCAGACCCAGCGGCGGTTCGATCTCCATCTCGCGATTGATGATTACCTCCGCATCGTGGAAATGAAGACCGGCTCGCTCTTTGCCGCTGCGGCCGAACTGGGCGCGGTCCTGAATAAGGCCGACGCTGAAACGACGCGCGCTCTGAAGAATTTCGGCAGCAAAATCGGCGCGGCCTATCAGATCTACGACGATTGCCTCGATATCGCCGGGAACGAAACCGAGATCGGCAAAACGCTCGGGACCGATTTGCGCAAAGGCAAAATGACGTTGCCCATCCTGATGTTGCTCCGTTCCGCTCCGGCGGAAGAACGCGAACGCTATTCCGAGCTGATCCTGGCCGAAGAACGCCGGCACGATCGCCAAGCTGCTCAAGAGCGAAGCCCCGAACGGCGCGTTGCGCGCCTCGCTCGATGCGGGCGAGGAATCGCTTCGCGAAGCGCAGGCCGAATTCCACGCTCTCCCCACGAACCGATTCACGGATTCGCTTACCAACTGGGCGACGCCCTTCGTGAAATGCTGGACCAGTTCCGTGTCTGATCTGGGCCCGAGGCTCCCTCCTACCTTAAAAATCAGCGAGATGCCGGCGGACGAGCGCCCGCGGGAGAAGCTCCTGGCGCGCGGCCCGAATGCGCTTATCGATCCGGAATTGATCGCCATCCTGCTCGGAAGCGGATTGCCGGGCGCAAACGCCGTCGAAGTTGCGCGGCAGTTGCTGGAAAAATACAAATCGCTAACTGGCCTGAGCCGTTGCACGGTCGAGGAATTGAAGAAAGTTCGAGGCATCGGAAAGGCCAAGGCAATGCATCTGGTGGCCGCGTTTCAGCTGGGAAGGCGTCTCGCGAATGAGCGCCTGACCCGCCAAAAGCTCGACTCACCGGAGCTCGTTTATGAATTTCTCGAAGCCGAAATGCGCGCGCTTCATAAAGAGTCGCTCCGCGTCATCCTGCTCGACACGCGCTACCACCACATTGGGACCGAGCAGGTTTCCCTCGGCAGCGTGAACGAAAGTATTGCCCATCCGCGCGATGTTTTTCGGCCGGCCGTGGTCGCCTCAGCTTACGCGGTCATCGTGGTCCACAACCATCCTTCGGGCGATCCGTCGCCGAGCCAATCGGACCACAGCCTGACGCGGCGTTTGGTGGAAGCGGCGGAGTTGCTTCAGATCAAGTTGCTCGATCACGTGATCATCGGTGCGCCAGCGGAGGGCCGGCAGGCTTACTTTAGTTTCAAGGAGGCGGGGGTTCTCTGAAAATTCATCCGACAGCGATCGTCGATCCCGGCGCGCGAGATCGGCGCCGACGTGGAGATAGGTCCGTACTGCGTCATCAGCGCCGGAGCGGTTATCGGGGATCGGTCGCGCCTTCAAGCCCACGCCGTGATTGAAGGATCGGTCAAGATGGGTCCGGAAAATTTTGTCGGGCTACGGAGCGATCATTGGGGCGGCTCCCCAGGATTTGGTTTCGATCCGAAAACGCAGAGCTCGGTCGAGATTCGGGAAAGGAAATACAATCCGCGAGTATTGCACCATCCATCGCGGGAGCTCCGAGGGCAGCGCGACAAAAATTGGGGACGGCAATTTCCTCATGGTCGGCAATCACATCTCGGCCATAATTGCGTGCTCGGAAACGGCGTCGTGATGGCGAACGATTGCCTGCTCGCCGGATATGTCCGGATTGACGATCGCGCCTTTATCGGCGGCGGTTCGCGTTTCCACCAGGGAATCCGGATGGGCCGTCTGGTCATGGCCGAGGGACGTTTCACCCAAAATCTTCCGCCATTCCTGAGCGCGGCGAAGAATGAGGTTTACGGATATCAACATTCTCGGAATGCGGCGCGCGAGTTTTAGCGGGACCGAGCGCGATGAAATGAAGCGCGCGTTCAAGCTCCTTTATCGCAGCGGGCTGAATACGAAGCAGGCCCTGGAGAAAGCGGCGGAGACGGAGTTTGGACCGATCGGGCGCGAGTTTTTCGACTTCGTCGCGAATGCCGGCAAACGCGGAATCGTCAGTTACGGCAGCGGCGCCGTAGAAGATTAGGCAGCGGCGACTGCAAGGAACGCGAGCATGCGGCCGGTGCGGCCTTTCTCAGCGCGGTAGGAATAGTAACGCGCCAGCTCGCAAGCGGTGCAGATTCCGGAATCGATCACCCCGCCGGCCCGAGCGTCGCGGCATTGCCGAATTATTTCGGCAGCGAAATCGATTTCGTAATGCGGCGGCCGAATGCACGGGCTGAGTTGGACGATGATATCGGAAGGGCGGGAGCCGAATTCCGCGGCCATCGTCTCGATCGCATTTGGCACAATCCCGAGCTCCGTCCCTTTCTTGCCAGAATGGACGAGCCCGATCGCGCGACGGACCGGATCCACAAGATAAACCGCGCAACAATCGGCGACATAGATCCCAAGACAAACCCCGGCTTGGTCGGTGACGATTCCATCGCAGTTCTGGAAACAATCGTTCGCAGTCGTCTGCGATTCAACTACGCCGATCTGTTTCCCGTGAACTTGTTGGGCTGTCACGAACGGCATTGCACCCAGGCCGTGTGCGCGCCGGATTTCCCCGTGAATGCTGTCCAGCCTCGCAAGCGTTTCCGCTTTGTCGTGCGACATTTCGACGCCGGGCACGCGCAGGGTGAAGCCATGCACCAAACCGGGCACTGCCTTGAGAGCGGAAAAATGCTCAGCCGGAAGCTGGGCGTCGCTCACTTAGGGCTGACCGTCGTCCGCGTCGTGGTCGTCGTCGTCCGGCTGGGGACCGGCGGGCGATTGCCCGCGTGATTCAACTGGAGTGGGCTCGGCTTTGGCGCCGGCGTCGGCTTCGCGTCAGTCCTCGTTTTGTTGCGAGTGATCGGCTCATCGAGCTCGTTCGAATAGACAATCTCGGTTGCCGTTACGCGATCGAATTCCGCCAAAGCGACGTTGTAATTGTAGAGAGCCTGAATCCGGTTTGATTCCGACTGGGTCACCTCCACGCGCGAATTAAGCACTTCGAGCTGCGTCCCGGCGCCCGCGCTAAGCCGCGCGCTAGCCAGCCGCAACGCTTCCTGCGCTTGTCCTACGCTTTCTTCGGTTGCCTTCACCAATTCGGCGCTCTGTCTTCAAGTTGGAATCCTGTTGCTGCACTTCCAGCTCCACCTGCCGATTGGAATCGTCGTAGCGTGATCTTCGATTGCTCGAGGACCGCTCTTGCTTGCTTGACCGCGCCGTAAGTCGCGCCCCAATCCCAAATCGCCCAACTCCCGGTGCCGCTGAAAACGTACCGCTGACCGCACGGCGTTGATGTTTTCGCTGATCGGTGAGCTTCGGAATTCTTCACCCGCGCTCACGCTGAATTGCGGGAAATAACCCGCGCGCGCCACGTTCACCTGGGCGGCATTCGACAGCACGATCGCTTTCTGTTGCTTCAGGAATGGGCGCCGGTCCTTCGCGAGCTCGATCGCCATCGGCAGAGGAATATGCCGCGGGTGAAATTGGAGCGTACCTACTGCTTCCAGGGGCGGCTCGCCGGCGCGCATCGGGTCGAAATCGAGCCCGAGGGTCTTCGCCAGCTGGAGGACGGAAATGCGATAATTATTTTGGGCGGCAATCAGCAACGGATACTGGTTGGAAAGTGCGACCTGCGCCTGAAGCACGTTAAACCGCGGGACGGTGCCGGCTTCGAATCGATTTTGCTGATCTTGCAGCTGGCTCTTGAGCAGATTCACCGACGATTCCTGCACGTTGATCAACTCCCGATTCAACAGGACCTGATAAAACTGCTGCTTTACCGTAGCGACCACCAGGTCGATCGCGTTCCGAAACGCAAAATAGCTGCTGTCGCGCGTGAAAGTAGCGGCGCGAATATTCGAGATAATGCGACCTCCGGCGAAAACCACCTGCGTCGCCGCGATGGAAACGCTGTATTGCGTGGGCACTCCGGAAATGCCCCCACCCGAGCCATGTCGAAACCGATCCGAGATGGGGATCCGTGTTCTGAACATTGGTCGTCAATTCGATCTTCGGCAGAATGTCGGCGCGCACCTGGATATAGAGCCCCTTGGTTCGTTCAATTTCCTGGCGCGCCTTTTGGATGTCCGCATTTCGCTGCAAGGCGGTAAGCACTGCCTGGTCGAGCGTGAAATGCGGGACTGCCGTCTTGCGCATCCGCAGTTCCGTCAGCGTTTCACCGGCGAAAAGTAAGGGTGCTATTGGGACGCAGGCGAGGAGTGCGGCGCAAAACCAGAGATACAAGGAAACTTTTCGCATGGATGGAAAACGCGGGATCGGCAGAATTAAGTCGGCGACAAAAGGGAGAGGTTGGGGCTGTGAGCGCTGCGTCTTATGCAAGGCGCGTGCCCGCCCGGCCGGCTGTGAGTTAAACTGCTCTCCAATAGCGTTTTAAAGATGTGAGGTTAATTCGCAGCTCCCCTAATCCTTCCCGGGTTCGGGATCAGCGCGTTCCATTTTCGAAACGGCGCGAGGTCAACAAAACTCGGCTCGACTTCCTGCGGACCGGCGGCTCCGGTTCTTCCTTCGCCTGACAGTAATTGTAAATCTTCGTGTAGATCTGGAGCCACGCCTTCTGTTCCGCCGCCGTCAGGTGTGTCATCACCTTCATCAGGTTGCCCACCATTTCCTCGCGGATCCTTCGCACCAACGCGCTTCCTTTTTCCGTAATGCAAACCATCACCTTGCGGCGATCTTCGCGCGCGCTGGAACGCACCACGTAACCCAGGTTTTCCAGTCGATCGACCAGGCCACTCGCGGCCGCTGTCGTGTGACCCATCTTCTGCGCGATGGCCGACATCGTAAGCACTTCTTTTTGATCCAGAGCGGCGAGCAGAAAAAACTGCGGGAAGGAAACATTGCCTGGCGCCAGTTCCTTGGAGAGACGAAGCACAAAACACCGCTGCATCTCGAGGATGATGTGGGAAAGCCGCTCGGCGTCCGCGCGAAATTGGTCGAGGCCGTTAAGGCGCAGTTGGGTCGGGGTTTTCAAACCGCATAAGCTAAAATGCTCGCGCGGAGTGTCAAACGTCCTGAGACTGGAAATTCTTCAATCGAGCGGAATGACTGAAACTGCCGTTCCAGCCCGGAGATTTTCATTACTCGACACGCGTAACAGCGCGGTCGCCCGGCTTAAGCCGTAAAGCGCGTGCGATTCCTGGCGCCCGACGGCGGTGAATCTTCCCTCGTGCAGTTGGCCGCGGACGTAGTGCGGACGGTCGCCCTCGTTTGCCAGATCGCTGGTCAGGATCGCGGGAACGCGCGGGAGTTGAAGCCCATCGCCCCCGGCCCCCATCAAGTGGAGGATCGCGGGGCGAACAAAGAGCAGAAATGTGATGAAGGCCGAAACCGGATTTCCCGGCAGTCCAAAGATCGAGCAACCGTCAGCGCGGCCGAAAAGGAACGGTTTCCCCGGCTTAACCGCGACGCGCCACAGATCCGTTTCCGCACCGACGGCCTGCAAAGCTGGCTTCACCAAATCTCGCGCTCCCACGGAAACGCCGCCGAGAAGAATCACGACTTCGAATTGCATCGCATCGCGCAAAGCCTCCTCGATCGACGCAGCCTCATCGGGACAATGCCGAATATTTGCGACTTCCGCTCCGGATTTTTCCACCAAGGCCTGCAACAAAACCGAATTGCTGTCGAAAATTTGGCCGGCATCCAACGTTGCTCGCCGGTGGCACCAGTTCGTCACCCGTAGAAATAATCGCGACGCGAACCAACCCGCCAACCTCCACGTCGCTCAATCCCCTGCGATGCCAGCAGCGCCAGGGTTTGGGCACGAAGACGAACGCCGGCTTCCACGATTTTTTGTCCCTCGCTCACATCGCAGCCGCGCCGGCGAACGAACTCGCCTGCTTCGACCTTCGTGTTCACGAAAATCTCCGCGCCCTCGACGCGAACGTCTTCCTGCATTACGACCGCATCCGCGCCTGCTGGAATCGGCGCCCCGGTAAAAAGTCGAACGGCTTCGCCGGGTTCGACGCGCAATCGCCGATCGAGTCCTGCCGGTTGCTCGCCGACGACGCGCAATGAGTTCCCTTCCCCGCAGCTCGCGGCTACGACGGCGTAGCCATCCATCGCTGAATTATCGAACCTCGGCAACGAGACGCCGGCGAAGATGTCGCTCGCGGCGAAGCGATCACGGCCGTCTATCAACGGCACTCGCCGTGATGGCAGCGGCCCTACTTTTTCCAAGATGCGCGCGAGCGCCTGCTCTTCGGTGATCACGAATTAGATGGCGGTGAGGGAGGGATTCGAACCCTCGGTACCCTTTTGGGGTACGGCGCTTTAGCAAAGCGCTGCTTTCGACCACTCAGCCACCTCACCAATCCGGTTGCGAGGATATGAGCATGCCCCCCCCTCGTCAACTTGCGCCCTCTCCACGGCGGTCCTTGAGCAGTGGCCGAAACTCGGCACACTCATGGCGCAGTGGCTAATCCCGATTCCACATCTTCCGAGCCGACGATCGCCGCGACGAGTGGCAATTCCCGAGTGATTGGCGGTTACGAAATCGAAGGCGAACTGGGCCGCGGCGGAATGGGGGTCGTGTTTCGCGCCTGGCAGCAAAATTTGAAGCGGGTGGTCGCGCTCAAGATGCTGAGCGGCTATTACGGCCCGCCCGAGCTGAAGCGATTTTTCGCCGAAGCAGAAACCGCGGCCGGGCTTCATCACGCCAACATCGTTCATATCTACGACGTCGGGGAACACCAGGGCGCGCCGTTCTTCGCCATGGAATTTGTCGAAGGCGGCTCGCTCGCGGACCGCTTGCGCGCAGGACCCATGACCGCCCGAGAGGCGGCGCAATTCATCATCCCGGTCGCTCGCGCCCTCGATTTCGCACACAAGAACAATGTCATCCATCGCGATATGAAACCCGGCAATATCCTGGTCGATCCGCAGGGAGTGCCGAAGGTGACGGACTTTGGGATCGCAAAACGAATTACAGGTGAGACCGGGCTCACCCAGTCCGGCGCGGTCATCGGCACGCCCGTTTACATGGCGCCCGAGCAAGCGCGAGGAACGAGTCGGGACGTAGGCACAGCGGCGGACATCTATTCGTTAGGTGCCATTCTCTACGAGATGCTCGCCGGCCGGCCGCCTTTCTTGCCGGATGAAAGCGAGACGTCGATCATCGTTCGGGTTGCGACCGAAAATCCCGTTTCCCCAGCGTGGCACCGGCCCGGCGTCCCGCGCGACCTCGAAACAATCTGCCTTAAGTGCCTGGCGAAAGAGCCAGGGGAACGTTACGCCAGCGCCGGCGCCGTCGCGGACGATCTGCAAAGCTTCCTCGACGCGCGGCCAATCCTGGCGCGGCCGCTGTCCCGAGTTCTTGGCGCGGGCCGGCGCCGGCTCGCTGCGATCCTTGGCCTGCTGGTCGTCCTGCTCCTCGGAGTCTTTCTGTTTCCATCGATCCGTACCCAGCTGAGGAGAATTTCGGGCCCCACCGTCAACCCTGCCGCTCCGGAGAAATCGATTGCCGTCCTTCCTTTCGAAAACCTGAGCGCGAACCAGGAGAATTCGTACTTCGCCGATGGCGTCCAGGACGAAATCCTCACCAACCTGGCGAAGGTGGCCGATCTGAAAGTCATCAGCCGCACCAGCGTGATGCAGTATCGCAACACGGCGACCCGAAATCTGCCGGAGATCGCGCAGGCGTTGAAGGTGGCGCACGTGCTGGTGGGCAGCGTGCAGCGCTCGGGAACACGCGTCCGCGTCACCGCTCAGCTCATCGATGCGCGGACGGACGCGCACCTCTGGGCCGAACATTACGACCGCCCATTGGACGACGTGTTCGGCATCCAAACCGAGGTCGCGAAGAGCATCGCCGAGCACTTGCGCGCCAAGCTTTCCCCCGGTGAAAAAGAGGCGATCGAACAGCCGGCGACGTTGAATGTCGAGGCCCGCGATCTTTATACCCAGGCAAAAGCAATCATCGCGACCAGCGCCTTCGGCGCGGCCGAAGATAAACTGGCGGACGCGGCCCGTTTACTCGACCAGGCAATCGCGAAAGACCCGAACTTCGTGCTCGCCTACTGCGATCTCGCGGGCGTCCACGATTTCGCGTATCTCACCGGCCTCGACCACACGCCCACACGACTTGCCTTGGCCGAGAAAGCAGTGCAGACGGCCTTGCGCCTCCGGCCCGAAAGCGGTGAAGCCCACCTTGCCCAGGCGCGTCACCTTTATCAGGGGTATCTGGAATACGATAAAGCGCTTGCCGAGCTCACGATTGCATCCCGGACTCTTCCCAACGATCCGCGCGTGTTTGAACTGGCGGGATATATTATTAGACGCCAGGGAAATCAGGAAGAAGGGGCTCGCCAACTGGAGCGGGCGGTCGAGCTCGACCCTCGCAACTTCGCGACTCTTCAACAACTTGCTCTCAGCTACGAGGCCCTCCGCCGTTACCGCGACACCGTGGACGCGTTCGATCGCGCCCTGGCCATCGTGCCGAGTGATATTGACACCAAAATCTCCCGCGGTCTGGCGGTGCTCGAATGGAAGGCGGAAACGCAGCCTTTGCATAACACGATTAACGAATTGCTCGTCAGTCAGCCCGCGGCCGCGCCGCAATTCGCCGATAGTTGGTTCTACCTCGCCCTCTGCGAGCGGGACTTGGAATCCGCGGAACGGGCGCTTTCCGCTTTGGGCGATCGTGTCTTCGGCCCCGATTCCATCCTGTTCACTTCGAAATTTGGGCACGGCCTCGTGGCTCGTTTACGGGGAAATCTGGCTGTCGCGCAGGCGGCTTTCAACGAGGCGCGCACACAACAGGAAAAACTGCTCGCGGAACAGGGCGAATACGGCCCGGGGCTTTGCACGCTGGGAATAATCGACGCTGCCCTTGGGCGCAAAGAGGAAGCGTTGCGGGAAGGCCGCCGCGCGGTCGAACTCATGCCGACGGAACGCGACGCGGTGAACTCGGTCCGCGTCCGTGAATTCCTCGCCATCATTTACGCCTGGACCGGCGAGAAAGATCTCGCCTGCCAGGAGCTTGAGGCGATTAGCAGACTCCCCGCAACTGCGGGCTACGGACAACTGCGGCTCCATCCCTTCTGGGACCCACTGCGTGGGGATCCGCGCTTCGACAAGATCGTGGCTGCGCGCGCGCCGGCAAACCAGCGCTAGCGTTTACCTACCGGAACCGATCCGGCGGAGGCGTGCTTTCCTCCTCGGGGGCGGGCGTTGCACTGGGCTCGGCGCTTGGTTTGCGCGGCTTCTCCTGCTCCTTCTTTTTGTTCTTCGATTTCATCTCCGGCCCTTTGCGCACGTATGCCCGCCGTTGAATCGGTACTGCCGGTTTGAAGCGGCATCAAAACCTCTTCGTAGTCTTTGTTCGATTTCGAGGCGCAGCCGCCCGCGCCGAGAGCGAGACACACAACGGCTAGAATGGCGATGGCGCGATTTAACATGGCTTGGACTCCTTCGCCGGAGAGGGAATCAGGAAGCGACCCAGGGAGCAAGAACAACTGTTAGAACTGCCAGAATTTCCCCGACCCCGCCTGCCATAGGCCGGGCGCCCCACAATTCGCGAATCTTTGAGATTGAAGAGCCAACGGGACGCATTACTCTCCGCATCCAATGATTGGCCAGGCGCTTCTTCGAACCACTCTCGCTCTTGGCCTGCTCGCGTTCGTAACAGGCTGCGCCGAAATGGAGGGGCCCGTGACGAGCGCGCCTGAGCCGGCTCCGACTCCGCCGCAAGGTTATTGGAACGGCGACGGAGTGCCCGGCTCACCGAAGATCGTCGTGAGTTTGTCGGACCAGCGTGCCTATTTTTTCAAAGGCAAACACCTGGTCGGCGAAACGACGGTTTCCACCGGCAAACCGGGTTTCTCCACCCCGCCCGGCTCATATACCGTTCTTTCGAAGGACGCGACCCACGTCTCGACCGTCTTCGGCGATTACGTCGACGACTTTGGCAACGTGACGAAATCGAACATTGATGTCCGCAAGGATTCGAAACCGGCCGGCTCCCATTACGACGGCGCGCGGATGCCCTTCGCGATGTTTTTCCGCGGCGGTTACGCGATGCACCAGGGTTACGTGCCTCCGTACGCTGCCTCCCATGGGTGCATCCGGATACCGCAGGCAATGGCTGAGACTTTCTTCAACGCGGCGTCTGTCGGCACGCCTGTGATTGTGAAGCAAGAGGCCGTGATGCATTCCGCGCCACCTCCCGCTGTCAACGTAGTTCCTCCTCCTGCGCCGTATCCTGTTCGGTATACCGCCCCTCCTTCTGTTCGGCCGGCGACGGTTCGGTCTACTGTTTCCGTTCCTGCTCCCACGCCCGTTCGGTCGCCTGCTCCGGTTCTTGTCCGTTCGCAGAGTACCGTCCAGAATCCGCCTCCGGTGCCTTCGTATTCGCCCGCTCCCCTTCGTTCCCCTTCACCTGCTCCGGTTCGCCCCACGACTTCCACTTCTGTCCGTTCACCCGCGACTACTTCTGCCAGCCCCACGCCTACCCCAGTTCGCACTCACACCCGGCGTCACCATCGTTCCCAGGCTCCAGTTCGCTCAACCGTGCCTTCTCCGACTCCGACGCCGAATTCTCGGCAATAACCGTCAGCCCAGCGGCGGTGCTCTTTCACCGCGTGAATTTGGATGTCGACCGGCGCGCCGACTGAGCGGCGCGGCTACAGCCCTATCCCGGCGGCCACGCGAGAGCGCGTTTGCCAAGCACGTGCACATGCAAATGCGGAACGCTCTCACCCGCGTCCGGCCCGCTGTTGATCACGACGCGATACCCGGACTGCAGCAGGTCGAGCTTCTCCGCCACCGTGCGGGAAGCCAGTAGCAGTCTGCCGAGAAGCGCCGCGTCCGCTTCGGTCGCGTCCGCCAATCTCGGGATGACCCGCTTCGGCACGATCAACACATGCACCGGCGCCTGCGGATTCACATCGCGAAAAGCGAGCGCTTCATCATCTTCCCACACGATCTCCGCCGGAATCTCGCGCCGGATGATCTTCTCAAAAATCGTCATTCGTTCAGCACGGAGCTCTCAACTCTCAACCACAAACTCTCTACTCTTCTGCCCCTAACGAATAAAACAGCGCAAATGCTGTAGCGCCGGACTCGAGCTGAGCCGTTCCCGGACAAAACAAATCACTTCTTCGCGCAACCGGTCGCAGTTGCGGCTCCAGGCCTTCGCACCGTGGAGATGTTTCACGCACGCCTGAAGATCGCAAAGCAGCAGACTGTCCGCGCCCGCGTCAACCAGCGCACTGATCCGTTTCTCCAGGCCATCGAAAAACGCCAGCTCGTATCCCGCGCCCGCGTCCTGCGCGATCGTCAAGAGTGAAAACGAAACCGGCGGTGGCGTCGGCTCAAAGTGCGGAACGATTTCTTTGTAACCAATCACCTTCAGGACATAGCGAACCGTTTGGGAAAGCTGATCGAACGGCACGACTGACTCGTCGTTCCGGAGCCGGAGATAAAACGCGATGCTCTCCGTTACGTGATCGGTCAGCCACCATTTCGGGTAGCCGGCGTCGTTCGCCGCCCGCGTGATCGCAGCCCGTAACCATTGCTGGTCGAACTCGAAGAGCTGACCGGATTGGTCCCGCAGATATGGAAACTCTTCTTTAAACGCGACCATGTTTCCTTTCCGTCCTCGCCGTTCCTGCCGAGGTTGGATGCAATTCCGGCGTCGCCATTTCCGGCGGAAACAATTCCTTCTGGAGCGCGTTCGGCTTGATCCGCCGTCCGAGCGCCTGGATCGCATCCACGAATTCATCCACTTCGTTGAACCGTTGATGCACCGAGGCATAACGCAGATACGCCACCTCATCGATCGCGCGCAGTTTCTCGAGCACCTTCGTCCCGATCACCGCCGACGAAACTTCGCGTCCGCTCGTTTCCAATTCGTGCACGATCTCGTCCACTGCATTCTCGAGCGTCACGAGACTGATCGAGCGCTTCTCACACGCCTTCGCCAGGCTGTTCACCAATTTCCGCCGATCGAACGGCTCATGAGTGCGGTCCCGCTTAATCACGCGCAGGTCGGATCGGTCGATGGTCTCGTAAGTTGTGAAGCGATAGGCGCACTGAAGACAGACGCGGCGGCGGCGAATGGAAGAGCTATCACGAGACTGGCGCGAGTCGATGACCTTGTCGTCACGAAACCCGCACTTGGGACAACGCATAGTGGTCGGCGGGAGAACTAACACACCATAAGTTGTGGCGTCAACGCTTTCTGCGGAAATTTTCGCAGGATCGGTCTCCTCAATTGTAGGGCAGGCGCGTCGCCTGCCGCCTATTTGGCCAGGCAACCGATGCGGTTGCCCTACAAATCACGTCCGCCGTCTGGCTCCCTTCCCCTCCACGTCACGTGCGGAAATTTTCGCTGGATCGGTCTCCTCAATTGTAGGGCAGGCGCATCGCCTGCCAGCCCATTTGGCGAGGCGACCGATGCGGTTGCCCTACAAATCACATCCGCCGTCTGGCTCCCTTCCCCTCCACGTCACGTGCGGAAATTTTCGCTGGATCGGTCTCCTCAATTGTAGGGCAGGCGCGTCGCCTGCCAACCATTTGGCGAGGCAACCGATGCGGTTGCCCTACAAATCCTTCTTCAATCTCCACGCCGTGAGAATTCCCGCGCGCGGTCATTTAGCCCGCTGGATCATGTCCGTCAGCGTTGGGACATCAGCCAGCGGTTCACAGCGATCCACGTATTCGCGAAAGCCCGGCGCGAAAAACGTTCGCCGCATTTGCCACCACGGTTTCACTGCCGGTTGGAACAGCACGGTCCGCAGGAACCCGTCGTACCCTTGCCATTGATCGCGCTCGAGCGTCCCCTTGCGCATTTGGAACCAGGCGTTTTCGAAAAGCTTGAAATATCCGAGCAGAAAAGAGGCGGCCCGCGCCTTCTCCATTTCCGTCGCCCCGGCCCAGTCATGCAAGGTCGTGGTCACGATTTTCAACAGCTCGTCGTTTTGGGCCATGGCAAAGGCGAGATCGTGCATCGAGCGCGCCAACGCGTCGACTACGGCCGCGCGCGATGAACGCGTATTTTGCCGGACTTGCGCAGCCAGATAAAACAACGACCCGATCACCCCCGCTGAAGCAATCAACTGCGCCCAGGCGTTTATCGTCTCCACGTTCATCGCAGAACTTTGCAGATTAGAGTTCGCCAGATTCGCAGGCAATCAAGGAACACGGCCCGCTCATTGTCCGCGCGAACCCCGGGGCCGGTAACGATCACGAAGGTTTCGCCGACCTCAATCTCCACGCCGTCAGGATTTCTCGCTCGCGCTCGGCTGAGATACCCCACTCGAAACCGTATTGCTTCTGCGGATAGACCAAATCCAGCGGGACAGTTTTCTGATACCAGGCCCACGCGTCGCGCGCCATCTCGGCAAGCGGTCGTTCCGACCAGCCGGCGGCGTGCGCCTTCGTGCTTGAGATTTGTTCGAAGCCCGGACGATCGGGAGTCCAAAAGGGCAAGTTATCGAACGGGCGGACGTGTTGTTCGTTTCGCAAAAAATCGCCGTCGATCCAAACGAGTTTCGCCTTCCCGCCGATACCCTTGGAACTTTCCTCGAGGAAAACGCGAAACTGGGCCGGTCCACTGTGAACATTGAACACGCCACCGCGAGCGCGTTCCACGCTGTCGATTATCCAACTCGCCACGTCGCGCACATCGACATACTGGGCGAACGCGTCAGTGCCGGTTCCGGGCGCGACAATCTCCTGGTCTTTCGCCAGACGCGACAACCAATAGTGGTAGGACAAGCTCTCGTCTCCCGGTCCCATGATCGCCGACGGCCGCGCGATCCCGACGCGGTCGGAGAACATTTCCAGGAGCGCCTTTTCCGAGCGTGCCTTGTTCCCGCCGTAGCCCGGCCGGTCCAATCGCGTCGGCGCCGTCTCATCCATCCCGATCTTCGAGTACTCCTTGTAGACCGCGATGCTCGACACGAAAAAATAAAAATCCACTCGATCGGCCAGCAACTTCGCCATCGGCACCACCACATCCGGATCGTTCGCCCAAACATCAACAACCGCATCCCAGCGCCGATCGTTCTTCAATCCCGACAGATCGCTCGTCGGTCCCGGCCCTCGATCTCCACGAATTTTTTCGACGTCTGGAAATCGATCCGCCCCCGTCTTCCCGCGATTGAACAGCGTCACCGTATGCCCGCGCGCCAAAGCCCGCTCGACCACATGCGGCCCAAGAAACCCCGTCCCACCGAGAATCAGAATCTTCTTCCCCGCCGCTGGCGCAGCGACCGCCGGCAACCGCGTCGCCGCAAAAGCATACGCCCCCAACTTCAGCATCGCGCGCCGGCTAAGCATTAAGGATTAGATACCCACGAAGTCTTTTTGTTCGAACGGCCCGCCAATCTCTTCGCGCTGTAGCCGCGGCGCTCTGCCGCCGCGCCTTGCCGCCTCGCGACGTGTGGGCAGCCGGCGCTACACTCTACCGCGGCGCGAACTCGAATTCGGCTTTGTCTTTTTTGGCGGAGAGGACGAGGTGGGCGGCGAATTTGTTGCCGCGTTTGGAGACGAAATTCTCGATTAAGGGGGAGCGGCCCTCGGCCAGAAGTTCTTTCACTTCGTCGGACGTGATTTCGTGTTCGCAGAGTTTCTTGGTGAGCTTGAAGACGGGGCGGTTGTCCTGGTCGGGCTTGCGGACGTAGTAGGCGTCTTCCATCTCCACGAGCTCGCCGCCTTTGTGCGCTTTGCTTTCGCCAAGCACCTGGGCTTTCGAGAGATCGACTTTCGCGCGGGCTTTGCGCTCGACCGGTTTGCCGTCCTTGTCCTTTTTCGGGGCGCGCGGCGGGAATTCCCAGCGGACTCGGGCGTCGGCGCGGACGAGGAAGGCGTCGAAGGGACGGCCTTTCTTCGAGGTGAATCCCTGGATCAAATCGGTTTTGCCCTGCTCGATCAAGCGGACGGCCTGTTCGCGGGTGACTTCCTTTTTGCACATCAGGCGCGGCAACACGAAACGTCTGTTTCCATTCGCCGTTTTCTTTCTCGCGCAGAACGTAATTCGAGCCGACTTCGCAGAGCTCGGCGCCGGTCGCGGGATCGGTCCAGAACGATTCGACCGAGCCGAGATCGACGTTGTCGCCGAAATCGTATTCGGCTTTCCATTTCCCGGTCTTCTCGTCGCGGCCGAGTTTGAGCTTGGCCGCGAAGTTGGCGCGCGTTTTCGCGGAGATGAAATCCGTCGAGCGGCCCGATCTCGCCTTTCTCGACCAGCTCGCGGATCTCGGATTCCTCCATGCGCCGGCCGCCGATGACCTTGTAGATCATGAACTCGCCGTCCTGCGATTTGTAGCCGCGCAGAGTTTCGCGGAGCGGCTTCTTGTCGGTCGGCGAAAGAATCTCGGTCTCGCGCGCGATGGAATCGTCTTCCTCGAAATTCTTCACCCGCTCGACGATGCCCTTCGTCTCCTCGACGATGCCCGCCATGAATTTCTCGCGCGAAAATTTGCCGCGCGTCATTTCGCGCAGCTGATGTTCCCACTCCCCGGTCATGGCAGGGCTCGTGAGGTCGGACGCCTTCACGGCTTCGAGAAATTGAATCAGCTGCTCGGCCTTCGCGCTCGGGACGAGCTCGCGCTGATTCCGGTCCATGTACTTCTGGTAAATGAGGCCGTCGATGATATCGGCGCGCGTGGCGGGAGTGCCGAGCCCGCGCTCCTTCATCGCCTCCGCGAGCTCTTCGTCCTCGACGAGTTTGCCTGCGGTTTCCATCGCGGAGAGCAAGGTCGCTTCGGTGTAACGCGGCGGTGGCTTGGTCGCTTCCGCGTGCAGATTCGCTTCGAGCGTTTTCGCCTTCGTTGTGGTCTTCCGGCTTCAACGCCGGAAGCGCCTTGCCGTCCTTCGAGTCTTCGTCCACCGCCGTGCGTCCATAAACCTCGAGCCAGCCCGGCGCGGTCAGGACTTTGCCTTCGGTCTTAAACTTGTGCTCCGCTGACCTGGCTGAAACGGGTCGTGACATCGAACTCGGCCGACGGGAAAAAAGACCGCCACGAAACGCCGCGCCACCATGTCGTAGATCTTCGATTCCGCGTCGTCGAGATTCTTCGACTTCCGAAGTCGTCGGGATGATCGCGAAGTGGTCGCTGATCTGCGCGTTGTTGAAGATGCGTTTGTTAGGCCGGACCCAATCGTTCTTCAGCGCCTTTTGGGCGTGGTCTCCGAGGCCGCCGGAAAGATTGCCGAGAGTCTGACGCGCGGTCGGCATGTAATCTTCCGGCAACGCCCGCGAATCGGTCCGCGGATAGGTCAGCATTTTGTGCTTTTCGTAGAGCGCCTGCGCGATCTGCAGAGTGCGCTTCGCGGAGAATCCGAAGCGGCCGTTCGCTTCGCGCTGCAACGTGGTCAGATCGTAAAGCCGCGGCGCGATCTGCGAGCTGGCCTTCTTTTCCTCCGTGACTTTCGCAATCGGATTTCCCTGGCAGGCAGCCACGACCGCTTCGGCCGCGGCCTGGTCCCAGACGCGATCGGCGCGATCGTGTTCGTCGCCGCCCTTCTTGAAATCGGGCCGCTGATAGGCGCCTTCGTATTGGCCCGCTGCAATCTCGAATTTCGCGGTGACGCGCCAATAATCGCGCGGCTTGAAATTTCGGATTTCCAGCTCGCGCTCGTAAACCATCGCGAGCGTGGGCGTCTGGACGCGCCCGACCGACGCCACGTTTCCCGCCCGCGAACCGAACATGCGCTTGGTGATCGCGCGGGTGCCGTTGATGCCGATGAGCCAATCGCTTTCGCTGCGGGACGCGCGGCGTCGGCCAGGCCGCGCATCTCGCTCGCTTCGCGCAGACGGCCGAAAGCATCGCGAATCGCCTGCGGCGTCATCGATTGCAGCCAGAGGCGTTTGACCGGGTGCTTGTTCTTCGCGAGCCGGCAAAGGTTGTTGAAAATCAGCTCGCCCTCGCGGCCGGCGTCGCAGGCGTTGATGACCTGCGTCGATGTCCTTGCGGGCGATCAGCTTTTTCAGCCGCGAGAACACGTCCTTTGATTGATCGATCGGCTTGAGCTCGAATTTCTCCGGAATGATCGGCAGCGTCTCGAGCCGCCAGAAGCCGTATTTCTTCTTGTCGATGTCCTCCGGCATGAGCAGCTCGGCGACATGGCCGACGGCCGACGAGATGACGTATTCGTCGTTCTCGAAATGGTCGCCTTTTTTCGGGACCTTCCCCAAGGCGCGGGCAAGGTCCGCGGCCACGCTGGGCTTCTCGGCGATGATAAGCGATTTGGACATTTGGTTTTAGGGGTGAACCCGAAAACAGGGGGACTTCTTAGCCCTCCGCCGGTTTTCGTCAAGGCGGGGAGGGTAGAAGAGACCCCCGCCAGTTCGCAAATCGGATTTCTGGCGGACGCCGTCGGCGCCGGGAGGGCCTGGAGGGACGACCGCTGTGTCGTCTCATATTAATTAGGGACGCGAGCGCCCAGTCGCTACCAGCGGCTACAGCGTAATGACGACGCGGACGTCGTCGCCGAATTCCTCGAGGCGATCCAACGCGGCATTCACGGCGCGCGGCCTCGAGCGGAACGGTGCGGATAATGCCATGCGAAAGGTCGAGTTTCCCCGCGCGCGCAAGCTCCAGCAGCATTGGGATCTCGCTCGCCAGATGGTCGGACACGCCGATGATTTCGGCCTCCTTGTTCAGCAGCTCCGAATACGGCGCGACTTCGAAAGCTTTCCTGCGTGAGGCCGACGAGCGCGGCCCGGCCCAGAATCGCGAGCGATTGCACGGCCTGGCGCATGGTGAGCGGCAAGGCCGACCAGCTCGAGCGCGACATCGACGCCGCGGCCATCTGTTTGGTCGCGAATCTGTGCGACCGGATCGCCTGCCGGGCGTCGACCGGGATGGCGCCGAATCGTTCCGCGAGCTCGAGCTTGTCGCGGATTGATGTCGACGCGCGAAAACCTCTGCCGCGCCCAGATTCTTCGCCAATTGCATCGCCGAAATGCCCAGGCCGCCCACGCCGAAAATCGCGACGGTTTCGCCCGGCACGCAGCCGGGCCTTGCGCAACGCATGGAGCGAAGTGGCCGACGAACACATCATGATCGCGCCCTGTTCGAATGGAATTTCGTCCGGCAACGCGAAACACGCTTCGTTCCGGGCACCGCGATGAATTCGGCGTAACCGCCGTCGCGATGTTTGCCGATCATTTCCGCGCTCGGGCAGAACTGCTCGTTGCCGGCCCGGCAGAATGCGCAATCCCCGCAGGTGACGAGGTAATGGACGCAGACGCGATCGCCGGCTTTGAAATTGGCAACTTGAGCGCCAGTCTTTTCAACCACGCCCGCGACTTCGTGACCGAGCGTGAGGGGCAGCCGCGCGACCGGCGAAACGCCGCCGCGGTAATGCGCATCCGAATGGCAGATGCCGGCGGCGCGAACGCGAATCAATACATCGTCGCGGCGCCGACGGACGGAACATCGATTTCCTGCTCTTCCAGCGGCGAACCGATTGCGGTGAGGCGGATTGCTTTCATCGTTCTCCGCGAGTTGGCGATCCTTTGGGTCTTTGGCTCTTCGCGCCCACCAAAGACGTTTCGCACGCAAAGACGCCAAGGCGCAAAGAAGAATAAATTACAAACCCTTCACTTCTTTGCGCCTTTGCGTGCCATATCCGGTCGCTAGGGAGCGGCGATGCGGTAGTTGCCATGATGACTCTCGCGCTCGCCACAGGCGAGCGGCTACATCAGCGGCTACAGCAGCGGCTACATCAGCGGCGACAGCAGCGGCTACCCCAGCTTCACGAAATATTTTCCGGGAAGCTGTTTCACGAGCCTCTTCAGTTCGAGCCGCGAGCAACGTGGACGAAACTGTGCCGCTCGGCAGTTCTGCTTTCGTCGCGATATCGTCGATCGACGTTTCCGTTTCCCGAATCGACTCGTACACGCGGCGCTCGTCTTCACTCAGCTCCGGCAAAGCGCGAACCGCCGCTTCCGGTGCGGGCTTGCTCTCCGGCAACAGGATTTGCAGATCGTCGAGAATATCGCTCGCGTCCATGACGAGCTTCGCGCCCTGCTGGATGAGGCGATTCGAACCGATCGCGCGTCGGCGCGTTGATGTGGCCGGGCACGGCGTAAACGTTCCGGCCCTGCTCGAGCGCCTGCGCAACGCTGATGAGCGCGCCGCTGTTCGCGCCGGCTTCGACCACGAGCAGGCCCTGGCTCCAACCGCTGATGATGCGGTTGCGCATCGGGAACGTCTGGCGATCCGGTTCGATCTCCATCGAGAATTCGGAAACGATGGCGCCGTTGCCGCTCCGGATTTTTTCAGCGAGCGCGGCGTTCTCCGGCGGATACAACTTCGACAATCCGGAGCCGATCACCGCCACCGTGCGACCCTTTGGCTGCAAGCGCGCCCTGGTGCGCCGCGGTGTCGATGCCGCGCGCCAGCCCGCTGATCACGGTGAGCCCGGCGTAAGCGAGTTGGTAGGAAAGCTTCTTGGCCGATTCCAGTCCGTAATGAGTCGTCCGACGCGAGCCAATCACCGCGATCGCGTGCCGATCGCGCTCGGTCAGTTCGCCCCAGACATAAAGAACAATCGGCGGCGAGTGGATTTCGCGAAGTTGCGACGGATACAGCGGCGATTCAGCGGTGATGACTTCCGCGCCGAAATCGCGGATGCGTTGCAATTCCGCTGGAAGATCGACGAGCGTTTCCCAATTCGTGATCTGCTCCACGACTTCGCGCCCGATTCCTTCGACCGCGCGCAAGGCGTCACGTCTCGCCGCCAGGATGCGGTCGGGCGTTTCAAAAACTTCGAGTAACTTCCGGAGCCGCACGGGGCCCATCGTCGGAAGCATGTTCAGCGCGATGCAGGCTTCCGTGGGGGTCATGGAATCAGCGGCTCGACAGAGTCTCGCCCTACCGAAATTCGGCACTAGAACGGAATCTCGTCGTCGTCGGGTTCGGAGGGACGCTGCTTTGGGAGGCGGCGCGGGCCGACTGCTGGAACGCGGTCCGCCGGACTCTCTTCGTCTCCTCCACCACTTCCACCGCCACGAGGAGCGCCCAGCATTTGCATATTCTCGCCGATGACTTTGAGCTTGGTCCGCTTTTGTCCGGACTGTCTTATCGTCCCACGAATCGAGTTGAAGCCGGCCCTCAACAAAAACAGGGCGGCCCTTTTTCAAATATTCGCCAGCAACTTCCGCGGTTCGTCCCCAAAAGGTGACGTCGACGAAGGTGACTTCTTCGCGTTTCTCGCCGTTATCCGCAGTGTAAGTGCGGTTGACCGCCAGACCGAGATCCGTGACGGCTGTTCCCTTGGGGGTGTATCGGACCTCTGGATCGCGGGTGAGGTTCCCGAGAAGGATAACTTTATTGAAACTGGCCATGCCGCTCTTCTAGCGGGTTTACTTGGCCTCGGCCAACTTTTTCGGCGCGCGCTCCTTCTTCTCCGTCTTCGGGCGCAGCTTCTGGTAATGCTGCCGATAAACTTCCGGGTCGAGCTTGAATTTCGCCCGGAGTTTCGTGATCAACTGTGGGTCGGCGTGGAAAACGAAATTCACGAAATGCCCGGCATCGAGCTCGCCGGCCACGTAGGAAAACTGGCGTTTATCCATCTTCTGGACTTGCTCGATCTCGGCGCCTTCTTTTTGAAATTCGGACTCGAGACGGTCGACGACGTCCTTAACAGTTTCTTCCCTGCCCTGTGTATTCAACACGAGCAATGCTTCATAACGATTCTTCATGATTCTTTTGGCGCGGGCCCATCCGTGGGCGGTTCTGGTTCTGGATTTTTGTTGAAAAGGTTCATCGCGGAAAGCAGGCCGTTGTCAATCGCGCATTTCACCGCGTCAACCGCACGCGCGATGGCTTTTTCGACGAGCGGACGCTCTTCTTCCAAGAAACGACCAAGAACGTAATCGACGGAACCCTCCCTCGGCGCAGCCCCAATTCCGATGCGCAAACGCGGGATTTCTTCGGTTCCGAACTGAACGATCACAGATTCCAGACCGTTATGGCCGGCCGTTCCCCCATCGGGGCGAAGCCGCAGCCGGCCGAGCGGCAACGCCATGTCATCGAGAATGACGAGCATTTCCGCAGGCGTGATCTTATAAAATTGGGCAGCAGCCAAGATCGGTTCGCCGCTCCGATTCATGTAGCTGGTCGGTTTGACGAGAATCAGATTCTCTCGCTTGGCCCAAAGTAGGTGCCAGCGTTTCTCGTGGTGCCAGGCGAGTCCCCACTCGGCGGCGAGGCGATCGACGACGTCAAACCCGACATTGTGGCGGGTGCCCTTGTACTCCGCTCCGGGATTACCCAGACCAGCGATCAAACGAATTCGTGAAGCGTTTTCAACCACCCTCCGCGCAATCGAAAATCGAAATTCGAAATTCGAAAATCGCAAAGGGTCTACTTCTTCGGCTCTTTCTCCTTCGGCGCTGCCCCACCCGCGGCTGCGCCTTCCGGCTCTTCCTTCTTCTCCTTGATGACTTCCGGTCCAGCCGCGGCCTCGGCGGCCGCTGCCACGGGCTCTTCCTCAACAGTCGGCGCGAGAACTGAGAACGCCGTGAGATCCGGCTGGATGCGGGTAGTCACGCCGGCCGGCAATTGGATTTCGCGAACGTGGATGGAGTCGCCAATATTGAGCTCGGAAACGTCGACGCGGATAACGTCGGGCAAATCTCGCGGCAAACATTCGATCGCGAGCGAACGGAGACTTTGCTCGAGCAAACCCCCCATGTTCTTGACGCCATTGGCGGTTCCCACCGGCTCCAGCGGCACGTCGGCCTCAATCACTTCATCCTGCGAGACTGCGTGAAAATCGATATGGAGCACAGCGCCACCGAGCGGCGCGTGCTGGACCTCCTGGACAAGGGCGAGCCGGCTTTTTCCGCCGATCTCAAGTTCCACCAGAATGTTCTCGCCCGCAGCGTGGCTGAGCAGCGCGTTGATGTCGCGTTTGGAAACCTGAAGGGCTTCGGGTTTGTCCTTCGAGCCGTACATCACCGCGGGCACAGAGCCGGCGGCTTTGAGTTTTCGGACCGCCGAGCGTCCAAGCGCCGTTCGCGGTTCCGCTGCCAGTTTAACTTGCTTAGCCATGTCTCAATTCTTTCCGTCGTTGTCGATCTTGAACAGAGACGAAACCGACTCGTCATTGTGGATTCGTTTCATGCCTTCGCCGAGAAGCTCGGAGATGCAAAGCACGGTGGTCTTGAATCCTTCCACCGGCTGCACGGGCGTGCTGTTCGTGGTAATTAATTCCTCGATCTGGGATTTTTGCAACCGCTCAATCGCGACATCGACCAGGACCGCGTGCGCGACCCCAGCGTAGATTTGCAGCGCGCCCCGCTCTTTTAATACCGTCGCGGCCGAGGTGAGCGTCCCGGCCGTCTCCGTCAAATCGTCCACGAGGAGGACATCGCACCCCTCGACGTCGCCGATTACGTACAGCGCCTTGGTTTCCGTCGCGCTCTTTCGCTGCTTGGCGACGATCGCGAGGTTCGCGCCCAACGCCTGGGAATACGCAGACGCCATTTTCAATCCGCCCACGTCCGGCGAAACCACCACCGTCTTTCGCGTCAATCTCGTCCGGACATACTTCAGCAGGACGCCCATGGAATACAGATGGTCGACTGGGATGTCGAAAAAACCCTGAACTTGCTGGGCGTGGAGATCCATCGTCAGGACCCGGCTGACTCCGGCGGCGTGCAAAAGGTTCGCGACGAGTTTCGCGGTGATCGGCACTCGCGGCTGATCCTTCCGGTCCTGCCGAGCGTATCCGAAGAAAGGAATGACTGCCGTGATCCGATCGGCGCTCGCCCGCCGCGCCGCGTCCACCATGATGAGAAGTTCCATCAAATGCTGGTTGGTCGGCGGACAGGTGGGTTGGATGATGAAAACATCTCGGCCTCGGATGTTTTCCTCGATCTTGACGTAGGTCTCGCCGTCCGGGAATGAGCTGATGGTCGCCTGGCCGAGCGGGGTGCCAATGTAATCGCAGATGCGCTGGGCCAGCTCGCGGTTAGCGGTGCCGCTGAAGACCTTCATCTCAGGTTGGAGTGCGAACATATTTTCGAAGGGGCGCTAACTTAGGCGCGCCAATGCGGCATTGGCAATCGCCGATTCAGGAGTTTCCGGGAGAAAAAACAGAGGCGGCAGGTTCACTGCCGCCTCCGCCAAACAATGGAGATAAGAAAAAGGAAAGTCTTAGGAATTCACCTTCGCCATCCGGCGACGGCGCAGAATGGTGGTCGAAGCGACCGCGACGAGCAGCCCCAGGATCGGGAAGAGCGCGCTCATCTCTGGAACGGCAGTCACTCTGCGGGTGGTGGTGAACTGTGCGGTGCCGCCCCCCATGGGCTGGACGGTGGGAGTCCGCGCAGTGGTGGTGTCAGTCAAGAGAGTGCGGGCCGAGATATTGTAACTGTTACTAAGCTCAGACAGGGCGCTGTCGTGGTCGTCGTTCATGACGTCGACCGTGCTAGCTTGCGCGAGGCTGGCGATTGCGAACATTCCGGCGGCGACGAGGGCGGCCAAGTTACGTGTGATCATCTGTTTAATTCTCCTGATTACCTGTTTGTTATTGCGTTGATTTAAGCGCCGTTTCTACAACCTTGCAGTCCCGGCTATCTGCTATGTTTCCCATATTTGTCATAATTGATTCTCAACGTCAATAACAATTCCTATACCCTTGGGAATATTTTTTCTGGCGCCACTGGTCTTACGGCGTTCCCACAGGGAGAACAAGGAAAAATGCAGGGTTCCCAAAGAAAGATTCACCCAGCTGGAGCTCCCAGAAATGAGAGTACGAGCTTGAGCCGCGCAGCAAGCCTCTTTCATTGCCGTCCCAAGGCGGTACGAAGACAAGTCAGGAACGGCCGGAGCCGGCGATCTAGGGCCCGAAGGAGGCGCGCAGCTTCTCTTTTTTTGTTTCGCCCTCTTCCTGCAACCGCCGCAGGTCGATCGCCAATTGCTTTTGGAGCGACTCGACCTCGTCGAGCTTCCCCGCCGATTCAGCCTTTGCGATTTCGCCCTTGAGGAACAGTTCGCGTTCCGCAAGTCGCGCTTTGAATGTGGAATCGATCTCGGCGATCTGGGCTTTCTGCTCCGCCGTGAGCGTTACCGTCGGGGCGCTCTTCTGCAATCGCTCCATCGCCAGTTCGTAGGCCGATTTCATTCCTGGACCTTAGCCCCGCGATCAGGCTCGGCAAGGACTCCGCATTGCGGAGTCAGCATCTGATTTTACAGTAGCGCCCGCATGCCTCGAAAGATTCGCCTTCTCAGCACCGATTTCGACGGGACGCTGGTCGCCCATGGGAGCGATCCGGTGCTCGACCGCGGCTGCATGGAGTGCATCGAGGGGTTGCAGGCCGAAGGCGTAATCTGGGCGATCAATACTGGGCGATCAGTCGACCTTCTCGAATCCGGCCTGACCGACTTCGGGTTCCCGATTCACCCAGATTTCATCCTTACGAGCGAGCGCGACATTTTCCGGGCATCCGAGAACGGCGGCCGATGGGAACCGTTTGGCGACTGGAACGACCGCGTGGCCCGCGAACACGCCGAGCTCTTTCATTCGGCGCGGGGCGTCCTTGCCGAGGTCGTGGATTTCGTGAACCACAACACCAAGGCGCGGTTGCTTTACCACAGCGCGGGTTTGGAAGGGCTGGTGGCGGAGAACGAAGAAGAACTGGATCGGGTGACGGCGTTCATCGATCGGGCACGCGAAAAACAGCCGAAATTCCATTATCAACGCAACACCGTTTATCTGCGCTTTTGCCATGCCGATTACCACAAAGGCGCGGCCCTGGCCGAGCTAGCGCGGCTTCTGGAAATTCCGGCGAAGAACATCTTCGCTGCCGGCGATCACTATAACGATATCTCAATGCTCGATGGCAAATTCGCCCATTTCCCTGCGTGCCCGGCCAACGCAATCCCGGAAGTAAAAGACGCCGTCCGTTCGGCCGGCGGATACGTCGCGGCGAAAAATCACGGCGCCGGCGTCCACGAAGCGCTCCTGAATTTTACAACCGGCAGCGGCAGTCTATGAGCGCCGTTATTTGAAATCGCGGCGGCGTTTCGGCAATCGCAGACCGCCGCTACAACTTCAGCCGCGCTTCTTCTGACAAAATCTCGTCGAGCGCCGGCCATTGCACCGCGCTGTCCATCTCGCGGAAGGCATGAAGATAAACGGCCACCTTTTCGGCAGGGTATTTTCCGAGCAACTTCTCGACGGCGAGCGTGATCTTCTCCTTCGGCAATTCCGCCGGCAATTCCTCGACTGTTCCGTCCTCCGAGTGCTTGATCTCGAGCGAATCCAAAAAGTCGCAGAGCATCTCCTTGTTTGCGCCGAGAAGCCAGGCCTGCAAAACATGGCTGGCGAGCGAATCGCTGATCTTCCGGCCGAACGCGGCCTGCATCCACGGGAAGCGCTCCGTCGGCGGCTTCCGCTCGACGAAAACCCCGCGGAGATTGCGCTGGTTCGCGAGTCCCTGGATCGCGGCTTTGTAGACCGGCTTTTGTTCCGTTTGCAGAAAAGTGAAAATCCGGGCCGCAAGCTCCGGCGACATTCGTTGAAAAATTTCGTGCGACTTCATCGTTCGGCGGAGACGATGACAGCTTCCGGTGATTCGTCTACCGGGGTTGAATCGAAAACGTTTTGGAGGGCAAGCGCACCGTTTGCCGAAGGGAACGTGTGGCAGCGGGAGCGGCCGCCCTACAATTTCGCGGCGGATACCGCGGGCGTCGCGTCGGCCTCGATTTTTCCTGCGAACCGATTTGTCATGTAGGTGAGCAGCAGAACCCAAAACGTGAGGGCGATGCTGAAGAGCGGAAATTGGAGCGCGAACGGCAACGAATAAATGATCGCCATGAGCGGACCCCAGACGGCCCAGGTCGCGAGAAGCGTCGGCACGATCTTGTCGCGATAATGATTCCAGGTGCACGCTCGACGCAGCGACTTCCAGGAGAACCCTTCGTTTTTCCATTCATAGACGAGGACCTCGGCCGGCGCCGCGAAGAACGGGTTGTAGCCGAGCTGGTCGACGAGGATCTTCGCGGTCACGACCCAGACTGTCGTAACATCGCCGAACCAATTCGCATTCAGCCGATACATCCAATCGACCAGGATGCCGTCGATGCCCCAGGTTGGGATTGTAAACGCCAGATTACGCAGGTTCTCCCGGAGGAACTGGCCGCGTTGAAAAAATGCGATGACGAAAAGTTCGGGAACAATTGCTCCCGCCACGATCGCTGCCGCGACCACGAACCCGATGCCGTGCTGTTGCTTGTAATGCGCCAGCGCGTCAAGCAAGACCGCGAAGCCCGGGCTAACGTAGTAGCCGATCAGGACGAAGAGCATTGCCGCCTGAAGGATGAATCCGGGAATCGCATTCGCCTTGGCTGCCTCCCAGCCGAGCGCAAGCGGAGTGCTACTTGTTTTGCGCGGAGCGATCTCCATTTTGGAACCTGACTCGTAACGTCACACGAAGTCCACACGGGACACTGAGGAAAAGACTGCCTCTCTCGTCCTTTGTGAACCGTTGTGTCTTTTGTGTGAGATCCCTCCATCCGCTTTGAGTAACTGGGCGGGTGACGTAATCTGGTTTGTGCACTCGCCAGGAAAACGATCGATCCATTCACTCGTGCTCGATGAGCTCGAGGCGTGGCTCGGGACGCTCAACGAGCGGCCGTACCGGGCAAAGCAGGTCGTCGATTGGCTTTACGAAAAGCGCGTCGACTCCTTCGCTGAAATGAGCGATCTGCCGCAGGCATTGCGGGAACGGCTCGGAAGCGAGTTCGGGTTCGGCAATATCGAAACCGTCCGGGTTCTCGGCTCGAAAGACACCACCCGAAAATTTCTCTTCCGCCTCGGCGACGGCAACCTGATCGAATCCGTTCTTATCCCCGCCTCCCCCGCCCTCTACGGGGAACGTTCGGATCGCCGGACGATCTGCGTTTCCACTCAGGTTGGTTGCGCGTATGGCTGCCGGTTTTGCGCGAGCGGCCTCGACGGTTTTTCGCGCAACCTCGAGGCCAGCGAGATCGTGCAACAACTCCTGGCAGTCGAAAAAGCGAGCGGTGAGCGGATCGATAATGTCGTCTTCATGGGCATGGGCGAACCGCTGGCAAACCTGGCCAACGTCGTCCGCGCCATCCGGGTTATTAATGCTCCGTGGGGGATGGAAATAGGAGCGCGCCACATCACCGTTTCGACCAGCGGTCTCGCGCCTCAAATCAAAAAACTGGCGGACGAACCGCTTCAAAGCCGGCTGGCTATTTCGCTCCACGGCGCGACCGACGAGGTGCGCAATCGGATCATGCCGGTTAATCGCAGATACAACCTAACGACTCTGCTCGCCGCCTGCGATTACTACGCCGCCCGGAAAAAGCAGCGCATTTACTTCGAGTACATCCTGATCGCCGGGCTGAACGACACCGAAGAACAGGCACTCTTGCTCGCCGGCCACGCCCGCCGGATCGGCGCTCGCGTCAATCTCATTCCCTACAACACCGTCGAAGGTTTGGAATGGTCCCGGCCATCGCGCGAAGCGCAGGAGCGCTTTCTCTCCATCGTCCGCAGCCACGAAGTTGTGGCGACCCTTCGCCGCGAAAAAGGGCACGATATCGATGCGGCCTGCGGCCAACTCCGGCTGCAAACGAAGCGGGTGGAAGAGAGCACGGTCAGCGTGGGCGCTGAAAATTCGAAGTCCGAATTTCGAAGCTCGAACAATTAGATTTCGAAAACCGGAATGATCGAAGCGAATCGTGCGCTCGTTCCATTCCTTACTTGGTTCTTCGAAAATTCTTTCGGATTTGCGCCGGCCCGCCCGCATCCAGCGCTCGCGCCAATCTCGTCACTCCTTCTCGAATCTGGGCGGGCGTCCACGCCGCAAAACCCAGGACGAGAGCGGGCGGGAGCTTCGCTTCGATGCAAAAGAACGAAAGCGAGCTGATTTTTACCCCGAGGTTCGGTTTCAGGCGCTCGAGCCGCGCAAAATCTTTCGGGAAACGGAACCAGGCGAGCGCATGCAAACCGGCGTCCGACATTTCGAGGGTAAATCGGTCTCCGAGTAATTTGTTGAACTCCTCCGTGAAGATGTTGCGGCGCTCCGCATAAACTTTCCGCATGCGCCGGACATGGCTCAGGTAAAACCCTTCATTGATAAAGCGAGCAAGGGTCGCCTGGTCGATGGTTGGCGAATGTTGATCGATCGCGGTGCGAAGCTTCGCCACCGCGTCTGCCAGCGGCGCTGGGACGAGAAGATATCCCAACCGCAACGAGGGATAGAGAATCTTGCTCATGGTGCCGGCGTAAATCACGCGTCCGCTGCGATCCAATCCTTGAAGGCAGGGAAGCGGCGGACCGCTAAAGCGGAATTCTGCGTTGTAGTCATCTTCCAGAACGTAGGCACCGCGGCGTTCCGCGAAATCGAGCAAAGCCTTTCGGCGTTTCAGACTCATCGTGACACCAAGCGGAAATTGGTGAGAAGGCGTGACATAAATCAGTTTAGGCGCAGATCGATCCGGCACGCGTCCGACTACGATTCCTTCCCGATCGACGGGTCGCGCCACTATCTTCGCTCCCGCCAGGGCGAAGACTTTCCGGGCTTGGTGAAAACCGGGGTCTTCGATCCATGCGCGGTCGCCCGGATCCAGGATTGCGAGAGCGCTAATCAACATTGCCTGCTGCATTCCAGCGACGATGAGGATCTGGTCCGGATGACAGCGTGCTCCGCGGAAATCGCACAGGTAAGCGCAAAGGGCTTCGCGCAAATCCGTATCTCCGCGATTGGAGCCGTAGCGGAGCAGATTCACTCCCTTCTTTGCCAGGAGTTGCGCGCGCAACCGTTCCCAGATCGCGATCGGAAATTCGTCCACGGCTGGAATGCCGGATTGTAATAGGATGCCCGGCAGCGCATCGGTTGGGCCCAAATCAAACTGGTTCCCAGTCCGCCTATCCGGAATCCGGTTTACCCGTTTGGAGACGTGCCTCTCCTGCCTGCGCGGTGGTGACGCCCTCTCTTGATCCGCGGCCAGAAAGGCATCGGGAAGCGGGTCCGCCACGAAGGTCCCGGACCCGGCCTTCGTAACGAGATAGCCTTCGGCATGAAGTTGCGCGAAGGCCTCGTTTACCGTCAGCCTGGAAACGCCGAGCTCGGCCGCCAAAGTGCGCGAAGAAGGCAATCGCGACGAATTCTGGCCAAAGTTCCCCAATCGCAATTCGTCCCGAATCTGACGATAAAGCTGGTGATGGAGTGGCTCCGTCGCCGTCCGATCCAGCCGGACCATTTCGAAGGCGATGATCGATCGCTGGCGTCGTCGATTCGCTCCTGCCTTCCTCATGATCAAACTGACGCGGCTCCGAGCGTCACTGTCCACTCGGAACTCGAGCTCAGCCGGCGAAATCAAACTGGTCTGCGCCATTCTATTCAAGTGGCTATGGCAGGCCGCGGGAAAAAACAGCAGGCTTGTCACATGACAAGACAACTTCTGACAAAATTACTAACTTGCCTGGCCCTGGCCGTACCTTCTGAGTACCGCTCATGGCGGCATTCCAGCGATCAAGGTGATTGTTTCCGATGCGAGCGGAAAAGTTGCCTTCAAAGGCACGACCAATGGGGACGCGACCTTTGCTACCGGGGCGCTTCCGGCCGGCGACTACGTCGTCCAATTCGGATCGACGAGGGCCGAATTGAAAGGGAACCAGTATCTGCTCGTTATTTCCGCGGGCAAAAAGAAGGTGATCGCGGACTCGGTGGCGGGTGAGCAATTCGCGGGAGGCGGAGTGGCCATGAGGTTGAATGTCGCGGGGGGTTCGCAAATCGCCGGGCAGGTGGCGAACCAGGAATCGACCCTCGCGCAAGGCCTGACGAAGGTGAGGGTCATAAATGGCGAGCGCTATGTTTGGGTGCAGTCGAGCCTGGGAAGTAATCTCGGCCCGCATTGGGAAGCGGAGAGTATTGCCAATTCCAGGCACGTTAGCTCCGTATCCAACGAAAAGATGAGAAAAATCATGGACAGTGCGTTCGAGGGCAGCATGCTCGACCGCAATCATCCAGGAGGGCATTACGAGGCCACTGGCCACGGTTACTAGGCTGAAAGAGAACTCGCTACCGAATCGCTAAGTGCGACGCGCGTCCCGCGTCGCACACATCAAACTTCGAAAGGCGAATTCTCGAGCGATCGGTTCGATCCCGACGCGCGTCAGAGTCTGAACCGTGGCCGATTCGCTGGAAAATTTCGAGGTCAGCCGTCACTCGCCGCAATCTTGAAATGCGGATTCTCGATGACCCCTAGAATATTGCCGAATGGATCGAAAACGGTCGCGACGCGAATCCCCTCGCCTACTTCCTGGACAGCCGATCGTTCCTTCGCACCTAGTTCAATCAGCCGTCGAAACGTTGCTTCTGCATCAAGCACGCCCCAGTACGCGCCCACCCCGCCGTTGCCGCCCGGCGTTGAGGACGCATCTGGATCGAGTCCCAACTCGTACCCGCCCACGTTAAATCCGACATAAAACGGTTGATCGAAGTAGGGTCCGATCCCGAGCACTTCTGAATACCACACCTTGGCTTTCTCCAAATCCGGCGCGTGATAGATGACAGTGCGCAGACCTTGGAATGATGACTCCGTCTCCGATTTCATCGGCTATCCCGAATCTCGGATCACGAATCCCGACGCGATTTACTCCACCCGGCTAACGGGCACGAGGTGCACGTGATTCACGGTGCACTTCACAACGAAGGAATATGTTTCACCGGGCCGCACATCGAGCGTGCCGTAATACGAATCGTACCGTTGGCTCGGGCGACTCGCATAGATCGTGTGGCGACCTGGCGAAAGGGAACGCTCGTAAACATGCCCCTTGGCAAACGCTCCGGCTTCCCTGCCATCGATCCAGACGGCGATCGGAATATTGATTCCCAAAACCGGCGAATGCTTCATCCGCAAAAGCCCATCGCCGCCACGCGAGTAATATTCCGATTGGCCCGCGAAGCTTTGGCTCGCACCGGCGAAGAAGAGCGCGGACATCGTGAGAAGAAGAACTGTAATTGAGTAGTTGAGTTTTTTCATTTCAGCTGAACCTCCGGTCGCAAGTTAACATATTCTTCTGGCAGTGGCAGAATCGAAAAGTAACAGTCTCCACCGTGATCGATCCAGCACTTCCCTTCATCGACCTGCACCGGCACCTCGATGGGAGTGTCCGGCTGGAAACGATCGTGGAGCTGGGCCGGCAACATAACATCGAGTTGCCCGGAAGTACGGTCGAGGAGATCAGGCCACACGTGCAGGTAACGGAGCCGCAGCCGGGATTGATGGCGTTCCTCGCCAAAATGCTTTGGGCGACGAGGGTGCTCGCAAATGGCGAGGCTTGCCGCCGCGTGGCGCGGGAGAACGTCGAGGACGCGAAACGCGAAGGAATCGATTATCTGGAGCTGCGGTTCAGTCCCTGGTTCATGGGCGAAGCCAATCAGGTGGATCCGCGAGAGGTGATCGAAGGCACCGTCGCTGGAATCGCGGAAGGCGTGGAAACGACCGGCGTGCGCGTGAACCTGATCGGAATCCTGAGCCGGACCTACGGGGCGGACACCGCGATGAAAGAACTCGACGCGTTGTTGGCCTATCGCGAGCATTTCGTGGGGCTCGATCTGGCCGGCGACGAGGCGAATTTCCCGGCGCCGATGTTTGTCGATCATTTCAAAAAAGGCCGCGATGCCGGCTGGCGCGTCACCGTTCACGCGGGAGAAGCGGGCGGAGCGCAAAGCGTTTGGGACGCGATCAAATTGCTCGGTGCGGAACGGATCGGGCATGGAACGCGGGCATTGGAAGATCCGAAGCTGGCCGATTACCTGGCCGAAAATCGGTTCCCGATCGAAGCGAACCTGACGAGTAACGTCCACACCAGCACGGTGCCGAACCTGGCGAGTCACCCGTTGCGCGAGATGATTTCGCGCGGTCTTGTCTGCTCCATCAACACCGACGACCCCGGTCTGAGCGCAATCGATCTTCGCCACGAATACGAAGTGGCTGCACCGGCCGCGGGGTTAACGCCGGAGCAGATCCATCAAACGCAGATCAACGCACTGGAGACAGCGTTCCTGTCCGCGGAGGAGAAGAAAGCATTGGAGGGACGACCGCTGTGTCGTCCCTGAACTAAGGGGACGGGACAGCGCCCGTCCCTCCACGCAAAGCAAAACTGGCGGCTCGACAAGCGGACGCGAGCACGAAAGGGTTGCCGGGTTTTGGCGCGGATGAACGAGAACACTGAAGAGCGGCCGTGGATCGCAGGGGTGCGAACGCGGATTTTTCTGCTGTCGTTCACGCTCCTCTTCTTCGAGCTGCTCTGCATCCGGTGGATCCCGGCTTACGTCAGATATCTCAGCTATTTTACTAATTTCATCCTGCTGGCGTCGTTCCTCGGAATGGGATTGGGCATACTGGCTGCGCGACGGACGACATTTCGGTTTCCACCGTTTCCCTTGCTCGTCGTCGCTCTCGCTGCGGTCGTCGCCCTGAATCGGTTCGAGCTCAATATCTCGAGCACGGACGTGCTCTATTTCGGATCGGGAACGACAGGGGTAGCGCGGGCGGAGAGTTTCATTCTGTTGCCGTTGATTTTCACCTTTGTCGCCGCGGCGTTCATTCCCCTGGCCCGCTCGCTCGGGTTGCTCTTCACGAGAACGGAACCGCTCACAGCGTACACTTTCGATATTCTGGGCAGCCTCGCAGGCACCGCGGCGTTTTTCTTGATCGGACTTTTGTCGTTACCACCGGTTATCTGGTTCAGCGTGCTTGCCGTCCTTGTGCTGTTGTTAGGCGGGCGGCGGAAGTTTTTGGCAACGGCGGTGCCTCTCGCAGCCGCGGCCGCGATCGCATTCCTACTTCAACGCAACACTTATTGGTCCCCGTATTACAAGATCACGCTCACCCCGGCCCAGCCGAGCGGCTACGAGCTGGACGTCAACAGCATCGGGCACCAGAGCATGATCCCATGGCAGTCGAAGGAGCCGTTCTACCGCCGGGTTTACGAATTGTTTCCGGACGCGAGGTTCAAGCACGCTCTTATTCTCGGTGCAGGGACCGGTTCGGATACGGCCACGGCCCTGGCCCACGACGTCCAGAAAATCACCGCGGTCGAGATCGATCCTGTCATTCAAAAATTGGGTGCCGCATTGCATCCTGACCGGCCCTATTCCGATCCGCGCGTGCGGTTGGTGAACAACGACGGCCGCGTGTTCCTCCGCCACGCGACAGAGAAATACGACCTCATCATTTTCGCGCTGCCGGATTCGCTCACCCTCACTTCGAGTATCGCCAATCTGCGCCTGGAGAGTTTCCTTTTTACCCAGGACTCGCTCAATGCCGCCAAAGCGGCGCTCGCGCCTGATGGCGTGCTCGTCCTCTACAATTACTATCGCGAGCCATGGCTGATCGAAAAATTGGCCGGCATGGTGAGCCGCACGTTCGGGCAGGATTCGTTTGTCTCTACATACGGGGGTGAAGGCCGCGGCGCGGTCATTATCAACGGTCCGAGGCTGGCGAAGTCGCCAGCTGCGAACGCGGGACCGTATCGTGAAAACGCGACGACCGGCGCAACGCGTTTGCGAGTGACAGGCGAAGGAACCATGGGCGCCACCGCTATTCCGCCGGCCACGGACGACTGGCCGTTCGTTTATCTGCCCCATCCTTCGTTTCCGGCGCTGTATCTGCGCGGGCTCGCGATGGCAGCCGCGATCGCCCTGGCGAGCGTTTGGTGGATCGCACCGCAAATCGTGCTGAGGCGTTTCGATTGGAAAATGTTTTTTCTCGGCGCGGCCTTCGCGCTTCTCGAAGTGAAAGCGCTCATCACTTTCGCGCTTCTTTTCGGCAGCACCTGGATCGTCAACTCGCTCGTTTTCTTCGCGATCCTCTTCAGCGTTCTCGTGGCCGTGCGCGTCAACATCCTGTTTCGGGTGCGCCGAATCGGGATCTTCTACCTGCTTCTTTTCGCGATGCTTGCGCTCAATCTCGTCGTTCGCCCGGAAACGCTCCTCTTCGCCAATGTGTTCGCGCGTTACCTCACCGCGAGCCTGCTGATTTTCGCGCCGGTCTTTCTGGCGAACGTCATTTTTTCCCACGCCTTCCGCGATACCGAGACCGCCGACATCGCTTTCGCCTCCAACCTTCTCGGGATCATGACCGGCGGGATGCTGGAATACCTGAGCATGCTGCTTGGTTATCATGCGCTGCTCTGGTTGGTCATCGCGTTCTACGCGCTCGCGATGGCGTTGCGCACCAAGACAGCGGCGGCCGGTACGATTACGAATTGAAGGGAGGGCGCGTCACCGTGATCACCGGGCGCGCGAGATCGCTGTTGTCAACGACGATGGACGCGACGGCTTGCGGATTACATTCGCGCAGATAAAGGCGTTGCCCTTCGACGTAGCGCCGGTTTTCAACCGCCTCCACCTCCGCCGGCCATCCGTCGCGCTCAGCGGCCCGGGACACGGTGACCTCGAAGGGGACATCGAGATAAATTGTCGCGTCCCAAAACGAAACCAGCTCGCGACGATGAAGGAACACGCCATCGAAAAGCAGAATCGCGTCGGCGGGAACATCTTCTTCCGGCAGGTGAACTGGCGAGTCGTGGCGATAATCGAAGACCGCGCGTGTGATTCGGCGCGAGCCTGCGGGGCCCAGCGGCGCGAGAAGATCGCGAACGACGCGATCGAGTTGGAAAGAGTCGTGAAAAAATCCCTCGGGAGATTGCCGGCCCCGTTTGTAACGTTCGGCTCGCGGTCGATGAAATCCGTCGATCGAGGCCCGAACGACGGGACGGCGCTGCCCGGCAAGCGGCGCCACGAGTTCGTCGGCCAAATTCGTTTTCCCGGACGCATCGACGCCGTCAATGCCAATGCGGAACGGATGGCTGCAGGGAACGTCAGCGATCAAGCGGGCGAGAGCGTAAAGGAATTGCTGGCGCGGCGCGGTTGTCATGGCGGAAATCAGAGAGGAACGATATTCCCACCGTCGCCCTAATGCCCCTGAAAAATTTTTGCACGCTGGCGCAAATAGGCCTAACTACAAGCATATGTCCGGATACGAGCCAGAGCCGGATCGGGTTTGGGATGAGTACGAGTGGGAGCGGTTTCTCCAGCAGCAGGACCATAAAACGGAGAAATACATGGAGCTCCTCGAGAAGTATTTAGATCATCCGCAAAGGGACCAGATCATTGCCCGCGAAATGGGTTGGACGCAGTTGCTCAGCGACGAGGAAAGCGATTCCTGGAGCGAGGAGGTCGACGCCATGCTTGCTGAGGAAGCCAACTCGCGCGACGGGGCCGATACGCAACAGGATTCCGCGGCCTTCACAGACGGCTTTGAAGACCACACCCTTTATCGGGCCGCCTTCGCATTAACGGTCTGGATCGATCAACTCTTCGACGAACAGACGGCCCTGCAAAACGAACCGGCGGCAGTAAAGCTGGCCACGCATTCGGCCCTGGCCAGCGCCAAATTGGCCGCGGCCCTAAGCGATGACGACGTGGACGAGATCGGAATGACGATCGCCTATCTCAAGCGGGCCCTGAAGGCCATCACGGTGTCGATGGAAGCGGGCGGCCAGCTCGTGGCCGAGAAGCTGATCACCGCCCAGCAACACTCCGTTCTCCAACAGAGGCTCTTCGAGGTCCGCGACGGCATCATCTCCCTCATGGGACAGTACCGCGGCGAATGGCTCCGGCGCTACGGCAGCCTCTAGGCGGCCGTTGAATGAAATAGCGCCGATTCCGTCCAAATATGCATACGGAAGCGACTCCGGCTCAGGCCGATGTCCCGGAACTCGATCTGGTGAAACGGTGCCAGAAGGGTGATACCGCGGCCTTCGATGAGCTGGTAACCCGCTACCGAACCCGAGTTTTTGGCATGATCTACAACATGGTACACAGCGAGCAGGACGCCTGGGACCTCGCCCAGGACAGTTTCCTGAAGGCATGGAAATCGATTGGTCGATTTCGGGGCCAGTCGTCTTTTTATACCTGGATCTACCGGATTGTAACCAACGTAACCATCGATTGGTTGCGGAAAAAGCAGGTCAAAGGCACCGGCGCCGAGTTCGACGACGCCATCCAGCTAAAAGAGATCGATCCGGCCTCGCGGACGGTGCCGAAGGCGGACGCCCTCCCGCATCAGCGGATGGAGCGTCAGGAAATCCGGGCCCGGATCGACGCTGCCATTGAGCAGCTTTCGCCGGAACATCGCGCTGTGATTTTGATGAAGGAAACCGAGGACATGCAATACCACGAGATCGCGGAAGCGCTTGGGTGTTCCATCGGCACAGTGATGTCCAGGCTTTTCTACGCGCGAAAAAAACTCCAGAACCTCCTGAGGGACCTCTATGAAAACGTTTGAAGAAAAATGGACCGCCTGGGTGGACGGCGAACTGGCCGGCCCTGAGCTGGCGGAGTTCGAGGCGGCGCTGCCCGACCGGGCCGCGGCCGAGGCGGAAAAGCGCGACGCGTTGAAGCTGCGGACGTTTTTGAAGGAACATCTTCCCTGTCGGGCGATGGGAAATGAGGAGTTCTTCAGTCATCAGCTTCGCGAGAAAATTGCGGAAGAAGAAGGCGGGAGCCGGGTCCGGGAAAGCGTGGGCGAAGGCCGGGCCTGGTGGCCCATCGGACGTCTCGCCTGGGTGGGCGCGACGGCCGTCGCAATCTTCAGTGTGTTCGCGTTTTTCGTGATGCGGGAGACACCGCAGCCGGACCAATCGCAATATCTCTCGCAGATCCTCAACGCCCGGGTGGACCCGGTCGTGAGCCCGAACGCGACGATCACCATGTTCGAATCGAAAGAGGACCGGGTGACGGTTCTTTGGGTCGATGGCTTGCAATCGCTGCCATCGGAGTACGCCTCAAAATAGTTTTGCGGACATGAATCGGCGCTCCATTTTGCTGCTCGGCATTTGGCTGGCGCTAATGGCGGCCGGTATCCCAGCGGCGCAAGGGTCGCAGACGGTTTGGAGCGCGCTCGTGGTTGCCAATAACGTCGCGCAACCGGAAGAAACGCCAGTCGAGCTCCGGAAACTCGAGAGCACGCTCAAGGAGTTGTTCGGTTACAATCAGTACATCGTCATCGGCCAGACGCGGAAGGCGCTTGTCACCGGTTCCGAAGATTGGATGGCGCAGAGCAAATATTTTTCTCTTCACGTCGATTCCAAGCAAGGCAACGACAAGACCGGTTACGTCCTCGACCTGAAATTATTCCGAGAACAGAACCTGTTGCTCGAGACGGAAACCAAGCTGACCAAGGAAAGTCCGCTGGTCATCAGAGGACCGCAGGTCGGCGACGGGCAATTGATTCTGTTGCTGGTGGTGCAGTGAATTTGGCGCAAACCCCGCCGCGTCGCTGGGATCGCAGTAATTGGAGGGACGACCGCTGTGTCGTCCCAGCATATTAGGGACGGGACAGCGCCCGTCCCTCCAATCAAGATGGGCGGTTTGGAAAGCGCCCCTCCTTGTTTCAGTGAAGACGCGTTGTTAATTGCTCGATGCGCGTGCTCCACTTCCTCTTCGCGTTTTCGCTTATGACTGCCACAAACCTGATCGCCGAGACGCCATTCGATTTCGCAAGCACGCCGGGGAAACTGCCGAAAAACGTCGTGCCTGAGCAGTACGCAATTCGGATCACGCCCGACATTGGGAAGCGGACGTTTGCCGGAACGGAGACGATCGAACTCGATGCGCGGGAATCGGTGAAGCAACTGGTCCTCAACGCCGTCGAGATCAAGATAAGCAAGGCGGCGATCGACGGAAAAGCCATTCCCGCCTCCGCGATCAAGTTGGACGCGAAAAACGAGACGCTGACGCTGTCAGCAGATCTCGCGGCCGGCAAACATCAGGTCGAGTTAGAGTTCACCGGCAAGATCAACCAGGCCGGGATCGGCCTTTATTACGCGCCGTATCAGGAACAGGGCAGCGGCGCGAAGAAGACAATGCTCGGGACCCAGTTCGAAGCCACGGACGCGCGCCGGATGTTTCCCTGCTGGGATGAACCGAGTTTCCGCGCGCGTTTCCAGCTCACCGCGGTCGTTCCGGAAAATTTCACGGCTGTTTCCAACATGCCGATGGAGAAAGAGACAAAGGTCGCCGGCGGCAAAGAGATCCGGTTCGTGGCCACGCCGCCGATGGCGAGTTATCTCAATGTCTTTTGTGCCGGCGAGCTGGACGCGATCCAGGCGAAGAAAGGCGAGGTCACTCACGGCGTCGTCGCGACCAAAGGCAAAGCCGAGATGGGTCGTTACGCGCTCGAGAGCTCGCAACAAATCCTCGACTACTTCAACGATTACTTTGGCCAGCCGTTTCCGTTACCGAAGCTCGATCACATCGCGGTCCCCGGCGGCTTCGGCGGTGCGATGGAGAACTGGGGCGGGATCACTTACTACGAATCGCGGCTCTTGTTCGACCCGGAAAAATCTTCCGCGCAAACAAAGCAGGACATCTACGAAGTGATCGCTCACGAGACGGCTCACATGTGGTTCGGCGACCTGGTCACGATGGCGTGGTGGGACAATCTTTGGCTCAACGAAGGGTTCGCGTCGTGGATGGGGACCAAGGTCACGGCCAGGTTCAACCCTGATTGGGAAGTCTGGCTGAGCAAGACGACGCCGCGCGATCCGACCCGGCGCCATGGCATTGGCAAGGAAGCAGCGATGGAAGGCGACGCGCGCTCGACTACGCATCCTATTCAGCAACCGATCGCGACCGAAGCGGAGGCGAGCAGCGCCTTCGACGATATTACCTACCGAAAAGGCCAGTCATTCCTTCGCATGCTCGAGAGCTTTCTGGGCGAAGATGTCTTCCGCGACGGGATCCGGCGATACATGGCGGCGCACAAGTTTTCGAACACGACAACGGCGGACCTTTGGAATGCGCTCGCGGAAGCATCGGGCAAACCGGTGGTCGACATCGCGGCCGCGTGGACGCAGCAGCCGGGGTTCCCGATTGTGAAAGTTGCGCGGGACGCGAGTGGAAAAATCACGCTCACCCAGGAGCGGTTCACGGTGCACTTCGACAAGGCGCCGCCGCTGGAATGGAAGATTCCCCTCACCTATCAGGTGCCGGGAGAACCGGCGGCGGGTCTGCTGATGAGTTCGAAGTCGGTGGAGCTACCGAATATTTCGGCAGACCGCGCGATCAAATTCAACGTGGAAGGCGCCGGGAACTACCGCGTCCAATACGACGACGTTTCGTGGAAATTGCTCCTCGCCGAATTGCCGAAGTTGAGCGTCCCGGACCGGGTAAACTTGCTGAGCGATGCCTGGGCGCTGGTCCAGGCGAACCGCGCGCCCTTGTCGCTCTACCTGGGACTCCTTGAAAAATTGCCGACCAAAACCGAGCTGGCTGAGCGCGAGCAGATCATGCACGTCTTCGATTTCACCAATCGACTGCTCGCCGCCGAACCGAGCCGTGAAAAATTTCAAAAGTACGCGCGCTCGATTTTGCGACCGAGCTTCGACGAAGTGGGCTGGGAGCCGAAGGGCGGTGAGCCGGGAAAAATTGCGTTGCTCCGCGCCAGCCTGATTAAGGCGCTCGGAGACCTGAACGACAAAGAGATCGTCGCCGGTTGCCGCGACCGTTTTCAGAAATATTTGGCCGACCCGAAATCTCTCGCGCCCGATCTGCGGCCTTCCGTTCTCGCGACGGTTGGGCGGTACGGGGACGAAGCGACCTGGAACAAGCTCCACGAGCTTGGCCTCAAAACGACGAGCATTGAAGAGAAGCAATATTACTACGACGCCCTGGCCGCCGCGATCGATCCGAAGCTGGCCGCGCGAACCCTCGAGATTTCGCTCAGCGAAGAGCTGCCAACGAGCCGCGCCACTTATCTCGTCGGAAAAGTGGGCCGGCAGAGCGATCACCCGGAGGTGGCGTGGAATTTCGCGAAGGCGCACATGAAGCAGCTGCTGACGAAGACCGATGCGCTCGGCGCGAACAGTTACGCGTCGAGCCTGTTCAATCTCTTTTCCGATTCCGCGCGGATCGCGGAGCTGGAGCGATACGCGAAATCCGATTTGCCGCCGACCGCGACGAAGGATGTCGAGAAGGCGATCGACGAAGTCGGTTTCCGGGCGGAAATGAAGCTGCGGGTGGTCACGCAGATCGCGAGCTGGCTCACGTATACGCCGAAGGAAAAGTGACTTAGTTCCCAGCCGGAGGAGCTGGCCGCTCCGCTTCCGGAATCGTCGGCACCAGACGCGCGGCACGATTGGCTTCCTCTTCCTGCACGAGAGCCTTCGAGTATTGCCAGCCGGCAATCGCACGGCTGAAAATGAAGAAGGCGAGAATTCCTAGCCAGAAGGACCAATTCCAAATCGCAACCAATGCGAGGCAGGCGCCGCCGAATAATCCGATCACGCTCGCGATTCGCAGACTTTGGATCTCACCGAGCGGGAACCAAAGGAGTGCGCGCAGGATCTGCCCGCCATCGAGCGGGTAAATCGGCAGCATATTGAAGATCAGGAGGCCCAGATTGATCCACCAGACGTGCTGCAGGAATAAGCCAAAATTCAGCGAACCAGCGCCTTCAGTTAAGAGCGCGAGCGAGAGGATCGGCAAAAGGACCACGTTCACCAGCGGGCCGGCCGCGATGCTCCAAAGCACGGCACCGGGACGCCGCGGCGGATTCACGAAAGCGATGCCGCCGAGCGGCCAGAGCACGATCTGATTGGCTTCCCCGCCGGATTGCCGGCACGCCAGAGCATGACCGAACTCATGGAGAAGGACGATGCCGAAGAGGGCAATGTATTCGAACACCGACCAAACTGGCGAGGTGTAGGAGTAATTCCGCTGGGTCAATTGCCAGGCCGCGATGAGGAACCAGGAAAAATGGAGGTAAACCTGGATGCCGCGAAATTTGAAGAGCCGAATCGTGCCGCCCATGATGATGCGAGCTTATAACGGAATCATCGCCCGCGCGCGCGGATTTGCTGGAGGGACGGGCGCTGTCCGGTCCTTGGAGATTAGGGACGACACAGCGGTCGCCCCTCCATTTAGAGCGTCGTCGCGGAGGGCGTATCCGACGCGACGAGCAAACGCATCGGCAGCATGTGCGATTCGAAAAAACCGTGGCGCTTAAAGAAATTCTGCGAGCGCAATTCCGGTCGATCGGTCAGGAGAGTGATACGGAGAAATTTTTTCTGCTTCGCAAAATTGATCGCGTGTTCGAGGAGCTGCGAGCCGTAGCCGTGGCCACGGAAAGCGTCGTGCACGACGAGGTCCTCCAGAAGAATCACGAAGCCGCCTTCCGCAGTGCTGATCGTGAAAAGGAGGTTGATCATGCCCACGATGGTCCGGTCACGGCGAAGAACGAAGACGCGGCCACGATTGGGTTCCTCGAAGATTAAACGGAGCCCCTGGAGTTGCTTCTCCTTGTTCGGCCGGAAATCCTTTTCTTCGCTGAAAAGCTCGCCGAGAAGATTCGACAGCTCGTCCAAATCTTCGAATACCGCCGGTTCGATAACGACTTCGCTCATGGGGTGCCTCGTTATTCCATAAACGGAGGGGTCTGGCAATGCGGATTGCCTTCCCCCTCTTGCTCATGCTCATGCTCATGCTCTTGCTCATGCTCATGCTCGTGCTCGTGCTCGTGCTCGTAATCGTAATCGTAATCGTACGGGATCGAGCACGAGCAGGAGCACGAGCACGATTACGAGGGGCGCAATTGACAGAGGCTACGACGCCCGTAAGGTAGGCGCTCTTCAACAGGCAACGATCATGAAACGCACCCTGCAGCGCTCGAAGCGCACCCGGAAAAACCAACACGGATTTCGCGCGCGGATGAGCACGAAAGCCGGGCGCGCAACTCTCTCGCGCCGGCGCCAGCGCGGCCGTAAACGGCTGCTGCCGAAGGGCGCAGAGGTCCATTACGCCCGGCACACGCAGGCGTAATTCGTTTCAACGACTGCCTCGCAGCGACTCGCTGAGCCGCCCTGCATAACCGGTTAACTCCAGGTATCCGCGTCCCGCAATCGGCTTGCCGTCGCGCGTTCCGCGGGCGTCGATCGCGCCCTCCCAATAGGTGATTGCCCCTAGTTTGAGCTCCTGATCTTTGACGATCGGTTTTATCGTGAACTCAACGTGCTGAGCTGGAAGCACAATGCGCCATTGAACCGGATACGGCGCGCCGGTCGCGGAGCTCTTCCAAAACTCCGTTGGGGTCATCTGGAAATCGGCGGCCCGGAGATGCGTCGTGGTTCCATCCGCGGCGATCCACGTCCCGCTGGAGCTGGTCTCAGCACTACCATTCTCGAGTCGCATCCGATAAAGCATCAGCTCAGCGCCGTCGTCCCATTGCAGGCAAACCCAGTCCCAGCCGACTTCGCCCGGCCCCAGCTGGCTGCTCGACCACTCGTGGTCGAACCAGCTTTGGCCGCTGATCGAGCGCGTCGACCCATTCAAGGTCAGTTCACCAGTGGCTTCCAGGCGAGGCAGCGAATAATAGTGCGAAGCGCTCGTTGCGCCCGCTGCTTTCACACTTACCCCATTTTCGCCGTGAACGACCGCCGGCTTGACGCCGCGAAGGTGAAGTCGCAACGCTCCAAAACTCGCCGAAGCCTGAAGATCGAACTCGTTCTCACCTGATAGCGTGACCGTCCAGTTCTCGATGAAGGCCAAACGCTGACCATCATCGAAGCCCGCTTCGCCGAACGCGCCGCGGCTGGTTTTCTCGTCGGAAGAAAATTTTTGGCCGTTGCCATCGGTCACGGCGAAGTGCGCGAACTTCAGGTCGCCAACGATAAAGCGCGAGGCGTTGGGATCGCGTTCCGCCGGTGGCCGGATTCCGTGACGAAAGAACGTGAGGTCGTAACCGAAGCGACGACCCTCCGCGTCGAACAGGTTGCCGGTGAAATACCACCACTCGGTTTTGAATTCGAGGTGCGCATGATGGTCTCGTGGAAATTCATATTGCCAGCCCGGCTCCGCGGTTTTCCAAACACCCGCCGTCGCCGTGACGGCGAACAGGAACAAAAGAAAAAGAGCGCCGCGTTTCATTCGTCGCGAAGATTATCGGCGAGCTCCATGCGGCTGGCGCGCCACGCCGGGATGATTCCGGCAATGATTGCAGCGGCCAGAATCCAGACTGGCGTCCAGACCAGGGTTCGCCAGGGAAAAGCGAGATGGATCGTCCAGCCAAAGAAAACGCGGTTGATCACCCCGGTTAGAACGACCGCAAGGCAAAGGCCACAAACAAGGCCGACCGCCGCAGCCAGCAAACCGAGCATGGCGGTTTCGGTCAGAAGTAGCCGCCTTATTTGGCCGGCGCTGGCGCCGACGGCTCGCAAAATGGCCAACTCCCTCCGGCGTTCGGTAATCAAAATAGTGAGGGAAAGAAAAATGCCGGTAATCGCCACGAAGATCGAAATGGCGAGCAGGATGTAGGTGACGGCAAACGTTTGATCGAAAATCTCGAAGATGCGCCGGCGCAACGACTGATTCGAAAAGATCGCGAATTGCCCCGCTTGTCCGAATTGCGAGCGAAACGTGTCGATCACTTCGTCCGCTGGATGACCTTTCCTCAGGTAAATCGCGACGCTGTGGATCCGGTCGTCGTGCCAGAACCGGGCGAAGTTCGCGGCAGTTATGTAAATAATGCCCTGGTCGCGGACGTAATCGTAGAAAATCCCGACGACGGGGAAGGCCCGCGGCCCGTCCGGGGTTACCAATTCAATCTTATCATTCTCCCTGATCCGGTGGCGGCGTGCAAAACTCTCGGAGACAAAGACGCACGGCTCATCGCGAAACCGGCGGAGGAGCGCGGCGGGATCGCCGTGAACGAATTGAAACTCGCGACGCACGCCGCTGATCGCCGCGAGCGCGACGTCGGTGTCGGCCATCGCGACTTCGACGGCGCGGAAGGTGTCAGCCGTCTCCACGGCGGGATGATGCGCTAAAAAATCGAAGGCCGGTTGCGGGAAAAACACGGAGTCACCGAACGCTTCGTTCACGCCGGGCGTGAGAAACAGATCCGCGACGAGAGTCTGGTTGATCCAGGTCTCCACTGTCTTGCGAAATGAGAACACCATCACGCTCACGCCGACAGTCATCGCGACAGCAATGCCGAGCGCCGCGACCGTCACGGAATTTCGCATCAGGGCTCGGCGGAGATTGGTCGCGGCCAGCTCTGTTTCCAGGCTGACGCGCCGGCCGCGAGCGCGGTAAGCGCGGAAAAATTTCCCGGCACCGGAGCTGAAGCGGAACACCAGGCGAGGAACCAGCAGCGAGAAACCGGCGATCACAAAGAACGCAGCACCGAAGCTGATCCAGCGTGGCCCAGTCGAAAGGGCAATCCAGGAAAAGATCGCGGCTGCGAGAACGCACCCGAGCCCGCCGATTAACCAACCGAGCGAAGGGAGCGCCGACCGTTCGATCCTCGTCCCCCCATGAAGGGCGTCGACCGGGTTTTGTCTCGCCGCCTGCTGCGCCGGGAACCAGGCGGACATAATCACCGACCCGACGCCAATCCCCCAAGCCAGAGCAAACATCCACGGCTGCAACGCAAGTTCTCGCACGCTGATAAGAACGTAGAGCGAAGAGATCGTCGCGGACACGGCGCTGGTCAGGACCCGAGCCAAAGCGAAGCCGCCGGCCAAACCAAGGAACGCGCCGATCCCTCCCAGCACGATCGCTTCGGCGAGAAACAGCATTCGCACCTCGCGGCGGGTGACGCCTAACGACCGAAGAATTCCGATCTCGTGCTGCCGCCGAACTACCGATGCCGAGACGGTATTGTAGATCAGGAACATCCCGACGAAGAGCGAGACAAGACTCGTCAGGGTGAGGTTGAGCTGGAAGCCGCCTAACATCTTTTCGACTTCTTCGGTTCGCCGGGCGGGAGCCGCTACCCGCGCGTCTTTGGGAAGGATCGCGCGAAGAGCGGCGGTCGCTGCCTCGCGGTCCTTCGGATCGGTCAGCCTCAATTGAATGCTGCTGAGCTCGCCGCGGCAGCCTAATAACTCCTGGGCCCAGCCAATATCCATGGCGGCGAAATGCGGATCGAACGTGTCATCTTTGCGGAGGAGAAATCCGATTTCCAACTCATGCTCGCCGCCTCCCGTCCGGACGCGAAGTTTGTCGCCTTCTTTCAGATGATGCTTTTGGACGAACTCCTCCGACACCGCGACTACGTTGGGGGTGCCGAGCCAGCGTTGGATGTCGAAATTGCCGGCGGCGAAATTTGCGGGATCGAAAGTACGGAACGGCGCGTTGGTGAAAACGTCGATGCCTAGGATTTCAAGATAGTCTTCCGGAAAATCCGGCAGCGGGATAAACCCATGGACAAGCGGCGTCGCCGCGGAAACGCGCGGCACGGTTGCGATCTTGGGCAGGATTGTTTCAGGCAAATGCCGCGAAGGCGCCGAAATCTCGAGCTCAGCCTTCCCGGCAATGAGATCGACGCTCGCCGCAAACGCGCGGTTCGCGCTCTGGTTCGCGATCTGCGTTGCAAGATAAACAGCAACGCCCAGCGCCACGCTCAAAACGTTGAGAAGCCCGAGGAGCGGATGCCGCCGCAGGTAACGCAGAACGTGCCATCGAAAAATGCGGAGATACGGGCGCGTCATTTTGCTTCCAGTTTGGGAGGGCCTTTGTGCCCCGACTGTAATTGGGCAGAAGAAAGTCGCGGCGCAAAGGCCGCTGACACAATGGGTCGAGCATTTCTCGATTACAGGCGCGGTTGATTCCGCACGAAAGTTGCGGCACAATGCCGCTCTTCGCCCGGACGAAAAAACGCACCGCTAGCTCAATTGGCAGAGCAAGTGACTCTTAATCACTGGGTTCTTGGTTCGATTCCAAGGCGGTGCAATTTCGCGAAACGTCAATCGACGTAGCGCTGCGCGATCGGCATTCGGCGGCCCACGCCGAACGCGCGGCTCGTCACTTTGATCCCCGGCGCCGCCTGCTCGCGTTTGTATTCGTTGATGTCGACGCGGCGTTGCACCCAGCGAACGATTTTCTCGTCGAAGCCGTGGGCGACGATATCCCGCGCACTTAGATTTTCCTCGACGTAAAGGCGCAGAATTTCGTCCAGCACATCGTAGGGAGGCAGCGTGTCCTGGTCTTTTTGGTCGGGCTTCAATTCGGCGCTGGGCGGTTTCTCGATGGTCGAGCGCGGGACAATCTCGCGCTCGCGGCCCGCTCGCGATTTATCGGAGTTCATCCATCGCGCGAGCTCGTAAACCATTGTCTTAGGCACATCACTGATGACGGCCAGGCCGCCTGCCATGTCTCCATAGATTGTGCAATAACCGACGGCCAGCTCGCTCTTGTTGCCCGTGCTCAGGACGATGTGCCCAAACTTGTTCGAGAGGGACATCAGGATCATGCCGCGCAGGCGCGCCTGCATGTTCTCTTCCGTCGTGTCTTCCGGCAAACCCGCGAATACTTCCTCGAACTGGGCCTTGAACGCGGCGAAGGCGTCGCCAATTGGAATCTGGTAGCACTTGATCCCCAGATTCTTCGCGAGGGCGAGCGCATCGTCGATGCTGCCGCGGGACGAATACGGGCTCGGCATCGAAACGCCGACGACGTTCTCCGGGCCGAGGGCCTCGACCGCTATCGCGGCCACGACGGCAGAATCGATTCCGCCACTTAACCCGAGGACGGCCGATTTGAATCCACATTTGGCGAGGTAATCGCGCACGCCTAACGACAGCGCCGCAAAAAGATCGCGGCTCTGTTCCGGTTCGGTGAACGGAATCGTTGGGGCGGCGTCGCACTCGATCACCTGTTCTGCGGTCTCAAACCCAGGCAATTGCGCAATCAATTCACCGGCCGCATTCACCGCAATCGAATTGCCATCGAAGACCAGCTGATCGTTGCCGCCGACCGCGTTGCAGTAGAAGATCGGCCGGTCGTGCGCGCGAGCCAGGGCGGACACCATCTCGCGCCGGATTGCCGACTTGTTCAAACTGAAAGGCGACGCGCTCAGGTTCAAAATAATCTCGGCGCCCTGCTCGACCAGAGCGCGCACCGGCTCGACGTCGTAAAGCGGACGCGGCAGGTAATGCTCCGTCCAGATGTCTTCGCAAATCGTGACTCCGATTTTTTTCGAACCGAGAATCAGCGGCATGGAGTTGCACCCAGGTTCGAAGTAGCGGTCCTCATCGAACACGTCGTAGGTAGGCAGGAGCGATTTAAACGCTTTCTGGATCGCGACGCCCGGCTGGAGCAAGGCGGCGGCATTATGAAAGGGCTTACCGCGGCCCTGGTTTCGCTCGACGTATCCGACCAGCAACGCCGCCTCGCGGAGCCGCGCTTGGAGTTTATCCAGGATCTCCAGATTCTGCGGCACAAATCGGGATTTGAAGACAAGGTCCTGCGGCGGGTATCCGGTGATCGCAAGTTCAGGCGTCAACACCAGTTCGGCACCGGCGGCAGCCAGACGTTCATAGGCTGCCACTATCTTCTCAAAGTTGCCGCTCAAATCGCCGACCGTCGGATTGATTTGGGCGAAGCCGATCTTCACCGTCTAAACTATGTGCCCGTGGAGCGTCGGCAAGGCGTCCGCTTATTTGGAAGGACGGGTGCCGTCCGTCCCTAAAATCACAGGGACGCCACAGCGGGCGTCCCTCCACTAGTGCCGTATTGCGCCTACGGCTTGGACTTCAGGCTGACGCCGGGCGCGGTATGCTTGTAACCTTTGTTGAGCGCATCGTCGGCGCCGGTGACAAACATTTTTCCCCATTCCAGGAGCGCAGCCGCGAGGAACGCAGCGATGGCGCAGATCATGACTTTCTGGAAGAAGGTAGCGTGCATGGAGGCCCTTCCGGGAAGCAGGAGCGGTGCCCCCTCCCTCACCAAAATCCCCATTGTCGCGTCTCCATGATCCAGAGCCCGAGGAGGAGGTTCGTCGTCGCGTGGGCCACGGCGCAGGAGGCCAGATTGCGGGTCCGGTAGGCGACCAGGTTGTAGAGCGCGCCGCAGACGAGCGCGGCAATCCAATCGGCGCGGGAATGCGCGAATCCGAACGCGAGAGTGACGACCAGAAAGGAGACCCAGGAAAACGTTCCAATTGCGATCGTTGTGAAACGTTCGTTGATCAAATAACGCAGGAGAAACCCGCGCCAGAAAACTTCTTCTACCAGCGGCACGACGACCACCAGCCGCAAAAACCTGAACGCGACCGTTCCCCAATACAAGCCTGGTTGGGCAGCAAAAGCGTCCGGATCAAAGCCGACCAGCCGCCGCTCGAAGCCGAAGAATTGTTGGGGCGAGATCCAAAGCACAAAAACGACGACGCCGATCAGGAGTGCGAGCCAAACCTTTCCCGGCGCTCGAAATTGATAATCGCTCCGGAACCACCAGAGGAGCGCGGCGCAGATCAGCGTCTGCGCTGGATACGTCCAGTAAGCCGGATAGGAAAACCAGGAAGCGCTGCCCGGACGGTTCCCCCCTCCGGTGACACCCAGCAGAACTACGAAAAACGCCATCGGCAGAGTGAACGCGATGAGTTTTCGTATGTCTGACCTCGGTTGTGCAGAATCCATTTGTGTTTGAGCCGAATGGTTAAGAGTCTTTCTCGATGAATCCCCGCGGTGACGGCAAGCCCGATTCGAGCGATCCCGATGAGCTCCTGCGCCTGATCGATCTCGAACTGGCCCAGAAGCGCCTCCGTCGGGAGGCATCGCCGTCGCCTTTTCGTGCCTTTCGGCTGGTCAGCTTTATCTTCCTGTTCGCCGTCATCCTCGGCATCGCGCTCGCGTTCTATTACGTTTTTTACTCCGGCGGACTCGACGATATTCGCTCCCGCGCCCGGGCCCACCCCACCGTATCTCCTTCCCCCAGCGCTCCGTGATGGAGGAAAGTCGGAACACTTCAGCGAACAGCGACGAGCGCTACCGGCGTTTCGTCGCCGAAGATTTTACCGGCATTCTGGTCATGCGCACCGACGGCCAGATCCTGACGTGCAATCCCGCCATCGCGAACATCTTCGGGTTCGATTCCGCTGAGGAAGCCGCCACGGCGAACTTCTTTGGGTTCTTCCGGAGCCGTCAGGACGGAATCGAGCTGCTCGAGATGGTCCGCCAGCACGGCATGGTGGACCGCCACGAGCTGGAGATGACGCAGCGCAACGGCGACCCGGTCTATGTGGTGGCGCGGTTGATCGGGAATTTCGCGGACGGTGATCTCAGCGAGCTGAACGTTTACCTCTTTAACGACACGAAACGAAAGCGGTTCGAGCAGCAGCTCGTGCAAACCCAGAAGATGGAAGGCCTCGGGACGCTCGCGGGCGGAATCGCGCACGACTTTAACAACATCCTGTCGATCATTCTCGGATACACGAACAAGCTCGAAAGCGCGCGTTCAAAACCGAATGAAGTGCCCGGCTCGTTAAAGGGGATCAAGGAGGCGGTCGAGCGCGGCGCGGCGCTCGTCCAACAGCTCCTTACTTCCGCGCGCCAGAGCGAGGCGCGCTTTTCTTCCGTCGATCTCAACGGCCTCGTTCGCGAGCTCGAGCCCATGTTGCAGGCGACCTTCCCGAAAACAATTAATTTCAAGCTGGAGATAGAACCCGACCTGCCGCCGATCACCGCCGACAAGAGCCAGCTCCATCAGGTCCTGCTCAACCTTTGCGTTAACGCGCGCGACGCCATGCCCGAGGGCGGGGTCCTCACGCTGACCACCAGCCTGACCGCCGGCACCGCGCTCGCCGAGATGTTCAGCGGCGTAACCGCCGAGAATTATGCGTGCGTCCGCGTCCGCGATACCGGCGTTGGCATGACGCGGCAGGTGAAGTCTCATATTTTCGAGCCGTTTTTCAGCACGAAGGAACGCAGCAAAGGCACGGGCCTGGGACTCTCGGTCGTCTACGGCGTGGTCAACAACCATCGCGGTTTCGTTCAAGTCGAGAGCGAACCCGGGGCCGGAACCACCTTCATAATTTATCTGCCGGTGAAACGCGTCGGGGCCGAGCAGATTTCCGGGGAGCGACCTGGCGCACCGCGGCAGGATATTCCGCAAACGATCCTTCTCGTCGAAGACGAAGAAATGCTGCGCGAGCTCGGCGTTTCCATTTTGGAAAACGAAGGCTTCCGGGTCATCGCCGCGAAAGACGGGGTCGAAGCCGTCGCCCTTTTCGAAACCCACGCCGACGAGATTGGCCTCGTGGTCTGCGATCTTGGCCTCCCGCGCTTAGGCGGGCGCGAAGCGTTTCTGAAAATGAAAGAGCGGCGGCCCGGCGTCCGCGCGATTGTCGCGAGCGGCTACCTCGAACCGATCATTCGCTCCGAGATGTTAAAGGCCGGCGTGATCGACACGATCCAGAAGCCGTACGATTTCAACGACCTCGTCGCCCGAATCCGCTCCATCATCGGCCCCCAACCCGTGGCCGACGATCATCCGGAGTTGTTTTAGTTTGTAGCGGCGGTCTATGACCGCCGACTCTTGCCCTTATTCTACGCCTCGCTCGAAACCGGCCCGACTCTTTCCACACTCGTCACCAGCAACGCCGAAAGATAATGCTGACTGCCGTCGTGCTCTTCGATCGTGATCTGCGGCACCTCGCTCGATGCCGCCAGCACGAAGTCCGGATGGTCGATGCGGTATTCTTTCCCATCCGCCATCCGAATAACGAACGGGTTGAACGGCGACACGTTGAGCAACTCTCTGATCCGGGGTTTCATGCCGAAATCATATCACCGCCGTCTGCGGCGCGCTAGCGTTGCTCAGCACGAAGAGCGGACGCCTAAGGTCTCGTTTTCCCAAATTCTCATCCCGCACGAATCGCGGGCTGGCTAGTGGCATCGCCTACTTCGGCGATTTGTCCGACTCACAAGGCTCCGAAGCGCGTTTAAGGCGATAGCGGACAGTGCCGAGCTTTAGGAGAAAACCGGCGCGAGTGCTCTGCAGTGCACCCTTCTCCGGTGGTGTTGCCGGTGAAGAAAAGGTGAACGTCAACACGCCGCGTTGAACGGAACCAGAGCCTGTCCAGCGCCAGTGCGTATTCGATGTGTGGTCCATTCCCGGCTCCCAGTTCGTGTCGTTCATAAGTGCGGATAACGAATACGTGCCGGCGTCCCCAACGACGGCGAGGCACACGACGAATGACTGACCAGAGGGATGGGACCCGAGCGACTCTCCCTCGAAGCTCCCAACAAACGTCTCACTCGGCCTAGCGTCTGCGAAGGTGAGCGCAGTGATAGCCGCAAAGATGGCAATCGTGGCTTTCACGAGCGGTCCTGTTCGCCTAACGAGACGCAAGATGAGCGACGGCGGATGGGGGCGCGCGCCGCTGGGAGCGCAAGTGCGGAAGACATCTCAAAAGTGGACCCGCAGCGGTGCGCCGTTCGGTCCATCGCATGGTTAGCACACATGGCTGGATGCAGTCTCCCGTACCCTATCGCAGCGAATCAAGTCGGCTCTGCAACGAGGGCGAGAAATCGCCCCCCTTGTCCCAGATGACTGATGAGTCCTGGCAAAAGCCCGTAGCTTGACGCCCAAGGTATTGCTCGTAACTCGAGGTCTGAATCGTCACGAAAGGCATCCACTCAACCTTGCCACCTTGCTGCGCTGGCAGAAACTGACCGCACAACATGTACTGCTCCCCTCCACTGGAACTTGTGACGTGCCCAACGCGCACATCACGAAAGCGGACATGATCTAGTGGGCGGTGGGTATGAAAATCATTGGCGGCGGCTGTCAGCAAGAATTGTAAGACTTCGGGACTGACCTCCTTCGCTTCACTGCGCTGGGGAACCCTGCTGCAGCCTGCGAGAATTAAGGCAGAAAATAGGACTGCAAGTAATCGCACGATCTCCTTTGGGTGCTAACGAGAATTAGACGTAAAAGTTTCGTCTAACTCGGAATCGGGGAAGAACAATCGACGCATCGTTATGGAATCACGGCCGGACGGTTACCCCACCTGGGGCCGGCTTGGGGCCCTCGACCAGAGTCGTTTCGGCTTTGCGAGCGTTCTGGACGAAGGTGTTGTTGTCGCCGTGCTTGGACCAGGGGCCGGAGGGGACTTCGCTGAACTCGACGAACTTCCAGTCGGTCACGTCGGTGTCGTTAATCCCAAGGTAATCGCGCACTGCGGGCGAGACGTCGAGGCCCGCGCCCTTGTTGAGGTTCGGTTTCGGACGTTCGTTCCCGAAAACGTATTGCCAATGATCGGTCCGGAACGGACCCGCGTCTTCCCACTGGGCGTAGGCGACTTTATTGCCGTGGCGGATCGCGATCCAGCGGCCTTTGCAGGTCGATACCCCAGGGCCCTGATACGCTTCCTTAAACCACGGCACCACCCGCGGCGCCTCCGGCCGGTGGCCGTTTATCGATTTGTCGTTGTAGGGCAACGCGCAATAAAAAGGGTTCTGTTGCGGGGTGAACTTCGCCGGAATGAAATCGCGCCGGTGCGATTTCTCGGGGTCGTCGAATCCGCCGTAGTTCTTCGTCCAGTTTGCATCCCATGAGCTGGAGCGATTCGGCACCGGATTGTTCGCGCTCGGCTTTTCCCCGATCCAGAACGTGGTCGTAACGATTTCGTTTCGCCACGCGAATTTCTCGCCCGGTTTGGTGACAGGCGCGTCTGTGTTTACCAGCGGTGTATAGGTAATCGGATCGACCTTCAAAAGACTCTCGCCTTTGGATTGGTTCGACTTCTTGCTCACCTTCTCCTTCGACGACGGCGCGGCGCCCGATGCGGAATGAGTGAACAACGCGGTGACGGATGAAAGGAGCACCGCGAAGGTGTGAGTGAAAGTTCCTGGTTTCATAAGACATCGGGCCGCAGCCCGGATGAAACGTTCTAATAGAGAATCGGCCCGAGGGACCGGTTCGCGTGTAATCTAGCGTCGGATTCAGCGCTGCGCCAGGGAGCGGCGCGCTTTTTCGATCAGCGCTTTTTCCTGGGGCAGGAGCGTCGCTTTTTCGCTGAGATCGAGAAACTCACTCGCCCGAGCTTGGTCGCCCGCGGCCGCGAGCAGGATCCCGTAGTAGGCCGCGATCGCCGGATCGTGAAGTTGCTCGGCGGTGAGGGCTTCGAGAATCTTCAGGCCTTTCTTCGTGTCGCCCGCGGTATGGAGCGCAAAGGCGTAAGTCGACGCGTAAGCCGGATTCTTCGGGTCCGCTTCGTAAACCTCCCGAGCGGCTTTCTGGCCGCGATCGGTGTTCAGTTTCAGGAGCAGGGAAAGCTGGGCGAAATTATTTTGGACGTTGCGATCGTCCGGGCGGAGCTCGATCTGATGGAGGAGGACGCGGTAAAGGTTTTCCGTGTCGCCATTCTTCGCGAAGTAACCATACAGGGCCCGCAATGCGTCGCCGCCTTTCGTCGGATCCTTCGCGACAATCCAGAGAAGTTCGATCGCTTCCGCGCGCCAGCCCCACTTTTCAACGGTTTCCGCCAGCGTCATGGCCTGCCGCGGATCGACCGCGGCTTTCTTGAGCGCTTCATTCCAATGCGCGGCAAACTCGGGTTCGTTGCCAAGCTCACGCGCAGCGCGAGAGTGAAGCGCGTTCCGAAGGAAATCGAGCGTCCCCCAATTGCCAGAATTGACCAGCCGCTTCAAACCATTCCAATCCTTTGAAGTAACAAACGCGTCCGAAATCGCGATTTGCACCATCGTTTGCCCGGCGATGTTGGGCTGAAGTTGCGCGCTCCACGCGATCGCGTCGGCGGCGCGGTTGTGCATGTTTAACCAGGTAATCATTGCTGCGGCCCGTTCCGGATCCTCGGCCGACGAAGTTTGCATTTCGTCCAGGAACGCGCCGAACCCGTCATCTTTCGCGGTGTCGAGCGCGGTGAGGAGCAGTAGGCGATCGGCGAACGTCTTGTTCGGCAAACTGTCGAGCTGGCGGGCGAGCTCGAGCGCAGCAAGCGTGGTCTGTTGGCGGAGCGCATCCTCAACGAGATAGCGGGTAACATCCCGTTTGAGCACCGGGTCTTTCTGCAGGTCCAGGAGCGTTTCTTTCCCTTGGGCGCGCACCGTCGGATCGGTGGCGCCAAGGCGCAAGGCGGCCAGGCGCATCCTGTAATCCTTGTTCGTCGGATCGAGCCGAACGGCTTCGCTGAGCTCGTGCTCCATCTCTATGCCGTCGCGTTGCGCGTAGGCGATCTCCGCGAGCAACGCATGATAGTCCGCCGTTTGTCTCGCGCTCTCGGGCAGTTTCCTCAGCGCCACTTCCATGGTCGCTTTGTCGTCATAGCGGACTGCCGCGCGCGCGAGGAGAATCAAGTCGTTAGGTCCAGCCGCCCCCAGCGCCATGACTCGCCGCCGCCATTCCAGCGCGGAACGCGAACCGGTTATTTCCCCGAGGCGACCGAGAATCCGGCAAGCCTCGGCGCTTTCCGGGTTGATCTGTAAAAGGCGCCGGGCATCGAGACTGGCGCGGCGATAATCACCCTGATTTATGAGTGCGTTCGCCTCAGCGATGAGGCGGCGCTGTTGCCAGGCCCGAAATTGCTTGTAACCGGCCGCGCCGCCCACGGAGAGAACCACGATAAGCCCGACCGTCCAAAGAATGATCTTAAGGATCGAGCGCTCGATTTTGAGGTGATGATGTTCCAAGTTGGCTGAAGCCTTCTATGCGCCGTTTCAAAGTCAATCTGCCGTGGCCAGTGGATCGCTGCCCAGTGAGCAGCCGGCAAGCCAGCACTTTCCTCCCGGCTCGTATTCTGCTCAACTCGGGCGGCAGTAAACCATGAATGCTGTCGCGCCGGCGGTTTCGCCGAAAACCGAGAACCGGGCCCGGCCCTCCGCCTGGTTTCCTTTTGCTGTCTTCGCCCTGGTCTGGCTCGAAGTGATTTCGCGGCTGCGTTTCGAATGGTCGATTAATCCGCAATACGGTTACGGCTGGGCGGTGCCGCTCCTCGCGGCCTATATTTTTTGGCGCCGCTGGCAGAACGCTCCTCCGCCCTCTTCGCGCAAGGCAAACGGCTTGTGGATCGTGGCGCTCATCATCAGCGCGCTGGTTCTCGTTCCAGTTCGCCTCATCCAGGAAGCGAATCCCGACTGGCGGTTGCTCAGTTGGGCAATGGCGATCTCCGCCGTGGTCATTTCCGCGGCCGGAGTTTACCTCGCCGGAGGCAATTCCTGGCTGCGGCATTTTGCCTTTCCTATTTTGTTTTTTCTCGTCGCAGTCCCGTGGCCGACAGGCCTCGAACAAATTGTGATCCAGGGATTGATGCGGATCGACGCGCTCATCAACGTCGAAATCCTGACCGCAATCGGCATTCCCGCGGTCCAACTCGGCAACGTCATCGAAGTCGGCTCCGGGTTTGTCGGGATCGACGAAGCGTGCACCGGGATCCGCTCGCTCCAGGCGACTTTCATGGTCTCGCTTTTCCTGGGCGAATTCTACGGATTCCCGATTCTCCGCCGCGTAGTTCTCGTCGTAGCCGGCGCTTTCCTCGCGTTCCTCTGCAATCTTATCCGCACTTTTCTGCTCGTGTATCTCGGGGCCGAGCGCGGTTTCCAGGCGATCAAAACGTGGCACGACCCGGCGGGCTATACGATCCTGACCATCTGTTTGTTAGGCTTGTGGACGTTGAGCTGGTTCCTCTCCCGGAAAGACGAGCTTCCCCCTGATCAAACGAGACGTGGGTTGGCCTTTCGGATTCCGCCGTTCGTGCTGGCGACGCTGCTCCTGCTCACGGTACTCGCGGAAGCTGGAACGCAGATTTGGTATCGAACTCACGAATCGCGCATGGCGGAGATCGCCTCCTGGAACGTGGCCTGGCCAACGAAGGCCGCGAACTGGAAAGAAGTGCCGGTCGACGAAGCCGCCCAGGATTTACTCCGTTACAACGAAGGCGGCGGGGGGGATTGGTCAGCCGACGGCCATAACTGGACCATGTATTTTTTCAAATGGCTCCCTGGACGGACCGCCGGCTTGTTCATCAAAAATCATCGCCCGGACATATGCCTGCCTGCCAGCGGGATGATTCAACGCGGCGGCGTCCAAAACAAATTGCTGACCGTAAACGGCGTTCCGTTGCCCATTCGCTCCTACGTTTTCGAAGAAGGCGGGCGCCGGTTGCATGTCTTTTATTGCTATTGGGACGGCTCTCCGCCCGAGCCTGGTCGGTTAAACCAGGAAAACTGGACCGCAGCCGGCCGCCTTGAAGCGGTCAAGCGCGGGAAGCGCGACGTCGGCACTCAGATGCTCGAGATTGTGGCCTGGGACTACGACGATCCCGCAAAAGCAGAAGCCGCCGCGCTCGAGCAACTGCGGCAGATCATTAAGCCCGGTTAGCATTCGATATTCGGCGCGGGACGTTGTTCGTTGAACGTTTCCCCTTCTGCTTCCCCCGTTTTCTGTCTAGCGTAAGGCTTCATGCCCCCCAGGCTTCTTCTCGCGCTTGCTGCGCTCATTGTTTTCGCCGATGCAACTTTCGCGCAGCCAACCGCCTCGCCCCAATCCGCTCCTTCCTCTACTCAGGTCGCCGTTACCTTCTGGAACATTCAATGGTTTCCCGGTCGCCGCCCCAACGCGTCGCGCGCGGAAGAAAATCGCCAGGTGCGCGCCGTTCATGCGGACCTGGCACTCCTCAATTCCGATATCATCGCGCTGGAGGAAGTTCGCGATTACAACCATGCCGCGATCGCCGTGAAACCCCTCGCCGGATTCAAAGTCGATGTCTGTTCGACGTTTCCGCCTCGTGAAGGTCAGATCGAAGGACAGCAGGTCGCAATCACCAGCCGGCTCCAACCCGTCAGCGCCTGGTCGGAACTTTGGAAACCTACGGGCGCGATTGTGCCGCCGCGCGGATTCGCTTTCGCCGCCTACGAAATCGCGCCGCAGCGGCTCCTGCTCGTTTACGTCCTCCATCTCAAGAGTAATCGCGGGGAAATCCACGAGGACATGCGGATCCGCGAGGAATCGATGCTCCATCTCATCGCCCACATGAAGGCGATGGAGAAGACCTATTCGAAACTCGGCATCTTAACTTGGATCGTCGGCGGCGATTTCAATACCGCGCCCGACGAGCTCCGCTTCGCTTCCGAGAAAACATTGGCGAGTTTGCGCGCGCAAAATTTCCGGTGGGCGTGGGAAGCCATGCCGTTCAACTCGCGGATCACCGTCCCGGCCGATCTTCGTTATCCGGCCGCCTCCTTCGACCAAATCTTCTATCGTAACGCCACCCTGCTCAAAGCGTGGGTCGCGAACACTTCGCCGCAATCCAGCGATCACCGCGCGGTGAACGCAATCCTAGATTTCCAGCCCAGGACTGACTAGAGTTTGGGCTTATTCAACCCGAATTATCCAGAAAAACGGGGTCCCGAACTGCGATTATCGCGGCGTTGCTTTCGTTCTGTTTTGGAACATTCGCAGTTCTGGTGATTCGGTTCGTTTCAACGACCTCCGCCACGGCCGATGAAGTGATTCATCTGCCTGCGGGCTACAGTTATTTGCGCTACCACGATTACCGGATGAACCCGGAACATCCGCCATTGATAAAGAAACTGGCGGCTTTGCCCCTGTTGTTTCGCCCAGTTCGCATTCCGCAACTCGACGTCGATGACGAATTACTTCCTGGAGCCGCGGTGACTACCACGAGTCTGCGCCTGAAGCGATCCTGGGCCCTGGGGCTGGTCTATCACGAAGCGGAGAGTTTGTTTGGGCACGCGTTGCTTTACGGCGTTGGCGACGAAACCGCACAGCGCTACAGCGACAATGTTCCGCATTTCGATTCGATGATGGTTCCGACTACGGTCGCTCTCACCAAGGCGGACTTCGTAAACGACGCCGACGATCTTTTATTTTGGGGAAGAATGCCGATTCTCGTCCTGGGCGCGATGCTAGGCGTTTTTGTATTTCTCTGGGCCCGGAATTTGTTCGGCCTAACCGGCGCGGTTCTGCCAACGGCCTTGTTTTGTTTCGAACCGAACTTCATCGCTCACAGCGGACTCGTCACAACCGACATCGGAGTGACGTTTTTCATGTTCGGAACTCTCTATTTTTTATGGCGTGCATTTCGTTGCTTCAACCTTCTCAACGTAATCGCGACCTCGATCTTTTTAGGGCTGGCTCTGGCAAGCAAATTCACTGCGCTTCTCCTGGTGCCGATGTTTGTTTTGCTCGGGCTCTGGAAAATCATCGCTTCCGGACCATGGAAGGTTAGTTGGCGGCCCGATCGACCCTTGATTCGACGCTCGGAAAAGGCGATTGCCGCCGTTGGGTTCTTCGGATGCGCGGCTGTCATCAGCTACGCCGTGCTCTGGGCGATGTATGATTTTCGTTTCTGCCCGGTGAAGGACTTGGATCGTGCAGCTAGAAGCGAATCCAGCATCTCGGACTATTTATCGCCTGAGCTCAAGGCGACCTTTCCTCAGCATCCGCCAGGATATTTTCCGACCGAGAGTTCGATCAAGGGGCTGGCCGCCGTGAAACAACTTGCTCGGAATCGGAACGCAGATTCCTCGCCGACGGAGATCAGCAGTGCAATTGCTGCCGGCCAGCTGGACCCGGTTGGAAAACTTTTGCTTTTTGCGAATCAGCATCGGTTGCTGCCGGACGCTTACGTCTACGGGGCGGCCGACGTCGTTTCGGGTTTGGTCCAGTGCTACGCTTTCTTGCGCGGCCAATATTCGTCCACCGGTTTCCGAGGCACCTATTTTCTCTGGACATTTCTGTTGAAGACGCCGGTTGTCACAATGCTTTTGATCGTTGCTGGTCTGATTTGGCTTTTGCGAAATTGGCGGGAAAGCCGGGCCTGGGCGCCGTTTCTCTTGATCCCGGTGGCTGTTTACTTGGGAGTTGCCCTGGCCTCGAATATGAACATTGGCCATCGGCATCTGCTGCCGATTTATCCATTTTTGTTCGTGATGTGCGGCGCGCTGACCGCGAGGTGGGAGCAATGGCGGCCAAAGGTTCGATTTCTAACCGCAACGATTGCCCTCGCCTTGATCACGATCAGTTCGTCATTTGTATTCCGGCCGTTCTGCACGGTTTATCCGCATTATCTTGCCTTTTTTAATGAGCTCGCGGGTGGGCCGCCCAACGGTTACAAAAGCCTGGTTGATTCGAATCTCGATTGGGGCCAGGACTTGAAGGGATTAAAGGCATGGCTGGCTGAAGCCGGCATCGAAGAGACGGCACCGCTTTACTTTTGCTATTTCGGTGACGCCGACCCTCGGTACTACGGAATCCGGCATATCAATCTTCCCGGCGGCTCCCCATACGAGCCGCAGGTTGATACGCTCGAACTCAGGACTCCCTGCTACCTGGCGATCAGTGCCACGAATCTCCAAGGCCCTTTCTTCCCGCCCGAATTTCGCGCGCAGTATTCCGAGCTGTTGAAAGACGCAACCCTGGTTACAAAAATCGGCTTTTCGATCTTCGTTTATTCCGTGCCTAAACGTGATTGACCGGAATTCGGTTAATCGAGAAATTTTCCCGGATTCAGAATTCCTTCCGGATCGAGCGCGCTCTTGATGGCGCGATGAATTTCGCGCGAAACCTCGCTCGTCGCCTCTGGCCACCAGCGTTTTTTCGCCAGTCCGATTCCATGCTCGCCCGTGATCACGCCGCCGAACCCCAGCACTTGCGCGAAGAGCTCATCGAGCGCCCGCTCCGCTCGCTCTCGCACCCCCGCGTCCCGATTATACCGGTCCGCCATAATGTTGACGTGCATGTTCCCGTCGCCGGCATGACCGAAACACGCGATTGGAAATCCGGACCGCTTCGAAAGCCCTTCCGCGAATTCGACCAGCTCGACGAGCTTGCTTCGCGGCACGACGATATCCTGGTTCAATTTGGTCAGGCCGGTGGCGCGTAATGAATTACTGAACGCGCGCCTCAGCGCCCAAAACCTCTCGCAGTCTTCCTCCGTCGTGGCGACGTGCAGGGAAACCGGTTTGCAGCCGCTGACGAGTGCCCGCAGCTTTTCCATCTCTAGCTGAACCGTTTCTGGCTGGCCATCGAGCTCCACCAGCAGATGAGCGTTGCCGTCCGGCACATCAGTGGCGCCCGAATCGTGTCGCGCCGCTTCCAGCGTGAAAGCGTCCGCCAGCTCGACACCGGCCGGGAGAAAACCTTCGGCAAAAATCGCCTGCACGGTCGCGGCCGCTTCGCTCATGCTGGCAAACGAAGCCGAGAGAGTCGCGCGCGCCGGAGGGAGCGGCAGCAGCTTCAACGTGATTTCAGTGACCACGCCCAGCATGCCTTCCGAACCCACAAACAAGCCGACCAGGTTGAAACCAGTCTTGTTTTTGTGGACGCGTCCGCCGGTCCTCAACACGTCGCCATTCGCCAGCACCACTTCGAGCCCGACGACGTAATTTCGCGTCACCCCGTACTTCAGGCAACGCGGCCCACCCGCGTTCGTCGCCACATTTCCACCGAGGCTGCAATCTTTCTTGCTCGCTGGATCGGGTGGATAAAAGAGCTTCTGATCCCGCACCCGCGCCTGCAAATCCGCCGTGATCACGCCGGGTTCCACGATCGCGATCGCATCCGCGAAATTGATCTCCTTGATCCTGTTCATTCGGGCCAGGGAGAGCGCGATGCCGCCGCGGCTCGGGACGCAACCGCCCACGTATCCGTATCCTGCGCCGCGCGCTGTTACCGGAATTTTGTTGGCCGACGCAAACCTCAGCAGCTTGCTCACCTGCTCCGTCGATTCCGCGAAAACGACGACGTCCGGCGCATGACTGGCGAACCACTTGTCAGTCGCATGCGCCTCGAGAATCTCCGGCTCGTCGCTGACAGCGCCCCCCCCCAGTAAATCGACGAGTTGTTGCTTCAATCGAAAATCCAAAATCGAAAATCGAAAATGGTTTTCACATCCCCATTATCTGGTAACCGCCGTCGACGTAGATCACCTGCCCGGTAATCGACGCGGCCCCATCGCTTGCCAGAAAAACTCCCATCGCGCCGAGCTCGGCCGGCTCGCAGCTCCGCTTCAACGGCGCGTGTTCCTGGTAATGTTTCAGCATCGCGCTGAATCCGCTGATGCCCCGCGCCGCCAGCGTGTTGACCGGCCCCGCCGAGATACAATTCACCCGGATTTTTTTCGATCCGAGATCGTACGCGAGATAGCGCGTGGATGCCTCGAGGCTGGCCTTGGCTACGCCCATGACGTTGTAATGCGGCACCACTTTCTCCGCCCCGTAATAGGTCATCGCCACGATGCTCCCGCCGTCGGTCATCAACCCCGACGCTTCCCGCGCCAGCGCCACGAGCGAATACGCGCTGATGTCGTGCGCCGTCCGAAACGCTTCCCGAGTCGTGCTCACGAAATCACCTTCAAGCGCTTCCTTCGGCGCGAATGCGACCGAATGGAGCATCAGATCGACGCGCTCCGTCTGTTTGCGCACGTTCCCAAAGAAGTCCGCGATGTCCTCGTCCTTCGAAACGTCGCACGGATGAAGCGCGGTCCCTTCGCCGAACTCGCCTACGAGCTCTTCGACGTTTTCTTTCAGGCGTTCGCCCTGGTAATTGAAAATTAGTTTCGCGCCGGCTGCGGCCCAGGCTTTCGCGATCGCCCACGCGATGCTCCGCTTGTTTGCCACGCCGAAAACGACGCCGACTTTGCCCGCCAGAATCTGCTCCGCCATAACGGCGTCACCATACCCGGCTTTCGCCGCTCGCAAAGCCGCCGCGATGCGCGCTTCCGGTTTTAGCCTTCCCCGCTATCATCCGGCTCGTATGCCGAAATCCGGAGAGCTGTCGGAACGTCGCGCACGCAATGGCGTTGCCGGCCTCATTCCCTGTTTCAACGAGGAAATCACGATCGCCGATGTCGTCCGCCAGTTTCAGACCGGGCCGCCCAATGCGCCGATCTGGCTCTTCGACGACAACCCCACCGACCGAAGTCGTGCGCGAAATAGCCGGACGAGGCTTTGAGATAATGGATCTTTATGGACGAGCCGGCCGGTTTCGTGACCGCGTCGAAGGCGCCGATGCTCTTCTGTTGTTGTATGCGGGCGTCATCGTTCGACAGTACCTCTGCTGGGTTCCTCTCCCCAACGCGGTCGCGTGGATCGTTGCAGGTCTGGGCGGGGCCGCCGTCTGCTGGATCTACGTAGTTACCAGAACGGAAAAGCGAACGCGCGCCCCGCTCGCCTTTTGGGTCTTCGTCGCGTTGCCCTTGACGTTCGTTTTCAGCCTGCGGGTCGCGTTCCCCGATGTTTCGTTCGATGTCCTCAACTACCGGATCTTTCACGGTGCTCGAGGTCTTGGCGGATTCCTCTATCGCGCCGGCGATTTTTTCCCAACGCCCGCTCCCTATAATACGGCGCCGGACATGGCGATGGGGATCATGCGTCTCCTCTTCGGTTACCGGCTCGGGACTCTGATCAATTTGTTCAGCCTCCTCTGGGCAGCGAGGATTGTGGATCGATTGCTCCGCCCCCGCCTAACGAACGCCTGGCTTCGGGCCGGTGCTGTTCTGCTTATCTTCACTGCCGAACATCTCTTCTTCGAGATCAACACTTACATGATCGATCTCCTGGCCGTGCCGCTGCTTCTCGAAGCGACGCGACTCAGCTTGGATGAGATTGCGCCGCAGAATCGCGCCACGGTGCTGACCCGAGTCGCCTTTCTCCTGGGCCTGAGCGTCGCGTTCAAGCTCATCAACGTGGTGGTGGCGTTCCCGATTGCGCTCCTTTGCGCCTGGCGATTTTTCTTCGAAACGCGCGCCGCGATCGAAGCCAGGGAAGCTGCCCGCGCCACCTTCTTCTCTCTGGCTGCTTTTCTCCTGCCCATCCTGCCGTTCACAATTTATCTCTACCTGGAAATGGGCAGCCCGGTCTTCCCGCTCTTGAACGGCGTTTTCAAATCGCCTTACTGGCCACCCAACAGCGGATGGGACCAACGCTGGGGTCCGTTCGGTTCTTGGGAAGTGGTTATTTGGCCGGTGAAAATGTTCTTTACTCCCGAGCGCTTGTCCGAGCTCCTGGTTTATTCCGGCAGAATGTCGCTTGGTTTCGTCGGCTGCTTTGTCGCGTGGCTTGCAGCATGGCGCGATGCGCAGCTGCGACGACTCAGCTTTCTCACCCTGGCGGGGCTGGTTCTCTGGAGCCTCGGCACCGGCTATATCCGTTACGCGCTCGTTCTGGAATTGCTCGCCGGCATTGTCCTTATCACGCTCGGCGCTCGGGCAATGAAACGACCCCGGCTCATCCCGATCGCAGCTCTGGTCTTCTGTTCGTTAGGCGTCCAGGCTCTCCTCGCTTGTAAGCTCACCGGCAAGACCGAGTGGAGCGGGCGGGCAACGTTTTTCCAATACCCGAATGCCTGGAAACGCGAGGCGCATTACCTTTTCCGTGACCGCTCGCTTCGCAGCTTTAGCCCAAAGATCGACCGAACACGTTTTGCGCAGGTGGAAGTTTGGATCGAAAGCAGCATCAAAACGGCGACACTCGAGATTCTGCTTAACGACAAGGCGCCGGTGATCGGGCTGCGAAGTTATGAAAGCTTCGCCAGTCCGGAAGGGCGGGGCCGCTTTGTGGCTGCGATTGAGCAGGCGGCCGGAAAACGGATGTTCACCGTTTGCCTGGTGGAGGACCTGAACGACGCGATCCAGACCATCGAAAAGCGGGGTCTCAGCGCGGGCCCGCAGACCCGATTGGAATTTCCATTTTACTCGCCCGATTATCGACTTGGGCTGGTGATGATCGAAGTGGCCGGCGCGGAACAGGCCGCCGCGAAAATGCGTACGACTCTTTAAGCAACATGACACGAGACGAGATCCTTGCTGGATTGAAGATGCTGGAGCCCTGGTTCCACCAGATCGATCTCGGTGGAGGAATTTTCACCAAGACCGAAAGCGTGATGGGCGAGCCGGTCGATCATCCGCGCGGAACCTGGGAGATTATTCAACAGTGTCTGCCGGCCGATTTGAGCGGCAAGAGCGTGTTGGATGTCGGTTGCAACGGCGGCTTCTATTGCGTTGAAGCGAAACGCCGCGGCGCGCGCCGAGTCCTCGGGGTGGACGGGCAGCGGCAACATGTCCGCCAGGCGCTCTTTGTCCGAAAGGTTCTCGGGCTGGATCTCGAGCTCCGCCGGTTCTCGGTTTACGATTTGCAGCCCGCAGCCGTTGGCCGCTTCGACGTCACGCTGGCGCTCGGTCTCGTTTATCATCTCAAGCATCTCGTCCTGGCGCTGGAACGGCTTCACGACGTGACGAACGAATTGCTCATCGTCGAGACGGCGATCATTCCACCCGAACAGACGCCACCTTCTTTCGTGCAGTCGCTCGGCGAGATCCGGCAGACGCTTCATCCGATCTTCTGCGCGGAAAATGCGCCGGAGGCGAAAGAGCAGGTTTACAATTGGTTTCTCCCCAGCCCCGAAGCGTTGCGCGTTTTATTGATGAATACCGGGTTCGAAGAAGTCGGCGTGTTCAGTGTTGTGCGCGACCGCGCCGTGCTCGTCTGCCGCAAGAACTCATCAGTCATTTTGTCCAGCGTTCACGATTATGTCGCAAACCTTGCTTTCTCCGCTGTACCGCCCGTGACGGTCCCGGCTGGTGAAACCATCACCTTCAATCTGCGCGCCACGAATTCGGGACGGGCTCGCTGGCCGGCTCTCGGCGCGCCTGAGACAAAAGGGATTGTTCGTCTCGGCGCCCACCTCCTGGGCGCCGACGAAGCAGAACTGAATTGGGATGGCGGCCGTGCGATTCTGCCACGCGATCTCGCCCCGGGCGAAATCGGAGAGCTCGAGTTCGTCTTTCGCGCCCCAGACAAATCAGGCGATTACATTATCGAGTTCGACATGGTCGCCGAACACGTCACCTGGTTCGAAGATTTCGGTGCCGGCGTTCTCCGGCACAGTTTCTCCGTCGTCTGATTATTTCTTCGCCTTGAGCGCCACTGAATACTGAGTGTTTTCCCAGGTCAGCTTCAGGATTCCGCCGCCCGCCGGATTTTTCTCAATCGCAATGGTGAACTGGTCGACCTGCTTGTCCGCCGCCTCTTTCTTCATGTCGATCCGGGCCAGGTCCTGCTTTTCGTCATACTTCGTTCCCCACTGGCCGGTCTGCTTGTTCACGATCAACTTCGCGGCGCCGCTTTCCGGCAGCACAAACAACGAATAAGTCCCCGCCGGGATCGATGTCCCGCCGATGTCCAACGTCTGTTTTGTCGTCAAGAGCGTCGCTTCGTCCGCGCCGGCCCGCCAAACCTTTCCGAACGGCACAAGCTCTCCCCAAATTTTGCGGGGCGTGCCGCTTTTGGGGTCCTTCGTATAGGGCCGGCCGTAAACGATCGTTACCTCGCTCCCATCCACATCAGCGGTAACGGTTTCATGCGGGCTGACTCGCGACTTCTCCTGCGCGTTGCCGAACGACGCGGCGATAAGTGAAACCGAAAGAACCAGCAGAGTGCGACTGAAGTATTTCATCCTCCAACCTCCGATGGGTTAGAGAAGCGCGCGAGCCAAAAATCGCGCGCGATCGCCAGAGCTGGCTATTCTTCTCCCCAGCAAAACTTCCAAATGAAAACCGCTCTCCTGCTAATCCTCGTGTTGTCCGCCGGATCGCTGCGCGCCGAACCGGCCGCTGTCGCGAATCAAGCCCGCGCCTGGCGGATCGATCACGAGAAACAGATCCTCGCCGAGTTTGCCGAGCTTCTTTCAATTCCGAACCTCGCGACCGATACGCCGAACATTCAACGCAACGCGGAAGCGATTCGAGCTCTGTGCGAGAAGCGTGGGCTCACCACGAAGCTCATGAAACTGGAAGGCGCGCCGCCGGTGGTGATCGCGGACCTGGCCGCGCAGAATGCGAAACGGACAATAGCGTTTTACGCCCACTACGATGGCCAACCCGTCGATCCAGCGCAGTGGAAAAGCGAACCGTGGAGGCCAGTCATGCGCGACCGCGAAGGCAAAGATGTCGATTGGCAAAACGCCGAGGGCATCGATGCCGAGTGGCGTCTGTTTGCCCGTTCGGCTGGCGACGACAAAGCCGCCATCATCGCGACGCTGGCCGCGCTCGATGCGTTACGAGACCAGGGCGTAAAGCCAGCGGTTAATCTTCGCCTCTTTTTTGAAGGCGAGGAGGAAGCCGGTTCGCCGCATCTCGCTGAGTATCTGAAGAAATATCCGGAAGTTTCGCGTCCTGACGCCTGGGTGTTCTGCGATGGTCCAGTCCATCAAAGCCGGCGGATGGAACTGGTCTTCGGCGCACGCGGCACCATCGGGCTGGACCTGACCGTCTATGGCCCGATCAAGGGATTGCACGACGGCCACTACGGGAACTGGGTGCCGAACCCGATCGTTCGCCTCACCCATCTCGTCGATTCGATGCGCGACGAGAACGGTCGCATTTTGATCAAAGGGTTTTACGACAACGTCCGGCCTCCAACAGGTCCTGAAAAGGAAGCCCTCGCTAAAATCCCGGACGTGGAAGGCGATCTTCGCCGTGAATTTCAAATCGCCGATACGGAAGGAAATGGAAAACCGCTCAACGAATTGATCATGCAGCCGGCTGTGAATTTGCGTGGGGTTGAAGCCGGCCACGTCGGCGCGCAGGCGAGCAATCAAATTCCTACCGAAGCGCGCGCCTCGATCGACTTCCGCCTCGTGCCCGATGAAACGCCCGAGTCGATCAAGTCATTGGTCGAGCGCCACATCGCCGAGCAAGGCTACACGATCGTGCGCGACACGCCGGACGCAGCCACGCGGCAAACGAAAGCGAAGCTGATCAAAGTCGCGTGGGACTCCGGATATCCCGCTTCGCGGACGCCCCTCGATTTGCCCTTATCGCGTGAACTGGCCGTGCTCATGATGGCGGCCGGCCACGATCCAGTCTTGCTGCCAACGTCCGGCGGCAGTTTACCGATTCATCTCTTCGAAGCGACGAGCAAAGCGCCTGTCATAGTTTTTCCAATCGCCAACCACGACAACAACCAGCACGCCGCCAACGAAAATCTCCGCCTCCAAAATCTCTGGGACGGCATCGAAGTGTTCGCCGCGTTTTTCAGCGGGCTGGAAAACCCGACGAACTAGAACCGGTTGGAGCGACGCCGCTCTGTCGGCGTAGAAAGCGTAATCAGTTGCAAAGCGTTGTTACGGCGACTGAGCGCCGTCGCTCCAACTGGAAGAGGGCTCTTTGGAAAGCGCCTCCCTTGATCAGCACGCGATGGCAGGGCGCCGGCAGGCGCCGGAGAACATTTCGTGTTCGCGGCCGGCTGCGACGTCCGACGGTGAAGGATTGAAATCGCGTGGCGCAATCATCTCGTTCTCTCGACCGGCGGCTCTGCTCGCGGCTTCGGGGAGGGTTTCGCGGCGGGTTCACTTTTCACTTTTCGGTGAGGACGCGGACTGGATTGATCGGGTTCGGGAGCGAGCGTGGGCCGGGCTGGCTCTTTTTTTAGGACGGCGCGCCGTTTGATTGGGCTCTCCCGGTTGATTAGCGGATTGGTCATCCGGAAAACCGCGGCCATCATCGCCTGCGCCTTCGGGTTCCAGATGTCGCCGTGATCCTTGATGATGGCGGGATCGACTTTCACGTCCCAATACGGAACGTCCACGTCGCCGATAGGCTGGATGTGCCACAAGTCCAAACGCCCTGGCGCGCCGTCGGTGGTAAACGAATCCCCCTTCAGGTGGTTTGAAAGATTGGTTTGAAGCGCATTTAGTCCGCCGGGCGCGGCCATAGTCTCGGCTGTCTTCACCGTTTCGTGATTGATCAGGAATTTGTTGTGGCCCGGCGTCACCGTGTAAAAGCGGCGCTCGTTTTCACGCTGGTCCTGGCCAGGCACGACGACATCATTGAAAACCTTGGTCGTGGCCGCGAGCGAGGTGCTTGCCGGAAATGCCGTGCCCGTCGCGGCATCGCCGGTCGAGGTGAGGGAAACAAGAAACGGGCGCGAATTCTCGGTGTGCCGCGAATAGAGCGCGGCGATCATCTGCCGCGTCAGGACTGAGTCCGACGCCGGGTTAACCATCAGGATCAGGTCCGCGGGCAAACTCCGGTCGGCGGCGGCGTGGCCGTGCATTTCGGCATTGATCGCATGGGCAACCGCGCGTTCTACCACCAAACCACCGAAAGAATGACCAATGAGGACCGTGTATTGCCCGGTGGGGCCGTGCGATTCGCGCGCGGCTTGCGACACCGCGGCGATGGCATCGTAGCAATCGAAATTGCTCGCCAGCCGTTCCGCGGCGGCTTTCCGACTGAAGAATGTGAACTGTCTGACGACGGGCATGGTCGTAATTTCGCCGCGCCATCCGAGATAGATGCCGACCGGACGAAGACCGGCGTTCTGAATGAGTTTTGATTTCGCGATCTCCGCGAGCCACCCGGAAAACTTCTCCACGTCGGCCGATCGCGCGCCATGATGCCAGCCGTGAACGTAAGTAATCACGAGTGGGCGCGGCACCCGCTTGATCAGGTCCACCGCATTCTGCAACTGGGTGGGATCCTGATAGGAACCTTGTTCGCCGAATTCGATGAAGGCAACATCGTAGGCGCCTTTCGGCACGATGGAGCGGGTCGGCTCGGCGGCGGTGTTTTGGTAAGCGGGATTCAGATTCCCGCAACTACAGAGCAGCGCGGCCGAAAGAAGGGAGCCGAGGGGAGCTTTCATGGGTGAACCAGTGCTAGCCACTTCCGCGTCGAACGTCGAGCGCTTTCAAGGAGCGGCGGTTTACAAACCCGCCGTCGTGCTTTCGCTTTAGGAGGGCAATTTGGTAGGCGCCATTCCTCTTCACGGCGACTGAGCGCCGTCGCTACAGCTACAACTAATTTGGAAAGGGCTGCCAGGTCAGCAGGCGATGGCGTGGCGACGGCAAACGCCGGAGAGCATTTCCCAAAGCGCATTGAGAACGCGATCGACGGCGGCGAAAGCGGACGAGGCGTTGTCGTTATGGACGTGCTCGGAAAGCATTTCGCGTTCGGCGGCGGCGTGTTCGCGGTCGGCTTCAAGGTGGACCGTGAAATATTCGTAATCGCGCGGCGCCGTGATGTTGTAGTTCTCGACCAGGCCTTTGATCTTCGATTCGGAGACGGCGGGAATCTGGCTTTCGTAAGCGTAGAGGGCGGCGAGGCCTTCGGCGGTGGTGCCTTTCGAGCAGATAGAGCGAAACGTGCCGATCAGGCCCGAGGTCTCGTTCCATTCTTCGGAGAACTGGACGTCTTCCTTCGAGACACCGAGAGACTCAGCAAACTGGAGCCAGAGCTCGGGATGATTCGGCGTCCCGGCTTCTTCGTCGACCAGGTTTTTGAGCAACTGCCGGCGCGTCGGCTGGTCGTCGGAACCAGCATGAACAGCCGAGAGATAAGTCGGAAACGCCGCGACGTGATGATAATATTGCCGCGCATAATCGGCGAGGGCGGCCCGGCTCAATTCACCGCGGGTCCAGGCGAGGTAGAACGGATGGGTGAGCAAATGTTTGGCGGCGATTTGGCGATCGATGGCGTCGAGGTGTTGGTTCATGGTTCGTTGAATCGTTGAAGGGTTGCAGCGTTGAAATGTTTATAGTGATTCGCGGAAACGCTTCAACTCTTTAACGCTTCACCGCTGGAACGCTTCAACTCGCCCCCAAAATGTGTTTGATCCCCCGGATCGGGATCACGACCCAGGCCGGTCGGTTGTTCAATTCGTAGCCGACTTCGTAGACCGCTTTGTCGAGCAAGTAGGCTTCAAGCAGAATCTGGAAATCGCTTTCGTCCGCCGGAATAAAATCGGCGCCAACCGTGGCGGCGAGATAACTCTGGAGAAAGACGCTGCTCATCTGGCGATACCAGAGATCGGCCCAGCGTTCGAGAAACGGGACGTCCTCCGCCCGCATCGCGGGCTGCCAGAGCGCGCTGTAGGCGGCATATTGGAATGAGCGCATCATGCCCGCGACGTCACGCAAGGCGGAACGCTTCAACTTCCGCTCGCTCAAGGGCCGGGCCGGCTCGCCTTCAAAGTCGAGGATGACGAAATCCTTTCCGGTGTAGAGAACCTGACCAAGATGATAGTCGCCGTGGATCCGGATTTTTGTGGCGTTAACTCGACGATCGAGAAGACGCTGTTCCTGGGCGAGGATCCGATCTTCGGAAGCGAGAACCTCGGCGGCTTCATCGCGAAAAGCGTCCGGGAGCGTAGCCAGTTTCTTTTCGAGCAAATCGAAATTGCGCCGGAGCGAGGCGCGCATGTTTTGATACACGGAGCGCTGCGCCATGGCGTTAAATTTTTCCGGCGCAAAGGAGCGTTCGTCGGGGCTGACGGCAAGCGCGCGATGCAATTCGCCCGTGCGTTGACCAATAAGCTTTGCTTTCTCCGGATAGATTCCGCCGATTAATTCCTCCAGGAGCGGCCCAGGAGGCGTAGTTTGATTTTGCAGATCAGCTTTCCGGGTCAACACGCGTTCGTAATAACGGCCGACCGCATCGAGCGTGAGAGTCCAGGCGTCGCCTTCATTCGCGATTGCGCTTTGGAGCAGGCAAACGACGGTCGGCTCCGCTTTGGGCCGGCGATACTCGATCGCGCCGAGAAAGGCAGGAACATTCGGAAACTGCGCCCGCTCGGTCAGGAAACGCGTCACCTCGACGTCCGGATTAACGCCGTCCTCCAACTTCCGGTAAAGCTTCAGAAAGAATTTCTTTTTGAAGAGCATCGCCGAATTGCTTTGCTCCGCGCTGAGGACTTGCGACGCCGGTGTCCTCGTTTTGGCTTCGCTCGGAAAAGCAGTGCTCGTTAGGCCGATGAGGTTTCCGTCATTGCCGGAGGCGGAACGGCCACCGGTCATCAATTTGAAAAGCGCCTTGCGGAAGGACTCGTCGTAAATCGCATCGTGCAGAATAGCGTCCCCCTCCCCGTGCAAACGCGCGATTACGGACTGCGGAGCGGAACGTTCCAGGGCACGGGCAACCTCTTCCCGTGCTATCTGCACCGGAAGCGCGTAGGTTTCCGTCGCCCCCTCGAGATAGCTGACTTCGACGAACCAGATCGCTGCGCCGTCATCGCCGGAAAGCGGAATCTGTTCGGCAATTCGCATTTGCCGGATGGTTCGCGCCTTGGCTCCGAACCACCGGCAATTTCGGATGTAGCCGGGCAAAATTTCGCGCTCGATCCGGGCGCGGCCGCTGTTCTCCAGGAGCGTCCCGACATTCGGGGCGAAATCGAGCGTCGGGATCTTCCGTTCCTTCGAGGCGACGGAAGCTGCAGTTTCCGAGCGGAGCACAAACCAGTAATGCGAATGCGGCCCGAGCGTGATGACGTAAGGCGACTTGCCGATCGCGGGGAAAAAATTCTGGCTGAACACTTCCATGAGCACGCAGCCGGCGAATTGCGAGAGATCGAGCTCGGCTGCCTGGGAAAACCGCGACAGATTCACCACCACGAGGATCGTTTCCTCTTCGTGGCGCCGGAGAAACGCGAGCACCTTGTTGTTTTCCGGGAAGAGGAACTCGAGCGAGCCCCGAGAAAAGGCGCGGAAATTCTTCCGCATCGCGATGACGCGTCGCGTCCACCAGAGGAGCGATGAAAGATTTTTCTGCTGGTTCTCAACGTTGATCGCTTCGTAATGGTACTCGGGGTCGATCGTGATCGGCAGGTAGAGTTGCTGCGGGTTTGCTTTCGAGAAACCGGCGTTTCGATCCGGGCTCCATTGCATTGGGGTCCGGCAGCCGTTGCGATCGCCCAGATAAAAGTTATCGCCCATCCCGATCTCGTCGCCGTAGTAGAGCACGGGCGTTCCCGGCATCGAGAACAGGAGGATGTTGAGGAGCTCGATCTTGCGGCGGCTGTTGGCGAGAAGCGGCGCGAGGCGGCGGCGGATGCCGAGATTGATCCGCGCCGTCGGGTCGTTCGCGTAAACGCGCCACATGTAGTCGCGCTCTTCGTCCGTTACCATTTCGAGGGTGAGCTCGTCGTGGTTGCGGAGGAACATGGCCCACTGGCAGTTCTCCGGAATCGGCGGCGTCTGATCGAGAATGTCGATGATCGGGAATCGGTCCTCCATCTGGAGCGCCATGAACATCCGCGGCATGAGCGGGAAATGGAAATTCATGTGGGACTCGTCGCCCTTGCCGAAATACGCAACGGCGTCTTCCGGCCACTGGTTCGCTTCGGCGAGGAGCATGCGTCCTTTGAATTTCGCGTCGACGTGCGCGCGAAGCTTCACCAGGTATTCGTGCGTTTCGGGAAGGTTTTCGCAGATGGTGCCTTCGCGTTCGTAAAGGTAGGGGACGGCATCGAGGCGGAGACCGTCCACGCCCATTGCGAGCCAAAAATCGAGGACCTTCTCGACCGCTTCGTGCACGGCCGGATTGTCGAAGTTCAAATCGGGCTGGTGCGAATAGAACCGATGCCAGTAATACGCCTTCGCAACCGGGTCCCACGCCCAGTTCGAAGTCTCGAAATCCTTAAAGATAATGCGCGTTTCCTTGTACTTCTCCGGCGTATCGCTCCAGACGTACATCTCGCGCTCCGGCGAACCGGGCGCGGCCCGGCGTGATTTCTGGAACCACGGGTTCTGATCGGAGGTGTGATTGATGACCAGCTCGGTGATGACCCGCAGGCCGCGCTCGTGGGCAGCGGCGAGGAACGCGCGGAAATCGTCGAGGGTGCCGAAGTTCGGATTAACGTCGTAATAGTTCGCGATGTCGTAGCCGTCGTCGCGCATCGGCGAGGGATAGAACGGCAGGAGCCAAAGCGCGGTGACGCCCAGTTCCTGGAGGTAATCGAGCTTTTCGATCAACCCGCGGAAATCGCCGATCCCGTCGCCGTCGCTATCGTGGAACGTCTTGACGTGCAGCTCGTAGATGATCGCGTCTTTGTACCAGAGCGGGTCGATGGCCGGATCGTTTTTCGGGTTCGACATGAGGCTACACAGTTGGCGCAACAATCGGAGGGGCGCAATCGGCGGATTGCTTTCGAGTTGTTGTAGCCGGGATCGGTGATCCCGGCCCCCGTCGGCGAGCCGATTGCTCTGGCCGGGATCGCCGATCCCGGCTACAACCGCCGGCTATTTCTTCGGTGCCGCCATGGCGTGAGCGGCGACACACTTCCATTCACCGTCGCGCAGCACCCAGGTATCGGTAAATCGATAAGCGTGGCTGAAGGTTTTGCCGGCCTTGGTCTTGCCGGTTTCCTTGGCGAGCCCAGTCACGACTGCGACGTTGTCCCCGAACATCCGCACCTTCATGTCGCTCGACACAGCAGAAGTGTAGGTGTTCGTGTCGCGCTTCGCTTCGGCGAGCAGGGTGGACTTATCGCCCTGCTTGCCGCTCGACGAGGTGCCGATGAAATCGTCGGCCACGATCTTCTCGATGATGGCGCTGTCGTGGCTCAAGAGGGCGCCTTCCCAATTCGACTCCAGCTCTTTGATCCGAGCGGTAGTGGCATCTTCGGGAGCGGCCGGAGACTCAACGGGAACCGGAGTTGGGGTTGGCGTGGGTTTGGGAGTCGGTGAAGGTTTCGGCGTTGGGGTCGGCTTTGGACTTGGGGTCGGTTTTGGCGTTGGAGTCGGCTTCGGACTCGGCGTTGGGGTGGGCTTCGGAGTCGGCGTCGGCTTCGGACTCGGCGTTGGTTTAGGCGTCGGCGTTGGAGATGGCTTTGCGGTGGCCGTCGCCGTCGCGGTGGCCGCTGGAGAAGGGCTCGACGCGGCAGTCGGTGTCGCCGTCGGCCGCGGCGCGTCCGTGGCGGAAGGTTTCGGCAATGGGGTCGGGCTCAGGCGAACCGGCGAAGGAGAAGTGGCCGGCGGTCGTGGTCGCGGGGTCGAAGTCCCCATCGGCCGGACCGTCGGAAATGTCATGGGAGCCCGAGTGATCGCCGGCGTCGCGAGCGGCTTTGGGGTAGTGGCGGGGATGACGCTGGGCATCGGGACGGGCGAAGCATTCAGAATCGGCGGCTGAGTGGCGCTCGGCGACGGCATCAAGGTGATTGTCTCCGTGTCGAGCGGCGAGAGCGCCGGCGAGGAAGTCGCGACTGGCTCCGGCGTGACGCTTTCCAGCGGCTTGATAGAGGGGCTCGGCAACGGTTTGGGTGTGGATGTGGAAGTCGGTTTCGGCTTCGGCTTCGCGGTCGGCGACGGCGAAGGGGACGGTGAAGGTGAATCTTCGGTAGCCGCCGGCGACTTGGCTTGGAACGGAGTGGAAGCAGCGTCCTGGGCGCGAACCAGGACCGCCGTGGCGAACAACACAATTCCGATAGCCAATGAGCGCATGATGACTGTTTTCAATTTCGAGGCCGACGCTAGCGTGCGTGCGTCTGCCGGGTCAAGAGCAATACAATCCGGGACCGTTTCTGTTATCAAGATACACGTCGGGCGGCGAAATCGAAGTGGACGCAACGAAGAGTTGCTACTAAGTCTTGCTTCCTCATGAAAAACCCGGGCGCGCCGAACCGACCATGTCGATAGATTTTTCGACACCGCCCGGGATTCCCGACGATCCTGCTGAGACGCGAAACGCTCGCATGCCTGCCGCCGCGCCTCTTCTCGAGCCGGGCGCACCGACCGACCTCGAGCTGATGCACGGCATCCAGGCAGAAGATCCGGAAGCGCTTTCCCAATTGTACGATCGCTACAACGGCATCATCAAAGCGCTCATCCTGCGGGTAATCCACAACGAAGCCGAGGCCGACGATCTGCTCCAGGAAATTTTCATGGAGATCTGGAACCAGGCCAAAAATTTCTCGGCCCAAAAAGGCAAACCGCTGGGGTGGATGGTGACGCTCGCGCGCCGTCGGGCAATCGACGGTTTGCGGAAGAAACAAGCTTACACCCGAGCGGGCGAGCGGTTACAGACCGAGACCGAACAGCAACCCGACGCCTGGGTCCACAACGCCACCGAAGAAGAGATCAGTTTCGGCGATACCCGGGTATTGGTGCGTAAGGTCATCGACACGCTGCCGGTTGCCCAACAGGAGGCAATAAATCTCGCATTTTTTCGCGGGATGAGTCAGCGCGAAATCGCCGCAAAAACGAATACACCGTTGGGCACAGTGAAGACCCGGCTCGAACTGGGTCTGAAAAAGATCTACGACGGGCTTAAGGAACTGCGAGATGAGCTTTGAAGAATTCCAGAACCAATCGCGTCTCTACGTAATAGGCGCGTTGGAAGCGGAAGAGCTGGAAGCTTTTGAAGAAGCCCGGAAGGATTTCGGGCAAAAGGCCGAGGACTTCATCGGCGAGTGCTACTCGATGCACGAAGCTTTCGCGCTCAGCCTCAGGCCGGAGAAATCATCAGACGCGCTCAAGAGCCGGCTCATGGAGATGGTGCGTAATCGGCAGAAGACCTAGCGGCGTTTCCCCTCCTGCTCCTGATCATGATCTTGCTCATGATCCCTTCCCGAAACCAATGCGTCAGACCAGGATTAGGATCATGAGCAAGAGCACGAGCAAGAAAGCGCTTTGCGCTACGACGCCATCTCCTGCAGGATAAACTCCTGGACGAAGCCGTAGAAATTCACCTGAAACAGGCCGAGATCGCGGCGCGAACCAATGGGCGAACGGTAATGATCGCAGAGCTCGCCGTCCGTGAAGTTGTATTTCGCGGCAATGGCGAGCCGGGCCTGGTTGAGCGCGTTTAGCCAGGCGTCGGCGTTTTCGAGCGGGATTCGGAGCGAACAATTTGCGAACGGTTTCGTGCCACCATTGAGCTGCTCGAGATCAGCCGCGACCGTTTCGGTAGCCGAACGGAAGAGCCGCCGTAATTCGGGTTCCACATAGACCTTCCACTCGGAGCAAAGTTCAGCTTCCGCCGCGGGCGCGCTGAAGATCCGTTGCTGCGCGGCTTCGACGCCCTCGACGTTACAACTTTCCGGAATTTGCCGCAGCAATTCCGCCAGGAACGGATCGAGCTCGGAAATTTCGAGGCAATCCTGGTGGCGGTGGAATTCCATTCGGATCAGTTCGTTCGCTCGAGGGTAGCGAGAAGCAGGTAACCGTGGAGCTGCTGGACATAAAGCTCGGCGCGCTCACGCATCCCGCTCCACAAAATCGAGCGGCCGAGCTGATGCACCTCAAGCATGTGTTTTTCGGCTTTTTCTTTCGTCAGGCCAAACACCTTTTGGAAAACCATCGTGACGTAGCTCATGAGGTTGACCGGATCGTTGTGGACGATCACCTGCCAGGGAAGATCGACTTCCTCGGCGGTTCGCGTTTCCTGTTCGATGACTGGACTCTCGACCGACGATCCGAAGGCACTCTGCATCAGGGCGAATACGGTTACTTCAGTCGCGCGGCTGGCGCCATCGTTGCGAACCCTCGCGTGGCTGGCCGTTCATGAAAATAAGGCTATCACAGAGTAAGTCCGGTTCAAGGTAGCGAGACTGACGCTACTATTCTTTCCTGGACGCGTTTCATTTCCGCGGCGCCCGCGGGCGTCTTATCATCCAGGCCCCCAAGATGAAGAAGCCCGTGGACAAGGTAGAGACGCAGTTCGTGCTCGATGGAGGTGCGGAACTTATGCGCCTGATGCTTCGCCGTTTCGGTGCTGATGAAAATCTCGCCGTGTTGGAAAGTGATCACATCCGTGGGCCCGGGCGCATTCATGAACCGGCGATGGATTTCCGCGATGCGTCGATCGGACACCAGAACCACGTTCACCTCGGGAAGGGTCGAGAGCGGGTTGGATGCACCGCGCAGTTTCAGGCACTGGGTCAGCGCGCGGGATGCGAACTCTTGCAGCGAGGTCAGATCGACCGCAATGGCCCGCTGGCGATTGATTATCGTGACCGGCATTTAGTGAATTAACGACTGAGCGAATTAGCGATTAGCTTTGGCCGTTGCCAACGAAGCCGAGAATATCCGTAAAATCCGGAGCGCAAACTTCTTCGTCCGGTCCTGCAGCTCTTTGGCGCTTACGAGCTTATCCATTCCGATCATTAATTCACTCAGTCGGTAACTCATTAATTTGCTAAGTAAGCGGGCGTTTTTCCGCCTGGAAATTGCGGGTGATCAGCCGCGCTCCGGCGTTGAAACTGAAATAGGCCCAGGCCCACTGGAAAAGCACGGCGAAGCGATTTCGGAACCCGACGAGATACAGGACATGAATGAACAGCCATGCCATCCACGCCGGCCAGCCGCTCAAGTGAAAATACTTCAGGTCGGCTACAGCCTTGTTTCGGCCGATGGTCGCCATGCTGCCTTTGTCGAAGTAACGGAACCGAGACGGGCCGTCGCCCTTGACCATCGCGAGAATGTTCGCCGCAGCGTGCCGCCCTTGTTGCATCGCCACCGGCGAGACCCCTGGAAGCGGCTTCCCACCTTGATGCGAAAAACTTGCGAGGTCGCCGATGACCTGAACTTCGGGATGACCGGGAATGGTAAGGTCTTCGTTGACGATCACGCGGCCGGCCCGGTCGCGTTCGACCCCGAGCGAGCCGCCCACTGGCGACGCTTCGTTGCCTGCCGCCCAGATTTTGACGCGGCACGGGATGAATTCGTCGCCGACCTGCAGACCCTGCTCGGTCAGGTTCGTGGCATGAATGCCAGTGCGCAGCTCCACTTTCAATTCCCTCAGCTGGTCCATCGCTTTTTCCTGCAGGTCCTTCGGGAAGGAGGAGAGAACGCAATCCGATCCTTCCACCAGGATGACGCGGGCTTGTGAGGGATCAATGTGCCGAAAATCTTTCGCCAGGGTGTGACGCGCGATTTCAGAAATCGCTCCCGCCATTTCCACACCGGTCGGGCCTCCGCCAATTATGACGAATGTCATCGCCGCGCGCTTGGCGGCTTCGTCATTCACCTTCTCCGCGTATTCGAATGCCAGTAAAATCCGGCGGCGGATTTCGACTGCGTCCTCCAAACTTTTGAGCCCAGGCGCGAGCGGCTCCCACTCGGGATGGCCGAAGTAGGAATGCCGGGCGCCGGTGGCCAGGATGAGATAATCGTAGGCCAGCTCGAGTTCGCCGGCATGGATCTTCTTCGCGGCGACGTCGATTGTTTGCACCTCCCCAAGGATCACCTCCATGTTGCGGCATTTGCTGAGAATTCCGCGGACGGGCGCCGCGATATCGGCCGGTGACAATGCCGCGGTGGCGACTTGATAAAGCAATGGCTGAAAGAGGTGATGGTTCGTTCGGTCGATGACCGTGACCTTTATTTCTTCGCACCCGAGCTTCTTGGCGGCTTCTAGCCCGCCAAAGCCGGCGCCGACGATGATCACGCGTGGTTTGCGAGCGGGGCCGTTTTCCATGGGACAAGTTCCTCCGATCAAAAGCGGTTGTCACGCGCGCTGGCTGCGTTATCTTCCGCGCCTTATGCCAAAGTCGATCGCGCGCAGCAAAACCCGGAAAGCCGTCTCCAAGCGGTTCAAGATCACGGGCACTGGGAAGGTGCGCCGCCAACACGCCTCGCGCCGACATTTGCTCTCCTCGAAGAGCGCCAAGCGCAAACGGCACATGGCAAAATCCGCCGAGGTCCACCACACCGATACGGCACGGATTAAGATGAACATGCCGTTCGCGTAAGCGGCGTTTCTCCCGGCGAGGGAATTGAATCGCGCTTTCAGCGCGCGGGTTAGTCGCGGTGTTCGCATCCCTGGGGCGTTGCCCCAGGCTGTCGGTGAATCGCGCCGTTGGCGCTAGAGAGATCCCATGGCTGTTTTCCCGCACCGAAGTGCACCTTAGTCGCAGCCTGGAAGCAACGCCCCAGGGAAGAATTGAAGTACGCCTGTGGCGTTGAAAACAGGGATGAATCTTCCCTCTTCGCTTAGCGCCAAAGGGGCGATTCAATTACAGCTTGGGGCAACGCCCAGGGTAGGGCCACGAAAACAGACCGAGCGCTGAAAGCGCGATTCAACGAGCTTTCCGAGCGAGCCCAAAAGGCGATTGCGCCCGGGCGATCTTTCGCGAACAGTCTGTTTCCGTCAGGGGCTATGGACTGAGGACTTACGAACCCCGCCAGAGCAGGAATGCAGCAACGGTAGTCTGATCCTCTTTGCCGTAGTTCTCTGGCGGACTTTTTTTGGTTGGGAGGTTGAGGAGATGAGTGGTTGAGAGGATTGGCAGCGTGGCCTCGACTCCACTCAACCCCTCAACTGCTCAACCCCTCAACCTCAATGAAACTCCTCAAGGTCAAGACGGCGCGCTTCGCCGTCGTCATCGAGAAATGCGGGCGGCCCGAGGTTTATACCCTTTGGCAAAAACCAAAAGCGGATCGGCATTTCCAATCGCTCCTGAAAAACAATCGGGTCATGACGGTGCGCTCGACCGACAGCGGCACCGACTTTGGCGAAGTGGGATTCCACGAAAAGAAAGGCGCGCGTTACCTGGCGTTCCCGAAATCGCTGAAGCGCTTCGAGGGCAATCGCATCGTCGGCATCGACTGGTCACTCGTGCAATCTTAACAGCGTGGGCATCATCGACGAAGAGCGGCTCTCAAACATCACGCTGACGCGCGACGAACTTTCGCGCTATTCGCGCCAGCTGATTTTACCGGAAGTAAATGCAGACGGGCAGCGTCGGATCAAAGCGGCCCGCGTCTTGTGCATTGGTGCCGGCGGGCTGGGTTCGCCGGCGGCCCTTTACCTCGCGGCGGCCGGAGTGGGCACGCTCGGGCTCGTCGATGCGGACCGCGTGGACGCATCGAATCTGCAACGGCAAATTCTTTACGGAACGAGCGATGTCGGGAAATCGAAAGTGGAACAAGCGCGGGCGCGGTTGCAGGAATTAAATCCCGATGTGGAAATCGTGATTCACGACACCCGCTTCGCGAGCGAGAACGCAATCGGGATCGTCGCCAACTACGACGTGATCGTCGACGGGTCTGACAATTTTCCAACTCGTTACCTCTCCAACGACGTCTGCGTTTTCTCGCGCAAACCGAATATCTACGGTTCGGTCTTTCGCTTCGAAGGACAGGCGAGCGTTTTCGCCCCCCATCTCGGCGGGCCGTGTTATCGCTGTCTGTTCCCGGAACCGCCACCGCCCGGCGCCGCGCCGAGCTGCGCGGAGGCAGGCGTGCTCGGCGTTTTGCCGGGGATCATCGGGCTTATTCAGGCGACGGAAGCGCTGAAGCTGATTATCGGTGCGGGGGAAACGCTCGCCGGCCGCCTTCTCCACTTTGACGCGCTGAAAATGAAGTTCCGCGAATTCGCTCTCCGCCGCGATCCGCAGTGCCCGGTTTGCGGCGACACGCCGACAATCTTCGAGCCTATCGATTACGAGCAGTTCTGCGCCGGTCCGCCGGAAGCGGATTGGTTCGCTGCGCCGGAGGAAGCGCCTGTGATTTCGGTGCGGGACCTGAAGGCGAAGATCGACCGGAACGAGGCCTTCACCTTGATCGACGTGCGCGAGCCTTATGAGTACGAGATGGCGCGGATTGAAGGGTCGCGGTTGATCCCGCTAGGCGAACTGGAGGCGCGCGTCGACGAGCTGCCACGCGAGGGAACCCTCGTCCTCCAATGTCACAGCGGCGGACGAAGCCAACACGCCGTGAGGATTTTGCAGGAAGCCGGGTTCGACAACGCTGTGAACCTCGAGGGCGGGATCGATGCGTGGTCCGTCCAAGTCGATCCCGCTGTGCCGCGGTATTGAGCTATCGCGCTTCCTTGATGGCCTGGGTCAACATCTCGGGGGTCGGAACGTCGTTCCAGCGCCTAACGAGTCGCCCCTTCCCGTCAAAGACGAACACGGCAAACTCCGGTGAGACCGGCGCGATGCCGAGCTGCGAAACCGCTTTGCCATCGAAATCGGCGACCACCAAAATATCGTCGCGCGCATTGCGATTTATGTGGCGCGCAGAATACGATTTCTGGACTTCTTTTGCTTCGTCGTCGAGTCGATGCCGGATCACGGCGGTAACCATCCCGCGCAATGGCAGGATAATGTTCTGCTGAAAATTTACGAGCGTGATCAGCCGGATCTTCGGATCGCCGGCGGCGATTTGGGAAACGCGATCGCCCACTGCCTGCGCTTTCGTTTCATCGCGACGGTTAACGACGCAAATAATCGTGACGTGACCGTCCGCGGTCGAGAGCTGGTGGTGGTCGACGTCGGTAAAGGTCAGCGGATAAGTATTTCCGGGGTGAAGCTGGATGGCCCACGAAGTCGCGGCGGCAAAAATCAGGAAAAGGAAAAAATATTGCGGCCCGCGGAAAATCGCGCGTAAGGAAAGGCGATGAGGCACGCAAGGAGCGGAATGATTCATGTAAAAAGTAGACGCTAATGAGCAGAAACTATTTCCTCAACAGGTTCGCGACTGCGCTGTCCCTCGGCCTTGCCCTGCTTGGGGGAAGCTGCGACCGAATGATCACGCCGCGGAGCGCCCAGATTATCAAAGACGCGGAAAACAAGACCGCCGACGGCAATTACCTGCGGGCGATCGCGCTTTACGAAAGCGCGCTCGACGATTCGCCGCGCACGGCGGACGTGCACTACCGGCTCGCGCTGCTCTACGACGACAAGATGCACGATCCTCTTCACGCGCTGCACCACTTCAAACGTTACCTCACCCTGGCGCCTTCGGGTCCCCACGCGAGCGAAGTGAAAAATTTCATGAAAAAGGATGAGTTAGAGCTCGGGACCAATCTCTCCGGCGATTCCGTCGTTAGCCGCGCGGAAGCAGCGCGGTTGAAGAATGAGAACCTCGCGTTGCACAAAGAGATCGATGAATATCGCGGGCGTCATCCGACCGAAAAAGCGGCCGAAATCAAGCCACCCGACAAAAAGACGGGACCCCCGGCGAAGACTTATGTAGTTCGTGAAGGCGACACTCTGGCGTCCATCTCGCGCAAATTTTACAAATCCTCCGGCCGCTGGAAAAAGATCCAGAACGTAAACAAAAACCTGATCGACGACCCCGCGAAACTGAAGCCCGGGATGACGCTGGTGATTCCATGACGGGATCGTTGAAGCGTTAAAGCGTTGCAGCGACAAGACCTCGGCGCGACGGTTCTACGAATTAACGATGTAACGCTTCGACGCTTCAGCCCCACACATGACCACGATATCTCGCATAGCGCCCGACGTTGGCTGGCTGCCGATCAGTTTCGTTAACGTCTATTTTGTCGGACGACCCGGGAGCGCCTGGATTCTGGTCGATGCCGGTTTGCCCGGGCGGACAAATCAGATCATCGAAGCGGCGGAAGCGCGGTTCGGAGCGGGCGCGCCGCCGGAAGCGATCGTCCTGACCCACGGTCATTTTGACCATGCTGGTTCCGCCCTTCGCTTGGCGGAATACTGGAACGTCCCGATCTACGTCCATCGCCTGGAAAAGCCGTATCTCACCGGAAAGTCCGATTATCCCCCACCCGACCCGACAATCGGCGGCGCGATCGCAGTCCTCTCCAGGTTCATGCCGGCCAGGGCTCGTAATCTGGGCGGACGCATTCGGGAGTTGGAACCGAACAACGTTCCGGGGACGCCGGGCTGGGAATGGCTCGCAACGCCCGGCCATTCGCCAGGCCACATCTCGCTTTTCCGTCCGTCGGATCGTGTGCTCCTGGCGGGCGACGCCTTCGCCACGATGAACATGGATTCGTGGAGCGGTCTCATCACCGGCCGCAAAACACTGGCTCGCGCCGGCGCGCCTTTCAACACCGATTGGGAAGCAACCCGTCTCTCGGTGAAAGAACTCGCGAAGTTGCGACCAAACGTAGTTGGCTGCGGCCACGGAATCCCGCGGTGCGACGCCGACTTGCCGTCACGGCTGGAACGTTTTGCCGAAAATTTTCGTGCGCCGCGCCGCGGACGCTACGTTCACCGGCCAGCGCGAACGGACGAACACGGCATCATCTCGCTTCCGCCCGCGCCCTTCGACCCGGTTCCCTTCGCGACGGCCGGCGCGCTGATTATCGCCGGCATCGCCCTCGGCGCCGGTTATCTCGACCAGCAGCGCCGCAAATAAATCCTAGTGTCCGCTGAAGGGCGGAGGGGGCGGCGGGCCGAAGTGCGTCGTGGCTCCGGAGACAGGCGAAGATTCAGTGCCTTCAAGGATGAACCTGCCAGTGGTCGAATTGTTTCCGCCGTTAAAACTCTGGTAGTTCGCGTGATTCAAGTCCGAGACGTAAATGTCGGCGATGGGATTGGCGACAGAAACAGTAATCCCATTGTTCACAGTGACGGTATTCCCGGCGATGAGTTTCATGCTGCCGCCGCTCAAGAGCACGTTACTGATGAAAACTACCGAGCCGTTCGAGCCGGTGGCGTAAAGTTGGAGAAGGGTATCCGCATTGATTCGGCCGCCGCCGATGGACAGAGTGCCGTTAGCTCCGAGCGCGCCGATCTTGACGGTGTCAGCGGCGATGTTCGAGTCGGTTAAGAAGATTGACCCGCCGCTGCCGGTATGACGGATATCGACCGAGCCCTTGTCGGCTCGAATGGAATCGGGTGGCACGCTCCCAGCCGGTGCGGTTGCGCCGGTGACATTGATTCGACTGTTCGCACCTGTGGCGAGGATGGTGATCTTACCCCCCGGTCCCGGCGCCGCGGCGTCGAGCAATGACAGAAGCTGACCGGTGTTACTGATGTTAACGGCCACGCCCGTCGGGGCGTCGCTCTTTATATTAATGTTTCCGCCGGCCCGGCTTTTTCGCACAGGTGGCGGCGGGGCTACGGTCCCCTTCTCCGCGGAGGAAACCGTGATGGAAGAATTAACCGAGATCGCGCCCCCCGTTGTATTGAAATTGACTGTGCCGCCGACGCCGCTCGGCTCCGACGAACTGGGTTGCAGCCCTGTGGTAGCCTCAATGGGAGAGTCGACCGTAATCGCTCCAGTCGCGTTGACGGTGAAGGTGCCGCCACTTCCAGCCGGGATGGAACTGCTCGATGTGCTTCCGCCGTTGAACGTAACGAGGCCCTGGATGTTGTCTGCAGCTGACGGTCCGAACGTCAGCGACGGCACGTTGAGCGTAAGCTGACCGCCATCGAAGGGACCGAATCCCGGCGGGGTATCGATGTCCGGTCCGTTGAAATTGATCCCGCCCGTCGAAGTGAGGGCATTGGTCGTAATGGTATGAAGCGGATTTACGGTTATCTCGTTCGGGAACGAAAAGCGGGTAATGCCTCCAGTGCCCACCGCTATGCTCGGCGCGTTGATATCCGTGGCGGACAACTGGCCGGCCGTGACCGCCCCGGTACTCTTGAGAGCGCCGAAGACGTTGATGCGGCCTGTAACCGCGAGCGTGCCATTGATCTGCAACGTAACCGTCCAATCATTCCCGCCCGGGCCGATCGAGCCATCGGAGTTGTCGACAAACGCGTTGAAGTCACCGCCAATGCTCGTGTTCCCCAAAGTCGCCGACAGGAAAGTCGCCGACCCGATCGTGCCACCGGTTGTCCCCATCTGGCTGTTAAGGATCTCAAGGTTCACGTCGCCGGTCGTGGTCAGGGTTCCATTCACGTTGAATGTGAGCAACCCGCCATTGCCGATGAGGCCTTTAAAACGATTATCGATCACGGCGCTAACCGAACCCGCCGTCAAATTGGCTTGAGTCGTCGCACTGATGCTGCCCGCATTTTGAATCCGACCACCCTGGTTGTTTATCAATAGATTCAGCGCCCCGGTTGACCCTGTCGTGAGATTGCCGCTCACGCTCAACAAGATACTTCCGCCCGTCTCGATTGCGCCCGGGGCGGAATTGTTGATGCGAAGATTGAGACCGCCGTCGCCGAGCGTCGCGGTGTAATCAGCGCCCACCTCCATGGTGATCACGCCGCCATCGCTCAGAGTTCGACCGGCGCCGATCTGAACTGTGGCGGATAAATCGGCCACCCTGAACCCCTGACCGCTCTTGATCAAGATATTGCTGCCCGATGTCTGGTTTCCCGTTGTCGGGCCAGTCTGCAACAGGACGGAGCCGTTAACCGTGACCGGCCCACCGGAGAGCAAGGTAATATCGCCGCCGTCCGATAGGCCGCCTCCATCGGTCAGAAGATTAATCGAGCTGTTCGCCTGAAAACTTTGGACCCCGCTGAGGACGATCCTAAGCCCATCGGTGATGCCACCGTTGAAACGTTGGATGGAGACCGGGCCGGTGATCAATGTGTTCCCGCTCGATTCGACAAAGACATTTCCGGTAAAGCGCGTTGCTGTCGCTGAAAGGGTCCCGCCGTTCCAGGTTAGATCGTTATTTGCGAATAAGCCAAGTGTGACCACAGAGAGATTGACCGGCGAGGTGGTGCCGACGGTCAAGTCGCCGCGGGAATTCACAGCCAAGGTTTCGCTGCTGATCGTGCCGCCGTTGATCGTGATTTGGGCCCTGCCCGCGGAGGGCGCCGCCGTTTGCAGGATCCCGATCGAGCCGCGATCCACTTGGAGCGTGGCATTGTTCATGACGATATCGCTTCCTGCGGTCGCCAGATTAATGTTGCCGGGGAGAGAACCGGGCGCGGCTGGGTTCAATAACGAGAGCAAACTCGAGCCGGATGTCAGGCTTATTCCGGTTCCCGTTGTGAGACCGCTGAAGAGAACAATGGGGCCACCCTGGGCGCTTCGTCTTATGAGCGTCCCGGGGACACTCGGGTCGGGATCGTTATAGGAAACCTGGATCCGCGAGTTCACCGTCAACGTTCCGCCCAGCGCGGAGAGCGTCACCATTCCACCATTCCCGGAAGTACCGGCTGTAACGAAAGCTGTCGGCGTCTCAATGGGACTGTTCACCGTGAGGCTGCCGCCGGCGGTCCCGTGCAAAATCCCACCGTCGGCTCCGTTGCTCAGACTGAGCGGTGCGTTGATCTGGATGTTGTTTTCCGCAATAAGGCGCAGATTACTCACGTTGAAAATCCCCATCCCGCCCAGATTCAGATTCGAGCCCGTCCCACGCGCGTAAAAGAACAGCGACGGAATGTTCTGGAACGTGATATCCGGGCTCGAGATATCGATCGAACCGGCCTGGGTCGCGAGCAGGACACTCTGCATTCCGGCAAAGGTGAAAGTGGCATTGCCTGCCGTGGCGGTGGTAATCGGGCCGACTGAAATCAACGCCAGATTGAGGGCGCCGCCGTTCGCAGTGGAAATGATCGGATCGCCGACCAATTGGAGAGCAACGAACTTGAAGGCGGCAACGGGAGCGTTGGGGCCGTAGAGAGAGTTGATGCCGCTCGTGGTATCGAACGGCGACGTCGCGGTGAATGCCCAGGTAGAAAAGGGCCCGTCCTGCCCCGCATCGCGGTAGATTTTTCCGAAATCGGTGACGCCGCCGCGGGTGATCACCGGATCGGTCTGGATCGTCGTGCTGTTATCGATCGGATACGGCACCGAGGTCACGATTGGCGGCGGCGTGCCGAACTTGCTCACGGTTGGAGTCGGTGGCGGGATCGTAGCGGTAGGAGTCGGTGGCGGGATCGTGGCCGTCGCAGTCGGCGTTGGCAGGGGCGGCGGCGCGGTCGGGGTCGCTGTCGGCGTCGGCAACGTCACTGCCGCAGTCTTGCGATCCACCACATCGGAAGATTGGGGGTCGGTTAACGTAACCAGCGTTCCGCGTCCGAAGATGACCAGGTTCGTATCGATTAATTCACCCGCGCTTTTTCGATCCAATTGGCCATGCTGCACCGCCGCCATCAGCGGGTCGCTCGGCAGGGGACGGTAGCCCTGGATGAAGAGTGACGTTTTCATCAGCCGTTCCAAATCGAAATCAACCGGCTCAGGCAGGCGCTTCGCGTTTGGATTCACGATCAACATCTGGCCCGGATTGAGCAGGATCGATTCGCCCAGGACGCCCTTGAGATAGATCCGCATCGTTCCTTCCAACACCAGGTACTTGGCGAACGACTTCGGGTGATACTCGGCGATCACTGTCGTGCCGGTAATGGCGGCGGTAACCGCCGCGGTCTGGATTTTGGCGCCTCCGGAACCTTTCGGAACGCGAAGGAGAATCGCGCCGTTACCGAGATCCACGGTCCGCGACCCCTCGTTGAAACTGAAAATCGTATTCGCGCCGAGACGCGCAATCGTCAGGTCCCCGAAGGTAAGTTCCGCCCGCGATTCGGCGCCCGTCCTCACCGCCGTCTCGCCTCGCACCGTGTCGGATACGGTGGCTGGCCGCGGCGCGCCCTGAGAGGAAAGGATTTTCACATCCTTCACCACCTGGGTGACGCGTGCTTCCTTCATCACCGCACCGCTGCCGCTTTGGGCCATCACTGCCACCGTGCCAAAGGCGAGTCCCCCAAGCGCGAACATCGCAAACAGGAAAGATTTGGTCTTCATCGGGGTCAAAACTTGAAGGTTAGGGAAAGCGCTCCGCCCAAATTCGCGACATCGTAATCGAACACACGTATGTTTGACCGGCTCCAGGCGAAGGTTGTCGCGGCGCCGGCGGAAAACTGTTTGGTGATCTGATAGTTTGCGGTCAGCGCGAGCACCTCGCTCACGTCAGTGCGATTGATGCTCTCGTAATCGCGCACGAACACGCGCCCGACTGCGCCCAGGGTAAGCGATCGCGTCAGGCTAACCGCGTAACCAATATACGCATCGAATTCATGGCGCTGCGGGGCCGACGGACTGGCGCTGAGACTCAGGTTTGTGTCCACACCGATGGAGACTTGCTGGGCCCGGCCAAAGCGGAAGGGCACCTCAGCATTGAGGAAGATCGAGTGGTTGGTGAAAAAATCGTTGAAGCTGTTCGAAAACGTCAGGCGATTGTAATCGTATTCGCCACGCAGCATGAGGTTGTGCGCTTTCGGAAAAATCCAGGTCAACCCGGCGCGGAAATCGAAGCTGCCGAAGTCGAGGGCGGTGAATTTATCGTAATAAAATTCCTGCCGCTGGATGGTGAAGGAGCCGTAGAGCGTCTGCGATAGCCGCGGCGCGTAAGTCACTCCGGCGGCGGGCGCGAAGACCGCATCCGATTGCTCGCCGTTGCGCACCAGCGCCACGTTCGATGTGTAATAAAACGGTGCCGCGAAGGAAACACTGAACGGCTGATAACGTTCCACGCGTTTGAGAATTTCCTGCTCGCCAATATCAGCGTCGTTCTCGCTTTCCGCGGCCCTCCCATTATCGACGCCATTTTCTTCGGAATACGGATCGGTGGGCCCCATCGTTGGAGGACGCAGAAGCTGGGCGCGGTCCTGGACCGAGACCTGTTGGGCGCCAGCGGAACGGACGCTGACGACAATGACCATCGCCGCCAGCAAACCGGCGGCGAGGCGCGAACCGACAGGATGAACAACGCCGGGCATTTGAGACCCTAGTTGTGGCGCGCAGGATTCCACGCGTCAAGTAAGGAAACTGGTTTCGTGGCCGCGGCAACCGGAGCGGTTGCCCTACAATTCCAGGAGATCGCGTTGCCACGGAACCAGCAACACGTCGCTCCGGCTTTCACCGGCGACGACGGCGTCGATCGCAGCTCGGGGTGCAATCAAGGAAGGCTCCAGGCCTTGCGCGTCCGCCACGGCGTCGCGGCGTTTCCGCAGTTCTTCCGCGGCGCGCTCCATTTCTCGGGTCGGCCGTGTCCCTCGGCGCTTCGGGCGCACGGGCCATTCGGATTCCGGCAAATTCAGGCCGCGGTCGGCGGCCGCGCGAAAAGCCTGGCGGCGTCGCGAAGAAAAATGGCGATGATCCGGTGTCTCGCCCGCCGCAAATTCCTCGGCCGCGCGCACGAGCAGGTGGTTCTGCAAAATATGAAAGGCCGGCCGATCGACGGCTTGCGCTTCCTGATCGCGCCACTGCCAAAGCTCGCGCAAAATCGCGCAGGCACGACCGCCGAGCTTTCCCGACCCGGAGATTCGCCACACTTCCTCGTCATCCCGGGTGCGTTGCACCGCAGCCTGTTCCAGGGCTCGCTCGCACGACTGGCGGAACCAGTCGACCCGGCCGCATTCGCGCAATCCCGTCTCGAGTTTCTCAGCGAGCGGCAGGAGATAACGCGTATCGTTAATCGCATATTCTGCCATGTGTTTAGGCAGCGGACGCTGAGCCCAGTTCGCCTTCTGCGAACCTTTAGGAAGTGTCACTCCAAAAAATTTCTCTACCAGCGCGGCGAGGCTGAACGACCGGATCCCGAGGAGGCGAGCGGCGATGACGGTGTCGAATATTCGGGTCGCCTCAAACCCGATGCTGCGGCGCAGCAATCGCAAGTCGAAGTCCGCTCCCTGAAGCACAATCTCCTTCCCGGTAAAAGCGCGAGCGAGCGGCGCGAGATCGACTTTCGCCAGCGGATCCACAAGATGATCGTGCCCCGGAACGCTGACCTGGATCAGGCAAAGCTTCTCGAAATAACAATGGAGACTGTCGGCCTCGGTATCGACGGCGACGCGATCGACGCTTTCCAGTTTTGGAAGGAATTCGGCGAGTTGGGAGTCGGTCTCGATCATGCGGCAAATCCCAAATCCCAAATTCCAAATCCCAAGTAAATCCCAATACCAAAAATTAAAACCCCAAAAGGCGCCGCCGTCTTGCTCATTTGGGGTTTGATCATGGGAATTTCCTTGGGATTTGGGTTTTGGAATTTGGGTTTTCTGCTCCTTAGCGGAGGCCGCTGAGCAGCAGCTCAGCGTTCGTCTTCGTCGCGTTCAAATTATCGATTAGCTTCTCCATCGCCTCGATCGGCGGGAGCGCGGCCATCGCTTTGCGGAGCAACTGGACCCGTTCCCATTCTTCCGGGTGATAGAGTAAGTCCTCCCGGCGCGTCGCCGACATCAAGCAATGGATCGCCGGGTAAAGCCGCTTCTCCACGAGGCCGCGATCGAGATGGAGCTCCATGTTTCCAGTTCCCTTGAACTCTTCGAAAATCACCTGGTCCATTTTGCTTCCGGTATCGACGAGCGCCGTAGCGATGATAGTGAGACTGCCGCCTTCCTCGCAATTGCGCGCGGCGCCAAAAAATCGCTTAGGCTTGAGAAGCGCTTTCGCTTCCACGCCGCCCGACATCGTCCGGCCCTTTCCCGGCTGGAGTGAATTGTAACCGCGGGCCAGTCGCGTGATGCTATCCAGCAAAACGACGACGTCCTTGTGCTGCTCGACGAGCCGTTTCGCCCGCTCCAGCACCAGCTCCGCCACTTCCACGTGGCGCTTCGAGTTTTCGTCGAAGGTCGAATTGTAAACGTCGCAATCCACTTCTCGCTGGAGATCGGTCACCTCCTCCGGCCGCTCGTCCACGAGCAGGATAATGAGCTGGATCTCGGGATGGTTCACCCGGATCGCTTTGGCGATCTCCTTTAACAAAATCGTTTTCCCGACGCGCGGTGCCGCCACGATGAGCCCGCGCTGGCCGCGGCCCAAGGGCGTCAGCAAATCGACAGCGCGAGCGCTGATCGAATTTGTCTTCGAGTTCTCCAACATGATGCGGCCCTGTGGGAAAAGCGGCGTCAGGTTATCGAACACCGTCGGCGCAGTCCATTCGGCCGCGGGAAAGCCTTCGATCTCCAGCACTTCATCGAGCATGATTAGCTTCTCGCGGTCGCGCGGGAGCCTGAGAGTTCCGCGAATTTTTTGGGCCGGCCGCAGATCGAATTGCTGGATCATTGCCCGCGTCAGACCCACGTCCTCCGGCACTGGAAGGAAATTCAACCGTGGCCAGCGCAACACCCCAAAATTGTCCGCCACCGGATCGAAGAATCCGGTTGTGAGGACAGGAATTTTTCGCCCCAAGGCCGCGCGCACCAGGTCGAGAATCAGGTGGTGCCGCGAGCGACCTGGATAAACCCGCAATTGGAATTCGCCGCAAAGCGCTTCGAGTTCCTCGGGCGGAAGGGCCTGGAGCTCGTTGACGTCCAGCGATGCCGGTAAATTCAAGACCGGCTCTTCGTTAGCGGACGCCTCAGGCACGCGCGGTGCCGTTGTCGAAGTCTCCACTTGGTCGACCGGCGGCGTTTCGGACGCTGTTTTGTCTTCGCTCATTTTAAAAGTGGAGGGACGCCCGCTGTGGCGTCCCTATCATTAGGGACGGGACAGCGCCCGTCCCTCCACAAATCCACGAGCAGCCGCGCCTGTTCGTTCAAAACGTCGCGTCCGCCATTATTCCAAACCACGTGGTCTGCGCGTGCGATTTTCTCGGTAAGTGGCATCTGCGCGTCGATCATCTGTTGCGCCTCCGATTCGCTGAGCCCCATCCGCGCCCTGAGGCGCTCCAGCTGCACACCTGGCGAACAGGCCACGACCACGACACGATCGCACAGGGTTTCACCGCCGGTTTCATAGAGAAGTGGAATATCAGCAAAAAATAGCTCCGTGGAGTTGCGATGGCCTTCGGCTTCGAGGCTCCACTGACGGCGGATGCGCGGATGCAGGATTTGCTCCAGCGCGCTTTTCTTTCCCGCGTCGGCGAACACTATGGCGCGGACCGCCTCCCGATTCAACCCCCCACCCTCTAAATAAACTGCGCCGAACTGTTTCTCGATCGCTCCCCTCACCTCTACGTCATTGTCTGCCAGCTCCCGCGCCGCCACGTCCGCATCAAAAAATCGCGCCTCCGGGGCGAGCTCGCGCAGACAATTCATGAAGCTCGTCTTCCCGGTCCCTATCCCTCCCGTAACACCTATCGCTGGCATGTTCTGTTTTCTTTGTCGTTGTAGCGACGGCGCTCAGTCGCCGTTAAAAGGCGTGTTACTTAGCTACGCTTCTTACGCCGACTGAGCGGCGTCGCTACAACTATTAGCAGTGCACCCGTGCTGTCGCGGGCACCGAGCTATAGCTCATTGCAGGAAATAAATCTGAACGACCCCGGTCCCGGTGGTCTCCGGCTTACCGCGGACCTGGGCCGTATAAAGTCCGGCCGGGATCGTCTGGACGAGGGCGGCCTCCAGGTTGTGACTCGGTTGAAGTCCAATGTTCTCCAGCTCCGTTTTCTGGTCCGACATCCAATCATCATTTTCCCGCACAATCGCGCCGTTCTGATCTCGCAATTGAAGCGTCGTGTCCGGCAAGGCATCCGCGATTCCAAATGCGGCCAACGAAGGACCAATCGCACGGATCACCGTTTTGACCGATCCACCCTGGATGATGAAACCGGCAATCATGAGTTTATCGCCGGCTTGAATCAAACCTCTGGTCGCGATGTTGGCCAGGCGCGCCGTCGATCCCGAGCTGAGGTCGAAGGCGTCTACGACACCGGTGCCGACAGTGTTCCCTGCCCCGCGAACGGCCGCCGTGTAAGAGCCCGGCGCGAGGTTCGCGATGATGGCAGACTCGAGATCGTTGCTGGGAGCGACTCCGCTGCTATTGATCTCGACGAACTGATCGCTGGCAATAATTCCTCCAACCTGAGTGGTCTTCCAATTATCGTTCGACGCGATCTTCGCATTATTCGCGTCAAAGATTTCGAGGGTCGGATTGGCCACCGCGTCGGCAATTCCAAAAGGAATTAGCGATGGGCCGATCGCGCGCACGATGATTTTCTTGGTTGAGCCCGACGGACCTGTCACGATGAACCCTTCGATAAGGGCGTTGTCGCCCGTCCCGACCGGGAGTCGCGTAGAGACATTCGCCACCAAAGCAGCGGGGGGTGCGCTTTGCGCCTCAAACGCGCCGATGTCCGTGCCGTCGCTCCCAGGGGCATTGGCCGCCGCCAAATCAACCGTGCGCAAAAAGCCGGCGCCACGCTGGTCGACCAGAACGCCTGAACCGGAATTGTTGCCGGCATCGAGAGCCGCGCTGCCAAAGAGCAAAGCATGCGTCGGGGTTGTGCCGCCGTTGGCGCCGAGCGCGCCGAGTCCGGCAGGGGTGTTGATCTTGTCGGTGGTAATCGGCGCGACGTTAAGAAAACCACCGCCGTTGTCGCTCGCCAGATTGAAGCCGTAGGTTGTGACCGTCGCCGCGCCGCCGCCGCTAAATGTTCCGGTTGCCAAATTGTTCGGCGTGTTTCCCGCGATGATGGTGTTGCGGAGCGTCGTCGTGGCAGTTGTGCCCGGGCCGATAGTAAATGTGAAAATGCCGCCGCCTGTGATATTGGCAGTGTTGTTGGTAATCGTGCTGTTGATGATTTCCAGGCGGCTGTTGCCGCTGACGGCGCCAGTGCTGATGCCACCGCCGTTATGATTGGCACTGTGGTTGCCACTGACGGTGCTGCTGACGAGGCGCAACGTGTGACCACCATCCCCCTGAAAGAAAACTCCGCCGCCATCTCCCTGTGCGTTGGTTGACGCATTGTTGCTGAAAGTGCAATTCGTGAAAACTCCGTCGGCCGACCCCTGATGGACGCCGCCGCCAGTTGCCGCCGTGTTGCCGGTCACGTGAACACCTGTCAAAGCCAGGTTACTTCGGCTGAAAATGCCGCCGCCAAAAGTGCCAGGACCGGCATTCCCTCCCACGATAGTCATTCCGGTGAGGGCCACACCACTCGTGATGCCGTCCGCAACGTTGAAGATGCGAAAGGTCGCGGCATTCGGATCGCGCCGCACCGTCAGCAAATTCGCGCCCGGGCCGTTGATGGTCAGGCTGCTCGCGATATCGGGCAACACGTTGGAGAGAGTGATCGTCCGCGCCGTGTTGAAGACAGTGTTGTCGAAAATGACGTCGTTCAGTCCCGGGCCGTTAGCATTGGCGGCCGTGATGGCGTCGCGCAAGGTGCAGGTGGCATCGCAAACGCCGTCGCCCGGATCTGCGGTTGAGTTAACAATGAGAGCCTGCATTTCGACCGCGCCAATATCGGAATCATTTCCGCCGTTCGCCGGGGAGATGGTTGTGATGTTGAAACCACGAGCCAACCCGCGTTGATCTATGCCGCTACCGTTGCCCTTATCCAGGGCCGGGCTCCCGCCGAGCAAGGCGTGTGTCGGCGTCGTGCCGCCGTTGAACGAAAGTGCGCCGAGCAACGGCTGACCGGTGAGGTCAGTGCTTACTAGAGTAACGGCGCCATTGTAGTTATCACTTAGATTAAAACCCTGCGACCCAACCGCAGCCGTAGCTCCACTAAAGGTCGCCTTTACCAAATTAGTCGGCGTGTTGTTGGCAATGATCGTGTTATTAAGAAGCGTCGCAGCCTGGTTCGCTGCGCTCCCACCGGCGACGGTGTGGATACCGCCGCCGTTTGCGCCAGAATTGTTGGCGATCGTGCAGTTGAACGCCGCTAGAAAGCCGTGGCCACTTCCGCTGCCGTGAAAAATGCCGCCGCCGGCCCCACTCCCATTAGCCGTGTTGCCGCTCACCGTACTGTTCGTCAGCCCCAACGTGCGCCCGCCATCACTTTCAAATTCAATCCCCCCACCTTGAGTGCCCGCAATGTTCCCGCTGAAAGTGCAACTCGCGAATGTCCCATCGGCGAAGTCCAGCGCCACTCCACCGCCGATACTGGCTTGATTGCCGGTGACATGAACATTAGTCAGCGTCAGATTACTCTGACAGTTAATCCCGCCACCTGAGGTACCGACGGCGTTCCCATTGCTGATGGTCATGCCGCTGATGGAGACGGTCAGCCCGCGGCTTTGAATGTTGAAGACGCGGAAGTTCGTCGCCGCATTGAAATCCCGCTGGACGGTCAGCAGATTCGCACCCGGTCCCTGGATCGTCACACTGTCAGAGATGACCAATTCGCCCGTGGTCAGGTTAATCGTGCGCGGCGTGCTGAAGACAGTGCTGTCGAAGACAATGACATCCGTTCCAGGGTTGCTATTCGCGTCGAGCACTGCCTGGCGCAACGAGCCGGCCCCGCTGTCGTTGGTGTTGGTAACGGTAAAGCTTGCGGAGGCGACCTGGACAAAGCCAAGCGCAGTGAAGAAAATTAAGGCCAGCTTTTTCATATGGAAATTCCGATCCGCCCTGCCAGTCCCAAACGTTCGAGGATGAGTCGTTAGGTGCCGTGAATCCCGCGGGTTCTAGCGAGACGGCATCAGCGTGTCAAGCGTCGCTCTTGCAGGCGAGTTTGTGGCGTTTAAGGGACATGCCATTCCAAAGCGCCCGAAGGCGTTCCGGCACTGTTCCTAAAACTTGGTTTTTGACGAGCCGCAAGGCTGGAGGATGACCTGCCCGTTGACGCGTCGGTCATCGTGTTTCAGGAAATAGGAGAGCGTGTTTGAAATTACCAGTTCATCAAACGCCACATTAATATAGTGCGTAATGCCGCCCTGGATCGGCCCGGTATGGGAGGAAAAGAAGACCGCTTGCGGGTTTCTTCCCCTCCCGGTGACGACCGTCCAGGCGGGCTCGATCCAGACCGGGGTGGCGGACGTTATCCAAGTGCCCGTCCGGTAGGACGTCGTGTGGAAGATGACGAAACTCAGGCCGATTTCCGAAACGGCGAGTCGAAAATTGTCGCACATCGTCTCCACATCGACCTGCGCCTTGTAGTTGAATAGTCGAACATAATCCCAGTTCCAGGTGAGCGAGGGTTTCCAGCAATCCTGATGAAAGAAGTTGGTCTCGCCCGCGCCGTTGTTCTCGAAAGAATACGCCATATAGAAATCGCCTTTGCCGGGGCGTGCTGCCAGGGACATTGAGACGGGCGACGGGTTGCCCGTGGCCGCGCCACTGGCGGAAAACACGATGTCCCAATGTGGAGACCGTTGCATTACGGTGACGGAGAAAGCCTGGCCGCTGCCACAAATCGTTGAAGTGGTGAAGAAGGCGATGCGAACCTGAGGCGACTGATCAGTCGGGCCGCGAGCAGTCACCGCGATCGCGGGCAGAGATATCCTGTCGGTAGTGCCGAAACACATCGCGATCGGATTCACATATTCAAAAGAAGCGGCGGGAAGCGAACCGGTGATCACGGGCGTAAAACTCACATACATTACGGTGGAGGCGGGCTGGCCGGGATCGGCGACGGTGTAAGTGAGATGCATACGGGATTGGTAGCTGACCATAGAGGGCTCGTAGCAGTGGCCCGTTGTGGAGATGTTCTTGGGCGCAGTCCAGGCAGCGTTCGGCCCCGTTTTGGAAACGTACTGCACGATGCCCATCCAGTGGATATAGGCAATTCCAACCGTATTCCCAGCCACGGCGATCACCGGGTGGTTCCCATCCGGCGCGACAACGACCGGCGTCGACCAGGTCACGCCATCGGTTGACCTGACATATTTGACCTGGGAATTCTCTGTATATACGGCGTGCAGAGCTCCGGCGCCGCCCACAACTTTGTTTCCGTTGAGTTCGGCGAACCCGGCCCCGGGCACTGAAGCAATGACAGTGGCTGGAGGTATCGTTGCCGTCGCCGTGACTTTATTTGGCGCCGGAGCGCTGGCCTCGCGGTTTTTCGCTGGGGCTCCCAACGCACCGACGCTTCCCCCGAGGATAAGTACGACCAGGAATCCCAGAGGCGTGCCGCGTCGCCCGCGATTGGGAGGGGAGAACATGGGGCGTTGATATCGTTTAATTCGGTCGATGCCTAACAAATTCTCAGATAAGTTTCGTGCGTGCGGGCGGGCGGGCGGGCGGCAGGGCACGTCTCTCTCGGCGGTTCGCTCTCTTGCTGATCGCCTATCAAAAAGATCCTGTCGCGCGACGGCCCGACCGTTACCGTCAAATACCTCGACGAAACGTTAACGATCCCGATTAGCGCGATCGACCTGAAATAGGATTTGCCGTCGCCACTGGAGGGACGCCGGCTTTGGCATCCCCGTCGTTATAGGGACGGGACAGCGCCCGTCCCTCCAATTACGGCTCCTCATCCGGCCAGAAGAGGCGCCAGCTTCCATCCCAATAAAGGAGGATGTCGATCCCGGCTTCGGTAGAGAGCTGGACCGCGTCGTTTTTCATAGCCGGGACACTTTTTTTCCAAGTCTTGTAAAGCGCATCTTTTTTCGTGATCACGCGGATGTAACGGTTGTCTGCCCACATCGGCGAACTGAAAAATTCCGCGTCGTGGACCAGAAATTTTTGCGGTGGCCGCGATAGCCGAATCACAAGGCCCAGCCCTTTCGGAGACTTCTTCGATGATTTCACCTCCAGCCACGGATTGGCCAGCTTCACTCCGGCCTCTTTCGCTACCTTATCGGCGTCGCGAGTAATGGTGAACTCATCGGCCACGCCATCACCGTCGAAATCCGCTGCCAGGCCTCTTGCCGCGCCCACCAGGAAAATCGCGACCGCCAACAATAAATTCCGAAGCGTCATGCTCGAAGTTTGAATCGGTAGCCCGTCGTGAAGCAAGGTTAATGGAGGGACGCCCGCTGTGGCGTCCCTACCTTTACAGGGACGGGACAGCGCCCGTCCCTCCATTCTTGTGGAGCTCCAACAGAACCGGCTCGACAGTTCGCCGGCAAGTTTCTACTACCGACTGCGTCTCTTCTCCTGAAATGAAAAAGATTTTTCTCTGCTTCTGTGTTCTCCTGGCGATCGGCCTGAATGCCGTCGCACAGCCGTCCGCCGGAGGAATTGTTTACGGCCCGAAAGGCGCCTTCAATATCAGCGCGCCGAAAGGCTGGAAGCTCGATCCCACCGCCGGCTCAGGGCAGGGTCTGCCGTGCGTTCTCTATCCGGACGGCGCCAGTTGGGAAACCGCCGATCCAGTGATGTACGCCAAGATCGCGAGCACGATCTACGAGGATTACGAAGCGTTTGCCAAAGACGCGGTTGCCGACATGAAGAAGAAGCGTCCCGGGTTCACGATGAAGCGAGTAGCATCTGGCAAGACCGCCGGGGGCCAGCCTTATTTCATCAATGAATATCCGCCGAGCGAATCGTATAAGCGCTCGGAGCGCGTCGCCTACGTCCAGTTGCCGAAGGCAGTCGCCTACATCGTGTTTACCGCGGACGAGAAAGGCGCGTATCAAAAACATCAGGGCGCGCTGGAGGAAGCGGTCAAATCAGTCCGTTCGATGAACGTCGATTATCCCGAGAAGCCGAAGTAAAAGAAATGGAGGGACGCCCGCGGTGGCGTCCCTAACCTACAGGGACGGGACAGCGCCCGTCCCTCCATTGTTCCGCTACCATCGAAGGACATTCATTTCGCCTTGATAGGGCCAGTCTTCCGGCTTCTTAACTAGCCCTGCTCGCACGGGGTTGTTTACCACGTAATCCCACTTCTTATTGTAACTCTCACCACGTCGCAGCTGAGTGTCCCAGCAATGGCGTTGCCAGATGGGTGCGTCGCGTGGGCGAGGCCAATGACGCGCCGCATTCGATTTCCAAAACGCCACCCAGCTTTGAAGAGATTCGGGCACTAGTGGCTGAGGCGCGCAAAAAAAATGAATATGATCCGGCATCAAGACGTAGCGGCCCACGAGCCAGCTTGTCGACGCCGCCCAAGCCGCTCGAATGATGTCTTGCGCTTCCGGGTTCGCGAAGATGGGTTTATGACTCTTCGAGCAGATAGTAACGAAAACAATAACCGGCATGTTAAACCGCTCATGCACCGGTTGATGAACCGGATGTTGCCGGCCTGAGGGGATGTCACTCATGGGTCAGTGGAGGGACGCCCGCTGTGGCGTCCCTAGCCTTACAGGGACGGGACAGCGCCCGTCCCTCCAATTGACTCCTTCTCACCCTTACTTCTTATAGAACGGCACTTCCGGGAGGATGGGTGGCTCGATGACGTCGTCTGATTCTTCCAGCTCCTCGTTTGAGTGAACGAGCTGCCCGCCTGGATTCACCAGGTGCGCGGTCACGAAGATGATCAGGTTCCGTTTGATGTGCTGATCTATGTTCGTTCGGAAAAGGCGGCCTAGGATCGGGATGTCGCCGAGCAACGGGGTGCGGTCTTCGGTTTTCTGCACGTCTTCCCGCATCAATCCGCCGAGGACGACCGTTTGCCCGTCCCACACACTTACGCTGGTGGTGACTTTGCGGGTGCTGAACACCGGTTGGTTGATCACGTTCGGGGTGATCACGCTTTGAGGTGCGGTAATGATTCCTCCCGTCAGCGTGTCGAGGAACGAAGACCTCGGTGCCAGAATAGGGCTTCCATAATTAATGAAGCCTTCGAACTCCACGACTTGCGGAACGAGATTCAGATCTATCGTAATGCCATCCGGGCCGACGACAGGCTCGACTTCCAAAGTTACCCCTGTGTTACGGGTTTCGAATGCGGTCGGCGTAGTGGGGGTAACTGGAACGGACGAGCTCCCGCCGAGACTAATAATGTCGGTATCGCTTCGGTTGGTAACGGCGCCGACAGTCTGCGGGATCTGCGGCGGCTGGAATTGCGTTGGGTAACGAAACTCACGGACGATCTCGATCACGGCGCGCTGGCCACTCTTGGTCGTTACTCTCGGGGCTGAGAGCAAGTCGACTCCCTTTTTCTGGTCGAGAGCGCGCATGACGACCTGGAACTGCGGACTGGTGAGTAACCCGCTCACACCAAAGACACCCGGCGAGAGCAACTGGGCCGCGGTGTCTGTCCCGAGCAAAAGCGAATCGATCGCGTTACCGCTAATCGCGAAAGTGCCGCTTCGGTTCCCCGCAGTGACCGGGTTGAGGCCATTAATCGGGTTTGGATAGTCGGCCGAGTTAACCGGCACGCCGGTCCCCGAGGTACCGCCATTACCGGCGAGTTGGCGATTGCCTCCGAAGCGGAATTGCCCCAGGAGCCAATCAAAGCCGAGGCCTTTCAAATTATTCTGCGTGATCTCAACGAACTTCGCTTCGATCTCGACCTGCTTCGGCCCCGAAGCGTTGGCCTGCTCAACGATCGCATCGACGAGCTCGAGATTGTCCGGCGTGTTCCGCACAATCAAGCGGCTGGTTTGCGGGAGGAAATTTGCGCTGGCGCCGGGCACTGAGAAGGAAACGCCCTGGCTCTCCAGAAATTCCTTCGCGCCTTCGCGATTAACCAGGAGCCGCCCGCCGGTCGATTCCTGAGTGTCTTTTGCCGTGCCCGTCGGCTGCGTCGCCGTTCGACCCGACCCGGAGGGCGCTTGAGTCAACGCCGACCCGCTCGGATTAAGCGAAGTGGCGATGAAGCTTGGCGGAACGCGATATTGTTTGGTCAGAAGATCATTCGTCATTTCGCTGATCGGAATGATCGAGACCGCGTACGGTTCGACCTTCACTTTCAAGCCAGCCTGGCTCGCGATGTAGCGAAGCGCTTCGCCCAGCGGGATCTGATTAAGACTTAACGTTATTCGCGCTCCGGCGGAATCGAGTGACGCCGCAGCTGTCGTCACGGCCGGTGGCGCCGCGACGATTGCCGGCGGTTCGGGCGAAGTGCCGGGACCGCTGGACGAGGACGACGTCACGGTGGTGCTCGTGACGGCTGTTTCGGCCCGCGCCCCAAGCGTGCTCACGCGCAGGACAATGTCGACGCCCTTCCGCCCATCGGCTCCAGTATCGTTCTCGGCCGCTTGCTGGCGAAGGAACTCAATCGCTTCCCGAATGCTCGCGTCCTTGAATTCGATCCGTGGGATAATGATCGTGTTCAGTTTGGCGGTAATCCTCGCCGTGCCGGTCGCATCTTTGGTGAACGCGTCCGTGATAGGCTCGATCGTCTCACCGTACTTCCGGACCGGCTCTTCCCAGGCTTTCTGGACCTGCCAAAGCTGGCGGGAACGCGTCTCGTTATACGCTTCATCGCCGTAATGCGTCTTCGTGAGGTTGAGGCGCTCTTCGCCCCGGCGCGCTGCTACGTTGTAAGGATCGAGCGCGAGGACCTGCTCATATTTCTTAAACGCGAGATCGTACCTGGCGCTGTTGTAGTAACCTTCCGCGTCGCTCAGCAGTCGCTTCACTTCCTCGACTTTCGAGAGGAACTTCGGGCCAATCGTGCGGTTCACGCTGCGCGGGTCCTGCAGGCGCGCCAGCATGTCGGCGGCTGCCCGGCAATTTGGATCGTATCGATTGCTCAGGATCTCGCGACAGATCGCTTCGGCCTCGGCATATTGACCCCCGCCAATCTTTTGCTCGGCCAGCTTCAGCCCGCTTGTGCAGAAGCCGCTCACAGCTTGGTCGTGCAATCGTTCGCTGATGACTGCATCGGGCAAAAACGTCAGCGCGAGCCGAAATTCCTGGTGCGCGACGGAGTAATTTCCTTCCGCCATCGCGGCCTTCGCGCGGCCCAGCGCTTCTTCGCCTTTCGGTAATGCCGCCTGGCGTCGCGCCGCTTCGCGCTCGGCGACGAGCCTGGTGTTCTGCGCAAATGCCGCGGTCGCGCAAATCACCGCCGAAAGCGTCAGCGTTACCAGAAGCTTACGGAACGAGCGCGGGCACTTCGATCCGTTGCTCGGGCTTGTGCGTGTCGATGATGACAGCTCTCTGGGGGAGAACATCGACCAACTTGTATTTGATTTGCTCCATCGGTTTCAAGGAAAATTCCTGGTCTTTTTTCACCGCGAACTCTTTTCGCTCGCCCCACTCGTAGACAAGGTTCGCCACCGACTCCGGCGAAATCATGATCTTCTCCTTCACGAGCGCGAATTGCTCGCGGGTCTCGCGATTTTCCAGCGTCAGTTCGGAGACATCGATCCTGGTCCCGTATTTGTTGGTGTCGTATTTCTCCGTGAACTTCACGATCGTGAATTTCGTCCCGCGAATCGAATCGCCGATCTTGAGAAACTGCGTCGGTTCCTTCAGATCGTTTGTATTGAGCGCGAAGGTCGCCCCAACCCAGGAAGCGAAGACGAGATGGAACGGCTCCTGGGTGAACGATTTCATCCTGAGCTTCGCGATAAAAGGCGGGTGCGACAGCTTGTCTGTCGGATTGGTGTGGTTCTGCCATTCCTCGAGATTGTTGAAACCGTCGGTATCAGGGTCCTGGGTCAAGACGCCGGCGTCGGCGATTGGGAGATTGAATCGTTCCAGCCACTCGTTAGGCACAGGCGGATGAATTTCCGTGGTCTGCAAGGTCGCGGGCAAACCGTTCGCTGCGATGAAATGTTTCTCGGGGACGAACAGGCCGTTCCGGCCGCTGAAGGTCCATTGCGCCGGCTGCTTCAATTTTTCCATCGCCTGCTCGATCTCGAGCGCTCTTGGCGGCGGAGCTGCCGCTTTTGGCGGGGGCGGCTCCTGCAGGGTCAGCTTGTCCGCGAATTGCCACGTGTTCTTCGTGATCAGGAGCACGGAGACAAAAAGAAACGCAGCGGCGATAAGGGCGCCGAGTCGATCATAATTAGCGCGAAACCAGGTCAAAACGCGAACCTCACGAACTCGATCTTCGCGGTCGTCTCGATCTTCTCGGTCCCAACGATGAAATGCAGCGCGGCGGTCGTAGGTTTGACAGGCAAGGGCGAGCTCGGAGCCGCGGTGTTCCCCACGGTCTCCGCAGTTACTTCGCGCGGCGGGCCGGTCAGTTTCTCATTGCGAACATGGAGCTGACGAATGATGCAGAAATGCTGCGTCGCGCCTGCAATTTGATTGATCACCTGTCGCGCCGCGGCCGGGGTCGAAGAAAAGGTCAACTCCACAAGGTTGCGCTGGACCTTCGCATTGGCCCCCGATGCCGGTTTGACCGCAGGCGAGCTCGTCCGTTCAAGCGACGGCCCCACCCTGCGCAAGGCCGTGAGCGCATCGACGTGCCCCTCGATCAACGCGTTCACGAGCCACTCGAGCTGGAGCAGTTCCCGCCCGAGTAACGGCGCGGTTGATTCCCCCGGCAGGGCCGCGATGAATTCGTCAAACCCGAGGCAAAACTTGTCGGGCAACCTTACCTTCTTGTCGCGCGCCTGGTCCACGACGCGGTTGATCGCGAGTCGCAATTGCGATTGGAACTCGTTAGGTTTGAGCGCGGGCTCTGGTGCCATCCGCGCCTTCAGCTCGGCCTTCAGTTTTCCGACCCCGCTGGCGTAATCCTCGGTATGCCCCTTCAGTTTGCGGAGATTTTCCAGGTCTGGATAAGGTGCGAGCCGTTGGAGACGATTGAGTTCGTTAGACACGTTGTTGAAACGGCCCGCGGCTTCATCCAAGTCGCCTTTAGCGTTGAACAAGAACCAGACTGCGCCAAGTGCCGCGGCGCCGAAAACGACCGCGAACGTCCCCAGGAACCGATTCTCGCGAAACCAATTCATTTATTGCGTAGCTGTCGCCCGATGGGCGCCGCCTCGACTGACGTGAATCGCGCTTTCAGCGCTATCGATCTAACAATGCCAGGAATCCTGGGGCGTTGCCCCAGGCTGTGATTGAACGGCGCGCCCTTGGCGCTAAGAAAATTCCCAACGGCATTTGTCCTTCTCCCTGAAGGCTTCCCCGGGCTGTGATTGAACGGCGCGCCCTTGGCGCTAAGAAAATCCCCAACTGCATTTGTCCTTCTCCCTGAAGGCTTCCTCGGGCTGTGATTGAACGCCGCGTCCTTGCCGCTGGGGAAATCCCCGACGGCATTTGTCCTTCTCCCTGAAGGCTTCTCCGGGCTGTGATTGAACGCCGCGCGCTTGGCGCTAAGAAAATTCCCAACGGCATTTGTCCTTCTCCCTGAAAGCTTCCCCAGGCTGTGATTGAACGCCGCGTCCTTGGCGCTGGGGAAATCCCGAACGGCATTTGTCCTTCTCCCTGAAAGCTTCCCCAGGCTGTGATTGAACGCCGCGCCCTTCGCGCTGAGAAAATTCCCAACCGCATCTCTTGTTAGCGCTGAAAGCTGTCCCCGCCTGTCATCGAACTCCACGCGGTCGGCGATAACAAAATTCCCGACCGCATTGATCTTCAGCGCTGAAAGCGCGCCTTCATGGAAGCCTGGGGCAACGCCCCAGGATTCAGAACCCGAAAGAAGCAAGCGCTGAAAGCGCGATTCAACACCTCGGTACGTGGACCTCATGGCAATGGGATCGGCTTTTTTAGATCGACCCGGAGTTCGTAGGGGAATGCCCACTCGCTGTTGTTCGGCGTGGTCGGTTTGATCGCTTTCGCCTGATTATTCAAATCGATCGCGAACCAAGACGAGCTGCCTAGATTTCTAAAATAATCGACCACCACTTCCTGTTGCCTCGGATTAAAGAGATAAAGGCCGCGCAGGAGTAACCCGTCGATCGGCGAAGCAGCCGGCGTCACTGCTGCGACCGGCAGTTTATCTTCAACCCCGAGCGGCTTCCCGCCCGAGGTCGCAATCAATTCCGTGATCCAAATGTCCTCCTTCGGCAGCCGCGAATTCAGGTCTTCAAGAAGCTGCGGCCACAAACCTCGATCGTTGATTGCCGCCACTGATGGCATCGATTCCGCGTCGAGCGCCGCGGTTTCCTTCCGAACCTGGGCCATCTGAGTTTCGATCCGCCGCATCGCGTTGACCTTTTCCTCCAACCGCGTCGTGGCGCGCTCCGTGACAAGGGCCGCACGCCAGAAGTACCCGCCCCACGCCAGCAACCCGAGAACGCAACCCGCCGCCGTGAGAACGAAGTAGGGCCGGCGCCGTTTCATTTCCTCCCGGCGAACGACGCTTCGCGGACGGAGATTCAATTCCATCGCGCAATTTGTCGCGCTGCGAAGGGCGAGCCCGATCAGTTCCCCGAGGACATGGGCCGAGCGCGCGAGTTCCGCCGCGTCGACGGTTTCGGCGATGGTGATGTTTCGGAGCGGGTTAAAAAACTCCACCGGCAGCTGAAGTTTTTCCTGGAAAAATTCGCGCAGGTAAGGCGTGGCGGCGGTGCCTCCGCAAAGATAGACGCGGTCAGGCGGGTTGCCTTTTTGCTGGGAGTGGTAATGGCTCATCGAACGCATCAGCTCGGCCTGCAGACGCGCCATCGTGATGCGAACGATTTTTGAGACGCGGGCCAATTCAGGATCGTTCTCTGCGACGGTTGCGTTACTGAGTCCGACGAACTCGTGGCGCTTTTTTCGGAGCTCGCCCGCAGCGAACGGCTCGTCGAACTCCTTTGCGATCGCCGATGAAACCGAGGCGCCGCCGATCGAGACGCTTCGGGAAAAAATTCTCCCTGGCTCGATGAAGAGCAGATTCGTGATGCGCGCACCGATATCGACCAGGAGCGAACAACCGGTGAGCTCACCATAGTTGTATCGAAACGCGTTGTAGAGCGCCATCATCGCCACGCAGACAATTGAAGTGCGCAACCCCGTGCTTTCGATGGCGGCGTTCACGCGCTCCAGCAAATCTTCCTTGATCGCTACCAGCACGACCTGGATTTGTTCGCCGGCGCCACCTCCGACGAGCTGATAATCCCAGACCACTTCGTCAATCGGGAATGGCACATTCTGCTGCGCTTCGAACGCAATGATGCGCTCGATCTTTTCTTCCTCGATCGCGGGCAACTCGACGAAGCGCGCGAAGACTGATTGCGCCGCCGTGGCGTAATTTACCGCGCCCCCTCTGATTCCCAGCTCGCGCAGCATCTCCCGCAACAGCGCCGCGATCTCCGCGTTGCGTGCCGCTTCGTTCGACGGTTCGACCAGGATTTCGCGCTGCCGAAAGCCGTTTAGAACTAGTCTGCCGTTCGGTTGCCGGTGAAATTCGGCCAGCCCGATCGTGTGGGTGCCGAGATTAAGGCTGACGATGCGAGTCCGGGGGGACATGACCGTTTCAGAATCTCAAAAACGGATTCCAAATGTCCAAACAAATCCGAAATTCTGGGAGATCAGCGAACTTCCTCCGGTATGGGCTTGAGTCGAAACGGACGCCGGCAAATATCGCGTTTCCTTTAGCCTGAGGGATGATGTTTCGCATTCGACGCCGCAAATTCTGTTCGCAGAGTGTTCCTAAGTGTTCTCAAACTGTTTCGTTTCGCCAAGCCCGGCCATTCCGACTACAGTCATGCTGTTGAATTTCCCTCCCCGCCATCGTTCGCCTTTTCTATTTCTCCTTTCACTCATGAAATTGATGCGTCCTTCGTTCCTCAAACGTGCGCTGGTAATCGCTTTAGTCTCTGGTCTAGTCGCGACGGCGCGAGGGCAAAGCCAGTGGGTGGTCAAGGGTGGGACACCGAATACCTCATTGAACGCGGTCACCTTCGCGAACGGTCTTTTTGTGGCCGTCGGAGATAACGGGACGATCCTGACTTCCCCTGATGGCGATGTCTGGACCGCTCGCCCGAGTGGAACGACAGATCGGCTGCTCGCGATCGCTTTTGGCAACGGCCGCTTCGTTGCAACTCGGGTGAATCCCAACAGTCCTGCAATCACCTCACCTGATGCGATCAATTGGACGCCTGTTTCTTTGACAGATTCCAATGGCAGTCCCGCCGGCTCCGGAGTGACGCGGGGGATCGCGTTTGGCGATGGGCGGTTCCTGGCGGTGGGCATTGAGAATACCAACCACAGCATCCAGATAATGACCTCGACGGATGGAATCTCCTTCCAAACGGTCAACTACACTCGATTCCCCGCGCCCGGTTATCTTTTTGACGACCTAAGCTCCGTGATCTTTTTTCGAGGCCAGTTCCTCGCCGGCAGGGTTAACGGCGGCTTTTTAGCCACATCAGATGGAATTTCCTGGAGGAACCTTGGCGGGGCGAGTGGCGTAGCGATCGCTACGGACGGAATATCGAAGGTGGCGATGCTTGGATTCGGCTCGGCTTTTTCGATCGATGCGGCCCATACATTCCTCAGCACGGCGCGGGTGACTAATTGGTATGCAACGTCGTCTGGCGAGTATGGGCAATTTACCTCGATGTGTTATGGCGCCGGAGGCTTCGTGGCAGGCGATACTGTGGGACGGATCTGGACTTCGGAGCGGGGTGAATTCTGGCGGCCCAGGGGACGTTATGCGAAAGCTGAAGAAGGGTTTCGCGGCCTGGCTTTCGATGGCGCCGGTCGTTTTGTTGCGGTTGGCTCCGCGCCCGCTTCCGGTTCGGCCCTGATCGCGGTGGCCCAGGCCGACCCGCCTCGACCCGCACCACCGGGCTACACGATTTACAGCTTGAAAGACCTGTCGAACGGGGTTTTTGCCCGCGAGGCACATGCCATAAGTAATTCTGGATACATTGCCGGATGGATTTCTCGGCCCGATTTGGGCCCCACCGTCTACTCGGCAGCGATATACCATGACGGGAACGTGAGCGTCTATCCGGGTCCGCTTTACGGAGGGTATCTGACGGTTGCAAATGCGGTTAACGACAGCGGAGTGGCCGCCGGGAACGTCGTCTTAGGGATGTTCTTCTCCGTGGGAATGGCTTTGCCGGGCAAGGAACAAACATTTCCAAACACGCCCAAATACAGCACCGCGGCCAGCATTAACTCCAGCGGGTCCATTGTCGGGAGTTACTTTAATGCCGATTCAACGGTGCGAGGCATCTATCGTTACGATACCGCGACCGGGGCGCGGGTTGATTTGGGCAACCTGGGACTCGGCATGATCGACGCGACCGCGATAAACGATCGCGGAGATATTGCAGGCATCTACTCCGAGACGAACACTCTCAACGACCATCTGCGTCCTTTCCGGTTCTCCGCCGAGGGACAGCTGACTCTGATTCCGACATTGGGCGGCACCTACATCAGGACTGTGGTTATGAATGCATCCGGCGATGTGGCCGGCTCTTCCACGATGCCTGCGGCGCCGGCGGGCGTGTTTCAAACCCATGCATTTCTTTTTCACGACGGCACTTTGTCGGACATCGATGTGTGGAATACACCAGAGACCGTCGCGAACGCCATAAACAGCCACGGCGACGTTGTCGGTTTTTACGACTCTCCCAACTACGCGGTCTGGGAGTCCACCATCGGTGAAGCCTTTCTTTATCACGATGGCGCCATGTTCAACCTGAGTTCATTGCTCGATGAGAGCGGTGACGGATGGGTGCTCCATTCCGCCAACGGCATTAATGACAATGGATGGATCGTCGGCCAGGGCTGGCGGCATGGATTTCACGAGGAACCGTTTCTCGCAATCCCCAATGGCGGGAAGCCGGCTGGGATTCAGACCCGGTTCGTCAATGTCTCGACCCGGCTCCGCACCGGCGTTGGAGATGACGCGCTCATCGCGGGGTTTATCCTGCGCGGTGGGCCGAAAAAGGTGATCTTGAGAGCGATGGGGCCCAGTCTTCCTTCCTCTAGCGTGCCTAACCGTTTGGCGGATCCGACCCTGGAATTGTTTAATGAGCGCGGTGAACGCGTGGCATTCAATGATAACTTCGACGACCTCCCTCGTTCTCCCGATAAATACGAAATCGATAGTTTCCGTTTGTCGCCTCCCCCAGTCCCCGTGGGCGTGGTTACGCGCGACAGTGTGATCGATGTGACACTTCCAGAAGGCAGCTATACCGCAGTCGTCCGCGGCAAGGACGGCACGAGCGGAAACTGTTTGGTCGAGCTTTACAACGTCGACACCGATTATTCTCCCGGGGTTCTCAACATCTCCACCCGCGGTCCGGTCGGCTCCGGAGATGACGTGATGATCGCCGGCTTCATTATCCAGGGAGATCGCGAGCGGCGCGTCCTCGTTCGTGGCCTCGGCCCGAGCCTCGCTGCTTCCGGCGTCGCAAATCCTCTTTCGGATCCCGTGCTGGAAATACACGATCAGAATGGCCAGATCGCCGCGAACGATGACTGGCGTTCGGACCAGGAGACAGAAATCAGCGCGGTCGGGTTTGCTCCTGGCAATGATCGCGATGCCGCGGTGATTCTCTCGCTTTGGCCGGGCTCCTATACGGCGATTGTCCGCGGAAAAGGCGGCGCCACCGGCAACGCCCTCGTCGAAGTATTCACTTTGCCTTAAGCGGCCGGCCGGAATAAGCGCAGTTTCTGTTTGTCCCTCAGGGCACCGAGGCGTACGGTAAAACGCGATCGCGGCCATTCCGGTTCGGGTCGTTTCAACGGACCAAAACCATGACAACTGCCACCGCCGAACAGGAAAAAACCGCCACAAAATTGAATCAGCTCGAGCAGCTGAAAAAATTTACCGTCGTGGTCGCCGACACGGGCGACTTCGAGAGCATCCGCGATTTCAAGCCCAAGGATGCAACGACAAACCCGAGCCTGATCTATGCGGCAACTCAGAAGGAGGCCTATTTTCGTCTCCTCGACGAAGTGCTCAAGGACCGGAAGAGCTCCGGGCTTTCCGGCGCGGCCCAGATCGAGGACATCATCGATCATTTGCTCGTTAAATTTGGCTGCGAAATTCTCCAGATCGTCCCGGGCCGGGTATCGACGGAAACGGACGCCCGGCTCTCGTTCGACGTCGAAGCCTCAATCAACAAAGCCCGCGGTCTGATCAAGCTCTATGAAGACAAGGGGATCGATCGGGAACGCGTTCTGATCAAGATCGCCTCCACCTGGGAAGGATTGCAGGCGGCCGAGCAACTCCAAAAGGAAGGGATCCGCTGCAACCTCACTCTGATGTTTTCCCTCACCCAAGCCGTCCGCGCCGCGGAAGCCGGGGTTCAGCTCATCTCGCCGTTCGTCGGGCGCATTTACGACTGGTTCAAGAAAGAGATGAAGCGTGAGTACACCGGGGCCGAAGACCCCGGCGTCGAGTCGGTCACAGAGATTTATGCCTACTACAAAAAGTTCGGGATCCCGACCGAGGTGATGGGCGCGAGCTTCCGGAACACAGGACAAATTCGGGAGCTGGCGGGCTGCGATTGTCTGACCATCAGTCCCGAGCTGATGAAGGAGCTCTCGGAATCCACCGAGCCACTCGAGCGCAAACTCGATCCGGAGAAAGCGAAGTCCGCTGAAATCAAACGGCGCGAGTTTGACGAGAAGACCTTCAAATACGCGCTCAACGACAATGCGATGGCCTACGAAAAGACCGGGGAAGGCATCCGGAAATTCGCGGCCGACATCGTGAAGCTCGAGAAATTTGTCGCGGGCAAGCTGTAGCCTGTAGCGGCGGTCTATGACCGCCGAAAATCGCCAATCCGCAGATCCGGCGGTCATAGACCGCCGCTACATCAGTCGATCCGATGTTTAACGTCGTCCTCGTCGAGCCGGAGATTCCGCCGAACACCGGCAACATCGGGCGGCTCTGTCTTGCTACCGGTTCCACGCTTCATCTGGTCAAGCCGCTCGGCTTCGCCATCGATGACAAGACGCTGAAACGCGCCGGGCTTGATTACTGGAGGGAAGTGGAAGTGCGGCTCTGGGATTCCTTCGGGCAACTGGCGACGCAGGAGGCCGGAAAACGCTTCTTCTTTCTCACCACGAAATCCGATCGCCCGTATTATGACGTGAAGTTTCAGGCCGGAGATTTTGTGGTCTTCGGCCGGGAAACGAAAGGGTTGCCGGAAAAGTTGCTCGCGGAACATCGGGACGAATTGCTCACCATTCCGATGCGAGGCACGCGAAGTCTGAATCTCGCCACCGCCGTCGGGATCGTGTTATTCGAGGCTGCGCGCCAGCAAGCTCGAAACTGATCATGCCGCTTCGGGAATTCTTAACGCGGATCGCGTTCGCGGGTCTGGGCCGAGTCCAGGCAATCGCGGCAACGCTGGCAAATTTGGGAAGGCCGGCTCCCCGCGGTTATCGGGGTTACGATGTTTCCAAACTCCTCCGCGCACACCGGGTCGCTCGCCGGCTCAGTGCCGGCGAAGAAGTGCTCGACGTGGGTTGCGGCGACGCGGGGCTCTTGCGCGACCTCGGGATGTTTCGCGTTTTGAAGCGGCGGGTCGGGATAGACGTCGCGCTGCCCGAGGCGCCCGAAGCGGCCATCGAGATCGCTGCCTGCGATGGCCAGGCCCTCCCGTTCGCCGATCGAAGTTTCGACACCGTTATCTTCGGTTACTTCCTTCATGACCTGACTCGCGAACATGCGGTGCGTCTGTTGAAAGATGGGTGCCGCGTGGCGCGCCGGAATATCCTCGTCCTCGATGACAGCGAGGCGAACTGGAGCCTTTGGGGCCGAACGCGAAACCGGCTCGAACGGCTGCGGAGCGATATTGTCTATCGCGCGAGCGGCGGGTTATATCGCGACCCGGGGAACGAAGAGATGTATCTCACCAACGCAGGCTGGCGCGAATTGCTCGGAGAACTCCCCGGCGTCAGCTCCGTGGAAGTCGAACCGCTCGATCGAGTTTCCGGCTTGGCGCACCATACGTTATTTCACGCCCGGCTGCTGCCGATTGTGAATGGTGACTAGTGATCCGTGGATGGCAATACCAGTCACATATCACCGATCACCATTCACATCCGACCGCCGTTACCAGCCACGTTGAATAAATGGGGGCGGGCCCGGTCTAACCTGTTCGAGGACAATTATGAAAACACTTTTACTTACCATTGCCGCTTTCGCGGTCGTCACTGCGCCGGTTTTCGGCGAAGACCAGAACGACCAGAAAAAGCAGAAGCAGAACAATCGCGCGCCCCAGACGCAGCAGCCCAAGGTGAACTCGGTGCCGCGCAGCTACACGCCAAAGGTGCAGCAGCAGCTGACAAACAAGACGCAAGCGCTCCAAAACAAACAGAACTTCAACAAGCAGACCTACACCCCGCGGACGTATACGCCCCCGGTGCAGAACCCGGCTCGCGTCGTCAAGCCGCCCCAGCAGGATCTCTCGGCGAACACGAACAAGAACAAGTGGAACCAGGACAATTGGGACCGGAATCGACCCAAGACTGACGTGGTCACAGATCAGACCAACGCGAATACCGACGTCCGGAATCGCAATTGGAACACCAACAAGAATTGGAACAACACGAACAAAAACTGGAACAACACCAATAAGAACTGGAATAACACCGACAAGAACTGGAACAACAAGAACCGGAATTGGAACAATAACCACAGCACTTTCACCTACGAGCAGGCGCGCCGGAATCATCGGCACGAACGGCACGACCGGAGTTGGTGGAGAAGCCATTACTCGCGGATCGTCCCTCTTCGCGGGCGGCTATTACTATTGGAATGACGGTTATTGGTATCCGGCCTACGGCTACGATCCGTATTACAGCAGCTACACCTACGATGAGCCGATCTCCGGCTACAACGATCTCCAGCCGGGAGACGTGATCACGAACGTTCAGACCGCCCTCCAGGAGCAGGGTTATTATAGATGACGCGGTCGATGGATTGATCGGGCCGCGCACCAGAGCCGCGCTCTCCGATTTCCAGCGCGACCGCGGCCTGCCGATTACGGCCGCCATCGACGGCCCGACCTTGCAAGCGCTCGGACTTTACTAACGCCAGTCATAGCCAGGAGCCGTCCCGCAATGGCGGGACGGCTTTTTGGTTCCGGGATTGCGCGCGGCGGCGAACCGGCGAATGCTTTCGGCCCATGACCGGACCGCAACTTGTCGCGCGCGATCTTTATCGCTCCTTTCGCATCGGCCCGCGCCGGATCGAAGTGTTGCGCGGAATCTCGATGGAAGTCGCATTCGGCGAAGCGGTCTTCCTCTGCGGCGCGTCCGGCGCGGGGAAAACGACGTTGCTCTATACCCTGGCCGGGCTCGAGCGGCCCGAAGCCGGCACGGTCGAATTTGAAGGACGAAAACTTTACACCGGCAGTTCCGCGTCGCAGGCCGCAATCCGAAACCAAAAGATGGGATTTGTTTTCCAGGGATATTTTTTGCTGCCGGAATTGACGGCCTTGGAGAACGTCATGCTCCCGGGATTGATCCGCGGGAAAACGGACCGCGCGACCGGGGAAAGCTCGCTTACTGACGTGGGCCTCGGGGACCGGATGCATCATTTGCCGGCCGAACTTTCCGGTGGCGAACAACAGCGCGTGGCCATTGCGCGCGCCCTGACCAACGACCCTGACATTATTTTTGCGGACGAACCGACCGGGAACCTCGACTCGAAAACCGGCGATACCATTATCGAATTGCTCCTCGGGCTGGCGCGCAGCCGGCAGAAGACGCTTTTCGTCGTCACGCACGACACTCGTCTGGCTGGCCTGGGCGATCGGCAACTGCGGATCGCCGATGGCGTTCTGGCGTAGCGGAGACGATGTGATCCGTTACAGGGTTGAAGGGTTGAAGCGGGCAGCGGCCTGCCGCGGTAACCCTTCAACCCTTCAACCCTTCAACCCTTCAACCCTTTCCCCAACTTCCCCTTGAATTGGCGTCGGAACCGCCGGAGATTTTTTCGTGCTAACAAAAACTTCGGCAGCTGGTGCAGCGGTGATCGACGAACCGGAACAGGAGACGACAGCAAAAGCTCCGGTTAAGCCTGCGATTGAGACGCAGAAAAAGATGGCGCCTGCCCCCGCGCGCGAACTGACGATTTTTCTCGACGGAAAATTTGTGCCGGAGTCCGAAGCGAAAGTTTCCGTGTTCGATCACGGTCTTCTCTACGGCGACGGAATCTTCGAAGGCATTCGCTTTTACAATGGCCGTGTCTTTCGGCTCGAAGAACATCATCGACCGGCTCTGGGATTCGGCCCGCTCGATTTGCCTCGAGATTCCAATCGACCCGCGGCGAGATGACCGAGGCGATCCTCGAGACGATTCGGCGAAACGATCTGCGCGAAGGTTACATTCGGCAGATCGTGACTCGGGGAGTCGGCAACCTGGGATTGAATCCGGCGCAATGTAAGCGGCCGAGCGTTATCATCATCGCGACAACCATCGCGCTGTATCCGAAGGAAGTTTGCGAACGCGGCCTGACGGTTGTGACCTGCGCCACCCGGCGGACCAACTCCGCGGCGCTCAATCCGGCAGTGAAATCGTTGAATTATCTCAACAATGTCATGGCGCGGATCGAAGCAAACCTCGCCGGCGCGGATGAAGCGCTGATGTTGAACGATGCCGGGAACGTGGCGGAATGCACGGCCGACAACGTTTTCATCATCAAGCGCGGCCAGATCTTCACGCCGCCGATTGCGGCGGGCGCGCTTGCGTGGAATCACGCGGTCGGTCGTGTTCGACATCGCCGCGGAGCTCGGCACTCAAAATCACCGAGACCGATATCACGCGGCACGATGTCTTCGTGGCGGACGAGTGTTTCCTCACCGGCACGGCCGCGGAAGTGATCCCGGTCGTTAAGGCGGACTCGCGGCCAATCGGCACCGGCAAGCCCGGCTCGATCACGATGCGAATGATTGAGCGCTTCCGCGAAATGACGCGCGCCACCGGGACGCCGATCTTCGAATAACGGTGACGAATGCGATCGGCGTGGAAGGTGCTCAAGCACTCGGCGGTTGAATGTTTAGAGCGTTTCGAGGTCTAATTTAGCGAGATGTTGTGCGACGTTTGCAAATGTAATGACGCGACCGTTTTCCTGACCCAAATCCTGGAAGGCAAAATGCAGAAGGTGAATCTCTGCGATGCCTGTTCGAAGGAAAAGGGCGTCCAGGATCCGACCGGTTTCGCGCTCGCCGATTTGCTCCTCGGGATCGGCGCGGCCGAAGAAATCGAAAAAGGAACGCCGTCGCAGAAATGTCCGATGTGCGGTTTCACCCAGGCTGATTTCAAAAAGACAGGACGCCTGGGTTGCAGCGTTTGTTACGTCACGTTCTCCGAAGGGCTCGGGCAGTTTGTTGAAGGCGATGCACAAGGGGACCGAGCACGTCGGCAAACTTCCGCAACGCGCTCATCGCGAAGTCGAGCGGGACGATCGGATGCGGGCGCTGAACGCAGATCTGCAGAAGGCGGTGGCGGAAGAGAATTACGAAAACGCGGCGGCGTTGCGCGACCAGATCAAACAGCTCGAGCACGAGAAGGCGGTTTAGCCATGAAATTCGCGAACCTGATGTCGACCGGCGGTGAATGGCTGCGCGGCGAAGGGCCGCATCACCAGATCGTGATCAGCAGCCGGGTGCGACTGGCGCGCAATCTAAAGCAGCGCGCATTTCCCGGTTGGGCGAAAAAGGCGGAGCGGACGTCGATTCTCGAGTTGATCAAACCGCAGGTCGAAGAACTGCCGGAGATGCAGGACTCGTTTTCGGAACTGCTCCAGGACCTGTCGGCGCTCGAAAAACAAGTGCTCGTCGAGCGGCATCTGATCAGTCGGGAGCACGCCGCGAAGAGCGTCGGCAGCGCGGTGATCATGAACCGGCGTCAGACCCTGAGCATCATGATCAACGAGGAAGATCATCTCCGGATGCAATCGATTCGTTCCGGCCTCCAGCTCAAAAGCGCGTTCAAGCTGGTGGACAAAGTGGACAGCACCCTCGAATCGAAACTCGATTTCGCCTACGATTCGAAGCTCGGTTATCTCACCGCCTGTCCCGACAAATGTCGGCACCGGCATGCGCGCCTCGGCCATGCTTCACCTGCCCGGCCTCGTCCTGAGCGAGATGATCAATCAGGTCATCCAGGCCGTGAACAAGATCGGGCTCGCCGTTCGCGGCCTCTATGGCGAAGGCACCGAAGCGATGGGCAACCTCTTCCAGATTTCGAACCAGACCACGCTCGGCGAAAAGGAAGACGAAATCGTGAACCGGCTCAGCAAGGTGATCGAGACAATCATCGAAAAGGAACACGACGCCCGCCAGATGTTGATCCAGAAAAAATCGAACACGCTCTGGGACCAGATCGGCCGCGCCTATGGCGTCCTGACGTTCGCGCACGCGATGACTTCGAAGGAAGCGCTCAACCTGCTTTCGATCATGAAACTCGGAATCGATCTCGGCGCGTTCCCGGAAGATCGGCGTTTGCCGATCGACGAATTGTTCATCGAGACGCAGCCGGCGCATTTGCAAAAGAGCTCGCAGCAGAAGCTGAATGCGGAGGAGCGCGACCATTTGCGCGCGCAAATCATCCGCGAGCGTTTGCGAGTGTTCCCTAAACCTGATATTACTAAAGTGGCGAAGGAATCCGAAAATGAAACGGCTCCTGAGCCGCCGAACTAATGAATAATTTTACCCCGCGGGCCCAGCAGGTCCTGGCTCTCGCTCGAAAAGAAGCCGATCGCTTCAATCATAACTACGTCGGGACCGAGCATCTGTTGCTCGGCCTGATCAAGCTGGGGCAGGGCGTGGCCGTCAACGTCCTGCAGAAGATGGGGTTGGATTTGGAGACGGTCCGGATGGAGGTCGAGAAGCAGGTCGGCTCCGGGCCCGAGACGAAAATGGTCGGCAACATCCCTTACACGCCGCGGGTGAAGAAGGTGCTGGCCTTGGCGGGCAAGGAGGCGAAAGCGCTCAACCACTCCTACGTCGGCACCGAACACATTTTGCTGGGACTCCTCCGCGAGGGCGAAGGCGTCGCGGCCCGAGTCTTGAAGAGCCTCGAGGTCGATATCGAGCGGACTCGCAACGAAATTCTGAAGGAACTCGATCCGAACTTCACGCCGCCTGAGTCCGAGCAGGAAGGTGGCGAGCCGATGGCCGGTGGAAAGAAAGACGTGAAGACCCCGGCCCTGCGGGCGTTCGGGCGCGACCTCACGGAGCTGGCGAAGAAAAACGAGCTCGATCCGGTGATTGGGCGGCGGAATGAAATCGAGCGCGTGATCCAGGTCCTTTGCCGTCGCACGAAAAACAATCCCGTCTTGCTCGGTGAAGCGGGTGTGGGCAAGACCGCGATCGCCGAAGGCCTCGCCCAGGAAATTGCAAACGGGAACGTGCCGGAGCTGTTGCGGGACAAGAAAGTCGTCACCCTGGATCTGGCGTTGATGGTGGCGGGGACGAAGTATCGCGGCCAGTTCGAGGAACGAATCAAGGCCGTCATGGACGAGATCCGTCGTTCCAAGAACGTAATCTTGTTCATCGACGAGCTTCACACGATCGTCGGTGCGGGCTCGGCGGAAGGCGCGATGGACGCGTCGAACATCATCAAACCGGCCTTGAGCCGCGGCGAATTGCAGTGCGTCGGCGCCACCACGCTGAATGAATACCGCAAATACATCGAGAAGGACGCGGCCCTGGAGCGGCGCTTCCAGACGGTGAAAGTCGACGCGCCGACGGTCGACGAAGCGATCCAAATTTTGAAAGGCCTGCGGCCGAAATACGAGGAACACCACAAGGCGAAGCTGACCGACGAAGCGCTCGAGACCGCGGTGAAACTCTCCGAGCGTTACATCACCGGACGGTTTCTGCCGGACAAGGCGATCGACGTCATGGATGAAGCCGGAGCCCGGGCTCGAATCAACGCGATGACCCGCCCGCCGGACGTAAAAGAGATCGAGCGCGAGATCGAAGAGATCCGGGTTGAAAAAGAAGCGGCCATTAAGGCGCAGGATTTCGAGAAGGCAGCGTCGCTTCGCGACAAGGAAAAACAGACCAAGGAAAAGCTCGACGGGATTTTGGCCCGGTGGCGCGAAGAACGGGAAGAGAAGGAAGTTCTCGTGACGGCCGACGACATGATGCACATCATCTCGAAGGTGACCGGCGTCCCGCTCCAGCGGATGGAGCAAAAGGAAACGCAGAAGCTTCTTGCCATGGAAGGCGACCTGAGGGAACGCGTCATCGGCCAGGACGAAGCGGTGACTGCGATCAGCAAGGCGTTGCGCCGTTCGCGCGCGGACCTGAAGGACCCGAAGCGGCCCATCGGTTCTTTTGTTTTCCTCGGCCCTACTGGCGTGGGAAAGACCTTTCTGGCGCGCACGCTCGCCGAATTCATGTTCGGCGATTCGGATGCACTCATCCAGATCGACATGTCGGAATACATGGAGAAGTTCACCGCCTCACGGTTGATTGGCTCGCCTCCGGGTTATGTCGGTTATGAGGAAGGCGGGCAGCTTTCGGAAGCCGTTCGCCGCCGGCCCTATTCGGTCGTGCTTTTCGACGAGATCGAAAAGGCGCACCCCGATGTCATGCATTTGCTCCTCCAGATTCTCGAAGACGGCAAGGTGACCGATTCGTTAGGCCGGAAGATCGATTTCCGGAACACGATCATCATCATGACGTCGAACGTCGGCGCCGACCTGATTCGCCGGCAGACGACAATGGGGTTCGGCGCGCCGAAGGACACCCAGGATTACGAGACGATGCGGGAGAAAATCCTCGAGGAAACCAAGCGGGTCTTTAAGCCGGAGTTCCTCAATCGCCTCGACGAGATCATTGTCTTCCACACGCTGACCAAGCCCGACCTCCTCAAGATCGTGGATCTCGAGGTGAACAAGGTGAAGCGGCGCCTCAAGCTGAAGGAAATCGAGATTGTTCTCGACGATCTGGCCCACGAATTCGTGATCAACAAGGGGTACGACCCGACGTATGGAGCGCGGCCGATGCGGCGCGCGGTCGAGAAGTACCTTGAAGACCCGCTCGCGGAAGAGCTGCTCAAGGGGACAGTGAAAGCAGGCGACACCGTGGAAGTCACAGTCGCCGGCGACAAGCTGGCTTTCCACGCGGCCGAACCGCACGGGAGTGCGGCCGCGAGCGCAAGCTGAGCTTACGCGAGCGTGAATGGTGATCAGTGACTGGTGGATCGTGTTCTATTCACCGATCACTAGTCACCATTCACGGATCGAAATCACGCCCTTGGATGCGCGTCCGAATACGCTTTCTTCAAACGCTCGACAGTGACGTGGGTGTAAATTTGCGTGGTCGATAAACTGGCGTGACCCAGCAGCGCCTGGACGCTGCGCAGGTCGGCGCCCCTATCGAGAAGGTGCGTCGCGAAACTATGGCGAAGCTTGTGCGGACTCAACGCGATCGGAATCGACGTATGCCGCAAATACCGTTTCAGGATTAACCAGATCGAGCGCGGCGAAATTCGCCTCCGCGATTTGTTGATGAAAAGTGGACCGGTCTGGACATTCGCCGCGGCGCGATAGCGCGAGACGGCCTCAAGCGCCGGCAATCCCACCGGGCAGACGCGTTCCTTCCGCCCCTTCCCGAGAATGCGAACCGATTCCGTGTAGATGTCGACGTCGGCGACATTGAGCGATGCGAGCTCGGCCAGACGCAATCCACTGCTGTAAAAGAGTTCGAGAATCGCGGCGTCGCGCAACGGCATCCAGGCGGGCGCGGCCTTCTCCTTCGGGACCCGTAATGGCGCGGTCAGGAGTTCCTCGATTTGTTTTTGGGTCAGGACGAGCGGCAATTTTTTCTCCGCTTTCGGCAACTGCAATTGCCGCACCGGATCGAGCGCCACGTTTTTTCGCTCGACCAGAAACCGGTAGAAAGTCCGGAACGCAGAAAATTGGAGACGGATGTACGAGCGGGCCTGGCCGTTCTTCATCAACTGGAAGAGGTAATCGCGGAAATCGTCGGCCGTGCATTTTTGCCACGAACGAACGTTCTTTTGACTGCCGAACGCTTTCAGCGCCTGGCGATAGACGCTCAGCGTCCGCGGGGAGACGTTGCGCTCCACTTCGAGGAAACGAAGAAACTCCTCGACGAGTTTGTCGCGGGAGTTGCGCGGGGCCACGATGTTACTCGGGCTTTTCTATCTGGATTCGCCCGACCGCGGCCCGGGCGCGATCGTTGTACTGGCTTTTGAAAATGGGCGGCGGGCTCGTCGAAATCAGCTCGTAGCTTTTCAGAACAAACTCCGGGTAAAAGCCGTTGCTGGCCGGCTCGTAAACCGTCTGGCCGCTGAAGTAGCCATGCAGTTTGTACTCGAAATTGTTGTCGCTGCCAAAGGTCCGCGTCTCGCGATCGGGCGCCAGTTTCTCCTTCTCGTTTAACACCACGAGCTGCGCGGTTTTCCACGGGGTTCCAGGCTTGCGCACGTAGCCCCAGAACTTGAACACGGAGCCTTTGAAATAGCGGTGGCCGATAAAATAATCGCCCGGCGGTTCCTCCGCGATCTTCTGGGCCGCGTTCACTCGCACCTGCTCGATTCCGGAAGACTCCGTGGCGCAGCCGGCGAGGAGGAAAATGCTCACGGCCATTGGGACGGTTAATAAGAATTGGACGGCGCGTTTGCTCATGGACCCCTCCATCTATCGCAGGGACGCGGGCGACGCAATGATTTCAGATTTTGCATCGGCCGAGTGTTCCCTCTACGATGGCGGGCTCGAACTGGAAGTCTACCTGGCCGTGCGCAATCCGAACCAAAAAATCCTCGAGCTGGCATGCTGACCGGGTTGTTACGCAGGCTGGGCGGCAGCGCGGTATCGTTCGCGGTTTACGTTGGCGACGTGGTGATGCTGGCCGTGGAAACAATCGGCGCGGCATTTGCGCACAAGATCCGCTGGCGCCTGTTTCTCCGGCAGATCGTTGAGATCGGTTTGCGCTCCCAGGTCGTGGTGATGATCACGGGCGCCTTCACCGGCGCGGTTTTTGCCGCTCAAACCTACTTTCAATTTAACAAGCTGGGGATGGGCTCTGCCGTCGGCGCGGTTGTGTCGGTCTCCGTCTGCCGCGAACTCGGACCTGTCCTGACAGCGTTGATGGTCACGGGCCGCGTTGGCGCCTCGATGTCCGCGGAGATTGGGACGATGAAAGTGACGGAGCAGATCGACGCCCTCCGCGCTCTCGCCGTCCATCCGATCGATTACCTCGTCGTTCCCCGGACCCTGGCGATGATGGTTTCGATGCCGCTTCTGGTCGCGGAATGCGTCGCGATCGGAATCGCGGCGGGATATTTCGTTGCGATCTTTCTCCTCGAAGTTAACGGCACCTACTACATGGCGAACATGGTTCGTTGGACGCTCCTTCGCGACATCATCATGGCCCTGACCAAGGCGTTCTTGTTCGCGCTCCTCATCGTTTTCATCAGTTGCCACAAAGGCCTGACAAGTCAGGAAGGCGCCGTCGGCGTCGGCAAAGCAACTACCGAAGCGGTCGTGAACGCATCGCTCGCCGTCCTCATTTTCAATTTTTTCCTGACCATGGGACTGAACATCATTTTCCCGGCAGGCTACCAGTAGGGGGAAGTTGAGAGTTTGTAGTTGAGAGTTGAGACCCGGTTCATCATGAGCGCCACGTCGCAAGTCCAAGAAGGGGCTCTCAACTCTCAACCCTCAACTAAAGACTCCCCGATGATCGCCGTCCGCGGCCTCGTCAAAAGCATCGGGCCGCAGGAAATATTGCGCGGGGTCGACCTTACGGTCGAGAAAGGCGAGACCCTCGTCATCATCGGGCGGAGCGGCGGCGGGAAAAGCGTGCTTCTGAAACATCTGATCGGGCTGATGACTCCTGACGCCGGGGAAATCTGGATCGACGGCGAAAACATCATTGGGTTGACGGAGCGGCAGCTCGCTTCGATCCGGCGCAAGGTCGGCATCTTGTTCCAGGGCGGCGCGCTTTTCGATTCAATGACGGTCGAGGAAAACATCGCGTTTCCGTTGCACGAAGCCGGCGAACGGGACGCGAGGAAGATCGCCGAAAAAGTGGGGGAGATGCTGGAGGTCATCGAGCTGGGAGGGGAAGAGAACAAGATGCCGGTGAACTTGAGCGGCGGCATGAAAAAACGGGTCGGCCTGGCCCGCGCCATTATCCGGCGGCCGTCTTGCGTTCTTTATGACGAACCCACGGCCGGGCTCGACCCGGTTGTGTCCGACAGCATTAATCGGTTGATTCGGCGACTCCAGAAGCGCTTCGGAGTTACCAGCATCGTCGTCACCCACGATATGAAGAGCGCTTTCCATATCGCGGACCACATCGCCTATCTGCACGAAGGCCGGATTTATTTTTACGGAAGACCGCAGGAGCTGGAGAACTCCTCCGACCCATTGATTCAGGATTTCATGCTGGGCCGATCCGAGCGCGATGCAGCCGTCGAAACTGCCTGACGCGATGGGAACAAGTGATAGAGTCGTGACCTAACCCCCTCCTCGAAAAATGGCGACGCGTCATAGCGATAAAGGTCTTGAGCTGAAGGTAGGCGCGTTTGTTCTGGTCGGCCTCGCCGTGCTCGCGGGGTTGCTCGTTCAATTCGGGCGGCTCGGCGAAGGTTTCCGGACTTACTACGGTTTGCTGGTGAAGTTTCCTGACGCGAGCGGCCTGCTCAAAGGTTCCGACGTTTTGCTGGCCGGCGCTAAGATCGGCCATGTTTCCGGAGGGCCGCGGCTCGCGGAATCCGGACAAGGGGTCGAAGTGCCGCTGCGGATATTTGGGTTCGTGAAAATCCCGGCCGGCAGCCGCTTCACGGTTGGCTCCTCCGGCCTGCTCGGGGATCGCTTCGTGGCGGTGGCTGCGCCGCAACGGATAACGCAGGAATCCATTCCGAAGAACAGCGTGATCGAGGGCACGCGCGAGACCGGCATTGACGACCTAACCAAGGAAGGCGGCGCGCTGGTTGACGATCTGCGGACCGCTGTGCAAAACGCAAACGCGGTGATCACGCGCTTGAATAACGAGGCTCTTTCGCAGACCAACCTCGATAATCTGAAGGCTGCGGTCGAAAACTTGAACACCGTCACGACCGCGTTGACGGGATCCACTCAAAAAATGGACGGCGTCCTGGACAAGGCGAATGAGGCGATGGAGTCGGCCAAGAAAGCCACTGACGATCTCCCCGCCGCGATCGCCGATGCGCGGAAAACAATCCAAGCTGCGACCGAGGTGATCGAGAAAGCTTCTACAGGCAAAGGCGCTCTCGCGACCTTGCTGAACAACCAGGATTTTGCGAACGACCTGCGCGCGCTCGTCAGCAATCTCCGCGCACATGGCGTTCTCTTTTACCGCGACAGCGCCGCGAAAGAACAGGCACGACAACCCAACCCGCCGCGCCGAAACACCCGCCCCTGATGACTCCCAGCCTCACGGTTAACTTGTTGCGGGTGCTTTTCGTCACCTTTTGCGGAGCGATCGGCGGCATTGTCACTGGCGAAACGCAGGGGAGCTACGTGCCGGGCTTGTGGTTGGAGTTGTTTTCGGTCTCCTCATCGTTTTGGCGGATCGGTTGCTGAAAGGGGTTTCGCTCCGCGCCTTTTCCTCCGCCACGTTCGGCCTGCTTCTTGGCCTGCTCTTCGCGAACTTGTTTATGGCCTCCGATATCTTGCGCTACCAAACCGACACCGTGCAATGGGCCGCGCGCCTGGTCGTTTACTGCACCTTTGGCTACCTCGGCATGATGCTCGCCATGAGGAGCAACCGCGACGAGTTCTCACTCATCATTCCGTATGTGCGATTCGCGCGGGAGACGACCCAGCACGAACCGCTGGTAGTCGACACCAACGTCATCATCGATGGCCGGATCGCGGATCTCGTCGCGACCGGATTTCTCAGCCGTGCCCTCATCGTGCCGCGCTTTGTCCTGGGAGAATTGCAAACCCTGGCTGATTCCCGCGACCCGATCAAACGCGAGCGGGGCCGGCGTGGCCTCGACATTTTGAACCAGCTCCAAAAATCGCGCGAAATCGATCTGACCATTCACGACACCACGGGCGACGCGGATCTTTCGATCGACGCGCGACTGGTGCGGACGGCGAAGCTTTTGCAGGCGCGCCTCCTGACGAACGATCAGGCGCTCTGCCAGGTGGCGCGGTTGCAGCAGGTCCCGGCGCTCAACCTTGCCGACCTCGCCCGGGCCTTGCGGCCGAGCGCTGCCGCCGGTGACGAGCTGGAACTAAATCTCGTGAAAGAAGGTCGCGAATCGCACCAGGCTGTCGGCTATTTGCCGGACGGCACCATGATCGTCGTTAACCACGCGCGCCCCTTTCTTGGGAAAGTTGCAACGGTTATTGTTTCCAGCGCGCTCCAAACCGGCGCGGGCCGTTTGATCTTCGCGGAGCTCAAACCAAGCAGCGCGGGGCCTATTCCCGACGCGAAGAGTGCCAATTAGGTTCCGGTCGCGGAAGCACGTCCCTGCGAATCATAACCCGACTGCCGCGCGCACCCGTTTCATCACCTTATCGGCCTCCTCGTTCGCGCGAACCGCTCCCCTCTTAAGCACCGCGTCGATGTAATCGGGGTCTTTGAGAATTTCCTCCCGGCGTTTCCGCATCGGCTCGAAATATTCCCAAAGTTTTCCGAAGAGTTGCTTCTTGAAGTCGCCGTAGCCGCTCCCACCTTTCTCGAATTTCTCGCGCATCTCAGAAACCTCGCCCGCCGTCGCCACGAGCGAATAGAGCTGGAAGATTGTGGAACTGGCTGCGTCCTTCGGCGCTTCGACTGGCTTCGAATCGGTCACGATACTCATCACGCGTTTCCGCGTTTCCTTCTCTTCACCGAAAATATCGATGGTGTTGCCGTAGCTCTTGCTCATCTTCTGGCCGTCGACGCCCGGAACAGTTTCCGTCGCCGCCCGGATGTGCGGCGCGGGCAACTTGAAGATCTGCCCGTCCGGCTCGGACCCGAACGTCTCGTTAAACTTCACCGCGATGTCGCGTGTCATCTCGAGATGCTGCTTCTGGTCTTTGCCCACCGGAACCACGTCGCTGTCGTAGATCAGGATGTCCGCCGCCATTAGAACCGGATAGGTAAACAAACCGGCGGACGCGGGCAGACCGCGCGCAACTTTGTCTTTGTAGGAATGGGCGCGTTCGAGGAGACCTTTCGGTGTCACCGTCGATAAGATCCACGTCAGCTCCGTGACTTGCGGGACATCGGTCTGGAGGAAAAGTGCGGCGCGATCCGGGTCGAGGCCGCACGCGAGAAAATCGAGCGCCACCCGCCGGCTGTTTTTGCGGAGCGCATCGGGGTCCTGCAGACTCGTCAGGGCGTGATAGTTTGCGACAAAATAAAAGCACTCGCCTTCCGCCTGGAGCGCCACGGACGGCTGGATCATCCCAAAATAGTTTCCAATGTGCAGAATGCCGCTCGGTTGGATGCCGGAAAGAATGCGCATAAGGATTGGTTCGGCTGCGGAGAGATTGATTCGCGATTTTCCCAATCGCTCACCCTTCGGGCTTTGTCTATGTCGCACCGCTCCCGTGGACTCCATTCACTGAGCGTGCCCAGTGAAAAAGGAAATCGTTCGCCAAGCGGGCCGCTGCCGCGCAAATTCGCCGCGTGAAGAACAGTGGCCCGCTCCTATCGTCGATTTTCTTGGCGGGATCGCTCTCGATCGCGTTCGCGCAGGGGCCTGCGCCCTCCCCTTTTCTTTCGCCCGCGCCAGTTCTGCAACCGGCCCCTCCCCTGCCCGACCTCGCCCTCGCTCACGAGCTGAGCAAACCCGACCTCGAAGCGTTCCTCGATGCCTTGATCCCGGCGCAACTCCAGAACCGTGACATCGCCGGCGCTGTGGTCGCGGTCGTAAAGGATGGCCAGGTCCTGCTGTCGAAAGGTTATGGCTATGCGGATTTCGCCGCCAAAAAACCCGTCGTAGCGGACGAGACTTTGTTCCGGCCCGGCTCGATCTCCAAAGTCTTTACGGCAATTGCGGTCATGCAGTTGGTGGAGCAAGGGAAACTCGATCTCGATCGCGACGTGAACGATTACCTCGATCTCGCGATTCCCAAGACTTACCAGGAACCGATCACCCTCCGCCGCATCCTCACGCACACGGCCGGCTTCGAAGAAACCCTAAAAAACCTTTTCGTCCCGAGCGCGCGCGAGATGCGACCTCTGCGCAACTATCTGATCGAGGCGATGCCCGCGCGCATCTTTCCGCCAGGCGCAGTGCCCTCCTATTCGAACTACGGGCTCACCCTTGCCGGTTACATCGTGGAACGCGTTTCCGGCGAGCCCATCGAAAAATATATCGATGCTCACATTCTCACGCCGTTAAAGATGAATCATTCGAGCTTTGCCCAGCCGCTGCCCGAGGGCCTCGAAGCGAAGATGTCCCAGGGTTATCTCGCCGCGGCGCAAGGCCCGCGGAAATTCGAATTCGTCACCACCTCCCCAGCGGGCGCACTTTCGGCGACCGCGACCGACATGACGCGCCTCATGCTTGCGTTACTCGGTGACGGGACGCTGGAAGGCGCCACGATCCTAAAGCCGGAGAGCGTGGGCGCGATGGAAGCGCACCAGTTTGAGGTTCATCCCGCTCTCCATGCCATCGGATTGATCCTGATGGAATACTCGATGAACGGCCAACGCATCGTCGGTCACGGTGGCGACACAATTTATTTCCATAGCAACATGATCCTTATGCCGGACGCGCACATCGGCCTTTTTGTTTCCTACAACAGCGCGGGCTCGCGGCCTGGCGGTGGGCGCACAGAAGTCATCCGCGCTTTCTTGAACCGTTATTTCCCGGAGCCAGTCACTGCCGGGCCCGTCCTCGATTTGAAAGCCAGTCAGGCGGATGGCCGCGCGGTCAGTGGCATTTATATGGGAACCCGCCGTGGAGATTCGACCCTGTTGAAGGTCGCGGCTCTGCTCGGCCAGACTTCCGTGACCGCGGATCAAAACGGAGTTCTAACAGTCGAGGGTGTTCAAAATCCGCGCGGCGGGTTGAAGCAGTGGCGTGAAGTCGGACCCTTGGTCTATCGCGAGGTCGACGGCCCTGATCTGATCGCGTTTCGACAGAACGCGAACGGCCTCGTCACGGATATGTTGCCGGCCATGCCGATTGACATGGCGCAACGCGTGACAGGCCTGTCCAGCAAAACGGTTTTGTTACCGGTCGTAGGCGGGAGCCTGGGTTTGATGATTCTGACGCTGCTCCTCTGGCCGGTCGCGGCGCTGGTGCGAAAGCGCTACAGCCGTCCGCTCTTCACCACCGCGCTCGATCGCCTGTTCTACGTCTTTTCCCGCGTCGTGTGCCTTCTTCAGATTGTGTTTGTTGGTCTGATCGTCCTGCCCCTCAGCCTGGCTGACAAAAATATCGGCTTTATCGGCGACGGCCTCAATCCATGGCTGAGCACGGCCCACATCTTAGGGTGGCTCGGAGCCCTTGGCCTTATCGTCCTTGGCATGGCTGCGATAAGGTTCTGGCTCGTGCCTGGACTTGGTTGGTGGACGCGGGTTCATGCGAGCCTGCTCTTCCTCGCGAGCGCCATCTTTCTTTCCTTCGCGGCGTGGACACACCTGCTCTCGCCCTCGCTCCGGTTCTGATTTGAAGCTCTCGCTGTCGCAATCCTGGAATCTCTGGCGCAACGCGCCCGCCGGCCGACGCCTGGAAGTTGTCCGCGCTGTGCGGAGCGCGGGGCAACCGCTTCTGCCTGGCGACGCGCGCTGCTTTGATGTCGGCGAGTTTAAAAACTGGGAGCAATTCGAGATCAAGTATCGCCAGCTGGCCGAGGAGTTGGCGCATCCAGGAAAAATCCCCGCGCCGGGCGAAGTGGAGTTCCTTCACAAAATGGTGGACCTCGATGACGTTCGTTACCCTGGCGGCATCGGTTCACGCGATTATTTTTTTCTCACCTGCTTGGTGAGTATCCTTGCGCCCCATCGCGTCATCGAGATTGGGACGCTAACCGGCTTCTCAACGGCGATCATCGCGGCGGCGATCGATCGGCAGCATGGTGCGAGCTCCGCTCCGATCACTGTCGAAACAGTCGACGCCCACACCCATTGCAGCATCGATAGGAAGCGCCCGATCGGCTTCGAAATTGCCGACCTTGTTCCCGACCTTGTCTCGAAAATACGCATCCACGCCGGGCGCGAATCGGACGTCGTCCGCGAAATCGCAGCGCTCGGCGAATTCGGGCTGGCTTTCATCGACGCCGATCATCGCCACCCCTGGCCGCTGCTCGATGTCTTGCGGCTCGCCCCCTACGTCCAAAGCGGCGGATGGATTTTGCTGCACGATATTCAACTCGGTACTTATGGCGAGACGGAGCGCGTGGCCGGCCGAAACCTCGAAGGAGGCACCCCTTACGGAGCCGAATGGCTCTTCGAGCGCTGGCCATTCCGAAAAATCCGCTCGTTCCACATCGGAGCGATTGAGTTACCACCGCGCCGCGCCGCTCTCGTGCCCTTCGCCTTGGAATTGATGGAGCTGCCCTTCGAATTAAGCGGACGGAGCGCGACTCGAACGGGCCGCGCACTTTACCAGGCTTTCACCGGGCTGTTATAATTTCGCGCGTAGCGACTCTAGGACGGTTTCGGTAAGTTCCGGTAGACTATGAAGGCGCCGCGCAAGCAATCATGGTGTGCGCTCGTAAGGCAATCACCGATGATCCAGCTTTCGTGCGCCCCCGTCCTCAGACATTGACACAACGCTTGTCGAACCGGCGACGGATCTCCCGGCAGACTCTTCCAAACTCAGGCAGCTCCAATTCCGCCAAGGTTTCCAGCGCGGATGGATTCTCTTCGTAAAGATAAAAGCTGCGCCATCTCGTTCCCTCATTTGGGGTATGGGTATCGTAACGTTCGATCTTCTGCCGGCGCTCGTCGTAACTATGCAGAATCCAGTCGAGGTGAATCATCGCTGCTTCTTCCGGAGCGATGGTTGCCTGATTGTCGCCGTCCCACGCCAGGCCGGGAGTATGCAATCCCTGGATGAACCTCATTTCTCTCGGTCGATAGAGGCGCCACTGCTGGTGATCCGTCCGTGAGATGGCCCGGCTGGCCAGCAGTTTGCCGCGCAGCGAGACAGTGCACTGGTGTCGCAAAAAAGCGTAAATGTTTATTCCCCCGTGCCCCGCAATAGCCCGCTTTACAAACTCCAACATGCCGGCAGTTGGAAGTTCATCATCGTCGATCCGAAATACCCAGGAGGTCTGACATTGCCTTGAGATCTGCTCCACGAGACCCTCAGCGACAAAACCGGCCGGATTGCGAACAACAATGACCGTGGGCGCGAGCCGCCGCGCGATAGCCAATGTATCGTCGACCGACCGATCATCGACGAACACAGTTACCGGGACGCCGTGTTCCCGGTAGAATTCCAAGACGATGTCGAGATACTGGCCCGAGTTAATCGTGGGAATGGCGATAGTCACCTCTGGGATCACTTCATTCGCAGGGCTTGCCAGCACGCGCTTTCACTAGCTTTGATTAGCCGACCGTCAACCGGCGAAAAGCTTTTGTGATCCGGGGAACGACCGAGGCGTGCCGGGATTTTGCACGGATGAATTTCTCCCACCTGAAGTCTGGCGGCGGCTCATGCCGCTCAGTAGTCTTTGGTTTGTCTCATGAGCAACGATCTGATTTACGACATTGGTATGAACACCGGTGACGACACCGCTTATTACCTCCATCTTGGTTATCGAGTCGTCGCTATCGAAGCGAACCCGACCCTGGTCGCCACCGCGGCGGATCGTTTCCGCTCGGAGATTGCCGAGGGCCGGCTCGTCATTAGAAATGTCGGGATTGCGCCCGAAGAAGGGGAATTCCCGTTTTGGATCTGCGAGTTGCACTCGGAATGGTCTTCGTTCGACCGGAGCATCGCTTCTCGCGAAAATAGCGGCCATTACGCCATCCCCGTCCCCTGCGTCCGTTTTCGCTCCATCATCGAAGAATTCGGGGTGCCGGATTACCTGAAAATCGACATCGAAGGCTACGATCGCTTTTGTCTCGAGGACCTGACTCCGAACATCGCTCCCAAAAACATCTCTGTCGAAGCCAGCGATATTGAGAGTCTTGATCTCCTGCGGGGTCTCGGTTACGACCGTTTCAAATGCATCAGCCAATTTTATTTTCTGCCGCTCGAGCTTCCGCCAGCTCCGGCCCAGCTGGCTTTCGAGGAAAAACAGCGTGGCGGCCAATCGCTGGATGAGTTCCGGACTTTTGATGGCTGGCAATTCCCGTCCGGTAGCTCGGGCGTCTTCGGTAGCAATCTCCCCGGACGCTGGCAGACCTTCGACGAGATGAGAGCCACTTTTGCCCATTTCAGAGAGTTACAACGCGCCGGCGTTGCTACTCCTTTCTGGAATGATCGGGGTTACTCCTTCTGGTCCGATTTCCACGCCACGAAGCAAACCACGCTGGTAAATACCTAACGAGGATCACCTTTGTCGGTTATGCAGAATGATTCTCCAAAGCGCGATACGCCTTCGGAAGTTGTGTCGTAGCGTTGCGCTATATCGCCCCGGCGGTTCCTGGTTCTTGGTCTGTTTGACTATCCAATACCAGGATCGGGTCGTTAGCTCGCGGAGCCTGGCCACCCGCATGCACACCGACCGGCCAGTCAATCTGCCAAACCTTAGACTCTCCTACTTTCCCGGGCGGTAACGGCTCACCACGATTCGGTAGTCCCCCTGGCAGTTCCGCGTAGCAATTGGGACATCATCCACAGAAAAAGAAATGCGTTAGCAATGTGGGGAACGCGGGGAAACCAAAAACTGGTCGCGCGCAAACGCTCAATGAGCGGCAGTGACAAGCCCTCCGCACTCAGGTGTCCCTGGATCGGCAACTGGATGGTGATGGTCGAAATCCAAACACCGAGCTGCAACCCGATAGCCAGCCAGATCATCCACCGGGGAACCGATGCGGGCCGAAACCAGAGGAGGAGAATCGTTAATATGGTCGTGACGAGCATTGGAATAACCATGTGGCCGATGATCAGAGGGCCCAGGGCCCGGTGATAGGCACGGAACTCGTTCACGCCGATCAGAGGCCAGGTCGCGTAGTTGACGAAGCTTTCCACGGAGGCTGCCCCCATCCCATAAAACACCAAAACGAAGGTAATCAAAAAGAGCCAGACAGATGCTCTTGATGACCTTTGCATACTCGGCATCTCGAAAACGGCAGAAGCTAAACCGGACCTTATCCCCTACCGCTTCTGCATTGTGCCCTTGTCTTTGCGAAGCGTCTTTTGCTTCATTGAAACGATTCGCGGCGCGCCGTTGCCCTCAACCACGATTTGCAGATCCACCGCCACGGCGCCATTTATCCACTCGCCGCGGCCCGCGTTCTCCACGTAGTAATCGTGTTCGAAGCTGGCGGTGTAGACGTGGTTAACCGCCTTCTCGCCAAGCCGCACGTCGCCGCGGATCGTCGCGCGCCGCGACGGCCAGCGAGCGTTATACGATTCGATATCGCGCCGGATCGCATCCGCCGATTTTTTCCCTTCATCGAAAAGGTCGACGGTCGGCGCGTAGAACGCCACGGCCAGATCGACGTCGTTCGTTTCGTTGCTCGCAATGAAATTGTGCACGAACTCGTCAAGCCACGGCTGCCAGGCGCGATTGTTTCGCGCCAAGGGTCCCTTCCTGTTCGGCTCGGTAGCGCTCGGTGAAGGTGCTGGCGACATTTCGACCGCGCTTGGCGATGGACTTGCCGACGCTACGGCGACCGGGGTTGACGATGGCTGCGCGATGATCGGCGTCGCGCTGACGGCTGGGCTTGCCGCGGTATCCGGAGTCGGCTGACTGACGGGAGCCGGCGCCGATCTCGAATCCGGTTTTCTGGAAATCCGCGACCACATTGTGAAGGCAAGCACCGCCAGGACGACGATCGCCCAGACGATCATCGGGGTTTTTCGAGTCGACGGCTTTTGCTCGAGCGCCCCTCCGGCCGGCGCCGCCAGTTGCGGTAGCGACGCGGAAGAAACCGGCGTAGTTCCGCCAGTTTCTTCTCCGGCGGGGCCTAACAATTCCTTCACCGCCGCGATGAGCGGCGGGAAATGCTTCGTGAGCGGCGACGTCAGGGCATCGAGATACTGTGGCGTGCTCAGGTAGTATCGCAGATCGTCACTTAGCGGAATGTCTTCCAGCCGCAGCCGGACGATCGGCAAGTGGCAATCGACCGCGAGCTGGACTTCGCGCAGCACCTGTTCCGAGCTGTTCGAATGGCGGGAGAAGATCAGCAGCATCACCTTGCTCCGCTGGATCGCCCGGGTGATCTCGCCCGGAAACGATTTCCCAGGCCGGACATCTCGCGGCGCTACCCAGCAGCGGATTCCCTGATGTTCCAACGCGCCACAAATTGTCTCCGCCACATTCTTGTCCTGGGCCGAATGGGAAACGAAAACGTCGCGGGGCATACCAATGGCGTCGGTTTTACTTGCCCTCAAGGCAATAGGCAACGGAATCCTCGGAGCACACCCGGAGTTGGCGGAGCGCCCACGTTCGGAAGATCAACCGAAGGTGGGTTTAGACGCGTTCCGCCGGCACCTTTGACTCGGCGACGCCGTCACTTAACACATAATTTAAGGATTTTCCTTGCCCGGCCAGATTTTGTCAATACCGTGCCGGCCTCCACTCGCAATCCCTTCCTCCTTATGGTTGAACAGATCCCCAAGAAACCCGCAGCTCGATCCGATTTTCCAATGCTTGCTGTTCTTGTCGTCCCGCTCCGTTTCCTCGCGATTCCTGCGGCCATTTTCGCATTCGTGGCCTTACTCGCTCCGTCCGCGTTCGCGCAGGCTTTGGATCAAAGCAAACAGGACGCTCCGTCGAATGCGTTCCACGCACGAGCTGCCGAGCATACCGCGCGGACACAAGATTCTGCGGCGGCACCGGCCCCAGAGTTAGCTTACCCGCACGGCTGGAGCACGGCGCGAAGCGAAGTTGACTTGCCATCAACAGCGATGGCTCCGACCACGCCTAGCTCTGGGCTGGTTATCACTCCAACCTTCGACGCTTCGATCCTGAACAACGCAAATTCGGCAGCGATCCAATCGACGATCAATCAGGCCATCGCGATATATCAATCGCTCTTTAGCGATCCGATCACGGTGAACATTCTTTTCCGGTATTCGAACACCCAGCCGAACGGCGATCCCATGGGAACGGCTGTCGCGCACAGTGATTTTGTCATCTACGACGTTACTTGGAACACCTACATTACCGCCCTTAAAGGGGACGCTAAAACCGGGAATGACGCGACCGCGAACGCGACTCTACCCACGAGTCCCTTATTGACCTACATAGTTCCCTCCAGCGCAGGTGGCCGGGCGGCAGGGCTGACCACGCCGCCAGGGATGTCCGCGGACGCCACGGTGGGTCCGGGCGGATCCTACGATGGCATCGTGACCCTTAACTCCAGTCAACCGTTTCAATTCACCCGGCCTCCCACCGGGACTAAGTTCGACGCGCTCCGGGCGACCCAGCATGAAATGGATGAGGTCCTCGGCCTTCATTCCCACCTTCAAAACGGTTCCACCGACTTACATCCACAGGATCTGTTCAGTTGGTCGGCGGCGGGTACGCGAAACATTTCGGACGCCGGCTCGCGGTATTTTTCGATCGATGCCGGGAACACCAACATCGTCAGTTTCAATCAGGACGCGGACGGCGATTTCGGCGATTGGCTCAGCACTACCTGCCCCCAGGCAAATCCCTACGTGCAAAACGCCTTCGGTTGCAAGGGTCAGTCCTCAGACGTTACCGCTACCTCCCCGGAAGGCATAAACCTGGACGTCATAGGTTACGACAATCTGGCGGGAGCTTTTGTAATCACGACAAGTTCGGTCCCGAATAACGGAGGGACCACTAGCGGCGCCGGAACATTTCCCGGCGGCACATCGCAGACCGTTACCGCGACCGCCAACCCTGGCTACAGCTTCACCAGTTGGACGGAGAACGGCTCGGTGGTAAGCACATCCGCTAGCTACACCTTCACTCTGAACAACAATCGGGCGCTCGTAGCGGTCTTTACCTCGCCTTGTCCTGATACAATAACGCAATCAAGCAGCCAAACGATCACTCCGAATAATTCGGTGTCGTGCAACACTGGGTCCCCCACATTCTATCACTATGACACCAGTTACTGGCGCGCCTTCAACATGGCGGGTGTCAACGGTTCCCAGCAATACAATATCACTTCCGTTTCATTCGGGATTGATGTCGCTAACGATGGGGGAAATCAGGGGCAGCCAGTGACCGTTCGGCTTTATACCAACAATGGCGGGGCATTCCCGGGCGGAGCCCGGACGCAGATCGCCGCGACAACCGTTAATGTGCTGGACCAAAGGCAGACGCTACTTAACGTGCCGATTTCCGCGACAGTCCCGGCTGGAACCTCCGAGCTAGTCATGGAAGTTTTCTCGCCCAACGGAGCAGGTGCTGGTAATTCGTTCGCTATTGGCTCGAACGCGGCCGCCCAAACAGGGCCCAGTTACGTCAGTTCGGCAAACTGCGGCAATCCGACTCCCACCGACACGGCGGCGATCGGCCGCCCTGAGATGCATATCGTGTTCGACATCCAGGGCAATTGTAACACCGGACCTTGCGCCCAGTCGTTGAACATCGCCACCCGCCTGGCGGTCGAGCTCGGCGATAACGCGATGATTGGCGGGTTCATCATCACCGGCAACGATGCCAAGACCATATTGCTGCGCGGGATAGGGCCGTCGCTTGCCAATGTCGGCCTAACTAATGTCCTCGATGACCCCGTTCTGGAGCTGCATGGATCTAACGGCGCGTTGATCCTTCAAAACGACGATTGGCGAGATACCCAGGAACCACAGATTCAAGGCACTGGTTTGCAGCCGTCCGTCGATCGCGAAGCCGCTGTCATCGCCACCCTCCAGCCCGGAGCTTACACCGGCATTCTCACCGGAAAGAATCAAGGCACCGGCGTCGGGTTGGTGGAGTTCTACGACACTAACCCGGCCGCTAACGCACAACTGCGAAACCTTAGCACCCGCGGGTTAGTCCAGTCGGCGAATAGTGTAATGATCGGAGGCTTCATCCTTGGTGGACACACCGGAACCACTCGTATTGCCATTCGTGGCATTGGACCCTCGCTTAGTCAGTCAGGCTTGAGCAACCTCCTGGCTAATCCCACCCTCGAATTGCACGACGGTAACGGCACCACCCTCATCTCAAACGACAACTGGGGCGATGATCAGGCCTCGGCCGCGGAGCTGGCCGCGAATAATCTAGCGCTGCAAAACAGTCTGGAATCAGGAATCTTCACTACCCTGTCGCCGGGACCCTATACCGCCATCCTCGCCGGCAAGAACGGTGGCACCGGCATCGGCCTCGTCGAAGTGTATAATCTTCAATAGACCTTCGCCGGCAATGCGCCGGTTGTGCGGGAGGGAATCTCCATCAGGAGCGTTATCGCTTTAGACGCCACGCACTCTAAGGCCCCCCGCGTTGAGATTAGAATATACGATTCTCCTCGACTTCGCACTGGGCGGCTGATAGCCCGTTAGCAACGCCTCCTTCAGCCCCATGAATACCCTCCTCGGATCCTTGCGTTTCGTAGTCGTCTGGTTCGGGCAACTCATAAAGTACCTGTATCTTTCGCGCGTTGCGTTGATAGGGCTCCTAATCCTCTCGGGTTTGCCGCTGATGGCTGTCGGCGCGCTCCGCTCGCTCGTTATCGGCGCTTATGACCTTAGTTCCTTCGGGGAGGGAGTGCTGGTCGGTTTGGCGCTCTGTGCGGTCGTAGCGAGCGTCTTCGTCACCGCGCGCATAGTCTGGGACCTCGCTGGTAAGCGATACGATCTGGATTTGAAAGACTTCAAGCGAACGATCCAGTGGATGTGGACTATCGCCTTGGTGCTCGCGGTGGCAGTGAATGTCTGGATTGCAGTCCGCGTCTCGAGCCGTGAAATGTGGGGGAAAGTGCTCGGCGGATTGCTTACCGGGATCCTGTTGGCCTGGTTACTCGGACTACTGTTAAGCTGGATCCGAGACCGGCTTGGTGGCGGACCTCTTGGTAAAATACTGCTTTGGCTCATGACTCGCGCAGGCCTGCACAAAGAAGGCGGCTTCGTGATTCTCAATGCAGAGGATAAGCCGACGGCGATCGAGGCGGGGCATACCACTGCCGTGGCCTACGCGTTGATACTCGGAGTCCTTTACGCGATCCTGGTTCATCTGAACATTCCGGCCCTGGTGACGGTGTTGATGGTGGTGGCGTTGGCCGTCCTTGTCCTGGCTGCAGCGACGTTCTTCTTCGATTCTTACCGGGTGCCGCTGCTTGTCGGCATCCTTGCTTATTGCGCACTGATGGCGCGCTGGTGGCAAAACGATCACTACTATCGTGTCTGGCCATTACCAGCCAAGGCCACGACGGAGGCGGTCACGCCACGTGCCGTCATTCTCGAGGCGATGCGCCAGAATCGTCCGATCGTAGTGGTCGCGTCCGCGGGCGGCGGCATTCAGGCGACAGCGTGGACCACCGCAACTCTAAGCCGCATCGGAGAAGAGTTGAAAGGCGTCGATTTTCCAAGCTCGATTCGTCTGATCAGCGGCGTCTCTGGGGGTAGCGTGGGCGGGCTTTTTTATGCGATGGCAGTCGGCCTCCCGGGGAACGATCGCTTTGAAAAAGCCGATGAAGCTGCGGAGGATTCCGGCCTGGGCAAGGCCATGCGGGGACTGTTGCGGGACGACCTCGTGAGAGCACTCGCTCCGTTTGTGATTTTCAATGGGTCTGATTATCCGATGGGCATCTACGCTGATCGCGGCCATGAACTCGAGCTGGCCTGGGTGGACAACGCGGAGAAGCGGTTCCCCGGTACCTCAGGCCTAAGCGAGGCCACGCTTTCCAAGTGGGGGGATGACGCGCTCGCGCTCCGGCGCCCCGCCCTCGTCTTTAACTCGACAATGGTGGAAACCGGCGAGCGTTTCGCCCTCTCCACCGTGCCCGCCTCCCGATCGAATGTCGGCAGTTGTGAATTTGCGCAGCGCTACAAGGCCGACATCGCGATGACCACCGCGGCTCGTCTCTCCGCCACTTTTCCCCTTATCAGCCCAACCGCGCGACCGGGACCGAGTAAGGATTCGAAAGCGCCCGGTTTCTCACTCCCAGGCCCAGAATTCTGGCCGCTGTTTCCTCGCGGTGGAAGTTACCTCCACGCCGTCGATGGCGGCTACTACGAGAACAGTGGCATCATCGGCGCCGTCGAATGGCTCGATGACGCCTTCACCGAGATGGTGCGCAGAAACGAACCACTGCCAACACAGGTTCTTTTCCTCGAGCTCAACGCCTTTCCACTCCAGGCTTCAATCGACGAGACCAAGCCCCCGCTACCCGGGGCACCTGCCATCGATACCGGCCAACAGTCCCACGGGACGCTCTACGACCTTATCTCGCCGATGCCCGCGATCATCAACGTGCGCAATAGCGGCCAAAAAGCCTTCGCCACCAGAGTGCTCGAGCTTTTCCGGGCGCGCTGGGCTCGCGAGAGTGGCCACTCGATAAACATCGTGCCTGTCCGTTTCTATTACGATTTCGATCCCGCGCTGGGATCGCAGCCGATTAAGCCCGGCGGACTTTTCGTCGGGCCCGATCCTTACCGACAGCCACTCTCGTGGCACTTGCGGCCTTGTGAGAAGGACGACATCAAGGCGCATCTCAAGAACCTCGGCAAGAGTAACGAATTCGCGACCATCAAAGAGTTTTTCCAGGCACGATGAAGCCGCACAACCATCTTCACGTTCTCACCTGTTTCATTCTTCCTTTAACGATGGCCGCGGCCCTTTGGACAGGCGCGGTCGAAAAGGATTTTAGCGACGCGATGAAGCGCCGGGCGCAACTCGGGTTGCCCGGTCGCTTTGTTCACGTCACCATCGCGGTCGAACTTGCCCGTTCACCCGAAGATCTCCAAACAATCTTCGGCGGGAGTACGCCTTCCGAGGTCAATGCTTCCCAGCCTGATCGGCAGGTCGTAATCAAAGGCCTGTCCCGCGATTACTACCTCATTGCCGGCTACACCTTACTGATGCTTCTGCTTGGTCTGCGAACCTGGCAACCCGGCTCTCCACACCGCACTCTCACCCGGTTGCTGCTCGTTATCCTTCCTCTGCTCCTGGCAGTCTGCGATGTCTCAGAGAATATCGGAGCTCAAACCACGCTGAGCCACTATCCCCAGATTTCCGCGGACGTCATGCGCTTTACCTTAGCGGCGAGCTGGACGAAATGGATCCTCGGATTCCTGCAGATGATCATCCTCGGGTGGTCGATGCTTGGCCTTGCGCGTCGGCCCAGTACCGGCCCATTTCTGCGCGAGCTTGCCGGACTTATCCTGCTCAGCGCTGGCGTCGTCGGGCTCTTCGGCATTATATTTCCCTCGATCATCCCCAACACTTTCCTATTCGGCTTATTTGCCATCGTCCCGATCGGGCTCATGTTATTCTTCCGCGATCAATGGTGGAGCTGCGCGTGTCGCTTGAGCGAGCTTCGCTGCCAAAAACAAGAGAGCTAATGTAGTCTCGAGTTGTTCTGGCAGCTCGCCCTGGCGCTCAACGCCGTGCGCTGCAAAACAGCCTGAACTCAGGAATGTTCAGTACCGCTCGCCTGATTCTGAGATCAATCGAGCAAACTTGCCGAGATTGTAAGACTGACCCTGTTGTCCTCTCCTACCGGTGATCGTGCCGGCGATGAAAGACGGATTTCGCGCTTCCATCGCTGAGTCCTTTGATGTAATGCCGAAAGAGATTTCCTTCGGTGCCCTTCTATGACCTCTCCAACCCTAGCGGTCTCTGTGTCTATGCGGCGCCCGTTCGCGGTTTTACTTGCTATCGTCTTGGCCGTGGCGACGCCGGAGTGCTTGTTTGCAGGGAAGGCACCGCCCATCGGTTCTCATATTGCTCCGGGCGACCCGCCGACTTGGATACCAGTCCGCATCTGGCAAGAGGTGTTTGCGGCAACGACCCCAAGCGGAAAGCAATTGTCCGCCTCGGAGGTCAGACCGCTGGTTCTCGCGGTGCAATGGCCGCCGCCATTTTGGACGAGCACCGGATGGCATCTCAAGTGCGGCGTGTTTCTTCTGAACGTGAGGCCTGATGGCAGCGTGTCCAGTGTTGAGACCCTGCAATCCATCGGCCCCGCCTTCCTCGATCGCGACGTGACCAAAGCCTTCGCAAGATGGCGGTTTCGTCCCAACTCTGTTAAAGCAGTTCGGGTCCCTGCTTATTACTCTTTCGACTGATTGCGCGCCGCTGCGCATCGCGCCGGCCTTGATTCGTTGCGGCCCACGGTGAGGCATAGGCGCAACCGTCCCTATCTAACTTTCGCGACGTAACTAACGCCGCCGCCTAGCCACCCTCGCGAGGCCTTGGGCGTGACCGCTGCGCGCAGCTACAGTCTTCCGACGAGCCCCCGAATAACGCGAATGAACGGCAGATCAGCGCGCCTAGTCGGTCTGATCCGCGAAGATTTGCGTCTATTCGCGGGTGCCATCTTCGAGTTGATCGAGGTGCCGCAGAGTTTGGGAAATGGCTCGCAAACAAATCAGTCCCGAACTAGAAGTCCGAAGCATGGGAGCGCAGAAAGTTTCAGTCGTAACAGGTGGAGCGGGGTTCCTCGGGTCGCATTTGACGGATCGGCTCCTGGCGGAGGGGCATCGGGTCATCGCGATCGATAATTTGATTACGGGGAACCCGGCGAACATTGCGCATTTGGGCGGGAACGAGAATTTCCGGTTCATCAAAAGCAATGTCTCGAGTTACATCCTGGTCGAGGACGAGGTCGATTACGTGTTCCATTTCGCGTCCCCGGCCAGCCCGATCGATTACCTGGAGTTGCCAATCCCAACATTGAAAGTGGGCGCGCTTGGGACGCATAACACCCTCGGGCTCGCGAAAGCGAAGAAGGCGGCGTTCCTTCTCGCTTCAACTTCGGAGTGCTACGGCGATCCGCTCGTTCATCCGCAGACGGAGGATTACTGGGGGAACGTGAACCCGATCGGTCCGCGCGGAGTTTACGATGAGGCGAAGCGCTTCGCGGAAGCAATGACGATGGCGTATCACCGCTACCATGGGATCGACACCAAGATCGTCCGCATCTTCAACACCTACGGGCCGCGGATGCGACTGCGCGACGGGCGAGTGGTGCCAGCCTTCATCGGCCAGGCGCTGAGCGGGACGCCGCTTACCATTTTCGGCGATGGCTCGCAGACCCGATCGTTCTGTTACGTGTCGGATTTGATCGACGGAATTTTCCGATTGGCGATGAGCGATTTCCATGAGCCGGTGAACATCGGGAACCCGCGCGAAATGACGATCAAACAGTTTGCGGAAGAGATCATCCGGATCACTGGGACGAAATCGGAGATCGAGCATAAGCCGTTGCCGGTGGACGATCCGAAAGTGCGCCAGCCCGATATTACTCGCGCGAGGAAGGTCCTTGATTGGCAGCCGAAAGTGGAGTTCGAGGAAGGGATCACCAAGACGATCGAGTATTTCAAAGGCTGCCTCGAGCGCGGCGAGCTCGGGGACCGGATCAAATGATCCGGAAGTTCCAAATCCCAAGAGCCAAATCCCAAGGAAACTCCAAACACCAAATGAAGAAAAGGGAGCGACTGCTGGGACGAGGCTCTCGGTTTTTGGGGATTGGGATTTCAACGATATTCGGATTTGCCTGGAATTTGGAGCCTGGGATTTGGGCTTTCCGCGGGTAGCGCGGCTGTTTCCTTCTTTCCGTTGTCGACGGAACGCTTCACGATGGACCCGTGAACGAAGGCAGGGGCACGCGAACGACCGTGGTTATGGCCACGATCCTCCTGGTCATCGACTTCATCCGCGCATTGATGCCGGGGGGCGAAGTGCCGAGCGCGACCTTGAACGGGCTGACCATTGCGATGGAGCTGGGGATGTTCATCGGGGTCCTTGGTATGGTGCCTCGCATTTTGCGCTCCCTTCCCGAGGGCGCTCCGCGAGGTGGTTGGATTTTTCTCCTCGTCGTCGCCGCCATATCGGGCCTCGGGATCTTTGGAATCCGTTTGTTGGGTGGCCCGAGCGTGGAATTCGCGCCACGCACTTCGAGCACATCAACGGCGGCCGAGGGTTTGCCCCATCAAATGCACGAGGAGCTGGTTTCGTTGAACAAGCTCAGCACCAAAATGGTATCTACTCAATGGTTTCAGATCTTTACGACTCAGGAACCCGTGAAAGTGCGGACCTTGACCCGGCAGGACCTGCAAGAGGCCCGGCCGCTCTGCCGCGAGCTGCGCGAAGGCGCGGATCGCATTTTGAAGGTGTTTGCTGACGCCACTGCGAAAGGCGTCGCCCATTCGACTCTTTCCGATGAACCGGCGGCGACGCGGCCGGAAACCTGGCAGGCGACGCGCGAAGTCTATGGATTCACCGACGAATACCTGGGCCTGATCGAGCAACACTGGGACGAGTGGCTGGCCAATCCGTTCCCGGTAGAGAAGAGTGGTTTGAAACCGTGGCAGCTCGAAATCCAGCGGCTCATTGCCGCGGCCGGAGTTGCGAGCAGACAAGTCCATGCGCTTCTCAACGGTGCCGTCCCGTCGTCCGTCGTCGGGAACGACGCGGCGACACTCTCGAAGCAGTTGCAAGAGTATGTCGATCGGTTGCCCAAGCTCATCGAAAGGATGACGGCTGCGCGTTGGATCAGGCTGAGGGAGAATCCCGCCACGGCGGCCACGCGAACGCGGCAAGATTTGCAAGAGGCCCGCGAAATTTACTCCCAGCTTCATGAGTGCGCCCAAGGCGGCGGGAAGGTCGTCGCGCAGGCGGAGTCCAAGGGGGTCGATCTCACCGTCTTCCAGACGGAGAAGGCCCTTACGCGCCTCCAGTTCTGGAACCCGCTCGAACAGGCCTACCAGGCGAGTGTGGAGCAGCTGGCCCTGATCGATCAGCACTGGGACGAATGGAAGCTGCAGCCGGAAGCCCCTGACGAGAAAAGCATGAAACCGTGGCAACGCGAAATGAAACGCCTCGCTGATGTGCTGGACACAAAATTGAAAGAGGCGAAGGCGGCGAGTGGCGCTGCGGTTACGACCTCGAGCCCATCGCCAACGCCTGCTCTGGCCGAGGTGACCGGGCTCGCGAAAGAGCTGCGCGAGTCGATTGCGTCATGGCATACGTCGATGGAAAAATACACGGCTATCCGCTGGGCGAAGATCGACTTCGAAGATCCGGCCCAGAAAAAAACATTAACCCGTCGCGACTTTGAAGAGGCCGTTGCGCTCAGCCGGGAAGCGGCCGGGTTCCAGGAGCGGATACTCAAGCTGCTCGCCCAGGCGAAGTCCCAGCGAATCGATGTCTCTCCTGCTACAACCGATGCCCTCGCGCTCCGGCCAGAGTTCTGGCGGGCGATGCAAGACATCAATGCTCTCCGTCTGAAATACCGGAAACTGGTTGATCAACACTGGGACGAATGGCTAACGATTCCGGAGAAAAGTGAAGGAAAACCAAATTTGTGGCAGCGCGAAATGAAGCGGCTCTGGGACGCGATGGATGCCATCCACAAGCAAATTACCGCCATGGCGGACAACAAGATCGCGACTGCGCCACCGGTTCCTGCGACGACACCGCCTCCGCCTCCGCGCGCTCCTTCGCCGCCGGGCAATAATTTCGACCAGCTCGCGTTACAAACGCAGATGCTGCCCGCGGTCGGCGACTACGTTGCGGCCTTGAAACGGGTCCAGGGCACGCGCTGGGTCAAGAGCCCGGACGCGAATTCGTATCACCCTCAGAAGATCACCCAAACCGATTTGCACGATGCGAATGACAAGTTGCGCGAGCTGATCGAGGCGATCGATAAATTGCGGTCGGCTCTTGATGCGCAGACGCTTTCAGTCCCGGCGGCGGAAAAGGAATATTGGCGGATTAAGCGCGAGACGAGCAGCGCCTTTCAGCAATTAACCAAGCTGCTCGAGGACAATTGGAAAGAATGGCATACAAGCGGGATTCAACCCAAGAGCGGCGAGGTGAAGCCGTGGCAGAAAGAAGCGCTCCGGCTCCAGGGCGAAATCGATAAACTGAAGCAAATCGATCAGACCTCGATTCTGCTCTGAGAATGGCCTGACTATGGAGGAGTCGAGTGATGCAAGTCTACGGAGGGACATGCTTCCGCATGTCCCAGTGGTCGGAAGTGCCGAAGCACGTCCCTCCGTTCCAGATGAGAAGATCGCCTGCCCGGTCTGCGGCGCCGCGGTCGTGCAGGAGAAATGCAAATTGATCTGTCGCAGCGAAGTTTGCCGTGGCCGCGTGGTAATGAATTGCTCGGAGTTTTAACCCGCATCAGTGATGCGGAAGTTCCAAATCCCAAGAACCAAATCCCAAGGAAAGTCCCAAAAATCAAACCAAGAAAATGGACTTCACGGCAAACCCTTTTTGAAGATTGGGTCTTGAGATTTGTTTGGAATTTGGGATTTGGTGCCTGGGATTTTAGAGCCTCACGGCATCGGACGGGAGGCCGTGCGGCCCGCCGCAGCTCAGGCTGAAATCGGCTGACGATCCGACGGCGCTCGCTTCGAGCCGAGCGCGTGCCGGACGAAGTTTTGGCCAATTTCCCACATCGGGCCCGGGAATTTTCGGCACTCGGTGAGAACGTCGTCGAGCGCGGTCACGAACAGGTTCACTTCGCGTTCGCCGATGATGAGCGGCGGAAGAATTTTCACCACGTCCATGGCGTGACCGGCCACCTGGGTGAGGATCCGATGCTTGCTCAGCATCTGGGTCACGACCATTTGGGCGAAGAGGACCTTGTCGACTTTGTGCAAGAGCTTCCAAGCCATCTTGAGCTTGAACTCTGTCGGCTCGTGGAACTCGATCCCAATGATCAGGCCTTTGCCGCGCACTTCCTTGATGAAGGAATGCTTCGAGCGCAACGCGTCAACGCGTTCCATCAGGAGCGCGCCCATCCGGCCCGCGTTCTCAATGAGCTTCTCGTCGTCGATCACTTCGAGCGACGCGAGCCCGCACGCCATGGCGAGGTTGTTGCGGCCGAAAGTGGTCGAATGAACCACGCAACGGTCCATCCGGCTGAAAGTCTTCTGGTAAATTTCGCGGCGGGTCACGATCGCGCCGCAAGGCACGTAACCGCCACTGAGGCTCTTCGCGAGGGTGATGATGTCGGGCTCGAGATTCCAATGCTGGAACCCAAACATCTTTCCTGTCCGCCCGAGGCCCGTTTGAATTTCGTCGCAGAGGAACATCGTGCCGTGCTTACGACAAAGTTCCTGGGCGCGCTGGAAGAAATCCGTCTTGGGCGATTTGCATCCCTTCCCCTGGACCGGCTCGATGACGAACGCCGCTACGTCGCGTTTGGCCAGCTCGCGTTCCAGGGTGTCGATATCGTCGAGCGCGACCCGCGTTTCGAAACCTTCCATCAAGCGGGCCGAACCCTTCCGTGAAACTTTCGCAGCCCATGAGCGAGAGCGAGCCGAGACTCAATCCATGAAACGCGCCTTCGAGTGAGATCACGCGTTTCCGCTGCGTTGCGGCGCGGGCGAACTTGAGCGCGCCCTCCATCGCTTCGGTCCCGGAGTTACAAAAGAAGACCGCGTCGAGATGGGGCGACGTGCGTTTCGAGATCGCCTCCGCCAGGAGCCCGCTCAAGAGCGAGCAATCCATCTGGACCATGTTCGGCAGATCGAGGTCGAGGACGTCGCGGATTGCTTTGTTAATCGCCGGATGGTTGCGTCCGATATTGAAAACGCTGTAGCCGCTCAGGAAATCCAGATACGCGGCGTTATCCATGTCGTAGAGATACGCCCCCTCCGCCTCGCGCGTAGACCTTGTCGAACCCGATGACGCGTTGAGCCGCGACGAGCGTCCGGTTAAGATGGCGCTCATGGAGCTGGTAGTTCTCCCCCAGCCGCGCCGCGACGATCTCTTTCAGGTCAAAAGCCACGAGCAACGGTCTGCGATTTGGACGGGGAACGCAACTCTACGGCTTCCAATCCCGAAAGGCATCGAACGCGTCCTACTTTGCCGGTTCCTCGGGAAAAATGAAAAGCCGCAGGTTCACACGGAACCTGCGGCTTCCCGGTCAATGTTTCTGACGGTTATTCGTCGACAACGACGCGATTCACCACCTGGGTCTGGCCAGTGCCGTCATAATAAACGTGCACACGGGCGCCCGGCTTGACCATCGACGCCTGGATCTCGGCGCCGGCCTTGTTGACGAAGCGGACGGTCTTGCCCAGCACATAGCTGATCGGATCGGTCACGCCGACCTTGCGAACAACAATGGTTTTGCCCGGCTCGAAAGTAGTGACCGTTCCATCGGTGTAGGTCGTGCTGGTTGTGGTGGTCGATTCACTCGTTACCGGATTGGTTTTCGTGGTGGTCGACTCAGTAGTTGTGCTTGTCTGCGCGAACGCAAAAGGCGCGATAGCAGCGCAAGCGAGAATGAGGATGCTCTTTTTCATGATATTCCCTCCATGGTTGATGTTTCGATGTGGTTTGGATTCCCTTCCAAACCGCTGACCGGACGGCTGTGAAAGACAGCGGCGCCAGTGAAGGTTAGACAGCCCTGGGGTGGCCGATATTCAAGGAAATTTCTATCTCGCGAAGACGCGGAAAATGTTTCGCGAGTTGAGCCCTTCTCCACATTCGCTAACGTGCGCAGCACATGCCCGTTGCGTCCGATCCCGTCGTCACTCCCGAGCTCGTTAAACAGCACGGCCTCGAGCCGGATGAATTCGAGCGCATAAAAAAAATCCTCGGACGCGATCCGAATTTTACCGAGCTCGGAATCTTCTCCGTCATGTGGAGCGAGCATTGCTCGTACAAAAATTCGCGACGCGAGCTGAAGAAATTTCCGACCACCGGACCGAATATTCTGGTAAAGGCGGGCGAAGAAAACGCCGGCGTGGTCGATATCGGCGACGGCTGGGCGATCGCGTTCAAGATCGAGAGCCACAATCATCCCAGCGCCATCGAGCCGTTCCAGGGCGCCGCCACCGGCGTGGGCGGAATCATTCGCGACATTTTCACGATGGGAGCGCGCCCGGAATTTTGTCTCAATTCGCTGCGGTTCGGGCCGATCGCGGGCGACTCGCCCAATGTTAAGATCAAACCGTCGGCTGTTCAGCGGGGTCGTGGCGGGGATCGCGCATTACGGCAACTGCATCGGCGTGCCGACGATCGGCGGCGAAATTTATTTCGACGAAAGCTTCGAGGGAAATCCGCTCGTGAACGTTTTCTGCCTCGGCGTGCTGCGGCACGAGCAACTCGCGCGGGGCGCGGCGAGTGGGGTGGGAAATCCGGTTTTCTATGTTGGGGCCGAAACGGGCCGCGATGGGTTGGCTGGCGCGGCGTTCGCATCGCGCGAGTTGACGGAAGAATCAAAACAGGACCGGCCCGCCGTTCAGGTAGGCGATCCGTTTAAAGAGAAGTTGCTGCTTGAAGCGTGTCTGGAACTTCTCGCGACTGATGCCGTCGCCGGCATCCAGGACATGGGTGCGGCTGGACTCACCTGCTCTACCTGCGAAACGGCGAGCCGGGGCGGGACCGGCGTTGAGATCGACCTGGCGAAAGTGCCGAAGCGCGAACCGGGAATGACGCCCTACGAAATTCTGCTGAGCGAATCGCAGGAACGGATGCTCATCATCGCCAAGCGCGGCAAGGAACAAGTGGTGCTCGACATATTCGAGAAATGGGACGTGCCCTGCGCGGAAATCGGGCGCGTCACCGACGACGGCATGATGCGGGTGCGCAACAACGGTTCGCTGGCCGCGGAAATTCCGGCGAAGCCGCTGGCGGATGAAGCACCGCTTTATTCACGGGAAGCGAGAAACCCCACCGCTGATAACGCGGATACCAGGGATGAAGAATGGGCTCGCAAATTATCCGCGTCATCCGCGGTTGAATCTCTTCGGCAGTTGCTGCGCGACCCAACGATCGCTTCGAAGAACTGGGTCTATCGCCAGTACGACCACATGGTCCGCACGGGGACTGTCGTTCGGCCGGGATCCGACGCCGCGGTCTTCCGCGTGCGCGAGGCGAACAAGATCCTGGCGGCGACGACCGATTGTAATTCGCTCTACTGCGCGCTCGACCCGCGCGAAGGTGGCCGCATTGCCGTGGCGGAAGCGGCGCGTAATCTCACCTGCTCCGGAGCGAAACCGCTGGCCGTCACGGACAATTTGAATTTCGGCAACCCGTACAAGCCGGAAAACTTCTGGCAACTGCGTGAGTCGGTCGAAGGAATCGCCGAGACTTGCCGCGCTTTCGGCACGCCGGTCGTGGGCGGAAATGTCTCTCTATATAATGAGAGCCCGGCCGGCGTGGTCGATCCAACGCCGACCGTGGGAATGGTCGGGCTGATCGAGAAGGAAGAGCACATCACGACTCAGTTTTTCAAGAACGCGGGCGACGCAATCTTTCTGGTGGGAGAAATCGGAGACGAAATGGGCGCCAGCCGGTTCCTGAAAGTTTGTCACGGGCGAAAAGCGGGGCGGCCGCCGCGACTCGACGTCGAGCGTGAGCTGGCCGTGCAGAAGGCGGTTCGCGATTTGATCCAGGCGGGGCTGGTGCGGAGCGCGCACGATTGCTCGGAAGGCGGCCTCGCCGTCGCAATTGCGGAATCCTGCTTCAGCCCTGAGGGTTTGCTCGGGGCGAACATTCAAATTACGGACGCGGCCCACAGGGCCGCGGCTACAGTTTTGTTCAACGAAGCGCAGTCGCGGATTGTGATTTCCTGCTCGGCGGAAAACTCCGAGAAGGTCGTCTCAATGCTGACTTCGAAAAAGGTGTCGCACCAGCAAATCGGGGTAGTCGCAGAAAAAACACTCCGGATAAAGCTGGGTAACGAAGAATTTTCCTGGGAAATTGAGGCGATCCACGACGATTGGTTCAACGCGATCCGGCGCGCGGTCGAAAGCGAGGCGGATCCGGTCCGCAGTTTGTAAACAATCCTGGCGATTGATTCGCGTTTCGATTAGCGGATGCTTGCGACAACGATGCCCCACGAAGCGACGATGAACTCAGAACATCCCGACCACGTGTTTCCCCAGCACGAGTGCGGGATCTTCGCCGTCTACGGCCACCCGAACGCGGCCGTGCTCGCCTATTATGGATTGTTCGCGCTCCAGCATCGCGGGCAGGAAAGCGCCGGGATCGTCACAAGTAAGGGGCCCGGCTCGACGTTCCAGTTGCATCGCGACATGGGCCTGGTCTCGCAGGTGTTCGGCGCGGACGAGCTTGAGCGCCTGAAAGGGACCCGCGCCCTGGGGCACGCCCGTTATTCCACGACCGGTTCGAGCACGTTGAAAAACGCGCAGCCCTTTGTGGTCGACTGCTTTCGGGGCCAGATCGCCGTGGCCCACAACGGAAACCTGATCAACGCGGCGGTGCTTCGCGACGAATTGGAACGCAAAGGCTCCATTTTCCAAACCACCGCGGACAGCGAGATCATCCCGCACCTGCTCGCCCAACCTTCGAAGAACGGCGGCACTCCTTTGAGCGTGCTCCGCCGGCTCGAGGGCGCGTTCAGCCTCATCATCATGAGCGAGCGCGAGATCATCGGAGTCCGCGACCCGTTCGGATTCCGCCCACTCGTCCTGGGCAAACTCGATGGCGCCTACATTCTCGCTTCGGAAACCTGCGCGTTCGACCTCGTCCACGCCGAATACATTCGCGAAGTGAAGCCGGGCGAAGTCGTGATCATCAGCGAAGAGGGCATTCGCTCGGAATGGCCATTTCCTCAGGAACAGGAAGCGTTCTGCATGTTCGAGTATGTTTATTTCGCCCGGCCGGACAGCATCATCGGCGGAGTCAACGTCGCGAAAGTCCGCACTGAAATGGGCCGAGAGCTGGCGCGACGATTCCCAGCCGCCGCCGACATTGTGGTGCCAGTGCCCGACTCCGGCAATTACGCCGCTCTCGGATTCGCCCAGGAACTGGGATTACCTTACGAGCATGCCTTCGTTCGCAATCACTACATCGGGCGGACTTTCCTTCAGCCCAGCCAGCTCATTCGCGACTTCGATGTCCGGGTGAAACTGAACCTGATCAAGGAAGCCGTGGAAGGAAAACGCGTCGTGGTGGTCGACGACTCGATTGTCCGCGGAACGACTGCCCGGGCCCGCGTCGTGAATCTGCGTGAAGCCGGCGCGAAGGAAGTGCATATGCGGGTGAGCTGTCCGCCGCACCGGTTCGCCTGCCACTACGGCATCGATTTTCCCGATCCGGAAAAGTTGATCGCGAATCAGATGTCGTTGGAAGACATCTGCAAATATTTGGGCGTGGATAGTCTCGGTTATCTGGACGTGGACGGAATGGTGCGGGCCACCGGCAAACCGATTAATAAGTTCTGTCTCGCCTGTTTCACCGGGAATTATCCGTTGCCCGTCGATCCCGAGCTGGACAAATACATCATGGAAAAGCGCGAAGGGCGTTCGAAGGCGTTGGCCGCCGAGGAAGCGCATCCGGATCTTTTCGCGAATCTGAAGTGATCCGCCGTTTACGCAGATTTACACAGATTCTGACCCGAAATAATCTGCGCTAATCTGTGAAATCTGCGGATAAAACGAAGGCTTACGCTCGCGCTGGCGTGGACGTAGATCTGGGGAACCTGGTAAAAGGCCGGATCCAGGCGCGTGTGAAAAGCACCCATGGGCCCGAGGTGCTTGGCAAGATCGGCGGCTTCGGCGGATTGTTTGCTCCGAACTTCTCGGGGATGCGCGAGCCGGTGCTGGTGGCAAGCGTTGACGGCGTAGGAACGAAATTGAAGGTCGCGTTCGCGATGAACCGTCACGATACCGTGGGCGCGGATCTGGTGAACCATTGCGTCAACGACATTGCAGTCCTTGGGGCGCGGCCGCTTTTCTTTCTTGATTACATCGGGGCGGAAAGCCTGGAGCCGCGCGTGTTCGATCAATTGCTGGCCGGCTTCACGAAGGCATGCCGGGCCGCAGGCTGCGCTCTTATCGGGGGCGAGACGGCGCAGATGCCGGGGATGTATCGAAAAGGCGAATACGACCTTGCCGGTTGCATCGTGGGGGTAGTCGATCGCACGAAACTCATCGACGGGAACGGGATCAAACCCGGCGACATCGTTCTCGGGCTACCTTCGAATGGACTCCACACCAACGGCTACTCGCTCGCACGTAAGATTCTATTCGAACAACTTGGTCTAAAAAGGAACAGGCGCCTTCCCGGGCTCAAGCACTCGTTAGGTGAGGAGTTGCTTCAGGTGCACCGCAACTACCAGCCCCTCCTCGGGCGATTACCGCACGGTATTATCCATGGGCTCGCTCATATTACGGGCGGTGGGTTGATCGATAATCTGCCACGGGTTTTGCCGGCAAACTGCGACGCATTAATCGAGACAAAGAGCTGGCGGATACCGCCAATCTTCGAGTTCCTGGCCGAAAAGGGCAAAGTGGATCGCGAGGAGATGTTCCAAGTCTTCAACATGGGTATTGGGATGGTTGCGATCGTCGCCCCGAAGGATGCTGAACAGGCGGCGCGTCTGCTCAAGGCCAGGCCGATTGGGCGAATCACAAAGGGATCGGGGAAAACGCAATTGGCCTTCTAGCAGTCCGCAATTGGCGTTTGGCAGAATCGCCATACAATTCAGGAATGGAAAGGCGGCAGCTGGGGAAGACCGACATGCAGGTATCGGTCCTCGGTTTCGGTGGGGCCGAAATCGGTTTTGAGGGAGCTACGGAAGAGATCGTCGCTCGGTTACTGAAAGGCGCTCTGGACGCCGGGTTGAATGTCATCGATACCGGCGAATGCTACGAAGGCAGCGAGGAATTGATCGGAAAGACTGTAGCCGATCGACGTGACGACTATTATCTGTTCACAAAGTGCGGTCACCCGCGTGGGACCGGGAGCGAAGATTGGTCGCCAGGGTCGCTTTTGGAAAGTATCGAGCGGAGTTTACGCCGGTTACAGACGGACCAGCTTGATCTGATTCAGCTTCACAGTTGCTCCGAGACTGTCCTGCGCAAAGGGGACGCGATCTCGGCGCTGCAAACCGCACGAGCAAAGGGTTACGCTCGTTACCTGGGTTACAGCGGAGACACCCAGGCCGCGCGCTATGCCGTCGAATCCGGAGCGTTCGATGTGCTCCAAACGTCCATCAACATTGCCGACCAGGAGGCTATCGACCTCGTCCTCCCTTTGGCGCGCGAGCGAGAGATGGGTGTGATCGCAAAACGCCCTATCGCTAACGTCGCCTGGAAGGAAAGCCACAAGCCCATCAGTTCTTATCATCACGTCTACTGGGAGCGTCTGAACAAGCTTCGCTACGATTTTATCCGTCACCTGCCGATGGAAGAGTCGGTCGCGCATGCCTTGCGCTTCACGCTCAGTGTGGCCGGCGTCCATACGGCGATCGTCGGCACGACAAAGCCGGAGCGGTGGCAAGAGAACGCGACCATGGTGGGAGAAGGGGCGCTCCCGCAAGCTGAGTATGCCGCCATCCGCGAACGCTGGGAAGAGATAGCTCCCGCGAGCTGGATCGGCCAGACCTAAAAACAACGCGAGCTGCACAGCGAAGTGCAGCCCGTGTCGATACGATCTCTAAATTAAGTTGTTACTTCTTGCCAGCGGCTTTGCGTCGAGCAGCCCAGCGCGCCTTCATGGCTTCCGAAAGCCTCCGACGACCTGCAGCCGTAAGACCACGTTTCTTCCCAGCAGGCTTACTGCTGGCCGTGGCGGTTGAGCCGCCTCCAGCTTTGCGTCTTGCCGCCCAGCGGGCCTTCATCGATTCGGAGAGCTTCCGCCGACCAGCGGCAGTTAATCCTTTGCGGCGACGACCGGGCCCTTTAGCAGCCGAAGCAGCAGGAGCCGCGGCCGTAGTTCCTTTGCGTCGTGCCCAGCGCGCGCGGGCGGCAGCGGCTAGCTTCGCGCGCGTGGCAGGCGACATCCGGCGGCGACCGCCGCCACTGCGACGACCACCACCGCGCCGGCCACCGCTAGAAGAAGCTGTGGAGCCGCCGCCGAAGAGATTCGATAACCGTCCTTGAAGTGCGTCGATCTGCTTCCGGATCGAAAGCGCTTCTGTGAGTTGTGTAAGAGATAAGTCCATGTGTCCAGTAGATAGCTCCCGTTTGGGGAATCGCAAGCGAAATACTGCGTCAAGTGATGGAAGCTATCCCGTCGAAGTTACTCAATCGGCGTAGAAGAAAATACCTAGCCGGGACCAGTGACTCTGCTTATAGTGCGCGCACTTCGGGCGGTTAGCTCAGTGGTAGAGCGGCTGGTTTACACCCAGTAGGTCGGGGGTTCGAAACCCTCACCGCCCAGGCTCTCCTTACAACATCACCTGGTTCACGCCAGCGGCGGTTCCCACAATTCAATTCGATTGCCCTCGGGATCCATCACCCACGCAAAATATCCGAACTCAGATTTTTGGGGTTCCCCTTCCACCGTCACGCCTTCCGCGCGCAACTTTGCAAGAAGCTGATCCAGGTCGGCTACCCGAAAGTTAATCATGAAAGGTTTCGTGCTCGGCGCAAAGTAATCGGTCTCCGCTGGGAAAGGCGACCAGACAAGATACGATTGCCGCCTGGGTGCGACGGCGTCGGCGCTTTGCGGCTCCCGGAACGTAACCCCACCGTACTCTTCTACCTCCAGGTCCAGGTGCTCTTTATACCAACCTGCGAGCTTCTCCGGATCCTGGGACTTGAAGAAAATTCCGCCTATCCCGAGCACGTGCTTCATGCGAGCCAGGCCTAGCCCTGCTTCTTGTGCCAGGCAGCCAAAACTTCGGCTTCCCGCTCAGCGGTTATTCCTGCCTTGAGCTTTTGGCGCTCCGGCGGCTGAGACTTGAACCAGGCGAGCGTATCGCGTGCGGTTAACTCCAGGGGACGAAAGGTTAGACCTTTGCTAATGGCCGACTGGATATTGATACGACCCATCCCAGCCTCTTCACCGCGCGGGGGCACCCACACCGGCATGTCGGACCAGGGAGCGACCTTCTGCTCCTCAAGAAAGTCCGCGTTCACCCAGGTAAAGTTCGCCTTCGAATTATTTGCGCTCTTAATTCCTTCCAACATGGCGCCAACTCCAAGGGTCTTGGCCGGCCCGGTAGCGTTATAGATGCCGGTTTCGCGCGTTTCTACCATGCGGATAACCCATTCCGCCAGGTCGCGGCCGTCGATGAATTGCACAGGATCGCTGGGAGCGCCGGGCGCCATGACTTCGCCTCCGCGATCGATCCGGACCGGCCAGTAGGTGAAGCGATCGGTCTCGTCGCGCGGACCCACGATCAATCCTGGCCGGATAATCAAAGTTTGTTTCGGGAACCACTTCTTAGCTTCCTGCTCGGAAAGAGCCTTAAGCGGCCCGTAAAGCTGAAACTTGGACGCGACGATAGTATCGCGCGATTCCTTCATTGGATCGGCGCCGGTGTACTTCGCGAGGGGCGCGTCTTCGCCAATGTTCGCCTTGCTCGTGTCGCCATAGACCGAAATGGTCGAGATAAATACGTAGCGATCGACGTTGCCTTTGAGGATTTGGCCGGCATCGCGCACCCAAACCGGGACTGATGTCGGGTTATCAATGGCGACGTCCCACTGGCGGTTCTTAAGGGCATCGAGCTGGCCATTTCTATCGCCAGTGAGCTGCTCCACTTCCGGTGGCACTTCGCCGGGATGGGTCTTGCCACGGTTAAACACGGTAACTTTGTGCCCGCGCTCCAAAGCGTAGCGAACTTGAAATGGGCCGGTAAAGCCAGTGCCTCCGAGAATCAAAATTCGCAGCGGCTTCTGTTTCTCCGCCGCTTTCGTGTTGAATACTCCCAGACCAAGAGCCCCGCCGGCCGCAGCGGAGACCCGAATGAATTTCCTGCGCGTTGTCGATGTCATGCGGATTGAGCATCAGCGTCGTTTTTCCGAAACGCAACTTGCCGTTGACGCGCGAAGCGCGCGCGGCGAATTGAAACACGTGCGAAAAACTCCTGGCATTGTGCTGGCCACGGCTTTCCTGGCCGTGCTCGCGATCGCCCTTCCCGGCTGCGGCGGAACCGATCGCCGGCATTCGGTCAATCCCGCGGCAACTACGGCCGCGCGTTTCCTCGAATTGCGGTCGGACGCGTCTGCGGGAACGATTCATTTCCCACGCGGCCTCTACTCTCTCGATTCTGAGGATGGGAACGGCTATTACTACCGAGCCCCGGGAAAGGTTTATCAACGTTCCTTCTCTGGAGGATATCCCCACGACGGAGGCATCTTCGTTTCCAAGCGCGATCAAAGGAAGCTGCGCGGTTACGTTATCATGCCCGGCGGCATCACTCTTGTTGGTAACCTGTCGGGGTCGGACTACCAGTTTCGCTATTAATGAAAAAGATGTCGCGACGGCAGGCGGCCGTCGTAATCGGTGCTGGGGCTACGGGTCTGTTCGTTCCCGAAATTGGCTACGCCCAGGCTGAGAAGGACCGCGGCGCGCAACGCACCATCCCTTCGTCGGGCGAGAAGCTGCCTGTCATCGGTCTGGGCACGTGGCAGGTTTTCGACGTGGGACCCGGCCCGGCGGAACGCGCGCCTTTGGAGGAAGTGCTTTCGCGATTCGTGGCTCTCGGTGGTCGTGTGATCGATTCGTCGCCGATGTACGGGCGTGCCGAACAAGTCATCGGCGACATCGCGGCTAAGGCCGGTCTTCAGTCCTCATTATTCCTTGCCACCAAGGTCTGGACCACGGGAAAAACCGAGGGCATTGCCTCGATGGAACGCTCGATGGCGCGTTTGCAATCGAAGCGAGTCGATCTCATGCAGGTGCATAACCTGGTCGATGCCCGCACCCATCTGGCGACTCTGCGCGATTGGAAGGAACAGGGACGCATCCGCTACCTTGGCATTACGCATTACAACGCAAGTGGATACACGGAGGTGGCGAAGCTGCTTCGCACGGAGAAGCTCGATTTTCTCCAGGTTAACTATTCGTTAGGTGAACGGGAAGCGGACAAGGAACTTCTCCCCCTGGCCCATGATCGAGGTGTCGCCGTGCTGGTAAATCGGCCCTTCGGCGGCGGCAATCTTTTCGCCCGCATCCGGCAGAAGCCCCTGCCGGATTGGGCGGGCGAGTTCGATTGCGGTTCCTGGGCGCAGTTCCTTCTCAAGTGGATCGTCGCTCACCCCGCCGTCACCTGTGCGATCCCGGCGACCGGCAACGTTCGCCATTTGGAAGACAATATGCAGGCCAGGCTGGGACGGTTGCCCGATGCGCAGCTGCGGTCACGGATGACGGAAGCCGTGCAAAAGCTTTAACGGGTTGTCATCCCGAGGCTGGCGAAGCGCGCCAAGGGACCTCCCTATCGCGTGGAGAGTCACACAAGCTGGACGACAGTCGGACCGTAGCATTCTCTTACGCCTCTCACGCCAGCGTTGCTTGTGTAACGAGATAACCGGCGGAGATCCCTCGCCGTCTACGCGGCTCGGGATGACAGAGGAGCTATGCGGCCGGCAAAATCTGTCCCGTTACTTCTCCAAAACCCACCCGGTAGCCATCGCCTTCCGCCCAGCCGGTGATCGTCAGCCGATCTCCGTCCTCGAGCCATTTGCGAGTCTCGCCGTTCGGCAATGAGAGCGGGTTTGCGCCGCGCCAGGTGAGCTCGAGCATGCAACCACGAGATTCTTCGGTCGGACCACTGATTGTCCCGCTTGCGAGCAAGTCGCCCGGCTCAAGGTTGCAACCGTTGACCGTGTGATGAGCGAGTTGTTGCGAAATGCTCCAGTAAAGGTTCTGGAAATTCGTCCGCGTAATGATGTGCGAGGAATCAGCCGCACCAGTTTGCAAGCGCGCCTCGAGCTGGATGTCGTAGCTGAAGTCGTTAGGCGCTCGCAGATAGGGCAGCGGCGCCGGGTCCTGCGCTACTGCGGGTTTTCGGAAGGGCTCGAGCGCTTCCAAAGTGACCACCCAGGGCGAGATACTCGTGCAGAAATTCTTCGCGAGAAATGGGCCGAGCGGTTGATATTCCCAACCCTGCACGTCGCGAGCACTCCAGTCATTCATCAGGACGAGTCCAAAAATGTGGTCGGTGGCGCCGTCGATCGGGATTGAAGAGCCGAGGTCGTTGCCGGGGCCGATGAGGAACGCAGTCTCTAACTCGTAATCAAAACTCCGGCTCGGTCCGAAGATCGGTGCGGCTGCGTCCGGCGGTTTGATTTGGCCATGCGGCCGGCGCACGTCGGTTCCGCTCACGACGATTGAACTGGCGCGACCGTGGTAGGCGACTGGCAGCCATTTCCAATTCGGCATGAGCGCGTTCTCGGGGCCGCGCAACATGGTGCCGACATTGTGCGCATGATGATATGAGGAATAAAAATCGGTGTAATTTCCGATCCGCGCCGGAAGCAACATGGTTACGTCCTTCTGGAAGTGAAATGCGCGGCCGCGCAGCTCATTGTCGTCGCGGAGCGTCGCCGTCTCGGCGTCGAGCAGGTTTTGAATTACTTCGCGCGCTTTCCGCCAGGCCGGACGGCCGAGGGCCAGGAATGAATTGAGGGCGTCGGCGGAAAAGACCGGGCCGCTCCGAAACTCGGCAGATCGAAAATGACCGCTCTCTTCCAGCACTGCCAGATCGAGGACGTAATCGCCTATAGCCACGCCGATGCGCGCGGCGGCATTCGCCGGCTTGAAAACTCCGAACGGCAGATTCTGGATCGGGAAATGCGAGTCGGGCGCGACGTCGATGAACGATTTCATAGTAGGCGTCGAAGACGCGTTTCCACCTTACAGAAGTTTCAGCGCGCGCAAATCCTCTCGCGGCTCATCGAAACTGCAACTGCCAAGCGATGTAACCAGATAACGATGAGCGCGAATCCGGTCCGTCGCGATTTCCCATTCGCGCCAGGCGAAGAAATCATCGCTAAACGAGAATGAAGCGGGGTCTTCGTCCTCGAGCATCCGGGAAATTTCCTTTTCGTTCCAGTTGTGCTCCAGAGCGAAAACGCCCGCTCCGAGGACGTTGAGAAATCCATGCATTTTTGTCTCCACGCTGTCGTGAAAAAGCCGGACCGGATGATGCAAACCCGCGGTGAACTTTATCGGGACATTCTGATTTCCCGCCGCGATGAGCACCCCTGCGACCTCGGCCGACGACGGAAACGCTTCGGCGGTAGTGCCACCCGTTCGAAGTTTGAAACCGAGTTTCAGCCCGGCGGCGGTTCGGTTGTTTTCCGCGAGCAGTTCGATCACTCGCTCCGCCGTGTTCGCCTTTGCTTCCCAAAAGGTGTTGAACCGTGAAGCACCAAGACTCGATCGAATTGTCTTCAAGCCATCGGCGTCGACCTCCGTGGGGAGAGGCATTTCGAACTGTTCAATCGAAACAGCGCTCCCGGACGCGGCGCGAAAGGCGGCGATGCAGTCGACCGCCGCCAAGAGCGACTGGTGGAATGCGTGGACGTCGTCCGTTCGCGGACCAAGGGCGGATATGCGGAGGGGATGCGCGCTATCGAATTGCGACAGGCCGCGAGCGGCGGCATCGAACTCCGCGACCGGAAGGATGAATGGCCCGAGCATCCAGGCATCGGGATGGCGAACATACTCCGCATAGTTTCGCAGGGCCGGTTCCAACTCCAGGTTTGCCGGCGGAAAAAGCCCGGCATAATCGATCGCTCGCGTCAGCAACGCCCGAAGTGACTCCGCTGGGATCGTCATGCGGCGGGGAGCGCCTCCGGAAATTGGGGGAGATCATCAGTGATCTCATCCCAGGGAGCGCGCGAATCGACGAAGGTATGAAACTGGGGGCAGATCCCGGGATCATCGTCGAACGCGCCCATTCGAATGGAAACCTGGTCGCCGTCAGGCCAATCGCCGCCGAACAGGCTTGAACCACAATTGCGGCAGAACGCTTTGACCGCGCCTTCCCCCTTCCCGTAAACGCGAATCAATTCGGAACCCTCGAGCAATCGAAATTGCTCCTTCAACACCCGTGCCTGCGTGCAAACCGCGGCGCCGGAATGTTTCCGGCACCGATCGCAATGGCAATGACCTGCCCGAAGAAAGGGCGGCACGACTTCGAACTTAACTCCGCCGCACAGACAGCTCCCGTGGATCGCAGTCGTCACATCTTCTTTTTGCCTTCGATCCACGCGATCAGGTCCGCCGTGTTTTCGCCGTCGTACCCGCTAAACTCGCGAACGGTCTTCCCCGCCGGGTTGAGAAGGACGACAGTCGGGAAACCTTTGTCGTCGATGCGATACTCCTTCCCCAGCTTTTCATTTTGGTCGGTCAATCCCGCCGACTGCTTCTTTCGCCGCGGGTAATCGACCTCGACCAGGATCAGGTTCTTCTGCGCATACACTTGAAACGCCGGGGTCGAGAACACCTGTTTTCGAAGGGCGATGCAAAGCGGGCACCAATCCGAGCCTGTGAAATCGAGAAGGACCCGCTTGTTCTGCGCCTTCGCCATTTGAAGCGCCTTGGAATAGTCCGTCTGCCACTCAGCCGCCGAAACGCCGATTGCGCTGATCAGGAGCCACACGGAAACAAGAACGGTGCGACGAATCATGGCCGAGAGTAAGCCTGCGTCCCGGACAGAACAAGCATGGTTGCGACCGGAGAGAGTCTCGCCCTCCCTCGTCTACGGACGCCGGGCGGGGCCGGCGCCGCCGGCGTAGCCGCTCATCTTTTTGGCGACGAAAGCACTGATCGTAGGTTTGAGCATGGTCGCGACAAGCTTCAGCGCACCGAGCGCGAGACCCGCGCCGAGTATCCCTTCCTTTTGATGCTCGCCTTTCCCTTTTGCCCTGGCCTTAAACTGAACCTTCTTCGTTCGCGGCGGCAAGGCCACGATCAGAACCCCGATCAGGATTGCGGCGCCGATCCATACCACCGTTTGGCGCTGAAAGGACTTTCGGAATTTTAACGGGAAATCGAGCTCGTAACGCAATCCCGTCAGATCACGCCCCAGGCGATCGCGCGAGTGAGCCGCTTCCTGTCTTAGTTCGTGGAGCGATTTGCCTTGTCCAGATTTTTCAGCCATTCCCGATCTTTCTTCAATTCAACGCCGGTCATTTCAAACATGGACTTGTGCATCCGGCTGCGGGCGACCATCACACAGACGAAGGCCAGCACGAAATGCACGACAGCCGCGCCCAGCGTGATCTTTACCCAGGACGTCTCGAGCACGTGCGCCAGCCCGGCGATGGCGCTGGCTACTAAAAAGATGTACCCGAATAACGCCAGGAATGCCGCCCCGGCCAGGCATCCCACCAGGACCAGGACATGGACCAGGGCCGTCTTGGATTCCTTGGCGAAAAGTGCGAGCCGGCTCTCCAGGAACCCGAACACGCTGCTGAGCAGCGAGACCAGATTATGGAGCAAGCCGGCGTGTCCCGCAGGATTGCGGAACCGCATCGTTTCGCCAGCCATGTGGCGCGCTTTAGCGGCGGAAGATTAACCCGAGCACGAACCCGATGCCGAGCGCCGTGAACACGGCCTTCGTCGGATTTTCGCGCACGTACTCTTCGCTGTCTTCCTGGAACGTGCGGGCACGTTCCCGCGCATCGTCCCACGCCTGCTCCGCTTTGCCGCGGTATTCGTCTGCCATCGCCCCCGCGGCCGACTTCAAGTCTCCGGCCATCACACCGGCAGCCGACTTCAAGTCTTCCGCTGCTTTGCGGACATGGGTTTTGCTGCTTTCGAATTTGTTCTGGGCCGCCGGTGGGATCACCCCGCTGTCGCCCTGCGTCGTAGTTTTGTTTTCTTCAGCCATGATATTTTCCTGTAGATTCTTTTTCGGTCTTTTCGTTCGCTGCGTCTTTTTTACCGCACGCATGGGCCAACGATAGTCCTCTTCAACTAAAACGAAACTCGCGATTTAACTGCGCGTGACAATCGCAGATCATTTCTCGCGAAAGATGATCCGGGCCTTGGTCAGGTCGTAGGGCGAAAGTTCCACTTCCACCTTATCGCCCGGCACGATTCGGATAAAATGCTTCCGCATCTTCCCGGAGATATGCGCCAGGACAGTGCGCGACCCCGGCAGCTCAACGCGAAACATCGTCCCCGGCAACACTTGGGTCACCGTGCCTTCCGTCACAATCTGTTCCTCTTTCGGCACGAGCGCATCATAGGCAGGAATATCCGGTTCTCAACTCGGCCGCGAGTCAGTGGCAGCCCAAGGGGGCTTGTCTATTCCCGGGAAACAAAGCTCGACAAGCGGACCCTTGTCAGCAACAACCGACCGATTGCGTTACCGGACTTTTAACCCCTCTTCGGGCCGGGTCAGGAAAGGGACCAGACCATGAAATTTCCACGTGGCCTGCCGGGCGCTCGCGTTCTGGCCGCCTTCGCCCTTTTCGCGTCGGCGCTTTATCTCATCGCTCAACCGGCCCGCGCAACGGCTCCCGCGGCCGATGGCGAACTGAAACTCGTCGTGGCCTTGTTTCGTCACGGCGTGCGGTCGCCGTCCCCGGATTTTGAGCCGAAACAAGCGGAAGAGCATTCCAAGCAGAAATGGCCCACTCTTGCCGATTGGAAGGTCATGCCCCCAACCAATGAGTGCGACCCGGGGAGCGGCTGGGGCTACCTGACAATTCATGGCCAGCAACTAGCCCAGGGTCTTGGTCGTTACTACGGCGCCCATTACCAGCAGGCCTGGTCAAGCGGGTTCAACGTCTACCTCTGGGCTGACGCCGCGAATCAGCGAACGCGAGAGACGGCCAAGGCGCTCTCCCTCGGCTTTCAGAAAAGCGGCGTCCCAAATGCCAGGATAACGGTCGCCTCACTTCCCGCCTGCACGGCGGATCCCCTCTTCCACCCGTTTTCACGCCAATGTGGAACCCCCGATGCCGAGAAGCTTCAAACGTTTGCGGCCAGGATCAATCAGGACTGGCTGATGTGGGTAATGACCAAAGACGATTTCTATTTTCGCGAACTCTATCCCCTCCTCAACTGTTCCAACAAAGACGAGTGCAGTATGCCTCTTAGGTGGGTCACGGATTTCGCGGATACCTGCGTTATTTCCTCGAGTAACTGCAAGGCGCCACTCACCTGGAAAGGACGCTTCTCTTACGCGTCCAGCGCCTCTGAAGCTTTCCTGCTGGAATATGCAAACAACATGGATGTCGGATGGGGAATGGTCGATCCGCCCACTCTCTCGGGAACCGCGAAGCTCAAGGACATGCTCAAGCTTCATGAGTTTTACTTCGACAAGATAGATCGGTTCCTGGACGACAAGGGGAAGGCTGACCAATATCTGGCTAGTGTCGACGGCTCAAACCTGAGCCGCGAAATCCTCGACCAGATAAAGCGCAAGGCCACGGAGCCGACGGAGGGCGGGTGCCCGCGGGCAAATCCGGACAGCGATTTCGTTGGCCTGATCGGACATGACACTAACCTGGCCAGTGTTAGCGCGCTGCTTGAACTTGGGTGGAAGTTCGATGACAAGAGCCTCCCGGCAGACACGCAGGGTCTTCCAGCTAATGATGCCCTTCCAGCCGGGGCTCTGGTCTTCGAGCTCCGTCAGCGAAACGGTGCTTACTTCGTGCGTGTCGAGTATGTGACGCAAAGCTTGGAAGACATGCGGAAAGGCCCGACAGACAAGGCCTTTCGCCTGGCCGTCGATGGCCCTGCCTGCCTCGGAACACACCCGTGCGAAATCCCCCTCGCGGCGTTCGAGACATTCGTGAAGGGAAAAGTGGCACCTCAATTTCTTTCAGGATGCACCGGCGCCATACCTCCGGAGCAAAGCTGTACCGCTAACTGATCACGACAAAACAAATGAGAACATTTCTCACGCGCGTTTTTATCACAGTTATTTTGGCGTTCGTAATCGGAAGTTCAGCGGTCGCGCAAGAGCCGCAGCTAACGATAAGCGACAGCGTTCACCGCTCACAGCCTCCCCTTGTTTCGACGAGTATCGTTATAAGTCAGATATATGGAGGCGCCGGCTGCAGCACGGCAGGTTGCTCCACCTACAAGAACGATTTCATTGAGCTCTTCAACCGAAGCGGCTCGGCCGTCAACGTAAACGGATGGTCGGTCCAGTACGCCGCGGCTACCGGGACAGCGTGGCAAGTGACCAATCTTCCCAACGTCTCGATTCCGGCCGGCGGTTATTTTCTCGTCGCGGAGGGAGCCGGGGCGAACGGCGTGAATACGCTACCGACACCGGACGCGACTGGAGTCATCGCCATGAGCGCCACCGCCGGGAAGGTCGCTCTGGTCAACATCACCACTGCGTTGACTGGGGCCTGCCCAACTGGCGTCTCGATCGTCGATTTTGTTGGCTACGGGGCCACGCCCAATTGCTTTGAAGGGACAGGTCCTGCGCCGGCCCCTAGCACCACGGCGGCTGACCTGCGTCTTAGCGGCGGCTGCACCGACACAGATATTAACAGCGCTGATTTCGTCGCCGGGGCGCCGAATGCCCGAAATTCCAGTTCAGCATCGAACAATTGCGCGGGAGGGACACCCACTCCGACCGCGACTGCGACTGCGACCGCAACCCCTACGGCGCCACCAATCGCGGTTCACGATATTCAAGGGAGCAGCGCGACTTCACCCCTGGTCGGTCAGTCGGTAACTACGACCGGCATCGTCACCGCACTGCGAGGCAATGGCTTTTTCCTCCAAACGCCGGATGCAAGCGCGGACGCCGATCCTAACACGTCCGAAGGAGTTTTTGTTTTCACTTCCTCCGCGCCTCCGGCCGCGGCGGCCCTTGGCAATTCGGTCAACATCACGGGGACCGTCCAGGAATTTATTCCGAGCGGGGACCCGAACAGTCCGCCTGCCACCGAAATCGGCGGCTCGATTTCGATAAGTCTCAATTCTACAGGAAACCCGTTGCCGGCGCCGATAACCATCACCGCCGCCGACACCCTGGTTAATGATGTCAACAATCTGGAAAAATATGAGGGGATGCGGGTCCACCTGAATTCATTGACCGTCGTCGCGCCGACGCAAGGCACGGTTAACGAAGTCAATGCGACATCGAGTTCGAACGGAGTGTTCTATGGAGTCGTCACGGGAGTGAACCGGCCCTTTGTCGAACCTGGAATTCCGATTATAGCTCCAGTCCCCACTCCAGTGCCCGCGAATGAGCCGCGCTTCGACACGAATCCGGAGCGCATCCGAGTAGACAGTGACGCGCAACCGGGCTCGATTGCTATCGAGGTAAGCGCGGGCGCGGTGTTAACGAACCTTACTGGCGTCCTCGATTACGCGTTCGACACTTACACGATCCTCCCCGACGCTGCCACTCCGCCGGTGGTCACCGGAAACACATCGGCCGTCGCTGCGCCAGTGCCCTCGGCAACGCAGCTGACAGTGGCCAGCGCTAACCTCGAGCGCTTTTACGATACCGCAGCTGATCCCAATACCTCAGATGTTGTCCTGACCACGACGGCTTTCAACAATCGGCTGAACAAAGCTTCGCTGGCGATCCGCAACTTCTTGCAAACGCCCGATGTGCTTGGCATCGAAGAAATGGAGAATTTTTCGACCCTCCAGGCTCTGGCGACCAAGATTAACAACGATGCCGTGGCCGCCTCGCAGCCGAACCCGAATTACGTGGCCTATCTGGTGGAGGGCAACGATGTAGGGGGAATTGACGTGGGTTTCCTGGTTAAATCGGCGAAGGTGACTGTGATCGATGTCACCCAGGTTGGCCTTTTCACCACCTACATCAATCCAAACAATGGCCAGCCTGAGTTACTCAACGATCGGCCGCCGCTGGTTCTAAGAGCGACCGTCCCGGATGCTAACAACCAGCCGTTTGCTTTCACCGTTATCGTAAACCACCTGCGCTCACTCAGTGGGATCGACGATCCAGTGGATGGGAACCGTGTTCGCATCAAACGCCGCGCCCAGGCCGAGTATCTTGCCAACCTGGTCCAGTCGCGTCAGAGCGCCGATCCGACGGAGAGGATCCTTCTCGTCGGAGATTTTAATGCCTACCAAATAAATGACGGCTACGTGGATGTAATAGGCACTATTAAGGGCACCCCAACGCCCGCTGACCAGGTGGTCCTGGCTTCGCCTGACTTGGTCAACCCGGACCTGACCGAACTGGCCGACACATCACCCGCCGACCAAAAATATTCCTATTCGTTTGACGGTAACGCCGAGATCCTCGACCACATTATTGTCACCAGCAATCTGCTTCCCCGGATTGTGCAGCTTGCCTACGCCCGATATGACGCTGATTTCCCAGACTCGCTCCGAAACGACCCGAACCGACCGGAACGCATTTCCGATCATGATGCCCCGATAACATATATTTCCCTGGGCGGAGCAACGTCGTCGCCCACACCGACCGCCACTGCAACGGCGACGGCTACTTCCACACCTACACCTACTGCGACTGCCACCGCGACCCCCACAGCCACGGCAACCGCGATAGCTACAGCTACTGCCACCGCCACGGCAACGGCTAGCGCGACACCTACCACGACGGCCACCGCAACAGCTACGGCAACCGCGACAGTTGCACCCACCGCAACAGGTACGGCAACCGCGACGGTTGCACCTACCGCCACAGCCACGGCGACGGCGACACCAACGGCGACCGCTACTGCTACAGCGACAGCCACCGCTACTGCGACTGCCACACCGGCGGCAACTGCGACCGCTACAGCCACCGCAACCGCCCCCGCAACACCTGCTGCCACGGCGACGGCGGCACCAACCGCTACGCCGACCGTCACCCCCGCCCAAGCCCTGAACATTTCCACCCGCCTCCGCGTTGATACCGGCGACAAGGTTCTTTTCGGCGGATTCATTGTCACCGGAAACGCGCCCAAGGCGGTGGTTCTGCGCGGACTCGGACCGTCCCTGGCGTCGGCCGGATTGCCGGCGGCCTCCCTTTTGAACAATCCAGTGCTGGAGTTGCATGGAGGGAATGGCGCTCTGATTACTTCAAACGACAATTGGAAGGAGAGCCCCCAAAAGTCGCAGATCGAAGGGACCCTTTTCCAACCGGCAGACGATCGCGAAGCGGTTATCCTCGCGACACTGACGCCGGGGGCTTATACGGTAGTCCTTAACGGAATAGGAGAGACGACCGGGATCGGCCTGATGGAGATTTACGACAATGACCAGGCCGTTGACTCCGCCATGGCAAACATCAGCACCCGCGGCTTCGTCGAGACCGGCAACGATGTTCTGATTGGCGGGTTCATCCTCGGTGGGAGCACTAACTCAACGCATGTAGCCGTGCGCGCGCTGGGACCGTCGCTCGCGAGCTTCGGCCTCGCTAACTTGCTCGCCAATCCGACGCTCGAACTGCACGACGCCAATGGCGCCACCCTGATCTCAAATGACGACTGGCAGACCGATTCCACATCCGCCGCTCAATTAAGCGCGAACGGGTTGGGCCTACCGAATCCGAAGGAATCGGGCATCTTCACCTCGCTCCCACCCGGACAGTTCACGGCTATCGTTGCCGGCAAGGACGGGACGATCGGGATCGGGACCGTCGAGGTGTATAATTTGCAGTAATTCGCGAGCGACCGTTCTTCGCGGGAGGATCTTTCTTTAGGGACGCACTGTAACCGCCGTCCCGATGTGCACAGCTTCGTAGAATTGGCGCGCCTTCCAGTAAGGCATCCGGATGCAACCATGAGACGCAGGGACGCCGGGCAGGTAACCCTGGTGCAAACCGTATCCGGGCGAGAATTCGACGAAGAACGGCATGGAGGCGCCCTCAAAGTGGGAGTGCGGCGGCTTGCTATCTTTCCGGCTGTCGACGTTCGCTTTCACGATTCGGCCGGAATTGTCGACGTAGTTGCCGTAGAGGCTCGAGCGATGATCGATGTCTTTCCGAATCACCGCGAAACGGCCGACCGGCGTCCGGTGGCCTTCGCGCCCGCTGGAAATGCGAGAGGCGGCCGTGCGATATTTGCCGCGGTAGAGATAAACTTGTTGTTCGCTGAGATCGACGACGATCGAGGCGCGACCAGAACGATGCTCGGGGACGTGAGACGTGACGAGATCGCTGACGGTGTGGTAAGTGCCGCAGCTGCTCAGCGCCCCGGCGAGCGTGAGCAGCGCGAGCGACCGCGACACGCGATTTGCGATTCCCTTCACGCTCGGCAAACTCAACATCATGGCGCGGCTCATTTTGCTACTCATCGTGTTCGCCTCACTCGGTGGCTGTGTCGAGACTGGGCCTGTCTTTGGCCCCGATAAGCACGAACCGGTCGCCGGTGAAGCGACGCCGCCTCCACAATCCGGGCCGCGCGGCGGTTGGGCCTGGTAGTCAGCGGTCTTCAAGATTTTTAAGAGAAATGGCAGGCAAATAGTCTCCGGCGTTTTCGCGTTTCCACCAATTCCCCGTGGCCCGGTATTCGGCCCAGGTCGTGAACCGGTATTGATAAAGGCGTGCGCGAATAAAACGGGGCGGGTCTTGCGGAAAAGGATTTTGGGCGAAGAGCCGGGTGACTTCAGGAGTTCCGTGCAACAGGCGCTCCAGCAAGTTCACAAACCACGGGTTCTGCCTGTAAGTGCCGAGCGCCGCGAACCACATCTGCCAATCAAGCCGCGGCTGGTGCGGCGCCACCCAACCAGGAGCACGGTTCAGGGCGCCGGCTTTCCAGCGAAACTCGTACGGCAGCCACTCGGTTCCGTCCGCGCTCCCTTCGATTATGATCTCCGGCCGCTCCTTTGTCATGACTCGGAACAATCCGTAGCCGCTCACGATCCGAAACGATTCCAGATAACCGCCAACGATCGCGAGCGGCCGCGGCCAAGGGGTGTTCGGTTTAAAAGCCGAGAAGATGAACATTGCGTTCACCGGCAAGGTGAAGATCAGGACGAAGAGCGCCGCGATTGGAGGGCGGAGCTTTCGCGAGGCTGCGGCAGGCCTGGGTGGAGCTTGGCCCTCCAGGCGCCGGAAAACGCTGTCGTCAAACAGCAGCAGACACAGGGCGATCGTAAGCAAATTGAAGAAGCAATAGTTGCCGGTCGCAGCGATCACGATTTGGAGCGCGATCAGAACCACGCCCGCCACGTGCCGGAACCGCCGCGGCGCCCAGATAAAAAACGGCGCAACGACCTCGACGATGAGACAGAACGCGACCGAAAATTTCTTGAACCATTCCGCATGCTGGTCCGCCCACCAGCCGACCACCGTCGGCAGCGGTTGGGTCCAGTAGTGATAATCGAGCGCCGTCAGGTTCCACCACGAGTCGTCACCACTGGTCAGTTTCACCACACCGGACATCAGCATGAGTTTGAAGAGGAGCAGCTTGAGCAGAAACAATCCGATCCGTGATAATGGCGCCTCGTCGTCGCGGCGCATCCGCCAGACGGCCGGTGCGAAGAACATCGCGAGGAAACCGGTTTCCAATAGGAGGATGTCCCACTGGAAACTGAGGAAAGTCTGCCCGGCGATCGTGAGGGAGAGATAAAAGGCAAAGAGCAGGGCAAGGGAAATTACCGGCGCCAGGCCGAGCATCAGAAGCACCGAGACGACAGCGCCCGCGCCGCAAAGAAAATGGAGAAACGACGCGCTCGAACTGAACCAGCAAAGGGTGGGAAGCGCGAGGAAAACGTCGCTGCCGAATCGCTCGCGGACGGCGTCGAGATACTGGCCGGCGGGAAGAATTCCGTGCTCACCGATCAGGCCGTCGACCTGAAACCAGAGCGAAACAAACGCGATGAAGTAAATGGCGCCGAGCGAGCGAAGAAAGAGGTCGCGCGTTCGGAAATACCTCGGGCGTCGAACTTCATCGCCCCAAAGCAAACGGGTAAAGAATGACGCCAATTGACGCTTCCGAGCGATCGCGCGGTAGGCCATCTCGGTCACCGGCGCGAAACCTGGTAAATGCTGATAACACCAAATCAACCCACGCCCGGCGCGAACTGAGCCTAACGAGCGGAACACCGCCTCCGCGCCACGATAAACGGTCCCGTCTCGGCCGATGAAGTGAAGCGCTTCCGCGAAGTTTTCGGGCGGGATCTCGGGGAAACGATCCGCGACTTCCTGAAATGGCGCATACTCAACGGCGCCTCCGGTCATTTCTCGCCAGCGCTCGATCCAGCGCCGGCAAAAGCGACAGTCGCCATCGAAGATCACCAGCGGTTTCTGCGGCGGGTTAGATACGCGATGGTGCGCCATTCCTCGATGTTGCGGCGTTCGCCCGCGAACGTCCACTCCGGTTGTAACGACGCCGCTCAGTCGGCGTAAGACGCGTGGGTCAATGCGAAGCGTTCTTACGGCGACAGAGCGTCCTCGCTACAACAATTGCGCGCGGAAGCCGCCGCGGCGGCTACACTTCCAGCTCCGCCCAGATCGGCGCATGATCCGACGGCTCCTTCCCCTTCCGCATTTCGCGGTCAATGCCGGCGGCTGCGCAGAACTTCGACAATGGTTCGCTCGCGAGAACGGCATCGATGCGCAGTCCGCGATTCTTTGGAAACGACAACATCCGGTAATCCCACCAGGTGAAGAGACCGGTTTTATGATGATGTAACCGAAGGGTATCGCTGAGGCCGATCGCGCACAGATCGTCGAACGCTTTGCGTTCCCCTTCCGAGCACATGATCGCGCCGCGCCACAGATCGGGGTCGTAAACATCTTCGTCTTTCGGCGCCACGTTAAAATCGCCGCAGACGACACACTGGACAGCGTCGTCGCGCCGCAGACAATCTCGGAGCCGGGCGTACCACTTCATCTTGTAATCGTAGGCGGGCGAGCCCACCGCCTGACCGTTCGGCGCGTAGACCGAATAGACGCGAACCGGCCCGATGGTCGCCGCAATTACGCGCGCCTGCGGATCGTCTTCCTCATCGCAAAGTGACGCGCGGACTTCCGTTGGCTGGAGTTTCGAAATGATCGCTACCCCGTTGTACGATTTCTGTCCGTGAAACGCGGAATGGTAACCGGCCGCCTTCAAGTCGAGCGCCGGAAACTGCTCGTCGGTACATTTGGTTTCCTGGAGACAAACGATGTCGGGCTTGGTTGACGCGAGCCAGCCAAGGAAGCGCTCCTGGCGGCGGCGAAGCGAATTGATGTTCCAGGAAACGATTTTCATTCTTGTAGCGGCGGTCTATGACCGCCGTCGCCGGCAAAGTTCGGCGGTCATAGACCGCCGCTACAGTTCCAACTCGACCCCCGGCGTTGGCACAATCACCTCAGTCTGCGGCGACTCCGCCGCGAGCTGCGCTCGCGTCCATTCCACCGCGGGGACATCGCCGTGCACGAGCACGATTTTTTTCGGGGCGAGTTGCTTCACGTAGCGGACAATCGATTCGCGCGACGCGTGGGCGCTAAACTGGAATTGCTCGATGTGGCAGGCCAGGCGTTGGGGCGGCTCGTCCGGATCGAGCGTGACGAGATCGCCTGGTTTCGCGGCACGGAGGAGGCCGGCGGGCGATTTCGGATCGGCGTACCCGACAAAAAAAATGTAATGCTGGGGACTTTCGATGACCCGGCGCGCAAAAATGTTGGAAAGCGTTTTCGGCGTCATCATTCCGCTGGAAAGAGCGTAGAGCCGCCCGGCCCGCGCCGGTGAATCGTGGATGTTCTGGCCATTGAGAACGAAAGGCGCGACTTCTTCGAGCAATTGCAGCCGCGGGAGTAATCGCCGGATAGTCATCGCTCGCCGGTCGTAGATCTCGCTGATCTTCACGCTCAGCCCACCGATATAAACCGGAAACTCGCCCAGCAATTTTTCGCGCCGGAAGTTGTAGATCATGCCGAGCACTTCCTGGGTTTTGCCGAGAGCGAAGACGGGCATGAGAACGCAGCCGCCGGCCCGGAACGCGCGATCGATCGCCTCGGCTAGCCGCCGTTCTTCCGCGGGGCGGGTGAAGCCTTCCGGCAACGGACTGTCGCCGCGCGTCGTTTCCACGATCAAAACGTCAACCCCGCTCTCGGGAAACTGCGCGCCGGCGGTGATCGTCTGGTCGTCGAAGTTAACGTCGCCGGTGTAGAAAACCGTGCGGCCTTCCGCACGCAGAATAACCCCGGCCGCGCCAAGGACGTGTCCCGCGTCCACGAATTCGACCGTGACCCCTTCTTCGCCTTCGCGCCGGGCCCGCTCCCCCCCAAGGGTGAAAGGCTGACGCAGGGGGCACGAACGCCATTTGTCTGTGGCCCGCTCGGTTTGGCGATGGGTAAAGAGCGGATACATGACGAGCCCGAGCTCTTCCCGCTGGCGCGTCATGACGTTGACAGAATTGTGAAGGAGCGTGCTGGCAATTTCGGCGGTCGCATCCGTCATGAAAATGCGCGCATCGGGCTGGCGCTGCATGAGCAGCGGCATGGTGCCGCTGTGATCGAGGTGAGCGTGGGAAAGAATAATCGCGTCCAGCGGCCGCTCCCCGAGCGCGCGAAAATTAGGAAGCGCTTCATCGCCTTCCTCTTTCGGATGCATGCCGGAATCCAGGACCAGACGTTGGCCAGCGGCCTCGAGGAGGTAACTGTTCGCTCCGATCTCGGTCCGGCGAGTAAGGTTGGTGAATTTCAACTTCGACTCTTCCTCTTCCTTTTGCTCTTCCTCTTACTCTTACTCCTGCTCCGGGTCCCCGTAACCCGGCGCACCCTCTTGAATCCGAGCACTCAAACTGTTCGTCAGACCAATCAGCATTGAAACAATTTCCAAAAGTTGGTCTTTCCCCGGACGGATTGCCTCTTCTTCGAGAAGTCTCTTGGCCGCCAAGACATCCAGACATGCGGCGCTTTCAAGTGCTGATTCACGCGCGAAAGCCAGAAACCGGCAACGGTCCCTGATCGCAAACTTGCCATTTCCTTCGGCAATATTCAGCGCCACGCTGGTGGACGCGCGATCAAGCTGGTCCTTTACCGCAGCTTTCCCTTTGACCTCGATCAACAGGTCGGTTGACCAGGTGATAAATTTAATCGCTGACTGATAAACCTTTAGCTTTTCGTGATCGAAATAGGGGCGCATCTGGTCAGACTGCGCGCGCGATAGAGGAAGAGCAAGAGCACGAGTAAGTGTCAGGAGATTTTCTCACAGCCACGCTTCGAACATCCGCATCCAATTGCGAAACAGAATCGCTTCGATCTCCGGGTCCTTGAACCCGCGTTCGATCAATCGCCGGGTCAGCCCGCGGCTGTCGGAATGTTTCGCCAGATCGGGAACGAAATGGGCGTGGGTAAATTTATTTTGAAACGCGATCTGCTCCGCTTCCGACCATTGCCGGTAGATAAATTCGAAGAAATCGAACCCGATCGCGACCCCATCGATCCCGATTAACTCGCGGACGTGCTCGATGTGATCGATGTAACGATCAAGCGTCGCTTCCTCCTTGTGCGGGCTCACCAGAACCGCATTGATCCCGATAACGCCGCCGCGCGTCCCGATGGCTTTGATTTGTTCGTCGGTAACGTTGCGCTCGATGTCGAAATATTTTCGCGCGTTCGTATGGGAGATGATGACGGGGCGCGTTGCCATCTCAATGATGTCGTCGAAGCCCGCCGGGCTGATGTGCGCGAGATCGACGATAATTCCCAATCGTTCGCATTCCCGAATCACATCGCGTCCGAACGAGGTGAGGCCGTCACGCGGTGAACCGCTCGCGGCAAACAAACCGCCATCTCCCGCCGCATTTCGCCGGACGTGGGTCAGACAAAGCGAGCGCAGACCCAGTTCGTAAAAGACGCGGAGCAGATCGAGATCGGCGCCGAGCGGTTCGACCCCTTCCATGGTGAGAAGGAGTGCGATTTGGTTTTGCTGGCGCGCTCGCAAAATCTCGGCATGACTCCGGCAAATCGCGAACCGCTCTGAGGCGTCGACCTCCGCATAAAGCCGCGCAATTTGGTCAAGCGCGATCCGCAATCCCATTTCAGGCAGGTATTGATCGGACAGATAAAGCGCGACACCCGCCACGCCGATGTCGCCAGCGTTGAGGTCCTCCAGGAAATCCGTCGCCAGCACATTGTGACGGGCGCGTTTGTCGTACAAGTCCATCGGGAGATCGAAGTGCATGTCGATCACGCCGGGGCGATGGAGCCGGTCGATCCGTTGCTCGATCGATTCGCTCACGGAATCGGCGGCGAGATCGCGATGAGAGCGCGCCGCATGCGAAAACGATGGGGAATCACAATCGAAGCCAGGACGAGCAACCAAACCGCGCCCAGCGGCAGACAGCCTGGCAACCAGATTAACCAGCGCGAGACGATCGCGAGCGCCGCCAGACAATAGGCAGCCGTAAACGCGATCGCTCCCAGGACGAGGTCAACCCGCGAGATGTCGCGCAATTTTGCGACCATTGCCGCAGCCAGAAGAAGAAAGATGCAATCGAAGATTGTGCTTACCCGGCGGACATACGCGTTCGATTGGATCGTGGCGATCGTGGCCGCAAAAACATCGGGTGGCGAGAGTGGGTTGGCCGGCGTCCGCGCGAGAACAATTTGATCCCGGAGCAGGCCGATGTCGGGTTCCTTGCCGGTATCGCGCTGCTGGGCGGCGACGAGGACGTCACTAAGCCCAAGATGGCGCGCCTTCCGGCTCGCGCTCGGAGAGATGAGGAGAGTGCCGTCAGAACGGATCGGGATCGTCCGGCCGTGCGGCAAAGAAATCTGCGAGTCGAGATCGATGGAAACTTCGGCTGGCGTGATCCGCAGCCAGAGCAGGATGGCTTCAAAAGCGAACGAAGGAATTACTTCGCCGCGGTAGCGGAAGAGGAGCGGGACATGAATGCCATCTGCGACTTCGTTGGGGAGATTCGTGAAGCCGGCCGTCGCGATCAGGCGCAGCTCTTCGTTCGGCTGGCGGCCAACCCCGGAATACTCGATGAGATCGCCGCGTTTTCCGGTGACCTGGGCAAAGCCGGGAATCTCTGGGCCCGGTGCATCGGGGTCCGGCGTGGCCGTCAGCTCCGCCGCCAGGAGCAACCGCGGCACGCGCATCGCCTGGTCGATGAACACCTGTTCCTGGTCTCTGTCGTTCTCCCGCCATTTTAGAATATTTTCGAAAGCGACTACCGCCGGTTCAAAAGGAAGGACGGATTGGAGGAAGAGCGCGAACTCCATGGGCGAAACCGCGTTCGCGCCCGCGCTGGCCAGGTTTTCATCCCCTTCTCCCGTCGGATCGTGTTCCGTGCCCGGGTCGTGGCTGATGTCGACAACCGTGAGCGACGCCGCCGGGCCATGCGGGTCCGAGTTCTTCAAAAGCCAGTGCAGAAAAAATTCCTCGCACCGTTGGAGGCGCGGTTCGCGGAGAAAAAGCACACCGAGAAGCAGGACGACGAGCATCAGCAAAACCTGAAACCAAAATCCAAAAGGAGGTCGCTGCATTGGGCTGAAGTGAAACGGGGAAACTGCCGGGTGACAAGTGACAAGTGGAGGGACGACCGCGGTGTCGTCCCTATAAGATTTAGGGACGGGACAGCGCCCGTCCCTCCAATTTATTTCTTCCCGGGCGGAAGTTGAAGATCGAGGGCGTGCATTTCCAGCCTGCGGCGTGAAGGCGGAAGCGCACAACCGCTAGCATAGTTGCCCTGCAACCTCGCGCGTCCACATTCTTCCCATGCCTGATTCTCGGCCGCCCGTTCGCCCGCGCTACCGCAGGAAGCTGATCGCCGCTCTAATTGGGGTGTTTCTGTTTTACGTGGCGTCGCCCTACTATTCGGTCTGGCGCTTTAGCGAAGCAATTCGCGCTCACGACATGCCGGCGCTCTCGGCGCATGTCGATTTCGAGGCTGTCCGCGGTTCACTTAAACGCCAAATTCGAGACCATTTTCTCGGGACCCTCAACGACAAACAAAAGAAGCGGCTCACTGAGTTTTTCAGAGACTCTGTGAACGATCCCCTTGATCAGCTTCTCGACGCCTACATCACGCCGGAAGGCATTGCCGCGTTGATCTCGAACCCTGAGCCGGTCAAAAACGCCACCTCGATTTCATCGCTCCCGGGTCTCGATCGGCCCGGGAAGCCGATCGATTGGTCCCGGTTCAAGAACGCTTTCTTCACCAGTCCGGGGGATTTCGCCGTAGATCACGAGGGGATTAAGCTGCGCTTCTGCCTTCACGCCGCCGGCTGGAAATTGCACACCCTCGATCTTCAACTTCCGCCCGGGAGGAAATAAATTGGACGGACGGGCGCTGTCCCGTCCCTAAATCTTATAGGGACGACACAGCGGTCGTCCCTCCACCTTGACCTGGGCGATTTCGCCGTAGATCACGAGGGGATTAAGCTGCGCTTCCGCCTTCACGCCGCCGGCAGGAAATTGCACGCACTCGATCTCAACTTCCGCCCGCGCAGAAATAAATTGGACGGACGGGCGCTGTCCCGTCCCTAAGTCTTATAGGGACGACACAGCGGTCGTCCCTCCAATTTTAAATTTCCAGTTCCCAGTTTCTACTTACAGTTCCTCCCTTATGCCGTACAAGAATCTCACTCCGCCCCAGGGCGACAAGATCACTCGCACCGAAAAGCTAAATGTCCCGGACCGCCCGGTGATTCCGTTCATTCGCGGCGACGGCACCGGTCCTGATATCTGGGCGGCGAGCGAGCGCGTTCTTGATGCCGCTGTCGAAAAAGCTTACGGCGGCAAAAAGAAGATCGCCTGGTTCGAAGTGTTCGCGGGCCAGGCGGCGAAAGACAAATTCGACGAATGGCTCCCGGAAGATACCGTCGAAGCTTTCCGCGAATATCTCGTCGGCATCAAAGGACCGCTGACGACGCCAGTCGGTGGCGGAATTACGTCGCTGAACGTGGCCTTACGGCAAATGCTCGATCTCTTCGTTTGCCTCCGGCCCGTTCAGTATTTCGAAGGAGTCCCCTCCCCGGTCAAACATCCGGAAAAGGTCAATATGGTGATCTTCCGCGAGAACACGGAAGACATCTACGCTGGCATCGAATACAAGGCCGGAACCCCGGAGGCCGCGAAGGTCCTCGGGTTCCTGGAGAAGGAGTTTCCCAAAGCATTCGAGAAGGTCCGCTTTGGCACGAAACAAAAGGCGGCGGATTTTTGGAAATCGGTGGGTGCGCCGGAAAAGGATGATGTGATGGTCGGCGTCGGCATCAAGCCGGTCAGCCGCTCGGGCAGTGTCCGGTTGATCCATAGCGCGATCAGTTACGCGATCCAGAACCAGCGCAAGAGCGTGACCATGGTGCACAAGGGCAACATCATGAAGTTCACCGAAGGGGCCTTCCGCGATTGGGGTTACGAAATCGCGAAGCAATATTTCGGCGCTGAAGAGATCGACGGCGGTCCGTGGTGCAAAATCCCGATGGGTAAACCGGGCGCCGGCATCGTAATCAAGGATGCCATCGCCGACATCACGCTCCAGCAAGTGCTGACGCGACCAGAAGACTTCGACGTGATCGCGACCTTGAACCTGAATGGCGATTACCTCAGCGATGCGCTGGCGGCGCAGGTGGGCGGCATCGGCATCGCGCCGGGCGGCAACATCAATTACATCACCGGCCACGCCGTCTTCGAAGCGACCCACGGCACCGCCCCGAAGTACGCGAACCTCGACAAGGTGAATCCGGGCTCAGTGATTCTGTCGGGCGAGATGATGTTCCGTTATATGAAATGGGACGAAGCCGCTGATTTGATCGTCAAAGGCCTCAACGGCGCCATCGCCAGCAAACGCGTCACCTACGATTTCGCGCGCCTCATGGACGGCGCGACCGAGATCAAGTGCAGCGAGTTCGGCGATAACGTCATCGAGCACATGTAAAGGTCGCCGCGACCTCCCCGTCTTAGTGGACGTTGTAAATCTCGACTAACCCGACGCCGGGACCGGTTTTGCCAGCCAGGATGGCGGTATAGGAGCCGGGGGCCACGTCAACGAGGATAGCTGATTCGCGATCGTCGTTTGGTGGAATTCCGGTGCCCTGGATGTCCGCTTCCTGCGATTGGCCGGATCGATCGTCAATCTTCCAGTTATCGTTGGTGCGAAGCTTCGTGCCATTGGCGTCGTGCAACTCGAGGGTCGGATCCTGAAGAGCGTTCGGTACCCCGAAGCTCGTAAGGGATGGCCCCATTCCTCGAATCAATATCCCGGTAGGAGCAGCGTTCGGCGGCCCCGCGACAAAACCCGCGATCATGACATTGTCACCGCTTTCAACCGGGCCGCGGGTGCTGATGTTCGCCAGTTTCGAATTCGCAAACGGATCCAGATCGTACGCTTCGACGACAGCTATTCCCGTCGTATTTCCTTTCCCGCGTAACACCACGGTGTAGGTCCCCGGATTCAACGTCCGGACCAAGGCCGCTTCGTGATCGTCGCTCGGCGCAACCCCGGTATTTTCAATGGCCGCTTGCTGCGACTGTCCCGTGAGGTCGTCGGTCTTCCAGTTGTCATTGGTCGCGATGGTAGCGGTGCCAGTGTGCAGTTCAATCGTCGGATCGGCCATGGCGCCCGGAAGCGGCTGACCGTTTATCTTCAACGAAGGACCGATTCCGCGAAGCAGGATCTGCCGCGGATCATTGCCCGTGACGATGAATCCGGCGATGAGGACGTTGTCGCCTGCCTGGACGTTGGCGCGCGTCGAGATGTTTCGCAGCGCCGCGTTCACTTCGATAGTCACCAGCGCACTATTGGTGCTAATCAGCCCCCGCGAATCCGTCACGGTGAGCCGCGCCCGATACTCACCGGGAGCGTTATAGGTGTGCATGACTGACGGCGAACTCTGTAATGCAGTCGAGCCATCGCCGAAATCAAAGTTGTAGGTGACGATGGTATCACCGGCATCTGGATCAGTAGAGCCAGCCCCATCGAAAGTTACCGTCAACGGCCCCGGCCCATGATCGGGCGTGACCGTCAGGACGGCTGTCGGCGCGGCGTTCGGCGCGCAAACTTGATTAGCGTTCACTGTGTAGCTGCCCGTAAAAGCCAGGCTATCCGGCATGCCGTCATAGACTTCGGTAATAACGCCGGCTGTTTGGGAAGAGCCTGAAACGAATCCGGCAATTACACTGCCTGGTTGCAACCCGAGATCGGCCGCGGTCACCACGATCGTGATCTTGCCGTTAGGCCCGTCAAGGTTACTGGCTGGATCGGCTGGCTTGCTGGAATCGACGAAGCGCCCGTCGACGGTGCCGCCGCTGTTCGCCCCAGGGACATAAGAAGAGAAGGTAGGACCAGTAGGTCCTCCATCCATCCGGACACCACTGTAATGGAACGTTGTAGCGGGAGCTGGATCGGCAATCCTGATTGCGACATACCAGCCGGATCCGACCGGCGTCGCTGTGATGGGATCGGTGTTGATCGTGAAGACAAACTTGATCGGCCCAGTTGCGGCGAACGGTTGAGCAAGGTCGAACGAAAGGAGGTCGGTTCCAGGCACAGCGCCGGTGTTATCGCCCGCGCTGTCGGTGAGCACGGTCAAGCCCGGCACGGCGCAAACATTCTGGGGCGGAGGCAAAGCCACTACTTTGAGGTCGATCTCGTTACTCGGCGAGCCGGTGCCGGAGGCATTGATCGCTTTGACAATGTAGAAGTAGTCCGGCACCGCTGGATCTGCCGTGCCGTCGATGTAGCTCGTCTTACCCACCGTTTGGCCGATGGGAGTTATGGACTCGCCCCCAGCCGTCGTGCCGCGGAAGATCTGATACTTAATAATATCTGCGCCGCCATTATCGGGCGCTCTCCACGTCAAGTAGGAGGCTGTCTGGTCTCGCGTGCCCGAGAGGCAGGCCGGCTTTGGCAGGGTCGGTTCGACTGAATCTTTAGAGGCGAACAGGGGTTTACCGCCCGATTGCCGCGCGACGCGCATGAAAGCGACATAGTCGTTCGCCGCCGTGCCCGCGATGCACCCTTCGGTCACGCAGCCGTCGCTATAGCCGTAGAGCACACGGCCATTGTCATCCACGGTGATTTCGTTGAAGTCGAGAAGGTTGCGGTCCTGCGCGCCGCCACCCTGCTGCCAGATGCCCGTCATGCTTTGCACCGGGTCGTTCGGTGTCGAGTTCACCGTCACCCAGGTCTGACCCTGATCATAGGTTGTCGCGATAAACGCGTACCATTTCCCTTGGAAGCTTAGCGCCTGGTAATCCCCGGGAATGTCGGTGCCAATGAAACCTACCGCAGCGCGGCCCGAGCTTCCGCCCACCGCTTCAATGTGCGCCGCATTCTTGATCCCGTGCGTGGCGCCCAGATCGAAATCCCTAATCCAGGTCTTGCCGCCATCGGTGCTTACCTTCACGCGAGCATGCCCTTCCGGCGGCTGGCCAGCCGCTACCGTTTCGTTGTTCACGTAGGCGTAGTAAACGGTGCTATCGGAGTCGATCGCGATGGATGGATCGGCCCCATTCTGCTGCGAGACCGAGCCGGTGACGATAAACTCCGACCACGTAGTGCCGCCATCGGTGCTGAGCGCGCCACCCTGCTTGCCGCCGCACTGATTGACCGGCAACCAAGCTGTGCCGTCAGGCGCCACATGAAGATGCCCATGCAATCCGCCGCACTGCGTCGTGAAACCATCGTAGGCGAGAACGCCAGGGCCATAGGTCGATCCCAGGGTATCACTCCGTTGGCAAGCGGCCGGACCGACAATGTCTTGCGAGCAGTAGTAGACAGCCTCGCCTTGATTGAGCGGAGTGCCGAGGGCACTCAAGGCTGCCGGGTACGGTCCCGAACCGATCGTCTCATGATCGGCGCCGCCGTTGGGCGGCGCAGCTGCGAGAGGGGTGTAGGTCTCGCCGTCATCATCGGTAAAGGCATAGACGGCGTTCGCGCCCGCTGTTGAGTTAGATGCGAACGTGCGCCCGCTCTTCTGGTCGGTCCATAGGATAGGATCAAGACCAGTGTCGGTAATCGTGGAAGACTTATCTTCCCAAAGCCCTTCGCAGCATTCCGGTTTCTTCGGGGTCTGGACTTCGCCCGGAGTAATCCGCCAGATCGGCCCACTATTCATGGTCATGATCCGTCCGGTCTTCGGGTTAAAACCAATGTTGAACTCCCCATTGCTTACTTCCGCGGAGGAACCCGGAGGCGCCTCGAAAATCTGGTAACGTGGCACTCCCGGCGTCGTGGGATCCTTCCCGCCAAATCCGGGGACGCCGGCGCCAGCCGCTCCGGGAAGGAACTCTATTTTCACGTTAACCGTCTCGCCGCTCGGCGTGAAGGGAACGATGTGGATCGTGTATGTTTGGGAGCCGTCATGCAGCGGGCTGATATTCGCTACTTCAGGATTGGCACCGCTGGCGGACTGGTAATCGGCGGCTTCAGAGCCATCGGGCATGGTGCAATCATTCGGCGTGCAATCATTACGCGGATTCTTGAAGACATAGAGGTCGTAGTCGGACTGGCCGCTGCCGGCATCGGTCCAGGTCATGGTCACTTTGGCGGAGGCGTTCGGATGAGTGGTCGCGTACCCCGGCGGCAACGTAACGGTGAGCGCATAGGTATCGCACGGAAAAGTCGCGTCATCGCAGCGCGGGCCGGAATCCAACTGGCCCGCGCCGACCGGAGATTGGTTCGGCTGGAAAAATGGTCCTGCGGTGTAAGTCAGCGTTGGAACGGTATCAGAAAGCGTTCCGCTCGGAGGAGTCGCCGCGAAGCTGAGCATGGCGAGAAACAAGCCCGCGGAACAAAGGAGAAATACGGCGAGAGCCCGTGGATTAAAAACGGCAGATTCACTGACTGATTTTGTGCGCATGATTTACGGCTTTCGGGGACGACGCAGGATTCGATGGCGAAACGCGAGAGTCCGAGATGAGGTTGGCTAAACTATGTTCGAACGGAACGGGTCGAGTTGGATGTGGATTTCTTTCGATCCCGACTTTGGGATTACGAAACTTTAATTATTTGAATCGCCCCGATTCGACAGGGACGGAAACGCATTCGGAACAATCTGTTCGAATTAGCGCTCCCCTTCTGTTAAAAAAGGATCCATGGCTTCCTCTTCGCTCTGGCCGCGTTTCCAAAAGTATTTCCTGCGCTACGAAGATCTCGATTTCTCCATCGACATCAGCCGGATGCGTTTTCCAGACGATTTCTTCGAGACGATGCGGTCGCGGGTGGAAAAAGCTTTCACCGATATGCGCGAACTGGAAGCCGGCGCAATCGCGAACCCGGACGAAAAGCGGATGGTCGGTCATTATTGGCTCCGGGATTCGAAGTTGGCGCCGACCGCGGAGCTGCGCTCGGACATCGATGACACGAACGAGCGGATCAAGGAGTTCGCGGCCGACGTGCACGCGGGAAAATTTGCGCCGGAACGGGGGGGCAAATTCAAGCACATCTTGCTGATCGGCATCGGCGGCTCGGCGCTCGGTCCGCAGTTCATCGCCGATGCCTTGGGGCAGGCGAGCGATCCGCTCGATATTCAATTCTTCGATAACACCGACCCGGACGGCTTCGATCGCGTTCTCGGCCGGTTGGGCGATCATTTGACACACACGCTCACGGTAGTCATCTCGAAATCGGGCGGCACAAAGGAAACGCGCAACGGGATGTTGGAAGCTGCGGCCGCCTACAAAAACGCCGGGTTGGAATTTGGCAGACACGCCGTCGCGGTGACCGGTCCCGGCAGCGAGCTCGATCAATACGCGGAGAAAAACGGCTGGCTGACCAGGTTCCCGATGCACGACTGGGTGGGCGGCCGCACCTCGGTGATGAGCGCCGTCGGCCTGCTGCCCGCTGCGCTTGAGGGATTCGACATCGACCAATTCCTCGCCGGCGCCGCCGCGATGGACGCTAAAACTCGCGCGACCGACCCAATCCAAAACGCCGCGATGCTTCTCGCTCTGATGTGGCACTACGCGGGAAACGGGCGCGGCCAGAAAGACATGGTCATCCTTCCCTACAAGGATCGGCTGATGCTGTTCAGCAAATATTTGCAGCAACTGGTGATGGAGTCGTTAGGCAAGGAGAAGGACCTCGACGGCAACATCGTTCACCAGGGAATTGCCGTATACGGCAACAAAGGATCCACCGATCAGCATGCGTACGTCCAGCAGCTCCGCGACGGGGTCCCCAATTTCTTCGTCACGTTTATCGAGGTGGAGAAGGACCGGAGCTCCGGTCGATTCGAAGTGGAGGAGGGAGTGACGAGCGGCGATTATTTGCACGGCTTTCTTCACGGGACCCGCACGGCTCTTTACGAAAGCGGCCGCGAATCGATTACCCTCACAATTCCGAAAGTGGACGCGTTTTACATTGGCACCCTGATCGCCCTCTACGAACGCGCCGTCGGCTATTACGCCAGCCTGGTTAACATAAACGCCTATCATCAGCCCGGCGTTGAAGCTGGGAAAAAGGCGGCAACCCGCATCCTGGAACTGCAGGAGCGGGTCAAGAAAACTTCCGACTACTCGAGCAAGACCGCCGAAGAAATCGCCCGCGATCTGGAGGCCGATCCCGAAGAGGTCTTCCACATCCTCCGACATCTAAAAGCGAATCGATAGCTGGCGCGGCGCGCTCCGCCGCGATAGCGTCGACTTTCAATTCCCATGGTCCAGTCGACAGAATCGCCCGAAATCCAGGTGTCCATGCCGGTAGTTGTGAAGTTCATCCGGCAATTAGCGCACGATCTTCGAAATCACCTCAACGCGGCCGAGCTTCAATCGGCTTACCTGAGCGAGATCGCGGAGAACGAGGAATTGCGGGAGGAGATCAAACGGCTCCGCGGTATGGTTGCGCAAGTCGGGGCAAACCTTCAACAGGTCACCGCGGCCTTGAGCCAGTCGCCGCTGACGGAAATGCCCTACGGCGCGGGAGAGTTCATCGAGGACCTGCAACAAAAGCTCGCCAGCACCTTTCCGGCGGAGAGCGCCGAGGTGAAATGGGAAATTGCCGCGACCGAAGCGAACTTGAATATCGATCCGCAACTGTTGCTGCCCGCGTTCATGGAATTGTTCGCGAACGCCTTTCGTCATGAACGCGCCGATGGTCCGATCACCGCTTCGGCACGCGCGGAGAAAGAGCGTTTCGTGTTTACCTTGTCCGAACCGAAACCAGGCTTCCAGCGTTCGACGGATAAATGGGGCCGCGAACCGCTCCAGTTCCCCGGCCAGGGGCACTACGGCCTGGGACTTTATCGCACCCGGCGGATCGTCGAGGCGCACGGCGGCGAGTTTGACGCTCAGCATCATCCGGGCGCGTCCACTCTTGTCACGACCGTGAGCCTTCCTCTCGCCCCGGCTTCGGACGCGTAAGAAGAATGATTGGATTTCGGTGAATGAAAACCGGAATGCTTTCGTCGATTGGTCTTTCCGTTTTCGTTCCGCCGCCTAACAATTAAATCCCATCACACGCCAGTCCCATGACCGCTGAGAGCCGCCGTATCCTCATTATCGACGACGAGCGGCCGATTCTGCTCACGCTCGAAGCGCTCCTCAGTCGCCACGGCTACATGCCCGAGACGGCGGCGACCGCGTCCTATGGGCTGCGCCGGCTCAAGGAAACGTTACCGGCGGTGGTTCTGCTCGACCTCCAATTGCCCGATGCCGACGGCTTGGAAATGCTCGCGCAAATCAAAGTCGAGCATCCCGAGACCCAGGTAATCATCCTGACGGCACACGATTCGTTGAACAACGCCATCGAATCGATCAAGCGTGGCGCTTACCATTTCATCAGCAAGCCGTACGCGCCGGAAGAACTGTTGAGCCTGATCGAAAAAGCGCTGGAAAAGCAATCGCTCCTCCGCGAGACCGAGCAGCTGCGGAAAAAGACAAGGCAGCTCGAGAAGCGTCTGGAGATCGCGGAGACGCGCCTCGCCCCCGTGTTCAAGAGCAAGGCGCTCCAGGAGCTCGACGAACTGATCGAAGCGATGGCGCCCTCCGAAGCGAACGTGCTGATCACGGGCGAGAGCGGCGTGGGCAAGGAAGTTATCGCCAACGTCATTCACAGCCGCAGTCGCCGCGCGGACAAACTGATGATCAAGCTCAATTGCGCCGCGTTTCCCCAGCAGATGATCGAGTCCGAGTTGTTCGGTTACGTCAAAGGCGCGTTCACCGGCGCCATGAACGATTTTCCCGGAATGATCGCAGCCGCCGCCGGAAGCTCGCTCTTTCTCGACGAGATTTCCGAAATGCCCGCGGAACTTCAGACCCGTTTTCTCCGCGTCCTGCAAGAACGCGAATATCGCCCGCTCGGCAGCACCAAAACAATGAAGGCCGATTTCCGCGTCATCGCGGCCACGAACCGGCCCATCGCCAGCGCCCTCGCGGAAAACCGTCTCCGCTCCGATCTCTATTACCGGCTCAATACTTTTCAGATCGAGATTCCACCGTTGCGCGAGCGAAAGGAAGACATCCCGCCACTGGTCTCCAATTTCTTGAAACGCTTCGCGGATGAGCTCGGGAAACCGGAGCCGGTAATCGAGCCCGAGGCATTTCAGAAACTGCTCGATTATTCCTGGCCAGGGAATGTGCGCGAGCTCCAGAACGCGATGGAGTACGCCGTGGTCCTCGCGCGCAAAGATAAGATCAGCGTCAAGGAATTGCCGGCAGAAGTGCAGTTGCCCGCCGCGCTTCAGCAGATCGAACGCAGCAGCAACGGCGGCGTCCAGAATCTCGACGACCTCGAGCGCAACGCCATCATCCAGGCGCTCGCCCAGTGCCACGGCAACAAGAAGAAAGCCGCCCAGGTCCTCGGCATTCAGCGTCCCACGCTTTATAACAAAATGAAGCGTTACGCGATCGAGCTTTGACAATTTTCGATTTTCGAATTTCGAATTTCGATTGAGCGGCGAAGTTCTCGCCAAGGCTCATTCGAAAATCGCCAATCGAAAATCGCAAATTCCACAGTGCCTGCTTCCCGCCATCTCGGAAAAGTTCTCGCTCATGCCGAGCGCGAACTTGCCTCGGCGCGGACGATGCGGCCGGCGGATTCGTTGCCTCTCTATAAAAAGTTCCTTAGGATCGAGGAGCATCGTCTGCGCTTGCGCCATCAATACGGTGGCGGCGGCCGCGAGATTTGCGCCCTGCGGGTCGAGCTGATCGATGTCCTTCTCCAGCACATTTTCGACGCGGCCGCCGGCTCCGCCATTCGCGATCGGCGGGGTGCCCCTCCCCCGCTCACGGTCATCGCGCTCGGCGGATACGGGCGCCGCGAGCTGAATCCGTTCAGCGACGTCGATATCATGTTCCTCCACGAAAAAGAACGGGGAGAGATTTCAGCCTACGCAGCCCAGGTGATCGAACAGATCCTGTATCTGCTCTGGGACGTAGGCTTCAAAGTCGGGCACTCGACTCGATCAATCGGCGAAGCGATTGAGCTCGCGAATGACGACATGCTGACGAAGACCGCGATGCTCGAGTCGCGCCCGCTTGCCGGCAACGCCCGGCTCGCCACCCGATTCCGGACGGCCTTTCGCCGGGATTGCGTGCGTGGCCATGAACGCGAATACGTCGAATTGCGAATGCAAGACCAGGCCGCGCGCCACACGAAGTTTGGCGACACGGTCTACGTCCAGGAACCGCATTTGAAGAGCGGCTGCGGCGGGCTGCGCGATTATCAAAACCTGCTTTGGATGACCTTTTTCAAGGAAGGGGCCCTCACCACCACCCATCTCGTCGGCAAGGACTGGCTCAGCGAACCGGATCGCCACCGCATCGAAGGAGCTTACGATTTTCTTTTGCGGCTCCGCACCGACCTGCATTACGCCAGCGGCCGCGCGAACGACGTGTTGCATTTCACGATGCAGAACCAGATCGCGGAACGCCTCGGCTACACCCACAAACGCGGCACGCTTCGGCAGGAAGCGCTCATGAAAGATTATTATGAGCACACCCGAAATATTTTTCGAGTGACCGAGCGCATCACCCAGCAATTCGTCAGTGGCCGTGCTTCGTCGACGACCCGTTCGCTTTTCAATTTCCTTCCCCGGCTCAAGTCGCCGGAAGAACGGCACGGCCATTTTCGGATTCGGCAGGGGCAGATTTTCGCGCAGAGCTCCGACATTTTCACAAAGGTGCCGGAAGCAATGATGGAGGTGTTCGAGCTGGCGCAGGTCCGCCGGCTCGAGCTCAGTCCCGAACTATCGGACGTGTTCACCCGCAACCTCGGTCTGATTACGGGCACATTCCGGAGCAGCGAAGGACCGCGCGAAATTTTTCAGCGAATCATTTCCCGCAAAGGTGAAGTCGGCCGGGTCCTCCGAATGATGCACCGCGTCGATTTCCTGGGGCGTTATGTTCCGGAGTTTGGGCAGCTCACCTGTCTGGTGCAGCACGAATTTTTTCACCGCTACACTGCGGACGAACACACCCTGGTTTGCATCGACAAGCTCGACCAGGTCATGCAAACCGAAGACCGGAAGTTGCGATCCTACCGCGCTATTTTCGAAAAGCTGGCGGAGCCTGAGGTCCTCTATCTCGCCCTCCTTTTGCACGACACGGGACGGGCCGTCGGGGCGCGCCCGCATTCGGAAGCGAGCGCGCTTTTCGCGCAGGCCGCGGCGGTGCGGTTGCGACTCTCTCCAGCCAAGCGCCGTTCGCTCGTCCTTCTCGTGGACCATCACATCACCCTGTCGAACATGGCGCAGCAGCGAAATCTCGACGACCCCGAAACCGCGGTCGAGTTCGCCGCTGTTGTCCGCGATCAACCGAATCTCGACGCGCTGATGCTGCTCACGCTTGCCGATGGCCAGGGCACCAGTGCCGACGCCTGGTCGGATTGGAAGGAGACGCTGGTCTGGGAACTTTATCATTCCACATCGCAATACCTCTCCAACCAGGAAGCGTTTTACGAACGGACCAAAATCGAGCGCGAGGAACTCCAGGCGCGCGTGACCGGCGAGCTGGGCCTCGAATTCACCGAGGAAGTCGAAGCCCATTTCGAAGTGATGCCGGACAATTATTTTCGCGCTTTCTCGGTGGAGGAAATCGTCTCACACCTGAAACTGTTCCGCCGGTTCCTCGAAAATCTTTACCTGCGCCATGAGCCGCCGCTCGCGCCGGCGGTAGCGTGGGAGCCATTCCCCGACCAAGGCCACAGCATTGCTTCGTTCTGCGCCTGGGATGGGCAGGAATTTCTCGCTAAAATCGCCGGGTCGTTCGCTGTCGTCCCCCTGAACATTCTCAGCGCCGATATCTACACCCGCGGTGACAACGTGGTCCTCGATATCTTTCGCGTCTGCGACCTCCGCTTTCGCGCCGTCACCGACGATCGAGACCAGAAGCTGGTGGAATCGACTTTGCGTTCGGCCCTGGCCGACCCGGATTTCGATTTCGCGCCGCTCTTGGAACGCGCCCGCCGCCAGATCGCCGGCCACAACCGGCATGGTCTCGATTTCCCGACCCGGGTGACCGTGGAAAACAAAACCCATCCTGCCTACACCCTGGTCCAGATTCAAACGCAGGACCGGCTCGGTTTGCTTTACGACCTGCTCTCGGTCTTCGGTCAGGAAAACGTTTCGATCGCGCTGTCGCGCATCAGCACCGAGAAAGGCGCGGCCATCGACACCTTTTATGTCGCTGATCAAAACAGCCGGACAAAGATTACCGATTCGACGCGGATCGCCGCCTTGCTCGAGCGGTTGCAGAAGGCGGCCATCGGCAAATCGCGCTAGCCCCGCGCCCGTTCCCGTCTAGCTTCACCGCCCGATTCAATTCCATGAACGCTCTCATCCTTGCCGCCGGTTACGCCACTCGGCTTTACCCGTTGACTCTCACCAAAGCGAAGCCGCTCCTCGAAGTCGCCGGGAAACCAATGATTGATTGGGTCCTGGACAACCTTGCGCCGATTCCGGACCTGGAGCGCGTCTACGTCGTGACGAACAACAAATTCGTGAAGGATTTCCGCAGCTGGGCAGAAACCTACCGACTGAAGACGCCGCGCTTTGAAATCCAGATCATCGACGACGGATCGACCGACGATTCTGACAAGCTCGGAGCAATCGGCGACATTTGTCTGGCGGTCACCCGCCACGATCTTGCGAAGGACGCCCTCATCGTCGTCGCGGGCGATAACCTTTTCAGCGAGCCGTTGGCCGACTTCGCCCACGCTGCGAAAACATCCGAAGCGACTCTCGCCACTTACGACGTCGGCGATCTGGAGGCGATCAAGAAATACAGCAGCATCACGACCGATTCCGAGGGCGTGATTACCCGGTTCGAAGAGAAACCGCCCAACCCGGAAAACACGATCGCCGGAATCGCGCTCTATTATTTTTCGCGCGAGACCGTCCCGCTTTTCACCACTTACGTCGCTGCCGGAAACAACCCGGACCAGCCGGGGCGTTTCATTCAATGGCTTTATCAGCGCAAGCCGGTGAAAACATTCCAGATCAAAGGCACCTGGTTCGATATCGGAAGCAAAGAAACGCTCGAGGAAGCAAACGAGATCTTCGCACAGTTTGCTTCGCGCTAATGTAGCCGTCGGCCTGTGGCCGACGTGGGAGCACGCAATCGCCATCTCTCGCCGGCCACAGGCCGGCGGCTACAATCTACTTCAACCGCCCCTCGTCGAACTCAATGAGGTCGAAGTACGTCTTAATGTCCTTCCGCCCGGCGCCGCCGGCTTCTTTCAGGAAATGGAGGAAACGCGCTTTCTTCGCGGCAGTATCGGGATGGCGCGCGATCATGGTCGCATTCCAGTGCTCGATTTCGTCGCCCGAATGTTTGGCGGCGTTCTTTTCGACCCAGTCGAGAATTTTGCCGTCGTCGTCCAGCTCGTTGGCGATCTCCTCAAAGGCGTCTCCCTTGAGCCGGAGAAATGCCAGGAGATGTTTGTCGAATCCGACGGTCTTGTAGTTATAGCCGTCGAGCAGGCCTTTGCGGTGCAGCTTCGCCTTGTCGATCAAGCGAGGCAGGTGCACGTACCCGCCCAACTTCTGGTAGGGACTGCGTGGACGCAGTTTTTGCATCGAGCCCGAGCAGCTACGCCACGGGCAAAGCGTGAGGCATCGCCACGATGCCTTCCGGTGCGCTCTCCTGCACCGGCGCGGGCGCGGCAGGCTCCGGCAGCAGCTCCGCCTGGGCGAGGCCGGACGTGCCGATAATCAACTGGCCCATGAAGATGCCGCCCTTCTCCACCGAGATGGATTTCGCGGTGACATTCCCGTCCAGAAGCGCGTTCCGATGGATGACCACCGCGCCTTCCGCCACGATCTCGCCCGTCATTCGACCGCGAATCTCGATCGTTTTCACCTGGACCCGCCGGAAGAAATGGACGTCCGATTTCCGATCGATGACCACGTTTTCCGCGATGAGGCGGCCGGGAATCTTGCCCACATAATTAATCGTCGCGATGCCGCGGCAGTTCATGTTGCCGCGCATTTTCCCTTCGATGAGCGCGGTCCGGCAAGTGACGGTCGTGCTGCTCAGGTCGCCCTTCGAGGTGACGTGAATTTCACCCTGCGTCTTGATCGAGCGACTGAAGCTCGTGGTAATTTTGTAATTCCGGAGATCGACGTGCGTGCTGCACTTTGGGCAAAAACTCGACGTCGCCGCGGAACTGACTTCGTGCTTCGCCTTGCAATCGAAGCACTCGATCTCCGAGTTGTGGTGTTTGCCCCAGAAACCTTCCAGCTTTTGGAAGAGCGATGGATCGTTCGCGGACGCCGCGGCTTCGACCCGCTCTTCCTTCGGCCTCAGTCGCAGCTCCACCTTCGGCGCCGAGGGCGCAAAGTGGGAGCCGCACTGGCGGCACATCGTGACTCTTGGCCGCGGCATACTCCATCTGCTTAAAGCCACAGTGTGGACACTCCACACTGACTTTTGCGGGAGATGGTTTGGCCACGGGCGGCTCTGGCAGAGGTGACTAGACTCGGGCGCCGAAAGCAGATTTCGGCGGCGTCGCCGGCTCTTCGTTCCGGACAATTTCCGGACGAGCCGGAGTGGTCGCGGCTTTGGCGCTGCCACTGGTGACCTCGGACTTGCCGATGAAGGTCGCGCCTTCCTCGATGACGAGGCGGGCCGCTTTCAGGTCGCCCTGAAGCGTGCAACGGCTCTTCAGCTCGCAGCGTTCCGCCACGGTGATATTGCCGAGCACTTTGCCGTAGACGGTGATCGATTTGGTCTTGATCTCCCCGTTGATATTGGCGTTCTCGCCGATGGTCAGGATGCCGTCCGAAATGATTTCGCCTTTCACCTTTCCGTCAATGAGGAGTTCTTTTTGGAATTTGATCGAGCCTTCGATTTCTACGTCGCTCGAGAGGATGTCTTTACCTGAGTGTTCAGCCATATATTTTTTTGGATCGATTGTTGGTGTTGCTCTTGGTTCTTCGCGCGGAGCGAGACCATTGTTGTTCTCCTCAGTGCCCGCGCTTAACGATCCTTCTCCGATCGACGACATGGGCTTTTGCGGAATGAATTTCTTCAGCACGGCGGGCATTATGGTGAGAGCGCTCCGCGCTGTCAACGGATTAGCACCGGAAATACCATTTTTCCTGAAAAAAATGAACTCGGAACTGTTTGACCGAGATTCTTGGCAGTGGAATGCCGCAAGGCTTCGAAGCCCGCGACGGCGGTCCTATCGACCACCCGGGAGCGCTTGGACGGTCCGGGATGCCCACACACAAGCGCTGAACGCAAGGCCGGATTCCGTTGTTCTGGTCAATGGCGCAGATGCCAACGCTTAGAAATGGCGCCGTGCGAATTCCCGACCTGAACCACTCTTAAGATACCGGTCAAACGCGCGCGCCTTCACTTCCGAAGTGAAGGCAATCGCTGTTTCCACTCGCCACGGCCGGTATTTCAAACTGTGAGGACACGCGCCACGGTTGTGCTCTCGCAGCCGTTCCCTCAGGTTTTGCGTCATACCTGTGTAATGCCTCTCTTCATCGCCTGCGCTAACGAGGATGTACACGTAGAAAAAGCGTTTCATTGGGGGGATAGCCGGCGGACAGCAATCTTGTCGCGCAGCGAAACAGATACTACCTGGCAATACGCGGGCCTGCCAAGCCGTAGTCTTCTGGGCGCAGGCGGAAAGGAAAGGTTGCGCCACCAGCCCGCCTTTACTTTGTTACGGCGTGGCAGCTGGAGTGGCCTGCCAGGCCGTAGTCTTTTGGCGCAGGCGGAAGGTTACGCCACCAGCCCGCCTTCACTTTGTTACGGCGTGGCAGCTGGAGTGGCCTGCCAGGCCGTAGTCTTTTGGCGCAGGCGGAAGGTTACGCCACCAGCCCGCCTTCACTTTGTTACGGCGTGGCAGCTGGAGTGGCCTGCCAAGCCGTAGTCTTTTGGCGCAGGCGGAAAGGTTACGCCGCCAGCCCGCCTTCACTTTGTTACGGCGTGGCAGCTGGACTGGCCTGCCAAGCCGTAGTCTTTTGGCGCAGGCGGAAGGTTCGCCACCAGCCCGCCTTCACTTTGTTACGGCGTGGCAGCCTTTGCTTTTGTCGCTTAGCGCGCCAAAAGCGAAGGCTGGGCCCACCAGGATTCGAACCTGGGACCAAGGGATTATGAGTCCCCTGCTCTAACCGCTGAGCTATAGGCCCGCGCCGATTCAAACTAAACACGAGCCAGGGCTAGTGACCAACCCCGAATGCTCTGGCCAAGGCGTGTCCGTTAGAAATGCGAGCCCGTCTGCGGGGCTGGGCCCGGCGTGAGGTTGCGCACACGCTGCGCCGCTTTTTCTGCTGCAATTTCAGCCGCGGTCTTGGGTCCCTTCGGCTTTTTCAAAGCGGCGTCCATTTCCTGTTTCGTCGGCGGTTTCGGCGCTTTCTTATGCGTCTGGACTCCGCTTCGCACCACCTGGCCGTTGACCAGTTTGTAGCCGTCCACATGCGTCCAGAGGCCGTTGGTGTACGACCATCCGGAAGGAAGCGTTGAAGTGGCAACGACGGTCGGCGTGTTCTTTTGAGACTTCGATTTCTTGCTGGTCTTCGGTTCGGCTTGAACCGAGCCGCTGGCCAACGCGGTGACTATGGCAATGGATAAAATGGTTCGGATCATTTTGTTCGATTGAGTAATTTGCGGTTGTCGCTCCGGAGGAACTCAGTCGCGGGGCAGCAACTCACGTGTCGTTCCAAAGCACCCGCCGGTGGGACGTCCAAGGTTTTGGAAAGGCAGGTAAGATCGACACGCGGTCCCTTTTCTGAGATTCGCGTGAAGAAGGCAATCCGGTTTGTTTCTTTCAATCAGAAACCCGACCACGCGTGCTCGACGAATGTCCGGGCCAGCACCGTCACGGTCCCGACCGCCGAATCCGAGATTGACAGTAAACTGTTCGTTCGATGAATCTCCTCTGAGACCCGTTTGTGGCCCTTCATGATGAATTACACCGCTTCTGTCACCGATTTCTTTAAGCCGCCGAAGTGGATGATGAACCTGCTCCTTGCAGGAGTTTGTGTCTTCATCCCGTTCATTGGGCAGATCGTGATCAAGGGCTGGATCATCGGCGGCCTCTGGGGGCGCGACGACGAGCGGCCGGAGGCTTTCCCCGATTTCGATTTCGGCAACTTCGGCAAATATCTCGAGCGCGGTCTCTGGCCGTTCCTGGTCACCCTCGTCAGTGGACTGGCTCTTGGAATAGTGCTCGCAATCATCCTCGTCCCGGCGGCTCTGCTGAGCACGGCGGTTACTCACGGGACGCATGACAACGGTTGCGTGGCCGCGATCATGGCGCTGTTCATGTTCGGCTTTTATATCATCGTCATCGTCGCGATGTTGTTTGTCATTACTCCGCTCACCCTCCGCGCGACCCTGACCCAGGACTTCGTCCAATCGTTCAACCTCCCTTTCGTGAAAAGGTTCGCGAGTCTGATGTGGAAAGAGATTCTGTTGGCCGCGCTTTTCCAGGTCGTCGCGAGCGCTGTCCTGGCGGCGGTCGGCTTTGTGGCTCTGTGCATCGGCACCTGCTTCGCAACCGTTGTAATTTATTTTTGCTGGATGCATCTCCACAAGCAGCTCTACCAGCTTTACCTCAACCGCGGTGGAGAACCGATCCCGATGAGTCCGAAGCTGCGAGATTTCGCAGCGCCGGCACCCTTGTAGCGGGCGTCCTGGTCCTCCGGGGAGCGCACGCGCCTCGCGTGCTGGTTTCGGCGCCATCGCCGAAACAATCTTTTCCCGAGAAAGTTCGCGATGGCGGAGGCGCCATCGCCAGCACGCGAGGCGCGTGCCCTCCCCAGATATTCCAATCGACAGCGCGGACAAACGCTTCAACGCTTCAACGCTTCAACGCTTCAACGCTTCAACGCTTCAACGCTTTAACGCTTTAACGCTTCAACGTCCGATCACTTCTTCGCCTGCGCGATCGCGGTATCGAGCATCTGTTGCGCTTTGTCTTCGCCTGACTGGAAATCCCAGATTTCCTTATCGAGGAGGTATTGGGCCGGCGTGGCGAAGTTGACGTTCTGAACGTTCGTGATGCGGGATTGCAGGGTTATGATCCCGCCCAGCGCTCCGCCCCGGCACAGGATCAACGGCCCGCCGCTGTTTCCCGGGCTCACCGGCGTGGAAGTGCGAATCAGCGTCTCTTCCTTCACTTTGTCGAAACGCGAAATAATCCCTGAAGTAATGCTCAACCCTTCCCCGAGCGCGTTCCCGATGGCGATGCAGGCCTCTCCTTCCTTGATGCTGTCCAGCGCCCGGATCGGAAACTGGTTCGGCGTCCACGTTCCTTTGAGGCGGACCAGGAGCAGCGCAAGGTCGACGTTGTTCTTCCCGCGCGCCACGACCTCGACGTCGGCAAAGTCTTTGTCGTGGGAAAAACGGACGCCGCAATGATAATCGCTGGTCATCGCTTCGCCCGGTTCGACGACGTGCCAGTTGGTGGCGACGAGACCGTACTCGGCGTCGTTATACAGCAGGACGCCAGTTCCGTTCGCGCCGTTCTCTTTGTTGTTGAAGGTCGATTTCTTTTCCTTCCAGAGGGCGCGGACTTCCAGGACGGAAGACTTGTACATGTCCCGCAACTCGTCCGCGGAGAACACGTGATCGGTCGGTGGCGAAATTTGAGTGACGGTCGGCTGTTGTGGCGTGGGCTCGAGAGTGGGGATCGTTTTCGGCGCGGGCTCGGTCAATAAATATGCGGCAATACCGGCACCGCCGAGAATGAGCGCCGCCACCAGCGGCAGGCTGGACCGCATTCTTTCTCGTTTAAACGTCGTGTGGACATAACGGATCTGCGGGTAAGCCGAGAAAGCGATCCACGCTACCAGGTAGACCGCCCAAACCACCCAGACGAGTCGATCGCGGGAATAGAACAAGAGACCGATCACGACGAGACCGATCCAAAACCAGGGCGCGGCCACCATTGCGCGCCGGCGGCGATTCATCCTCAGCCAGTTTCGCCAAATGATGAATCCCCCAAACGCGGGTGTCAGGAAGATGCTGCCAAGAATGGCGACGTACGGGCTCCAAATCGTTTCCCCTTCGGGTGGCGCCGCAGAAATCGAGGCTATCGCCGGGATCGTTGATCCCGCCCCGGGTATAACCACTGGCAACGGCGGCGGGCCCGCGGCGGGCGCAGCCATGGAGGGAAGAGGCGGTGGCGTGAAACGGCGGACTTCGGCCGGCTTCGTTTCAACCGGCGACGCGAAAAAGGGGGCTTCGGCAGGCTTCGTTTCGAGCGGTTTTGATTCAACAAGTTTTTCCCCAGCCTTCGCTTCCGCGGACGCCGAGGACTCCGGCACTGATTCCCTGGCAACAATCACCGCGGGAGCGCTGCTCGCCGGCGCATTGGTTTCCGCCGGCAACGATGCCAAAAATTCCCCGAGCGGTTTCCAAAGCGATTTCGCTTCGTCCCAGGCGAGATCGTTTTGGCTCAGGCTGCCGTCAGCGATCTTTTCGCGAACGACGGAGTCGGAAAAACGTCCGGCGTATTGCCCGTTGCGATGAACCCATATCTCCATGCGGCCCTATCTAACGAAGGCCGCCCCGTCGGTGCAACGAAATACGCAGGTTCGCGCTGGAGGGACGGGCGCTGTCCCGTCCCTATCGTGATTCAGGGACGACACAGCGGTCGTCCCTCCATCAGATCGTGTTCACCGCGCCGCAATTGGCGCAGGTATACGCCTGTTCGCTCGGTGGCGACAGCGGGCGGGTCAGGAATTGATGGCAGTTCCAGCATTTCACCCAGAACGGACTTGTCCGGCCGCCCGCTTCCTCGGTGGCAAGCTCCAGCTTCCCGATCTCATCCGCCGGAATCTCACGGTCAGGTTTTTTTCCCTCGATGTAATTGCGTTCAGTCATGGGATTGTTTTTCTGGTTCAAGGAGCGGCGGTTTACAAACTGCCGTCTGCCTTTCTGTTCCGCGATTCGTTCTTCCTAGATCAGTGGCCCTTCCCGGTAAATTCAAATCGCGCGTCTTTCCCAACCAATGACGACACGAGCGCAGACTATTGCAGATAGAAAAAAGCTCCACAGCTCGCGCGGATAACCGAATCGGCTAGCCGGTTCGCTCTTTTGCCGTGAAGGTGCGCGGCTCCCGATGGCTAGATTCCGACTCTTCGACCTGAACGACGCGCAACAGCTAGCGGTGAAGTCCACGGAAGGACCACTTCTGATCCTCGCGGGCGCCGGCACCGGCAAAACGCGGGTCATTACCGCCCGCGTCGCCTGGCTGATCATGCAGGGGGCGGACCCGGCCCACATTCTCGCTGTCACTTTTACAAACAAGGCCGCCTCGGAAATGCGCGAGCGCCTCGGGCGAATCCTGGACGCGGAGGCGGCTGAGAAAGTCACCATGTCCACCTTCCACGCGCTCTGCCTGCGGATCTTGCGCACGAACATCGACCGGCTCGGTTACAAAAATAACTTCAGCATTTACGACGAAGGAGATCAGCTCGGTCTGATCCGGAAAATCATTACCAGGACATCCGCTCGCGACGAGAAGCTCGATCCAAGTCTCGCCAAAAACGCCATCAGCAAAGCGAAAAACAATAGTTGGAAGCCGCCGGAGAACGACGAGACCCTTCTCGGCGCCGTCTTCGCGCGCTATCAAGCGGAGTTGAAAACGCTGAATGCCGTCGACTTCGACGATCTGCTTTTGCTCGCGGTAAGATTGTTGAGTGAGCACCCCGATGTGCGCGATCGTTGGCGGGACCGGTTTCGCTACCTCATGGTCGATGAATTCCAGGACACCAACAGGTTGCAGCTGGAACTGGTGACGCTATTGGCCGACGAACGGCGAAACGTCGCAGTTGTCGGCGACGACGATCAATCGATCTACGGATGGCGCGGCGCGGAAGTCTCGAACATCCTGGAATTCGAGCATCATTTCCCGAACCCCACGATCGTGACGCTCGAGCAGAATTATCGGAGCACGAACGCAATTCTCGGGACGGCCAGCTCACTGATCACGAACAATCCGCGGCGCCGCCCGAAAAAGCTCTGGAGCGCGGAGGAGGGTGGCGAAAAGGTGCGGCTGATCGAGGCGCCTAACGATCGCGAAGAAGCGCAATTCGTGGCGGAGGAAATGCAGCGGAAGAATTTCGCGGATGGCGAGGCCTGGGAGAATTTCGCCGTCCTTTTTCGGATGAACGCGCAATCGCGACTCCTCGAGGAAAACCTGCGCCGCCTCCATATTCCTTATCGGATCGTGGGCGGGAAAAGTTTCTTCGACCGCCGCGAGATCAAGGATTTGCTCGCCTACATGACACTGCTCGTGAGCCCGGATGACGACTCGAGCCTGCTCCGCATCATCAACACTCCCGCGCGCGGCCTGAGCTCGGCCACGGTCGAGCGCGCGCTGGAATGGAGTGTTCGACACAAATGCAGTCTCTGGCGGGCACTCGGCAGCCCCGGATTTATCACGGATATAAGCGCGCGCACGGCCGCAAGCGTTCGGTCGTTTCTTGAGCTGATCGGCGATTACGAAACCAAACTCGCGGAGCCTTTGAGCGATCCGGCGGCGCTCGTGACGAAATTGATCGCGGAAATCGGGTACGCGGCGGAGCTCAGGCGAAATTGCAAAACGGCGGAGGAAGCCGCCGAGCGCGAATCCAACGTAGGAGACATCCTTCGCGATCTCGCGCAATTCCTAAAACGCTCCACCAAGGGCCTGCGCGGTTTTCTTGACGAAGTTATTCTCGACCAGGAACGCGAGGAGGAAGAAGAGGAACAGCTCGAAAAGAAAAACGGCGTGACCCTGATTACGATGCACGCCGCCAAAGGCCTGGAATTCAAACACGTCTATCTGATCGGGCTGGAAGAAGGTCTCCTCCCTCATGAACGCTCGAGGGCCGAAGGCAGCATCGATGAAGAGCGCCGGCTGCTCTACGTCGGCATCACCCGAGCGAAGCGCACCCTGACCTTGAGCCATTGCCGGACCCGGACGAAATACGGGAGCGTGGCCTCTTGTGCGCCCAGTTCGTTCCTGAAGGAGCTGGCCCCCGAGTTCGTCGACAAAATTGATCTGATGAAACTGCTCAGCACGCCGGTCGCCCAGGAGAGCGCGAAGGGCCGCTTCGCCCAGATGCGCGCCGCCCTGGCCGGCTAGCCTTCCACGATTCACGATTCTACGATTCTACGCTTCAACGCTCCAACGCTTCAACGCCTCACCGACCCATGAAACCGTTCCGCACCCTGGCCGAAACGACTGCTCCCGATGGCGGACGTTTCACGCTTCACGAACACGACGGCGAGTACTTCATGAAGCTCAACGGCCGTCAGCTCATGAGCAGCACCTCGACCAGCTCTGAGATCTTGCTCGCCAAACTGGCGTGCCAAAATTTGCTTCGGCATCCGCAACCCCGCATCCTCATCGGCGGCCTGGGTCTCGGCTTTTCGTTGAAGGCAGTGTTGTCGCTGGTCGGGAAAAAGGCGGAGGTGCACGTCGCGGAATTGCTGCCGGAAGTGATCGAATGGAACCGGCAATTCCTGATGAAATTAAACGGCGCGCTCCTCAACGATCGCCGGGTCCAGGTGTTCGCGGAGGATGTCATTCGCCTGATTAGAAAAGGACCGGAAGCGCGTTACGACGCCATCCTCCTCGACGTCGATAACGGGCCAACCTCTTTTGTTCAGCCGAATAATTCACGGCTCTATAGCCGGCGCGGGTTTGAACGGATCGCGGCCGCGTTACAACCAGGCGGCCGCGTCGCCTTCTGGTCGGCCACTGACGAAGAAGCGTTCGGCGAAGCCCTGGCCCGCGCCGGTTTCCGCGTCCACGTGGTGGAAGCCAAGTCGCACGAGCGCGCGAAGCGGTTCGAGCACCGCATTTACGTAGGCGAAACGAAACCGAGGGAACGCCAGGAGGCGGTGAATAGTGATCAGTGACTAGTGAATGGTGTTGCGCGCGACGGCAGTATTCACTTATCACCATTCACCTGCACACCCTGGCCTGAGCAATCATGACGCACCTCGGAAAAATTCTTCTCGCCTTGCTGGTTCTTGTGACGACCAACCTCGCCCGCGGCGAGGAACCGCAGAAGAAGAAGATCGAATTCCCCTCACCTGACGGCAAATTTGCGTTCCGCTATTCAGGCGACAAATCGGAAGACGAAGTCCAAACCTACGACCTCATCGACAAGGCGTCGGGCAAAGTCGTGACGAAGGTCGCCGAGTCCGATCCGGACGCGGGTCCAAGCATGCGGTTCGTCATGGAAAAAGTGCTCTGGCGAGCCGACTCGAAGGCGTTCGCCGTGATCGCGTTTCTTTGGAAGCGAGGAACCTCTCTCATCGTCTTTGAGCGCGACGGCTCAACCTTTCGCGAGATCGAACTGCCCGAGCTGTCGATCGAAATCCCCGACGAAGCCATGAAGGGAAAGGATTTTCCTCACATCGTCGAGCTGGATTCGACGAGAGCGAAACGCTGGCAAAAAGACGGTTCCCTCCTCGTCGAGATCGAAACCATTCAAGACGGCGGCAGCGACGGCTCCACTATCACCGCCAACCGCACCGTCGCCCTCGGCTTCGACCATTCCGGCAAAGCCAAGATTCTCAAATCGACAGTCAAATTCGCGGTCAAAAAGGATTAAGCAACACGAGTCGACCCTCGCCGGCAGCTCGAAGAACAAAATCGAAGACGAGAACGAAGAGCACCTCGCGCTGGCCGTAACCGCGTTCGACAAACTCGCGACGAAAGCTCTTCGAGTCCGGCAGCGGCCGGACCGCTCGATAACAACGCGGCGACGAAGCCACGACTGTAGAACATCGCGCCATCCCTGCGCGGCGTGGTTGCCCCTGAAAGGCGTGAACTCCGACCTCTGACCTCCGGCCTCTGCCCCTATCCCGTCACGCCAGGTTTAACCTTCCCGCGAGCTTTAGCCTTCACGTCAGCGTTAGCCTTCACGTTGGCTTTAGCCATGATCGTCACGGCAATGCCTGACATGATTTGTGCGATCCGGAATTTCTCGATTGAAGCCCCCGACTTCAGAGCTTGGAACTTGGTTAGATACGCCGTTAACTCCTCATTGTACTCAGCGACCAGCGCCTCGAGCTTTTCCTCAGGCGTGTTCCTCAAGGTGGCTTCGAGGGCCTTCAGGTTATTGCGGGTGCCGTCAAGCTCACCCTGGCTGACGGCGCCGTCGGTCACGAGCTTTTGAGACATTGAGTGGACCCCCGGCGCCGCGCCCATGTCGAGATCGGCGATAACTCCGGCGAGCGTAAAAATCAGACCCTTTGCGTTCATGTTGTTTTTTCCTTTCGGGAAATAGTGAAGATTAAGTTGAAGCCGAAGGGGAAACATTCCGGGCGGCGAAGCGCCAGAATGCCGGTCCCGACTTGCGCTGTCAAACTTTCCCGGCCTCGGCTTCGACCGTTCCGGCAAAGCAAAATCCTCAACTCAACGGTGAAATTCGCGGTCAAAAAGGACTAACCGACGTAGGGCCAAACCTGCGGTTATCTCCGCCCACAGAACTCACGCAACCGAGAGCACGTCCGCGATCGTCCGAAGAGCGTTGCAAAAGGGCGGGGCTGGGCTCTCTTGTCGCTCGATGCAGATCACGATGTTAAAATCCAAGATTCATCGCGCGGCGGTGACGGGGGCGAGTCTGCATTATGAAGGGAGTCTGACGGTCTCGGCGGATATTGCCAAAATGGTGGGGTTGCTCCCGTACGAAAAAATCCTGGTGGCGAATCTTCAGAACGGGGAGCGCTTCGAGACCTACGTTATCTATGGGCCGGCCGGGAAGGGCGTGATCGAACTGAATGGGGCCACGGCCCGGCTCGGCGCGATTGGCGATCGTCTTACCATTATGAATTTTGCGCAGCTGACCCTGGAGGAAGCTCAGGCGCATCATCCGCGGGTGGTCCTGCTCGATGAGAAAAACCGGGTCATTCGGTGCGAGGATGCGAAGACGAAAGTGGGTCGGACGGAGCGAGAGCAGACGGTGGCGGGCGAGTGATCGGGGGAGCGCTAATGGAGCCACGGACCGTTGGGCAATCTCGTGCAGCGACGTCGATCTGACATGGGCCGCAGGCCCACGACTACAACGGCAGCAACGCCGATCTGAAACAACAAGGCGAGCAAAACTGAATTAGCGATATGAAAACTCCAGAGCTGCCGCCATTCGATCATCGACCTGCCGCCTACGATGGACCATCTGCGGACGAGGTGCTTCGGCTTCGCCGCGAATTCCTGAACCCGGGAATTTTTCTCTACTACAAAAAGCCGCTGATGCTGGTGGAAGGGAAAATGCAATACGTCTGGGACGCGGACGGTCGCCGTTATCTCGACGCGCTCGGCGGGATCGTTACGATCAGCGTTGGCCATTGCCATCCGACGGTGGTCGAAGCGGCGCGGCGGCAGAATGAATTGCTCCAGCATTCGACCACGATCTATCTGCATCCGAACGTCGCGCAGTATGCGGAGAAGCTGGCCGCCACGATGCCGGGCGACCTGAAGGTTTGTTACTTCGTCAATTCAGGCTCGGAAGCGAACGATCTCGCGCTCCTTCTCGCGCGCGCCTCCACGGGCAACTACGACATGATCGCGCTCCGCAATGCGTATCACGGCGGGAACGCGTCGGGCATGGGACTCACGGCGCATCACACCTGGAAGTTCAACACGCCGCACAGCTTCGGCGTTCATCATGCGATCACGCCGGATCCGTTCCGCGGTTATTGGGGCCGGGACGATGCCGACGCCGGCCGGAAGTACGCGGACGACGTGAAGAATCTGATCGATTTCGCGACGCCGGGGCAAGTCGCCGGGTTCATCGCGGAATCGATCCAGGGCGTGGGCGGTTGCGTGGTTTTTCCGGACGGCTATCTCAAGCACGTTTACGAACACGTGCGCGCGGCGGGCGGCGTTTGCATCGCGGACGAAGTGCAGACGGGGTTCGGGCGTTGCGGCACGCATTACTGGGGATTCGAAACGCAGGAGGTGATCCCGGACATCGTTTGCATGGCGAAAGGGATCGCGAACGGCGCGCCCTTGGGCGCGGTCGTGACGACGCCGAAGATCGCTCAGGCTCTGGCGCAACGGACGCACTTCAACACTTTTGGGGGGAACCCGGTCGTCTGCGCGCAAGGCATGGCGGTGCTGGAGGTGATCGAGCGGGAGAAGTTGCAGGAAAACGCGCTGACCATCGGCAACCACTTGTTAGGCGGGCTGGCCCGGTTGAAGGAGAAGCACAGTCTGATTGGTGACGTCCGCGGGAAAGGGCTGCTGCTCGGGATCGAACTGGTCAAAGACCGCACCACGAAAGCGCCGGCGAAGGCAGAATGCGCGGAGGTTCTGGAGCGATGCAGGGAAATGGGTTTGTTGCTCGGCAAAGGTGGATTGCATGGCCAGACGATTCGGTTTTCGCCGCCGATGTGCGTGACGAAGGCGGACGCGGATTTTCTGCTGGAGGTTTTGGATCGCGCGTTTGCGGGCCTGTGATCTGTAGCCGCCGTCCTGAGGCCGGCGCGAGACCGGCGTCAATGGAGGGACGGGCGCTGTCCCGTCCCTTAATTTAGGGACGACAGAGCGGTCGTCCCTCCAAGCCGCGGCGCCTTCGCCGAAACAATGCCCTCCGCAAAAGTTCGCGATGGCGAGGGCGCCATCGCCAGCACGCGAGGCGCGTGCGCTCCCCAGAGTCAGATCCGCAGAATCAGATAAGTCGCGGCTCAAAGATGAAACTCGCGACGAGCTCCCCTCCGGCCGGAATTTTCTGAATGCCTTCCTTGTCTTCGAAGGCGCGCTGCTCGTGATGATCGGTCAGACCCCAGCATGGTTCGACGCAGAGAAAAGCGCCGCCGTCCGACCACAAGGTGAGATACGGGACGCCGGCTAAATCGAGACTGACCGTTCGTCCCGAGGCGGAATCGGAAAAGGTGAAGGTGCGATCGGGAACATCGACGAGCTCGAGTATGTAGGAGCCGGGCAGCTTCTCGCGCTCGAACGGCATTTCGCCGCCGGCGAATTGAATGTCTTCGGTCTCGCCGCTCAGGTAATTGCCCGGCGAAAAGTGGCGGCGATACAGGCCTGCGGGCATCTCGAATTGGAACGAGTTGAACGACATCGCTTCGAATCCCGGGTGAAGACCGAACTCGACGTGCGCAGTCACCTCGGGCTCGTCGTTCTGGAAGCGGAACAAGACACTGATGCGGCCGGCGTCCAATTTGTACGTTAAGTCGAGCGACACCTTGAGCGGATATTCCGCCGTCGAAAAATCGTCCGGCGTGATTCGGTAAGTAAGCTCATTGTCGTGGTGCGAATCGATCGGGTGCCAAAGTTTGCTGCGCAAAAAGCTGTGGGTTCCGCCGCGGATTTCGCGGCCGCGATAGAGCGAGTGCTCGTCCTTGAGCCGATGAAGAAAATACCCCATCACCGTCGCGTGGTTCGCCCACCCCGTTGGAGACGTCGGACTGTGTCCGACGCGGGCGGTGGTATCGAGGCAACTTGCGCTTTCTCTCGCGTTCGCCGCAGGCGAACGTCTACAGGAGCCAGCGAGCTCGTTGTCGCGATGGAGGAATCCGATCCAGTCACCGCTCGGGTTTCGCCGCGCCACGCTGATCAGCTCGGCGCCGAGCCGGGAAACGATGATGCGTAATCCGTAAGTCTCGTCCGTGAGAACATCGAGCAGGCGGTCGCCGCGTTGTTCTTCTGACAACTGCATACGCCTTAGGCCGCAGGATTGATTTCCGTCCTGGAGGGACGAGCTCCGGCGAGTCCGGCGTCGCTGGAGCTCCGCCCTCCATTTTGGGCGTAGGCTCGCGACAGCTCGCGACTCACGGGAACAGACCGCGGGCGTGCTTCGCTTTCATCACGCGCTCAACGCCGATGGCCATGGCGGCGGTGCGATGCGAAACCTTATGCGCTTTGGCCCGCCTGATGACCTGGACAAACGAGTGCTCGAGGATGCGAAATAGTTTGTCGGTCACTTCCGTCTCGCTCCACATGAAGGCCTGCAACCCCTGGACCCATTCGAAGTAGGAAACGATCACGCCGCCGGCGTTGCAGAGAATGTCCGGGATAACAAACAGCTCGCCCCAGCGTTCGTTCAGAATCAGGTCGGCTTCGGGCGTGGTCGGGCCGTTGGCGCCTTCGGCCAAAATCCTGCACTTCAACTTCGCGGCGTTTCCGGCGTTGATGACGCGATCGACCGCCGAGGGAACCAGGACGTCGCACGGCAGGGTCAGGAATTCGTTTGGATCGACCCGATCGCCCTCGTCGAATGCGCGCAAGTTACCTTTTTTAATGACGTGCTGTTCCGCCTTCGCCACATCGATCCCGTTCGGATTATAAAGCGCGACCGTGTGATCGCTGATGCCAACAACTTTTACGCCGGTCTTGAGCGCGAGAGACAACGCCGCGACGCCGCCGACGTTCCCGAACCCTTGCACGATCGCCGTGCACTTTTCCGGATCCATCTTGAGCAGGTCCATGGCGCGCTCGATCAAATAAACGACGCCGCGCCCAGTCGCTTCCCGCCGGCCTTCCGTGCCGCCGATTGAAACCGGCTTGCCGGTCACGATTTCGTTCACGCAATAGCCCTGGTAAACCGAGTAGGTGTCCATGAACCAGGCCATCACCTGCTCGTTCGTCCCCATATCGGGACCCATGATATCGGTGTGGGGGCCCACAAACGGGATCATCTCCTGCATGTAACGGCGCGACACCGATTCGAGCTCGGTGCGGGAAAGCTTGGTGACATCGCACGCGACCCCGCCCTTCGCGCCGCCGTAAGGCAGATTCGCAAGCGCGCATTTCCAGCTCATCCACATGGCCAGCGCCGCCGTTTCGCCCATGGAAAGGTCGGGCGAGAAGCGCGTGCCACCCTTGGTCGGGCCAAGCGTCAGGTGATGCTGGACGCGATAACCTTGAAACGTCTGGGTGCTGCCGTCGTCCATGTGAACGGGAAGCGTTACCGCCATGGCGCGCTTCGGGAGCATCAGCCGGTCGCGATCGTTTTTATCGATCTGAAGGTAATCGGCGATGACCTGGAACTGGTCGCACGCCATTTGGAAAACTTCGTCGTTGTAAATGCTCATAAAACGCGGAGCCGAAAGGTAGATGCGTCGGCCAGGAGTTCAGGTGCTATTTGAGGCGCAGGCAGCGAGATCGTCAAATCCAATTGCTGCAAAGGTGGATCGGACGCTGCGTCGCGCGATGGCGGAGGGTGAGAGCTCATATCGAGCGGCGGAGCGCTCGATCCACCTCGACGCAACAAAGCAGCTACGGTAAAAAGAAGCGCGGTGAAAACAGCTCGCAAAATGCGGATTGAAACCCTGGCGGTGCATGCGGGGCATGAGGTCGATGCCGCGACCGGCGCGGTCGCGACGCCGATTCATCTCTCGACCACGTTCGAGCGCGACGCGGAAGGCAATTATCCGCACGGCTACATTTATGGGCGGAGCGCGAACCCGAACCGGAACGCGCTCGAAGTGGCGATGGCTGCGCTTGAAGGCGGCGAGGAGGCGGCAGCGTTCGGCTCGGGCCTGGCGGCGTCCAGTGCCGTCTTGCAAGCGCTGGCCGCGGGCGATCACGTGGTGGCGCCGACGGACGTTTATCACGGGATGACGAAACTGCTGCGCGAGGTCTACATGCGCTGGGGTCTCCAGGCCAGCTTCGTCGACATGACGAACCTCGATGAAGTGAAAAAGGCGATGCGGCCGGAAACCAAATTGGTCTGGATTGAGACCCCGTCGAATCCACTCCTGAAAATTACCGATATCGCCGCCGTGGCCGAGATCGCGCGGGCGGCGGGCGCACGCTGCGCCTGCGACAATACCTGGGCGCCGATCGTGCAGCGCCCGCTGGACTTGGGGTGCGATCTGGTCATGCATTCGACGACGAAATATCTTGGTGGGCATTCCGACGTCACCGGCGGCGCGATCATTGCGAAAGGGGCGACGGATTATTTTGGGCGCGTCCGGGAAATTCAAACGACCTGTGGCGGTGTTCCCTCGCCTTTCGATTGCTGGCTGATTTTGCGGGGAATGCAATCGCTGCCCTGGCGCATGCGCGGGCATTGCGAGAACGCGCTAAAGGTGGCGACTTGGCTGGAAGACCATGCGCGGGTGGAGAGCGTGCATTATCCCGCACTTCAATCGCAGGCAGGGCATGAGATCGCGGCGCGGCAGATGAGCGCGTTCAGCGGGATGCTCTCGTTCGAAGTGCGCGGAGGCAAAGAGGCGGCGATGGCGGCCGCGGCGAAAACGAAGCTTTTTATCCAGGCGACGAGCCTGGGCGGCGTGGAGAGTCTGATCGAGCACCGCGCCTCAATCAAAGGCGAAGACCCGCGAACGCCGCCGGGATTGCTCCGATTGTCCGTAGGGCTGGAGCATCCGGACGATTTGATTGAGGACCTGGCCCAGGCGCTGGAATAGGTCCTATGGGTCGTATAGGACCTATGTGACGCGCGCCTTTGAGAATCGCCCACGAACCAGCTCGACCACGTCTCGCAGCTCGGCGACGTGGAGCAAATACGCCGCACCGAAAAACGCCGCGCTCCCAACTGCGATGGTGGCCAGTAACCCGAAAGCTTGCCACAGGAGAGTGGAGCTACCGCCCTCGAAAATAAAATGCTGCGCGCCCAGGCAGATGCCTGCCAGCAACGCACCGGCGAGAAGTAATTTCACCAACGTCTTGAGCATGACGCCGGTTTCGAGGCGGCCCGACGTAGCGGCGCATCATCGCGTAGAGAATCAGGAAATTCGTGATCGCCACGAGACTCGTGGAAAGCGCGAGCCCGCGATGGCCAAGCTCAAGGCGAAAAGTGAAGAACCAGTTTAAGGCGATGTTAACCCCAATCGAAAAAAGACTTACCAGCATCGGCAGATTCCGTTTATCGAGCGCGTAGAACGCCGGCGCCAAAACCTTCACGGCCGAATAGCCGACGAGGCCGATCGCGTAAAACCGCGAGCGCTGCCGCGGTTTGAATCGTAGACACACTGCGTGAAACGGCCATGCTGGTAGATCAAGCGATTATTGGCTGCGCCAAAATAATCAGCCCGATGGCGGAAGGAATCGTCAGGAGCATTACGAGCCGGAGGGCATGGGCGAGCGCTCCACGAAATTCCGTTTTGTTGCCGAGCGCCGCGCTGCGTGAAACGAGCGGAAGCGTGACGGTCGCGATCGCGACGCCAAAAATCCCGAGCGGCAATTGCATGAGACGAAACGCGATGTTGAGCCAGCTCACCGGGCCGTCACCGAGGCGCGCAGCGAATCCGCTATTGATCAGGACGTTGACCTGCACGGCGCTGGCCGCGATGACCGCCGGTCCCATCAAGGCCAGCACGGTGCGCACGCCTTCGTCGCGCCAGGCAAAATCAGTTTTGAATCGGTAACCGACCCGGCGCAGCGAAGGAAATTGCGCGGTCAGTTGCCAGAGGCCGCCGATGAGCGTGCCGATGGAGAGGCCGATGAGGGCACGCGCGCCGAAATGCGGATCGAACCACCAGCCGAGCGCCACGCCGCCGATGATCGAGCCGAGGTTGAAAAAACTCGAGGCCATCGCCGGCATGCCAAAAACGTTCTTCGCGTTCAGCATTCCCATCGCGAGCGCGGCGAGCGAGACCAGCAGAATGAAGGGCCACATGATTCGCGTGAGTAGAATCGTCAGCGCAGCTTTTCTCGGGCGACCAGCTCCACCACGTCATCAGCTCGACGAGTTGCGGGGCGAACAGGATTCCGAGCAGCGTCACCACGCTCATGAAAACGACGGTGAGAGTCGCGACTTTGTTCGCGAGTCGCCAGGCGGAGTCATCGCCCTCGGTCGCGATCTTCTTTGAAAAGGTGGTGATGAATGCGGTGGAGAGAGCGCCTTCGGCGAAAAGATCGCGCAGCATGTTGGGCACGCGAAACGCCATGAGGAACGCGTCGAGATTTCTGCCCGCGCCGAAAAGCGCCGCGAAAAGCACTTCGCGGATCAGGCCGAGAAGGCGACTGCAAAGGATGGCGATGCCGACGACGCCGGTCGCGCGGGTGCTGACTCGTTTATTCGCCGGGATCGCCGCCTCTTTCACGGCGCAACAGAACAGCGGAGTGGCGCCTTACGAAAGCGGAATATCAGGCAGCTGTAGAAGCGTGCCTATGGCGACGCTCGGGTGCGGCAAGGCGGCAGCGTTTTTCCTCGCGTCGGCCACAGGCCGACGTCTACAACGCGGCGTCGCGTTGGTTTCGGCACCAGGAACCGCTGATAAACAAACGAGGCGACGATGAGGATGATGGCGACGCCGATGAACGCGCCGATCCGGTAGAGCTGGCTGAGGCTGCTGAGATCGTGCAGGAAAAGTTTCGCGAGGGTGACGACGAGCAGCGCCACGCCGGAATAGCGGACCCAGCCGCGTTCGCTGTCGCATCCCGATGAGGAGGAGCGCGAAGGCAAAGAGCGCCCACGCGATCGAATAGGTCATGTCGCGGGCAAAATTGCCGGTGAAGGAAAAGGTGAGCGTCGGACCGATCGAGAAATAATCGGCGATCTCGATGTTGAGAGAAGGAAGGTGAGGATGGCGCCTAACGAGTAGAGAAGCGTGGGCGAGGTCCGCTCGAATGGCGCGGTGCGCGGAGGCCGGAAAAGCCAGGCGCCGGCGAACAAACAGGCGATTGTGATTCCGTAAGCGTAAAGATACCAGTTCCAGATCGGAGTGGCGGTCCGGCGATGGTATTCGAGCACGGCCGGATTCAAAGCGAGCCGGACGAAGGCGAAACAGAGCAGGCCAACACCGACATAACGCAAGGCCGCGATTCGGGACGACACGGAACAGCCAGATGCAGCGCGAGCCCTTCGAGCGCCCAGCCGAGCGTGATCCATTCCCGATCGAATTGGATCGGGAAGATCAAGGTGATGAAGAACAGGGCGGCGCCCGCCTGCCAGGCCAGGCGCGCGTCACCCGAAGCAGGAGCGGCCTGGCGTTTGCGGACGAGAAACACGGTTGCTGCGGCATAGGGAAAAACAAACGCCGCGGGAGCGAGACCGTTCCGCAAAGCAGGAAATGCTTTGCTGATGAGGTCGTAGATCAAGGCGAATTGGAGGGGCCCGGCGAGCGCACTGATCGCCCAGGGCAACGTCCTGTCTTCCTCGGCGGAGAAAAAGGGATAAGCGAAGAAGATCAGGAAAAACGCGGTCTCCCACCCGAGCCCGAGCGTGGCGTAGGCGCTCGTGGCATACGACGCCTGCCACTCGCATTGGACCAGCCAGGCGAAGACGAGCGCGATAAGCCCGATCCAACTCGTTCGTGCGATCACGCCGAGGCCAAGCAACAACACCGAAAGAGCAAACGCGGTGATGAAGTAAGGGGTCGGATTCGCGGCCGGCAATTTTGCCATCGCCATCATCACGAGGGTGAACGGCAGGGAAACGGCCAGCGCGGGAATGTTGCGCCGCGCGTTTGGGGAATCGGGAAAGAAACGTTTCGCAGCGAAGAGCGAGACCGAAAAGAAGAGCGCACCCGAGCCGGCGGCGACGATCAGGAAACCGGTCAAATCCATGTCGACTGGACCGATTGAAATCCAAAGGAGCGCCGACACGAAGGTGAGAACCAGCGCCGCCGCGATTGCGGGAAGCGAGCGCCGAACGAGAGCAACGCCAATAACGACGAAGTCGAGGATGAGGAGACAGAGCCAAACCGACGACGACGTTTCGTTTTTCGAAACGCACAACCAGATCAGGACCAGAGGCAGAAGCGGCAGATAACTTAGCCAGGGCGCTTCGGCGGCGTCAGCTCTTTCCGCTCGCGGCCAGAGCGCGAATCCAGCGTGGAAAATTGAATACACAACATAACCGCCCAGCGCCCACCAAAGCGAACCGGCCGTCAGGTAGTTTGCCGTCCACAGGGCGAGGAAAAGGAAAACGATTCCACCAGCCAGCGGGACGACGATATCGCGTTTGGCGTAGAGAAAAGCGAGGCCGAGCAGGCCCGCTTCTGCCAGAAACATGTAGCCAAAAAGAAATCCGGGGCGATGCCCGAAATGCTGGTAACTCAAGAGGCAGAACCCCCATGCGAGGGCGGAAAGGCAAACGGCGATCGCGGCGCGCGCCGTCCAATTTGCCGGAGGATGCAGCCGGCGGGCGCAGGCGAAGATGGCGAGGAATAGCGCTTCGAATCCGATGAAAATTGCGAAGGCGGTGTTGGCTTTCCAAGTCGCGAAGAACCTGCCGGCCCACGCGAATTCCATCAGGATCGTGCAGACCGCCGCGAGGAGAACGAGATAATCCCAGCGTTTCCGGACGGCGACGGCGGCAACGCCGATGTTGAGAACCGCGATGTATCCGAAGAGCGCGAGCGGCCGGTCGACTCCAGTCGAAAGCAAAACCGGCGTAAGAAATCCGCCGAGCAGACCGAGGATCACGATCACCTGCGCGTTCATGCGAACGGCCAGGAAAAAGGCGACGGCTGTGACGACCGCCATCGAAACAAACGCCGGGACAAGAGCGATGAGACCGTAGAAAACGTGGGCGGCAAAAATGTTGCCGTACAGAACCAGGATGCCGGTCGCACACAGACTTTGACCGGAGACACGGAAATTGCGCGCCGCGGTAAACCAGCCAGTCACGATGAGGCCAAGGCCGACCACGGTGCCGATCGCGACACGCATTGCGGGCGTGATGAGATTGTTCTCGAAGGAATATTTTACGAGAAACACGATCCCGAGGAAGAGGACGAATCCCCCGATCCAGGCGAAAAGTTTTACTCCGAAAAACGCTTCCCAATCGAACGGCTTCGCGGGAATCGGCGGCGGCGGCGGCGGGACGCGCGGCGGAGGTGGCGGCGGGGGTGCAACGGGCGGCGGTGGAGGCGCGCCAGCCGGTTTTGGTGGTGGCGAAGGCGCCGAAGAATATTTAACTTCCGGTGGCGGAGTTGGTGCGCTGCGCGATATCGGCGCCGGAGGGACTGGCGTCGCGGCCACCGGCATTTTTTCGGTCGCAGATGCGGGCCCCTTGACTGGCATTCCGGCATCGGAACCCTCCAAAAGGGAGACGCGACTCACCAGGCTCCGCACGGTCCTCTTGAGTTTGTGAATCTCGACCAGGCTAATGACGAGCAGGACCACCGGCGCCAGGACCAACACCACCGCGATACAACCTAAGAATGGTTCCATCGGCGCCTCACAATCCGGTGGGAGAATCGATAAACTGCCACGGCAAAGCGAAGCGTTCGGAAAGATGCGCGGCCAGCGCTTTTACGCCGAAGGTCTCGGTGGCGTAGTGCCCGCCGAGAAGCAGGTTTATCCCGAGCTCCTCCGCCGCCACCGCGGCCCAGTGCGGCGCTTCGCCCGTGATGAAAGTGTCGATCCCTTCGCGCGCCACCGCGTAAATCTCGGAACCGGCGCCACCCGTTATGAGGCCGATCGATTTTGACTGAGCCGGACCGGCGGCAAACATTTTCACGGGACCGCCTAACGACTGCTCAAGTTTTCGCGCGAGCTCATCCCGCGAAATCTGCGCTTCGATCTTGAGACCGATTTGCTGGCCTTTCGCCTCGAAGAACGGCGCCGTCTGCTCGAACCCAAGCGCGGCGGCAAGCTGCGCATTGTTGCCGAGGACCGAATGAACATCGAGCGGAAGATGTGCGCTGTAGAGCGCGAGATCGTGGCGCAAAACCCGATCGATCATGCGCCGGCGCCCACCCGTGATCGGCTGCAACCCGGGCCAAAAGAGGCCGTGATGCACGATGAGGAAATTCACGCCGCTGTCGATTGCCACGTCGATCGTGCGCGAGGATGCGTCCACGGCTGCGCCAATTTTCGTGACGGCACCAGAGTTCTCGACCTGAAGGCCGTTCAGCGCGTTCGGCCAATCGTCGATCTCGCCGATCCGCAAATGCTCGTCGGCGTAGGAAACAATTTGGGCGACGGTGGGCACGGGCGGCATTGTGTAGAAGGCGGCATGACATTGCACGCGCAGAAAAGACGACGGCGAGAGCGCGGTTTGACGGATTTATCAGTAAATGTCGCCCGGCTACGGTTCCCCCTCGTTCCCAAGCTCCAGCTTGGGAATGCAAATGTTCCGGAAGCTCTGCTTCCAAAGGGTGGCGACAGTACGAGGTTATAGCCAGATCGAAGGCTGCGAAGCTGGAGCTTCGAAGACAAACGCGTTCCCAAGCAGGAGCTTGGGAACGAGGGACCAAGCGGGAACTTGGAAACGAGGATGCTCGGCCAGGCCGCGCGACGAAGGGCTTGACGAAATCTGTTCGCGTAGGGACGGTGAACCGTCCAGCGTCGCAACGATCTCAATCAAGGAGGAACTGTGGAATACACTGATGCGCCAACCTTAGAACCACCCGTCAGCTCCGACACCATGGAATGCCCGCTCTGCGGTCACGTCCTGCCAAAAGATGCGGACGCTTGCGATCGCTGCGACTGGGTGCGCATCGACGCCGAGACCGCCGAGGGAAAAGCGAGCGACGCTGTGGCGGTAATGTTGAGCGTGGTTCCCGGCCTGGGTCACGTTTACAAGGGATACAAAATCCTCGGCTTGCTCTTCTTTGTCGGCGCACTCGGCGCGCTTCTCGCCGGGGCCCTGGCCGCGACGGCCACTGCGGGATTCGGCCTGGGCCTCATCCCGCTCTACTGGTTCGGCTGCATGTTTCACGTCTACGGAATTAAAGACCGCGTCGCGAAGACGGCGAAAGAAGACGAGGGCGAAGAATATTAGGTTGTAGTCGTCGGCCTGCGGCCGACGCCGGGAACGCTTAACCAGGCTATTGTCCTTCTCTCACGTTCGCCACAGGCGAACGTCTACAGGTCAACGCTTCAACCGCCCCGTAAATCTCTTCCAGGATCTCGCGCAGGCCATAACGGAACTTCCATTCCGGATAATGCTCCTGGAATTTCCGGACGTCGCTGATCCACCAGATATGGTCGCCGATTCGGTTCGCTTCCTCGTATTTCCAGGATAACTGCCGGCCGCTGATTTCCTGGCAGAGATTGATCGCCTCGAGCATTGAACAATTGCTGTGGCGGCTACCGCCGATGTTATAAACCTCGGCCACGCGCGGCGCGCGAATGAACGCCGCGAACGCATCCACCAGATCGGCGCTGTGGATATTGTCGCGAACCTGTTTGCCGTTGTATCCGAAGACGCGGTAAGGCTTGCCCGTCACCGTGCAGATCATGAGGTAGGAAAGAAATCCGTGCAGCTCCGCGCCGGCATGCGCTGGCCCGGTGAGACAGCCGCCGCGGAAACAGACCGTCGGCATTCCAAAGTAGCGGCCGTATTCCTGGACGAGCAGGTCGGCCGCCGCCTTCGACGCGCCAAAGAGGGAGTGTTTCGTGTAATCGATGCTCATCCTCTCGGAAATGCCGGGCGCAAATTCGTGATCGTCTGCGATCTCCCAGCGCAGAGGCAGCTCCCGCAGGGGCAACCGGTTCGGAGTGTCGCCATAAACCTTGTTCGTCGAGGTGAAGACGAACGGAGCTTCCGGGCAGCAATGTCGCGCCGCCTCGAGCAGGTTCAGGGTTCCGTTCGCATTAACGGTGAAGTCGGTTTGCGGATCGCGCGCTGCCCAATCGTGCGAGGGCTGGGCGGCCGTATGAATGACGGCGGCGATGTCGGTCCCCTGTTCCTGAAACAGCTCGAGAACTTTCCCGGCATCGCGAATATCTAGATTGTGGTGCTCGTAGCCGGGCGTGTTCCGGACGAGGTCTTCCCGCGTTTTCTGAGTCGAAGCCTCCGGTCCGAAAAATTGGCTCCGCATGTCGTTGTCGATTCCGATGATCCGGAATCCATCGGCCGCGAAACGGCGGGCGCTTTCCGATCCGATAAGTCCGGCCGAGCCGGTAACGATTATTTTGCGCAGCGACGGCATGAAACGGAAAGTTACGCCTGAAGTCTAGGACTCCGCCAGAAACCAGGTGAGATGGCCGTCGGCTGGCGCAACGCGAGCGGCGGGAAACTCCTGATCGCCTCCGATTACCCGCTCCAGGAGCGCGCGGTTCTTGTTCGCATTCGCCAGAAAACAAATGTGCCGCGCCTGCGCGATCAACGGATAGGTGAACGTAAGCCGCCAGGCATCCAACTTCGGAACGAAATTCGCGACGACCTTGCGGGCCTGTTCGTCCAGAGCCGCTGTGCCGGGAAACAACGAGGCGGTATGGCCGTCGTCGCCGACTCCGAGCAAAATGAGATCGTGGCGATAAATCCTTTCGCCGCGTTGCGCAGCCAGCACCTCGAGGCCGTCCTCGTATTCCTGCGCGGCTAGTTTGGGATCGATTTCGCCGCGCATTCGGGCGACCGATTTGTCCGGAACAGCGCCTGGAACGAACAAGGTTTCGCGCGCCATTCTGAAATTACTCTCCGGATCGTCTGGCGGCACGCAGCGTTCATCCCCAAAAGTGAAATGGACGCGGTCCCAGGGAAGGTCGCGCGCGATCCGGGCGAACTCCGAATAAACCGGCCGCGGCGTGTTCCCGCCGGAAAGTGCGATCCGAAACTGGTCACGTTCCGCCAGGGCGGTCCGGGCATGATGGAGAATGTATTCGGCCGCTTCCGCGACGAAGTTTTGCGAACGAATTACGTCCGGCTTCAAGACTAGATCGCGCAGTGCGAGAGGCCGCGTTTCTCGAGGTAACGCTGGTGATATTCTTCGCCGCGATAAAACGGCGGCGCCGGCTCGATGAAGGTGACAATCGGATTCTTGAACCGCCCGCTTTTGTCCAGGCGCGCCTTGGAAGCCGCGGCCGCGGCCTGTTGCTCGGGCGAGTGATAAAAAATTACCGAGCGATATTGGTCGCCGACGTCAGGGCCCTGGCGATTCAACGTTGTCGGGTTGTGGTTTTCCCAGAAGACGTCCAGCAGTTGTTCGTAGTTGACGGCTGATGGATCAAACTCGACCTCGACCACCTCGGCGTGACCGGTCGCGTGACTGCAGACATCTTCGTAGGTCGGGTTCTCCGTTTTGCCGCCGGCGTAACCGACAATGACATTCTTCACCCCCGGAACAGCGCGGAAGGTCGCCTCCACGCCCCAGAAACATCCCGCGCCGAAGGTCGCTTTCTCTGTGGCCATGGAGTCACCTTCAAACGTAGAGACAGGAGGCGCAAGGTGGATCGCGCGCTCCGTCGCGCGATGAGAATAACCGCAGCACAGCGGTCCAAAACCCATCGCGCGGCGAAGCGCCCGATCCACCTACATCACCATCCCGCCATCCACGGTAAGCACCTGGCCGGTTATGTACTTCGCTTCGGCCGACGCGAGGTAGGCAACCGCGCCCGCGATATCGTCGGGCTCGCCGAGCTTACCGAGCGGCACTTTTTGCAAAATTGCCTGCCGGATTTCCTCGGAAAGCACCGTGGTCATATCGGTCTCAATCAACCCGGGCGCGACGGCGTTCACTGTAATTCCGCGGCTGGCCAGCTCCCGCGCGAGCGTCTTCGTTAGGCCAATCAAGCCGGCCTTACTCGCGGAATAATTCGCCTGACCCGCGTTTCCCGTCAGGCCGGCGATGGAACTGATATTGATGATCCGGCCGCTCCGTTGCTTGATCATCGGACGCATCAGGGCCTGGGTGAAAGTGAACGCGCCTTTGAGATTCGTGTTCAGGACCGTGTCCCAATCGTCAAGCGACATCCGCATGCTCAGTCCGTCGCGGGTGACCCCGGCGTTGTTCACCAGGATATCGACTCGCCCGAAGTCCTCGAGAATCTGGGCGGCCGCTTTCTGCACTGCGCCATGATCAGCCACATCAACCGCGTACGCTTTCGCCGCGTCCGCGCGCGTCGCATTTATTTCGTCGGCGGTCTTTTGCGCATTCGCCTCGGTTCGACTGACGGACGCAACCCGCGCCCCTTCCTTCGCGAGACGAACGGCGATGGCGTGGCCGATCCCGCGTCCCGCGCCCGTCACGACCGCGACCTGGTTTTCAAATCTCATAAGGTGCGAAGCCTATCACCAAGGAGCGGCGATTTGAAATCGCCGTTTACTGGAGCGAGGCCGCTCTGTCGGCGTCCTGAAGCGGTGCTGGCGAGGCTGATCAGGAATACGGCGACAGAGCGCCGTCGCTACAAACCTGACGCTTAAAACGTGAACACGCTCAAGAACGCGACCTCGACCGCGAGCGCTTCCTGAATGTTACGGCCGAGATGGTCGCGCAGTTCTTCGAGGCGCCGGATGCGCCGCAAAATTTCCTGGGTTTTGAGCCGTGCGGCCAGCGCTTCCGTTTCCCGCTTCGCATGGGGAAGCTCGCGCCGCCCGATGCCGGTGTTCGCCCTCAGCACGTCCGACCACCAGAGGAAGAGGATCTCGATGAGCGCGGCACGTTGCCGCACAGACTGACTTTCCGTGAGCGCCTTGTAGTAGTCCTCGCGGTCATCGAGCCACGCCCCGTCGGTCGTATTGCGATACCGCGCCTCGTCCCGTTTCAACGCCGCCGCGTTCCGCTCCTGGATCGTCTCGCGAATCTGGCCAAGCAAACGATGGAATCCGCGCGCGAGTTGATAGGCGGGCTGGATCCCCGTCCCTTTCGAACTGCCAACCTCCCCGAGCAAATCGATCAGCTCTTTCTCCTCGGCTGAGTGCTCGGCCAGCTCCCGGGCCGCGAGCGGAATGGCAACACACCGCGAAAGAATCGTGTCCGGCAAGACTTCCGGCATGGCGCTGAGGAGAATGAGCAACGAGTCGTTAGGCGGTTCTTCCAGGGTCTTGAGAAACGCGTTCGCGGCCTGCGGCTGAAGACGATCGGCCTCAGCGATGATCGCGACCTTGCGATGGCCATTTGCACTCCGCATCTGGAGGGCATGCTCGAGGGCGCGCACCTGGTCGATCACGATCCGGCGCGATTTCGATTCCGGCTCGGCCAGATACACGCCGGCCGGCGGCGAAGCGAACACGTCGTCCGCCTTTGTTCCCGTGACGAGATTGGAAAGATCGGACGCCAACCCGCGTTTCCCGCTTCCGGGCGGACCGGAAATTAAGTAAGCGTGGCCGAGGCGGTCACGCTCATGAGCGCGGCTCAGGTATTCGAGAGCGCCGATGCGGGTGAATGCCATGGGGTTAGATTTTCGATTGGGGGAGCGAAGCGAAGGTGGGGATTCGATTTGCCAGGAGGTTCCAGATTTCCCGCTCGATGACGTCGGGCGATGGAGCGCCGTCGACAATAAGAACGCGGTCGGGCTCGGCTTTCGCGAGCTCCCGATAGCCCTGGCAGACGTGCTCGTAGAATTCGATTGGTTCCTGCTCCATCCGGTCTTTGGCACCGACGGGACGAACCCGGCGCAGCATTCGTTGCCGGGCGGTCTCAACGTCCACGTCGAGGATAAAGGTGACGTCCGGACGCGCTGTCCCGATCGCGAACGCATTCAGCGTTCGGACCATCTCGGACGAAAGTTTTCGCGCGACCCCTTGGTAGACGGTGGTCGAATCGAAGAACCGGTCCGAGATGACGACGGTTCCCTGTTCCAGGGCGGGCGCAATGGTCTCCCGCACGAGTTGAGCGCGGCTCGCTTCGAAGAGCAACAGCTCCGCCTCCGGCGTCATGGCGAAACTTTCCGGCGCGAATTGCAGCAGGTCGCGGATCTTTTCGCCGATGGCGGTGCCGCCCGGTTCGCGGGTAATGAGGGTGCGGACGCCAGCTTGCTCGAGCCGCGCCACAAGCCGGAGAACCTGGGTGGATTTTCCACAGCCTTCCGAACCTTCGAAGGTGATGAACGCGCCGCGTGGCATGCGGCGAGTGTGAAACAAAGCGGCACGGTTGTCGAATCGAGGAGGGCATTTGTTGTAGCGACGCCGCTCTGTCGGCGTAACCTGCGGGATTAACAGCCAAGCGTGTCACGGCGACAGAGCGCCGTCGCTACAACCGCTAAGCACCCATGAAGCAATTCTGGCTCGTGAAATCGGAACCGTCCGCGTACTCGTGGGCGAATCTGGTAGCGGACGGTAAAACCGCGTGGACCGGGGTGCGCAATTTTACAGCGCGAAATAATCTGCGGGCAATGCGAACGGGAGACGCCGTTCTGTATTATCACAGTGTGACCGACAAGGCGGTGTTCGGAGTCGCCAAAGTGATTCGCGAAGCTTATCCGGATTCGACAGCGGCCGAGGGCGATTGGAGCGCGGTCGACCTCGCCCCGGAGAAGGCGTTGCCGAAACCCGTGTCGTTGGATGAAATAAAGCAAAATCCAAAACTGAAAGAGATGGCCCTGCTCCGTTTATCGCGGTTGTCAGTGCAACCGGTCACTGCGGCCCAGTTTGACGAAATTCTGCGAATGGGTGGATCGCGCGCTCCGTCGCGCGATGTCTAGAAGGACGGCGAAGCGTATTACAGCATCGAGCGGCGGAGCGCTCGATCCACCCTGAGATCAAGCCACGATTAGACTTGTTTGCGCCCGGCTTGGGATTGAAAATCCGGCGTGACCGGAGCCACTGCGACGTCGTTGTCCTCGATCTTCGCGCTCTCGGCGGAAGCGGAGCGGTCGGCCCTGGTCGTTTCAATTCACGACGTCGCGCCCGCCACGCGCGAGGCGGCAGAGCGAATCGTCACCGAGCTGGCGCATCACGGCGTGGCCGTTTGTTCGCTCCTGGTGATACCCAATTATCATCATCGCGGCTGCTCGACCGAAGACCGCGACTTCGTCCGCTGGCTCCAGGAGTTGGAAGGCAAAGGGCACGAGATCGTGATCCACGGTTACTTCCACGAAAGGCCGCGGCGGAACGGGGAAAGCGTCTCGCAAAAACTGTTCACCCGTTTCTACACGAGGGATGAAGGCGAATTCTACGATCTGGATTACAAAGAAGCGCTGCGCCGGATTAACCAGGCGCGGGAAGAATTTAGGGCCGCCGGGCTCACGCCGCGCGGATTCATCGCGCCGGCCTGGCTCCTCGGTGCGCCGGGAGAACAAGCGGCGGCGGATGCCGAGCTCGAATACACCACGCGCCTGACCGCACTGCGGGATCTGCGCTCAGGAGAAACGTTTCCCGCCCGAACCCTGGCCTACAGCGTCCGGAGCGCCTGGCGCCGAACCGCGAGCCTGGCCTGGAACAATCTGCTCGCACAACGCCTCGCCGAAGCGCCGCTCGCCCGCGTTAGCATCCATCCACCGGACCTCAGTCATCCGGATGTTTGGAAACAGATTCTACGGTTGACCAATCGGCTCCTCGAAAATCGGAACGCCACCACCTATCGCGATTGGATCGCGGAGAAACGGGCCCAGCGCCCCGTCTGACGAAGTTTCATGAGCCGCTGCGATCTCCACATTCATTCTCGCTTCTCCGCGCGCTCGGAAGAGTGGCTTTTTCGCCGGTTCGATTTTCCGGACAGTTATAGCGACCCGCGAAACCTTCACCGGCTGCTCCGCGAGCGCCGGATGGATTTCGTCACGATTACCGATCACGACACGATCGATGGGAATCTCGAGATCGCCGATTTGCCGGGCACATTCATCAGCGAAGAGGTCACGACCTCATTCCCGCAGGACCCTTGCAAGATCCACCTCCTCGTCTGGGGAATTACTGAAAAGCAACACGCAGAGATCGTCGCGGCGCGCGACAACATTTTCGACTTGCAACGGTACCTGCAGGAGCAGGCGATCGCCCATTCCGTGGCCCACCCGCTATACAGCATAAACGGCAAGCTCGACGTCACCCATCTCGAGCGCCTGATTTTGCTCTTCAAGCATTTCGAGGGAATCAACGGCCTGCGCGACGCGCTTCTGAGCACCCTGGCCCGCGAGCTTCTCTCCGGCCTGACCCCGCAGAAAGTCGAGGAGATGGCGAACCGCCACGACCTCGCGCCGACCCACCCTGAGCCATGGCGAAAGATTTTGACGGGCGGCTCGGACGATCACGGCGGCCAGTTCGTCGCCGGCGCCTACAGCGAAACGCCAAAGGCGCGGACGATTGCCGAGTTTCTGAAACACGTTCGCGAGGGCGCTTGCGAGCCGCACGGCGAAGGCGGGACGCCGCTGGCTTTGTCGCACGGATTTTACAATACCGTTTCCTGTTTCATCCAGGATCGCTTCACCGAAAAACTCGGACCAACGGGGCCGCTCCTGGAAACGATGTTCTCGCGTTTCATGGAGGGTCGCGACCCGACCGAATTCACCCTGCGAGAAAAGGCGACGTTCATCGCCCAAGGGGTGATGTCGGGCAAAATCTTCGAGCTTGCGAAGCCGCGAAATGTGTCGCTCTGGAAAGGGCTCTCGAAACATTTTGCGCAACCGAAAGTGAAGGCGCGTCTCGCCCGCGAAATGAAAGGAGTGAAGGAGCCGGAACGCCGCACGTTCCTGATGGCGAACCTGGTTTGCGAACAACTCGCCTTTCGCCTTTTCGAGAAATTCGTCCAACAAATCCGGAAAGGGAACCTGATCGAAAGCATGCAGGCCTTGAGCGGAATCGCACCGATTATTGTCGTCCTCGCGCCTTACATTTACGCCTTCCACAGCCAGGCGCCGTCGCGCCGCTGGCTCCGCGATGTTTTTTCGAAAATGACCGGCGCTATTCCGCCAGTCCTCCAAAACCAGAAGCGCGCCTGGTTCACCGACACGCTCGACGACGTCAACGGCGTCGCAACCACGATCCGGAAAATGACCGCCGCCGGACAGGCCGCCGGCGAAAAGCTGATCGTAGTCACCTCCCGACGCCGCCTCGACGTCGATGAGATCCCGATCGAAAATTTCCGGCCGATCGGCGAATTCGAGCTGCCCGAATACGAGCTGCAGCGGCTGAGTTTCCCGCCGATCATGCAGATCCTCGATTACATCCAGCGCGAGCAATTCACCGAGATCATCATCAGCACACCGGGGCCGATGGGTCTGGTGGGGCTGCTGGCCGCGAAGATGTTGAACCTGGAAACCAGCGGCATTTATCACACTGACATTCCCGAATATGTGCGGATCCTGACCGAGGACCGCTTCCTGGAAAGCCTGGCCTGGAGTTACATGCACTGGCTCTACGGCCAGGTCGACACCGTCTTCGTTAACTCGGAGTTTTACCGGAAGTGCTGGATCGACCGCGGATTCGCTCCAGAAAAGCTGAAGATTCTCCCGCGAGGGCTCGACACGGATCTGTTTACGCCGAAACGACGAGACGTCACGTTCTGGCCGGGGTCTGGCGTGAACGGCAAGGAAGTGCGGCTGCTGTACGTCGGGCGAATCTCGCGCGAAAAAGATCTCGACGTGCTCGCCACGGCCTACAAAAAGATCCGCGAAGCTGGGCCCCCGGTGAAACTCTATTTCGTCGGGGATGGACCCTATGCGGAGGCGCTCACCGCGGCGTTACCCGACGCGGTTTTTCTCGGATACCTGACCGGAGAAAAGCTGGCGAAGGCCTACGCCTCGGCGGACGTTTTTGTTTTTCCCAGCACGACGGACACGTTTGGAAACGTGATTCTGGAAGCCCAGGCGTCGGGATTGCCGGTGATCGTGTCTGATTTGGGCGGGCCGAAGGAACTGGTGGAAGACGGAAAAACCGGGTTCGTGACCAAGGCGCACGATGCCGACGATTTCGCGCGTGCCATCGCCCGGGTGAGCGGCGACCCAAAACTGCGGGCCCGAATGGGCGAGGAAGCGCGGCAGCGGGTGATCGACCGGAGCTGGCCGGGGGCCTTTCGGAAGTTCTGGCAGGCGACCGAATTATAAATTCCATACGATTTCACAGGTGAGATGCGTCGACTCCTCACCTCCCTTTGGTTGCTCTTGCTACCCCTTTCGGATTTGGCCCGTGCCGACGAAACCGTGAGGCAGGTCCAGGAAGAACTTCGGAAGCGCAATCTTTATTTCGGCAACATCGACGGCCAGAGCAGCGCGGTCTTGACTGACGCACTCAAGCGTTACCAAACGCGAAAGGGTTTTTCTATTACCGGCCAGGTCGACAAGGACACGGCCACCTCGTTGCATATTCAGGCCTCGACCGCGGCCGCCTCCGACCCACTTCCCGACATGCCTGTCCTCAAGAGCGACACGGCCAGCGCGTTGCCCGAATCCCAGCGCCTCGCTTTGCAGCGCGAAGCGGAAGAAAAGCCGGACACCGCCCCGAGTCCTCCCGCCCCAGGGGAATCACCGGGAGCCGGGCAGGACCTGACGCCGGACCGCGTAAACAAATTCGTCCAGGACTACTTGCGCGATGCCGAAGGTGGGAGCGCTGCCGCCCAGGTGAAGTACTTCGCATTTCCCGTCCGCTATTTCGACCACGGCTCGGTCTCCGAGCAGTTCGTCACGAAAGACACCGGCGATTACGTGAAACGCTGGCCAGAACGGAAGTATACCCTCATCGGGCCGGTCAACTTTTTTGCATCTGGAAAAGAGGGGGAGACCGAGATCGAATTTACGATTGGTTTCCAACTCCGGAATCCTGCCCGCACGACGAAAAATAAAGCGAACGGGCGGACCAAAAACTGGTGGACGGTCCGCATGGAAGGCGAAGAAATGAAAATAGTTGCGATTCGGGAGGAGCGCTTGCGCGAATAAATAACTGGAGACGCCGTCTGACAAGGCCTGCGGGCGAGTCGAGCGGCTTTGAAAGGAGGCACGCGGATGTTTTGAGAACCCCATGAAAGTCCAAACCAAGATCACCCTTTTGCTCCTGGTGGTGACAGCGCTTTTCATGGCCGGCCTCTGGGGATTTCGCGCCTTCGATCAGCAGAAGTTCCGGGAAATTCGTTCTGACCGTCTCGTCGAGGCGAAACAGTCTTTTGACGCTTTTCTGCGGCAGGATGGCGAGCCGCTGCAGGTCCTCGCTGATTACGACACAACCTGGGACCAGATGGTCCAGGCAATCCAGACCAGGAACAAGAGTTGGCTCAGCGACAATGTCAGCAGCGAAACTCTGCTCGGCTACAAGGCGTATGCGGCCTGGATTTACGATCGCGACGCGAAGCTCGTCTATTCCAAAAACGCTATCCCATTTGATCCCGAGCTCGATAAGTCCGCTCCCAGCAATACGACGATTCCGCCGGAGCTTCCCCTCCCCCGCGAAGCATTCGACACACTTTTCGCGACGGAGCCGTCCGCTCATTTCTTTGTCAAAATCGACGGCGAGCTGATGGAAATCCGTGGAGCCACCATTCACGGCTCAAAGGATTACAACCGGCAAACCGCGCAGCAGGGATTTTTCTTCGTCGGCCGGCTTTGGAACCAAAAGCCGCTTGAAGAGATGTCCCAGTTTTCCAGCACGAAACTGAGCCTTGTTTCCGGACCGGCGCCGCCGCCGGAAATCGTTGAGGATGGCCTAATCTCGTTTACGAAAACGCTCCCGGGCTGGGACGGGAAGCCGCTCGCGTATCTGGTGGTCCGAAACGAAATGCCCGTCGTCCGGCTGTTGAACCAATCGAACGAGCGCCTCATCATTTCGGTCTTCATTTTCGCCGGCGTCCTGTTGCTCTTGATTTACTGGTCCGTCGTGCGCTGGGTGAGCCATCCGCTGCGCCGGATCATGGAAACATTGGGTAAGAACGATCCGAAGCCGATCGAACCTTTGTGTCACGCTGACTCCGAATTTGGCGAACTGGCGCGGACGACGCAGAAATTTTTCGAACAGCGGGACAATCTGGTGCGCGAAATGGAAGAGCGCCGGGTAACGCAGGAAGCGCTCCGCAAGAGCGAAGAAGAGCTGCGCCATTCCCAAAAGATGGAAGCAGTCGGCCGTCTCGCCGGCGGGGTCGCCCACGATTTCAACAACCTTCTTACCGCGATTATTGGTTACGCTGAGTTGATCGCGACGCGGACCAGCAGCAATTCGCTGGCGAAACAAAATGCCGAGCTCATCGGCAAAGCAGGCGAGCAGGCCGCGGCGCTCACTCGTCAGCTGCTGGCCTTTAGCCGGAAACAAATCCTCCAGCCGAAAGTGATCGATCTGAACACTCTCGTCGTCGAGATGGAGAAGCTGCTCCGCCGCGTTATCGGCGAACGCTTCGACTTGCAATCGCACCCAAACGCCAAGAATGGCCGGGTAAAGGCCGATCCAAGCCAGCTCGAGCAAGTCGTCTTGAATCTCGGCGTCAACGCGCGCGACGCCATGCCGCGCGGTGGCAAGCTGATCATCCGGACTGAGAACGTCACGCTCGACCGTAACACCGCGCCGCAGATTGCGTCGTCGCTTCGGCCCGGCGATTACGTGGTTCTCTCCGTTACGGACACAGGCGCGGGGATGGATGCTGAAACGATGTCTCATATTTTCGAGCCGTTTTTCACGACGAAAGGACCTGGCAAAGGGACCGGGCTGGGTTTGGCTACCGTTTACGGAATCGTCCGGCAAACCGGCGGCGGCATTTCGGTCGAGAGCGAGCTTGGCAAGGGCACCACGTTTCAAATTTATTTGCCCCAGGAGTCGCGCCCGGTCGAGATCAGCCGCTCGCTCCCGGCACCGGTCGAGAAATCCAAGAACTTCGAAACGGTGCTGGTTGTCGAAGACGAAGAAATTGTCCGCGAGCTTGTCTGCGAGGTACTCGAAGATCACGGTTACAACGTCATTTGCGCGCCGGACGGCATCGAGGCGTTGCGAGTCGCCGAGGGTTACGACGGTGAGATTCATCTCCTCGTCACCGACGTGATCATGCCCCACATGAACGGGCACGAGCTAGCCGGTAAGCTTTCCGAATTGCGGCCCGAGATGAAAATCCTCTACGTCTCCGGCTATTCCGATAACGACATCGGCGATCACGGTGTGCTCGATCCCCGTTACGAACTGCTCCAGAAACCGTTCACGCCCCAGACGCTCGCGCGCAAAATCCGCGATGTGATCGGCGACACCCAATATGCCGCTGCGGGCCGTTAGGGCGTGGCGCGGGCGCCGGTTCGCGCTCGGCGTCGTGATGATCTTGTCGTTAGGCCGGGCGCCACTCGCCCCGGCTGAAGTGAACCCGAAAAAACCGGAGCCGACGCCGGTCGAAGGCGTAGCAGTATGGTACCCAGTGCCACCAAATTCGCTGGCGAAAAAGCGGGCCGGAAAAGACGAACTGACGGCCGCGCACAACCGCTTACCGCTCGGCACCAGAGTGCGCATAACTCACCTCAAGAACGGCAAAAACGTCGTCGTCCGGATTACCGATCGCGGCATCTTCAAGGAGCATGCCATGATCGATCTTTGCAAGGAAGCGGCCGAGAAGCTCGACATGATCCGCGAAGGCTCAGCCCGCGTCCGGTTGGAAATCTTGCCGGAGGAGAAATCGACGAAAAAGCCCGCCTGGTAATCAGCCCGCAAGTGGCGGGAGCGACCCCGTCGCCGGAACCGGCGGCACGATCGTCGCCCAAACGTCGTAGGCATCGCCGAACTGGCGAATGAACAAAAGCTTGTAAGCGGCGAGCCAGACGATCCCGGGCAGGAGAATCACCGTGCTGATGTAAGGCAGGGCCCCGACGCAACAGGTCAGGCACGCAACGATGCTGCCGATTATCCCGAGCGCGATGACGAGCGCTATGCCAAACAGGACGAGCAAAAGAAACGGCCCCGGATTGGCCAAAACGAGTTTCGAAACATCGAGGAACGCTTCCTTGGCTGAGCAACGTCGCCGATACATCACCGGCACCATGAATGCCGAGACCAGGGCGAAAAACAACGAGCACGCGACCCACACGACTCCCACGACGATCGCGACGATGACAAAGATCACGAATGCACCCCCGCCCTCGTCACCCCGAAGCACACCTCCGAAAAGGAACCAGCAAAGGAGTGCGATGATCGCGAAAAAAACAAACGCGCAAAACGCGATGACCAGCCAGAAAAGGAAGAAACTGTTGCCTTCGCGCCGAAATTCGTGCCACGGCTCGGCGATGGCGCCGCGGTTTTTGACGACACAGTCGGTGAACATGAAACGGCCCCGGGCTGAGACCCACATCAGCACGACCGCGAGGATGATCACGAACACCACGATGCCGCCCACCAACGCGATGAGCCATGGCGTGAAATCCCAGTTCCAGGGCAGATCGCCGTTTTTTCGGAAACTGTATTTCGTATCGCCGAAATTCCAGAACCGGCCGAATCTGAAATTATTGCCCCAATGGCCGGCCAGGAAAGCTGCGAACGCGATGGTCAACCACTTCGCGATATCGAACGGAGCAAAGAGAACCATCTTCATCCAATCCAGCGCCGCTGTGAATGGCGCGATGATCTGAATCTTCGGCGCAGTCCCGTTCATGCCGCCATTTCACTCGTTCCAATCGCAAAGTTCAAGCAGTTGTAGCGACGGCACTCTGTCGCCGTCAAAACGCTCGGCGGCTCTCACCCCTTATTTCGCCGACAGAGCGGCGTCGCTCCACCGGGTTCACGCCACCTCGTCGCGTTGACTTGAGTTGGTTCGGTCTTAATTTGCCCGACCGGCATGGCGCCGGTTTTTCATCGTGAAAAGTGTCCTTTTTGTCTGCACCGGCAATATCTGCCGCAGCCCCATGGCGGAAGGGCTTTTTCGCCGGTTGCTCGGCAACCGCAAGGAGATCGAGGTCGCTTCGGCCGGCGTCCACGCCGTGCGCGGACAACCGCCGAGCTTGCACGCCATCCACGTCTGCGAACAGGAAGGCGTCGACATTCGCGGGCTGCGCAGTCAGCCGCTGACCGGCACCCTGATCGATCGAGCCACCCACATTTTCGCGATGACGGGCGCGCACCTGGAGACGATCCACAGTTTCTTTCCCCAGGCCGCCGAGAAGACTTACCTCCTCCGCGAATTCGAGGAGCCCGGCCAGACCGTCTGGCGCGATGTGCCGGACCCGATCGGGTGCAGTCGCGACATTTACAGCGTCTGCGCCGAGACGATCAAAAACGCTTTACCGACCGTGCTCGCGTTCGTAGAACAAAGCGAACTCGCGGTCCCGGCGAAGTCGCGCGGGGGCGGCACTTCATCCTTCACCATGCCAGATCAGCCTAACGACATCCCCGGCTCCTCGCTTTCCTCACCGGCCGGAAGTGGCGGCCCCTTGCGCACCGTCGATCCGGAAATTTACGAAGCCATCCAGGCCGAGGAGAAACGCCAGCGCGAGAACATCGAGCTGATCGCGTCTGAAAATTTCACCAGCCGCGCGGTGATGGAAGCGCAGGGAAGCGTTCTCACCAACAAATACGCGGAAGGTTATCCGAAGAAGCGGTGGTACGGCGGCTGTGAAAACGTCGATACCGCCGAGCAGCTCGCAATCGATCGGGCGAAGCAGCTTTTCGGTTGCGAGCACGTCAATGTTCAGCCGCACAGCGGCGCCCAGGCGAACATGGCGGTTTATTTTTCCGTCCTCAAACCCGGAGATAAAATCCTCGCGATGAATCTCGCCCACGGCGGCCATCTCACCCACGGCCATCCCGCAAATTTCTCCGGCAAATTTTACCAGGTCTCACAATACGGCGTCAGCGCCGAGACCGAGCAGATCGATTACGACGCCTTACAGAAACAAGCCGAGGAAGTCCGTCCCGCGATGATCACCGCCGGCGCGTCCGCTTATCCGCGTATCATCGATTTCCCACGGCTCCGCCAGATCGCAGATTCCGTCGGCGCGCTCTTGTTCATCGACATGGCGCATATCTCCGGGCTCGTCGCCGGTGGCCAGCACCCGAGCCCGATCCCGCACGCCCAGTTCGTCACGACGACGACGCACAAAAGTCTCCGCGGCCCGCGCGGCGGCATCACGATGTGCACCGCGGAACACGCGAAAGCGATCGACGCTACCGTATTCCCCGGTGTCCAGGGCGGCCCGCTCATGCACATCATTGCGGCGAAAGCCGTGTGCTTTCACGAAGCGCTCCAGCCGCAATTCCGCGATTACCAGCGCCAGGTCGTCGTGAACGCGAAAGCGCTCGCGGCCGGTCTGGCAAAACATGGATATCGCATCACCTCCGGCGGCACCGACAACCACCTCATGCTCGTGGATCTCCGCCCGAAAGATCTGAACGGCAAAGTCGCCCAGGAAGTCCTCGATAAAGCCGGTATTACCGTGAACAAGAACGGCATTCCCTTCGACACCTACCCCATCTTCAAGCCCGGCGGCATCCGCGTCGGCACTCCCGCCGTGACTACGCGCGGCATGAAAGAAGAAGAAATGCTCGACATCGCCGACCTCATGAACGACGCCCTCCAAAACCGCGACGACGCGAACGCCCTCGAAGAAATTCGCGGTAAGGTCCGCGAGCTCACCCGCAGATTCCCGCTGCCGAGCTAAGCGCCCCAAATTAAGGAATGGCGATTTGGAATCGCCGAAACAAAGACGGCGGTTTGGAAAGCGCCGCTCCTTGGGGCCCGCGCTCGGATGGGACGAGCGCGAGGTGACGTTGCGCGAACTCAGCGCGCGACCGCTGGTTTTTCGGCAGATGCGGGCTTTTTCGACGGATCGCCATTTCCGGTTGAACCGCTGGGCGTGAATTGGCGGATGAATTCTTCCAATGGTTTCGAGCTCGCGGCGTTTTCCTGGATGTTGATGCCGGCTTTTTCGCTCAGGATGAGGCTAAGCAACGTTTCGAGGACGCTGCCGTTGCCGTTCGCTTCGCCGGATTTAGAGCCGGCGCCGTTGCTGATGAAGAGGCGGCTCGGGACGAGCGGTTGGACACTCTGCGAGAAGCGGTCGGCGAAGACGTTGAGCGCATACAGGCGCGGGTCGCGATAGGCGCCGACCTTTTGCAGAGTGACGGCGGCTTCGGCCAAACCGACCTGTGCGATCCGAGACGATTCGCCTTTACCGATCAGTTCTTTGGAGCGCGCTTCACCTTCGGCGAGCGCGATTTGTTTCTTCGCTAACTGGGAGGCCTCGGCAAATTGGGCCTGGCCCCGGTTGGCCGCGATCTCGACGGCAATCGCGCTCTGGGTCAGCTCGGTTTGGCGTTGCGCTTTCGCTTCCGCTTCATTGAGCGCGATCTGCTGCTGCGCGGCTTCCTGTTGCTTCGCATACGTGGCGCGCTGTTCGTCGGCCAGGCGGCGCATCCGCAATTGGTCGAAGAGGGTTTCGATTGGATCGCCCTTTCCGGGAATCGCGATCTCGCGCGATTCCGGGCGACCGATCAGGACGGCAACGACGTTAATGTCGTATTTCTGGAAACGCGCGCCCAGTTCTTCGGTGGCGTGCCGCTGGATTTCTTCGCGCTTCGTCAGCAGGTCGAGCATATGCGAGGTCTGCGCGACGTCGCGGAAGTAAGCGGTCAGGATGGGATCGAGCGTCTGCGTGATCAACCGTTTCACATCGCCGAACCGTTGCACAACGGACGGCGCCTTCTGATAGTCGATGTGGAGGACGAGCGAGAGCGGCAGGCGCGGCTCGTAACCATCGGCTGTGATCAGGTCGATGCTGGTCAGGTCTTCGTCATAATGGTGCGCTTCGGTCTGGCCGCTGATCCAGCGCAGGACAAAGTTGATCGTAGGGACCAGTTCGACCTTCACGGCGTAAGGATTCAACGCATACTTGCCGGGCGTTAGCGCCGAACGCCAGACGCCGCGCTGGCCGGGCTCGACCTGTTCGCCGTAACGGAACGATTCGCCGGTGGTATCGTCGCCGGCCGCGCCGTGATACGACACGACCACGCCGACATAACCAATCGGAATCAGTGTTTTCGCTTTAATCTCAACGGTGCCAAACCAGCGGTTGATGAAGAACGTGCCGTCGGTCAGGACCTGGAGCTGCTTGCCGCGCTTGCCTCCAAGCGCGAGGAATGCTTCCGGATCCTGGAAGTAGTTGTGATCGCGTCCACCGGTCGCTTTCACTTCCGGCGCGATGATTTCGCCCGAGCCAATCGTCGGCCCATCCTGGATGCTCACGACACCAATGGTGTCGGTGCTCGGATTGAAATCCGGCGAGGCCGCGGCTAATGACGGCGCTGCGCCGGCTTCACTCGCGCTCGTGTCGGCGAGATGGGCGGTGAAACGACTTTGCCCTGCGCCGATGACCACTGGATCAAAGGCGTGCAACGAAGCGAGCTGTGCTTTCCACGATTCATAACGGTCCGCGGATTCTTTCACCGGGCCGGAGAACACACGCTCCTCAGTGATGACGACGAAGAGCGCCAGGTTAATGGCGTAAACGCCTTCGCGCAGAATTCCGCGCTGCCGCCCACGCTGACCCTGGGCTCCGAGGAAACGGAGCGCGTCCTGGAAATGATTCGAATCGACCGTGCGACCGAGCGTTTGGATTGGCTCGAGCGGCACGCCATCCCGCGCATACACATAGGCCATCTTGCCTTCGGCCACGACGACAAGCGGTTCCTTATGAATGCGGTATTGCCACGGATACAATCCGAAGTGAATGCCGCCCCGGAGGAACCGCGCCTGGTAACCGGCTTCGGCGTTGCGTGCGATGATCTGTCCTTCGCGCAACGAACCGCTGCTGCTCCAGATTTTTTCGATGATGCCGACCTGGGTGTGCGGAATGTAAACGATTCCGAGCAAACGCGGCAGGCAGACCACCAAGATTAGGATTCCCAAACCGCCCATCCACAGAACCCACGGGGCTTCGGGAAGTGAGAGAGCGAGCTGATTCATATTTTGTTACTCCTTTTTAACTGTCATCGCGTTAGACAGCGCACGGCCGCGGAAGCTGAATTCGTTCAACGGATTTTTCCGAATATTCTTTCGGAACGGGCATGGCGGTTGAAGGCAGAATCGGTCTCTAGTTCGCAACGTTTGCCTAACGAGCCGCCAATTCGCGAGTTCCGCGTTTTGGCATGGCGATTGAATGCGGGCTGTGGCGACGCCGCTCTGTCGGCGTGACCGCCGCTCGATAGCTGCCAGGCGTTCATACGGCGACAGAGCGCCGTCGCTACAGTCTGAAATTTTGCGCTTACGCATCCGCCGCGAATCTGGGTAAGTTGCAAACCACTCGATGGCCACCAAGCCTGACAACCAGCAGACAAACCCGCTCCGCGAAGGGCTGGCGACGCGAATGGTGCCGCAGGCTTGCAGCATCGTGATCTTTGGTGCGACCGGCGATCTGACGATGCGGAAATTGATCCCGGCGCTCTACAACATTTCCGCCGACGGGGAATTGCCCCCACAGGTGGCGGTGATCGGCTTCGCCCGGCGCCCGAAGACGGATGACGAATTCCGAAAAGAGCAGGAAGAGTCGACGAAAAAGTTTTCCCGCCAGCAGGTGCGCGACGAAATCTGGGACGGGTTCGCGCAGGCGCTCTTCTATCACCAGAGCGAATTTCACGATGCGAATGGTTACAAGACTTTGGCGGAACGGCTCGATAAGATCGACAAGGAGCGCGGCACCGGCGGAAATCGACTGTTTTATCTCGCCGTCGCGCCCGATCAATTCGAAGCGATCTTAAAGAACCTGAAGGAGGCTGGCTTGAACGAACCGCGCGATGGAGGCTGGGCGCGGGTCATCGTCGAGAAACCGTTCGGAACCGATCTGGCGACGGCGCGTGAACTCAACGCCGTCGTGCGGACGGCGTTCTCTGAGAGCCAGACTTACCGGATCGATCATTTCCTGGGGAAAGAGACGGCCCAAAACATTTTAGTCCTGCGTTTCGCGAACGCGATCTTCGAGCCAATCTGGAACGGACGTTACGTGGACCACATCCAGATCACGGCCGCGGAGACCCTGGGCGTGGAAGGCCGCGCCGGCTATTACGAAGGCGCGGGCGCGTTGCGCGACATGGTCCAGAACCATCTGCTCCAACTCCTTTGCCTCGTCGCGATGGAGCCGCCAACCGATCTCGGCGCGGACAGTATTCGCGATGAGAAGGTCAAAATTGTCCGCTCGCTCCGGCGAATGAATGCGGACGAGATTTCTCGAAACGTGGTCCGCGGCCAATATGCCGAGGGCGCGATCAACGGCGAAGCCGTGCCTGGTTATCGAAGCGAGAAGAACGTAAATCCGGAATCGAAGACGGAAACTTTCGTGGCGCTCAAGGTGCGGGTCGACGATTGGCGGCTGGCGGACGTTCCGATCTACATTCGAGTCGGCAAGCGATTGCCGAAATCAGGAACGGAAATATCGATCCATTTCAAGAAGGCGCCGGCAGTCCTTTTCAATCGCGAATCGATCTCGCTCGATCAAAACGTTCTCGTGATTCGCATTCAGCCGGACGAAGGCATCTCATTGCGGATGCAGGCGAAGGTCCCCGGCACCAGTTTCCGGATCGAGCCGGTGAAAATGGATTTCCACTACGGAACCTCATTCGGCAAAGCCAGCCCGGAAGCGTACGAGCGTCTCCTCCTCGACGCGATGAGCGGCGACGCAACACTCTTCGCGCGGCGCGACGAAGTCGAAGAGGCCTGGGCGTTCATTGACCCGATCGAGGAAGCGTGGCGCGCGAAGGAAAATCAACCCGGCCTCTTCCCGTATCCGGCCGGCTCCTGGGGCCCGGAGGAGGCCGACGAACTCCTGGCGCGCGAGGGCCGGGCCTGGCGGCGACTCTGAAATTGGAGTGATGGAGTAGTGCAGAAATCGGGAAGACGATGACGACGGCCAATCCTTCATCACTCCAACACTCCATCTCCCCCGGCCTGCCGGTCGAGATCGGGAAGATCGATCGGGAACTGAAACGGCTTTGGGCCGAAGGCGGCGGCGCGAAGACGCGGGCCTCGTTGATCAACCTGGCGGTTTACAGCGAGGCGTCCGGTTCGTTGCCGGAAAACACCAGGATCATTTCCGAGATCACGGAAGACCACTCTTGCCGCGCGATTGTCATAGCCGCGAATCCCGCGGCGAAGGAGAACCGAGTCGAGGCTTGGATCAACGTCCATTGCCACGTGAGCCGCGCAGGCAGCAAACAAGTCTGCTCGGAACAGCTTTCCTTTTTGTTGGACGGACCCTCGGCGCGCCTGCTGCCGAATATCGTCTTTTCCCAGCTCGATTCCGATTTGCCGCTCTATCTTTGGTGGCAGGGAGAGTTCTCCGACCCAATGGACCCGCAGCTTTGGGCGTGGGTCGATCGCGTGATCTACGACAGCCAGAACTGGAACGGTTTCCGCACTCAAATGGCACGCCTCGAGACCGCGCAGGCGGAAGCGAAACAGCGAATTGTGCTGTGCGATCTGAACTGGACGCGGCTGATGCAGATCCGCCTCGCGCTCGCGCAATTCTTCGATCACCCGGCCAGCCGTGCGCATCTCGAGGAGATCGACCGGGTCGAGATCGATTTCGGGCCGGGCTGTCGATCAACTGCGCTGTTGCTCGCTGGATGGCTGACCGCGCAATTGCAGTGGACCAACGCGAAACAGTCGGGGGGAGGCGCCCTCGGTTTTAGATCGAAGAACGGGCAGGAGATTAAGGTTTCACTGGACGAGGCGGCTGGCGAACCGATCAGCCGTTGCGCCGTCCGCTGCGGCGCGCTCGAGTTCAAAGTGGCTCATTCGCCGAAAGCCGATCTGCTCGACGTCGCTACGGGCGAACGCTCCTGCCGAATGCCGGCGGGACGGAACGATACCGTGCGCCTGATGAGCGAGGAACTGATGCGCGGCGGCCCGCATCGCGTTTATCTGCGCGCGATGAATTGCGTCCGGGAGTTCTTGTAGCGGCGGCGCTCTGTCGCCCTCCAATCGCGTAGGTCTGAACAAGCGTGTTTACGCCGACAGAGCGGCGTCGCTACAAGGCGGCGAAGATCGCTCGCAACTGCCTGACGTTCTCTTCGATCGAAAATTTCTCACGCGCGATCTCGCGGCCTCGGGCGCCAAGCCGTCGCATCCGTTCCGGATCGTCGAGCATTTGCTCGATTGCCGTGGCGAGAGCCGCGGAATCGCGTTCGGTCACGAGTTCTCCCGTCACGCCGGGCTCAACCATCTCGGGAATGCCGGCCAAAGGGGTCGAGATAACTGGCAGACCGGCGGCCATGGCTTCCATGATAACAGTCGGCAGATTATCCATCCCTCCGTCTGCTTCGCGCGTACAAGGCAACGCGAAAATCGTCGCGCCAGTGAGGTGGGTCGCGATCTCCGTTTGACTTTGCGGGCCGATCAGCCGGACGAGCGTTCCCAAATCAGCGGAGGCGATTTGCGAACGTAACGATTCCTCAAGCGGGCCTTCCCCAATAATCCGGCACTCGAAGGCGCGACCGTGCGCGCGGAGCAGGCCACACGCTGCGATCAAATCGCTGAAGCCTTTCTTCTCGATCATCCGGCCAATCGAAACAATGATCGGGACCGGAGAATCAAAATTCGCGGGCCGGAACTGCGACAACTCCACGCCGTTGTAAACGCGCTGAACTTTCGCGGCGCTCTCCGGAAATCGCTCCTGCGACTGGCGCACGGCAAAGTCGCTGACCGTGACGACCGCCGACGCGCTTTCGAACAACTTCGCCAACGAAACCGCGAAATCGCGCGGCGCAAAAATGTCATTGGCGTGAGCCGTAAAGCTGAAGGGCAGGCCGAAGAATCGCTGGATCCAGTAGGCGGTGCGCGCCGCCATTCCCGCAAAATGGGCGTGGACGTGCCGCAGCCCCTTGTGTTGCATCCGGGTTCCGATGTAGACCGCTTGATAGAGCCGGAGGAAATCGGGCTGGCGTCCCCAATCTCTCACCGCGTTGCAAACGTCTCCTGAAACCGCCGCGGTCTTCAGGGCCCGATCGATTTCGGCCACGAGCGGCTTTTCCTCCGGAAGATAGTGGACGCGCGCCACAATCCCTTCGTCCCAATCCTGATCTGGCTCGTCGTCCGGACGACGGATCGAAAAGACATGCACCCGCACTCCCTGGCGTTCCAGCTCCACTACCTCGCGGTAGCAAAACGTCTGGCCAAAGGAGGGGAACCGTTCGAACAGGTAAACGACGTCTGCCATCCGCCGAAGAGTCCACGGCACCCCGTCGGGATGCAACCCCACGGGCGCTGTCCCGTCCCTAATTTCCGAGGAACACCAGGCGGGATCGCCGCTCTCCGAGAGCCGCCACGGGGCGGCTACAGGGAGCACGACTCCTGCTTTTATAGCCCCGGATGCTCGACCAGGACTTCTTCACTTATTGCACCGGGCTTCGGCTTTTGGAGCTGAAAGCCATCGGCGAGCTGTCGCGGGTCCGCCACCTCGACGAAGGCGAGGTCATTTACTCGACCGGGGACCCCGGCGACGTCCTCTTCATTATCAACCGGGGCGTAGTCGAAGTGATCCAGCCCTCGGCGGAGAAGTCCGCGCCTGCCACCTATCTGTCGCGAGGCGACGTCATTGGCGATGTTGAAACGCTCTCCGGTCTGCCGCGTAAACACCTGGCACGCAGTTGCGAGCCGGTTAGCCTGCAGTGCTTCCAACGCAAGGATTTTCCCGAGCTCATCCGGCGCGTCCCCTCATTCTTCCATTTTCTCAGTGTTCAGATGGCGACCCGCCTGGCGCAGGCCCGCGACCTCGCCATTTCGCAGAGCCATTGCCTCGAACTAAGCGGTAATCTCTCGAACTTCGACCTGATCACCGTCTACCAAACCATCGCGAATTCCTCGCAGACGGGGCAGCTCCAAATCTCCAATCCGAACGGCGAGCTCATCTCCGCCCTGTTCTTCGAGCAAGGCCAGCCGCGTTGCGGACAATTCGAGCATCTGACCGGGGAGGAAGCGTTCTGGCAGCTTTTCGTAAACGAGCATCTCGCCGGCACTTTCACCTTCACGACCGGCCACCTGCCGGAAAAGGATTGGATCCAATCCGAGCGAATCACAAAAAACGCGGGAGAAATGCTGATCAACGCCTTGCAGGGACGGGACGAATTCGCGGAGCTAAGACAGAAATTCGGCGAACCGGAGGCGACCGTGCAACGCAACAAGGCAAAACTCACCTGGCCGGCCGGGGCGCCGCCGGAATCGCTGGCCGTGGCTGAGCAGATCTGGACGTTCGCGGAGAACGGGCCGGTAACGATCGACCAACTCTTCCGTCATTGCGCGCTGTGTGAGCTGAAGATTTACCAGGTGATCGACGAACTGATCCAATCGCGGCATTTCGTCTGGTCGCATGAAGTAGCGAGCACGAAAGTCGCGTAAACTCCGGACGCAATGAAATCGCTTTGCATCTTGCTCATCGCGGCGACCCTGTCCGGATGCTCCACCTCCTCGAAGGAGGCGCGGGTTGAGCGCGCTTATTACAAGAGTTTGGCGAAGGCTAAAGCGGTGCGCGAAAAAAGTCTGAAAACTATGGCGCGCCAGCGCGCGGAGATGCGCTCGCTCCGCGAGACGCCGCCGCCCCTCCAACAACAGACTGTTCAGGCATCGCCGGAAAGTCAGTAGCAGCGGCTACCCTCAGACTTCTCTGGGCACCGGCGTCGGTTTTCCATCCGGCCCGAGCGCGACGTAAGTGAAAACGCCTTTCGTAACCAGCACTTCTTCGCCTGACATATACCGCTGCACCCAGACCTCGACCGGGATAAGCATCGAAGTCCGGCCGATCTTTTCCACCCACGCATAGCAGGCGACGCGGTCGCCGACCTTTACCGGCTCGAGGAACGACATTCCCTCGATCGCCACTGTCACGACGCGAGTCTTCGCAACTTTTGCCGCCAGGATTCCACTGCCCAAATCCATCTGGGAAACGATCCAACCGCCAAAGATGTCGCCGCTCGGGTTTGTATCGGCCGGCATCGCGATCGTCCGGATGACCAACTCGCCTTGAGGTTTGTCCGCCATTTGCGCCGAGAGTAGCGGAGCGTGCTCAGAGGAGCAACATACAGTCGCCGTAACTGAAAAAACGGTAGCGCTCGCGGATTGCCTCGGCGTAGCCGGCCAGGAGGAATTCCCGACCGGCGAACGCGCTCACGAGCATGAGCAAAGTCGAGCGCGGGAGATGAAAATTCGTTAGCAACGCGTCAACGTGGGCGATCTCCATCGGCGGATGGAGGAATATCTCGGTTGCACCCTTCTGTGAAATGAGCCGCCCTTCGCCGTCGCGGGACGCTGATTCCAAGACACGGACGGTCGTTGTCCCGACTGCGATCGTTCGGTGGGCCGCATTGATTGACGAGGCCGCCGATTCTGAAATGGAAAATTCCTCGCGATGCATCCGATGCTCGGAGATGTCTTCGGCTTTCACCGGTTGAAACGTGCCCGCGCCGACGTGCAGGGTGATAAAAGCGTGCGGCAAAGTGTTCAGCACTTCGGCAGTGAAATGCAGTCCAGCAGTAGGTGCTGCCACCGCTCCCGGCGCGTTCGCGTAGACAGTCTGGTAGCGTTCGACGTCCTCGACATCGCCCTGGCGCCGCAAATACGGCGGCAACGGAACCATTCCTCCTTCCCAAGGATCGAAATCGCGCTCGAAGACGATGATCCGCTCTCCGTCAGGACAGATCTCCTCCACCCGCACCACCACGCCGCCGATTGCTGTCTCGGCGCCGGTCCGCATTTTGCGACCCGGGCGGACCAGACATTTCCAGCGAGCGGTTCCCTGCCGTTCTCAGGAACAGGAATTCAATTTTCCCATCGTCGGAAAAGCGCCGGGCGTTAACGACGCGGGTGTTATTCAGCACGAGGAGATCGTCGCTTTGCAAAAACCCCGGCAGCTCAGCGAACTTTCGATGCTCGATTTTCTGCTCGCGCCGATGCAGGACCATCATTCGCGAATCCTGTCGGTTGGGCAGCGGCCGCGTTGCGATCAGCTCTTCGGGCAGCGGGTAATCGTAATCTGATAGGGCGAGACTCATGAGCTTGTAGCGACGGCGCTCTGTCGCCGTAAAAAGCTGTCTCCGCAATCGGCGCGTTCTAACGCCGACAGAGCGGCGTCGCTACAACACGCGGCATCAAAGGAATTGCCGTCGAGCGCAAAACCTCACATGGTCGAAACGTGCCAGCTGAATTTACTCCCGCGCTCAATCTTGTCCTGAACGCGTTGGAACAGATGCGCGAAGCCGGCGGCCGGTTGCCGCGAGCGTCGAGAGACTCACTCGCGCAGCTGCAGCACCGAATTCCCGCCCCAGCCGCGGCGCCTGCGACGAAGATGCGCGCGGCCACCGTCGATAAAGTCGCGCTCCTCGCCTCCGTCCAAGTGCGCGTTGCTCCATGCACCAAGTGTCCGCACCTCGCCCGGTCCCGCACCCAAACCGTCTTCGGCGTCGGCAATCCGGATGCGGAACTGATGTTCATCGGTGAGGCGCCGGGCGCGGATGAAGATTTGCAGGGCGAACCGTTCGTCGGCCGCGCCGGCCAGTTGCTGACCAAGATCATCGCTGCGATGGGATTCAGCCGCAGCGACGTTTACATCGCGAACGTTTTGAAATGCCGGCCGGACATGCCGCGCGGCAGTTCCGGAAATCGGCCGCCGACGCCCGCGGAGATGCAAACGTGTCTCCCGTATCTGGCCGAGCAGATCGAGATCATTCGGCCGAAGGTGCTCATCGCCCTCGGCGCTACGGCGGTCGAAGGTTTGCTCGGGACGCGCGGCCCTATGCACGCGATGCGGGGCCGCTGGCACGAGCACCACCAGACGCCCCTCATGATCACGTATCATCCCTCCTATTTGCTCCGGAACCAGGCGCCATCGGAGAAACGAAAAGTCTGGGAAGATATGTTGCAGGTGCTCGAGCGGCTGGACCGTCCGATTTCAGAAAAGCAGCGCAATTATTTTCGGTAGGTGGATCGCGCGCTCCGCCGCGCGATTGTTGCGAGATGGCCGCTCCGTCCGCTAGCCATCGTGCGACGGAGCGCACTATCCACCTAACTTCGCAAATTTCGCCCGTAAAGAACGCGGCGTCGCCGCCATGCTCGACACGATCAATTTGCGTATTTCCGCGCGGGGAACTTTGATCTTCCGTCGAATCGCGTCCGGGCCGGCTTCGCGGAGCAGAGCGAGCGTTTCCGCGCCAATTAAAGCCGGTAACGCCGTCGCAAATCGGACGCGGCGATTCCGAATTGCTGCCGCATAATCGATTCCCGCCTCGATTCCCGCCCCTGCCTTTTGCCGCCAGGTCTTCAGGATCGGCTCGACCCGAGTTGGATCGCGCACGATTTCTCCGGGCGCCACGCCTAACGACTGCAGTTCATCCGCCGGCAAATAGCAGCGGCCCTGTCGGAGATCATCGCCGGCGTCCCGCAAAATGTTAGTTAGCTGAAGCCCCTGGCCGTACCGGATTCCAAGCTCGCGCATCTCTTGTTCGGAGCGATCGCTGAAGTTCTTTACGTGGGCGAAACACAGGCGCGTCCAGAATTCTCCTACGCAACCCGCCACGAGATAAGTGTATTCGTCCAATTCCGCTCCCGTGCGGATCGCCTTAATGCTCGTGCTCGTGCTCGTGCTCGTGCCCGTTCTCAGATCGAACCTTTCAAGGTCCAGCGTCTGTCCGCGATTGATTTTGACGAGAACATTCCGGATCTCGTCGCGATCAGCGATCGGCATTCGTCCAAGCCATTCGAGGAGCTCCGGCAGCCGCCTAAGAAGCGCCCGCTCCGCCTCATTCGTTTGCAACGGGGCAAACGATTCCCGCAGCGGCACCATCGCGTCCGACGACCCGGCACCTTGGATCGCCGCGGAGAGATTGCGCAACCCTTCTGTTCTCAGCGCGAACGGCGCTTCTGCGGTATCCGCCAGCGTGTCAGTGGCCCGCGCGAGGAGATACGCGAGCGACAATGGGTCGCGCAACCCTTTCGGCAGGAACCGGAGCGACAAATAAAAAGAACGCGAAACGGAGCGGAGCACCGGTCCTCGAAGTTCCTCGCGCCCGGCAGACATCGTCACGGCCCCACGTTGCGCACTTCGAAAACTTCCGCGTTCCCAATCCCCAATTGCCCGGCGGCCTGAACATGTTGCGCCAGCGGCGCGATCGGCGCGAAGCGCTCTCTCGCCCGCCACTCTTCGATCTGGCGCACGGCCAGAGCATCGATCGCCACCGGATCTTTGCTCGCCAGGATAGTCGCGTGGTGCACGGCGAAATTCGGCTGGGACTGCGGCCCGCCGGCATATTGGGCAACGAGCCCGTCCATGATGTTGAGCACTACTTTCGGTCCGATAATCGGCATCCGATAAATCTCCGCGATCGCCCCATGGCCCCAGCGGCTTTGGGTAAACCGGCGCCAGTTGTCGATGTTCGGAATGGTCATGTTATAGAGGCAACCGGCGATCCCGCAGCTCGAGCTGTCGCTCAGCACGGGCACGTTAATGATCTTTGTCACTTCGCTGGAGAGAATTCGCGCGAAATGGCTCTCGTCGCTGGTCAGTTCCTGGTCGGAATCGAGAGGGATCTTGCCGCGATCGGAGCGAAACTCGAGATCCCCCCAGATCAGTTTTCCGCTGAGCGGGACGCTGAAAACGGCCTTGGGATCATAGCCGTCGCGTGGCGGGATCGACTTGAGCTGGTAGCCCTCCTTCTCGACCTGATAACCGGCAGCCTTGATTCCATCCAGGCTGCGGTCCCAAACGATGATGTCCCGGCGAGAGTGTCCGGCCGCGACGAGGCCGTCGACGATCGCGTTAACTATATCGCGATGAGTGGTGAAAAGCTCACCGCCAGCAGCGGAGATCTTGATCCCGATCTTGTCGTTAGGCGAAACGAGCGAGTTCCAGGCGCGGGCGAGATCTGGTTGGCCGGTCACAGCCAGGACGAGACGGTTGACCATGGCGCGCACCGCGGCGGGATTGGCCTGGTAATCGTGGATCGCGGAGGGATCGCGGCTGGAATAAACGATGGATTGGGTGGGAATGATCTGCGCTTCGAGCGAGGCGCAAACCAGAAAACAGACTAAGATTGTAATCCGCACGATGAAGGGTGAAGCCGAGCTTAGGGAGGTGGCGGAAAACGTCCAACCCGCCTTTGCCCAGGAGGGGCTACGGCGCGGCGAGCGCCCAGCCGTCTCGCATCTCTACGTCCATATCCCGTTTTGTGCGCGGATTTGTCCTTACTGCGCTTTTTATAAGGAGCGGGCGGATCCTTCGCAGACGCAACGATTTTGTGAGGCGTTGCTGCGCGAGATTGAAACAGTGGCGGAACATTACCCGCTGAAATTGGAGACTATCTTTTTTGGCGGTGGAACGCCGACCGCGCTGACGACGGCGCAATTGGAATTTCTCCTCGGCGGAATGCGCGAGCGGCTGGATTTGTCCGGCCTGGTCGAATGGACGCTCGAAGCGAATCCGGGAAGCGTTTCGATGCGCAAGGCTGCCCTGCTTCGCGCGATGGGTGTCAGCCGAATTAGTCTCGGCGTCCAATCGTGGGACGATGAATTGCTCCAGCTGCTCGGCCGCGAACATAACGCGGCCCAGGCCGAAGTTTCGTTTCACATTTTGCGCGAAGCCGGATTCGCGAATCTCAGCATCGACCTCATGTTCGGTCTCCCCGGCCAAACGCTGGCCCAATGGCAATCCGACTTGGAAAAAACGATCGCGCTGCGGCCCGACCACACTTCTACTTATTGTCTCACCTACGAGGAGGACACCGATTTCTTCCTCCGCCATTCGCGCGGCGAATTCCGCGAAGACCCGGAATCCGACGCCCAGTTTCTCGAGACCGCAATGGGAATGCTTCAGTCCGCCGGCTACGAACACTACGAAATCTCAAACTACGCCCGCCCCGGGTTCGCCTCGTCGCATAACCGCGGCTATTGGGCTGGCGACGATTACCTCGGCATCGGCCCCAGCGCCTTTTCGACGGTCGGCCTCTGCCGCTGGCAAAATGTCTGCGACTATCGCGCCTACGCCGACCGCATCCTGACCGGCGCCTCAGCCGTTGAATCGACCGAAACGCTCACCCCGGAAATGAAGCGCACCGAACGCATCGTCCTCGCCTTGCGGACACGAGAGGGAATCCCCTCACGACACTTAAGCGCCTGGCCTAACGAGACCCGGGAGTTCGTCGACCTCCAACTTTTGCGGGAGCTGAACGGTCGTTTTATCCTCACCCCTCGCGGTAAACTCCTCGCCGACTCGGTAGCGGAAGCGTTCGTGCTGTAGCCGGGATCGGTGATCCCGGCGGGAAAACGCGCGGCAGACACCCTCGTTCCCAAGTTGCACTTGGGAACGCCGATCCGCTATCTTCGAAGCTTCGCTTCGCCCACCCCAAACTCCCTCCATGCGCAGCCGGTACTGCATTCTCGAAGACACGCACGCCCATTTCATCACTGCTACCATCGTGGCGTGGCTTCCTCTCTTCACCACGGCGGCGCGTTGCGATATTCTTGTCGATGCCTTCGACTACTGCCGACGGCGCAAAGCGCTGAAGGTCCATGCCTGGGTGATCCTCGACACCCACTTCCACGCCATCGTCGCGGCTCCCGACCTGAGCCGCGTCCTGGCCGATCTAAAACGGCACACCGCGCGACGACTCATCGAACAACTGGAAGCCGAACGTTGCGATTGGCTCCTGCGTCAGCTGCGCTATCGACGTGCGCCAAACAAGACCGACAGCCAACATCAAGTCTGGCAGGAAGGCTCGCACCCGCAGGCGATCGTGAGCGATGCGATCATGCTTCAGAAATTGGAATACCTGCACAATAACCCAGTGAAGCGCGGGCTCGTCGCGTCCCCTGAACACTGGCGATATTCATCCGCGCACGAGTGGTTAGCGGGCGCTGCGGTCGCTTTGCAAACTGATCCCTGGAGATAAGAGGCAGTTCAACTGCGGGGAACAAGCTGACGTTCCGAAGTGCAACTTCGGAACGAGGACATCGATGAAACCCGGTATACTGCTCGTTCCTAAGTTGCACTTGGGAACGCCCCTATCTTTGAAGCTGCAGTTCGCCGGCGTCGATTCTAAGTCGTCACACCGCCCCGTATCTCCGGTTCCGGTTCCCGAAATCTTCGACAGCATCGAAGAGGTCTTGCTTGGTGAAATCGGGCCAGAGTTTTTCGGTGACGTACATTTCGGTGTAGGAAAGTTGCCAGAGGAGGAAGTTGGACAAGCGCATTTCGCCGGAGGTGCGGATGAGGAGATCGGGATCGGGGTAGTAGCGGGTGTAAAGATGTTTGCTGAACATGTCGACGTCGATCATGGCGCGGTCGATGTGGCCGGAATCGATCTGGCGAAGGAGGCTTTTGATTCCATCGATGATCTCGAGGCGGCCGCCGTAGCTAAGAGCGAGAATTAAAGTCAGGCCGGTGTTTCCCGCCGTGCGCTCGATCGAATCGTGCAGCTGTTTCTGGCAACTGCCGGGCAGATCGGTCAGCCGGCCGATCGCCTGGAGCCGCACGTTTTTTTCCAAGAGCTCCGGTGTTTTTTCCTTCAGAAATCTTTCCAGCAGCCGCATTAGCGCGAAAACCTCGGTCTTCGGACGCTGCCAGTTCTCGGCGGAAAACGCGTAGAGCGTGAGGAACTCCACCTTCAGCTCGCCACATGCTTCGACACACGCGCGGACGGCGTCAGCCCCTTTTTCGTGTCCTTTGATCCGCGGCAATCCGCGATCGCGTGCCCAACGCCCATTGCCATCCATGATGATGGCGATGTGACGCGGGATCATCTTGGGCGCCGCAGCCATTAATAATCAGAGAATAATCGTCTCGTCGCGCGTGGGCCCGACGCTGACAATACGCAGCGGCGCGCCGGTGAGATCGGCGATCGCGCGGACGTAGGTTCGCGCGGCGCTCGGTAAATCGGAAAACTTTTTCGCGCCATGAGTCGACTGCTTCCAACCGGGAAACTGGCGATAGATCGGCTCGCAATTCTCCAGCTGCGCGGCGTCGCTTGGCGGAACGGCAAGACGTTTCCCATTGAGCCGATACGCTACGCAAACCTTGATCCGATCAACCCCATCGAGCCCATCGAGGTTTGTCACGGCCAGTTCATCGATGCCGTTAATCATCGTCGCGTAACGCGTGGCCACGGCGTCGAACCATCCGCAGCGCCGCGCGCGGCCGGTGGTCGCGCCAAATTCGCGTCCCATATCGTGAAGGGTCCGCGCGAGCCCGGCGTCTTCGGTCGGCAACGATCCTTCTCCGACCCGCGAGGTGTAGGCTTTCATTACCCCGACCACCAAATCCATTCGATGCGGCGCCACCCCGCTGCCCGTGCACGCGCCGCCCGCCGTCGTATTCGACGATGTGACAAACGGGTAGGTGCCGTGATCGATATCGAGAAAGGTCCCCTGCGCGCCTTCGAACAGGATCTTCTTCTCCCGCTGCAAGGCGCGGTGCAAATAAACAACCGTGTTCGTGACGAACGGCCGCAGCTTTCGCCCCGCCGCGAGGTAGCTCTCGTTGACCTCCCGGTAATTGATTGGCGCCGCTCCGAATGCTTCGAGGATGCTGTTGTTCTCGCGCACTTTTGCCTGCAATTTTTTCGAGAATAAGACCGGCTGCATCAGGTCGGACATGCGCAGCCCGGTGCGCGCTGCCTTGTCACCGTAGGCCGGCCCGATACCGCGCTTGGTCGTGCCGATCTTCGTATGGCCTTTGCGCAACTCGCGCTGTTCGTCGAGCGAGCGGTGGTAAGGCAGCACCAGATGGGCGCAATCGCTGATGAGCAGGTTCTTCCCGATGTGGACGCCGAGCTTGCGCAAGCCTTCGATCTCGCCGACCAGCGCCACCGGATCGATCACCACGCCGTTACCGATCACGCATCGTTTGCCGCGCCGCAGGATTCCCGAAGGGATGAGGTGGAGAATGTATTTCGTGCCGCGATGAATCACGGTGTGGCCGGCGTTATTCCCGCCCTGGCTGCGAACCACGATGTCCGCATTAGCGGTGAGCACATCGATGATCTTGCCTTTGCCTTCGTCCCCCCACTGCGCGCCGATCAAGATGGTGTTGGCCATGACAACAAAACAACAAATTGTCCCGACGCATCCGGCTTGGACACATTCGGGACTGCGCGAAAGGATAGGATGAGCCGATCCGCCTGCAAGAGATTTTGCGGCCGCGCTCTTCTTGCCTCTTGCTCTCGCTCTTACTCGTGCTCCGTCACCGGGCTGCCCTGGGAGCAAGAGCACGAGTAAGAGAAAGAGTTAAGGGAGTCGGCGAGATGCAGGAAAACGTTGTCAGGCCCCGGCGCAAACCCGTACTCTTGCGCAATGCGTACGATTCTCCTGATCGTTCTGATCCTTCTCCTGATCGGCGTGCTTCCGACCTGGGACTACAGTTCGACCTGGGGTTACCGGCCGCTTGGGGGCGTCGGATTGATTTTGCTGGTGGTAATTACCCTGGCGCTCATGGGGAAATTATAGGGGCGCTGAGCGCGCAAAATCCCAAATCCCAAGATCCAAATCCCAGGGAATCTTCAATTCGCAATGCCCAAAAAGAGAGCGTCGAAAGGACCTTTGGGATTTTCCCGATTTGGATTTCCAACCGCCTTAGCGGCTGGTTAGCGCCGCCCTCAACGCCGCTGAGGATTGGCTGGTGCTCCGCTTCCGCGATCCAAAATCGCGGTTCTTGTCGAAGTGATACATCCAATCGTGGGTGAAAGTGTTCATCGCCACTTTGTAATTCGCTCCGCCACCCGAGAGGTGCCGGTGGGAATTGATGAACTGGGTCGGATCGTGGTAGTTGCTGAAATCTTTCTGGAACTTTGAGCGGCTCATGCCGATTTCGAGGTTCTTCCTGATCTCAAAATGGAGGTGCGCGTCGTACTGGCCGTGCGCCGTGCCCATGGTCGCAATCTGCTGGCCGCGGCTGACGCGTTGCCCGCGGCTGACGAGCATCGTGTTCAAGTGTCCATAGAGCGCGTCAATGTATTTCACGTTCCCGTTCTCGCGATAGGCGTGCCGAATGATGAGCACATTTCCCCAACCCAGATGGACGTCCCGGGCAAACACGACGATGCCGTCTCCGACGCTGAAGATCGGGTCCTTCAGATCGGTGTCGCCACCGCGAACCCCGTCCCAATCTTCACCCAAATGCCCGCCCGGCCGAAACCCGCGTGCCTTGTAATAACCCTCCGCCTCCGGCTTACCCACCGGGAAATCGAAACCGTCCGCGATTTTGGTAAAACCCGTGTCGAGCGACCCGGAAACCGCGGGGAGAATTTGCGGCGGATCTTTCTGCGTCGGTATCGAGACCAGTTCGGCTTTTGAAGGCAACATCTTTGCCGCATTCGCCGGCCCTTCGCGAGGCGGAGCCGGCTCTAGTTTAGCAGCTGACGGTTCGGTCTTGGCGGTAATCTTCGGCGCGGTCGCTACCGGTTTTTCCTTTTCTTTGGCAGGCGCCAGCTTTTCGGTCTTCGCCACCTTCACCTCGGCTTTCGGCGATTCTTCTTTCGCCGGGCTCTTTTCCTTGAGCGATTTCGAGACCGCCACCGTCGCGGCCTGATCCTTATCTTTATCTTTCACGGCCACGGTCGCGGTCGCGGCTTTATCTTTCTCTTTCCCGGCCGCTTTCTCGGTCTTCGCAGTGACCGTTTCCACTTTTACAGCGTCGCTCTTCGCTACGTTCTTATGCGCCGGTTCCTGTTTCGCGGAAGGCTTTTCAGATTTCGCCTCGGGCTTGGGAGCATCCGCCTTTGCCACCGCCTTGGAAGCGGCAGGCTCTTTCGCAGAGGATGTCGATTTTTCGACCTTGATCGTCGGCAGCTCGCTCTCCGCCTTTTCTTTAACTACCGCGACTTTCGGTTTCTCCTTTGAATTGGGTTCCTTCGCGGCGACGGCCTTCTCGACTTTGATCGTCGCTACGTCGTCAGTTTTCGCCACCTTCTCCTTGGGAGCTTTGTCTTTTTCCTTCGCAGCCTCGGTCGCTTTCTTTGAGGTTGTTTGGTCAGCTACGACCGGCGCCTTCTGTTCCTTTGGCGGCGTCGCTTTTTCTTTTGCAACGGCCTTGTCCGTCTTGGCCGGTGCAGGTTCGGTCTTCGGCGCTTTCGAAATTTCCGTCTTGGCTGTCTCTACTTTCGCCGGTGCTTTTGCCTCCGCGTCTGCCGCTGGCTCGGCGCGCTTAACAGTTTCCTTGGTTTTCTGTGGATGGACCGCGACCGCTTTCAGTTCGCGCGGAACAAAAACGTCCTGACTGTACGCGGGCGCAACCAAAGCAAACGCGCAAAACAGGCTGGGCAAGGCTCTTCGCAACATGCGGGCGACCTTTTTAGACTACCGCCAGCCTCCCTGGCAAGCGTTCTTGTTCTAAATTTTACGGGGAATCACTGGGCTTGCGCCAGGGTCACCCGCACGACCGGCAACGGAAAACGGAGCCGCAGCTCGTCTTCGAGGAAAATTTCGACGTGGTGCATCCCGAATTGCTGGAACTGCACTCCGCCAAAATAATGGACGTTCGTCGCATGTCCTTCCATCTCGCGGAGCTCAAACTCCACCTCCGCCTGGGCAAGGATCTGCTGCTCGTCCACGCCCAGGATCCGAGATTTCTGACGGAATTTTCCCGAGCCGCTGCACCAGCGCGACCAAATGCAAAGCCGGAGCGCATTGACGGGCAACGCAGGCGCGGGAATAACGTTAATCACGCCCACCAGGGTCTGCATTCCATTGATCTCGCAACGCACGTCTTCACAAAGCACGCAGCTTTGGAGGTCGGGGAGGATGGACGTCGATTCCATGGGCTAAAGGGAACCGCGGGCAATCAGGATCAGCAGCGCGATTCCCAGCACGATCCGGTAAATGGCGAACGGCGCGAAACCGCGGGCCCGCACCCAGCGCATGAACCAGGCGACCACGCCGAGAGCGACCACGAAGGAAACGGCGAAGCCGATCGCGAGCACGACCCAGTTATGCGTCGTCATCACGAGCGGCGCGAGGCCCGCTTCGTCGTGATGAGGCCGCAGCGTTTTCAGCAAGTCGTAACCGGTCGCCACGACCATAGTCGGCATGGAAAGAAAGAACGAAAACTCGAGCGCGGCCGAGCGGGAAAGACCGGCCGTTTGTCCGGCGGCGATCGTCGCCATCGACCGAGACGTGCCCGGAAAGACGGCGGAAAGAATCTGGACCGCGCCAATCCAGATCGCCTGCGGCAAAGTCATTTCCTCCATCTGATTTGTCCGCGGCCGCGTGCAAAGAACGTCGACGGCCCACATGACTATGCCGCCGATCAGGAGGGCCCACGCCATTACGCTCAAGCTTTCGAGGTTTTGCCCGATCTGCTTTTTGAGGAGGTAGGCCGGGACCGCCGTCACGACGAACGCGATCAGCGTCAGGCTAACGGGATGCGTCAAGATCGTGCGATCGCCTCTGACGCCGCGCGGGAAGGTCCGGAGAAACTCGGTGATCCGCGTCGCGAAATAGACCGGCAACGCCAGGATCGCGCCGAGCTGGATCACGATCGTGTACATCTTCCAGAAGCTGTCCTGAAGGTTAAAGCCGAAGAGCGCTTCCACGATTCGCAGATGGGCAGTGGAGCTGACTGGCAAAAATTCTGTGAGCCCTTCAACGATGCCGAGAATAAATGAGACCAGAAAATCATTCATGTTGTTGCTTCCCTCCTATTCTCCCGCGGCGTCGGCTGCGGCCAGCTCCGCTTCCACCATCTCCCGAACAAGATCGTTAAACGTTCCGCTCGGTTGCCAGCCGAGCGCCGCCTTGATCTTCTCCGGCGAACCGACCAATCGCGCCGGGTCCGCTGGGCGATCGAACGCTGGATTGTGCTTCACGTATTTCGCCGGCTTCAAATTCACCGCCGCGAATGCCGCTTCGACGAACTCGCGCACCGAGTGTGTTTCCCCAGTCGCGACGACGTAATCATCGGCCTTTTCCTGTTGGAGCATTAGCCACATCGCGACGACATAATCCTGGGCGCGTCCCCAGTCCCGCCGGCTCTCCACGCTTCCGAGCGAAAGTTCGTGCTCGAGCCCGCGCGCGATCCGCGCCACCGCCCGCGCGATCTTCCGGGTCACGAAATTCTCACCGCGCCGGGGGGATTCGTGATTGTAAAGAATGCCGTTGCAGACAAAGAGCCCGTACGATTCCCGGTAGACGCGAACCATTTGGGTCGCGAATGCCTTCGCGCAACCGTAGGGACTCGCTGGCCGTAACGGCGTGTTCTCAGTCTGCGGCGATTCCGTTGCATTCCCGAAAATCTCCGAGCTCGAGGCATGGTAAAATTTTACCGGCTGCGGCTGGTCCCGCGCGATCTCGAGCAGTCGCAAGGTCGCCATGGCTATCTCTTCGCAGGTCGACTCCGGGATTTCGAAGCTGAGCCCGACGTGGCTTTGCCCGGCCAAATGGTAAATCTCCGCCGGCCGCACTTCCGAAAAAATCCGGCGCAGGGTCGTTCCGTCGGAGAGATCGCCGTAGTGGAGGAAGAGCGACTGGCCATAAACGCTTTCGTTTCCGCGGAGATGCTCGATGCGCGAACGGAGGAGGTTGCTCGTCCGCCGGACGACGCCGTGAACGTTGTATCCCTTCTCCAGGAGAAGTTCCGCGAGATAAGATCCGTCCTGGCCGGTAATGCCGGTGATTAACGCCGTTTTTTTGTCGCTCATTGTTACGGAAACGCCGCCACACCTTTGCGCGAAGCTTTCCCTTCGCACAAGACCGAAGCGTTCGGGCGACTCATCCCCTCCGCCGCGACCAGTCCGCGATCGTCTGCTGGAGGAGGGATAGTCGCTCCGATCTCCGGCGCAGATCTGCCTTCAGCTCTCTTTCCACTTCGGCGCGCAAACCTGGCCCCGGGCCAACCCGCGCAAAGTTCCAGGCGTTCTCATCGCGCGCCTGGCGCAAGCTGTCTTCGAGCGCGAAAATCGCGCGCTCCAGCTCCGCAAGAACCGCGCGCATTTGCGCCACGCTCGTTTGATCGCTGAAACGCTCCGACTCGATATCGCTGAGCGCGAGCAGGATTTCGAGGTGCGCGATGTCCGTGGCCGCATACGCCTCCTGGACCTCGTGCCATAATCCGGACACCGTCGCGCTCCCATCGGCCCGGAGGTCGGGATGCAATCGACGCACGAGGAGCCGATAGAGTTCCTTCACGCGTGGATCGATGGAGGAGTCGGCGGCGGGCTCTTCTTCGATCGGCTTTCTGGGTGGCTGCTGCGGGCGCGGAATATTTGACGGCGGCGGTTCCGGCGGCCGGCTCCGGAACATATGGGACTTGAAAGCCTCGAACGTCGTCGAGTACGCCTTGTCATCGAGCTTGTCCGGATTCGTCCCGATAAACTTCCGCACCCAATCCTGAAAAAGCGCTTCCTGTTCGAATTCGGTCAACTTCGGTTCTTCTCCAGCCTGCCGCTTCGATCGTGTTTGCGGCAGCTCGCTTGGGACGCTTCCGGGGTTTTCCCGGCGAAACATCACTCGCTGATATGCCGTCTGGGGATCGTAAATGCCGCGCCGCATTTCCATTTCCACTTCATGGACGAGAAGTTCGTGTTCCCGAACGCGCTGGTCGATGTCCCGGAGCTCGCTTAACAACTGCCCAAACTCCCGCGCTCGCCAACGGACAAAGCTGGGCTTGTCCTCCCGCTCAAACTGGTTCCACGCCTTCCGCAGTTCATCCAGTCGTCCCATCGCCGCGCTGCATTCCACCCCGGCGGCTCGCCGCATCGGCCTTTGGTCAATCGGCACAACCTCCCAAGCGAAGCCAGCGACGGTTGCCGTTCGCTTTCGTTGTCGCGTCGATGTGCCTGTCCCCTGCATTGGGACAAGGTAATCAGCCCAGCTTCGACTGAAACTATTTTGGAGGAAGGGAGTCTTGCTCTTCGCTCTTGAAGTTATCAGACTCGCGGCCATGAAACCGTGGCTGACAATTCTCGTGATCCTCTTTCTCTTCCATCCTGCCTTCGGGACGTCATCGAGCTCGAAGGGCAAAACGCTCACGGAGCTGAAAGTGATTCCTGCGCGCGTGCTCCAAAGATCGATCAGCGCGAAGTTCTATAAAAGCCTGCTGATTTCTCCGGTCGAAGGATGGGTCACGGTCCGCGCTCAACTGGCCGGGACGCGTCTCTCGGGATTGCGGGTGACCAAGTCGGACCTGAACGGAACGTACGATTCGCTTGCGCTGAAGCTGGCCAACGACGTCCGTCTAAGCGGCGCATTTTCAACCGATCGAACCACTCAGCCTTCGGTCCTTCTCCATCTCCTTATTTATCAAATTGCCGATGGAACGATGGCGCTTTCCTTTGCGCATTTCGACGAACCCGGAGGCGACCAGATGGCCTACTATGGTTGCGCAAGGCTGGCGGTCCTGAAGCGCGACGGCAAGTGGGTCGATATCAAGGGACCGGACGGTCTTGAGGGAAAAGGTTGGGCCGTGAAACAGGGACCTAACACGAGTCCCGACACCCTGGCCTTGGAGATGAAGCCTAAGGGCGCAGAGTCGACGAATATGAGCGGCGGCGGCGGCCGCTAGAATTAGCGCGACGCAGCGCCCACCAAAATCTGAATCCAGCGCCCGGTCTTGCCGCATCTCACTGGCAAGATGATGCACGATCTTCGGTTCGCGGCCCGGCAGCTTTGGAAGGCGCCGGGGTTCACGATCGCGGCCGTGTTGGTCCTCACTCTGGGGATCGGCGCCAACACCGCGGTTTTCAGTCTCGTCCACACGATGTTGTTCGCGCCACCGGGCTACACCCGGCCTGACGAACTGGTTCAGATTTTCTCCCAGGACACGAAGAACCCAAAGTCGTTCCGGGAATTTTCCTACCCGACGTTCAACGACATTCGCGCCCAGAACTCAGTCTTCTCGGGCATCGCCGCGTTCAACGTCGGGCTGGCAGGGATTGGTGAGCAGAACAATACCCGGCGCACCTTCATTTCGATGGTGACCGCGAATTACCTCGACGTGCTGGGGATTACGCCAGTGATCGGTCGCGGATTCACGCCCGAGGAAGAACAGCCCGGCCGGGCAGCATCGGTGGCGCTGGTGAGCTACGGATATTGGAGCCGGCACGACCTCGATGCATCCGTTCTCGGCTCGCAGATTGTCATCAACGGCCGCTCCTACACGATCGTTGGCGTATTGCCGAAAACTTTCACGGGAACCCTCGCCGTTCTGTCCCCGGAGGTCTGGCTCCCCTTGAGCGCACTCGAATTCGTAGTCCCAAATTACACGAACGATCCCAAGCAAAACGTGGCGAACCGCGCGAGTGAGCAGCTCCTCCTGATAGGGCGTTTCAAAGCCGGCGTGACCGCGCCCGCTGCTGGAACGGCATTGAAGACCCTGGCTGCGAATCTCGAGCGCGCTTATCCGGTCGAGCAGAAGGACCAAACCTTCATCACCGCGCCGCTCTCACGTTTTTCGATCAGCGACGATCCGCCTGATGACAGCCAGTTCGGCGCAATCGCGCCGATGCTTTTGGGAATGGCCGCGGTGGTGCTGCTCGTCGCGTGCCTGAATCTCGCGAACATGCTCCTCGCGCGCGGAACGGCGCGACGGAAAGAAATTGCGATCCGCCTCGCACTCGGCGGGAGCCGATGGCGCGTCGTCCGGCAGTTGCTCACGGAAGGGATGCTTCTCGCGTTGCTTGGCGGAGGAGCGGGTCTGCTGGTCGGTGTCTGGGCCTCGAAAATTCTCGCGCTCTCGATGCGCAATCTCTTGCCGCTGGATCTCGTTTGGAACGCGGGGCCGAATCTCCCCACTCTGATTGTGACCTTCGCCTTCTGTGTCCTCGGCACCGTGGCCTTTGCGCTCGGGCCGGCGCTGAAACTGTCGCGCAACAGTGTGATCGGCGATTTGAAGGAACATGCGGGCGATGACGTTGTCCGCCGTCGCTGGCGTTTTTTGCCACGGAACCCGCTCGTTGTCGTCCAGATCGCATTTTCGCTCGCGCTCCTGACCGCGGCGGCGCTTTTCATTCGCGGCGCGAACAAAGCGGCCTGGATGGAAACCGGTCTCCACCTGGAAAACGATCTCATGCTCGAAGTCGACGCGAGCCTCGGAGGTTTCAACTCTGAGCGCGCGGAGCAGCTCTACCGGAGCCTCAGCGACCGGCTCGCCGCCCTCCCCGGCGTCCGGCACGTCAGCATTTCGGCCACCGCGCCTTTCGGAATGATTTCGCTTGGGCGCGGCATCCAGCGCGCCGGAATGCACGTCGGAAAAGACGACAAACCGGCGACCGCGGCGGAAGGGGTTGCGTTCAGCTCGCGCTTCAACAGCATCGGCGCCGACTATTTCGCGACGATGGGAATTCCGCTCCTGCGCGGACGCACTTTCACAATCTCGGAAGCGACGCAATCGAACAGCCCGCCGGTCGCGATCATCGACGAAGCGTTGGCGAAAAAACTTTGGCCGGACGGTGACGCGCTCGGTCAGCGGATCCAATTTGCATCCGACTCGGCGCCGCGCGCCAAACGGGACGATGGCGGGAACGCCATGGGAATTGGGCAGGGCGGCAAGACGAACATCAAAGAGGAAGAGCCTATCGAAGTGGTGGGGATCGTCGCGAATGTGCGCGGAACCGTGATCGAGAAACGTCCGCGTGGCGCGATTTATTTGCCGTTCGCACGCGGCTTCCAAAACAACGTGTTTTTCTTTGTGCAGTACTCGTCGTTGAACAAGACAGCGATCCCCGCGCTGGCGGACGCCATTCGCCGGGCCGTGCGCGAAACCGATCCGACCCTTCCCGTCCTCGCCTTGAAAACGTTTCCCCAGCATCTTGAATCGAATATGGAAATCTGGGTGATTCGGAGCGGCGCGACCTTGTTCTCCGTCTTCGGCGGCCTCGCTTTGGCGCTCGCCATCGTAGGCGTTTACGGGGTGAAAGCGTACTCGGTCGCGCGCCGTACGCGAGAGATCGGGATCCGGATGGCCTTGGGCGCGCGGCCGAACGGCGTGCAATGGATGATTGTGCGGGAGGGCCTCGTCATGCTCTCCGGCGGCGTGGTAATTGGCCTGCTCCTCGCCGGAGCAACGGGCAAATTGCTTTCCGGCATGCTGTATCAAGTCGGGGCGCTGGATCCGATCGCGTTCTCGACCGCGCCGCTGATCCTCGGTGCGGCCACCCTGGTCGCGACCTGGCTCCCGGCTCGCCGCGCAACGCGGATTAGCCCGATGGCCGCGCTGAGGACTGAGTAGTTGCTGTAGCCGGGATCGTTGGTTCCGGCACATGAGGGGCGGTGATTCGTTCCGGCCGGGATCCCCGATCCCGGCTACAACCAAAAAATGTTTAGACAGATTTCTGTTGGAGCTTCGTTTAAATCATATATTGCTATGTTACATATGGCTTCAACGAACCTCGATCGCGAACTGAAAAAGGGGAGCGCCGAGCTCCTCATCCTCTCGCTCGTGGAAGACCGGCCGCGCCACGGTTACGACATCGGGCAGCTCATCGAATTGCGCTCCCGCGGAACCTTGCGCTTCAACGTCGCTTCGCTTTATCCCCTCCTCTATCGCCTCGAAAAACGCGGCTGGATTCGCGGCCGCTGGGTCGAAAAATCCGGGCAACGCCGCCGCCGCTATTATCGACTTACCCCTGCCGGCGAAAAAATTCTTAAGGCCCAACGCGAAGGCTGGCGGGAGTTCGTCGAAGCCATCAGCCTCATCACCGGGATTCAACATGCCTGAGTTCAAGGACGAAATCAGGAAGCGGCTGGCGTCCCTCCAACTCTCGCCGGAACGCGAAGCCGAGATCATCGAGGAACTCTCGCAGCATCTCGACGACGAATTCGAACGCGCCATGAGTCACGGGGCAACCGAAGCGGAAGCGCGCCTGGGCGTCCTCACCGAATTGAAGGAGAACGACCTCGCTCGCCCCATCGCTGAAACGCGTCGAGCGGCGCGTGCAGCAGAACCCAATTGTCATGGGAACGGAAAGGAAAAGAAATATGTTTGCAGATCTGAGCCAGGACGTGCGCTACGGCGTGCGGATGTTGATAAAAAATCCGGCCTTCACCGCCATTGCGGTGCTCGCGCTCGCTCTCGGGATTGGCGCGAACAGCGCCATCTTCAGCGTCGTCAATACCCTGCTCCTCCGGCCGTTGCCCTACAAAAATCCGGGGCAGCTCGTCGTAATTTGGGAGAACGCGACCCATCTCGGATTTCCGAAGAACACCCCCTCGCCCGCGAATTTTCTCGATTGGCAAAAACAGGCGACGCTTTTCCAGGGGATGGCGGCCTTTGCCGAGCACAGCTTCAATCTCACCGGCGTTGGCGAACCGGAGCGGCTGGATGGCCGGCGCGTCTCCGCAAACCTCTTCGACTTGTTAGGCGTGAAACCGATCATCGGCCGCACCTTCGTCCCGGACGAAGATAAGCCGGGAACCAAAGTCGCGCTCTTGAACGAGACGCTGTGGAAACGGCGTTTCGGCAGCGACCCCGGCGTGATCGGTCGCGCGCTCTCCCTCAATGGCGAGCCCTACACCGTCGTCGGCGTCCTCCCGCAGCAGCGTGCGCTTGCCCGCCTTTGGAAATTGGCGCGACCAGGTCTGGGTGCCGCTCGCCTTTCCGGCGGAAGAAGCTGCCCAGCGCGGCAATCATTTTCTTGAAGTGATCGCGCGGATGAAGCCGGGCGTGACCCTGCCGCAGGCGAGGGCGGAAATGGAAACGATCGCGGCGCGCCTGGCGCAGCAATATCCTGAAGACAACGTTCGCATTGGCTCGGTCGTGAATCCACTCCACGAGGAAATCGTCGGCGACATGAAGCCGGCCCTGCTGATCCTGCTCGGGCGCGGTTGCGTTCGTTCTTCTGATTGCCTGCGCCAACGTTGCCAATCTCCTTCTGGCCCGCGCCGCGGCGCGCCACAAGGAGATCGCGCTCCGGCTCGCCTTGGGCGCGGATCGGCCCGCCTCACGAAACAGCTCCTGGTGGAGAGCGTGATCCTGTCGCTCCTCGGCGGCATCGTCGGCCTGGTTTTTGCCTACGCAGGGCTTCGCGTTCTCACGCAGTTCATTCCGGCTGACGTCGCCCACGCCGAGACGATCGCGATCGATGCGCGGGTGCTGGGCTTTACCCTGATCGTCGCGGTCGTGACCGGCCTCATTTTCGGTCTGGCGCCGGCGAGCCAGGCCTCGCATTTCAATATTAACGACACCCTGAAAGAAGGCGGCCGCGATTCCGGAGCAGGCCCGCGCGGTAAGCGGCTCCGCAGCGCGCTTGTCATCGCCGAGGTCGCGGTCTCATTCATTCTGCTCATCGGCGCCGGCCTGTTGATCAACAGCTTCATGCATCTGCGCAATCTCGATCCGGGATTCCGCGCCGATCATCTCCTGGCGCTGAATGTCGACCTCTCGGAAACGAAGTATCCGGATAATCCACGGCGGGTTGCGTTCTTCGACGAAGTCGTTCGCCGGGTGCAAGCGCTGCCCGGGGTGCGGTCGGTCGCGGTCGCGGGCAATCTTCCGTTTACCTACAATGGCGATTCCATGCCGATCGGGGTTGAAGGAGTTCCCGATCCGACGCCGGACCAGCATCCGGACGTGATCTTTCGCGCTGTGGGCCCCGGTTACTTCAGCACCATGGGCATCCCGCTAGTCCGCGGACGCGATTTCAACGACCAGGACTCGCTCGACGCCAACCTCACCGTGGTGGTAAGCGAAAAAACCGCGAAATATTATTGGCCGAACGCCGACCCGATCGGGAAACGCTTAAAAAACGGCAACACGACTTCCGATTCACCCTGGCGAACCGTCGTCGGCGTCGTGAAAGACGTGCGGCAAAACGACTTTGTGGCCGAGCCGAAAATGCAAATGTATTTCACTTACCGCCAGCTCCGGAGCCTGATGCCGAACGCGCTGATCATCCGCACCGCGATCGATCCGTTGAGTCTTGCGACTCCGGTCCGCAACGCTATCTGGGCGGTCGATAAGGATCAGACCGTCGCCAACATCGATTCGATGGAACACATCGTCGCCGGGGCCGTGGCACGGCAGCGTTTCAGCATGCTCCTTCTCGCGATCTTCGCCGGGGTCGCATTGGTTCTTGCGGCAGTCGGCATCTACGGCGTCATGAGTTATTCCGTCGCGCAGCAGACCCGCGAGATCGGCATCCGAATGGCGCTCGGCGCCCAACGAAGTGACGTCCTCAAGATGACAGTGAAACAAGGGCTGAGGCTCGTCGCTTTCGGATTGGTCATCGGTCTGGTCGCTGCGTTCATTCTCACTCGAGTCATGGCAACTCTGCTTTTCGGCATCAGCGCTACCGATCCGCTCACCTTTATCAGCATCTCGCTCGTCCTCCTCGCGGTCGCGATCCTGGCCAGCTACATCCCCGCGCTCCGCGCTACCAGGGTCGATCCTATGATCGCGCTGCGCGCGCAGTGATGCGGGTGATCCGAACTAGACAGGATTAACAGGATTCACAGGATGAAGGGGAGCTGGGTTTGAGCCCTCCTGGAAAAAATCCCGTTAATCCTGTTAATCCTGTCTAGTTCGTTTCCAGTAACCGTAACCGACGGTGACAAGCACCAGGGAACGCGCTAGAAGCGAGGATCGTCATGGAGGCAAAAGTGATCGAAGGCGCGCGGACGTTGCCGCAACGGAACTTCATTTCTCCGGAAGTTTTTGCTGAAGAGCTGGAGAAGATCTTCGCGAGGCACTGGGTGTTGGTAGGCCATCAATCTGAGGTGGCGGAAAGCGGCGATTATTTCGTAAGAGATGTCGCAGACGAGTCGATCGTTATTGTTCGGGATAAGAACGGCGAGGTCCGCGCGTTCTACAATGTTTGCCGGCATCGCGGGACGCGTTTGTGCGAGGAGGAACGCGGCCATGCGGCGGCCATCCAGTGTCCGTATCACGCCTGGACGTACGGGCTCGACGGGCGGTTGATCGGAGCGCCGCACATGGACGAAGTGAAGGCGTTTAAGCGGGAGCGATACTCGTTGCGGCCGGTGCACGCCGCGATTTGGGAGGGATCTATTTTCGTTAATCTGGCGAACCAGCCGGTGCCGCTGGAGGAATGGTTCGCGCCGCTCGGCGAAAAGTTTGCGCAGTGGCACTTGCCGCGGCTGCAATCGGCGAAACGAGTTGAGTACGACGTGAAGGCGAACTGGAAGCTGATGTTCGAGAATTACTCCGAGTGTTACCACTGCCCGGGGGTGCATCCGATGTTGTCGAAGGTCTCGCCCTACGATTCGGCGGAAAACGATCTGACGGAAGGGCCGTTCCTGGGCGGGTTCATGAAGATCAACCAGGGCAAGAGTTTGACGATGAGCGGGCAAGCGTGCGCGCTGGCGATCGATCACCCGGCTTCGCGAAGCTACGGCGAGGCCAGCGAGCAGACCCAGGTAGGCGAGCGAGTTTTCTACTACTCCATCTTTCCGAACATGCTCCTGAGCATGCACCCGGATTACGTGATGGTGCATCAGCTTTGGCCAGAGGCGGCGGATCGGACGCGAATCATCTGCGATTGGTTTTTTAATCCCGACGCATTTGGGCGGCCCGATTTCAACCCGCGGGATGCAATCGAGTTCTGGGACGTGACGAACAAACAGGATTGGCATGTCTGCGAGTTGAGCCAGCAGGGAATAGCATCGCGCGCCTATGAGCCGGGACCGTATAGCTCGCGCGAAAGTATTCCGGCAGCCTGGGACCGGGATTACCTGCGGCGAATGGGAGCGAAGAAAACGCCGAACGCCTAACGATTTAACATCTCGCCCTGATTTCTCGTTTAGTCCTGAAGACCGAGAAACTCGCGCGCGGTTCCAGCGAGCAAGTGCGCTTTGCTGCCAGGCGACAGGTCGGCCATGGATTCGATGAGTGAGCCCGGGCTGGCTTCACCGAGCGGGAATGGGTAGTCGGAGCCGAGCGCGACGCGCTGCGCTCCGAAGAGATTGATTAGCAGTCGCAAAGCGTCGGCGTCGTGGACGAGCGAATCGACGTAGAACCGCGCGGGTCCATCGGCGGTGCGCGAGATACGAGCGAGGGTTGTTCTTGTTGTCGACGCGCAACGAGATCGGGCCGGACGTCGAAGGCGTGTTCGATTCGGCCGATGGTGAACGGGAACGCGCCTCCGCCGTGGGCAAAGGCGACGCGCAACTTTGGAAAACGATCGAACACGCCGCTAAACATCATGCGAACAAATGGCGAGCGCAGTTTCCGCCGGCATGCCGACCAGCCAGGGCAACCAATACTTCTGCATGCGGCTTTTACCCAGCATGTCCCAAGGGTGAACGAAGATCGCGGCATCCGAGGCTCTCCGCCGTGCGCCAGATAACGTCGAGCGAGCGGATGATCCAGGTTGCGACAATCGGTGCCGTGACAATGCTCGTTCGCATCGACGTGGGTGCCGATTTGAGCGCCGCGCAAACCGAGTTCGCGGACGCAACGCTCCAGCTCCGCGCGCCGCGAGCTCGGGGTCCTGCAACGGAATGCGTGCCGAGACCGGCAAACCGCGTTGGATGCGCCCGGACGACTTCGGCGATGTGATCGTTCAGGAGTCGGGAAAGATCGAGCGCATCGGCGGCTTTCGCCCAATAGCTGAACATGACCGGCACGGTCGAGAGCACCTGCATGGAAACGCCGGCGCGGTCCATATCTTCGAGGCGTCGCGCCGGGTCCCAGGTATTGGACTGCACTTCGCGAAAGAACCGATCGCCGTTCATCATCCGCGCGCTGCACGCATCGCAGTGCTCGAGACGGATGAAGCCCGGGTACCCGTATTTCTTGTCGAGATCGGGCCACTCGCGCGGAAGGATGTGGGTGTGGAGATCGATCTTCATTTGTAGCGTCCGCTGTTCTCAGCGGAATTTCCGCGCAGCGAAGCAAGAGTGCGCTGAGACAGCGCACGCTACAACCGCAAATCAGAAAGGCTTGACCGGCTCGGGCTGCGGGACTTTGTGGCCGCAGTTTTTGCAGGTGCGCCGGGCATCGTCGTTCCAGAAATCGAGCATGGCCTGGCTGAAATGCTGGACGATATCGCCGCAATCGAAATCGATGTCTTCGACAAGCGCTCCGCATTTATCGCAATAGAAGATCACATGCTCATGCTCGCTGGCCGGCCGGCGGCGCTCGACGACGATGCCGACGGTATCCGGCGGACGGACCGGCGCGTGCGGCACGTTCGGCGGAATGAAGAACGTCTCCCCTTCGCGGACGAGATGATCGACGATCTTCGGTCGCCTTCGCGGATCCGGACTTTGATGTCGCCCTTGAGCTGATAAAAATACTCTTCGGAATCGACCAGATGAAAATCGTTTCGCGCATTCGGCCCTTTGATGACCATGACGAAAAAATCGCGCCCATCGTAAAGGTAACGGTTGCTGACCGGCGGCTTGAAGAGCTCGCTGTTTGCTTCGATCCATTCAGTTGACGTTCGATCGGCGGCAGCACTTTTGTCGGTCGTGCCGGTTCCGACCTTCGCGGGCGCTGGTGAAAGGGTGGTCGTTTGATGATCTGAGCGTATTTGCTGCGCGAGAGCAGCGTCAACTCCCTCGACCGCCCCTTCCCTGGCTGTCATCCTGAGCTTGTCGAAGGATCTCTCGATACATTTCTTCTTCGACGACCCCGAATTAAGGGAAGAGTTAGAGATCCTTCGACTTCGCTCAGATGACAAAAAAAGGAAAGATGAAGAGCCGTCGCGTTTTCCTTTTCACCGCGCTGGCGATGGTCGGCGTTCGCCGGCAATTCGCTGCTTTGCCGGCAGGCGCTGAAACACACCGCGATTGATGCAGCGACGTTCACGCTCGTTCGCATTGTGTCCGGCGCGCTTTGCTTGGGCATCATCGCGCAGATACGAAAGGCACCCGTCTGGAAAGCCGGAAGCTGGCTCTCGGCAGTAGCGCTGTTCGGTTACGCGGCGCTGTTTTCATTCGCCTATCTCCAGCTCACAGCAGGCACCGGGGCGCTCCTGTTGTTCGCGGCGGTGCAAGCGACGATGATTGGCTGGGCGATTAATCGCGGCGAGCGAATGCTGCTGCCGCAAATCGGCGGCATCGTTCTCGCGCTCGCCGGTTTGGTCGCGCTGGTTCTTCCCGGGCTCTCCGCGCCGCCCTTTGGGCCTGCGCTCCTGATGATCGGGGCCGGGATCGCGTGGGGCGCTTACTCAATCCGCGGCAAGTCGAGTGGCGACCCGCTCCGGGCCACGGCAGGGAATTTTCTCGCGCGCCACCCCGATGGCGTTGCTCCTCGGTTTGGTCATGGCGCGATCGGCAACATGGGACAACGCCGGAATGATTTACGCGGTCATTTCCGGAGCAATCGCGTCGGGAGTCGGCTACGCGATTTGGTACAGCGCGTTGCCGGGACTAAAAGCGACCGGCGCCGCGACCGTCCAACTCAGCGTCCCGGTGCTGGCCGCTGTCGGCGGAATTTTGTTCCTTGGCGAACCGCTCACTCTGCGATTCCTGCTCGCGGCAGTCGCAGTCCTGGGCGGGATTTTGCTGGTCATCGTGGAACGGAAAACGCCCGCCAGTTGATGCTTCCGTCGCAGCGAACCCGACAATATTCTTCAGCGACCCATGACGATTTTCGACATTTCGCGGCCGCTCTTTAACGGTCTGGCGCCGTGGCCGGGTGACACCGCCTTTCAATTCGAATTGAAGTGGAAGATGGCGGAAGGCGCGACGGTCAACGTTGGCGCAGTCGAGATGGGCGTGCATAACGGAACCCATGCCGACGCGCCGTTTCATTTTCAACCCGATGGAAACACAATCGATCAAGTGCCCCTCGAGACTTATCTGGGCGACGCGGTGGTGGTCGATCTGACGGAAAAATTTCAGAACGGTCCAAGCGCGGAAATCGCGGTCGCGGACATCGCTTCGTGCTCGGATGCCCTCGCGAGGGCGCCGCGCTTGTTGCTCAAGACAGGCGCTTGGAGCGACCCGGGGAATTTTCCAGAAAAAATTCCGGTGATCGCGCCGGAAGTTCCGGCGTGGCTGCAAAGCCGGAAGGTGAAATTGTTAGGCCTGGATCTTCCCTCGGTCGATCCGATCGACGCGAAGGTGCTCGCGAACCACTACGCGTTGGCGGCGGCTGGCATAGCGATCGTCGAATCGCTAGACCTGAGCCAGGTGAACCCGGGCATTTATCATTTCTCGGCCCTGCCGCTGCGGATAACCGGCGGCGACGCTGCCCCGGTGCGCGCAATTCTTTGGCGCGATTAGCAACGCTCGCGTGACGCGTTTCCTGGAGTCGTCCCTAACTCGCTGGAGCCTGTTTGGGCTCGCTCTCATCCTCTTCGCCATCGGCAACCTTCCGTGGCAACTGGACGATTACGATCAGGCGAAGCAGGCGTTCACCTCCTTCGAGATGGTCGAGCGAGGCCACTTGTTTTACCAGCACACGCCGAATTGGTGGGTGGCTACGAAACCGCCACTGGTCGGGTGGATTTCGGCCGGCCTCTTCGAGATTACGCGGTCGTGGGAGCTTGCGTGGCGGCTGCCCTCGTTTCTCGCGGCGATCGCGTTGCTCGCCTTCGTCGTGCGCGCGGCCTCGGTTTACGGCACCGTTGCTGCGCTGACGGCGGGATGCGCATTGAGCTTCAACCTGTTTGCGCTTCGCCTGGCGTCGCTCGTTCGGACCGACCTGCCACTCGCTCTGACTATCTTTGCGGTTGGCTGGCTCATTTGGGAAAAAATCCGGACCCGCACGGCGTGGACGGCGAAAGACAAATTGTTGCTCTTCCTCTGTCTGAGCGCGGGAATGTTGATCAAGGGACCAATCGTTTACGCGTTTCGTTCTTCCGGGAATCATTCTGGTGGAATGGCGAAGGCGCAGGGCCGGCACCGCCGGTCCGAAGGACTGGGGTAGCTGGCTACCGTGGCTGCTGTCGTTTCTTGTGTTCCTCCTTTGGGTGGCCGGCGGAATTCTTTTCGTCCCGGAGTTCACCGAACACGTCGTTCTGCGCGAATTCGCCGGGCGATTCAGTGAAGGAGTGCATCGGTCGCAACCGTTTTACTTTTATCTGCCGCACCTGCTCCATCGGTTTGCGCCGTGGAGCTTGTTGCTGATCGGGCTGGGTGTTCTGGCGTGGAGGACAAAACCCGTCGGCTCGACAGAGTCTCGCTCTACCATTTCGCGAGAGACGTTGTGGCTCCTGGGCTGGAGCGTCGGTGGGCTGATTGTAATGTCGTTGGTCCCGTCGAAACGAATCGACCGGATCTTTCCAATTGTGCCGCCGCTCTGTTTGCTTCTGGCGGCTGTCGTCGCGCGCCTCCGCGAACAACAAAAACTGCGAACGCTCGTTGACCGCGTTTGCGCGGTTTCGATCGTTCTCGCAGCCCTTTTCACCACCGGATACACAGCGACAAAAATCGCCGGCGCTTTTCAGGAAAAGCGCGATGCGTTCGCGGTTTTCGGTCGCGAAGTTGTGAAAGAAGCAGCGGCGCACGGCTGGCGCTACGGCGTCGTCGGGGGCGAAGACGAAGGGATGCTCCTCTACGCGCATAAGACCGAGTTTCTCGAGCCGTATCGCGCGGCCGCGGAATGGAACGCGGGAAAGCTCAACGCCCTGGTCGTCCCCGATGACGAGATGGATGGGTTGGTCCCGCAGTTGGACGGGGAGCCAAGGAAATGGCTCAGCTCCGATCCCGCGGGGCGCTATCGAAAACGCTATTTCCTGCTCGTCCGTTGACTCGAAAAGCCTGCTCGACTTTGAGCCCGCGATTTGTAGTCTCGCGTCCAACTTGAACGACCTGATGCAGTTCCCGAAGTCGGAAATCGAAGCGCTCTGGTGCCCGTGGCGGGTCGAATATTTCGAACAGGAAACGCCGAACCCGGATTTCCTTTCCGACGCGGCCCGGGCGAGCGACGACGCCGCGCATCTTGTGGTCACTCGGCGCAAAAAACGCGTTCCTGATGATGAATCGCTATCCCTACAGCGTCGGCCATCTCATGGCGGTACCGTATCGGAAAACAGGCGACGCCTCTTCGTTAGGCGAAAATGAGGTGCTCGAGCTGTGGAACCTCGCGTTGCACGGCCAGCGTCTTTTGCGCGAGACGATGAAGGCGCAGGGATTTCAACGTCGGCCTCAACCTCGGCCAATGCGCGGGCGCGGACGTGCCCGATCATCTCCATCTACACATTGTTCCGCGTTGGAGCGGCGACACGAATTTCATGCCCGTCCTCGCGGGAACGCGAATGCTCTCGGAAGGATTACGCGGGACTGTATGATAAGTTGATCGCCGCCCAGGAACGGATCGAACAAACGGAACGCGCCTAAGTTTATGCCCAGCTGGATCGAACCACCGCCAAAACAAAAACGAACCGGCTGCCTGGGAAAAGGCTGCATCACCCTGGTAGTCTTCCTTGTTCTGCTCGCGGTCGCGTTTTTCGTCGGTGGCTACGTCGGCGTTCGTTACGTCGTGACTTCGACCACTCCGAAAGAAATCCCCCGGATCGAAACTACGGAAGCCGACCAGGCCGCGGTGAAGCAGCGTTGGGACGATTTCAAGGCCGGGCCGCGAACGGTCGCCGGCCGAAACCGTAACCCCTCCGGACGGCACCGCCGCCGGAGGCCGCGCCGACGCCCACTCCCACGACTAATCGCATCGAGCTCTCCGCCGCCGACATCAACCAACTAATCGCCGGCAGCCGGAAACTGAGTGGCAAAGCGTTCGTCTCAATCGAAAACAACGTCGCGCGCGTCCAGGTGAGCGTGCCCTTGGAGAAGGCCGGATTTCGCGGCCGCTTCCTGAACGGCGAACTCGCAAGTGCGTGCGGCGCCGGACCGCAACCCGCGCAACATCCAGATCACGGAAGTTTCTCTGGGCGGCGTTTCGGACAAGGTCCTCAACTCGCTTCTCGGATTTCGTTCGCTCCGCAGCTATTCCGATCAATACGCGACCGAATACGACATCAAGAGTTTCGCGATCGAAGACAACAAGGTCATCATCGAGAACGGCAAATCGGTTCCCGGCGTCTCGCCGTAAGTTCTCGTGGAGCGACGGCGCGCTGTCGCCGTTACCACGCTCCGATTACTGGCAACGCTGGCATACGGCGACAGAGCGCCGTCGCTACAATTACTGCATGATCTCGCGCACGAAAACGTTGAGCTGGCCGTCGCTCTGTTTGCGCACTTCGGTGATCTCGTAGGGACGCGCTTCATCGCGATTGACAGTGGAACCGCGAGTTGGTGGGCTGTATCCCGCCGGGTATTCGACCACGATGCGAACGTTTTTGCCGCCCCCCGCCAGTTTGAGCATCGCGTCGGTCAATCCGGTCTTCGGACGCAGGACCGCACGATTCGGCTCGGTGAAATTTACCACGAACTGGCCTTTCAGATAAACTCGTTCACCGCGCCAGGCCGCGATCCGCGAGATCGGTCAAATCGGCTGAAGTAATCAGGCGACCGATGGGCATTTTGCCTGGCAGATACGTTTTCCAGTTCCCTCCGCCAGCCGTCGAAGCCAGCGAATTATCCGACGCGCTTGCGGAAGGCGAAGCGGCCGGAGGTGCTGGCGAAGTGGCCGCAACGACCGGCGGCGTGCCCGCCGGCGCCGGTGACGTACGCAGGCGGCAACCGGCGTCGGAGAAGGCGAGGCCTGCGCGACCATCATCGGCGATTTCGCCGGAGAAGGCGACGGAGTCGGCGTCCCCTTCTTATTTTTCTTGTCGGCCTTTGCTCGACTTCGTGGGCGATGCCGGCGGCGGCGTAGGCGTGGGCGAAGCCACTGCCTTCGGCGGCTCGATCTGGGCCGCCTGTTCGACGCGAATCAATTGGTTCGCCGGCGGCGGTGGAGGAGTGGGCGCAAGGCCGGCCACGGACGGCGGGGCCTGATTCGGCGAGACTTGGTTCCGATAATTGGCGTAGCGCGCCTCGGCGGTTTTCCGAGCGTTGTCTTTATAAAGCGGCCAGCCGGCGGCAAGATTCAGATCGAGCGGGGGCTCGAGGGTAAAAGTCCCCGGGCCGCGCGCCGCGGTGTAACTGCCGTAGAGCAGCGGGACCGCGGTGATCATGACGCGACCATCGGAAAGACGGTCAGCGTGAATCACGGCGGCGAGATCGTGCGCGCGATCGAGCTTGATCTCGAGGCCGGTGGTCAGCGTTTGCTTCATCAACGGCAGCGATTGCGGATCGGCCGGATAAAGGTGTTCCATGAGTAATTCGCCGTAGTCGATCGCGTTCGTGAGCGCAATCATCCCGGAAAGAAAGATATCGTTGGGCGTGAGCTCGCGCGCTTCCATGATCGCGAAGCGTCCAGTTACGTAAGTCACGAGCCCGTGGACCTGCTGGAAGTTGCGAATGTAATTGCGCGCCAGTTCGGCATTCGCGTTCGCCAGCTCGGTGGGACTCATCGCTATGTAGCGATCGTAAAGCTGTTTGGAGCTGAGAAATTCACCAGGCGGGCGCGGCGGTCAACTCGAAGCGTTTCGCCGGCTCGATCTTATGCAGCTTCTTCAGAATCCGGTAGCTCTGCGGCCGCTCCGGTTGCCAGAAAATATAAAAACTCCCGAGCCACGCAGCGAGCGCGAAACCGGTCAGGAGAAGGATCGTGACCGACCAGCCGAAGAAGTTGGTTTTCTTTTTTCGCGACCGCCCATAGCTGTAGGCGGGTTCGTAGCGATAATTGATCCCGATCCATTTAAAGGCGCGGGCCTCGCAAACCGTTTGTTCTCAAGCAGGACGCGCTGCTTCGAAAGACGTGCCGCATCCGCAAGTCCGGGCCGCGTTTGGATTCTCGATGTGAAAGCCGGCTCCGGTCAGACCATCGCGATAGTCCAGGGTCGAGCCGTGCAAAAAATTCGCACTCTCGGGATCGATAAAAAATTCCACCCCATCGCGTTCGACGATTTCGTCGTCCGGTTTCCGAGCACCGAGCGACATTTCGTATTGGAGGCCTGAGCAACCACCCTTGGCAATGCCCACCCGCAGACCCTGTTGCTCGGTCGCGCCACGCGTTTCGAGCAGGCTGCGCAATTGCCGGACCGCGTTCTCCGTCACCGTGATCATCCGTTTGGCGAAAGTATCCCGCGGGTCGGCGGAGTCAAACCAGGCGGCTTTTCCTTCGCAATCGAAAATCCGCAAACTAAAATCGAAATTGTCATGAGCCGGATTCGTTTGTTGCCGGAAATTCTCGCCAGCCAGGTCGCGGCGGGTGAGGTCATCGAGCGCCCGGCTTCCGTGGTCAAAGAACTGGTCGAAAACAGCATTGATGCCGGGGCGCGGAAGATCGAGGTGAGCATGCGCCGCGGCGGCATCTCCTTGATCCGCGTGGTCGACGACGGCTGCGGGATGGATCGCGATGACGCGCTCCTCTCGTTGGAACGGCATGCCACCAGCAAAATCCGGACGTCGGCCGATCTCGCGGCAATCGCGACGCTTGGGTTTCGCGGCGAAGCGCTCCCGAGCATCGCGAGCATTTCGCGTTTTCGCCTGACCACCCGCGAAGCCGATGCGGTCGCCGGCACAGAAATCATCGTCAGCGGTGGCAAGATCGAAACTGTGCGCGACGGCGGGGAAGCGCCCGGCACTCAGATCGAGGTGCGCTCCATTTTTTACAATCTACCGGCGCGCCGAAAGTTTTTGCGCTCGGAAAACACCGAGAGCCGCAACATCGAGCACCAGCTCCATCTCCAGGCCACGGGGCATCCGGAGATCGCTTTCGCGTTTGTCCGCGATGAGCGCGTCGTTTTTCAATTGCCGGCGGTGGCCAACCTGCTCGATCGGATTCGCGATCTCCACGGCAAAGAGCTTGTCGATCGGTTGCTCGCGGTCGAGGAACCGTCCGCGAAGGCGAATGTGCGAGTCCGCGGATTGATCGGGCAGGCCGGCGTGAGCCGGCAGACGCGCGCGCAGCAGCTCGTCTTCGTCAACGGTCGAGCGGTCGAGAATGCGCTCCTGACCGCGGCATTGCGCGAGGGTTATCACACCGCCCTGATGAAGGGCCAGTTCCCGGTGACGTTTCTGTTCGTCGATCTCGATCCGACGGCGGTCGACGTAAACGTGCACCCGGCGAAACGCGAAGTCCGTTTCCGCGATCCGAATTCGGTTCGGGAAGCAATCGTCGGCGCGGTCCAGCGAACTTTGGAGAGCGGACGGCACGAATGGCAGCAGCAGTTTCAAAGGCCGGTTCCTGTAGCCGGGATCGTTGATCCCGGCCCACTGCCTGTCGCTGCTGAGCCGCCTTCCCACCCGGGATCGACGATCCCGGCTACAACGGAATCACTTCCCTCGTTCCAAGCGCAACCTCAAGCGCCCTCGATGGCGGCCGCGACGACTTCCGGGTGGAACGATCAACCTGCAGTAACGGCGCCCGGTTCGCAGCAATTCCAAATCATCGGCGTGCTGAACAAGCTTTACGTCTTAATGGAGAATCAGGAGGGCTTGGTCCTTGTCGATCAACATGCGGCCCACGAACGAATTCTGTTCGAAGAATTGCGGCGGCGAATGGAGGAACAAGGAGTGCCGTCGCAGCGGCTCCTTCTCGCCCAAACCTTCGAGCTCGCGCCGCGAGACGCCGAGTGGGTCGAGCGCAACGCCGCCACGCTCCAGAAAATGGGGATCGGGATCGAGCCATTCGGCCAGAACGCCTTTAAGATCGACAGCCTCCCGACCTTTCTCGACGTGGCCGATCCGGTCACATTCATGCGCAAGGTGATCGACGGACTCAAGAGCGCGAGTAACGGCAGCTCGGCCATGAGACTCGGTGAAGAGATGATCGCGAAGACGGTTTGCCGCCACGCCGTTAAAGCGAATGATCCGCTGCGCTATCTCGAAGTGGAGAAACTCATCACCGATTTGCTGGAATGCGATCTCCCCTACTGCTGCCCCCACGGCCGGCCGACTATGATCCAGATTTCGCACACCGAGCTGGAAAAAAAATTCGGCCGCAAAGTGTAACTGGAGGGACGACCGCCGTGTCGTCCCTATAATAAAAGGGACGGGACAGCGTCCGTCCCTCCAATCTCAAGGACCGGGACGGCGCTCGTCCCTCCAATGCTTCGCGATCAGCGCTTTGATCTCCGGTGTTTGTAACCGGTAATTCTCTTCGTGATGATGCGGAACTTCCGGGAACCACTTCCACCAGAACATTCCGGCCAGGAACGAGTGGCGCGCAGGCAGGTCGAGCGCGACCTCAATGCAACGTTGCTGGATCTCAGCCGCATGTTCCCCACCCGTCTTGAAACCCCACGGCTCCGCGGCGGCCCGTGAGCTTTCGTTGTAACCGATCTCGACGAAGAGGAACTGTTTGCCGGTCTGCTTCGAAAAAGTCTCCAGCTCCGCGCACCGCTTTTTCCACGCTTCCGAAATTTCGCCGGCACTCGGGTTTGTCGTCTTCGTTAGTGGGAAATAAGCGAGGACGCCGACGTAATCGAGCGCGTCCCAGAATTTCACGTCGGCATATTGGTCCCAATTCGCACCGTAGGTCACCTTGCCGTGATATACCGCGCGCACCGCCGCGATGATCTTGCGCCAGCGCTCCTCGTAAATCTGCGGATAGGTGAACTCGAGCCCGACGCAAAAAATCTCCGAGTGTTCCGACTCCGCCAGCGTCGCCATTTGCACGATCCACGTTTCGTAGTCGGCGAAGAATCGGTCCCATTCTTCCGGGGTAACGAAGTTGATTTCGCCGCGCCAGCTAAACTTCGTCCCCCAATAAGCGATGTGGGGGATGACCATGGTCGAGAGCCCGCGTTCGTGCGCCCAGCGTAATGGCGTTGTGATGTGCGTCGTGCTCGCGCCGGAGCGGCGTCCGCCCTGGACATGGCCATCCTCGCGAATCTGGGCGTAAGGATGAATCGCGACGCTGTTCACGCCTAACGACTTCAATTCGTCGAGGGTCGCTTCCATCTCCGGCATTTGCCATTCGATCCCCCACGTCTGGCACGAGACCGTCATCCCTTTGTAAACGGGCTGGGCTCGCTCCTCAGCGAATGCAGATGCAACCGTAACGACAAGCGCAGCGAAAAAGAGAACAACGCGCACGCCGGTCGACTTACTTCAAGGAACGGCGGTTTACAAACCGCCGCCGCTGTCATCGTTTTGCAGGGCGAGACTCAGTCGCCCCGTCACGAGCCGCCTTTTCGTTAGGCCGCCACGGACGGTTGCTGCGGCTCCTGCGAAACGCGGAGGCGTTGCGACACGATCACCATGTCCGATGCGGCTTCGCCGATCTGGAACGTTTCCTCCAGGAGCGGAGCGTTGAACGAAGCCTGGAGATCCAGCCGGAAAAGCGATTCCGTCAGCGCCTGGCGCACGTCGTAGAACAGGCCATCGAAGATGCCTCCAAACTCTCTGTCCAGGCGATCCCGGAATTGATGCTGCGAATCGCTCAGGCGCTGTTTGAAATCTTTCAGGACCGTGTTCCGTCGCCAAAACAATCCGACCGCCACCAGGAAGATTCCCGTCCCGAGAAAGATGCCCCCGGTAATGTCCATCCAAAGAACCGGCGAGAACGCCGCCACTACCACGCCCAGGATCACGAGGAGCGAACCCGCCACGGCGAGTTTCCGCACGTCCGTCGTCTCGGCCGCCTTGCCGCGAAGAATATTCTCATCGATCCGAACCCCGTCGAGCTTCGCCTGCAACTTCTGAAGCGTCCCGAGCTGGTCGGTCGCCTTCGGAAACGTAACGTCCGCGCGGATACGCTCCTGTCGCCGGGCGATGCTTTGCGTCAGGTCCTCCATCATCGTCCGCATCTCGTTAAACAAATCCATCGAGACCTGTGCAGCTTCTGCTTTGATCTCGCGGCGGGCCGACTTTTCGAACCCACCCTTCAGTTCGCGCAGCCAGGCATCCGTATCCTTGTCGCGGAGAAAAGGAATCGCGCCGCGCACCAGTCTTCCCACGCCAAGGCCTTTGGCGAACTCATCCTCCGACTGTCGCGCCAAGGTGCTGTAGGTCGCTGCGAGCTTATCGACAATGAGCGTCTTGAGCCCCTTCGCTTTGTCCTCGCGAGCGTCCACCTGGCAGAGCAAGCCCTGGTAAAACGCGCGCTCGTCATCGAGCGCGATTTTCTCCCCGCGCAAATGCGCCAGCAACCGCGTCATGACCGAGCGGATCGTCTGATAGGAGCCTTCCACTTTGATCCGCCACGCTTCGCCGCACGCGATCGTGTCCTGGAGAAAACTGCGGAACTCCGCGAACGCGTTCTCGGGAATGCCTTCCATCTCGCGCTTGGCCGAAAGAATGAAGATCGCCGGGCTTTCGACCTGCCGTTCTTTCGCGTACTGCCGGACGTGCTCGAGATTGGTGCTCAACTCGCGCTGGGTGGCGCGGTCCGATTGCTGAAGGACAAAGACGATCTTCCGGTGCCAATCCTTCTTGATCAGGGTCAGCATTTCCCAGGCGGATTCCGTGTGCGGGTTCACCGCGGAAAACACGAACACCACGAGGTCACTCTGTGGGATGTAATTCTCCGTGATCGTCTGGTGGCTCTTCACGATCGAGTTCGTTCCCGGCGTGTCGACAATGCTGATTTCCCGCAGCACATCTTTCGGCAACCAGACCCGCTGCCACGATTCGCCCAGGACATCGACCCGCCATTGCGGCCCGTAAATCAGCTCCTGGATCCCGGTCGTGCACGGCCCCGGCGCCACCTCGCAAACATCTTCCCGCAAGAGCGCGTTGATGAAGCTGCTCTTGCCCGCTTTTACCTCGCCCACCACGACGAGAAGCGCGGCGGCCTGGAGATTCGTCAGGCGAGCCCGGAGAATCTGGCTCGCCTCAATATCGGCGCAGCGTTCCGCCAGCCAGAGTGAGCGCTGGAGCAGGTTCCGCAGGGTGTCGAACTGCTGCTTCAGTTCTGGACTGAGGACACGGGCTGTGTGGTCTCGGCTCTCCGCGACGGGTTCTGATTGGAGCTGATCGACCTGATCCATGCGCGCCGCCCATCATATCGCGGCGAGTTCGCGCTGCGCCACAAATTTCGTTATGAAAATTCGACTTTTTACTTCAGCACCGCCTGGTGGAACTCCTGCCAATCGTCGAGATTATTCAGGTTCACCGCGTCCTTCGCGGCTGCTGCGTCGTCCGCGACCGCGCACGCACCCAAAATCCCCTTCCGCGTTTCGTCGTCGTGGATGTAACCGCGAACGGCGGCGTTGTGTTTCTCGACCGCTTCCGGCGTAAGGCTTTTCGCGTTTTTCTTCACCCAACCCTCAAACTGCGTGTAGCTCGGTTTGTTCTGCCGGATGTAATCCTTGACCGCCTGCTCATCGAGCCCAAGGGCGGCGCAGGTCATCGCATCGAAGCCTCGGCCGATGCCTGGATAACCGGCCGCCAGCTTCCCCGATTCTTCCAGGGAAACCTTCAACCAGAGTCGCGGCAAATGGAGCACGCCGAGTGGACCCGCCGTGCCGGAACTGATCATTGGAACATAGGTGTCGCTCATAATGCGCCGAGGGTAATTAGTTCGACGCGCGAGCACAATCCCTCTTAACGAGGCCGGGGGACTCAAATCCGAAATCCGAAGCTCGAATTTCGAAACAATATTAAAGCTCGAAGGCCAGAAGGTCTAAAACAGCGTTGGGACGCGACCGGTCCGTTTCGAAAATTCGCTCCTTCGACCATTCGAAATTGTTTCGAATTTCGGATTTCGATATTCGAACTTAGCTCCCTCGCGTCTCGCTCACTGTCACCTTCAGGTCGCGCAGCAACCCGCCGTGAAGCCCATAAATCCAGCCGTGCACGGCCAATTCCTGTCCGCGCGCCCACGCATCCTGGAGAATGGTGGTGCGCGCCACACTGCTCACCTGCTCGATAACGTTCAGCTCGCAGAGCCGATCCACCGCCTGTTCTTCGGGCATGCCGGCGAGCGCGTCACCATGCTTCTCGTGCACATCCTGAACATGCCGAAGCCAATTATCGCACAACCCGAGCCGCTCCCGCCGGAGCGCCGCCCCGACGCCCCCACAGCCGTAATGCCCGCACACGATGATGTGGCGCACCTTGAGAATATCGACGGCGAATTGGAGCACGGACAAACAATTGAGGTCGGTGTGGATCACGAGGTTCGCGACATTGCGATGAACGAACAGCTCGCCTGGCATCAGCCCAACGATCTGGTTTGCCGGTACCCGGCTATCGGAGCAACCGATCCAGAGATACTGCGGCGCCTGTTGTTGGGCCAGCTCGAGGAAGAACTCTGGCTTCGCCTCCCGGATTGCTTCGGACCAGGTGCGGTTGTTTTCAAAAAGGTGATCGAGCGTTTCCATTGATCGCGAAGACTAAACCGACGATCGCGTGAAATGCCAGTGTCGGCACTGCGGGCAACGCTCATACCGGCGCGCGCCAAGGTTGACCGCGAAAATCGGCGGGTCGTACTCCGCGCCGCACTCCGGACACTTCCGGCGACCGTAGAAAAGCCGGGCGGGACTGACCCGTCCGAATACGAAATAGGAGAGGAGGCCGAGCGCGCCAAAGAAGTAAACGATGATCCAAAATTGCACGGCCATTCCCCAGAACCGCGGACCCATCCCGCCCGCGTCGGACGCCATCAGGAAGATAGGAAAGTTGCCGAGCCAATGCAGCGCCATCGCCGCGGCGATTCCGACGATGAAATTGCGCCGCCACCTCCAGAGTGCCGCGCCGGTGAACGCGCTATGGAAAACGCAAACCATCAGCCGTTCGCCCACGTAGCCCCCGAAAAGATAAAACGGTGTTCCGGCAAAAGCAGGGATGCGCGAAATCGTCTCGGCCAGAAACCACCTTTCACCGATCGCGAACCCGAGTCCGATTGCCAGCGCGTAACGCCCGAAGTTCTCTTGCCGGAGATCGCGCCGGATCGCCGGGATAAGCAACGGCACGAGCTTGGCCAGCTCTTCAGTCACCGGCGCATACAAGGTAACGAGCCAATGAAGGGTTGGCGAATTCGAGCCGAGCAGCGCGGTCAGCCAATGATCGAGCGGGACGCGCACGAAGTAGAACGCCGCCGGTTGGAGCGGCAAAGCGATCAGCGCCGCCAGGAGCAACAGTTTGCCGTTCGCCGGCTGCTTGAGCCGGCGCAGCAGCGTCCCGAAAATCGCCAGCGCGATCCCCGTCGTCAGAATCGCCGCAATAAAAATCCCGTGCACTCGCCCCTCACCCTACCCCGCCGCCCTAACGACACTCAAGCCTCCCCCCACTTCTTCCTTCTTAATTCTTCCTTCTTAATTAGCGCCGAAGGCGCGCCTGTCGTCCTCCTCGAGAATCTCGAAAACGCGTTTGTCGGTCGGCAGGTCCGCGCCATAAAACTTCTCGAAACTTGGGCGCAAATCCGGCGGCACGTTCGCGACCGTAGCGCCTTTCAACCTCAGGTTGAGCATCCGGTCCTCAGCTTTGGTCCGTTTGCCACAAAACCGCGCGGCGACTTCTTCCTCGGTATTCGCAGTCCGCACCGCTTCGACAAACTCGCCGACATCGATCCCGAGATGAGCCAACACGAGCCCGCTCATTCCCCGGCCGATCTGATAAGTCCCGATGTTCCCGCCCGGTAACTTCGCCCGCGCCACGTCGATCATCCGCGGCAGCATGCAAAGCCCGCCGACTTCTTCCCTCGGCGATCGTGGAGGCGCTTTAGTCAGGTCCAATGCGTTCATACACGGTTAACTTTGCAGCGCGGCCAAAGCAAACCCGACCACGTCGGCGAGACAATGCGCGATCATCACCATGATAAGGTCGCGCTTCCACAGATAAAGTAATCCCAAAATTACCGAGCCGAAAGCAACGACAATGAGCTGGGACGCCGCCCAGGAGGACAGGTGAACCAGCGCAAAGACTATGGCGGAGATGGCGAAGGCGATCCACTTGCTTCCGATCAGCGCCTCAGTGCGCTCGATGATATAACCGCGGAAGATGATCTCTTCAACGAATGCGGCGAAGACAAAAATCACCAATTGCAGCCAATAAGGATTGCTGATGATCGAACCGGTTCGCTGAACATCGGCTTTGAGTCCGAGCGCCGGCAAGATCAGCGCATAGCAAAGGACGAAGGAGACGATCAGCGCGACGGTTCCCGCAACTCCCCAGCCGAAAGTCCCTACGTTGGGTCTTCTCATACCGATCGAGGAAAGCGGCAGCCGTTCGACCCAACGGACCCAGGCGAGCAGCGCGAGACCGATCAGGAGCCAAACAATCTGGCGACCCAACCGTGCAGCGGCATCGTCGCCGGGCGACAAGGCTGACAGCAAGCCTAGTTCTGGCAACGCCACCCCGATAAAGAGCCCGCCAAAAAAGAGAAGGAAGGTGCGGGCTTTAGAGGCCGTCGTGGGTTTTGTTAACGCTCGTAACATGTAAAGCAAATCATCTAACGAGAATCACGTGAGCGACGGCAGCCGGGGACCTGGCTACGGACGGCGACGGAGCACACCGCGAGTTCTCGAAGACCGCGCGTCGCTGCGAGCTGAAGTGTCGAAGTCATCTCAAAGGGCATGGTTAGATGTCGGCGCAATCACAGGCTGTCCTTCGATATCCGCATAACGCAAACGATGACGACCGACACCAAGGCGAGAATATGCACAACGGCATAGCCGACAAGCGGCCACTTGGGGCGAAGCGCGGCCACCAAATAAATATGAATGGCGGCAACGAGCGGCACCGACAAAATGACCGGCCAGACAGCCCAGTTATCGCCATACCGCGTGAAAGGCTGCACCACCAGCGTCCAGACGATAACCAGCGCGGTCAAAACGACAGGTGCCGCCAGCTTGAATCGGTGTTCTTGGAGAAGCGATGTCACTACATCTAACGAGAACAAGATGAGCGACGGCTGGCGGGATGGCGCGTCGCTTCGGTTTCATCCTTCATAATTCTTACTTCTTAATTCTTCCTTTTCATGGCGGTTCGCCGTTCGCTCCATCGTGTGGTTAGGTCTGTTCGCGTAGCTGGCGGATGAAATCAACGACGTACTTCTCCTGAGCTGCCCGATAAGACGGCTCTTTCCGGTGAATGTCGGCGTCATCGAAATAATGATATAGCTGATGTGGCACGACCGCCGCAACATCGGTGAAGCGTGTGCCAAGCCGGTCCATCACAGCTCGCGTGGCTGCCAGCCATGCGCTCTCATCCTCGACGGTGTCCAATGGCAGTTTGGTAATTGGCTCGATCTGATCCGCGATGAACTGGCGATCTGCTGGCGACAGCGACCGCACAATCTCGCCAGGCTTCGGGGAACGTCTGATGCACAAAGCAAGCAGAAGTGCGATCCCGATGCCGACTGGAACGATGATGCTCAAGACCTAACGAGAACAAGATGAGCTACGGCTGGCGGGGTGGCGCGTCGCTGCGGTTTCATCCTTCATAATTCCTAATTCTTCCTTTCCATGGCTGCCAGCCGTTCGCTCCATCATCTGGTTAGGCGTCATTTGGACTTGGCTTTAGCTTTGGCCTCGTCGAGCGCCTTCATCTCCGTTTCGACGCGGCGCTCGTAATCAGTGATGCAGGTCCTAGTGCACATATTCGTCCAGAGCCGACCATCACCCTCGTTGCAGTAGAGGATATAAGAAGCACCGATCGTAAATTGATAGCCGCAGTCGCCGGAGCCAACCCCCGTCTCGACTGTAATTTGCTTCTTGTCTGCTGCTCCCTTCCAGGCGCGGGTGACCTCGAAAGTGAATTGGCAACGCTCTAAGTCGCCATCCTTGAAATGCTCGGTTACAAGCTTCGCTGAGATGCAGCGGCCTGCGAAAACAGCCGCCGCTTCCTCGAATGCCTCCGGAACAGACGGCGTTGGGCCGCACGAACAAGAGAACGCTGGCATCTCCATGACGAATGCGAACAAAAGAAACAGAAGCGTGGTTCTCATAAAGTGCGCGGCATGACGCCTAACGAGAACAAGGTGAGCGACGGCGGACGAGGGCGCGCGTCGCTCGGGGTGGAAATGTGGCAGTCATCTCAAAAATCGAGCGCACAGCGGTCCGCCGTTCGCCATCGCTTGGTTAGACCTCTTGATCATGCGTAGCCGTTTACGTCAAAGTTACTGCAGCGATCGGTCTCTGGATCGTAATCAAGGCGCCAATACCAACACCCGCCGTCCATCACCTCAACTGGTTGGTGTCTCCACTCAGGATGAAAGTCTTCCTTTTCGCTAGGAAAGCGGATCGGGAAGAAGCTGCACAGAACGACCTTCCGGCCTTTACTGTATCGGCCGATGAACTGAACACGATACTCCTTCCTATGTTTAAGGATCTCGGAGATCTGCTCAAGATAGTACCGGTCAGCCACGACTGGCCTCTGGAGGAAACGCTGAACTGATCTGAAGGCGGCATCGGCCTGCGACTGGGTTGGCGTCCAACGCGCGGAGTGCAAAATCACCCGATTCTCCCGTGGCACCTCCAACACGGGTGCAGCGAAGACGCTGCTTGCTGACAGGGCGAAGAGCATTGCGAAGGTCAGGCGCATAGGTCTAACGAGAACAAGATCAGCGACGCCTACCGGAGGCGAGCGCTGATCGCAGGTGGAATGATTTAGTCATGGGAAATCTGGGGCGAACGACGGGTAGGCGTTCGCTGCATCGCATGGTTAGATGCTTTTTCGGTGAGGGCATACCAAAGGTAAGAAATCGGAAAGGCGACCAAAGCGAGCGAAACTATAATATGCCTGACCGTCTGGATACGCTCGGACCAAAAGAACGTGGCCGGGCCGGCGTTGGGGTCAAGGGCGCGGAAAATCTCGGTGAGACCCCAATCCGCGAAGAGAAGGCTTGCCGCGACTAGCTGCACAAGAACGGAGCTCCGCCGGGTCCGTCTCCAGAGCAAGGCGCCGCCGATCGCGATGCAAAGCATGAGCAATCCCGGGGCGAAAAGGTCGACCCAGCTGCGTACAGCGACGACGTTCGCTAGCATCTAACGAGAACAAGATGAGCGACGGCTGGCGGGAGAGCGCGTCGCTGCGGGTTCATCCTTCATAATTCTTAGTTCTTCCTTTCCATGGCTGCCAGCCGTTCGCTCCATCGCATGGTTAGATGATTTGAGTAAATTGGTATCTCTATTTCGCCGGAAGTGGCTTCGGCGGCGTGCCCAGCCAACACTGGACGCGGCCATCTCGGTGAACTCTAAAACGGACGGGAACTTTAAGTTGCGTTTTGCCGCCCGGATTGAATGGCCTCGCTCGCAACAAAGCGCTCGTCGCTGCGTTATCGAGCGCGACATTTGACGTGCTTTGCAGCATTGTCGCGCGCTTCACCTTTCGGGCTTGCGGATCCACATCTAACAAGACCACGCCCCTGTAGTCGTGAAAACTCGTCTTCGTGGGGGATCGCGTAGGTTGCGGGTCCGCTGCTGCATGCTGCGGATAGCAAAAGAAAAGCACCAGGCCCAACGCGAATGTCGGACGTATTCCGCAGCTCAGAGGTTGTCGCGTTCGTCTAGTCATCTAACGAGAATAAGATGAGCGACGGCTGGCGGGAGAGAGCGTCGCTTCGGGTTGAGCGTGGAATTTCATCGAACGTAAGAAACCACAGCTGCCAGCCGTTCGCTCCATCGCTTGGTTAGATCGTTGGGCGTGGTACGAAGTCATGGCGATGCGTGTCGAAATGCTGTTTAAGCGCGACGAACTCTTCCTCGGTGAGATGATATCGGAAGATTTGCTCGCTGCCGATGAAATCCTGATAGGGAATCCAGCGAGGCATGTCGTCGCGCGCTGCGGGATGCTGAGGGATGTGCTCGTAAAAGCAGACGCAAGTGCATGTAAAAAGGTCGTCGGCCGCGGTTTCTCCGCGCGGAGCGGCCATGCACCAATCGGCATATTCGTAGATGCGCCGAATGAGCGACTCGTCGCGAGGCGAAGCGTCGTATGCTCGCTCGAAGGCGTCTCGGATCTCAAACCAGAGCAGATATGGAGTGTCGATCTCCGGGTCCGTGATCTTCTCGCCCAGCTCAGGCAAGAGCTTCAACGCAGATTCTCGCCACGGCGGCATCACGATCTAACGAGAATAAAGTGAGCGACGGCCAGCGAGAGCGAGCGTGGCCTGCGGCGAAAAGGTTGTAGCCAGTGAAAACGGGAACGCGCAGCGGCTGGCCGTTCGCTCCACTGCCTGGTTAGATGGTTGGTGTGGCTGACGCGGAGGGACATCGCGCCAGACGCCCCAAACGGACGCGACCGCGAAAAATGGGGCGGTCAGTGCTCGCATGTCCTCTCAGAGTAATTCCAACGGCCGCCGCTGTCCAAACAGGAGTCGATAGCGACAGAGTCCCGGCTAAATCCATGCATCGCGAAAAGCGCGCAGAAGTATATGATCGCAATCAGCGCTATCGCTCCTCCGAAAAGTGCGGCAATCTTGGTTCTGCGCTTCACCATCTAACGAGAACAAGATGAGCCACCACTGGCGAGAGCGTGCGTGGCAGCAGGATGTGAGATTCGAGTCATGGAAAACTTGGGCGTACGCCGGCCAGTGGTTGGCTCCATCGCCTGGTTAGGCCTTCGATGGACCAAATGGCTCGTGCCATACTATGCCTTCCTTCGAAATATCCAGCGCCTTCATCCTTCGCAGTTGTTTCGGCAAGCTCTGAGCGTCATACTCGATAACCTCGTATGCGCGACCGCATGTGGCCCAGCTCTGGCAGGGTGCGAGGTTCGGTTCGTGGTCCCACGGAATGTCGGCCCGCCGTCGCAGCTCGCGCACGGCGTCTTCCAGCGTGGCGAACTCCCCGTGTTGTTCGGCGTGAAGCTCGTCTTCGATGATGAATTCGCGCATGAGTGGACTAGGCCTAACGAGAACAAGATGAGCGACGGCGGACGAGACCCCGCGTTGCTCGGAGTGGAAGTGTGGCAATCATCTCAAATGTGGACGCACAGCGGTCCGCCGTTCGCTCCATCGCATGGTTAGGTCTCTTTGTGGTGCGCCGCATCATGGCGGATACGATAAGAACATCGATCCGAGTGCTGGAGAAATATCGGTCTGGGACACGATGTGCCAGTGGTCGGCCTTTTTCTCCAGCACGAATTCGTGCCATCGAAAGCGCTCGCCGACGCCAGCGCCGGCTTCAGAAAATCCGGTGAAGACAGAAATCTGTTGAGGGTGGACGCGTCCTTTCGTGATGCCTTGAATGCCTTGTTCCGTCTGGGCGCTGACAATGCGCACGATCTCGCTCCGATCTGCGGCCGAGAGATGTGTCCAACGCGTAACATACGCCTGCCGCATATTGTGAGCGTATCGGTCTTCGGCACATGCGCTGAGCACCAGAAGCACACTGAGGAGAAACGTCGATTTCATGAGTCGGGCCGTGGGACCTAACGAGAATAAGATCAGCGACGGCTGGCGAGACGGCGCGTGGCTTCGGGTTGAGGGTCGAATTTCATGGAAAACGAGGAACCGCGACTGCCAGACGTTCGCTGCATCGTTTGGTTAGACCGAGTGATGTGCTTCAACTGAGTAACTATGACTTCCTCCGGTTTGAATGTGTCGTGCGATACGGGAGACGCGATTCGCCACGTCCCACGTAGCTTTTCCACAGTAAAATAATCAAACTGGTCACCCATCTTATTTTGGTGGCCAGCGTAAACGACAAATCGATTGCGGCGCGGATCTTCTGCGGTGATTTGGAAAATCGGCTGTCGAATGTCGCCACGTTGAGCGACCAATGCCGTTATCTCGGCGATGTCTGTTTCGGAGAGCAACGAGGAAAGCAGTAAATTACGCGCTTGATCGATTGCGGTGCATGCACCAACTAAAAAGACCGTAAATATTGCTGCGGCGTGACGCATTTGGGTCTAACGAGAACAAGATGAGCGACGGCCACCGAGAGCGAGCGTCGCTTGAAATGGAAGCGTTTCTAGCCACGGAAAACGTGAACGCGCACCGGGCGGCCGTTCGCTCCATCGCATGGTTAGGCCTCATTCTAGTTACGAGGTGCTTCGATCTTAAACATGGTTCCTGCGGAGCCACGCATATCAAAGTGGATCGTGTAAGAAACTCTCTTTCCGCACCGATCTAAAGTCCAGCGCTCCGTCCACTGTGCTACTGCCAAACCGGTGCCCTTCTCTTGGCCCAAAGTTTTCGGCGGGTGTGTGATCTTCGTGTCGACAATGCGCGATTTCTTGCAGTTACCGGCGAGCGCCTTCTCTGCGACGAACAGATCGCTTGTGACGTCCTTCTGGACCGTCGAATCGGAGATTAGCGTCTGCCCCGGCAGTGGAGCCCCGCTGACAAAAGCATTGGCGATGGCGATAAGGAGCAGAACGATGAGCGGTGTTTTCATAGTGAGCGTTTTTGAGGCCTAACGAGAACAAGATGAGCGACGGCGGACGAGACCGCGCGTCGCTCGGAGTGGAAGGGTGGAAGTCATCTCAAAAGTAGAGCGTACAACGGTCCGCCGTTCGCTCCATCGCATGGTTAGATGATTCGGTGCGTTCATTCGACCAATGCACTGATGCCTAGGCTTTTCTCAGCCTTTCGAAGCGCGGTTTTTGCCCACGGAAGAATGTCAATGTCGTCGAATGCGATCTTGTAGTCTTCGTTTTCGAAGTGGAACTCGATTGTCATCTTCTGCGAATCGGTGATGACGATGCGGTCCAACAAGACTCCGCTGCCCTCTTTCGTCGCGGTGCGTCTATGGACTTCCGGCTCGAGCGTTAAGAAGCCTACCTTGATGAGCTCGTTGACTGCGCGAAGCGCAGCGTCCGGGGTGACCCGCAGTGTCTTCGGCTGGCGCGTCCTCACGCCGTTATAATCGAGCGGCAACGGTTCATAGCGGACTTCCCCAGCCGGCCAGACTGAATAGGAATACATCAGCGGTGAAGGTCCCCAAATCTCGCCATAGGTGACCTTGAGAAGTGGCGGCGCGGTCGGTGCGGGTTCGGCGAACGCGAGCGCGTGCGCGACGCCGAAAACAAGCATTGTGCTCGCGACACGCTTAATCATCTAACGAGAACAAGATGAGCGACGGCTGGCGGGAGAGCGCGTCGCTGCGGGTTGAGGGTGGAGTGTCATGCAAAGTGTAGAACAAAAGCTGCCAGCCGTTCGCTCCATCGCTTGGTTAGGCGCTTGATGCTGCAGGAAGGGAGTGCAGAAAGCAACGCAGCTCTGCGAGGACCGTGGAAACTCGTTCATCGCCTCTGAACTCCTGCTCGCCATCGGCGAGGTGAGCCGCGACCAAGCGATAAGAGAAAGAGCGAACTTTGTGGATGGCAGGCAAGTCAACGCCTTCGAGCGCCTGCATGTGAAACTCCAAGGCTTGCTCGACCTGCTCGGGTAAAATGCGACCGACCTCGTAGTCATCGACAACACTCTGCATCTTTGCGATGAGATCCGAATTGGCCATTTTGTGCCTAACGAGACACAAGATCAGCGACCGCTGGCGAGGGCGCGCGTGGCTGCTGGTTGAAGGTGGAAGTCACCGGCGGCCAGAACGCGGAACGGCCAGCGGTTCGCTGCATCGCTTGGTTAGATGAAGTTGGGGTCATCGTACGCGCCGCCACACACTGTCGTGACCGCCCTCAGTGAAGACAAGCTCATCCGAAGATACTGTCTTGATCTTCTCCCTTCGCGTTGTCCCGGCCGGTGCGCTTTCGAGCTGAGACTCCAGCGTGAAGACCAAATCTCTTCCTTCGAGATGCCACCGAGCGACGGCGTGGCGCTTGTTTGTGCCGCGGTACCGCCATGTCTCCTTGTGATCCTCTGTGAAAGATATCTCAATGACGTCATCTACCATGTTACGGTAGCCGGTCATGCGGTTTGTCCCGGGGAGCAAGCGCGTCGTTGGCGCTGCCCAAGTGCCCAGTAGACGCTGCTCGACTGAACCCGACGACTGACATCCTACGAGCAATAGGGCCGTGGCAGCTCCGATAAGCGCGGCCTTCATCTAACGAGAATAAGCTCAGCGACCGCTGGCGGAAGCGAGCGTGGAATGCAACGAATGTGTTTTCATAATCTTACGTGAAGAACCGGAGCGGCCAGCGGTTCGCTGCAGCGATGGGTTAGATGGTCGGGGCGGCATCGGCACAATATCACCTCCACGTGACGCTCGGCGCAATGTCCGGATGCTCCCGCTCGCAGTCCGCGAAACACGACTGGAGCTGCTCGTATGCTTTAGGCACCGCCCGCCGCAGATGCTCTTTGCCAACGAGGGTGAGTCGCCGCGGGAAAACGTCAAAGCAACACAGGACGTCCCAAAATGCGTCCCAGTTGTGGCCGTAGAAATCCGGGAAGTGCAACGAACGCGCGAATGCTTCGTGCACGTCCCGCTCTGAGGTAACGCCGGAGAAGTCGATTTCGACTTCGGGCGGCGTTTGCTGACGCTCGCTATCACTGAGCGCGTTCACCATCTAACGAGAACAAGATGAGCGACGGCGGACGAGAGCGAGCGCCGCTCGGGATGAATGCGTGGAAGTCATCTTAAATATGGATTAAGAGCGGTCCGGCGTTCGCTCCATCGTATGGTTAGACCTTTGGTGTGTCACGTGATCCACGAACGGCCCCATGGCCAAGGCAAAACCGGCCATGGGCGACCGAACCAGAAGAATACTGCTGAGCCGCCGGTGGAAAAGCCCTGATCGCAGTAGGCGTATTGCACCACAACAAAGAACGGTGCATACGAAGCCGCGCAGCAGCCGTAACCATGCTCGACCGCGTTGTAATCGGGAACTTCGGAACACGAGATCGTCGAAAACGTCGCGTCGATGTGCGACCTCTCTCGGAAATAGCCACAAACCTGGCGCGTACCGACGACCGCTGTAAAAAGCCACAGCGCACAATAGAGGATTGCGGCGATCAGCAACCGTTTCCAGAGTGGACGCATGCCTTAAGGTCTAACGAGAACAAGATGAGCGACGGCGGACGAGGACGCGCATCGCTCGCGGTGGAGATGTGGACGTCATTTCAAAATGTGGAACCAGGGCGGTCCGGCGTTCGCTCCATCGCATGGTTAGATGCCGCGCGTGGCCTGCGAAAGAAGCCTACGCAGAGAAATAATATCGGCGCAAACGATGCGATGTACTCCGGAATAAAAGGAGCGCGACCCAGGTCTTCGACTCCCATGTCGTGCCGGTAAGCGATGTCCGGCAGACGCAGGGCGATCCAACCCAGCGCCAAAGGCACACCGATAACGGCTGTCCACCGACTCCACCGACAGAGTGCGTACAGCCCAAGCGAGAGAATTGCAGTCTCTAGAAACAGGATTGCGTATCCTAATGCTGGCAGCATCTAACGAGAATTAGACGAAAGTTGATAGACGAAGATTCTTTCGTCTATCACGACTTGAAGGTCGGATTTCATTCGTCGACGGGGCTTCGAACAGTCAGCCCGGGTTTATTGCAGACGTGGGTGTAAATCATTGTGGTCGTAACGTCTCGATGTCCCAAGAGTTCCTGAACGGTCCTAATGTCATAGCCTTTTTCGAGGAGATGGGTGGCAAAGCTATGCCGGAAGGTATGACAGCTCGCCGCCTTTGCAATCCGAGCGGCCTGAATGGCGCGCTTGACGGCATTTTGAAGATTCTTTTCGCCGATGTGGTGACGGCGGATTTCGCGGCTGCGCGGATCGACTGAAGTCTTTTCGGCCGGAAGACGTATTGCCACGCCCATTCGCGGGCGGCATTGGGATATTTTCGGTGCAGAGCATTGGGGAGAAAGACGGCGCCGCGGCCACGTCTGAGGTCTTGCTGATAGAGTTCCTTGACGCGAGCGAGGTGCGCCTGAAGGGGGCGACAGAGCCGTTCCGGCAGCATGGTGATGCGTTCGCGCATTCCTTTGCCTTCTCGAACGGCGATCTGGCGGTAGCCAAAATCGATGTCCTTAACGCGCAGGCGCAGACATTCGAGCAGGCGCAAACCGCTTCCGTATAGCAGGTGCGCCATGAGCCGATAATCGCCTTTGAGTTGCGCGAGAACGGCGCGAGCTTCCGCCCGGGTAAACACGACCGGAAGTTTGGGTGGACGGCGAACGCGCTCGACGTCAATGAATTCGAGTTTTCGATCCAGCACCTGCTGGTAGAGAAAAAGCAGGGCACTGAAGGCTTGATTCTGGGTAGAGGCAGCGACTTTCGACTCGACGGCAAGATGAGTGAGGAACAGGGCGATTTCGGGTTCCCCCAGTTTGTCTGGATGGCGTTTCCCGTGGAAAACGACGTATCGACGAATCCAGTCTACGTAAGCTTGTTCGGTACGGAGGCTGTAATGCTTGACCCGCAGGTGCCAGCGAACGCGATCGAGTAGTCGCGGTGGCGCAGTTTGAATTTCGGAGGGAGACATAATGGGGGGAGGCGGACCATTCATTAGCGCTAAGGCGCGCGTGGAATCAAGGCGAAAGTGCCGGCTGGCGAATGTGCCTTGGCCGATGACTCCTTACCTGACGCGCTGAACCCGCCGGCTCAGCGTTCCCCACGATTGAGCTTGTGGTAGTGCTGTGGAGGGACGGGCGCTGTCCCGTCCCCAGCCGAACAGGGACGCCACAGCGGGTGTCCCTCCAACGGCGTGGGACGCCGTCCAGAGTCACGGATCGAGGTCCGGCGCGGCTCGCGATCGCGAAGAGAGGTAGAACAAGAAGGCGGCGACCAGGGGTGGAACGGCGATGAGGGCGCGCAGCCAGGGTTCGGCGTGCCAGGGTAACATGAAGAGCCGCTCGTTCCAGAAGAGGTAGTAGGCGAACAGGGTTACCGAAAGGACGTGCCAGGCATAGGAGCGGCGCCAGGTGGCGAGCGGGAGAACCCAGGTGCAATACCAGGGATGGAGAACGGGGGTAAGGATGAGCGCGATGCCGAACACCCAAAGCATCCCTCGTTTCCAATTTCGAAAAAAGAGGAGTGAGACCAACGCTACAGCGACGAAGAGGATGACGTTGTAGTGATAGTTTTTCTGGTGCGGGTTTGGCCAGACGGTTTCTTCGATGAGCCACCAAAAAAGATCGTTCAGCCGGGTAACGTGGGCGAAGGCACGGAGCGAATCCCAGATCGGGATTGTAGGATAACCATAGAGGAGACTAAGGAGAAGCGGGATGGCCAGGCTAACACCAAGCGCGATGGCGCGGTAGCCGAGGGCGAAGACGCAGCAGAGAAGGAGCAGAGCTGGAACGAGCTTGATGGAAATGGCCACGCCGAAAGCGGTCGCGGCAGCGAGGGCGAGCCACCATTTCCGGCGGGAATCCGGTTCGGTCTCGCCGCGGACAAGGAAAAGGATGCCGGCGATCATGGGCAGGAGCATGAGGCTGTCGAAGTGGGCGGAGCCGGCGAAGCTGTAAACGACGAGCGGGTTCCAGGCATACCAGGTTGCGTCTGCGTAATGGGATGACAAAGGAGGAGAGGAAGAGCCGTTCGGCGAGGCGCCGAACGGGGCACGCGATGGCGCGTGCGCTCCCCGGAACAGACTAAGAAGGAGGGCGATCACTCCGAGGTCGGCGGCGGCGAACAAGAGCTTGTACAGATAGGGACTGTCGGAGATGCGGCTTAGACCGCGAAAGATGAGCTCGGCGCCGGGCGGATAGATGGCGCGGAAGTCGCGGTGATTGATTTTGTGCCAGGCGGGGAACTCCGCCCGGACAGTTTCGAGCTCGGGATCGTCCGGTGCGGTGACGTAGGGGTTGAACCCAGCCTCCTGAATTTTTCCTTCCCACTGGTAGCGCCAGAAATCGTCCCCGACCTCCAGGGGCAAGGCGACCAGACGGAACGCGACAACCATCCCCCAGAAGATCGCGGCCTGGGCGCGAAGGTTAAAGTGAACGGGAAAGGAACTCGCCGCGGCGAGGAACGCGATGCCGCTGAGGACCGCGACGGTGACAAATTTCGCTGGATTCTCTTCCAGCGTCCAGTCGTCGAAGTAATTCAGGGACGCGAAAAGGAGGAGGGAGGCGGCAAGGAAGAAGAAAAAACGGATGAGATGCCTCATTCGATATTCATGCCGCAGGACAAGTAGAGGAGTGAATAGTAACTGGTGATCGGTGAATGGTTTTTCTTATTCACTAGTCACTTATCACCATTCACAGGCCGACTGTGCAAACAACTCCCTATCTCGGCTGACCGGCGGCCTCAACTTCGGCCGCGGGGACTTTGTCGCGCGCTTTAGTCCGCGCGATCCGTTGAAGTCCGGCACGATAGGCGGCGACGTCCACGAGCTCAGCTACGCGAGATTTCAAGCGGCGGGCGCGGTTGGCGAGGAAAAGGACGAAAAGGACATAGAGGCCGAGCATCCAATAATCGACGTGGGCGGCGTGGAGCTCGTGATAGACGAGAAGAGAGAGCGTAACGAGATTGATCAGAATCGTCGTGGGAACATAATGAGAACGAAGCGCGGCCCGCGTCAGGCACTTCGGGCCGCCGTGATATTCGGTTACGGTCTGGAGCGCGACGCTCCACCAAAAGTTTCCGTAGATCTGAATGTCCCATTCGTTCCATCCGGTATCGGTGGAATAGCGCCAGCCTTCTTCATCGAGGAGCGCTAGGATCGCGGTGAGAAGATGATGGCGGTCCTTTCCTTCTTCGCTCCAGTAACTGCGACTTCGTAATCCCGCGCTGAACTCCACGCCCGCCGGCAAATGTTCGTGGGTGCTGATGACCGCGCGCGGTGTGCGTTTGAAATGCAGCCAGGTAAAGTAGCGCGACCAGCCGCGGACGAGCGGTTGAGCAAAAGCGAGGAACGCGACCAGAAGCCGCGCCGCTACCGTATCGAACCTCGGCTCGATCCTGGCCCGGAGCATGTAGGAAATCCCGACGCAGAACGTGCCACCCAGCATGAGGTAAGGAAGGATCCGCAGACCCGGCAAAAAAATCCCGAGCCCAAAAAGGAACACCGTGAGCGCGAACCATTCGATGCTGCTGAGGTAAGCGGCGACTTCCGATTGCGGCGTGGGATAGATCGATTGGAAAAAGCCTTCGCCGAATACTCCGTGGTAAACGACCGGCCGATTAATGAACCAGCTGAACCGCGGCGTCCCATAAATCTGGCCACGCCATTTCGCCGTCCCGGTGGGGCCAAAGAAGATAAGGTGCTTGAAGCGGAGGAGCGACTCGGCTTCGCCATAACCTTCCTGCTGTTTGCGAAAAGCGCGGAGAGTAAAACGCCGATGGTGCCAGACCACGGCGGCCGGGCTGAAGGCGATGGCGTGCCCGGCCTGCTGAACGCGCCAGCAAAAATCGACATCGTCCCCAGCCTTGTGATACTCGGGATCGAAGCCGCCGATGCTTTCAAAGGCCCACCGATACCAGGCCATGTTACAACCGGGAATGTGCTCGGCAACCGTGTCGGTAAGGAGGACGTGACTCGGGCCCCCCGGCGCGGCGGCGACGCAAGCCTGGATCCAGTTCTGCGCCGGCGGCGAAACGTTAGGGCCCCCTACCCCAGCATAGGTGCCGCTCAGGAGCGTGCTCATTAAATAGTAGAGCCACTCAGGATCGGCCATGCAGTCGGAGTCGGTGTAGGCGAAGATCTCGCCTTTAGCGATGGCGGCGCCGTGGTTCCGCGCGTGACTCAGGCCGTGATTGGTCTGGTGAACGTAGCGAACGTCGGGGAACCGCGCGGCGATCTCCCGGGTGTTATCGGTCGATCCGTCATCGACGAGAATTACTTCATAGTTCGGATAATCGAGGCGGCCTAACGACTCGAGGCATTCAGCCAGGGTGTTGGCGCCGTTGTAGGAACAGACGATGACCGAGACAAAAGGATAACTCGGCAGCGGCCGATGCGGCAGCTCGGCGTTGTCCTGGCCGAGTTTGTCGCGGAGCAGGAAAAAGGATTTCTTCGGTTCGCGTTCGCGGGTGACGAGGCCGAACGCCCAGTCGGTGATCTCCTGCCCGCCGGTGAACCATTCGTCGGTCCAGGTAAACAGGATCGTCCCGGCGAGCCCGCATCGCACCACACTGTCAACGTGCCAGCCGAGCATCTCCGCCTGTTCATCCTGAGTGTGGCGGATCGTGTCCATGCCGAACTCGCCGAGAATGAGCGGACGATCCTCGGAAAGATTTTGGAGCCGGAGCAGGTAGCGCTCGAATGCGTCCTGATCGTGCAGGTAAACATTGAAACAGGAAAAGTCGCTGTTCTGAGGCAGGAGAAATTCTGTCGGTGGATAGCTGGCGTAGGAGTAGAGAACGTTCGGATCCGTTTCGCGCCCGATGCGAATGAGCTGCTCGACAAACTCGGTCACGCGCTGGACGCCGAGCCACCGGATCATGGTGCTCGCGATCTCGTTGCCGACTAGATAACCGAAGATCGCGGGATGGCCCCGGTTCGCCGCGACGGAGGAACGAACCATTTCGCCGATCTGCACCCGCGACCTTTTGCGCCGGAGAAATTCGACGTGCTTTTCCCACGGCAGGGTGATGAGGACGCGCATGCCGGCGGCCGTGCAGGCATCGAGAAACCAGCGCGGCGGTGTGTGATAAATGCGGACGACGTTCAGCCCGATCTCGCGCATCTGGGCGAGGTCGCGCGCCGCTTGTTCGGGCGTGCCGAGGAAATGGCCTTCCTTGTCGGGCTGGAAGGGACCGTAAGTGACGCCTTTAACGAAGAACTTGCGGTCCCCTTCGAGGAAGAATTTCGCAGCGGCGCGAATGGGACCCGAGGCAGTCGAGTTCACAGCGGAGCTTGGATAGTCTAAGCAGTGCGACGACGCAAAGGTTTATCTGTATCGATCAAGGCGCGGCGGTTTACAAACCGCCGTCTGTCTTGTTGGAGCGACGCCGCTCTGTCGGCGTGCAAGCGTTGGCAAGCAGCGGCGCGTTCTACGGCGACAGAGCGCCGTCGCTACAGCAAACCCAACGCTTCGCGCACAACCATCGCAGTGCGCTCGATGTCCTCGGCCGTATGCGCGGTTGAGAGAAACCCAGTTTCGAATTGCGACGGCGCGAAGTAAACGCCGCGGTCGAGACAGGCTTTGAAAAAGCGAGCGAACTTCTCGGGATCGCTTCGCTTCGCAGTGGCGAGATCGATCACAGGTTCGCTCGTGAAGAAGAGGCAGAACATCGAGCCGATCCCGTGAAAGACCCAAGGCAGATTGAGTTCGCGGAGCGTGGCGCGCATTGATTCTTCGAGCTGCGCTCCGCTCCGTTCCAGCAAGCGCCAGCCATCGATCCGTTCCAGCTCCCGCAGCTGCGCCAGCCCCGCCGCCATCGCGAGCGGATTCCCCGAGAGCGTTCCAGCCTGGTAGACTGGGCCAAGCGGCGAAAGTTGGTCCATGATTTCGGCACGGCCGCCGAAAGCGCCGACCGGCAACCCGCCGCCGATGACTTTGCCGAGCGCCGTCAAATCGGGCCGGATGCCGAATAGTTCCTGCGCGCCGCCACGGGCCACGCGGAAACCGGTCATGACTTCATCGAAGATGAGGAGCGCGCCTTCGCGGTCGCATTCGGCGCGCAGTTCCTGGAGAAAATTTTCGCGCGGAAAATAGAGCCCGGCATTTGCCGGAATAGGCTCGAGGATGATCGCGGCGATCTCTTTCGGGTTTTGGCGAAAGGCGGCGCGGACGGCCTCGATGTCGTTGAACGGGACCGAGATCGTGAGCGCGGCAAACTCCGCAGGCACGCCTGCGCTATCGGGCTGGCCGTGGGTAAGCGCGCCGCTCCCGGCATGGACAAGCAACGCGTCGACGTGGCCATGATAGCAGCCCTCGAATTTGATTATCTTGTCGCGCCCGGCAAATCCGCGCGCTAATCGCACCGCCGACATGGTCGCTTCGGTTCCGCTGTTCACCATCCGGACTTTTTCGATAGAAGGAACCCACTGGCAGATCAGCTCGGCCATTTCCACCTCGAACGGATTCGGAATGCCGAAGCTGACGCCGTGGCCGGCGGCAGCGCGGACGGCGTCGATCACGACCGGGGGCGCGTGGCCGAGGATGGCCGGTCCCCAGGTGCCGACGTAGTCGATGTATTCGTTCCCGTCGACGTCCCAAATCCTGGAACCTTCGGCCCGGTCGACGAAGAAAGGCTCGCGGCCGAGACCGCGGAAAGCGCGAACTGGCGAATTGACGCCGCCGGGAATGCGATCGAGAGCGCGGTGGAATAGTTCTGACGAACGAGAGGCCATGGAGTGATGGAGTATTGGAGTAGTGGAGTAATGATTCAAATCCCCAATACTCCAATACTCCACCACTCCATTACTCCACCCGTCCCCTCGCCCGCGCTGCCGCTGCGTTGACAGGGAGATTCGGCGCTCCTACTCTCCCGTTCGCAGAAGCGGCGGGGTAGCCAAGTGGTAAGGTCGGGGTCTGCAAAACCTCTATTCGCGGGTTCGATTCCCGCCCCCGCCTCTCATCAGTGCGCGGATTGTTACGGCGCTGAATGGCCGTTCGTCGTGTCGGTTCGATTGATTCGGTTTCTCCAGAAACCTCACCCCTTCGGGGCTCCGTCTATGTCGCTCGGCTCCCGCCGGCTCCATTCCCGCCCCCGCCTCATTTCACTGCGCGGATTGTTACGGCCCTGAATGGTCGTTCGTCGTGTCGGTTCGATTGATTCGGTTTCTCCGGAAACCTCACCCCTTCGGGGCTTCGTCTATGTCGCTCGGCTCCCGCCGGCTCCATTCCCGCCCCCGCCTCATTTCACTGCGCGGATTGTTGCCGACGCTGAATGGTCGTTCGTGGTGTTGGTTCGATTGATTCGGTTTCTCCAGAAACCTCACCCCTTCGGGGCTTCGTCTATGTCGCCCGGCTCCCGCCGGCTCCATTCCCGCCCCCGCCTCTCATCCGTGCGCGGATTGTTGCCGACGCTGAATGGTCGTTCGTCGTGTCGGTTCGATCGATTCGGTTTCTCCAGAAACCTCACCCCTTCGGGGCTTCGTCTATGTCGCTCGGCTCCCGCCGGCTCGAGCCTTCGCGTGGAGCGAAGCAAAGCGAAGGTTGTCACGCCGTAGGGAAACGAAGGCGTGCTCCGAGCTACGGCTCGGCACGGCCATCCCGTCCCCTGTCTATTTCACGTGTGCGATGAATTTATCCTCGACCTAACGAGGGTCTTCAGGTTTTCTCTGCGGATGCCCCGGAAGCCCCATCGGAGCTATGGCCTGCCGTCGTTTCGTTGGTTTGTCGCCTGCGTGGCCGTATTCATTTGCGTCGCGCCGGAGGTGACGAGCGCCCGCGATTATTTCGTCGATAAGAGCGGTGCGAACGGCGCTTACCCGACAGTGCAAAGCGCAGTGGACGCGGTGACGGGACAAAGCGAAACAGACCGCGCGAATATTTTTATCGCGCCGGGAAAATATGTCGAGCGGGTGGCGGTGGAAAAACCGTTCGTAACTTTCATCGGCCAGGGCGAGGCCCCGACGAATGTAATTATTTCATTTAATGCGACACCCGCTCAAGGCGGGAATCTCAACGAGACGGTTTCTATTCTTCCGAGCGCGACCGCCTTCATGGCGCGCAACCTGGCATTCGAGAATTCCACTCCGGAGAGCAGCCTTCTCCAGGCTCTCGCACTTCGCTGCGACGCCGACCGCGCCGTTTTCGATAACGTGTGGTTTCTTGGCTACCAGGACACTCTGTACGTCTGGAGCAGGACGCGGCAATATTTCCGCAAGAGCTTCATCAGGGGCGACGCGGATTTTATTTTCGGAAATGCGACGGCGGTCTTTGATCGATGCACGATCGATAGCACCGGTGTGGGCTACATCACGGCCGCGGATACAATGCGGACAACGGCAAACGGACTGATCTTCCTTGACTGTCAGCTGGTGAGTGGCTTCGCGAGGGCGCCAAGCAATTCCGTGTTCCTGGGTCGGCCGTGGTTTTATTCGCCGCAGTCACAAATGCCGAGCGTGATTTTCATTCGCACCCGAATGGGGCCGCACATCGTGAAGGCCGGTTGGGACCCGTGGAATTCGATTCTCAATCCAGGGATCAACCGGGACCCGTATACGCGCGTTTCCGAGTGGGGCAGCATGAATTCCTCCGGAGGTCTTCTGGCCGATGCAAATCACGACGGCACGCCGGACGGCCGGGTGAGCTGGGCGGATGTGATGAGCGCGGCCCAGGCGGCCAATTACACCCTGCAAAATATTTTCGGGCCGGTCGATTTCTGGAACGCGGCGACGCAACCGGAAAGCTCGACGAGCACATACGAGAGCCAGGGCGACCCGTGGAGTCCGGATACGCAACTGCTTTCGTTGCCGGTCAAACCGGGCGCGAAACCGCAGCTGCTCAATATCTCGACTCGGCTGACCGTCGGAGGAGATCACGGGGTCGGTATTGGCGGTTTCATCGTCACCGGGAACGAGCCGAAGAAGGTGATTCTGCGCGCGATCGGTCCATCGTTAGGCGGCTCCGGTTTGGCGAACTTCCTGGCCGATCCGGTGCTCGAACTTCACGGCGGCGCCGCGGATGATTTGATTTCGACGAATGACAACTGGCGGGACGATGCCGTCTCAATCGCGGAGCTGACGGCAGCCGGATTGGCGCCAGGAAATGACAATGAATCGGCAATCGTAATCACGCTTTCTCCCGGGCAATACACGGCGGTCATTCGCGGAAAAGAGGCAGCGGCAGGCGTGGCGCTCGTCGAAGTGTATGACGGCGATCTCGTGGAGGACTCGCAGTTGGCGAACATTAGCACGCTCGGTTTTGTCGGTGCCGCCGATGATGTTTTGATCGGAGGATTCGTGGTCGGAAACGGGTCGGCGAACCTGGTCGTGCGCGCGATCGGTCCTACCCTCGCGCAATCCGGGGTAGTGAATCCAATCGACGATCCAATCTTGGAACTGCACGATGCGAACGGCAGCGTGACGACCAACGACGACTGGCAAAGCGGCGCAAACCACGATTTGATTCCCGTTTCACTTCAGCCGCAGGACGGGCGCGAGTCCGCGCTCCTCGCGTCGCTGTCCGCGGGATCGTACACCGCGATTGTCCGCGGCAAAGCCGGCGCGACAGGCGCGGCCCTGGTGGAAGCGTACAACCTGCCGTAATCCTGGAGACCCGACTGGTCGCGCTCACGCCCGCGCGGTTTTTTTGTTGTTAGGCCGTTTCGCCGAGGAAAACGCGAGGCCAGTTCGCAAGTTTCCCATCCAAAAGACCCTGGTCTAACGAACCATTAAGGTCGCGCGACTGAATAACGCAGGAGCGCTTCCGTCACTCTAACTTACAACATTATGAAAAAAAATATCCTGTCAGGAGCAATGCTGGCGCTGCTGGTCGCCGCCGCTCCAGTGTTCGCCCAAACCAGCACCACCACCAGTACCAGTACCAGCTCCAGCGGCTACGTTCAGAGTAGCACTATCATCGGTTCCAAAATCAAGGACGCCAAAGGCCAGGACGTGGGCGAAGTCAAAGACGTCGTCCTCGATCGAAGCAGTGGCTGCCTCGCGTATGTCGTCCTGTCGACCCGCGGCGGTGGCACCACCACGACAACCAAAACGGTGGCTGCACCGTGGAGCGTTTTCTCCTCGAGCTCTGAGCCTCGCGTTTACATGACGCGGATCGAGCGCGAGAAAATCTACAGCGCGCCCGCATGGGAATCGACCCACATCGAGGAATACAGTCGGCCGGAATACATCACCCAGGTCTACGGCTATTACGGCGTCACCGTGCCCACGACCTTTGGCGTGACCGCAACGACGAGCGGCACAACCACCACCACGGCCCCGAGCACAAGCACCACCGTGACCGGTTCCACGAACGCCAGTGCGACCCCGGCCGCGACTGCGAGTGTTGGCGCGACCATGACTCCCGCCGCGACCGCGTCCGTAGCCGCGACCACAACAGCAAAGCCCAGCCCGGTGCCCGCCATTAGTCCGTCTCCTTCGACGAAGTCGTCGACAACTACAAAGAGCCCGGCGGCGGAAAGCAAGACCAGCCCGAAGAGCGAAAAGAAGAGCAGCGCCGATGCGGCCAGCTCGGACTCGCCCAAGAGCAGCACGAAGAAGATCGAGAAGTCCGAAGCGAAGACTGAAAAATCGCCGAAGAGCGATTCGACCGAAACGACAAGCGAATCGCCCAGCTCGAAAACCAAGAAGTCGAGCAAGTCCGAGAAATCGGAGAAGAAAACTTCCGAGCCTGAGGCTGCGCCGACGCCCTAACGCGGAGACAGGCACAATTCAAATCAGAAACAGCAGGAGTGCGAAAGTGCTCCTGCTGTTTTGCTTTTCTGGGCAGAGCACGCGCGGGAGCGATCGCGCCGTCGCGATCGCGAACTTCAGCAGCGAAAAGATTGTTTTGGCGAGGCGCCAAAACCAGCACGCGACGGCGCGTGCGCTCCCCAGAGATTTACCGAAACTACGTCGGAAGGAGCGGAGCTTCCTCGACCACCTCTACGGCCGCGGTGTCGGCTGCGAGAAACTTCATGCCGGAAATCCAAAAGACGCCCGAGACCAGCATCGCGGCCGAGACCACCAGGAAAGCGACGTTCATGTCGTAATGGCCGGCGACCGCACCGAGCAAGGGCGGCGAAAGCGCGTCACCAAGCAGATGAATGATGAGGATGTTCAGGGCGAACGCGGCAGCGCGGATTTCGGGCCGGACCACGTTTGCCAGGGCGGCATTCGACGGCCCTGTGTTTAGGAAAACGAAAAACACGGCGCCGAAAAGAAATACCCAGGCCAGCGGGAACGGGGTGTAGAGCATCGCGATCAGGAATGGAAAAGCGGCCAACATCCCCACGCCGGAAACGAGGAAGTAGGATCCGGCGAAACGTTTTTGGAGGCGGTCGGCCATGACGCCGCCGAGCAGGGTCGAGAGCAGGCCCGCAACCACTGTGATGCCGCCGAAAATCGGCGTGCCCAGTTCAGGCGGCTGCTTGCGAAAGATCAGGTAGGCGGACATCCAGAACGCCAGTCCCCCCAGGGCAAAAGTCATCGCGGTCTGCGCCAGACAGTTGATGACGAAGGAACGATTGCGGAACAGAGAGCCGTACGCGCCCCGACGACTACGGACGGCGTCGTTCGTGGACCCCCTGCCCGGTTTAGGGCGCGGATCTTTTTGCAGAAAACAAACGGTCCCGAGAATAATTCCTGGGATTGCCACGAGGTAGAAGGCCCAACGCCAGCCAAGTTGGTGATTGATCAATCCTCCCAGCACGTAACCAAGCGCGCTCCCCACCGGAATCGCACCACAGAACACCGCCATGATCCGGCCCCGCATCGCCAGCGGAAAATAATCCGCCAGAATGGTCGGCGCGGCGGGTCCGTATCCACCTTCGCCGATCCCGACAAAAATCCGGGTAATGAAGAGCGCCGCGAACGTGGCCGCGAAGCCAGACGCGGCTGTGGCGAAACTCCAAAGAATGACGCACACACCGACGACGAGCCAGCGTGAGACGCGATCGGCGAGAAAACCGAGGACGGGTGCCGCCAGCATGTAGGTAACCAGGAAAGCCGGGGCCAGCGTGCCGGTTTTCGCCATGGCGTTGGGGTCGCCGGCCGCGAAGAAAGTCGCGCGGATATTCGGCTCGACCGCCGCGAGGACAAAGCGATCGATGTAATTGAAAAGATTGATCCCGACGAGAAGGCAGAGGGCGTTCCGGGCGCCTACTTTCACTGGGGAATCGCTCGCCATCATTGAATTGCCGATTGCACGGAACTACCGCCTCCTTGTAAACCATAAACGTGGAAAAGCTTTCCGGTGCGGAACGGGTTCTGCGATTTTTCGGTTTGGGCTTTGTCCGCACGTTTTATCGCGTGTCTGTGACAGGCGCGGAACGTTTGCCGACGGGCGGCTTTCTTCTCCTGCCGAATCATATCACCTGGATCGACGCGATTCTCCTTTCGATGGCTTGCCCGCGCCCGATCCGTTTCATCATCGATGAAGGCGTTTACCGGAATCCGTGGCTGAATCCCGTGTTGCGGGCGGTCAGCTGCATTCCGATCACCGGGCGCAAAGCGAAAGAGGGAATGCGCGAAGCCATCTCGCGGATTCGCGCCGGCGAAATCGTTTGTCTGTTTCCCGAAGGCGAACTGACTCGCACCGGATCGTTATTAAGATTGCGGCGCGGATACGAAATTATCGCGCGGCAGGCGGAAGCGCCGGTTGTTCCGGTTTGGCTCGACCAACTTTGGGGCTCGATCTTCTCCTACAGGGGCGGGCGCTTCTTCACGAAATTACCGAAAGCGATTCCGTATCGAGTCACGGTCGCATTCGGCGAGGCGCTGACGCCGGATCAAGCGGATATCGCGACGGTGCGCGAACAGTTGTTGAAGCTCGGCGAGTTTTGTTATAGCCAGCGCCCGATGTTCCGCGGTCATATCGGCCGGGCCGCCCTGCGAGGATTGAAGCGACATCGTTTTCGAACGGGCCTGGTTGATGGAATGGATGGAAGCAAATTGGTGCGCGGCAAAGTTCTCGGCGTTGCCCTTGCCTTCGCCCGGCATTTGCAAAAGACTTACCCAGATCAGCCGAGGATCGGCGTCGTCCTTCCGCCGGGCAAAGGCGGTCTCGTCGCAAATCTCTCCGTGATCCTGGCCGGAAAAATTCCGGTGAATCTCAATTTTACCAGTCTGCGCGAGGCGATCGCTTCCGGCATCGACCAGGCGGGTCTGAAGACAACGATCACCGCCCATGCCATGGAGAAGCGCCTGGTTGATTTTCCCTGGACGTCGGAAGTGGTCTATCTCGACGACGCGTTGCCGCCTATGAAAAAGAAGATCCTCCTCTGGTGGATCGCAGCGCTGATCGTGCCGAGGCCACTGCTCGCGCGAATGCTAAAGTTGCCGCGCGAGGGCGACCACGCAGAAGCAATTCTTCTCTTCACCAGCGGGAGCTCGGGAAAACCGAAAGGCGTTGTCCTCAGTCATCGCAACATTCTGAGCAACGTCGCGCAGTTCGCAGTCGCCCTTGATGCCACGAAAGACGACATCCTTCTCGCGTCCCTGCCCTTCTTCCACAGCTTCGGCTGCACGGTCACGCTCTTCTATCCGTTGTTCGAAAGTGTGCGCGCCCTCACCTATCCGAACCCGCTCGAGGCAAAAAAGATCGCGGAATTGATCCAGCGCCATCACGTGACCGTGATGCTCGCCACGCCGACGTTTCTGCGCGCTTACTTGCGCAAGGCTGAGCCGGAACAACTGAGCAGTTTGCGTCTGCTCGTCGCGGGCGCGGAGAAATTGCCGCTCGACCTGGGGAAAGCGGTCGAGGCCCGCTTCGGAAAACACGTCTACGAGGGCTACGGCCTCACGGAAACGTCGCCGGTCGTCAGCGTGAATCTGCCGGAACCGCCCGGGCAAACCCAGCCGACGAATCGGCCCGGCTCGACCGGAAAAATGCTAAGCGGCATCGCGGCCGAGATTCGCGACCCGGAAACGGACGAAAAACTTTCGCTTCACGAAAGAGGAATGCTCTGGGTGCGCGGCCCGAATATTTTCGAAGGTTACCTGAACGCGCCGGAGCAAAATGCCGAGGTGCTCCAGAACGGCTGGTTCAAGACTGGCGACATTGGCCGGTTCGACGAGGACGGTTTTCTATTCATCGAAGGGCGGCTCTCGCGTTTCTCGAAGATCGCCGGCGAAATGGTTCCGCATGAAACGATCGAGGCAAAGATTCTGAGCGCACTGAATATCGACGAGCAGGGTGAGCGGATCGTGACCGTCATGGGCGTGCCGGATGCCACGAAGGGCGAGGCCCTCGTGCTCCTGAGTACGATCGACGTCGATCAGCATGCGCTCCGCGCGGCCCTTTCGGCGACCGGTGTCCCGAACTTGTGGATCCCAAGAACGATTTACCGGGTCGAGGCCATTCCTGCGCTTGCTTCCGGAAAGCTCGACCTCGTCGGTTGCAAAAAGCTGGCCGAAGAAGCGGTCGCGTAAATCGCAGGAACGCCGCGCGGCGGCATTGCTCCGGTTGTAGCCGGGATCGATGATCCCGGCTCGAGGCAGCGCGAGCGAGCCCGGGATCACCGATCCCGGCTACAACGGGCGGCGGCGCACCATCACAAATGCCATGAACGTCTGAACGATTTCGCCGCGCTGATTCGTAGTCACGTTCCGAATGCGAATGATCCCGCGGTCAGGCTTGGAGCGCGATTTGCGGATGTCGAGGATTTCTGTTTCAACTTGCAGGACGTCACCGGGACGGACCGGCTGGGGCCAGCGTAATTCGTCCACCGCCAGGCCAATCGAACCACCGACCGGCTGGAATTTACCCGTCACGAAAAGCCGCATGGTCATTGCGGCCGTGTGCCATCCGCTCGCCGTCAGTTCTCCGAAAATGCTCTTCTCCGCCGCCTCGATTTCAAGGTGAAAAGGCTGCGGATCGAACTGCCGGGCAAACTCGAAAATCGTTTCCTTCGTGACCGCGATCGTATCGGAGCCGAATCGGTCGCCGATATTCAAGTCTTCGAGATATTTTTCGTTCACGCTCTACTCTCTGTGCCCTTTCCCTTTTGTCATGCTCAAGGCTGCTACCGAGCGCCAACGGCGCGTCCTCAATTCAAGCCTGGGGCAACGCCCCAGGATATGAGTTGCCCCCACGGTTCAAGCTCTGAAGGCGCGTTTCAAAATGTTTGGGCTACGATTCATTGAATCGCGCTTTCAGCGCTGCGGTGACGTAACGCAAAAACCCTGGGGCGTTGCCCCAGGCTCCAATTGAATCGCACCTTCGGTGCGCGATCTTCCGCGCATGCATTGACATCACGCCCTCACAGCATTCATTTGCTGCCCGCAAGCCAGGGTAGCTCAGCGGTAGAGCAGGGGACTCATAAGCCCTTGGTCGGGAGTTCGATTCTCCCCTCTGGCACTCCCTCAACATGGCCTGGGTCTACATTCTCCGCGGATCTAGCGGTCGGCATTACATCGGTTCGACGGTCGACGTAGATTCACGATTCGCCCAGCATTTGCGCGGTCACACGGCCACCACGAAAAGGCTCGGGCCTCCTCTCGAAATTGTCGCGAAGAAGGAGATGAACACGCTTGCCGAAGCGCGAAAGTTAGAGCGGATTTTAAAAGGGAAGAAAAACCCGAAACTCGCAATCTACTTATTGCAGGAGTAGAGCAGCCCCGAAAGCTTTCGGGGTTGGTCGGGAGTTCGATTCTCCCCTCTGGCATTCCCCTCACCTTCTACTCCTTCTTCTTCGCCAAATACACTTTCAAGTCATTCTCACCCCGGCGGAGCGCGGCCATGAAGCAGACCCCGTTGCGCTGAGTCACGACTCCATCCCAGCCTTCCTTTTCCACCGAACGCCAATCGGAAAAATCGTGGACCTTTCCTTCCTTGTCCGGCTCGGCTGGGAAGAGGAAAAACTGCATCCGCTTTTCTTTCACCCAAATTTGGGCGACGCGCGGGACTTCGTCGTCGTCGAAGACGCGGGTGCCGAGGGTCTTGAACTCCGCAAACTCCGCGGGCACGTCGTAATGCTCCAGCCGGTGCTTCATGAAAAAAAGATCGCTCAACGCCCCTGCTTCAGTCTGGAGCGGATCAAGCAATACGGAACGGTTCGAGGCCGCAACAGTCAGGAGTCGTCGCGCTTTGTCGGCGCCGAGGAAATCGTTGAGATGTTCGTGGATGCGATATGCCACCACGCTACCGATAACCAGAAGCGCAATCGCGATCGCGATCACCACGGGATTGCGGACGATTTTTTTCCAGCCGCTCCGAACCACCGGGATCAGGTTTTCGTTGACGAACCATTCGGCTAGCTGTTCGTCGACGGGGATTGCCCGCACCACTTTGGCGATCGCGGCGTCGAACGCCTGTTGATGGCCGAAGGTGGCGGCCTTCTTGCCGTGCCGAGCGTGATTGATCGCCACCCGCATGGCCCGATCCATCCCCGGCTTTTCGGTGATCGGCGCGCAGCCGAGGAGCAGCTCAGATTTGTCGGGCATCGTAGGCTTCTCCTCCGTAATAGGCCGTCGTGGAATCGAGCCAGGACTGGAACTGGCGGCGGCCACCGCAAATGTGCGCGGACAATTCGGGCGGTTTCATGTCCAGGAGAGACATCAGCTCCGCCAGAGTGAACTCATCCAGATAGAAAAGTGCGAGAGCGCTCCGCTGCGGCTCCGGTGCGGCCGAGATCCAAAGCGCAAGCTGCGCGGGCTCGAGCTGCCCGATCTGCGCCGCCGCCGTGGGCGATATCTCCACTTCTTCCATCATGTCGGCCTCCGCCTGGATTCCCTGTTCGCCCAAGGCGATGCAGCGCTCTCGCGCTTCGCGAAAAAACCAGAGCCGGTCTGGCGGCGGGGCATCTTCTTCGGTCCGCGAAGCTGCGTCGCGCACGGTGTCCTGGAAAGCTTGCTTCGCTTTCGCGGCGTCCCCAGTCATGAGGAAACAAAAGCGATAAAGCTGCGGCAGATTTTTTGTGGTGACGGCCATGTTTCCTGAAGCGCGAAATTTACGCAGGGCACCGCATCGCGACAAGGTGGATCGAGCGCTCCGCCGCTCGATGGGTAAAGCCTTGTTTCAATTATCGCGCGGCGGAGCGCCCGATCCACCTAAGCGAAAGCAGCCAAACGCCGACCCACTTCCCGCGCGTTCTCGCGGCTGTTGAAGGCCGAGATTCGAAAGTATCCTTCACCGCATGCGCCAAAACCGCTACCCGGCGTGATCACAACGTTTAAGTCGTGCAACATCCGGTCGAACATCTGCCAACTCGTGACCCCAGCCGGCGTTTCTACCCAGATGTAGGGGGCGTTCTCCCCGCCAAAGACCCGAAGCCCCGCGCCGGCCGCCGCCTTCCGCAAGATCCGGGCGTTTCCCATGTAATGCTCGATTAAGTGGCGGACCTCCGTCTTGCCATCCTCTGAGTAAATCGCCTCGGCGCCGCGCTGCACGGGATAACTCACGCTGTTCGCTTTCGTGCTCCACCTCCGATGCCAGAGCGCATGCAACGGCAGACGGCGGCCATCGGCAGTTCGCGCCAGAAGCGTCTTCGGCATCACCGTGAACCCGCAACGCACGCCGGTGAAACCGCCGTTCTTGGAGAAGCTGCGAAATTCCACCGCGCATTCGCGGGCCCCCTCGATTTCGTAAATCGAATGCGGGATCGCCGGGTCGCCGATGTAGGCCTCATAAGCCGCATCGAAGAGAATAATCGCCTCCTGCGCGCGTGCATAAGCGACCCACTTCGCTAATTGGTCCCGCGTGGCCACGGCGCCCGTCGGGTTGTTCGGAAAGCAAAGGTAAATGATATCGACCGGCTCACTGGGCGGCTCGGGCACGAACCCGTTGTCCGCGCGACAAGGGAGATACGTGATTCCTTCATATCGGCCCGCCTCCCCCGCTCCGCCGGTATGGCCGGCCATGACGTTCGTATCGACGTAAGCCGGATAAACCGGGTCCGTGATCGCGATCCGGTTTTGCTTGCCCAGGACGTCAAGGATGTAACCGCAATCGGACTTCGAGCCTTCCGACACGAAGACCTCCTCCGGCGCCATCTCGATTCCGCGGCCGCGGTAATCGTGTTCCGCGATTTTTTCGCGCAACGACTCCAAACCCTGTTCATGGCCATAACCGCGAAACGTTTCCCGCACACTCAGCTCGTCCACCGCCCGATGCATTGCGGCGATAACCGCGGGCGGCAACGGTTCCGTGACGTCGCCAATGCCACAACGAATCAGGCGCTTTGCCGCTTCGGGGTTCGCTTCGCAGAACTCACGGACACGCCGGGCGATCTCGGGAAAGAGATAGCCGGCCTGGAGCTTGAGGTAGTGTTCGTTGAGGTAGGCCATTGGAGGGACGCGCGCTGTCGCGTCCACGAATTCAGGGACGACACAGCGGTCGTCCCTCCAATCTCGGAATCAGTAGTTTTTCGCGACCTCGTCCCAATTCACCACGTTCCACCACGCCTTGATATAATCAGGCCGGCGGTTCTGGTAATTGAGATAATAGGCGTGCTCCCAGACGTCCACGCCGAGCAGCGGCGTGTTGCCATCCATGAGCGGGCTGTCCTGGTTCGGCGTGGAAGTCACCTCGAGTTTGCCGCTCTTGTTCTTGATCAGCCACGCCCAGCCGCTCCCGAAACGTTTGGCCCCGGCGTCCGCGAATTTTTCCTTGAAGGCGTCGAAGCTGCCGAACGTCGACTTGATATCGTCACCGAGTTTTCCGGACGGTTCGCCGCCCGCGTTCGGGCCCATGATTTTCCAAAAGAAGGAGTGGTTCGCGTGACCGCCTCCATTGTTGCGGACCACGCCGCGAATGTCCTCAGGCACAGAGTTCAGATCTTTTATCAGGTCTTCGACCGATTTATTGGCGAGCTCGGGTTTGTCCTTGAGGGCGTTGTTGACGTTGGTGATGTAGGTCTGGTGATGCTTGGTGTGGTGGATCTCCATCGTGCGCGCGTCGATATGCGGCTCGAGCGCGTCGTAGGCGTAAGGGAGTTTAGGTAATTCGTAAGCCATAATGTGAACTGTCGCAGCGGACGGAGGCGCGTCAATTAGCGGCGTCGTGCGAGAGCGGTTGTAGCGACGCCGCTCTGTCGGCGTACCTCGCGTGTTCACGGCGACAGAGCGCCGTCGCTACAATAGATGGCGTTGCTCACCAACGCGATACGCTTCGTTTAACCACCCCGCCACTTCGTCGTCGATTTCGTCGACGCTGGCGAAACGAAACGCATGAAGGTGATTTCGCGGTGAAAACGTTTCGATGCGGCGAAATCGCGGATTCTCGAGACGGCGCGCGAGGACGACATGGCCGTCCACCCAGTTCCGGCGAATCACGAATGCGGCGAAACTCATCCGCACATGAAAGGCGATTCGCGTTTTCTCTGGCAGCACGGTGAGCGGTCCGTTTTTCTTCGCGAGAGCGCGGAGCTTATCGAAAATCGCGCGCACCGTTTTCGGTTTCCCGGTGAAATGCCCGGCGAGCGGGTATCGCCCGCAGGCATGCGATTGATTCCGATTCGCGAAGGTGCGGCGGCATCGCGGACAACGCCAGAGGGCAGGTGGATCGTGCGCTCCGTCGCGCGGTTTCCCCTTCTGCGCCTTCGCAGCCATCAAAATATCGAGCGACGGGGCGCCCGATCTACTTCAGCAGCGATAGAAACTCGGATAGTGCCCGAGGCCGTTCCGGTAATTGATATAGGTGGCCAGGGCGAGCAGCGGGAAATTCTGCCGGTACATGTCGTACTTCAGGTAGAACACGCTCGGAAAACCGGTGCCGGTGGTCTCCGGCTCGGTCCAGGAACCGTCGGTGTTTTGCGTGTTGAGCAGGTAACGCAGGCCGCGTTGGACGCTGGGGCGGTCGAGATCGCCGCATGCGCAGATTCCCATGATGGCCCACGCGGTCTGCGACGCGGTGCTTTCACCACAGCCCTTCACAGTCGGGTCGTCGTAGGAGGCGCAGGTCTCGCCCCAGCCGCCGTCAGCATTCTGGCAGCTCTCCAGCCAATCGCGCCCGCGCAGGATCCAATCCTTCGTCATGTTTTCGCCTATCGCGCGGAGACCACGGAGCACCTGCCATGTCCCGTAAATGTAATTCACGCCCCAGCGGCCGTACCAGGAACCGTCGTCGTCCTGCGTTTCGATCAGATAGCGGATCGCATCGCGGACTGAGCGCTGTTTCGCGTCGAAATTGATGTAACCGAACAGTTCGAGCGTACGCGCGGTGAGATCGCTGCACGTCGGATCCAGGATCGCGTTGTGGTCAGCGAAAGGCATGTCTTCGAGCCAGTGCTTCGTCACGTCTTTGTCGAATGCCGCCCAGCCGCCGTCGCGACATTGAAAACTCAACTGCCAGGCGATGGCTCGCTTGAACAATCCGTCCAGCTCCGCCTGGTCCTTCGGTTTCGCCAACCGTAGCGCCATCAGCACCATCGCGGTGTCGTCGGTGTCCGGGTAGTAAACGTTGTTGTATTCGAATGCCCAACCGCTCACTTCCGGATGCGGGTTGTTCATCGTCCAATCGCCGCGGACCTCGCGCACTTCTTTCTTGATCAGCCAGTCGGCTGCTTTTCTGAGGCCCGGGTGTTCGGCCGGCAAACCGGATTCAGCCAAGGCGATCATGTTGATCGCCGTGTCCCAAACGGGCGACAAGCAGGGTTGAATGCGGAAGTCTTCGGGGTCATCAACGAACAGACCGGCGAAATCCTTCGCCGCTTTCGCGTAGGCCGGATGATCCTTGGAATACCCAAGCGCTCGCAACGCGATCAGCGCATTGAGCATGGCCGGAAAGACAGCGGCGAGCCCATCGCTCCCCTCGCCGATTCGTTCCAGCATCCAGCGCTCGGCTTCCTCGAGCGCGCGTTTGCGCATCGGTCGCCAGCCGAATTTCGAAACGATTTTCAGGCCGTGATCGGCGCGCAGGAAAAAATTCCGCCAGGCGAAAAAGCGCGGGTCCCGGGGCAGAGTAAAATCCTTGTGCTCGGTCCCGAGCGGATAGAGCTCGTGGAGCTGTTTCATGCCGGGCAGCTCACGGGTGGGCTTGAAATGATTGATGATCGCGAGCGGGATCAGCATTGCCCTGCTCCAGGACGACATTTTGTAAATGTTAAAGAACGCCCAGTTCGGGAAGAGGATCATCTCGACCGGGATGGAAGGAAGGTAGTGCCAGGGAAATTGCCCCAACAGCGCAAGGTAAAGCTTGCTGAAGGTGTTCATCTTCGGGATGCCACCGAGCCGAAGAATATTGGCCCGCGCTTCCTGCATGAACGGAAGGTCGGCGGAATGCCCCGCGAGCTTCAGCGCAAAGTAGGCTTTCACCGATGCGTTCACTTCGCTCGGGCCGCCATAGTAAATGTTCCAGCCACCGTCCGGGAGCTGACGCTTTAAAATATGGCGGACACACCGTTGCTGAAGCGTGTCATCCACTTCGCCCAGCCAATGCATGAAGAGCACGTAATCGGAGCAGAGCGTGCTATCGACGATCAGCTCGCCGCACCAGTGCCCGTCCGGATGCTGCTGCCGTAAGAGATTTTCCTGGGCCCGCGAAATCGCGGTCGCGATCTCGGGATCGTCGTGCGGGTAGGAGGTGCTCGAATCAGGTGCCGCACTTGGGAGCGGGATAAGGTTGAGGGGTTGAGCGGTTGAGAGGTTGAGAGGACTCACGACGACGACAGCTGACTTGCGCGCAAAGCGTTTAATTGACGAGAGACGGCTTCGATCTCAGCTCGCAAGGTCGATTCCTGGCCGGCTGGCAGGAACTCAAGATCCACAGCCACGATTAACAGACAGGCCAGCTCCATCAACGAGCCGTAAGCAATCTGCGAGAAGTGCGCTTGATCCTTTCGGCTCGTGCGCGAAGAGCCTTCTGCCAAGTTCGCCGCGACTGAAACTACTGCGCGATTCGTCTGAGAAGTTAAGCCGTAAATCTCGCTGCGTGGATATGTCTTTGTGATTCGATAAACACTTTTGATGAGGGTTCGCGCACTTTGCCAGACGCGAAGCTTCTCAAACGGATAGATATGTCTGGTGGGCATCGCACGTTCTCCTCTCAACCTCTCAACTCCTCAACCTCTCAACCAACCGCCTCTCAACCACCTCACGACGCTTTAGCCGCGACTTCCGCGCGCTTGCCCGTCAAATGTCCATTGCCCGAAGTCACTCCGTTATAAGCGGCGATCTCGTTTCCGCGTCCGGTCGGCTTGGGACGAGCGCCGAAATTGAACTTCACCGTTTTCCAGGTATCGCCGCTTTTGGCGTTCAAGCCGAGGCTGGCCGTGGGCTCGTAGCCGCAATGCGTCATGCAATTCTCGCAGCGCGGATCTTTCGCGACGCCGTCAACAACGCCGTACTTGTTCCAATCGACCTTGTCGAGCAACTCGGCGTAGCTGCCGAAATGCCCGGTGCCGTTCGTGCCGGCGGCGTCGGTCATAAAATAACAAGGTGCTTTCCAGCCGCTGATGTTGCGAGTTGGGATGGCCCAGGCGGAGCAGGTGAGGTCACGTTTGCCGGCGAGGAACTCGAAATAAACCGGGGTCCCAAAGAACGTGTAGCGCTCCATCCACTCTTCCATCTTCGCGAACTTTTCGACGGTCGCGCGGCGAGTGAGAAAGAAATTCTCCGGCTGCAGGTTCAGGCGCTTGATCATGTCCTGCTTGGCTGAGTCGTACTCGTAGCCGGGCGTAATCGTATGGCCGTCGACACCGAGGTCGGACAGGAAATCGAAGAGCTGTTCGAGCTCTTCCATGTTCGTCTCTTTGTAGACAGTGGTGTTCGTCGCGACCTGGTAACCGAGAATCTTCGCCATTCGGATCGCCAGAATGCATTCCTTGAACACACCTTCGCGCTCGACGATCAGGTCGTGGGTCCGTTCAAGTCCGTCGAGGTGGACGTTCCAATACATCCAGCGGCTCGGAGGAATGGTCGGCTTCGCCGGGTCTTTCGGTCCCTGTCGCACAACCTCCGCGTCTTTTTCGGAAACGAGTCCCGCTTTGACGAGCTCGCCGAGTTTCGCCTCGAGCTCTTTCCGGAGTCCGGTATCCACTTTCCGAAATTCCCCCGCCATCCATTCGCGCATTTTTTTGCGCATGAACATCGCGTTGGTGCAGATGTAAACGATCCGCTTCTGCTCGAATAATCCGTGCACGAGCGCTTCGATTTGCGGATAGATGAGAGGCTCCCCGCCGCAGATCGAGACCATCGGCGCGTTGCACTCCCGGGCCGCCGCCAGGCAATCTTCCAGAGGCAAAATGTCCTTCAGCGAAGTCGAGTATTCCCTGATCCGGCCGCACCCCGTGCACGTTAAGTTGCACGTATGCAACGGCTCAAGCTGCAGGACCGTGGCAAACTTCGGGGTCCGGCGCAGCTTCTGGCCGATGATGTAAGCGGCGATTTTGGAGGTTAGCGCCAGCGGGAATCGCATAGAAGCGAGGATAGTAACAAGGGGGGCAGGAGTGTCAACCTAACCGGCTGGGCAGGAAAATGACGAAGCACGAATGCCGAATAACGAAACAATGACAAGCTCGAAGGATAAAGGGATGGGGTGGATTCGTCATTCTTTCGTCATTCGACATTTTCATTCTGCGCCTATCTTTGTAGTCACATGGGAAAACCTCAAACCGTCGCTATCCTCGGCGCCTCGCCCAAACCGGACCGCTACGCCTACCGCGCGTTTGAGATGCTCCGGCAATACGGGCACCAGCCGATTCCGATCAATCCCGCATTCCCCGAGATCCAGGGCGAAAAGTGTTTTCCGAAAATTAGCGACGCGCCAAAGCCGATCGACACCGTCACCCTCTACCTCGGCGAAGCGCGTTCGAACCCGCTCATTGACGAGATCATTGAGGCAAAACCGCGCCGCATCATCATGAATCCCGGCGCGGAGAATTTCGCGCTCGCCGAAAAGGCGGAAGAGGCTGGGATCGAGGTCGTAGAAGGGTGCACCCTCGTGATGTTGCAGACCGGACAGTTCTGAGCGGTCAACGCACCACGGCCACGGCGTTGTAGAGAAGATCGATCCCGGCCATTCCCAAAATCAGAGCCGAGAAAAATCGCTCGAACGAGACCTGCCGTCCCGCCAACGACAGCACTCGGTCGCGGCCGAGCCGCAGAACAAAAATCGACGCGGCAAACGTGAATGGCAAAAAGATCGAGAGCACGAACCGCGTGTCGTTGCTGACCAAGTCATACCAGGCATAGAGAAGAAAATATCCGGCCAAAAACAGAAGCGAGAACATGGCGGCGAATGGATTTGCGGCCAGCGCTTCGCGCGCTTGCCTGGTGCGCCGCGCGGTCAGAAACAATCCGATCGCGGCGAGCGCGACAACGAATTTGTAATACCCGATCGCGCGGATGTTTTTCTTCGCCAGTTCGCGGGAACCGCCCGCGACCCGCGCAACTATTTGTCGGAGCGAGTGCTCGCGCCAATATTTTCGGAACGAGGGCCGCTCGTCCGCTTGAACTTCGCGCCACTGATCTTTGTCACCGTGCACGCTAAGGAATTCGTAAGCTTCCGTGGATGAATCGCACCACATCACGAAGGTCGAATTCACGTTGTAGAAATAGGAGTCGTAGATCCGCTTACTGGTCTGGATGTAGGGGAAGACAACAGCGAGGAATCCCGCCAGGACGAGCGCCAACATTCCGAGCCGGCGCCATGGATTGGCGCGAAAACTCCAAAAAATTTGGACCGCAAATAAGACCACCCAGATGACGAGCGCGGGCAAAATGGACGCTTTCGTGAGATGCGCCAGACCCGTCGTCACCCCGGCGAAGAGGGCGAGCCACCACCGTGGTTTGAGGAACATTTCGAGGAGCAGGACAAACGCGCAGAAGCTGACGAAATAGAACAGCAGTTCCACCTGCGCTTTGCCCGCCCGATAAATGAAGACACCGAACGCGGTCGCCGCGAGAAGAGAAATCGCCGGCCACGGCGGGAAAAATTTTCGGAAGACGAAATAAAGTCCCAGCAGCAGGAGAATTGAGAGATTAACCGTGAAACTTTGCGCGCGACCGAGGAACTCGTCCTCCGTCATGCCCGGCCGATAGATGAGCGAGAGGAGGAAAGGATAGACCGGCATTCGGTTGCGGTCCTCGGTCACAGTATAGTTGCTCTCGTAAAGGTGCCGCGCGTAGCCGAGGTAAGCGCTTTGGTCGCCGAGCGCCGCCGGCGTCGATTTTTCCTGGCGCCGATGATGCGCCTCGAAAGCGTACAGGGCGAGGATCGCGATCACGATCAGCGCGACTATGCGCGGCTGGGGAAAACGCGCTCCTTCCGCGGTTATGGGGATTGCCATCCGCGACGAATCAAGCTGACGGCGATGGCTGCGAGGAGCAGCGAAATTAATTTTGAGACGCCGCGCAAACCCTGGCGACCCATCCAGCGCGTGAAATGGCTGGCGTAACGAAACCCGAGGCCGACCAGGAGCAGATTGACGAGCAACGCCAGAAGGGTGAACAAAATTCCGACGGTATCGACGAGGAGCAACAAGGCGGTAAGCAGGGCGGGCCCGGCGATCAACGGCATCCCCAGCGGCACGACGCCAAAGGCTTCGCCGGTGTACTTGCCCCGTTCGCCGAGGTCCAGCAACTCGCGGACGGCGATGCCGAGAAGGATCAGGCCGCCGGCGATCTGGAAATCGGAGACGGTGATGCCGAGGGCGCGGAAAATAATTTTGCCGAGAAAAATAAAGCCGACGGCGACCGCGAGGCTGGTGACGACGCCGAGCATGCCTTCAACCCGGCGTCGCTTCTCGTCCACGTGCCCGCCGAGCCCAAGGTAAATCGCTACCAGTCCGATTGGGTCGATCGCGACGAACAGAGGGATGAAGGCGAGCAGAAATTTTTCGAAGTACGGTTGCATACTCTACGGCCAATCTTGCCGTGACGATCCTCGCAAAACAAGCGTTGTAGCGTCCGCTGTCTCGGCGGAGAATTGATCGTCAAAATGAAACCACACCTCGTTGTTCTGCTCGTTTCTGCCTTTGCCTCTCTCGCCATCGCCTCCGACCCATCCTCGGTTCCGAAAGACGCAGCCGACGCCATCACCGCCGACGATCTGCTCAAGCACATCAAAGTTCTTGCTTCCGACGAATTCGAAGGGCGCGCCCCCGGCTCCAAGGGCGAAGAGCTTTCGGTCAAATACATCTACGAGCAGTTCAAAGCGCTCGGTCTCGAACCGGGTAACCCAAACGGCACTTACATCCAGGAAGTTCCGCTCGCGGGAATCACCACCACGCCTACGGCTTCGTTTGCCGTCGGCGACAAGAAAACGGAACTGAAGTTTCCCGAAGAGTACGTCGCTTCCTCGGCCCGGCTCCAATCGGAGATCAAGGCGGAGAACACCGACGTCGTGTTCGTCGGCTACGGCGTGGTCGCGCCCGAATATGGCTGGGACGATTACAAAGATGTCGATGTTCGCGGCAAGACGATCCTGATGTTGATCAACGATCCCGCCATTCCCGATCCCGCCGACCCCGCAAAGCTCGACGAGAAAATGTTCAAGGGAAGCGCGATGACCTACTACGGGCGCTGGACCTACAAATATGAAATCGCGGCGCAGAAAGGCGCGGCTGCCGCCGTCATCATTCATGAAACCGTGCCCGCGGCTTATCCCTACTCCGTCGTGATGTCGAGCTGGGCGAAAGAAAATTTCGAGATCGATGCCGCGGACAAGAATGCCGGGGCAGTCCAAGTCCGCTCGTGGATCACCCTGGACGTCGCGAAGAAATTGCTGACCGATTGCGGCCAGGATTTCGACGCGCTCAAGAAGAAAGCGCTCACGAAGGATTTCCGGCCGGTGGCGCTGAAGGCGAAGGCGAATTTCGCTTTGAAACAAACGGTCCGGCCTTTCAAGTCACATAACGTGGTCGCGAAACTGGAAGGCAGCGATCCAAGACTAAAGGATGAGTGGGTCCTGTATTCAGCGCACTGGGACCATCTCGGCCGGCACGAAGAATTGAAAGGCGACCAGATCTTCAACGGCGCGGCGGACAACGCATCCGGTGTCGGCGGGCTGATCGAGCTGGCCACGGCCTACACGAAAATGGAGCCGGCGCCGAAACGATCCGTCCTCTTCGTCGCCACGACTGCGGAAGAAGCCGGCCTGCTGGGCGCGAAGTTTTATTCCGAGCACCCGCTGTATCCGCTCGAGCACACCTTGGCCGACATCAACATGGACGGGCTCAGTTTGTGGGGAAAAACGCGGGACATCGAGGACATCAGCTTTGGCAATTCCGATCTCGACGACCTGCTGGCCGCGGCGACCAAAGGACAGGGACGCGTTATGAACCCGAACAGCCAGCCCGAGAAAGGAACCTTCTATCGCGCGGACAACTTTGAGTTCTCGAAGGTAGGCCTGCCGTCGCTCTATACGGGCGCCGGTCGGGATGTGATTGGAAAGCCACCGGGTTTTGGGCAGCAGAAAAAAGATGAATACGTCGCGAAGCATTATCACCAGCCATCGGACGAGGTGAACGCAGAGTGGGATTTGTCCGGGGCGGCGGAAGATCTGCGGCTCTTGCTCGACGTCGGTTATCACGTCGCGAACGGCGAGAAGTTTCCCGAATGGAAAACCGGGACAGAATTCAAGGCGAAGCGGGACGCGATGATGAAGAAATGAGAGGCGACGAAAGGCGTTGTCATCCCGAGGCTGGCGCAGCGCGCCGAGGGACCGCTCAAGCGGTCCAACGCTTGCGCGCCATAGGCCGCGCCCACGTCAGATCGGCCACCGATTTTTGTTTGATTGTCGAGATTGCAACTGTGAGGTCCCCCGTCGTCTGCGCGGCTCGGAATGACGACGCGCCGCCATGAACCTTTCCGTTCCCATCATCAGCGTCGTTGTCGGGGCCGCGATCCTGCTCTTCGGGCGAAAGCTGTTCTGGCTCTTCGTGGCTGCACTTGGTTTCGCAGTCGGGTTGGAGATCGCTGCCTACTTCATGAAAGAACCGCCGCAGTGGTTGATGCTGCTCATCGCCTTGGGATGCGGAGTGATCGGCGCCTTGCTGGCGATCCTGCTCCAAAAGATAGCGATTGCGGTCGCAGGATTTATCGCGGGCGGCAGAATCGCATGGGCGCTGGCGGCGACTTTCTTTGTCGAACACGCTCATTATCGCGGTATCACTTTTGTCGTCGGCGGAATTGTGGGCGCGCTGCTCTTGCTTGCGTTGTTCGATTGGGTCCTCATCCTTCTTTCGTCCGTCGAAGGTGCGCACCTGATTGGAAACGGCATCACCCTGCCCGATAAAGGCGCGATGATTCTGTTCATCGCTCTCGCCGTCGTCGGCCTGATCGTTCAAGGCTCGATGCTGCGCCGATCGCGGCGAGGCGCATTGTAAAGGCCCTGTAGTCGCGCCGCTCTGTCGGCGCGTTCGTTGAGCGGCGACTGAGCGCCTCACTTACAGCGCGATGCGGTGCCTAATGCCGGAAATGGCGGACGCCGGTGAAGATCATCGCCATGTTGCGCTCGTTCGCGGCGGCAATGACTTCCTGATCGCGGACCGATCCGCCGGGCTGAATCGCGCAGGTGGCGCCGGCATCGGCCGCCGCGAGGAGGCCGTCAGGGAACGGGAAAAAAGCGTCGCTGGCGACCGCGGAGCCACCGAGCAAAAGGCCAGACTCGTTCGCTTTCCAGACGGCGATGCGCGAAGCGTCCACGCGAGACATCTGGCCAGCGCCGATCCCAAGGGTGCGATCGGCGGTGGCGTAAACGATCGCGTTCGATTTAACGTGCTTCACAACCCGCCACCCGAAAATCATTGCGTCCATTTCCGCGTCGGTCGGCCGGCGCGTGGTCACGACTTTGGTGGCCAGATCCACTACCTTGCCGGTATCCTTGTCCTGGACGAGCAACCCGCCGACGACTGATCGCATGTCCTGCAGCTGCTTTTCCGACTTCGGTGTCTTCAACGTCCGGATCAGCCGCAGGTTCTTCTTTTTCTGAAAAATTGCGCGCGCCTCGGTTTCAAAACTGGGTGCGATGATGACCTCGCTGAAGATCTCGCTGATCGCTTTCGCCAGGGGTTCGTCGACGGCGCGATTGCAAACGATGACACCGCCAAAGGGCGCCTGTTTGTCGGTGGCGAACGCTTTTTCCCACGCTTCGCGCAGATCGGGATCAGTGCCCACTCCGCACGGATTCGTGTGCTTCAAGATCGCGACGGTGGGCTCGGTAAATTCTGCGATCAGGTTCGCGGCTGCGCTGATGTCGAGAATGTTGTTAAACGAAAGTTCTTTCCCGTGGAGTTGTTTGAAGTGCTGTTCAAAATCGCCGTAAAGCGCGCCGGTCTGATGCGGGTTTTCACCGTAACGCAGCCGAGCAACCAGCGGCAGCGAGACCGAGAACGACGCGTCCGTCGCCTGTTCCCGGTTCAGAAAATTGCTGATTGCGCGGTCGTAATCGGAAGTCTTAATGAACGCTTTGATGGCGAGATGTTCGCGAAGCCGGAGCGTCGTCTCGCCTTCGTGATCACGCATTTCCTCGAGGATCGAATCGTAATCCGCGGGATCGACCACCACCGTAACCGACTCGTAATTCTTCGCCGCGCTCCGGATCATCGATGGCCCGCCGATATCGATCTGCTCGATTGCCTCGGCGAGGGTGACGCCGGGCTTCTCGATCGTCGCTTCGAACGGATAAAGATTCACGACCACGAGATCGATCGGCTGAAACCCCTGCTCCTTGGCCTGCCGTTCGTGAAGCTCGTTGCCGCGTTTGTAAAGGAGCCCTCCATGGACCCGGGGATGCAACGTTTTCACTCGACCCTCGAGCACCTCCGGGAAATCGGTGAAGCTCGAAATGTCGCGGACCGGGACGCCTTCCTTCCGAAGAAGCTCAGATGTTCCGCCGGTGGAAATGATGTCTACGCCCTGCTTCTCAAGAGCGCGCGCAAACGCAGCCACGCCTTTTTTGTTCGAGACGGAGATGAGGGCGCGGGTTATTTTCATCCGGAGAAGATTTAACCTCGGATTTCGCGGATGACACGGATTGATTCAGGAAGTTGTCTCTTCATCCGCGGTATCCGCGCAATCCGCGGTCCAACTCTTCAGCGAGCGACGATGACGTTCTTCGCCATCGGGTACAGCACGGGGCAGCAGCCGATCGTTTCGCAGAAGGCCTTGCTAAAATGGCTGAGGCTGGCGTAGCCAACTTCCGTCGCTGCTTCGGTGACGTTGTAGCGGCCGCTGCGAAGTAACTCTGCGGCCCGCTCCATCCGCAGCTTGCGCAGATATTGCGGAATGGTCAGGCCCACTTCGCGCGAGAAACTGCGGCTCAGATAAAATGAACTGCAACCCACTTCGCGTCCCAGCATTTCGAGCGTGGGCGGATTCGCCAGGTCGCGCGCCAGCAGTTCCTTCGTCCGCTCGACGCGATCGCGGGCCACCCGTTTTTGCCGCATGCAAAAAAACTCGGGATCTTTCGGGGCGAAAAGAAAATGCGACATCAGCTCGAGCGCCTTGCTCTGATACCAAAGACTCTGGGCGACTTTCGACACGGGCGGCGCCAGCAGACTTGCCACCACCTGGTGTTGTTCCGAGGTCATCGGCCGCGCGGCGGAGACCATCGAGCGTTCCTTGCTCGGAAAAATCGCGGCGCGCAAGAGCGGATCCAGATCCGCTTCGCAATCGGAAAGCTGTTCCTGGAGGTGGCGATTGGAAAACTCGACGGTCACGAATTGATGGTGATCGCGAGCTTGCCGCGAAGCTTCGAGCGGATCGGCGGCGACGGCATAATAACCGGCGCTGCCGGGAATGTAATCAGCCTGCTCGCCGACCGCGCCGCGGCCGGCAACGTTGAGGCAAAACTCCAAACTGCGCGGACGAAAACTCCGTCCCCAATCCAGTGCTCGCTCGGTCCGAAAATCGTGCCATTGCAGGGCCACGCCAAGCCGGTCGAAATCGCCCCAGAGCTGGCGCCAGCCCTGCGGGACCGCGCGCCAGGCGAGCGCTTCGTCATTGCAAATCATCGCGCGAAGTTTACGGGCGGTGCGGAGCCGAATGCAAGTGGGGTTTCACTTCGGTGAGCGCGGCGCGGTCCCAATCGGCCAGCGTGCTCGCCGCGTCGTAGGTGCTGCGGGCGAAATCGAGCAAAGTCGCGTCCGGCGATTCGGTCTGGCGCATTTGTTCGTAGGGCAGAACGAATTCCTTGAGCTGTGCGTTGTACCCGGCAAATGACGGTTGAATTTTCGCTTCGGCAAAACCGTTCGGCGCCGGGTAGGCGTACGAATAAAAAATCGGGTCCGGCATCATCTCGTTGCCGGGCCAGAACCCAAGGCTGCTCACTTCGTGCGAGTAGGCTTCCCGCGTCACCGCGTCGGGCAAATGCGGGACACCGCCGGGATGTTGCGGAGCGCGCCGGCCGGAGAACCGAGTGACGGCCAGGTCGAAGCTGCCCCAGAAAAAATGGACGGGGCTGCATTTGCCGCAGAACTCCGAGCGAAATTCCTCGAAGACCCGATCCGATTGGAGAAGGACGCGCCAGAACCGGTTTGCGGCTTCGGGATCGTAGGAGGCATCCGTTTCGTTTTTCTCGAATGGAATCGCGGGGTCGACTTCGTTCGGCGTGGTGTTGATCTTTACCGGGATCTCCAAGTCGGCGAGCGCCGCCATTGTTTCACGGTAGAACTGCGCAACCGACTTGGGAGCGAGCGCGATCGTTTTCTCAATGGAGGGACGGGCGCTGTCCTGTCCCTGTGAGATTAGGGACGACACAGCGGTCGTCCCTCCAATTCGCAGAACGTGGTCGACAAAATCGAAATCGATCTGGAGGACGCGCGTCCCGATATACATCGGAGAAGTCGTTAGGCCACGCGCGGTGAGGTAAAGCGTGACATGCCAGGAGTGATTGATCCACGGCGTAAACTGCATCCGGACCTTGCCGACGATCTGCGTCCACATGTGGAGGGTTTTGCAGGTCCCCCTCCATTCGGGAAAGGATAGCGCGGGCCAGACTTCGTTCATATGCGGCGCCCTTAGCGGTTGAAGAAATCGACAAATGAACGCCGAACTTTCGTGAACATCCGGCGCGCGTCCCGGGTGGTGCGATGAAACATTCGCTTAATGTCTTTGAAGACCAGGTTCCCATCGGAGTCTTCGTCGTCGATGGTTTGATCGTCACCGGCGGGCTCGTTCTCGACGGTCGGCGGGTTATCGACGTCGGGATTCACCTCGGCCTGCTCCATGTTCCGGCCCTGGTACATTCCTTCCACCCGCTTCACCCTTCCGTCGCTCGCCCGAATGTGAATCGTGCCGACCGGCCGATTGCTCCGGTCAGCGAGCGTAACGACCCAGACCGGATTCCCGCGGTCGTCGGTGCGCAAGATGTAATTCGTGAGCGAGAAGGTGACGTGCGATGTCTCAGCAGTATGGGCCGCGACGGCATAAGCGCCGGTGGAATCGAGATTGAGCTTCGCGGTGTCGATGGTCGCGCCCTGGGTCGAGCCGGCCACCGAGCGGTTCGGCACGCGCTGCGAGACGATGCGATTGTCCTCGATAACGTACTCGCGCACGCCGCTCGCGGCGTTCTTGTCTTCGACCAGAATTTTCCAGGAGCGTGGTTCGGGATCGCCGTCCACGCCGCTGACGGAAACAACCCGATTAACCGCCTGCCGATTCAGCTGCGTGCCGATCGTGCGCATCGCCTCGTACGCACTCGGACGTTCCTGCGCCAAAACCGGGGCGGCGAGAAGCAGCAAGGCGACGAGCAATTTCCACATGACGAAAGAGAGCTATGCTTGCGCGGGCTGTCCACCGCGTTTTCCGTTGAGCACTTGAATGCTTGGCTCCATGCGTTCAGCGTTCACCCGGCTTGATGAAAAAAAAGAAGGTCGAATTCTCCAGCCACACCGGCAACCTCGCGCCGATGCGGAAGTTCGTGAGAACATTTCTGGACGCATATCCCTTCTCGGAGCGCGAACGCATGCTCATGGTCCTGGGAATAGACGAGGCCTGCACCAACGTTATTCGGCACGCGTACCATTTGCGCGACGATCAATTGATCTCCCTGTCGCTGGAAGGATTCCGGCACTGCGTCCGGATGCGCTTGCGCGATTACGGGAAACAAACCGAAACGCACGCGATCAAGGGCCGGTCGCACGATTTGATCCGGCCCGGGGGGCTCGGGGTGCATTTGATCAAGACAGCGTTCGACAAAGTGGATTACATCTTGAAAGCGCGCGGCACGGAATTGGTGATGACGAAGAATTTGGAGAAAGCGGCGTGAGGGCGAGCGAACGTTACAGCGATGAAGCGTTGAAGCGGTGGCAGCGCGGCCGCTTCAACGCTTCAACCCTTCAACCCTTCAACCCCTCAACGCTTCAACCTTGCGACGCTTCCCATGAAACCACCTGAGCCAGATCCCGCGTTCGAAGTCTCGCTCCGGCCGCCGATGTTCAGCGAGTTCACCGGCCAGGTGAAAGTTTGCGAACGTCTGGAATTGCTGGTCGAAGCGGCCAGAAAACGGGGCGACGTCCTCGAGCACATTTTGTTGAGCGGACCGCCGGGGCTCGGGAAAACGACCCTCGCAAACATTATCGCCAATGCGATGGGGACAAACCTCAAGAACACGAGCGGACCCGTGATCGAAAAGGCCGGCGAGCTGGCTGGTTTGCTGACCAGCCTGGAAAAAGGCGACGTGCTGTTTATCGACGAGATCCATCGGCTTCAGCCGACGATCGAAGAATATCTTTACCCGGCGATGGAAGATTACCGGCTCGATATCATCATCGACCAGGGACCGCAGGCGCGCAGTCTCCGGCTCCAACTCCCGAAATTCACCCTCATCGGCGCGACGACTCGCGCGGGAATGGTCAGCGCGCCGTTGCGCTCGCGTTTCGGGATGACGGCCCGGCTCGATTATTACCATGCGGAGGAGATGCGGAAGATCATCCTGCGCAGTGCCGGGTTGCTTAACGTTGAGATCGACGAACGCGGCGCCATCGAAATCGCGGCGCGCACCCGTGGCACGCCGCGAACGGCGAACAATCTTCTCCGCTGGGTGCGCGATTACGTGCAGGTGAAAGCCGACGGGAAGATCACCGCCGAGCTTGCGGACAGGGCCTTGACCATGCTCGAAATCGACCGCGACGGATTCGACCAATGGGACAAGCGGATCATCGAAGCGTTGATCCACAAATTTAACGGCGGACCGGTCGGATTGAATTCTCTGGCGGTCGCGATCGGTGAAGAAGCGGGAACGCTCGAGGAAGTGAATGAGCCGTATCTGATCATGGAAGGTTACATCAAACGGACCCCGCAAGGCCGCGTCGCAATGCCGAACGCGTATCGGAAATTGGGACTCAAGCCGCCGGTCGGAGCCCAGGACGATTTGTTCCGTCAATGACGCGACGCAGCAAAACTCCGGGGAGCGCACGCGCCTTCGCGTGCTGGTTTCGGCGCCATCGCCGAAACAATGCGGCCGGAAAAGTTCGCGATCGCGAGGGCGCGATCGACGGCAAGCGAGGCGCATGCGCTCCCCAGAGCAGCCTCGACGCGCTATGGAAGTGACCACCGATTTCTTCCAGCAGACCTCGAAGGTCTTCACCGTCGCCGAGCTGACGCGCCAAATTCGCGGCGCGCTCGAGACGCGTTTCGGCGCCGTGTGGGTGCAGGGCGAGGTTTCCAATTACCGGCTCCAATCTTCCGGCCATCGTTATTTCACCCTCAAAGATCAGCGCGCCGCGATCTCGTGCGTGATTTTTCGGAACACGCTGCCGCCAACGGCGCCAGCCATCGCGGACGGCGCGCAGGTCCAGCTTTATGGCAACGTGACCGTTTTCGAAGCGCGCGGGCAATATCAACTCAACGTCCAGATTCTCCAGACCCGTGGCGCTGGCTTGCTCCAGGCGAAGTTTGAGGCGTTAAAGCGCAAGCTCGAAGCGGAAGGCCTTTTCGATTCCAAACGGAAACGCGCGTTGCCGAAATTTCCGAAACGGATCGGCATCATCACGTCGCCGAGCGGCGCTGCGATCCGCGACATCCTGAATGTGCTCAGCCGCCGGGCGCCGAACGTGCACGTATTGATCAGTCCGGTGCGGGTTCAGGGAATGGGCGCCGCTGCCGAAATCGCGACGGCGATTAAGGAACTGGCGCAGCCAAACAACGCGTGGCCGCCAATCGACTTGATCGTGCTCGCGCGCGGTGGCGGTAGCATCGAAGACCTGTGGGAGTTCAACGAAGAGATCGTCGCCCGCGCCATTTTCCATTCTGAAATTCCGATTGTCAGCGCGGTCGGGCACGAAATCGATTTCACGATTGCCGATTTCGCAGCCGATTTGCGGGCGCCAACGCCGAGCGCCGCAGCTGAGTTGATCGTGCCGGACGCCACGGAACTTTCCCGACGGGTGACCGAGCTGGAGAATTGTCTCCGAAAATACTTGCGCAATTTTCTCCAGCAAAGTCTCACCCGGCTGCGTTTTCTGACCGAGCGAACGCTCGCCCGTGAATTGATGCAACGGATGCGCGATTCGCAACAGCAGCTCGACCTGGCGGTGGAATCGCTCCAGCGAAAAGCGAAGCAGTTTGTGGCCGACACTCGCGCCCAGATTCTGAGTCGGGCGCAATCGCTTAAAGCGCACGAGCCGCGGCGGGAGCTCGCCCTTTGCCGAAATCGGACAGCCGATCTGGAGCGGCGCATCGCCGCGCAACCGGCGCGTTTATTGATGACGGCAAAGCAACGATTTCGACGCGTGGAAGAAGTTCTGCGCGTCCTGGGCCCGGAAGCGACGCTGCGGCGCGGGTACAGCATTACGACGAACGCCGACGGCAAAGTGATCCAGACGGTCGGCGCCGCGCGCCCAAAATCGAAAATTCGCACGCGAGTCGCCGACGGTGAGTTCGAATCGCAGGTGCTGTAGGGACGGCGCTCTGTCGAAGCATGAGGGCGTCCACTGGGGCGACGCGGTTTTACGGCGACCGAGCGCCGTCGCTACAACAAACCGAACACAGCGCGTCGCTACAACAAACCGGACAGGGCGCCGCTACAACACGATCACTGCGGATTGGCTAAAACGGCGCCGCCGTCACCGGCTACTACAGTTCCTTTTGCCGCTCCGGGGAGCGCGCCGATGTCCGTTTGAAACTTTTCGTTGCTTTCGAACCCTGCGGGGGTCGCCTGCCCTTTTTTGTAAACGCCGACGTCTCCGCTTTTCCGCACCACCACAAATCCGGCGTCCCCAAAAGGAACCGCCTTCGCATCCAGCGCGGTGCCGTAAACATAATTGCTGCTGGCGGCGAAAATTGTATCCGAGGAGTCGGCGCCGCCGGCCTTGTAAACTTTCAACGCGCTCCTGCCCGACAACATCAGCGTCGCCGGCGGTCCGCTCATTGCCGCGTTGCAGGTTGCTCCTGGCGCGCTCAGGATTCGCTGAAGATCGGACGTCTGGAGGTATTTATTCTGGACCAGCTTATCGCAATACTCCGCGAGGCTGGTCGCCGGATAATCGCCCGGCCAGGCAAGTTTCGAATCGGATTTTGCGGCTCCATCTGTCGCCATCGCGAACGCCGCCAGATACAGCTCCCTGCCGTTCTTCATCGTTCGCGTCAGATCGCGTTTCGTTAGCCCGCTGTTAAAAGCCGGCCAGGCCAGGACAAAAATCACCGCGATGACAACGATCGCAGCGACGAGCTCAAGGCGGGTGAAGGCGGAAGAGTTCGGCTGCAATCGCAATGACAAACTGAAAAGGGCCTAGGGATTAGTGAGAACGACTGTGCCGTCCCCGGCGGTCACAGTTCCATCGGCCTCGCCGGGTTTCTTGCCGACAACCGATTGAAACGTCGATTCCTGCCCGCTGGTGGTGGTCGCGTTGTTTTTCTTAAGCATGGACGCATCGCCCGCTTTTCGCTGAACGACAAAGCCCTTGTCGCCATACGGAGCGGCGGTCGAATCCAGCGCGGAGCCGTAAGTGTAATTTGAAGTCACGGCAAAGATCGTATTGCTCGGGTCGGTTTCCCGCACCCTGTAAATTTTCAACGCGCTCTTGCCCAGGAGCGTCACCGCGCCGGTCGTCGCGTCGGCCGTCGCGGTGCAGATCGCGCCGGGCGCGCTTAGAAACTTCTGGATGTCCCCGGCCTTTAAATAATCGCCCTGGACCAGCTTGGTTGCGTACTGCTGGAGGCTGGTAATTGGCGCTGGCGTTGAACCCGGGGCCGCGGCGGTGTCCGAAAGATCGCCGGGCCAGGCACGGGTTGGATCCGAATTCGTCGAACCATCGATGGCCATGGTTTGGCCGGCGATATGGAGTTGGTGGACGCTATTCAAGCTTCCAGCCATTTGGCCTTTAGCTAAAGCGTTGAAAATAGCCGGCCCGCCAAAAGCGGCGAGGACGACGATAATTGAGATGACGACCAGCATTTCGATGAGCGTAAACGCAGAAAGGATGTTCTTTTTCATGGGGGGTAGCCGGAGAATGCCGAAGCGGCGCAATCGGCGGTTCATTAGCGAGGATATCGAAACGCGAATTCCTGCGCTCGTTTCACGGTCAGGCGGCGTCGCACCGCGCGGTGCCTGACCCTTTTCCAGCTTAAACGCCACCGTTGCGAGCGGAGGGAGACTGATCAAAAGCGAATGGGTGCGCCCCTGCCACGGAAAATCCTCCGCGGCAAATCCGCCCATGTTTCCCACGTTAGTGCCACCGTAAGTCTCAGCATCCGTGTTGATGAGCTCGCGATAAAACCCGGCGGCAGGAACGCCGAGCCGGTAGCCGTGGCGCGCCATTGGCGTCGCGTTCACAGCGAACACGATGATGCTTTCATCGCGAGAGCGGCGCAGGAACGCGACCACGCTGTTCTCCGAATCGTGGAAATCGATCCATTCGAAACCTTCGTGGGTATCGTCGCACTCCCAGAGCGCGGGTTCGTTTTTGTAAACGTAATTCAAGTGCTGGACGAGCCGGCGCAGGCCGTCGTGCTTAGGCAAATCCATCAAATCCCAATCGAGCTGGCCATCGTGGTTCCATTCGCGGCGCTGGCCGAACTCGCTGCCCATGAAAAGCAACTTCTTGCCCGGATGCGCGTACATCCAGGCGTAAAACATCCGCAGATTCGCGAACTGCTGCCATTCGTCGCCCGGCATTTTATTGAGGAGTGAGCCCTTGCCGTGAACCACTTCATCGTGACTGAGGACAAGGACGAAATGTTCCGCGAACGCATACATGAGGGAGAAGGTGATGTTGTTGTGATGGAAGCGGCGGAAGATCGGATCCAGCGACATGTAATCGAGGAAGTCGTGCATCCAACCCATGTTCCATTTGAGCCCGAACCCGAGCCCGCCGAGATGCGTCGGCCGTGAAACGCCAGGCCAGGCGGTCGATTCTTCGGCGATCGTCATGATGCCGGGGAACCGCTCGTAGCAAACTTCGTTGAAGCGTTTCAGGAAATGGACGGCATCGAGATTTTCCCGGCCACCGAACGCATTGGGGATCCATTCCCCGGCTTTGCGCGAGTAATCGAGGTAAAGCATCGAGGCGACCGCATCCACCCGCAGCCCGTCGATATGATATTGGTCGAGCCAAAAGAGCGCATTGCCGATCAGAAAATTGCGGACTTCGTTTCGGCCAAAATTGAAAATGAGCGTGCCCCAATCCTGGTGCTCGCCCTGCCGCGGATCAGCGTGCTCGTAGAGATCGGTCCCGTCGAATTCGGCGAGCGCGTGGATGTCTTTAGGGAAATGCGCGGGCACCCAGTCGATGATCACGCCGATGCCCGCCTCGTGGCACTTATCGACGAAATGCCGGAACTCGTCCGGCGTTCCGAAACGGCTGGTGGGCGCGAAATAATTCGTGACCTGATATCCCCAGGAGCCTTCGAATGGATGCTCCGCGATCGGCAGCAGTTCGATGTGGGTGTAACCCAGTTCGAGCACGTAAGGGATCAGCGTGTCGGACAATTCCAGATAGCTGAGGGAGCGATTTTTCTCCTCGGCTTTGCGGCGCCAGGAGCCGAGATGCACTTCGTAAATGCTAATCGGGCTGGTTTGGTGTTTCTGCTTCGACCGCGCCTCCATCCATTCCGCATCGCTCCACTGGTAACGCGCGAGGTTGTAAACCATCGAGGAAGTCTCTTTTCCGTGCTGGCTAAAGAAGCCGAATGGGTCCGCTTTTAAAAGGAGCGCGCCGCGCGGCGTGCGAATCTCGAATTTATAATGCGCGCCTTCCCCCACGCCCGGGCAGGAACAATTCCCACACGCCGCTGCCGAGCAGCCGACGCATTGGGTTTACCCGTCCATCCCAACCGTTGAAATCGCCGACCACGCTGACGCGTTGCGCGTTCGGCGCCCAGACGGCGAAATAAACGCCAGTATCGCCGTCGATCGTGCGCAGGTGCGCGCCGAATTGCTCGTAGAGGCGGAGATTATTTCCCTCGGCGAACAAATGCAAATCGAGTTCGCCCATGATGAGGCCGTAGCAATACGGATCCCGAACCAGCGCTGTAGAACCGTCCCAGCCAGAAAGATGAATCCGATAGTCGCAGGTCCGTTTCGTGTTCGGCAGCGTCGCCTGAAAAAAACCTTCGGGCCGGAGACGATTTGCAGCGAAGCGCTCTTCCTCTTTTCCCGGGAGAACGATGCTCACCTCTTTTGCGTCGGGCCGAAAGACGCGGACCACGAGATCGTCCCCCACGCGATGCGGGCCGAGCATCCGGAAGGGATCGGGATGCGCACCGGCGAGGAAAACATTCAATTCGTCGACGGGCACGCCGGTAATTTCGAAGGAGCTCATGCGCGGACGAAATTTAAAACGCGTCCGAACAAAGTCGCGCGCGGATTTTTTGATTTGTAGCGGCGCTCTATGACCGCCGATGACGCGACGCTTAAAACTCGGCGGTCATAGACCGCCGCTCCAGCCGCTTATCGATAAATCCAGAGTATCAATCCGGGCACGGCGATTCCCACCAGTAGACAAAGCGTCGCGACGAGCGGTCGCTGACTGAAACGATACGCCATCACGATTCCGATGAGGGTCGTTGCCACGAGGCCGATCGCCGTCGCGAGCATGAAATAGCGGAGCGGCGTCGGCTGTCGGCCGGGCGTGCCGGGAATGTGCGCGTCCTTGTGGACAAACGAGAGCGCGGCGAGCGAGGGCGGCGCGATATAGGTTTTGTCCTTTTTGGATTCGTGCCAGTTAAAGAGCTGCCACGAGCCGGTCACCGCGAAGAAGATCAACATCGGCGCAAAAAGACAGCCGAGATAAAGATGGAGTAAGCGAAGCGATTTCATCGCGGGCTGGTCGAGATTACATAATTTCTCCTCGTTCCCAAGCTCCAGCTTGGGATGTCCTTGTCTCGGAAGCTCCAGCTTCCTCAGTGCTGCCGAAGCAGAGCCTCAAAGACCATTGCGTTCCCAAGCTGGACCTTGGGAACGAGGGAAAAGTTGCACTAGTGGTGACCTCGTTGCCGGACCCGGTGGAAAAGCGAAGGCGCACTGCCGTTACGACTTTCCGTTTCCATTGCGAGCAGAGCGGGCGCATAGTTTTCGCACAACAATGGACTCGCCAGATAAACGACGCTGCCGCAGAACTGCTCCAAACCTACACGGAGGGCGGCGGGATAAATTACCTCGATGCCGCCGCGATGTTACCGTCGCGGCCTGCGATCGAGGATGCGTGCGTGCGGTCTGATGAGCCTGATGTTTCCCGGGTTCCACGGAGAGCCCCTGGTCGACTCGAGCGATCTGCCTGATGTGACTCGCAGCCGCATTCGGCGCCTCCACGCCCGGATGAAGCCGGAGATCTCGAAGAGCTTCAACCAGCTCGACCGCGATACAGCCGACGCTAAAGCGGAGGAAATCCTGCACTGGTTCATGTCGGAGCTCGGCCAGCTTCGCAAAGTCCTCTGGACCGATGTGGACGCAGCCTATGAAGGCGATCCCGGCGGCAACCAGTTACGAGGAAGTAATCGTCGCTTATCCGGCCATCGAAGCGATCGCGATCCAGCGAATGGCGCATCTGCTTTACGAAAAGAAGGTGCCGCTGATTCCGCGGCTCATGACTGAGTGGGCTCACACGCGGACCGGCATCGACATTCATCCCGGCGCAAAGATCGGCCCGTATTTTTTCATCGATCATGGAACGGGTGTCGTCGTCGGGGAGACAACCGAAATTGGGGCGCGGGTAAAGTTGTATCACGCGGTGACGCTCGGAGCGCGCAGTTTTCTGAAAGACGAGCACGGGAAAATCAAGAAGGGGGGCAAACGCCATCCGACCCTGGAAGACGACGTGACGATTTATCCGAACTCGACGGTCCTCGGCGGCGAGACCGTCATCGGGGCCCGGAGCACCATCGGCGGCAACGTGTTCCTGATTCAAAGCGTCCCGCCCGACTCTCTCGTTTACTACGAAGAGAAGCAGCTCCAGATCGTGCCGAAACGCCGCGCCGGGGCGAAGGATTTCACGGCCTAACGACAGGAGGGGCGATGATTTACCTGGACTACAACGCGACCACGCCGTTGAGCGCGGCTGCGCGAAAGGCGATGGAGCCGTATTTGAACGAGCATTTCGGGAATCCCTCCAGCGTGCACGCGGCCGGCCGGGAAACCCGTGCCGGGATCGACGATGCCCGGGATCGTCTGGCCGAGTTTGCTCGGCGCCAAACCGCACGAGTTAATTTTTACCGGGAGCGGCACCGAATCGAATAACCTGGCCGTTCTCGGTCTCGCGCAGAGAAACGCGCGCCGTGGCCGGCACTTGATTTGCGCCACAACCGAACATCATGCGGTCCTGAACGCGTTCGAGCATCTGGGCGAACGGGACGGATTCGATGTGACTTTCCTGCCAGTAGATCGACACGGCCGTGTCGATCCCAAGCGAAATGGCGCGCACCATTCGTGACGACACGATCCTGGCGTCAATCATGACCGCAAACAACGAGACAGGCGTTCTCCAGCCGATCGCCGAACTCACGCAACTCTGCGACGACCGCGGTGTCCTTCTCCACAGCGACATGGTCCAGTCTTTCGGTAAAACAGAAACGAAACTTGGACGGACTGGCGGCAGCCAGTTTTGCCGCGCACAAGTTTTACGGACCGAAAGGCGCCGGCCTCCTTTATCTGCGGGCCGGCATCGGAATCGAACCGATTCGAGTTCGGCGGCGCCCACGAAAATCAGCGGCGGCCAGGAACCGAAAACGTGGCGGCGATCGCCGGGCATGGCGGCGGCCGCGGCAATATTTTGGAGAATCGCGCCGACGAACAGAAACGCGAAGCTGGGCTGCGCGATGACTTGTGGCAAAAAATTTCCGCCGCCTGCCCGGATACGATCCGGAACGGCGACGGCGCACCTTCCCTCGCAAACACGCTGAACGTGAGTTTCCCGGGTCTAGCTTCGGAAACGATTTTGATGGCGCTGGATCTCGAAGGCATCTGCGCTTCGAGCGGATCCGCCTGCATGGTCGGATCGGTCATGGCGTCGCATGTCCTGCTCGCCATGGGCTTTTCCGCCGATCAGGCGGCCTCGGCGATTCGCTTCTCGTTAGGCCAGGGCACTACGCGAACTGAAATCGAACGCGCCGCGACAATCGTCGCGACGCGTCAGCCGGTTCTCCTCCGCTACACTCGAAGAGGCAGGAGAAACTTCAAGGAGCGGCGGTTTGAAACCGCCGACCGGGAAGACGGCGATTTCAAATCGCCGTTCCCTGAAGTTGAAGGAACCGACGCGCGATCGGCAGCTCGACCTCGTTTTCCCGTCTGCGCCTTCGCTTGTTATCCTGGGTCGCGACGCGGCTCTCGAAGCGAAGGCGCGCGAAATCCTGGCGGCGCTCTGACGCCACGGATCTTGGCCGCGAGATCCATGTAGAATGGAACGCGCGCCTCTTCAGCGCCGCTGGGCGCGCCGATTCCCGCCGCAACCTGATCTCTCTAAATCCGCGTTTGCGCGAACACGATGCCGCGGAGATCGATCGCACCCTGCGCCACGAGCTAGCGCATTTGCTCGCCCAATTTCGCGCCGGCGCTCGCCGCATTCCACCGCATGGAGCGCAATGGCGGCAGGCCTGCCGCGATCTCGGCATCGCGGATGAAGCGCGCTGCCACACCCTTCCGTTTCCGGTCAAGCAACGCGCCCGCCCTTTCCTTTATCGTTGTTCCCGGTGTGGCAAAGATTTTCCGCGCGATCGCCGGATCAAACGGGCGGTCGCATGCCTCGAGTGCTGCCGGAAATACAATCGCGGAGAATTCGATCCAAAAGCGCGGCTCCGGCTTGTGGAAAGCGAGAAATAAACTACCATCTACGCTCTTTCCTTAAAAATATGTTCGCCACCAGATTTCTCATTCTGAGCGCCGCGATCGTGGTGGGAGCGACGCAAGTTCGCGGCTTCGTCCGCGAAACCAACAACGGCGCCGGCCATCCCAACCTCTGCCGATCGAATGGAACAAGAACCGCACGGTCCTCATGCATTTGTCTTTGCCGACGGGCATGCTCCGTTTACGGATGGCTCCGCTTCACTAAATGCCGTTGCCGAAGCCGCGCTCGCTATCTGGAACCAGAATCTGGTTCACATGCAATTTGCGGTCGATCGGAACTCGATTCTTCCGCCCTCCGGCACCGATGCAAACACATCGGTCACGATGTCGAACAAGATCTACGGCGAAGCTTTCGAGGCAACACTCTGGCCGTTACCCTTGTCACCCCGCGCGACAATCATCTGATCGAAGCGGACGTTATTTTCAATTCGAAGTGGGATTGGGATTCCTACCGAGGCAACGAAGCAGGTCAAGATTTTCGCCGAGTCGCGTTGCACGAATTCGGCCACGTTGTTGGACTCGACCATCCAGATGAGGCGGGGCAACACGTCACTGCGATTATGAACTCTGTAATTAGCAGCGTCGATACACTTCAGGCCGACGACATCAACGGCGGGAAAAGTATTTACGATAGCGGGCCGGCGTTTCTTACCCCGAGCTCCGCACCGAACCTGGTCAACCTCTCTACCCGCGCATTTGTCGGGACCGGCGGCAACGTCGTGATCGGCGGTTTTATCGTCCAAGGATCGCAATCCGCGACTGTGATCCTGCGGGGTATCGGCAATTCATTACCAGCTTTCGGAATTACGACGCTCTCAGCGATCCGATGATTGAGCTGCACAACGCGGGAGGCACTATCGCCACGAGCGATGATTGGATCGACGATTCGTGGGCGAGCACCATAGGGAGCTACCATCTGGATCCGTCGAACAGCCGCGAGTCCGCGATCCTCGCGACTTTGCCCCCGGGAAGTTACACGGTCGTGCTTCGAGCATTCGACAACGGCGACGGGAATCTAACTGGCACGGGTTTAATCGAACTCTACGACCTTCACACCAGCGGTGGGCGGGCTGGGAACATTTCCACCCGCGGCCTTGTCGCCAGCGGAGATCAGGTTCTGATCGGCGGCTTCATCGTCGGCGGCAGCCAGACCAAAGACGTGGTGGTGCGCGCACTTGGACCTTCGTTCCGCGCATCACCGGCGCACTAGGCGACCCGACGGTGGAGCTGCGGAATGCGAGCGGTTCGGTTTTCGCCTCGAACGACAATTGGGGAACGGATCCAAATGCGCAGCAAATTCAAACGAGGGACTGGCGCCGGGCAACTCCGGCTGAATCCGCTCTGCAGACGACGCTGAGTCCGGGCAGCTATACGGCTATCGTGCGCGGTGCGAACAGAAATTCCGGCGTAGGTTTGGTGGAGATCTACGATCTCAGCCCATCGCCGTAGCACACTCTTTACTCTTACTCTTGCTCTTGCTCCTCCCCCTGCAAAGCAAGAGCAAGAGTAAGAGCAAGAGTAAGAGTAAGAGACAAGAAGGCTACAGATCCGCGTCTTTCCCCTCACCTTTCTTCGCCTTTTGCCCGCGCAATTTCGCCTGGATAAACAGATCGATGTCGCCGTCCATCACGGCCTGCACGTCGCTCGTTTCGGCGCCGGTGCGATGGTCCTTCACCATTTGGTACGGCTGGAAAACGTACGAGCGAATCTGGCTGCCCCAGGCCACGTCGCCTTTTTCGCCATATTGCCGGTCGATCTCGGCCCGCTTTTTGTCCTGCTCGATCTCGTAGAGTTTCGCCTTCAACATTTTTAGGGCGAGCTCGCGGTTGCGGCCCTGGCTGCGCTCGGCCTGGCAGGCGACCACAATCCCGCTCGGCTTGTGGACGATCCGCACCGCCGTCTCGACCTTGTTGACGTTCTGGCCGCCCTTGCCGCCGGCACGAAAAGTGTCCACTTCGATGTCGGCCGGATTAATGTCGATCGGCGCCGAGTCCGCGATCTCCGGCACTACATCGACGCTCGCGAAGGAAGTATGGCGCCGCTTGTTTGCGTCAAAGGGCGAGATCCGGACCAGGCGGTGGACACCGCGTTCCGGATTAAGATAACCGTAGGCGTATTCGCCCTGGACCAGGAACGTCGCCGACTTAATCCCCACCTCTTCGCCGGTCTGGATGTCGATGGTCTGCGAAGTAAACCCGCTCCGCTCGATCCAGCGTTGGTACATTCGCAGGAGCATGTCGGCCCAATCGCACGATTCCGTCCCGCCCGCGCCGGAGTGGATCGTTACGAAGGCGTTTGCCCGGTCGTTTTCCCCAGAGAGAAACTGTCGCAGCTCGAATTCTTCGAGCTGATGGATCAGGCGCTTTTCTTCGGCGGCGAGTTCCTTTTCCGCATCCGCTTTGTGAGCCGGATCGGCTTCTTCCGCGGTCAGTTCGCGTAACGCTTCGAAATCGGCGACCGCTTTTTCCAGTTCGCGCAGCGGATTCAGAAGCGACCGGACCCGGGAGACTTCCTCGACCTCGCCTTGGGCGCGCTCACGGCTCGCCCAAAAATCCGCGGCCGACATGCGCTCTTCGAGAGCGCGAAGCTGGTCTTCTAGTTTCGGGACGTCAAAGAAACCTCCGCAGTTGGCGCACGCGCGCCTGGAGTGCTTCCGGATCGATCACCGAAACTTCCGTGGCCATGGGGGCAACGTATCGCGTATTCACGTCCCGCGCGCAACCGAGCACGAGATCCGAATGTGATCAGTGACTGGTGAATTGTGAATGAAAAAAGCGCGGAGGCAAAACGCCATCACCAGTCACCGACTCCCTCGTTCCGAAGCTCCAGCTTGGGAACGTGATTGTCTTGCGAAGCTCTGCTTCGCGGCTCGCTTTATCAGCCGCGACGATTTGGAAGCTCAGCTTCCGAAAACACGGACATTCCCAAGCTGGAGCTTGGGAACGAGGTCCGTCGGTCGCGCCCGCGAGCCCGCCCTCGTGACTACGGCGTTTTCTTCACGCTCGACGGCGGTTCGAGTCGAAAAATCGTCTCGCCTTCCTTCATCAAGTCGAGCCGGTCGCGGGCCTTTATTTCGAGGAACGCCGGATCGCTCCTGAGCAATTTCACTTCCCGGGTCTGGCGGGCGAGCATTAACTTTTGATCGTTCACCTGCGCTTGCAGCTTATCGATTTCGACCTGGCTTTGGGTGCGCTTTTTGGAGAGCGGCAGAAACAGACTCACGATTACCAGCAGGACCGCGAGCGCGAGCAGAACGCGGAGGATGCTGTTGAGACGCTGCCAGACTGTGGCTTCACGCCGTGCGCGAAAGTCGCCGTAGCCCGAGTTTTCCACTAGCGCATTTTACCGCCGAACACCGCGTTGTCACCAAGTTCCTCGGCGATCCGGAGGAGCTGGTTATACTTCGCGACGCGATCCGTCCGGCAAAGCGAACCGGTCTTTATCTGGCCAGCGTTGGTTGCGACCGCGATGTCGGCAATCGTGGTGTCTTCCGTTTCGCCGGAGCGATGGCTGATGACGGCGGTATAATTGTTCTTCGTCGCGACATCGATCGCCGCCAGCGTTTCGGTCAACGTCCCGATCTGGTTCACCTTGATCAGGATCGAATTCGCCACGCCAGCCACGATCCCTTTCCGAAGAAACTCGACGTTGGTCACAAACAAATCGTCGCCGACAAGCTGGATCTTTTTTCCGAGCCGTTCCGTCAACTTCTTCCAGCCGTCCCAATCGTTTTCCGCGCAGCCGTCCTCAATCGAGATGATGGGAAACCGGTTCGAGAGAGTTTCGTAATAATCGACCAGCTCTTCCGCGCTCTTCTTCGAGCCGTCCGATTTCTTGAAGACGTAGGCCTCCTGCTCGCGATCGAAAAACTCCGACGCGGCCGGGTCGAGCGCGACAAAAATCTGCTCACCGAACTTGTAGCCCGCCTTCTCCACCGCGAGCCCAATGCAATCGAGCGCATCCTCTGCCGAGTCGAGGTTCGGGGCGAAGCCGCCTTCATCGCCCACGGCAGTCGAGAGGCCGCGATCGTGAAGAACACTTTTCAAGGCGTGAAAAACTTCCGCGCCATAGCGGAGAGCTTCCGAAAACGAAGGCGCGCCTTTCGGCATGATCATGAATTCCTGGAAATCGATCGGCGCGTCGGAATGAGCGCCACCGTTGAGAATGTTCATCATCGGGACCGGGAGGGTGACGCCGGAATTGCCGCCCAGGTAACGGAAGAGCGACACATTCGAGGCCCGGGCCGCCGCGTGCGCGATGGCGAGCGAAACGCCGAGAAGCGCATTCGCGCCCAGGTTCTTTTTGTTCGATGTCCCGTCGAGCGCGATCAGTTTCTCATCGATCTTCGCCTGCTCCAGCGCGTCCCAGCCCGCGATCGCCGGCGCGATCGTTTCCGTCACGCTGCTCACGGCCTTGCTCACGCCTTTGCCGCCGTAACGCTTTTTATCGCCGTCGCGCAATTCCCACGCTTCGTGCTCGCCAGTGCTCGCCCCGCTCGGCACGGCCGCGCGTCCCATCGCTCCGCTTTCCAGGTGGACGTCGACCTCGACGGTCGGATTTCCGCGCGAGTCCAGGATCTCACGTGCGTTGATTCGAGAAATACTGGTCGGCGACATATGCCGAGGATTACATCAGCTTCCGCGACCGGCGCAAATTCGTTTTCCTGCCGGCCACATTCCCATTGGCAAATCCGTGAGCGCGCGGATAGTCTCGCTCGGATGAGATTTCGGATCGTCACGGCAGCGGTGACTTGGTTGGCCTGCGGCTCGCTCGCAATCGCCGCCGAGCCCGCCCCGCTTTCGCAAGAGCAACTCGCGAAAGCGATCAAGATCGATTCGCTCACCATTCCGACACCGGGCGAACTTTTTGCCGCTCTCGAAAAACCCGGCAAACCCGACTGGGCCGGGCAATACCGAACGCCGATTCCGATGACCTACCGCAATCGCGCCCAGATCGCGCTCAATCTCGGTGGCCTGATTGCGGATGGATTTATCGCGGTCGAGGCGCAGGACAGCCAGCAGGTAAAGAACATCGGCACCGACATCATCAAGCTGGCGAAGGCTCTCGGCGTAAGTGAGAACGTGCTCAGCCGCGGCAATAGCATCAACGAGTTTGCCGAAAACAGCGAATGGGATGCGCTCCATGAAGAGCTCGAAGCCACCCAAAACGAAGTGAAGACTTCGATGCAATCGAACCAGGACCAGGACCTCGTGATTCTGGTGAGCCTGGGCGGCTGGATCCGGGGAACACAGGCGGTCAGCGCGGCTGTGATCAAAAACTTCGATGAGCAAAGCGCGAAAGTGCTGCGTCAGCCCGCGGTGGTCGGTTTCATCCACTCGAAGATGAACGACATAAGTGCCGAACTGAAGAGCGAGGCGTTGGTCAAGAGTGTGAACGATCAGCTCGCCAACATGGAAAAATTGGTCGCATTCCAAACCGGGAAAGGACCAACCCTCGACGAGGTGAAGAAGCTGAATGACGCCGTCACCAAGTTGATGGAAGAAATTCAGCGGAAGGACGACGCAAAATGAAAAAGCGTTTCCTGATTCTCGCCGGAGTGGCGCTCTTCGCGGCTGCCGCGGCTGTTTGGGCGGAGAATGACGAGGAAGTCGAGGCCCACCGCCAGGCGCTGGATCTGACCGGCGCTTTCACGAACGAAGGTTTCAAATTGCGCGACGGGCATTGGGCGGGACAGATCAAACCGAAAGACCGCGCGCTGATCGCGGTAAACCTTTACGCCGGCAACCAGTATTGGTTTTCCGCCGCGGCCGCGAACGATAAGGCGAAGAAAATCGCGGTCGACATTTTCGACGAAGGCGGCAAGCCGATGACAAGCGAAAGCTACAGTGAAGGCGAACGCGCCTCGGCGGGTTTTTCGCCGGTGACAAGCGGCCAATATTTCGTCGCTGTCAGCCTTCTGGATGGCGAAGACGTCTACCGTTTGTCTGGTCTATTCGTATAAGTAAAGTGGCGCGCCACGTGCTTAAATCCGCCGCGTGAATTACTCTCGACTTCTCCCCGCGCTGTCGCTGGTGGCGCTCTTTTTTGGCGCGTGTTCTAACGCCAACAAAACGACGCAGACCAA